>NZ_JAJNCU010000009.1 GCF_021026095.1 Salinicoccus halitifaciens | reverse complement strand
GATGACTTATTCAAAGATTTGTACCGTGTAGGTTTTCTGCACTGCTTGGCTTCTATATGGTTTTGAATGTACATGACATTCAACATTGATTACACATTCTGTAATCAATAATTGTCTGGTGGCGATGGCGGAGAGGCCACACCTGTTCCCATGCCGAACACAGCCGTTAAGCTCTCCAGCGCCGATGGTAGTTGGACATACGTCCTGCCAGAGTAGGACGCTGCCAGGCAATTCATTTTTATCAATTGAATATCAGCATCATGTTTTTATTTTGGAGAATTAGCTCAGCTGGGAGAGCATCTGCCTTACAAGCAGAGGGTCGGCGGTTCGAACCCGTCATTCTCCACCATTTATGCCGGCCTAGCTCAATTGGTAGAGCAACTGACTTGTAATCAGTAGGTTGGGGGTTCAAGTCCTCTGGCCGGCACCATTTTCTTCATCAAGTATGAGCCATTAGCTCAGTCGGTAGAGCATCTGACTTTTAATCAGAGGGTCAGAGGTTCGAATCCTCTATGGCTCACCACGCGGGTGTGGTGGAACTGGCAGACACGCTAGACTTAGGATCTAGTGCCTTTACGGCGTGGGGGTTCGACTCCCTTCACCCGCACTATTAAAATTGTATATGCGGAAGTAGTTCAGTGGTAGAACACCACCTTGCCAAGGTGGGGGTCGCGGGTTCGAATCCCGTCTTCCGCTCCATATAATTATTCATAGTATCAGAATCATGTCTTAATAAGTTAGCCGGGGTGGCGGAATTGGCAGACGCACAGGACTTAAAATCCTGCGATAAGTGATTATCGTACCGGTTCGATTCCGGTCCTCGGCACCATATTTCATTCTTATGCGCCCGTAGCTCAATTGGATAGAGCGTCTGACTACGGATCAGAAGGCTAGGGGTTCAAGTCCTCTCGGGCGCGCTTAAATTACGGGAAGTAGCTCAGCTTGGTAGAGCACTTGGTTTGGGACCAAGGGGTCGCAGGTTCGAATCCTGTCTTCCCGACTTGATTCACTTATACTCATCATAATGGGGGCTTAGCTCAGCTGGGAGAGCGCCTGCCTTGCACGCAGGAGGTCAGCGGTTCGATCCCGCTAGTCTCCACCATTATTTAAAACATTGAGTTTACCATGGCGGTGTAGCTCAGCTGGCTAGAGCGCACGGTTCATACCCGTGAGGTCGGGGGTTCGATCCCCTCCGCCGCCATATTGGACCTTTAGCTCAGTTGGTCAGAGCAAACGGCTCATAACCGTTGGGTCGCAGGTTCGAGTCCTGCAAGGTCCACCATCTTTTTAAATGCTTTTTTCATACGGAGGAATACCCAAGTTCGGCTGAAGGGATCGGTCTTGAAAACCGACAGGGGCTTAACGGCCCGCGGGGGTTCGAATCCCTCTTCCTCCGCCATTATTATTTTAATATTATTATCGCGGGATAGAGCAGTCTGGTAGCTCGTCGGGCTCATAACCCGGAGGTCGTTGGTTCAAATCCAACTCCCGCAATACTTTTTTTAGTGGTCCCGTGGTGTAGCGGTTAACATGCCTGCCTGTCACGCAGGAGATCGCGGGTTCAATTCCCGTCGGGACCGCCATTTTTAATTACATAGGCAGGTCCAGTAGCTCAGTCGGTAGAGCAAAGGATTGAAAATCCTTGTGTCGGCGGTTCGATTCCGTCCTGGACCACCTTTTCTCAGCCGGCCTAGCTCAATTGGTAGAGCAACTGACTTGTAATCAGTAGGTTGGGGGTTCAAGTCCTCTGGCCGGCACCATTTGGTGGGGTAGCGAAGTGGCTAAACGCGGCGGACTGTAAATCCGCTCCTTCGGGTTCGGCAGTTCGAATCTGCCCCCCACCATTTTAGGGGTATAGTTCAATGGTAGAATAGAGGTCTCCAAAACCTTTGGTGTGGGTTCGATTCCTACTACCCCTGCCATATGGCGATCGTGGCGAAGTGGTTAACGCACCGGATTGTGGCTCCGGCATTCGTGGGTTCGATTCCCATCGGTCGCCCCATTTTATTGGGCTGTAGCCAAGCGGTAAGGCAACGGGTTTTGGTCTCGTCATGCGAGGGTTCGAATCCTTCCAGCCCAGTTTTTCTGGCGCCATAGCCAAGTGGTAAGGCCGAGGACTGCAAATCCTCTATCACCGGTTCAAATCCGGTTGGCGCCTTTGCAATCCTTCCATACAATGCGGAAGTAGTTCAGTGTTTAGAACATGCTTCTTCCTGAAGCAAGACATAGGTTCAAATCCTATCTTCCGCTCCATTTTATTTATTTTGTTTCATAATTAAATTGATTGTTATAAACCGGCCGGTTGCTTATGCAGCCGGTTTTTTAATGTTTAAAAATATATGTAATAAAAAAACACCCTTGGAGAGTGTCTCCAGGGGACTGGTATTACAGACCGGGTATGGCCTTTAGGACCATCAGACTTTAGATGATGAGTCATTAGAGCTTCTTCTGATATTGTGGTTGGGTACGGCGTCTTATTTAAGGAATAATAGTCCGATTTTACATATAAAAAAGACCTTCAACAATGTAGTTGAAGGCCTTTATATCTCATTTAGTACCACCAGCCGGGGTCGAACCGGCACGGCCTTTACGGCCATCGGATTTTGAGTCCGACGCGTCTGCCAATTCCGCCATGGTGGCATCGCAATATTTTTAAGCAACAATAGAATTATAACCCATCGCCTGATACCAAGTCAATAGCTGTGTAAAATATATTAAGATTTTGTAAGGGTTATAAAGAGATTTCTTTATTTTGAAAATACATATAAAGTGATGTGAATTTCATCATTCTGTGGTATATTATAAACAATTGTTTGAAACTAAAACAAATGTTTTGGAGGTGTAATGATGAACCAGAAGGAACAGATGGTGCTCGATCTTATAAAAGAGAATCCCTTCATCTCTCAGCAGGAGCTGGCGGAGAAGGTCGGGCTCTCACGTTCGGCGGTCGCGAACATCATATCGGGACTGATCAAGAAGGAGTATGTTCAGGGCAAGGCTTACGTACTGAACGATGAGTACCCGATCGTCTGCATCGGTGCGGCGAACGTTGACCGGAAGTTCTACGTCAAAGAAAAGCTGATTCACGGAACCTCGAATCCAATCGAGTCGACAAAGTCCGTCGGCGGGGTGGCAAGGAACATCAGTGAGAACCTCGGCCGTCTTTCCCAGGATGTCACATTGATTACTGCATGCGGCGTGGACAGCGAGTGGGAGACCATCAAGTCGCTCAGTGCACCTTTCATCAATCTTGACTATGTCCATCAGATCGGGAATAAGAGCACCGGATCCTATACTGCATTGATCAGTGGAAATGGTGAGATGGAATATGGTTTTGCGGATATGGCGGTCTATGACGAGCTGACGCCGGAAGTACTGATACAAAACAGCTATATATTAAAGCGTGCCAGGTGCATCGTCGTCGACTTGAACATCCCGAAAGCCTCTCTTGAATTTTTATGTTCCTATGCAGAAAAGTACGGAATAAAACTCGTGCTGATACCGGTCTCGGGGCCGAAGATGAAAAATATGCCGCATAATCTTCATGCAGTGGACTGGATGATTGTGAACCGGGATGAGACGGAAGCATATTTCGATATCTCCATAGAGAGTGAAGATGATCTGCGCGATGCGGCAGGCAGATGGAACAGAGAAGGTGTAGAGCATGTCATCGTCACGAATGGTTCCAAGTCCCTTGTATACAGTTCCGGAGGCAAGGCTTCTGTATATGAAATAGAAGCTTCTGCGGATGTCGTGGATGTGACCGGTGCGGGTGATTCTTTCTCCGCTGCCGTGATTTACGGCTGGTTAAAGGGTATGGATATGGAAGACACGATCAGACTCGGCATGATCAACAGCAGGAAAACGATAGAGACCAGCTATACGGTCAGGCAGGACCTGGATGAATATCAATTAATCAAAAATCTGGAGGAAATCAAATGAAACAATATTTAAGCATTACAGAAGAAGTGCAGAAAGCACTGGATGAAAATAAACCCGTAGTGGCGCTGGAATCCACAATCATCTCACATGGCATGCCTTACCCTCAAAACGTGGAGATGGCTAAAGAAGTCGAGCAGATTGTACGGGACAACGGTGCCGTGCCGGCAACGATCGCCATCATCGACGGTAAGATCAAAATCGGCCTTACCGATGAAGAACTTGAAATCATGGCGAATACGGATGGTGTCGCCAAAGTATCAAGGCGCGATATGGCCCAGGTGGTCGCAACGAAGCAGCTGGGGGCGACGACGGTGGCTTCCACAATGATCTGTGCGGAGATGGCAGGCATACGCTTCTTCGTCACAGGCGGCATCGGCGGGGTACACCGTGGTGTCGAGGAAACGATGGATATTTCTGCGGATCTGGAGGAACTTGCTCAGACTGATGTTGTCGTGATCTGTGCAGGTGCGAAATCGATTCTGGATCTTGATAAGACGATGGAATACCTTGAGACGAAAGGTGTGCCTGTAATCGGCTATCAGACGGATGAACTGCCTGCATTCTTCACCCGCGAGAGCGGTATCAAGCTGAATGCGACAAGTGAGACGGTGGAAGAGATCGCAGATATCGCCAGGGTCAAATACGAACTGGGTCTTGAAGGCGGCATCGTCGTGGCGAACCCGATTTTGGAAGAGGATGCGATGGATAAGGACTACATCGACAGCGTCATCAATGAGGCTGTACGGGAAGCCGGGGAAAAAGGCATACACGGTAAAGATTCAACACCTTTCCTCCTCAGCAAAGTCGTGGAGTCGACGGAAGGTAAAAGCCTTGAGACGAACATCAGACTTGTAAAGAACAATGCTGAAGTCGGTACACGGATTGCTGTAAGCTATCACAAATAAATTCAATTAACATGTAACAATTCTGTGACAAGATGTTATAATCATCCTATATCATATCTATGGATCAGAGGAGATTAGTTATGGGTAAAAACGTTACGATTATGATAGAGTATGGTATCCAAGGTGAAAGCATGATCAAACATGCCCTGGAGCTGGTTCATGATGACGATAACCTTAATATCCTTGTCGTTGATATCAGTTCCGAAGAGTTGAAGTACAACAAAGAAGTGGACTTCCAGCTGATCAAAAACCGTGCGGAAGAACTGAACTGTAATCTGGATATCATTGAGTGTTCGCCTAAGCATGCATTTGAAAAAGCGGTTCAATATGCCCAGAAGAAGAAGACGGATCATTTGATCATCGGCGAGGACAGAGAACAGCTGATGGATTTGATTCTGCAGGGGTCGCTTTCCAGCTATATACTGAGTAAGATGCCGGAGACCTATTTATCTTTTATACCGTTCAATCTGGCTGTGGATAATGACTTCTTCGAATATGCATCCGGTAAGAGAGTATTCCTCAAAAAGATTGACGGTGCCTACAGGATTGTCGATAATATTGATAACGACTATGATTATGAAGCTGTATACTACAAATCGAATTACACGGATTTTGAGACAGGTGTCATTTATATATATGTCGGCAACAGGCTCATTGAACGCAAAATTACAGAAGGCATAGTGGAGGATTTCTGATAAAATACCCTAAACCTTTCCAACTCGGGAGGTTTAGGGTATTTTTGTATTAAATGACATTGGAAGGGATGAAGAAATGACCAATTTTATAAAGTACCTGAACATGAAATTAAAAGAAGGCTTCTTATACTACATCAGCGACGAGACGGGGAAGCGCGAGCTGCATAGATACAACCTTGCGGACGGTTCGACAGAACAGGTGACGCACGAGGTGCAGAACGTCAAAAATTACTGGTTCGTCAATGACCGCCTGATGATTTCGACGGATTACAACGGCAATGAACGTGAACAGTTCAAACTCGCAAATAATGGTTTCGAGCTTACAGCCGCCCCGGATCATTATCATTATTACGGGACTTATATGGACGGGCATATACTGTACTTCAGAAATCATCAGGAGAAGAGTGAGTTTGAATTGTGCATGACGGATCTGGAAGGCCGGGGCCGCATCCTCAATATATTCCAGAAGCCGACCAAAATCATTTCCAAATTCCGTGACGGCCAGCTGCTGCTCAGTCAGGATGCTACAAACATTGATTCAAAATTTTATATATATGATATTGAAAGTGCCAGGATGGAGCCGCTGCCTTTCCCGGAAGGCAGGTTCAAAAAATACAGTTCACTGGACGAAGAGGAAGCCATATTCGTCAGCGACTTCAAAAACGGCTATTTGAACCTTTATTCATTAAATAAAGATACATGGGACTACAGAAGGCTCACTGACTTCAAATGGAACATCGAGCATTTCATACTGGCAGGGCGCATGGCTTATCTGACACTGAATGAGAACGGATATTCAACACTGTACGAATATGATATTGATGAAGATGTCCTGAAGCGGCTTGAGTTCCCGGATGACGGTGTCATCCACTCGTTGAAAAAAGAGAAGGACCATTTATATATACTCCACTCAAGCATGGCTGAACCCCACCGTGCCTATAAGTATGATATCAGGACGGACAGATCTGAAAAGCTGTTCGGCAACAGTCCGGCGGGCACTGATATCGTGACCGAAACGGGCACATATGTATCATTCGATGCATTGGATGTCCCGTATTACCTTTATAAGCAGCCGGGCCAGAATGTCAAAACCGTGATCCATATACACGGCGGGCCGGAATCGCAGGCGCGGCCCGAGTTCAACGAATTGTACTATAAACTTTACCGGGAAGGGTACCAGATTGCGGTGCCGAACATCAGGGGGAGCACGGGCTACCACAAATTCTACATCGGCCTGGATGATCAGCTGAAGCGGCTGGACGCGCTCGATGACATCATATATTTGAGGGAACATCTGATCAATTCCCGTAATGCTGATCCTGAACAGATATTCATCATGGGCCGGAGCTACGGCGGCTTTATGACACTGATGGCCATCACACAGTATCCGGAGTTGTGGAAAGGTGCTGTCGATATCGTGGGTATATCGCATTTGAAGACGCTGCTTCAGAATACGTCGAAATGGCGCAGGCAGCTGCGCTCCCATGAGTACGGCTTCATCGGCACACATGATGATTTCTTTGAGGCGACGGCGCCGCTTGAAAACGCCATGAACATACAGGCACCGCTCAGAATATTCCACTCGAAGCATGATGTGAGGGTTCCTTACAGTGAATCCGACCAAATGTACGGCAGGATGAAGCGGAAAGGTAAAGGTGTGGATTTCGTCGCTTATGAAAATGAAGGCCATCAGTATATGCACACTGAAAACATTGATGATATGAACAATGAAATCATAAAGTTCTTCAATGAACTGAGCCGGGACGAATAAAAATATCTAGAATTTGAGATTTATTAAGTTTGTTACTTGCTTTTTGTAACTGAGTGGTATATTATAAATACATGTTAAAAATAAACATGAATATACCGGAGGTTTTTAATAATGGCTAAATTTGTAGCAGATAATTTCCACTCAGAAGTCGAGTTTTCAGTGAAACACATGATGGTGACTAAAGTGAAGGGCACTTTCGAAGAGTACTCCATAGAAATCGAAGCGGATTCAATCGAGGATTTCGAAAATGCGAGCCTTAAGGCGACAGCGAATCCGGCAACGATCAACACAGGCGTCGGCGACCGCGACGGCCACCTGCAGTCCGAAGATTTCTTCGATGCTGAAAATTATCCTGAGATCACTTTCACTTCAACGAATATCGAAAAGTCCGGCAACACATTCAAAGTGACGGGCGATCTGACGATCAGAGGCACGACTAAAGAAGAAACGGTCGTCATGGAATATAACGGCCAGGGGACCGACCCGATGAGCGGTGACACAGTTTACGGTTTCGAAGGTTCATTTTCAATCAACCGTGAAGATTACGGCCTGACCTGGAACCAGTCACTTGAAACAGGCGGCGTCCTTGTAAGTAAAGAGGTCAAAGTCAACCTTGAACTGCAGTTCAGAGAAGAAAAATAATCAGTCAGAAACTTTACCACACCTTCCGGGTGTGGTATTTTCAATTTTAAGATGTTTAAAATTCAAAGGATCGGCAGGGGATGGAAATGAATCAGGAAGAGATCATCAATTCAGTCGTAGAACATGTCAGGGATTTTCATGCAGAGGATTCGACGGGCCATGACTTTCATCATGTGATGAGGGTGTACAGGAATGCGATGCGCATCCAGAAGCAGGCAGGCGGGGATGAATTCATCATCAGGGTGGCGAGCCTGCTGCATGATACGATAGATGATAAGCTTAACGGGAGCGAGCATGCGGTCGAAGACACCAGGCATTACCTGAGGGGCTTTTCAATTGAGGAAGCGGTCGTCGAGCGGATACTCTATGCCATGCAGGCCGTGTCCTTCAAGGGCGGGAATAATGCCTTTGAAGTGAGGAGCATCGAAGATGCGGTCGTCCAGGATGCGGACAGGCTTGACGCGCTGGGTGCCATCGGCATTGCGCGGACTTTCATTTTCGGCGGTGCCAAAAATCATGAAATTCATAATCCGGAAGCCGGGGCGAGAGAGGGGATGACACTCAAGGAATACCGTGAAGAAAATACGATGATCAATCATTTCCACGAAAAGCTCCTGAAGCTGAAGGACCTGATGCACACGGATGCAGCGAAGGAACTGGCTGAAGCGCGCCATAAGTTCATGGAAGATTATCTGGAGCAGTTCCATGCTGAATGGCAGGGGGAGCGGTGATCACTCCTGCCACTTCTGCAACGCGCGCACGACTTCTGCGAGCGGCAGACCGACGACGGTGTTGTAGTCGCCGTGTATCTCCTTGACGAGCAGGGCGCCGTGGCTCTGAATGCCGTATGCACCTGCTTTGTCCATATAGTCTTCATATTGTAAGTGATTTTCAATTTCTTCATCAGTCAGATCATAAAACACCACGTCCGTTTTGGAGATGATGAACTCTTCTTTATGAAGGGAGCGCAGCATGCAGCCGGTGTAAACCTGATGGACGCCGCCGCTCAGACTTTTGATCATCTCACGGGCGTGATTTTTATTTTCCGGCTTTTCATAAATGACGCCGTCCTTTGAAACGACGGTGTCGGCGGTCAGTATGACTTCAGAGTCTGAAACCTTGGTGTTGTGCGATTTTCTCGCCGCCAGGGTCTTTACTTTTTCCACAGGTTCTGTTATCGTTACTCTTGATTCGTCTGTCAGCTGTTCCCGCAGCTCAAATTTTATGTTGACCTGGTTCAGGAGATCTCTCCTCCGGGGTGAAGATGAAGCTAAAATTAATTTCATATAAACATCCTTTTTACTATATTATTACATATTTAAAGATGGCTCACGAGTCAAAAATTCAACAGTGGCCGGTATGACTTTAATTTGAGCGAAATGATGTTTAGTTGAACAGTTACTTAAGAGGTGAAATCGATGAGAGTGGAACTCACAAAATTTCGTGTAAAAGAAGGAAAAAGCAGACGTGTGGATGATTGGATCAACTATATCCACGAAAACATGGATGACGTGCTGTTGAACCTCGAAGGTGAGCGGATGTATGTCGAGACGATTTTCCGTGAAGCGTTCAATAATGTCGAGTACCTGTACTGGTACAGTGTACAGGACGAACGGGCGGCCGATGATGATGGCCCAAGCGCACCGAAGATCGATGAAAAGCATATCGAATTCTTTGATGAATGCATCGATAAGACATTCCGTCCTGAAGATATGACGGCGGCTGTCACGATGATTCCGTACCGCGTGAGAAAAGCGATGGAAAGTGCTGATTAGAAATTCGAATAGTGATAAATTAAGGGCAGACGAAAAGTCTGCTCTTTTTAATTTCGGAGGGGATAAGATGAATGAACAGGTTTTGGAACGTTTGAAAGCAGCGGAGGAAGTCTTCTGGAAAAATGATGGATATGAGCATCATGAAGTGATTGAAGACGGTGCCTTCACCATGGCCGACATCAGGGCCGCGGAAGAAAGGCTCTTGAAATTCGCCCCGCTCATTGAAAGGCTGTTCCCTGAAACAAGCGGGCAGAACGGGATCATCGAATCGCCGGTCGTGCGCCTGGAGCGGATGCAGCGTCATCTGGATGATCTGTACGGTACTGCTCTCGCGGGCAGCCTGTATATAAAACGGGATGATATACTCCCCATTTCAGGATCGGTGAAGGCCCGCGGCGGCATCTATGAAGTGTTGAAGCATGCCGAGGAAATCGCGCTGGAGGAGGGGCTGATCGATGAAAGCCTGGATTATTCACAGTTTGCCTCGGATCAGTTCAAGGTATTGTTTTCACGCCATACCATCATCTGCGCCTCGACGGGCAACCTGGGACTCAGCATCGGCGTCATGAGTGCAAAGCTTGGCTTCAAAGTGGAGATCCATATGTCGGCCGATGCCAAAGAGTGGAAGAAGGCAATGCTGCGGGAATACGGGGTGGACGTCATCGAGCATATGGACGACTATAGCCATGCGGTGGAAATCGGCAGGGAAGAGGCCATGCAGCGCGATGACTTTTATTTCGTCGATGATGAAGACTCGGTCACCTTGTTCCTCGGGTATGCGGTGAGCGCGCTCAGACTGCAGGGGCAGCTGGAGGAAGCGGGGATAGAAGTGAGCAGAGACAAGCCATTGTACGTACATCTCCCGTGCGGGGTCGGCGGGGCGCCCGGCGGCATCACATTCGGGCTGAAGGCAGTCTTCGGTGATGCCGTCCGTCCGGTGTTTGCCGAGCCTACACATTCGCCGTGCATGCTGCTCGGCGTGATGAGCGGACGGCACGATGAAATTTCCGTGCGCGATATCGGGCTCGATAACGTGACGATTGCGGACGGGCTCGCCGTCGGACGTGCATCGAAGTTCATCGGGAAGACAGTCGGAGACATGATTTACGGGTTCTACACTGTTGAAGATCAGGCATTATTGAAGCTGCTCGCCAAGTTGTGGGAGGAAGAGGAGATGAAGCTTGAACCCTCTGCACTTGCCGGGATGCCCGGTGCCTATAAGCTTCAGCAGGAAGACCCGGACATGATCCCCGGCACACACCTCGTGTGGTCGACCGGCGGTGACATGGTTCCGGAAGAAGTGTGGCGGCGCGATTATGAAGAGGGCCAGGCGCTGCTTGGGGGACTATGAACACTTCTTCCGGATGAAGGTCTGCGAGAGGTCGAATCTGTCTGGATTATGGTAGTGAAAACGGACAGAGGCCGATACTATGATTGTTCTGTCTGGATTCTGTTGAGAAAAACGGAAGGAGCCGCAGGGTGAAGGGCGACTGTCCGGAAATTAAAGCAGGGGTGGGGATCAAATGAAGGTTATTGCAGCCATGGACTCTTTCAAAGGCAGCCTGTCATCGCTTGAGGCGAACGAAGCAGTCAGAAAAGGGATAAAAGCCATAATTGACGATGCAGATGTGCGCACTTTCCCCATGGCAGACGGCGGGGAGGGCACGATTGATGCGCTGATCGACGGTCTTGGCGGGGAAATCCGGTCAAGAGAAGTCACCGCCCCGCTCGGGGGTAAAGTCAATGCCCGTTATGGCTTTGTGAATAAAGAAAACCTTGCCGTCATTGAAATCGCAGAAGCGTGCGGTTTGACGTTGCTCGCAGAAGACACGCTCGATCCATGGCGGGCGACGACTTACGGTGTCGGGGAACTGATCCGTCATGCTTATAATGAAGGTGCAAGGACTTTCATCATCGGACTCGGCGGCAGTGCGACCAATGACGGCGGTGTAGGGATGCTGCAGGCGATGGGCTACCGCTTCCACGATGATGACGGTGAGCCGATCCCGCCCGGCGGCGGAGGGTTAAAGGATATCGAACAGATCATCAAGACGGAAGAAGCGGCTGAATTTGATGACTGTGATTTCCGGGTGGCCTGTGACGTGAATAATGTGCTATACGGACCGGATGGTGCGACATATATCTTCGGACCCCAGAAAGGTGCAGGAGAGGCCATGCTGCCAAGGCTGGATGATGCACTGAAACATTATGCGGATAAGACACTTGAGATGGGCATCGACATCTCGACTGTTGAAGGCGGCGGTGCCGCCGGCGGACTGGGTGCTGCTTTCTATGGTTATCTGGATGCCCGGCTCGAACCCGGGATCCGGCTGGTGATCGACCTGCTTGATCTGGAGACTGAAATCAAGGATGCGGACCTTGTCATCACAGGTGAGGGCAGGTTGGATGCACAGACTGCGATGGGCAAGGTGCCGGCAGGGCTTGCGGAGGCGGCGAAGAAGTATGGTGTACCCGTCATCGCATTCGGCGGCAGCCTGACAGAGGATGCCTACACATTGACCGAAAGCCGCCTCGATGCGATCTTTTCCATCCAGCGGACGCCGGTATCCTTGAAAGAAGCGATGGACAGTGAAGCCACCCGCTTCAACCTGGAAAAAGCCGTGAACCAGGTGATCTCAGTAGTCAAACTGGATATCCCATAAAATAAACACCCCGACCATTACAGTCGGGGTGTTTTGGATGTATGGATACTTTTATAATCAATTCTCCAGCTTCAACGTTTCAGCATAGGTGTTTTTATTCACCGGCTCATCCTCGGCTTCATCTTCCTCCACCCGCATAAGCCTCATACCATTCAATGCGACGATGAGTGTTGCACCCATGTCTGAGAGAATCGCAATCCAGAGCGTCAGCCATCCGGGGATGACGAGCAGCAGGGCAATGATTTTGATGCCGATGGCAAAAGCGATGTTCGCTTTGATGATGTTCAACGTTTTACGGCTGAGCTTTATCGTGAACGGCAGTTTTCTCAGGTCATCGCCCATTAAGGCGACATCTGCCGTTTCGAGGGCAGTATCTGTGCCTGCGCCGCCCATGGCGATGCCGACTGTGGAGGCGGCGAGTGCCGGTGCATCGTTCACGCCGTCGCCGACCATCCCCACGTGATCATATTCCGTCTTCAATTGCCTGATCACATCCAGCTTCTCATGCGGCATCAATTCGGAGTGGACATCCGTCACGCCGGTCCGTTCACCGATGGCCCGGGCCGTACTGCGGTTATCGCCGGTCAGCATGACCGTCTTCCTGATGCCAGCCTGATGCAGCTTGCCGATCACTTCCCGGCTGGATTCGCGCACTTCATCCGCGACGGCGATGATTGCCTGGATGCTTTCCCCGGTGCCTGCAATCATGACCGTCTTCCCCTGATCCTGGAGCGCCTTCACCTTATCTTCAACAGTACTGCTGAAGCCGGATGCCTCCATCTCATTGAATAATGCCGGCTTGCCGATATAATATATCTCGCCGTTGATGCTGCCCTGTATCCCTTTTCCTGTGACGGAATAAAAATCTTCGACAGGTATATCGGTGTACGGCACATTATTATCTTCCGCTTCTTTTATGATGGCGGATGCCAATGGATGCTCGGAACGGTATTCCAGGGCGGAGATGATCGACAGCACTTCTTTTTCATCAAGAGAATCATCAATCAACTGATAATCGGTCACAACGGGTACGCCTTTTGTGAGTGTCCCTGTCTTATCGAATGCTATGGCTTTTAATCCGCCCATTTCTTCCAGATGGACGCCGCCTTTTATAAGGACACCTTTTTTGGCGGCATTCCCGATGGCGGAAACGATTGATATCGGGGTGGATACCACCAGTGCACAAGGGCAGCCTACAACAAGGACGGCCAATCCCTGGTACACCCACGTCGACCAGGCGGCCCCGAAGAATAGGGGCGGCATGACCGCAACCAACAGGGCAATGACCATAATGGCGGGGGTGTAATATTTCGCAAATTTATCGATGAACGCCTGGGCCGGGGCGCGTTCACCCTGGGCCTCTTCAACAAGATGTATGATTTTTGAAATGGTCGTATCTTCGACCAACTTGGTGATTTTGACTTCGAGCAGACCTTCTTCGTTCAGCGTGCCTGCAAAGACTTCATCATCACGGGATTTCCCGACAGGCACCGATTCACCTGTGATGGCTGCCTGGTTGACGGCAGAGTAACCATCGACGATGACGCCGTCCATTGCGATTTTCTGTCCCGGCTTGACGACCATGATGTCGCCGACTTCAATATCATTGACATGAACCGTCATTTCATGTCCATTCCGCCTGATGAGTGCCTCTTTAGGCGCGATGTTCATAAGTGAACTGATGGACTGCCTTGCACGTTCCATCGAAAAACGCTCCAAGGCTTCACTGAGGGCAAAAAGGATGACGACAATCGCAACTTCGGCCCATTCTCCGATGATGACACCGCCAATCACTGCGACCGTCATCAGTGTCCGCATATCGAACTCCAGACGGATGAGATTCTGAAGGCCGGTCTTCAGCATCGAACTCCCGCCCACGAGCATCGAGGTGATGAACAGCAAAGGCGTAAGGATATTATCATTGCCGTTCACAAACATGGAAATGAAACCGAAAATGAGGAATAACAGCGAGTAGAGCAGGGTGCTGTGTTTCTTATAAAACGGGACGGGCGTTTCTTTTTGAGAATCGTGATCTTTAGTTGTTTTCTCCGGTGCCACTTTGAGGTCTTCAAATGCACCGGCGGCTTCCAGCTCTTCAATCGTCGCCGAGCCGTAGACCGAAATTTTGGAAGCGCCGAAGTTGACTTTAGCGTCGTGGACATCGGGCAGCTTCTTGACATTACTTTCAAACTTCCCCGCACAATTCGCACAGGAAAAACCTTCTACACGGTAGATGCTTTCGTCTGTCTGATCCATTTTAGCGAGCCCCTCAGACATTGGCTGCCACTTCTTTCCTATGCGTCAGGGCAATCATCATGATCTGCTTGATATGCTGGTCCTCAATCGAATAGAAGGCAAGTTTTCCTTCTTTCCTGAAAGTGACGACCCCCTGTTTATAAAGGGTGCGCAGATGGTGGGAGGCGTTGGCGATGGTCACGCCGAGTATATTTGCGATATCGCACACACATAATTCCTCTTCCCGGCACAGGGCATACGTGATTTTGGCCCTGTTCACATCGGCGATGGCCTTAAGCATTTGCGAGACACCGGCAATGTCCACAGTCTGTAAATCCTCTTGCACGCGGTCGACTTTTTCTTCGTCATAACAGAAAATTTCGCAGGTCTCTTCTCTATTCATAACGCACCTCTCATTCAAGTATATATTTGAATAAAAGTATACTCCCTTTTAAATTTACATTCAAGTAGCTACTTGAATATATAAGGAGTAACACCTAAAAAATTTGACAATTAACGATTACAGTTGTAAACTAAAGATAATAAGACTACAGATGTAAACGATGGAGGGATGAAGATGGCACAGCCGGATTATAAGATTACGGATTCTGAATGGGAAGTCATGCGAGCTGTCTGGGCACAGGAGCAGGTGACGAGCAGGGAAATCATAGAAGTCCTGCAGAAAAAGAAGGGTTGGAGTGCTGCCACGATTAAAACATTCATCGGCAGGCTCGTTAAAAAAGAAATGCTTGATACGGAAAAAGAGGGCAGGATGTTTTTATATTCGGCCAAGATCGGCGAAGATGAATTCCTCAAACACACCCTGGATGAGACATTCAATAATATTTGTGATAAGGATAATGGCAGCATGATTGCAGGGCTGATTGGGAATTCGGTTTTAAGCTTTGAAGATATAGAGCTGCTTGAAAGGATGATAGAGAAAAAGAAAAAAGACGCAGTGGAAGAAGTGCCGTGCAGCTGTCCCGCCGGTCAGTGCAGATGCCAAACCCGTCACCCGTAACACGGGTTTTTGAATGGAGATCACTGACTCAAAATTTTTTAAGGTTTTATATACCCTTACCAGGTATAAATTGAAAATCAGGTGTAAACATGGTTCTACTTAATAATAAAGAAAAGAGGGATGAATATGTCACAACATAAGCATGAACATCATGATCACCATCATGACAGCGAAGACCATCACGTCGGCCATGCCGCTCATGATCATCAGGATGGACACGGGAATCACGGCGGGGGTCACGAACATCACCATCATGGAGATTTCAGGAAAAAGTTTTTTGTTTCGTTGATTTTCGCAGTGCCGATCATCTTTCTCGCCCCGATGATGGGTATCGAACTGCCTTTCCAGTTCACGTTCCCCGGATCTGAGTGGGTGGTGCTCGTGCTTGCAACAATACTGTATTTCTACGGCGGCCAGCCTTTCCTGAGTGGTGCGAAGGAAGAGCTGAAGGTCCGGAAGCCGGGCATGATGACTCTGATATCAATGGGCATCTCGGTCGCATATTTCTACAGTTTATATGCGTTCTATATGAACCACTTCGGTGCAGCAGATGCACATACGATGGATTTTTTCTGGGAACTGGCGACATTAATCGTCATCATGCTGCTGGGCCACTGGATTGAGATGAATGCGGTCGGGAACGCAGGGGATGCACTCAAAAAAATGGCCGAGCTCCTCCCGAACACGGCAGTCATCGTTGAAGAGGATGGGAATACGAAAGAGGTCACGCTCTCTGAAGTGAACGAGGGCGACGTCGTCCAGGTGAACGCGGGGGACAACATCCCGACTGACGGCATCATCACAGCGGGGCGCACTTCTGTGGATGAATCCCTTGTTACAGGAGAGTCAAGGAATATTGAGAAGACAGTCGACGATAAAGTCATCGGCGGCTCTGTGAACGGATCCGGCACCATTACTGTAAAAGTGACGGGTACAGGGGAAAGCGGTTATCTGTCACAGGTGATGGGGCTCGTGAGCCGGGCTCAAAGCGATAAGTCACGCGCAGAGCTGCTTGCCAACAGGATTGCGGGGTATTTATTCTACTTCGCGCTCAGTGTCGGATTGATTGCATTCGTGGTATGGATGATGATTTCAAGCGATATGAGTTTTGCGACTGAAAGGCTGGTGACGGTGCTAGTCATAGCGTGTCCACATGCGCTCGGGCTTGCCATTCCACTTGTGACGGCACGGTCGACTTCCATCGGTGCGAGAAACGGACTGATCGTTAAAAACCGTGAATCATTGGAGACGGCAAGGCATCTGGATGCAGTTATGATGGATAAGACAGGCACACTCACAGAAGGTAACTTTGCAGTGAATCATTTTGAAAGTTTCAATGAGGCGTATTCTGATACAGAAATATTGGGCTTCATGGCAGCAATCGAAAAAAGTTCGAGTCATCCACTCGCCCTCGGCATACTGGATAAAGCGGCGGAGGAGGGCATCACTGTCCCGCAGGCTGAAGATGTCAACAACATCCCGGGCATTGGATTGGAAGCCACAATTGCCGGCAAGGACATGAAGATTACAAGCATGTCCTA
Organism: Salinicoccus halitifaciens; assembly: GCF_021026095.1. Classification (GTDB taxonomy): domain Bacteria; phylum Bacillota; class Bacilli; order Staphylococcales; family Salinicoccaceae; genus Lacicoccus; species Lacicoccus halitifaciens. Next base: position 25,427 of record NZ_JAJNCU010000009.1, on the reverse strand, counting down.
TCTGGAAGATCATAATATAGCTTACGATGAGAAGCAGTTTGAATCCCTCGCAGGGCGGGGAAACTCGGTCAGTTTCCTTATCATCGACGGTGAAAACAGCGGCATCGTCGCACAGGGCGATCAAATTAAGGCAAGCTCTAAAGGCATGGTTAAAGATCTGATTGAACGCGGAATCGAACCTGTCATGATGACAGGAGACAACAGGCAGGTTGCAGAAGCGGTCGCCGCCGAACTTGGCATCAGTAAAGTACATGCACAGATGATGCCCGAGGATAAGGAAGCGGTGATCCAGTCGTATCAGAAGGAAGGAAAGAAAGTGATGATGGTGGGTGATGGCATCAACGATGCACCGAGCCTCGTCCGGGCGGACATCGGGGTGGCTATAGGTGCCGGAACAGATGTTGCGGTAGAATCCGGGGATGTCATACTGGTAAAGAGTGATCCGTCGGACATCATGAACTTCCTCTCACTTTCAGAGAAGACGATGAATAAAACAGTGCAGAACCTGTGGCTTGGGGCAGGATATAATATAATCGCCGTCCCGCTTGCAGCAGGTGTGCTCGCTTCCATCGGACTGATCCTCTCCCCGGCCGTCGGCGCAATACTGATGTCAATCAGCACGGTCGTTGTTGCGCTGAATGCAATGACGTTGAAATTGAATTAAGCAGAAAAAGGCCTCAAAACCTATTGGTTTTGAGGCCTTTTTCATTTGCGTTGCTACTTCAAATCCTCGATATATTCCTTGATCACCACAGCCTGGTTATGCTTTTCGTCTTTTGCAGCATAAAGCAGGGTGACATTATGTCCGTCGGAATCCTCCTTGATTTGCATCAAAACTTCCTTACAGTCATCCAGTTCCTTCTTATATTTTTCTTTGAATTCATCCCATTTATCCGGGTCATGGTCGAACCACTTCCTGAGTTCCGACGAAGGTGCAATCTCCTTCATCCATTCATCATGTTCAAGCTCTTCCTTTTTGACGCCCCTCGGCCAGATGCCGTCCACAAGTATCCGCTTCCCATCCTGCCCGGAGACATCCTCATACACCCTTTTCAGTTTGAGCATCATCTCATCTCCTCTTATCCCGTTTGCCTAACAATACCCGTTTTTCTTCGAGTAAGCGGTTGAACTCGGCATCGAGAGCTTCAGTGGGTTCAAGAGACAATCTGCTGAGCACTTCAGTGATTTTATTCTCAAGAACCATCAGTGCTTCCCCGGTGTCATCAAGAAATTCAGTAGTCTGATCACTGAGCAGTTTTCCATACTCAATATTGTAATTGGTGTCAGTGATATTTTCACGGAGTAACCGGTCATGTGAAACGAGGATGATGGCCGCAGGATGGCTCTGCAGCATGTCTTCAAGTGCTTCAACCGTATGGATGTCGAGAAAGTTCGTCGGCTCATCGAGCATCATCAACTGAATATCCGACATCAAGATTTTCACAAGCTGGACTTTGACGCGTTCCCCGCCGCTGATGACGCTTATTTTCTTATATACCGCATCGCGCTTTATATTCAGCCTGGCAAGGACGGTCCTGACGGTCGTCTCATCATAGCGGCTCGCTGTCATGATGTTTTCAATGATGGTCCTATCATTATCAAGTGATTCCAGCTGCTGGTGGAAATAGCCGATTTTAAGTGAAGACTCTTTATATTTTTCGTGGATATGGTTGAGCAGGCTGGTTTTACCGCTGCCGTTTGCGCCGGTTATTGAGATCTTTTCACCCGCTCTTACAAATAAAGAAGCCCCTGCCAATATGGTTTTATCTTCACGTTTGATATCTTCATCCTCAATTCTGATGATCATCTTTTGACCGAGGGATTCCATATCCTGGGTATGGAACTTGATTTCCTTCTCCTCGATCGGCTTGTCCTTTACTTCAAGCTGTTCCAACCGGGATTTCATGCCGCCCGCCACCTGGTCGAGTTTCTTCTGTTTCTTGTTGAAGTAGGGTTTTGCACCGATGACATTCACGTCGGAATCAGACTTATCCTTTACTTTTGCGGCGCCATCCGCCTGACGCTTTTTCTTATCAATCGCATTTGATAATTGTTTTTTAACTTTTACATATTTATCATACTCATCCTGCTGCCTCTTTATGGAGTGCTCTTTCATCTCCTTATATTTGTCGTAGTTGCCCGGGTAGACTTTGATCGAATTGTCCTCAATGGACCATATTTCATCGACGGTCCTGTTCAGGAATTCACGGTCGTGGGAGGCGATAATCTTGATATTATCGATATGCTGCAGCTTTTTCACCAGAGCTTTGGAATACTGCTCATCGAGGTGTGTGGTGGGCTCATCCAAAAGCATGATCCCTGCATCCTTATTCAGCGTCCGGTTTAAATACAGCTGTGTCGTCTCGCCGCCGCTTTTTTTAATGTCGGTATCCTTGATCTGCGGAATCAGCTGGATGGTGTCCTCCGTATAAATCTCACTGTTTTCAATCATATGGTTGAAGAGTGTCGTTTTGCCGCTGCCGTTTCTGCCGATCAATCCGATCGTCTTATGTTCCTGTACCAGAAGGTGATCGACTGAGAGCAGAAGCTCACCATTCACTTCCAGGTGGATATCTTTCAATTCAAGCATAAAAAAACCCCCGAATTCAGTATTTCGAATCAGGGTACGACGGGCCTCTATGTTATAATATGCTTCATAAAACACATTAAATAACATCATCCGTAATGAACAAGGAGAAAATTAGGCCGTGATTATCCTGATCCGACATTTTTTGCATGCTGAATAAGCATCAATATGTCATGGGTAAAGGATAATTTACTTCATCGGCCTGATTTCACTCCTTTTCTCTATAATTAATTCCATATTACACTTTTCAGTGTTTATTTTCAATGAAAGGAGGAATGATCATGGACCGTCATGAATTCAAGCGGAAAGTCATCGACTACGCCCACAGCATCGGCATCGACGATATCGGCTTCACGCATGCCGAGCCATTTTTGGAATATAAGGCGAAGCTCATCGACTATCTGGACAAGGGATATGCATCAGGCTTTGAAAAAGGCAGCGTGGAAGAGCGCACGAACCCGAAAGCAAGCCTGCCGAGTGCGAAAAGCATCATCGCCATCGCCGTCGGGTATCCGAATAAACTCCCGGATGCGCCGAAGGGCAGGAAGGGCAGCCGGCGGGGGATGTTCGCCCGTGCCTCATGGGGCATGGATTACCATGAACTGCTGAACAGGCGTCTCAATAAGCTTGAAGCCTATATCAAGTCCATCGACCCGGGGATTGAGACGAAATCGATGGTGGACACGGGCGTGCTCTCAGACCGTGAAGTGGCGCGGAGAAGCGGCCTCGGCTACATCGGCAAGAACGGCTTCGTCATCAACCCGGAGCTCGGGACCTACACATACCTCGGCGAAATGATCGTCAGCTACCCGTTCCCGCCGGACGAGGAGTTGATCGATTCATGCGGAGACTGCAACATATGCGTCGACCGCTGTCCGACAGGGGCGCTCGTCGGCAACGGCCAGCTCGATTCCAACAAATGCATCTCGTTCCTCACCCAGATCAAAGGCTGGATGCCGGATGAGTACAGATATAAGATCGGCAACCGCTTATACGGGTGCGACACATGCCAGCAGGTCTGCCCGAGGAATAAGGGCATCAACACCGATCACCATGAGGATATCGTCCTCGAACCTGAAATATTGAAGCCTGAGCTTGAGCCGCTCCTTGAAATATCCAACAGGGAGTTCAAGGAGAAGTACGGCCACCTCGCCGGGGTATGGCGGGGGAAGAAGCCGATCCAGAGAAATGCTATAATTGCATTGGCACATTTTAAAGAGGAATCTGCAGTGGACACTTTGAAGCGTGTTGCGGAAAATGATCCGCGTCCGGTGATCAAGGGCACCGCCTACTGGGCGATCGGCCAGATCCAGGGCAGTGATGCCGCCGGGTACATCCATGAAAGATATCCGCACGAACAGGATGCGGAAGTGAAAGAGGAAATGCTGAAAGGCATCCAGGAAACCAGTCATTAGAGAGGAAGAAGACATGCCGAACCACATCGTTTTATTTCAACCGGAAATACCCCAGAATACGGGGAATATCGCCCGTACATGTGCAGCGACGGATACCACACTGCATTTGATCAAGCCGCTCGGCTTCAGCGTCGAAGAGAAGATGGTGAGGCGGGCAGGTCTGGATTACTGGGAGTTTGTGGACATCCATTATTATGAATCGATCGAACAGTTTTTTGAAGAAAGTGAAGGCAATTATTACATGCTTTCAAAACACGGCAAAAAGGCCCACTCGGATATGGATTACTCTGACTTTGACGAGAACCATTACTTCGTCTTCGGCCGTGAGACGACAGGGCTGCCCGAGTGGGTCAGGGAAGAATATGATGAAACGCTGCTGAGGGTGCCGATGACGGAGAACGTCAGGTCGCTGAATTTGGCTAATACCGCAACTATGCTAGTATATGAAGCATTGAGGCAGCAAAACTATCCGGGACTTATATAGGAGGACACTTTGACATGGAAAAGTATGCAGTGATTGACTTGCTTAAAAACCACCGTTCAATACGTAAATTCACCGAAGAGAAATTACCGGACGAGACGATCAGGATGCTCGTTGAAGCGGCACAGAGTGCCAGCACTTCAAGTTACGTCCAGGCATATACGATCATCGGGGTGACGGATCCTGAAAAGAAGAAAGCACTGAAGGAAATCAGCACCCAGCCCTATGTCGAGAACAACGGGCATTTATTCGTCTTCGTTGCAGACTATAGAAGACACCGCGACTTATCTGAAGAAAAAGATGCACCGATCAACTTCCATCTGACGGAACAGTTCATCGTCGGCACCGTCGATGCGGCGCTTGCGGCGCAGAACCTCGCCGTTGCGGCCGAGAGCATCGGACTCGGCATCTGCTACATCGGTTCTCTGAGGAACGATATGGCGAAAGTGATCGAGATACTCGAGCTGCCTGAAGGCACATTCCCGCTCTTCGGCATGGTGGCGGGCTACCCGGCACACGAAGGCAGTGTGAAGGAGCGACTGCCGTTTGAAGCGGTATATCACGAGAACACCTACCAGCATCTGGATGAGACGAAAGAGGAAATCGAAGATTATGACGAGCGTGTGAGCGCATACTATAAAGAACGCACAGGCGGCAAGAGGGATGATTCGTGGAGCGACCAGGTGGTCGGCATGCTCAATAAAAAGCAGCGCCTGGATGTCGACGAAGTCGTTAAAAAGCAGGGATTTTTAGGGCAGTAAGAGTGTAGCTTCCCGCTGTTTACAAGTAATGCACTGCTGATATTCTATGCAAGCAGAAAGCAGTAATATAAATCGAATTATGAAAAAAGACGACTTCAAATCAATGGGTTTGAAGTCGTCTTTTTTTATTACAATTCGAACTCTAATGAGTTATCATGAAGTTTTTAATTGCTTATTACCTTGGATTCGTAAGATCAGGATGAAATACAGGCAAGAGTTGCGAAAAAGGAGAATAGATCCGCAACATTGACTTGGAACACGGTATAAGGTTACGAAATCGGGAGGTAAATTCGCAAGGTTGGGGTGAAATACAGGCAAAGGTTGCGAAAAAGGAGTGAGAATTCGCAACGTTGCCTTTGAGATCGTATGAAGGTTGCGAAATACGGAGAAATATCCGCAACTTCGAGCCGAAACCCACCCAAATATCACGAAAAAATACCGCAGATCAGAAATGATCTACGGCATCATGCTCAATTTGAGCAGGTCTTTCGAATTTCAATATTATTTGATTCTCTTTTCGCCGTCGTCTTTGTAACCCCACTCAGATTCACGGCCAGCAGTGAAAATTGCGGTTAAAAACGCAATACATACCATTAAGATTAAAAATGCATCCATTAGTCTGCCTCCTAGCGTACTCGCTTATATAATTTACATTATATCTGATTATACCACATTTAAAAAGAGGCTTTCATATAATTTTTGAATGCTATGAATCGAATGCTTCGATTATGAACTCGATGCCTGCAATCAGGAAGTAGATTCCCATCAGGAATGCAATAGCAAAGAGTCCGGTCAGCGGGTTGAACAGGACCATGATACCGAGTAGTATACCGATGATGCCGATGATGACCGCGGCCCAGAATCTGCTGGTGCTCCGTTCTTTGATGTAGCTCGATGTGATGAGCAGGTAGACGGAGTCGACGATGAACCATGCGCCGAGCAGTATCGGCAGGGCGATGATGCCAAGCTGTATATTGAACAAAATCAGCAGGCCGATGATGATGTCAATGATGCCGATGATGAGCATCAGGGTATAATTCCTGTCCGCGTAGTCCTTTATTTTCCTTCTGAAGAAAATTTCAAAGACACCTTTGAAGATTGCGCCGAAGCCGAGCAGGAATACTGCGGCCAAAATAGTGGCGTCCGGGTTTGCGAATAAAAAGATTGCCAGAATGATGAATATGATTCCGACAATCAGTGAAATCCAGTTGAATTTCTTCGTTGAACCTTCCATTCTGAATCATCCTCTCCATTCATAATTTGTGAAATTAATCTCTAACTATAATTATAAATGCTATACGGAGGGGACGGGTGTTTTCTGCTCACAAAGTTACAGTATTTTCATTTTAAAGTTGCTTCAGTGTTATTTGTGATAAAATTATGGGTAAACTAAGTATGATATGTCTTAAAACACATTATATGGAGGAAATGACCATGGCTATGAATTTTAAAATTTTCGACACCAAAGAAACTTTAAGTGTATATACTGCTGATATTTTAAGGAAACAGGTCCATAACAATCCCACCAGCCTGCTTGCATTGGAGATGAATGAAGATCTGAACTGGACTTATGAAAAATTCGTCGGTGAGACGAAGCAGCATCCTGCAGATTTCTCCCAGGTGAACATCGCATTGATCGGGAGACCGACGACGGATGTGCTGGATAAGCTTGAAATACCTGAAAACCAGTTCCATAAAGACGGCTCGAGTGAATCACTGAACAGTCTCCTGGATTCTGATGATAAAGATAAAAAACAGATCAGCCTGGGGCTCTTGTACCTCGACAGTAAAGGCAATGTCGGCTTCAATGACGAAGATAAGAATGAGCCGGTGTTCGATGCCCGCGAATTGTTCGTGGTGGCAACGGGCGCGGACAAGGCGGATGTGGTCAGGGCGCTGTACAACGCCAAGGAAAATGACAAGGATGCTTACAGCCAGATCAAATCGCACCGTATGGTGACGGTTGTGCTGGACCGCGAGGCGGCATCGGGGCTGGATCCGGATATTGCCGATTATTACAGCTTTAAATTTGCATAAGTCTGAAGAGGTGAGGACGGGATGAAGAAGGAAGACTGGAAGGTCCGATACGGAAATGACGAGGATGAAGACTATAAGGATCTGGTGGAACCGGATCCGAATACGATGACGTACGATATGGAAGATGTGCGTGAGCTCGGCCGGGAAATGGAACAGCTTTCCCAAAACCCGGACTATCCGATTGATACTTCTGTTGATGAGTCGCATGCAGATCGGCAAGAAAATGATGAATAACAGATGAATCCTCTGGTGAATTAGTATAAAATGTTGATGAATACTAATTTACAGGAGGTTTTTTTCATTGTCATACAGAATTGAAAAAGATACTATTGGAGAAATCAAAGTACCCGCTGATAAATACTGGGCGGCACAGACCGAACGCAGCCGTCAGAATTTCCCGGTCGGCAAAGAGAAGATGCCGATTGAAGTGATCGTGGCATTCGCCGAGCTGAAAAAAGCGGCGGCTGTTGCGAACAACAATCTGGGCAAACTGTCGGACAACAAGAAGGATGCGATTGCATATGCATGCGACCGTGTAATCAACCGTGAACTGGACGAGCATTTCCCGCTTGTCGTCTGGCAGACCGGAAGCGGCACACAGAGCAACATGAACGTCAACGAAGTCGTCAGCTATGTCGCCAACGAGTACTTGCAGGAAAAGGGTATCGAAGATGAGAAAGTCCATCCGAATGACGATGTGAACATGTCTCAGAGCTCCAATGACACATATCCGACAGCAATGCACGTGGCACTCCTCGTATCTGTAGAAGAGCAGCTGCTGCCTGCACTGATGAAATTGAAAAGAACTTTCGAAGCACAGGAAAAAGAGTATGATGATATCATCAAAATCGGCCGTACGCATCTGCAGGATGCGACACCGCTCACGCTCGGACAGGAAATCAGCGGCTGGAGATACATGCTTGAAAAGTGTGAGGAACTCATCGAAGAGTCGAAAGGCCAGCTCAGGAACCTTGCGATCGGCGGCACGGCGGTGGGCACCGGCATCAATGCACACCCTGAATTCGGTGCGCGTGTGGCAAGGGAGTTATCCGTCCAGACCGGTTACGAGTTCGTCACAAGCCCGAACAAGTTCCATGCCCTCACTGCACATGATGAAGTGGTCTATCTGCACGGTGCACTTAAAGCGCTTGCAGCAGACCTCATGAAGATCGCAAACGACGTGAGATGGCTTGCTTCAGGGCCGCGTGCGGGCATTGCGGAGATTGAAATCCCCGCCAATGAACCGGGGTCATCCATCATGCCGGGCAAAGTCAACCCGACCCAGTCGGAGATGCTGACGATGGTGGCGACACAGGTCTTCGGAAATGACGCAGCAGTCGGATTTGCAGCATCACAGGGCAACTTCGAACTCAATGTTTTCAAGCCGGTGATCCTGTACAATACACTGCAGTCGATCTACCTTCTGGCAGACGGCATGGTAACATTCAATGATAAATGTGCTGTCGGCATCAAACCGATACATGAAAACATAGACAGGTTCCTAAATAATTCATTGATGCTCGTCACGGCACTGAATCCGCATATCGGTTATGAAAAAGCGGCGAAAATTGCCAAGAATGCTCATGAAAAAGGCATCACGCTGAAAGAATCAGCTGTCGAATCCGGTCATTTGACGGAAGCGCAGTTCGATGAGTGGATCAGACCTGAAGATATGACTGAATCTAAAGAATAGGTGAACTTTTTATGAAACGGATAGGCTTGATAGATATAGGCTCGAACACCGTACGGCTGGTTCTGTTCGAGTATACCGAAGAGACGGGTCTGAAAGAGATCCAGAATATAAAAACGCCTGCAAGGCTCGCGGGTTACGTGACTGAAGACGGTCTCATGGAAGAAGAGGGGATCGAACTTCTGGTGAATATACTCCACAGCTTCAAGCAGATTGCCGACAAGTATGATGTGGCAGACTTGTATCCCGTCGCCACTGCAGCCATCAGGAATTCTTCAAATGTCGACGATATTGTGAAGCGTGTCAAAGAAGACCTGGATATCGACATCAAAGTGATCTCCGGCAAGGAAGAGGCTTATTACGGCTTCCATGCAGTCACCCATACGATCAGCACCCATGACGCAGTCACCATCGACATCGGCGGGGGAAGCACGGAGCTCACTTTCTTCGAAGATAAAGAACTCATCTATTCCACAAGTATCCCTTACGGCGTGGTGACGCTCCAGGAAATGTTCTTTGAAGGAAAAGCCCATAATGACGAAGGTGCGATCAAAGAAGCACGAAAACATATTGAAGAGGAACTTGGAAAGGTCAGATGGCTGGCCAAAAGGCGCGTTCCCATCCTTGCGATCGGCGGCAGTGCCCGGAACGTCGCCCGGATTCATCAGTCGATGATCAATTATCCGATCGCCGGTGTGCACGGTTATTCCCTTCAGCGTGACGGCCTTGAAGGTGTCATGGATATCCTTATGAATACTGAAGGTGAAGATCTGGATGATATCGACGGTCTGAGCAGGGACCGCAGTGACATCATACTGCCGAGCCTGCTCGTCTTCAAGACACTTTACGACATCGTCGATGCGAAGGAATTCAAATTCAGCCGCAAAGGCCTGCGTGAAGGTCTCGCCATGTCCATCATAGCGAAGGAGAAGCCGTATGCCTTCAACAAATATAAGATCTACGAGGATGCGATGAGCGAGCTCGCCAATGATTTCAAGCTGAATCCGGAAACCTCCGAGAAGCGGACTGAAATCACGGAGCGCATCTACCATGAACTGAACCGCCATGATCTGCTCACGATATCGAAGCATGACAAATACCTTTTGAAGAACGCGGCTAAAATATTCTATCTCGGTGATTTCATAGACCGGGATGCGACGAGCCAGCATACATTCTACCTGCTCGCCAACAGCAACATCAACGGCATCGTCCACCGGGACCGGGTGCGGCTTGCGTTGATTGCAAGCTTCAAGAACAAGACGCTCCTTAAATTTTATGCAGAGGACGTGGGCTGGTTTGATGACGAGGACATCAAACTGCTGCTCGATCTCGGGAGCATACTCAAATTTTCGAATGCGCTCAATATCTCGCATACGAACATCGTCAGTGACCTGTATCTTGAAGAGCATGATGATGAGTATCTGCTCACCATCAAGTATAAGGGTGACCCGATCGCCGAGGAATATCAGGCATCAAGACAGAAGAAGCATATCGAGAAGATACTCGATAAGAAATTGGCGATAAAATTCATAGAAGCTTAACATTAAAACGATATAATGGTGATTGGAGGGATGACCGTGGAATACAAACTCGACAACAGGGAATATTATGATAACCGTGAACTGAGCTGGCTCAGGTTCAATTACAGAGTGCTGGAAGAGGCGATCGATGACCATAATCCATTGCTCGAACGATTCAAATTCCTCGCAATCACCAGTTCCAACCTGGATGAATTTTTCATGGTCAGGGTCGGCGGGCTGAAAGACCAGGTGAAGATGAATTACCATGAGCCTGAAAATAAGACGAAGATGACCCCGGGTGAGCAGCTTGAAAACATCAGCAGATTGAACAGGGAAAACTGCACAGCCCAGTACCGCATCTTCAACGACCTTAAAGATGAACTTGAAAGTTACGGGGTTTATTTCAAAAAGCCGGAAGATCTGCCTGATGGATTCAAAGCGGAGACGGATAAAATCTTCGACGAAGAAATCTTCCCTTCATTGACGCCGCTCGGCATCGATGCATACCGGCCTTTCCCGAAGCTGATGAATAAAAAGATCAATATATTCGTGAATCTGTCGAATGAGCTTGGTGATCAGACGGCGATCGTGCAGCTGCCGACAATCATCAAACGGTTCTACACTTTCCATGATGACGGCAGGACATACGTCGTGCTGTCCGAAGACATCATCATCAGGAATGTCGGCAAATTATTCAAAGGGTACAAAATAGACAGGACATTCGCATTCAGGATCACGCGGAATGCCGACCTCACCATCCATGAGGAGGGGGCACAGGATCTGCTGATCGAAATCGAAAGGTTCCTCAAGGAACGCACGAAAGGTGCAGCAGTGCGCCTCGAGATCGACAGCGGCGGGGACAGTGCGATCAAAGGCTCATTTTTAATGGAGGAGCTCTCCCTCGGTGAAAATGATGTGTATAAGTTTGACGGGCCGCTGGATCTGACTTTCCTTTTCGAGTTCGTCTCGAACCTTAAGGGGAGATACCCGAATTTGATCTATAAACCGTTCGAACCGCAGTCCCCGAAGTTCCTCGGTACGGACGATGTGTATGAGCGCGCCTTGAAGGAAGATATCTTCCTGCACCATCCGTTCGAGTCATTCCAGCCGATCGTGGATTTCGTCAAAGAGGCGGCGGAAGACCCGGATGTGCTCGCGATCAAGCAGACGTTGTACCGTGTATCGAGCGATTCACCGATCATCGCCGCCCTGAAGGAAGCTTCCGAGAACGGCAAGCAGGTCTCGGTGCTGGTCGAATTGAAGGCGCGGTTCGATGAGGAGAGCAACGTCCACTGGGCGAAGGAGCTCGAGGATGCAGGATGCCATGTGATCTACGGTATGAACTATTTGAAGACGCACAGCAAGATCACACTCGTCATCAAGCGTGTGAGGAACAAGCTGGTCAGGTTCGTCCATCTCGGGACGGGCAATTACAACGACTCCACAGCGAAGCAATATACGGATATGGGCATCATCACGACAGATCCGGATATCGGCGACGATGCGATCAACTTCTTCAACTACTTGAGCGGATATTCACTGAAACCCGAATACAAATCGCTGCATGTGGCACCTTTTGAAATCCGGGATTTGTTCGATGATTACATCAACAAGGAAATCGCATTCCATAAAGCGCACGGCAACGGCTATATATTCGCCAAGATGAACTCACTTACCGATAAGAAGATCATTGATAAGCTGCTCATCGCATCACAGGAAGGCGTCAGGATCGACCTCGTGATCCGCGGCATATGCTGTCTGAAGGCAGGGATTCCCGGTGTGAGTGAAAATATCCGCGTCATCAGTGTGGTCGGCAGGTTCCTGGAACATACAAGGATCTATTACTTCCGCCATAACGGACAGGATAAGATGTTTTTATCCTCTGCGGATATGATGACAAGGAACATGATCAAGCGTGTGGAGATCCTCTTCCCGGTGAATGATGAAAGGTTCATCGAAGAATTGAAGGAGATCAACGCACTGTACTTGAGAGACAATAAAAAAGCACGCTACCAGAAGCCGGACGGCACTTACGCATATGTGAGGAATGATGCGCCGCTGCTCAGCGCGCAGGAAGAACTGATGCGCCGTGCGCTGAAAGTGAACCGTGAACAGATAGAACATAAGGAAAATTATCTGCTGACGCGGATCAGGAACAGATTCAAGAAGAGCAACTGATATGCGGCACCATAAAAAAAGCCCTTTGAAATCATTGTGATTTCAAAGGGCTTTTTCATTTATAATTCATCTTTATCCAGTGCGATGGTCAATTCTTTCTGAAGGATCGGATGGATGAATGACATCTTATAGCTGAACAGCTGCAGATCCCTCAGTGTCGAGCCGCCGTACAACGGATCTCCGATGATGGGAAACCCGATATGCGCAAGATGGACTCTGATCTGGTGGGTGCGCCCGGTTTCAAGCTCCAGTTCGATTTCACAGTACTCATCCGTCACTTTGGATTTGATGATGTTCGTCACGGCTTCTTTTCCGCGCGGGGTGACGTGGTATTTATTTCTTTCTTTCGGGTTTTTGGCGATCGGTGCGGAAATGGTCTGGGGCTCCAGACGTTTCTTCGTATCGACCCTTGCGATGTAGACGCGCTTGATTTCGCGTTCAGCCAGCATATGATCAAGCATCTTTTTGACGTATGGGTGCTTGGCCACCAGTATCACGCCTTTCGTCTCCTGATCGAGACGGTGGACGGGTTCGAGATAATCCACATCGAGCGTATAGAGTGCATGGTTCATCAATGTGTTCGTTTCGTGCATTTCATTCGGATGTGTCTTGACGCCGCGAGGCTTGAAGAGGAGGGCGAGATATCTGTCCTCGTACAATACTTCGCATGTCCTGTAACTCGGCTTGTACTGGCTTTTTTCTTCCGCCGCCGGGAGATCTACGGCATCACCCGTATGGAGGACGGTGTTCAAAGGCTTCTTCTCCGAGTTGATTTCGATATCTTTTGACATGCGCAGAAGATGAAGTTCCTTTTTCGATAAGTGAAGCGTCTTTAAGACGTCTTCGAGGGACTGGCCGTCAAAATTTTCATGCACTGTGAATTTCATCAATTATTCTCCTGAAGTTGCAGCGATGAATGACTCATAGCTTTCAACGTCTCCCGGATTCCCGGTAATTCTTTCGACTTCTTCCCCATCTTCAAAGTAGATGAGTGTCGGTGTCGCCTCAAGCTCGTATGTGCTCCAAGGCTCCTCGTACTCGAGGACATTCAGCTGGATCAGGTCTTCATCCGCCTGTTCGAAAGCGTCCACAAGCAGTGGTGTGGCTTCCAGGCAGTGTGGACATGTAGGGGACCAGAAGTAGACGTACTGGCCGTCGCCGTCCTCGATGGCACCTGCGACTTCAGCCGGCGTCTGGTTATAATGGTAATCCTCATTATCCAGTGCGTCGATCGTCGGACCGCTCAGTGCCTCGGGTTCCATATCCGTATAAGGGTAGTAGCCCGAGTCGCTCAGCTGGTCAGGCTCGGATGAATTGTTGTTCATGACGATGAAAATTGCGATGAATGCAACAACGATTGCTGCGATGATGCCGTAAAATATTTTATTTCCCATTCAATGATAACTCCTTTTATTTTTTGATTAAAAATGACATTGTAAAGATCAGTATGAATGCGATGAGTGCGAGAAACGGAATCGTGATAAAGCCGAACCAATTTATATATTGTACAGTACAGTCGACACCCGTGCAAGCAGGCTGACTGTCGGCGATGAACGAAAATTTCTGCAGGCTGTAATGGTAGGCGGAGGTGATGATGCCGATGCCGCTGAACGCCCTGACGTAAATCCTTGAATTCAGATCATTCCTGATGAGGCCGATGAATGATATGAGCACGATCGGATACATGATGATCCGCTGGTACCAGCACATCTCGCAGGGAAGATACATCCTGACTTCGCTGAAATACAGGGAACCGAGTGTCGCAATCAATGAGACAAGGAATATCAGCTGCATGAATAGTTTGTTGTTTTTCATATGGACGACCTTCCTCTTACTTTCTTTACTTGGTTACATAATATAATATTATAGTATGCAGGGGATCATTTGCCATCAATATTTTTACAAATTGATTACAACAGAAATGAATATGGGTGTTTCCATGAAGAGTAAATTAAAATTATTGAAAGATATCGCAGAGTTCCTGAATGAAGAGACCGATCTTAAGACGATGCTGGACGGTGCGCTCCGCGAACTCATCGACCATACTGAATTCGATACCGGCTGGATCTTCTTCATCAATGATGAGGGTGAACATGAACTCGCTGCCCATTACCGGCTTCCGCCTTCGCTTAAAAAGCGGGACTGCCACTACCTGGATGACGGGAGCTGCTGGTGTGTCCGGGCTTACCATAAAGGCCAGCTCAGGACGGCGACGAACATCTTCGTCTGTTCAAGGCTTGAAAAGGCCCAGCTGGAGTTCCCGGGGGAGAATAAAGGCATCACCCACCATGCCACCATGCCGCTCATATCCGGCTCCGAGTCTTACGGTCTGTTGAACGTGGCGAGCCCGGACCGTGAAGAGTTCGACAAGGACGAGCTCGCACTGCTCGAATCGGTGGCATTCCAGATCGGATCGACCTTGAAAAGGATCGAACTGACCGCAAAGGAGAAGGAAAGTGTCGTCATCAAGGAGCGTCAGCGGCTTGCACGCGACCTCCATGATTCCGTGAACCAGATGCTGTTTTCCATCGGCATCACGTCCCATGCGGCGAAATCCCTCTCTGATGCAGAGAAGATCGACGATGCCCTGACCTCCATCGAAAATACATCGAAACACGCCATGAAGGAAATGAAGGCACTGATATGGCAGCTGAAGCCGATCGGGCTTGAGAACGGCATACTGCATGCCATCGAATCGTACAGCGAACTCATCGGGGTCAAGGTCAACATCGAACTGGAAGGCTTCTACAGCATCAGCGACGCTGCAGAGATCGAGCTCTACCGCATCATACAGGAAAGCCTGAACAACGTCATGAAACACTCCGGTGTAAAAGAGGCGGATGTCAAAATGACCGTACGGGATAAAAAACTTTACACGACGGTGACGGACAGGGGCGCCGGGTTCGATCTGCGCAACAAGAGGGCGACGAGCTACGGCTTCGGCAACATGAGGGAACGCATCAGGAAACTCGGCGGCGAGCTGGATATAGATACAGGAATTGATGAAGGTACAGTCGTCAGGATCACTGTACCGATTGAGGAGTGAAGCATATGTATAACGTCATCATCACGGACGATCATCATATCGTGAGGGAAGGCATGAAATTCCTGCTGTCGACCACCGAGAACATCAATGTGCTCGAAGATTTCGGCAGCGGCAGGGAAACGCTCGAATACTTGAAGGAACACCACGCGGAAGTCGATTTGGTACTCCTGGATCTCGTCATGCCGGAGATTGACGGCATCGAGCTCACCCGGATGATCAAGGCGGATTATCCGAAGGTGAAGGTGCTCATACTTTCGAGCTACACGAGCGAGGAATATATCAGGCCGGTGTTCCAGGCACGGGCGGACGGCTACATCATCAAGGAGATGGAAGCGGAGGAGCTCGTCTCCTCCATCAGGGATGTGATCCAGGGTGAGAAGGTCATCCATCCGAACATATTGAAGATCATCGATAATACCGGAAACCTGCCGCATGAAAGGAATGCCTTATCCGCACGTGAAATAGATGTGCTGAAGGAGATCGTTAAGGGCAAATCCAACAAGGAGATCGGGGAGGCCCTTTATGTGAGTGAGAAGACAGTGAAGACGCATGTCAGCCATATTCTGAACAAGCTGGAAGTCTCAGACCGTACACAGGCTGTAATCTATGCGATCAAATATAATCTTGTGAAACTTTGATGTTCCGGGGCGCCGTCATTTCAGTGACGGTGCCTTTATTGATGCAGCTACATATAGAGGTTATCGGAAATGTAATTCCAACCGGCCGATGAATAAGGGACGTCTCCCTCAAAATCCGCCTGCAGCCCGGTGAGACGGGATTTGTAAAAGTTTCAGTTGTTAAAAAAATTGTTTCGCTGTATAATTTGGAAGTGTTTTCACTACGCATCAGGGAGGAATAATATGAAAGTAAGTAACCGTTTAACATTATATATTGTCATCGGGCTGGTTGCCGGCATCATCATCGGCTCCATCTTGAGCCCAATGTCCGGCGAGGCTTGGGTGCAGTGGATCGATCAGTACATATTCAATGTCGTGGGGCAGCTGTTCCTCAGCATGATATTCATGATGGTCGTCCCCGTCGTATTCATTTCCATCGTGCTCGGCGTGGTCGGTGTCGGGGATCCGAAGACCCTGGGCAGTCTCGGCATCAAGACGCTGGCATTTTATCTGACGACGACCGCCATCGCCATCTCAATCGCGATCATCGTCGCGCTCGTGCTTCAGCCGGGTGAAGGCCAATCAGAACTTCTTTCTTCATCCGAAGTGGAGGAGTACCGTGAAACCGAGCTTGAAGGAGAGACCGGTGAAGCGATCAACCAGACATTCGACCAGACGATCATCAACATCATCCCGACCAACGTGATCGAAGCGATGGGGACTGCGAATATGCTGCAGATCATCGCATTTGCGATATTCATCGGCATCGCATTGATTGCCGTGAAAGACAAAGTGCCGGGACTGATCAGGCTGTTCGAAGAGGCCAATGAAGTCGTCATGTGGATCGTGCTTGCAATCATGAAATACTTCGCAGCGATCGGTGCCTTCGGCCTTGTAGCGACGGCTTTCGTCCAGGCCGGATTCGGTGCCATCCAGCAGCTCGGCATGTACTTCGTCTGTGTGCTGCTCGCACTGTTCATACATTTCTTATTCGTTTACGGCGGCGCCATCCGCTTCCTTGCGAAACGTAGTTTCATCTGGTTCATCAAAGGTTTCGCACCGGCGATGGGTGTCGCATTCAGTACATCGTCATCGAGTGCTGTACTGCCGATATCGATGGAGACTGCGCAGAAGAACCTGGGTGTCAGGAAAGGTGTATCCAGTTTCGTCCAGCCGCTCGGTGCGACGATCAACATGGACGGCACCGCGATCATGCAGGGGGTGGCGACGGTCTTCATCGCACAGCTGTCCGGGGTGGACCTCACCATCATGCAGATGATCACTGTCGTCATCATTGCGGTCGTGGCGAGCATCGGAACGGCGGGTGTCCCGGGCGTCGGCCTGGTCATGCTTGCGATGGTGCTCACCGCGGTCGGCCTCGACCCTGCAGCCATCGGCATCATCATCGGTATCGACCGGCTGCTCGATATGACCCGTACAGCCGTGAACATCACGGGTGATGCAGCGATCTCCGTCGTGCTGAATGAGCAGATGACGAGGAAAGAGGAGAAGGCGGAGACGGCGAAGCAAGCATAATATTACACTTTATATGGAAAAGTGGTATAATAATAAGAGTATATAAGATTTCCATAAGTGAACACTTATTGAACTTATCTTGTATACTCTTTTATTTTTGGTAAATTTATATTATTATATTTTAAGTGTAGTTTTTTAACGTTATCGTCGGCAGCGATAGGCCGTTGTATTTTTGAAAGGGTGTTTAAAATGGATAAGCAAGCTTTTATAGAAACTTTACAGTCCAAGTTCAAGATGGTGCGTACCGAAGCCGGGTACACACAGGACTCTATGAGCCACACGATTGGATTATCAAAGAAGACATTGGTTCAGATCGAAAAAGAGCGTATTTTGCCGAATTGGACGACATGTATTTCTTTATGTGCACTTTTCAGGAACAGTGAAGTATTGACCAATACATTCTCCGGAGATCCGCTGGAACTCGCTCAGGTGATATCCAGAGGCCATTGTGTATATCCGCTTTACGACAGCGAGAAAGTGTACTGGGAAACACTTGAAACAAGAAGTGGCTATGAACTTCAATTCAACAAAGGCAATAAAATATACAGAGTATTGAACGACGAGAACCAGCCGGTGCATGCTTCATACATCGAACGCGAAATCAGGACGTTCTTCAACAAGCAGACGGATCTTCAGCCGGTATAAACTCTGTGGTCCCATAAATGAAGGGCAAAGCGCATGACGCTTTGCTCTTTTTTTTCAATAATCGGATGCTTTTATGGTATTATTGCGAAGTGAAGAAAGAGATCAGGCAGGGGAGGCAGTGGATGAATACAATTGGATTGATCATATTCATGGTGGTGACGGGATCATTGATTGCGGGCTTCACGAACATGCTTGCCATCAGGATGCTGTTCCGCCCCTATGAGGCGAAGCATTTATTCGGCATCAAGCTGCCGTTCACACCGGGCGTCATACCAAGCCGTCGGAGCGAAGCTTCGACGAAGCTCGGCAGGATCATCACCGGTCATCTGCTGACACCGGATGTTTTCATAAATAAAGTCAAAAGTCCCGAAACGGACCGGTTCATCATGAATTTCATCGACAGGCAGATCAGCACGATCGAAGAGGAGAAGCTCAGCATCGGTTACTTCCTTGAGCGGCTGCATCCGGACCTGAGTGAGAAAGTGATCAGGGGATTCAATGCAGAACTTGAGAAGAAGATATCGGAAGAAAGTGAAAAACTTTATATATCTAAGATAGAGGACCTTATGCCGCGAGATGCCATGCATACGATCGACATGAAAGTGGCGGGGCTCCAGCCCCAGCTCACCCGCAAACTCGAAGAATATATGACCTCCGACAAAGGCTACGCAGATCTGTACACGATGACGGATGAGTTCATAGAAAAGAGAGGGCGGCTTGCTAAAACGCTGAAATATTTAATGACGAAAGAGAGCATCACCCTGAATATCCAAAAAGAGCTTGTGAAATTGATCCATCATCCTAAAATGGTGGATATCATGGAAAAGTTCATCATCGAAGAGTACAGGAGGGTGAAGGGCAGGCCGGTCAATGACTTCCTGTCCGAGGATGACAAGGACGGGCTCGTCACAAGCATCAGCAGTGCACTGGAGGCGCGCATCGACGTGCGCAGTCTGTTGGATAAGCCGATCATTGAATTCAACAGGGAATTCTTTGACTCTTTCAAAGAGCGCGGCAAGTATACGCTGAAAGACAACACCATCAATTATCTGGCCCACAATATGGGCAGGATTATGGATAAACTTCAGCTTGCCGAAGTGATCAAGAAGCAGATAGACAGCTTTGAGCTTGCCCACATTGAAAATCTTGTCATGGATGTTGCGAAAAAAGAGTTCCAGATGATCACGCTGCTCGGGTTCATCCTGGGGGCGGTCATCGGATTGTTCCAGGGCATCGTTGTAGTGTTGTTATAAATTAAAAGAATATGTTACAGTAGACACATCAAAAAAATAAGGAGTTTTATGATGTCAGTAAATGTATACGATCAGGCCAATGCACTCGAGAGTGCATTAAGAGAATCAGATGAATTCAACAATATGAAGGAACTTTATGGGAAAGTGAACAGCAACCCTGAATCCAAGGCATTGTTTGATGAATTCAGACAGGTGCAGATGGAGCTTCAGCAAAAGCAGATGCAGGGCGAGGAAATCCTTGAAGAAGACGTGCAGAAGGCACAGAGCTCAGCTGCGGAAATAGAAAATGATGAGAACATCAAAGCTTTGATGGAAGCTGAACAGAACATGAGTCAGCTGATTCAGGACTTGAATCGTGTCATCATGAAACCGATCGAAGAATTGTACGGAATCAACAACCAAAATTAATCATTGAGAGGTCTATTCTTAGGCCTCTTTTGTTTTGAAATTTGGTATACTGGTTGTGTATGAACATATAAAGCAAAGTGGGTGAAATTGATGGTCAAATTTATACATTGTGCGGATCTGCACCTGGACAGTCCGTTCAAATCCCGGACCAGGATGCCGAAGAACATCTTCGAGGATCTGATCTCAAGTACATATAAAAGCGTGACAAGAATGATCGATATTGCAATCAAAGAACAGGTGGATTTCATCATCATCGCCGGTGACGTCTTCGACAAGGAAAACCGCACCCTGAAATCCGAAACGTTTTTGAAGCGGCAGTTTGAACGTCTGAAGGATAACGGCATATTCGTCTATATGCTGCACGGCAACCATGATCCGCTCACCGAAAAGGCGAAGACGAAGTGGCCGGACAACGTGAGTGTCTTCAAGGAGCAGGTGGAGACATTCGAATCCGTGAGCTCGAAGGGTGAACGCATCTTCCTTCACGGCTTCAGCTATTTCCTTGACGATACATATGAAAACAAGCTCGATGACTATCCGGTCAATGATCTGAATGAGGGCATCCATATCGGCATACTGCACGGCACTTATGCAAACTCGAGCCATAAGCAGGCACGCTATACGGAATTCAACCTGGAGACGCTCAACAGCAAGCTCTACCATTACTGGGCGCTTGGGCACATCCATGTCAGGGAACAGCTCTCGGACCTCCCGCCGATCCATTACCCCGGGAATATACAGGGGCGTAACAGGAATGAGTACGGCGATAAAGGATTTCTCCTTGTCGAAGGGGATGAGGTCTTCCTCAGCACGACATTCGTCCCTGTCCATGAAATCACTTTTGCAGAATACACGCTTGATATGCCGGCCCTGGATAAGCATGATGTATATCAGGCCATCGTTGAATTCAAATCACGGCTGCGCGAGGCCGGCAAGAAGATCATTCAGCTGACGCTCCATCACGAGGGGGATGATGAACTGGCGGAAGCGGATTATAATGAACTTCTTCTGCTGCTCCATGAGGATGAGCAGGATGTGAAGGACTTCATATGGATCGATTCATTGACGATCGATTATGCAAACCAGGACCAGACGGCAATACTGAATGACATAAAAGCAAGTTATTCGGACAATGATGAAATATTCAAGGAAGCCCTGAACAGCATGTACATGGACCCGAAAATCAACCGTCTGCTGCCGCCGATGAATGAACTGGAAAAAGAAGACTATCTGGAGCTTGGCGAAGAGCGTTTGAAAATGCTGATGAGGAAGTAGTGAAAAGATGAAGATTCTATCATTAAATATATACGGTTACGGGAAGATTGCAGAAACCGAGATCAGGACACCCCATCAGTTCGTCCAGATATTCGGTGAAAATGAAGCGGGCAAATCCACGATGCAGTCATTCATCCACTCTGTCCTCTTCGGCTTTCCGACTAGGAAAGAAGCTGAACCGAGGCGCGAGCCGCGCATGCACAACATGTACGGCGGCAAACTCACCGTCGACTTCGAAGACGGCGAAGGCCCGGTCGAGATAGAAAGGGTCAAAGGCAATAAAGTCCAGGGCGACGTGAAGATATACTTGAATGACGGTTCTTCACGCAGTGAAGACTGGCTCGTCAGGAAGATGAACTTCATCGATAAACGGACATACCGCTCCATATTTTCATTCGATGTGCTCGGACTCCAGGATATCCATAAGAATATGACTGAAGACAAACTCCAGGAGTATCTGCTCCGTGCAGGGGCGCTTGGCTCCCATCAATATGACGAGATGCTCTCGGCCATCGATCAGGAATTGAAGGATTTATATAAGAAAAACGGGATCAATCCGAAAATCAATCAGGAACTGGTCGAACTCCGCGAGATCAACGAGAAGATCCGGAAACTTGAAGCAGAGGAATCGAATTATAATCATCTGACGACTGAACAGATGAAGTATGAAGAGAGCATCAGTGCCAAACGGGATGCGCTGCACCAGCTGGATAGCGTTAGAAAACAGAAGATGAAAGAAATCATGTATCACAGAGATATAAAAGAATGGAAGGCGCTTGAAGGCATACTGAATGTCGCGCCCCCCACATTCCCTGAAAAAGGTATCGAAAGATACGAGTCATTGAAAAACAGCTACGAACAGGCGGCTAAGGATATCGATCTCCGTCTGGAAAAATTGAAATCATTGAAGAGTGAAATCAACCGGATCAAACTGCCTGCGCCAGAAGATATTGAATATCTCGAGGCACTCAAGTCCCGGGAGCCTGACATTAAACAGAAGAATTTGGAAGTCACCCGCCTCACCAATGCAATCGGAACCCTCGAAGACGAAATCGTCCAGCTGCAGAAAGACATCGGCTGGGAGAGTGAGCATCTCGAAGTGGATGACTCGAACATCGTCCGGGAATCAGTGCAGGCACTGCTTGCCAAACTGGACGAGGTCAATCTCGAAGAGCAATATCTCGTGCGCGAGGTTGAACATATCAAATCCGACATCAGACAGCTCGACCAGGAAATCACAGAGCTTGAGGCGGCCCAGATCAGTGATGCGCGCATCAGGGTCAAAAAGGAAGTGCTGGACAAGGAGATCGAGCTTAAAGAAAAGGGCAAGATGTTCCAGCTCATTGAAAAGGAATATGAGAGGGAGAAGCGGGAACGCAACCGTGCAAAGAGGAACCAGACCTTCCTCGTCCTCGCCATCAGTGCGGTCACGCTCGGCATCGGGATCTTTTATTTCATCAACTCCGCACTGGTCATGGGAACGGTGTTCACGGCAATCGGCCTGGCGGCGCTCCTCATACTCTTCCTGACGAACAGGGAAGAGGAGGAGAGTCTCCGGACCGATTATGAAAATGAAGTGGCGGAACTGAGAGACGAAATTGAAGGAATCAAACAGGCACACGATATCGATTTCGACCTGAATGATGCGAGGGATTTGAAGATGGATCTGCGCACCCTGAAATCGAAACGCATTTCCCTCAATGTGAAGATCGAAGAATTGAAAGAGACACTCGCGATGAAAGAAACCGAACATGACCGTCTGAACACCGACCTTCTGGAAGTGAAGCGGAAACTTAAAATCAATCCTGAAATCGAAAACAAATATATTGTGGATGCGATCCATACAATCCGCGATATCAAGCAAAAACGCAACCAGATCAACAGGCACAGCGTCGAGAAGGATAATGTCATCAGAAGCCTGCAGGCGTTCAAACGTGAAGTGAAGGCTGAGATTTCAAGGTTCGGCATCACATACAATGATGCTTCCATTTTCTATGAAGTGAATTCAAGGCTCACCGAACTCAATGAGGATATCGCAAATTACAATCATCTCTCCGACCAGATCCAGCTGCTTGAAAATGAAATCAGCGTCATGCAAGAAAGAGTGGCCTCAGCCGGCAGAGAGATCGGAGAACTGTTCGATCATGTCGATGCAGAAAATGAGGATGACTACTACTATCATGCACGCAAAGCCGAAGAATACCGGAAGAATCTGGAGCAGTTCAGGGAGCTCGATGCAAAATTGAGTGAAGAGCTGTTCGATTATGATATAAGGAACGACCTTGCTTCCCTGAGGCTTGCGGACCTGAAAGAAGAGGAAGAGGGCATCAATAAACAGATTGAGCATTTCAACGAACTGGTGCAGGATGAGCAGAAAGTGCTTGCTAAACTGAACAAGGAAATCGAAGTGCTGGAAAGCGACGGCAAATTGAGCGAACTCAACCATGAGTATGAAATGCGCAAGAGCCTGATCCAGGGCCTCTCGGAAGATTACCTGTCGCTCAAATATATCCAGCTGCTCATCGAGACTCATATAAAAGCGATCAAGGATGAGCGTCTGCCGATTGTCATCGAGGAAGCGAGGAGCATATTCGAATTTGTGACCAAGGGCCGGTACATCAATGTCATCTATGATGACAATGGCATCACCGTCAGACATTCGAACGGCCAGCTCTTCCATCCTCTGGAGCTCTCGCAGTCGACGAAGGAGATGCTCTACATCAGTCTCCGGCTCAGCCTGATCCAGGCACTGCAGGGCTATTACAAACTGCCGCTGATCATTGATGATGCATTCGTCCATTTCGATAAAGAGCGCAAGAAGATCATAATGGATTATCTGCGGAGCGAAGTGAAAGACCAGGTCCTTTATTTCACATGCAACCTTGACACCGCAATACCTTCCAGCCAGACAATCAGACTAAAAGAGAAAGTTAAATAGAGGTGAATTTTGTGACGAATATCGCAAATCTTAAAGCAGGGGACAGTGTGGAAACTTTCTACCTGATCAAAAGAAGCCAGCAGGGTGTCACCACCCAGGGGAAACCTTACATGACACTGTATCTGCAGGACAAGTCAGGCGAAATCGAAGCCAAGCTCTGGACGGTCTCCAAGGAAGATATGGAAGCCCTTGTTCCTGAGACGCTGATCAAAGTGAAGGGCGACGTCATCGACTACCGCAATAAACGCCAGATGAAAATCGCGATGTACCGCCTCGCGACGGAGCAGGACGGACTGCAGCCGAAGGACTTTGTCGAAAAAGCGCCGATGGATGAAGATGAGCTGCTTGAAAGCATACTGGATTATACTTTGAAGATAGAGAACGGTGCGCTTCAGCGCATCGTCCGTCAGCTTCTCTCAAAATATAAGAATGAGTTTTTGACTTATCCTGCCGCAATGACGAACCATCACGACTTCGTCTCCGGTCTCGCATACCATGTACACTATATGCTGAGGACGGCGGAAGCGTTGTGCGACATCTACCCGTCATTGAACAGGAGCCTGCTGTACAGCGGCATCATCCTGCATGATATCGGTAAAGTGAAGGAGCTGTCCGGACCGATAGGGACGACTTATACGACGGAAGGCAACCTGATCGGCCATATCGTCATCGCAGTGGAGGAGATCACCAAAATTGCAGATGAACTGGAGATTGAAGGGGAGGAAGTGCTGCTGTTGAAGCACCTGATCCTCTCGCACCACGGCAAGCTCGAGTACGGTTCACCGAAAGTGCCGATGTTGAAGGAGGCGGAAATCCTGCACTTCATCGACAATATCGATGCACGGATGATGATGATGGATAAACATCTGGAAAACACTAAAGAAGGCATGTTTACGGAACGGATATTCCCTCTGGAAAACAGGAACCTTTATAAACCTGAGAGCTTCTAAAATGAAACGGGGCTGGGACATAAGTCCCCGCCCATAACCAAAAATCCCCGGATTAAAATGTGAATTTTAATCCGGGGATTTTTATATAAA
>NZ_JAJNCU010000008.1:182496-337489 GCF_021026095.1 Salinicoccus halitifaciens | reverse complement strand
CATGCCGAACACAGCCGTTAAGCTCTCCAGCGCCGATGGTAGTTGGACATACGTCCTGCCAGAGTAGGACGCTGCCAGGCAATATCTTTTTTTATGATTCCACAGTAGCTCAGTGGTAGAGCTATCGGCTGTTAACCGATCGGTCGTAGGTTCGAATCCTACCTGTGGAGCCATTTTTATGTCTATACATAATTTTTTACGGCCCGTTGGTCAAGCGGTTAAGACACCGCCCTTTCACGGCGGTAACACGGGTTCGAGTCCCGTACGGGTCATCTTTGGAGAATTAGCTCAGCTGGGAGAGCATCTGCCTTACAAGCAGAGGGTCGGCGGTTCGAACCCGTCATTCTCCACCACGGTGGGGTAGCGAAGTGGCTAAACGCGGCGGACTGTAAATCCGCTCCTTCGGGTTCGGCAGTTCGAATCTGCCCCCCACCATAGCATCATTATAATATTGGGCCGTAGCCAAGCGGTAAGGCAACGGGTTTTGGTCTCGTCATGCGAAGGTTCGAATCCTTCCGGCCCAGCCATTTTTAGAGCCATTAGCTCAGTCGGTAGAGCATCTGACTTTTAATCAGAGGGTCAGAGGTTCGAATCCTCTATGGCTCATTCAAGACACTTATTCATTTAAGTGTCTTTTTTTTATGCATTCATACATAATTATAAGTCGTTGCATAAACTCCTCATTTTATATATTATGGGTGTATAGTACACAAAAGGGGAGTTTATTATGAAAAGAGTGGATATCATAGGGGCGGCAACCGCTTTCGGCCAGCCGAAGCTTGGTGTGGATCTGGGGCCGGATGCATTGCGTTATGCCAACTTAATTGAAGAAATTGAAAAAATGAATATAGAAGTCAATGATAAAGGTAATATTTACAGCGATTTCAAGGTGGATGCGTCTACGCATTCCCGCCGCTCAGAGAACAATCTTAAAAATTACGAGCAGGTGGTCGATTTCAGTGAGAAACTTGCTGCTGCTGCGGACGAATCAGTCAGAGCTGGTGCATTTCCGCTTGTCATCGGCGGCGATCATTCACTTTCAATCGGCAGCCTCGCGGGCATCAGCCCTCATTATGATAACCTCGGCGTCATCTGGTATGATGCCCATGGAGATTTAAATGATAGTGCAAGCTCCCCTTCAGGGAACATCCACGGCATGCCGCTCGCGATTGCCTGCGGTGTTGGAGATGAAAAGCTTGTCAATATCCATAAGACAGGTGCAAAAATCAAGCCTGAAAACGTTGTGCTGATCGGTATGAGAGATTTGGATGAAGGGGAAACGAGGTACATCAAAGACCGGAACATCCTCACTTACACCATGAGGGATATCAGGGAAAAGGGGATTTCCGCCGTCATGTCGGATGCGCTGGAATACCTTGAGGCGAAGACGGATGGCATTCATCTCTCCCTTGATGTGGATGCGCTGGATCCTGAAGAAACTCCGGGCACCGGGACACCGGTGGGTGAAGGACTGAGTCTGTGGGAGACACTTCTTGCGATGAATATACTTCATGACAGCGGAAGCATCACATCAATGGACCTGGTTGAAGTGAACCCGCTCCTCGATGAGGGTAACATGACTGCTGAAAAAGCAGTGGCCATGGCCTCGGCTTTGTTCGGCAGGAAACAGAAGTAAGCGGTGACGGGGAGAGCATAAAAAACGTGGACATCCGTAAAGGGGGCCACGTTTTTCATTCTTCTTCGAATGGTAATATTTGAATTTTATATTCACTGGTCTTATCGCTGCTTTTTTTGGTGGAGTGTTCTTTGACCAGATTTTTAAGATTTTTCTTGAACTGGTTCAATTCTTTATCTTTGATTCTCAAGTGATAGGACAAATGATCCTTTTTCTTCTTCTCCTGCTTGTATCGCAGCAGGCTGATGTCGGGTACGACCTTTTCAGCCACAGGTTCATAAAATTTCTGAACGATGCTGTTCTTCTCTTCGGTCTTCACGACATGGATGATTTCATTTTTGAGCAATTCATTTAAATGGTAATGAATTTTAGCCCTGGGAATGCCTATTTCATCAGCAAGCATCTGCCCCGTTTTCGGCTTTTCACTCAGGAGTGTGAGCAGTTCGATTCTAAAAGGATCGCTGACACTTTTCAATTGCGCCAGATTATTGATGACTAACAATTTTTTCATTTGAAACACCCCTTATATATATATTTATAGTATGATTAAGAGTAAATAAGTTGTCAAATAAATCTAACAGGATGGGTAGTATTATTCATAAGCGCAGGAAAGGGGCACCATAGATGATTGGTCAAAGAATCAAGGAAACGAGGCACAGGAATAATCTCACGCAGGAAGAGCTTGCTGACGGCATCATTTCCCGGACTTATTTAAGTCTCATCGAGAAGGGCAGCGTCCAGCCTTCCACCAATGTGCTGATAAAACTCAGCGAACGCTTGAACTGTTCCCTGAACGATCTCATGTCTGAGACGTCAAATTTCCGGTATAATGATGTGGAAGTGTTCCGGGAAATCGTCTTTCACGAATATAAGGTGGAACATGATGATTTCTCGACCATACCTGAACTGATGAACAAGGAATATGAGAAGGCGGATGAAATTTCGAGTGCCGACTGCGGACGGCTCCATCTCTTATATGCGAAATATTACAGGCATGAAGGGGATGCTCTCCAGATGATCCGGCAGGCGGACCAGTCACTGTCGAAGTTGTCCAATAATGTCATCAATCAATTTTACATAGATGCTTTATTGATCAAGATTTCCTATTTGGTGGAGCGCGGGGAAGTCACAGAGGCGCTTGACCTGCTGGAGGACACTTACGCGCTGATATATCCGATGAATGAGCTTAACCTTGGCAAACTGAAAATTTTATTTGAAATCATAGAATGTTATTATAGGAAGGAACAGTATTTTACATGCCGCCGGCTGATAGATAAATATGTCGATCTGGAGCGCAGGATGCAGGTTCGTTATAAGGAAAAGGAACTGGGCATACTTTCTGTAAAAGTGGCGGCTTCCGAAAATGATTTCGAAATGCTGGAGCAACTGATCGACCAGCCGGAAGATGACCAGCTGATCCTGCTCAAATGTTATTATTTATACAGAAAAGGCCGGATCAGGGAATGTGTTGAATATTTTAAGAGTTACCCTAAAAATACGGATGAATTGAAAGACGATCCTTTAATGCTGGACATATATAATGAGCTGAAGGAGAAGATCGGTACGTTATAATTCATCAGAAAGGACCGGGTGAATGCAGAACACCAACATTTTTGAAAATATAACGACCGCCGCTGTCATTACAAGCGTAATAGATCTGATCATCGTATGGTATGTTTTTTACCTGCTGATCAGGGTTATGAGAGGGACGAAAGCAATCCAGCTGATCAAGGGTATCTTCCTTATACTGATTGGAAGGGCGGTCAGTAATTTCCTCGATTTGACGACGACGACGGAGTTGTTCGACACTGTCCTGGAATGGGGCTTCCTCGCGATCATCGTCATATTCCAGCCGGAATTGCGGCGGGCGCTTGAACAGCTCGGACGGGGCAGTTTATTCAAAGGCAGCAACAATACCGCCGGTGCGGATTATGAGGCTTTGAGGGAAGCGATCATAAAATCAATCAGATATATGGCAAAGCGGCGGATCGGTGCGTTGATCGTCTTTGAAAAAGGGACCGGCCTGAAAGAGTATACGGAAACCGGGATACCGATTGATGCCAAGATTTCAGCGGAACTGCTGATCAATATCTTCATACCGAATACGCCGCTGCATGACGGGGCGATGATCGTCTCGGGTGATAAGATAAACTCCGCAGCAAGCTACCTTCCGCTTTCCGACAGCAGCAAGATCGCAAAAAGCCTGGGGACGAGGCATCGTGCGGCAGTGGGGATATCGGAAGTGACGGATGCATTCACCGTGGTGGTTTCCGAGGAAACGGGCAGCATTTCCGTTACATACGGCGGCAAGCTGGATAAGGAGATCACACTTGAAGAACTCGATGAGCTGCTGAAAAAGCACTGGAGTATCGTGCCCGGTGTGAAGGAAGGAGGCGGCATGTTTGCTCGAAAGTAAATGGGGATTGAGGTTTGTTGCACTGGCTTTGGCATTATTCATGTTTCTTTCGGTGAATGATGTGTTTGAAAATCTGAACCTGTTCAATGAAAATGGCGACGATGATGAAACCGAAGTGCTGCAGGGCATGCCTGTGGAAGTGCTTTACGATGAAGATGAATATTACGTAAGCGGAGCACCGAGTCAGGTGAATGTGCAGTTGTCCGGGAACACCTCGAATATAGTCAGGCTGCAGACGACAAGGGATTTCAACGTCCTGCTCGATCTGCGGGACAGAGGGCCGGGGGAACATGAAGTGCATTTCACGATCGATGAGCTGCCCGAGAATGTCACAGCAGAGGTCATTCCTGAAACTGCAGTGGTGAGTATACAGGAATTGGTGTCACAGACTTTCACGGTGCAGGCTGAAGTCGATGAGAGCCGTTTCGGTCCGGCGCATCAGCTGGAATCCGTTTCGGTGGAGCCGGAGACGGTGACCGTTTACGGCGGGGAAAATGAAATCAACCGGATACAGTATGTGCGTGCGGCATTAAGTGATAATTCGCGAATTACGGAAGACCGCGTCGAAGAAGCGGAAGTCGGTGTATTCGACTTCCAGTTCAACCGTCTGGATGTGCGGACGGAGCCATCCAATGTAAGGGTTGAAATCAATGTGAATGAGATAAGCAAGACAGTGCCTGTCAATTACGAAGTGACGGGCATGGTCGACAGTGATCACGAGCTTGTGAATGTGGAGCTCAATCATGATACCATCGAAGTGTTCGGAAGTCAGGAAGTTCTGGATACGATCGAGTCGGCCAGTGTCGAAATCGATGTGGACGGTCTCGACAGTTCAGTGACAAGGGATGTCGAACTGGATCTGCCGGAAGGCATTACAAAAACTGAGCCGGCTGTTTTAGAAGCGGAACTCACGATAGAAGAAAATGACTAAAGGAGAAACTCATGGGTAAATATTTTGGTACTGACGGCGTCAGAGGCGTAGCAAATACAGAGTTAACACCGGAACTGGCATTTAAATTAGGACGAGTTGGCGGATACGTTTTAGCAGGGGAGAATAATACAAAACCGACATTTTTAGTGGGCAGGGACACCCGTATCTCGGGTGAGATGCTCGAGTCGGCACTCGTTGCTGGACTACTGTCAATCGGAGCGGAAGTGATGCGGCTGGGTGTGATTTCAACACCTGGTGTCGCGTATCTTGCGCGTGAAATTGAAGCAGATGCCGGTGTCATGATTTCAGCCTCGCACAACCCGGTGGCAGATAACGGCATCAAGTTTTTTGCATCCGATGGCTTCAAGCTTAGTGACGCCGAAGAACAAAAAATTGAAGAACTGCTGGATCGGGAGACGGATGATCTTCCGAGGCCGACAGGCACCGAAATCGGCAGCAAATCGGATTATTTCGAAGGCAGCCAGAAGTATATCGGTTATCTCAAGTCAACTATCGATGTGGACCTTGAAGGTCTGAAAATCGGACTGGACGGTGCACATGGTTCAACGCATTCCCTGGCACCATACTTATTCGGGGATCTCGAAGCGGATACGGTCACGGTGGGGACCAATCCGGACGGCACGAATATAAATGATGGTGTCGGTTCCACCCATCCTGAGAAGCTGATTGAACTTGTGAAGGAAAAAGAATGTGATTTCGGCCTCGCATTCGACGGCGACGGCGACCGTCTGATCGCAGTGGATGAGAACGGCGATATCGTGGATGGCGATAAAATCATGTTCATCCTGGCACAGCATCTGAAAGAAGCCGGCAAGTTGAAAGATGACATGGTGGTTTCTACCGTCATGAGCAATCTCGGCTTTTATAAAGCCCTGGAAGCGCACGGCCTGAGGAGCGACAAGACTAAAGTCGGTGACCGCTACGTGGTTGAAGAGATGAGGAAACACGGATACAGCCTGGGCGGCGAACAGTCCGGGCATATCATCATGATGGACTACAATACGACCGGCGACGGACTGTTGTCCGGCGTGCATCTGTCTGCGATCATCAAAAAGACAGGCAAGCCTTTGAGCGAACTTGCCGGCCAGGTCGAAACGTTCCCTCAGAGACTGGTCAATGTAAGGGTCAAGGATAAACACAATGTCGTAAACAACGAAACAGTCGCTGCAAAAATCGGAGCTGTTGAAAAAGAAATGGACGGCAATGGCCGCATCCTCGTCCGTGCATCCGGCACCGAGCCGCTTGTGCGCGTCATGGTGGAAGCGGAGACCGTCGAGCTTGCAGACCGCTACAGTGCAGACATCGCAGAAGTCGTAGAGGCTGAAATGGGTCTGGATAAATAAATTGCTGGGTACTTGAAGAATCGGGACATTCGTCCCGATTTTTATTTGGATGGAAGGCAGTCTGCTTATTCGCCGTGGAAATTTATGCCGAATGAGCAGGTACGAAGATAAACTGCTTACTCGTCCTGGAAATCAATGTCGAATGAGCAGGCGTGAAGAAAATCTGCTTACTCCGGATGAAAATTAATGATGAATGAGCAGGCTGGACCTTTATCTACATCATCTCCACATCAAAAAGAGGCATGAACCCCAGTTCATGCCTCTTTCTTTATGCCTTCTCTACAACATATGCCTTTTTCTCTCTATAATACTTTTCGCCGTCTTCCGAAGAGTGTTCGAAAAATCCTTTGAATTCATGTGTCACTTTGAATTCCTGCTCGGGATCTGAGAAAAGGTGATTTTCATTTGTCGACAAGAGCACAGCATCGGTTGATGTAACGAAGCTGTCAAGCTCCTGTGCCTTATAGTTCTGACCAGGCTTCAAAGTGTTCAATCCAGCTTTGGACATGATCTCCCTCCTTGTCGCCATGATTTCATTATTCTGTTTCCCATCATGTATCATTCCTAAACACAGGAGGCAAAAATGTTTTATATTGCTGAAAATGGGAATACGAAATTTACATGCAAATTAGATATATAAATTACAGAAAATTCATCAGGAATTCTCATCCGTCAGTCATCAAAGATGATGTGTATCAGTCCAATTGTAAATTTTAAAAGGAGGATACTGAAGGTGAGACTGAAGAAGTTTATTGATAAAGAGCTGGATATGTACGGTATTTCCATAGACAAAGAAGATTTACCCTATGTAGAAGAAGTGCTTTCCAGCGTCGAGGAGTCGGAAACTGAGCTTGAAGATTTTCCGGACCTGAAGGAGCAGTTACCGTTCACCATCGTGGATAAGGGGGAGATACTCAATGGCTGATCTTGAATTCATGAAAGCATCGGAACTTGCGCCGATGATCGAGAGGAAAGAAGTGTCGCCGGTCGAGTTGACGGAGCGTTTCCTCCATCGCATAGATAAATTGAATCCGAAATTGAATGCCTACCTCACCACCCTGGAAACAACCGCGCTCGAACAGGCGAGGAAAGCGGAAGAGGAAATCGTGAACGGCCGCTATAAAGGGCCGCTCCACGGCATTCCGATAGGCATCAAGGATAACTATAAGACAAAGGGCATCCGCACTACAGGCGGGGCGAAGATATTTGATGAGTACACACCTGATGTGAATGCGACGACGATCGATAAACTCGATGAAGCGGGCGGCATCAACCTCGGCAAGTTGAATATGCATCCGCTCGGTGCCGGGTCATCAGGCAACAATCTGGATTACGGCGTGAGCCCGAATCCATGGAACACGGATCATTTACCGGGCGGCTCAAGCAGTGCGAGTGCCACGGCCCTCGCGTCGGGTCTTGCGGTACTGACGACGGGAACGGACACGTGGGGGTCCAACAGGATTCCTGCCGCCATGTCCGGGGTGTACGGATTGAAGCCGACGCATGGGCTTGTCAGCACCCACGGCCTGCTGCCGACGGCATGGTCCCTTGATACGGCCGGGCCGTTCGCAAGGTCCGTTTCGGATATCGCTTTGATGCTGAACGTCATGGCAGGATTTGATTCCAAAGATCCGCAGAGCCTGAATATAGACCTCCCGGATTATACCGAGACCCTGAATAAAGATATAAAAGGGATGAAGATAGGCGTGCCGCGTTATTACCTTGAAGGACTCGCGCCGGATATAGAGACGCTCTTCGGGAAAGCGAGGAAGACGCTTGAAGATCTCGGTGCCGAAGTCAGGGAAATTGATATCCCCGAGCTTTCGATGGCGTCATTTGCGGGCCAGGTGACCGCAAATGGGGAAGCTGCTGCCTATAATTACAGCATGATGCAGAAAGATGCCGGACAGTATCCCCAGGATGTGCGCATCCTGCTTTCTGCAGGCACAGTCTCCAGCACCTCACAGTATCTGAAGGCCCAGCAGGCAAGGCGGAAGCTTGCTGATGCATTCCAGAAAGCCTTCGAGGAAGTGGATGTCCTGCTCGGTCCAACCCTGCCGATCACTACGCCGGAAATCGCAAAAGACGAGACTAAGCAGAACCTCCAGGTGATCCAGCGCGGCCTGCCGTTCACCGTGCCGGCGAACCTGACCGGCGTACCGAGCCTTGCAGTGCCGATGGGCCTCTCTTCAGACGGCCTCCCTGCCGGCATGCAGTTCATCGGCAGCCACTTATCCGAAGGGAAGCTGATGCAGGTGGGAAGCGCCTGGGAGGACACAAATCCGATCAGTGTGGGATATGCAGAGATAGAAGGCAGCCATATACCGGATGAATAGAAAGTCTTTAAGCTCACGGCCCGTCAGCCGTGGGCTTTTTTTCATGCTTTTTCATCTGAGCGGCGTTTTCACTCTGGGGCCCGGGGTATATGCAGATTGAATGCAACAAAATGACACAAGCCTTACACGTCGACTAAAAAAGAGTGATGAAAGGAGATGCAGCATATGCCCGTTAAGAAATTCATAAAAAGCGGCCTCAAACTGCATGGCGTAAAAGTGAAGAGGTCGGACATCCCCTATATCAAAGGGATGCTCCTTGCAGTGAAGCAGATGGAAAAACCACTTGAAAAGTTCCCCGACATCAACGAGAAGACCCCTCTCGCGACCATCGACAAAGGGGTGTTCAAACATGACTGATTTAGCATTCACGGATGCCTTCAGGCTTGCCCGGATGATAGAGAATAAAGAGCTTTCCCCCGTCGAACTGACTGAACACATGCTGGGCCGCATCAATCGGCTGAATCCTGAAATCAATGCCTATTTGAGCCCTCTGGAGAGCGCTGCACTGGAGCAGGCTGCAGCAGCCGAAAAAGAAATCATGGCAGGGATGTATAAAGGACCGCTCCACGGCATCCCCGTCGGCATCAAAGATAACTATAAGACGAAAGGCATAAGGACGACGGCGGGGTCGAAACTGCTCGGCGACTTCACCCCGGACATCAATGCGACGGTGGTCGACAAGCTTGCAGCGGGCGGTGCCGTCATGCTTGGGAAACTCAATATGCAGCCGTTCGGTGCCGGACTTGCAGGCCATAACCAGGATTTCGGGACACCGCGCAACCCCTGGAATAAAAAGCATATCCCCGGCGGTTCGAGCAGCGGCAGTGTCGCCGCCCTTGCATCAGGCATGGCCACGGTGGCGACCGGTACGGATACATTCGGATCCAATCGCGTCCCCGCCGCTTTCACGGGTGTTTATGGTTTGAAACCGACATACGGGCTCGTCAGCACACATGGTATATTCCCGTCAGCCTGGTCGCTCGACACCGCCGGTCCCATCGCCCGGTCGGTGCCGGATCTTGCCATCATGCTGGAGCATATGGCGGGTTTCGATCCCGATGATCCGGCGAGCTTGAATGTTTCACCACAAAACTACATGGAAGGGCTGGATGCGGATATATGTGGTATGAAAATCGGCGTTCCGGATTACTACCTCCAGGGGCTGGATAAGTCCGTTGAAAAGATTTTCAAGTCGGCGGTCGCCATACTTGAAGAGATGGGGGCGGAAGTGCGGGAGATGGATATACCGGAATTGTCCCTGGCGCCGTTTGCCGGGTTCGTCACGACTGCCGGTGAAGCGGCTGCATATAATTATGAGGGGATGAAGAAACATCCTGAAGCTTATCCAAAAGATGTCCGTGTCCTTTTATCCACCGGACTCCTGTCGAGTACGGCACAATATGAAAAAGCCCAGCAGGCGAGAAGGAAGCTTGTGGAAGGCTTGCAGAAAGCATTCACTGAAGTGGATGTGCTGCTCGGCCCGACAGCGCCGGTGACGGCACCGAAGCTCAGCAGCAAGCCGGGCGCACAAAGCCTGGAAGTCGTACAGAAATGCACACCGTTCACAGTGCCCGCCAATCTGACAGGCATTCCGGCCTTATCCGTCCCGATGGGTATGGATAAAAAAGGTCTCCCTGCCGGCATGCAGTTCATGGGGCCGCACCTTTCCGAAAAAAGGCTGCTTCAACTTGCGAAAGCATGGGAGGAAACGGGGCCGCTTAAAAAGAAGTACGGGGAGCTGGAAGGCAACCGGCTGTGAGGACGGAAGGCGGCAACCTGAATATGGTTGCCGTTTTTTTGAAATAAAAGGAAAAAGCGTTGAAACAGAAGCGTAAATAAATTACAATTTTAACGACACAGTTTTTAGGAGGGCAGTCAGAAAAAAATCGGAATAGCGCCTGGGCAGCAATGCTGCTGACGAGGAGGACAGTCATCGATGATCGGCGGATACTGTCCCGGACACTGAAGTGTTCGTCAAACCGGATGTTAAAGCCCGCAAGCGATTGCGGGGACAGAGCACCGGTCAACATTTGTCATGAAAAGGAGCAAATACTTTATGTGCGGAATTGTCGGATACATCGGAGAAGAAGATGTCAAAGAGATATTACTGAAAGGTTTGGAAAAACTGGAATACCGCGGCTATGACTCTGCGGGCATCAGTGTACGCAACGGGGAAGAGCTGAAAATATTCAAGGAAGCGGGACGCATCAAGGATTTAAGGGAGAAAGTGGATCCGGATTTCCAGGCAGCGACCGGCATCGGCCATACACGCTGGGCAACGCACGGCGAGCCGAGTGTGACCAATGCACATCCGCATCAGAGTGCGGACGGCAGGTTTACGCTTGTGCATAACGGCGTCATCGAAAATTACGAGCAGATCAAACAGGAATATCTGCCTGAAACGGAGTTTGTATCGAGCACGGACACGGAAATCATCGTGGAGCTCATCTCCGCGCTTGCAAAAGAGGGCAGGACGACTGAAGAGGCCTTCAAGGCAGCACTTGATATACTGCACGGCTCATATGCACTCGGACTCCTCGATAAAGATGAAGAAGATGTGATCTATGTCGCCAAGAATAAATCCCCGCTGCTGCTCGGGAAGGGTGAGGGCTTCAATGTCATCACATCGGATGCGATGGCGATGCTGCACCTGACTGATGAGTTCGTTGAACTGATGGACGGTGAGCTCGTCCTGCTGAAACGCGACGGAATCACGATCAAAGACCGGGACGGCAATACGATTGAAAGGGAATCCTATATCGCAGAAATCGATGAGAGCGATACGGAGAAAGGCACATATGAGCATTATATGCTGAAAGAGATCAATGACCAGCCGGCCGCGATGCGAAAAATCATCCAGGAATACCAGGATGAAAATGGCGAGCTGAGCATCGACACTGAAATCATGGACCAGATCAATGATGCCGACCGCGTATATATCATTGCAGCAGGCACGAGTTATCATGCAGGACTCATCGGCAAAGAGTATTTCGAGAAATGGGCGGGCATCCCGACTGAAGTGCATGTCGCCTCGGAATTCGTCTATAACACCCCGCTGCTCTCAAAGCGTCCTTTATTCGTATTCATCTCGCAGTCCGGTGAGACGGCGGACAGCAGGGCCGTGCTCGTCGAGGTGAAGCGGCTCGGGCATAAGACGCTGACCGTGACCAATGTGCCCGGCTCGACGCTGTCGCGTGAAGCGGATCAGACGCTGATACTCCATGCAGGACCGGAAATCGCCGTCGCCTCGACGAAAGCATATACGGCACAGATAGCGGTGCTGGCGATACTCGCACAGGTTGCCGCACGTGCACTTGGCAGGGAGACCGGCATCAACCTCACGGAGGAGCTTGCAAAAGTGACGACGGCGATCACGACCGTGATCGATGATGCGGAGACGATCGAGGGAATCGTCCATGAATATCTGGAAACGACAAGGAATGCATTCTTCATCGGCAGGGCAATGGACCATTATGTCGGACTGGAAGGTGCGCTCAAATTGAAGGAAATCTCCTACATCCAGGCGGAAGGCTTCGCCGGGGGAGAATTGAAGCACGGCACGATTGCCCTGATAGAGGAGGGCACGCCGGTATTCGCGCTCGCTACACAGGAGAAGGTGAATCTGAACATCCGGGGCAACGCCCAGGAAGTGCAGGCACGCGGCGCCAACGTCTGCACCATTGCTATGGAAGGTCTTGAGAGCGAAAACGATGCGTACGTCCTCCCGAACGTACACAGCATGCTGACGCCGCTCGTTTCAGTGGTCGTCTACCAGTTCATCTCATACTACGCGGCACTGCACCGCGGCAATGATGTCGATAAGCCGAGGAACCTTGCGAAGTCGGTGACGGTGGAGTAACTGTTTTATAATGATGAAGACGCCTGCAGAAGCAAAATTGCTTCTGCAGGCGTCTTTTATTCATGCCCTGGCTGAAACTCTTTTAGGTGCGAGAATCGTCACTGTGAAAAGCACGGCCGTGGACACCGGCAAGCCGATGAAAATGGGGTGCAGTCCAAAAGGGTGGCCCGCAATCTGCCAAAAGACGGCGATGATGAGGCCGGCCCACATGGAAGTGATGCCTGCGGTATTTGTGACTTTTTTCCAAAATAACCCGAAGACAATCGGAGCCAGCAAGCCTGAAACTGTCATTGCGGTGCCGGTCACCATCAGGTTGACGAGTCCGGGTATCGTCAAAGCCAGCACAAGGCCCGCAGCAGAAATGATCAAGACGGAAAGCCTGCTCCACAGGAGCATCTTCTGATTATCATAATGCGAAGCATTCGGCCTGATGATATCATTTACGATCGAGGACGCCCCTGCGAGAATAAAGGAGTCGGCACTCGAGATTACGGCGGCGAGCAGGGCAATGATCATCATGAGCACGAGGGCAAAAGGAAAGACATCATTAACTACTCCATAATAAATGAAGACAGGATTGATTTCCTCGAGCCGCAGCCCATACCGGCCGAGTACGCCAATGGCGACAGTAATGACGCCGATGGGAACTGCGACCATCATGGAAATCAAATATCCGCTCCCGGCCGTCCTGCTGTTTTCAGCCGCCCAGACACGCTGCCAGAGATCCTGTCTGACGAATTGAAAGACAGCCAGCGTCAAAAGATATACAAGTATTTCCCCGGGTGTAATATTCATCACGCTGAGCATATTCTCCTGGCCGAGGGAGGACGCGTATTCTGATGCCGGCCCCCAGCCCCCTGCAGAAATCAGCACTGCTGCAAATAACAGAATGACGCCCAGTATCAGCATCATGCCATGGATGACATCTTGCCAGATGACGGTCTTCAATCCGCCGAAATATGTTTTAAGTGTCAGGAAGACCCAGCCGATAAAAATCCCGAGGGTGAAATTCACGCCAAGTGTCACATTCAGTATGGTGGCAATGGCCACGAATTGCATGCCGCTCATTGCACAATAAGCAAATACTATGCTGATGACGGTCGGTATGCGGGCTTTTTCCCCGTAACGTAAGGCAGTATAGTCTCCTATGGTGACCATTTTATGTTTTTCACCGAGACTCCTGATCCGCTTAAGTAAAAATGCTGCAAAAATGATTACACATAAAAACATGGTGATATGTATCCACTGCTGCCCCATCCCGAGGCTGTAGCCATATTCCATGTAGCCCAATAACGTGGTGCCGCTGACCCCTGTGGCGGCAAAGGTCAAAATGATGGGAAAAATCGATACGGACCTCCCTGCGACATTGTAATCCTCATATGTTTTCGTTTTCTTGTTTATGTATAATGTCACCATGAACATAAAGGAAAAGTATATTAAAACTATGAACGCTAATATTATTCTCTCTTCTCCATTGAACATATAACCACCCGTTTCCGTAATTTTGAAATGTCATAGATGCAACCGGATTTGTCCAAACCATCTGCCTTATATAATATCATATTGGAACACTATGAATAAATGCAGTATTACATACTTGTTTGAAAAAGGTATAATGAAGAAACTCCGGGTGAATAAAAATCATGCGCATTCATCACCCATTGCATCAACATGATATAGGGGGAAGTAATTTGATAACGATGGCAGGTACGATCGGTGCGGGGAAGACGGCTTGGGGCGGTGTGATCGCCCGCCATTTCGGCACCGAGTTATTGATAGAGAAAGTGGAGGGAAACCCGTTCCTCCCGAAATTTTATGAAGACCCGAAAAGGTACAGTTTCCACCTGCAGGTGTATTTCCTGAACCACAGGTTCAAGGCGCTGAAGAATGCCTTGAAACATCCGAATACTGTATTGGATCGTTCAATCTATGAAGATGCCATGGTGTTCGCAAGGCTCCAGTACGATAACGGCTCCATGGATGAAGCGGAGTACATGACTTATCTGGAACTCCATGAAAATATGATGCAGGAACTGCATGATTTGTATGAGCAGCAGATCGTTTTCAAAAAGTCGCCGGATCTGCTCGTCTTCGTCCACGGTTCATTCGATGAAGCGATGCGGAGGATCAAGAAGCGGGGGAGGCCTTACGAGCAGGTTGAAAGGGATCCGGGTCTCGCCGAATACTACCGTGAGCTGTATGATATTTATGAAAATGAATTCATAAAGGAATACGAAAAGAAGGAAATATCTCCTGTATATCATCTGGATATCGACAAATATGAAGTTTCGGATCCCCGGGACGTGGAAACGGTTCTCAGTGAAATTGAGAGTATGCTTAAAAAAGAAAGAGGATTCGTTTTCCCGGAAATGGAATGAACGGATTTTTGTTACGGAAATGTAGAGAAAAGACATTGGAGAAGATACATATTTCACCTGCAGGACCGCATTCCGGCTCAATTTATGGCGGAATTATAAATTCGTTCAAATATATCGTACTTTTATTGTGAAAAAATTGTTAATCTCTTCAATATCCTTTATAATGGTTACGGTATGGCATAAACTGATCAACTCAGAAATTATATTATCGTATGATAAATAAGGAGGAAATTTTAATGGATTTTCGTTATTTACCAGTTACTGAAACTGATAAAGCAGAAATGCTTGAAAAAATCGGTGTGAAATCCACAGACGAGCTTTTTTCCGATATTCCGGAAAAAGTGAGACTGGACAGAGAATTAAATCTTAAAAAACCTAAGAGTGAGTACGAACTGAAGCGTGAACTCACTCAAATGGCGGCAAAAAATGCCAATACCCTGGATTATACTTCATTCCTGGGTGCGGGCGTTTATGATCACTTCATCCCGTCAGTGGTTGACCATGTCATTTCAAGGCAGGAGTTCTATACTTCATATACGCCATATCAGCCGGAAATGACGCAAGGTGAACTGCAGGCGATGTTCGAATTCCAAACGATGATTTCTGAGATTACAGGTATGCCTGTTGTAAACTCGTCACTATATGATGGCGGTACAGCTGTAGTGGAATCGATGAACCTGAGTGTTGGACATACGAAAAAGAACAAAATCCTCATCTCAGCAGCTGTTCATCCTGAATCCCGTCAGCTTGTAAAGACAGCTTCAGTTGGTAAAGGTGTTGAAGTTGTTGAAATCGGACTTAAAGATGGTAAGACAGACCTTGACCAGCTTGAGAAAGAACTGGATGAAGATGTAGCTGCATTCATCGTCCAATACCCTAACTTCCTCGGTCAGATCGAACCACTTGAAAAAATAAGAGAAATTCTTGATCAGCAGCCTAAGGCTATGATGGTCGTTTCAAGCAACCCGCTTGCACTTGGCTACTTGACGCCTCCGGGTGAATTCGGTGCGGACATCGTTGTCGGTGATACGCAAGTATTTGGTATCCCAGCACAGTTCGGCGGACCACACTGTGGTTACTTCGCAACAACTCAAAAACTGATGCGTAAAGTGCCGGGCCGTTTCGTCGGTGAAACGACTGATGAGAATGGTCAGCGCGGATTTGTGCTCGTACTTCAGACGAGAGAGCAGCACATCAGACGTGAAAAAGCGACATCCAACATCACATCCAACCAGGCATTGAACGCAGTGGCAAGCTCGGCTGCAATGAGTGCACTCGGTAAAAACGGTGTGAAGGAAATGTCCGAATTAAACATGCAGAAAGCAAGGTATACAAGAAGCCAGCTGGAAGAAGCAAACATCCCGGCTGCATTCGAAGGATCATTCTTCAACGAGATCGTAGTCAAGCTTTCAAAACCGGTATCAGAGGTTAATGAGAAGTTATTTGAAAAAGGATTCATCGGCGGATTCGACCTGGGCCGCGTATATCCTGAATTCGAAAACCATATGTTGATCGCTACTACTGAGATCCGTTCCAAAGAAGAGATCGATGCATTTGTAAAAGAAATGGGGGCTATCAATAATGGCTAATGAAAACTTTCCATTAATTTTTGAGCGCAGTAAAGAAGGCAGAAACGGTTACAACCTGCCTGCACTTGATGTTCCTGAAGTGAATCTGGAAGAGGAGCTCGACAGCGCGTATGTACGTAAGGAACAGGCGAACCTCCCTGAGGTGGATGAGCTTGAACTGATGCGTCACTATACAGGATTATCCAACCGTAACTTCGGTATCCTGTCAGGTTTCTACCCGCTGGGCTCATGTACTATGAAGTACAACCCGGTAATCAACGAAGATGTTGTTAGACTGCCTGGATTCAGCCACATCCATCCTTACCAGGATCCTAAGACTGTTCAGGGTGCTCTTGAGCTGATGTATGACCTGCAGGTACACCTTGAGGAAATCACAGGCATGGACGAAATCACTTTGCAGCCGGCTGCCGGTTCGCAGGGTGAGTGGACTGCACTGATGATCTTCAAAGCATTCCATGAAGCGAATGGCGAATCACACCGTAACGAAGTCATCGTACCTGACTCCGCACACGGTACAAACCCGTCATCAGCAGCGGTTGCAGGCTTTAAAGTCGTTGAAGTTAAATCAAACGAAAAAGGCCTTGTCGACGTTGAAGACTTGAAGAAAGTGGTCAACGAAAACACTGCAGCACTCATGCTGACAAACCCGAACACATTGGGTCTGTTTGAAACTGAAATCCTTGAAATGTCTGAAATCGTCCACGAAGCGGGCGGTAAGATGTACTATGACGGTGCAAACCTGAACGCAATCATGGGTTACGCACGTCCTGGTGACATGGGCTTCGATGCAGTTCACCTTAACCTGCACAAGACTTTCACAGGCCCTCACGGCGGCGGTGGCCCGGGATCCGGTCCAATCGGCGTAACTGATGAGCTGAAGAAATTCCTTCCTAAGCCGGTCGTTACAGAAAAAGACGGCGAATACGACTTCGATTACGATCTGCCTGATTCCATCGGTATGGTCAAGAATTACTACGGTAACTTCGGCATCAACGTACGTGCGTACACGTACATCCGTACTTTGGGTGCAGAAGGCGTCAAGAAAGTCAGTGAAGGTGCTGTACTCAACGCGAACTACCTCATGCGCAGCCTTGAAGACTCGTATGATCTTCCGTTCACTCAGCACTGTAAGCACGAATTCGTACTTTCAGGCAACAGACAGAAGAAACAAGGCGTGAAGACGCTGGATATCGCAAAACGTCTGATGGACTTCGATATTCACCCGCCAACCGTTTACTTCCCATTAATCGTGGAAGAAGCGCTTATGATCGAGCCTACTGAGACTGAATCTAAAGAAACGCTTGATCACTTCATCGCGACTATGAAACAGATTGCTGATGAAACAGAAAATAATCAGGATGTCATCCACAGTGCACCACACAAAACGACTGTTAAACGTCTTGATGAAGCAACAGCTTCACGTAAGCCTAAACTTCGCTGGGAAGCTGAGGCGTAAAACTTACAGAAACACACCATACTTTTGTATGGTGTGTTTTTTTATGCCTTTTTCCGCACATTAGAAAAAGTTCGTCCCACTTTTCGACAGTTCTTATGGTTTTATTATATAATGAGTCTTAATACGGATGAACTTCAGGCAGAATGAACCTCGGTCCTGCCGGGATAACAAATAATATGAATGGTGATGGACATGAAAACTAAAAAGTTGAAGCTCGCATCAGTCATGGTTCTCAGCACTGTTGTATTGGCGGCATGCACAAACCCTTTTGATCAGCTTGCAGATGAAATCAACAGTTATCTGGCAGGTGATGAAGCGGTCTCCGAAGAGGCGGAGGAATCTGCAGAAGCCCGGGGAGATACAGAGGCGAATCCATTGTACGCGCCGATCGACTACACTCATCTCTACGGAGAG
Organism: Salinicoccus halitifaciens; assembly: GCF_021026095.1. Taxonomy (GTDB): domain Bacteria; phylum Bacillota; class Bacilli; order Staphylococcales; family Salinicoccaceae; genus Lacicoccus; species Lacicoccus halitifaciens. Next base: position 319,110 of record NZ_JAJNCU010000008.1, on the reverse strand, counting down.
GGGGAAGAGACGAGCATTTCTGCCGGGGAGCATGTAGTGGGCGAGGACATCATGCCCGGCAGGTACAGCATTACATCGACCGGGGAATACTCGGGTTATTTGTCCATCTACGATGAAGAAGAGCGGTATGTCGCCGGAGAAGTGCTGGCCAGTGAGGGAACGGAGAGCACTTTCAGGGATTATCCGACGGAAGTTTTACTCTACATCGATGAAGGGGACAAAATGGAAATCACCAATGATACAACGTTCGTCTTCACACCTGTGGACGGTCCTTTCGAAGGGGCGCTGTCCCCCGGCATGTATATCGCAGGGCATGATATCGAAGCCGGCGACTACAGGATCACAACTGAAGATACGGAGCTCTCCGGCAATATATATGTGCATCAGATAGAGGCCTATGATTCAGGAAGGTATTCAGTCGGGAATCCTGAATACGGCGGAAAGGATTCATTCGTCATGACATTTGATGAAGGTGACCTTGTTGAAATCACCGGCATCAAAAGTGTGAACATGGAAAAGCTGGAATAGTCTGATGTATAATAAAAGGATGCACCTCAACATACAGGAGGATTGGATTTGATTTTTCCAGCGAAGTTATGGCAGCGTTTTTTTGCCCGCATCATTGACGGGCTGATAGTTGGTGTGCCTATAGTATTTATATTGAGCTTCACTGCCGGTTATGAATTTGTCATTAATCCGGGAGCGAATTTCATATTCAACATTTTCATGATACTGATCGTCACAGCTTATATGATTGTCCTGCCGGTCATCTGGTACGGCTGGACGATAGGGAAGAGGCTGATGGGGATCAGGGTCACGGAGGTGGACGGTGCCGATGTATCGTGGCAGACGATGCTGAAAAGGGAGTTGTTCATACTGGTGGTCTACAGCGTGACGTTTGGATTATTTTTACTGCTGTCCTGCGTGATGATGATCACCCGTAAAGACAAGCGGGCACTGCATGATTTGATGGCAAAGACAAAAGTGTCGGATGAAAGCGGGCAGTAAGCAAAATTTTTAAGGGGTGGGATTTTATGAGTTCTTTTAAAGCTTTGGTTGTGGATAAGGTGGACGGCAACCCGGAGATGTCCATTCAGACATTGACGACGGATCAGCTCACTGCAGGGGACGTGCTGATCAAAGTGCATTATTCGAGTGTGAACTATAAGGATGCCATGATTGCCGTGAACGGCCAGTTCGCAGAAAAGTTCCCCATGGTGCCGGGGATAGATCTCGCCGGTGAAGTCGTGGAGTCCGTGAACGAGGACTTCCAGCCGGGAGATCAGGTGCTGGCGACCAGTTATTATATCGGTACGCGCAATTTCGGGGGGTTCAGCGAGTATGCGAAAATCCCATCCGAATGGCTCGTACCTTTACCGCAGGGATTGACCTTAAGGGAATCGATGATACTCGGTACAGCGGGATTCACCGCAGCACTATCCATTGATAAACTTGAACAGAACGGGCTCAGGCCCGATGACGGGAAAGTGCTGGTCGCCGGTGCGAGCGGTGGTGTCGGCAGCATCTCAGTGAATATGCTCAGTGATATCGGCTACCATGTCGAGGCGAGCACGGGCCATATGGAAGAAGTGCAGTATTTGAAATCCATCGGTGCAAAGCGGGTCATACACCGTGACGAAGTGACAGACGAAGAAGATAAGCCGATCCGAAAAAGGCAGTGGATTGCGGCAATCGATCCGATCGGCGGGAAAACCACGCAGTACATTTTGAGCAGCCTGGATTATGGCGGATATGTCGCGACATGCGGCCTTGTCGGGGGCGTTGAAGTCAAGACGACCGTACTGCCGTTCATTTCACGGAACATCCAATGGATCGGAGTGGATTCAGTCAAATTCCCGATGGAAGGCAGGAAGAAAATCTGGGACAGGCTCGCAACGGACTTGAAGCCTTCCAAGCTTTCGAGGGATATCGCGACCGAAATCACTTTGAACGAACTGCCTGATACTTTGAAAGAGATTTTAAAAGGACAGATCAGGGGAAGGTTCATCGTCAACTTCATCAAAGATTCCGATGAAGAGACGGAGTAACATCCTCCCGCGTCCGGACTGAGGTGAGTATGTGTGGGTGAAGAGGATAAAAATGAACGTAAACAGACACTGCAGCAGATTACGGATGAAGGCATCTCAAGCACTAAAAGACGCCGCCGGGTGACGCCTGATGAACCGGATGCGACACTGGTCGAACACCTCGACGATTTGAGGAGTGTGCTGATCAAGTCGATCGTCGTATTCGTCATCTTTTTCACCCTCATATTTTTGACGATACAATTCTGGTTTCCGTATTTGACTAAAGGACACGACCTGATCGTCAGGGGGCCATTTGAAGTCATCCGGTTTTACTTAAGGACCGCAGGGTCCCTCGGTATCGGTCTGAGCCTGCCATTCATCTGCTACTACTTATGGCAGTTCATGCGGCCAGGCCTTGTGGATCAGGAGACAAAATTCATCAAGTCGTATTTTCCGATCATGATGGGATTATTTTTACTCGGGATTGCATTCGGCTACTTCGTCGTGCATCCGGTCAGCTACTACTTCCTCATCCAGATGGGCCAGCAGAACTTTGATGTGCTGGTGACGGCGGATGAATATATGTCATTCCTGCTGATGACGACGATGCCTTTTGCGCTGATATTCCAGCTGCCTGTCATCGTGCTGTTCCTGCATCATATCGAACTGCTTGATTCGGATATCATGAAGAACGTGCGGCTGTATGTATATTTTGCGCTGCTCGTCATCACCGCACTGATTGCACCGCCGGACTTCTTTACGCATATGATCACGGTGTCGCCGATGATCATCCTTTATGAGATCAGCATCTACATCGTGAAGATCAAGGAAAGGCGGCAGAAGCGGCGCGAGGCGCAGGTGGAACAATAAAGACCTCCTCCAGAGGTCTTTTATTGTGTGGAATTTGGGGTTCGTAAGGTGGCGGGAAAAATCAGAAAATGTTGCGAAAAACGGGTCAGGATTCGCAACATTGGGCATGAAAACCAGAGAAGGTTACGAAAAGCATGACTGAATCCGCAACTTAAGCAGCACAAACTAGCCAAGGTTGCGAAAATCAGGTCAAGATCCGTAACGTTGGCCGGGAACCAGAGTCAAGGTTGCGAAAAACGGGTCAAGATTCGCAACATTGGGCATGAAAACCAGAGAAGGTTACGAAAAGCATGACTGAATCCGCAACTTAAGTAGCACAAACTAGCCAAGGTTGCGAAAACCAGGTCAAGATTCGCAACGTTGGCCGGGAAAGGGCCTTAAGGTTGCGGAAAACGGGTCAGGATTCGCAACTTAAGCATCACAAACTAAACAAGGTTGCGAAAATCAGGCCAAACCGCAGGCCGGGCAGCAAAAACCCCACAAAAAAAGAGCCGCGCGGGCTCTTGTTCTTTATTTTCCTCTGGCATCGCCGATCATTTCGAATTCGGCAAAGTCGGAGTTCCTTAATTCTTCAAGGCGTGCCTCCACAAATTCCCTGGAGAGTTCCTCATCAATGATGTAACGGTTGCGTGCGTGCTCGGCGCATTCGAGTGAGCATCCGCCTAAATGATATGCCTGGTTTTCTTCCGAGGCGATGATCTGGGCGTTGCATTCCGGGTTCGCACAGTTGATGTACCGCTCACACGGTGTATCGTCATAGTGGTCCCGTCCGACGACGGTGTGTTCGACCTGGTTGATCGGCACCGTCAGCCTCTCATCGAAGACGTACATCATGCCGTCCCAAAGTTGACCTTTGGTCTCCGGGTCTTTTGCGTATGATGCGACGCCGCCGTGCAGCTGGCCGACGTCTTCAAAGCCTTCACGCTTCAGCCATCCCGTGAATTTCTCACAGCGGATGCCGCCGGTGCAGTATGTCAGCACCTTTTTACCTTCGAACAGTTCACGGTTTTCACGCACCCATTCAGGCGTGTCCCTGAACGTCTCGACTTCCGGGCGGATTGCGCCCCTGAAGTGGCCGACATCGTATTCATATGTGTTCCGCACATCGAGTACGACGGTGTCTTCCTTCTGCATCTCTTCGTAGAATTCAGCCGGGGATAAATACTCACCGGTGACTTCACGCGGGTCGACATCCTCTTCGAGGCTCAGGTTCACAAGTTCCGGGCGCGGCCTCACATGCATCTTTTTGAATGCATGCCCTTCCGCTTCATCCACTTTGAAGACGATCCCTTTGAACAAAGGGTGCTTCTCCATGTAGTTCTTGTATTTGTCGGTGTCCTCCACCGTTCCCGAGACCGTGCCGTTGATGCCTTCATGTGCTAGCAGTATGCGGCCTTTCAGGTTCATGTCTTTACAGATCCGCAGATGCTCTTTGCTCAATCCTTCCGGATCGGCGATGTCGGTATAATAGTAGTAAAGTAATATACGATATTCCATTGTCAATTCCACCTATCAATTATATTTGCAGGATATACCTGATAGTCATAGCAATCGCAATGGTGCCAAGGTTATTCGTTTTTTAAAATAAGATTGATACCATATTGATACTATTTCTCACAATATATGAATATAACCGTTTTCGAATAAAATTTCAAGTCCTGGGCAGGGATTGTATATTTTCTGTCATAAATAAACCCATCATTCAGGAGATCATCCGCCTGATCTCTTCGATCACTTCCTCTTCGCTTGCATGGTAAGTGGATTCGACCTGGATTCTGCTGTTTTTGGATTCGCTCAATTTGAAGCGGTCCCCGGCCTGCCTGCTGATCCGGAACTTTGCACCATCTTTTGATATCGTCGCAAGGGAGGTGCTCGCGAATACTTTAAAGCCTTCTGCCCTGGCAAATTCGGCTATTTTCCTCATTTTAAACTCACCCCTCTGGCTTCAATTATATAGAGGCCCGCGGAGGCGGGGCAATATAAAAATATATTTCGGGAAAAATTCACGAAATCCACCGATCTGCCGGATGGCGAAATGTGGAGGAAACTGTTAAAATTTAATAATTGAAGAATTTATAAGGACGGATGAACCATGAACCGAAAAAAAGCGCTGGTCGTCTTCTCGGGCGGCCAGGATTCCACGACGTGCATGTTCCATGCGCTCGAAAAATATGATGAAGTCGAGCTGGTCACTTTCATGTACGGCCAGCGGCACGCACTTGAGATCGATGTGGCGCGCAAAATCGCAGAGGAACATGATCTGAAACACCACGTCCTCGATATGGGCCTGCTTTCACAGCTCGCCCCGAATGCGCTCACCCATGATATGCCGATAGAAGAGGACGGCGGCATGCCGAACACATTCGTGCCTGCCCGGAATATGATTTTCCTGTCATTCGCCTCGGCGCTCGCCTATCAGATCAAAGCCGGGGTGATCATCACCGGCGTATCACAGACGGACTTCAGCGGATATCCGGACTGCCGCAGCAATTTCATCCAGTCGATGAACCTGACCGCGAACCTCGCGATGGATGAAGATTTCCAGATCGAGACGCCGCTGATGTGGCGCGATAAGAAGGAGACATGGGCGATGGCCGATCGCCTCGGCAAGCTTGAATACATAAGGGAAAATACGCTCACTTGCTACGAAGGTGTGCCCGGCGACGGCTGCGGCACATGCCCGGCCTGTGAACTCAGAAATGCAGGCCTTGAAGCGTATTTGAAAGAAAGGGGAAATGACGGTGTTTTATCCAATCCCGGATCATGATTATGAATATGAACTGAATAAAGATCTTAACTTCTCTGCGGCGCATCATATACCGGATGCGCGTGCAGGCAAATGTGAACGTGTGCACGGCCATACATACCACGTGAACATCACCATCGCAGGTGATGTGCTCGATGACCTCGGCTTCCTCGTCAATTTCTCGGCGCTCAAAAAACTGATCATGGATGAATTCGACCACAGGCTTTTGAATGATCATGAAGCGTTCAGGGATACACCGCCGACTTCGGAGACGCTGGCAAAAGTGATTTATGATATGGTGGACGAATACACCAAGAAAGAACAGCCGAACGAACTGGAATGCCTCCAGATCATACTGAAGGAAACACCGACGAGCTATGTCGTCTACCGTCCGAAGGGGAGAAGATGATGAAAATACCCGTATTGGAAATTTTCGGCCCGACATTCCAGGGCGAAGGTGCCGTCATCGGACAGAAGACGATGTTTGTGAGGACCGCCGGCTGTGATTACCAGTGCAGCTGGTGTGATTCCAAATTCACATGGGACGGCAGCCAGAAGGAAAACATCCGCATGATGACTGCAGAGGATATATTCACATCCCTCGATGCACTGGCGAAAGACAATTACAGCCATGTCACGATTTCCGGCGGCAATCCGCTGCTCCTTAAAAACCTGGGTGATTTCGTGGAAAAGGCAAAGTCCAAAGGCCTCAAGCTTGCGGTGGAGACGCAGGGCACGATGTATCAGGACTGGCTGCAGATGATCGATGATGTGACGATCAGCCCGAAGCCGCCGAGTTCCGGCATGGTGACGGACTACGGCAAGCTGGAGCATATTTTTGCGAAACTGGATGAGAGCGGCACATCATATAATTTGAAAGTCGTCATATTCGATGACGCAGATTTCGAATATGCGGCAGAACTGCACGGGAAGTACCGTGATGTTGCATTTTACCTTCAGGTGGGCAATCCCTATCTGGACGGCGAAAGCGTCGATCACCATACGGAAAAACTGCTCAGCCGCTATGAGGACCTCGTGGACCGGACGATGAACGATAAGCGGATGAATGAAGTGCGGGTGCTGCCGCAGCTGCATACACTGCTCTGGAGCAATAAGCAGGGCGTATAAAATGGAGGTGGACATATGAAGCTGCTGATCTGGCTCGATATCGCCTGTCCGTACTGCCATATCGGCAGGACGAATCTGGACCGGGCGCTCAAGGAAATGGATGCGGAAGTTGAAGTGGAGTATAAAAGCTTCAGACTGAACCCGACGGCCCCGGCAGTCCCCGACTTCACAATGAAGGAGGAACTTGCCGGAAAGTATGGTAAATCCGGATCTGAAGTCGATGAAATGCTCGAACAGCTGGTTGTTCAGGGCAAAGAATCGGGCATCACATTCAATATGGACGGCGTCGTCCCTTCGAACACGATGGATGCCCACAGGCTTATCAAGTTCGCCGCCGCTGAGAATAAAGACAGCGCAGTGCTGCAGAGGCTCTACACTGCATATTTTGAAGAAGGCAGAAATACCGCAGACCACAGTGTACTGCTTGAAATCGCGGAAGATGCCGGGCTTGAAGCGGAAGCGGTGAGGGATATGCTTGAAAGTGATTTGTACAAGGATTTGATCTATGCCGATCAGAATGAAGCGAAGGACATCGGCGTGCAGGGTGTGCCGTTCATCGTGGTCAACGGTGAATATGCACTGCCGGGTGCAATGCGCACGGAAGATTACATCCGTGCATTGCAGGAAGTGCAGGACAGCAATTGAATGAAGAGGTTCTTAGCAAACAACCCTCTATAAAAAACTGAGACACGCCATGTGCCCTCAGGTACATGGTTTTTTATTTTGAAAGGTGAAGATTATGATGACAAATGAAAATACAAAGGATTTGACGCTGCTCGGCAACGAGGACGTGAAGTATGCGTTCGACTATGATCCAGGTGTGCTTGAGACATTCGACAATAAATTCCCGGACCGTGATTATTTCGTGAAGTTCAACTGTCCGGAATTCACGACGCTGTGCCCGATAACGAACCAGCCGGATTTTGCGACGATTTACATTTCGTACATACCGGATGTGAAGATGGTGGAATCGAAATCACTGAAGCTTTACCTGTTCAGTTACAGGAACCACGGCGGCTTCCATGAGTCCAGCGTCAATATGATCATGGACGACCTGATCGAGCTGATGGACCCGAGGTATATTGAAGTATGGGGGAAATTCACACCGCGCGGCGGCATCTCAATCGACCCGTACTGCAATTACGGCAGGGCGGGGACGAAATACGAAAAGATGGCCGATCACAGGCTGATGGAGCATGATATGAACCCTGAGACGATCACCAACAGATGAAAGAAGAGGCGCAGACAATATGTCTGCGCCTCTTTTCAATTCCTCATCCATCATTCTGCAGCTGTTTTGCGATCCCTGCCGTGGGTGATGAGCTTATACAGGTGATAGACTGCACCGAATAATACGAGCAGCGGTATCAGGATGACGATCAGGAAGAAGAATGCGCCCACGGCTTCCCCGATGCCGAAATTGGCGAAGAACTCCGCCGTCGTCACTTCCAGTATCGGCGGCAGGAACGCATAATAGTATATGAGGCCGAGTACGGCAAGCGTGAACACATAAAATACAAGGTTAGAGATGTGATAAGGAACGGTGCCTTTATCAAATTTGAACATATTACAAATCCCCTCTGTTATAAATGTTAAATACATTATACAATATGAATAATGAAAAAAGTAGATTGACATCAGAAAACATGGAGTGAACACGATGGGACTGAGAAAAGCGACGGAAGCGGACCTGCCGAGAATCATGGAAATAAAAGAGCGTGTGGTGCCGCTCATGATCGAATCCGGCAACACGCAGTGGTCGGAGGAATATCCGAATCTCGAGAGGTTCAGGGAGGACCTGCAGGCACGGACGCTCTACGTCTATGAGACTGACGGGCACGTCAAAGGTTTTGCGGTGGTGGATAACGAGCATCCCTACCCGTACGATGACATCCCGTGGGAGCTGACGCGTGCGGATTCGCGCGCTCTGCACAGGATGGCTGTGGATCCGGCTCACCAGGGGAAAGGAATCTCGGCGAAGATGATGGCAGAGATCGAGGACATGCTGGTGGAGAAGGGCATCAAGGGCATCCATACGGATACATCGCTTGAAAATGAAAAGATGCAGTATCAGTTCGAGAAGAATGAGTTCGAATTCAAGGGGAAGCTGAACCTGGATGAGAATCTGGATGACTGGTATGTCGCTTATGAAAAAGTGTTCGAGGAAGAAGATTCCTGAATGAAAACCTTTTCATAAATATCTGTATTTTTATATATTTTAAGTTTGCATAAATGTATAATAGTATATGAAATCAAACAAGGGGGAAGAAATTATGAAATTGATCATCAGGCTGCTTGCCGCAATCGTCATTGGCATCACGGTCGGCTCGCTTTATTATGCGGTGGGCGGTACATTCCTGGAGTTGCTCGCAAGGCTGTTCATCACAGTGGAGACGATCCTCGGATCGGTCATATTCTTCACGATTCCATTCATCATCCTGTTCTTCATCGCATCGGGGATTTCACGAATTACGGGCGGATCCGGCAAGGTTGTCGGAGCAACCCTCGGTGTGGCATACATATCGACGCTCGGTGCGGGGCTGCTTGCATATTTTGTCGCAGTCCTCATCATGCCGCTTGTCACGGGCGGCGGTTCAGTTCCTGAAGAAGGTGAAGGACTCGCGCCGTTTTTTGAATTTGAAATCCCGCCGGTGCTGGATATCCTATCCGCACTTGTACTGGCTTTCGCACTCGGCATCGTGATCACGGTGACGAAGACGGACACCATGCGGAAATGGGTGGATGACGGGAAGGTCATCACGGAATACATCATTGAGAAAGTGATCATCAATATCCTGCCGTTCTATATCGCAGGTGTGTTTGTCGGGATGGCGGCCAGCGGTACGGTGTTCGACACGGTTGCAGTCTTTGGGGTCGTGCTGCTTGTTGCGGTCCTGCTCCATTGGATATGGATTACGATACAGTATACGATTGCGGGTATACTGATCGGCAGAAATCCGTTTTCGCTGATCAAGACGATGCTGCCGGCCTACTTTACGGCCCTCGGTACGATGAGCAGTGCGGCGACGATTCCGGTGACGCTGAAGCAGGTCAAGGAGAATGGCATACGCAACCGGATTGCGGACTTTGTCGTACCGTTGTGTGCCAACATCCACCTGGCCGGAAGCACGATCACCATCATCAGCTGTTCGATCGCTGTCATGACGGTCCTGCCTGAGTACAGCATGCCCGGGTTCTTTGAGATCCTCGGCACAATCATGCTGCTCGGCGTAGTGATGATTGCGGCTCCGGGTGTACCGGGCGGCGCGATCATGGCGGCGAGCGGGGTGCTCATGGTCAACCTCGGCTTCAATGAAGCGGCTGTTGCATTCATGATTGCACTGTATATGGCACAGGACAGCTTCGGTACGGCTGCAAACATCACAGGGGACGGTGCCGTCTCTGCAATCATCGATGCAGTCGAACAGAGGCTCAACAAAGCGTAAATCTTTTAAGCCCAGGGATTGGAATCCCCGGGCTTTTTATTTTTCGAACAAGCGTTTTGAAATACATGAAAGAAAAAATCAGCTATAATGGATGATGAATGTCAACATGCATAGAGAGTGGAATTCATGAATAAACTATTATTTGTCGTCGTGTTCATATGCTTTTTGGATCTTTTTATAGAACTGCCGATCATCACCCCCTTTGCACTGTCGCTCGGGGCAACGGAATATGCTGCGGGTGTGGTGGTTGCTACATACTCCTTCTTCAATCTGATCGGCAACGTTTCAGGCGGATATTTTTCGGATAAGATCGGCCGCCGTAATGTACTCATCACCGGAATGGCAGTGAACATCGTTGCATTGATGTCCTATTCGCTGATCGACTCGGTCAATGCGCTGCTCGCACTCAGGATCATCCACGGCTTTTCGGCCGGCATGCTGACACCGGTCGCTTTCAGCCTGGTTGCGGACTTGAGCCGCCGTGAGGCGATGGGCCGCTCCATGGCATTGACGGGTGTATCCATCGGCTCCGCGGCAGTGCTCGGACCGGCACTCGGCGGCATCATTTCAAGCCTTGCCGCTTATCAGACGGTGTACTTTGTGCTGGGCTGCATTTATATCGTCGGCATACTGCTCGTCATATTCACAATCAGGGAAAGTACGACCAAAGAAGAGCGGACTTTCCATAATACGACAAGCTACAGGACACTTTTGTCACGGCCTGCTCTGATTGCGGCGTACATCTCGTCGTTCACGCTGATGATCGCCAATGGATCACTCGCTTTCGGCCTGCCGATCAAGATCGGCTCGCTTGGACTTGAAGACCATATCACCGGCATGATGCTCTCGATATTCGGGCTGACGGCCATCATCATCTTCGGCACGCGGCTCAATGTGATATACACCAAAGTGAGGTCGATGAAGCTTGTGATGATTGGGATCTTCATAGTGAGCATCGGTATGCTGGTGCTGCACTTTGCACCGCATCAGCTGCTGGTCCTCTTCGTGATGATCTTTTACGGGACCGGCTTCGCCCTCATTTTCCCATCCATGAACAAGCTCATTGCTGAAAATACCGAGATATACGAACGCGGAAAAGCGAACGGCATATTTTACGCGTTCTTTTCGGTCGGCTCGGTGGCCGGATCGTATTCATCAGGAATATTCACCACATACTTCGATCTGCCGTTCGTCTTCATCAGCCTCATTTTAATGGTGATGCTGATCATCATACTGACACTGGACGGCAGGTATATGGCTCGGAATTAACTTCGGAAAGGATGTTGCTTTTTGAAAAACGTCTTATTGATGGGAATCAGCGGCAGGATTGGGAAAAACCTATACAGGCAGCTGAAGGACGATTATAACCTTTTCGCCTTCTCGGCACCGAACCAGTCGGACGAGGGGCTCGACATCACTTTATTGAAAAAGGACCTGTTCTTACTCTCCGAAGTGGAAGAAGCGCTGGAAGGGATGGATATCGTCATATTTTTTGAAGACCCGATCATGCGGCTGAACAGGATGACCCAGGGGAAATTTTATGATATCTATTCACTCATCGCGGATAATATAGCGCGGGCATCGGCCCTGAATGGTGTTGAGCAGATCATTTACGTCGCGGATGAAATCAGTTCGGGCGAGACCGTAAAAGTGCTTGGTGCATACGGTACACCTGCGATGGTGACCGAGACGCCGGTGAAGCGGTATGGCAAGAATTTGTCTTATAAGGCTTCCGACTATAACAATGTGCGGAGCATCCAGAAAGCGCCCCTCCCTCAGGGGTGGTCGGTGAAGCAGGTGGCGAATTACTATTTCCGGTGGCTGGATGAAATACTGCACGGCCTGGTCAATGTGGCGCTCGACGGAAATGAATTTAAAGTATATATATCCAATCTGGACCGGCCGATACTCATTGCGTCATATGATGCAGAGGCCAGCGTGGACGATATAGAAATTTATCATATTACGGGCGGACTTTTGACCAAGGAACAGCCGAATAAAGTGGCGCGTCTTGAGTTCAGGCAGCTCGGCACCAATGAGGAGTTCATCATGGCATTGCATGACTTCGAGCCGAACCTGCCATGGGGTGTTTATCTGTTCACCCAGGCACCGGTCCAGGCGCTCGTGAACAGGATCTATCAAGTGGAAATGATCATCAACAGCCATGAAGAGGATCAATGAAAAAGAACCAATTTGGGTCGCCCAAATTGGTTCTTTTCTGTATGATTAATGGATGAAGTTGTGATTTGCAGCCTGTGATGCGCTCAGTGTCCTGAAAGCTTTGACGCCCTGGCCGCCGCCGAAGTTCATCTCGGAGATGAGGATCGATCCGTCCGGATTGACCCTTTCGACCACACCGACATGTCCCATGCCCCATGCATTGTTCGTCCATGCATGCGCCTGGATGATCGCGCCGACGGATGGCCTGTTGTTTACAGTGTAGCCGGCAGATCTTGCGTGGCCTGCCCAGTTCGTGGCGTTGCCCCAGTTGTTGCCTACAGGTTTGCCGAGCTCTTTACGGCGTTCGAAGGCATACCATGTGCAGTCTCCCCAGTAGTACCAGTTCGTGCCCCATGAAACGTTGCCCGGTGAAGCAGGTGCTTTGTAGCTTGAATCGGATGAAGTGCTTGAACTGGAAGCAGATGAACTGCTTGTGTTCGATGTTGCAGTCGAGTTTGAAGATGAGTTGCTTGAATCGGCGCTCAGCTTCAAAGTCTGTCCCGGGTAGATGATCGTGCTGGAAAGGTTATTGATGTTCATCAAAGTCCTGTAGTTTGTACCATGTGCGCTCGCAATCCTGCTCAGGGAATCACCGGATTTCACCGTATATGTACCGCCGGTTGCAGTGCTGTTTGAACTTGAAGAAGTGTTTGAGCTGCTTGATGAGCTGCTCGTATTTGATGATGCAGCCGAGCTTGAAGTATTGCTTGAGCTTGAAGAAGTACTGGTTGAACCGGCACTCAGCTTCAAAGTCTGTCCCGGATGGATGATGTGTCCGGAGATGTTGTTGATTTCCATCAAAGTTCTGTAATTCATGCCGTGGGCGCGTGCAATGCTGCTCAAAGTATCGCCGGATTTCACTCTGTATGTACCGCCGGTTGAATTGCTGCCTGTTGAGCTGCTTGTGTTTGAAGAAGCGTTTGAGGTATTGCTTGAGCTTGAAGAAGTGTTTGAGCTGCTTGATGAGCTGCTGTCCGAATTGGAAACTTTCAGATTCTGATTCACGAAAATCAGGTTGGATGATAAGTTGTTCCATGATTTCAACTGTGAAACCGTCACGTTATTCTTTTGGGCGATGGACCAGAGTGTGTCCCCGCTTTTCACACTATGTGTAGATGCTTCTGCATCTTGGGCAAATGCATATGTAGAAATCGCTGCAGTTGCGGTCAAAGCTGTTAGTACTTTTTTCATGAATGGTGATCCTCCGTAGAATGAATTGTATTATATATATGTATGTGACTGACACTTGTATGCTGTTTTTGATATAACGTATGATACCAAAAAGTAATATCAAAATGATGAATGTAATGAAAATGTAACACAATTAAAATATTAAGGTGTTTCACGTCACATTGGTGGTGTAAAAAGAATAATTTAGTAAACTTAGGGTATATAAAAAGCTGTCGGAAATTTAGGAGTGAGGAAATGATTAAAGATCACGGAAGAGTCTGGTTATTTTTCATGTATTATTGGATAATTTTTGGAATCGCAACTTATTTCGGGCAGTTTCTGCCGCCGGAGTGGCGCCCGACCTTGTCCATGACCATATTCATCATTATCATGATATCCCTCTTTGTCAGAGGGTTTAACAGGTCAGGACCTGTAATCAGTCATATATATGCGATACTGATCGGTCTGGTTTCATACGGAACCTTTGAAGGTTTCATCAATCAATTTGATGAGAGAATATTCTATCAGGTTGTCCTCATATCAGTAATAGTGTTTGTCATCTTTGGCATCACAGGCTATTTCCTCCTGAAGGACATCTCCTCCTGGGGGCGTTATTTATTCGCCGGTCTGCTGGTTTTGATACTGGCAACCATCGTGAACTTCTTCGTCGGGCTGGACTGGCTGGCTTTTGGAATCACGGTTTTTGGTTTATTATTGTATATAGGCTATACAATGTATGACTTCAACCGGATGAAGAACAGGAAGTATAGGAATGCGCGTGTCATGGGGTTCAATCTGTTCATGGACCTGCTCCTCATCATAAAGAGGATGCTCCAGCTTTACCGCCGTTTCGGCAACAGAAGGTGACTCCGGGCAGATGATAATTTTAGTGAAGGAAGAGGAAAGAGATGGGCAGGAAATGGAATAACATTAAAGAAAAGAAAGCACAGAAAGATCAAAATACGAGCCGCATATATGCAAAATTCGGGCGTGAAATCTATGTGGCCGCCCGTAAAGGCGAGCCGGATCCGGAAAGCAATCAGGCATTGAAGACAGTTCTGGAACGTGCCAAGACATACTCCGTGCCGAAGCATATCGTCGATAAGGCGATCGACAAGGCGAAGGGCGGCGGTGAGGAGACTTTCGATGAGCGCCGTTATGAAGGTTTCGGGCCGGACGGTTCGATGATCATTGTGGATGCCCTCACCGATAATGTGAACAGGACGGCTTCGGATGTGCGTGCCGCGTTCGGGAAAAACGGCGGCAACATGGGCGTGAGCGGTGCGGTCAGCTATATGTTCGATCCTGTTTCGGTCTTCGTCTTCAGTGATTTCGACAGTGAGACGGTGCTGATGCAGCTGATGGAAAATGACGTGGACGTGAATGATGTGACGGTGGAAAATGATTTCACGGTCGTCTATGGCGATCCGCAAAGTTTTCATGAGATCAAAAGTGCCCTCGATGAAATGGGCGTCTCCGAATATGAAGTGGCGGAACAGTCGATGATTGCACAGAATGAAGTCTCACTTGACGGGGAGGCACGTGAGCAGTTCGAAGTGCTGATCGATGCACTTGAGGACCTTGAGGATGTGTCGAACGTCTACCACAATGTGAATCTGGAGTCATAAAGCTTCAAAAGAAGCTTCCGTAATGATAACTTTTAAATAAGCACATATTAGGGGGATATATGATGGATTTTGGTTATGAAGGCAAGGTGGCCGTAATCACGGGTTCCAGCAAAGGGATCGGCAGACAGACGGCTCTGGAAATGTTGAAGCTCGGCGCGAAGGTGATGCTTGTGGCAAGGGGTGAAGAAGATCTTGCTGCGGCGAAGGAGTCACTCGGTGCTCACGGTGAGGTCGACTATGTCGTCCAGGACGTGACCGGGGATGATGCGGGAGAGAATATCATCAACGCGGTCATTGAAAGATTCGGCCGCCTCGACGTGCTCGTCAATAACGCAGGCGGTGCCTTTGCGGAAAGCTTTGAAGAAGTTGAGGTCAATGACTGGCAGGGCGATCTCGATCTGAAAGTGCTGTCGGCAGTCAAAACGTCGAAAGCTGCCCTGCCGCATCTGAAGGAGAATGGCGGTGCCATTCTGAACCTCACCGCTGTGGCGGGGAAGAACCCGGGTGCCGGCACACTGCCGACATCCGTATCGAGAAGCGCGGGGCTTGCGATGACGAAAGCCATGAGCAAAGACCTCGGCCCGTACGGCATCCGGGTCAACGCCGTATGCATCGGCCTGATACGCAGCGATCAGGTGGAGAAGATGTGGAAGGCAGAGGCACCTGAGATGAGCTGGGAGGAATTTGCGACAACCGGCCGGGACGACATCCCGCTTGGACGCGTCGGTGAAACGGAGGAAGCGGCGAATGTGATCACATTTTTATGTTCGGAACTCGCCTCATACATTACAGGCGTTGCCGTGAACATCGACGGCGGTGCCAGCGCATCATTATAAGGAAGTTCATTTAACACGGAACCGTATCAGGTTTCCGTGTTTTTTTATTTTTTACAGGATCTGAGTATTTTCTATTGTAATTTTACTGTACCAACTGTATTATAATAAGTAATACAGTTGGGGAGGGATGATCTTGTTCAATATTGATTTCAAAAGCAGGGTGCCGATATATGAACAGCTCGTCGACCATATCAGGATGCTGATCATCCAAAACGTGCTTGAGACCGGTGAGAAGCTGCCGTCTGTCAGGCGGCTTGCACAGGAGATGACGATCAACCCGAACACCATCCAAAAAGCGTACCGGGAACTGGAGGCTGAAGGTTATATCTACTCGGTCCCCGGCAAAGGGAACTTCGTCAGTGATATGAAACATGCGGCCACCCCTGGCAAAATCGAAATGCTGATGGAAGATCTCGAGAGTACCGCAAAAGAATTGATCTACCTCGATGTGCCTGTAGAGGAGATCAAAGATGTAGTGGAGCAGGCAAAAGAAGATATTGGGGAGGAGCGGGACGAATGAAAATAAACATCGAAGGCGTCAATAAATCCTTTGGTGCTAAGAAAGCCGTGGACAATGTATCGATGAGCATTGAAGAAGGGACGATGCACGGCCTGCTCGGCTCGAACGGAGCGGGGAAGACGACGTTCATGAAAGTCATGGCCGGCATTTACAGGCCCGAGGCGGGGGAAGTGCTGTACGGCGGCGAAGCGGTGTTCGAGAACACCCGGGTGAAGTCGGATGTGATCTTCATCCAGGATGTGCCGTATTTCTTTTCCTCGGCAACTTTGGAGAAGATGGCGGTGTTTTATAAGGGGCTGTATGCCAACTGGTCCGAAAGACGTTTCCACCAGCTCGTCGGGCATTTCAACCTGGATCCGGATCAGCCGCTGAATGCATTATCCAAAGGGATGAAGCGTCAGGCTTCATTCATACTGGCGATGTCGGCGCGGCCCAAAGTGATGCTGCTGGATGAACCTTTTGACGGGCTGGATCCGATCATGAGGAACCAGGTCAAAAATATCATGATGCAGGACATCGCGAACCATAATATGACCGTCATCGCATCCAGCCATAATCTTCGGGAGATGGAGGATTTGTGTGATTCGGTGTCCATCATGCACAACGGAGAGATTTTATTCAACAGGGATTTGAATGAGATCAAGGGCACCCACTGCAAGCTCCAGATTGCCTTCAAAATGCTGCCGGATGAAAATTTCTATAAAGACATCGGTGCCGTTCACAAAAATCTCAGGGGGCGGGTGGCCACCTGCATCATCAAAGGCGATCTTACAGCAGTCGAGCGGAAAGTGACGAAGTATGATCCCCTGATGTATGATATCCTGCCGCTCACCCTGGAAGAGATATTCACTTATGAAATGGGGGAAAAGGGATATGAAATCTCCAACATTATTGTGGAATAGCACATTGCTCAGGCATTTCACCGTCCAGACATTCTGGATCACCGTCCTGTATATGATGATGTCCCTGATCGTCCTGCCCCTCAGCCTGTGGATCTTCTCCCTCAGCATGACGGATGCGTCGTATTTGTATGATGCGGCTGTCTTCGAGAACCTTGCGTCTGTGCATCTGGTTTTCGGCATGATATATGCGGCCGGTCTTGGATTGTTTTCGATGAACTTCAAAAACCAGGAAAGCGTTTCTGACTTCATCCACAGCCTGCCGGTCAAAAGGGTGACGGTGCTGACGAGCGTATTCATCATCGGCATTTCATCGATCATCATATCGACGGGCCTGATTGCTGCGATTCTGATGGTGGAAAGGTTTGCCCTCGCTTTTGAACTGGCGGCACTTGATGTCCTTTCCTGGCTCGTCTACAGCATTGCCGTGATGGTGACAGTTTTCATCATCACGGTGTTCACAGGCTTTTTCACGAATCATCTGTTCATTCACCTGCAGCTCGTCATCATCATATTCTTCCTGCCGCTTGCACTGTGGGCTGCAGCGACGAGCACAGCAAGCACGATGTTCGACGGCATCTCCCTGTTCCAGGGCGTGATGGATGATGACCTGCTCACACCTGTCGTCGAGAATACGTTTCCGATATTCGCCGTCATGCAGATATATGAGCCGATCTCCTGGATGAAGTGGGTCATATGGGCGGGGGTGGCACTCCTTGCTTTCATTCTTTCCTATATCCTCTATGCGAGAAGGCAGAATGAATATGTGAACTTGAACTTCACCTACCACCCTGTGCGATTGATCCTGTCGGTCCTCATTGTGATCGTCGGCATGCTCATACTGGGAAATGTCGTCGGATTGATTTTTGCCGCAGGAAATATTGTACGGGTCATCGCATTCATTTTCGCCTGGTTCGTTTCCTTCATCCTGGTGGAAATGTTCTTCCAGAGCACGGTCAAGATCCGCTTCAAAGTCAGGCGCTTCCTGATCTCCGCCGGCAGTGCAGTCGTGTTCATGGCGGTATTCTATGCCGGATGGAATATGTATTCAAACTACGTGCCTCCTGTGGATGAAGTTGAAGCGGTCATGGTCGATGCTGCAGAGGCCGGGATATTTTCCGGATACGTCCCGCAAAATGACATCATGAGTGAGAATTTCCTGATGATGGACGACCCTGCATATATCAGTGATGTCACACAGGCGCATCAATATGCGGCGGACAATAAAGTGCCGAGGCACAGTCTGGAAGAATACAGGATATTTGAAGTCACTTACCGGATGAAGGACGGCAGTATGGTACACCGCTCGTTCGACCATTATCCGGAAGGCGAAGAGGCTGAAAGTCTTCTGACAGAACTGAATACGGCCGGTCAGACGCGGGCCCAGGACCTGATATATAATATTGAGGATGACCGCGATCTGGTGCAGCTGTCATTGATGGCTTCCGGGGGCAGCGCTTTATTGATTGAGGATGGCCGGGAGATGGAACGCTTCATCAGCGAATATAAGGAAGGGTCCCAGAAGACGGCGGATGCCGGCACCGAGTTGAACAGGTTCGCATCAGAGCATATCATCAATGCCGAACTCGAATTCAGCAATGGCAGGTTCAATGAATGGATCTACGGCAAGGTGCTGCTCTACCATCCAGCAGTGCTGTCACGTATTTCAGAAGAACAGGATATCAGTGAATTCATCTCCCTCGCCGGTGCAGAGGAAGTCTATGCGTATGAAATCGGACCGGATGATGAATTTTATGAAGATTACCGGAGGTTACCGTTTGAGGAACTCGCCTTGAAATACGATCTCGAGGCACTCGGGGAAGACGGGCGGACAGAAGTGATGGACGCCGTGGATGATGGTGCGCTCAATGCCGGAAGCGGAAGGGTGATCATCTATACCAATCTGAATTACTACCCGTATGAAGGCACAGACGATATTGAAGCGGATGCCGCTGAATATACCCACTTCATCGTCGGGGTGGAGTGAGCAGGAAGGCCCGGGACAAATGTCCCGGGCCTTCTTGTGCTTTCCTGATCTGCAGCGGTTGAGTTCAAACGAACCATGAGACAATCAGCGGTGTGATGAGGGAGACGATGATCGCGCTCGCCACCATCGCGACGGTGCTGATCGAGCCTTCGAGCTGGCTGTCCTTCATCACTTCGGCTGTGCCTATCGCATGGGATGCAGCACCCATCCCCATGCCGCGTCCGAGATGAGAGGTGATGCCGAACACTTTGAAGACATATTTGTGCATGACTGCGCCCCCGATGCCGGCGATCATGACCATCACGGCTGCAAGTGATGTGATGCCGCCGAGTGATTCGGTGATGACCACGGCAACCGGCGTCGTCACCGATTTGGCGGAAATGGCATATAGTATCTCGGTTCCGAACCCAGTCCATTTCGCCATGGAAACTCCCGATACGACGCCGATGAAAGCACCGGCCAAAGTACCGGTGAAGAGCGGCACTGCAAGCTTCACCATGACTTTACGGTGTATATAGAGCGGATAGGCAAGGGCGACGACGGCAGGCCCGAGCAGCTGATTGATCCACTCACCGCCGATCATGTATTGTTCATACGGGATGTCAAAAACGGCCAGGAAAATGATGAGGATGACCGTTGATGATAAAATGGGCAGGGTGAAGGGGCTTTCCGCCTTCCGGTGTATATAGAGCGACAACCGGTATACTAAGATGGTCATTGCGATTATGCCCGAGGCTGCGAGAATGTTCATGGCTGACCCTCCCTGCCGCCGGATAAATGGCCGATCAGCCCGGAGACGGCCATCACGAGCACGGTGCTCACAAGGACGATGATGACCAGCATGAAGCCCCTCCCCTGGAATATGCCGTAATACTGCATGATGCCGAGAGTGGACGGGATGAAGAAGAAAGGCAGATATTTCACCATGAAACCCGCACCATCCCCGATCCATTCGATTCTGATCACCTGTGTGAAAAGCAGGAGAATCAGCAGCATCATCCCGATGACGCTCCCGGGGAGGGCCAGCTGAAACGTTTCGGAAAGCCATTCCCCGGCCTGGTACAGTATGTACAATATTGTGATCTGTAAGACGATTTTTATTGATTTGACCATATGTATTCACCTCTGTCGGTATACCATCATTTTACATCATTATGATGCGCAGGGGAGGGTGAAGTGGAGGCTTTTCGACATTGCGTATTTCTTCACTTTTCTTTTGCTTATTATGTATAATGTAATGAAGGAGATGAGAGCCATGAAAATGAAATATTTGGATAAACGCGGGTGGCGCCGTTTATTGGACTCTACATATGATGAAGTGCTGACCCGCTTCAATGGTGAAGAGTTCCTGGCCGGCCTCATCTACATGAAGAAGATACGCTCCCCTCTCGTCGTCCCGGTCGTGGACAAATCGGTGAAAGTCGTCGATAAAGATTATAAATGGCTGCAGATACTGCCGAAAGAACGGAAGTACAGCATCACCGTCATGTATGATGACAACTGGCACGTGCTGCAGTACTACTTCGATGTCAATATGGCACATTACCTGGAACCGGGCAACGCAAGGCGGAAAGACATTTACCTGGACGTGCTCGCACTCCCGGACGGACAGTATGAGCTCGTCGATGAGAAGGATATACAGCGTGCCCTGAAGAATAAAAAGATTACAGAGAAGGACAAGGATGAGGCCTACGCCGTGGCACAGCACATCATGGATGAGATCGAGCGGGACTTCGGGCAGTTTGTAGAACTTGCGGCGCACTGCCTCGGGGAACTGCGGAAAAATATAAAGTAAAGGGCAGCCCGCGGGCTGCCCCTGGAGGTTATATTTAACTTGCCGTGAAGTCGCCGCCGTTCACATGGAGCACTTCACCTGTCATATAGCTTGAATCCTGCGCTGCAAGGAAGACGTATGACGGTCCGAGCTCAGCCGGCTGGCCACGCCTTTCCATCGGTGTATCCTCACCGTGCTGATCCACATGTTCAGCGTCGAATGTGGCAGGAATGAGCGGGGTATAGATCGGCCCCGGTGCCACTGCGTTCACGCGTATCTTCTGCGGTGCGAGGTTTTGGGCGAGCGACCTTGTGAATGAAGTGATTGCGCCTTTCGTCGATGAGTAGTCGATGAAGATCGGGGAGCCTTTATATGCCGTGACGCTCGTGGAGTTGATGATCGAATCCCCTTCCTCCAGGTGAGGGAAGACTTCCTGCGTGAGCAGGATCATGCTGATGATGTTGGTTTCAAAAGTTTCCCGCAGATTATCTTCGGTGATATCGAGGAAATCTTTTTTCGGATATTGCACACCGGCATTATTCACAAGGATGTTGATGGTACCAAGAGTGGAGACGACATCATTTACCGTCTCTTTCCTGAAATCTGCATCATTGATATTCCCGCTGTACAGCAGGCACTTGACGTTCTCCTTTTCAGCGAGCATCTTTACATACTGCGCATCTTCTTCTTCCTCTTCAAGATATAACAGTGCGATGTCCGCCCCTTCTTTTGCGAAGTGGACGGCGACCGAGCGGCCGATCCCAGAATCCCCGCCAGTGATCAATGCCACTTTGCCTTCCAGCTTTCCACTGCCTTTATAATCATCGGCGATGATGACGGGTTTCGGGTCCATGTCCTTTTCTATGCCGGGCTGCCCGTCCTGTGTATAACCTTCGACCTGCTCATTGACTGCTTCGTATTTCTTTTCATTATTCATAAAATACCTCCTCAATCAAATGTAGATTACATATACCCGATTCCTTAAGAGTTACTCGAAGAGGCAAACTATGATAAGATTTTCTTATATAGGAAGAAAAGGTGATTAAATGAAAGTGGATGATTATAAATTACTCGTCACTCTGTATGAAGCTAAAACGTTGAGGCAGGCCGCCGAAAGGCTGTTCATCTCCCAGCCGGCGGTCAGCCAGAGGCTGAAATCGATCGAAGAGGAGTGGGGCGTGGAGATCTTCATCCGGACGAAGCGGGAATTGTTCGTCACAGGACCGGGGGAGCGGATCATCCGCCATGCCCAGAAGGTCGTGGAAAATGAAAACATGCTGAAGGAGTACCTCGTGGCCCATGAAGGGGCGGTGGAAGGCAATTTGAACCTCGGCGTCTCATCATTGATCGGCAGCACGATCCTTGCAGGTGTCCTGAGGGAATATACACGGCTGTACGCCGGGGTGAACATCAACATCCAGGTCGGCTCATCCCCGCAGATCATCAATGATGCAAAAGATTACCATATATCGATCACCCGGGGCAGGCAGGTGCTCAACAAGGAAAATAAACTGCTCTTTACAGACAGGCATTACCTCGTCACACCGAAAAGCCTCGTCGGCCAGGACAACCCGCCGGTAATCGAGTTCTTTTCGGAGCCGGTCTATATCAGGATGATCGAGAAGTATTTTGAAACGCGGTTCAACCGGAGGTATGAACCCCAGTTCAGTGTCGACCAGATCGCGACATGCCGGGCTTTATTGTTCGAAGGTGTGGGTGTCACGGTGCTGCCTGAAATCGTCGTCAAAGACTTTGATAAGGAACAGTTCAAAATCGAGGAAGTGATCGTCGATGAAGAACCGATCACACGGGATACGTACATTTCATTCGATAAGAATGTGATGGAACTGCCGCAGGTGGAAGCATTCATAAAAGTCGTGAAGAGCTATATCAAAAATTTTGAAATGTAGCACCGGGGAGTTCCGCTTGCAAAGCTTTCCCGGATATTGTTAGGATGAAGTGATGCTGATGGTACGCAAACTCATATTCAAGAAGGAGTCGTTTGATGGAGATTTTATGGTGGATACTGGTCATAGTCAGTTTTATCCTCGGATTCGTCGGTGTCATTGCACCGGTCATCCCTTCAGTGGTGGTGTTCTGGGTCGGGTTTTTGATTTATCACTTCCTGATAAACAGTGAGACACTGACCTGGATGTTCTGGCTGGTCGCGGCAGTTTTGACCGCGCTTGTGTTTGTCAGTGATTTGGTCGCGAACAGCTATTTCGTCAAGAAGTACGGAGGTTCGAAGAAGAGCGAGGCCGCAGCGATCATCGGGGTCATCGTCGGTATGTTCATCTACCCGCCGTTCGGCGTCATATTCGTCCCGTTCGTATTTGTCCTGGCGCTTGAATTCATATCAACAAAGGACATCAATGCAGCCTTCAGGGCGGCAGTCGGTTCGCTGCTTGCTTTTTTTGCGAGTTCGGCATTCAACTTCGTGATCTATGTACTTCTGATCATCTGGTTCCTGCTGGATGCATTCGTATTCTAAATGAAAAATCGCACTTGGCTCATGGGAGCCAAGTGCGATTTTTTTAACGTTGATTCAATTCTTCTTTAGTTTCAGCGATATCCTGGCCTTCTTCGTCGAGCACTTTGCGTACATTCTTCATCTCATGGGTCGGCTTGTGTCTGCCTTCCTGGATATCGATTGCATAATGGCATGCAACGTCATGCTGTCCTGCATATGTTTCATCCTTGTGTTCAAGGACCGGTATTTCCGTTCTGCACTTATCTGTTGCGAACGGGCACCTTGTATGGAATCGGCAGCCTGACGGCGGATCGATCGGTGACGGTACGTCCCCGCGGAGGAAGATGCGTTCGCTCTTATTCTTCGGATCCGGTACAGGGATTGCCGAAAGCAGCGCCTTTGTATAAGGGTGCTGCGGGTTGTCGAAGATGCTCTTCGTATCCCCCATCTCGACGATTTTACCGAGATACATGACGATGATCCTGTCCGAGATGTGCCTTACGACACCGAGGTCGTGAGCGATGAACAGGTACGTGAGCCCCATTTCACGCTGCAGCCTCTGCAGCAGGTTCAATACCTGCGCCTGGATTGATACGTCCAGGGCACTGACCGCCTCGTCTGCGATGATCAGCTTCGGATTCACTGCAAGCGCACGGGCGATGCCGATACGCTGGCGCTGGCCGCCTGAGAATTCATGCGGGAACCGGTCGATCTGGTGCTTTTGAAGGCCGACGGTTTCCATGATTTCGAGTGCACGCTGCTCCCTTTCCTTGGGTTCTCCGATGTTTTGTATCGTCATCGCTTCTATCAAAGTCATTTTCACGGTTTTCCTCGGGTTGAGTGATGCATACGGATCCTGGAAGATGATCTGCATATCACTGCGCATCTTGCGCATTTCCGATTTGCTCAAGGCAAGGACATCCGTGCCCTGGAAGGTGACTTTGCCTTCAGTCGGCTCATCAAGGCGGAGTATCGCCCGGCCGGTAGTCGATTTCCCGCAGCCGGATTCGCCGACGACGGAGACCGTCTCGCCTTCATTGATATGGAAGCTGATGTCATCCACCGCCTTGACATGGTTGACCGTGCGTCCGAGGAAACCGCCCTTTATCGGGAAGTACTGCTTCAGACCTTCAACTTCAAGAAGAGTGTTCTTTGTCATATACGTTTACCTCCTCTCCATCCCATTCATCAGTGTAGATCCAGCATCTGACATCGTTGCCGTCCTCCTGTGTTTCGAGGTCCGGCAGTGTTGCGCAGATGTCGCTGGCAAACGGGCATCTTGGTGCAAAGCGGCAGCCTGACGGCATTTCATCGGGCGCCGGAACGTTGCCTTTGATCGGGATCAGTTCATCCTGATCGATATCATGGCGCGGCAGTGAGTTCAGCAGGCCGACAGTATAAGGGTGGCGCGGATTTTCGAATAGAGACTCGACATCCGCGAATTCAACGACCTTTCCGCAGTACATGACCGCAACGTAGTCACATGTCTCAGCAACGACGCCGAGGTCATGGGTGATCATTACGACACTCATGCCGATTTCCTCCTGAAGCTCTTTGATCAGTTCAAGGATCTGTGCCTGTATGGTCACATCAAGTGCCGTCGTCGGCTCATCGGCGATGAGCAGTTCAGGCTTACAGGCGAGGGCTATGGCAATCATCACACGCTGCCTCATCCCGCCGGAAAGTTCGTAAGGATATTGGTCTACACGTTTATCCGGGGAAGGGATGCCGACAAGTTCAAGCATCTCGATAGAACGTTTCGTGCCTTCCTTCTTGCCGAGGCCCTGATGTATTTTGAATGACTCCCGAAGCTGCTGCCCGACTGTATATACCGGATTCAGGGAAGTCATCGGTTCCTGGAAGATCATGGAGATTTCATTACCCCTGATCTGCCTCATTCGCGATTCTTTGGCTGTGGTGAGTTCCTCACCTTTAAAGCTGATGCTGCCACCCACAATCTTACCCGGATCTTCTATCAACTTCAAAATCGACAGTGCGGTGATACTTTTACCTGAACCGGACTCTCCGACAATGCCGAGCGTTTTTCCCTTCGGCACGTTAAAGGTGACACCGTCAACTGCTTTTATCTCATTTCCTTCAACGAAGAAGGAAGTTTTTAAATCATTTACATCAAGTATGTTATCTGACATTTTTGTCACTCCCTACCTAGTTTAGGTCCACACGCTTGTTCAGCATTCTGTAAGAAATATCAACCAGCAGGTTGACGAAGACGAAAGTGACGGCAATCACAAGAACAGCACCCTGCACTACAGGGAAGTCCCTCTGCAGGATTGAATCGATGATCAGTCTGCCGAGGCCGTTGATTGCGAATACACTCTCTGTCAGCACTGAACCGGCAAGCAAGTAGCCGAATTGCAGACCGACAACGGTCACGACCGGAATTAAAGCATTCTTAAGTGCGTGACGGAAAATTACCACACGTTCCTTCACACCTTTGGCACGTGCAGTACGTATATAATCCTGATTGATGACATCCAGCATCGAACTCCGTGTCATACGTGCAATGATTGCTGCACCGGCTGTACCGAGTGCAATGACAGGTAGGACGATCTGATCAAGATTTCCCCAGCCGGTCGGTGCAAACCAGCCGAGTTCGATTGAAAACCACTGGATCAGCATGAGGCCGAGCCAGAAGTTCGGCATTGAAAGGCCGAACAGAGTGACGATCATAAGTGCAACATCAGAAAAAGAATAACGTCTGACGGCTGAGACGATACCGGCAAGCAGACCTAAGACAAGGCTGAAGATTGTCGAGTAGATTGATAATTCCAAAGTGATGAAGAACCTTGCCTGGATATGGTTCATCACCGGGATGTTATCTCTGATTGATGTACCAAAATCAAGCTGCAAAGCATTCGTCAGGAAGTTCCAATATTGTACATACAGTGGATCATTCAATCCTAAACGCTGTTCAATCGCCCTTACGGTTGCTTCAGGCGCACTTTCACCTGCCATGATGACTGCCGGGTTACCTGGAGTGAGGTGCATCAGACTGAACACAAGTATCGAAACCCCAAGCAGAACAGGGATAAGCTGCAAAATACGTCTAATAATAAATGTTGTCATGATTTACCTCCTAATTTTTCTGTTTAGGATCAATTGCATCTCTCAATCCATCTCCAAATAAGTTGAAGGCCAGTACTACAATCACAATCATCATACCCGGGAAGAAAGTGATATGGCCTGCCTGATACATGTAGTTACGTCCATCGTTCAACATTGCACCCCATTCAGGTGTCGGTGGCTGTACACCAAGCCCAAGGAATGAAAGTCCTGCTGCAGAAAGAATTGCAGAAGCGATGAACAGTGTCGTGTTGACGATGATCGGCGACATGATGTTCGGCAGGATGTGCTGGAATATGATTTTGCCGTCCCTTGCACCGAGTGCACGTATTGCATCGACATACTCAAGTTTTTTCGTGGTCAGGGTGGAACCACGGACGATACGGGCGAACTGCGGCAATGAACCGATTGCGATGGCAATGGTGACGTTGATCGTGCTGCCACCGAGGACAGAAACGATTGCAAGCGCAAGCAGTATGCCCGGGAATGCAAGCAGTACATCCATTACACGCATGATGATGGTATCCAACCATCCACCGTAGTAACCTGCGATGATCCCGAGAGGTACACCGACAATTGCCCCCATGAACGTAGCTGCAAAGCCCACACCGAGTGTTATGTACATACCATGAAGTATACGGAAGAAGATATCCCTGCCGAGATGATCCGTCCCAAACCAGTGTGCAGCTGAAGGACCCTCCAGTTTTTCCGTCAGACTCGTGGCATTCGAATTGACACCGAGTAAATTGTAGTTGGCATCTATTGCACCGAAAATCGATACAAGTAATAAAAACGCCAGTACATAAAAACCGATCAGGGCTGACTTATTCTTTCTAAGCCGTTTGAAAAACTCTTTAAAACTTTTGATACGCGGGTTTACGGGCTTAGTATCCCGAACCCTCTCTTTAGAAGCGACCGCCATTCAAGAGACCCCCTTATCATAGAAATTTAGGAATAGTGTGAAAACTATACTTATAATATAGCTATTAAATAATAATACATTTTCGAATGCATAATAGCAACGTTAAATAAGGAGAATTAAATCACAAAGTGCCTTGGAATAACTTAAAATGTAACTAATAATGTACTAATAAAACAAGAAAAGGCGTTTACAATTTCTAATTCATAGTGTTACAATAGGAAATAATTCCTGGTAAAGGGATAGGAATTAAAAATTGAGGAGGTTTTTAGATGAAATACATAATGAAATTCACATTGCTTATGGGACTTGTCATGGTCCTTTCAGCATGCAGCGATGACAGTGAGGTCGCGAAGGAAGGTGCAGGCAAAGCAGAAGCGGGTGAGGCTGAAGCAGGCGGGGACCTGGTCATATCCACAGGCAATGACATCGTGTCCCTCGATCCGCATGCCAGCAATGAATTGTATTCGGACCAGGTGAGGAACACGATTTACGAAGGTCTTGTCACTCAGGACGAAAACTTTGAGATTGAACCGCTGCTCGCTGAAGATTGGGAGCAGGTGGACGATCTGACATGGCAATTCGAACTGCGGGAAGGTGTGCCTTTCCATGACGGCAGCGAATTCAATGCCGAAGTCGTCAAAGCGAACCTCGACAGGCTGACCGATCCCGCTGTGGCTTCTCCAAGGCTGAGCCTTTTCGAAATGATCTCGGAAGTTGAGGTTCTCGATGAATACACGGTGGAAATCACAACGGAGTATCCGTTTGCGCCGCTGCTCAATCATCTGACGCATGACGGCGGCGGTATGATCAGTAAAGAGGTCATAGATGAAGACTACAGACAGGCGATTGAAAATTCAGGCGCCGGATATTCAGTTGAGGAATATTACGCACTGCGCGAAGACGGCGGGGAAGGGTTTGAAGAAGCGGCTGATGAGATCTCCGAAGAACTCGGTTCCGTGGTGGACCAAAACCCTGTCGGCACGAACTATGCGAAGTTCGAGTCGAGGACACCGGGGGAAAGCATTGTACTTGCGAAAAACGAAGACTACTGGCAGGGGCCGATGCACCTGGATACCATCACTTTCAAGATTGTTGCTGAAACAGGTGCAAGGATGGCCGAACTTGAAACGGGCACGTCACATGTGATATTCGGCTATGATTCAAGCAATGTCGAAAGGATAGAAAACCACCCGGAAACGGAAGCTTACAATAATTCGAGTGTGGCTATCAATTTCATCGGGTTCAACACCCAAAAGGAACCGCTCGACGATGTGCGGGTCAGGCAGGCCATCTCGCACGCGGTGGACAGGGATGAAATCATGGCGGGTATATACAATGATATGGGCAGAGTGCCTGACGGCCCGCTGATTGAAGGCATGGCCGGACACACGGCAGACAACGCGGAATTCGAATACGATCTGGAGGAAGCACAAAGGCTGATGGAAGAGGCGGGCCATGAAGATGGCTTCGAACTCAGCATCATCACCAACGATGCACCGGAAAGGGTGGACACGGCGATCTACCTGCAGGAAGCACTCGCTCACCTCAATATCAATGCGACTGTGGAGCAGATTGAATGGGGGACTTATCTCGAAGAGGCCTCCTCCGGAGAGCACGACATATTCCTTCTGGGATGGCCGAACTTCACAGGGGATCCCGACCAGGCACTCTGGCCGCTGTTCCATTCGAGCATGCACGGTGCCGGAGGCAACCGTACATTTTATGACAACCCGGAACTTGATGCGCTGCTTGAAGCGGGACGTGCGGAAAGTGATGAAGAAGCGCGTGCCGAAATATACGAAGAAGCACAGGCAATACTTGTGGAAGACGCACCGGCGATCTACTTCAACGAGAGCATCAGCATGAATGCATACAGAAGTGAAGTGGAAGGCCTGTATATAGACGATTTCATCAAACCTGATTTCCGCAATGTGACATTGACGGAATGATGATAAAACCCGTGCCGGGAGTCCCGGCACGGGTTTTATCTTTCTGTTTAAATTATGGTTTCATGACGACTTTGATGCAGCCGTCGTCATGATTGTTGAAGATGTTATACATTTTTTCCGCTTTCTTGAGCGGCACGTTATGGGTGATGATGTCAGTCGGGTCGATCTTCCCTTCCTTCACCATTTCATAGAGCTCCGGCATATAATGGATGACCGGTGCCTGCCCGGCTTTGACAGTTATATTACGTGAGAAGATGCGGTGCAGCGGATAACCTGTTCCCGGTGCGCCGTATATTCCCGTCAGCTGGATGGTGCCGAACTTCTTCACCATCCTTGCCGCCAGAATGATTGGATCGATGGTGCCGATCTGGCCGCCAAGTGTTTTGATGCGGTCTTTAGTGGTGATCTCGCCGTCCATGCCGACACAGTCGATGACCACTTCGGCGCCGCCTTTTGTAATTTCATGGACATAGTCGCCGATATTGCTGATTTCCTTATAGTTGTATGCTTCAACGTTGTTCGTGCGTCTCGCATGATCGAGCCTCACCTGGTTATGGTCGATGGCAATCACGCGGCTCGCACCTTTCATCCATGCAAACTTCTGGGTCATCAGGCCGATTGGGCCGGATCCGAGGACAACGACCGTGTCGCCCTCTTTAACGCCGCTGTGGTCCACGCTCCAGTAAGCTGTCGGCATGACGTCCGACAGGAACAGGAGGCTCTCATCTTCAAGCTCGCTGTCTTCCGGAACGAGGAATGAAGTGAAGTCCGCATAAGGGACGCGCAAATACTCCGCCTGTCCGCCGGGATAGTCGCCGAACACTTCCCCAAATCCGAAGTATGCTCCTGTGTCGAGATGCGGATTGGAATTGTCGCACTGGCTCTCCATTTGGTTATTACAGAAATGGCAATCCCCGCATCCGATGTTGAAAGGGATGACAACGCGGTCCCCGACTTTCCTGTTCTTAACGCCCGGTCCCACTTCTTCTACGATACCCATGGGCTCGTGGCCGATGATGTAATCGTTAGTAATCGGCATGCTTTTACGGAACAGGTGCAGATCCGAACCGCATATTGCGGTGGAGGTGACCCGTATGATCATATCGGTGCCTTCCTGAATCTCAGGGGCCTTCATCTTCTTGACTTTGACTTTGTTTTTCCCTTGTACAGTTACAGCTTGCAATATAGACACATCCTTTACATGAGATTTTCATATTAAATTCCCTGAAAGGAGAAATATAAACATTACAGGGAGAGGGGAGTTCATTAGTTTTCAGACTTTTCTAGGATTTTTGGTGACTTTTGGATAGATTTTACATAATATAGAACTTAAAGGTTGATACTTGCAAAGGGGGATGAAAATGAAAGTTTTTAACCAGTCGCTTTTAATCATATCTTTAGTGGCTTTTCTCGCTGCCTGTACGGATGATGCCGGAGTGGAAGAGGCAGCAGATTCCGGCGGGGAGGCAGCAGAATCTGAAGGGGGGGACCTGACAGTCGCGGTGCCGAGTGATATTGTGTCGCTCGATCCGCACGGCAGTAACGATGATCCTTCCGAACAGCTGAGAGATGTAGTGTACGAAGGCCTGCTGACTCAGGATGAGAATCTGGAAATAACCGAAGCGCTCGCCGAAGAATGGGACCAGATTGATGATGTAACATGGGAATTCAAGTTGAGGGATGGCGTAAAGTTCCATGACGGCAGTGAGTTCAATGCTGAAGTCGTGGAAGCGAATATCGACCGGATCCAGGATCCTGCAGTCGCATCGCCGCGTGCATTTTTGCTCGAAATGATTGAAGAGGTTGAAATCATTGATGATTACACCATACGCCTGGTGACGGAAGAGCCGTTTGCACCGCTGCTCAGCAATCTGACGCATGGTGCCGGCAAAATGATCAGTAAAGATTTGATTGATGAGGATTATGAAAATGCATTGAGCGAAGTGGAATCAGATGTAACGCTTGAAGAATATTATGAGTTGCGTGAAGCGGGTGGGGATGAATTCACGGAAGTCGCCGATGCAATCAGCAGTGAGACAGGCGCAATGGTGGAAGCACATCCAATTGGCACCCACTATATGCAGTTTGAATCGAGGAACCCGGGTGAAAACACCGTGTTTACAAAGTATGAGGAATACTGGAACGAGCCTGCGAACCTGGACTCCGTAACATTCAAAGTCGTCACCGAAGTCGGATCCAGAATTGCTGAAATTGAAACCGGCGATTCGGATTTTGTGGTGAATGTCCAGTCGAACAATATCGACAGGATTGAAAACAATGACGAAGTCACACTTGAAAGACGGGACGCCCTGTCAGTCGATTACATCGGCTTCAACAACCAGGCTGAACCTTTCGATGACGTCCGCGTCCGCTGGGCATTGACCATGGCTTTCGACAGCGAGGCCGTCCTGTCCGGTGTTTATAATGGCTCCGGGCAGCCGGCGGTCGGTCCGATTCCGCCGGGTGTCCTTGGATACTCCGACAATATCGAGCGGCCGGATTATGATATGGAAGGCGCCCGTGAACTGCTTGCGGAAGCTGGATACGAAGATGGTTTCGAAACTACAATCATGGTCAATGAGGACAATCCTGAACGCATGGATGCCGCGGTCTTCTTCCAGGAATCCTTGGCAGACCTGAATATAGATCTCACAATCGAGCAGGTCGAGTGGGGCACTTTCCTTGATACGACCTCGGATGGTGAGCACGAAATGTTCATGCTTGGATGGGGCAATACAACGGGTGACCCGGATGACGGCATCATGCCGATGTTCCATTCCGACAATGTCGGTGCCTCAGGTAACCGTTCATTCTTCCAGGATGAGGAGATGGATGCACTGCTTGAGGAAGGCTCCCGGGAGACCGATGAGGCTGCCCGGCAGGAGATTTACGAAGAAGCGACAGAAAAGATAGTCCAGCACGCACCGGTTATCTTCGTCCGCCACGGGGAGTACCTGAACGCAGTCAGCAATGATGTGGAAGGTCTTGTCATAGATAATTACAACATCTTCGATTTCAGTGAGGCATCTTTAGACAATTAGAAACTTTGGAATTAAATGAGTTTACATTCGACGTAAGCTCATTTTATCTGAAAATTCATATTGATTGAATTCACAGAATGAAGTATCATGTTAATAACTTAGGGAAAAGAGGGGGATGGGAATGAAGAATTTTTGGAAATTATTTTTAGTCAGTATGATGGTGCTTGTACTTGCGGCATGTACTGATGACGACAGCGTCGATGAGGAAGCGGCGGAAGGGGATGCTTCTGATGACCAGACAGAAACAGCCGCCGGCGGCGATCTGACGATTGCGATTCCGAGTGATGCGGTCTCAATGGACCCGCACGGCAGCAACGATGTGCCGTCTGAACAGGTACGGGATGAAATATATGAAGGCCTGGTCACACAGGATGAAAACTTTGAAATCGTACCGCTGCTTGCTGAAGAGTGGGAAGAAGTAGATGAAACGACGATGGAGTTCACCTTGAAGGAAGGCGTGGTCTTCCATGACGGCAGCGAATTCAATGCGGAAGTCGTCAAGGCGAACTTCGACCGGCTGCTCGACCCTGCCGTGGCATCGCCG
The DNA here is from genome assembly GCF_021026095.1 of Salinicoccus halitifaciens. Lineage (GTDB taxonomy): Bacteria > Bacillota > Bacilli > Staphylococcales > Salinicoccaceae > Lacicoccus > Lacicoccus halitifaciens. The sequence continues at coordinate 285,849 of NZ_JAJNCU010000008.1, read as the reverse complement.
AGGGCTTTTCTTCTGGAAATGGTTGAAAACGTGAATGTAGTCGATGATTACACGGTCCAGCTGGAACTCGAGTATCCATATTCACCGCTTTTGAATAACTTATCACACGGTGCAGGCAAGCTGATCAGTAAAGATCTGATTGATGCAGACTATGAAAATGCGTTGTCCGAAGCGGGCGAGGATATGTCCGTTGAGGAATATTATGAACTCCGTGAAGAAGGCGGAGATGCGCATGAAGAAGTGGCAAACGCCATTGCAGGGGACGTCAGCACCCTGATAGAACAGGAGCCAGTCGGTACGAACTATATGCAGTTCGAATCCAGGAACCCGGGTGAAAATACTGTACTGACTAAATATGAAGACTACCGGGACGGTCCGGCGACGATAGACTCCGTCACTTATAAAGTGGTATCCGAGACAGGATCGCGCATTGCCGAACTTGAAACGGGATCGTCGGACTTCATTCTTGCAGTCCAGTCGAGCAATATCGACCGGGTGGAGAATAATGACGATGTGACGCTCGACCGCAATGAATCCGTATCAATCGACTATATCGGCTTCAATGTGGAGAGCGAGCCGCTTGATGATCCGCTCGTCCGTCAGGCAATTACACATGCATTCGACAAGGAAGCTGTGTTGTCCGGAGTGTACAATGATTCCGGCCAACCTGCCGTAGCACCGCTTGCGCCCGGCATATTGGGTCATTCCGAAGACCTGGAAGGACTGGAATATAATCCGGACAGGGCACAGGAACTGCTTGAAGAAGCAGGGCACGGGGACGGATTCGACATCAATCTGATGGTGAATGATGATAATCCTGAGCGTGTGGATATGGCTGTATTCCTTCAGGAATCGCTTGCCGACCTCAATATCAATGTCAATGTCGAGCAGGTTGAGTGGGGTGCATACCTCGATGCCACGGCAAACGGGGAACATGATATGTTCATACTCGGCTGGTCGAACTCGACAGGTGACCCGGACAACGGCATTTCACCGTTATTCCATTCAGATAATATGGGCGATACAGGAAACCGGTCCTTCTTCGCCAACGATGAGCTGGATGCACTGCTTGATGAAGGTGCACGAGTCACGGATGATGATGAACGCCAGCAGATCTATGAAGAGGCACAGCAGATACTGGTCGATGAAGCGCCGGCAATTTTCGTCCGCCATGGTGAAAACCTGAATGCCTACCATAACAGTGTAGAAGGTATTTATATTGACAGTTACAACATCTTTGACTTCAGAGAAGTTACACTTAATGAATAATACTATTTCAAAGGAGGAATTTTCCTCCTTTTTTTGTTTGCGCTTTATCATAATTGTAAGATATTTCAAAAGCTTCGTTGAAATTAAAAAAGAGTTAAGGTATATTAAAAAAAGGTCAGGAATTTCATTTAATTTTAATAATAGGAGGTAAATGTATGAAGAATTTCAGATTATTGCTGATGATGGCAATGGTTGCAGTCCTTTCCGTAGTACTGGTCGCCTGTGCGGATGACAGTGATGTCGATCCTGCAGCGGAGAACGGAGATGACGCGGCAACCGAGAACGGGGAAAACACTGAAGACGCTTCAGGTGAAGCATCCGGCGGTGGAGACCTTGTCATTTCGGAAGCATCGGATATCGTAAGTCTCGATCCACACGGAAACAACGATGTTCCTTCAAGTAACGTGCGTAACAACATCTATGAGTCACTTACATACTTGGATGAGAACATGGAAGTCCAGCCGCGACTGGCAACAGAATGGACAGAAGTGGATGATACGACATGGGAGTTCACTTTGAAAGAAGGCGTGACTTTCCATGACGGAACAGAGTTTAATGCAGAAGTGGTGGAAGCGAACCTGGAACGCTTACTCGACCCGGCGGTCGCATCCCCGCGTATGTTCTTATATGAAATGGTGACCGGGGTGGACGTAGTCGATGACTACACGGTCCATATCAACCTGGAATACCCGTTTGCACCGATCCTTGCACACCTTGCACATGATGCAGGCGGCATGATCAGCAAAGAAGTAATTGATGCTGACTACGAAGCTGCGCTGTCTGAAGCGGGTGAAGAGATGTCGGTTGAAGAGTATTACGAACTCCGTGAAGAAGGCGGAGAGTCACATGAGGAAGTTGCAGATGCAATCACTGACGAAGTCGGCAACCATATTGCCGACAACCCTGTAGGCACAGGTCCATTTGAATTTGAATCACGTGCTGCAGGTGAGAATGTTGTGCTTGCGAACTATGGAGATTACCACGACGATGAAAATGCGGCACAGCTTGATACAGTGACGTTCAAAGTCGTACCGGAAACAGGTGCACGTCTTGCTGAAATCGAGACAGGTGCAAGCCATGTTGCGGGCGGCGCAGAACCGACGAATATCGACCGCATCGAATCCCATGATTCGACTGAAGTCGATTTGACACCGTCACTCGGGTTGTCATATGTCGGCTTCAACGTTGAACAGGAGCCATTGGATGATCCACTGGTGCGTCAGGCGATCTCATATGCCATCGACCGTGAAGCAATCATCGAAGGTATCTATGAAGGTGTCGGAACACCTGCAGAAGGACCGCTTGCCCCGGGCGTTTTCGGGTACGATGACAGTGTCGAAGGTATCACTTACGACCTTGAACGTGCACAGGAACTGATGGCGGAAGCAGGTCATGAAGATGGATTTGATATTGAAATCCTCACGAATGATCAGCCGCAGCGTGTAGATACTGCTGTCTATATGCAGGAAGCTCTTGCAGAACTCAATATCAATGTCTCTGTACAGCAGCTTGAGTGGGGTGCGTATCTGGAAACTACAGCGAACGGTGACCATGATATGTTCGTGCTCGGCTGGTCGACGGTGACTGGTGATGCAGATTACGGCATGTATCCACTGTTGCATTCAACAATGCACGGTGACCCGGGCAACCGTTCATTCCTGTCAAACGACAATGTGGATGAACTGCTTGAAGCGGGACGTTCAGAGACTGACCCTGAAGCCCGTCAGGAAATATACAGCGAACTTCAGGAAGAGCTCGTGGATATTGCACCGATGATCTACATCCACCATCAGGACTTTGTCACAGGAATCAACTCGAACGTTGAGAACTTTGAGATCGATGCGCTTGGCATCTATCAGCTCAGGGATACAACTGTTTCAGAATAATGAAAAAGAGGTATAGGTGATGTCGAAGGCATCACCTATATTTTTGTTTGCATAAAGAATAATTCCGTCAAAAATGCTATAATGACAGCATTGGTAAAAAGGGGAGTCTGTATTGAAGAGAACAGCTTTGGCAATCGTTATGACGGTATTTTTAGCAGCATGCAGCAATGAGCCGACACAGGCGGAAAAAGATCTGGAAAAAGTGAATGAGGATATCGGTGAACTTCAGAGCGAGATACAACAGGTGCGGAGTGAAAATGAAGCGGTTGAAAGTGATATCACGAACAAGGAAAGAGAACTTGAAGAGGTGCTCTCGGGTGATTCGGATGACAGCGATGAGGATGAAGAAGAATCCGACACAGCACCGGAAGATGAATAGACTGTTAATCTGAAAGGAGAATGACGATATGCATGAGAAAAAATTTTCATTGATAGAAGGCGAAACTTTCACGATTGATCAGCTTGGCAAAGAGATAGAAGAGATCACCGGATCGAAAGTGACTGATCTTACAGGCATCAAAAGCAGGGTTGTGGCCCAGAAACCGAGTCCCGAACAGGATTTCGAGACATTCACCATAAAATTCAATTTGGAAGATCTGCCTGATTTTGTTGATGTCGTCGCCACGACGGAGAAAAAAGAAAATGTTGAGGATTACGATTTCGATAAAGAGGAATTGAAAGTCCGCCTCGTCAGCTATATCAGGCAGGAAGCGCCCAAGGGCAATGAAAGCGAGCATGTCAGCGGGTGACCTTAAGATAAGAATGGACATAATAGAGGGTTGATATGAAATATATTAAAACGAAGCGGCTGATTTTAAGGGATTGGAAAGAGAGTGATATACCGGGGTTCATTGCGTTGAATATGGACGAGGATGTCCGCCGTTATTTTCCGAATACCGCCACTCCGGAAGAGTCCAGGGAATTCATACTGAACGCTCAGCGCGACATCGATGCGAGGGGTTTCGGTTTGTTTGCTGTGGAGCGCAGGGACACAAAAGAGTTCATCGGATTTACCGGCATTCAGGTGTGGGAAGAAGACGGCCCTTTGCGGCTGCATTTTCTGCCCTCTATTGAGATTGGCTGGCGCCTGGCGAAACGGCACTGGAACCAGGGGTTTGCGACGGAAGCAGCGAGGGCGGTAGTGAAGTTTGCAGAGCGCAATACGGATATCAAGGAAATTTATGCGTATACTGCGGGCATCAATTACCCATCAATCAACATCATGCTGAAACTGGGAATGAAAAAAGTATACACTTTTGAGCATCCATCAATCATCGACGGCCATTCGCTCAAGACCCATGTCGTTTATAAGATGGACATAAAAAAGAGGCATCGCTTCAAATTATGAGCGATGCCCTTTTTGCAGGTCTTTATATGTTCTTACGGGCAGGGGCCTGAAGTTCTCGAATTGGGCGACGAGGGACTCCAGATCTTCACCGATGAACAGCTGATTCATGTATCTTTCCTCCAGGAATTCTTCGGAAATCATCTTATTGAACATGGCCATCAGATCATCAAAATAATTGTTCGTGTTGATGAGGCCGAGAGGTTTTTGATGGAGGCCGATCTGTCCCCATGTATACATCTCAAAAAACTCTTCCAATGTACCTGCACCACCCGGAAGTGTGATGGTGGCATCGCCGAGTTCGTCCATCCTGGCTTTCCTCTCATGCATCGACTGCACCACTTCCAATGTCTGGACCTTCTCGTGAGCGAGCTCACGCTCCACCAGAAAGCGGGGTATGACCCCGATCACTTTGCCGCCGGCATCAACCGTACCATTTGCAACAGCCCCCATCATTCCTGCAGAACCTCCGCCGTAAACCAGTTCATAGCCGGCTTCGGCGATATCTTTTCCGAGCTTGTACGCGGCTTCTTCGAACTCAGGCAGCCTGCCTGATGTCGCGCCGCAAAATACAGTTATTCTTTTTATCTCCACTGTGCTTCACCCGCAATCCAATCTGTTAGTTTAAAATCTGTTCTTCTTTTTATTGAGCTTTTTTTCAAGCTTTCGCTGTTTCCTGCTTTTGCCCGCACTGTTTCTTATGCCTGTTTTACGGCCGCCGGCGGTATAATGATCTTCGGCTGCTGCACGATGCTGGCCGAACAGTGAATCTTCACTGATGGTTGATCCGGTCTTTCCTTTGGAGTCTTTTCCGTCATAGCTGACCGTCGGATCCAGTTTTTCATGGTGTCTCTTGAACAGTTCGCCGGGATTGAAATCATTGATGTTTTCTTCGTGATCTTTCACTTTGTCGAAATATAACTGCTGTACATCGGTCGTCATGTCATTCTCCTCATGTATTGATTGGCCAGTTGCCTTACTGTCCATTCTATCATCTTTTTCGTCAGCCGTGTCCTGAATATCGATTTGCAGACGTTTTTCATCTTCTTCCGTCAAAGAGACCCGGCTCATTGATGCATCTCCATCATATGCCTTGGCGATGTCCTGCTTCTCCCGGTGCGTTTCCGCTGCCGTCTCTTCCTGCGTATCCATGTCCGACTTCCCGGCAATCAGTCCGGAGCTCACAGTCATGCCGGCGATTTTATCATCATTCGACATCTCATTACCGGACTGCATGATTTTAGGTACGATGGTATCCTTTGTGAAATTTCCCTGCAGCCTTTTCTTTCGGTGTTTCTCCTTGTCTTTTTCAAATTGTACAAGAAGTTTGTCCTCTTTTTTGACGCTCTGCTGATAGGATTTTATGTCTTTTTGATAGGCACGTTCCTGCTTCTTGTCGCTGATTTTGCTTCCGACGGTGTCCGCAGCGGATTTGCCCGTATGGTAAATGGTCGTGCTCGTGTCTTTGACCGACTGATACACACCTTCACCCTTGTCTTTGACATTATGGTAGGCAGTGCTTGAAAAGCGTCCGAGTTTCTCCATTTCAGGATGTTCCTTTATACGGTTCCTTTCGGTGAACAGCGGCACTAATATGATTGGAAGAACATTGAGCAGTGTTTTAATATTCTTATTCATGAGTGGACCTCCATGGCTTTTTATTAATAATTATATAATACCCTCAGTCAACTTTCACTAAACTGTATATAATAGGTTTCAAATTTATATATATGGCAATAATACTAGTAACCAGACAAGGAGGCGCCTTTTTATGAAGACAATCACACCCGATATGACTTTAAAGGAAATTGTGAAGGAAGTACCGCGCTCCGGAGATATATTCCGGGAATTAAGGGTGGACTTCGTTAATTACGGTGATAAGACATTGGCGGATACTGCAGTGGAAAAAGGATTGGATGAAGAAAATCTGCTGTATGAGATCAATGAAATGGAACCGCTCAATGAAGACGGCATAGACATCAAGTATATGGACGAGCAAAGCATTTTAAAATATATACAGAGAAAATACCATGAAGATTTGAAGGATGAGCTGCCGGTACTTGAAGAATATATGGAAAAAGCGGTCAAACAGCATAAAAAAGAGCGGCCTGAACTCACAGAAGCCGAGGCGCTCTTTAAAAGGATGAAAAACGATATCCTTGAGCATGTCGAAAAGGAGGAGCGGACGGCCTTCAAGATGCTGGAGAATTATCTGGAGAATCCAAATCCCCACCTTCTTGAGGCACTCAAGCCTTATTTGACCAGCCTGAAGGGGGAACATGAATCCCTGGCCCAGTATTTCTACGAAATGCGGGCACTGACGAATGACTACACGCCCGATGCCGGTGCGACCGGTGAACTGAGACTGGTCCTCCAACGGCTGGAAAAGCTGGAAAAGGACACATTCAACCATCTGTTCCTTGAAGGCGATCTTCTGTTCGATGCTGTATCGGAGCAGCGGAGTTCAGCGCTTTAAAATCATAAGACCCCTGCACGTGACATTTTCACGTGCAGGGGTCTTTTTCTTTTCATTGCAGTATCGGGAAGATCACGGTGAATGTCGTGCCCTCGCCTTCCACACTGTCGAGCTCTATCTTTCCTTTGTGCGATTCGACAAGGTGCTTCACTATCGCAAGTCCGAGACCGGTGCCGCCGGAGTTTCTGGAGCGTGCCTTGTCCACCCTGTAGAACCGTTCGAACACCCTTGGAATGTATTCTTCGGGTATGCCGATTCCCGTATCACTGACTGAAACCCTGACATTGGAAGAAGTGATTTCAATCGAAACCCGGATGCTGCCGCCTTCCCCCGTGTAAGTGATCGCGTTCGCAATCAGATTCAGCAGGATCTGGTTCAGGCGGTCCGGGTCCCCTTCGATGATCACAGACTCCGTCGAAGGCGGAAGAGTGACTTCAAGGTTCTTTTCCGAAATGGCCTTCGTCATCGTATTGGTGATCGTATGGATCAGCCTCACGAGGTCGACATCCTGGATATTCAGTGGCGAGACTTTGTTCTCGATGCGCGACAGATGGAGCAGGTCGCGGATGAGCCGGTCAATGCGTTCACTTTCATCATAGATGATCTGAAGGAAGGATCGTCTTGTCTCTTCATCTGTGACTTCGCCGCTGAGCAGTGTCTCCGAAAACCCTTTGACGGAAGTGATCGGCGTCTTGAGTTCGTGTGATACGTTCGCAACGAAGTCACTCCTCATATTTTCGAGACGCTTGATGTCTGTGATGTCATGGAGCACGATGATGACGCCCCTCTGCTTCCAGCCATTGCCGTAGTACGGCCCGAAATGTGCATCGAAGACTTTCTTGGTCATTTCACCTGCGGTGATTTCTTTTTGAATCTTTTCATTTTCCTCAAAAACGGTGGCGATGCCTTCACGCAGCCCGAGGTTGTCTTCCACATCCCTGTAGTCGCGCCCGACGATGTACTGGTTGTGCTGGCCGAGGAATTTTTCCATGGCAGAGTTGATCATCAATATTCTGCCTTCCTGGTTGATGAGCATGACCCCGCTCACCATGTTGGAAAGTATGGTGGATAATTGCTGCTCATTTTCATGGAGGGCGCGCATCTGATTCTGCAGATTCGTCGCGAGGTCATTGACCGAAGCCGCGAGTTCGCCGATCTCCCCGGACACTTTGGTATGGACGCGGCTGCTGTAATCCTTGCCGCTCAGCCGCTTCGTGACACCGATGATATCACTGACGGGCCTGGTGATGCTCCGTGCAAGTATGCTTGCCGCAACCGCTGCAATCACCAGGATGATGCTGAGGAATACAGCAAGTCCGCGCCAGAATACGACCATCGTATCCTCAATGTTGTGGAGCGGGTATGACGTTCTGATGATGCCGTTGATTACACCTTCAGCGTTATAGATCGGGCTTGCGACATACATCATCTCGGTCCCTTCGGTTTCACTGAACCGTATGGACTCCCCGAACTCCGCATCATCTTCCAGAACTTCCTGCACTTCCGGCCGGTCACCGTGGTTTTCCATCGTCCCAGGCGCATTCTCTGAATCCGCAAGCACTTCACCATCGGTGCCTATGACCGTAAAACGCATGCTGACGGGCTCCCTGAACAGGGCTATTCTTTCCTGCAGGTCTTCCGAGCCGCCTTCAAGGTCACTCGTCTCGATGAGCTGGGCCACCAGCTGCGCATTTTCATAAAGGTGTTCACCCGTCATCTGCTTAAAAGCATTTTCACTGACGCTGGCGACGAAGAACCATAAAAAGACCAGCAGGGTGAACGTCAGTAAAGAGAAGGATACCGTGATCCGGAACCACAACCGATTCATTCAGCAGGTCCTTCCAGCTTGTAGCCGAACCCGCGGATCGTTCTGATGTAGACCGGTTTTTTCGTGTCCTCCTCGATTTTTTCCCTGAGGTGGCTGATATGTACATCGACGATCCGTGTATCACCGTCATACTGGAAATCCCATACGCCATTCAGCAGCTGATCCCTGCTGAGTACTTTGCCCCTGTGGTTTGCGAGGTAGAGGAGCAGTTCAAATTCTTTCGGCGTCAGGACGAGCTGACGGTCCTTGAAATAAACATCATAACGGTCGAGGTGGATCTCCAGATCGCCGATTTTCAGGATCTGCTCCGACTGTTCCGCATCTTCGCTCTGCGAGCGCCTGAGGATGGCCTTCACCCTGGCCACGACTTCACGCGGACTGAAAGGCTTAGTGAGGTAGTCATCCGCACCGAGCTCAAGCCCGAGTATCTTATCGAATTCATCATCCTTTGCCGTCAGCATGAGGATGGGCAGGTTCACCTTCTCCTGGCGCAGCGTCTTGCATACATCCATGCCGTCCATGCCGGGGAGCATCAGATCCAGCACCATGAGGTCCGGTTTTTCATTCAGGGCCATGTCAAGCCCGGTCCGGCCGTCCTCTGCAGTTAAGACGTTGTAACCCGCCTGTTCCAGATTAAATTTAAGTAAAGTCACGATGGATGGTTCATCATCGACAACAAGAATTGTGCGCATATCAGCGGCTCCTTTCAAATTTGTGCATCCATATAACGCTTATATTTTACCACATCGGGACCTCCGTTCGGCATTCTTTACATTTCCTTAACAATCTAAGCCGTAAATGATTAGGACTTTCCCTAATGTTATTTCAGGCAATAAAAACAGATAATGTAAGTATCTTGAGAGAATTGTATTTGGAGGAGAGCGCTAATGGACAAACTCTTTGGTCTTCATTTCTTTAAACCGACTGAAAAGTTTAACGGCAACTGGTCGATATTGGAAGAGAAAAGCCGGGAATGGGAAAAAATGTACCGTCAGAGATGGAGTCACGACAAAGTGGTCAGGACGACCCACGGCGTGAACTGCACAGGCTCATGTTCGTGGAAAGTATTTGTGAAGAATGGAATCATCACATGGGAAAATCAGCAGACGGACTATCCATCATGCGGGCCCGACATGCCCGAATACGAGCCGAGAGGGTGTCCGCGCGGTGCCTCATTCTCATGGTACGAATACAGCCCGATGCGCATCAAGTTCCCTTATATGCGGGGGAAGCTGTGGCGGCTGTGGCAGGATGCACTGAAGGAGCTGGAAGACCCGGTGGCAGCCTGGGGAAGCATCGTCGAGGATCCTGAAAAAGCGAAGTCATACAAGCAGGCACGCGGCATGGGCGGTCATGTCCGGGTGAACTGGCGTGATGTGACACAGTTGATCGCAGCCCAGCTGATCTACACGATCAAAAAATACGGGCCGGACAGGATTGCCGGATTCACGCCCATTCCTGCGATGAGCATGCTGAGTTACGCAGCAGGCTCAAGGTTCATCACCCTGCTTGGCGGCGAGATGCTCAGTTTTTACGACTGGTATGCGGATCTGCCGAACGCCTCCCCGCAAATATGGGGGGATCAGACGGATGTACCCGAATCGGCGGACTGGTACAACTCGAACTACCTGATGATGTGGGGTTCGAACGTTCCGCTGACTCGTACGCCGGATGCCCACTTCATGACTGAAGTGAGATACAAGGGTACAAAAATCGTCTCCGTCGCTCCGGACTATGCTGAAAACGTCAAGTTCGCCGATAACTGGCTTGCCCCGAATCCGGGGACGGACGCAGCACTCGCACAGGCGATGACACATGTCATACTGGATGAATTTTATTATCAGAGGCAGGAACCGATGTTCATCGATTATGCGAAGCGGTTCACCGATCTGCCGTTCATGATTTTGCTGGATGATTTCAAGGATACGCTGAAAGCCGGACGTTTCCTGAGGGAGAGCGACCTCGGCATGGACAGTTCAAATGCCGATTGGAAGCCCGTCATACTCGATGAGAACACCGGAGACCTCGCGGCACCAAACGGCACGGTGGGTCAGAGATGGGAAGAAGGCAAGAAATGGAACCTGGAATTGAGGCGCGAAGACGGCACCGAAATCGACCCGGCAATGTCGGTCGAGAAATTCGGCGGCGAGGAGATCAACATTGAATTCCCGTACTTTGACAATGCAGGGAACAGTACATTCACCCGTCCGATCATGGCGAAGAAAGTGACACTTGCCGACGGCACGGAAAGGTATGCCGCGACGATCTATGACCTGATGCTTTCACAGTACGGAGTGAAACGTTTCGGTTCGGAACATGAAGCGAAAGGGTATGACGATGCTGATTCCGTCTACACACCTGCATGGCAGGAAAAAGTGACATCCGTGAAACAGTCCGTAGTCGTGCAGATCGCCCGGGAGTTTGCACAGAATGCGGTGGATACCGACGGCCGCTCGATGATCATCATGGGCGCAGGCATCAACCACTGGTTCAACTCCGACACGATTTACAGGTCGATACTGAACCTCGTGATGCTGTGCGGCTGTGTCGGCAAAAACGGCGGAGGCTGGGCACATTATGTGGGTCAGGAGAAAGTCCGTCCGTACGAAGGCTGGGGGCATGTCGCCTTCGCCAAGGACTGGCAGGCACCGCCGCGCCAGCAGAATGCGACGAGCTGGTTCTATTTTGCAACGGAGCAGTGGAAGTACGAGGAAGCAGGTGCAGATACGCTTCAGTCACCGACTGCCGACGAGATAGACTACAAACATCCGGCCGACTACAATGTCCTTGCAGCAAGGCTCGGCTGGCTGCCGTCATACCCGCAGTTCAACAAGAGCAGCCTGGCATTTTATGAAGAGGCGAAAGAAAAGGGCGATGACTCTGACGAAGCGGTGATCGATCTTGCGGTGGAACAGCTCAAAAATAAGGAGACGAAATTTGCAGTTGAAGATCCTTCAGCAAAGGAAAACCATCCCAAAACCCTTTTCGTCTGGCGTTCGAACCTTATATCGTCATCTGCAAAAGGGCAGGAATATTTCATGAAGCATCTGCTCGGCACAAAGAGCGGGCTGCTCGCTTCACCAAATGAAGATTTCAAGCCCGAGGAGATTGAATGGGGCGAGGAAGCGGAAGGGAAGCTGGACCTGATGGTCGCCATTGATTTCCGGATGACGGCGACGCCGATTTATGCGGATATCGTATTGCCCGCAGCGACATGGTATGAAAAGCACGACATATCAAGTACAGACATGCATCCGTTCATCCACCCGTTCAACCCGGCTGTCGATCCGCTGTGGGAATCGAAATCGGACTGGAACATATTCCGGGACCTGGCGAAAGGCTTTACTGAAATGGCCAAAACGCAGCTGCCGGAAACTTATAAGGACCTGGTCACATCCCCGCTCGCACATGATACGAACCAGGAGATGGCGCAGCCCCTCGGGCTGGTCAAGGATTGGTCGAAAGGTGAAATAGAGGCGATTCCGGGCAAGACGATGCCGGCATTCAAGATCGTCGAAAGGGATTATACGCAGGTGTATGACAAGTTCATCACTGCAGGTCCCGGCTTCAGGAACAAGATCGGCGCCCACGGCGTGTCATTCGATGTGACGGAGCAGCATGAGGAACTCAAGTCGATGAACGGCGTCTATACCGACGGCACGATCAAGGATGGGCTGCCGAGGATGGATACGGCAAGACGGGCTGCGGATGTCGTGCTGCACGTGTCATCATGCGCCAACGGTGAAGTGTCGCAGAAATCCTATGAGGACCTTGAAAATCAGACCGGGCAGGTGCTCCGGGACATCTCAAGTGCCCGGGAAAATGAAAAGATCACGTTCAACAATATCACGGCACAGCCGAGGGAAGTCATCCCGACAGCCGTATTCCCGGGTTCGAACAAGCAGGGCCGGCGTTACAATCCATTTACGACGAACGTTGAAAGGAATGTACCGTTCAGGACTTTGACAGGCCGCCAGTCCTTCTATATCGACCACGATATGTTCCTGCAGTTCGGTGAAGGCCTGCCGGTCTACAAGCCGACACTGCCGCCGATGGTGTTCGGCTCGAAGGACAAGAAGATCAAGGGCGGCGTGGACTCGCTGGTCCTCAGATATCTGACCCCGCACGGCAAATGGAATATCCATTCGACATACCAGGATAACCTGCATATGCTCACACTCTTCAGGGGCGGGCCGACGGTATGGCTGTCCAACGAGGATGCAGAAGAGCATGATATCGCCGATAACGAATGGCTGGAAGTATACAACAGAAATGGTGTTGTGGCAGCGAGGGCTGTCGTTTCACATAGAATGCCGAAAGGCACGATGTTCATGTATCACGCACAGGATAAGCATATCGAAGTGCCCGGCTCTGAAATTACGGATACGCGCGGCGGAAGCCACAACGCTCCGACACGGATTCATATGAAGCCGACCCAGATGGTCGGGGGTTACGCCCAGATCAGTTACGGTTTCAACTATTATGGTCCGATCGGCAACCAGAGGGATGTTTACGTCGCGGTAAGAAAAATGAAGGAGGTCAATTGGCTTGAAGATTAAAGCGCAGATTGCAATGGTGATGAACTTGGACAAATGTATCGGTTGCCATACGTGCAGTGTGACATGTAAAAGCACTTGGACGAATAGACCGGGTGCAGAGTACATGTGGTTCAACAACGTGGAAACGAAGCCCGGCATCGGCTACCCGAAACGCTGGGAGGACCAGGAGCACTATAAGGGCGGCTGGAAGCTGAGAAACGGCCGTCTGGAATTGAAGAGTGGAACAAAGTTATCCAAAATCGCACTGGGTAAGATCTTCTACAACCCGGATATGCCGGAAATGAAGGAATACTACGAACCGTGGACGTACAACTACCAGGATCTGATCACAAAAGAAGAGAGCGAACACAGCCCTGTGGCGACGGCACATTCCGTCATCTCAGGCGAGAAGATGGACCTTGAATGGGGACCGAACTGGGAAGACGACCTGGCAGGCGGCCATATCACAGGCCCGCAGGATCCGAACATCCAGCAGATCGAAGAAGAGATCAAATTCAACTTTGAAAAGACCTTCATGATGTATCTGCCGAGGCTCTGCGAACACTGCCTGAATCCGAGCTGTGTGGCGAGCTGCCCGTCGGGTGCAATGTACAAACGGGATGAGGACGGCATCGTGCTGGTAGACCAGGAGGCATGCCGCGGCTGGAGATACTGCATGACAGGCTGTCCTTACAAGAAAGTCTACTTCAACTGGAAAACGAATAAGGCGGAAAAATGCACATTCTGCTTCCCGCGCGTGGAGGCGGGCCTGCCGACCGTGTGTTCAGAAACGTGCACCGGCAGAATGCGTTACCTCGGTGTGCTGCTGTATGACGCCGACCGTGTCCTTGAAGCGGCTGCCACTGAAAATGAAAAAGATCTCTACGAAGCACAGCTTGACCTGTTCCTTGACCCGAACGATCCTGAAGTGATCGCCCAGGCGGAACGGGACGGCATTTCCAGCGACTGGATCGAAGCGGCGCAGGACTCGCCGGTCTATAAACTGGCAGTTGAATACAAGCTTGCATTCCCGCTCCATCCTGAATACCGGACGATGCCGATGGTGTGGTACTGCCCGCCGCTCAGTCCTATCATGAACTACTTCGAAGGAAAGGATTCCATCAAGAATCCGGATGCGATTTTCCCGGCAATCGAGGAGATGAGGATCCCGCTGCAGTATCTTGCGAATATGCTGACTGCCGGCGATGTCGAGCCGGTCAAGGGGGCACTGCAGAAGATGGCGATGATGCGCCAGTATATGAGGGCCATCTCAAGCGGCAAGGATTTCGACGAGTCGAGGCTCGAGCGCGTCGGCATGAGCGCAAATGAAACGAAGATGATGTACCGGCTGCTCGCAATCGCCAAATATGAAGACCGCTTCGTCATCCCGACTTCCCACAGGGAGCAGTATACAGATCCTTACAGGGCGCAGGGCTCGACGGGCTACGGCTTTGGCGGGGATGATTGTGACGGTTGCGGCCCGGTGATGGCTGCAACGACCAGCAATCAGACGGGCAAAGAGATTTACGAACAGAACTTCTATGGGGGAATCTGGCGTGATTAATCTGGATGAATTACACAAATATAAGAAGTCATTCGGGTTCTTCTCGAACCAGCTGACTTTCCCGACCAAAATTGATTTTCACCCAAGGGAGTTTGATGGGGCGTTTGATGCGTCCCATCCGGCTTACCCCTACATCAGACAGTACTGGGATGACATGCATGACATCAGCCTCGATGACATCCAGCAGGTCTACACCCAGACATTCGATTTTGACAGGGACACCAATCTGTATATGACTTATTTCAAATTTGAAGACCAGAAAGAACGCGGCCAGATGCTGGCCAAACTGAAGGTATTATATGAAATGTTCGGTCTGAAGATGCCCGACAACGAGCTGAGCGACTACCTGCCTCTCATGCTCGAATTCCTTTATGCCGCAGAATGGCGTGGGGATGAGCGCGCGGAGGAAAGTCTGACTTTGTTGATCATGGTCCTGGAAGACGGTACATATCATATGATCCAGGCTCTGGAACGTAATAAAAGCCCATACTTCAACCTGATCAAAGGGCTGCGGGAGACGTTCAAGGCATGTGTAGATGAGTCGATGAAAGAGGGCGAACAAAATGCTTGATCAATTTCTGTGGGTGATATTCCCTTACTTGTGTGTGGCGATTTTTATCGTCGGACATATTTGGCGTTACAGGATAGACCAATTCGGCTGGACGGCGAAATCGAGTGAATTCATTGAAAAGAAACAGTTGATGGTGGGGAGCATACTGTTCCATTTTGCAGTGATACCGGTGTTTATTGGCCATATCGTGGGGCTGTTCATCCCGGCCCATTGGATGAGTGCAATCGGGGTGAATGAGCACATCTACCATCTCGGGGCGGTGTATGTCGGTGGATTTTTCGGAGTGGTGATGTTTATCGGCATGTTCCTGCTGACGTTCCGGAGAATCAATAACAAATCAGTGCGGAAATTGAGTTCAGTTTCAGATATGGTGGTCAACTTCCTGCTGCTGTTCATAACTTTCATAGGTATTTATGCTACACTGGTCACAAATAATATCGTGACCGATTTCGATTACCGTCAGTCGATTTCAGTATGGGTCAGGGGGCTTGTGACATTCTCCCCGGATGCCTCGCTGATGACGGACGTCCCGCTTACTTTCCAGATACATGTACTTTCCGCCTTCCTGATCTTTGCGCTGTGGCCGGCAACACGGCTTGTGCATGCGTGGAGCCTGCCGTTCAACTATGTCGGAAGGAGTTATATAGTATACCGGAGACATAAGCAGTAAAGAGATCGGGATTGGTGGGGGTTCTATGAATCAATCAGTCAAAGGGGCATTACAAAGATTACAGAAGAAACATGGTTTCGCAATCGTCGCATTGACCGGCATAATCAATAACCGGGGGAATTCCACATTCAAGTGGAAGTATGTACTCGGAAGTGACAGCCAGCGGTGGAAAAGGATGGAACTCAGAAAAGGTACGGGACTGCCGGGGGTCGTACTGAAAACCGGCAAGTCGCTCGTCGTCCAGGATGTTTCCAAAATTTATAATCCGGAGGAGCTTTTCCGCTTCCCGATCCTTTATTTTGAAAATATCCAGGGCTTCGTTGCGATACCGATCTGGAATAATGACGAAGTCGTCATGGGGCTTGTAGTCCTGGGGGACAGGGCGCCTAGGCACATCAGTGAAGAAGACTATGAGGCCATCAAGGCGGATGTTGAAAAAGATTTGCGAATAGAACTTTTAAAAGAGTTGATGCTGTATGAAAACACATGATCTGACGTCGCTCCTCGAGGCGATGTTCCACCATTCGAAAGAGATGATCCTTTTCGTCGACCGGCACGGTGAAATCGTCCATATGAACGCAGAAGCTGAAAAAACATTGGACTTAAGTGACTATGACCGCAATCAGTTCGTCAACATTTGCGGCCATTGCGTGGGTATGGCGGCCGGCGGCGATCCAGACTGCACGACCTGTTTTTTGATGAGCAAAGAAAAATTGACCTTCCAGGTGTATATGCGCACGCGTTACGGAAAGAAAGTCACATATATCGCCAATTTCCAGCAGATCGATCCGAAAAACAATATCAGCGTCTTCACTTTGAATCCGCTTTCAGAACTGATGAGGCAGCAGGAGTTCGAGCATCAGAAATTGCTGACACAGCGGATCATCCAGGCACAGGAAAATGAGCGCAAGCGGATTTCGAGGGACCTCCATGACGGGGTCACACAGGAACTTCTGAATGTGCTGCTCGAGATGAGGCTGTTCAAGTATACCCAGGACCGGGAGGCACTGGATGAAAAGATCAAGGACTCCGAGGAGATGCTCAGTCATCTGCTGGACTACGTCAGGAACATCTCCGTTGAGCTGCGGCCTGCAAGCCTGGATGATCTGGGGGTGGAAGCTGCTTTGAAGACCCACTTCAAATGGCTTCAGAAGCAGTACGGTATACTGGTCGATTTCAGCACCAACCTGAACAAGAAAAGGTACCGTCCGGAGATTGAAACAGTCATCTACCGCATCGTCCAGGAAGCGGCATTCAATGCCGTCAAATATTCCGGAAGTGATGAAATCACGGTGAGCCTGAAGGAAGTCCGCTCCCGTGACGGCATTGAAATACATTTTGAAATCGAGGATGAAGGTGCTGGTTTCCTGATGGGGGCCGAACCCAAAGGTTCCGGGCTCGGCCTCTTCGGCATGCATGAGCGGATCAGCAGCGTGGACGGTGAACTGGACATAGACAGTGAGCCGGGCAGGGGCACCAGAGTCGAAGGATACATTCCTGTTGAGGAGAGGATCGTATGAAACTTGTAATAGCAGATGATCATGCCGTGGTGAGGACGGGGTTCACCATGCTCCTGAATTATCAGGAAGACATGGAAGTGATCGGGACGGCAGCTGACGGCAGACAGGCATTCGAAAAAGTCAAAGAACTTTCCCCGGATGTCCTCCTGCTGGATTTAAGCATGCCGCCGGGTGAATCCGGATTGTTTGCAGCAAGCAAGATACATGATGTATTCCCGGAAGTGAAAATACTGATCCTCACGATGTATGACGACGAGGAGTATATCACGCATACATTCAAAAGCGGTGCGCTCGGATATATTTTGAAGAACTCGCCGGACGATGAACTGATCAGAGCCATCAGGGCCGTCGCAAAAGGTGAGCGTTACATCGACCCGGTCCTCATGAACGAATCATTCGAGAAATTCCTCGCCACTGATGAAATACCGGAGCATGACAGGGAACCGTTCAACATATTGACGCAGCGGGAGCTCGAGATACTTCCACTCGTCGCCAAAGGGTACGGCAATAAAGATATCGCTGAAATGCTGTTCATTTCGGTCAAAACCGTCGAAGCGCACAAATCGAGGATCATGGATAAGCTGGACCTGGGTTCCAGGCCGGAACTCGTGGAATATGCGGTGAAGAAAAAACTGTTCGATATTTGATGTTAGGTGATGAGATTATGCAGGCAAATGAATTCAAATACAAAATAAAGGCACTCCGTATATTGGAAAATGAACACCATTACATCCGCCATCTGATGAATGAATGGTTCCAGTTCGTATTGAAATTCGAAAATGGAGATGTGTACAGCCGCCTGGAAGGCATGATGGCCATAAAAGAAATCCGGGAGAAATTGAAGGCATTCCGCGCACCTTTGAAAAAGCATCAGGTAAAAGAGGAGAAATATTTCTTCCCGATGCTCGGAGTCTACATCGGCTATGAACAGGGGCCGATCCTGTCGATCGAGGAGGAGCATGCAGAAATCGATGCTTACATCGACCACTTCCTGCACCATTCCGAACAGGTGTCGACAGAGATGGATATCGGCACGATGCATGACATGGTGAAGGATGCGATGGAGGCATACGAAGTTTTAATGGTACATATGGTCAAGGAAGAAGCGGTGCTGTTTGATATGGCTGAAAAGATGCTTAAGAAAATAGATGAAGAAGTGCTGCTCGAGCAGGTCAATACTCTGATAGTGGACTGAACGACATTTAGGGATTTCCCTCTTACAACGTTGCATGGGACGATTTATAATGAATATGTAAATAAAATCACAAACTAGTGAGGTTGATTGCATGTCAGAAACCATGGGGAAAAAACAGTTATTACTTCAGACATTCAGCTTGTTGGTCGGGTTCATGGTATGGACGCTGCTTGCACCGTTATTTCCGGAAATCGTGAAGGACATACCGGAAGCTGCCGCGCATCAGGCATTGATCGTCGCCCTGCCGACCATCCTCGGTTCAATACTCAGGATTCCTTTCAGCATCATGACGAACAAGATCGGGGCGAGAATTGTATTTTTGGCGAGTTTCATATTCCTGATCATCCCGGTGTTTTATTTGAGCCTGGCCACAACGACCACCGACCTGATCATCGCCGCCGTATTTTTAGGGATCGGGGGTGCGACATTCAGCATCGGGGTCACCGCACTGCCGAAGTATTACGATAAGAACAAGCACGGCTTCGTCAACGGCGTCTACGGCATGGGGAACATCGGGACCGCAGTGACGAGTTTCGGTGCCCCTGTGCTCGCGGGCATGCTCGGCGGCTGGCAGGCGGCTGTACAGACTTACCTCATCGTGCTCGCATTGTTTGCGCTTCTGCAGTTCTTCCTCGGGGACAGGAGTGAAAAGAAAGTCAACCTGCCCCTCGGCAGGCAGTTCAAGGAAGCGATGTCGGACTACCGTTTCTATTTCCTGAACTATTGGTACTTCATCACTTTCGGCGTATTCGTTGCATTCGGCATCTTCCTGCCGAACTTCCTTGTCACCTTTTTCGACTTATCCACAGCGGATGCAGGTTTCAGGACGGCAGGATTCATCGTGATCGCAACACTCCTCAGACCTGTCGGCGGACTGCTCGGGGATAAATTCAACCCGATCACGATGGTCATAGTGACCTTCATCGGCCTGACATTCTCAGGGCTGCTCCTGTCATTCACTTACGAAAGCCTGATCATGTTCACGGTCGGCTGTTTATTGACCTCGGTGTTCGCAGGTATCGGCAACGGCCTCGTTTTCAAGTTCGTCCCGATGTACTTCTCGGGCCAGGCGGGCATCGCAAATGGATTCGTCGCGATGATGGGCGGACTCGGCGGATTCTTCCCGCCGCTCGTCATGCAGTCGACATTCGAAGCGACGGGCACATATATGCTCGCATTCCACCTTTTGACGGGGGCCTGTGTGCTTGCTTTGTTTACAATGTTGTATTTGCGTAGTAAAGTTAAGGCAAATGTTATTTAGAGAGTGAAGATGATGAATCGATATTCAAGACAGACTTTATTCAATAAAATAGGCAGTGAAGGTCAGCGCCTCATCCAGTCCCGTACGGTACTCATCGTCGGGACGGGGGCGCTTGGTTCGCTTTCAAGCGAAATGCTCGCACGGGCCGGCGTGAAGAAACTCATACTGGTGGACCGGGACTATGTGGAACTGTCGAACCTGCAGAGGCAGACGCTCTTCACCGAAGATGATGCCAACAGTAAGATCCCGAAAGTGATCGCGGGGGCGGAACGGCTGAAGGATATCCGCAGCGATATCGAAATCGACACACATATCGCCCATGCGGATGCACTGCTGCTGGAATCCCTTGCGGGGGAAGCGGACCTGATACTGGACGGCACGGATAACTTCGATACGCGCATGCTCATCAATGATGTGGCCTTCAAGACCGGCACGCCGTGGGTGTATGCCGCGTGTGTCGAAGCCTCATACTCGAGCTGCGGCTTTGTGCCGGGTGTGACGCCGTGCTACAGATGTCTGGTTCCGGTGCTGCCGACGACCACCCTGACATGCGATACCGTGGGTGTCATTTCCCCGGCGGTCCATATGGCGGTGGCAGAGCAGGTGACGACGGCGTTCAAGATCATGACTGACCAGTTCAGCGCCCCGTTCTATATGCGCATGGGCAACGTGTGGGATATGGACCATATGAAATTCAGGATCGACGGCATGAAGGAAGAAGCGTGTGCAACGTGCGGAACGCATGAATATCCGGAACTTGCAGTCAGTGATGTGTCAAACATGTCGATGCGCCTGTGCGGCCGGGATACGGTCCAGTACATCGATGAACGCCTGACGCAGGATATCGTCGTCGGGGCATTGAATGACCGGAACATACCGATGCATGAAACACCTTATTTCGTGGAATTCAGATATGATGACTACCGTATCGTCAGTTTCAACAACGGGCGTTTATTGATCCATGGTGCAGACCAGACCAATAAAGCCCGGACGATCGTGAATCAATTATTCGGATAGGAGAGTTGACATGAGCATAGTGGAGAGGATTGACCGTGATATCAATGTCGCAGTGATCACCGTGAGTGATACAAGGACGGTGGAGACCGACAAAGGCGGCAGGCTTGTACAGGAGTACCTGGCGGAGATCAATACAGTGGTGAAGGAAGAACATTATACAATCGTCAAGGACGACGAAGCTTCAATCAAAGAGGCGGTGTCCGGCATGCTCGAAGCCGGCGTGGACGCCGTCATCACGACGGGCGGCACCGGCATTGCGGCCAGGGACGTGACGATCGAGGCGGTGCGGACATTCTTCGATAAGGAAATCGAAGGGTTCGGGGAGATTTTCCGGATGCTGAGCTATACGGAAGACATCGGCTCGAGAAGCATTTTATCGAGGGCCGTCGCCGGCACGCACGGCAGCCAGGTCATCATCTCGATGCCCGGTTCGAGCGGTGCGGTGAAGCTCGCGATGGAAAAACTCGTCGTGCCTGAGCTTAACCACCTCGTGTTTGAAGTGACGAAGGAAAACTGATTGGAGAATTCCGTCTGCATCCGTGTGGGCGGATTTTTTTATGGGTTGGTGTGGGTGAGGGGCTGCTTACTCAGCATCGAAATTCCTCGTGAGTGAGCAGCGGGACTAAAAGTCTGCTCATTCAGCATTGAAATCTGTCGTGCCTGAGCAGCCGGCACAAAAAACTGCTCACTCATCATATTTTTCAATGACGAATGAGCAGCCTATCATACAATACCTTTATTCCGCCACATAGTCCCCGGATTTGCCGCCGGACTTCGAGACGAGCTTCGTCTCATGGATGATCATACCCTTATCGAGTGCCTTGCACATGTCATAGACTGTGAGGGCGGCGGCGCTTGCCGCCGTCAGGGCTTCCATTTCGACGCCGGTCTGGCCTTTGGTCTTCACTTCCGTGACTATGTTCAGGAAGTACCCTTCCTCAGTGTCCCAGCTGAATGAAATATCCACTCCGGATAATGACAAAGGGTGGCACATCGGGATGATCTGGTGTGTATTTTTTGCGGCCATGATGCCCGCGACCTGGGCGACGGAAAGCACATCGCCCTTTTTGATCTGGCCTTCCGTGATCGCTGTGTAGATCTCTTCGGTCACTTCGACCGAACACTCTGCTTTTGCGATCCTGACCGACACTTCCTTATTTGAGACGTCGACCATTTTGGCGCGTCCTTCTTCGTTAAAATGAGTAAATTCTGCCATTCCAACCATCCTTTCTAGTACAATAGAGTATAACAGAAAAAGTTTTTGGAAAGTAGGAGAGCCAATGTCTTTAAATAGAAAACCAATACCCGTAAACGATGCAGTGGCATTAGTTTTGGAGAATATAACGCTGATGGATACAGAAACTGTTTCATACCTTGATGCGCATGACCGGATCCTTGCCAATGACCTGGTCGCGACACATGACGTACCCCTGTTCACAAAATCCGCGATGGACGGTTTTGCCATCCGGGCGCGTGATTCCGAAGGGGCGAGCGGGAACAACCGCATCCCTTTCAAAGTGGTCGAAGAGGTGCCGGCAGGGTCCACAAGTGATTATGAGCTGCAGCCGAACGAGGCGTTCCGCATCATGACCGGTGCCGAAATTCCGGAGAGTGCGGATACGGTGATCATGTTCGAGCAGGCGAAGGAGACGGAGGACGGCTTCACAGTACGTAAAACTTTCACGCCGGGCGACAACATCGCGATGCAGGGCGAGGAGTCGAAAAAAGATGACGTCATCCTTGAAAAAGGTGCCCTGATCAACCCGGGGACGGTCGCTGTCCTTGCCACATTCGGCTACAGCGAGGTCGAAGTGTTCAAAAAGCCAGAAGTCGGCGTGTTATCAACCGGCAGTGAGCTTCTTGATGTCAATGAACCCCTCGTTCGTGGTAAAATAAGGAACTCGAACTCACCGATGATCCTCGCCCAGCTGAAGCGTGCAGGCATCGAAGGGAAGAGATATCATCTGCAGAGTGACGATCTGGATACGCTCTATGCAAACATCAAGGATATGCTAGAGGAAGTGGACATCATCATCACGACGGGCGGCGTTTCCGTCGGCGATTACGACCTGCTCCCTAAAATCTACGACAAGCTCGGCGCCGAAGTGCTCTTCAACAAAGTCGCCATGCGGCCGGGCAGCGTGACCACGGTGAGCAGGCTGGGTGACAAGATGCTGTTCGGCCTGAGCGGCAACCCTTCGGCCTGCTATTCCGGGTTTGAATTGTTCGTCCGCCCGGCAATCCAGGCGATGATGTCTTCAGAGAAAGTCTATGCGCCGTTCATCGATGCGGAACTGGATGAGGATTTCACAAAACCGAACCCGTTCACCCGCTTCATACGGGCGGAGATCCACTATGTGGACGGCAAGGTCTATGCGAAGCCATCCGGCTTCAACAAGTCGAATGCCGTGACATCGATTGCGAAAAGCAACGGCGTCATCGTCCTTCCGGGCGGCACGCGCGGCTTTGAAAAGGGCGACGCCGTCAAGGTCATGATGACGGATGTGACGTCAGGTTCGGATAATTTCGGGGTGAAGTAGATGAAGATACTGCAGGTCACCGGCTTTAAAAACAGCGGCAAGACGACTACGGTCAACCGCATGGTCGAATATTTGAAGTCACAGGGCCGCACCGTTGCGGTGATCAAGCACCATCACCGCGACGAAGTGCATGACGCGGACACCGATACGGGGAAGTTCATCAGAAGCGGAGCGGACGTCACGGTGCTCAACACACCGGGCACCGTGATGACGGTTGAGAATAAAGCCCCGGACCTCCACGCACAGATTGAACGCTTATCGGGCCGGGTGGAGTTTATTTTGATAGAGGGTTATAAAAACGAGGATTATCCAAAGGTATTCATGAAATATTCCTTTAAGGATGGTCACACAAAGTTAACTAATATCGGTCTTCGGAATGTGTTAAAAACGTTTGATATACGTTATGATGAGGAGTATATCATGACTTGGTTCAAAGAATGGAGTAAGGATGAATGAAACAGTTTGAAGTAGTGGAGACACCACTCGAACCCACGGCTTACCACAAGTTCGTCTTAAACGAAAAGCAAGGTGCAATATGTACATTCACCGGACACGTCAGGGAATGGACGAAAGGCACCCAAACCATATATCTGGAATATGAAGCATATGTTCCTATGGCTGAAAAGATGCTCGCCCAGATCGGGGATGAGATCTCCGAGCGCTGGCCGGGTGTACTCACTTCCATCGGTCACCGCATCGGCAGGCTCGACATCTCCGATATCGCGGTGGTCATCGCAACAAGTTCGCCGCACAGGGCGGACAGTTACAGGGCAAACGAGTATGCAGTCGAACGCCTGAAGGAAATCGTTCCAATTTGGAAAAAAGAAATATGGTCTGATGGTGAGGAGTGGATCGGGGATTCACGCCACTATCATTCCAGTATAAAGGAGAATGAATCATGAGAGTGATGCTTTTTGCCGGGCTGAAAGAAAAGGCGGGCAACCAGGTGATCGAGCTGGAAACGGACGGCTCGATGAAAGTATCGGATCTTAAAGAGCGCATTTACGCAGATTATCCGTCACTTGAAGGTGAAGTGTTCCAGGTGGCGAGCAACGAAGCATTCGTCAAGGACGATCATACTTTGACGAGTGGTGACACGATCGCACTGATCCCGCCTGTGAGCGGCGGCTGATGAAGACGGTCGGCATCGTCCTGGCCGGGGGGAAGTCCACCCGGTTCGGTGAACAAAAGAGTTTATATGAATTCGACGGCAGGAAGATGTACGAGCATGTCCATGACCGGCTCGAAGCGTCAGGACTGTGCGATGAAATCATCGTCAGCACGAATAAGACGCTCGAGCCG
This sequence comes from Salinicoccus halitifaciens, assembly GCF_021026095.1. GTDB lineage: Bacteria > Bacillota > Bacilli > Staphylococcales > Salinicoccaceae > Lacicoccus > Lacicoccus halitifaciens. Next base: position 260,867 of record NZ_JAJNCU010000008.1, on the reverse strand, counting down.
CATATCGACGGCCGGACGATTGTCGATGATGAAGAATACGAAGACCATGGGCCGCTCGGCGGGATCTACGCGGTCAGGAAATCATTTCCTGAAGACAGGCTCCTGGTCGTATCATGCGATACACCCTTCGTATCGTCCGAATGGCTGAAAGCCCTCCACGAGAGGGCGGCGGCCGAGCCGGACCGCATCATCATTTCAGCGGAAGGCGACAAGCTGCATCCGACGATCGGCATCTATCAGGGTCCAGGGCTCGAAAGGGACCTGGAACACCAGCTGCAGTCGAAAAGATTGAGCTTCAAGGCATTTTTCGGGAATCAGGATGTGAGTGTACTGGACATCCGGGAGACCGGGGAAGATCCGGACATATTCAGGAATATAAATTACAAAACAGATATAGAATAAGGAGGGATGCTATGACTCAGCAAATTACAGACAAATTCGGAAGGCCGATCAGGGACCTCCGGATTTCTGTCACGGACAGATGTAATTTCAGATGTCGCTACTGCATGCCCAAGGAAATTTTCGGGGATGACTTTGAGTTCATGAAAAGGGACCAGCTGTTGTCCTTTGAAGAACTTGAGAGGATCGCCACGATCTATGCAGGAATGGGCGTAAAGAAACTGCGCATCACCGGCGGTGAACCATTGCTCAGGAAAGACCTGCATGAGCTGATCGCATCACTTAATGCGATTGAAGGCATTGAAGATATCGGACTGACGACAAACGGCCTGCTGCTTAAAAAACACGGACAGAAATTATATGATGCCGGGCTGCGCAGGCTGAACATCAGCCTCGACGCTTTAGATGACGAACTGTTCGGCCAGATCAACGACCGGGGCATCGGTACATCGAGAATACTGGAACAGATCAAATATGCGCAGTCCATCGGATTCGAGATCAAGATCAACATGGTGGTCCAGAAAGGTCTGAACGACCACGAAATCGTACCGATGACGCGGTACTTCAAAGATCTTGACGGCATCACACTCCGTTTCATCGAGTTCATGGACGTCGGCAATGACAACGGCTGGAACTTCGAGAAAGTGATCACCAAAAAAGAGATAATGGAGATGCTTGAAGCTGAAGGGGAGTTCGATCTTGAGCCGCTCAACCCGCAGTATTACGGTGAAGTGGCCAAAGTCTACCGCCATAAGGATGCGGAATCCTATATAGGATTCATCACGAGTGTATCTGAAAGTTTCTGCTCGACATGCACACGTGCAAGATTATCATCGGACGGCAAGTTCTACGGCTGTCTGTTCGCAGTCGACGGTTTCGACATCAAGACGCTGATGCGCCAGGGCATCGATGATGATGAGCTGACGGATATACTCACAGGAGTATGGAATGAGCGTGACGACCGCTATTCCGAGATCAGGACCGAAATCACAGAAGAGAGCAGAAATGCACGCAAGAAGATCAATATGAGTTATATAGGTGGATAGGAGAGAAACGTGAAGGGCACCTTCACGTTTTTTTCAAATTTTTTATTGGGAAGCGTTATAGATGAAGTTGGAATACCCTAGGAAATGGTTGATTTCATTTGCGGTCATATCTTTGATGATCGTCATATTTTATATTCTTTTCGGACATCATCTTTCATTGATCTTGTCCGATTTCATCGTCGGTGACCAGGTGCTGCCGATGGAGCATCTCATCTGGATGCTTGTATTTTTTGCAGCGTTCGTCTCAATGCGGGCCATCTATAAGTATGTCACGGCATACGTGGCGAATTCACGCATGGCATCGCTCGGCGACCGCCTGCTTCAGCGGGTGGACGATACGACGAATAAAAAGTCGGAATCCTTTTTGAACGCACTCTTCATCCATATGGAGAAGTACCGTCCATTTGAGAGTGTCTTCATCCCGACGATCGTGAATACGATGGTGAAACTTGTTGTCATCATCATCGCTTTGTTCTTCGTCCATATGAACGCCGCCATCATACTGCTTTTGACGGCACCTTTCGTGCCGCTTTATTACGTGCTGGTCGGCCTTCAGACAAGAGATGAGGCCTACAGGCAGGCCTCCCAGTTCGATGATATGGGCACATTGTTTTTGAATCTGGTGCGGGGAAAGGATACGGTGCGCAACACCGGTTCAGAAGGCACGGTCAGTGCAAAGCTTGATGAGAATAATGAAGATTTCGTCTCCCAGACGATGAAGATCCTGAAATTCGCATTCCAGTCCTCATTGATGCTCGAGTTCATCACGATACTCGGCATCGGCCTCGTGGCGCTTGAACTGGGACTTCAGATCATCTTTTTTGAGAACATAACATTTTACGCGGCCTTCTTCACGCTGCTGCTTGCACCGGAATTCTACAATGCACTGAAGGTGCTCGGGGTGGAATTCCATAATGGCCAGCTGGCAAGGGGCCACAAGGATAAGATCAACGAGTGGCTCAAGCAGCCGGGCCAGGCACCGGAATACAGGACGCAGGCGGACGACGGGGCTGCAGTGGCGCTCCATGACGTGGAAATCGGCTTTCCGGACAATACAATGATCAGGGACGTCAATATCGGATTTGAACCGAATACGATCAACGCCATCACCGGACCTTCCGGCGGGGGCAAGACGACACTGCTCCGGTCGATCGTCGGCCTGATGCCGCCGCTTGCAGGCGAGGTCAGGGTGGCCTCGTATGATATCGGCTATATTTCAGATGATATTTATTTCAATGACAGCACCCTGTATGAGTATCTGTCGGACGGGACCGCCTCTGAAGATGCGGTGTTGGGGATACTGGAAGACCTGAAGCTTGCGGGAAGCGTCTCGAAGCTGAAGGAAGGCATCCATACGCCGATCATCAACAACAACGTGCCGTTTTCAGGCGGGGAGATCGTACGATTGAAAATCGCGAGGGTGCTTTTGAAGCGGCCCCGGATCATCGTGATGGATGAACCGACGGAGTTTCTCGATGCGGAGACTGAAAGCCTGATACTCAAGTATCTGGAAGGGTTCAAGGCGTTTTCGACCATCATTGCGGTCGTTCACCGCAGGAGGCTGCTCGGCATCAGCGACACCCATCATCATCTCGAAAATGGACAGATCAGAAGAGGTGATATTTGATGAGCTATCTCAAAAATGAAAAAAAACATATCATCTACAGCATCATCCTCGGGGTGATCGGCAGCCTGATCGGCATTTCGATTTTTGCATTGAGCGGCTATATGATCAGCCTCAGCTTCTTTGAACCGCCGATATTCGTCATCCTGTTCATCATTGCCGTGATCAAACTGTTCGGCATGGCGAAGGGCGGACTGAAATATTTGGAGCGGCTCTTGTCGCACAATTCGACCTTCAAGCTGATTTCAAGGATGCGCTCGCGCTACTTCGAATCATCGCTGAACAGTGATGAGGATATGCACAGCGTCAGGTTCATCCAGACGTTGAGCAGATATTTCGAGGACATCGAGGATTATTACATCACGATCATCTATCCGTATATTATGGCGGCACTCGTGTCGATATTCGTCATCCTGTTAGCGGGTCTGATCGATGTGCAGATCGTGATCACGGCATTGGTGCTCTCACTCATCATGCTCATAGTATTCCCCCTCATATTCAGCATATGGCATGAAAAAATCGATGCGGATTACAGGACGCTCGATCAGAACGCATTCATGAAGACTTACCAGTTCATCCACGGTTTCCCCGACCTTTTCGTCGACAATAAGAATAAGGCGGTGCAGAGCGAAATTTCCAGGCAGCTGGATTCGATAAGGCACAATAAAAACAAGGACAGCCTGAAAGAGGCGGTCATCGAGCTCCTTACAGGGCTTGCGCAGATCGGCACCATCGTCCTGATCATCTTCCTCATGCAGAATGATGATGTATTCCTCATCCCTATGCTGATCCTGCTCGTCATCAGCTATTTTGAAGTGCTGACCCCGGTCGTCGAACCGGCGGGCCGCTTCTTCAACACGCACAGGAAAGTCGGCGAGATCGAACGTCCGGCGCCGGGTGCGGCTGATGGGAGGAAGATTTCGGACGAAAGCATCACACTTGAAAATGTTTCCTACAAATATCCTGCCGGTGCATATGAGGCGTTGTCCGATGTGGACATCACCGTGAATCCCGGCGAGAAGCATGCCATCATCGGCAGCAGCGGCTCGGGGAAGACGACCCTGCTCAATCAGATCATCGGACAGAAGGATATGGCCGTCATGCCGCAGCATCTTGATTTCTACAACGCGACCATACGGGATAACCTGACGATGTTCGGCCACTTCGAATCTTCCGATGAGGAGATGGAGCACCTGCTTGCCGAGTTTGAGCTTGAGCATTTCAAGCTGGATGATTTCATCTACTTCACCGGACAATTATCCGGCGGGGAGAAGAAAAGGCTGCATCTGATCCGTATGATCCTTGAAGATAAGGACTGGTGGGTGCTGGACGAGCCGTCGGCCAAACTGAACCGCGAGCTGCAGGAAAAAGTGTGGCGGAAGATTTTCGACACACCTACAGCGATCGTCAGCACACATGATTTGTCCCATCTGGACCGATTTGATGTCATCCATTTCATGGAGGCCGGCCGCATCATCGAAAGCGGCGGCTATGGTGAGCTCATGGCCCGCGGGGGCGCCACCGCTGAAGCGGTGAGGCGCTTTGCGGAATATTTGTAGGGGGCTTCGTGCCATGCTACAATTAACAGGATAAAAAGGAGGGTCACCATGAAAAAATATGCTATCGTAACGGACTCGGCAGCCGGGCTGGCGCAGTCCTTCATTGATGAACACGACATCAAAGTACTGCCGATGTCAGTGATCGTTGAAGGAATCGCCTACAAGGAAGGCCTGGACAAGTCCGTGGCTGAAATATATGAGTTACTGAAAGAGAGCGGTGAAGGCGCCAAGACGTCCCAGCCGACCATCGGTGAATTCATGGAAATCTTCAATGAGATCGAAGAAAATGATGAATATGATTCCATCATCTCAATCCATGCATCGAGTGAGCTGACCGGCACATACCAGAGTGCGCTCAGCGTCTCGGAGGAGATTGAAAAACCGGTCACGGTCATCGATTCCAAAATCGGCAGCTACCCGATGGGGCAGATGGTGGCCCGTGCTGTTGAAGGCCGCAGGAACGGTGAAAGCCTGGAAGAAGTTGAAGCGGAGATCAATGAAATCATCAGCAATTCACAGCTGTACCTGCTGCCGCACAGCTTTTCACAACTGAAGAAGAGCGGCCGGGTCTCGGCTTCCCAGTCGATGCTTGCCTCTTTGCTCAAAGTGCAGCTGCAGCTCAGGTTCGAAGACGGCAAAGTCGTGGTGGGCCATAAAGTGAGGACGAAGAAGAAAATGGTCTCCCATATGCTGCAGGTGCTGGAGGATCATATGAAGAGGGATGGACTCGAAACGCTTGCCATCGTCTATGCAGGGGGACGGTCGCTTGCAGATGAATGGGAGAAGACGGTCCGTGATGCTCTGCCGGACTTGAAGCTTGTCTTTGAGCCCCTCGTCACAGTGGCGGGCGTGCATGTGGGACACGGTACAATCGCCTTCGGACTGATCAAGGGCAGATAAAAAAACCACTCAGCATTAATCAATGCTGAGTGGTTTTTAATTTATTTAAATCCGAGTCAATCAGCTTCAGCGTATCCAGAAGATTCTGGATCTCATCTGCCTCGAGAGACAGATTATCGATGAAGATGGTGTGCCTCTTGCCGATCTTCTCCTCCAGTTCTTTCCCTGCCTCGGTTGCTGTGATATATACATGCCTCTGATCATAAATATCCTTCTCGCGTTTCACATAGCCCGCAGATTCGATGCGTTTGATCAAGGGGGATACTGTTGCGTTATCAAGCTGAAGCAGTTCCGCAATGGATTTCAAGTTGAGCTTCTCGTGCTGCCACAGAAGTGTCAGAACGAGATACTGTGTATATGTCAAATCAGTGTCATGCAGTACATGGTCGGAATAGAAGCGGTTCACCCGACGCTGGATATTGTACAGATTGAAGCAAAGTCTATCATCCAAATTTGAATTATCCATCATAACACCACCTTAATTTCCTCTGAAAAGCCTGCTATTCATATTATATGACAAAAGTATATGCGATTTCAATATAAGTTTATATACATATGAAAATCCATTGAAATATAAGTTCATCTTTAATAGTATTTACATCTGCATATGTGGTAAAATACTCTTAATTATTAACTTTTGGTGGAGGTGACCGCAATTGGGAAGGCAATTTTGAAAGCTGGCTTATTATTTACGCTGTTAAGTGATGATTATGTCCCTCACAATGACTCAATATTGCACAATCGCGGTCAAAAATTACCGGAGGTGAATCCCTTTTAGGGAACATTTTGGACATATCAACCTTATTAAATTTAGCTTTATTCGTATTATTAATATTACTGACAATGCTGTTTGTCGGTTCTGAATTCTCATTGGTGAAATCCAGGCAGTCGCGCCTGGATAATCTGATAGATGAAGGGAACAAGAAAGCTGCACTGGTCAAATCCATGACACAGAAGCTGGATTATTATCTGTCGGCCTGTCAGCTCGGCATCACCGTGACGGCACTTGGACTCGGGTGGATCGGTGAATCGACGTTTGAAGTGATCCTTCATCCGTTGTTCAATCTGATTGGAATACCTGAAGATTTAATGACGCCGTTTGTCGTGGCAGCAGCATTCGCGATCGTCACATTCATCCACGTCGTTGTCGGGGAACTCGCCCCTAAGACTGTGGCGATACAATATGCAGAAAAGATGGCCATGGCTTTCGCAAGGCCGATGTACTTCTTCGGCGTGATCATGAAGCCGCTCATCTGGTCCATGAATGGAACTTCGAGATTTTTACTCAGGCTCGTCGGTTTCAAGGATATGCCGACTGAGCAGGCGCACTCCGAGGAAGAGCTGAAGATCATCATGACGAACAGTTATCAGAGTGGTGAAATCAATCAGACGGAACTCGCTTATATGCAGAACATCTTTTCATTCGATGAAAGGCTCGCAAAAGATATCATGGTCCCGAGGACCCAGATGATTACACTGACGGAGCCCGTCGAGATTGATGATGTACTTGCTGCTGTGAAGGAACATAACTATACCAGATATCCGATTACGGATGACAGCGGGGATAAGGACCAGATCATCGGTTTCATCAATGTCCGTGAATTTTTGACGAACCATGTGTCGAACAGCAATCTGGAACCCGAAAACTATATACATGAAATTCCGCTCATCACCGAAGTGTCACGCATCAGTGATGCATTGATCAAAATGCAGCGCGAACGCGTGCACATCGCTTTGATCATCGATGAATACGGCGGCACCGCCGGGATGATCACGATGGAGGATATACTTGAAGAAATCGTCGGGGAAATCCGTGATGAATTCGATGATGATGAAGAACCCGACATCGTCAAGGTCGAGGACAACATCTACCATATCAACGGGCGTGTCCTGATCGACGATCTCCGTGACGACTTCGGAATCGAATTCGAGAACAGTGAGGACATCGATACGATCGGCGGATGGATGCAGAGCATCAATGCGGATATCGATGTTGATGATTACATCAATACCGAGAAAGATAAATGGATTGTACTGGAAGCCGACAATCATACAATCAAGCTGGTCGCGCTTATGAAAGGCTATAATGTTGCGCATAATGATGACCAGGAAGATGAAGATAAATAATGGCACACCCTGGAAACCGCTGAATCATATTCAGCGGTTTTTTCGTCCCGGCACCAATCTTCATCCCGCAGGCGGTCCTGTGCGTTTCATGATTATTTTTCGCAGGAATAATGGTAAAATCATAGATGAGGGGTGAGGCTATGGGATTTTTTGAATTCTTGATTGCAACTGTACCGGTCATACTTTTTTTCTCCATCCCGCTTTATGCGATCAAAAGGGGCTCGGATCAAAAGGATGAGAAGCTGAAGATCAAACAGCTGAGGGAAGAGAAGGAACTGGAAATGCTGAAGCAGGAAAATTACCTGCTTGAAAACAAACAGATGCGCCTTGAGCTCGATCAGATCAAGGAACAGCGGGCGCTGAAGGAAGAGAACAGGGTGAAAGAAGATAAGTGGCTGATCCGTGACAGTGAAGACAAAGAATTGTAGGTGTTTTGGACATGGGTTTTTTTGATGTCATCATGGGGCTCGTCGGTCTCGGCGGCCTCGGAATCGTCAGTCTGGCAGGTGTCGCTTTCTACGGCATAAGGAGAGACTATGACCAGGAAAAAGAGAAGCTGCAGCTGCAGAAGATGATGGAAGAGAGAAAGCTTGAAGAGATCAGGCAGGAGAACTATTTACTGGAAAATGAAGACATGCGGAAAGAGCTTGAAGAAATCAGGGCGGAGAGGCTTGCCGGCAGAGGCGGAGACGGCAGGAAGCGCTGGCTCATAGAAGAGACGAAGTCCGATAGGGATAAATAAAACCTGAGGCCAAAGGCGCTCAGGTTTTAGTCATCTTCAAATTATCTTCTTCTGTTGGCATCTTTTGCAGACTTATCTTTACTGAATGCTTTGAGTATCAAAGAAATCACAAGAATAAGAATGATGGCACCGATCAGTCCGCCGATGATGCTGACACCGCCGATTTCCGGTCCGATACCGAGTCCGAGTGCGTTACCGATGGAGGCACCAACCAGCCCGGCAATGATGTTGCCGATAATGCCGAAAGGAACATCCTTGCCTAAAATTGCTCCTGCAGCCCAGCCGATCAGTCCGCCGACTATTAGAGTTATAATCCAACCCATTTTGAAGTCCTCCTTAAAATAAATATGAAATACTTTATATTGATCTATCTAGAAATAAGATACCCCCTGAGATGAGTTTTAACCCTCATTGTTACATTTAAAATAATTCTGAAAATGGCCGGATGCCCTTTTCAAACGATAAAATCATTGAACATATGCTAAAATGTAGAAAAACAAAAGGACATACTGAAAAATTATGAAGATACTTATGATAGATAATTACGATTCATTCACATATAATCTCGTGCATTACATGGAATCCAATCCCTACGGTGTGGAGATCATGGTGAGGACCCCGGATCTCTTGCACGAAGTTTCACCGGGAGCGGACAACATCATCGGCATCATCATTTCACCTGGACCATCACATCCCGCCGACAGGCAGGATGTGATTGATTTTGTCTCGCGGCACTGGGGCCGGCTGCCGATATTCGGCATCTGTCTCGGGCACCAGATGCTGTGGCATATGGCCGGGGGCGAGGTCGTCCGCGGGGAACGTCCGGTCCACGGCCATACGTATGAGATTTCCCATACGGGCGAATTCATATTTGAAGATGTGGGCATGCCGCTCACCGTGACACGGTACCACTCACTGGTGTGTGCGGGGGAAAGCAGTGAATTCAAGGTCACCGCAAAATCCGATGACGGTGTGAACATGGCGATCCAGCATGTGAAGCATCCGATTTACGGGGTCCAGTATCACCCTGAGGCCATCCTCTCTTCGGATGGCAGGAAGCAGTTATTCAATTTTATCAAGATAGCATTGGAGGCCTGACAGTGCACGTACATTCGAAATTCAAAAGAAATTCAGAAGTCCGGGATTTGTACTTCATCGATCCTGTCCGGACGATGACCGAAAAGACACATCGTCTGGACGAGGCACTGGCGGCAGCCGAAGCTTACATGAACGACGGATATTATGTAATCAGTGCGGTGACGTACGAATCCTTCGCCCCTGAGGGGGAACAGTTCATCATCGGAGTGTTTGAAGATGAATGCGACCATGCGACGTTCATGGGCGCACGGGAGGCCGGGGCATATGAGATGACCGAGCCGGAGTTCACGCAATCCCGTGATGAGATCATTCAAAACATCGAGCAGGTCAGGGAATATATCCGCGACGGCCACACATACCAGGTCAACTATACAACCAGACTGAAAGGGAAGTTCCGCGGGGACGGGCACACTTTATTCGAAACGCTGATGTCTTCAAACAACGGGGACTACGCCATGTACATCGAATATGGGGACGAGCAGATCATCAGCTGCTCACCTGAGTTGTTCTTTGAGGTGGATGCAGACAGGACGATCAGGACCCGTCCCATGAAGGGGACGGCACCGCGGGGCCGAAGCCGGTCCGAGGATGAAGAGAACCGCATGTTCCTGAAAGAATCTAAGAAGGATATGGCGGAAAATGTGATGATCGTGGATCTGCTCAGGAATGACATTTCAAAGGTGGCTGCCAAAAACAGTGTCAGCGTGCCGGCACTTTTCACAATAGAAGAATATGCGACCGTCTTCCAGATGACGTCCACCGTCGAAGCGGAACTGAAGGAGGGCGCGGGCATCAACGATATAATGGCGGGTCTGTTCCCGTGCGGCTCGATCACCGGAGCGCCCAAAACGTCGACGATGAACATCATCAATGCCCTTGAGGCGACGGAAAGAAAATATTACTGCGGTACACTCGGCATAATGTATCCGGGCGGGGAAATGGTTTTCAATGTACCCATCAGGACACTTTACATCGACGGCGGAGAGTACGTATACGGTGCAGGCGGCGGCATCACATATGATTCCATACCGGCTTCGGAATATGATGAGATCGTTGCGAAGACGGCCTTTTTGAAAAATGCCCAGTTTGAACTGATCGAGTCGATGCGACTTGAAGACGGGGTTGTCGCGCGCATCGACACTCATGCAGCACGGCTCCGGTCATCAGCTGAAAATTTCAATTTCAAACCGGCGGACTTCACCGGCAAAGTCCGTCATTATGTGGAATCCCGCGTTCTGATGGACGGCCTGTATAAGCTCCGGGTGACGCAGGATCAGCACGGGGACCTGAAGATTTCCCATGCACCCATATCGGATGAAGGGGCTGCCCGCGCCCTGCTGCATCAGGAACCGATGTCCGGGGTACCGGAATTCATTGAGAATAAGACGACAGTGAGGTATCATTACAAAATACCGGACGATGATTTCAAGATCGTTTTATACTATAATGAAAAACGACAGCTGACAGAGTTCAATATAGGCAATCTCGTCATCCAGGAGGAAGGGGAGTACTTCACGCCATCTTTAAATACCGGTATTTTGAACGGTGTGATGAGGCGGACCCTGCTGGATGAGGGAAAGGTCACTGAGAAAGATTACATCGTGGATGACTTCATCGAGAAGTACGAAGCAGGCCGGATTTCCGTCCATATGATTAATAGTGTCCGTGGTTGGCTGAAGATCAGACTAACAATACAGAGGTGAAAAGATGTTAACTTTTTTGCTGATACTGCTGCTGATCGGTATCGTACTATTCACACATTTTGTCGTAACATATCTAATTGAAAATAACCTTAAGATGATTGGTGTACTGGTCGGCTTTGTCGGTCTGATCGCAGCGATGATGATCGTTTATTTCATCATGACCAATATCACCGGATTCGCAGCCGGGGAACTGGACTTTTTCTATAATAATTAATTTCTGGAGGGACGAAGATGTTTTTTGCCAATGGTGACCGTGCGGTTACATATCAGCAGAATGAAGTGATCGACGCGGCTGTGCTCGAACGTCTGAACAATGCATTCAATAAGACGGAACATGTATATCTGAACGAGATGATCACGACCGAGCATACATTGACTTTCATGTACGAACCCGTGACGATCATGGAAGCCCACAATACGATTGAACCTTGTGATATCGTGGTGGAGGAAGCACGCAATTTTCTAATTGAGAAGGGGTTTTTAAAGTGAGTTTAATCATTCAGGACAGCGGCCTGTTTTCAATCGTTCAAAGCTTGGATAAAAGACCTTCATCAAGAGGAAGCGAATATAACGGTGCATGTGACAGACTTGCACATCAGCTGGCGAACCAGCTTGTCGGAAACGCGGCGGACGACCTGACCATCGAGATGACGGTGAGGCCGGCAACTATCAAGTTCACAGAGCCGACGATCATTGCATTTTCAGGTGCGGAATTCGTCGGGCGCTGCAATGGCCAGCCGGTCCATCCGAACAGGATTTACTTTTTCGACCGCGGTGATGTTTTGGAATTCGTGGATACCCCGAGGGGCAACAGGATTTATCTGGCGGTGGCGGGCGGCATCGAAGCCGAGGGATCCAACATCCTGAAATCGGGGGATGAAGTGGTGATGCGCCGGGATTATACCGTCCGGCATGATGAACTGTTCAATATGCTCCGCAATAAGAATATGGTGAACTGGGGCGTGGACATCTATTCACTCGTTGAGATATACATCTCAGACTTGTTCCATCTCGTGAGGCGTCCGGACGTCAGCGATGAAGTGTATGAAATGCTGGAAAATGCGGAATTCACCGTCTCAAAAGAGAAGAACAGGGTATCGCTGCACCTGACGGGTAAGAAAATCACTCCGGCACCTTCGAACATCGTGCATCCCGGCATCAAAGGCGGGCTGTATCTGGCGGACGGCGCACCGATACTTGCACTGAATGACTTCAATCAGGCGACGACGGCTGAACATATCGGCACGATACCGTCGTATCATATGCATAAATTGTCGCAGAAGCGGGCGGGGTCCAGGCTGAAATTCAAAGTGATCGATTGTGGTGACGCACACGCGAATTTATATGCCCAGGACCTGTGGGTGAAGAGCCTTTTCAAAGCGATCGATTACAAATTATCAAAAGAACTGGTCAAGGAAAAAATGTAAAGCGGAACATCTGGAGTATTTCCAGATGTTTTTATTTTTTAAATGATGATTAATCCAACAAAAGAACCCGGAAATCATGTATAATGTATATCATTAATTATTGTGAAAATCAGGCTTTAAACGGTGGGATGAAGTTATGATAGAGATGACATTGAAAAAATACTTTGGATTCAAGACATTCAGGCCCAAACAGCGTCAGATCATCGAGGCTGTAAACAGTGGCGCGAACACCCTTGGCGTTTTACCGACCGGGTCGGGGAAATCACTGTGTTTCCAGGTGCCGGGCCTGCAGGCCGAAGGCGTGACCCTTGTCATATCGCCATTGATCTCCTTGATGAAGGATCAGGTCGGAAACCTTAAGCAGATGGGCATTCCTGCGGAATATTTGAATTCCACATTGAAGAAAAAAGATGAGGAACGCATCATGAGGGAGGGGCTCGAAGGCCGGTATAAATTTTTATACGTGGCGCCCGAACGCTTCAACAACGATGAGTTCCGCGAGTTTGTCGGAAAGCTGGACATACCGCTCGTCGCCTTTGACGAAGCGCACTGCATCTCCAAATGGGGTCATGATTTCAGGCCGAGCTACCAGGAGGTCATTCCGACGATCAATGCACTGATACCGGATGCGGCTTTCGTCGCCCTGACGGCGACGGCGACCGAAGAGGTGCAGGAGAATATACAGGAGCTTCTGGACATCTGTGATGAAAATGTGGTGCTTTCCAGCATCAAACGCGATAATCTGCATTTATCGGTGAACAAGACGTACCAGCGGGATCAGTTCATACTTTCCTACATCGAGGAACGCGGGGATGTTTCAGGCATCGTCTATGCGGCCACAAGGGCCGAAGTCGAAAAGATTTCAGCCTACCTGGCCGACCATGGTGTAAATAATGTGATCTACCACGGCGGCCTCGGCAAAAAGGAGCGGGATGTCAACCAGCATGCATTCCTGACCGGTGACGTCCCGGTCGTCGTCGCGACAAATGCTTTCGGCATGGGGATCGACAAGCCGGATATCCGCTTCATCATCCATCATAATCTGCCGGGCGACCTTGAGAGCTATTATCAGGAAATCGGCCGTGCCGGCCGTGATGGGAGGATCAGTGAATGCATCCTCCTCTCCAGTCAGCGTGATGTGAACCTGCACCAGTTCTTCATCGACCGATCAAACGGGTCCGAGCAGCATAAAGATCATATGCGCAGCAAACTGGATAAGATGATCCAGTACAACCGCACATCGAAATGCCTGATGAGCTTCATGGTGAAATATTTTGATGCGGATGAATATGTGACTTCATGCGGCCGCTGCGGGAACTGTCTGAGCACAGAACGCACCTACAATATGAAAGAGGAGGCGGCGGCGGTGCTGGAGCTGATCCGTCATACCGGACCCTCCCTGACAAAAGAACATATCATCCAGGTGCTGAGGGGGGAACGCAGCGAGGATGTCATTTCGGACGCTTTGGACCAGTCCCCTCATTTCGGCAGCATGTCCAGTTATCTGACCGGGGAGGTCCATCATATTCTGGATGAACTGATTCTGAGCGGGTACCTCCATCACGAAGACCAGCACCTCCGGCTGGTGGAGAAGAGCCGGGAAGTGCTGTCGGGTGAGGCCGATATCTATACCGTACCTTTCCGCAAGCAGCTCAAAGAGAAGGTGGAGATCTCCACCGCTTCCTCGCCCAATGAGAAATTGTATCAGAAGCTTGTCGGCAAAAGGGCGGCGCTCGCAAAAAAACGCGGGCTGGAGCCGGGCAGCATATTCACCGATGCGACATTAAAAGAATTTGCCAAAAAGATGCCCGTGTCCAAACAGGACATGATAAAGATCGACGGTGTCGGCAATTATAAGCTGAAGCACTACTGCCCGCACTTTTTGAAGATCATCAAACAGCACAAGGAAAAACAGGATGCCTACAAAATAGAGGGGAAAAAGGGAATCCCCACTTAAAAAATAAAAAAACGACGATCAATTCCAATGGATTGATCGTCATTTTAATGGATGCAGCCACCTCTCAGGCCTCTTTCGGCCTGCGGTTCTTCATATACATATAATAGCTTGCCCCGAATATGATGAAATAGCCGATGAAGGACAGGGCATCCGGCACCTCGCCCAATATGAAGATGCTGAGCAGGGCCGTGAAAATGATGGTCGAGTAGAAGAATATCGATATTTCCCTGGCCGGTGCGAAACTGTAGGCGATCGTCAGGCCGAACTGGCCGAACGCTGCAAATATGCCGGCAAGTATGAGCATGATCCACTGGTCGAAGGTCATCGGCTCATACTGGTAGATGAAAAACGGCAGCAGCGCCACTGTTGAGAATGCGGAGAAGTAAAATACGACCGTATAGAACCTCTCACGGCTGCCGAGCACCCTTAAGACCGTATATGCACCGGCAGCCATCAAAGCACCGAGCAGTCCGAGCAGCGCATAGATGGTATCACTCGACATTGAGGGCTTGATGATGAAGACGGCCCCGGCAAGGGCGATGATGATGGAGCTCATCTGGTATCTCCTTATGTATTCCTTGAGGAAGATCGCACACAGAAGGATCGTGAAAAACGGGCTCATCTTATTCAGGATCTCGGCATCACTCAGCACCATGCGGTCGATCACATAGAAATTCAAAAGCACACCGGCAAGTCCGAGGGTGGACCGGAGGAGCAGCAGCCCCTGGTTCTCCTTATGGCCGAAGAGTTTCTCCTTGTAATAGATGACGAAGGCAAGAGCAATCCCCATGGATATGAAATTTCTGAAGAACGTTTTCTGTACGGTCGGCAGGTCGCCGCTGTACTTGACGAAGAAGGCCATCAGGCTGAAGCCCAGCGATGATATAAGCAGCGCGATGATGCCTTTTGTAGTGTTGCTCATTGCAGATCAGAACTCCTTATTTTAAGTTTGCATTAAATTTCAATAAAAAAAGGGGAATTAAAAACCTTAAAAAAAATATTAAATATTTACTGATACAGTATATCATAGCCGCACCAGTGCTTAGCTGAATTCCGGGTGTAAATTACGCCATGAAACTTAATGAAATAAGGAAATTTTTCCATTGATAAATAAATTTCTTTATGGCAAGATAAAACTAACAAAACAATATATAGTGTGTGAAAATATTTTGGGGCACCATATATTGTGGTATACACTAATAATGTGATGTCTGGATAAAACATACAGACGGCTGAAGACATTCGAACGTATGTTCGTTTTCTTTGTTTTCAGGGTAGTATGATTGTGAAGGGGGATGGACGGTGTGATGATTGCATTCTATTCCATGACCGGTAACGTCAGACGGTTCATAAAAGGCTCAAATCTGGAAGCACAGTATGAATTATACGAGATTACTGAAGCAAACAAAAATGATAAGATTTCAGAACCCTTTGTACTGGTGACCAGCACTTACGGCTTCGGCGGCGTGCCGGACCCCGTTGAAAGTTTTCTTCAGGTGAACCATGCCGGTCTGCTGGCCGTGGCGTCTAGCGGCAACCGCAACTGGGGGAGCAATTTTGCCAAAGCGGGTGAGCATATCCGGGAACAGTACCGTGTGCCGCTGCTGATGAAATTTGAATTACACGGCTCGGAAAAAGACAGAGAATCATTTAAAGAGAAAGTAGGGAGTTTTAATGAAAGTATTGGACGAGAAGAAGTACAATCACATTGAACTTAATAATGAAGTGACGAAAAGGGATGAATCCGGATTTTACCAGCTCCATAAGGACCTGGAGGCACTGGAGGTCTTCATGGAGGAAGTGGAGGATAAGACGATTCATTTTGATACCGAACTCGAAAGGCTCCACTATTTGGTCGACAATGATTTTTATTATGATCTGTTCAAGGAGTATACCGAGGAGCAGGTCACCGAGATCGTGGACTATGCAAATTCACTGCCGTTCCAATTCAAGAGCTACATGGCGGCGAGCAAGTTCTTCAAAGACTACACATTGAAGACGAATGATAAGAAGCATTACCTGGAAGACTATAAGCAGCACGTCGTGATCGTCGCCCTGTATCTCTCCAAAGGCGATACGGACCAGGCGAAGCGTCTGATCAATTCGATGATTGAGCAGCGCTACCAGCCTGCGACACCGACCTTCCTGAATGCGGGCCGTGCGCGCCGCGGAGAGATGGTGTCATGCTTCCTCCTGGAGACGGATGACAGCCTGAATTCGATCAACTATATCGATTCGACTGCAAAACAGCTGTCGAAGATCGGCGGCGGTGTCGCGATCAACTTATCCAAACTGCGTGCACGCGGCGAGGCGATCAAAGGCATCGAAGGCGTGGCAAAAGGGGTGCTCCCGGTGGCCAAGGCGTTGGAGAACGGATTCGGTTACGCCGACCAGCTGGGCCAGCGTCCGGGCGCAGGTGCAGTTTACCTGAACATCTTCCATTACGACCTGCCTGAATTCCTCGACACCAAAAAAGTGAACGCGGATGAGGATCTTCGCCTTGCAACGATCTCGACAGGGCTCGTCATACCGTCCAAATTCTTCGAACTGGCCAAAAACAATGAGCCATTCTACCTGTTCGCACCGCACACGGTCGAAAGGGAGTACGGGGAAACTCTCGATGATATGGACATTGATGCAATGTACGATAAATTGGTTGCGAACGACAACGTCAAAAAGCGCAAGTTTGATGCGCGTGACATGCTGAACACGATTGCACAGACACAGCTCCAGTCGGGCTATCCTTACATCATGTTCAAAGATAATGCCAACAAGGTGCACCCGCTGAAAGAAATCGGCGACATCAAGATCAGCAACCTGTGTACAGAAATCTTCCAGCTGCAGGAGACTTCAACGATCAATGATTACGGCATCGAAGATGAAATCAGAAGGGATATTTCATGTAACCTCGGTTCACTGAACATCGCGAACGTCATGGATTCGAAGAAAATACGCGAATCCGTCCACGACGGCATCGAAGCGTTGACGGTCGTAAGCGACGACACTGAAATCGCAAATGCGCCGGGCGTCAAAAAAGCGAATGATGAACTGCATTCCGTCGGTCTCGGTGCGATGAACCTCCACGGTTACCTGACTAAAAATAAAATTGCCTATGAATCCGAAGAAGCAAAAGACTTTGCCAATGTCTTCTTCATGATGCTCAACTACCATTCACTTGAAAAATCGATGATGATCGCAACCGAGCGCGGCGAGACGTTCAAGGACTTTGAACTTTCGGATTATGCGACGGGCGAGTACTTCGAGAAATATGTGAATCATTCATATGAACCGAAAACGGACAAAGTGAAGCCTTTATTCGAGGGGATTCATGTCCCGACGCCGGAAGACTGGGCGGAACTGCGCGACCAGGTGAAGGAAAACGGTCTTTATCATGCTTACCGCCTGGCGATCGCGCCGACACAGAGCATCTCCTATGTACAGAACGCGACAAGTTCGGTCATGCCGATCGTGGACACGATCGAACGCAGGACGTACGGCAACTCGGAAACATTCTACCCGATGCCGTTCCTGTCGAAAGAGAACATGTGGTTCTACAAGAGTGCATTCAACGTGGATCAGATGAAACTGATCGACCTGATCGCAACGATCCAGGAACATATTGATCAGGGCATCAGTACAATCCTTTACGTAAACTCGGAAATTTCAACGCGCGAACTTTCGAGACTGTATATTTATGCACATCATAAAGGTCTCAAATCACTGTACTATACGAGAAACAAATTACTCAGCGTTGAAGAATGTACAAGCTGTTCAGTTTAATAGATGAAGGAGTCATATAAATGATAGCAGTAAACTGGAATAAAGAAGATGACATGACCAATGTATTCTGGCGCCAGAACATCTCACAAATGTGGGTGGAGTCCGAATTCAAAGTATCAAAAGACTTAAGTTCCTGGTCGGGGATGTCTGATGATGAAAAGGACACTTTCAAAAAGGTGCTTGCAGGCCTGACGGGTCTCGACACACATCAGGCGGATGACGGCATGCCGCTCATCCTGCTGCATACGGACGACCTGCGTAAAAAGGCGGTCTACTCATTCATGGGGATGATGGAGCAGGTCCATGCGAAATCATATTCGCATATCTTCTCCACCCTGATTTCTTCAAAGGAAACGAATGAACTGCTGGATGAATGGGTGCCGAACAATAAACATCTTGTGTATAAATCCGACAAGATCGTGAGCCGCTACCATAAGCTGTTCGACAGGAATGCATCCATCTATGATCAGTATATGGCACGTGTTGCATCGGTGTTCCTTGAATCATTCCTCTTCTATTCAGGCTTCTATTATCCGCTTTACCTGGCGGGGCAGGGACGCATGACGACAAGCGGTGAAGTCATCCGTAAAATTCTGCTTGACGAATCCATCCACGGCGTCTTCGTCGGACTGGATGCACAGAGCCTGAGGGGCGAGATGTCACAGGAGGAGCAGCAGCGTGCGGATACGGAAATGTATGAGATGCTGAAAGATCTTTACGCAAATGAAGCGGAGTATACTAAAGAACTTTATGACAAGATCGGCCTGACGGATGACGTCATGAACTATGTCACATACAACGCCAATAAAGCACTCGCAAACCTCGGTTTCGAACCTTACTATGAAGAAAAAGGATTCAACCCGATCATTGAAAACGCACTGGATACGACGACCAAGAACCACGACTTCTTCAGTGTAAAAGGCGACGGCTATGTGCTTGCATTGAACGTCGAGCCTTTGCAGGATGATGACTTCGTATTTGAAACTTAAAATATTTTAGAAGAGCCCCACGGGAAACTTGCCGGTTTCCGCGGGGCTTTTTTATATAGTGGCGGGAGGCGGCACCTTCAAAATTCGATTAAGTCGATGTGAAATCATGAAGATAATCGAAATCCGGTCCTGTAATCGATTAAGTTGGACTGAAAGTATAGAGATAATCGAAATCCGGTCTCCGAATCGATTAAGTCAGGCCGAAATCAGAAAGATAATCGAAATTTCCAGAATAGTAAAATATATTTGGCTCATTTGGTTGACAATTCCTATTATTCGTATATGATTAGGTTAGAGTTTTTCAACTGAATATAATTCTTTCGGGGCAGGGTGAAATTCCCAACCGGCGGTTAAAGCCCGCGACCTGTACGCAGTTTGATTGCGTATGGCTGATTCAGTGCAAATCTGAAGCCGACAGTTAGAGTCTGGATGGGAGAGAGAATGATGCAGACGTATTTTATACGATACGTTTAGTTTGTGTTGCTTTCATGCACCACATTATTTGGCATACAATTTTTAAGTCCTGATGAAGATTTTTTCATCGGGGCTTTTTTTATTTCAGGAGGGAAGACTTGGGCATTTACATGGAAAAAGCGATCGCAATGGCGAAAATTTCAGATGGCCAGACGCGCCGCAACCCGCCGGTCGGTGCGGTTATCGTAAAAGACGGCGTGGTGATCGGCGCAGGCAGCCATCTCGCGATGGGGACGGATCATGCGGAAGTGCGTGCAATCAAATCATGCATCACCGACCCTGAAGGCGCAGACATCTATGTCACGCTGGAGCCGTGTTCGCATCACGGCAGGACGCCGCCGTGCACGGATGCCATCAAAAAAGCCGGCATCAAAAGAGTGTTTTACGCAGTGCAGGATGAAAATCCAAAAGTCTCCGGCCACGAAGTGCTGGAGGCGGCCGGGATTTATGCAGAGCATCAGCCGCATTATGAAGCGGACGCACTTTACGAGACGTTCTTCACCCACCTGGCGGCCGGACGGCCGATGGTGACTTTGAAGGGTGCGATGAGTCTCGACGGCAAGATGGCACTTGATGACGGCACAAGCAAATGGATCACCGGCGGGTCCGCACGTGAAGATGTGCAGCATCTGCGTCATTCACATGACGCGATACTCATCGGCGGAGGCACACTGATGCGTGACGATCCGATGCTGACCGCAAGGATCGGGGGCGGGGGGAATCATCCGAGACCCGTCATCCTGCTCGG
This sequence comes from Salinicoccus halitifaciens, assembly GCF_021026095.1. Classification (GTDB taxonomy): domain Bacteria; phylum Bacillota; class Bacilli; order Staphylococcales; family Salinicoccaceae; genus Lacicoccus; species Lacicoccus halitifaciens. Next base: position 240,294 of record NZ_JAJNCU010000008.1, on the reverse strand, counting down.
GGAACGGATGCTTACAGAGGGATTGAACCTGGAAAAGCATCCGGAGAAACCGGTCATCTTCACATCGAATGAGGAGAATCGTGAATTCGATAATGTTTACGATATTGAATACGGCGATTTTTCATACGAGGAAATATTGAAGAAGTTATACATTGATTACGATATCGGCAGTGTTTTGGTTGAAGGCGGCAGCCGGATACATACTGCCTTCATCAAGAGCGGACTTTACGACCAGATGATTTTATACATTGCCCCGAAATTATTTGGCAGGTCCAGGCATGAACTGTTTCAAGATGCACTCAGCGGCATGGAAGAAACGATTGAGCTGGAACTTGCAGACGTCGAAAAACTCCGGTCAGATTTAAAATTGACTTACAGGAGGAATTAGATGTTTACAGGTTTGATTGAAGAAAAAGGCAGAATCGCAGAAATCAGAAGTTCAGAGGAAGATACGGAAATAAAGATCACACACACAACGCTCGATGACATCAAAGAAGGTGATTCCATCGCCGTGAACGGTGCCTGCCTCACGGCATATGACATAAGCCCGGAGTCATTCAAGGTGACGATGATCAATGAAACGAAGCGGATCACGAGCCTTGACGGCATCCAGACCGGCGACGCGGTGAATCTCGAGAGGGCGGTGAGATTGTCGGACCGCCTCGGCGGCCATCTCGTCAGCGGCCATGTCGACGGCACAGGGGAAGTCGTTTCCCTGAGGCATGACGGCAACGCCCTGGTCATGAAGGTGGCTTGCCCGAAACGTCTGATGAAATATATGACGGATCAGGGTTCAGTGACGATCGACGGCACAAGCCTCACTTTATTCGAAGTCGATCACGGGGCGTCGGTCATCACGCTGAACCTCATCCCGGAAACTTTGGAGCGTACGATATTATCGGACAAGGCGACAGGCGATAAGGTGAACATTGAAGCGGATCAAATCGTAAAATATGTGGAGCATCTGCTTAAAAACGGCGATGCAGAATTATTGAAAGCAGGTGGTCTGAATGTTTGATTCAATAAAATCAGCGCTCGAAGATTTGAGGCAGGGAAGGCTGATCATCGTCGTCGATGATGAAGACAGGGAAAACGAGGGAGACCTCGTCGGCATTGCGGAATATATGCAGCCGGAGTCCATCAACTTCATGGCAACGCACGGGCGCGGCCTGATCTGCGCGCCGATCTCGAAATCCATAGCACAAAAGCTTGAGCTTTCGCCGATGGCGGAGAAAAACAGCGATCCGCACGGCACGGCCTTCACCGTCTCTATAGACCATGCGTCCACGACGACGGGCATCAGTGCATTTGAACGTTTTGATACGATACAGGCATTGATTGACGACAACACAAGGTCGGCGGATTTCAATACACCCGGCCATATATTCCCGCTCGTCGCAAAGGACGGCGGGGTGCTCGAGAGGATGGGGCATACCGAGGCGGCGGTCGACCTCTGCTGGCTGACGGACGCAAAGCCTGCAGGCGTCATATGCGAAATCATGAATGACGATGGTACGATGGCAAGGGTCGACGATTTGAAGTCATATAAAGAGAAGCACGGACTGAAGATGATCACGATAGAAGACCTGAAAGCATATATTGCCTCGAATCACCGGGTGGCGCTGGACAGTGAAGTCAAGATGCCGACCAGATACGGCAGTTTCAAAATGTTCGGCTTCAAGGACAGGGTGACGGGCGAGGAACACATCGCGCTCCTTCACGGGGAAGTGCGCGCGAATATGAATGTAAGGATTCATTCGGAATGCCTGACGGGCGATGTTTTCCACAGTGAGCGCTGCGACTGCGGGGAACAGCTGGACCTCGCGATGAAAATCATGAGTGCCGAAGACGGCGTCATCCTGTATATGCGCCAGGAAGGCAGGGGCATCGGCCTTTTGAATAAGCTCAAAGCCTATGAGCTGATCGAGCAGGGATTTGATACGGTGACGGCCAATGCACATCTCGGATTTGATGCGGACCTCAGGACTTATGAAGCGGCGGCGGGGATGCTGAAAAGCCTCGGACTCCACCAGGTGACGCTGCTGAGCAACAACCCGGCCAAAGTGTCGGGCCTTGAAAAGGAAGGAATCGAAGTCAACAGACGCAGTCACATCATAGAAGCGAACGTCAATAATGCCGACTACCTGAACGTCAAAGAAGAGAAGCTCGGCCATCAATTACAGGAGGAAACAAAATGAATATCATTCAGACAGGCATGAAAGGTGAAAATTTAAAGGTCGCGATCGTTGCGGGCAGGTTCAATGACTTTATCACGGAGAGGCTGATCGCCGGTGCGGAAGGTACGCTGACCGCCCACGGTGTGGATGCTGAAGACATCGACCTCGCCTATGTACCGGGTGCATTCGAAATACCGATCGCTGCAAAACAGATGGCGGAATCGGGGAAGTATGATGCAATCATCGGCCTCGGCTGTGTCATAAGGGGCAGCACGACCCATTATGATTATGTCTGCAGCCAGGCTGCATCCGGCATCATGGAAGCGGGCCTTTCGACAAATGTGCCGGTGATGTTCGGGGTAATCACGACGGAGACGATAGAGCAGGCGATAGAGCGCGCCGGAACTAAGCTCGGGAACAAAGGCTCGGACGCTGCCGCCGCCGCGATCGAAATGGCGAACCTCCTCAGTGAAATAAAGTCATAAAATGGTTATAAACTCCGGGGGCCGGCCGTTTCAACAGATGCTATAGTGATAAGGAAAGGAGTTTTTCAAATGAAACTTAAATCTTTATTGCTCGTATTATTTACAGGCATCCTCCTTGCAGGCTGCGGCAACGGCGGGGACTCCGGGGAAATGAACCATGATGCGCCCGACTCCGATGAGATGAGGACGCTGGAAGTCGATCTTGCCGCACCGGACCATATCATGGCAGGGGACACTGAAGTCCTGACGGCCTATGTGACATCGAACGACGAAGATGTGACCGATGCGGACCGTGTGATGTTTGAAATCCAGGACGAGGAAGGCGAAACGGTTGAGGAAATCGATGCCGAACATTCCGGTAACGGCGAGTACACCGTGGAATATACTTTCGAAGAAGCGGGTACATACACCGTCATCTCCCATGTCGATGCATACTCACTGCACACGATGCCAAGCTCGGAGGTCATCGTGGAATAATTCCTGCAGGCGAAAATCTGTGTAATCCAATGTCCGATTGGGTATAATACTGGTATCACAGTAGCAGGAGGTAAACATGAGACTGGATGATAAGACTTATATCATAGCCAATGCGACATCGCCTCTTGGTTCTGATTTATCCAAACACCTTGCGGGTGTCGGTGCCAATCTGATCCTGACGGGGTTGGACCATGTTGCACTGGACCGGTTGCTCGAAGAGATACAGGAAGGGTCCGGGGGGCATCACAGTGCTGTACTGCTGCAGCAATCGAAGGAAATCGACTGGCAGAATGTGCTCTCTGAAATAGAGCGGGACTTCGACAGCCTGAATGGCATCATCCTGATCCACACGATCCACAGTGAAAGCAAATCAATCTATGACTTGACGTTCGAAGAATTCAACGAAGTGGTCTATGAGCACGTGTGGGGCACTTATCTCGGCACAAGAGTGCTGCGTCCGCTTCTGAAGGATGAAAGTGAAGCGAAAATCATCAATGTGATTGAACCTTCCTTTGAAGAAGTTTATGAACGCAATTTATACTATACTGTGACGGGTGCCATCGAAGCGCTGACCCACTCGACGGCGATCGAGCTCAGTAAGGAAGACATCGATGTGTATGCACTCAGTTACAGACCTTCATACAAGGAATCCATGGAGGATTCGCTGGAGCGGTCCAACCCACAGGCCATCAATACATTAATGGATATTTTATCGGACGGGGGCAGCCAGCCCACGGGAGAAACGATAATCATCAATTAAAACTACCTTGCCAAAGGTAGTTTTTTCTTGGGATTGTCACTCTTCCAGCTTGAAAATCGAGATATACGGTGTATAATACTAATTATGATCGTATTGATAATCATTATCAGTTAAGGATGGTGGAAATGGCACAAAAATTATTTCGTCTTGATATATTGATTATCATACTTATAATCCTATCAATAATTTCAATGTTTGTAGGAGTAATTCCACTATCTATAAACGAAATATTCAACTTGTCGGAACAGCAGCAGAACACACTGGCAACCAGCAGGTTCCCAAGGACCGTTTCCATCATCATAGCGGGTGCATCCCTTGCTGTCAGCGGTTTGATCATGCAGCAGCTGACCCGCAACAAATTCGTATCTCCCACGACGGCGGGGACGATGGACTGGGCACAGCTCGGCATACTGATCGGGCTCGTCATGTTCCCGGCGATCAACCTGTTCGGCAGGCTGGCGTTCTCACTGGCGCTTGCGATTTTCGGCACACTGCTCTTCATGCAGATCATCACCAGAATCAAATTGAAAGATGTGATTTTCGTCCCGTTGATCGGGCTGATGCTCGGCGGTGTGGTTTCAAGCATAGCGACCTTCATTGCACTCAGGACGAATTCACTGCAGGTCATATCCGGATGGATGCACGGCAGCTTTTCAACCGTCATCTCCGGAAGGTATGAAATTCTATACATAAGTATTCCATTGCTCATCATCGCGGTTTTATTTGCAAATCAGTTCACTGTGGCCGGCATGGGGGAGGATTTCTCCAAAAACCTTGGAATGAATTACACGAGGGTTTTATATACCGGGCTCTTCATCACTGCGGCAATCACGGCGCTGGTCGTGGTGACGGTGGGCATGCTGCCCTTCCTCGGACTGATCATCCCGAACATCGTATCGATGTTCAAAGGTGATCACCTTCAGAAGACGATCTACTCCACTGCAGTTCTCGGTGCGATCTTCGTCATGTTCTGTGACATACTGGGCAGAGTACTTATTTATCCATACGAAATATCGGTCGGTCTGATGATCGCGATATTCGGCAGCTTCATCTTCTTGTGGATGATATACAGGAGGGTGAAGACAAATGCTTAAAGACTACAAGAATAAACTCCTTTTGGGGCTGTCCATACTGACGCTCCTTGTGACAGGCTTTTATCTGCTCTATCAAATCGATATGGATATCTTCTTTTATCAGGCGCCCTCACGCATCCGGCGTGTGGCTGCCATCGTCATAGTCGGAGTTGCCATCGCGGTTTCAACGGTGATTTTCCAGACCATCGTGAAAAACAGGATCCTGACACCTTCGATAATGGGACTGGATTCGGTGTACGTCTTCATACAGACGACGATCGTCTTCCTGGCAGGCGTGAGCTCGCCCCTGCTTTTGAATTCACAGTTGAACTATTTCCTCAGCCTCATCATGCTCACTTTGTTCACGCTTTTCGTGTTCAAGTACCTGTTCAGGCTCACGAGGAACAACATATTCATATTACTGCTCATCGGAATCATACTCGGGACGTTTTTTGGAAACCTGTCCACATTCATGCAGCAGCTGATCAGCCCCGATGACTTTTTGGTTTTACAGAATGCGTTATTTGCATCGTTCAATGCGGTCAATGAAAACCTGATGGTGCTTACGGCAGTCATACTCATCATCATGCTCATCATCGTGTTCATGGATTTTCATTCGCTCGATGTACTGGCGCTCGGCAGGGATGCCGCAATCAACCTCGGCGTCAATTATGACAGGAAAGTTTCACAGCTCCTTGTCATAATCGCAATCCTCGTATCGGTGTCGACGGCGCTCGTCGGACCGATCATGTTCCTGGGCCTGCTCGTCGTGAACATAGCCCATGAACTTTTCAAGACGTATAAACATGTATATCTGTTGGTGGGCACATCCTTGATCAGCATCATCGCACTTGTCCTCGGACAGATGATCGTCCAGTTCGTTTTTCAGAACAGTGTGGAAATCAGTGTTATAATCAACTTAGTCGGCGGCGTTTACTTTATTTATTTAATGCTTAGGAGGGGACGCAAATGATTAGCGTCAAAGGAATCACAAAGCTGTACGGTGACAAAAAAGTGGTGGATGATGTATCGTTATCGATTGCGAAAGGAAAGATCACTTCATTGATCGGCCCGAACGGGGCGGGGAAAAGTACCGTCCTGTCCATGATCACACGGCTCCTGGACAACGATTCAGGTGATGTGCTGCTGGAAGGTGAAAACATCTTCACACAGCCGAACAGTGAACTTGCCAAAAAGATCTCGATACTGAAGCAGTCCAATCATCTTGAATTGAAGATCACCGTCCGCGAGCTGATTGCATTCGGACGTTATCCCTATTCAAAAGGGCGGTTGACCGACGAGGACAATGCGCTCATAGACGAAGCCATCGATTACATGGAGCTCGGTGAATTTGAAGACAGGTTCATAGATGAACTCTCAGGCGGACAGAGGCAGCGTGCATACATCGCAATGACGATCGCCCAGGATACGGAGTATATCTTCCTGGATGAACCGCTCAACAATCTGGATATGAAGCACTCGGTGCAGATCATGCAGATTTTGAGGCGTCTTGTGCGCGAGAGGAATAAGACGATCATCATCGTCATACATGATATCAACTTCGCATCATGTTATTCGGATAACATCGTTGCACTGAAAGACGGCGAAGTTGCGATCAGCGGCACCAAGAATGAAGTGATCAAGAAAGATATCCTTGAAGACATATATGAAATGGAAATCAACATCGAATGCATCATGGGCCATCAGATCTGCATCTATTTTGATGAACATGCCGATGCGACGGTGGACGATTTCGTCAAGGAGCAGGCACAGATTTAGAGCGTCATACTTTAAGGAGGTGATGGGCTGAATATCGAATGTAACGTGGTAGTAGTTTTTAGTGGGGGCTAAAAATCACTATTATTTGGAAAGAGGTAGGAGTTATGAAGTTTAGAAGTTTTTATTTGATGTTGGCAATGGCACTTGTACTGGTGCTTGGAGCATGCGGCAACGCCGGAGATGAAGGCGCTGCTTCCGAAGGTGCGGAAACGGATGAAGGCGCAGAAACAGAAGAAAGCGCAGAATCTGAAGGCAGCACGGAAACGGTGACTTTCGACAATACATTCCAGGTGCTCCCTGGTGACGGTGAAGACAATTCAGCTGAAGGCGAAGAAGTTTCAGAAACTGTTGAAGTGACGAAAAACCCGGAAAAAGTGGCAATCTTCGATCTTGGTGTCGCTTCGACATTCCAGGCACTTGATGTACAGGAAAATATTGCAGGCTTACCTAAAGGTGAAGGAGATACGTCCTTATCCGATGAACTGGCGGAATTCGATTCTGATGAGTATGCAAACCTCGGTGGATTGAAATCGCCGGACTTCGAAGAAATGGCAAGAATCCAGCCGGACCTGATCATGATCAGCGGCCGTCAGGCGACTGAAAACAACCTGACCGAGTTTGAAAGGGTTGCGCCTGATGCAGAAATCGTTTATGTGGCTGCGGACAGCACTACATACTTTGAAGATATTGCGGAAATGACGAAGAAGATCGGTGAATTATACGATAAGGAAGAGGAAGCCGAGCAGCTTGTCGAGGAAATGGAAACAAGGATCGATGATGTAAATGCGAAAGTTTCCGAACTGGAAGACAACTCAATCCTTTACCTCCAGACAAATGGAGAAAGGGGCGTTTCATTCCACGGACAAGGTGGAAGATTCAGCTACCTTTACGATACATTCGGTTTCAGTTCAGCCGATGAGTACGATGAGGAGACGGACAACCATGGTTCCCAGGTCAACTATGAGTTCATCGCCAATGCAGATCCTGCAATCATGTTCGTGATGGACAGAGGTGCAGTGGCCGGCGGCGGAGATGCGACACCGGTCGATACACTCATCAACTCGACGACTGAATCTGCGACAGCAGTCCAGAACGAAAATATTTTTGAGCTTGATCCATATGTATGGTACTTGAATGCAGGCGGTCATGAGACCGCGATGGCTCAAATCGATGAAGTTGAAGCGGCAGTGGACAATTATACTGCAGAGTAAATATAAAAAAAGTATGCGGTCAGTTTAAACTGACCGCATACTTTTTATATTCATTTATGTCTGTCCGAACGTTTATAAACCGGTTCGCCGATGACCCGGACTTCGGTGTCCAGTTCAATGCCGTATTCTTCCTTTACGGTCTGCTGGACGAAATTGATCAATTCTTCGTAATCCCCGGCTGTGCCGTTATCGATGTTCACCATGAATCCGGCATGCTTTTTGGATACTTCGACGCCGCCGATCCGGTGGCCCTGAAGGCCTGCATCCTGGATCAGTTTGCCGGCAAAGTTGCCGGGCGGCCTCTGAAAGACACTGCCGCATGACGGATATTCAAGGGGCTGCTTGCTTTCCCTGCGTTCCGTGAGATCATCCATGACTGCATTAATGGCATCGATGTCGCCTTTTGCGAGCTTGAATTTCGCTTCCAGTATCACATAATGGTTATCCTGGATGATGCTCCTGCGGTAACCGAGTTCAAGTTCCTCATTCGTCAAAGTCAGGATTTCGCCTTTTTCCGTGGCCACGGTGACTTCAAGCAGGCAGTCCTTCACTTCGCCGCCGTATGCACCGGCATTCATGTATACCGCACCGCCGATACTTCCGGGGATGCCGCATGCAAATTCCAGGCCGCTCAATTCATTATCACGCGCAAACCTTGAGACTTCGATGATCGCCCGGCCGCTGCCGACGCTGATGACATCCCCGTCCAAATTGAGGTGTGTCAGCTCCAGCAGGTTCAGGACGATGCCGCGTATGCCGCCGTCCCGGATGATGATGTTGGAGCCGTTGCCGAGATAGGTCACGGGGATATGATTTTCATGGCAGTAGGTCAGCAGTATGGAGACATCGTCGAAGTCCCCGGGGGTGATATAGAAATCCGCCGGGCCGCCCGTTTCCGTATAGGTGTAATTTTTTAATGGTTCATCTATTTTTATTGTAGAGTTTTTTAATTGCAGTTTTAAATCTTTCTCAATCCGAGTCTTATCCACACTAATGATTCCCTTCAAAACGATTCGATTTTTATACTATCCATCATTATAAATGATATGACCGGATTTTGGAACTGGGACATGGAGAAGTTTGTACAGGTCAGTTCAAGTGTGTTATATTTTTACCGCAGAAGTTTGATATGAATAAGGATGTGAAGCATGTGAAAGCAGGGCCCAAAGGCACTTTCACCTTATTGCTGATATGTACCTTCATTTTAAGTGCATGCGGGGATCCCTTTGCACAGGAAATGGAAAATTATCAGGAACAGATGGACGGAGTCCATAAAATGAATGAAGAAGTGACGCGCGGACTGGATAATATCGATGGGGAAGAAATCATACAGCATGTTTCCGATATTGAGGCCGGTGCCGAGGATGATGAATTTGAAGATCTGGCGGCCGAACTGGAAAGTGAAATCCTCCCATTGGCCGAAACGCTGGAGGAAGAGGCCTCAGCAGTCGAGACAGACCGGGAGGAAATTCAGGAGCAGCATGACATTTTCCTCGAAAGTGCAGAGGCGAAAGCCGATTTTACAGAACAGCTGAGTGATTATCTGATCACTTACCAAAATTCAATCGAGGCAAGTGAGAGGCTGATTGCATTGAGCCAGTCGTTCATGGAGAATCAGAGGGAAAGAGACGACATCATAGAAAGTGCCGAAGATGAAGAAGTGGTCAATGAAATAGATATGCTGATAGAACAGCTCAATGAAAACAGTGAAGCACTGTATGAAGCTTCCGATATGCTGGAAAGCGATGAACCGATGGAGAAGAAGCAGGAGCAGATCGATGAAGTGCTGCTGCCCATGCTCGATGAGCATGTGACCTCGCTTGATACGATCAATTTATCGACACAGCAGGCGAACAGGGTGAGAAGTATCAGCCTGGAAATGTATTATGGTTATCAGGCATATTATGAAGAGCGTAAAAATACGATGCTTTATAATGAAAAGCTGCAGAACATACAGCTGCAGAACATACTGTCACTGCAGGAGAGCTATCAGAAGATGGATGAGGAGTACCGGCGGGGGATGGAAGAATTGAAGAACGGGGAGTGAGTCGCCCGCTCTATATTTTTTTCTTTCCTTGAAGTTGGGTTTCATGCAGCGGATGGCCCGGGTCATTTTCAATCTTATTGATGAAGATGTTGCGGAATATGAGTGTGATGACCCAAAGCAGGAATACGCCGAGCAGCAGATAGGACACCGCTGCATTGTTATTGAAGTCCAGGAAGAACAGAACGACAACGATGAACAGGGCAAGATTCACCGAGTCGAGGAGATTCCAGCGTTTAATCGGTTTGTTCATTTTACTACCTCCAATCCAAGGATATTATAGCATATATCAAAATTGTGTTTGCTATATATTTGAATTAATGATAAATTATACTAAGTTTAATTAAAAGGGTGATGAAATGTTAACTAAAGTGACAAATATCGATTCATTTGATGCGCTCCTCGATAAAAATGAATTCTTTTTCTTCCTAAAACATTCGAACACATGCCCGATTTCAGCAGGAGCTTTTGAGGAATTCAAGAAATTCCATTATGAGAGAGACATAGACGGCTTTTACCTGATTGTACAGGACCATCGGGAGCTGTCAAACTATATCAGTGAAAAATTTGATATCAAACATGAGTCGCCGCAGGCATTTTATTTCGATAAAGGTGAAGTCAAGTGGCATGCGTCACATGACAAGATCACCTTATCAAAACTTGCGTCGGTCGAAGACTGATTGATGAACCCAAACGAAGGTCGTTTGGGTTTATTTTATTAGCGGGAGGAACATGACCTGATTCTGGCCCATCTTCTTGGCCGCATGCAGCATATTGTCCGCATCCTTGAACAGCTGCCGCCTCGTCCCGCCGCTGTCCTTGAAGCCGATGCCGACCGAGACGGTCAGGCTGATCACCTCGTTTTTCCCGACATGGAAATTGGTGTGCTCGACCGCATTCCTGATGGCTTCGGCGAGGCGTACGGTCCTGTCGAAGGAGACATCCGCAAGCACGATGGAAAACTCTTCACCGCTGTTCCGGTATATGGAGCCGCCTGCCGGCACATAGTTCTTGAGCAGGCCGGTGATCTGCTTGATGACCGCGTCCCCGGCACCGTAGCCGTATGTATCGTTGACGACCTTGAAGTTGTCGAGGTCGATCAGCAGCAGGCTGATGGTTTCCGTACGGCTTCCGAGCCGGTTGACTTCATTATCCAGTGCCTTGATGTTGCCGAGCTGGGTCAGGTGGTCCGTGTACTCCTCCCTGTTCAGCCGGTCAAGCACCCGGATGATCGAGTGGATATCCTCATACATGACGCTTGCAGTGATCATCAGGGCGGTGCTCATGAAGGTGATGATCAAAAACTGCATCCACCCGAGCGGTTCCACGAAGAGGTCGATCCCCGTCAGCAGCAGGATCGTGAATATGAAGTTGAACCATGTCATCAGCGGCGTCGTCTGTGATTTGAAGAAAGGCATGATCAGGATGGCGGCGATGTAGAGCACGCCTGCGATCAATATCTCAATCACACTGTTGCTGCTCAGGAAGTAGTGGGCAGCAGCGACGAGGGCGAAGGCGGCAATTTTTAAATGCAGCTTATTCCGGATCAGAATCAGAGGGACGAAGAACAGGCTGAAGCTGTACCCCCTGTATTCAATCGGGACAAATAAAAGAAGGACGGCCAATGTGACCATCAATGCCGCCTGAAAGGCTGCCGATGTCAGCTTGGCCGAGTCCTCACTGTACTGGATGCGGTGGAAGAGATAGATCACACTGATCGTTATGGAAATATTCAACACGAAATCGATTAACATGGATCATCCCTCCCGGCCATTAAAAAATTAATCTATATCCAGATTTTCCTCCAGCTCGTCGGTCACTTCATTGTAAGATTCCTCGTACGGATAGAAGTAATAAAGCCCGTCTTCCTGGGAACGTTCGTCATAACCTTCGAGCAGCAGCTGTTCGATGTTCTGGGCCGGCTCCTGGTATGTCGAGCGCAGCTCGTTCATCTCGTTGAACTGGATGTTCGTACGGATGTTTTCACCCAGTACATTTAAAATATCATTGAAATTCGTCACGGTCTGGACACTGAGCAGCTCACTCGCAATGGCCTGGACGATCTGCTGCTGCCTTTGCTGGCGTCCTGCATCCCCGCCTGAGCCCGGGTCGTACCTGGCTCTCGAGAATGCGAGCGCCATGTCGCCGTCCATCTCGTACGTCTCGCCTGCAACAAAGGAATAACCCGACTGGTCGAACGTATCGTTGCTTGTGACGGTGATGCCGCCGACTTCATCGATGATGTTCGTGAAGCCGTCCATATTTATGGAAACAAAATAATCGATTGGCACATCGAGGAAGTTTTCAACGGTGTCCTTGGCCATCATCGGGCCGCCGTATGCATATGCATGGTTGATCTTTTCAACGGTGTCACGACCGACGATCTCCGCCCGCGTGTCCCTCGGGATGCTCACGATCCTGCCTTCACCGCTGTCCGGGTTCAGGGTGACCACCATGATGGTGTCGGAACGCTGCCCCATCATGACCTCATTGCGTGCCTCATCGTCGTCGGTGCCGAAAAGGACGACGGAAACCGGTTCCCCTTCACTGATCTCCACCTGCGCTTCCCGGAGGTTGGACTGTGAACCTTCAAATTCCGCATCATACATGTTGTTTGCCGTACTTCTGATCTGAAAGTATACATATGCGATCAAACCGCCTACAATCAATATGAAGATGAGCAGCAGGGCGATCATCACTTTGAAGACGGGATGCATCCCGCTTCGCCTATTTTGTCTCATAACTTTAACTCCTTAGTTTGATTGACTATAATTATACAATGAAAAGATTATAATTTAAATATCAATTCGATTTCACATTTTGTATATGATATATTAAATTGAAAATATTATGAACGGTGATGGGTATGTACACTACATTTCTACTCACGATGTCATTTATGATATCGCTGATTTTAACCCCTATATTTATTTGGATTGCCAGGAAGACCGGCTTTGTGGATCGTCCCGGGGGACGTAAAATCCACCTCAAGCCGATCCCGCATCTCGGCGGGGTCGCCATCCTGATTTCATTCGTCGTCGGTGTGCTGGTCTCACGGCCCATCGAAATCGAGTTCCAGCCCATCATCATCGGCGGTGCGCTGATCGTGCTGCTGGGTCTGATCGACGATAAATTCGACATGAAACCCCTCACCAAACTGATCGGGCAGATCCTGATCACGCTGGTGCCCATATATTACGGCATCGTCATCGACAGGATCACGCCGTTCGGCATTGAAATCGAGTTCGGCATATTCGCCGTGCCCATCACCATAATATGGATGATAGCGATCATCAATGCCATCAATCTGATCGACGGGCTTGACGGACTCGCCACCGGCGTATCCATCATCGCCCTCTCAAGCATCGCCTTCATCACGATCCTGCAGGGGAACATATTCGTCATGATGATCTGTGTCATCCTGATCGGTTCATGCCTCGGGTTTCTCGTGTACAATTTCCATCCGGCGAAAATCTTCCTCGGGGATAACGGTTCGATGCTGCTCGGCTTCGTCATCAGCGTCATTTCACTGATGGGCTTCAAGAACATCACGCTGATCTCTTTATTCTTCCCGATCATCATACTCGGCGTCCCGATCGTCGATATGCTGTTTGCGATGTTCAGGCGCTACAGGAATAAAGTCTCGATCGTCAGTGCCGATAAGAGCCATATCCATCATAAGCTCCGTACCCTCGGCTATACGCATGTCGAGAGCGTCATACTGATCTACTTCATGGCGGCGCTCTATGCGGGTGCGAGCATCATCCTGTACTTGTCGACCGTCCCGGGTGCGCTGATCATCACCACTCTCGTGATATTCACGACGGTGATCATCGTCGAGGCGACGAACCTGATCGGCAACGGGAAAAAGCCGGTGCTGAACTTCCTGCGCAGGCTCGTCCATAAGATCGTCTCCGTCAATTAGAAGAAGAGATGGAGGGCGGTCAGTATGAACATCGTGAGTCCGAGGCCGAAATGCAGCCGCCGCGTCCTCAGATTATGGCGGATCAGCAGGCTGTACCACCCGGAGAGCACGAGGGCGAGCAGGTTCACGGATGCGAGCAGGCCGGTGAGGATCTTCATGCTGCCGGGGTTGAAGCCGTAGAGATGAAGCACCGCTGCCCCGTGCAATAAAATGATGATAAATGATAATGTCCCCACCCACCGGTGCCAGGGCATTATTTTTTTTGACATCCGTGCAAGCCGTATCTTCACCGCCCTGTCTTCGGTGCTGCGGATGGTGGCGAAGACGGCGTTCCGCGTCCAGTTGAAGATGAAGAAGAGCAACCCCGCGAAACCGAGCAGTATGTGGTGATACACGGAGTGACCGGCAAGGCTTTGAACAGTATTCCACAACGCCCACAGAAGGAGCGCGCCGTTTAAGAAAAACCAGATGCTCATGATACCGCCTCCCTAAAGTCAGGTGAGCACATTTTCAGCCATCAGCACATCCCCGTCCTCGGAACTGTGCGTCCCCTGGGTGATTTCATCGAGCATGCCGTACAGGTCTTCAAGATCTTCCGTCCGGGTGTGGACGGTGTAGGTGACCTTGTCGGTGTAGGCGGTGTCTTTGATGATGTGCGGGCTGCTCTGGGCGGCATGTTCGAACTTGCTCGTGTAGGTGTAGTCCATCGTGACGGTGACCGGCACCATCTCGACCTCATACACCTTGCCGGCACTCTGCACGACTTCGGCTGCGGCGCCGGAATAAGCCCGGATGAGCCCTCCGGCACCGAGCTTGATGCCGCCGAAGTATCTTGTGACGACGACGGTTACATTATACATGAGCTCCCTTTTCAGGACTTCCAGTATCGGCACCCCAGCCGTGCCTGACGGCTCCCCGTCGTCATCGGCCTTCTGGATCAGGGCACTGGCACCGATGATGTAGGCGCTGCAGTTGTGTGTGGCGTCTTTGTGCTTTGCCTTGATCTCGGCGATGAATGCTTTTGCCTCCTCTTCGGTTTCCGTCCTTTTGATATATCCGATGAAGCGGGATTTGTTGATGATGATCTCAGTATTTTCAGTCCGGTGGTTCATATATTTCTGTTCCATTGCATATCACCTCTTAAAATTATATTAACACATAGACTTAAGCTGGTGGATTTAGTAAAATATTCATGAGTGCGAGTGGTTTAAATTGGAGGACGTTAAATGAAGATTGCAATAGTTACAGACTCGACAGCCTATATACCTGAAAATCTTTTGGAGAAATACGATATACACACGATACCGCTCAGTGTCGTGATGGGGGATGAGACGTACAGGGAGAACGTGGATATCACCACGGAGGAATTCTTTGAAAAGATGGCGCAGATGGACACACTGCCGAGGACGAGCCAGCCATCGATCGGGGACTATATACTGCTCCTTGAATCATTGTACCGTGACGGCTACACGGATGTGCTCAGCTTCCATCTGTCGGCCGAGCTCAGCGGTACATACCAGAATGCGGTGGCGGCGGGCCGGAGTGTTGAAGGGATCAATGTGCATGTCATAGACAGCCAGATCGCCTGCCTCGTCCAGGGTTTCATGCCCCTTTATGCAGCGCAGCACAAGGACAGCATGCCGCTTGAGGACCTGATCGCCGAAGTGGAAGAGATGAAGAAGAAAGAGAACATGAATGCATATCTCATCGTGGACACTTTGACGAACCTTCAGAAAGGCGGCCGGCTGTCCAATGCACAGGCACTGGTCGGCAGTCTCCTGAAAGTGAAGCCGATCCTTGAATTCCAGGACGGGAAAATCGTCCCTTATGAGAAGATCAGGACGAAGAAGAAAGCGAAGAAGAAAGTCGAGGAAATTTTTGCAGAAGAAGTCAGACGTCACGAGGGCAAGGATATCACGGCAGCCGTCATACACAGCAATGTGGAGGATGAGGGGCGTGAATGGATGGAAGAACTGCAGGAACAATTCCCCCAGGTGAATTTCATTCTCAGCTATTTCGGTCCGGTCATCGCGACCCACCTCGGTGAAGGCGCGCTCGGCCTCGGATATACGACATATGATGTGAAGATCGACTGATCGGGAAACAAAATCAAATATTCAGGACGCAGCTTATTTTGCTGCGTCCTTTTTTTATGGAGGATGCCATGTACTTCGACAGCAAAGGGGACATATTATATAAGGAAGCAGGCGTCGACAGCGTTAAAAATCTTTGCCACCGATGCCTGAACAACGACAAGACGCTGTTTTATGAATTCCATTCACCGCTTCATCAGAAGAAGGTGAAATACTGCCTGAACTGCATCGGGATCGGGCGCTCGGATTCCGTCACGCCGCTGATCGCAGCAAGGTCGATGTCAAGGAGGGAGGAATGCGGATATAAGCTCCACTTCGAGCTGACGGAGATCCAGAAGGCGGCCTCGCGGAAAGTCGTGGAGGCGGTGCGTGAGGAGAAAAACCTGCTGCTCCATGCAGTGACCGGCGCAGGAAAGACGGAAATCATCTTCGAGGGAATCAAATATGCAAGGGAGAACGGCCTGAACGTCGCCGTGGTCAGCCCGAGGATCGATGTGGTCAAGGAACTGCACCTGAGGCTTAGCGGGGCATTCAAGAAGTCGAGAATCGATTTGATGTTTGCAGGCGTCAAGGTGAAATTCGAACATCACTTCACCGTATGCACGGTGCATCAGCTCTACAATTTCACAGACCATTTCGACTGCATCATCGTCGATGAATTCGATGCCTTCCCGCTCGCGGGCGACACGCATCTTCAGGGGGCGGTCCACAAGGCGCTCACGGCCCGCGGCAGCATCATCATCATGACGGCGACGCCGACCAGGAAGATGCTGAAACTTGCAGGCGGCAATGTGTTCCAGATCGCAAGGCGGTATCACGGGCATGACCTCGCGATACCGGAAATCCACTATGCCAATGTCAGGCGGGCCATGGAGAAGGGGCGCCTTGATGCGAAACTGGAGCGGCTGCTCGACGGGATCATGACGCACGGACGGAAAGTACTGGTTTTCTTCCCCGAAATTAAAATGATGCATGAGGTGCATGGACTGATGGGGGATTTCGACAGTGTGGAGGCGGTCTACAGCGGTGATGCGGCGCGGTATGTGAAGGTGCAGCGCATGCGGGAGGGGGACATCCGGATCCTCCTTACGACGACGATCCTCGAACGCGGCGTCACATTCAGGGATCTGGACGTCATCGTCGTTCACACGGAATATTTCCCCGCCGACACATTGATCCAGATATGCGGGCGTGTGGGCAGGAAGCCGCAGGATCCGACCGGGAACGTCCATTTCCTCACACTCTACAACACCCACCATATCCGGGCGACCATCAGGAAAATAAAGGCCTTCAACAGCGGGCGGACCGTCTTATGAGGTGCCTTTACTGCCACCGGAGGCTGGAGCCGGAACTGCATCTTCTGAACTTGTTCACGGCCCCCGGCCCGTTGTGCGGAGAATGTGAAATCAGGCTGAAGGAATGGCGGCGTGGGGAGCGGTGCGGCAGGTGCCGCCGGCTGATGGGTGAAGGGGAATCGGAGTGCAGGGACTGCATCTTCCTAAAAAACCGCTTCCCCCCGGTCGGGAAAATCATGTGCATGCTCGATTACAACGAGGAAGTGAAGATGCTCATGCACAGATATAAATTCGTAAGGGACATTGCGCTTGCGGAAGTGCTGGCACAGTTCATCACAGTGAGAAAGCGGGACTATGACCACTTTGTGCCGATCCCGGTTTCTCCCGGGCGGTTCCGTGACCGGGGGTTCAACCAGATCATCGAAGTGCTGGCCCGTGCCCGCCTCCCCCACAGCAGTCTGCTTGAGACCGGAAAGGTGAAGCTGCAGTCGGAACTTTCCAGGCATGAGCGTATGAACAGCGCCAATCCTTTCACTTTCAATAAAGAATATCGGGATGTTAGACTGCGGGATACAAGGATATTGATAGTGGATGATATATACACCACAGGAATCACAGTCCATCATGCGGCGGAAGTCTTATTACACCATGAACCTGCCGCATTGGATGTGTTAACGTTTTCAAAAGCATGATGGACTATGGTACAATGGGAATGAAAAGAAAAAGCAATTCAAGGAGGCGTGCATCATGATAAGATGTGAGATAAGAGGAGAAAATATTGAAGTGACGGATGCGATCAGATCGCATATCGAGGAAAAAGTCGGCAAGCTCGAGCGTTACTTCAATGATGTACCAAATACTCATGCGCATGTAAACATTAAGACTTATAACAACAAGCAGGGCAAGGTTGAAATTACAATCCCTATGAAAGGCCTCACTTTACGTGCAGAAGAAAGACATGATGACCTGTATGCTGCAGTGGATCTGATCGTCGACAAGCTTGAAAGGCAGATCCGCAAGCATAAAACCAAAATCAACCGTAAGTTCAGGGAGAAAGATCCGGAGCTTGAAATGTTCAGGGCAGCCGAGAATGACAACGGAAACGGCGACGCCACGGATCATACCGACGAAGGCATTGAGATCGTGCGTACGAAAGAATTCACCCTGAAACCTATGGATTCCGAAGAAGCGGTGCTGCAGATGAACATGCTCGGCCACGATTTCTTCGTCTTCAATGACCGTGAAACCGAAGGGACCAGCATCGTATACAGACGCAGGGACGGAAAGTATGCAGTGATTGAAACGAACTAAATTGCTTATTCTTTGAAAAAGGACCAAATGATTGGATGAACAGGACGAGGACTCTTCTTTGGGAGGGAAACGTCCTGTTTTTATTTTCTGTGGAAAAATGGTAAAATTATGTGATGTATAACGACATGTGTAAAGAATGAGGAGAGAGCTATCTTGGGCGTACTGAATAAATTATTTGATGGCAACCGGTTCGAAGTCAGATCATTGCGCAAGCAGGCTGAAAAAGTGGACGCTTACCGTTCCGCGATGATGGAACTTGGCGATGCAGAACTTCAGGCCAAAACTGATGAATTCAAGGACCGGTTGAAAGATGTTGAAGATGATGTTAAACAAGAAGAAAAGTTATTGGATGATATATTGCCGGAAGCATTTGCTGTAGTGAGGGAAGCTTCCCGCAGGACACTCGGGCTTGAACCGTTCCTTGTTCAGATCATGGGCGGGATCGCGCTCCATAAAGGCGACATTGCAGAGATGAAGACCGGTGAAGGTAAGACGCTGACCGCCACAATGCCGGTGTATCTGAATGCACTGACGGGCAGGGGTGTCCATGTGATCACCGTCAACGAATACCTCTCTGCAACACAGATGGAGGAAATGTCGGTGCTGTACAACTTCCTCGGACTGACCGTCGGACTGAACCTGAACCAGAAGAACAGTGAAGAGAAGCGGCACGCTTTTGCACAGGACATCACCTATACGACCAACAACGAACTCGGTTTCGATTATCTGAGGGATAACATGGTGACGTATAAGAAGGACCGGGTGCTGCGTGAACTGAATTATGCGATCATTGACGAGGTCGACTCGATCCTGATCGATGAAGCGCGTACGCCGCTGATCATCTCGGGCAAGGCGGAACAGTCGGAAACGCAGTACATGCAGGCGAACGCATTCGTCAAAATGCTTAAGATGGATGAGGACTTCACATATGATGTGAAGACGAAAGGCATACAGCTTACGGAGGACGGCATCCATAAGTCGGAGAAATGGTTCAAGATAGACAACCTGTTCGACGTCAAGCACGTGAATCTGCTGCATCACATCAACCAGGCGCTCAAAGCGAATTTCTCGATGGAGCGGGATGTGGACTATGTGGTGGAGGACGATAAAGTCGTCATCGTCGACCAGTTCACAGGTCGTACAATGAAAGGCCGGCGCTTTTCAGACGGCCTGCATCAGGCGCTTGAAGCGAAGGAAGGCGTCGACATCCAGAATGAGTCGAAGACGATGGCATCCATCACCTTCCAGAACTTCTTCAGACAGTTCAGGAAGCTCTCCGGCATGACGGGTACGGCGAAAACGGAAGAAGAAGAGTTCATCAACATCTATAATATGAAAGTCACCCAGATTCCGACGAACCAGCCGGTCGCCCGTGAGGACCGGACGGATAAGATTTTCTCGAACAAGGAATTCAAATTCAACGCGGTCATCGAAGAAGTGATGGAAAGGCACCGTAAGGGCCAGCCGATACTGATCGGTACGGTCGCGGTCGAGACGAGTGAACTGATCTCCGAAATGCTGCGTAAAAAAGGGATACGGCATAATGTGCTGAATGCGAAGAACCATGAACGCGAAGCGGAAATCATCCAGAACGCAGGGAAAAAGGGAGCGGTCACGATTGCCACGAACATGGCGGGCCGCGGGACGGACATCAAGCTCGGTGAGGGCGTCAAGGAAGTCGGGGGCCTCGCGGTCATCGGTACTGAACGCCATGAATCCCGCCGTATCGATGATCAGCTGCGCGGACGTGCCGGCCGTCAGGGCGATGTCGGTGTGAGTACATTCTACCTGTCGCTTGAAGATGACCTGATGAGACGTTTCGGCTCGGAACGCATCCAGGGCGCCATGAACCGGCTTGGCATGTCCGGAGAGGAACTGACTTCGAAAATGATTTCAAGAGCGGTCGAGTCTTCCCAGAAACGTGTGGAAGGGAACAACTTCGATGCGCGTAAACGCCTGCTCCAGTATGACGATGTGCTGAGGCGCCAGAGGGAGATCATCTATCAGGAGCGTAACGAGATCATCGACAACGAAGATGTACGAGACCTTTTGATGGGAATGATCGAGTCCTCCGTGGAACGCACAGTCGGCTTCTATAATCTTGAGGACGAGGAAAACATCGACTATGATCAGTTCGTGAACACTTTGAATGATCTTTATTTCCGTGAGGAAACAGTCACTGCAGAGGATCTGAAATATAAGGAATCCAAAGAGATCATCGAGCTGCTGATGGAAAAAGTCAGGCATGAACTGGAATTGAAGGAAGAGAAACTCGGCGAAGAGAAGATGCGCCTGTTTGAGCGCATGATGATGCTCAGGACGATGGACAGGAAGTGGACGGAGCACATCGATGCGATGGACCAGCTCCGTACCGGCATCCACCTGCGTTCATACGGCCAGATCAACCCGCTCCGTGAATACCAGAATGAGGGGCTCCAGATGTTTGAGGACATGCTCGTTGCGATCGAGGACGATACGGCGAAGTATGTGCTGAAGACGCAGGTGAGGTCCGATGAGGAACTGAAGCGCGAGCAGGTCGTATCGAAGAGCGATATGCAGACCGGCGACGGCAAGCCGAAAGTGAAGAAGGCACCGAAGAAAAGGGAAGTCAGAGTCGGACGCAACGACCCGTGTCCATGCGGATCGGGTAAAAAATACAAGAACTGCCATGGGGCGGCATAAAGGAGACTGTTATGGAATTATCAGATATCAAAAATTTTACAGAAGCAAAGAAAGAAAAATTAAAAGACTTTAGGGGGTCTCTTTGACTTAGAAGAAAAAGAGACTCAAATTAGAGAGAATGAAGAAGAGATGATGCAGCCGGAATTTTGGAATAACCCGGAGGCTGCACAGAAACTGATCGACAGCAACAACCATGTCAAAAAAATTGCAGACGGCTTCAATGAACTGGTCGAACTGATCGATGACATCGAAGTGACATATGAGCTGCTCAAAGAAGAATATGATGAAGATATGAAAGAGATGCTCGATGAAAGTGTCAAGGAAGCAGAAGAGAAGTTCAATGAATATGAGCTGAACATCCTGCTGAGTGACGAGCATGACCATCTCGACGCACTGCTCGAGCTGCATCCCGGTGCCGGCGGTACTGAAAGCCAGGACTGGGCGGAGATGCTCCTCAGGATGTATCAGAGGTATGCCGAGCAGCAGGGCTTCAAAGTGGAGACGATTGATTACCAGGCAGGGGATGAGGCAGGGGTCAAAAGCGTCACACTGTCCATCAAGGGCCCGAATGCCTACGGCCTCCTGAAGGCGGAGAAAGGCGTCCACCGGCTGGTGAGGATTTCGCCGTTCGACTCCTCGGGCAGAAGGCACACATCATTCGTATCATGTGAAGTGACTCCGCAGTTCGACCACGATGATATCGAAATCGAAGTGAGGAGCGAGGACATCAGCGTCGACACCTACCGTTCCAGCGGCGCCGGCGGCCAGCATGTCAACACATCCGATTCCGCCGTCCGTATCACGCACCATGAAACGGGCATCGTCGTGACATGCCAGAACGAAAGGTCCCAGCTCAAAAACCGGGATCAGGCGATGAAGATGCTGAAGTCGAAGCTTTATCAGAGGGAACTGGAAGCCCAGCAGGCCGAAATAGACGCCATCAAAGGCGACCAGAAGGAAATCGGCTGGGGATCCCAGATCCGCTCCTACGTCTTCCACCCTTATTCAATGATCAAGGACCACCGCACGAATCACGAAGTCGGCAATACGGACAAAGTGATGGACGGCGAGCTCGGCCCGTTCATCGAAGCATACCTGCGGCAGAATATATAATGAAGGAATCAGGACACCCCCCCCGGGGTGTCTTTTTTATTGGAGATGGTCATTTATGCGTGCTCTGATGTTTATTATAGTAGGAAACCGGCTTTTGGAAACGAGCAAATCGTTGGAAAATGGAGATATGCCCGGATCCCGCCTTCTCCCCGGATGAAGTGAAGATAGTCCGCCGGTGAGAAACCACACGACTTATTATTAACATCACAAAACATGAAAGGGTGAAATGTTAACAGTGAAATCCCTTACAATCCTCCGTCCGGTTCATCACCCGGGCCGGCCCCTTACCCGAAATCCTCTTGAAGTAAAGATTTTTTTAAATTTCACAATGAGTTCATCCTGTAATATTCGTGTCATATTAAAGATGAGAATGCCGTCATATCAACGTTTTTCACTGTAATAAAGTGTGTCATATATTACATTCGGCCGTTCTAAATTTCGTTTGTTTTACAATTCCTTTACATCCTACACAACTGAAAATTTCTGTGCTATAGTACTAAACATAGATTTAACAAGGCGGGTACGGCCCATCAGTTACCGTACGAAAATCAACTTGTTATATATCATTAGGAGGAAATATTTATTATGAAGAAGACAGTAGTATCAATAGCAACTGTTACAGCGTTGACAGGAATTGCTTCAACTAATATATCAGCAAATGAATACGTACCGGCAGAGGTACAGCAGAACCATGACTATACTTATAACTATGAAACGAATGGCGACAGCTATTCCTACTACTGGTACTACGGAGATGTAGACGGCAGCCAGTATGCCAACCAGTATTCATCAAACTCAAACGAAACAGCTTCAGCACAGAATACATACACAGCTCAAGCAGCACCTGCAGTGAACGAAGCTCCGGCAGTACAGGAAGCATCCGCACCTGCAGCGACACAGTCACAGGCATCTGCTGATGTACAGGCACCAGCAGTCACTGACGTACAGGCACCGGCAGTAGTTGAAACTCCGGCAGCAAGCAGCAGTTCATCATTTACAGGCGGCACTAACTTCTACCCGGGCGGCGAGTGTACTTGGTATGCTTTCGAACGCCGTGCAGAACTTGGTAAAGCTGTCAGCGGCAGCTGGGGAAATGCCAGTAACTGGGCAGGCCAGGCAAGCGCGCAAGGTCTCACTGTAAACAACTCGCCTTCAGTCGGCGCAATCATCCAGACACCTGCACACACAAATGGTGCATACGGAATGGGCCACGTTGGTGTTGTAGAATCAGTGAACGGCGACGGTTCCATCACGATTTCAGAAATGAACTGGAGCGGCGGCCTCGGCGGAAAAACATTCAGAACACTTTCTGCTTCACAAGCTGCAAGCCACAACTTCATCCACTAAAATCTGCTTTACAGCAGATCAGGATCGGGACTCATGTCCCGGTCCTTTTTTAATGTCCACAAATATTCAACGGTTGCACCGTGTCCGGGCGGTGATGTTATGTTAAAATAATTGCAATAACTATACTGGGGAAGTTTTTGATATGAACAGGAAACGTATACTCATCATTATTGCCGTCGCCGCGGGTTCCCTCCTCATCGGCGCGGCCATCGGCGCAGTGTTGAACTACTCGGAAGATCAGTTCGACAACCAGGCGCTGGAGACGCTCAAGTCCACAGAAGGCAGGGACAACCATCATGCCGTCGGCGGGAACATCATGGAAAACGAGCTGACGGAGATCATGAATGCAAATGCGGGTTTTAATGATATTATAGGGAGTAATGAAGTGACGGTCGTCAATTTCTTCGCCTCATGGTGCGATCCATGCAAGCGGGAAACGCCGGCACTCAATGAATATCATAACGAGCACCTGGACGAGCCGATCGACATCATCGGTATCAACATCAGCGACAGCGACGCCAACCGGGATGCGTTCCTGGAAGAGTATGAAGTGCAGTATCCGGTCTTCGAATTCGAAGATGAAGATCAGGCAATGTCGGATCATCAGATTCATCTGATGCCGACGACTTTCTTCGTCAACGGCGAAGGTGAGATCATCCGGGCATATATCGGCGAAGTGTCGCCGGAACTCGTGACGAACTATATAAATTACGTTAAGGAGGCATCCTGATGGGTGTGCATCAGTATTTTAAAAGCTTGAATGATTTGGAAAAATTGATCCGCTGTCCCGGAAAATTCAAATATCAGGAACATAATGTGGCAGCACATTCTTTTAAGGTGACGAAAATTGCCCAGTACCTCGGGACGGTCGAAGAACATAACGGCACGGAGGTCGACTGGAAAGTACTGTATGAGAAGGCCCTGAACCATGACTATCCTGAAATATTCACAGGCGACATCAAAACACCTGTAAAGTATGCATCAAGTGAGCTCAACACCCTCTTCAGGGAAGTCGAAGAGACGATGACGGTCATGTTCATCGAAGCGGAATTCCCGGAGTCGTACCAGAAAGAATACAAGAGGCGCCTGAAGGAAGGGAAGGATGATTCGATAGAAGGGCAGATACTGTCGGTGGCGGATAAGGTCGACCTGCTCTATGAATCGTTCGGGGAGATCCAAAAGAGGAACCCCGAGAAGCTTTTCTTTGAAATGTATGAGAACTCCCTGATCACGATCAAGCAGTATTCGCATCTTGCATGCGTGCAGGATTTCATCAATAATATTTTAACCGAAATGCTGAAAGAACCGTTCATACCGAAGACCGAACTCCTGGACATCACGGAGTCGATCCTCAATAAGGAGTTATGATATATGGATCTGTTCTGGTATATGATGGCCCTGGTCGCGCCCGCCGTCACGGTGGTGATTTTCGCCAGGCTGACGCGGAACAAGTATGTGGCTGTCATACTGACATTCATCCTGTTCGCCGTGTCGATATACAGAGGGTTCTATAACTCCGAATGGGTCATATATCTGGATGCGATCTCGATCGTCATCGGCTATATGCTCGTTGAATTATACAATATAGATAAAGTGGAAGATGAGTAGAGATGACCGAACAAATGTTTGTCGTTGATGCTCATTTTTTGTTAAAATAAAGTACACGAATATTTTTCGGAGGCGTATTTATGGCTAATTTTGAATTGGTTTCCAAATTTGAGCCGGCAGGCGACCAGCCCAAGGCAATCGAAGAACTGACAAGACAGATCAAGTCGGGCCAGCGGCACCAGACACTCCTTGGTGCCACAGGTACCGGCAAAACATATACTATGAGCCAGATCATCCAAAAGGTGGGCAAGCCCACGCTGATCATCGCGCACAATAAAACACTCGCCGGACAGCTTTACGGCGAATTCAAAGAATTTTTCCCGAATAACAGGGTAGAGTATTTTGTAAGTTATTATGACTATTACCAGCCTGAAGCATACGTGCCCCACACGGATACATTCATCGAAAAGGATGCATCCATCAATGACGAAATCGATAAGCTCAGGCACAGTGCAACGAGCGCTTTATTCGAAAGGGATGATGTCATCATCATCGCTTCGGTCAGCTGCATATACGGCCTCGGTAATCCGGAAGAATACCGCGACATGGTCGTGAGTGTGCGTGTCGGCATGGAGATGGACCGCAACGAATTTTTAAGGAAGCTCGTCGACATCCAGTATTCAAGGAATGACATCGACTTCCAGCGGGGGACGTTCCGGGTGCGCGGCGACATCGTCGAAGTCTTCCCGGCCTCCCGTGATGAACAGTGCATCCGGGTTGAATTCTTCGGTGACGAAGTCGACCGCATCAGGGAGATCAATTACCTGACGGGGGAAGTCCTCCATGAAAGGGAGCACTTCGCCATATTCCCGGCCTCCCACTTCGTCACGCGTGAAGAGAAGATGCGCGTGGCGATCGAGCGCATCGAAAAGGAACTCGAGGAGCGCCTCAAGGAACTGCGCGACGACAATAAACTGCTCGAAGCCCAGCGACTCGAACAGAGGACGAATTACGACCTTGAAATGATGCGGGAGATGGGGTTCTGCTCCGGCATCGAAAACTACTCGGTGCATCTGACGCTGCGCCCGATGGGCTCGACGCCGTATACGCTGATGGATTATTTCGATGATTTCCTCATCATGATCGACGAGTCCCATGTGACGCTCCCTCAGATCAGGGGGATGTTCAACGGGGACAAGGCGCGTAAACAGGTGCTCGTGGACCATGGTTTCAGGCTGCCGAGCGCCCTCGACAACCGGCCGCTGCAGTTCAGTGAATTCGAGGAGAAGGCCCAGCAGCTCCTGTATGTCTCGGCCACGCCGGGTCCGTATGAGCTTGAACACACCGAGAAGATGGTCGAACAGATCATCCGTCCGACCGGGCTGGTCGATCCGACCGTTGATGTCCGTCCGACCGAACACCAGATCGATGATCTGCTCGAGGAAATCGTCAAAAGGAGCGAGCGCAATGAGCGTGTGCTGATCACGACACTGACGAAGAAGATGTCAGAGGACCTCACCACTTATCTGAAGGAGGCGGGCGTGAAAGTCCAGTACCTGCATTCGGAAGTGAAGACGCTCGAACGGATCGAGATCATCCGTGAACTCCGGCTCGGCACTTATGACGTGCTCGTCGGCATCAACCTGCTCCGTGAAGGGCTCGATATACCGGAAGTCTCGCTTGTGGCGATACTCGATGCGGACAAGGAAGGATTCCTCCGCTCGAACCGCTCGCTGATACAGATCATGGGGCGTGCCGCGAGGAACAGCGAGGGCCACGTCATCATGTATGCGGACAAGATCACCGACTCCATGCAGTATGCATTGGATGAAACATCAAGGCGCCGTGAAATCCAGAAAGCCTACAATGAAGAACACGGCATCACACCGACGACCATCAAGAAGGATGTCAGGGAAGCGATCAGCGCAGAAATTGAAGTCAAGGAAGACAGGGAAAAATCGTCAGGCAAGCGGAAGAAGATGACGAAGAAAGAAAGAGAGAAAACAATGGAACAGCTCGAGCGCGAAATGAAGCAGGCGGCCAAGGACCTCGACTTCGAAACGGCTTCAGAGCTGCGCGATGCACTGTTTGAACTCCAGGCAGAAGGGTGAACTCTATGAAAAATAAAAATATAAGCATCAAAGGTGCAAGACAGCATAACTTAAAAGATATCGACGTCGAGATCCCGCGTGACCAGCTCATCGTCATTACGGGACTTTCAGGCTCAGGGAAATCATCGCTCGCCTTCGACACCATCTATGCAGAAGGCCAGCGGCGCTATGTCGAATCATTGAGCGCATATGCCCGGCAGTTTCTGGGGCAGATGGAAAAGCCCGATGTCGATTCGATCGAAGGGCTCTCGCCCGCCATCGCGATCGACCAGAAGACGACGAGCAACAACCCGCGTTCGACGGTTTCGACCATCACTGAAATCTACGATTACCTGAGACTGCTGTATGCGCGTGCAGGCACGCCGTACTGTCCGAACCACGGTGTCGAAATCAGCTCCCAGACGGTCCAGGAAATGGTGGACCGTGTGATGGAACTGCCTGAACGGTCAAAGATCCAGGTGTTCGCACCGATCATCCACGGCAGGAAGGGCCAGCATAAGAAACTGCTGGAATCCCTGAGCAAGGAAGGTTTCGCAAGGGTGCTCGTCGACGGGGAGATTTATGATATCGAAGAAGTGCCTGAACTCAATAAAAACCAGAAGCACAACATCGAGCTCGTCATCGACCGTCTCGTCGTGCGCGACGGTGTGGAAGCACGCCTGGGCGATTCGCTTCAGACAGCGCTCGAAAAAGGTGAAGGCAATATCGTGATCAATGTCATCGACGGGGAGGATATGTTCTTCTCGGAAAACTACGCCTGCCCGCTGTGCGGCTTCACGGTGCCTGAAATGGAGCCGAGGCTGTTTTCATTCAATGCGCCGTACGGTGCATGTAAAGAATGTGACGGGCTCGGGATGAAGATGGCGGTGAACGAGAAGCTCGTCATCCCGGATGACGGACTCACGCTTGAAGAGGGTGCCCTCGTCCCGTGGGAACCGATCTCCTCCGGCTATTATCCGCAGCTTTTGAAGCAGACATGCGAGCATTTCAACATCGATATGGGCACACCTTTCAAGGCGCTCAGCAGGAAGGAAAAGAATCTTTTATTGTACGGTGCGAAAGGTGAAGTCGTCACTTACAGGTTCAGGCAGGAGAACGGCGTTGAGCGGACGAGGAAGATGCCGTTTGAAGGTGTCGTCAACAATATAGAACGCAGATACCGGGAGAGCCCTTCCGAATATACGCGGGACGTCATGAGCCGCTATATGCGGGAGACGGCATGCCAGTCATGTAAAGGTTACCGCCTCAGTGATGAGGCGCTGGCCGTCAAAGTTGACGGGCGCCATATCGGTGAAAGCGTCGACCAGCCTGTCAATGATGCACTGGCCTTTTTCAGCGACCTTGAGCTGTCACGTCAGAACCGCTCCATCGCGGCACCGATACTGAAGGAGATCAATGAAAGGCTCCTGTTCCTCCGGAATGTGGGGCTCGATTATCTGACATTGAACCGGAGAAGCGGTACGTTATCCGGCGGCGAGGCACAGCGCATCCGTCTGGCAACACAGATCGGCTCTAGATTGAGCGGCGTATTATACATCCTGGATGAACCTTCGATCGGCCTCCATCAGCGGGACAATGAGCGCCTCATCAGCACATTGAAGGATATGCGGGACCTCGGCAACACCCTGATCGTCGTCGAGCACGACGAGGACACGATGCTTGCAAGCGACTATCTGATCGACATCGGACCGGGTGCAGGTGAGCACGGCGGGGAGATCATGGCTTCCGGCACGCCTGAAGAAGTCATGCATGATGATAATTCGATCACGGGCCTTTATTTGAGCGGGAAGCGCCAAATACCGCTTCCGGAAGACTACCGCAAGCCCGACCCTGAGCGGATGATCCGCATCAGGGGTGCGCGCGAAAACAATCTGAAGAACATCGATGTGGATATACCGATGGGCGTGATGAACCTTGTGACGGGCGTATCAGGGTCCGGCAAGAGCACACTCATCAACGAAATCGTCTATAAGGCGCTGCATCAGGAGCTGTATAAATCCAAGCAGATTCCTGGCGAACATGACAGCATCACGATGCCCGACAAACTCGAGAAGATCATCGACATCGACCAGTCGCCGATCGGCCGGACGCCGCGGAGCAACCCGGCGACATATACGGGTGTCTTCGACGATGTCCGGGATGTGTTCGCACAGACGAATGAAGCGAAAGTGCGCGGTTACCAGAAAGGCCGGTTCAGCTTCAACGTGAAGGGCGGACGCTGCGAGGCCTGCAGGGGCGACGGCATCATCAAGATCGAGATGCATTTCCTCCCCGATGTCTTCGTACCGTGTGAAGTGTGCGACGGCAAACGTTACAACCGTGAGACGCTCGAAGTCAAATACAAGGATAAGAGCATTGCGGACGTCCTTGAAATGACGGCGGAAGAAGCATTCTACTTCTTTGAAAACCTCCCGAAGATCAAGCGCAAGATCAAGACGCTCGTCGATGTCGGCCTCGGTTATGTCCGCCTCGGACAGCCGGCGACGACGCTGTCGGGCGGGGAGGCGCAGCGTGTCAAGCTTGCCTCCGAACTGCACAAACGCTCGAACGGGCGCTCGCTTTATATACTGGACGAACCGACGACCGGCCTCCATTCCGAGGACATAGGGAAGCTGATCAAAGTGCTCCAGAGGCTGGTGGACAACGGGGACACGGTGATCATCATCGAACACAACCTCGATGTGATCAAAGTGGCGGATAATATCATCGATCTGGGTCCTGAAGGTGGTGTCGGTGGCGGAACAATTGTCGTTGATGGTACAATTGAAGATGTCATAAACGAGCCGGAGAGCCATACGGGGCATCATCTAAAAAAATGGTTGAACAGAAACCATCAGGAGGTTAATCATGGACAGTAAAGAACGTATTTTGAAGATGTTAGAAGAGGGCAAGATCACTTCCGAAGAAGCCATACGCCTCATGGAAACCATGGACAAGAGGGAAAATACGGACCAGTCGACTTCCGCAGATGACGCTGAGCAGAAGAAGAAGACCGGTGATGAGTACTGGGACGGCGGGATGGTCAACGACCTCTTCCAGCAGTTCATGGGTGAGGTCAACAAATACGTGAAGCCTGATAAACTGAACAAGACCTACAAGGACGTCAATGAGCGGGCCAGCAGGACATATCAGGATATGAGGACGAGGTTCGACAGCAACCAGCAGGCCTCACAGGTGTTCAAATCCGTGGAGCGCGCCTTCGATTCCGTCAAAAACACGAACTTCGATTCGGTGTTTTCAGGCGGTGCAAAAAACCGGCTGATCGAAACACTGGATGAACCGTTCTCTTCGATATCACTCGATATCACGAACGGCGACATCAAGATCGTGCCGACGGACCGCGTGCAGACTGCAAAATTTGAAGTGACGCCTTTCTACAGGAAGCTCGACACCAAAAGGAACTACTTCCAGGACATCATATGTGAAGTCAAAAATGATGAGCTGATCATCGTCTCGGATATCCGGGCGGCGAAAGTGAATGTCGAACTCAACCTGAGCCCGGAGAACATAAGGCGGATGATCGTGACCGGTTCGAACGGCAACATCTTCCTGAAAGACCAGGAAATCAAGGATCTCACGGTCGATGTGCTGAACGGCAACGTCAAACTTGAAGATACGGTGACGGATAACGCCTTCGTCCGGACTTCAAAAGGGAACATCTCCGTTGAAAGGGGCGCTTACGGCAATGTGGAGCTGATATCGATGGTCGGAACGATCAATACCGATCAGTTCAATGCAAAGGACATCACGGTGTCGGCCAACGGTTCCGTGAACATGACGCTCCAGAGCACGACGGAATCCGCCACGATCACCACCAACATGGGCAGCGTCAATTTGAGCATCCCGCAGGGACGCCCGCTGGAAGGCAGGCTTTCAACCGTGGTGGGTCAGCTGAACTATCCGCCTGAAGTGGACGCGAGGTTCATGAAACACCAGGACTTCGGCCTGAAGGAATTGATGCTTGTGAATGATTCGGATGAGCCCGGACTGTTCATAGAAGTCAGCACAAAGTTCGGCAGTGTAACTTTGCACAGAAGTTGATGATTGATGAAAAAGGCCGGGATATTCCGGCCCTTTTTATTTTGCTGCGGCTGTTTTTGGGGTAAGATGATACATAACATTAGGAATTCAAGAGGTGATTACATGTTGACGGTACACGAACTGGTTGAACAGTTCACTTTGAAGGTGGTGGCGGGCAATGACGGTCTGACCAACGAAATCAAAAATTACGATATATCACGTCCGGCACTGGAAATCGGGGGCTATTTCTCCCACTATTCATCGGACCGGGTGCAGATCCTCGGTATGACGGAGATCTCATTCTTCGAGAGGATGCTTACGGATAAAGACCGCGAAGACCGCTCGAAACGCCTCTGCCGCAAGGAGACGCCATGCATCGTGCTGGCCCGTCAGCTGCCCCCGCCGCTGGAGCTGATAGAAGCATGTAACGCCAGCAACACACCCCTCCTTGTCACCGATGCCAACACGACAACGTTTTACTCAAAGCTTTCAAACTATCTCGAAAAAGCGCTGGCGCCGGAGACGAACATGCATGGGGTGCTCGTCGATGTATACGGGATCGGTGTGCTGATCACCGGGGAGAGCGGCATCGGCAAGAGTGAAACCGCACTTGAACTGGTGAAGAACGGGCACCGCCTGGTCGCCGATGACAACGTGGAAATCAAGGAAGTCTCGGATAACGTCCTGATGGGCAGTGCGCCGAAGCTCATCCAGAACCTGCTTGAAATACGCGGCCTCGGAATCATCAATGTGATGACCCTGTTCGGGGCAGGCTGCATACTGGCGGAGAAGAGGATCATGCTGAACGTCAACCTGGAGCCCTGGGAGAAGGGCAAGGATTATGACAGGGTCGGGCTCGACAGGAAGAAACTTTCGATATTGAATTCCGAAATCGAGATGCGGACCATCCCGATCCGCCCGGGCAGAAGCCTCGCCGGCATCATCGAAGTGGCCGCGATGAACTACCGCCTGCGCCACATGGGGTATGACGCGGCGGCGGAATTCAATGACCGGCTGAACAAGCAGATCAAGCTCAACGGAGGACTGGAAAATGATTTATAATATACAGCCGCTCGACCCCGTGCTCATCTCCCTCGGTCCGCTGGACCTCAGATGGTACGGTGTCATCATAGCATTCGGCATGCTGATCGGCTTCCTCATCGCGAACCGGGAAGCGAATAAGAAGAACATGCCTGAAGGCATGTTCGTCGATCTGATGTTTTACATAATATTATTCTCCCTGATCGGGGCGAGATTGTACTATGTCCTGTTCAACCTGGACTACTACCTTCAGGATCCGATCTCAATAATAATGGTCAATGAAGGCGGCATGGCGATCCACGGCGGGCTGATCGGGGGCATACTCGCCGGCCTCATATACTGCCGCAGGAAGAACTTGAGCTTCTTCCAGGTGGCGGACATCGCGGCACCGAGCCTGATCCTCGGGCAGGCGATCGGCAGATGGGGCAACTTCATGAACCAGGAGGCCCATGGCGGCGAAGTGACGCGGGGCTTCCTTGAATCACTGATGCTCCCTGAATTCATCATCAACCAGATGTACATCGACGGCAGCTACTACCATCCGACATTCCTGTACGAATCGGTATGGAACATCATCGGTTTCGTCATCCTGCTGCTGCTCAGGCCGAAGCTCAAAATCGGCCAGACGATGCTGCTCTACCTGATCTACTACTCGGTCGGCCGCTTCTTCATAGAAGGCATGCGCACCGACAGCCTGATGATCGGGGACCTGCTCAGGACCGCACAGGTCGTTTCAATACTCACCATCATCATAGCCATCGCCATATGGATCTACCGCAGCAATAAATACAACCTGCCGAAATACGGTGAGGTGGACGGCATTTACGATCCGGACGGCAAACGCCGGAAAAAACGTTCCGGACCGAAAGGACAGACTGTAAGCAAGAATCATAATAAGAAACATAAAAGGAAGAAATGATATGAGGAATACGACACGCTACAAAGTCGGGAAATATAATCCACTATGGAATCTGTACAGGACGGTCTCGTTCTTTAAAGTCGTCAAAAACTTCATCATCATCGAAATCGGGCGTTACTGCCCGTCCACAAAACTGAAGCACCTCCTGTACCGGAAATTTTTGAAGATGGATCTCGGGGAGAAGGTCTCATTTGCCTATAAGGCGATGCCGGACCTCATGCACCCCGAGCGGATCCACATTGGCAACAACAGCATAATCGGTTATAATACTGTAATATTGACCCATGAATATTTAGTAGATGAATACAGGCTCGGGGATGTCCATATCGGGGACAATACGATGATCGGCGCAAACGTGACCGTCCTGCCGGGCGTCACCATCGGCAGTAATTCAAGCGTCGGTGCAGGTGCCGTCGTGTCGAAGGATATCCCGGATGATTCGAGCTGTTATGGGAATCCACTTGTGATAAGGAGCAATATAAATGAATGATAGAAAAGTAATCCCCTTCAATCAAAGTGGTTCGTTTTACTTCAATCAAGGACTTAAAAAAATAGATCAGCAGAAAAAGGGCGATGCCCTGAAGAACTTCGAGAAGGCATATAATGCAGATGAAGATAATCTCGCTTATTTGTCACAGTATGTATATCTGCTCGCAGAAAATGGAAGGCATGCTGAAGCTGAATATTTACTGATCAACAAATTCATTCAGCATCAATATGATGCTGAATTTTATTTTATACTCAGCCAGCTGTTCGTCATCACGAACGACCCCAATAAGGCTTTCCTGTTCGGTGTGGAATATGCGAAGCATTTCCCGGAGGCGGGGTATCATGAGGAGCTCGAAGACATGTTCGAGCTCGCAATCGAGGATGAGGAGGAAGTTGAGAAGGAAGCGGAGCGGTTCGTCAGCCACCACATCTTCCAGCACCTCTTCATGAACGCCCGCATAGAGGAATCGCTTGAATACTTGTCGATGCTCCCACTCTACCTTCAGGAGGAACGCACTTTCAGGAACCTGAAGGCGATGGCCTACCTGTTTTTGAATAAATTTGATGAAGCATATGAACTGCTGCGGCAGCTGCACATGGAGGACAAGACCGATATGCATGCCCTCAGCCATCTCACGCTGCTCTACTACCATACGGGCCGGGAGGCGGAATTTGAAGCCAACTTGAAGAAGATGGAAGTGGTCGAACCGCTCGATGATGATTCCAGGTTCAAAGTCGGCCTTGTGCTCAACTTCCTTAAACAGTACGCAAGATCTTATGAACTCCTGTACCCGCTGTATAAAAATCAGCAGTACATCAGCTTCCAGCTGCTGCATGCACTGAGCTTTGCGAGCTATCACACAGGCCGGGAGGAAGAGGCGCGGATGTTCTGGGAGAAGATGCAGAACTTCCATGCGGTCAGTGAAGTATACAGCCCCTGGGAGAAAGAGCGGGCGGCGGATCTGATCACCGTCACGGCCGAAACCCACCTTCATGAGGATGATGTCCATCTGAGGCTGCTCGGCCTTTACAAGCTGCACCTCATCAGGCCGAGGGAAGCGATACTCGGCCATACTGTATGGGAAACGATCGAAGGGCTGGATGATTATGAAAAGCTGTATGTCACTTTCCTTTTCCAGGGCGTCAAGCTCGTCAGGCTCGGGAAGATGCACAGCGGCCTCGAGATATTGAGGGGTGCCGGGTATGAGGGGGATGAAGATCTGCTGCAGTGGATTGACACTTTCCATCTTTTATACGACAGGATCAAAGATTTTGAAGATATTGCCTCGCTCGTTGCAGCGACGGTTTATTTATATCCAAAGGGCAGAAAGATCACGAAAAAAAGCATGACGGAAGAATTCGGGATCACTTCATACAGGCTGAACAAAGCGATCGGAATGATCAAGCAGATATGATGAAAATGCCCTTGGAAATGTTTATAATATTGAATGGTATGAAATGACAACTGAAATGATCATCAGAAAGTTAGGAGATTTGAAATGGCGGAAGAAAAAGTACATGATGTTGTAATAATCGGTGCCGGACCGGCGGGCATGACAGCTGCCGTCTATGCATCGAGGGCCAATCTGGATACGGTGATGCTTGAAAGAGGCGTACCGGGCGGACAGATGGCAAACACTGAAGATGTTGAAAACTATCCGGGATTTGATTTCATCACGGGACCGGAATTATCTTCAAAAATGTTTGAACATGCACAGAAATTCGGTGCACAGTATAAATATGGCGACATCAAGTCGGTGGAGGACCACGGGGAATACAAAATCCTGAAGACATCCTCCGAGGAAATCAAGACGAAGACGGTCATCATCGCAACGGGTGCAGAGTACAAGAAGATCGGCGTACCGGGCGAAGACACACTCGCAGGACGCGGTGTGAGCTACTGTGCGGTCTGTGACGGCGCGTTCTTCAAAGAGCGTGAACTCGTCGTGATCGGCGGCGGCGACTCGGCTGTGGAAGAGGGCGTGTACCTGACGAAGTTCGCAAGCAAGGTGACGATCGTCCACAGGCGCAATGAGCTGCGTGCCCAGAAAATCCTTCAGGACCGTGCATTCAAAAATGAAAAGATCGAATTCATTTGGGATACGGAACTGCAGACGATCAACGGGGATGACAAAGTCAAGAGTGTGACGCTCCTCGATAAAAACACCGGAAACAAATATGATTACGACGCGGACGGGGTGTTCGTCTACATCGGCATGAAGCCTTTGACGCAGCCGTTCCAAGATCTCGGCATCCTGAATGAACTGAACTATATAGAGGCGAACTCCGAAATGGAGACGAGTGTTCCCGGCATCTTTGCGGCCGGTGACGTGATCGACAAGACGCTCCGTCAGATCGTCACAGCAACAGGCGACGGCAGCATCGCCGCAGAAAACGCCCAGAAGTATATCGAAACGCTGGCGGACTGACCGCTGAAGAAGGCAAACTGAAATGTTTTGCCTTCTTTTTGCTTTGCTTTCATGGGAGGCGGGGCGCAGGGGACGGTGGATGCGATTGTGATATCGCCGTCTGTATGCTTTAGTTCGGGTAATTAATCATGTAAAATGAAGTAAGAATAAAAAAACAGGATGTGGAGCCATTGAAGAATTTGATCATTCTCACAGGTATGAGCGGATCCGGGAAATCCGTCGCGCTGGAAGCACTGGAAGATATGGATATCTTCTGCATCGATAATCTGCCGCCGATACTGATTCCAAAAATAGTCGATCTGATGGAGACGACCGAGGGCAGGATGGACAACGTCGGACTCGGCATCGACCTCCGGGGCAAGGAACTATTCGATACACTCATATCCGAACTTGAAAAAGTGCAGGATAACCCGCACATCAACCTTAAAATCATCTTCCTCGACACGACGAACGAAAAACTTGTCGCACGCTACAAGGAGACGAGGCGTTCCCACCCGCTGGATCACGGCATGAACGTCCTGCAGGCGATCCAAAAAGAGCGGAAACTGCTCGATGAATTGAAATACAGAGCAGGCACGATCATCGATACGACCGAATTGAAGCCGAAGGAGCTGCGTGCCAGAATGTTCGAGGAAATCACCGGCGACGGGGATGGCGGCTTCAGCGTCAATATACTGAGTTTCGGTTTCAAGCACGGCGTGCCGATAGATGCAGACCTCATGTTTGATGTGCGCTTCCTCCCGAACCCGCATTATGTGGATGCGCTCCAGCCCTACACAGGGCTTGACGAGCCGGTCTATAACTATGTGATGGGCTTCAAGGAAACCAATATATTCTATACGAAACTGCTGGATATGGTCCGTTACCTCCTCCCGCAGTATTTAAGGGAAGGGAAATCGCAACTGGTCATCGGCATCGGCTGTACAGGCGGCCAGCATCGTTCTGTCGCGCTAGCGGAACGGCTGGCAGATGAGCTCCGGGAATACTACGACTTCAAAATAGTGACAGAACACCGGGATGCTCTGATAGAAGGCGTCAGAAATGAACAAAATTAGAGTCACACTGGTCGGCGGCGGCACCGGATTGAGTGTTTTAGCGCGTGGTTTGAGGCAGTATCCGGTGGAAGTTTCAGCAATCGTCTCCGTCGCCGATGACGGCGGCTCCACAGGCATCATACGCGACCAGATCGATATGCCCGCACCGGGTGACATACGGAATGTGATGTCCGCCTTATCCGATGTGGAATCGAAGCTTGAGAGCCTGTTCAATTACAGATTCAAGAAAAACGAAATCAGCGGCCATGCCCTGGGGAACCTGATGCTTGCGGCTATGTACGATATGACGGGGGACTTTGCGCTCGCTGTCGAAGAGCTCAGCGTCATCCTCAACGTGCGCGGCACGGTCATCCCATCGACCAATTTCAGCCCGAAGCTCGCTGCCCGCATGCAGGATGACTCGATCATCATCGGTGAGAGCTACATACCGAAAGTCCACCAGCAGATTTCGGAAGTGTTCCTGCTGCCGAAAGATACGATTGCGACCCCCGAGGCCGTCCAGGCGATCGAAGAAGCGGACATCATCGTCCTCGGGCCCGGCAGCCTCTATACGAGCATCATCCCGAACCTGCTCCCTTCAGGGATGAAGGAGGCCCTCATCAGCTCCGAATGCACAAAAGTCTATGTGTCCAACATCATGACCCAGGTGGGCGAAACGATCGGTTATACGGCTTCCGACCACCTTCAGGCGATCAACAGGCACATGGGCGAGAATATCTTCGATTACATCATCCAGAATGAAAGGAACATCACATCCGACGTATCCGACTACTACAAGGAGAACGGGATGTCCGTCGTGACGAGTGATCAGAAGGAACTTGAGGAAATGGGCGTCTCCGTCCTCACGCATGAAAATCTCGTGAGTGTCGATTCCGACGGGGCAGTCAGGCATAACAACGATGTGATCGCAGAAATGATTTACGATATTGCACTGAAGGAGATCGGCACATTGCAGTATCGCGCGAATAAAGATCAAAGTTAGGGTTGATGAAATGTCATTTGCATCAGATATGAAAAATGAACTTACACGTGTTGATGTGGATACATGCTGCAAGAAGAGTGAATTATCCGCGCTGATCAAGATGAACGGTGCGCTCAGCTTTTTCGACGGCGACTGGATCATCAACGTACAGACCGAAAATGCGGCGATTGCACGCCGCATATTCTCACTTATCAAAAAAGTGTATGGTGTGGATATAGAGCTGCTCGTCCGCAAAAAGATGAAGCTGAAGAAGAACAACGTCTATATCAGCAGGGTGAAAAAGGATGCACATAAAGTCCTCAAAGACTTGAACATCATCGAAAACGGCATGATCATCCATACAATCGATGAGGATATCAAGAAGAAGGAATGCTGCATCCGAAGCTATTTGAGGGGGGCGTTCCTTGCCGGCGGCTCGGTGAACAACCCGGAAACCTCCGCCTATCACCTTGAGATCGCCTCGCTCTATGAAGATCATGCCATCGCCCTGACCGAGCTGATGAACGGCTATGATCTGAATGCAAAATATATAGAGCGCAAACGCGGCTATATCACCTACTTGAAGGGCGCCGAAAAGATTGCGGAATTCCTGAGCCTGATCGGCGGTTATCAGGCGCTTTTGAAGTTTGAAGATGTCCGCATCGTCCGTGATATGAGGAACTCGGTGAACAGGCTGGTCAACTGCGAGACGGCAAACCTCAACAAGACCATCAGCGCTGCGATGCGTCAGGTGGAGAACATCCAGCTGATCGACGAAGAGATCGGCATCGATGAACTGCCGGAAAGGCTGCAGGAAATCGCAAGGCTGAGGGTTGAGCATCAGGATGTCTCCTTAAAGGAGCTCGGCGAGATGATGTCATCGGGTGCGATTTCGAAGTCCGGCGTCAATCACAGGCTGAGGAAGCTCGACAACATCGCAGAAAAGATCAGAAGCGGCGAGACAATAGATTTCAAATAGCCGATGGTTTTTATTTTCCCGGAATGGTGATGCCTCCGGGAATTTAATTTTGACACCGGATGGTCATATTTGGAAGGGAATATTCACGGGAGAGATACCATTTGAATTGAAATGGAATGCTCCTGTGGTAAAATGACGGACGATAACGATTTGGAAGGTAGGAAACAATAATGAAGAAATGGTTGATGATGATAACGGCTGCGGCCACGATGTCACTTGTCGCTGCATGCGGCGATGACAACGCAGAAGAGGCACAGGAAGAGACTGCACAGGAAGGCCATGCAGGCGGAGAGGCAGAAGAGATGCCTGAACCGGATCTTGAAGATGTGCCGGATGTCGTCGCTGAAGTGGAAGGCGAGGAGATCACGAAGGATGAGTTTGAGCAGGTGTATACTCAAGAATTCCAACAGAGGGTCATGATGCAACAGATGACGGGTGAGGAAATCGATGAGGGTGCTTTGAAGGAGCAGGTTGTAGAAAGGCTAGTTTCTAACGAATTATTATTACAAGAAGCGGAAAGCCGAGATATGGAAGCAT
This sequence comes from Salinicoccus halitifaciens, assembly GCF_021026095.1. Taxonomy (GTDB): domain Bacteria; phylum Bacillota; class Bacilli; order Staphylococcales; family Salinicoccaceae; genus Lacicoccus; species Lacicoccus halitifaciens. The sequence continues at coordinate 200,433 of NZ_JAJNCU010000008.1, read as the reverse complement.
CTGAGGAAGAGATTGATGAGATTATTGATCAACTTATAGAAATAAATGGTATGGAATCGGAAGATGAATATATCAGTGCTGTGGAAGAAAGCGGCATGAGTGAAGAAGAACTGAGGGCGCAAATCGCCGATCAGGTGAAAATGCAACAGCTGATTTCTGAGGAATCCGGCGATACTGAGCCGACCGAGGAAGAGATGCAGGAAGTTTATGACGAGCAGATTGCGGCACGTGAAGATGCCGGAGAAGACTCCGAGGCACCTGAATTCGAAGAAGTGAAGCCGCAGATTGAAGAACAGTTGACGATGGAAAAAGAAGCTGAAGCAGCACAAAATCTTTCAGACGAGCTGCGTGAAGAAGCAGATGTGACGATTCATATTTAATTGCTGATTGTTTGAGTATGACACGAACGGGTGGTTTTCCCTGGTTTCGTGTCACGAATAGCCTCAATATGACACGAGCGGGGAGTTTTTCCGGGTTTCGTGTCACGGACGGCCTCAATATGACACGAGCGGGGACTTTTCCCTGGTTTCATGTCACAAACGACTAAAATATGACATGAACGGGCACTTTTCCCGGCCTTCGTGTCACGAGCGACTGAAATATGACACGAACGAAGACTTTCCCCGACCTTCATGTCACGAAACAAAATAAAGCCCGAGGGACTCATCAAAAGAGTCCCGGCGGGCTTTTTTCATTCTCCGTATATTTCATCTAGGGCGACATCAAGGCTCGGATAGTTGAATTTGAATTCCTGGGCGAGCAGCTTTTGAGGGATGACTTTCTGTCCCTTGACGAGCATTATCGACTGGTCGCCTAAAACTTTTTCGAAGATGAACCCCGGCATATTCACAAAAGTCGGCCTGCCGAGCGCCATGCCGAGGTATTTGGCGAAGTGTGCCTGCCTGAGCGGCGAGGGCGCGGTCATATTGACCGGGCCTGAAAGTTCCGTATCGGCCATCGCGAAAAGGAGTGCGTTGACCAGGTCTTCCACATGGATCCAGCTGTAGTACTGGTCACCTGACCCGATCTTGCCCCCCGCCCCGAATTTGAACGGCAGTGCCATCATCGGCAGCACGCCTTCATCTTTATCGAGCACGAGGCCGAACCTGCCGAGGACGACCCGCGTCCCGAGCGTCTCGAATCTGAGCGCCTGATTTTCCCAGGCGGTCACGACCGACGACAGGAAATTCGAAGGGCTGAATTCATCGTCTTCGGTGTAGCTCACGGTTTCGCTCGTCGGGTAGTAGCCGACGGCACTCGCATTGATCAGGACGCCGGGTTTTATTTCCGCCTGCTCCGCCCAGTTGTAAAGCAGTTTCGTGACATTGATCCTTGAATCGAGGATCGCTTCTTTATGGCTGTCGGTCCACATCTTGCTCAGTGACGCGCCTGCAAAATTGTAGACGGCATCGATATTCATGGGCAGTGATTCCGCAAAACTCAAATCCGTCAGATTGTCCGGGTTGTATTTGATGTAATGGATGAAAGGATGGTCGCTTGTGTGCTCCCCCCGGCTTAATATATAAACGTGGTGCCTGTCTTCCACCAGCGCATCACGCACATGGGAGCCGACCAGGCCGGTGCCTCCAGTCATTAATATGTTCATTGATGGGGTGCCTCCTTAAAATCGTATAGTTTCTAGTCTCATACCCGAAAAGACGACAAAATAAAAGTGCTGCATATCATTTTGATATGCAGCACCAGAATATTATCCCTGAAGCTTTTCAGGTTCCATCACTTCGTCGATCAGGCCGTACTCTTTCGCTTCTTCTGCTGACATGAAGAAGTCGCGGTCGGTGTCCTGTTCGATTTTATCCAGTGACTGGCCTGTTCTCTCAGCGAGGATTTTATTCAATTTTTCACGGGTTTTCAGGATGTGCTTGGCGGCAATCTCGATTTCTGTCGCCTGACCCTGTGCACCGCCGAGCGGCTGGTGGATCATCACTTCGGCGTTCGGCAATGCAAAGCGCTTGCCTTTCGTACCTGCTGCAAGCAGGAATGAACCCATGGAAGCAGCCATGCCGAGGCAGATCGTCTGAACATCCGGTTTGATGTGCTGGATCGTGTCATAGATCGCCATTCCGGCCGTGACGCTGCCGCCCGGTGAGTTGATGTACAGATAAATGTCTTTTTCAGGATCCTGTGCCTGCAGGAATAAAAGCTGGCTCACGACCGAGTTCGCGACATTATCGTCGATCCCTGTCCCGATCATGATGATTCTATCTTTTAATAATCTACTATAAATGTCATAAGCACGCTCTCCGCGATTTGTCTGTTCAATCACTGTAGGTATTAAATTCATGTTTTTCCCTCCGTGTTTTAGTTTTATAATTAATGCTGATTTATTTATATCATATTAGTCAAATAAGGTCAAAAGATAAAACCGGCTTTTCATTTTCAGGATTTATGCTATAATGGTTATGGTCTGAAATACATACCGGCCTGAATATTGATCAGGCCCCCATGGTGTAATGGATAACACGTAAGATTCCGGTTCTTGAGATAGGAGTTCGATTCTCTTTGGGGGCGCTGCGTAAAGTCTTTGGACAGATGATCCAGCCATAATCCTCAAGGGTTATGGCTGTTTTTTTATTTCTTTTGAATGCTTCATGCATACAACGTACCAGAGTGGTGTAATTTTTACAATAAAAATCAATCGCTTCAAATCATCCGGCATCCACTGTATAATTGTGGCTGAAAATGATCCGGGATGCGGGTTTTTATTCACTGTGAAAAGCAGGTGATGAATGTGCTGAATGATATGGAAATTATCGACGAACCCAATGATGACCTGAAGGAAAGCTATGTGCGGGATGTCTTCTTTGTGGCTTTGAACTGCGGCAAGCTGCTCCTTGAGAGCGGTGCGGAGACATACCGCATCGAGGACACGATGATGCGCATATCCAACAGCTACGGCATCAGCAATCCCCAGGTGTTCGTCACACCGACCGTCATCATCTTCTCGATGAATGAGCATGCACTGACGCAGACGGTGCGGATCGATGAACGTGCAAACGACCTCGGCATGGTGAATGTGATCAATAACTTATCCCGCGAGATCACCGCCGGCATGCCGCTTAAATCGGCGATCAGGAAAATTGAGAGGATCCATGAATCACTCGTATTCCCCCTGTGGCTGATGGTGCTCACCGGAGGTATGGTCGGCTTCATGTTCCTCCTGCTGTTCGACGGTGCGCTCATCGATCTGCCGGCTGCGGCATTCGGCGGTGCGCTCGGCGTATTCATAATGGAGGGGATCCTCCGCTTCACGAAGGTCAAATTCTTCACGGAATTCTTCGCGTCCCTGTTCATCGCGCTCACCGCCCACCTCTACTCTACATACGGGCCGGGTGCGAACATGGACACCATCATCATCGCTGCAGTGATGCCTCTTGTGCCAGGGGTCCTGATCACGAATGCGATACGTGAGATGATCCGGGGCCATCTGCTCGCCGGCATCATGAAAGGTGCGGAAGCGACTTTGACTGCATTTGCGATCGGCGCAGGGGTGGCGCTCGTGTTCATGATCATTTAAGGAGGCGGTTGGATGGCGGTGTTCGTTTATCAGTTTATTTTAAGCTTTTTTGCTTCCATGGGTTTCGGCATACTCTTCAATGCGCCGAGGCGGGCGCTCATCAGCTGCGGGCTGACCGGAGCTGCAGGATGGCTTGTATATTTCACTTTCATGGACATGGGAGTGACACAGATCGTTTCGAGCTTTGCGGGTGGCATCGTGCTGACTGCGGTGTCGATCTATAATGCAAGGTACTTGAAGATGCCGCTCGTCATCTTCATCACATGCGGGATCATCCCGCTCGTCCCGGGCGGCATCGCCTACCAGGCGATGCGCAATGTCGTGCTTGAAAACTATCAGCTGGCGATTTCATTCGGTATTGAAGCGGCGCTCATCGCCAGTGCGATCGCGCTCGGCATCATCACATCGGAGATGCTCCATTCACTGGTGAATACGATTTTATCAAAATTAAAGACAGGTGAGTAATTGTGTTAATGTTGGATTATTATATGAGGGAACGGTGCGGATTATGCGATGAGGGTCTCCTGCAGATCAAAGTCGCATTATCGGAGCTCAGGGAGATGGACGTCAGGATCAATAAGATCGACATCGACCATGATGATGCACTGCAGGAAGAGTACATGGTAAGGGTCCCGGTGCTGAAACATGATTCCGAAGTCATCCAGGAGGGCATCCTCGATTTCGTCCAGATCTATGATTATATAAAAGCAATTAAGGGTAAGTAAATAAAGGATACAAAAAGATTGCATTGTTATATATAATTTTGATATATTAATGATGTAATTTTTTTGTCCCTGGTGGGACGGTTTTTGTCTCACTATAGCGAAAGGTGGATAATGATATGTGGCAGAGACTCATTGACATCCAGAAAAGCGTAGTTCCCGATATTTTATCTCACATGTTGAAACGCCTTGATATTTTAGGTTACATCGGAGCAGAACAGCCGATCGGCAGAAGGACGCTGTCGAAGCAGCTGGGCATGACGGAAAGGGTGCTGCGCAGGGAAGTCGAGGAACTGGCGGCACTCAACCTGATCAAAGTGGATGCCAAAGGCATCTCTTTATCGGGGAGCGGCAGGGAAGTGCTCCGTGAAGTGGAGCCCTTCCTGACGCTGATTGAAAGCCGCAACGACCTCGCCGGCCAGCTGAAGGACCGATATCCTCTGAAAGACATCATCGTCGTCCGCGGTGATGCGGAGGAGAACCCCTTCGTCAAGGAGGAGCTCGCGAAGCTGACGGCTGAACACTTGACGGAGCAGCTGTTCCTGGGTGCGGTGATATCTGTTGCAGGCGGATCCACGATGGCACTCGTCAGCAAGTTCTTAAGGCCGAAGCACGAAGACCTGCTGTTCATCCCTGCAAGGGGCGGGCTCGGTGAAGAGGTCGCCTACCAGTCGAACTCCATCGTCGGTCATCTGGCGGAAGCGACGGAAGGTCAGCACAGGATGTTATACGCACCGGACAGCATCAGCGAAGCTTCACTGCAGTCGCTGAAGGCAGAGCCGTTGGTGAGCGAGATCATCGAACTGAATGAACGCTCGTCATTCGTCATCCATGGCATCGGCGATGCCTTTGAAATGGCACGGCGCAGGAATGTGGATGAAGCGACCATGCAGAAACTGGCTGAAGGTCAGGCCGTGGGCGAAGCGTTCGGGTTTTATTTCGATGCTGACGGGGAATTGGTCCATAAGGTGACGACCATCGGACTGCAGCTTGAGGACCTTGGAAAAAAAGAGGCCATTTTTGCAGTTGCAGGCGGTGGGAGCAAGAAGGAAGCGGTGAAGGCTTATTTGAAGCTGGCACCGGAAAATACGATATTGATCATTGATGAAGTCATTGCCGGTCATTTACTGGCATAAAAATATAAGGAGGCCATATTTTATGGTTAGAGTAGCAATTAATGGATTTGGAAGAATCGGCAGACTTGCAGCAAGGGAAATCGAAAATTATGACGATATGGAAGTCGTGGCGGTCAACGATCTGACCGATGATGAATTCCTTGCGCACCTGTTCAAATATGATACGACCCAGGGCCGTTTTGAAGGTGAGATAGAAGTCACAGAGAACGGCTTCAAGATCAACGGCCAGGAAGTGAAGTCATTCAACGAGGAAGACCCTGCGAATCTGCCTTGGGGAGATTTGGATATAGATATCGTCCTCGAATGTACAGGCTTCTTCACGGACGAGGAAGGTGCGAGGAAGCACCTTGAATCCGGAGCGAAGAAAGTATTGATTTCAGCACCCGGCAAAGGCGATATGAAGACGATCGTCTACGGCGTGAACGAAGATACGCTTGAAGGCGACGAGGAAATCGTCTCTGCAGCCTCATGTACGACGAACTGCCTCGCACCGGTCGTCAAAGTGCTGAATGATGAATTCGGCATCGAAAAAGGGCTGATGACGACAATCCATGCGTATACGGGCGACCAGAATACACTGGATGCACCGCACAGGAAAGGCGACTACCGCCGTGCGCGTGCTGCAGCCGAGAACATCGTGCCGAACTCCACAGGGGCGGCCAAAGCGATCGGCCTTGTGCTGCCTGAACTTGAGGGCAAGCTTGACGGCGGCGCACAGCGTGTACCGGTCGCAACGGGCTCACTCGCTGAAGTGACGGTATCCCTGCATAAGAATGTGACCGAGGATGAAGTGAACAGCGTGATGAAGAATGCATCGAACCCTTCATTCGGCTACAATGAAGATCCGATCGTCTCGTCCGATATCATTGGCATCAAGGAAGGGTCTTTATTCGATGCGACACAGACACGTGTACTCGAAGTCGACGGCAAACAGCTCGTCAAGACCGTAGCATGGTATGACAATGAAATGTCCTATACTGCACAGCTCGTCCGCACTTTGAATCATATGACGGCAAAATAATTCAATATTATGACGGATGGAGGTATTCCATCCGTTTTTTTATTTTTCTGCAGGCTTAAATTGGGTATAATGAAAACAATGAACAATTTAGGAGGCATGTCATGAAGAAGACTGTTGAAGATATTGAAGTGAAAGGCAAGAAGGTACTGCTCCGTGCAGACCTGAACGTACCGATGGAAGGCGGGAAGATCACGGATGACAACCGTATCGTGCAGGCGCTGCCGACCATCAGATATCTGCTCGGACAGGGCGGCCGGGTCATTTTATTCTCCCACCTCGGGAAAGTAAAGACCGAGGAAGATAAAAAAGACAAGACTTTGAAGCCGGTTTCGGAGAAGCTCGGCGAACTGCTCGGACGGACGGTCACATTTATCCCGGAAACGCGCGGTGCGGAACTCGAGCAGGCGGTGGACGGGCTTGCCGACGGTGAGATTCTTTTATTTGAGAACACCCGCTTCGAAGATCTGGACGGCAAGAAGGAATCCGGCAATGATCCGGGGCTCGGCCGTTACTGGGCGGGGCTCGGCGATGTATTTGTAAATGATGCATTCGGCACGGCCCACCGTGAACATGCTTCAAACGTCGGCATCGCATCAAACATCGAAACGGTCTCCGGCTACTTGATGCAAAAGGAGATCGACTTCATCGGCGGTACGGTGGACGAGCCGGAGCGGCCTTTCGTCGCGATACTCGGCGGTGCAAAAGTGTCGGATAAGATCGGCGTCATTGAGAACCTGCTCGAGAAGGCGGATAAAGTGCTGATCGGCGGCGGCATGGCCTATACATTCTTCAAGGCGCAGGGCAAGGAGATCGGCACGTCACTGCTGGAGGCGGACAAGGTGGACCTTGCGAAATCGCTGCTTGATGCCGGCGGGGATAAGATCGTCCTGCCGGTCGATGCGGTCGTCGCGGACAAGTTCGCGGAGGACGCGACTCACAGGACGGTCTCCGTCGATGACATCCCCGGCGACATGATGGGGCTCGATATCGGCAGTGAGACGGTTGAGACGTTCAAATCGCATCTGAAGGATGCCAAGACCGTTGTCTGGAACGGACCGATGGGTGTATTTGAATTCGAAAACTTCGCTCACGGCACGATCGGTGTATGCAAGGCGCTTGCAGGCCTCGAGGGCGCCATGACGATCATCGGCGGCGGTGACTCGGCTGCAGCGGCAGCTTCACTCGGCTACGAAGACGATTTCTCACATATATCCACAGGCGGCGGCGCATCGCTCGAATACCTCGAAGGCAAAGAGCTGCCGGGGCTTGCAGCGATCAATGACAAGTAAATCATAGGAGGATTATAATGAGGACACCATTTATTGCAGGAAACTGGAAGATGAACAAGACGATTTCAGAAGGCGAGGAGTTTATCGAAAGCCTTGGGAAACTGCCGGCAAAAGATGAAGTGGAGAGCGCCATATGCGCACCATTCATCCATCTGCCGGGGCTGGTCGAGAAGGTACGGGACCTCGAGCTCGGCATCGGTGCGGAAAATGCGCATCACGAAGACAGCGGTGCGTTCACCGGCGAAGTCTCTGCAGCGATGCTCGAAGACCTCGGCGTGGACTATGTCATCATCGGCCACTCGGAACGCAGGGAACACTTCAACGAAACAGATGAGACGGTCAATAAAAAGACCCATGCCGTCTTGGATAAGAACATGGTCCCGATCGTCTGCGTCGGTGAATCGGATGCGGAGCGCGAAGCGGGCAGGCATGCCTCCGTCGTCGAGGACCAGGTCGAAAAGGCACTGTCTGATATACCGGCGGATGCGGTGAAGAAGGTCGTCATCGCCTATGAGCCGATCTGGGCGATCGGCACAGGCAAGTCTGCAACAAGCGGGGATGCTGGCGAAATGTGCGGCGTCATCCGCAAAAAGATCGCATCCCTCTACGGTGATGAGGCGGCGGAAGCCGTGCGCATCCAGTACGGCGGCAGCGTGAAGCCGGAAAACATCGGGGAATATATGGCCGAGGAGCATATCGACGGCGCCCTCGTCGGCGGTGCATCCCTCGCACCGGATGATTTCATGGCGCTCCTGGAAGGTGCCGGACGATGAGTAAACCGACGGCTTTGATCATACTGGACGGTTTTGCGAACCGGGACGAAGAGAAGGGCAATGCGGTGAAGGCCGCACATAAACCGAACTTCGACCGTTATTTCAACCGCTACCCGCACAATGAACTGTCCGCGGCCGGCCTGGATGTCGGCCTCCCGGAAGGTCAGATGGGGAATTCCGAGGTCGGGCACCTGAATATCGGTGCCGGCCGCATCGTCTACCAGAGCCTCACGCGGATCAACAAGGCGATCGAGGACGGCAGCTTCTTCGAAAACCGGGTGCTGCTTGATGCGATCCGCCACGTGAAGGAGGAAGGGAGTGAACTCCATCTGATGGGGCTCCTCAGTGACGGCGGCGTTCATTCGCATTACGAGCATTTATTCGCACTGCTGAAACTCGCAAAAGACGAAGGGCTCGGGCGTGTCTATGTTCATGCCTTCCTTGACGGCAGGGATGTCGGGCAGAGCTCGGCCCTCGGATTCATAGAGGAGACGGAGCGCCGCTTCAAAGAGATCGGCATCGGCGAGTTCGCAACGGTCTCCGGCCGCTACTATGCGATGGACCGCGATAAGCGCTGGGACCGCGGGGAGAAGGCATACCACGCCATCTCGAACGGCCGCGGACCGGTGTATGAAAGTGCTGCGGAAGGCGTGCAGGCAAGTTACGATGAAGAGGTATATGATGAGTTCGTCGTCCCTTTCGTCGTGAAAGGCTACGACGATAAGGAAGGGACGGGCGTGAAGGACAATGACTCCGTCATCTTCTTCAACTTCCGTCCGGACCGGGCGGCCCAGCTTTCAGAAATATACACGAATGAAGATTTCATAGAGTTTGAAATGGACCGGAAGTATTCAAATCTGAAATTCGTGACTTTCACGCGGTACAGCGATGATATCGTCGCAGATGTCGTCTTTGAAAAGGAGGACCTCGTGAACACGCTCGGTGAAGTCGTGGCGGATGCGGGCGGCAGGCAGCTCCGGATTGCGGAGACTGAAAAATTCCCGCACGTCACTTACTTCTTCAGCGGCGGGCGCCACCGTGAGTTTGAAGGTGAACGTCGTGTGCTCATCGATTCGCCGAAAGTGGCGACCTACGATCTGCAGCCTGAGATGAGCGCCTATGAGGTGCGGGATGCCTGCCTTGAGGAACTTGGAAAAAAAGATCTCGATCTTGTGGTGCTGAACTTCGCGAACCCGGATATGGTCGGCCACAGCGGCAAGTTCGAGCCGACCGTGAAGGCGATCGAAGCGGTGGATGAATGCCTCGGGCCGATCGTGGATGAGATCATCGCCCAGGGCGGTGCCGCCGTCATCACTGCAGACCACGGCAACTCGGATGAGGTGACGACGGTCGATGGCCAGCCGATGACTGCACATACGACCAACCCGGTCCCGATCATCGTGACCAAAGAAGGTGTCGAAGTGAGGGACGGGGGCATCCTTGCAGACATCGCGCCGACGCTGCTCGACCTTATGGAAATCAGGCAGCCTGAAGAGATGACGGGCGAAAGCCTGATACGGAAGTGACGGATTTTTATTATTGTTGAAATTATTCACTCTTTCTCACATAATGAAAGAGAACAAATACATTTAAGGAGATATCGATATGCCAATAATTACAGATGTTTATGCCCGCGAAGTGATCGACTCCCGCGGTAACCCTACAGTTGAAGTGGAAGTGCTGACTGAAAGCGGTGCATTCGGCCGCGCACTCGTCCCATCCGGTGCCTCGACAGGCGAATATGAAGCCGTTGAACTGCGTGACGCGGATGATACACGCTACATGGGCAAAGGCGTGGAAAAAGCTGTAGAAAACGTCAATGAAGTGATTGCCATTGAACTGATCGAAGGAGAGTTCAGTGTGCTGGAGCAGGTCTCCATTGATAAGATGATGATTGCGCTTGACGGCACCGGGAACAAAGCCAAGCTCGGGGCGAATGCAATCCTCGGCGTATCCATAGCTGTGGCGAAAGCGGCCGCAGAATTCCTTGGACAACCATTGTATAAATATCTGGGCGGATTCAATGCTGTGCAGCTGCCGGTGCCGATGATGAACATCATCAACGGCGGTGAGCATGCGGACAACAACGTCGACATCCAGGAATTCATGATCATGCCTGTAGGTGCGGAAAGCTTTAAAGAAGGCCTGCGCATGGGTGCTGAAATATTCCATAATTTGAAAAAAGTGCTGAGTGAAAAAGGCCTGAACACCGCTGTCGGTGACGAAGGCGGATTCGCACCGAACCTCGGATCGAATGAGGAGGCACTCTCCACGATCATAGAAGCGATTGAAAGAGCAGGGTATGAGCCGGGGACGGAAATACGACTCGCAATGGATGCCGCTTCATCCGAATTCTACAATGTGGAAAAAGGCGTTTATGAATTATCCGGAGAGGGCAAGACCTTCACATCCCAGGAAATGGTCGACTGGTATGCTGAAATGGTGGATAAATACCCGATCATTTCCATTGAAGACGGACTGGATGAAAACGACTGGGATGGCCACAAGCTGCTGACCGACCGCCTCGGCGACCGGGTTCAGCTCGTCGGTGATGATTTGTTTGTAACGAACACCGAGAAGCTCGCACGCGGCATCGAAGAAGGCGTCGGCAACTCCATCCTGATCAAGGTGAACCAGATCGGAACTTTGACCGAAACGTTTGAAGCCATCGAAATGGCGAAGCGCGCAGGATATACATCCGTCATCTCCCACCGCTCCGGTGAGACGGAAGATACGACGATTGCCGATATCGCGGTTGCGGTGAATGCCGGACAGATCAAGACAGGCGCCCCGTCCCGTACGGACCGCGTCGCCAAATACAACCAGCTGCTCCGCATCGAAGACGAATTATACGAAACAGCCAAATATGACGGCCTCGACTCCTTCTTCAACCTGGAGGAAGTGTAGAATAAAGCCCCCCGCTTCTTGTGAAGCGGGGGGCTTTTTGTGGGTGGTGGTGCTGGCCGGCCACAAGAGAAGGATATATATCGATTTGAGGTGTAACTAGGCATAAATAATGCTTATTCAAATAAGTTGTGTCGATTTCAAAATCATTTAGGCATAAGTAGGGAACAATCAATAAAGTTATGCCTTTTCTCAGGTCATTTAGACATAAAGCCGCGTAAACCAAAGAGTTATGTCGATTATTGATGAAAATCGGCGTAACTCTCTCTAAATTAAAGTTATATGTCTAATATCAAATAAAAAAGACATAACTGGGAAAAGCTGATTCCAATTATGTCTACCAGTCAGATAAAGTTTAAATAAGCAATTAATAGTCAATGTTACCAAGTCTTTTTTGGGTGCGTATATAGGAATGGGAAACCAGGTTACCACTATATTTCGATATTAAGTAAGAACTCAGCTTCCACCCCTCATTCAAAATCTTCAATTCGGCAATCAGCCGGGGGGTGACCGACAAAAGGTCATAATCTCTTTCGCATGAAGAGCAACGGTACTGATTCCTATGAACCCGCTCCAGCTCCATATAACAAACCTCACAGAAAACCCCGCCCCGCAGCTCATCGACCCCGACATTAACCGGCGCATCGTACATCGATTTCGCCAGCCGGCGCGATTCCAAAAACCCGGCGAGCCTGTCGTAGGAATAGTGGTTATCACGCACGATCCGGTCCAAAAACTTCCCGACCGCGCTGTGCACCAGTATGTTCTTCCCGTAAGGCAGACTGTAGATCGTCTGGGCCGGGTTGATGAGCACCAGGCAGCTGTAGACATCCATCCCGGCACCCGACTTTTTCAAAAGATGGCGGAAGGCATCATTCTGCCTTGACACCTGCTGCATCAGATTTTTGAACTTCTCCCCATTCGTATACGTCCATACTTCATCACCGTAAATCAAATCAAAATTATACTTCTTCACTTCGAAGGTGAATATCCGGTCCCCGGCAATCAGCACATTATCAATCTGCACTTCACTGGAACTCCGGACAATCTTCCCGTCACCGCCCGCCTGATTGACAGCAAATCTGTAATCCTTAAAATGCACGCAGTTACGCCCGCGGACCCTGCAATCGATCATCGCATCCATCTCGCCTTCCCCCTCCCACCCGAGCTTCAGATTATCAAGTTCATTCAGTTCCGCGCTCCCGACACCTGCCCGGCATTTCATGATCTCCAGCTGTTCCATCTTCATCGGTTTATGTCTCAACAGCACAACCATCCCCTTCCACCCCCAATTTAAAATTCACCCAAATTGTTGTCAAAACGCAACAATTCAATATCTGCACACAGAAAAGGAAAAACTGCTAAAAACAGCATACAAAAATCCAAAAACCCGCAAAATCCCACCCCAAAAACACGAAATCTGCCATTTTCCAAAAATCCCGGCAACTTGCATTTATACACCGATTTTGTTATGATTCCTAATGTTAATATTTATTGGAGGGACTACCACATGCAAACAGCTTTGATTGTATTGTTGATAATCGTTTGTATATCATTAATTGCAGTGGTATTGCTACAGTCAGGAAAAAGCGCCGGCCTTTCGGGTGCAATCAGTGGCGGGGCAGAGCAATTATTCGGTAAACAGAAGGCACGCGGAATGGATCTCGTGCTGCACAGGGCAACTGTGATTCTATCCATACTATTTTTCTTAATAATGCTTTTACTGACTTACGTCAGCTAATCGAATGAAAAAAGTCGAAAGAAAACCCTCCATACTGCAGGGTTTTCTTTTTCTTTTGTTTGCCCGCACTTTAACGTACAATTGAAGTAACAATCGGAAAGTGGGATATCCATGATGAACGTGAAAATGCCCGGAGAATTTTATTTTGATGAAGGGTCTGAATATGCGGTGCTGCTGCTGCATGGATTTACAGGCAACACATCGGATGTGAGGCAGCTCGGCCGCCATCTGCAGAAGAAAGGCATCACTTCATACGCCTTCAACTATGAAGGCCATGCAGAACCGCCTGAAAACATACTGGAATCATCACCGCACACATGGTACCGCCAGGTGCTCGAAGCATACGACTTCCTGAAATCCGAAGGGTACGAAAAAATATTCGCAGCAGGCGTCTCCCTCGGCGGCGTCTTCGCACTCCTCCTCTCACAGGACCGGGACACCATCGGCACGGCAACGATATGCAGCCCGATGTTTATGAAATCACACGATGAGCTATTATTAAGTTATAAGACATACGCCGAAAACTTCAAAAAGCGTTTTGAAAATAAAAACCAGCAGACGATTGATAACGAGTTGGAAGCGAGCCTCGGCGACGCTCATGATACGCTTTCCGACATCAACGTCATGATCGACCGGGCCAGGGGATCGCTTGAAGATGTATTCGATCCGGTATTCACCGCCCAGGGGGCGCTTGATGAGGTCATCGATCCGGAATCGGCGAATGTCATTCATGACGGCATATCGACCGATCCGTCCGAAAAACGGCTGAAGTTCTATGAAAATTCAGGGCATGTGCTCACAATAGATGAAGATAAGAAAGAACTGTTCGATGATATATATGGATTTATGGAAGAGATAATATAATGGAGGTATTCTCATGAGTAACTACAGGGAAATGATTTTGGACATCATAAACAAAGAAGAGTACAAACCGGTGACGATCGATCACTTTATACAAGCACTGGATGCCCATGATTCAGAGGACTTCAAAGAAGTGGTCAAAGTGATGGTTGCTCTTGAGGAGGAAGGCATCGTCGTCCGCACCAAGAAGGACAAGTACATGAAGGTGACCGAGACGAACCTGGTCAAGGGTAAACTCTCCATGCATAAGCGGGGGTTCGGCTTCCTGCGCCCTGAAGAAGAGGAGGTGGATGATGTCTTCATCCCGCCGACTGCGGTCAACGGCGCGCTTGACGGCGACACGGTGCTTGTGGAAGTTGCTGCGGACTCTTCCGGCGAGAAGGTGGAAGGCAGTGTCACGAGCATACTGACACGGGGCATCACGAAGGTCGTCGGCGAATATGTGGACAACAAGTCATTCGGCTTCGTCCTGCCGGATTCCAAGACATTCAAGACGGATGTCTTCATCCCGAGAGGCCAGAACCTAGGTGCTGTGGACGGCCATAAGGTGCTTGTTGAAATCACCAATTACCCGGAGGGTAAAAACGACAATCCGGAAGGGCATGTCGTCCAGATCCTGGGGCACAAAAACGACCCGGGCGTCGATATACTCTCAATCATCTACAACCACGGCATCGACATCGAGTTCCCGGACCCGGTGCTCAATGAGGCGGAAAATGTGCCCGACAGCATCCAGCCGGGTGAACTGGAGGGGCGAGAGGACCTGAGACATGAGAACACCATCACGATCGACGGCGCCGATGCGAAGGATCTGGATGATGCGATCGCAGTGAAGCGGCTGGACAACGGCAATTATGAACTTACCGTGAGCATCGCGGATGTGAGCTATTACATCAAGGAAAATTCTGAGATGGATAAAGAGGCGTATGACCGGGCGACGAGTGTCTACCTCGTCGACCGTGTCATCCCGATGATCCCGCACAGATTGTCGAACGGCATCTGTTCCCTGAATCCGGATGTCGACCGCCTGACGATGAGCTGCCGAATGGAAGTGGACGATGACGGCAACGTGGTCAACCATGACATCTTCCCGAGTGTGATCCACTCCAACCGCCGCATGACCTATGAAGCGGTGAACAGGATGCTGGAAGATGAAGATCAGGCATTGATCTCCGAGTATGATGACGTGTATCCGATGATCAAGGATGCAGGCGATCTTGCGGCGATCCTCCGGAAGAAGAGGGACCGCCGCGGTGCGATCGACTTCGACTTCAAGGAGGCCCAGGTCCTCGTCGGTCCGGACGGCGTCCCTGAAGACGTTGTGATCCGTGAACGCGGGACGGGTGAGAAACTGATCGAGGAATTCATGCTGCTTGCGAACGAAACGGTGGCGGAGCACTTCCACTGGATGGATGTGCCGTTCCTTTACCGTATACACGAGGATCCGAAAGAGGAGAAGCTCAAGAAGTTCTTCGATTTCATCTCAACTTTCGGCATTGTGGTGAAGGGCAAAGGCAGCGAGATCCATCCGAATGCGCTTCAGGATATTTTAGAGGAGATCGAGGGCCGGCCGGAGGAACTGGTCATCAGCACGCTGATGCTGCGTTCGATGCAGCAGGCGAAGTACTCGCCGGAAAGCCTTGGCCACTTCGGACTGTCCACAGAGTTCTATACACACTTCACCTCACCGATACGCCGCTACCCGGACCTGATCGTCCACAGGCTGATCCGCAAGTACCTGATCGAAGGCAGGACGGACCACAAGACGGTCAACAAAGTCAATTCGTGGCTGCCGGAAGCGGCCGAGCACACATCCGAAAGGGAGCGCCGCGCCCAGGATGCCGAGCGTGACACGGATGACCTGAAGAAGGCGGAGTTCATGAAGCAGTACATCGGTGAGACGTTTGAAGGCGTCATCACAGGTGTGATGAACTTCGGGATGTTCGTCGGGCTGCCGAATACGATCGAAGGCCTCGTCCATATGTCGAATATGACGGATGACCACTACCAGTTCCATGAGCGCAGCATGGCGCTCATCGGTGAGCGTACCGGTAAAGTGTTCAGGATCGGGGACCCGGTCGAGATTGAAGTGCTGGATGTGAACATCCCGGAAAGGCTGATCGACTTCAGGGTCATCGGCATGCCGGAGAGGCAGAGAGCAGAAAGACGTTCAAGACCGGTGGAGATCCGGGCGAAAAATAAACCTTCTGATAACAATAAGAAGGGTGATAAGAGGGGCGGGAAGAAGCCTTTCTATAAAGCACCGGCCAAAAAAGGACAAAGGAAGAAGTAGTGCATTATGAAAAAAGGACATACGAAACCACTTGCCCAGAACAGGAAGGCAAGACACGACTATACAATTGAAGAGACAGTGGAAGCCGGCATCGCGCTGAAGGGGACGGAGATCAAGTCGATCAGGCGTGGGTCCGCGAACCTCACCGATGCCTATGCCAAGACTTACAAGGGCGAAATGTATGTGTACAACATGCATATCGCCCCGTATGAGGAAGGGAACCGTTTCAACCATGACCCGCTCCGCACACGTAAGCTGCTGCTCCATAAAAAGGAGATCGACAAGCTTGCGGGCCACATCCAGGAGACGGGCAATGCCCTGGTCCCGCTCAAGCTCTACATCAAGAACGGCGTCTGCAAAGTGCTGCTCGGCGTGGCGAAAGGTAAGAAGAAATACGACAAGCGTGAAGATTCGAAACGCAGGCAGATGAAGCTCGAAGCGGACCGCGCGATGAAGGACCGCATGAGGTAGGGCCGTGAGCATACGGGGTTGAAATATACGGGCATTCCTGCTATAATATACTTCACTCGAAAATATCGAGGCTTTTTAATCCGGGGACGTTCCGGATTCGACAGGGGCTGTTTGAGCATTTTAAGCGTGTTGGAGGTTTCGGCTCCGTCATAAACGATACTCAGTTTATAATAACTGGCAAACAAAACAATTTCGCAGTAGCTGCCTAAGAGCACTCTGCATCATCCCATGGGCAATCCTGCGGCCCATGACGATGATTCAACCTTAGCGGGATACGCACTGGGTCTGCCGTCTTAAGACCCAATGCGGAAACCAATAAGACTAGCATGGATTTGAAGGTCTGTTCATTACCTTGATCCATGCGAAACTGAAAAATGAACTACACACGTAGAAAGAAATGTGTCAAAGTCTCTGGACGCGGGTTCAACTCCCGCCGTCTCCATATATCAGACGGATGCGATTCAGTGCATCCGTTTTTTTATTTCAATTAATTTCCATCACCCCTTGACTTTTCGGAGAAAATGCTGTAGTATACTAAGAGTAGTTTAAATTAACAAATTTTAATTTTTTCATTCATCTGAAAAACTCTTAAAAGAAATTAATTTACACGAACAAATATTTAAGTGCAAAAGCACTAGGAGGTTTTTTCTATGAATGAAGGAACAGTAAAATGGTTTAACGGCGAAAAAGGTTTCGGTTTCATCACACAGGAGCAGGGTGACGATGTATTCGTACATTTCTCAGCAATCCAGGCTGACGGTTACAAAACTCTTGATGAAGGTCAAAAAGTGACATTTGAAGTAGAAGAAGGTCAGCGTGGTCCACAGGCGACTAACGTTACACCTGTTTAATCTACAAACCATATAAAACTTGAAGGGACGGCCTCTGGCCGTCCTTTTTAATTGTTTCGATCCATCCCTTGACTTTTTCGGGGAAATGCTGTAGTATACTAAGAGTAGTTTAAATTAACAAATTTTAATTTTTTCATTCATCTGAAAAACTCTTAAAAGAAATTAATTTACACGAACAAATATTTAAGTGCAAAAGCACTAGGAGGTTTTTTCTATGAATGAAGGAACAGTAAAATGGTTTAACGGCGAAAAAGGTTTCGGTTTCATCACACAGGAGCAGGGTGACGATGTATTCGTACATTTCTCAGCGATCCAGGCTGACGGTTACAAAACTCTTGAA
>NZ_JAJNCU010000008.1:0-182486 GCF_021026095.1 Salinicoccus halitifaciens | reverse complement strand
CATTTGAAGTAGAAGAAGGTCAGCGTGGTCCACAGGCGACTAACGTTACACCTGTTTAATCTACAAACCATATAAAACTTGAGGGGACGGCCTGCGGCCGTCCTTTTTTTATGCTTAAAATAAGCGGCTGTGTCCTGTCCGGGCGGGGGATTTCAACTCTTGAACGCCTCGTGCGGGGACGGACCTTAATTATTATGTACTCACCCGCATATTTCTCTGATAGAATGATGATATTGCTTCAACGTTTTTCCAAATTACAGAAGAGGAGTCAAAAGAAATGGATGTAATATTCAATCCCGTGGTCATTTCGGTCCTCATCCTGATCGTCTTGAGCCTTATGAAAATCCATGTCATTTTCGCTTTGATGCTGGCTGCGATTTCTGCAGGCCTGCTTGCGGGTCTGCCGCTCGGTGAGACCGTCTCTGTCCTTGTCGAGGGGATGGGCGGGCAGTCTGAAACGGCACTCAGTTATCTGCTGCTCGGGATCTTCGCCTCGATGATTGCAATGTCGGGCATCGTCCGGGTGCTGCTGAACTATTTGCTGAGGGTGATCGGAAAGCGAAAGTATCTGCTCATATTCATATTTGCAGGCATCGGGGTGCTGTCACAGACGGTAGTGCCTGTGCATATTGCTTTCATACCGATACTCGTGCCGCCGCTCCTGATGCTGTTCAACAAGCTGAAGATCGACAGGCGGGCAGTGGCCAGTGCATTGACGTACGGCCTTAAAGCGCCATACATACTCATTCCGGTGGGCTACGGTCTGATCTTCCACGGCATCCTGGTGACGGAGATGCAGGAGAACGGCCTGGATATAGGGCTCTCCGACATCCCGGCCGCAATGGCGATTCCGGTCCTCGGGATGACGCTTGGCCTGCTGACCGCCGTTTTCATCACTTACAGGAAACACAGGGAATATGAGGATATCGAAACCGTCTCTGCTGAGAGCGTCGTTACGGAAGGCCTCACGGAAACACGCGAGAAAGTGAACCACCTGATCACGCTCGTTGCGATCATTGCGGCATTCGTGCTGCAGCTGACGTTCGACTCGATGATCATCGGGGCGCTCGGCGGCATTACGATCATGCTCATCAGCCAGGTCATCAAAATCAGCCGGACTGATGCGGCAGTCAGGGAAGGCGTCCTCATGATGGGTGCGATCGCCTTCATCATGCTCATCGCTTCAGGTTATGCATCGGTGCTGACCGAGACGGATGCGGTCAATGAGCTGACGACTACGGTCGCAGGCTGGTTCGAAGGGGCGCCGCACGCAGTGGCGGCGGTCATGCTCCTCCTTGTCGGCCTCGTCATCACGATGGGGATCGGCACGTCATTCGGGACCATCCCGATCATCGCGGCCGTCTTCGTCCCGCTGTGCATGGCCCTCGGGTTCAGCCCGCTTGCGACGGCTTCACTGATCGGCACGGCTGCAGCGCTCGGTGATGCAGGGTCACCCGCCTCCGACAGCACGCTCGGCCCGACGGCCGGCCTTGCCGCCGACGGACAGCATGATCATATATGGGATACGGTCGTCCCGACCTTCCTCCACTATAATATTCCGCTGATCATATTCGGCACCATCGCTGCCGTCATCCTTTAATGAGACGCCGTCCTCCGGGGCGGTGTTTTTTATTCTTCCTGAAAGATTATTATATTTAAAATAGGGTAAAGGGATATGTAATCACTATTTAGGAGGTTGTAATAAATGTCACTCAAGTATGAAATCACAGCAACCAACACAGGCGGCCGTAAGGGCCATGTCCAGACGGACGATAAAAAGATCGACTCCCCGGTGCTCCCGCCGGATCAGGATGGCGACGGCGTAAACCCTGAACAGCTCTTTGCAGCAGGCTACGCATCATGTTTCAATGGTGCATTCGACCTGATGCTGAAGCAGGGCGGCGTGAAAAATGCAGAGCCGGTGGTGGATCTGACGGTCCAGCTGCTGGATGATGAAGAAAATGAAGGCCCGAAACTCGGTGTCAAAATCAATGCAAAAGTGAAGAACATGTCACAGGAAGATGCAGAGAAGTACCTGGAGCAGGCGCACCAGTTCTGCCCTTATTCGAAAGCGACACGCGGCAACATCGACGTGGAACTGAATGTGACGGCTGAATAGTTCGATCCTTGCACGGGACCATCAGGGTTCCGTGCTTTTTATTTTGCGGATTTTCCCACCATAAGCAAAGCTTATGGTAAAGAGTAATTTTTCCATTAAAAGAAATATGCGTTCTTAACATTAACTTAATAATTAATGGGTATACTGTACTTACAGACATTAATTTGACCATTCCCCTTGGTCAAGTCCCCTTACCCAAAATCCTTCCCCTGGGATTTTGGGTGCTTTTATTTTTATGGAAGTATGTGTACAATAAGTTGAACATCAACATAAAGTGGCGGGGGATATCATGAAGATTAAAAATATTGAAATGTATGAAGGACTGCCGAAAGTGGTGGTGTCGATCAGCGGCACATCGAGGCAGGAAATGAAATCGGAACTGATACATATCGTGGAGAACCGGGAGGCCCTGGATGTCGTCGAAATCCGCGGTGACGGCTTCGACAACATGAGCCGCTCCGAACATTTGAAGCTGGTCAATGAATTGGCAGGGGAGCTCCGGGACATACCTGTCATCTATACATACAGAACTTCCCATGAAGGCGGCAGCGGTGCAAGATCCTATGCTGAATATAAAGACCTGCTGATGGATGTCACCGCGAAATGCGATATCGACATCATCGACATGGAATACATCACGGCGGGCAAACTCCTTCCTGAAATGGTGGAATGTGCGGGTGAATACGAAAAGACCGTCCTTTTGAGCCAGCATGATTTCAAAAGCACCCCGACAGTGGAGGAGATGCAGAAGCTGCTTTACCGCATGCACAGTGCAGGCGGGGAAATACTGAAGCTCGCCTATGCGCCGCAGGATGATGATGATGTCCTCAATATGCTTAAGATCGTGAAGACGGCAAAAGAAGCCATCGGAAATAAAATCATCGGCATCTCAATGGGGGAGAGCGGAAAATTGACGCGGCTGACCGGCGGGGAATTCGGCTCCTGCCTGACATACGGCTATCTCACGAAAAACACGGCACCCGGACAGGTGCATGCAGCAGACATCAAGGCTGCCCTGAAAGCGTACGAATAAGAAAGTGCGGCCTCCATCCAGGGGCCGCACTTTCTTCATTTCATAGGTTTTCCTTCAGGAATTCCCTCACCCTCCCGGATGTGCCTGCATTATGGGCGCCGAGACGGGCCGTCACGGCACCCTTCCTGAAGATCAGGAGGTCCGGGATGCCGCCGATATCGTTTTCGTCCGCGGCTTGGGACACTTCATCCCGGTTCAGCTCGAACCACTTGATGTACCTGTACTCTTCCATGATGGGCGGGATGAAATCGTTGAAGATGGCGCAGTCGGGACACCAGTCCGCATAAAATTTGACGATGACCGCGTCATTGCCCCTCACTGCCTTCCTGTAATCGTCATAAGTCCTCAATGCCTTCATCGGCTACACTCCCAGGTAAATTATAAGATCTCTTTCATTTTATCATTTGAATGTTGTAAAATGAAAGTATGAATAAGATTTCATTGTTCTGGGTATAGTACTAAAAACATACGGAGGTACGGCATGATCACTTTCTACGAATACTCGAAGTGTACAACCTGCAGGAAGGGTAAGAAGTTCCTGGAGGAGAACGGCATAGAATTTGAAGCACATGATATGGTGAAGGCACCGCCCTCGAAAGAGACGCTGAAAAGGATCATTGAAAAATCGGATCATGACATCGGTAAATTTTTCAACACCAGGGGAAAGAAGTACAAAGAGCTGGATTTGAAGAACAGGCTGCCTGAGATGGATGATGATGAAAAAATCGAACTTCTATCATCAGACGGCATGCTGATCAAGCGTCCTTTAGTGGATGCAGGTGATGACGTACTGCTGGGGTTCAAGGAGTCCGAATATAAAGAAACACTGCTTTGACGAATTTACTTGAGAAACTTTGTGAAATATGTCATTATATAATTGTATAGATCATAGAGGAGGTTTTTTATCATGGCACTACCACAAGACTTGAAATATTCTGAAGATCATGAATGGGTAAAAGTTGATGGAAATACAGTAACTATCGGTATTACAGACTTTGCTCAAGGTGAGCTTGGAGACATCGTTTTCGTCGAGCTTCCTGAAGAGGGCGACGATATGACGAAAGGTGAATCTTTCGGCAGCGTTGAATCCGTTAAGACTGTTTCTGAATTGTATGCACCTTTGAACGGTAAAATCGTTGAAGTGAACGAAGAGCTTGAAGACAGCCCTGAACTCGTCAACGAATCACCATACGAAGATGCATGGATGGTTAAAATTGAACTCGAAGACACTTCACAATTAGACAGCCTGCTTGATGCAGATGCTTACGCTGAAATCACAGGTGCATAATATTTTATCAACTCTAGACATCGTCTAGAGTTTTTTTAAAAATAAAATACTCCAAGGGTGATGAAAATGTATCTTTCTGATAAAGTGCTCATCGTTGAAGGTAAGACCGACAAACGCCGTATTGAAGAAGTGCTTGTGGAACCCGTGCAGATCATCTGCACTTTTGGTACAATGGGAGTCTCGAAACTTGATGAGATATTGGAACAGCTCGATGGTTCCGAAATTTACATCCTTTCGGACGCTGATAAGGAAGGCCGGAAAATCCGTAAATGGTTCAAAAGGCACCTCAGCGAAAGCACCCATATCTATATCGACCCAAAATTCGGGGAAGTGGGCAGATGCCCGAGGGACTACCTCGCAAATCTTCTGATGCGGCACGGCTTTTACGTGGATACAAGCTTGATTATGAAAGGTAAGTTTTATGATGAAAGAGCAGTTGGAGACCCAGGATATATACAATCTTATTCACTCTGAAGGAATATTCATTTTATACGGATATGCGCCGATCTGTGCAAACTGCCGGATAGCGGAGCGCATGCTTAAATTGACGCAGGAAATCCATGATTTCGAATATACGGCGATCGACCTGAATTATCATGTGGACATCATCAATGATTATAAAATCACATCCGCACCGGCGCTCCTGATATTTGAAGACGGTGAATTGAAGGAAAACGTGTACCGCTTCGAATCGGTCACGAATTTGTTGAATATACTGGAACGTCATCGTTGACGTGATGGCGCACTGATGGTAATATAATTCACAATCGAATAACGACTCTTATCCAGAGTGGCGGAGGGAAGTGCCCGATGATGCCACGGCAACCGTCTTTAGACAAGGTGCCAAGTCACTGAATCAATCGATTCGAAGATGAGAGGCTGAATCGCTGAAAGCCTGCTCATTTCATACCAAGTGAGTAGGCTTTTTATTTTATAATAGTTTGGAAGATGAAGAATGATAGACATTTTAAACGTCAATAAAAATTACAGCACGAAATCAGCCGACATCACCGCAGTGGACGATGTCAGCCTAAAGATCGAC
The DNA here is from genome assembly GCF_021026095.1 of Salinicoccus halitifaciens. Lineage (GTDB taxonomy): Bacteria > Bacillota > Bacilli > Staphylococcales > Salinicoccaceae > Lacicoccus > Lacicoccus halitifaciens. Next base: position 177,004 of record NZ_JAJNCU010000008.1, on the reverse strand, counting down.
AGCGGTGAAATCTTCGGCATCATCGGATATTCCGGTGCCGGGAAATCCACCCTGATCCGCCTTCTGAACGGCCTTGAGGAGCCGACATCCGGTGACATCATTATCGGTGAGGACACGATCAACAAACTCTCCAAAAAAGGACTTCGGCAGAAGCGGCAGAAAGTGTCGATGATTTTCCAGCACTTCAACCTGCTGTGGTCGAGGACCGTGGAAGAGAACATCAGCTTCCCGCTGGAAATTGCGGGTGTCGGAAAGAAGGAACGCAGGAGAAGGACTCAGGAACTGATCGAGCTCGTCGGCCTCACCGGCCGGGAGAAGAACTATCCGAGTGAGCTGTCCGGCGGGCAGAAGCAGCGTGTCGGCATCGCAAGGGCGCTGTCGAACGAGCCGACCGTCCTGCTCTGCGATGAAGCAACGAGTGCGCTCGATCCGGAGACGACGGACGAAGTCCTCGACCTGCTTCAGAAGATCAGGGACGAGATGAACCTCACCATCGTCCTGATCACACACGAGATGCACGTGATCAGAAAGATATGCGACCGGGCGGCGGTCATGCAGAACGGCCGGGTCGTGGAGACGGGCAAAGTGCTCCAGCTGTTCCAGAACCCTGTGCACAGTGTGACGAAACGTTTCGTCAGGGATGATATCAACGATGAGGAAACGGCACTCGCCCTTGATGAAGTGCGGGAACTGTTCCCGCATTCGAAAATACTTAAAATCAGCTTTGTTGGGACGAAGGCGAAGACGCCGGTCGTCTCCAGGGTCATCAAGCAGTTCGACCTCGATATGAACATACTTTCCGGCAATATCAAGCAGACGAACAATGAGTCATACGGCCATCTGTATGTTGCGCTCGATGTGGATGACGCGACGCTTGAAAAAGTCATCGAGACGCTCGGCAATGATGACATTACAGTGGAGGTCGAGAAATAATGAATGAATTGATCCAGGCCTTCACGGAAATGTTCAGTTTTGAGAATGTGCAGTGGGACGTCGTATGGGAAGCGACGGTCGATACGATTTATATGACCGGCATTGCCACAGCTTTCACCCTGGTCATCGGGCTGGTGCTCGGCATCATTTTATTTTTGTCCGATAAGAGCGACAACACATTGAGCCAGCCCGTTTACGGGGTGACGGCATTCCTCGTCAACCTGTTCCGGGCGATACCTTTCATCATCCTGATCATTCTGCTCATCCCGTTCACTAAAGCGATCATGGGCACAATCATGGGTGTGCAGGGCGCACTGCCGGCACTCATCATCGGGGCTTCCCCGTTCTATGCGCGGCTTGTCGAGATCGGGCTCAAGGAAATAGACAAAGGCGTCATTGAAGCGGCCCAGTCGATGGGTGCAGGCACATGGACGATCATCTGGAAGGTGCTCATCCCCGAATCGATGCCCGCTTTGATATCCGGCATCACGGTGACGGCGATCATGCTGGTGGGCTCCACCGCGATTGCAGGCGTCATCGGCGCCGGCGGACTCGGGAACCTCGCCTACATGGTCGGGTTTACACGGAACCAGAGTGATGTCACATTGGTTGCGACTATAGTAATACTGATCATCGTTTTCATCATCCAGTTCGCAGGGGACTTCCTTGCGAAAGCGGTCGATAAACGCTGATCATCAATTATATAAAAATATTTGGTTGGAGAGGACAGGGTAAATTATGAGAAAGTTATTTCTATTCATGGTTTTAAGCGTATTTGCAGTGGTACTTGCAGCATGCGGCAACGGCGGGGACGAAGGCACTGAAGAAAGTGCGGACACAGGCGAAGAGACTGAAGAGGCTGCAGAAACCGAAGAAAATGGTTCCGGGGATGCTGCAGAAGAAGCAGGCGGCACACTATCCATCGCAGCATCACCTGCACCGCACGCTGAGCTTCTGGAAGAAGCGGCGAAATTACTGGATGAGGAAGGTATCGAGCTTGATATCAGCATAGTCAACGACTATACGACACCGAACCGTCTGCTTGCGGACGAAGAAGTGGATGCAAACTTCTTCCAGCATACGCCTTATCTGGAAGGTGAAGTGGAATCACACGGGTACGACCTTGAATCTGCAGGCAACGTACATATCGAGCCGATGGGTGTTTATTCGCAGGACTATGATTCACTGGAGGAACTGCCGGAAGGTTCGACCATCCTGGTTTCCAACAACCCGGCTGAGGAAGGACGCTTCCTGTCATTCTTCGTGGACGCCGGACTGATTGAGATTGAAGACGGCATCGACATTGAAAATGCGACGTTCGATGACATCACTGAAAATCCGAATGATTTTGAGTTCAACAACCAGACGGCACCGGAACTGCTCGTTGAAATGTATAACAATAACGAAGCCCCGGCAGTGATCATCAACTCCAACTTCGCAATCGAAGGTGATCTGAACCCTGTGGTGGATGCGATTGCCTTGGAGGATTCTGAATCACCATATGCCAACCTTGTTGCAGTGCGTTCAGGCGATGCGGACAGAGAAGACGTTCAGGCATTGATGGATGTGCTTCAGGGCGAGGAAATTGCACAGTTTATGGAAGATACCTATGGGGGCGCAGTCATCCCAGCGGAATAAAGTGATAAGGGCCGGGAGATCAGATGATCTTCCGGTTTTTTTGTGGGTGGCGATGATGCGTGCGGGGCGGATTCGATTATCTTTGGTGATCCCGTCGACTTAATCGAATTCGCATCGTTATTTCGATTATCTTTGGTGATCCCGTCGACTTAATCGAATTCGCTTCCACATTTCGATTATCTTTGTTGATTCCGTGGACTTAATCGAATTCGCCTCCGTATTTCGATTATCTTTAATGATTTCATCGACTTAATCGATTCCCTCATACCCCCCTCCTGTAACGATGAATTCGATTGTGTAATTTGTTTATTTATGGTAAAATTGATGTATTGAAAGCATCAGACAAGGGGAGACTAAAATGACACAGAACACTCAAGCAGGTTATGATTCGTCACTCGTCCTCGTATCTTATATTTTAGCGTTGTTCACACTGCTCATCGGACCCCTGATCATCTGGGCCCTGAAGAAAGACGATGATCCGGCGACGGCGGAAGCGCTCAGGCATGTGGCCAACTTCGGCATATCCTACACGATCTACGCACTGATTGCGTGGGCCACTACAGTCGTGCTGATCGGTTTCGTACTGGGGCCGATCGTGCAGGTCGCGACAATCGTCTTCATCATCATCGGCATCATCAAGACAGTGAACGGTGAAGTGTATAAGCCGCCTTTCACGCTGGACATCATCAAGTGAATATGAAAAACAACAACCGGGCTTTGAAACTTCATCGTCCGGCTGTTTATTTTTAATCGAGCTTCATTATGTGATATGATTAAATCATAGTTAAATAATATGATTTAAAGGAGTGCTTTAGATGGCTGGTAATAATTCAAAATTTGTTTCGACTGAATGGCTTGAGGCGCATTTGGAAGATGAAAATTTAAAGATCATTGATGCGACGACGTATTTACAGATACCGGAGGGCGGAGGTTATTACAAAGTGTGGAGCGGCAAGGAAGATTATGAGAAAGCTCATATTCCCGGCGCAGTATTCGCCGACTTGAAAAATGACTTTTCCGATCCGGACGCTTCTTATAACTTTGCGGTGATACCTCATGACGAATTCGTCACTAAAATGAGAGATCTTGGCGTCTCTGATGATTCTTTCGTCGTGATATATGATCGTGGTGCGATGGTGGGTGCCGAGTTTGAAGCGGCGGATTGGGCCTCCCGCCTTGCTTGGCAGTTGAAGTTCGAGGGATTCGATAATGTGGCGATACTGGATGGCGGCTATAATAAATGGACAAGAGAAGGGCGTCCGGTCACTGATGAGGTGGTTACACCGGAAAAAGGTGAATTGAACATCGAACGCCGTCCTGAACTTTATGCGAGCAAAGAGGATGTCCTGAATGCAATAGATGACGATAATGTAATCATCTTGGACAGTCTGGATCCTTCAAATTATGCAGGCGAGTCCGACACGTATGCCCGTCCCGGCCACATACCGGGCGCAGTCAATGTCTTCTTCGGAGATCTGGCCGATCCTGAAACCGGTGAAGTCTACGATGATGAAAAATTGAAAGAGCGGTTTGAAGCGGTGGGCGCACTGGATCAGGATAAGAAGGTCATCACCTATTGCGGCAGCGCCATCGCAGCAACATGGACACAGTACCTGCTGAATAAACTCGGTCAGGACAATGTGGCGGTCTATGACGGTTCATTATCCGAATGGGCGGCGGATGAAAGCCTGCCGATGGAAACAAAGGATTCGAAGTAAGATTACAACATTTGAATCATAAACCATAAGAAACCTGAATGATGACGGAATCATTTGGGTTTTCCCATTCTCAAGGAGGATAAAACGCTTTCCTGCCGTCTTCATACTTTCGAACGAGGCGCCCCCCTTTAATATGTTCAGCTTTTAAGGTATAATATTACAGTGTGAATCATACTCCATTTCTTTGACTATAGATTAGAATTATTATAAACTAGTGGAGTATGAGAATAATATTTTCTAATTGGAGGATAAGTAAATGACTTCTGTTCTGGAAATCAAAAACTTACACGTCGAAATAGACGGTAAAGAAATCTTAAAAGGTGTCGACCTGACACTCAAGCAAGGCGAAATCCATGCGGTCATGGGACCGAACGGTACGGGCAAGTCCACTTTGGCGCAGGCGATCATGGGACACCCGCGTTATGAAGTGACACAGGGCGAAATACTTCTTGACGGTGAAGATGTACTGGAGATGGAAGTGGACGAGCGTGCGAAAGCCGGTCTATTCCTCGGTATGCAGTACCCATCTGAAATCTCAGGAGTGACGACTTCAGACTTCCTGCGTTCGGCGATCAACTCACACCGTGAGGAAGGCGACGAAATCAACCTGATGCAGTTCATCAAGAAATTGGATAAAAACATGGAGTACCTTGAAATCGATCAGGACATGGCAACACGTTACCTGAATGAAGGGTTCTCCGGCGGTGAGAAAAAGAGAAATGAAATCCTCCAGCTGATGATGCTTGAGCCTAAATTCGGCATTCTGGATGAGATCGACTCCGGTCTTGACATCGACGCACTTGCGATTGTATCAAAAGGCATCAACAAACTGCGCGGTGAAAACTTCGGTTCACTGATCATCACTCACTACCAAAGACTTCTCAACTACATCGAGCCTGACCATGTACACGTCATGATGAAAGGCAAGATCGTCAAATCCGGCGGCAAAGAACTTTCAGAGCGTCTTGAGTCCGAAGGTTATGACTGGATCAAAGAAGAATTAGGTATTGATGACGTAACTGTAGAATCTGACGTTAAATAAGACAGGAGGATCATAATGGCTACTGTATCTAATGAATATATTATAAATGCAGATGAAGTCATTCAGCGCGCAACCGAGCGTGGTGAATCCGACTTCCTTATCAATAAAAAGCGGGAAGCACTCGAGACGATCGAAAATCTTGAGATGCCGAAGCCTGACAAGACGAACATCAAGAGATGGGACTTCTTCACAATGGCAGAGCCTGTCGTCGACAGCAGTGTCTACAACAGCCTGGATGAACTGCCTGAAGCGGTCAAGGAGCTTCATGATATCGAAAACACAAAAAACATCTATGTCCAGCACAACAATACGCCTGCTTATGTACAGATAGATGAAAAACTGCAGGATAAAGGTGTCATCATCGAAAACATCATCGAAGCGACACACAATCACCCTGAACTTGTTGAAAAGTACTTCATGACCGACGGTGTGAAAGTCGACGAGCATAAGCTCACGGCCTTCCATACTGCAATGCTGAACGGCGGCCTGTTCGTCTATGTGCCGAAAGATGTTCAGATTGAAGATCCTATACAGATGGTCGTGCTCCACGATGATGAAAAGGCATCACTTGTGAACCATGTGCTCATCGTTGCGGACAAAGGATCGGAAGTCACTTATGTGGAGAACTACCTGTCCAACGTCGAGCAGACCAACGAGCAGATCAACATCGTCTCCGAAGTCCTTGCACTGGATAATGCGAAAATCACTTACGGCGCGGTGGATGTGCTTGCAGAAGGCATGACCGGCTACATCAACAGACGCGGTGTTGCGTCGGCTGATGCAAGAATCGACTGGGCACTCGGCCTGATGAGTGATTCAAACATCATCAACGACAACACGACCTATCTCATGGGCGACCGTTCGAACTCGGACATGAAGACGGTCACGATCGGACGCGGTGAGCAGAACCAGAACGTCACGACGCAGATCATCCACTATGGCAAGGATTCCAACGGACATATACTGAAGCACGGCGTCATGAAGGACAGGGCGACAAGCATCTTCAACGGCATCGGCTATATCAAGCACGGTGCGACACGCAGTGATGCACAGCAGGAATCACGCATTCTCATGCTGAGCGAACGTGCACGCGGTGACGCAAACCCGATCCTCCTCATCGATGAAGACGATGTGACAGCCGGTCACGCAGCCTCAGTCGGCCGTGTGGACCCGCTCCAGCTGTTCTATCTGATGAGCCGCGGTATTTCGCAGAGGGAAGCAGAGAGACTTGTCATCCACGGTTTCCTGGATCCTGTAGTGAAGGCACTGCCGATCGAATCGGTCAAGAAGCAGCTTAAAGAGATTATAGAGCTGAAAGTATTATCGAAATAAGCGTTAAAGGGGTTTTTCCCATATGGATATAAATACCATCCGCAGAGATTTTCCGATTCTGGATCAGGAAGTCAACGGTAAGCCTCTGGTTTACCTGGACACTTCAGCGACCAGCCAGTCGCCGACCCAGGTGATCGATGCGATGAACGACTACTACCGGAATTACAATTCAAACGTCCACAGAGGCGTGCATACACTCGGAACGAAGGCAACGGATGCATATGAGCAGGCACGGATGAAGGTCAGAGGTTTCATCAATGCACAACGCTATGAAGAAATCATCTTCACACGCGGGACGACTTCGGCAATCAACCTGGTTGCCAGGAGTTTCGGTGAAGACAATGTTTCGGAAGGTGACGACATCGTCGTCACTGCGGTGGAGCACCATGCAAACATCGTACCCTGGCAGGAACTTGCGAAACGCAAAAAGGCCAATCTCGTATTCATCCCCCTTGAAGCGGATGGAACGATCAAATTGGAAAATGTCGAAGCAGTGATGTCGGACAGGACGAAAATTGTGGCGCTTACACACGTTTCCAACGTGCTCGGCACGATCAACGACATCAAGAGCATTGCGGAAATCGCCCACAGCCACGGCGCATATATCGCTGTGGATGGTGCACAGGCGGTGCCCCACATGAGCGTGGATGTTCAGGATCTGGATGTTGACTTCTATGCATTCAGCGGCCATAAGATGCTAGGCCCGACAGGCATCGGCGTCCTTTACGGCAAAGCTGATTTGCTTGATAATATGGAACCCATCGAATATGGTGGAGATATGATCGACTTCGTGGATTTGAGAGAATCCACATGGACCGATCTTCCGGTGAAATTCGAAGCGGGCACACCAATGATCGCAGAAGCGATCGGGCTGTCGGCAGCGATCGATTACATCAATGAGGTCGGTGCAGATGAAATACTCCGCTACGAACAGGAACTGGTCAAGTACGCATATGATAAGATGTCACAGATTGAAGGCATAGAGATTTACGGACCAAGGGAAGAACGCGCCGGATTGATCACTTTCAACCTGGACGGTGTACATCCGCATGATCTGGCGACTGCACTGGATTCTGACGGCGTTGCGGTCAGGGCCGGGCATCACTGTGCCCAGCCGCTGATGAAGTTCCTGGAAGTTTCCTCCACGGCCAGAGCGAGCTTTTATTTATACAACACTAAAGATGAAATTGATTACTTCATCGATTCTTTGGAACGCACAAAGGAGTTTTTCACGCATGAATTTTAATAACCTGAACCAGCTGTATCGCTCGGTCATCATGGACCACTACAAGAACCCGAGGAACAAAGGTGTACTTGAGGCAGGCACGATGACCGTCGATATGAACAATCCGACATGTGGTGATGCAATCCGTCTGACTCTGGACGTTCAGGATGGAATCGTCCGCGATGCCAAATTCGACGGCGAAGGCTGTTCCATTTCATTGTCCAGCGCTTCGATGATGACAGAGGCCATCAAGGGCAAATCACTCGAAGAGGCGCTCGGCATGAGTGAGGAATTCAGTAAGATGATGCTCGGTGAAGACTACGATATTCCGGAAGAGTATGGGGATATAGAAGCATTGTCCGGGGTGAGCCAGTTCCCTGCACGTATAAAATGTGCGACGCTAACCTGGAAAGCACTTGAAAAAGGTGTTAAGGAATCCGGACAGTAATATATAGAAGGAGTGATTGTCATGGCTAAAAATGTACCTGAAATAGAAGATTATAAATATGGTTTCCATGATGAAGACGTATCAATTTTCCGTTCAGACCGCGGTCTGACACCGGAAATCGTTAAAGAGATTTCGAAAATGAAGGAAGAGCCTCAGTGGATGCTGGATTACCGCCTGAAATCACTGCAGCATTTCTACGACAGACCAATGCCGATGTGGGGCGGGGATCTTTCAGAGTTGAACTTTGATGAGATCACTTACTACGTGAAGCCTTCCGAGCAGACTGAACGCTCATGGGATGAAGTGCCGGAAGAAATCAAACTGACGTTTGACAAGCTCGGTATTCCTGAAGCAGAACAAAAATACCTTGCAGGTGTTTCTGCACAGTATGAATCAGAAGTGGTATACCACAACATGGAGCAGGCTCTTGAAGAGAAGGGCGTAATATTCAAGGACACGGACTCTGCACTTCGTGAAAACGAAGACCTTTTCAGAGAGTACTTCGGAACTGTAGTGCCGGCGACGGACAACAAATTCTCGGCGCTGAACTCAGCTGTATGGTCCGGTGGATCATTCATCTACTGCCCTCCTGGAGTCACGGTCGATTCGCCTCTGCAGGCTTACTTCCGCATCAACTCCGAGAACATGGGTCAGTTCGAGCGTACGCTGATCATCTGTGATGAAGGTTCAAGCGTCCACTACGTGGAAGGTTGTACAGCACCTGTCTATACGACGAACTCACTGCACTCCGCAGTTGTTGAGATCATCGTCAAAAAAGATGCTTACTGCCGTTACACGACGATCCAGAACTGGGCGAACAACGTCTACAACCTCGTAACCAAGCGTACTTTCGTTGACGAAAACGGTACGATGGAATGGGTCGACGGCAACCTCGGTTCCAAGATCACAATGAAATACCCTTCAATCTTCCTTAAAGGCGAAGGTGCACGCGGTATGACATTGTCCATCGCTCTGGCAGGTAAAGGCCAGCTGCAGGATGCGGGTGCGAAAATGATCCACCTGGCACCTAACACGTCTTCAACGATCGTTTCCAAATCGATCGCCAAAGGCGGCGGTAAAGTTTCCTACCGCGGACAGGTCCATTTCGGCAGAAAAGCTGAAAATGCAAGATCGAACATCGAGTGTGACACAATGATCATGGATAACGAGTCCACTTCCGATACGATTCCGTACAATGAAATCTTAAATGATAACATTTCACTGGAACACGAAGCGAAAGTTTCGAAAGTATCTGAAGAGCAGTTATTCTATCTGATGAGCCGTGGCATCGGTGAACTTGAAGCGGTCGAAATGATCGTCATGGGCTTCATCGAGCCATTCACTAAAGAACTTCCAATGGAATATGCGGTTGAGATGAACCGTCTGATCTCCTTTGAAATGGAAGGTTCAATCGGTTAATGACCATATTAAAACCCCTTACCGGGCTCCGGTAAGGGGTTTTTCTATATTGTGACGATGATCATCACGAGCAGTGTGATGATGAGGTAGATCAGCGAATAACGCAGGTTCCTGCGTGCCCACACCCCGGTATCCATGGTCTTTATTCCCCTGAAGGCGAGGATGATCCAGCCTGCCGTGAGTCCGAGCGTGATAATGAAGAATATCAAGCCCATTGAAGGGAGCAGGACGAACGGGAAAGGGAGGAGGGCGATGATGTATATCAGCATCTGCCGGATGGTCATCGTGACTCCTGAGACGACGGGCAGCATCGGGACGCCTGCCCGCGTGTAATCATCGAGTCTCCTGATCGCGATGGCGAGGGTGTGCGGCACCTGCCAGATGAACAGCAGGTAGAACAGCATGACCGGGACGATATGATTCGCCGGTGCCACTGCCGCCCAGCCGATCAGCGGCGTGAATGCCCCTGAAATGCTGCCGATGATCGTATTGATGGTATATTTCCGCTTGGACCAGAAGGTGTATAGCACCACATAGAAAAACCAGCCGAGGAACGAATAAAGTGCCGCCTCAAGCGTCGTGAACAGCATGATGCCGAGGCCGAGGATCGTTGTGATGACCGCAGCACGGAAGACCGCGGTCAATGTGAAATCCCCCGTGACCGTCGGACGGTTCTGCGTGCGGTCCATCTTCTTATCGAGATCGGCTTCATACCAGTTGTTGAACATCAGGGCACCGGCGATGATCAGCGTGCTTCCGATCATGGTGAGCAGGAAGGTGCTGAAGTGGCTGCTGAAAGCCTCACCGCTGAAGTAGAGCGCAAGCCAGAAAGCGGTGAATACCGGCAGCACATTCGCCACCAGCACTTTACCCTTCAGCAGGTATTTGACATTTGTAAGAAATCCGTAAAAGCCGGAAGCGGTCCGAGACTGCATCCGGCCCCCGGATGATGAATGATCGTTATTCAAAAGAATTCCCTCTCAAGTATTGTACTCAACATAATAATGTTGGAAATTATCCATATTACATTATAGCAGTCCGCCGGGTATTTCGCATTACCACAGGAGCCTCTACGGGCATGTTTCTGGGCATTTGTGTCTGAATTCTGTACAATTAATGAATGATTGCATCTTTTAAAATATTAAAAGGAAGCTGTGTTATAAATGGCCGCTCAAAGAAAAGAGAAATTATGGACGAAAGGGTTCGTGCTGACATCGACGGTAAACCTGATGCTGACACTGTCGATGTACCTGCTGCTTGTCACGATGGCGGTGTATGCCATGGAAACGTACGGCGCATCGGTCAGCATGGCCGGTTTCGTCTCCAGCATATTCATCATCGGGACACTGTTCGGCCGCCTGTACGGCGGGAAGAACATCGCAAGGATCGGCAACAGGAAGATGCTCCTCGGCGGAGCGGCGGCGGTGCTCGCCACCACTGCATTGTACTTTGTGCCGATGGGCATCTATCCCCTGATGGGCTTGAGGTTCCTGCATGGCGTGGCACTCGGTCTTGCGGCGACCGCGACGGGGACGATCGTCGCCCAGATCATCCCGCGCTCAAGGAGCGGTGAGGGAATCGGCTACTTCAGCATGAGCGTCGTACTGGCGACGGCCGTGGGGCCTCTGGTCGGGGTTGTGCTTCTGAATCAGTACGGATTCACCAGCATCTTCATATTCTCACTCATCATGGCCATCATCAGCGTGCTGCTCAGTCTGACGGTGCGTCCGCCGGAAGTGGAAGTGCCCGCCTCCGGTTATAAACGTTTCAGCCTGTCGGATTATTTCGAGGCGCGTGCCGTACCGATTTCGATTGTGATGTTCGTACTGGCCTTCGCCTATTCAAGCATCCTTTCATTCGTCACGGGATATACTGCCGAAATCGGTCTGGTCGAAGCGGGCAGCTTCTTCTTCCTTGTGTACGGGGTTGCGGTGCTGCTCTCCAGGCCGGTGACCGGTCCGCTGATGGACAGGAAAGGTGCAAATATCGTCGTCTATCCCGCGTTAATATTATTCGCAGCGGGCATGTTTGTGATCAGCCAGGCGGATGCCGGGTGGATGCTGCTCGCAGCGGCGCTCCTCATGGGCCTCGGCTACGGTAACTTCCAGTCGATCTCACAGGCACTGGCCATCAAAGCGACGCCGCGGCACCGCATGGGACTTGCGAATACGACCTACTTCATCGCCCTGGACCTGGGCCTCGGCTTCGGTCCGCTCGTACTCGGGTTCATCGTGCCGATGCTCGGTTACAGGGGCATGTACGCATCACTTGTGCTTGTGGTCCTCGCGGGCCTCGTCGTTTATTACTTTGTGCATGGCAGGAAGCACGCAGGCACTGCATAAAGCACCCGCTGAAATTTTAAGGGGCTGGGACATAAAGCCCTTCGACAGGTAAAAAAAGCGGCGATCCATCTGTAAACCCAGATGGATCGCCGCTTTTTCTATATGCCGGCAGACAGGTCGCCCTGAATCTGCCGGAACTTCCGCAGATTCAGGGCGAGTAATGCGAGACCGGTTTCGATTTTGACCTTGCGTGCGCCCCGGACTGAGAATCGTTTGAACGTCAAATTCGCCTTCAAATTGCCGAAAACCGTTTCGATATCGATCTTCCTCTGCTGATAGATCATCCGGTTCTCTTTCATTGAAAGCGTGCGTCGGGCCTGGGCTTTGAAATACTCCAGGTTCATATTCTTTTGGATGCGCTTGTTGATGCGTCTATCGCTTTTGATGCACTGATCATACAGTGCACAGCCGGCGCAGTCCGCGGAGGCATAGATTTTGAGCCGGCGTGTATGGCCGTAGTGATCCGTCCGGTCCGCATAGCGCTCAAACCGGATGGCCCGGCCGTCCGGACAGGTGTAGATGTCGTTTTCAGCGTCATAGGCCCAGTTGGCCGGATGCATGGCATCTGTTGTGTGTGCGTGCTTCCGCTCTCTATAGTACGTGTTGTACGGGATCAGCGCCGTCCGTTCATACGCATCCTGAATCAGTTCATAGTTGGCTTCACTGCCATAACCGGCATCGGCGACGATCTTTTCCGGCAGATGCCCGAACTGATCACGCATCGTATTGAGGAAGGGCGGCAGGGTGCGGGTGTCGGTCGGGTTCGGGTAGAGGTCATACCCCAGGACAAACTGATTGTTGCTGGCAACCTGCAGGTTATACCCGGCTTTCAGCTGGCCATTGCGCATATGATCCTCTTTCATCCGCATAAATGTCGCATCCGGATCGGTTTTCGAATAGCTGTTGCGTGTGCCCAGAATGGCCAGCTGTCCGGTGTATTTCTCTTCCCGCGCCCGCAGGTCGGCACATTTCCTTTTGGTCTTCCGGATGATGGCACGCTTGGCCCGTACGGCTTTTCGCGCTTCAACAGCCTCAGTCGCATCGATGGTCTCCGTCAGTCCGGCCTCCACCGTCTCCAGTGCCTGATGCATGGTGTTCAGGTGCCCGGCTGTGACCAGTGACTCCGATTCCTCAAGCAGCGCCGGGATGATCATCTGCGCATGCATCGTGTCATACATCAGCCTGGACTGGGCGCGCAGTTTCTCCTGATGCTTTTCGACGCTTTTCCTGAAGACGAAGGTATATTTGTTGGCATTGGCTTCGAGTTTAGTGCCATCGATGAAAATCGCATCCGCATCAATCAGATCATGGGCCTGGAGCTGCATCCTGAATTGGATGAAGGCCTCTTTGATGAGGGCTGCCATGGCGGGGTGCACCCGGAACCGGTTGATGGTCCGGTAAGAGGGGCGCTGGCGCTGGGCCAGCCACATCATGCGCAGGCTGTCGCCGAGCTCGGCTTCGATTTTCCGGCCGGACCACATGGACTGGGCATACCCGCACAGGATGATCTTCATCATCATCCTCGGATGGTAGGAGGACGCCCCGAAATCATGCTCGAATGCTTTGAACGGCGCCTCCGGGATGCTCTCCACCATTTCATTCACCGCAACGGCGATGTCATCGCCCGGAATCATCACTTCGATATCCAATGGTATTGTGAGCTGGTTCATGTTATAATCTTTATACATAAGGCACCTCTTCCTTTGTTTGTGTGGTTACTTACATTATAAGAGTGTGCCTTGTTTTTGTCTTATATTTATATAAAAATCCCCGGATTAAAATTCACATTTTAATCCGGGGATTTTTGGTTATGGGCGGGGACTTATGTCCCAGCCCCTCCTTGACTCCTCTTTAATTCCCCTTAAATCTGTATCCCACTCCCCATACGGTTTCTATGAACTGTGGGTTGGAGGGATCCGTTTCAATACTCTCCCGGATTTTCCTAATGTGAACGGTGACGGTGGAACTGTCTCCAATGGCGTCCATTCCCCATATGCGTTCGAAGAGGTGTTCTTTGCTGAAGACAATACCGGGATTTTCGGCGAGGAATTTCAGCAGATCGAACTGCTTCGCGGTGAGCACCTTCTCTTCACCACTCAGGAACACTTTCCGTGAATCCGGCTCGATGACAAGGGCGCCAATCTGGATTTCATCAAGCTTATCAACAGGGTGCTTCAACCGTTCATACCTTGAAATGTGCGCCTTGACGCGGGCAACGAGTTCATTAGGATTGAACGGTTTCACGATATAGTCATCGGCACCGCGGTCGAAGCCGCGGATTTTATCGATGTCTTCTTTTCTTGCAGTGACCATCAGTATCGGGATGTCGAGGAAAGTCCTCAGTTCCTTGCACAGTTCAAGGCCGTCAGTGTCCGGAAGCATAAGATCAAGCAGTATGAGTGCATACTGCTCACGTCGTGCAAGCGCCATGCCCGTAGTACTGTCGAAGGCGATGTCGCTTTCAATCCCATTCACTTCAAGATAGTCCCTCTCCAGTTCCGCAATATGCTGCTCGTCTTCTATGATCAACACTTTCGCCATCTATTCCACCCTCTCCATCCGGAAGTAAATGCTTGTACCCTCACCGGGCGCGCTCTCCGCCAGAACAATGCCGCCATGTGCCTCGATGATTTTCTTCACAATGGACAAACCGAGGCCGCTGCCGCCTGTCTCAGAATTCCTCGATGCATCCGCCCTGTAAAAGCTTTCAAAGATGAAGGGCAGGTCCTTCTCACTGATGCCGCTGCCATTATCCCTCACTTCAATGATCACGTCTTTCCCGTCCTCCATCAGATTCACTTCAATCATTTTCTTATCTTTATCCATATACTTCAGACTGTTTTGGACGACGTTTGATATCGCCCGTTTTAGCTTATCCCGATCCGCTTTGACGATAAAGGTCTCCTCGCCGTCTGCATGAAGTCTCACCTTCCCGTTTTCGCCTTCCATATCGAAGCTTAAGTCTTCCACCATGTCGGATAGGAACGCCTGCAGGTCGATGGATTCAAAGTGATATGGCAGCTGATCCGAATCGATTTTTGTATATAAAAGCAGTTCATCCAGGAGCATATCCATATTATCGGCTGTCTTTGAAATGATGCCGGCATAACGCTCCAGTTTCTCCGGTGTATTGGCAACACCATCTTGTATACCGTGGACATATCCTTTGATGGAAGTGAGCGGGGTTTTCAAATCATGTGTAATGCCTGCGAGCAGTTCCTGGCGGTTCGCTTCATACTGCTTCTGCCTCTCCCTCGCTTCGGAAAGCTTTCTCCGCATATCATCGAATGTATTACCGAGCTCACCCAATTCATCCCGCCTGTCAGTTTCAACACTGTGGTTCAAATCCCCTTCACTGATCTTTTTGGCGGCAAGGGATAATTCTTCAATTGGCTTAATGATACTTCTTGAGACATACCAGGACAAGAGTCCGTTCGTGAAGACAAGGATGAGGACCATTGCTGAAAGTCTCAGAGCAAGGAACGTTCTCATATCGGTGCCTTCGGGATTACCTTCGAATATGACAAACAGCGTATAACCCAGCACTATTTCTATAAGGAAAAAGCCGGCAACCGGTATGAGGATCATGCCAATATTGGATATGAGCAATCTATTTTTAATGGACAAAGGCGCCACCTCCCTTTCTTCGCTTTGCTTCCATTATAATGGATATACTAAAGGCTGCCTTCCGGCAGCCCTTTATCTCTGAAAACTTCTTTGATCTACCATTGGTACAATGATTGCACAGACCAGCGCCGTGAAGTAAGGCAGGTACTTGATGCCGAACGGTGCATCAAAAATCATCATACTAAAGACAGCAATCATGCTGGTTAATGCAATCCCGAGGATGAAGCCGCCAATCAACCCGACAAGCATCGCGATGAATAGTCTCATGCTGTCTCCTCCCTTCCAGTTGCAGATATCATTCTGAAAGCGCTGATGGTCATCCATACAGAAAGGATAAGCAGTCCTGTGCCAAGGACCGGATGAAGCGGTCCTAGCCCGCTGATGCCGATATTTGCTGTGAAGTACATCATGAATATAAGGATAAACGTGCCGAACAGATGCCAGTAGACTTGCCGGGGCATCGCTCCGACTAATGCCGCCAACAGCATACACACTGGCAGGTTGAAGCCGAATATATGGATGAAGCTCGTGTGTTGCAGCCAGTGGGCCGGATTGTCGAAGACCGCCATGCCGGCGGTGTAAAATTGAATTGTTACGCAAAGTGCGAAGATGACGGCAAGCAGAAGATAGAT
Organism: Salinicoccus halitifaciens; assembly: GCF_021026095.1. Classification (GTDB taxonomy): domain Bacteria; phylum Bacillota; class Bacilli; order Staphylococcales; family Salinicoccaceae; genus Lacicoccus; species Lacicoccus halitifaciens. The sequence continues at coordinate 160,648 of NZ_JAJNCU010000008.1, read as the reverse complement.
GCCCCTGCCGATACGCCCTCTTAAAGTGTTTTCTCTCATTATTCATTCTCCTCTTGTTTGGATATGGCTTCATACTACAAGGGAAAGTTGAAATATCTCTTATGTAATTCTTAAATATTTCTTAAATCGAAAAAATCCCTGCAGATCGGGTTATCGGTCTGCAGAGATATATAGCTCTATTCTTATATAATATAAATCTGTGAAACTGAGAGTACCATATTATAATGCTTGAGGGTTACATACAATAAATATTAAAGCTTTAATTTTTATCGTTTTAGGTCCGGCTCTAATCTAGAACTCCATAATTCTTTGACTACTCCAACAACCTCTTTATGCTCGGAACTTCCCATCATATTCATCATTAGCTTCATAGTGATCTCACCGTTTTGACTATAATTAAACATAATATTTTCATTCAAACTATTATCTGAATTAATGTCTAACATATGTCCAAATTGAAAATTAATTCCCGGAAATAGATGGTTTCCTCTCCAAACTTTGAAACCGGACTTCAAAGTCCCATCTAGATATAACTTAAAGATATGTTTTTGATGGTTTATTTTTTCATTAGTATATTTGAAGTTAGAATTCTTATTTTCCAGTTCCTCAAAAAGTTGATTAAATAAATCTATCATTTCATTATAAGCACTTGCCTCTAGCTGATCTTTTTCCAAATCATTTAACCTTTTTAGCTTTGGTAAATCAATATCATTAAATATCTTATTGTTAGACGTAGGCTCCTCTATATTAAAGGGGCGTGGTTTTAAATCTTTTTTCTTACCAAGAGGTGGGAGCTCATAATATGGTATGCCCTCCACCCTGTGTAAAAGCTGATTATACTTCTTTTCATATTCGCTGTCACTCGAGAAGTCTATAAAGTGGAACCCACGAAGATGATATGGAACCGCATCTTTGAAGTCTCCATCGTGACGCATTATAAAAATATATTTATCAGAGTTACTAAGTAAGTCCGGTAAACTCTGGAGAGTTTCGAACCCCACCCCACCTTGCATACCATCTGCTTTTCGAGCGTACTCTTTAGTGAGCACCATAATTACGTGATCACTTTCCTTCATTTCCTCAATCATCATTCTCTCTAATTGTACCGTATGCATTTGAGTGATTAATTTATCAATTATGGCATCAACCCCATCACTGCGTAAATCCTTCACTAAATCATATACCCATTGTTCGTGTTCCGGTGTTCCCCAATCATAGCTGACAAATACTTTTTTATGATTATCAGACATAATATCACTCCGCGTCTTTACTTTTATTACTATTAATAAACTATCTGTAAAATGATTATCTATAATTTTGTCTCATAACTTAGTGTCATAGTATTACAGAGTTAATACCTGCGAAGTACAGCTCATAGTGATTCATTAGTGCTTTTTCATAAGCCTTATACATTTTTTGTATAGTAGCAATTGAACCAGATTTCTTTAAATAGTGTTCGAACATACTATCATTATACAAAACTAAAAATGCAGGTGTTTCAGCATCCTCTGCAGGAAGACTTCCCCCACCGTCACCCATTGGTGGAAGTTCTTTTAGCCTTACATCAGAATATTGGTCTAATGTACTATTTTTCCTTAGTTTTACGAAGTTTAACTCGATACTATTATTTCTCCATATAATCTTAAATATTCTATTTATTAAGTTCCTCAATTCTTTATTAAAGATAATAACAACATCTACTAATAATGGAAATGAGAAGTTAATATATAAAAATTGAAAGAATTTATATATTTCTTCAAGAAGTCCGAGGATACTAATAAGTACTATTAGAACTAGTGTAATACTATACTCGTCATTCAACTTTCCTCCAATTTTAAATGACAAAACTTTATGTTTACATACTCAATTATATTGTAACTCATTTATAATATGTTCGGTACAGTTGTTAACATTTAGACCTTGGAAAATAAAATTCGAATATTAAAACAGAATTCTTACGCTATGTTGATAACAATGAGTACGTTTAAATAAGATCGAATTGTATATATGGAGTTGAGATTGCAAAGTTTTTATATCTTAGAGGTATAGAGTGCTGCAATTTATTTCATATTTAATATATGAAGAATACAAAATTAGAGTGAAAGCAATGTCATAACACCAAACTCTTGTTACATATACACCAACTTCAGCTCGTGAATAATTACTTAGAACATTAGTGAAGATTTAAAGTTTTATGTTTAGACATCATAAAACACTTGTCAATTAGTACTCAAATTATTATTACACATCGTGCCCCGGCACTTAGTGAACAATCTTATAAAATCTAAAGTGGAATATTTCATATATTTAATTGATTATTTAGTAAGCATTGTTTACTATCATTTAAAGACTACCTCTATTACGAAATTTTAAGTGTGAGACTAGTTGCATAATTGGAGGTTTATCAAAAAAGTATTTAGTGGAAGAGGTGGAAAGATGAATAGTGAAGATAAATACAATCTTTTTAAAGGAATGACAATTCCTTCTATAATATTTACTGGTACTGCCATTGGAGTTTTTATTATATTTATTTTCGTAGACTTACCAAATGCAAGATTGGCATTCTTGGGAAGTTACTCAGGCGGTATACTAGGTACTTTGGGAGTAATTTATGTTGCTCATATACAAGGTCAACAACAGTTAAAACACTTAAAAACTGTAGAGAATAATGAGAAAGCTAGGCTGAAAACAGAAATTCAATTGAATAAGATTTATACATACCATGATCTATTACAGACACTGGATGCCGATTTAACGAACTTAAAAGATACAGCTAACACTTTAATTCTGTTATTAAGTGGTCCAGAATTTAAAGCTTTGGACAGTAAAAAAACATCCGATAGATTTCTTACAGTTCTGCGTCAAACTTCTCAATACAAAGAAAGTCACTTCTATGAAATGACAGCAAAAGCAGAAATGTTAAATAAAACTCTAAGAAATGACAATGAATTGAAATTAGAAGATTTAAGTCCGTTAAATAGTTATGAAAAGATTGATCACAGTTTAAAAGTCATAAATCAATCCACAAAATTAATTGAAAATGGTCTAAATGTTCATCAGATTGCCCCGATAGTTTCTAGTCTAAGTGATTCTATAGACGAAAACTTCTTTAACGAAATAAATGAAATTGAAAAATGGATTTTTAACGAGAATATAAATATTGATAGTAACCTTACTAAATTAATGGAAAGATTGAATTAGAAGTAACTCATAAGCATTTTAGCTTAACTTACTGTTCCTTCTGAGTGAATAAGGAATATGATGTGTAATGATGATAAACGGAGGGCATTCGCTTTCACTATCTAAAAATATACTACTAAAATGAAAGCACCCTTACACAAGGGCGCTTTCATCTATGCTCTTTAATAGTGATATACTACTCCCCCACCAGCTTCACCTTCAGCGCATAATCTTAAGCATCACCATATCAGCTGCCACCGTGAGCAGTCCTTCTCCTGTGCCAGCCAGTCGATGATCGCCCGGTCGGTCACCACTTCGGTTTCGCCTATGATTTCAAGGTGATTGTCACTCTGCTCGTCGCCGCCCAATGTGATATAAACTAAAGGGTTGTGCTCAATGACGCTTATCATCGGGGAGTTCTTTTCTGTTTCGGTATATAGTGCATAATCCTTTATATAGAAAGTCATATATTCGCTGACTATGGGACTGACTGACGTCGACATGGTGCCTGCTTTGGAAGTCTGGAGTATCAAATCAATCTCGTCCATCAATCCCTCGGATTCCATCTATATATCACCTCTTAATTAAAAGGTAGCCTTTATTGGTTGTAGAAGCAATGAGAAGTTTTGAAAATAAAAACCGCATCCTCATGATGTTTCACTAAAGTCCGAAAGACCTCGCTCATACAGAGTCAAAAATCAGCTAATCGAGTAATCAGAAGATGTAAACTCAAGTAGGATTCAACCACTTTATCACAAATAAGATTCAACAGTTGACCGCAATCAAGACTCCCTACTTTTTGCTTGAAACAATGCTCTTCTGTATTTCATTTGTCAAGGCAACATAAAAATGTAAGAGCACCTACAATTGTCGATTTCCTACAGTTTAATATTGTCATTTACATCCCTACAATATATTAAAGCTGAGGCGGCAAATACCAAATTCATATTATTCTTCATGATTAGGCAGGATTCAATTTCACAATCGACATCACCAAAATGTATGTGCTCTATGTATATTTAACATCATATTCACTTTTAATGCTTTCGTTATTAATTCCTCAAGAGCGATCTGAATCCCGAGACTTGCTATTTTTCATAGTTTTAAGGCGTCTTTATATCCAAGCCCCGTCGTCCTCATATTTATAAATTAATTTTTCATCATTTTCAATTTTACGGACTGCGTCGGGGTTCGCTTTTTCAAGTGCACATCTGATGATTTCGAATGCTCGCTTGTATCTGCCCTCTTTGAACATCCTTTCAGACTCCCTGATTTGCTCATCAAAGTCATGATCATGACTGCGATACCTGTTACCGTGCATAATCATGATTTCCGTAAGTTCGGCCTCCTGCAGCACTTCATAAGACTCCTGTTCAAACTCATCTATATCCTTGACTGTCTGATTCACCTTATCTTTAATATATTGCACATTCAACGGCCGATTGGTAAAACATCTTTCAATCTCTTTGATATTAGTGTCCAGTTCATTTTTTAAAATGTCGATCCTTTTCGGCATTTCAGGTAAATTTGAAGTGAGCAATTTGCTGTAAACCTTCTCTTTTTTATCCTGGATGTAAATCATGTTCTCTTTTGCCTCTTCGGCATCTTCTCTTAAATTGAGCAGATGCTCCTGAATTTTTTCCTGCTCTTTGTTGACGCTCAAAATCTGATCTTTAACCTCGGATATCCTGTTTTCGACTGCGCTGTATCTTGTCTTGGTTTTCAATGTGTCGATAATGATTTCATCATACACATCCAACAGTCTCTCAATCTCATGTTCAAACTTCCGGACAGAATGTATATGAGCATCATTGATATAAAACTGATCCTGCAAATATTGGATTTCTGTTCTTAATGTATAATTCGAGTTTCTTGCGTGGAACAGCTCATCCGTAATGAGTGATTGATCCTGATTCAATTTGATTTTCGCTTTTACTTCGATTTCAATCAGTTCAAGCAAATCATCGACTTGTATGTTGATATCGTCCAGTATTCTCTCCGCCTCCTCAAGTTCCAGCCTGGAAATGAGCGGCTCCGTCAGTTTAAGCTTGCCTTTTAAAGCGGACAGTCTGTATGCCACTTTAATATGGTCCAGGTCATAGCCTTCTGCTTTCAGGGCATGGCATTCTACACTGATCTCCTGGAACTGTGCAGGAAGAGTCTCTTGCACTTCCCTGGTTAAAACCGAAATGGCATCCATATTCTCTTTCAGCGCCGACAGGTCGCTGTACATATCTTCGATATGCTTTGCAGCACTGACATAGTTGCCATCATTGATCATGGCATCGTATTCACGAATCTCAGGGTCCAAACTGTCGATGAGCGTTGCAAGCGGCTTGGCAGCCTCTCCAAACTGATAAGTACTGGTAAGCACCTCTTGCTTAGCCTCTCTATGAATTTTTTCAGCCTCCGTCCTGAGATTTGCGGACTTTTCACTCGACAGCACGAGTTCCTCGATTTCCGAAGCCAATTGATCGTACTGGAACTCTGCTTCGTCCAAACTGGTGTCGGCCTGTTTCACTTTCTTGCTGCTTTCTTTGAATTTGAATGACTCAAGGTCTTTCTTGGCATCCGAAAGTCTTTCTTCAAAGATATCAAGTGAAGCTGTCAGTGCCGTCTGCCATTCCTTCTGCCAGACAACATATAATTTTTTCGCTTCACCACAAAAGTTTAAACTTTTGATTTTAATTAATTCATCCTGGAAAGGCAGTGCTTTGACCTCCTCTATTCTTTGAAATTTATTATTGATCTCTTCCAACCTTATGTGCCTTATGTAAAACATAATAATACCTGAAATTGCTGTAATTACACTGATCAAGATGAGTAGATAAATCCACATATACTTGCCGCTGCCTCCTATAAATATAGTTAATAGTAGTCTGAAATCCTACAATAATACGCTTGCTGGCATTAATGATCAAAATTAGATAAATAATTATGAAGCTGATGAAGATCAGAAATCGAGGCTTAAGAAACCTCGAAAATAGAGCATGGGTAAAGAAGCCTGTAATAAGTAACTTAAAAAGTTAGTTTCCAGAGTATAAAGAAGTCAAGCTTGATTCTGTTGAAGTGAATGACACGAATAAATGAATCATCTTCTAATTTATATGTTTAACCCCCTATGATATGATTTAAAAATTCCTACTCATTGATTGGATTATAAGATCAGACGAATCTAAAATCTCATTTTTGGCAAGTTTACCATTTTTCAGAATAAAAAACTATCAACTATTAAAAAAAGAATCAGATATGTTTGATTACTTATTAAATATGAGGTAATATTAGATGCGTAAATAAAATAAACATAATCCTTAAATAATTCAACCACCAAGAAAAATTTATTTACGGCCCACCATAGCTTATACTATGGTGGGCTTTTTATTAATAATCTTTTTACGACTCGCTGCAAATAATAATCGCTGTTTATACATTGAAATCAAAGCAAGGAAACACTTTCATTCAATCTTTACCTTTACGGTGCTTATTGATAATTGACTTTATACCTTTACTAATTATTTTTCAGTTTTCTTTTTTAATATGATTCTGAAAGTATTAATAAGAAATCTAGTAAGGTCAGGCTGATTGTAAATTATATATTTCCTAAGCGAATAGTATAATGACTGAGTTATCCTCTAGGACCTGACATCAAATAATCATTCCATAATGCATAATTTTGGACATTGATAATTATTCCTCTATGTAATTTCAGATACTCTATTGATTAAGTTTCTCAATTCTCTCTTAAAGACAATAGCTATGACTAGTATTAATAAGGGAAATGAAAGCTAATGAATAAAATGCTCCGGAACATCTTTGTCCAAGAGCATTTAATATGAATTAAATTTTATACTTCTTAATCCAAATACTTGTTGGCTTTCTGTGGCAGGATTACATCCGTCTCAATCAGGCGCGGTTTCATTGATTTAGCTTTTTCATATGCCTCATCTGTATTCACAGAGTATATATGCAGCTTGATGCCTGCATCTTTGATTTTTTCAGCATTTTCTTCATCGATATTATTGACTGATGTTGAATAAATCGCACTTTCATACTTTTGAAGCTCCTGGATGTCCGCTTCAACATTGTCCGCAGCGTTGCCGAGAAAACTCACTGTTTCTTCCGGGTACCACGAATTGAATTGGTCACGCATACCCTGGTTGCTCAGCACGAAAAATGAGTGGTCGAGTATTCTTTCTTCTTCAGCAATTTCCAGGATCCCGTCTACAAACGACTGATCGCTCCAATCACCTTTTGAACCATCAAAGTTGACGCCAAGACCATATTCGTACGCTGCTTCCAATGCTTCTTCAAGCGTCGGCACTTTATACTCCGTCACATTGCCGTCTTTATCCAAGATGGACAGCTCCTGAATTTCTTCCCACGTCAGGTCGACGACTCTTCCGGAACCTGTTGTTGTACGGTCAACTGTATCGTCATGCATCAGTATGTACTGCCCGTCTTTAGTTTTGCGGACATCGATTTCGATGAAGCCGTAACCAAATTTACCTGCCCATTCAACAGCTTCCAAAGTGTTCTCCGGCACCATGACGTGGGAACCGCGGTGTGCACTCAGTTCCATGTTGTTGCTTGTCAGCCAGTTCTTATTCCTTGAATCTCCATTTGCACTTACATTACTGTCAAAAAGCATAGTTACAATCAATATGAGCGACATAGCGATAAATAATAGCCGATAGAAATTTTTCAACTGTATCATCTCCATTTCCTTTGATGCTTCCAACGATACAGGTAGATTGTTGAGCAGGTATTAACCTTCCATTAAAATGCTGAAAATATAATGATTGAATGTAAAGAAAGCACCCATATCTCTATGGGTGCTTCTTCATTTCCATCTATAAATTTAAGCAAAAGCTAGTAATCTTTACTCCCCCACCAGCTTCACTTTCAACGCCATAATCTTAAGGATTACCATATCAGCAGCCACCGTGAGCGGCCCCTTCTCCTGTGCCAGCCAGTCGATGATCGCCCGATCGGTCACCACCTCGGTTTCACCTATGATTTCAAGGTGATTGTCACTCTGCTCGTCGCCGCCCAATGTGATATGGACCAAAGGGTTGTGACCGATGCCGCTTATAACCGGGGAATTCTTTTCCGTTTCAGTATATAGTGCATAATCCTTTATATAGAAAGTCATATATTCGCTGACTGTGGGACTGACTGACGTCGACATGGTGCCTGCTTTGGAAGTCTGGAGGATCAGATCAATCTCGTCCATCAATTTCTCGGTTTCTATCTATATATCACCTCTTATTTAAAAGATAGCCTTGATTCGTTGTAGAAGCAAAAGGTGTTTTGAATATAAAAACCGTATTCTTATGAAATCACTCTGAAGCCAGAATGGCCTCACTCGTGTAGGGTCAAACCTTGACTCATTGACATGTAGACATATATAAAGCACCCATATCTTTATGGGTGCTTCTTAATTTATATATTAATAGAATCTAGCAGTCTTTTACTCCTCCACCAACTTCACTTTCAACGCCATAACTTTAAGCATCACCATATTTGTCGCCACAGTAAGCGGTCCTTTCTGTTGGGCCAGCCAGTCGATGATGTCCTGGTCGGTGACCACTTCAATCTCACCTATAACCTCAAGTCGATCCGCAGCATCCGCATTCCCACCCAGCGTAATATATACAAGCGGGTGCTCCTTGATGCCTCTCAGGATAGGAGAGTCTTTTTCCGTTTCGGTGAATAGTGCATAATCCCTTATATAGAAGTTCATATATTCGCTGACTGTATGATTGACTGATGTGGACATGGTGCCTGCTTTGGAAGTCTTGAGGATGAGGTCAATCTTGTCCATCAATTTTTCGGTTTCCATCTGTATATCACCTCTTATTTAAAAGATAGTCTTTATCTGTGCGTGATGCAATGGGAGCTTTAAAAATAAAAACCATGTCTTCATGAGACTACTTTTAAATAAAGAACTCAAGTTGATGTAGAGTTGAACACGATTATATTAGTAGATTAATCTGGGTACATTAGTAATAAATCACTTGTAAGTTTTTCCTTTTCAATATTACTTATTTACTTTTAATAGATCATTAAATTAAATAAAGTAGAATTAAAAAGCTTTAACTTTAAGTATCACTCTTTATTTTGCTTGTTAATAATATTGAAAATTTTTTCTAAACTATTTTGTAAGTTGCTAAGTACAATATTGTCAATTTTTATTTCACCCTCAGATTTCGCTAATCTCTTATTGATTTCTCTACAAAGAGTAGCATATGTAGATATATACTTAAATAAAAGAGTTGGTTCTTCTTTTCTGTGATGAGGAAGATAATTGAACCCTTCAAGACTTTTTAGCTCTATAGCATCATATTTATAACGCTTCATATTTTCAATATGTAATTCCTCAATTTCTTTATGGATAATGAGATTATGATTTTTAGTGTAAGGTCTTATTTTACCTTTCTCACCTACAACTACATTACCAAAGATATGTGAGGGTCTGTTCACCCTGATTTCACTGTTCAAATTATCTTTTAAAAGCATGTATTTAGACCAGTATTCATTTATGCGCTTATCTTTTTCGAATTCCATTTGTTTTTGCGCAATTTTCATACTGTATCGGCCTGATAACCACGCACCTATTAAAGCACCAAAGAAAGTAGAAAATACTCCTAAAAAAGAGATGCTTATTATTATAACATCGGTAATATTCACATTTTCCAAGATACTTTCAATAGTAGAACTGACAAATAATATTATAATGCTTAAAAGCAATATTAAAATAATACTTAATAAAATTATGTACTCAATATCTTTTTTATTATCCAAAATTGACGCAACCTTTTTGTACTACTTATAGTTGTAATAAAAGATATCATCTAAATTCTTTTTCATTTTAAACTGAACCTTTACCAGTGATCACCTGGATAAATGTCATCCAAATTATTTTGAGATCTAACCAAAAATTATTGTTATCTATGTACCATAAATCATACTCAATCTTCTTCCCGTGGTTCATGTCACTTCTCCCATTTACTTGGGCCCAACCTGTGATACCAGGCTTGACTTCCAAACGCCTTTGTTGCTCTTGGTCATAGTGCCTTGTAATCTGAATAATTTCAGGTCTGGGTCCGACTATGCTCATGTCGCCTTTAAGCACATTGAGTATTTGAGGGAGCTCATCAATAGAATACTTTCTAATGACTTCCCCGATATTAGTTATATTGGGGTTATTACCAGAAGCAGTTTTAAAAACAAAATCGTCCGGTACTCTTCCCTTCCAATTGTCATAAGGATTTTCATCGTTATTAGCATGAGTGCCAATGACCTTGTTATCAACCTTCATTGATCTGAACTTATACATTTCAAAAGGTTCATTATTTAAACCGCTTCTTTTTTGTTTAAAGAATACAGGTCCGTTGTCTTCTTTTTTAATCTTATAAGAAGCATATACCAGGACAGGGCTTACAGCTATTAGTGCAACGGTTCCTAAACTAACGTCCAATGCTCTTTTTGAGACTTTGTTCAATAGATTCTTGAACGTTTTTGATTTTTTCTTTTTCCTCATCCCTAAGATCTGAGTCATTTTTGACACCTCCTATACCATTTGCAATACCGATAACCCTGGTCGGTCTCGAAATTCTGTCTATAATGATTTCTCCATCCCGTCCCATGATTCCCCCGGCCACGACTATCTCACCATTGATAACATCAGTTCCGATAATATTATCAAATTCAGAATTTAAACGGGAGGTGATGTAGCCATCCATGATTTCCTGTGATTGTCGGACATCCAGTCTTCGAACTTCATGATTTGATTCAAGTGCCCTTTTTATAAACCCTTTGGAAAAATTACCAATACCGCCGTCTAAACAAAGTGCATTATCATTCAATATTTCTAAATAAGACTTCCCGACAACTTTTTCTGAAGAAACAAATGAAACAAGGCAGTCTACTCTTGACTCACTGTCTCCATAGCAGATGAAGTCAGGCTCGAAAGTGATTTGCTTTAAAGCATCAACACATATTCTTATTTTTTTAGGATTACGGCCAAACATATAAACTTTAGCACTTCTTTCAGAAAGCCTCAAAGCAAGTTTGGACGCTATATTACCTGTCCCATAAATAGCTACTGATTTACCTCTTAAATCTCTTTTAAAGTAATTTAGTATGGCTAAATCAGCTGCCTCCATGGTTAAATCATTAGGCTTGTAATCAAGAACAGTGAATGAGGTATCAAGGGTCTCATTATATAATGAGACCCCTTGTTTGCTTTCACAGTCCGCTATGATGATCTCATCTTTGTCCAGATTACTTAAGAATTCATTAAGCTTCATTTTAGAAGAGATCAGAAAGTTGGAACTTTCATTACTTAAAATAATACGATCAGGTAATTGTAAGAATTCTGTATTATGCTTAGCAGTAGTACTAAGTACAGTAAATTTCAATTATGCCACCCTTTCGCTATTTATTTAAATGTTTTATTTCTATGCTTTTTTAATGATGCTTCCATATAATTCAGTAAATCTTCTTTCATTGAGGATTTGAGTGCGTATTCAAGAGTTGTAGTGACAAATCCTGTTTTATCCCCAACATCATAACGGGTCCCTTGGAAATCGTAGGCATAGACAGAACGCTTTTGGCTCAAATCAGCCAGTGCATCAGTTAACTGAATTTCGCCCCCTGCACCTACTTTTTCTTTTTCAAGCTCCTCAAAAATATCTGCTGTTAGCACATATCGGCCCATAATCGCCAACCTTGAATTGGTCTCGGATAAATCAGGCTTTTCATACATTTTAGATACATTATATAAGTTTTCTTCTTTACTCTCATATTCAATGATGCCGTACCTTGAAACTTCCTCATCAGGTACTGTTTTAACACCTATGATTGGACCCTCGACCTGATCATACATATCGACTAACTGTTTGATACCAGGAGTCTCACTCTCCACAATATCATCACCGAGTAAAACCGCAAAAGGTTCATCACCTATGAATTGCTTTGCAGTATGAATAGCATGACCAAGGCCTTTTGGTTCTTTTTGTCTTATGTAAAAGATATTTGCTAAATTAGTTGAGAAATTCACCTTCTCTAAAACATCGTACTTCTCTTTTCTTTCTAAGTTCAATTCAAGCTCCACTTGGTGATCAAAGTGATCTTCAATAGCCCTTTTATGCCGACCAGTAACAATGATGATATCTTCTATCCCAGCTGCAACTGCTTCTTCCACGATATATTGAATAGTAGGTTTATCTAGAATCGGCAACATTTCTTTCGGCATCGCTTTTGTTGCCGGTAAGAATCTTGTACCTAATCCTGCAGCAGGAATTACTGCTTTTTTAACTTTTTTCATCTTTATCCTCCTTCGTGTAAATCAGTAATAAACGATTCTATATAATTACCTATTTTTATTACGTGCTCGTATAAAGTATTTAAATGGAATCTTTACTTATGTTTGTTTAATTGGATAATCATTTTTTTAAAATTTTACTAACTGATGAGAATATCCAATTATTAATGTAATACATTTAAATATTATAATGATTGAATTTATCATCATTTTTAAAACTATTGAAATGTGGTTTTATCCGCACTATATAGTAAAAACAATAAATTTCAGAATCTTTTGATACTAAGAAGTATATTATATTGTTAATATATTACTGATATTGCATCTACGATAAGGTACTAGAAAAAATTCATATTTATCATATTTTCATTTTCAATATTAGAAAATATTTACAAATTAAAATCACTAATTATTAGTAATCTTACGTTTAAATTTAAAGTTTAACCCTATAATTATTACTATAATAATAGGTGCTAAATATGCAAATGATGACAGAAGGTCCCCTCTTAACAAGAAAAACTGATAAGCAGCAAAAAATGGAGTAAAAATAGTTATAAAGTTCATTTCCTTTTTTCTTTCGCTCTCAATATATTTTTTTTGTATATATGAAGTAAGGTAACCATATAAGGCAAATAATAGTATTACACCGATAAAGCTAAAATTCACAAAAAATTCTACCCACAGAGAAGCGGAGATATTCAGAAACTCATATCCTAAGCCCTCACCAATTGTATATCCTGTACCGACTGGTTTATCAGTCCATATACTCCTTGGTACCCAGAATAATAGAACACCTATAAGTTGATAACCAAAGCTATAGCCATATATATCCGTATAAACTTTAGAATTCATTACTTGTTGAAAAGCATCAAAGTCTCCGCTAGCTAATACGAGTATTATCTCTCTAATCTCTATATTTGCTTCTAAGCTATTTCTGAACAGATCAGCGTATGGAAAAAGCACGATAAATATAAAAATAAAGAGGAATATTATTTTTGTTTGGCTCAAGCGACCCCATTTCATAAACACTATTATAATACTGAGATAAACAGCACCAAACCAATATCTTGGTGATGAAATAGGATTATTAATTATCAAATTGAATATCAATAGTGTTATGATACTCAATAATAGTAATAGGTCCCTATACGTCTTTATACCTTTTGGTGATTTATATTTCCATAACACTAAAGCAAAGAGAAGTGAGATATAAATAGGAACTTGCTGGAGTTTCCCTAATAATTGACCAATACTTGAACTAATATCCTCTGTTTCTGCTGCAATGTTTCTCGGTAAAAATAAATTATTTACACCAAGAAATAAGGAAGAGAATACAAATAGGACAATTGAAACTAATATTAGCATCATAAGAGATTTAAGATTAAAATATTTAGCTTGTGTCTCTGATTTGATTTTATTCTTAGGTCTCCGATACTTATGAATAGCTAAACCTATTTCATACCCGATGATACCGATATAAATAATAATAAAAGCATGTAATATATCAGTTTCACCATATACTCCAGAATAAGGAAAATGACCCAATTGAATTTGTGCTATAGGAGATAAGCCCAAAAACACATATATAAATACAAAAAAAGAGATCTCGATTAGTCTAAATTTCTCATTATACATTATTACAGACAATCTAAAGATAGAATAAACTGCTACAAGATAGGGGAGCATCAAAATCAGTTCAAAAGATTCTTGCATTAATATTAATGGAAATATTACTCCCATTACCCCAACTAAAACAATACTAATATATTTTCGTAAAAAAATAGAAATCATAAAATTTGTCCTTTTGATTATTATTTCACTACAGGTATAAAATATCTTCTAGAGGTATTGTTCTTATTTCAACGTATTCGAAAATTTTTTATTTATAGTAGGGTTAAACTTAATATTTTTATTACCACAATTCACCTAAGTGTTTATCATATATTTCAGGATAAATATTTCTATAACCACTACCACTAGTGAATGTCATCTCACCAAAATAAATTTTTCCATCACAATTATATAAATCAACTCGTACATGAGAGAAACCTTTACAAAGCGTTTCTGCTACTTCAACCATTCGATCAAAATTCTTTGGTGGTTCAATTTTCTTATTACTTCGCGGAAAATCATCAATTCTAAATTCTTGTAAATTCCATTCAGTATCGTATATATTTCTCTTATATTCTTTTTCCTTATCCAAATGCACCCAACAGTAATATACTTTTCCATTAAAGCAAATGAATTTATAATCTTTTAACTCGTTATGTTGATCAACTATATATTTCTCGACTATTATCTTAGGTTTTATATCTTTATACTGTAATTCAAATCCGCTTGTAAAAGCAAAATTCGTATTTAACCAAATATTAAATAGTTTTTTCGAACGTTTTAAATTTAAATCACTTTTATTTTTTACAATTATATTTGTTCCAGAACCATGATTCGCTTTTAATACAAATTGTTGAGGTAACTTTTCAAACTCAATCTCTTCAAAAGTATCCCACACTCCAAGTAGCGGAATAAGATACTGTTCACCAATCGTATTTTTAACCCAATCCCTCACTAAATATTTATCAGATAATATCGTTTTAATGTCATCTTGTTCATATAATTTCGACCACTGCATTTTCTCACTATAAGTCTCGATATGATTCCAGTTCAAATCTTTTCCAGTATTTCTCTTATAAAGTTTAGCTAAAATTATAGGATAAGATTCTTCTCTTCTTAACTTGTAATACTGAGCTAGAAAATATCTATATAAACTTCTTATTAATAAATAAGTTTCTGGAAAACTTTTTTTAATTAACTTCTTCATGCTACTAATTTTCCTTTCCACTTTTCAGAGATTTTTCTTAACTATTTGCTCTTTAATCCTACGTTAATCTCTCCCAAAAACATCTCTCGTATATACTTTTTCATTAACACTCTCTAATTCTTTTGAAAATCTGTTCGCTATAATAATATCTGCATACTCTGTAAATGTCTCAAAATCATCTATTACTTTAAGTCCCTCATACTGATTACCTTCTACCAAAGGTTCGTAAATAACTACTTCGATATGGTTATTTAAGAGGGTGTCAATAACGCTTTGAATAGCACTCTCTCTAAAATTGTCAGAGTTGTATTTCATAGTGAGTCTATAAATCCCTACAGATTTAGGGTTTTTTTTCATTATCCTGTCGGCGATATGAAACTTCCGTGTCTGGTTGGATTCCACTACAGCACTCATTATATTATTTGGCACATCTCTATAGTTAGCAAGTAATTGTTTGGTATCTTTAGGCAAGCAATAACCTCCATAACCAAAAGATGGATTATTATAATGATTACCTATTCTCGGATCAAGACTGACCCCTTCAATAATTTGCTTCGTATCCAACCCTCTTATTTCAGAGAAGGAATCTAATTCATTAAAGAATGATATTCTCATAGCGAGATATGTATTGGCAAATAACTTTATTGCCTCCGCCTCAGTAGGATTAGAAAATACTACTGGAATGTCGGCTTTCTCAGCGCCTTGAAGAAGAAGCTCTGAAAATTGCTTAGCTCCATGGCCCTCTCCTCCAACGATGATTCTAGCCGGGTTTAAATTATCGTAAAGAGCTTTTCCTTCCCGTAAAAATTCTGGAGAAAATATTATTTTGTTATAGGAATGCTGCTCTTTCATATCATCTGTGAAGCCGACAGGTACAGTTGATTTGATTATTATATAGGCCTCTTTATTAATTTCTAAGACCTTTTTTATTGACTCTTCTACAGTACTTGTATCAAAAAAGTTTTGATCAGGATCATAGTTTGTTGGCGTACAAACTATTACGTAGTTTGAATTTTCAATAGCTTCTATATAGTTTGTAGTTGCTTTTAAATTAAGGTCTTTATACTTTAAATAAAATTCGATTTCTTTATCGTTAATAGGGGATGTCTTGTTATTCACTTTTTCGACAGTTTCTTCTAGAATGTCCAAGGCTATCACTTCATTGTTTTGTGCAAGCAATACTGCATTTGATAGTCCAACATACCCTAATCCTATAATTGTAATTCTCAATGACTGTTTCCTCCTAATGAATATATTGGTTATTTTTAATAGCTTTATTCACCATGAATAATGAAAAGATAAACCTTAAAAGATGCCCACTTAATAGTGCCAAGACTGCCCCACTAAGAGCATATAATGGAATTAATAAAATTGATAATACGAGCGTGATCAGTGTGGAACTCAAATAAATTGGGATTTGAATTTTAAATCTTCTCGTAGCAATCAAAGCTGCATTTAAAAATCCTGACATATACCAGAATATAGATGTTACCATTATAAGAATGAGAATGTTTTTATACCCAATATATTCTTCGCTATACAACAATGATAAAATTGTGTTTCCAAAAAGAATAGCTACAACTAATCCAATTACTCCCAATAGAAACGCTAAAAATAACATCTTCCCTATTAACTTTTTATATGCGTTTAAATCAGTTATGTAGTATTTTGCTAATCTTGGAATTGTAACCTGTGATAAAGATACTATGAAAGTTTGACCAGCAATCATAATATAACTTATTCCAGCATATATTCCTAAAGCCTCTTCACCGTTAAAGAAAGATATAAAATACCTTGGTAAATTTGCATGAAGAGAATCCAATGTCATCGCGATCCCTAATGGAATTGCATAAATCATTAATTTTTTGAAGGTAAAAAAATTTAGCGAAGGTTTAGTAATACTTAAACTATAGTCTTTCTTGATTTTTAAAAAGTCATAGAACAAAACTACTAATAACCATGATACTAATTGAAACAACAAAGATAGTATAAGACTATCTGTAAACCATAGGACTACAGTAAATACAATAATTGAGAATAAAGCCCTGTAACATTTAGAGATAGCAACATATCTCATATTTTCTTTTTGCTGAAATTTTCCATGGCATACATCACTAAGTGTCTCGACCCATTTTACACCAGCCACTAAAAAAATTACTATTTTATAGTAATTTTCAAAAGGCAGTATAAATAACAAAAGTGTGGAAATTCCTAATGCCATTGACGAAGTAACAAACCTAAAGATAAAATACTTCGAAAAACTAGTTTCTCCTTGTATATCTGTAGCTATAATGGACTTTAAATTCATCGATAAAAATAAAAATATGGGAGCAGTGATAGCAAGAGCCAACGAATAAAGTCCAACAGTTTCAGCATCAGTAAGTTTTGCAATAATGGATATAATATACCATTGACTAAAAGCATAAAAAACTCCTGAAAAGAATGTCCATGAAAAGTTATTTCTAAATGTTAAAACCTTTGCATCCAACTAATCACCTTCAAAGAAATCATTTCTAAGATTTAAAGCTAAATAATTTTATATAATTCTCTAATTCATCTTCACTATTAGAGACTTTTTTCCCAAACTCAAATGCAGAGCGTGCAAAAGTTTTATAAACTTCTTCATCCATTTTAATGATACAAGATAAAGTTTCTAAATATTCGTTTTTATTGTCTAAAGGGATATCCCATCCCGCCTGAATTTTCTCCAAATTTCTCCAAGGAGTTTCATCGCTTATAATAACAGGACAACTTCCTATCAAAGCTTCAGAAATAACATGCCCATAATTTTCACCTAAAGTTGGAAATAAGAAAAAATGATTATCCATAAATATATCATTGACTTGTTCTCGTGTAGCCAATCCACGATATTTTACATTAATATTTTTTGGTAAGTTGTTAATGATAGCTAAACACTTATCCCAATAATTAGCGTCCTCAATGGGACCAAATATATTAAATGTAATATTTCCTTTTAACTCTTTTAATAGTTCAATAGCATAATGCAGGTTTTTCTTTGGATGTATGCGAGAAACAAACACTAAATCAACATTTCCAGGTTTCTTATTGATCTTTTTATTAAAAGTTAATCCCTCATAATTTGCAGTTAAATTATTTGCTACTTTTATAACTTTGCCTTTTCCTAATATATCCATAATGTGGTTTCTTTCAGATTCAGCGGTAGCATGAAATTCAATATGCTTATATAAACCTAATAATTTTGTAAAATTTACATACATACTCTTTTTGATTTTTTTTAATTTAAAGGCACCAGGTGAAAACTCTCCTCGCGGGGCTAAAACAATTTTTTTGTTTGGCAATAATTTTAGCTTCTTTAGAACTGTTGGAATAATACTAAACTTGTAGTTAAAAAAACTATTCAAATATATAGTATTTGCATTAGTTGAAGTGATTATTTTGTTAATCTTAAAAATGTTGAGTTTAGAAGCATCTGTATACATTACGTTTGCTTTACCATTCTTTATCCAACAATCTACTTCAATATTTTCAAAAGGAGATTGATCTCCAAGGTCCCTATCTGAGGTAACTATAAAGAAATCATATTCGTTCGATAAATTATCTACTATATTTTTAATAGATTGAACAGGCCCTCCTGCTTTAAAACTGGGTGAATAATAAGGCGCCATTATTAAAACTTTTTCTCTCATTAAGACTCTCTCCATACTTTTCTATTTATATAGTCAGAATAAGATAAGATAACTCTTAAAACCTTATGTGAAACATTATCAACATTATAATCTTTCACCATGTCTAAATCATATTTCTTCTGATTTTCTAGTATACTGATTCCTTGGAGAACCCTATTTTGCTTAAGTCCTACCATCATAACCGCGCCTTCTTCCATTGCTTCCGGTCTCTCATGAGCTTCTCTAATATTAAGTGCTTTAAAACCTAAAATTGAAGATTCTTCACTTATTGTTCCACTATCACTTAATACAGCCTTTGCTCCTTTTTGAAGTTTCACATAATCATTGAAACCTAAAGGTTTCATAGTATTTATTAATGAATTAAATACTACATTTTTCTCTTCTATCATCTTTTTGGTTCTCGGATGGGTACTCACAATTACAGGCATTTGATATTTTTTAGCGATAGCATTCAAGCTATCGACAAGATCATTAAAATTCTTTTCTGAACTAATATTTTCTTCTCTATGAGCTGAAACTACAAAGTATTGGTTCTCTTTAAGATTCAATTTTTCTATTATATTTGACTTATCTATATCATCTTTTCTTGAATTAAGTACCTCTAACATTGGACTCCCAGTTTTGATAATCTGATCGGCAGGAAGTCCTTCTCTAAGTAAATATTCCCTCGCTATGTCGCTATAAGTTAAGTTAATATCTGCTATATGATCTACTATTTTTCTGTTTGTCTCTTCCGGCACTCTTTGATCAAAGCATCTATTCCCTGCTTCCATATGAAAAATCGGGATTTTTTTGCGTTTAGCTGCTATAGCACATAAGCAGCTGTTTGTATCACCTAATACTAAAAAGGCATCTGGTTTTACTTTATCCATAATAGGATCCACCTTAATCAGTATATTGCCAATCGTTTCAACCGCTGTGCCTATCGCTGCTTCCAAAAAATAATCTGGTTTTCTTAAATTAAAGTCATTAAAAAAGACTTCATTAAGCTCGTAATCGTAGTTTTGGCCAGTATGTACTAACACATGTTCTATAGCCTCAGATTCTTCCAGACGGTTAATTACAGCAGAAAGCCTTATTATTTCCGGTCTTGTTCCTACTACTGTCATAACTTTAAGTTTCTCCATACTTTAGACCTCCTCATAAAATGTATCCGGATTTTCAGGATCGAATAACTCATTCGCCCACATGATTGTCACCATATCAGTGTTCCCTAAATTTTCTATGTTATGGGTATATCCAACTGGTATATCAATCACTTCAAGCTCTTCTCCATTGACATGATATTCCATTATTTCATCTTCGTTGATTTTTCTAAAACGAATAACACCTTTACCACTTACCACCAGAAATTTTTCATTTTTAGTGTGATGCCAATGGTTTCCCTTAGTAATCCCAGGTTTCGATACATTGACTGATACTTGTCCTCTATCAGCTGTTTTTAAAAACTCTGTGAAAGAACCTCTTTCATCTACATTCATTTTTAAATCATAACCAAAATCATCTTCCGGTAGATAACTTAAATAAGTGCTATAGAGCTTTTTAGTAAAAGGATCACTCAAATCAGGTATTGAACGATCATTCCTAGTCTCTTTAAAGCTCTGAAGTAAATCAGCAATCTCTCCTAACTCCACTTGATGAACCGGCTCTACTTCACAATAGTCATTTTTTCTATTCTCAAGACCATCCATACTATTTTGAAATTCTTTAATTATGTCGTCTATGTATACCAACCTCAATTTTTTTTGAGAGTCATTAATTTGAATAGGTAAATTATGAGTGATGTTATGACAGAAGGTCGCTACCACACTATTATAGTTAGGTTTACACCACTTACCGAATACATTAGGCAATCTGTAGACAAGGGTTTTGATTCCTAGTTCTTTACCATATTCAAAAACTAGATCCTCTGCTGCTTTCTTACTTTTGCCGTAAGGGTTATTTTGTTCAGCCTGTATGGATGATGTAATAAGTATTGGTGAAGTATTATTGTATTTCTTCAAAGCCAAGAGTAGTTCTTTAGTGAAATCATGATTGCCTTCCATAAATTCATTTTCTTTTTCCGGTCTGTTGACACCTGCCAAATGAAAGATAAACTGAGCTTGTTCGCATGCTTTCTCCAATTCTTCTTTTCTTGTGGTTCGAGTTATTTTTAAAACATTGTGTTCACCATTATGTCTTAAATCTGCAATCAGATTTTTTGCTATAAAACCATTTGCTCCAGTCACCATAATATTCATGAATGGACCCACTCCTTAAGCTCTTCTTGAACATATTCCAATTCCAAAAGCTTTTCTTTAATCTGTTCTACATTTAACCTGGTCGTATTGTGTGAATTATATTCCTCTTCAGAAGATAGTTCCTTATCGCCTTCTACGAAATATTTATCATAATTTAAATCACGTGAATCAGCAGGGACTCTGTAAAAATCCCCCATGTCTTCTGCAACCACATGCTCTTCTCTGGTCAATAATGTTTCATAAAGTTTTTCTCCATGTCTTGTTCCAATGACTTTAATCTCATTGTCAGCATTAAAAAGTTCCTTAATGGCTTGGGCTAAATCCTTAATAGTTGATGCTGGAGATTTCTGCACCATGATGTCCCCCGCTTCCGCATTTTCAAACGCAAAGATCACCAACTCTACTGCCTCTTCCAAACTCATTAGGAATCTTGTCATATCAGGGTCTGTTACAGTAATGTCTTGACCACTTTTTATCTGATCTACAAAGAGTGGTATAACCGAACCACGAGAAGCCATTACATTACCATACCTGGTTCCACAGATAAGCGTTCTTTCTGAGTCTACATTTT
The DNA here is from genome assembly GCF_021026095.1 of Salinicoccus halitifaciens. Lineage (GTDB taxonomy): Bacteria > Bacillota > Bacilli > Staphylococcales > Salinicoccaceae > Lacicoccus > Lacicoccus halitifaciens. The sequence continues at coordinate 138,843 of NZ_JAJNCU010000008.1, read as the reverse complement.
TGGATTTAGCTACAAAAACCTTTTCCATCATTGCCTTCGAAATTCCCATGGCATTGATAGGATAAGCAGCTTTGTCTGTAGAAAGACAAATTACTTTTTGCACTCCAAATTCCACTGATGCATCGAGTACATTTTCAGTCCCTATAACATTTGTTTTAACGGCTTCCATCGGGAAGAATTCGCAAGAAGGAACTTGCTTCAATGCAGCTGCGTGAAAAACAAAATCCACATTATACATAGCATTTTTCACACTGTCTTTGTTACGAACATCACCGAGGTAAAACTTAATTTTATTGTTTTTATATTTCTTTCTCATATCATCTTGCTTTTTTTCATCACGTGAAAATATTCTGATTTCTTTTATATCAGTATTAAGAAAACGTTCTAAGACTGCATTGCCAAAGGATCCTGTGCCTCCGGTAATAAGAAGTGTCTTGTCTTTAAACATTCTTCATGTCCCCCCGAATTTTTGTTATTAAATCCACATATTTTTGTGTAGATATGTCTTTTGTATGTTTCTCTTTAAATAATTTTCTTGCATTTCTGCCCATATTTTCAACTCGCCCTTTTTCACCTAAATTAATCAGCTGTTTTCTTAAGCTTTCAGAGTCACCATTCTTAACATGTAAGCCAGCATTATAATCTGTCAAATCTGTAACTATATCGCAGTTCTCACTCATTATTGCAATAACCGGCTTGCCCGCCATTAGATAGCTGTAAGTTTTACTTGGTACAGCCAGCCCATTTAGCTTTTCATCCAACGTTACAATAAAGCAATCACTCGCATCTAGTGCCTCAGAAAATTCTTGTCCATGAAGATAAGAATAGATGTCTATATTGGTAATATCATGCTGATGCACAAATTCTTTAAGCTTTTCTAATTTATTTCCATGTCCGGCAAATAAAAAATGAATGTTATCCTCTGCCTTAACTTTTAACATAGTATTCATTAATGTTTCTATATCTTGTGCTGTTCCTAAGTTTCCAAAGTAAGAAACTATTAATTTATTCGATTGCTTCAGTGTTTTGAAATATGAAGAATCTTCATATAAGAATCTTCTATCTTCTTTATTATTATCCTCATGCCAATTAGGTATGACTTCTATTTGCTCACTTTGCAACTGGGACCTATTTTGTAATAGGAAACTTTTCATTTCATTTGAGAGTGCAACGACACTCGTTAAATTTTTAAATATAAATTTATTTAATAAATTCATTATTTTTGAAAGGACACTATTTTCCGAGAGAACCCCGGTTTTTTGTGCTATCTCGGGGTATATATCATAACTTACAAAAACTACATCTACACCAAACAGCTTTTTTGCTAGAGCTGGAATTATTGGCAGTACCGGTGGATTAGAGTAGACTACAATAACTTTATAATTTCTTAATCTCCCAAATTTCTTGAATACAGATATCGTAAAGGAGAAGTAATTTATCAATCTTCCTACAAAAGAACTTCTGTCCATTTGTTTATAGTTCAACCTGCTTATCCAAATATCATTTATAACTTCATTTTCAGGGATTGATTCTTCTGATGTATATTCCTTCGGATACCCTGTTATGACATCAACTGAAAACCCTTCTTCTGAAAGTCTTTTTGCCGTGTCATATGGTAAAGTCGCTGATGATATATACTCCGGATAGAAATACTGGCATAAAAAAAGTATATCCTTCTTATTATTCATATAATGCCTCTTTTATTAAATATTTTATTATTGAATAAAATCCAAAAGCTTTTGCTTTATATTACTATTGTCTTTAGTCTCATTTAACAAAGTGATTAAGGAACTTATAGCATGAAAATCCTTGCTTCTTGCTTTACCAATATATATTTTCTCATAAATTTGCTCAGAATGGACTTCATTCTTATCCAATAATTCCTCATACAACTTTTCACCAGGTCTGACCCCGCTAAATTCAATTTTTATCTCATCTTCTGTATACCCACTAAATTTAATCATATTACGAGCCAGATCTACTATCTTGACCGGTTCTCCCATATCCAACACAAATACTTCTCCACCCTGAGCTAATGTCCCAGCCTGGATAACAAGTCTTGATGCTTCAGGTATGGTCATGAAATATCTCGTCATTCTTTCATCTGTCACTGTAATCGGACCGCCAGCTTCTATTTGTTTCCTGAATTTCGGTATGACTGACCCTCGACTTCCAAGTACGTTACCGAATCTAACTGCTACTAATGTAGTATATTCCGATTTTGAATCTAATGCCTGGACTACCATTTCAGCGACCCGCTTCGTCGCACCCATGACATTTGGAGGATTAACTGCTTTATCTGTGGATATCATTACAAATTTTTCTGTTCTAAATTCACATGATGCTTCCGCCGTATTTTTTGTACCTATTATATTATTTTTTACGGCCTCTATAGGATTGTATTCCATCAACGGTACATGTTTATGAGCTGCTGCATGATATACAATATTAGGTTTATATTCTTCAAACACCTCGAATATTCTTTCACGATCTTGTACATCTGCAATAATTGGTATATACTCCACACTGTTTTTATAAGCATTGATTTCTTCTAAAATCGTATAGATGCTATTCTCTCCGTGACCAAGAAGAACCACTTTTCTAGGTTGGAACTTTGTTATCTGCCTTACAATTTCAGAGCCGATACTACCCCCAGCCCCTGTCACAAGAATCACCTTATCTCTAACCTGATCCTCAATACCTTCCGTGTCCAGTTCCACTGGTTCACGTCCAAGAAGATCTTCCACTTCGACTTTCTTCAAATCATTGACTTCCACACTGCCTGACATTACATCATCGATGTTTGGCATGATCATCACTTCAACACCTTCTGCGACAGAAAGACTGTGAATCTCATTCAATTCGCTTTTACTTAGTGAAGGAATCGCGATGACTACTTTTTCAATACCGTACTTCTTGATGAGGCGCTGGATATCATTCCTGCCACCTTCAACTCTCACTCTGTGTGTCAATTCCATCCGCTGTTTAGCAGAATCATCATCGACAGCGACAATCGGAATCATCTCCATCTGCGGCGTATCCAACATTTGTTTCACCAACATAGCTCCGCCACGCCCGGCACCAACAATTAAAGTACGTTTTTTATTTTGATATCCTTTATCTTCTTTACCAACAATTCTGCTTCTGGCTACACGCCAAGACAATCTTGAGCCACCAATCAATATAAGATGCATCATCCATGTGATAATCATCAACCTTGTAAACGACGTCTGGAAAAATACCATCGTCAATATGTATGTAACTATTATTGATGCCGTCACCGCCTTCGTAATCGACATCAGTTCTCTTACACTCGCATACTCCCAAGCTCTGTGATATAAATTAAAAATGTAAGCAAAGACATGATGACTGACAAGGAGAGTAATGGAGACACCGACCAGCACCGGCCATGTATAATCCAGGAAAAACGGGGCCAAAATATAGTAGCCTAAAAATACGGAAAAAGTCACTATCAGCGAGTCAATCGCCAACAGTAATATGTAACGTCCTCTTGCGCCCAATCTACAAACCTTCTTTCTAGAATCTTCGAATAATATTACTATCTAATAGTTTTAATTCATTTTTTTCATTTAGCTTATACTATAACATAATATTTGTAAGATATTACCGGAATCTTAAAATTTTATCACACTCTTAACATTAAAATTTTCTTAAAACGTTTCCACATCTCACCTATATTATATTCACAATCATGTATTCAGAATATAGTTTTTCAGAAAAGAAAATGGCACAGTCCTTTTCGACTGTGCCATTATTAACCATTTATTTAAATACTAGAATGGGAAGCTATTCAAATCAATACCATAAACCACCGGCAGTGCCAGATAGATGAAGCCGACAATGATAATCAATGCAATGATGTTCAATGCAAAACCGGTCTTCGCCATTTCCTGAATAGATATCTTACCCGTACCGAAGACGATGGCGTTCGGGGGTGTACCCACCGGCAGCATGAATGCACAGTTCGCAGCCATCGCCGCAGGGAGCATCAACGCTAACGGATGGACATCCACCGCCATCGAAAGGCCTGCCAATACCGGTAAAATCATCGTTGCTGTTGCAGTGTTCGAAGTGAACTCCGTGAGGAACAGGATCATCAGTGCAACGATTCCGATCATGATGACGATAGGCATACCCTCGATATTCGCGAGCAGCTCACCGAGCCATGCGTCCACACCCGTTTCAACAATTGCCGCCGCAAGTGCCAAACCTCCGCCGAAGAGTAACAGCACACCCCAAGGCAGGTCTTTTGAAACCGACCAGTCGAGTATGCGACCGTTCTGCCTTCTCGTCGGGATGAGGAACAGAAGCACGGCTGCAATCATCGCAATCGATCCGTCCGTCAGCAGCTCCAAAAATGCGAAATTCTCAAAGACGAATCCACGGAGTATCCACATGGATGCCGCAAAAAGGAAGATGACAAGTACCCATTTCTCCTCTTTCGTCGTCTTACCGAGTGCTTCATATTCCTGGTTGATGATCTTCTTGCCTCCCGGCAGCTCCTTCAGATCATGCTTGAATGCAAAGTACGTCATATAGACCCATGCAATCGCAAGCAGGATGATGACCGTCGGTACACCGATCAGCATATACTGTGCAAAGCTCATATCATAGCCGAACAGTTCGTTCATCTGACCCGCCAGGATGATGAGCGGCGGCGTACCGATCAGTGTTCCAAGGCCGCCGATTGTGCCCGCGTAACCGATTCCAAGAACGAGCTGCTTTTCGAACTTCGTCACATCACCGCCATGCTCCTCGGTTGTGAGCGCGTGCGCCTCCTTGATAATCGCAAGCCCGATCGGAATCATAATCATCACCGCTGCAGTATTCGATACGAACATTGATAATAATGCTGTTGCAATCATGAAGCCGAGCATGATTGTGGCCGACGTCGTACCGATTGCACGGATGATTGTAAGTGCGACCCTAGTATGTAAGTTCCATTTCTCCATCGCAACTGCGAGCAGGAAACCGCCGAGGAATAAGAATATGATATCCGCGCCGTATGAACTGGACACCGTCCCGCTGTCCATTACGCCGCCCATCGGGAACAGGAACAACGGCAGGAGTGAAGTTGCCGGGATTGGTATGGCTTCGGTCATCCACCATGTCGCAATCCATAACGCGGATGCAACGACAAAGACGCCGTTTTGATCAAGCCCTTCCGTATCGAGGAACAACAATGTCAATATGAACAACAGCGGACCGAGAATCAATCCGGTCATCTGGAGTCTATTATATGAAGGATAGCCGGAATACTCTTCCTCTTTGTTCTCCACAGCCTTCTTCATATCCTCCGAACTGAAGAACTTCAAAAGTGACTTCGTACGCCGGGATTCCCGCCATATATTGTCGTAACTTTTCTTAACAAAAGATGAATCTTCTTCGCTGAATTTTCTGAAATTTGAATCATGATTGCGCTTTCTCAAAACCGTTTCCTCCATTCAATTAAAGTACAATGAGATGAATTTAACATATACAGAATATTTAAGCTATAGTCATTTTTACTCTTTAGTATGTCTCTTTTACACCTTTGAAGTTCTGGGTAGAGGACTTATGATACTTGGGAGCTGGTCAGATTTTTACGTCAGTGCGGTGTACGATTTCTTTAGTATATATCCACCGGTAATATCTGATAAAATGACAGTGAGGCTGAATTTGAAATAGTCAAAAATCAGGAGGATGAATTTTATGGAAGCGTTATTCAAAGCGTTGGAAGATGAATTCGATAATATGGTGGATTTCCGCCGGGATATGCATATGTATCCGGAGCTCTCCCACCACGAGGAGAAGACACCGGAGAAGATTGCACAGTTTTATAAGGATCTCGGTCTTGAGGATGTCCGGACGAAAGTCGGCGGACGCGGTGTCGTCGCGACACTCGAAGGCGGCAAGCCCGGCAAGACGGTTGCACTCCGTGCGGACTTCGATGCCCTGCCGATTCAGGACGCAAAAGACGTCGAGTATAAGTCTAAAGTCGACGGCGTAATGCACGCGTGCGGACACGATGTGCATACCTCGACACTGCTCCACGTCGCAAAAGTGCTGTTTCAGAACAAGGAGGAGGTGCCGGGCAAGGTCGTGTTCCTGCATCAGTTTGCGGAGGAAGTGATTCCGGGCGGTGCAAAATTCATGATCGAGGACGGCTGTCTTGACGGCGTTGATGCCGTATTCGGCGCACACGTCATCTCCACTATGCCGTTCGGCAAAGTCGGTGCACTGCCGGGTGCATTCATGGCAAGCGGGGACACTTTTGAAATCACCGTGCAGGGCAAGGGCGGACATGCCGGCATGCCGCAGCACAACAAAGATCCGTTGACTGTTGCGACCACTTTGTTCCAGAGCCTGCAGACGATTGTGAGCCGAGATACCGATCCGCTCAACTCCGGTGTCGTATCCGTCACGACGTTCAACACAGGGCAGCCTAACTTCAACGTCATCCCGGACAAGGTCGAAATGAAGGGCACCGTCCGTACGCTTGATGATGAAACGCGTGACAAGGCGGAGGAACGGATCAAGCAACTCACGAAAGGCATCGCTGACGCTTACGGTATGAGCGCGGAAGTGAATTATACACGGGGCTACCCTGTCGTCGTAAATGATGATGACGAAACTGTCCGCATCTTAGAAGTGCAACGCCAGGTCATGGGTGAGGAGAATGTCATCGACATCAAGCCGCAGACCAGCATGGAGGACTTTGGATATTACCTGGAGGAACGTCCAGGCTGTTTCTTCATCGTCGGTGGTACGATGGAAGACAAGGACGATGTCTATCCGCACCACCATCCGAATTTCGATGTTGATGAGCGCGCCATGATCAATATCGGCAAGATCTTCATCGCCACCGTGTTTGATTACAATAGTGATGCGAAATAAGTTTTTAGAATAAGTGACAGATAAAAAAAGAAACCCGAGCGTTTGCTTTCCTGGGGCATCGCGTGAGCCTGTAGTCTCACGCTGATGCTTTTCCCCTAGGAGTCAAACGCTCGGGTTCTTCAATTAATACTCTCAATATAAATATATATATCCTGTCTTATTCTTCGTCCATTGCTTTCTTCAACAAATCGAATGATTTGATTTTGTCTTCAATGGAATACGTATTGGTGGAGATCATGATTTCATCGGCTGCCGCTTCATTGGCAAGGCCCTTCAACCTTGACGCAACTTTATCTCCCGTACCGGTGAGCATGTTATCGAGCCGCTTCTCCACGTTTTCCTGTTCTTCAGCAGTCAGTTCGAAGTTCATGGCATCTGCTACGCTCGGCAGGCCATCATTTTCGCCGCTTTCACCGAATGACCGTTCCTTCTCAACACCCCAGATGAGCGTGCTCATCGCAATATCCTTAGCCTGCTCATCACTTTCTGCAACAAAGGCAGTCACGGTGACCATCACCTGCGGTTTCTGTCCTTCACTTCTTGGTTTGAAATTATCCCTGTACGTATCGAGCACTTCCTGCATATCGCCGGCATTCGACATGAAGTAGCCGAAGCAGTAGTTCATGCCGAGCTTCCCTGCGAGTTCTGCGCTCTTCACGCTCGTGCCGAGCATCCATACTTCAGGGACAGGATCTGCAAGCGGGCTCATCTTCAGCTTATTGTTGTGGTTGTCATGATGGATGTAGCCCATGAGTTCTGTCACGCGTTCCTCGTTCGCATACACATTCTTCAAGTACTCCTTATTGAGTGCTTCCGTCGCCTCAGCGGGACCGCCCGGTGCGCGTCCGAGCCCCAGGTCCACCCGGCCGGGGAAGAGTGTCCCGAGCGTATGGTAATTCTCCGCCACCTTATACGGACTGTAGTACGGGATGAGCGTTGCACCCGAGCCAATCCGGATTTCATCCGTCCTGCTGCCGATGGCTGCAAGCGTCACTTCAGGCGTGCTTGAGGCGAAGCCCGTCATCGCATGGTGTTCGGCGAGCCAGAACCTCGAATAGCCGAGCCGCTCACCTTCCATGGCGAGCCGTATCGCATTGTGGAGGGCATCACTCGCCGTACTCCCTTTAGAAATCGGTGCCTGATCCAATATGCCAAGTTTCATATCATGCACCGATGTTCCCGACGTTTTTGAATGTCACCGTATACTCATCCGCCGTTTCATTGTCTTCCGCTTCATACAAATTCACGATGCCGCTGTAGAAGTTGATGATCTCGCCGCGGAATGCGAGGTTCTTCTCCGGCACTTCCACATCAAGCGTCCCTTCATATAACAGACCCGCCGTTTCACTGTAGACATCCTTCGTCACATTGAACGACACCGTAATCTCCTCGACATCCCTTGCTCCCGACCGCATGCCTTCTGCGAAAATCGGTTTATCCTTATAATCCGTCAGTTCAATCTCTTTGCCGTTCAGTCTTATCTTCTCTGCCATTTCCTCTTCACTCTCACTTATGATTGTCTGTTTTCGATTTCCTGGATGGATACGCTCGTGACAAGGTTCGGGTTGACCAGGAGCCTCTGCCCGCCCCCGAGATCCACGTTGATGAACTGCGAGTTGTCGATCGACCTTGAAAACACCCCGATCAAACCTTCCACCGCTTCAGGATGTGCAATTTCCGTCGACTCACCGCCGACCATGTGCAACGTCACCATTTTCTGTGTCATGATTATTCCTCCTTATTCTTCTTATACTATTCATAATACACTTTAAGAGGTCTTGCGAAACTTGAGGGGACTTATCATGTGGATCGGGTTTTTATTTTAATAATTATTAAGGGTTTGTAAATCGTCCCGGTTAGCGGCCCTGTCTTTTATATGCAGAGTAAATATTCTTTTTTAGTATAGAATCGTTAAGTTTTTTTACAATTGTTTTAGTTACATTACAATTGTGTTACAAGTGACTTTTTTCAAGTTATGTCTGCTAATATAGGTCTTGTTGATAATCAATTGCGAATTCTTTCGATAATTCTAAATAATAACATAACTTCAGGAGGTACTCCCTTTTATGAAAAAGGTCATCACAGCATTAACAGCGACAGCAGCAATTTCCACTTACGGTCTCTCTCAGGATGCAATCGCGAATAATGGCACCGGGACTTACTCGATCCTCAACGGTGATACACTTTGGAGTATTGCTCAGTCGAGCGGCCTAACGGTCGATCAGCTGAAGAGCTACAATAATCTGTCATCGGACCTCATCCGTACGGGCAGCCAACTGAACTTGTCAGCGCCTTCCACTCCAGCCACTTATACGGTCAAGGCGGGTGACACACTTTGGGGCATCGGCAACAGGCATAATGTTTCCGTTGCGGATCTGAAGGAATGGAACAACTTGTCTTCAGACCTGATCCTGGTCAACCAGACGCTCTCTTTGAAAGGTGAAGTCGAGGAAGAGGTTGAAGTGGTCGAGGTTGAGGTAGAAAACGCGGCAGTTGAAGAGACTGAAGTTGTTGAAGTAGAAGTTGAAGACATCCAGACTAATGCAGATACATATACTGTGAAACCTGGGGATACACTTTACGGCATTGCAAGCGAATTCGGCATGACTTACCGCACTTTGATGTCGATCAATGGACTGACAAGCTATGTCATCTATCCGGGCGACGTCCTGAATGTCAGCGGCGAAGCGCAGGCGGTTGAGGTTGAAGCGCCGGTTGAGACTGAGGAAGAGCCTGTTGCTGAAGAAGCACCGGTCCAGGAAGTGACTGTCGAAGAAGTTGAAGCAGAAGAACCTGCAGTTGAGGAAGCACCGGCCGAAGAGGCAACTGTTGAAGTGGCAGAGCCGGCAGCTGAAGTAGAAGTTGTTGAAGAGGTTGCAGAAGAAGCACCTGTAGCTGAGGAAGCGCCTGTTCAAGAGGAAGTTGCTGAAGAGGTTGCAGAAGTAGAACCTGCAGTCGAAGAAGAGACTGTCCAAGAGGAAGAAGTCGAAGCAACAGCTGAGCCTGCAGTCGAGGAAGCACCGGCTCAGGAAGAACAAATTGTAGAAGAAGAACCAGCAGTTGAAGAGGAGCCGGCTCAGGAAGAAGCCGTAGAAGAGACTCCTGTAGTTGAAGAAGCACCTGTCGAAGAAGAGGTTGCTGAAGAAGAGCCTGTTCAGGAGGAAGTTGTAGAGGAAGAGCCTACAGTTGAGGAAGAACCTGTTCAGGAGGAAATCGCTGAAGAGGTTGAAGAAGTAGAACCTCCAGTCGAAGAAGCGCCTGTGCAAGAAGAAGTTGTTGAAGAGGAAGAAGAAGTCGTTGAGGAAGAGCCGGAAGCTCAGCCTCAACCTTCCAACATTACTGGCGACTCATACACGGTTCAAAGCGGTGACACTCTGGCAAGCATCGCAAAGAGAGCCGGCATGAGCTACAACGACATCATGGCATACAACGAAATGGATACAGTCCTGATCTACCCTGGCCTGACCCTTGACCTGGTGGACAACCGTCCGGCAGAACCGGTGCAGGAGGAAGTTGAAGCGCCTGTCCAGGAAGCAGCAGTTGAAGAAACTGCAGCGGAAGTTCAGCCTGAACCGACTCCGGAACCTGTCGTCGAAGAAGTCGTTGAATCAGAGCCAGAACCGGTTGTAGAAGAAACACAGACGCCTCAAGTACAGGCGCCTGCAACTGCTTCATACGGTACGAACTGGTACCCGCAAGGTGAATGTACATGGTATGCGTTTGAACGCCGTAAGCAGCTAGGCAAACCTGTCAGCGGCAGCTGGGGTAATGCATACAACTGGGCGAGTGCAGCACGCTCCCAGGGCCTCGCTGTTAACAACACACCTTCAGTCGGTGCTATCATCCAGTCGAATGCATGGCAGAATGGTGCATACAGCTTCGGACACGTTGGTGTCGTCGAGCAGGTGAACCCGGACGGATCAATCATGATCTCCGAAATGAACTGGAGCAACGGCTTGGGTGGCAAATCATTCAGAACGCTGTCCGCATCACAGGCAGCAAGCCATAACTTCATTCACTAAGTTTCCTACCCCCATAATATAGATGACCCCGCTTACTTGATTGTAAGCGGGGTTTTATTATATTCAACCGATCGTCCCGATACGCGCGATAATCTGCTGGGCTTCCAATGGACCGTTCCGGTGCGTGCGATGGGCTGTTGGGTGTCCAATGGACCGTCCCGACGCACGCGATGAGCTGATGAGCTTCCAACGGACCGTCCCGACGCGTACGAGGAGCCGCTGGGCCTCCAACAGACCGTCTTGGCACGCGCGATGAGCTGCTGGGCTTCCAACGGACCGTCCCGGGCTAATCGATGATCGGTTGGCATGCAAAACGGCCCTGCCCCTTCATGAGGGACGGGCCGTTTATTTTCATTATTATAATAGGTCTTCCGCTGAACTTTTGTTCATGAACCAGCGGATGGTGAGTCCGAGGCCGATCAGGAGGCCGAGGATACCGAATGCCGGATAGACGATGCCTACCAGTTCCACGAAGCCGACGAAGCTCAGGAAGTAGCCGATGACGGCTGCGATGATGAGTATGATGTAATACTTTCTGGAGTACGGGATGCTGTAGCGTTTCAGGAACGGATACATGACCCCGACCGCCGTATTGTAGATCACCAGCAACATGACGATAGCTAATATGAGCTGCAATGCCGGGTGGATGTTTGCAGCAAGTGATAACGTCGGCAATGCCAGGTCGTTGACCACGTCCATATTCGATATGAGTGCCGCGTTGATCAGGAGCATCAGCACCGTGATGACCACCCCGCCGAGCAGTCCGCCGCGTGCGGCGGCCGTATGGCTTGATGAGTTCGCACCCATGATGGATAGGAAGCTGAATGCCGTGGCGAGTGTGAAGCCGGCATACATCGCCCCGTCCAGGAACCATACGCCGCTCGGTGTACGTTCCGGCTGTGCGAGCGAATTGACGTCCTCAAGCGGCACCTGCGGGTTGAAGATGTTGACGAGCGCCACGATGATGACGATGGCGATCAGGAACGGCGTAACCGAACCAAGTACTGCCACGATTTTATCAAAGTCGAGCATCAGCGTGATGACGACGAGTATGACCATGATGAGCGTCCCGAGCCAGTAAGGCACACCGAAACTTTCATTGAATGCCGATCCTGCACCTGCGAACATGATAACCGCGATGCCGTACAGGAAGAAGACGAATAAATAATCTATGATTGTGCCCATGAATTTGCCGAACATCGTGAATATCGGCGTCTTATGCGACTCCGCCTGGATCCGGTAGCCGAACTTCGTCGCCTGCCGGCCGATGAACAGCACAATCAGACCTGATAAAAGGATTGCTATGTAACTGTACAGGCCATGGTTGGTGAAGAACTGCAGAATCTCCTGGCCGGTCGAGAACCCCGCGCCGACGATGACCCCGGTATATGCGAAAGCTATTTTCCAAATTTCCCTGTTCAATTTCATAAACTCCTTTTTTGAAAAGATACTTTCCCATTATACCGATTTTTCTGATTTATGTAAAATCAAGGATTGATATGCAGTAAAAAAAGCAGACCCTTCGGCCTGCTTCATTTCATGACTGTGGCAAAGATGATCATGTCATCCGTCCCTGTATTCTCAACACCGTGGGAGCCGCCCCGCTCTATCAGGCAGAAATCCCCGGCGGTGACGATGTGTCTGCCGCGTTCGTCCAGGAAGATCCCGTCACCCTGCATGATGTAGTACCCTTCATAATCGTCATGGTGTGTATGGTAACCGATGCTCGCACCGGTCGGCACCGTGACTTTCACAACTGACTTGAAGGCCGCGTGACCCGGGACATCGCACTTTTCAATCGTGATGATGCCTCTGCCGCCGTGGAGGTTTTCGATATTGGTGCTTTTATTCGTCTTATAAATCATATCATCACTCCCCTATCAGATTCGGCAGGAATGTCGAGATCGCCGGGAAGAAGATGATGAGCAGCACCATGATGCCGATGATGGCGAGGACGTGCAGTATATACGGGAGCGTATCCTCGATGCCCATCTTGCGATCGGTGATGCTGCAGCCGGCGATGAGTGAGAGCCCCACCGGCGGCGTGATGTTCGCAAGCGCGAAGTTCATGATCATCACCATGCCGAAGTGGATCGGGTCGATGCCGTACTGCTGCGCAATCGGCATGAAAATCGGACTGAGGAGTACGATCAGCGACGTCACTTCCGTGAGCGTGCCCAGTATCAGGAGTATCAGTGACACGATTAACAGGAACATGAGCGGCGAGTCTGCGAACTCAAGGAAGAAGTTCGATATTTCCGCCGGGATCCTGTTTGCGGTGAGCACATAGGTGAACCCGCTTGCGAGCGATATGATGATGAGAATCGTTGCCGATGTCACCGCAGACGACCGCATGATCTGGCCGAATTTCTTTATTGTCAGCTCCCTGTAGAACATGGCGAGTACGAAACCGTATGCCACGGCGATGACCGCTGCTTCAGTCGCAGTCGCAAAGCCTGTAAATATGCTACCGAGTATGAATATCGGCGCAAGCAGCGGCAATACCGCCTGCCTTGCGATCGTGAAGAATTCTTTCCCGTTCATCTTCTCATGGCTTTCCGTACCGAATCCTTTCCGCTTTGCCATAAATGCCACATAAAGGCACATGATGACGGTGAGTATGATTCCCGGAATGATGCCGGCAAGGAATAGATTCCCGATGGAAATATTCGCCGTGATGCCGAGTATGACCATTGTGATGCTCGGCGGGATGATCAGGCCCAAAACACCTGCCGGGCCAATGACGCTCGCGATGAAGGAGTTGCTGTAGTTTTCTTCCTTCAGTTTCGGTACAAGCACGGAACCGACCGCGTAGGTCGTTGCGACGGTCGAGCCGGACACCGCACCGAAAAGTGCAGTTGTGACAACTGTCGTCACCGCGGTGCCGCCCGGCAGTTTCCCGAGCAGGGCTTTGGCAAACCGCATGAGGCGTGTCGTCAGACCGCCCTCCCCCATGATGTTACCCGCAAGGATGAACAGCGGAATCGCGAGGTACGAGAAGTTATCCACCCCTGAAAACATGCGCTGGACGAGAATTTCATTCGATACACCGGTTGAAAACAGCGCGACCACGGTGACGATGCCGAGTATGTATGCGATCGGCACACCGAGGAACAACAGAAGGAAGAAGGCAATCAGTATCATAATGATCATAAGGCCGCCCCCTCCTCATTCTCCACCGGGTTTTCAAATATATCCGTAACGATGAAGAAGATCGCGAAAATACCGCTGACCGGAATCGCCGAATAAAATGCCGTCATCGGAATCTGCAGCGTCGATGATGTCGAACCCATCGCAGTCATGGACAGCTTAAAGCCGTAGTAGATGACGATAAGATAGAAAACGACGATCAGTATATTGACTGCCGCCTGCAGGTATTTCCTGCGTTCTTCTTTGAACCTGCGGACGAAGAATGTGACCGCGAGGTGCATCTTTTCATAAAATGCAAGGCTGCTCCCGAGGAATGTCAGCCAGACGATCATCAGCCTTGAAAACTCCTCAGTGCCCGGCATTGAATAACCGACGGCCCGCGTGATGACCTGCAGCAGGACGGTGCCGGTGAGCAGCGTCATAATGATGATCACGACGACGGTCAAAAATCCTGCGATGATTTTCCTCAATTTCATAAGAATCCCCTCCTGAAAAAAGAAAGGGAAGAAATTAATCTTCCCATCCTGATGCCTCACGGTATATATCCATCAATTCTTCGCCGAAGACGTCCTCTTCCCATTCTTCATATACAGGGAGCATCGCTTCACGGAATGCTTCGGTGTTGACGTTATCGTTGATTTCCATGCCATTCTCTTCAAGCTCGGCAAGGTATTCATCTTCCATTGCGTCATTTTCCGTCTGCACTTCCTCCGACGCCGTTTCAAACTCCTCCAGTATCACCTGCTGGTCCTCTTCGGAAATGGTGTCCCAAGTGTCCGTATCCGCCACGACCATGACGGTGTTGTAGAAATGGCCGGTGAGTGACAGATAATCCTGCACTTCGTAGAACCTCGGTGCGACGATGTTCGCAAGCGGGTTCTCCTGTGCATCGAGCGCACCCTGTTGGAGGGCACCGTACACTTCACTGAACGCCATGACCGTCGGCAGCGCGCCGACCTGTTCGAATGCATCGACACGCAGTGCGGTCTCAGCCACACGGATGTTCAACCCCTGAAGGTCTTCCGGCTCGACGATCGGGCCTTCATTGTTCGTGATATGTCTGAAGCCCCACTCCAGGTAGCCGATTTGGGTCATTCCCTGATCTGCCATGATGTCGGCGAGCGCCTCACCGAACTCACCCCTGTAGGCTTCACGTGCGTTTTCAATATCCGCCCACATATAAGGCAGATCTTCAATCGCCATCTTCATATCCAGTGCTTGCATACTGCCGACCATGATGGCACCCGACTGCATCGACCCGACCTGAATCTGCTCAAGCATTTCAGTTTCGGATCCTAACTGGCTGTCCGGATAGACATCGAATTCCACACGCCCCTCGGTTCTTTCAGAAACATTTTCAGCCACCTGGTCGATCTGGTCAGACGCTGGCGTGCCCGGTGACAGTGCGTGACCCAGCTGCAGTGTTACACTTTCACCTGAACCATTGTCCTCAGCCGCACCGTTATCTGCACCTTCTTCACCGCCGTTGCCGCATGCCGCAAGCATGAGAGACATCGCACCGATCAACCCGTATTTTATAATCTTCATATAATAGCCCCCTAATTGAAATCGTTTACACGTATACTGTATACTAAAAGATACATTAATCCGAATTTACAGTCAACTACATTTTTATAATTTTAAGAAAACTCATGAATTTTATTAAAAATACTGGGAAAAGCACTTTATTCCTTTAAAATTTTAGTGGATTGCCATTTATGAAAGTGCTACCATTAAAAAACCAGTATACTGTATACTAAATCATGGAGGCGCGGGATGAAAAAAATCAATAAGACGGTCAGGCTTTCCGATCAGGCGTATGACATCATCAAAGAATCCATTTTGACGGGCGAGCTGGCTGCCGGGGACACACTGCCGGAAGAAAGGTATGCCACCCAGCTGGGCATCAGCCGCACCCCTTTCAGGGACACGCTGGCGAGGCTCGCAGCAGAGGGACTCGTCATCCAAAAGTCCGGTGCACCTGCGGTGGTTGCAGAATTCACCAAGGAAATGTCACTGGAATATATGGAACTCCGGTACGTCCTGGAAGTTTATAACCTGGAGAAGGTGCTGCCGAAAGTGGATGAGGAAATCATCTACAGTTTAAGGGAAAATGTGGATCAGCAGAAGGATGCAATCAGCCGTAACAGTTATTCGGATTTTATGGCACGTGACAGGGAGTTCCATTCCATCTTCATCGATTTGAATAACAACAGTGAGTTGCAGAAAGTAGCTCACAAATACAACAATGATGTGAGCCGGGCATTCTTGCTGCTTTCTAGTACAGTGCCTACTAGTGCCACCGAGGCATTGGAGGAGCATTGTGAAATCCTTAATGCAATTGAACAGAAGGACTATGTCGGGGCGAAAAACAAATTGCTCATACATTTAAGTAAAGTTGAACAGCGGTTCATGAGATATTACGAAAATCAGGACTAAGGGGCGCATGTTATGAATTGGCAATCTGAAAAACAGCTTGAAGCACTCATCAAATTGTTGGTGAGCTGGGACAGTCGATCAAGTACTAAAGGGGAAATCAACTTTCCACACAAACTTAAAAACGAACTGAGGGCAAAACTCGGTACGTCTGAAAATTTGAATGTCGATCTGATAGACAGCGGTTTATCCAGAAATGCTCTGGCGGCTTCATACCTCAAGGAAGGCAATGAAAGTACGGTCATTCTGATCAGTCATTTTGACA
This sequence comes from Salinicoccus halitifaciens, assembly GCF_021026095.1. Classification (GTDB taxonomy): domain Bacteria; phylum Bacillota; class Bacilli; order Staphylococcales; family Salinicoccaceae; genus Lacicoccus; species Lacicoccus halitifaciens. The sequence goes on along the minus strand of NZ_JAJNCU010000008.1, from coordinate 122,073 downwards.
CCGTCCACACTGAAGAGTTCGGAAAAAACGAACATCTGGCCTTTGATGTGGATGCACTAACTGAATACTACAAAGAGAACGCCGGTAATTTCAAGGCCGATATCCAAGACGATATCGCATCCGGTGATTATTTGTTCGGGCGGGGCATAATGGATATGAAAATGGGCCTCGCACTTCACTTGAACATACTTGATAAAGCGATGCATGAATCATGGCCAGTCAACATCATCGTTCTCACCGTCCCGGATGAAGAAGTGGATTCTTCAGGCATGCGCAGTGCAGTCCGGTATTTGAACGATTTCAGGGAAAAGCACCGGTTGAACTACAGTCTCATCCTGAACAGTGAGCCGAGCTTCAACTTGCATCCGGATGACGATCAATATTATATTTATACGGGATCCATCGGCAAAATCATGCCGGCGACCCTCTTCTATGGTGTGGAGACGCATGCGGGGGAGCCGTTGAAAGGGTTGAATGCATTGTATATGAGTGCCTACCTGACCAAAAATCTGGAGTTTTCCGATGTCTTCGAGGAAACAGATATGGGTGAGAAGACACCTCCCCCGCTCACGTTGAAGACCCTCGACTTGAAGAATGACTATTCAACACAGACGACCAATCATGTCGCTAATATATCGAATGTCTTTACATTACGCCAACAGGCTGATGAAATATTTGATAAATATAATGCACTGGTCGATCAGTCGATGAAGGAGCTTCAGACTGATTATGAACGGATGGCCGAAGCGAATGCCGTCAGCCGGCCGTATAAAGTCAGGACAATGTCATATACCGATCTACATGACTATGCGGTCCGTAAAGCCGGTAAATCCAGAGTGAAGGAAATCATCGCGTTCTATACAGAGAACGAATTCATTGATGACCGGATCAGGAGTACTATGATCATTGATGATTTAATGGAGGAATGCCGGGAGCTCGCCCCGGCAGCCATCAATTACTTTGCACCACCCTACTATCCGCCCGTCAATAACACAGATGATGAGCTGATCCGCCACATCACCGCCCATACTAAAAAAGAGCTGAACGAAAAAAATATCGATGTCACCGTGATCAATTATTTCAACGGTATCTCCGATTTGAGCTATGTCACATATCAGGGGAATGAGGAGAGCTGGAAAGCTTACGAAGCTAACACACCTGTATGGGGAGAGACGTACACAATACCATTCAAGGAGATGGAGCTTCTGGATACCCCGTTCATCAATATCGGTCCTTTCGGCAAAGACCCGCATAAACTGACTGAACGGATACACAAGGCGAGTGCCTTCAATGTCACACCAGCCATACTCCAAAATGTAATACTGAAGTTTTTCGGCTAATGCATATGAAAAAGCTGATCAGGCTTGACCTGATCAGCTTTTTTTATTCGTCCAATAATTTTTCTACAGCGCCGAGCATAGCTTTCGCGCCCGCTTCAATATCCTCATCCGAGGAGAACTCCGCCGGGTTGTGGCTGATGCCGTCCTTGCTCGGGATGAAGATCATGCCGGCATTCATCCTGCGGGACAACGGGTTCGCATCGTGGTTCGCCCCGCTTGTCAGCACCTCATATGAAAGGCCGTTCTCCTCACATGACTCACGGATGTAAGCCATGATCTTCTCCGACATGTGCGCCGGTGCTTTCGCCGGGTTCTGGACGATGTCCACTTTGAAGTTCTCTTCTGCATACTGCTTGAACTGATTGATGATCTCCTTCAGCGTGTCCATGTCGTCGCCGCGAAGGTCGATGGAGAACTCGACTTTCCCCGGGATGACGTTCGGGGATGATGGATAGACCTGGAGTGTTCCGACCGTGCCGACGTTCGGTGCGCCGTAGGATTTCACGATGCGCTCGAATTCAGTGAGGATCTTTGCCGTATTCATCAGCGCATCATTCCGTTCCTCCATGCTGATGGTGCCCGCATGCCCCGCTTCACCGTGGACGGTTACATTCATACGGTTCAGGCTTGCAATCGAGTTCACGATGCCAATGTTCTTACCACTAGTCTCGAGGTTCTTCCCCTGCTCGATATGCAGTTCCAAATAGTCGGTATAGTCCTCGTAGCCGATGGACTCATCGACCGTGGCTGCAGTCCTGTTGATGCCGGCAAGCCACTCCTCGAAACGGTCCGTGCGTTCGAGCAGGTCCGTGAAAACACTGCTGCCGATGAGGCCGACTTCCTCTGCTCGGAAGGCGACGACGGTGACAGGTTTCTTGAGGGGCACTTTATTGTCAATCAGCGTTGCCGCCACTTCGAGCGCCGTGATGACCCCGAGTGCACCGTCGAATTTACCGCCGTTGTTCACCGTGTCGAGATGCGAACCGATGAGGATGCCTTTCCCCTCTTCCGGACCGAGCGTGCCGAAGCTGTTGCCGAAGGCATCCTGATGAGTGCGGAGACCGAGTTCCCTGCACTTTTTGATGAACCAGCGGTGCGCCTCATCCTCGAAATCCGAGAACGCCGGGCGCGTCATCCCCTCCCCTTCGTCCGTCACTTCATTCAGCTCATCCAGCATGCCGATCAGCCTTTTCAAATCAATTTCCATGAAAATTCCCCTTCCCTTGTGATGATTGCGTTGTAATCGCTTTAAAGCTGTGAAATTCTGGAATCTACTTTGACAAGCCGGGTGGAAGTATGTTTAAAATGATACTTGTGTGGTATTTTTCACAATACCTTTTCCTCAAATCCTCTGAAAGCTCCCAACCCTCATTCACCACAACACTTTAAATATTCTTGAAAATCAATTATAACAAATTAATTAGGAGATGATCATTTTTGAGTTCCGGACAAAAAGATGCGATTAAAATAGGATTTGCCTATGTCGGGGTCGTGCTTGGCGCAGGATTCTCGACGGGACAGGAAATCCTTCAATTTTTCACTAACTTTGGCATGATGAGTTTTGCGACGGTGATTCTATCCGCGCTCGTCATAATGTTCATAGGCAGACAGGCAGCCAAACTCGGGCACAGGATGGAGGCGGAATCGCACCTTGAACCCATCAAACTGTTATTCGGGGACAGGCTCGGCACTGTAGTGGATTATATTTTAATATTCTTTTTATATGGCGTAATGATCATTATGCTTGCAGGCGGCGGTTCTGCATTCGAAGAAAGCTTCGGGGTGCCGGCATGGCTCGGTTCACTTCTCATGGCAATCGCTGTACTGATCACTTTAACAATGAACTTCAATAAAATTTTAACGACGCTCGGTGCGGTGACGCCGGCGCTGATCATCATCGTAATGGTGATCGCAGCCTACAGTATGTTCAACCCGTCCATGCCGCTGGCTGAAACCGCACAATATACAGACATAGAAAAGACGCCGACGGGCATATGGTGGCTTGAGGCCATCACATACAGCGGCATCGTGCTCGCGATGGCATTCAGCATATTGTCCATCGTCGGATCACAGTCCACAATGAAGGTCGCAAAACGCGGCGGACTGTATGGCGGAATCATTTTACTTATACTGATGCTGCTGATGAACGGCGGGCTTCTGGCGAAGATCGATGTCACGTCAACTGCAGATCTGCCGACTTTGATACTCGCAGCAGAGATCCATCCGTTACTGTCATTGGCGCTCACGATTGTGATGCTCCTCATCATTTATAATACGGCAGTGGGCATGTTGTACCCGTTCCTGTCCAGGTTCTGGACGCCGTATACGAGGAAGTACAAGATCGCACTGGTCACAAGTGTCACCGTGGGTTATTTCCTGAGCCTGGTCGGTTTCGTCGACCTTGTGAACTTCTTCTACCCGATACTCGGCTACCTCGGCATCGCGATTGCCGTGCTGCTGACCGCACTCTGGGTGAAGAGCAAAGTGCAGGGTGGTCTCGACATCAAGCCGCAGGTCAAGGTCAAAGGACCTAAACGGATATAATATAATAGTAGATTTTGAGGATTTGAGGGTGGCCACCAGACCGAGGGTTTTGGTGGCTTTTTTCTATGCGCGGCGGAGGCAGTGTACGTCACGGGCGGCCGATCGCTGGAGTGATGGTTTTTATTCCACTGTTTCAATATAAAGGTGAAGGGGAATACATTAACTGATATATGTTATTGATAATGGAGGCTGAATATATGGGCAGAATAGAATCGTTTACTACTGAACGGGTTTTGATGGACAGGATCGGGCAATTGAAGTCGGATGGCCTGGCGGAGGACCGGATGACGGTCATTTCGAATTATGAGCTTGATGGTTTAAGGTCAAGATACAGCGGCATCGGCCACAGGACGACGGATACGGATCCGTGGGATAAGATCGTGTCATGGTTCCAGGGCGACGATGCCGAGGATCAGGTGATGGACCGGCTGGAGCTGACGGACCGTGAAAAGGAGAAGTACCGGAATCATCTGGAGGCCGGGCGTATGCTCCTCTACATCGATTATGATGAGCGTTCGTTCTACCGGCTCACGGAGAGTGATGATACGTATGATTATGATGATCCGGAGCGGCCGCGCCGTCCGGTGAAGCTCGGCCACACTGTGGAAAATGATGTTGAGGGCAAAACGCGGGTGCCGGGCAGTGATGAAGAGGCGCTCCAGCTTCGGAAGGAAGAGCTCGTGGTCGATAAGGAGTCGCGCCAGGTCGGCGAAGTCGTCGTGGATAAGTATACGGATTCGGAGGTTCAGGAGTTCGATGTGCCTGTCGACCGTGAGGAAGTGACGGTCGAGCGCCGGAAGATCGAGGGCGAGCCCTTGTTTGAGGAGTACAGCTATGATGATACCGACGATGATGAAGGCACCATCCGCATCCCTATCACGAAAGAGCGCATCAAGATTGTGAAGGAGCATGTGGTGACAGAGGAAGTCATCATCCGGAAGCGGATCGTGACGGAGAATAAGCATATCTCTGAAGTCGTGCATCGTGAAAACATCGATATCACTGAAAAACGCAATCCGGGTGAGGTTTCTAGTGACCTGGATAAGCGGTTGTAGATTTGAATTGGAGTGTGTGGGGATGTGCCCTTCGCGCTCCTTTTTAATTTGTGGCTGAAATTCGAAAATTGGTGGGTGCGGGCAGTGCCGGCCGTCATTTCAGGAATGATTCTGTTAAAATGAAATTATTGAAAATAGACTGCAGGAGGACGACATGGGTAAAATCGAATCATTTCCAAGTGAGGCACTGTTGATAGAAAGAATCGAGAAGCACCTGTCGGAAGGTGTGGCCGAGGAGCGGATGACCGTCATCGCCAATACCGACTTGAAGAAAGTGAGATCCGAGTACCCAGGCATCCGGAATGAATCGAAGGATATCGGCCCGTGGGAGAAATTTCTTTCGATCATGGCTGTCAAAAGCCGGGAGGAAAAGGAACTGGATAAGCTCGATGATCTGACCGAACATGAGAAATATGTATACCGGAAGGCGCTGGAGGATAATGAAGCGGTGCTGTATATCGGGGAATGATGAATAGGGGCTCCTTCGGGGAGCCCTGTTTTTGTGTGCGGGGGAGTTTGAAGGTATGTGGCTGTTTAGTTAGCCTTGGAATTACATGTTAACTGAACACTTGAGGGGCGTTACTGTTCAGTTAGTTTTGAAATCGCATGTTAACTGAACACTTGAGGGGCGTTACTGTTTAGTTAGACTTGGAATCGCATGCTAAGTGAACACTTGAGGGGCGTTACTATTTAGTTAGACTTGGAATCGCATGCTAAGTAAACACCCGAAGGCTGATGCTGCTCATTCGTGAGGATATCGGATATCTAGACCTGAGTAAGCAGAATTTTGGTTTCCCTGCTCATTCGTGATGATATTCAGGGCTGAGTGAGCAGGATTTTACTTTTTCTGCTCATTCGCGATGATATTCAGGACTGAATAAGCAGGATTTTGTTTTCTCTGCTCATTCGCGGTGATTTCAGTCCTTGAGTGAGCAGGCTTTTATATTTCAATGACCATGCCGGTTTCGGCGAGGCTGACGTTTTTGAGTCCTGCGGATTTTGCGGTCTGAAGCAGCTCCTCTATATCCCCGTAATGTGGGAGATGGGAGAGGATGGTTCTTTTCGCTTGTGACTCCTCGGCAAGGAGGGCCGCTTCTTCTGCGTTCATATGACCGAGCCGTTTCGCATCCTCCCCTTCGTAGTGGCTGCATTCGGTGATGAGGACGTCGGCGTTTTCTGCGAATTTGGCAAGGCTTTTCTTATAGCTTGTATCCGCGGTGTAGACGAGTGTTTTACCTTCGTCGTCAACGATTTTCATGGCGTATGTCTCCACCGGGTGCGTGTTCTTATGGAATGTGATGGTGAATGGACCGACGTTGAAGGTGCTGTTTTTATTGTAGGCATGGAATTTATTGAAGTTCGTGTCATCCACCTGCCTCGCGATATCGTTGTCCGCGGGGCCATAAATGTGAAGGCGTTCGTCAGCCTGGTCGATATACGTGCCGATCATGCGGCCGAACATGAAGGCGCCGAGGTCGACGGAATGGTCATAATGGTAATGCGACAGGAAGAGGTGGTTCAGCTCATTCAGTTCGATATAGTTCTGAACATGCGCGGCCACCCCGCTGCCCGCATCCAGCAGTATGGCGAAACCGTCCTTCTCGACGAGGTAACCGGATGTGGGTTCGTTCTTTTTCGGGAAACCGCCCCACATGCCGACGATGGTACATTTCATTGAAGACACTCCTCTACTCATAATGATTGATGTAAATTCATCATATCATGGTATCATTAAGGGATCGAAGTTTTTTATTCTAATAGGTTTGGACGCGGCGGTGAAGTGTGACGATTATTTTAAAACGGAGTGTTGAACATGCAGGTGACTGAGAATTTCATCCGTTATTTACATACGGATACCATATATAAAAGAGGCAGGATGTACTATGTGGAGGGCCGGGTGAAGCACCTTACGCATGATGCCAAGACGGATACATGGCGGGCGCAGGTGACGGGCAGCCGGACGTACAATACGCGCATCGTAATCCACAGTTCGTATGTGAGGAACCACTGCGACTGCCCGGCGTATGCGGGTCACAATAAATGCAAGCATACATGCGCGACGCTGTTTGCGGTGTCTGTGGCGCAGCACCGGGCGGCCCATCCCGAAACGCCGCCCCGCCCTGTTATGAGTGCAGAGACGAACGGGCCGAAGTACACCCATGCTGATAACCTGATGCGGTTTTTGGGCGGCATCCGGACAGAGGCACCGGAGGGCTCCGGTAGTAAGGGGCTGCTTAAGGTGGAATTCACGCTCAGGACGTATATGCCGGGGTACTATTTCCGGCTGAAGGAGACGTTCAATATACAGATGCGGGTCGGTGAGGAAAGGTTGTATGTGGTGAAGGACATCCGCGATTTCCTGCATGCCATCACCAATAACAATGCCCTGATGTTCGGGAAGAACTTCACCTTCGATCCGGAAATTCATCACTTTTCCCCGGAAGACCAAGCGGTGATCGATAAACTGCTTGAAATCAGAAAGACTGAAATCTTCTATGAAAACAGTGCCGACTATACCCCTGCGCGCAAAAAGGGAAAAGAGATGCTGATTCCTGCGAATATGGCGGATGACTTGATCATGAAGCTCCAGCATGTCGACTGCAAGTTCGAAAACGAGGACTTTAAATACGGGCAGCTGAAGGTTGATGACGGCGATTTGCCGTTCACGTTCGCCCTGGACGGCGGGGAGGATGACCACTACCTGTTGAAGATCGCGGATCATTCGGCGGGTTTTCACTATGATGCCTACAGCTGGTATGTGTCGGACGGGACAATGTATAAATTGACTGAAGCCCAGAACCGGGCACTGAAGCCCTTCACCGAATATCTGGAGGAAGGCATGTCGCCGGATATCCCGATATCATCCGAGCAGATCGGTGATTTCATCTCGGGCACCCTGCCGAAACTGAAGGCGATCAGCAACGTCAGGTTATCGGAAAGCATCTCTGAAAACGTGGCGGACCCGGAACTGGAACCGCGTGTGTATGTGGACGGGACGGACTACAGCCTTGAAGTGCGGCTTGAGTATCATTATGATGCTGTCATCATCAACCCTTTCGCGGGTACGGTGGAAAACCATGATCCCGACGATAAAATACTGATCCGCGACTCCGAACAGGAAGACCGCATTATGGCGATACTCGAAAACTCCGGGCTCAAAGTGAGCGACGGCAGGCTGTATACGGATTATGACGATGAACTGTTCGAATTCCTGCATGAGACACTGCCGGTGCTGGAGGGGCTTGCCGAGATCTTTATCGCACCTGCCGTGAAATCCATGATACTGCCTGAAGCGCCGAAAGGCTCGGTCGAGGTGAACGCACCCGGCGGGAACTTCCTTGAAGTGAACTTCAATCTGGAAGGCATCAGTGCCGATGACATCACGGCGGTGCTTGAGGCGGTCAATGAGAAAAGGAAATATGTCCGTCTGCCGGGCGGCTCCTTTGTGTCCCTTGAGGATGAAAGCCTTGAGGAAGTGGCAGAAGTCCACCGTTCAATCAAGGATAAATCGACTGTGGATGACGACGGCATGATGACGCTGCCGCTCTACCACGGCATGTTCGTGGAAAACCAGATGGCGGACCTTCAGTTCAATACGCCCGAATTCGGGAAGAATTTCAGGAACTTCATCGAAGCGGTGAAGCGGCCGGAGGAACAGCAGCTTTCGGTGCCTTCGGGGCTGCAGGCGGACCTCAGGGATTATCAGGAGACCGGCTTCAAATGGATGAAATCATTGTCACGGTACGGCCTCGGCGGCATTTTGGCCGATGACATGGGGCTCGGGAAGACCGTCCAGTGCATCGCCTACATCATGTCGGAGATTGATGAGGATGTTGGTGAGGATGTGCCCTTCCTGATCGTTGCGCCCGCGTCGCTTGTCTACAACTGGCGGAATGAGTTCCAAAAGTTTGCGCCCGGCTTGAATGTGGCGGTTGCTGCGGGGACGAAGCTTGAGCGCCGGGAAGTGCTTGAAGGCGATGTGCCGGATGTGTATATCACTTCATATCATACATTGCGTCAGGATTTGGAGTGGTATGCGGAGCGCACGTTCCATACGCTGATTTTAGATGAAGCCCAGGCCATCAAGAACTATCAGACCAAGATTTCAAAAGCGGTCAGGCAAATCCAGGCGCCGAAGCGTTTTGCGCTCTCCGGCACGCCTGTCGAGAATTCGATGGATGAACTGTGGGCCGTGTTCCAGTCGGTGATGCCGGGGTTTTTATTCGACCAGAAGACGTTCCGGGCACAGGAACCGGAGACAATTGCGCGGCTGGTGAAGCCCTTTATTCTAAGAAGGTTGAAGGAAGATGTGCTCACCGAACTGCCGGACAGGATCGAGAGCATCCATTATTCCGAGATGAATAAGGAGCAGAAGAAGCTGTATCTTGCGTATCTGAACAGGATTCAGGCGGAGGCGGCGGATGCTCTGGCGACGGAGGGGCTGCAGAAGGGCCGGCTGAAGATTTTGGCGGGGCTTACACGGCTGAGGCAGCTGTGCTGCCACCCTTCCCTGTTTGTGGATGATTATACGGGGGATTCGGGCAAGCTAGAAGCGCTGCGTGAAATCATCGAAAATGCGCGGGAGAACGGGCAGCGGATGCTGATCTTCTCGCAGTTCCCGAGCATGCTTCGGATCATCCGTGAGAAATTGGAGGCTGCCGGACGGAGCAGCTATTATCTGGACGGGCAGACGCCGGGTGCCGAGCGTGTGCGTCTGGTCGAGGCGTTCAATGAAGGTGCTGAGGATATATTTTTGATTTCGCTGAAGGCCGGCGGTACGGGGCTGAACCTGACTGGTGCCGATACGGTTGTGCTGTATGATTTGTGGTGGAACCCGGCGATCGAGGAGCAGGCCATCGGGCGCGCGCACCGCATGGGACAGAAGAATGTGGTGCAGGTCATCCGGATGATCGCCCAGGGTACGATCGAGGAGAAGATCAACGAGATGCAGCAGGAGAAGAAGGAAATGATCGACAGCATCATCCAGCCAGGTGAGGCTAAATTGTCCTCCATGTCTGAAGAGGATATCCGGGAGATACTGTCGATATAGGTGGTTGAGGGGTGCCTATCGGCCGAACCGGCTCTCATTTGGCTGATGGGGACGGTCTATCGATCAAACTAGCTCTCGTTTGGCCGATGGGGGCGTTCTATCGGCCGAACCAGCGTTCACTTGGCCGATGGGGGCCGTTTATCGGCCGAACCGACGCTCACTTGGTCGATAGAGGTCGTCTATCGGCCGAACCCGCTCTCATTTGACTGATGGGAGCAATCTATCGGTCGAACCAGCGCTCACTTGGTCGATGGCGGTTGTCTATCGCTCAGTCAGCTTTCCTAGTGAGCGATAGACGGGTTCTATCACTCAATTAGCATTCCCAGTGAGTGATGGGCGGCTTCTATCACTCAATCAGTATTCCCAGTGAGCGATGGGCGGGTTCTACCGCTCAGTCAGAGTTCTCAGTGAGCGATGGGCAGGTTCTACCGCTCAGTCAGAGTTCTCAGTGAGCGATGGGCAGGTTCTACCGCTCAGTCAGCGTTCTCAGTGAGCGATGGAGTTAATATAAATTGAAAGAAACTCAAAAAAGTTCCGGGACTCAGTTTGAAGTCCCGGAACTTTTTATTTTCATCTTTTTTAGCGGGCACCGCCGCCTGAAGCGGCGGCTGAGGAGTTGGAGGATTGGAAGCCGCCCTGGCCGAGCCCTTTCGACCAGGAATCGGATGCGAGGTGTGGGCCGTAGTAATAATACATCATGCCCCGGTGCATCGCGATGTTGTCGTCCGGGGTGAGTTTTGAGAGGTGCTTCCGCACCTCGTCGCCCTCCCCGACGAGCACACTCCAGATCATGTGCGACCGGTACATGTGGTCATCCTGGTAAATGCGGGTGTAATCGGTCTTCAGGTAGTTCTTGTACTGTGCGAGCTGGTCGATCAGCGCTTCACCCTTTTCCGTCGGTGCATCAATCGAAACTGGTATACCCCACACTTTATCTTCTGTAAAAGTGAAATAGCCGTTTGCTTCCAGCCAGCGTTTCGAGTAGTCCTCGAGCTCATCTGCGAGCGTGCTGACTTCCTTCGCATGCTTCTTCGACCATTTCCTAAGCTGCTTTTCATCGATATAACCACCCTCATCCGCTGCATCAATCAACATACGCCAAAGCAATGCGTCATAACCGGTGTCGAGGTCTTCATCATCGAGATGTTCGACCGTCTCCTTGAATGTGTAGGAATATCGCTGCTTCAATGCAGCATGGTCATGGATGATGATTTCCGGCTTGCCCTTGGAGAGTTTCTCACCCTGCCGTCGGTGGATTTCAATCGTTATCCTGCCCTCATCCGTCCACTTCATCAGGTAGGCCTGGAAGATTTCTTCGAAGTAGCTCATCCCCTGGTGCATCAGTACATATGAGATGCCCGCATAATCATCTACAGACGGTGGCGTCCCTGTTTCGAGACCTTTATTCCGCCGTTTGATGGTGGGTTTTGAATCCACATGGCCACCTTTTGCCTGCCTGCTGGAATACTGGGTGAAAAAGATGAGGACAGCTGCGATCACCGCACCGATGCCGCCGACGATTGCAGCAATCCAGCCGGCACCGAGGCTGCCGTCGTCATAAATCGAGCCGTCCATCGCTGCGGCCGCTTCCTCTTCCAGAGTCCCGTCGCCGGTGACATCGGTGTTGTATGTGCCTTGTGGGAAGTGCATCAGCAGCACAACATCATTGCCGCTGGTGAGCGTATCCGCGGCCGTCCAGCGGATTGCGTCACCGACCGACACGATATCCCCCTCGAAACCGAAGCCCCAGAAGCGGATCGCCTCATTATCGAGCGGAACGTCGGAAGTCACTTCCATTACGAAACTCTCCGTTGGGATGCCGGTGAACGTATCAAAATTCCAATATAGTGACTGGCCGTCCTCGAGGTTGCGCACAACGTTCTCCAAAGTATAATTCACGACATACGTCTGCTCGCCGTACTCGCCGATGCCCCATACAAGCTCCGTACCCTCATCCGTATCAAGCACGCCGTAACGTCCCGCCTTCTCTTCAAGCTCTGCGTCCGTGTCCCAGTCCGGCTCCTCCGTGAACCCCTCGACTGAGAAGTCGGAGACCTCCACTTCCCCCATGTCCGAATCGTTGAATACGATATAATTCTCGGTGCCCTCAGACATATCCGCCTGCCGCGTCTCCGTCACGGTCACAGAACCGTCCTCATTGATCACCACATCCATCTGCATGCTGGTGATTTCGTTCGCCTGCACGTCCAAACTGAGCATCAAAAACGCTGCGACAGTGACCATCATCCCCAAAATTTGTTTCATCATTCTTCCCCTTTCATGAGGCATCTCTTTGGTTTACATTTTACCATGAAGTGGGATATATATAGAAAGAGAGTTACAAAAAAATTAAGATAATTTAAAAGAAAAGGTGTAATGTAAAGAGACTATAAAAGATTTCTGGATATCGGGGAAGTGATAAATGATGAAAACAGTCGATGATTACATGAACCTCAACTATAAACTGAGCGTCAGCCCAAGGATAGATTTTGACGGCACGAAATATTATGTTGCGATGTATGAAGAATTGAAAGGTCTGGAAGGCGTAGGCGGGGATAAAATAGAAGCTGTTGAGGACTTGGAGATCGGAAAAGAAATCTGGTTGCAAACTATGTTGGAAAATGGAGAGGAGATACCTTTGCCTAAAAATCATTAAAAAACAAACTATAAAATAATTTAAATCTCTGCAGGTGGAAGACTGCAGAGATTTTCTCTTTTATCGAGCTTCAATTTGGACTTATATGGAAACTCAGCCTTACTTCTATCCTTTATCATTTGCGTCTTCCAACATGTCTCCAAACGACTCATATGACTTTGAGGCCCGTGCTTCTTCAATAAGGTTGTCAACAGCCACTGCCATCATTGCTTTTCTCTCTGCAAATTTCCTCTTCAACTCCTCACCATGATAACCTTCACCGATGAGATCTGAGAGTATCTCTTCAGAAAAATCCTCGAACATTGATTCTGGTATTTCTCCTGCCATGAAGTTCATCCCCTTTTAGCATTTAAAGTTCTATAAAGTAATTTTACAATAATTATTAAATGACTTAAAGCTCTAGCATGACAACTTGAAAATATGGTGTCTCATTAAATGCATACTGATAAAGGGTATAACTTAACAGAGAGGTGATTAAAATGAAGGTCTATAAATATAAAGAATTGAAAAAAGAAAATCAAAAAAGACGCCACATAGCTCTCAAAGCCGCCCGTAAAGTCGACCCTGATTTTTATATCGGCAAAAGAAAGTTTGATGTTCCAAGAAAGACCGAAGGTAAACAGGAAATCTTAGATAGATTGGACAACGAGGAAAATGAACTCCTCCCCTAAACAAGTCAACAAGGATTCGGACAAAATAAATATTTAGAATCACTTGAAATCGTAATCAATTATTACTAATTAAATAACCCTCTAAAATTTGTGTTTTAGAGGGTTATTCAGTCTTGTTATAGAATTTAGCTCCTATATCTATCAATACGCCAACAGTTTCCCGGGTTCCTCAAGCAGCCGCTTCAACTCATTCATCGCTTCTTGTGCCATGACGCCGTCTATCACCCTGTGGTCATAGCTGAGTGACAAAGCCATCCTCGGCTGGATTTCAATCTCGTCATCATCTGTTGCGATGACTTTTTTCTCGATTCTTCCTATTCCGAGTATCGAGGATTGCGGTGGGTTGATGATTGGGGTGAAGAAGGACCCCTGCGCCGATCCCACATTTGAAATCGTTGCAGTACCATCAGTCATATCTTCGAGAGTGATACTACCGTTTCTTGCTTTTTTCGCAAGCTCCTGAACTTTCTTTGCCACTTTAAATAATGACTGCTGGTCAGTGTCTTTAATCACCGGTACAAGCAAACCCTCATCAGTATCTGCTGCAAAACCTATATGATATTGATTTTTCAATATGATTTCTTCGTTTTTCTCATCGAAAGATGCATTTAAATATGGATATTCCCTGAGTACATTCGTGAATGCTTTAATGACGAATGACATATATGTCAGCTTTACGCCTTCTGAATCAAAATCTTTTTTCAGAATCTCCCTGAGCTCGACCAGTTTGCTCACATTTGCTTCATCAAAATGGGTTACATGTGGAATGGAACTCTTGGAATGTGTCATCGTATTCGCAACCATTTTCCTGATACCGGTCAATGGTATGCGCCGGATTCCATCTTCTGCTTCAGTTGAAACTTGATGTTTTGTTTCCTCTTCCTCTTTCGTATCATGAGCAGTTTCCGAAGACCCGCTTTCTTCAGCAAACCTTCTTATATCCTCTTCCGTCACTTTTCCATCATCTCTGGAGGGTGTTACTTCTTTCCAGTCCACATCAAGTTCCCTGGCAATCTTCTTGACCCTGGGTGTTGCTCTATTTTCAGTCACAGGCTTGCTCTGCTGTTTGCTTGCTTCCTTTTCTTCGCCGCCGCTGTCCGCTTCATTCGACTCGGACTGTTGTCCGCCTTCATCCAGAACTGCGAGAACTTCTCCGACCTTGACCGTATCCCCGCGATTTTTATTAATTTTATTAATCGTTCCAGATTCCGGTGCATGCACTTCCGTCACGGCTTTTTCAGTTTGAACTTCAACGATTGTTTCGCCCTTTTCCACCGCATCTCCTTCTGAAACATGCCAGAAAGTGATCAGGCTTTCATCCAGTTTCTCAGATTGGCGGGGTAATGTAATTTCTAAAGTCACGATGATGTCCTCCTTGTTATTGATCCCTCAGCTCAAGCGCTGCCTTAACAATTTTATCCGCCGTCGGTATGATGAACTGCTCCATCGGTCTGCTGTAAGGAATCGGCACATCCGGCAAAGCGAGTCTTTTGACCGGTGCTTCCAAATCGAATAAACCTTCTTCTGCAACGATTGCTGCAATTTCTGCAGATACACCGAACGATTTGTAGTCCTCATCAACGATCATTATACGGCCGGTCTTTTTGAGAGAATTTAAAATCGTTTCCTTATCCAGCGGGACAATCGAGCGGAGGTCAATCAGTTCTGCATCCACACCCTGTTCTTCCAGCTCTTTGACGGCCTGCATGCCGTAGTGGGTGGTCATCTGCATACCGACGATTGTCATATCGCTGCCTTCTTTTACGATATTTGCTTTCCCCAAGGGCACTGTATATGCTTCTTCAGGAACATGGCCTTGCGAAGTATCCAACTGCTCCATCCAGCCGAGGCCCTGCAGCGTTTTATGGAACATGAAGACCACCGGATTATCATCCCGTATGGCAGAAATCATCATGCCTTTCAGATCATAAGGCGTCGTCGGTGCGACCACCTTCATCCCGGGCATGTGGCCGAATGTCGCATAAAGCGTCTGGGAATGCTGTGCCGCATCATTATAGCCGCCACCCACAGCAGTCATCAGCACCATCGGCACCTTCACATTTCCTCCTGACATATATGGAATCTTCGCCATCTGGTTATAAATCTGATCCATCGCAACGCCGAAGAAATCGACGAACATCAGCTCCGCAATCGGCCGCATACCTTCAGTTGCTGCGCCCACTGCCGCACCAATCAAAGCTGTTTCTGAAATCGGTGTATCCATGATGCGTTCTGGACCGAATTCTTCAAGCAACCCTTCCGTTGAGCCGAATATACCTCCGTATGCACCGATATCCTCCCCGAGCACAAATACTTCCTCATTATTTTCCATTTCCTGACGAATGCCTTCCGCCATCGCTTTGTTACCTGTCAATAAACGTTTTTTAACTTCCTGCATAATTAATGCCGCCCCTTTTTAATGATTTTTAAACGAATACATCTTCCAAAGCTTCTGACTCATCAGGATATTCGCTGTCTCTTGCAAATTGATAAGCTGCATCCACTTCCTCGCGTACTTTTCCCTCTATTTCTTCAAGCTCATTTTCGCTGACATCATATTCTTTGATGATCATATCACGATAAATGTTGACTTGGTCTTTGGCTCTGAGCTCCTTCACTTCATCTTCCGGCCGGTATTGTTCAGCATCCCCCTGGAAATGGCCGAGGTAACGGTATGTCTCGATTTCGATGATGGAAGGTCCTTCCCCTTTACGTCCGCGTTCCACAGCCTGTTTGGAAACGCGGTACATTTCCATCAGGTTGTTCCCTTCCACATAATGACCTTCAATGCCGTATGCACCTGCCCTCAAGTCGTTTGATGGCACGGCGGTGGAGTTGTCCCTTGGTACGGAAATGCCGTACTTATTGTTCTCAACCACAACTATGACAGGCAGGTCCCAAAGTGCCGCCAGGTTTAAGGATTCATGGAAGGAGCCCTGGTTCGCAGCGCCCTCACCAATGTAAGCCACTGCAACGGAGTCCTTCCCTCTTTTCTTCGCGGCAAGTGCTGCACCGACTGCATGCGGCATACCAGCACCGACGATTCCACTGCATGAAAAATGAACATCCGGGTCAAATAAATGCATATGCCCGCCCTTCCCCTTGCTGAGGCCGGTCTTCTTACCAAAGATTTCTGCAGTCATACGCTTCAGATCCACACCCTTTGCGATGGCATGATGATGCGGACGATGCGGTGAAGTGACAATATCGTCCTGTCTCAAATGCACACTGATACCCACCGCAGCCGGTTCCTGTCCGGTGGATAAATGCATTTCACCGGGCACCGTCCCCGCCCCGATGTTAAACACAGGTTGCTTCCCTTCCATATAAACCTCTTCCAGCTTGTCCTCGTAATAGCGAATTTTGTACATGTGCTCATACATCCAGCGCAGCTCTTCGTTGGAAATTGACATCATTACTCCCCCTTGTAATATTCAGTCGCTTAAAGCATTTAAAGCCAGTTTATAAAAGCGCTTACAATTATACTTTATCAATGAAAGAATATTCAGACAAGAGGAATGTCTCGAATATAAGATATTATCGGATACCCACATTTAAAATAAAAAGAACCCTGGATTTTAAGTTCCAGGGTTCAATCTAAATCATTTATTTCTCTGTCGGTTTTCTTCTCTTCACAAGGAAGCCAAGACCGAGTGCTGCAAGGATTGTAGCGAAAATCGTGGTGCTCTGTTCCGCCACTCCTGTGTTCGGCAGCATTTCAGATTCTGATTCCTTCTGCTTTTCAGGATCAGCCTGCTCTGTCGCTTCAGCTTGCTCGTCTGCCTTATCTGCTGCAACCGTCTCTTCTTCCGTGTCTACAGACGGATATTCCTCTGCTGTTTCTGTCTCGGTTTTTACAACTGAATGCTCTTTTGCATCATCCGCGGATTCTTCCCCGGTTACAATGACTTTATTCCCTGAAGCCGCTGTTTCAGAAGTGACCGCTTCAGTTTCAGCAACATTACCGGAGGCATCAGTTTCATTTTCAGAAACGCTTCCCTCGCCTGCATCCGCATCTCCGGAAACAGGTGCCACAGTCGTGTTATCTTCGCCTTCAACACCGTAGACGACCGCATACTGGCTGAAATCCGCGACTTCAAATACCGCGTAGCCGCCCTCGACCGTGAACTCGACCGCTTCAAGCGTCTCACCGATATCGCCCAGGTAGTAGACGTTGGAAACGAAACCGTTCGCCGGCAGGTAGACCGTGACCGGATTTTCAAGGCTGTAGAGCGAACCGTCCTCATCGAGGATCTGGATGTCGTACAGATCATGATCCGCATCAATCGCATCGGACGGATTGAGCACAGCCACAACTGCGGATTTGCCTTCAAGCTCATCCGTTGCGCTGACGATCCTCACACCCGTTGCCGGATCTTCAAGGGTCGAATAAACTTCTTCAACTTCAGTGATATCCTCTTCCGGCGTCACGTCACCTTCGTCAGTTCCGACGTCCGGTGTGTCTGCATCGGAGGTTTCATCTGTTGCTTGTTCTTCTGATTCAGTGTCTGTTTCCTCAGGATTTTCTACGGAATCCTCAGAGCCATCTTCTAGATCCTCTTCAGGCAGTTCCGGCTCTTCAGGTTCAGTTGGTTCTTCCGGAGTTTCTGGCTGCTGAGGTTCTGTTGGTTCTTCTTCAGGCTGTTCAGAATCATCTTCTACTGGTTCATCTTCGTCAACTTCGTCGGAATCTTGGTCAGAGTCCTCTTCTTCTTGTTCATCTGAGTCATCTTCAATATCTTCTTCACGTGCATCTTCATCAGATTCTGTCGGCTCGTCTTCCGGCTCGTCAGAGTCATCTTCTACTGGTGTCTCGTCATCACCTTCAGTGTCCCCGGCTTCTTCATCAGAACCTTCATCTGTATCATCTTCTTCCGGTTCAGTTGGCTCTTCCGGATCTATCGGTTCTTCAGGCTCTTGATCGGGATCCTCGGAATCTTGATCGGAGTCCTCGTCTTCTTGTTCGTCGGACTCATCTTCTGTATCTTCCCCAGGTTCTTCGTCATCTGAACCATCTTCTACAGGTTCATCTACATCATCTTCGTCGGAATCTTGATCAGAGTCCTCATCTTCCTGTTCATCCGGATCGTCTTGAGTATCTTCAGATTCGTCATCAGAACCGTCGTCTGTGTCATCTTCTTCTGGCTCAGTCGGCTCTTCAGGCTCTGTAGGCTCTTCAGGAAGTTCCGGTTCTTCAGGTTCGTCCGGCTCCGGTATAAAGTCCGAAATCACCAGGTCGCCTTCATGCATCCAACCGAGAGCGATGCCGTCCTCCGTCTGAAGCAGGTAGTAGTCATCATAGTTGTATGTCGCGAGTCTGTTGACGTGGAACGTCTGACCAACCAGGTTGCTCGCATCCGATGTTCTTACATCAGTGACGCTTGCATACAGACCTCTGTTGTTTTCATCAACTTGTGCCAGTACATCAGTTGTGCCTTCTTCAATCGGCATGACGATGCTTGGTGTAGTGCGGTGATAATACATATCGTCATAACGCTGGCCGATCAGGTCGATGACATCATCATACTCGTAGCCGAATCGGGCAAAGTATTCATACGGATCCGGGGAATTTGTTCCACCTAGATGTTCCGACACAGCAACGTGGGACCACAGCGTGCCTTCTCCCGTTTCTTCTGCACTGATTACAGGGAGCTTGTATTTATACAGCAGATTTGCGATGTAATCTGCATAGTTGTTGATGGAGCGTGCAAAGTCATGGGCGTTATCATGACGTACCAGCTCCACATGCATATGAATTTGGTTGGAGACAGGGCCGCCGCCGTACACCAGATAATCTGTATCAGCTATCTGGATGATATTATCTGCATCCACAAAAGCATGGACAAATGCATTCTCCCAGTTACGTGACATATAACTGATTTCACCGTGAATCGTCGAATTGTCGTTACCTACATCGTGGAGCACGACACCTTCCGGTTTACCTACCCTGCCATTTTCAGGCTCCCAACCGTAATTGGAATGGTAAGCATATTGCGGCAGATGTTCTAAGATGTTGTATTGTATCGGAGCAACCTCAAAGTTATTCGCAGCGATATATGCATTGATGTCATCAATCGCGTGGGAGAGTGACATCGTGCTCATCGTGCTTGCTGAAAAAACTTCCGATGTTTCAGCTTCAATGCCATAATCTTCAGCAATCGCGGCAGTCAGCTCATTCATCGTCTCTTCGTCGACCTTGATGTCATCTGCATTCTCTTCTAAAAATGCTGAACGTTCCTCATCGGAAAGGCCCTCAAGTTCCTGTTGCACGGAGTCGGAATCATATGCGTATGTAGACTCCTCAGGTTCTGTCTCTTCAGCTGCAGATTCATTTTCTGCCACAACATCTTCTTCAGAAGCGGTATCTTCAGAAACGACTTCTTCCTCGACTTCATTCAACTCTTCAGCTTCTTCTGCCGGTTCAGAAATTTCCTGCTCTTCCTCATCTGCTTCAGCAGCTATATCTTCAACTGCTTCTTCAGCTTGTACATCTGCCGGTTCTTCAACTTCAGTCTCTTCTACTGATTCATCTTCAGCAGGTTCCTCATCGAGGACTTCTTCGTCAATGTCATCTTCTTCATCTTCCTGTTCTGCTTCCTCTTCAGATACAGAAGTCTCTTCTGCGGTTTCCTCTTGAGTTTCAGCTGTTTCGATTTCTTCAGTGACTGCTTCATTGTCTTCTGATTCTTCAACCTCTTCCTCAGGAGCTTCTGATTCTTCTACTTCAACTGCAGAATCTTCATCTTCTGTCTCTTCTTCAGTTTCCTCTTGTGCTTCTTCCTCAACAGCTTCCTGATCTTCTGCGGTTTCTTCAGAAGCTGCTTCCTCATTCTCCCCAGCTTCCTCTTCAGCTTCAGGATCTTCTTCGACAGCTTCTTCTTCCTGAACTTCAGGTGCTTCGTCCGCTTCTTCATCGTCTGCGGCCTCTTCTTCAACATCACCTTCAGTTTCCGGGTCTTCTTCTGCATTTTCAACTTCGTCTTCTATGTCTTCTTCAGATTCTTCTTCATCAGTTGCTTCGTCTTCGCCGTCTTTCTCATCTTCCGGAGGTTCTGTTTCGTCTTCTTCATCGATGAAATCCAGTTCTGTATCCGGTGTTTCATCCGCTGAGTATTCTTCCGTGTTCTGGGTTGAATATTGTTCATCCTGCTCGATTTCTTCTGCATTCACCACAATCGTCGATGCAAGGAGTCCCGTCGAAACGAGTGTCGGAACGATTAAACGATTTTTGTATTTCATAGTTGACCTCCATTAAAAATTTATCCAGTTTCATTGTAGTAGTTTTGAATAGAAAATTGTTGGAATTTACTAAATTTAATCTGATTGTAATATTTAATGGAGATGCACATGTTTAATCTGTTCTATAATGTATATATGGTTAATAAGGGCACTTTTTAAAGGAGGTTTTCCGGTGAGTACTAGAGGCATATTGAACCTGAGCCTTATACTGTTGCTGATTGCAGCTGTGGGTCTCTTCATCATGTACTTCTACGTTCCTGTATTCCAGACGGCAGGTTCTCTGGTCTCAATTTCTTTAGGTGTGGTCGTCATACTAATTATGCTGATATTGAACAATTGGAAAAGAAGTTGAATAATTCAACAATAAAAAAAGATGCTGCATATTGACTTTAATATGCAACATCCTTTTTAATTTTTGATGATTTCCTCACCGATTTCCTGTATGACTTCATCCACTGGGCGCTTCGAAAATTTAAGGCCGAGCATGACGTGGTCGACACCCATCTCTTCCAGTTCCTGAAGATAACTTTTCAAATAATTGATGCCGGTCCTGAAACCGAGGTGGATCTGCTGGGGCTTGTAATCCGGATCTTCATGGAGGTCCAAGGACAGCGACTGGATGAACGGCTTATGGACCTCACTCCCCTGCCGCCACCTGCCGATGAATATTTCCTGCATATCACGGGCCCTCGGATAGGTCATCCAGCCGTCGCCGTTCTCCGCAATCCATTCATGCGTCTGGCTGCTGCTCCCCGTGACGAACACCGGTATGTCATAGAGTGCCGGCTTCGGCAGCATGTCCCCGGTCCATATATTCACGTGTTCCGTAGAAATCCTCGGCTCATCATCATGCCACAGCCGTTTGATGACATGGAACGTCTCCCTAAAGATCTCCGCACGCCTCGATTTATCCACCCTGTATGCATCGAACTCGATCGGCCGGTCACCCGTGGCGAGCCCGAGCAAAAGCCGCTCGCCTGAAATCCTGTCGAGTGATGCCGCAGACTTCGCAATATCGATCGGATGCCGGAACGTCGTGATGATGCTCCCCATGCCGAGCGCAATCTCCTCCGTATGTGCCGCAATATAACTCTGAAAAATCCACGGGTCGTACATCTGCCCGGCATCGCCGAAATTGACCGTATCATTCAGCGGGATGTCGCGCGCCCAGAGTGCTGCGAATCCCATCTCCTCGGCGAGCTTTGCCCGCTCGACCTGGGTTGCGAGATCCATCTTTGGCACACTCTTCCTGTAATCTTCGAGCGGAAAAGAAAGGCCGAGCGTCATCTTCCCACGTTTAAGCACTTTATTGAACCCATGATGTTTTTTGAATTTATGCATGCAAGACCTCCTTGGGGAAATAAAAACCGGTGGATGATGATCCCCACCGGATGTACGTTTAATGTCCTTCCTTTGCTGCGACCATGGATGTGATTTTCTCATCATTGAATATCTTCCGGGCGTTCTCCTGCATTGCCTCGGCCTGCACTTCGCCGAATTCGCTCCTTATGATATCGAGTGCTGCGGGCATTCGGAACGGGCGGCTCTCTGCGTGATGGGCATCACTCGCCACCACGTGGATCAGGTTTTCCTCGATCATTTTAAGGCCTGTCCTTTGGAGTTCCGGGCCGAAATCGCCGGTGATGGAACCTGCGGTTACCTGTGTGACGATGCCCTTTTGGACAAGCGGGTGCAGTATCGCCGGGTCCTCTGCGATCGGCCTGCAGCGCTCCGGATGGGCGATGATCGGCCTGTAGCCGTTATCCATCAGCTCATCCAGCACCGTTTCATAGTACGGCGGCAGCGCATCGAACGGCAGCTCAATCAGTATATAGTCCGTATCGTTCAAAGTCGTGCTGAGCCCGTCGCGCAGTTCTTCCATGATATGTTCATTGATGCGGATCTCCTGTCCGTGATGGACGTTGATGTTGATGTCTTCCTCTTCAATGATTTCGTGAAGTGTTTCGATTTTAGAAAATACTTTGCCCTTCGGGGTGTAATGGAAGCCTGCATGGTGGTGCGGGGTATCATGACATCCGTGATCCCCTGCCCTTCCGCCTGTTTGAGCAGGTCGCGCGCTTCCGTCTTTGAAGTGGGGCCGTCATCAGTGTTGATCAACAGATGGTTATGAATATCGATCATTAAATTCAGCTCCAATTTATTTTTTGACTCTCCTCCATGCTACCATGAAAGGTGAAATATTTCCTACGGCACCCCTTCAATATAGTATATATTCTGTATAATAATTCAAAATTTAGAGATAACTATGTTAAAATGGGAATTGTGTATTTCAAAAATGGAGGTCTTTATATGTGGCATGTGAAAAAGTACGATGAATTGGAACTTGATGAACTGGAGGAAATCCTGAGCTTGAGGCAGGATACTTTTATTCTGGAACAGGAAAGTTTCTTCCGGGACATAGACGGCAGGGACCAGGATGCACTGCACGTCTTCAAGAAAGAGGACAGCACCATCAAAGCATACTGCAGGATGGAAGACGAGGATGACCATACATACATCAGCCGTGTAATCGTCAATCCGGCATACAGGGGCCAGGGCTTCGGCAGGGAGATCTTCCGCTACGGCACGGAACTCGCCAAGGAAAGGCACCCGGGCAAAATTGTGCGCATAACAGCCATGTCCTACCTGCTCGATTTCTATAAGTCATTCGACTATGAACCCATCTCCGAAGAATACGACATCGCAGGACACAATCACATCGACATGGAACTCACTCCGTAAAATGAAAATAACAAGAACCGATGAAGTGAATTGTTGACACTTACGGCTCTTGTTATTTTTATTATATATAGAATCACTTTTTGTTCTGCATTATTTCGTAATCAAATTTATTTTCTATATTTTCGAAAGTGCCGCCTAATCCAATTCTTTTAACTGTATCTATTTCATTGATGATGTAAGATAAAGTTTCTCTTACATAAAAATCTAAGTGCCCGTTTAAATGATCAATTTGTTGGTTTGTTTTAGCTGAATGAATCAAGTTATTCCTCAGACGATATATTCTATATATATGCCATTCTATTCGTTCTCTGTGCTTTTTAACAAGGCTAATACTGTAAGATATGTCGTTAACTACTTTAGATAATTCTTCAACACGATGATAGAGTAACGAATAATCTTCCAACTTAACCTTTAATAACTTCTTCATTTCTTTATCTTTTAAAATCTCTCCGATATCATCTTCAATTTCTAAACTATTACCATCACATTCCAGTGTTTTAATCGATAGCCTTTCCAGCTCTTCTACGAAATTTTTAACTAAATTGTTTTTGTAGTTATTAGACAAAAGTTTGGGGACAATTTTAATAATATGTTCAATATTATTATTATAATGACCTAATTTAAGCAACGACTCTAAGCTGCTCCATAGCATCAGTAAAGTTGTTTCCTGAGAATTTGGGCGGGAACCAATACTATAATTTCTTAAAGAACTAAAAATCCTATCCCTATCATTTTGATGATTTCTTCCCAAATCTTCCAATTCCTCTAATATAGTACTGTATTCTTTATGTAGGAAGCTCCGTTCTTTATTTCCATTGGAAGTGTAGAAATTATTCACTGAAATTAGCTTGTATCTTTTACTAGAAGGCTCTTCTAATAAGAAAATGATATTCTCTTTATTAAGTCTGACTGTATCTCTATTGAAAGCGTGAAGTGATGTCTCCCGTTCAATCTTCTCCATCTCGTCGGAAATACTTAAATAAATATTATCTTTAAAGACTTCAAAATCACGTTCTAAATATATTCCCTTCTTAACGTTAGCATTTTTACTACCTCCTACTAACTGTAAAATATCTTTATTATTATATATATTTTCAGTGAAATTCCATTGGCTCTTGTTATAATTTGATATTTCTATAAATAACTTGCCTTTCGAGGTAATTCTATATTCTTTTTTTAATAAGAAATCACTAAAAAGATCATACCTCCTCTCAAAACTTAAATCGTTTTTATCAAATATTTCATGAAACTTTGCTGTAATGCTCCTTGTCCGTACTCCATTATTTAAGAACTCAGAAACTAATTGAGTAGTCAACTTGCTTATAATGTCATAATTATTTTCATTAATCGCTTTTTTTAAATCGTTAATTATAAAATTTGTGTAGCCTTCTTCTTCTAATCTATCAATCACGAAATCTACTCTATATTTTAAATGGAGAATATTCTCGTTCTTACCTTCAGAAAAATGTTTCTTATTAAACTCGAAAATATCCTGTTTAATTTTAGAAAAATGTGCATTATAAACAGGGTCGTTCTTTATACTATCTTTTAATTCATTTATTAGAGTAGATAAATTCGAAGGATTGAGGTCCCCTCTTAAAACCAGTGGAATAACTTCCCTTATTTCATATAATAATGATTTACTATTATGTAATTTATATTGGTAGGAGTTAAAAGTTTTATAGAACAATAACTCTTTAATTCTTTGGACAAAAAAACATTCAGCTTTAGAAACGATATTAAATTTTTCAATCAACACACTATCTTTCAAATCTTTAGTAGCCATAGGACACCCCAAACACTTCCAATATTAATTTGTTGAATATTATTGTCTATAATAGTATACTAGGTATGTAGATAATAACAAACAGTGATTACTCACGATGTGCTGAGTCTTAGTACCCACATCGGAGGTCACTGTTTTTTTTTTAATTTTCCAATCTGTTTTAGAAACTAAGTCTTATTATGACAATAAGAAGAGCCGTAAGTGTCAATTCACTTCATCGGCTCTTGTTATTTTTATTTATCTCACCAAAAGCAGTACCGCAAAGAAGATGATCGCGATAATCAGGAACCTCTCCAGCAGCTTGTCCGGCATAACGCTTGCGTACTTCCCGCCGAGGAAGCCGCCGGTGGCGGATCCGATGGATAAGGCGATCGCGAAATCCCAGCTGATGAGGCCGTTCGCTATAAAGACGAATGTGGAAATTGATATGTAGATTGTTACAACGAGCACTTTAAGGCCGTGCATCTCGGCCATCGGGATCTGCGGGACGAGTGCCAGAAGCGTCAGCATGATGAAGAATCCGACGCCCGCCTGGAGCGCCCCGCCGTATATGCCGATGAAGACGAAGGCGATGAACAGCAGTACGAGTGCGACTTTCGAATTGAACATGCCTTTCAGGTACCGCTGAGGCTTGATGATCAAAAGCACCGCAAAAATGATCATGAAGGTCGCAAGCAAGTTGTCGAACGTGCGGTCGGCGATATCCACGGCAAGCTGTGCGCCGTATATTGAAGCAATCGTCGTCGGCACCGCAAGTGCGAGCCCGAGCTTCCAGTTCAGGTGCCCGTTCTTGTGGAACTGGTACATCGCGAAGAGGTTCTGGAACATGATTGCGATCCTGTTCGTGCCATTTGCGACCGTCGACGGCAGCCCGAAGAATATGAGCAGCGGCAGCGTCAGCATCGATCCGCCGGCGGAGATGATGTTAATGAAGCCGACCCCGATGCCGACACAGAGCACCGCGAGTAAAGGTATGAAGTCCATATGATTACTTCTTTCTATAATGTTTGTACTTAATCATACCAGTTTGATGTGCCGATTTCATCAGGATTTTGAAATGGAAAAACCCCGGCGGATCGCCGGGGCTGCCATGGTATTTATTTTGTGAAGTCCACAGTTTCTGCTGGAGTATCCAGGTTCTCCTTGTCGTTCATCACCTTGATGGATTCCGGTTCGATCTTCAATACGATGAAATCCGGATCGTCCTTCGAATCGAAGTACGTCTTGTCCTGATTCTCCCACAAATGGTCAAGTGTCTCCTGATCTTCTACGATTTCGACTTTGCCGTCGACTTCGAGGAAGCTGTCGTTCGACGTCTCCTCATAGCCGAGCAGCACATGCGTGTTCGGATTCTTCTCGATTTCATCCACTTTCAAAGTATCCTTCGACGTCTTCGTGTAAAGCGTATGGCCGTCATTGTAGAAAATCATGTAACGGCTGTTCGGCTTGTCGCCGGAAATCGTCGACATCACGCCGACCCTGGATACTTCCAGTATATTTTCAATTTCTTCAATCACTTTTTCTTGTTCCATCCAAAATCACCTCAACCGTAGTATTCCACTGAAGTAAGGATGGTAAACATGTGGGGTGGCAGGTGTAATAAAGACGGCAGGGCCGCATAAGTCCCCGCAGATTTCCATAGTTATACGAATATCGGGGCGAGATTCGTACAAGTCTGCCGAGGATTAGCAGTTATACGAATTCCGTCTTCATATTCGTATAAGTCCCCTTGAAGCAGGAAGTAATACGAATTTCGATCTCCTAATCGTATAAGTCTCCTGGAAATAGAAAGTAATACGAATCGCGTACGCCCCTTGCCTCACTACAGTATTTGCCGCAATAAAAATCTGCAAAATAAAAGCCGCTGAGAATCCTGATGAGGATATCCCGGCGGCTGTTAGCTGTTATTTTTCAGGGGTTCTTATCAATCCGATTTCAAGGGCATATTCACAGGTCTTCAAATCGGAATTTTATTAAGAATCCGAGCTCAACGGCTGGCTCCCTCATTAAAATCCGATTTCATGACATATTTCGAAGTCTCAAGATCGGATACAGCTCCCCACCTACATCAAAGGCGGATAAAGATAAGGCGTACTTTATTCAATTAATCTTCAAACCACAAATCGGCAAGCATCTTCATAGACTGCTTACGCTTCTCAGGGTCATGCGTGTATGTGACGACGATCAGTTCATCCACGTCGGTCTCTTCAACGAAGTCTTCAAGCTTTTGCTTCACCGTCTCCGGGGAGCCGACGGCTTTAAGGCTGAACATGCCGTCCATCATGGCGCGTTCTGCCTCCGTGCCGAGTTCTTCCGGATCCACAGGCGGTTGCAGCGGACGCTGCTTGCCGGTCTGCATATCCATGAGCATCTGTTGGGAGGTCGTCCAAAGCTTTTCCGCTTCCTCGTCCGTCGGCGCAACGATCACGTTGATGCCGGCCATGACGTAAGGTGCCTCAATCTGTGCCGTCGGTGATTCGGTTGAGAACGCCGAGCGGTAGATGTCGATTTTCTCCTTGTAGTTGTCCGGCGTGAAATGCGTCGCAATGGAGTAAGGCAGGCCGAGCTGGCCGGCGATGGATGCACCGTTCACGCTTGAGCCGAGCACCCAGATCGGGATGTGTGTCCCCGTGCCGACAGTGGAAGTGACCGGGACGCTCTTGCCCATGCCCTCATCGCTGAACCAGCCGATCATATCGTAAATCGAGTTTGCGAAGTTCTGCGCATCACTGCTCGAACGCGTGATGAGCTGGGATGTGCGGCTATCCGTCCCCGGTGCACGCCCGAGTCCAAGGTCTACCCTGTCCGGATGCATCTGTGCGATGGTGCCGAAGTTCTCCGCCACCTGAAGCGGTGAATGGTTCGGCAGCATGATGCCGCCGGAGCCAACACGGATATTTTCCGTACGGTCGGCCGCCATGCCGATCAGCTGTGCCGTCGCCGCGGATGCGAGGCTCTTCGTATTATGGTGCTCTGCAAACCAGAGCCTTTTGAACCCGAGCTGATCCACGAGTTCCGCATTTTCCATCGCAGACTCGATAGATTCCCTCACCGTCTGGCCTTCGGATATCCCGACAAGCTCCAGTAGATTGATTGGTACATGTTTCGTCATTTGATCCGTACTCCTTCATATATAATTACATTCAATCACGATTGATATAAAAGTTTTCCATAGAACACCGTACCATTATCAGGAAACTGCCTCAAATGATTGAGCCTCGTAACATCCTGGACAAGAAAAAATCGGCTGACAGATGTTTAATAGCCATCCGTCACCGATTCAATATAAAAATTAAAATGATCTACTTTTTGCTATTAAAGTATTCCTCTGTCACTTTCAACTGTTTCTTCAAAATCTCTTTCCATAAATGCCCTCTGACTTCTCCTGTCCCTCTGGAAACTCTAGTTCTTTTCACTTCCCCATCTTCCATTTGTTTCATGAAATATTTGTGATGGGTTTTAGTCTTATACTCTTCCCTTCCGTCTCTTCAGCAAAATCTTTCTATCTCTTTCCAGGTTGGCATCGGATAAGCGATCTTAAACTTTCTTTATTATCTTGAGATAGAATATTCATGATATATGGGAAGTGGGATTGTCGGTTGGGAGAATTGAAATACATATTAAAATTATCCATATAATCTTCTGCATACTCCAGCAATTCATCTGTCAATAAGTCCAACGCAGTCTCTTCTGTTTCACCATTCTCCACGAGGTCGAATTCTCTCAAGGAAACAGTTACAGAACCATCATCCTCTAAAAATGTTTCTGCATTGAAAGTAAATGGTTCCAGAATCACTTCTAAATGATCGGTGTTAAGAGCAACCCATTCATCTCTATTTCTTTGAACAAAGCGAGGTCCCGCATGTACGACGTCATCGTTAAACTGGCTCCAATGCTTTCTGACATCTGTAGCTTTCATGGTATTTCGCACGAAAACCCTCCTCTCTTGATTTAATTATATCTTAAAGCGTACGTAACGTACGTTTATTATGTGTTGATTTAAATTTAATAAGTATGAATTGATGGTTCATAAGAGTGAATTCATTTTCACCATTTTTCCTGACTTTCGAAAGTTAATCAGTAATAAAAACCACCATTAATATTGTAATTTCACCCAAATCCAACTCCCCATTCCTCAATTTTTCTGTATAATATATGAAATAATCAACTATATTATCGCAGGAAACATAAAAGGGGTTAACTTATGGCTTGGTACATCTTATATTTCACTCTTTACTTCGGTGCCATGATTGGAGTGGCCTGGTACTACTTCTTTAAGATAAAGACTTACGAAGATTATATGATTTCGTCCTGGTCCACAGGGTTCTGGCGAATTACCGGAACAATTATCAGCACGAATGCGGGAGCTGCCGTGTTCATCGGCTGGGTGGGACTCGGCTTTACTGTAGGATTATCCGGTTTCGTCCAATTTGCGATGGTGGCCTACATATTCAGCCTCATACTGGTCATCTTTTTCGCAAAACCGCTCAGACGCCAGAAACTTTTTACACTAGCTGATTTATTCACATCACGTTTTGGCGGAAAGGCCGGTATCATCCCCTCAATATTATCCGCCTTCATCTATTCCGTTCCGACGCTTGCACTTCAGCTGATCGGTATGTCAACGGTGTTCACTATCGCATTTGACTGGAACCAGGCGACAGGTATGATTGTCGGTACAGTGTTGATTCTTGCTTTTTCCATACTCGGAGGCCTGCCTGCGACGATCATCACCGATGCGGTCCAGTCAATTTTAATACTGTTGGGACTGATTGTACTGTCTGTGACTATCGTAATGCATGTTGGTGGCTTCGGTGCACTGATTGAAAATACAGAGTGGGAATTTTTGAGCCCCATTAATGTGGACGGTATTTCCGGTACACTGTTATATGCTTTATCTGTGGGTCCATTCTATCTCGTCTGGCA
Organism: Salinicoccus halitifaciens; assembly: GCF_021026095.1. Taxonomy (GTDB): domain Bacteria; phylum Bacillota; class Bacilli; order Staphylococcales; family Salinicoccaceae; genus Lacicoccus; species Lacicoccus halitifaciens. Next base: position 92,064 of record NZ_JAJNCU010000008.1, on the reverse strand, counting down.
ATCCACATGGCAGAGGATTTTTGCAGCAAAAGACGAAAAGACGGCACTTCGTGCCGGTATTACAGGTCATGTGATCGTTATGGTTATTTCATTCCTGCCATTTTTGATTGGGGTATCAGCGCGTCAGTTCGTCGATCTCTCGATGGAGCAGGATCTGGTATTCTCTTACGTCACTAATGAGCTTCTGCCTGCACCCGTCGCAGGTTTGATATTCGTCGCTCTCCTTGCAGCACTAATGACCGGTGCGACATCTTTCAACTTGCAGGGTGCGAGCAACCTGACCCGTGATATGTACCAGGTGTTGTTCAATCCGAAAGCCTCTAATAAACAGCTCTTGCGCGTTTCGAGGATTACGGTGATATTCATCACTTTGCTTGGACTGGGAGCAGCATTTTTCATCACAAATATTAATGATGCGTACCGCTGGGCACTTATGGTTAACGGTGTCATGCTAGTCTTCCCATTCCTGGCAATTATGTTCTGGCCGAGGGTGACGAAAAAAGGAGCGATTACGAGTATGCTCGGTTCACTGATTGTCGTTCTGATCTACCCTTATCTTGGACTCCCATTCGACCAGGCACTGGTCGGTTATACATTGTCATTTCTTTTAGTCGTCATCGTCAGTCTTCTGACTAAACACGATGCCAGTGAAGTACCGATGGCGGCGATTAAATATAAACTTGATGATTACAGGAAAGGAGAATAATAATGGACAATATCAAGCTGATCATAAATGCAAAAGTACTTGACGTCATCAACGGCACACATGAATTATCGTCAGTGGAAATAAAGGACGGAAGGATTGCGGCAATCGAACCGCAGAAGAATTACCGTGTGGATGAGGGGGAAGGGATACTGGACCTCTCCGGTAAGTTCCTCTCACCAGGATTCATCGACACGCACAGCCACCTTGTGATGTACTCGAACTTCAGGCGCCAGCTGAACTGTTCGCCTGAAAACGTCTCGAGCATTGAAGAAATAATTGAAAAATTCAAAGCGGAACAGGACGTCATACTCCGCGACGGCTGGCTCAGGGGGTACGGGTACAATGAGTTTGAACTGGCTGAACAACGCCACCCGAACCGCTTCGACCTGGACAAGGTCTCAACGGAGATTCCAATCTATGTACAGCACAGTTCCGCCCATATGGGTGCGGTCAATACGAAGGCGCTCGAGCTGATGGGTGTGGGGCTGGATGACCCGGACCCGGAAGGCGGCAGATTCGAGCGCGATGAGAACGGCCAGGTGAACGGGGTTTTATTCGAATTCCCGGCACTGGATAAGGCGAAGGCCGTACTGCCTGAGATCGACGCGGGCGACCTTGCCAACGATATCGAGGGCGGCATCGCGGACTACCAGTCACGCGGCATCACGAGTGCAACCGAAATGTGCGCGGGTCTCCTGAACGGCATCAACGACTGGCATGCGACAATTGAATATTTGAAGCGCCCGCAGCACTTCAGGACACGCTTTGCGATCGACTATAAACTTCTTTTGAATGACCCGACGTTTGAAGGCGAGACCGGAGATTCACTAAAAGAGAAACTGGAAAGCTTGAGTGAAGGATTTGCCACACTCGGCGGCGCGAAGTTCTTCAATGACGGTTCGATCCAGATCCATACAGCAGCACTGCGTGAAGATTACTATGACGGCACGAAGTCGGATGATACGCAGTTTACGGACGAAGAGCTCATAGAACTCTTCACCCATTTCCAGAAGCTTGGCTATCCGCTCATCACCCATGCGAACGGTGACAAGGCGGCGGAAGCGGTCATCGATGCCTATGTGAAGACTCGGGATCATAAGAGGACGAAGATTCAGAACCGTGTGGAGCACCTCCAGACAGTGAACAAGAAAGATATCAAAAAAATGGTCAAAAATGACATCGGCGGCTCGTTCTTTATGAACCATATCTACTACTTCGGAGATGTGCACAAGGCGAAGTTCCTGGGGCCTGAACGTGCGGAAAACCTTGAGCCCGTCCGCTGGGCGGAAGATGCCGGCATGACGTTCACGATTCATTCCGACTGCCCGGTGACCGACATCTCCCCGCTTCACTCCATCGGCATCGCAGTCGACAGGAAGACGCGGAACGGTGATATCCTCGGTGAGAAACAGAAGCTCACGAGGGTGGAAGCCTACCGCAAGATGACGTTGGATGCAGCCAAGCTGAACGGCACGGACGATGTCGAAGGGACAGTTGAAGTCGGCAAATACGCAGACTTTGCTGTACTCAGCCACAACCCATTCAAGCAATCCAATACGCTCTCTGATGAACTCGTCCAGATGACGATTGTGGACGGCAGGATTGTGTACAAGAGATTTTAATAAATAAAGAAAGGACCAGGTCAAATGACCTGGTCCTTTTCATATGGCTTAAAACAACCCGAGAAATTTCTTTTTCTTCTTTTTTCTCTTCCTGTTTTCTGTGTAGTGCGATTCCATCGGTTTTGGCAGCTTCAGGATCATCTCTTCATCCTTCAGAAGCTTTTCAGCGTTCTTCTTTAAGCGTTCCGTATATTCCTCACCGAGTTCTTCAGTGATGACATCATATGCCTCTTTCAAGGCAAACGGCCGGGTTTCTGCGTTGTGTGCATCACTCGCGATGATATGTGCGAGGTTGTTCTCGATCATTTTAAGGCTCGTCTTCTGCAGGTTTTCACCGAGGTCGCCGGTGACGCATGTTGCGGTCACCTGCGAGATGGCACCCTTTTCGATGAGGTTGTGCAGTTTTTCCGGATTCCTGATGATCGGCTTGCACCGCTCGGGATGTGCAATCAATGGTATGTAGCCGTTCATCTGGATATCGAACAGCAGCTGCTCCGTATAATGTGGAAGGTCCGTGAACGGAAATTCCACAAGTACGTACCGGCTCTGGTTCAATGTCAGGTTTTCACCCGTTTTCAGGTGATTGATCATCTCGCCGTAGATGCGGATTTCCTGGCCGGGATGGACATTGATGTCGATTCCCTCTTCCTCTATGATACGGTGCAGTTCTTTGAGCTTATCCGCCACCGTGCCTGCCGGGTTCGTGTAATGGGTCGTCTGGTGATGTGGTGTTGCGATGATGTCCGTAATACCGCCGGCGACTGCCTGTTTCAAAAGAGCGACTGCGTCTTCCCGTGTCCCGGGTCCGTCATCCACGCCGATCAAGACGTGGTTATGGACATCAATCATCATCATTCACTCCCGTAGTAGTAATAATACTCGTCCTTGCTTTTGCCCATGTTCTTGTTGTTCATCACGACACCTAAAATGTTCGCATCCACTTTTTCAAGCAGTGCCTTGGCATCCTGCAGGCGTTCCCTGTTGTTTGCTTCCACATTTGTAACCAGTATGACGCCGTCCACGATCTTGCTCAGCACCTGGGCATCTGTTACGGCCAGAAGCGGCGGCGTATCGATGATGACCATATCGTAATCCATCGAGAATGTCTTCAGGAGCAGGCTGGTTTTCCTGGAAGCCAGAAGTTCTGACGGGTTCGGCGGGACCGGACCGGAAGTCAGTATCTCGAGGTTTTCAATATCCGTCTCCTTGACGACATCGGCTGCAGGCATATCATTTATGATGACCGTCGACAGGCCGCGCTGATTGCCTGACTCGAAAGTATAATGCGTCGTCGGACGGCGGAGGTCCGCATCGATCAGCAGCGTGCGTTTGCCCGACTGCGCGTAGGCAATCGCCACATTTGCAGCCATCGTGGACTTGCCTGCTCCCGGGGAAGCTGAAGTGAAGGCCACTGTCTTTATCTCTGTATCGATGCTTGAATACATGATGTTCGTCCTGATCGTACGGAATTGTTCACTGATCGGTGATTTCGGTTCTTTTTCAACTATGAGTTCTCTCGGTCCTGATGAGTAAGTATGTTTTTTATTTTTGCCAAACATGATTCAGTATCCTTCCTACTTTTCGAATTTCGCGATCGTACCCAGTACAGGCAGATCCAGATGCTTCTCTATCTCTTCTTCGGTCGTGATACGTTTATCAAGGAACGCCCTTAAAAATGCGATGCCCACGCCAAGCAATGCGCCCAAAATCAGACCGATCGCAATATTGACAAGCGGCTGCGGTGATACAGGTGATGGATTCTCGCCCATATCCGCTTCTGCAAGAATGGAGACGTTGTCCACATTCATCACTTCTGTAATCCTGTCCTGGAACACCAGTGCCACTTCATTGGCGATGATTTCCGCGTTCTCCGGATTTTCATCGCTGACGGTCACTGTAATGACCTGCGACTGATCCTGGTTGTTCACTGTAATCTGGTTGGCCAGTGCCCCTGTGGTCTGTTCCAGCCCCAGATTATCCACGACATCATCCAGCACCGTCGGGCTCAGTATGATGTCCCTGTATGTATTGATCAACTGCAGACTCGCCTGTATGTCCTGATTGTTCACAGTGTCTGCATTTTCCGACTGACTGACCAGTATTTGCGTATTCGCTTCATATTGCGGTGTCATCAAAAGTGCTGTCGCAAATGCGGCAATTGCTCCGAAAAGCAGCATCAGACTGATGATCATCCACAGATTCTTCTTGATGACTTCCAGAATATCCTCCAAATTCAACGTCTCTTCCATAAAGACCTCCAAAAATTATATGTATACTTTTTTAATTATTGCTTAAGTTTATACTATATCATTAAATCAAGTATTTGAGGATAGTATATTTAAATATTAACAATGCTTTTACAATTTTTCAGAACTTTCTACTTTACTTGTATCTCGGTTCCGTGATATATTATTCCGTCAATATTTCAGAGCCGCATCAGCCCTGCTCCATGATAGATGTTCACTTTATTGGTAGAAATTATATCTATACATTGTATTTACATCCAAAAGATTATAAAATAAATGATTGGTATACTAAATATAAGCATTCATACTGTATTATAATTTATAATACACATTATGTCATTCCCGATAAAATTCATTTAAAGAAGGTTAATCATGAAAAAATTCCTTATTATTCTGTTCTCTGTGCTCCTCGTCATCCTGATCGGTGTCGGGCTGTACATCTACAGCGTCTTCAACACTTTCGAGCGGGGGGTGTCGGATTCCTACGAGGCGACGGACCGTGAACGTTCGGAGCTCAGGATCGAGGAGGTCGACCCGAATCTCGACAGCTTCACGGTGCTGATCCTCGGCGTCGATGAATCCGAGACGCGGAGCGAGCGGGAGAACCTCGATACGGAAGGTTTCCGTACGGACACGGTGATCCTCGCCACATTCGACAAGGATGAGGACGATGTGAAGCTCGTCAGCATCCCGAGGGATACGCTCACGTACTTCCCGGATGAAAATTACTATGATAAAATCACGCACGCGCACCGGAACGGCGGGCCGGAGAGCTCGATGCTCGCAGTGGAGAGCCTGTTGAACGTGCCGGTCGACTACTACGTCCGCGTCAGCATGCCGGCGGTCGTCGATGTCGTGGATGCGCTCGGCGGCGTCGAATTCGATGTGCCGTTCGATATGGAGTCGCCGACTTCCATCGATCGGGGCACAATCGAAGTCGAGGAAGGCGAACAGGTGCTGAACGGTGAAGAGGCGCTTGCGGTCGTCCGTAACCGTGACGTCGACACCGATCTCGGGCGCGGCAACCGCCAGCTCGAGATGGTCCAGGCAATCATGCAGAGGGCGAAATCCACAGGGGCCCTCACACGGATCGATGATCTGATCGAAGTGGTCGCAGAAAATGTGCGCCATGACATGACATCGGAAACCGTCCGTGACCTTGCGACTTATTATGCATTCAACTCGATCGAGTTCGACAATACGCAGATCGTCGGCACCGATTTCTGGTATGAACCGAACGGCGCCTACTTCTACCTGGCGGATCCGGAGCACCTGCTTGCGATCTCCAATACATTGCGCGAGATCCTCGATCTTGAGCCGACCGAGCCGAACGATCTGATCAACCTGAGGCTGCACGGCATTTATGAGCCTTATCAGTATCTGGATGACTACCTCCTTGAGGAGTTCACGCCTGAAACGGCGCATCCGGCGTATATGGATGATTATGAAAATCCATACGGTGACGGCTTCGACATCCCTGAATTCGACCATGAGGACCTCGGCGTCGAAGGCGAGGATGATCTGGAAGAGAAAAACGGAAACGGCGATAATAGCAACGGCGATAACGGCAACAACGACAACGGTAATGGCAACGGCGATAACGGCGAAGATTCCCGGCAGGTGCCGGTCGAGCCGGAGTACAACGAACCTTACGAGGAGCCTGCATACGAGGAACCGGTATATAATGAACCGGCGTATGAAGAGCCAAATTACAACAATCCGGAGTATAATGAGAACGAAGGATTCAACGAGCCTGCTGTGGATGAGTTCAACCAGGGGTATAATGAGAACTACATCGAGCCGGACCCTTACTATAATCAAAACGCAGCACCCGCAGAAGGTTACTACTGATCATTCGAGGAGGTTGTACCATGAGGAAGACTTATGACAAGGAGACGAACATCAATGAGATGTTCGACTTCCTGGAAGCGCAGATCAAAGACGGCCTGAAGCCGAAGATCGAAGATTCGTACCACTACTACAACCACACGCACAAAGAGTATTACCTCTCCATCCGGGGCTACTTCAGCGAGGCGCTGACGAACCCCGAAGTGGACGCGGCATGTTATATCATCGCCCTGCCGCAGATCTTCAACCAGGTGGATATATTCGAACTGATCCACCCGATCGAATGGGTGCGTAACGAGGACGGTCGGCTGAGCGATGCGTTCAAGAACCTGAAGCCGCATTACCAGTACATCGCACTCGCTGCGGCGGAAGCCTCGAACATCCGCTTCAACACACAGCCGGCACTCTCACTCGGCCTGGAATACTGGAGCATCGAGCACTTGAAGATATTCTGGCAGTTTACGGCCATCCGGCGCAAAAATCAAATGTAGGTGATGTTATGGAAATAAAGACAGCAGACACAAAAGACCTGTACGACTACTGCCTCGACATACGCATGAAAGTGTTCGTCGAGGAGCAGGATGTCCCCGCCGACATCGAAGTCGATGAGCATGAGGACATATGCACGCATTTCGTGCTTTTCGATGATTCCGGGGAGCCGGTCGGCACGGTCAGATACCGCCCGCTTGAAGACGGCATGATCAAAATCGAGCGGATGGCCGTTTTGAAGCCGCACCGCGGCAAAGGCTACGGCTATGACCTGATGGAAGGCGTGCACCGCCACGCTAAAAGTGCCGGGTACAAGAGCGCCAAGCTCGGCGCCCAGGTCCACGCGATCCCCTTCTATGAGAAGCTCGGCTATTCGGTGGCATCGGATGAGTTTGATGATGCCGGAATCCCGCATAAATATATGATAAGAGAATTATAAAGACCTCCGGGGACCCATGGGTTTCCGGTTTTTATTTGAACAAAAAAAGACCCATGCGGGTCTATGCACAATCAACGATGGAGTTTTTCGAGAATGTGGGTCAGATGCTTCACTTCATCCATGGATAAGTCTTTCAGCAGTTCATCCGTGATCTCGCATATTTCATCATGAAGTTCATCGATCAACCGGAGGCCTTTCTCGCTGATCTTCAGATAGAAGGCACGGAGGTCTTCACGGCTCTGGGTTTTACTTATCAGGTTACTGTCGGCCATCCTTTGGATTGCCCGGGAGATGGCCGTCTGCTCCTTCTTCATCCTCGCTATCAGTTGTTTTTGTGTGATATTGGGCTCTTCTGCAATGGTTTCAAGCATATACACCTGTTCCCTCGACATGCGTCCTTCACTTGTCTCGAAAGACGTCAGATGGTCGATTTTGGCGTTCAGCAAGTATATATGTCTGCAGACATGCCTTGTATTGACATCGCTCATTTATACCACCCTGTTTCTATATATTAGGATAATTTCATTATACACTGAAATGCTTAGTGCACAATGTTTATCTTCAATTTATTATAAATAATTCACAACATTTTAGGAAATAAAATCCCTGGCATTTCGCTATGATTTCGGGGCTTTGGGCCTGTTCTCCGCCGGATCAACCCCCGGCCCGCTCGAGTGTGAGCAGGTTATCGAGAATCTCCGTCCGCAGGGCGACGTGTTCCGGATCTTCATACATCGCCCTCACTTTCGTGTCCCTGAGGAGGCCGGTTTCCTCCGGAATTTCGCGGGTCACGAACATCGTGAATGCCACGGCATAGTCCTCTTTCGGGTTCACGGCCTGGTACGGCACATGGAAGTCCGTGATGTTGTTCGCAAAGAACGCATCCCGTTCCGCCTGCGACTTATAGCGGTTTTCAAGCCACTCCCCGCCATAGCCGTCCCAGAACCTGTTGATGTAGTCATGCATCAGGGTGTCCTCCTTCAGGCAGTCGAGCTCGGTGGTCCCGGCGCATCCGTCCGTGAAGTCCTCCGCCGGGAGGGAGTAGATGTGTGCAAACTCATGGATGTGCGTCCTGTAGCGCGCTGCCTTGTGAGTATTGTCCCTGAAGTCCATTGCGAGTATCGTCTCTTCCTCGCTGATGTCGACATAGGCGAGCGTGTTCCCCTCCCCGTCCGAGAACAGCCTGAAGATGTCGATCTGGTCCGTGTACGCATCCGGGAACAGCGCCTCGAATTCATCGTAATAGCGGAGGTAGTCCTCCACCTCCCCCGGCAGCTCCCGCACTTCCTCGATCAGCTCAAGGTTTCCATCGTCCACCGCATAGTCATGGTACGTCCGCCGCGGCCGGTTTTCAAAGAAGACGTAAGGCTCCTGTGAAATATCGATGTATTCGCCGAGTGCTTCCAGGTAGGCATCACCGAGGGCGGTGCATTCTTCGACCGTGCTGCAGTCCGGATGGTCCACCGTCTGCTGCCAGTCGATGTCCGCCTCCTGTGATTCGGGGCCTGAGAACCATTCGAACAGGCTCATGATGAGGAATATTGCGAGTGCTAAGCCGGTTGCGAAGATGACGAGCTGTGTGAGGAGCTTTGCGGGCTTTTTGAACGTCCCCTCATCCACCGGGTCTTTATTCTGCAGCCGGTTTGTGATGAGCGGCCGTTGATCCACCTTCACTTCAAGGAGCGCCTTGTGGATTTCGTGCAGTTGCATATGGTACAGCGGGAGCCCGTCCGTCTCTTCAAGCGGGATGATGACGTCGTCCGGATGGCTCGGCGCAAGCCTGTACTCCCCCGCGGTGATGATGATGAGCGGGATGTTGTTATTGTGGGCGTAACTCCTGAGATACCTGAAATCCCTTTCATTGATGTCGGTCGTCAAAATGAAGGCGCCGAAGTCCCGGAAGAACTTGTCGTTCCGCCTGTGCAGCCGCGCGCTTTCGAACACATTGGAGAACGCCTCGATGCCGTCATCGGTCAGTATGCCGAACGGCGCCGGCACTTTCTCGATGTACTCCGTGCTGATGAAATCTTTTCTCAATGATTCACGCAGGTTTTTCATGAGCGTCTGTTCTTCACTGCTCAAATTCGTGTGGAGGTGGATATCGTGTTCTGAATAACGGCCGAGGAGCCGTGCGATGACATGGCCGCCGACCATCGAGAACTGCTTGTCAATCCTGGTCTTTTGATTTTTATATGTGCCGCCGGCAACCAGTATGTTCACGCTGCACCCCTCCCTCCCCCAATTATGCTAGAGATTCCGTAATTTTAAAAGCGAATTGTTTAAATCATTTGAACTTTCCCTGCGCTGTGAAATAAAGTTCCGGATGCCGCCTGATCTTCTGGACTTTATCGAGCACCGTCAGCGTCTTTTCGTACTGCTTTTCGCAAAATTTTGTGTCGACGTCGATATCTTTGAATGTGCCGTCGCTGAAATGGATGCGGGTTGCGCGGCCGCTTTCCGTCTTCGGTGCGCTGAAGCACAGGAGGCTGTGCGCGTTCAGCCAGAGAGCGTTCTTGTGGACGCTCGATGTGAGCGGGAACATCACGAAGTTTGTATGTTCATCGATGATGATCGGGCCGAGCCGATGGATCCCGTGGACGTATTTCAGATGGTCGCGCCTGGCTTTTAAGTTCGTGCCGTACTGGTGGATCAGCAGCCGGTCGAGCCAGGCGTCCGTCGTGAGTGTGGAAGGTTCGTGCCGGTCGGGATAGACTGCCTGGGAGAGGTGCTCCCGGTGGTAGAGCGGTTCCAGATACTTGATGTCGTGCAGCAGATAAGCGAATGTTTTCAAATGCCGTACCCCTTTGATGTGTATTTTGTCAAACGTGTTTGATGCTTTTATTATACAACAACTTAAGGTTATATTACATATTTTTAACATTGATAACTTGATGTTAACTTTAAATGCAGGTTAGTGGTGTTTTTTGCGTGTTGTGGTGTTTTTTATTTACAGCTGGATGGTGTAGATTGAGGGCATCCGGAAAAACATGATTTATCGGTAAATCGATTGGGACAGTGTATGGAAAAACCAGATTTGAGTGCGGAAGCTTTGGTCGAGGCGAAGATACGGCAGTATGAGCCGATGGTGCATGCCGTCATGAATAAACTGAACACCCTCTATGATAAGGACGATTTCCTGCAGATCGGGCGCATTGCGGTGTTCCAGGCGCTTGCGAGCTATGATCCGGCGCGGGCGCGCGGGGCGACGGAGTCCCAGTTCGTCTACACCCGGATCTACCAGCGGCTGATCGATGAGATACGGAAGTGCGTGCGGGTGTCGAAGGGGCTGGAGGTCACCGAGTGGCTGGAGGATGACGGTGTGTGTGCGGTGCGGGAATCGTATGTGGATCTGTTGAATGCGGAGCTCGTTGCGCTGTTGAGTGAGCGTGAGATGAAGTGGCTGGAATTGATGACGGACGGCTACTCGACTGCGGAGATTGCAAGGATACTCGGGGTCAGTGTGTCGACGGTGAAGGCGGTTCGCGTGAAGGTGCGGGCGAAAGTGCGGGATTTTGTCGGCGGCATGTAAGTTTTCAGGTTTAAATGGTTACATTTATATGATTTTCTTGTATAATATATCTCAATGATTGTAGGAGGTTTATTCAATGGCAGATGAGAAAGAAGTGGAAATCATTCCGGCAAACGTCGGCGACATCGTAGAGTTCAACGATATGAAAGGCAAAGTCGAGAAGGTGAATGAAAACTCGGTAATAGTCGACATCACCATCAATGATGATTTTGACGAACACGAAATGTTTGAAAAAACAGTCGTTAACCATAAACGCTACAAAATCATATCAGAGTCCTGAGTTTGATGCAGACCCCCGTTCCTTGTGAGGTGAACCCAAAAAGTTGAACTTTTTGTTTAAATGATGTGATTCGAGGCATGTCTCCTGTAATTGACAGGAGACATGCCTTTTAATTTTGTTTTAATTCTATCATGATTATAAAAATCGATATACTGATGAATCGCTGATTCCAGCTCTGCATAGGTCTTAAACTGCTGGCCATAGAACATTTCCTGTTTAAGCAGGCCAAAGAAGTTCTCCATCGGAGAATTATCCAAACAGTTGCCTTTTCTGGACATACTTTGAAACGTCTTGTTCTTTTTGAGGTGCCTGACCCATTTTTTATGCTGATAATTCCAGCCCTGATCCGAGTGGACCGTCATCCGATAGTCCAATGTCGGTCTCTGGCGGATTAACTCCTCTAAAGGGGTGACGGCGATATCGAGGGTCGGGGCACGGCCGATCTTATACGACAAAATTTCCCCGTTGAACACATCCATGAACGGTGACAGGTAAAGTTTTTCCCCGGAAGCTGAAATATTGAATTGCGTGACATCGGTCAATACTTTTTGATACGGCCGATCGGCTTTGAACCGGCGGCGCAGTGTGTTCCGGGCAATTTTACCAACTTTACCCTTATAGGATTTGTACTGCCGGTTTCTGTGTTTGAATTTGACGCAAAGCAGTTTGTATTGTCGCATCAGGCGCAGCACTTTCTTATGATTCACAACGAACCCTTTCTCTTTCAACGCCAGGCGCACCCGGCGATAGCCGTATCTGCCCTGACTTTCCGCCACAATCTCCTGGATGGATTGAATGACCTCACGATCTTTATGATCCTCTTCGGGTAATCGGTCATTCCAGTACTTAAATACACTCTTGGCGATACCTGCGGCTGCAAGCAGCTCTTTCAGCATATAGCGGCCGGTGCTCCTTAACTCTATGATCGCTCTGACTATTTCTTTGTTCTTTTGTCTCGAGCTAAGGATTGTAACTTTTTTTCGAGCGCGATGGCGACCTCCAGCTGACGGTTTTCCACTCTTAAACGTTCCAGTTCTTCCCGTTCCGTTTCATTCAATGGCGCCGGCTGTTCTTGTTTCTTTTTGGATGGTTTCTTCTGATTCATCTGGGCCCGCCTGCCTTCCGGTTTAGTGTCTGACTCCAGAATACCATATTGATTGTATTTACCCTGCCACTGGGCAATGATGGACGGATTCGGGATGTCAAAGGCATTCGCCGTCTCCCTGTAAGAGAGCTGATGTTCTAAACGGTACTGTAGGACATTGAGTTTAAATTCATTGGAATAAGTGGATTTTGTCATACCGGCAGTCAATCCCTGGACGCCGTTTTGGTTGAATTGGTTCACCCATGTTCTGAGCAATTTAGTATCGATCTTATGCTTGGCCGATAAGGAATGATACCCTAAATCACCATTCAAGTATTCCTGGATGACACTCAGTTTAAAATCGATCGAATGCTTTCTACGCATATAAAAGCCCCCATAAAGTTGAATTTTGGAGTTCAACTTTATGGGGGCACCCCATTGATGGAATGGGGGTTTTGTTTTGATTGGGGCGGGTCAGCTGGTGTGCGGGTGGCGGAGGGAGTAAGTCCTGAAGCGGCCGTTGTTTGCGGGGGTGCAGTACTGCCTTAAATACCGTTTTACCGTTGTATTCGATATTTCATGATTCAACATTTTTTGTATGGCAGTCGTGGTGACATTTTGTTCATTGAACAATATTTGAAAATCCCGGACTGCTGCAAGGACATGCGCTTTATTGTCAGACTTATGATGGCAGTCCCTGCAGATGGTGAAACTCCGGTGACTCTGCAGATTGAATGATGTACAACTTGGACAATATCTGCCGAATGTCAATCGATTGTCATCCGCCTGCTGCGGATGGGCGGGCTCTGCGACAGTATAGGATTTGAGTAATTCGATGATTTTTTCATGCCTGCTCCAGCTGGGAAGCTGGTTGAAAGTGCGGAAGTAATACTTGAGCCGGTCACGTTTGACGATTGAGGCCCTGCACTGCTCGTCATTCGTGTCCAGTATGAAATACGGATTCGGGAAAATCACTTTATTTTCAACATGGATGCTCATATTGTTTTCCCTGAAGATTTTTATGAGCTTTGAAGCGGCACGTCTGGATTGAATCAGCGGATCATCTGAAATCTGGGCTTTGCCGATGTACCAATTATTATTATCATATTTGTACTGCCCGCTGTAATTCTTGATTTCATTGATGATCACAGTTTCGTCGCTGATGATCAGACTGTCTATCTGGGTCAGCGATTTATCGGCCTTTATCCATATGTCCCTGAAAATATTTACTTGCTCATGCCCGACTTCATCCAATATCCGGTCATACAACTGCTCCCCTGCATATCCTTTCCGGAGACGCTCCAAAGTTTTCCTCTCCTGATCTGTCAGTTCCGCTCTGATTGATAGTACTTCTAAATAATTCAGCTCATTTGATTTGTTTCGCTTGTTTAAAAACAAAATAAAAACCCCCTTTACTATTATTAGGAGGAAAATGGCGATTTTGATTTTTTTAGTTTTGTTTTTTTTGGAACTTATTATACTTTTTGGGTGATATGTTTATTATTTTTGAATTGTGGTGGGTGAAGGGGCAATTTTATCGGCCAAACCGGCACTCACTTGGTCGATGGCGGTGTTCTATCGGCCAAACCAACACTCACTTGGCCGATGGGGAGCGTCTATCGGCCAAACGAAACTCCACTTGGCCGATGGGGGCGTCCTAGCGGCCAAACGAAACTCCACTTGGCCGATGGGGAGCGTCTATCGGCCAAACCAACACTCACTTGGCCGATGGGAGACGTCTATCGGTCAAACGAAACCCCACTTGGCCGATAGAGGGCAGATATCACTTAACCACCACCCACCCCCTACAGATGGTAGTAAATCAGATCATTCAAATGAATATCATCGGTCAGCTCGGATATTTCCTTATCCAGGTAGCTGATCGTGTGGCCGAGGTATTCGAAAGTGGTGGTGCGGCGCTTGAAGCGCAGGTCGATGGACATGACGAAGCCCTCGTGATGGTGGTGGTACATGGAAATCGCTTCGGAATCCCCGGCCGTGTACACTTCCTTACCCGACAGGAGGCGGGGACTCGATGATGTGCCGGACGCTTCCGGATGCCGGTCGCCAATGTTCCGGGCGAACTGGCCGGGGCTGATGCTCGCGGCGAGGTCTTCGGCGGATTCTGCCGAGAAGCTGGCCGCGAGCGCCGAGGCGGCGTCGGCATCATGCCGCGGGTTGAACGCACCGCCGTACACTTCCGATGCGCCGGTGACGACGATGCCGACGCCTTCCAGTTCATCGATCATCTCCTGCATCGACTCATCCCAGTCGGACACCGCGACGATCACATAATCGGGGTCTTTATTGTCATAGATGTAACGCAAAGTGCGGCGGAGCGCCTCACCAATGTCCGCCACCTCGAACAGGTCATCATCCTCCGCTTCGAAAGGCCCGGCGTACCCGCTGACGTACGCGAGCCGCATGCCGTTGATGTCGATCATCTCGTACGGCTCCCCGAAGAACGGCTCCTTCGTGTTTGGATGGCCGATGTTGCAGTTCAAAAACGGGTACCGCGCAAAGCCGACCGCGCGCCGCAGCTTCGAAATGTTAGAGAGATCGCGGTGGTTCAGCACCGCAAAATCGTACCCCATGTAGTTCATCGCGGTGACCGCGGGGTTCCGCCGCCCCCGCAGTTCCTGGTCGATGCCGAGCGTGCCGCCCAGATCCCCCAGCAGCACATGGAAATTATCGTCCGCATTGATGCTTGTCGCATAACGCGACACTTTCGACAATGACACATCATCGCTCATGCCGAGCTTGCCGCCGAGATGCTGGGTCAAAATCAACTTCACTGTAAAAAACTCCTGCATGATGAATCCCTCCTTGAATTTAACCTACCATGATCCGCTCTTCCGGAAATTCATAGGAATGCGTATGCTGCCTGCCGCCGATGAATAATATGAAGGAAATAAAACCGATCCGCCCGATGAACATGAATGCGATGATGATCAGCTTGCTCGCCTCGGAAAGTTCACTCGTGATGCCGGTCGATATCCCCGCCGTCCCGAACGCACTCGTCACTTCAAATAATATATCAGCCACCTCGAATTTTCCATTTTCCAGGAACACGATGGACGTGACGCCCGCGAAGACGAGGAAGACCGCGAGTGCGATGACGGCGAATGCGCGGTCGATATCCGCACGCGCGATATTGCGGTTGAATGCATGGATGTGCGCACGTCCCCGGCTGAATGCGATCAGAAACAACAGAAGTATCGCAAACGTCGTCGTCCGGATCCCGCCGCCCGCTGAACTCGGGCTCGCCCCGATGAACATGAGCGCACTCATGAACAGCTGCGTCGACTCATCCAGCATATCGATCGGCACGGTCGTCAGTCCCCCGCTCCGCGATGTGACCGAGAGGAACATGCTGTTGAAGAGCGTGCCGATCACGCCGTATTCATTAAAGTAATCCTTCCACTCCATGATGAATATAATCAGCGTGCCGACCACGAACAGCCCGCCGTAAGTCGCAGTAGTCACTTTTGTGAATAAAGAAAACCGGAAATGATGCCGGCGCCTCGACAGGAAGTTGCGCACCTCTATCAGGACGGGGTAGCCGATCGAGCCTAGGACGATCTGCATCATCACCGGCACCTGCAGATGGTACGCCGTATCATATCCTGTAAGCGACCCGGAAAACAGGTCGAGCCCGCCGTTCGTCGTCGCGGAGATTGATAAGAACGTGCTGTGGAGGAGCGCATAATTCCAGTCGCCCGTCTCAGCTAAAAAGACGAAGAAATAATAGACGGCACCGACGAGTTCGATCAGGAGCATCAGGCCGATGATGTCGATGACCATCCGGACGCCGCCGGATATCTTATACTGGTTCGTATCCACCCGGATCTGCATGCGTTCACGGAGGCCGATCTTCTGGCCGAGCAGGAGCCATATCATCGTGCCCATCGCCATGATCCCGACGCCGCCGAGGTTCATGATGAACATGATGACGACGTACCCCCAGAGGTTGAACGTCGAGGCAATGTCCACACTGCTGAGGCCGGTGACGCTGAGCGCCGACGATGCGACGAACAGGATGTCGATGAATGCCATCTCGGAATAGTCCATCCGGTAGAACACCGGCAGTGACAAAAGTAGCGTCGCCACCACGATGGCTGCGAAGTAGTATATGAATATCAGCCGCTCGGGGCTGTTTTGCCTGAATTTCGCCAGCTGTTTTCTGAACACGCTGCAGGACTCCTCTCAATCGTTGTGATGGTTTTTATTGTACTATAAATTTAAAAAAAGACCGACTCAAAATTTGAGCCGGTCCGATATTTACTGCAGGGTGACGGTGACGGACTGTGGTTCGCCATTGCGGTAGAAGTCGATCGTCATTTCGTCGCCCGGTTGTTTTTCGTAATACAGGTACTGCCTGAGTTCCATCATGTTCGCGACTTCATTGCCGTCGAGTGCGGTCACGAGGTCGAGCTGCTGGAGGCCTGCGGATTCCGCAGGGGACCCCGGCTGGACGCTCGAGATGACGACGCCTGAGTCGACGTCTTCAGGCAGGTTCATCTCGCTCTGGATGATTTCAGGCGGGATGGTGTAGAGGTCCTGCAGTGTCACGCCGAGGAACGGGCGCTGCACTTCGCCGTTCTCTTCGATCTGTGTGACGACCTGCTGCACTTCGTTTGCCGGAATCGCAAATCCGATGCCCTCGACCATCGGCATGCTGATCTTCATCGAGTTGATGCCGATCAGGTTGCCGTTCGAGTCGATCAATGCACCGCCGGAGTTGCCCGGGTTGATGGCGGCATCGGTCTGGATGACGTTCGCCTCCCAGTCGTAACTGCCGTCGCCGTCGAGGTCCACCGGCACCGAACGGTCGAGTCCGGAGACGATGCCCTGGGACACGGAGCCCGAGAATACCTCGCCGAGCGGTGAGCCGATGGCGATCGCCATCTGGCCGACCGTGAGCTCGTCGCTGTCCGCGAAGTCGAGCGTGCCGTCGACCTGGTCGCTCGGGATCGTGAGCACCGCAAGGTCGGTCCAGATGTCGGTGCCGACGATGTCCGCGTTGACGGATTCACCGTTCTGCATGTTGATCTGAATTTCCTCGGCACCTTCGACGACGTGCTGGTTGGTGACGATGTAGGCCGTCTCGCCGTCCACCCTGTAGATCACGCCGGAACCGATGCCCGCTTCTTCAGGCTCTTCCTGCTGGACTTCGGGCATTTCCCCGAAGATGCCCGGCAGGAGCGAATCGACGCGCTGCAGGTTGATCACCGACACGACGGAATCACGCGAGGCATCGATTGCCGCGGTGATCTCATTCTCCGTCGGATCATCCACTGCAGGGTCTTCCGCTTCAAGTTCCTCACCGGCCTCTTCCTCGTTGAGTGCCTCCCCGGTGCTGCCGTCATTAGCGTCGAATGCATTGAACAATAAAAGTGCGATTGCGGCACCCAACAGTCCTGCGAGAAGCGGCAGGAGGAATGAACGGAAGAATCCGCCGCCCCCGCCGCGCCTGTTACGGCGGTTGCTGCCGCCGTTGTTGTTCCCGCCGCCATCGCCGCCCGGCGGTACGGCACCGTAATAAACAGCATCCTCACTTCTGTGATCGCTGCTGTCCCGGGTTTCCGGGGCCTGCGCTGATGCAGGTGCGGTGCGGACAGGCTCCCTGTCCACCGCCTCTTCAGTCTTACGGTCGCCCGGGTAGCTGTAGGCGGCACCCGCGGTCATTGATGCGGCATATGCCGCGCCGTCTGCTTCGCGGGTGCGGCCGTTGACGGCGGTGTCTTCCTGTGTGCTGCCTTCAGTGCGCTCAGCCGGCGCCTCCCCTGCTTCACTCTCGGGTTTGGATATTTTTTCATCGGAAGCCGGTCCTGATGTATAGACATCCTGGTAGCCGGATTCATCAATCTCCTCTTCCGTCAGATCATCGTAGCCGTAGACCGGTTCATGGGAACGCCCGCGGGACGCTTCGATCGAATCCCTTCTCGACTCCGCTGCCGATTTATCAGGCTGTTCTGTTTCATTATCGATGTCTGCGTCTGCGGTGCCTTCAGGCTCCGACGGCCCCTCGTAAGGTGCGATCGGCTCCTGGCCTTCTTCTGTGAAGACGCGGCGCCGGCGTCTGTAACGGTCTCTAGGAATGACGTGCTTTTTATCTTTTTCCAATTGACTTCCTCCCAGCATCTCAAATTACTTAAACTTCATTATAAGATGTATCCGTTCAGACTTCCAATGATTCGCCGTCATACGGGGCTTTATTCTTGCTGCTGAACCAGCCCGTGACGATGATGATGAGCATTACAGACCAGAATATGAGCTTCCATGTCGTCGAATGCGGGAACTCATGCGGGATGATGCCGATCGCGTCATGTGCGAGCGAGAGGATGGCGAGCTTCACGCCGACCCAGCCGACGATGAGGAATGCCGCGACTTCAAGCCCCGGGCGCCGTGCGAGCACGCCGACGAACCATGTGGCGAAGAAACGCATGATGATGACACCGATGAGGCCGCCGATCACCATGACCGTGTACTGGCCTGCGTTGACGCCGAAGAAATCCCCGCCGATTTCAGGCAGTGCGAGCGCGATCGCCGCCGCTGCAAGGATCGAGTCGATGGCGAATGCGATATCTGCAAGTTCCACTTTGAACACGGTCATCCAGAAGCCGGAACCCTTTTTAGGACCCGCTTCCGCCGCTGCCTCGACTTTTTTCTGCTTCGGGTCTTTTTTATTCTCCTTGAAGAGCGAGTAGAGGTGCGAGCCGGACACCCAGAAGAGGTATAGCGCACCAAGCGCCTGCATCCACCACCACTGGACGAGCCAGACGAGCAGTAAAATTGCGATCATACGGAAGACGAATGCGCCGACCAGACCGTAGAATAATGCTTTTTTCCGTTCCTTCGGTTCGAGGTGCCGGACGAGGACCGCGAGCACGACGGCGTTATCCGCCGCGAGCAGGCCTTCCAGGACGACCAGGACGATCAGCACCCAGCCATATTCCAAAATAATAGCCATATCCATAACTTTGTACCTCCAGGGTTTCATTTTCAAATCGACCAACAAAAAAAGAGACCCATCGCAGAACGTACAGAAGTATTCTTCTGTACGTTTTGCCAAAGGTCTCACGGTACAGCGGATGTGGATGGCTGAAGCCGGTTGTCCGCCGTTCATTACACCGGGTCCGATCGTGAAGTGGTGATTCAATCTGGAGCCGTCATGACGATGTAATGATAGTCGATCCTCTCGATGCCCGGTGGTGTTCAACGGGTGAGCGATCACTATTGTTACTCCCCTTTTTCAAAACTAAATTTTAGTTATTGATAAGGATCTATTCAGTTGTGGTTTCATTGATAAATATAATATATCCGATTGGAAGCCCGTTGTAAAGCGGTTTTATCCATGAAAACGTTTTACAAATAAATTTCATGATTTTTGTGGGTGGCGGGGGTGAGGGGGGGTGAAGGGTCTATCGGCCAAACCAACTCTCACTTGGCCGATGGGGAGCATCTATCGGCCAAACCAACGCCCACTTGGCCGATGGGGAGCGTCTATCGGCCAAACCAACGCCCACTTGGCCGATGAGGAGCATCTATCGGCCAAACCAACCCTCACTTGGCCGATGGGGAGCCTCTACCGGCCAAACCAACTCTCACTTGGCCGATGGGGAGCGTCTATCGGCCAAACCAACTCTCACTTGGCCGATGGGGAGCATCTATCGGCCAAACCAACTCTCACTTGGCCGATGGGGAGCGTTTACCGGCCAAACCAACTCTCACTTGGCCGATTGAAAGCCCAATGGACCATCCCGACCCGCGCGATGAGCCGTTAAACTCCCAACAGACCATCCCACTCCAAGCGACGAGCTGTTAAACCTCCAACAGATTGTCCCGCCAACAACACAAAAAGCCCATCCCCAAAAAAGGGACGGGCTGCCGCGCATTAAAGCAGGCTGTATAATTTTATTTCCGGGAATTTCTCGCTGAACCAGCGGGTTGCGAATTCATTTTCGAACAGGAAGACCTGGTTGTCGTAGCGGTCGAGCACGAGGTTGGAGCGCGGGGAGTTCATGCTCTCCTTGATGTCCTCCTCGTTTTCAATCCATCTGGCGATTTTCTTGCCGATCGGCTCCATCACCACATCGGTGTTGTACTCGTTCTTCATGCGGTGTTCGAATACTTCGAACTGCAGCTGGCCGACCGCGCCCAAAATCGGCTGGTTGGTGTGCATCGTCTTGTAGTACTGGATCGCGCCCTCCTGGACGAGCTGCTCGATGCCCTTGTAGAAGTGCTTCTGCTTCATGACGTTCTTCGCGGACACTTTCATGAACAGCTCCGGTGTGAACTGCGGCAGGTTTTCGAATTCGATCTTGCCGCGGCCCCCGCCGTACAGCGTGTCGCCGATCTGGTAGTTGCCGGTGTCGTAGAGGCCGATGATGTCGCCCGCATAGGCTTCCTCAACGGTCTCGGTGTCATCGGCCATGAACATCGTCGCCCGGGTCACCTTCTGCTTCTTCCCGGTGCGCGCGAGGACGGCATCCATGCCGCGGGTGAATTTGCCGCTGACGACCCGCATGAACGCGAGTCGATCACGGTGTTTCGGGTCCATATTGGCCTGTATTTTGAAAATAAAGCCCGTGAATGCCTCGTCTGTCGGGTCGACCGGGTCGCCGGCCTCCGTTTTCCGGGGCGTCGGCATCGGCGCGAAATCGACGTAAGTATCCAAAAATTCCTCGATGCCGAACGTAGATAACGCGGAGCCGAAGAATACAGGGGTGAGTTCACCGCCGGCGATCTTCTCCTCATCGAATGCATCGCCCGCTTCCTCGACGAGCATGAATTCTTCGACTGCCGTCTGGAAGGCTTCGTCATCGCTGATCGGATGCGGCGTCTCCAGTTCGTAGTCATCATTCAGCTTCAGCATCTCCTCTTCGCGGAAGGGGTTGATCTCTTTATTCTTCCGGTTGATGATGCCGAAGAAGCTCTGGCCCATGCCGACCGGCCATGTCATCGGATACGTCTCGATCTCGAGCGTCGATTCGATCTCCTCAAGCAGCTCGAACGGCTCCTTGCCCATGCGGTCGAGCTTGTTGATGAACGTGAATATCGGGATGCCGCGCATGCGGCACACTTTGAAGAGCTTCAGCGTCTGCGGCTCGATGCCTTTTGCCGCATCGATCACCATGACGGCGGAGTCCACCGCCATCAGCGTCCGGTACGTATCTTCCGAGAAATCCTCGTGTCCCGGCGTATCCAGTATGTTGATCTTATAGCCGTCGAAGTCAAACTGCATGACCGAGCTCGTCACACTGATGCCACGCTCCTGCTCGACCTTCATCCAGTCACTCGTCGCGAACTTGCCGCTCTTCTTGCCCTTGACCGTCCCTGCGGAACGGATCGCACCGCCGAATAATAACAGCTTCTCCGTGAGCGTCGTCTTGCCGGCATCGGGGTGCGAGATGATGGCAAACGTCTTGCGTCTTTTTATTTCATTTTCTAAAGTCATTGAAAATCTCCTTAATACATCATAAATATTCGTCCGGGCGGTACTTGCGGTAGGCGGCGTCGAGTGCGATCAAATCATCGCGGTGCGGCACTTTGACGTAGTTCTCCATGATCTGGTACGGCTCGCGGCCCTTGCATGCGAGTACGATCGTATCCCCCGGCTCGCTGATATCGACCGCGTAGCGTATGCCTTCCTCGCGGTCGGTGAATGAACGGTAGTTGTCGGCACCCGCACCCGCTTCAAGCAGTTCGACGAGCATGGCGGGGTCGTCGTTCGCCGGATTGTCCGGGGTGTAGATTGCGATATCGGCACGCGAGGCAATCTCGCCCATCGCGTGCGCCTTCGTCGTGTCGCGCTCGCCGGTCATGCCGACGAGGAAGATCAGTCGGCCTTCCGCAAAAGGCTTCACCGTATCCATGATCTTCTCGAGCGCATCCGGCGTATGGGCGAAATCGATGATCAGGTTGACCGGCAACGTCTTGTCGAGCACTTCCAGCCGGCCCTCGACCGGATCCATGATCTTCACCGCTTCAATCACCTTTTCAAGGTCGTATCCCTGCACCCATTCGCTGATGATCGCCGCCATCAGGTTCTGGATGTTGAATTCGCCGATGAACGGTGAATCCACATGGTACGCCCCTTCCGGTGTGTTCAGCGTGAAGTTGAACCCTTCGAGGCTCCCGTCGATGTCCGTCGGATAAAAATCGCTCGACTCATCCATCCCGTAGGTGATCACTTCATGCGGCGTCATGCGCTGGTACTTTCCGCTCCAAGGGTCGTCGTTGTTCAGGATGACGTATTTCCGCTCCTTCATGTTCTGCCCGAGCTGTGAGAATAAAAGCCCCTTCGTGAAGCCGTAATCCTCCATCGTCGGATGGAAGTCCAGGTGATCCTGCGAGAGGTTCGTGAAAATCGCGATATCGAAGTTGATGCCGGCGACACGGCCGAGCTTCAGTCCGTGGGACGACACTTCCATCGCGAACACTTCTGCACCCGCCCCTGCCGCTTCATCCATCCTGTGGTGCAGGCGGACCGATTCCGGCGTCGTATTGAGGCTCGCTTGGCGGTCTTCATTGATCAGGAATCCGTTCGTGCCGAGGTATGCGCTGTTCTTGCCCATCGCACGGCTCAAGGAGTGGATCATCGTCGAGACGGTCGTCTTGCCGTTCGTCCCGGTGACCCCGACCATCGTCATCGCCTCGTGCGGGAAGTCATATATATATTCGGCGAACAGTGATCCGACTTTCTCCGGATCCTTCACAATCACTATCCCGGCATCGTCGCCGGTATCATAATATCTGTCGCTCACGATGAACCCGCATCCGGCATGGAGTGCATCCGGGATGAAGTCGTAACCGTCGGCCTGATGGCCCTTTATTGCCACAAAGATGCTGTTGCGGTCGACTTCCCGGGAGTCTGTGGAAATATGTTCGACGGCGTCCGGGAAGTTGCCGTATGTTTTTTTAACTTTCAATAAAGAGAGCAGCGTTTTCGTATTCAAGTACCGTCCCACCTTTCAACCTTTATATTATACAATATATTCCCCTGTGCATAAAGGAAAGTATACACATATTTCATGTGGTTGTGATAAAATCATTTTTCAGATGGATAAGTGAGATGGTGAGTTTATTGACAAGGGAACACAGGAATTTATTCTGGAAATATGCAATCATATTATTTTTGACGGAACTGGTGCGGGGGATGTATGTACTGAGCTATCTGCCCGCCCTGCCGTCGATCGAGGCGATCTCGCTGACGCTTGCGTCAATCGTGATCACCGTGCATTTCGTCTTTGATGCGGCGACGAACGCGTGGCTCGGCTTCGTCATGCGGAAGATCGGTGCCAGGTGGACGATGGCGGCGACATACGTTTTGATGGCCGCTGCGATGGGGATCATTTTATTCTCGCAGGACTTCTTCGTGCTGCTGCTCGCCTCGGCGCTGCTCGGCATCGCGGTGTGCCCGATCTGGATATTTGCGCTTGCAAATGTGGAGGATGCGACGCGCGGCAAGGACATGGGGTTCATCTTCTTCAGCTGGCTTGCGGGGCTCGGCACCGGCATGGTGAGCATGAACTTCGTCATCGGGGCGATCGGGGATGATGCGGTCTATGTGATGATCGGTGCGGTCGCGGTGAACATCCTCGGCTACCTGTTCATTCCGGGGAAATTCAGTGTGGGCGTGCGGAACGGCTCTTCAAGGAACCCGCGCCTGCCTTTGAAGGAAATTTTCGTGATTTTAAGGCGGCATATGCGGAACATCCCGGGGATCATGCTGCAGGCGCTCGGCATCGGCATGCTGCTGCCTGTGCTGCCGACGTACATCACGGGGCTGCTCGAACTCAGTTTCTTCGAGTATACGATCTTTATTCTCGTGATTTTCGCGCTCGTCGGCTTCAGCATGACGATGCTCTCACGCGGGCTCGACGAATATTCGGCGCGGTTCACGATGGTGATTATCTGTACCGGATTCTTCGTCTATGCGGCGGGGATCATCTGGTTCTCGACGCTCGAGACGGTGTGGGTGATCTTCCTGATTGCGTGCTTCATCGGGCTGAGCTACGGCATCATGCTGCCCGCGTGGAATAAATACCTCGCCGGCACGATCTTGAAGGCGAAGAAAGAGGAGTCATGGGGGCTCATCAGCAGCCTCCAGGGCATGGGCGCCATGATCGGCCCCGTCGTGGGCGGGCTCACTGCCGACATCTTCGGCAACGTGAAGGCCACCCTCATCGCGAGCGGACTGATCTTCCTGGTCCTCACGATCTACTACATCGTGATGTTCATGCGTGCGCGGCGTGCGGGATCGCGGACGAATTGAAGATGAATAAAGCTCACCCTCCGGCGGTTGTGCCGGGGAGTGAGCTTTTTTGTTGGGATTATAATGATTGGCGAGCTTCTATCGCTCAAACGTGATGCCCAGTGAGCGGTGGGAAGCGTCTATCGCTCAAACGCAGCGCCCAGTGAGCGATGGACGGGTTCTATCGATCAAACGAGACGCCCGGTGAGCGATTGAGCGGAATCTATCGGCCAAATCAGTACCCACTTGGCCGATGGGAAGCGTCTACCGGCCAAACCAATACCCACTTGGCCGATGGGAGTCGTCTATCGGCCAAACCAACACTCACTTGGCCGATGGGAAGCGTCTACCGGCCAAACCAGCACTCACTTGGCCGATGGGAAGCGTCTACCGGCCAAACGAGCACCCACTTGGCCGATGGGGGTCGTCTATCGGCCAAACCAGCACCCACTTGGCCGATAGAAGTTCCCCGAAAACAAAAAGGAGCCTGACGGATATTCAATCCGCCTGCCCCTTTCAATTAAAATCACTTCAACTCTTCACGCTTCAACCGCTCGAGCGTATTCTCCATGTATTCGATGACCTCATCGCGGTGCTCCGAGCGCAGGGCGTATTCGATCGTCGTCTTGACGAAGCCGCGCATGTGGCCGACGTCGTAGCGGTCGCCGGCAAAGTCGCATGCGTAGACGTCTTTTCCCTTATGGATCAGACCGGCGATGGCGTCGGTCAGCTGGATCTCGCCGCCGGCACCGATGACGCCTTTCCCGAGTTCGTCAAAAATATCGGGCGTGAGGACATATCTCCCCATCACCGCGAGGCGTGAATCGGTTTCGGACGCGTCCGGCTTCTCATACAGGTCCGTCAGATGATAAAGATCATCCGAACAGCCGTCATACTCGACGATGCCGTACCTTGACACGTCTGCCTCGGGCACGGTCTTCACGCCGATGATGCTCGAATCCGTCCGCTCGAACTCCTCGATCAGCTGGCCGATCGCAGGCGTGCCCCCGCCGTGGTCCACGATGTCATCGCCGAGCAGCACCGCAAACGGCTCATCGCCGATGAACTGCCGCGCGGTGTTTATTGCGTGACCGAGCCCCTTCGGCGCCTTCTGCCTGACATAGAATATGTTGGCAAGTCCCGTCGAATGTTCGACTTTTTCAAGTAATTCATATTTCCCTTTTTCCTTCAGTGCGAGCTCGAGCTCGACCTGATGATCGAAATGGTCCTCGATCGCACGCTTGTGACGTCCCGTGACGATGATGATGTCCTCGATGCCTGCGGCCACCGCTTCTTCCACAATGTACTGGATGGTCGGCTTATCGAGGATCGGGATCATCTCCTTCGGCATCGCCTTGGTCGCCGGCAAAAACCTCGTCCCGAGGCCCGCCGCCGGTATGACTGCTTTTCTGACTTTCTGACTCAAAATACACGCCTCCTGCAATTCGCAAACTTTATTTTAAATATTAACATAGTATACCTCTAAACTTCCTCTTTCAAACGGTCCCGCTTCTCCTTGCGCTTAACGAGCAGGATGCTGAACTCATACAGGAGGATCATCGGCGTCAGTGTGAGGAGGTGTGAGAAAATGTCCGGCGGCGCGATCAGCGCCGTGATCACGAGCAGCCCGAAGTACGCAAACTTCCTGATACTCCGCATCAGCTCCGAGTCCAGCAGCTCAAGATAATTCAGGAATAAAACCACCAGCGGCAATTGGAACACGAGTCCGAGCGGGATCGTCGTCACCAGCAGGAACGACATGTACTCATCCGCCGTGATCAGCACATCGAAATTCTGCTCACCCATATTGATGAGCGCAAAATAGCTGATCGGATGGACGACGAAATAGCCGAACAGCAGCCCGACCAAAAACAGCACGATCATCAGCGGGAGCATCGTATGCATGATCCGCGCATCCTTCGGGATCAGCCGCGGCTGCACGAACTGCCATAAGTAGTAGAGCATGAACGGTATCGAGAGGCCGATGCTGATTGCCCCTGAGGTGCGGAAATAAAACCGGATCACTTCGAACGGCCCCATGACGACGATGTCCGCACCCTTTCCGATGAAGCCGAACCACCAGCTGACGGTCATGAAGATGATGATGAATACGACTGCGATGGTGATGGCGGACTTGATCAGCACCGCACGGAGCGCTTCGAGATGCCCTGAGAAGGTGTCGACCGAATCGACGATGGCGTCTTCGGCCGGCTTCCGGTCTTTATTCTCAATTTTGTTTTCCTGTACGATACGATCACCCGCCTTTGATATCGAAATTTTCAAACTATTGGTTTTGTAATATGTTTTTATATAGTCTATAATAAGTATAAAATATATTCTATATTGAGGTGCATGGGAATGTCATTTTTTAAAATGTTGACATGGGACAACGGACATATGGACTTGCGCTACACTGAAGATTCCTACGACGGTTCTGTGAAAATCACGAATGTCTACCGCGACAACAGAGCTTTGGATTACGAAGAAGTTAATGATAAGTACGCCCCGCAGATCAAATCGGCACAGGGGACGATCAGGACATACCGCATCGCGATGCTCATCCTTTTCATCGGGCTGGTGCTGCTTCCCGCCATCGTCATCGGCGTCGTCCAGAGCAATATCCTGCTCGTCGGCGTCATCATCGTCTACTCCATCGTCGCCTATTTCCTGGTCGAGGCTTATATCCAGACCATCATCAACAGTTTACTATATGAGATGGATAAAGACCTGACCGGCGGACAGGGGACACCGCGGCAGAGGAAAAAATGATCTATACGCGTCTGCAGGCTCCGGCTTGCAGGCGTTTTTTTATTTAACAGATGCTCGTTTTACCGACGAGCATCCGTTGGAAGTCTATCACCTGCTCGTTTCCCGGACGAGCATCCGTTGGAAGTCTATCACCTGCTCGTTTACCCGGCGAGCATCCGTTAACCCGGCCCCGTCCCGCAAAAAACCGGCTGCACTCATGCAGCCGGCCTTCATCAGTCATCAATCTTCAAGTCTTCCACCGTCTTCGCTGTATGTTATGACGCCTTCGGCACAGCGGTATGCTAGTGCGCCGACTGTGGATGTCGGGTTGTAGCCGCTGTTGTGCGGGAAGTTGCCCGCACCGACGACGAACAGGTTGTCGCGGTCCCAGTGCTGCAGCCAGTTGTTGACGACGCTCGTCTCCGGATCATCACCCATCACGGTGCCGCCGGTGTTGTGCGTCGACTGGTACGGCACGATGTCATAATCGCCGATCTCCTCATCGACCACGACTTCATTGGCACCCATCTCCTCCAGTATTTCACCGCACCTGTCGGCGAGGTACTTCGTCCTCGTCCGGTCGGAGTCCGTGAAGTTGTAGGTCAGCTGGACGAGCGGCAGCCCGTATGCGTCGGTGTACTCTTCATCGAGGTCGAGGTAGTTGTCCTTGTGCGGCGTCGTCGCGCACTGGCCCTGCACACGGATCGTCCGCGTGTAGTTCTCTATCGTCTCCTTCTTGAATTCAGCGCCCCAGCTCGGTGTGTCCGGGCGGGTGATGTTTGTCGCGATCGGGCGTGAACCCGTCTGCGTCACCGCGATGTTCCCGCCGTGCAGGAAATCAAGATCCGAATGATCGAACTCATCCCCGTTGTAATCATCAAGTCCCGCACCGAGTGCACCTGCGCCCATGAACGTATTGAACTGGGTGTCAAAGAAGCCCCTTGCACCGCCGAACGTCTGGTAGCCGTAATTCCTGCCGAGCGTGCCTTCCTCGGTCTCCGGATCGTACTGCTCGCCGATATCGGAAACTCGCAGCAATTTATAGTTGTTGAATACATAACTGTTCAGGACGACGATATCCGCCGGCTGGATGAATTCCTCACCGCTCAGCGTATCGATGTAGCGCACGCCGCTGACCAGGCTGTCGTCATCCTCATCCGTCAGCACTTCCACGACGTTCGCATGCGTCCTGATATCGAAATTCCCCGTCTCAAGCGCCGTCGGGATGACGGTCGTCTCCGGTGAGGATTTGGCGTCGTACTCACATGCGAACCTTTCGCAGAACGCACAGTACTGGCACGGCTGCAGCGTCTGTCCGTCCGGGTTGGTGTACTGCTGGGTCATGTTCGCGGACGGCATCATATGGGCATGCAGCCCCATCCCCTTCGCCGCGTCGTTGAAGAGCTTGAGCATCGGTGTCTCGATCATCGGCGGCGTCGGGAACGGTTCCGAACGGTGGCCGCCGAGCGGGTTTTCCTCGCCTGCAAGGCCGATCGTCAAGTCGAATTGGGTGAAGTATGGCTCCAGTTCATCGTATGTAATGCCCCAGTCCTGCCATCTGTACCCTTTGTCATCCCCAAGCTTGTCCTCCCCGTAGCGCTCCTCCGTCATCGAACGGATTTCAAAATCATACGGCAAAAAACGCCACGTCTGCCCGTTCCAGTGCGTCCCCGCACCGCCGACGTTCTCACCGAGCAGGAAGGAGCCCATGCGCCGCATCGGCAGCGCGCGTTCATCCCGCGTGTTCCTGAAAGTGATCGTCTCCTTCGAAGTGTCCTGCATCAGTTCATATCTGATCGCATACCTGTACTCATCATGCACATGCTGATAATCTTCCGTGCCACGGTTCTTACCGCGCTCCAGGCCGACGACCGACAAACCCGCCTTTGCCGCTTCCGCCGCGACGATGCCGCCGGTCCAGCCGACCCCGACTGTCACGACATCCACTTTATCCAATGTTTCTGCCATAATTTTCTCCCCCGTCCTTAATGTCCTGCAGCGACCGACTGCGGATCTATTTCATGGAACTCCCCGTCGTCGATCTGTTCGATGTATGCCATCTGGTGCCCCGGGAAGTTCTTCATCTTCCAGCCTTCCATGCCGCGGTTGCCGCGGTAGATCGGGTCGGAATAAACCCCCTCGAGCGTCGCCGTCCTGAGCAGCCCGAAAAATTCCGGCGCCGTCGCTGTATGGGCCGGCACCCCCATGTCCACATCCCCTTCCTGGAAAAGGGTCAATATCTCGTCCATCTGTTCCGGCTCGAGTGCCCTGAAGTCCGCATCGAATTCCTCGTTCGCCACCTCATTCAGCTTCAGTATGCCGAGCGTGAAATACTCCCGCCGGTTCAGCCTCGACTGGTACCCCTGTGTCGCAGACCCTTCATAGAAGGGACCCTGCATATATTCCTTTGTGTTGCTGCCGTAGTCGCCCGCAAGCTGGCCGTCCAGGAAATATGCCGCACCGAGTGCCGCCGCACCCGGCCCGAGGTCATCCTCCGGGAATATGCGCTCCATCGCCGCTTCGATCGTCTCCCTGTCGGAGTGCTTCGTGAAGAACATATAACCGGTGTGGTGGTTATCGCCGCCCGATGCCTCCTCCCCGTGTTCAGCCGTCTCCGGCTCGGTCGCCGGCGGACTCTGGTCGAAGTTGTAGCCGATGAACCCGCCGAGCAGCGAGCCGCCGAGGATGCCGCCGGTCGCAACGCCCGTCGTCTTCAGAAAATCACGCCTGGAAAAACGCTTCTCATCATTGCTCATTTACCCCACTCCCCTGCATGTTTTATTATTCTGATAAATATAACTTCATTGTACACCATCTCCATATATTTTAAAGAGATAAATCGAAAGAATATTACTAATTTTTCAACAAACTTCCCCAAAGCGGTGTTTTCCTGAAAGCGCTACCCTTTTTCGGCCCCACCGCCATGAACCGGACCGCTTTTTTGTACCGCATCCTCACCCACCAGTAGCTGTCTGCGGCATACAGCCGGTCGAAGGCGACCTCGGACCCTGCCGGCAGCACACCCGCACGCGCTGCACACACGTTCGGGAAGGTGCGCATGTTGATCCGCCGGTCCGTAACAATCTTTCCATTTTCAGGCCATACATCATGGAGCACCAGCTTCAGCGGATCGATGCCCGTGCAGACGAAATTCCGCTCACCCCGGATGAAGCCGTAGTTCTGGAATTGGATATGGAGGTGCGAGTTCATATGGACGCCCTGGTTGTTCGTATTGGACTGGCGGCCGATCGTCTCACCGGCCCTCACCTTCTGTCCGACCCTGACGGGTAAGTTCCGTGCCAGATGGCCGTAGATCACCTGGATGCCGAGGTCTTTATTCGCAACGACGACGGTGCCGCCGAAGTTGCCGTAGGCTTTCGTACCGGCTGAAACGATGCCGTCGCACACCGAAGGCACAGGCGCTAAGTGACGTTTCGACAAATCATAGGCGCGGTGGTAGCCGCCGCAGTAGCCGTCATAGTTGTGGCCGTTCACGGTGTAATCCCGCTTCCCCCAGATTTTCGACGCATATTTCGTCGGATCGGACGTGATCCTGAAACCTTTTGAAACAAGATAGTCTATCGGATTCATATAATCTCCCCTTTAAAAGTCATATTCCATATATCGTGGAAAATGTGAATAAAGTTATTGACCACACTGGTCAACATGGAGTAATATGTAATTGACCACACCGGTCAATGAAGGAGGTCCGGTATGAAGGAAGCGTTTAGGAAACTGGATCCCGCAAGGCAGGCGGAGATTTTGAATGCGGCGCTGAACGAGTTCGCGAACTACGGCTACAAGGATGCCTCGACCAACAGGATCGTAAAAGATGCCGGGATGTCGAAGGGGATGCTGTACTACTATTTCGAGAATAAGGAAGATGTTTATTACACGTGCACTGAGTATACGCTGAAGAAAGTGCAGGAGGAGCTGCTCGACTGGGATCTGCCGCGTCAGGGGTTCATCGAGCGCTCGGCGGCGATTGCGGAGCGGAAGCATGCATATTATGAGAAGCATCCGGAAATTTCGATGTTCCTGTCACATGTCTATCTTGAGGACACCGTGCCGGAAAAATACCGCGAGCTGCAGCAGAAGCTCGTCACAGAAGGCTACAAGGCCGCCTATGCGGACATCGACTACAGCTACTTCAGGGAGGACATCGACCATGAGACATTGATGAAGCTCATCATGTGGACGTTCGACGGCTATTCGAAGTACATCGAGGACGATTCGACGCGCAGCGCCGGGGATTTCGAAAAATATTTCGAGGAGTTCGAAGTCTACCTCGATGCGATGAAGAAACTCTATTACAAGGAGGAATACCAATGAGCATACTGACACTGGAGAACGTCTCCAAACATTTCGGGAAGGTCCGTGCGGCGGAGAACGTGTCCATCGACATACGGGAAGGCGAAGTCTTCGGCTTCATCGGGCCGAACGGCGCCGGCAAGTCGACGACGATCCGGATGATCATCGGCGCCTTGAAGGAGACGTCGGGGACGATCTACTTCAAGGGCGAGGATATAAAGAAAAGCAGGCGCTACATCGAAAACATCAGCTATGTGCCTGGGGACGTCAATCTGTGGCCCAACCTGACCGGGATGGAAGTGATCAACTTCTTCATGAAGATGCGCGGGTTCAAGGATGTTGAGATGCGTGATGCGCTCATCGAAAAGTTCCGGCTGGATGCCAGGAAAAAGTGCAAGACCTACTCAAAGGGCAACCGCCAGAAAGTGGCACTGATCAGCGCGCTGTTATCGGATGCGGACCTTTTAATATTCGATGAACCGACGACCGGTCTCGACCCGCTGATGGAGCGCGTGTTCCACCAGGAGATCCTTGCCGCACGCGATGCCGGCAAGAGCGTGCTGCTGTCGAGTCATATACTGTCAGAAGTCGAGAAGCTCGCGGACAGGATCGCCATCATACGCGAAGGGAAGATCATCGAGACCGGGAAGCTCGCAGACCTCAGCCATATCACGCGGATCGAATATATACTGTCTTCGGAGGACGACCTCTCCTTCCTTGAAGGGAAAAGCTATGCCCATGATTTCAGGACCGAGGGCGGCAATACGCATCTCATGGTCGACAACGACAAGGTCGCGGACTTCATGTCGGACATCAGCAGTAAGAGGATCACCTACCTAGTCACCGAGCCACCCAAACTTGAGGACATATTCATGCGCTATTATGAGGATAAATCATGACCCACTTCAGACTTCTGGCAAAGCAGGTCCGCTTCAGGGTGATCATGTGGCTCATCATCCTATGCGGCATGTCTGTGGGCTTTGCCCCGGTCTTCGACGACCTGTACTCAACAGAGGAGGAACTGCGCTCGATCGAAGCGACGCTTGACAACCCGGCGATGGTCGCACTCATCGGCCCCCTCCCGGATGCGGCGTATACGACCGCCGTTTCATTCAGCCATCAGATGCTGCTCTTCATGGCGCTCCTCCACGGAATCTTCGGCATACTGATCGCAAATTCCGTCGGGAGGAAGGCAGAAGATGACGGCCTCACCGAATACCTCATCAGCGGCGGCGTCAGCAAACGTACGCTCTACGTCAACCAGGTGATGCTCGGGGTGCTGATCAACCTGATTGCTTTTGTCATCAACTATGCAGGGCTCTCCCTCCTCGGCCTGGAGTCGTTCAATAATGAGGGGAACCTGCTCTACAGTGCAGGGCTTGCACTGTTCGGCATGCTGTTCTACATGCTGACACTGTTCTTCGGTGCACTTCTTTCATCCGCCGACCTGACGTTCGGGATCACGCTTTCGATACTTGTCATCATGTTCCTGTACCGGGCGGTCACGGATGTCGCGGATATGGCCTATTCCGTCATCTCGCCGTACAACTGGCTGACGCGGATGTACCCGTATGCCGAGAATGATTTCACATGGCTGCTTCCGTTCCTGCTGGTCGCCGTCTTCGCTTTGGCCGGATGGTTTTTATTCTCCCGGAGGGACCTCGGCGGCGCATACCTGAAGGGGCGCGGCGACAGGCGGACGCGGAACATCGGATCGTATCCGGGGCTTGCGCTCCGCAACATGCGGACGATGATCATTTCGTGGCTCGCCGGCATGTTCGTGATCGGGCTGACGTACGGTTCGATTTTCGGGGATCTCGAGGAGATGATTTCCGGGAATGAAATGCTTTCGGCCGCCGTTGAAGCGGGTGCCATCGATGATCCTGTGATGTTCTTCATCAATATGATACTGATCATCACGACGGTGATCACGGCGATACCCGCTGTGATGATCATCGGCAGGGTGCTGCGCGAGGAGAATACGGCCCGGCTTGAAGTGGTGGATTCCGGGACGCTTGAAAGCAGGTTTTCACGCACCCTGGTGCTCGTCACGCACTGGATCCTGAGCCTGCTGGTCGCGCTCATCGGTATGGTGCTCACGACGCTCGGCATGCATCTTGCGAGCATGAATGTCGATGACATCGGCGTGACGCTCGGTGATTATATGCTTGCGAGCCTGAACTACTTCACCGCCATCGCGGCGGCCGTCGGCATCGGTGTACTGCTGCTCGGGCTGTCGAACGGTTTGTTCAAGTTGATCTGGCTCTATGTCGGCTATATGTTCTTCGTGGCATACCTCGGGAACCTGGTCGAGCTGCCGGAGATGCTCCATATGGCGACGCCGTTCCATTATCTGGAGAATGTGACGGTCAATGAGATGGACTGGGTGGCTGCGGGCGGTGTCTTCATCGCAGCGGTGGTTTTATTTGCCGCAGGGCTGTTTCTTTACAGGAAACGTGACCTCGGCTGATTTTGGACATGAAAAACCCGGACCGCTGCTGCGGCCCGGGTTCCTTTTTATCAGTCATGTTTTTTCAGATGCGGCTGGACGTCGGTCAGCAGCGTATTCTGGAGCGCCTTGCGGTAGCGCCAGATGTTCTGGATGCTTGTCTTGATCACGGCGTATGTCGGGATCGCGACGAGCATGCCGATGAATCCGGCGATGTTCCCTGCTGCGAGCACCACGACGATGACTGTGAGCGGATGCAGTTTCAGTGACTGCCCCATGACGTTCGGTGTGATCAGGTTGCTTTCGATCTGCTGGGCGATCAATGTGATGATCGCGACCCAGACGAACATGATCGGACTCTGTATCAGGGCGAGTATCCCCGCCGGTGCGAATGCAAGCCACGGTCCGATGAACGGTATGACGTTCAGGAAGAGTGCGAGCATCCCGAGGAGCAGTGCGTATTCAAGGCCGATGATCGTATAGCCGATGTAGAGTATGACGCCGAGTATGAAGCTGACCAGCACCTGCCCCTGTATGAATGAACGGAGCGTGCGGTCGACGTCGTAGAGCCACTCGGTCAGGAACTGCTTTACAGTGCCGGAGAACGGTGACACCATCGCCGGGACGAATTTCTCATGGTCCTTCAGCATGAAGAAATAAAAGAACGGCACAAGGACCAGTGTCAGTATCACGCTGACCGTGCTCGTCAGGATGGAGATGGCGTTGCTCGCGATGTTGCTGACGATTTCACCACTCTGGTCGAGCAGGTTTTCGGTGAATCCTTCGATATCGACATCGAATGGCAGTTCCTCCCTCTGGGATGACAGGAATGCGAGTATGTTCTGGAAATCACGCTGCAGTGCCGGCATGCGCTGGACCAGGTTCTGGATCTGATCAGAAATGACCGGGACGATGACCATCACGAGTATGTTGATCACGATCAGGATGATCAGGAATACGGCGAGGATCGCCGTCAGCCTCTTGGCTTTCCTTTTTTCCAAAAAGCTCTGGATCGGCTGTGTGATGTAATACAGCAGCCCGCCAAGCAATACAGGGATGAAGATCGTTGCAATAATTGTGAACAGCGGCTCGAACACCACCTGCACCTGTATGACCAGCATTATGATCAACAGTGTGATGATGATCGCCACGCCTGACTGAAACCATGCTTTATTCGCCATCTGCACTTCTCCTTAAAAATTAGTAAGTATTTTTATAAAGTGTATCATAAAATTTCGGTATTCAAAAAACATTTCTCCCCCTTTTCCGTTTTGTTTCATGAAATAAAGGGGATAATCAATATTGTACCCCTATGTTCATCCGGGGCCGGAATTGTTACAATATTACATAAGGAGGGGTTAGCATGGATATGACTGCAGGAAAGATCCACACCGCGGAAGTGGAGTCCGAAGTGTGCGGGGAAACGTTCGAAGTGCAATATTATCTGCCGAAGAATTTCAGTGATCTGTACAGGTATAATGTGATCATCACATTCGATTCCCAGGATTTCTTCAGGTACGGCCAGATCGAGCGGCTCTATCAGAAGCTTCGTGAAAATGAGGAGATCGACCGGGCGATCATCGTCGGGGTGCCCTACCCGGACGTCGAATGGCGGAACCACTATTTCAGTCCGAACGGAAAACATCATGAAAACATGGTGACCTTCGTCGGCCGCGAGCTGATCAAATGGATCGACAGCAATTTCAAGACTTTGGAGATGGCCAATTCGCGTGTGCTCATGGGGGAATCCCTCGCCGGCACTTTCGCCTTCAGCGTGGCACTCCAGTATCCGACCACATTCCCGAATGCGGTGGCTTTCAGCCCGTTTGTGGATGATGACTTCATCAAGCGGTTTGAAAATCAGCCGAACCTGATGCAGCTCAATCTCTATCACACCATCGGGCTCGAGGAAGATGATTTTGAGACGATCATGGGGGAGCAGGCCGATTTCCTCACACCGAACCGGAAATTGAATGAATTCCTTGAAACCGAGCCGCTTGAATACGAATACCGTGAACTCGAGGGCGGCCATATATGGAAGACCTGGAAGCCGGAGCTTGAGCAGGTGCTCAGGCATTATCTGGCCTAACTTCTGTATGAAATTTTTGAACAATCTGATATAATCGAAATAATCGAAGAAATGACATTGGGAGGAATTACCATGATATTTGGTGTAGCTTTATTTCCATCAAAAGAATTGCAGGACAAAGTGAACAGTTACAGAAAAAGATATGACCCGCACTATGCGCTCATCCCGCCGCATATTACGCTGAAGGAGAAATTCGAAGCGGATGCAAGCGAGAAGGAAGAGATCGTCAAATATTTGAAGCAGGTCGCAAAAGAACATCAGCCGACTGAAATAGAAATCAAAAAAGTTTCAAGCTTCGCCCCGACTTCACCGGTGATTTATTTCAAAGTCGAGCCGAACGAAACTTTGACTTCAATACATGATGCCCTGAACAGCGGCGACTTCTACGGCGAGAGTAAACACAGCTTCGTCCCGCACTTCACACTCGCACAGGGTACGACTTCGCAGGAATTCGAAGACACATTCAGCCACCTGAGCATGGCCGGCATCCATCACAAGGAAACGGTGAATAAAATCAGCCTCGCCTACCAGCTCGAAAACGGCATGTGGCAGGTTTCCGAGACATTCAGACTCGGCGAAGGATAAATAGCGATCAGTTACGCCCGCAATCATGGAGATTGTGGGTTTTTTGCTTTTGTGAGGGGGGTGCGGGGTGCGCGGCGGTGTGTCGGTCGGTGGTTATCGGACCGTCCCGGCGCGTGCGATGAGCTGTTGGGCGCTTAACGGACCGTCCCGGCGCGTGCGATGAGCTGTTGGGCGCTTAACGGACCGTCCCGGCGCGTGCGATGAGCTGTTGCACGTTTAACGGACCGTCCCGGCGCGCGCGATGAGCTGTTGGGCGCTTAATGGACCGTCCCGGCGCGTGCGATGAGCGGTTGGAGGATCTTATCGGCCAAACCAGCTTCCACTTGGCCGATGGGGACCGTCTATCGGCCAAACCAGACTCGACTTGGCCGATGGGGGACTTCTATCAGCCAAACCAGCGCCCACTTGGCCGATGGGGGCCGTCTATCGGCCAAACCAATATCCACTTGGCCGATGGGGGCCGTCTATCGGCCAAACCAATATCCACTTGGCCGATGGGGAGCGTTTACCGGCCGAACCAGACTCGACTTGGCCGATGGGAGTCGTCCATCGGCCAAACCAACGCCCACTTGGCCGATATGGGGACCCCATCTCACTCACACAACTCAATGAGCGGTAGACAGCCCCCATCGCTCACTCAACCCACTCAATAAGTGATGGAGGACCCACGCACGCACACCTTACCCCCTGCAAAATCAAAAAAACCGGTCCCCCGCTTCTTGCGAGGGTACCGGTTTTATTTTCACTATTATGCCATGATGTTTGCGCCGGAATCGACGTGGACGATTTCGCCCGTGATGCCGGAAGCGAGGTCGCTCAAGAGGAAGGCGACGGCGTTGCCGACTTCAAGCTGGTCGACGTTGCGCTTCAATGGTGCACGCTGTTCGATTTCTTTCAAAATCGTCTTGAACTCGCCGACTGCGGAAGAGCTCAGTGTACGGATCGGTCCCGCGGACACCGCGTTCACGCGGTAGCCGTCTTCACCGAGGTCGAGCGCCAGGTAGCGTACGCTCGCATCGAGCGCCGCCTTCGCAACGCCCATGACGTTGTAGTTCGGCATTGCGCGTTCGCCGCCGAGGTAAGTCATCGTCACAAGGCTCGCGCCCGGATTGAATGCCTTCTTCGCATGCTTCGCAACGATCGCAAGTGAGTATGCACTGATATCGAGTGCCAGCGCGAATCCTTCACGTGAAGTTTCGCTGTAGCCGCCCTGCAGCTCATCCTTGTTCGCATACGCGATCGCGTGGAGGACACCGTCGACGCCGCCGGTCTTCTCCTTGATTTCGTCGAACGCACGCTCGACTTCCTCATCCTTCGACACATCGCACTCGACGATGATGTCATGGTCGCCCTGAAGGTCGCCGAGAAGCTTGTCGAGCTCCCTGCGGAAACGCTCGTTCAGTATCGTGAATACGAGTTTTGCACCCATGCTGTCCAGTGCACGTGCTGCGCCCCATGCGATGCTGCGCTTGTTCGCAACACCCATGATGACATAAGTTTTGCCTTCTAAATTCATGGTCAAGTCTCCTTTATTGAAACGAATGTTTTTATCGCTTGTTATTAGTACCTACTACTAATTTACTAATAATGACACCAAAATGCAACACTTATCATAATGCATCACTGAAAAATAAAACCATCACAACCGTGATCGCCCACTTACATCAATGCTGCCATGAATGTATTCGCCAGGGCGAAATAAATCATCAGGCTCACGATGTCATTACCCGTCGTGATGAACGGACCGCTCGCGACTGCCGGGTCTATGCCCACTTTGTTCATGAACATAGGCACGACGGTGCCGATGAATGTCGCAACAGTCATGGCGACAAACAGGCTGAAGGCGACGATCATCCCGAGGACCGGCTCCTGGTAGAGCACCACGATGATGAGGTAGATCAGTACACCGCAGGTCAGGCCGGTGATCACGCCGGAACCGACTTCCCGGAATACGAGCTTCACCTTGGATGAGGCACTCACTTCACCGGTCGCGATGCCCCGCACCACGACGGCGAGCGACTGGGTCCCGGTGTTGCCCGCCATGCCTGCAATCAACGGGATGAAGGCGCCGAGCAGGACGACCTGCGCCAGCGTGTCTTCGAAGAATGACAGCATCCCCGCTGTGATCATGCCCATGAAAGTCAGGCCGACCAGCCAGGGCAGGCGTTTTTTCGCCGTTTGCCACGAGGTGTCCGAAGTGCTTTCGGATTCACTCATACCCGCAAGGCGGGAGTAGTCTTCGCTTGCCTCTTCATCGATGACGTCCATGATGTCATCGGCGGTGATGATGCCGACGAGGTGGTCCTGGTAATCCAGCACCGGCAGTGCCAGGAAGTCGTAGTCACGCATGATCTGCGCCACTTCCTCCTGGTCGTCCGATACGAGGACCGAAACGACACGTTCGTTCATGATGTCGCCGATGTACTCATCATCATCGGCGACGATCAGTTCCCGGAGGGACATGATGCCTGCGAGCTTCCGGCGCTCGTCGACGATGAATACATAATAGATCGTCTCCGAGAACTGGGCGACTTCCTTCAGATGGCGCATGGCCTCCCGGACGGTCATCGTCGAATCGAGGCTCACGAATTCCGTCGTCATGATACCGCCGGCTGTGTCCTCCTCGTAGTTCAGGAGGCTGCGGATCTGTGACGCATCCTCCCTGTCCATCAATGTAAGGAATGTCGTGACTTTCGACTTCG
The DNA here is from genome assembly GCF_021026095.1 of Salinicoccus halitifaciens. GTDB lineage: Bacteria > Bacillota > Bacilli > Staphylococcales > Salinicoccaceae > Lacicoccus > Lacicoccus halitifaciens. The sequence goes on along the minus strand of NZ_JAJNCU010000008.1, from coordinate 52,678 downwards.
GCAATTCGTTTAAGATGTCGGCCGCGTTGTCATACTGCATCTTCCCGATCATTTCCGCGGCATAGTGGGAATCCATCGTCTCGAACAGTTCATCGTAGCTCTCGTCATCATCGATCTCCATCGTATCGAAGAACATAGAGACTTCTTCCGGTGAGAGCATCTCGTACAGGAGGTTCCTGTCCGCTTCATCGAGGCCCAGGTAAAACTCGCTCTGCTCATAAGTGTGCAGATCGAGGAAGGCTTCCCTGAAGCCGTCTATATCATTGTCCCGAAGCTGGGTGAGCAATGCATCGTATTCAATTTCTATCTCTGTCATCTCTTCGATCTCCGGCATCAAGCCCACCCCCTAAAGTTAGTTTCTGTCTGAAATGAATGAATCATGCACCCGTTTCCAGAACGGGAACGGCCTGAACCTTGCGAACTTCACCTTTTCATCCGCCACCCTGAACTGGATCTGCCGCACACCTTTATGTACCAGGTTGATGTGGTCGACGGTCATCTTGTACACTTCGCTGTTGACCGGGTGGACCTGGGTCGTATGGTGTTTCGGCAGCACGAGCGGCGAGCCGACGGTCCTGAACACGCTGTTGTTGATCGAGGCGATCTCGGTCAGCTGCAGCGCCTCGATCGACGGATGTATGATCGCACCGCCGAGGGCTTTATTGTATGCGGTCGAGCCCGAAGGGGTCGATACACATATGCCGTCCCCGCGGAAGCGTTCGAAGTGCTGGTTGCGGATGTCGATGTCGCTGACGAGCGTCGTGCCGTCTTCGGTGCGGAGCGTCGACTCGTTCAGCGCAAGGTACCTCGATTCCGTCCCGAAGTTTTCGTATGTGATGATGATCTCGAGCAGCGGATACTCGATCAGCTGGTATTCGTCGTTCTGTATCGATATGACCAGCCGCTCCACCTCATGCGGCAGCCAGTCCGCGTAGAATCCGAGGTGCCCGGTGTGCACGCCGACGAAGGACGCCGTATCGAGCAGGTGCTGGAAGCGGTGAAAGGCCTGCAGCAGGGTGCCGTCCCCGCCGACCGAGATCACCATTTCCGGATCCTTCTCATCATGCTCCATCCCCATATCCGCCATATAATGGAGCATCCGGTCTTTCAAGGCGTTCGACTTCGTGTCCCCTTTGGAGACGATGACAAATCTCATGGAATGCCCTCCTTTCATCCTCTAAATGTTGCGTTTCTTGGAATAGTATTTTTGTGCATCCTGTATCTCTTCCCTGATCTCGGACATTTCCTGGTCCAAAAGATACGCCGCTTCCGCAGCGTTCTGCAGGCGCCTCTTGATCTCGGGCGGGTACTCCCCGGAATATTTATAGTTCAGTGTATGCTCGATCGTCGCCCAGAAATTCATGGCGAGCGTCCTGATCTGGATCTCTGCGAGTATATGGACCGGCCCGTCGATACTTTCGACGCGGTACCTTATGATCAGGTGGTAGGAGCGGTAGCCGCTCTCCTTCGTGTTTTCCACGTAATCCCTTTCTTCGACGACTTCCATATCCTCGCGCAGACGGATCTGGCTGCAGATCATCTCAATGTCGTCGACGAACTGGCACATGATGCGGATGCCTGCAATGTCGTACATCTCTTCACGCAGCCTGTCGTAAGGGATGTTGCGTGTGTTCGCTTTTTCAATGATGCTCTGCACCGGCTTTACACGGGCGGTCACGAACTCGACCGGTGAGTATTGGCGGTTCAGCTGATAATCTTTGCGGATCCCCTTGAGCTTGATTTTGAGCTCTTCCACAGCTTGTTGATAGGGCGCAAGAAATTTATCCCATCCATCCATCTAAACGCCTCCATTTATATCTGGTCCGGATATTTGAATTTCAATGCTTCCAATATCGGACATGCCGGCAAAGGCATGCCCGGATCAAATCCAGTATAACATTTTGCAGTGCATGCGCACTGTCGACGCTTTTAATTTTACCATATCGCCATCCTTTTGATAATGTCTTAAATCTGTTTGCTTTACAGCCGTTTTTAAATTTCGGATAATACTATATAAGGAGTGAGAGAATGCCGGAACTTGAGATTGAATTTAAAAATTTGCTGAACGAAAACGAATATAGTACGCTGTATCATACTTTCTTTGAAAATACAGAAGGCCATTCGCTGGTCAACTATTACATAGATACCCCGGATCTTGAACTGAGGCGCAACATACTGCTGCTCAGGGTGCGCCTCACCTCCGGGAAGCAGGTCATGACACTGAAGGCGCCGACGATAAAAGGCGTGCTCGAGTTCCACGCGGAAGTGGATTATGACCTGGACAACATGAAACATATCGGTGAGGCGGAAATCCCGGAAGTCATCGCCCATGAAATCGAAAAGCGCGGCATCCGGGTGGAAGACTTGAGAATCTACGGGCGCCTCGCCACCGAACGCCGTGAAACGGAGTATAAGGGCGGGCTGCTCGTCCTTGATAAATGCGCATATCTCGACACGACCGACTATGAAATCGAATATGAAGTCAGCGATTACGATAAAGGTGAAACGATATTCAACCGGCTGATGGCAGAGCATGACATCGACCGCCGGGATGAAGTGACGAAAAGCGAACGTTTCTACCGTGTTTTAAGAAAAGAGAAGGATGATGCAAAATGGTGAAAAAGAACCCGCTCTCGAACCCATATAAAGCGATCGGCACGGAAAAGCTCTATGCCATGGTCGACCGCTTCTACTACTACGTCGAACGCGACGACCGCATCAACCACCTGTTCCCCGGTGATTTCAAGGAGACCGCCTTCAAGCAGAAATTATTCCAGGTGCAGTTCCTCGGCGGGCCGAACCTCTACATCCAGGAGTACGGCCATCCGATGATGAAGGCGCGCCATATGCCTTTCGTCATCACGCCCGCGGCCCGGGATGCGTGGCTTGAAAACATATACCAGGCCATGCTTGATGTGGAGATCCCTGAAGATTTGAGGGAATTTTTATTCAAAAGGTATACGATGACTGCCAACCATATGGTCAATACACCCGACTGAGTTTTCGTATTAGTGAGATTTAAGGAGGAGCTTAGATGGACCGTGTGATACACCAATGGCCGGCGGTTGAGCCGCTCGACCAGAAGGTTGAAATCTTCTACTTTTTCGACCCGTTTTCCGACGTCTGCCGCGAGATGGAACCCATCATCAATAAGCTGATTATTGAATACAGGGGATATGTCACCATCCAGAAAATACTCGCACCGTCGCTCACAGTTTTAACGAAGTGTCAGGCCCAGTCCACCTCTGATCAGGATAATCTTGCACTTGCCTACAAAGCTGCGGAAATACAAGGTCGAAATAAAGCCCGCGCATTCATGCGCTATATACTGAACCGCATCGTCCCGACGAAGAGCGTGTGCACATACGACCATATGCTGAAAAGTGCAGAGCTTGCCGGACTCGATGTACAGAGCTTCTTTGAGGAAATAAACTCCAGCAACGTCAAGAGCATGCTGAAGCGGGACCTTGCGGTGTACCGTGAAATGGACATCCAGGAACTCCCGGCGATGGTCTTCTTCAGCGGCGACATCCATGAGGAAGGCATCAAAGTCGAAGGGGCTTACCCCTACCACATATTCACTTACATCATCAATGAACTGCTTGAATTCGAAGTGGAGAAGAAACCGCTGCCCGGCATCTATGATTACATCGAATCATTTGAAGTCGTCAGCTTCCATGAGCTGAAGACCGTCTTCGAATGGCGCACAGGGCTGCTTCTGAACGAGCTGAAGAAGCTGAAGCTGAAGCGCCTGATTGAGGAGATCGAGATCGATGAGACCACCTACTACCAGATCCGCGGCGGTACCGAAGTATTGAGCGCCAATTGAATTACATTCTTATTAATCATTTTTTCTTGCAGGGTACATTTCGCACTCTGCAGGATTTTTTTATTCTGCTGGGATGGTATAGTGGATGATGAAGGAGGTGAGCCTTTTGCTGAAAGAATACTTATCCTCAATGAAGATATTTGAAGCGCTGGATGATGAAGAAATATCCGCCGTCGCGGGAATCGCCCATCACAGGAACGTCGAGAGGGGGTCTCATCTGTTCCATATGGGTGAGGAGATGGTCAACTTCTACTTCGTGGTGAGCGGAAATGTGAAGATATACCGGATTGATGAGGAGGGACGCGAGCAGATCATCAACTTCTTCGGTAAAGGTGAAATGTTCCCCCACCACGCGGTCTTCAGGAAGGACCCGTACCCCGCCAGTGCCGTCACGACTGAGGATTCCGAAGTGATCTTCATAAGCAAGAAGGATTTCGAAGACGTCATACGGCGCGAGCCCGAGATTGCGGTGAAGCTGTTTCATTACATAGGTGAACTCATCATCGACCTGCAGCACCGGCTCCAGGAGAAGATACTGAAGCCGACCGATGAACAGGTCCTCCTGCTGATCCGCAGGCTTGCATACGCACATGGGCTTGTACTTGACGACGGGCGGCGTGAAATTACTTTGAAACTGACGAAGCAGGAGATGGCGAGCATGATCGGGCTCACCCGCGAAACGGTGAGCCGCAACCTCTCCATATTCCGGAAGCTCGGCATACTGGAAATCGGCAGCACGGGCCTGATGATCGTCGATCTTGAAGAGCTGGAATCTTATCTTTAGGCTTTTAATACGAGACGCGCCGGGGCAGGCGCGTTTTTGTGGTTAACGGACCGTCCCAGGATGCGGGATGAGCTGTTGGGCGTTTAACGGACCGTCCCGGCGTACGCGATGAGCTGTTGGAGGCAATTTATCGGCCAAACCAATCTCCACTTGGCCGATGGCGGCGGTCTATCGGCCAAACCAACTCCCACTTGGCCGATGGGGGCAGTCTATCGGCCAAACCAACTCCCACTTGGCCGATGGGGGCAATCTATCGACCAAACCACACCCCACTTGGCCGATGGCGGCAATCTATCGACCAAACCAACTCCCACTTGGCCGATGGCGGCAATCTATCGGCCAAACCACACCCCACTTGGCCGATGGCGGCAGTCTATCGGCCAAACCAATCCCCACTTGGCCGATGGGAAGGGTCTATCGCGCAATCAGCGACCCCAGTGAGCGATGGGAGCCGTCTATCGCTCAAGCAGCGATCCCGGTGAGCGATGGGAGCCGTCTATCGCTCAAGCAGCGATCCCGGTGAGCGATGGAGACGATCCATCAGCAAAACGAAAAATCCCCGCACACCATCCAAGGTATGCGGGGTTTATTTCATGAAGTTTCGGAATCGTCGCCAAAGTACTGGCTCTGGTCGGTGAACAGGACGAGCAGTATATACATGATGATGCACAGTGTGAAGAAGGCAAAGCCCCAGCCGACGGTCTGCTGGTCGATTATCAGGTAGTTGTTGCATAATGTGCTTTCTGCGAATATATACAAGTACGCCATCACCGAGAATACCGTCATCAGCACCAGAAAGAGCATGACTTCGAAAGTTTTCGAGATCTTCTTCCAGCTGTCGCGGAGCGGCACGCCGGCAAGGAACGGCAGTGATATGAATTTCCACAGCTCCACATACCAGATTTCAAGTGCCTCATCCATCGCCCGCGGCATCATCCAGTAGACCACGATGACGAGGAAGATCACAACGCCCGGGAGGCCGGTTTTATTGAAACCGTCGAATATATGGCCGAATCGTTTCTGGAAGAATGGGGCCATCAGCAATCCGGAGACGAATAAAAGCATCATCTGCATATGCATGTGGAAGGCCATCACCGATTCGAGCAACTCCCGGACCGGGGGCAGCGCGAGGAACACGAGGAGCGCAAGGCCGTACCAGAACTGTTTCATCTCAGCCCCACCTCCCCGTCTGTTTCAACCGCTCGCACGACGGTTTCCGCAGCATGGTCGACATCGCGGTAATCGAGCACCTCGCCGAGCCTGCCGTCCGGCTCTATCAGATAAAACGATGTGTTGTGCTGATAATCCGTATCACCTTCCGGGATGACCGTGACTCCGTACATCTCAAGGATTCCGGACAAATCGTCCTCATCCGGCACACGGAGCATCCGCCACGTTTCGCCGTCCGCCTCGAAGTATCCGGCATAGCGGTCCAGCACTTCAACCGTATCCCTTTCCGTATCGAATGAGATGCTGAGGAACACCAAATCATCCTGATACTGCCCTGCATCGATCATATCGTAGATATATTTCATATTCGATGACATCTCAGGGCAAGCGGTGGCACATGAAGTGTAGATGAACGTCATCAGCATATGCTTACCTTCGAATTCATCGAAATTGTAGGCGCGTCCTTTATTGTCGACGACTTCAATGTTCGGAAATTCAGGCGGCCGCTCTTTCAGTTCATTCAGCCTCTGCTGCTCGATCGTGAATGCCGAGAAACCGCTTGTCGAGAAAAATATGAGGAGGCCGCCCAGGAATAAAATGACTCCGCTGATTATGAGTTCTTTTTTCATCCATCATGACCTCCCTTGATATTAATCATTAAAACGTCCGGATCGGCGGGGAGCCCGGCGGCGCATTGCCGATCAGATCGACAAGCGGCACGAGATAACCCATGGAGATGATCAGCACAGCAACGATGACCCAGAGTCCCCAATTTTCCGTCCATTTCGGTGTTTTATGCGCATCTTCCTCCTCCTCTTCGACGACCATGAACGGTGTATAGCCTTTCGGAGAGAGGAACATCAGGTGATAGACGATATAGACCATCAATACGACACCGGCAAAAAGTAGTATGCCTCCGGCCCCGACGAAAAGCAGGTACGGGTCCCATTCGAGCGCCGTGGCATTGCCGCCGTAAGTCGTGTATTCCGTACGGCGCGGGGAGCCGATCAGACCGACGTAGGACATCGACAGTGTCATGAACAGCATGCCGACAGTCCAGAGCATCGTCTGCCAGATGCCGAGGTTATGGATCTTTTTGGTCAGCACCCTGCCCGACAGATGCGGGATGAGCCAGTAAACCAGGCCGAAGAATGTCAGCACGACCGCGACACCGACGGTTACATGGAAGTGCCCGACCACCCACAGGGTGTTGTGGACGACCTGGTTCAGCTGGTTGTTGGTCTGCGCGATCCCGCCGGCACCGCCGAAGATGAATGAAATCATCGCAAGCATGATGGTGAGGAACCGCACGTCATGCCACGGCAGTGTCCAGAACCAGCCGAGCAGGCCTTTACCGCCGCGACGGCGGCCCGTCCGTTCAAGCATGGCGAACAATGCGAAAGCAGTCAGAAGCGACGGTACGGCGATCGCAAGGCTCATGAACAGATGCATGAACTTCAATCCTTCCGAGAAGCCCGGATCCACGATCTGATGGTGGAAACCGCCGGGCACGTTCAGGACGACGATCAGTATGACGACGGCCCTCGCGAGCGAATCGCTGAACAGCTTGCCGCCGATGACTTTCGGTGTGACCATGTACCATGCCGAGACCGCGACCAGGTACCAGACGTTGACGAGTGTATGACCGAATGCCCAGAATAAAGTACGCGTCAGCATGACATTTATTGTATCGATCCAGCCGAACGTCCATGGGATGATGTAGAACACTTCCGCCGCGACGAACAACGTCGCAAAAGTTATGAGGATATATACGCCGACCGCGAAGAATGCGAACAGCGGCAGGTGCTTACCCTTATTCCGCCGCTTCCAGCGGAATGCGCTGATGAACACGCCGAGGCCTGAGAGCCAGATGTTCAGTACGACGAAGACCAGTCCGATATAGAACCACGGATTTGCAGCCATCGGTGCATAAAACGTGTACAGCACCGTCGCTTCACCCGCGAGCACCATGATGGTGACGAGGAGTGCACCGAACATGAACAGCCCGTATGCGACCCACCCCATCATCCGTATGCCCCTGGTCAGTCCGCCGAGGACATAGTCCGTCGCCGACCATAAGTAGCCGTTCATGAAAAGCGTCGTGAAAGCGAGTATCAGGAAAATTCCGTGAAGCGTCAGCACTTCGTAGTAGTTGATGCCGCCGACGATTTCAAGTACACCGGCACGGTTCAGCCCCTGGATGAGGCCGAGGAATCCCCCGACTAGGAGGAGCACGAAAGCTGTTGCGAAGTTCGTCAATGCAAGCTTGTTTGCTGTGACGATTTTAAGTGGTCTATTCATTCTCTTCACTCCTCCACCGTGATCGTTGCGGACATCGTCTGGTGGCCGACGCCGCAGTATTCGTTGCATACCATGATGTACTCGCCCGCTTCGTGGAATGTCTGTGTGATCTCCTGGATATACCCCGGCACGACCATCGTGTTCAAGTTCGTATGCGGCACATTGACACCATGCACGACATCTTTCGTCGCCATCCTGAATGTCACTTCCGCACCTTCCGGCACCGTGATTTCACCGGGCTCGAATTGGAACGCCTGCAACGTCATGATTACCTCATACTGGTTCTCCCCCGTCTCATAAACACCGGGCTCGGAGAATTCCGGATGTTCCTCGACCGTCTGGGGATCGATGTGTTCCTGGTGTGAAGGCGGCGCCATGCCGAGTGCGAAAGCCTGGTAGCCTGTGATGCCCATCGCGATGATGATGATGCCGATTGCGATGATCATCCATATTTCTTCCATCCTGTTCATTTTCATGTTTTGTAAACCCCTTTCCCATCCTTTTTAAAAGCGCATGATGAATAAAACGAGCAGTACACCGGTCCACAGGACGATCGATCCGCCCACGAAGAATATTGTGGAGAACAGTGTGCCCTTCAGGGACAACTGCTCCTCCGTGCTTCTTTCAACCGGCTTTTCCTCTTCTCTCAGTCTCTTTTTCATGGATATCCCTCCCGTCGATTCATTTCCGTTCTTTGATCTGATTCAAGTATATAACCAATACGGGAGCGCCATTGTGATCCTGGTCACATCATGAAGGGATTTTTCAGGAGTTTTATAACTGAATTTTCAGTTAAATGAAGGCATAAAAAAAGCAGCACACCTTCTATAGTGTGCTGCTCAAACAAAGGGGATGGGAGAAATTTTTCACTGTTTTAACAAAGGGGTATGTTTTTCAGTGATAAAATTTTCATGTATAAAATATAACATCCCGCAAGGCTTCAAGCAACATTTTGAACAGCTTTTCACAATTTGTTCATAATGTAAACGTATTCACATACTTACTTGTCTATAAATTATAGACAAGTAGTGATTTTAGCCTGTTTTACGCCTCTTCCAGCAGTTTTTCAAATTCGTCCAGCTGGCTTTCAAAGACTTTCATCGCGTTTGAAATCGGCTCAGGAGTTGTCATATCGACGCCTGCATTCTTCAGAATCTCGATTGGATAATTCGAGGAGCCTTTCTTCAGGAATTCGTTGATGTAACGGTCCCGCACGTCTTCCCCGCCTTCAAGCACCTGCTTCGACAGCGTCGCCGCCGCAGCATAGCCCGTGGCGTACTGGTAGACGTAATAATTCATATAGAAGTGCGGGATGCGCGCCCACTCGACTTCGATATGCTCATCGTAATCCACGGCCGGCCCGTAATACTTCTTGTTCAGTTCCCCGTACACTTCACTCAGCTTTGATGCCGTGAGTGGCACGCCGCTTTCTTTCAATGTGTGGATTTCATGTTCGAATTCCGCGAACATCGTCTGGCGGAACACGGTGCCCCTGAAACCTTCGAGCTGCTCGTTCAAGAGGTACAGCTTCTTCTTCGTGTCATCCAGGTTTTCATACATATAGTCCGCAAGCAGCGCCTCATTGAATGTGCTCGCAACTTCGGCGACGAAGATCGAATAGCCCGCCTGGTTTGAAGTCTGGTGCTTCCGGCTGTAGTAGCTGTGGACCGAATGACCGAACTCATGCGCAAGCGTGAACAGGTTGTCCACGTTGTCCTGCCAGTTCATCAGAATAAAAGGATTGGTGCCGTAAGTGCCGGAGGAATACGCGCCGCTGCGCTTCCCTTTATTCTCGTAGACGTCCACCCAGCGGTTGTTCAGGCCTTCATCGAGTATGGACAGATAGTCCTCACCCATCGGGGAGAGCCCGGATTTCAGCCAGTCCTTCGCCTCTTCGTAAGTCACTTCAAAATCCACGTCCCCGACGAGCGGTGTGTAGATGTCGTACATCTTCAATTCATCGAGCCCGAGGACCTTTTTGCGCAGTTCAGTGTAGCGGTGCAGCAGGTGCAGATTGTCATTGACCGTCTCCACAAGCTGGTCGTACACACTTTCAGGGATGTGGTTGTTCGACAGCGCCTGGTGGCGGCTCGACTCGTAGCCCCTCACGTTCGCACTGAAGATGTGTGTGTTGACGACGCCGGAGAGTGTCTGGCTCAAGGTGTTCTTATATGCCTCATATGCCGTATACAAATTTTCGTAGGCAGATTTTCTGAGGGTGCGGTCTGTTGATTTCAACAGATCCACATACGTCCCCTGCGTGAGCGTGTGGGTATTGCCTTCGGAGTCGACTGCCGGTTCGAATTCAAGGTCTGCGTTGTTGAACATGCCGAATACCGATGACGGCGTCGACATGACCTCCCCCGCCTGGGCGATCAGCTTCTCCTCTTTATCGCTCAAGACATGAGGGCGTTCATTGTTCAGTATTTCAAGGTCGAACTTGAACTCTTTCAGGCGCTCGTCTTCCATGTATGCCTTTAAAGTCTCTTCGTCGAGCTTCAATATTTCAGGGACAAGGAAGCTCCATGCCGAGTTGAATTTCACCGCAAGCGTGCGGGCACGGCTTTCCAGTGCACTGTAAGTATCATTCGATGTATCCTGGTCATGTTTCAGATGCGCATAGACGAACAGCCGGCCGAGTCGTTCACCGAGCGCGCGTTCCGTCTCGAGCGCTTCCAGCAGCGATTCCGCTGAATTTATATTGCCTTTGAATTTCTCTTCATCGCCGAGATGTGCCTCAAGCTTTTCATACTCTGCCTCGAACGCCTCATCGCTTTCGAAGATCGTCGTGAGATCCCAAGTATTTTCAAGCTTCTGCTCATCTCTTGTAATAAGTTCCGCCATGTAAACCCCTCCAAATGTTTGATAGTCCAATTTTCTCAATTCTTATTGGAAATTTCAAGTTTCGAACCTTTATGTGAATTATATAACATTAAATAGTCTTTGATCAGATCTTTCGCAAGCTGCGCCTTTGCGGGCGCACCGTAAATCTGCCTGGCCTTCAGCATCTCCTTGAACAGCTCCATATTGAACGTCCCCCGGTCAAGGTGGTAGTAAATGAACAGCTTCCACTCGAGCGGCGGGTTCATGATCAGGCGCTCGGCCGGCGTTGTATATTTCAAATACCCGGGCAGCGTTTCGACAGTGAGGCCTGTATGATAGAGGAAAGTCAACGTCAGGTTCTGCACCGTGCGCCTGCTGCGCTCCCGGCTGACGATGGCTTCAAGTTCATGGTTGGAAAGCCTGTGCGGAACGAGATTCTCCACCGGGATACGTCCGGCCAGCGATTTCACATCCAGCCGCTCTTTTTTGAAATAAAACCTGTCTCCGCCTGCGTGGTGGCGGATATGCAGAATGAACACCTGCTTCGATTTCATGTCGATCGTGAATAGCTTCCCTTCCTTCTGTGTCGAAAGCTGGAAATGTGTCGGCCGGATGTAAGGGCCGGCCCTCCTGATTGCGGCATCATCAAGCAGCCAGATCACATCGATGCCGATCGAGGCATATCCTTCGGTTCGGTCGATGATCAGCTGCGGGGAAATTGTGGACAGCTGGATTTCGAGTGCGAGACTTTTCCCGATCAGAAGATCCGCAATCTGCTCTATGTCCCGAAGGTAATATTCCATAGCAACCGGGTAATGCGGCGAGAGTGCAAGATAAAGATCATGTTTCAGTTCGAGATGCTCCACCGACTCCCTCTTGTAGAGGTACCTCATGCAGTCGAGTATATGATGGTGCGAAAAATGCGCAGTCTTCACCGGGCCCTGCTTCAAAGTGACACGTGAATCACAGACCGGACAGAAATATTGCCGGCCCTTTTCGGCGTTTTCGGCAAGCACCTGGCCGCCGTTTTCATCTACAGCTAATATCAAAATAAAAACCCCCTTTCCTATATATGCCGGAAAAGGGGGTTTTTCATTTATTTTATTGTCAGATAAATTATTTTTCCTGAAAAAATCTTCTTACTTGTGCGCGTACGTTATGACTCATGATGATTTCACCATATTCTTCAATCAATGCCGGCGCGACTTCCGCCGGATTGCTGTACTCTGTCAATGATGCCATCACGCCCTGGACTTCGTCCCTCGTCAGGCGGTGGTCGAAAATGATTTCATAGTAGTACTCACCGCTGTATACATGCAGCAGATCTTCATACACTGTCTCATCCTGTTCGATCTGGTGAGCATATTCGATCAATGTTTCAAAATCATCAAACTTCACCATAGCGGATTCCACTACAGGCTCACGCTTTTCTGTCCCGGTGGCGCCTTCGACCGCATCGTTTAAGAATGATTCAATGTCGTTATCATTAATGTTCATGTTGGATTGGTCCATAGCATAATCTTCCTCACCGTTTTGAGATTTTGATACAATCACTTCTATGCCCCGGTCATATGCATGAACCTGAATCCACAGCGGACCTTCCATTCCAAAGCCTTCCCCGTGCTCCACATTGACTTCATCCATTACAGACCAGAAAAACTCTTCGCCGCGCTTCCTGTTCATCCAGAGTTCATCTCTGTCAAAACCCCGCTTCTCGATGTCGGCGTAAGTCATAAAGAATTTTATCGTCGATTCGTTGACACGTTCTATCCTCATTGATTTCACTTCCTCTCACAAGAGACTTATTACTTATAGTATACCTTCATTTACGAAAATAAAACAAATACATTGTTTCGTTCAATAAAGTATAGTCAAAAAGCCTGTGGATTTCAAGAAATCCGCAGGCTCGTGTAGAATATATCAGTTTATATAAGGGGGGAACAAACTGAATTTAAAAGTTATTGAATGGTTGATTACATCTCTGCAAGTCTTTTTGCTTCAAGAAGATGGAAGTTTCTCACTTTACGTGGAAGGAAACGACGGATCTCATCTTCGTTATAACCAACCTGCAGACGTTTTTCGTCCATTATGATCGGCCTTCTCAAAAGACCTGGATTTTCCATGATTAATGTGTATAATTCTTTCATAGGTAAAGATTCGATATCCACATTCAACTTTTGAAAAGTTTTTGAACGGGTTGAGATGATTTCATCCGTGCCATCTTCAGTCATTCTTAAGATTGCCTTGACCTCTTCCAGAGTCAGCGGCTCGGAGAATATATTTCTTTCAGTATAAGGAATTTCATTTTCTTGCAACCACGCTTTAGCTTTCCGGCAAGACGTGCAACTTGGAGAAGTAAACAGTGTTACCATACAACTCACACTCCAATACTCAATAGATTTGTATCATTAGTATACCCCATGTGGGACACTTTGTAACCATCCTCAGGGATGATTCGAGTGCTTCTACTAACTTACAAATCATATTATATAGGTCGAACATTAAAATAAAATGAGAAAACGTTAATAATCACACAAAAATTTAGAAAATTTTATTTTTGTCAAATTTGACAGAAATGCGACTGTATTGCAGTTATCGGTGTTTTTTATTATCATTGCAGTAATGGATCAGATTGATTAGTCAATAAGGAAGGTAGCTAAAATGAAAACATTATTCTCAGGCGTACAACCGAGCGGCATACCGACGATCGGAAATTACTTAGGTGCATACAAGCAGTTCACCGAACTCCAGCATGAATACGACTCCTACTTCTGCATCGTCGACCAGCACGCGATCACCGTGCCGCAGGACAGGTTGAAATTAAGGGAGAACACCAAGACACTCGCAGCGATTTACCTCGCATCAGGCCTCGATCCGGATAAGATCACTCTTTTCGTCCAGAGTGAGGTTTCCGCACATGCGAAAGCCGCATGGATGCTGCAGTGCGTCACTTATATCGGCGAACTCGAGCGCATGACGCAGTACAAGGATAAGGCCAGGAAACAGAGCGCCAAGGAAGGCATTAATGCCGGGCTCCTCACCTACCCGACCCTGATGGCTGCAGATATTCTGCTTTACGGTGCAAGCATCGTGCCGGTCGGCGACGACCAGAACCAGCATCTGGAGCTTACGCGCACATTGGCCGAGCGATTCAACAACCGCTACAACGATATTTTCACGGTTCCGGAAGTGAAGCTCCCTGAAGTCGGCGGCAGAATCATGAGCCTGAACGAACCGACGAAGAAGATGAGCAAAAGTGATGATAATGCGAAATCATACATCTCACTCCTCGACAATCCGAAGACCGCTGCGAAGAAAATCCGCAGTGCCGTCACCGATTCCGGCTCGGAAATCATTTTCGACAAGGAAAACAAGCCGGGGATTTCAAACCTCCTTGTGATTTACAGCGGCCTGACCGGCAGGAGCATCAAGGATCTCGAAGCCGAGTTTGAAGGCAGAAGCTACGGTGAATTCAAGACCGCCCTCGGCGAAGTGGTCGAGTCGTTCCTGACCGACTTCCAGGAACGCGTCAATGAATACGTCGAATCCGGACGCATCGACGACATCCTGGATGAAGGACGCGAGCGCGCGTCGCGGAAAGCCGATAAGATGGTCGAAAAGATGGAGCGCGCGATGGGGCTCGGCAGGAAGAAAAGATAAGTTTCTACTATATTATATATGTGGGGGCCGCACACCGGATGGTGTGCGGTTTTTTATGCGTTGTGGGAGTGTGATGCTGGTTAACGGACCGTCCAGGGATGTGCGATGAGCTGTTGGGGGTTCTATCGGCCAAACCAGCTATCACTTGGCTGATAGGGTCGGTCTACCGGTCAAACCAGCTATCACTTGGCCGATAGGGTCGGTCTACCGGCCAAACCAGCGCACACTTGGCCGATAGGGTCGGTCTACCGGCCAAACCAGCGCACACTTGGCCGATAGGGGCAGTCTATCGGCCGAACCAGCGCACACTTGGCCGATAGGGGCAACCTACCGGCCAAACCACGCACTCAGTGAGCGATGGGGCACTTTATTCACCCAAATAAAAAACCTCCTCCCGCAAAAACGGGAGGAGGCCCTCATCTATCAATCAATTACTCGTACTTTTTGAAAAGCAGTGATGCGTTGTGGCCGCCGAAGCCTAGGTTGTTGCTCAGTGCGTATTTGAAGTCGCCTTCCGCGACACCGTCCGGTAAGTAGTTCAGATCACATTCCGGATCCGGGTTGCGCAGGTTGATCGTCGGGTGCACTTTGCCGTGCTGCAGGCTCAGTGACGAGATGATCGCTTCGACTGCGCCGGTTGCACCGAGCAGGTGGCCGGTCATGGATTTAGTCGAGTTGACGAGCAGCTTGTGCGCATGATCGCCGAACACCGTCTTCAATGCCAGTGTCTCGTAAAGGTCATTGTACGCCGTGCTTGTACCGTGGGCGTTGACGTAGTCGACCTCTTCAGGCTCGACGCCTGCATCTTTCAGTGCTTCCTGTATCGCACGGGCACCGCCTTCGCCGTTTTCAGCCGGTGCGGTGATGTGGTATGCATCTCCCGTCATGCCGTAGCCGACGATTTCTGCATAGATGTTTGCACCGCGTGCGAGTGCGTGCTCCAATTCTTCAATCACAACAACGCCTGCACCTTCGCCCATGACGAAACCGTCACGGTCTTTTGAGAAAGGTACGGATGCGTTATCCCGGTCTTCTGAAGTGGAGAGCGCCCTGCTCGACTGGAATCCAGCCATGCCCATTTCAGTGATCGGCGCTTCTGTACCGCCTGTGATCATTGCGTCGGCCTGGCCGCGCTCAATGATTTTAAAAGCATCGCCGATCGAGTTCGTGCCTGTGGCACAAGCCGTCACCGTTGCACCGTTCGGGCCTTTTGCACCGTGGCGGATGGATACCTGGCCGCTTGCCATATCCGGTATCATCATCGGTACGAAGAACGGGCTCACCCTTCTTGGTCCTCTTTCGTACAATACTTTAAAACCGTCCTGCAGAGCCTGGATGCCGCCGATGCCGGATCCGATCCATACACCGATGCGTTCTGCATTCTCATCATTTATTTCAAGTCCGGAATCCTTGACCGCTTCGTCGGATGCCACGACCGCATACTGTGTGAAGCGGTCCATCCTCCTGGATTCTTTTTTATCGATGTAATCCTCGATATTGAAATCCTTCAACTCACCGGCAACATGAACGTTGAACTCACTGTTGTCGAATCGGGTGAGCTTATCAATCCCGTTAACACCTTTCAGTGCATTTTCCCATGTCTCTTTTGCTGTATTTCCAATCGGCGTCAACGCACCGATACCTGTTATTACGACTCTTCGCTTAGTCATGTGTCTCCTCCTTATTCTTACCCCAAGTTAAGCAAATTGCCCCCCATGTCAGTCCGCCGCCAAAACCGACCAGCACGAGGTTGTCTCCTGCCTTTATTTTACCATTTTTCAGCTCATGTTGAATACTGAGAGGTATGGAAGCTGCAGAAGTATTTCCATATTTATCTATTGTACAGCTCATCCGCTCTTTCGGCATCTTCATCCGTTCCCTTGCAGCGTCCATGATGCGGATGTTTGCCTGATGCGGTACGAGCATATCGATGTCTTCATTCGTAAAGCCTGCTTTTTCGGTGACGTTCACGCTGGATTCGCCCATCTGGCGCACCGCGAACTTGAACACTTCACGGCCGTTCATGCGCAGCTTACCGTCATCCTTATGGTCGTAAAGATACTGTCCGCCGCTGCCTTTGCTGCCGAGTTCAAAGGACTTGATGCCAAATCCTTCAGCCACTTCGCCCAGTACGGCAGCACCTGCCCCGTCACCGAAGAGGACTGCCGTCGAACGGTCCGTGAAATCCGTGATTTTAGAGAGTTTATCGACGCCTACCACCAGTACGTTCTTATAAGTGCCTGCCTGGATGAACTGGCTCGCCGTCACCATGCTGTAAATGAACCCGGTGCATGCTGCCAGCTGATCCATGGACGGTACATTGTTCAATCCGAGCCTGTCCTGGATGATATTGGCAACTGCCGGGAAACGGTGGTCGCCTGTGGATGTCGCGACGATGACCAGGTCTATGTCCTCTTTGCCGACGCCGGAATCTTCAAGTGCACGTTCTGCCGCAATCACCGCCATATCGGAAGTGTCCATATCATCTTCAGCAAACCTGCGCTCTTTTATGCCGGTCATTTCAGTAATCCATTCATCTGAAGTATCCAGAATTTTTTCGAAATCAAAGTTCGTGAACACTTTATCAGGGACATAAGTGCCCAGTCCCAACACGCCTACATTCTTCATTTGACCACACCTTATTTATAATCTCATATTATCACTAGGTACTAATTTATCATAAATTCACATTTTCCACAATAAAAAAAGCACCCACATTTCTGTGGATGCTCATGTATTCCGTTATTCAGAGAGACCTACCTGGTACAGTCCGCCACTGGATTTAGGGTTGAAGCCTTCAGGATCATGTCCGAATTCTTCACTCCAGCCGACGACGTTTTCACGTACAGGTGTGACATATGCACGGTAAAGTGTCGGTGCAACCGGGATTTCCTCGACCATCAGTTCCTGCCACTCGTGGTAAATTTCTGTACGGGTATCAGTATCGAGTGCTTCCTCGGAGTTGCCTCTTTCAATCAGCTCAGTGCTCTCCTCAGTTTCGTAACGTGGATAGTTGAATGGTGCCTCAGGGCCGTACAGGCCGGCAGGATCAACATCCGTTCCTACGCCCCATGCACCCTGGTAGATATCGATTGCAGGGTCGTCATTTTCAACCATGTCATAGAATGTGTTGAACTCGATCAGGCGGCCGTTCGTTTTGACAACATTCAGGCCGACTTCTCTCCATGACTGGATGTAGTAGTTTGCGAGCGGTTCAGCAACGTCGCCGCCGCTCATTGATGCCATCTGGATTTCAAGCGGCTCGCCGTTTGGATCTTCGCGGAGTCCGTCGCCATCGACATCTTCATAACCTGCTTCATCGAGAATCCGCTCCGCTTCTTCCGGATCATATTCAGGCACGTCGAGATCGTCCTTATGGAATGCTGCATGATATGGCGTGATCAGTGAAGTCGCTTTCCAGCGCAGACCGTTGTAGAACTGCTCGCCGACTGCGTCATTGTCCATTGCATGCCACATTGCGCGGCGGAGTTCAACATCGCCCATCTTCATATCTTCAGGCATGTAGTTCACCCTGTTTTCTTCTGCATCCCATTCACCGAGTTTGAACCCGATGTAAGTGTAAGCTGCATCAAGCTGTGCCAGCCATTCCACACCGTCCATATCCGCAACATCCGGATACTGGTCAGTCGGGAATGAAAGTGCCACATCGATATTGCCGGATTCCACAGCATTGGCAATTGATGAAGGTGGAACAACTTCTACATTGATGCCGTCCAGTTGAGGCTCGCCTCTCCAGTAATCTTCAAACTTCGTCAGGACAATCGCCTCACCCGGTGTGATGGATTCGACCTGGTATGCACCGATTCCGATCGGGTTTTCACGTGTCTGCTCTGCGTTTGGCATATCCGCCACTTCCACACCTTCATAGTGATGTTCCGGGAATGCATAGAACCAGAAACCACCGTTTGTCAGTGAAGGTGCAAGTTCTGTATAAGTGAATACCGCCGTCTGATCGTCGATGATCTCGATGCCCGAGATTTCATCCGCTTCACCGGCTTTGTATTCGTTGTAGCCTTCGATCAGTGTGAAGCCGTCCGTCGTACCGCGGACACCTTCATAATCCGGGTGACCGATCACTTCATAGGAAGCGACATAGTCGGAGATCTTCAAAGGCTCCCCGTCATGCCATGTCACGCCGTCGCGCACTGTGAATGTGACTGTATTGTCCTCTTCGTTCATCTCGTATGTGATCGCGCCGTCATTCGTCGCAATCTGGTTCTCATCGAATGTGAAGACCGACTCGTCAAAGAACTCGATCATTTCAGCATCCGGTGCACCTGAGTAGAATGCCCAGTTCAATGTACCTTCAAAAGGTGTATCGGAACTGTAACCGACGTTAAGCGTACCTTCCCCTGTCGGTTCGGAATCATTGGATACAACCTGTGGGAAATCTTCATAGTTGTAGACCTGGCTGCCGTCCGCCGATCCTTCATCCGCAGACTCACCGTCCTCCCCTTCTTCAGTTCCTTCTTCAGCACCCTCTTCGGTGCCTTCTTCAGTCGATGTATCAGAGTCCCCGGAATCTTCCCCCGAGTCCCCTCCGTTGCCGCAGGCCGCAAGAGCCAGGACGAAAACCAGCATCGTTAGAAACATTAATCTTGACCACGAAAGTTTCGCCATCATATTTCCTCCCCATTATAAGATTAAACTGAATATATACTAAAAGTTCAGTCCCCTGAATCTCAGTACCAGAAATCGGTTAATAATTTCATGTTGATTTTCTGATTATGAAACCTTTGTAAAAATAATGTTATCACAATTATCTGAAAAAACAATATGCCATTCACCATTTTTGCCTTATAAATATAATATTACACCATTATGTAGGCGGTCATTTATGCCATTGGCAAGCATGACCATCCGGATGCGATCTAAATTTTTGTAAAATTATATTTGTGCACCGTGATTGATTGAATTCAGATTTTTTGAACTTTCAGTGGATACAGCTTATAACCATTATAAATTGTTATAATTTGTATGTAAAGCGCTTTCAATGTTTTTACTTAAATAATTTTCAAAATAATGGAACATCCGGCATGATGCGGAAAATGGCGGGAAGCCGCCGCCATTTCCCAATTGATCAGGCCTGCCTCTGCCTTGCATCCCCTGCACGTCTCAGTGCTTCACCGATGTTGCGTACGCACAGCATCAGCAGCAAAATCATCAGTGCCGCAGGCAGCCAGATCCACCATCTGTTCTGCAGTGTCTGCGTCTGCGTGGCATAGGCGAGCAGTGTGCCGAGCGATGGATAGTCTTCCGGGAAGCCGAAGCCGAGGAACGACAGACCCGATTCGATGCCGATGTTTGCTGCAAGTGATAGCGTGGCGTTCACGATGATGATCCCCACCAGGTTAGGCATGAGCTGGCTGAAGATGATTTTGACAGGTGAACTGCCGAGCGTCTTCGATGCATTGATGTAATCCAATTCCTTTTCCTGCAGTGCCAGTGAACGGATCAGCCTTGCCGTACCCATCCACAGGAATGCCGCCATGATCGCACTGAACGTCCAGATGTCATAGGACGGCACGATCGTGACAAATACGATGACGATCATCAGGAACGGCAGTACCAGGAAGAAGTCGACGACACGCATCAGGGCGTTGTCGAGCTGGCCGCCGAAGTATCCTGAAACGAGGCCGTAGACGATCCCGAAGCCGACGCTCATGAGTGTCACGAGGAATCCTATGGCAAGCGAGTTCCTGGTGCCGATGATCAGCTGTCCGAATATATCACGGCCGCCGTAGTCGGTCCCCAGCCTGAATTCTTCATTCGGCGGCTGGTTGATTGCAAACAGGTCGACGAATACGATCTGCGCCTGGTCGAGGAACATCGTCAGGCCGAATACATAAGCCGTGATTGCAGTGAACAGGATCAGTGAAAATAGAGCGAGCTTGTCCGCTATCATCTCCTGGACAATCACTTTCCATCCGGGCGTACTCTTCGGCAGCGTCTTGTAATCCAGACCACCGTGATCCCCCGCGCCCGGCGGCATATCGGATTTCATATGCGTCGACATTTCCGTTCCGCCGTATATCCTGTCATCCCGTCTGTTTCCATAAGGATCGGCGCTGCCCGAATCGCGGCTCGTGCTCTGTTCGGCACTGGCCGCACGGTTCCTCCGGGCATCCTCTTTGCGAGATGCTTCAGTCTGAGCTTCGTGTTCTTCTTTATTCAAATCTTGATCTTTCCGACTCATTTTACATCCCCCTCCCTACTTAATCCTGATCCTTGGATCGACGATGCTCAAAATGATATCAGACAGCAATGCACCGAGGATTGTCAAAAATCCGTAAAATAAGATCAATACGTTTGCGACACTGAAGTCACGCGTCGATATCGACTCGAGGAACAATGCGCCCATTCCCGGATACGCATAGACCCACTCGATGAAGATCGAACCCCCGAGCAGTCCGACGAGTTCATACCCGAAAAATGCAGCGATCGGGATGATGGCATTCCTGAAAATGTGCTTCAGGTACAATGCAGTCGATTTCACGCCTTTGGCGCGGGCGAGCATGACATAGTCCTTCTGCTGCGCTTCGATGACGCCGCTTCTGAGATACTGCACGGTGCCGACGAGGCCGATCAGGGCGATCGAGAAGCTCGGCAGTATCAGGTGGTTTATTTTGCTGAGTATATAATCGATGGAGCCGGGTTCAAGCCCCGCCCCGACGCTGCCATTGGTCGGAAACACCCCGAAATGGTAGCCGAAGATCCACAGCAGCACGAGGCCGAAGACGAACGTCGGCGTCGCGAAGCCCAAATATGTGTAGCCTGTGATCACGGAATCCAGAAGGGAGTCTTTGTAGCGGCCGGAAATGAGGCCGAGAGGAATCCCGATCAGATAGATGATGATCACAGAGAACAATGACAGCCAGACCGTGTTCATCAGACGGTCGCCGATGACATCGAGCACCGGCCGCTGGTGGAAGATCGAGTTGCCGAAATCCCCCTGGAACATCGCTACGACCCAGTCCCTGTATTGTATGTACCATGGGTTATCAAGCCCGAGTGCTTCCCGGCGCGCCTGGATGGCCTCTGCAGGAATTGATGGATCGATCAGTCCGGACAATGCATCTCCCGGCATCAGCGAGCCCAGGAAAAAGACAAGGATGCTCAGCAGGACGAGCTGCGGAAAAGTGATCAGTAATCTTCTCAAAGTAAATTTAATCATGGCTCATCAACCTTTCACCGGCAACGCAACTTTATGCGTTTCGGAAATTGCCCTAAGCGGAAAAACACGGCCGTCTTCATCCAGATATTCGGCGAAATGCTGGTCGTACTCCTCTTTGATCTGCCTGCGGAGCTGCATGTTACGCTCCACCTTGTCAACATTCGTATCTGGAATCGCGGCGATCAGGCGCTTGGTGTAAATGTGCTGCGGATTGTTGAATATCTCTTCGGCGGTGCCCTCCTCGACGAGGCGCCCCTGGTACATGATGCCGATATGCTGGCACATATGCCGCACAACCCCGAGGTCATGTGCAATAAAGAGCATCGTCAAATCCATGTCCTGCTGGATCTCCTGCATGAAGTTCAGTACCTGTGCCTGGACGGAGACGTCGAGCGCCGATACGGGCTCATCGGCGATGATCAGTTTCGGGTTCAGTGCAATCGCACGTGCGACCCCGATTCTCTGGCGCTGGCCGCCCGAGAACTCATGCGGGAATTTATACAGCGATCCCGGCGGGAGCCCCACCCTGTCCAGCAGCTTCAGCACTTCTTCAATCAAATCGCTCTTCGATAATTTCCCATAGTTCTTCAAGGGCTCGGCGACGATGTCGAACACCCGCTTCCGCACATTCAATGAAGAGTACGGATCCTGGAATATCATCTGTATGTCCCTGTGGACCCCGATTTTCTTCCCCTTGCCGCTCAATTTCTCCCCCTGGAAATAAATATCCCCTTCAGTGATTTCGTTCAGCCCCATTACGGCCTTGCCCGTCGTCGTCTTGCCCGATCCGGACTCGCCGACCAGTCCATAAGTCGTTCCTCTTGGTATTGCGATGCTTACCCCGTCGACGGCTTTCACATAATCCTTCACCGTGTTGAAGAAGCCGCCCTTGATCGGGAAATGCACTTTCAAATCATTGATTTCCAGCAGATTGCCGTTCATCGTCCGACGCCCCCTTCTTCCATCTGATGTGCTTCGACCCGTTTCTCCATCTCCCCGTGGTCCATGGACGTATCAAGGTAGAAATCCTGATAGCATGTGCACCTCACGAGGTGCCCGGGCTCGACTTCACGGAGTTTCGGCTGATGTTCATGCGCTTCCTCCGGTATCCACGGGATCCTCGGTGCAAATCTGCAGCCGTCCCGGTCCATCTTGTTCAGCGCCGGAACCACCCCCTGGATCACATGCAGCTTGCTGCCGAGCTGTTCTTCCGACGGCAGCGAGTTCAACAGCGAGCGTGTGTACGGATGTTTCGGGTTCTTGAACAGTTCCCTCACAGGCGCGACTTCCACGATCTGCCCGGCATACATCACTGCAACCCTGTCCGCCATTTCAGCGACGACGCCGAGGTCGTGGGTGATGAGCAAAACACCGGAGCCGAGGTCATCCTGCAGTTCGCGGATCAAATCCAGTATCTGTGCCTGGATCGTCACATCGAGTGCCGTCGTCGGTTCATCCGCGATGAGGAGCTTCGGCCGGTTGGCGATGGCGATGGCGATCACCACACGCTGGCGCATCCCGCCTGAAAGTTCATGCGGATAGTTTTCAGCGACCCTCTCCGGGCGCGGGATGCCGACTTTTTCCAATAGTTCGATCGTGTACGGCTCTCGCTCGCTTTTCCTGACCGTGCCGTGGATCTTCAGCGTCTCCTGGATCTGATGCTTGATCTTCATCAACGGGTTCAGTGCGGTCATGGGATCCTGGAAAATCATCGCAATATCCCCGCCGCGGATTTTGTTCATCTGGCGCTCATTGTTTTTCAGTATATCTTTTCCCTGGAATAAAACCTCCCCGGTCACCCGGGCATGGCGGTGCAGCCCCATCAGGGAAAAGGCTGTCGCACTTTTTCCCGATCCGGATTCCCCGACAAGCGCGAGCACTTCATTTTCCCTGATCCTTATGCTGACATCATCCACGGCCGGATAATATTCGCCATCTATTTTGAATGAAGTCGTTAAATTGTTCGCTTCCAACAGATATTCAGACATTCCTCATCCCTCTTTCAACATTACTTGGTTCGGGCATTTAAAAATTGGAATATTCCAATAATTTCCCCTGTATTATTTTACAGTATTTCATACTTGAACACACCCTTATCCCGCATTTCACAATGTTCCTGGAACTATGTGATTTTGGAATTGGCCGATTATTCTAAAATCATCTGGTTTATGTATAGCATAGTGGTTCGAATCCATATTTTCAACGCCGCCCGCTGGCGCTGTTTGTATATACATCCGACTCCAATATACACCACCGTATATTTATTTTCAATCTCTTATTCACGCTGGAAGTTCAGCTGTTGAAAACGGTTGCATGAATACGCCTGTATTTCAACGTTTCACAAAGATATTGTGAAATTAATATTTATCTGAAGTTTTTACATTGCGGCATGTATACTTTTCAGCCGTTTTATATTATGATATAAACTAGCTAAATATGTTTAGGAGTTGTCACTTCCATGAAATATATCGTTACATTCGTCTGGGCACTCATGCTGACACAAATGATCAACTTCATACTGAACAGTCTTGCCGGCGGCGGCCCGTACAGCTTCATGAGCGGAATCCTGCTTGCCGTACTGATCACATTGACTGTCTTCATACTTGATTTCATGATGAAAGACCCCAACGAGACTGCTGAATGACAGCAGTGGATGATCCCCTGCCCTCTTCGGCAGGGGATTTTATTTAAAAATAAACTAAACAGAGGTTGAACATGACAAACATTCTGCCGGCGGTACGTTCACTTAAAGATTTCGAGAAACTCATAGACAGTCCCTACAAGGAGCTCGTGCTGCTCGACATCCATATCGGCCATCTTGAAAGCCATATGAAGACGATGCATGACCACGGCTTCAAAGTATACATCCATCTGGACCTGATCAGAGGGCTTTCCGTCAGCACCGAAGCGCTTGAATTCATCCAGCAGAAATTCAAGCCGTACGGCATCATCACCACCCGTGGGAAGATGATCAGCAAGGCGAAATCACTTAAGATGAAGACGATACTACGCGTATTCCTGATCGATTCCGCTTCGGTTGAAAAAAGCATCGATCTGATCAGACAGACGGAGCCCGATCTGATAGAGGTTCTCCCCGGCACCGTACCGAAGATGATCCATTTCTTCAGCAATGTACAAAATGTCGACGTAATTGCAGGCGGACTGATAGAAACCACCCAGGAAGTGGAGCATGCCCTCCAGGCAGGTGCGAAGTTTGTGACGACATCGAAAAAGGATCTCTGGTTCAGGTAAGCTCGGGTTTGACATTTTACGGCAGCGAGGTTATATTTTAAACAAGTTAATAGTTACGGAGAAGCAGAGCCCGCATTTATAGTGTTCCTACTATAAGTGCGGGCTTTTTTAGTAACTGTTGGCAAAAACAAAGGGGGAAAAGTAATGAATGTTTATGTTGCAGAGTTTGTCGGCACCGCGATACTGATACTGTTCGGGGCCGGCGTGGTTGCGAACGTCAATCTGAAGGGGTCGCTTGCCAAAGGCGCGGGATGGGTCGTCGTCGCATTCGGATGGGGGTTTGCGGTGACGTTCGCCATCTACGCCGTCGGCCAGTTTTCCGGTGCGCACATCAATCCGGCCGTCACGCTCGGATTTGCATTTGCAGGAGAGTTCCCATGGGCGGATGTCGTGCCTTACATCATCGCACAGGTGCTCGGGGCCATGCTCGGGGCGTTCCTTGTATGGCTGCACTTCATGCCGCATTTCAAGGCTGAGGAGGACGAAGGGACGAAGCTTGGCGTCTACGCGACCGGGCCGGCCTACCCGAACTACGTTGCGAACTTCGCGAGTGAGATGATCGGTACGTTCATCCTGATACTCGGACTTTTATTCATCGGGGCGAATGATTTCACGGACGGTCTGAATCCGTTGATCGTCGGCTTCCTGATCACCGCGATCGGCCTGTCGCTCGGCGGCACGACCGGATATGCGATCAATCCGGCACGTGATTTCGGCCCGAGGCTTGCGCATTTCCTTATGCCGATACCGGGCAAGGGCGCCTCGAACTTCAAGTATGCACCCGTACCGATACTCGGACCGCTTTCCGGAGGTGCACTCGGGGCTGCGGTGTACAATTCGGTGTTCCTGAACGCGACGGACATGTACCTGTTCATCGCCATCGTCTTCGTGATTGCAGTATTGGCATTGGGGGTATTCTTAAATAAGTCGGTTTTGAAGGAAGAGACATCAAAATTAATGTAATGATTACAAGGGGGATTTAAAGATGGAAAAATATATCATGTCCATAGACCAGGGTACGACAAGTTCAAGAGCGATCCTTTTCAATAAAAAATCCGAAATCGTGGCGACGCATCAGCGTGAGTTCAAGCAGTACTTCCCTCAGTCGGGCTGGGTGGAGCATAACGCCAATGAAATCTGGAGCTCGGTGCTCGCCTGTGTGGCAGGCGTTTTGACGGAGAACGACATCAAGCCGGAGCAGGTGGAAGCCATCGGCATCACGAACCAGCGTGAAACGACGGTCGTCTGGGATAAGAACACCGGCCGGCCGATCCATAATGCCATCGTCTGGCAGTCGCGCCAGACGATGGATATATGCGATGAGATGAAAGCCCGGGACCTTGAGCCTATGTTCAAGGACCGGACCGGGCTGCTGCTCGACCCGTATTTCTCGGGCACCAAAGTGAAATGGATCCTCGATAATGTCGAGGGCGCCCGGGAGAAGGCCGAGAGCGGCGATCTTCTCTTCGGCACGATCGATTCATGGCTGATATGGCGCTTCACCGAAGGCGTCCATGTCACGGACTATACGAATGCAAGCCGTACACTGATGTACAACATCCACGATTTGAAATGGGATCCGGAGCTTCTCGAGCATCTGACGGTGCCGGAGTCCATGCTGCCGGAAGTGAAATCGTCGAGTGAGGTATACGGCGAGACGACGAAGGCGCATTTCTTCGGTTATAACGTACCGATCGCAGGCATCGCCGGCGACCAGCAGGCGGCCCTGTTCGGACAGCTGTGCCACAGCAAAGGCGAGACCAAAAACACATACGGCACGGGCTGTTTCATGCTCATGAACACGGGGACCGAAGCGAAAAAGAGTGAAAACGGGCTGTTGACCACGATCGCCTACGGCATCGACGGTGAAGTCCACTATGCGCTTGAAGGTTCGATATTCGTCGCCGGAAGCGCCATCCAGTGGCTGCGGGACGGCCTCAGGATGTTCAGCGATTCCGCACAGACGGAGGAATATGCCACGCGCGTCGATGATTCCGGCGGCGTATATGTCGTCCCTGCATTCACAGGGCTCGGCGCGCCATACTGGGATTCAGAGGCCCGCGGTGCGATATTCGGCCTGTCGCGCGGTACTGAAAAGGAACATTTCATCCGCGCGACACTCGAGTCGCTCGCCTATCAGACAAAGGACGTGCTCGATGCCATGCAGAAAGATGCTGACACAAGCCTCGACCTGCTCAGGGTCGACGGCGGCGCCGCGGCGAATGATTTCCTGATGCAGTTCCAGTCCGATCTGCTCGGCACACGGGTGGAACGTCCAGAAATCCTCGAAACGACGGCGCTCGGCTCCGCTTATCTTGCGGGGCTCGCCACAGGTTTCTGGTCTTCGGTCGATGAGATCGAGCAGGTCAGCGAGACGGATTCCGTATTCGAACCTGAAATGGAAAAAGAAAAAGTCGATGAATTATAC
Organism: Salinicoccus halitifaciens; assembly: GCF_021026095.1. Lineage (GTDB taxonomy): Bacteria > Bacillota > Bacilli > Staphylococcales > Salinicoccaceae > Lacicoccus > Lacicoccus halitifaciens. The sequence goes on along the minus strand of NZ_JAJNCU010000008.1, from coordinate 25,236 downwards.
GGCGGCTGGCAGGCTGCGGTCAAGGCGACACAGGCCTTCAAGCCGAAGCAGCCCGCCGATGATGAATAGATGATGTGATTCAAAGAGACAGACCGATCATTTAGGAGGAGTAGTAATGTTAAATACGTTAACGAGAAAAGATCAGCTGGAACATATGGAGAAAGTCGATTATGACCTCGTTGTCGTCGGCGGTGGGATCACCGGCGCCGGAGTCGCACTGGATGCGGCAAAACGCGGCATGAAAGTCGCTTTGGTGGAAATGCAGGATTTTGCTGCAGGCACTTCCAGCCGGAGCACGAAGCTCGTGCACGGCGGACTGCGTTATTTGAAGCAGATGCAGATCGGTGTCGTCAGGGCCACGGGGGTCGAGCGCGCCATCGTCTATGAAAACGGACCGCATGTGACCACACCGGAATGGATGCTGCTGCCGTTCCATAAAGGCGGCACATACGGCGAGATGATGACGAGCATCGGCCTGAAAGCATACGATTTCCTCGCCCGGGTGAAAAAAGGCGAGCGCCGGCAGATGCTCTCCGTCGACGACGTCAAGGAAAAGGAGCCCCTCGTCAAAACCGACGGGCTGCTCGGCGGCGGGTATTACGTTGAATACAAGACCGATGATGCACGTCTTACAATCGAGGTCATGAAGAAAGCGGCCGAGTTCGGTGCCGATCCGGTCAATTATATGAAGGCCACCGGCTTCGTCTATGATAAGGGCCAGGTCGTCGGCATACGTGCACATGACCTGCTCGATGACAGAGAATACCAGATACTCGGCCGCCGCGTCGTCAATGCGACCGGGCCTTGGGTCGATGAAGTGCGTGAGAACGATCCGGCCTCTAAGGAGATCAAAAAGAACATCGTCCTCTCCAAAGGCGTTCATATCGTCTTCGACGGTGAGGACTTCCCGCTCCGCCAGGCCGTTTATTTCGATACGGAAAACGACGGGCGCATGATGTTCGCCATACCGCGTAACGGCAAGACGTACGTGGGTACGACCGATACGTTCTATGACGAAAACATCGCAAAACCGATCGCCACACAGGAGGACCGGGATTACCTCCTTGCCAACGTCAATTATATGTTCCCGGGGCTAGACCTGAAGGATGAGGATATAGAATCCAGCTGGGCGGGGATCCGGCCGCTCATACAGGAGCCGGGCAAGGGGCCGTCGGAGCTCTCCCGGAAAGATGAGATATGGGTCTCCGACAGCAAGCTGATCAACATCGCAGGCGGGAAACTGACCGGGTACCGCCATATGGCCGAAGAGATCGTCGACCTCGTCGCAGATGAACTGAAGAAAGAATATGGCTTGAAATTCAAGCCGAGCGATACGGAAAATCAGGTGATTTCCGGCGGTGATGTCGGCGGCAGCGACAACTTCGAAACATTCGTGGAAACCACTGCAGCCAAAGCTGGTGCATTCGGCCTGAGCTACGAGGAAGGCCGGGAAATCGCCCGGACTTACGGTAGCAATGCAGAGGAGATCTATAAGCTCGCGAGCGTCGTAACGGATGAGAACCCTTACGGCCTCCCTCCCGTCGAGTACGCCAAAGTCATCTACAGCATACAGAATGAGATGGTCGCAAAACCGACCGACTACTTCGTCCGCCGCACGGGGGATCTTTATTTCAACGTCCGTGAAGTCGAAAAACACAAAGACGGTGTGCTTGCACTCATGCAGCATACACTCGGCTGGAGTGACAGTGTGAGGGATGAGATGGCAGAAGAGCTTGACCTCGCCCTCCGGAATGCAGTCGGATATTTAGTAAAATAAACGCCACCCCGCCTCCGGGCGGGGTTTTTTCATGGCCGGATTGCGTGTATCCGGCGCGGGATGGATGACAGGAGTGCCTGTATTTGATTATGATGAAGGGAGACCTTTATTTACGATGATCATCATTAACAGGAGTGGAGATAATGAACGATACAGAAGAAATGTACGATATCACCATCATCGGCGGCGGCCCGACCGGACTGTTCACAGCCTTCTACGGCGGAATGCGCCAGGCGAAAGTGAAAATCATGGACAGCCTGCCGGAACTCGGCGGCCAGCTGACCGCACTTTACCCCGAGAAATATATTTACGACGTCGCGGGTTTTCCGAAGATCCGGGCGCAGGCACTCATAGATAACCTGACGGAGCAGATGAATATGTTCGATCCGACCGTCGTGCTCGGCCAGTCCGTCGAACAGCTGGAAAAGCAGGCGGACGGGACTTTCCGCATCGTCACCGATTCCGAGGTCCATCATTCCAAAACCATCATCATCACCGCCGGCAACGGGGCATTCCAGCCGCGCCGCCTGAAACTTGAAAATGCGGAGGAATATGAAGGGAAAAACCTCCATTACTTCATAGATGATATCAATACGTTCGCCGGAAAGCGGGTCGCACTGTTCGGAGGCGGGGATTCCGCTGTGGACTGGGCGCTCATGCTTGAGGAAATCGCAGAGGAAGTGACAATCATCCACCGCCGGGACAAATTCCGGGCACACGAACACAGCGTGGAGATGCTGAAACAATCGGATGTCACCATGAAGACATCCTTCGTCCCCGAATCGCTCATCGGGGACGGCGAGGCAATCAGTCAAGTCGTCATTGAAGAATCGAAGACCGAGAGGCAGGAAGTGCTCGATGTCGATGCTGTCATCTGCAACTATGGCTTCGTGTCCTCCCTCGGCGCAATCGCTGACTGGGGGCTTGAAATCGAAAAGAACTCCATCGTCGTGAATACAAAGCAGGAGACGAACATCCCCGGTGTGTACGCCGCAGGTGACATATGCACATATGACGGCAAAGTCGACCTGATCGTCACAGGCTTCGGCGAAGGGCCGACCGCAGTCAATAACGCCAAAGTCTACATGGATCCGGACGCCCGCGTCCAGCCGCGCCACAGCACGGCAATGTTCCCTTAAAGTGAAGGAAGCCTGTTGCCGGGCTTCCTTCCTTTTTTGCCGTTTTCGATTTTGTGCTGTTCAGATAAGGGGATTTTCGGCGTCATCTAAACAGTAAGGAGCTTCAAACGTTTAGTTAGGGAGATTTTTGGCGTTATCTAAACAGTAAGGTCCTTTGGCTGTTTAGTTACGGTGATTTCAGCAGCTATCTAAACGGCAGGACCCCCAAAACGTTTAGTTGGGAGGATTTTTATTGCCATCTGCACACTCAGACGCCGGCCAACAGAAAGAGGCTGGGACATCTGTCCCAGCCTCTTCTTCATTTCATTTTAAACCGTTTCGAATTTCAGTTCGCCGTCCGCAAAGTCGACTTTGAAGTTCTGCCCTTCAACGAGGTCGCTTTCGATCATTTTACGTGCGAGCGGCGTTTCAATATGACGCTGTATGAAGCGTTTGAGCGGCCTTGCGCCGAATTGCGGCTCATACGATTCATCGGCGATCCATTTTTTGGCGGCCTCCGTCACTTCCACGCTCATGTGCTGTGATTCGAGCCTGCGGTTCAGTTCAGAGACGAGCTTATCGACGATCATCGTCATATTGTCCCGTGACAGCGGGCTGAACATCACGATGTCATCCATACGGTTGATGATTTCAGGCTTGAAATGCATATGCACTTCGCCCATCACCGTATTTTTGACGTCCTCCGTCAGCTCGCCTTCGTTTTCGACGGCGTCAAGCAGATGGCCGGAGCCGATGTTCGACGTCATGATGATGATCGTATTCCTGAAATCGACCGAGCGGCCCTTCGAATCCGTGAGGCGCCCTTCGTCCAGCAGCTGCAGGAGGATGTTGAACACATCGCTGTGCGCCTTCTCCACCTCATCCAGCAGGATGACCGAATACGGCTGGCGGCGGATGGCTTCCGTCAGCTGTCCGCCCTCCTCATGGCCGACGTATCCCGGCGGCGCACCGATCAAGCGTGACACCGCATGCTTCTCCATGTATTCACTCATATCGATGCGGATCATATGCTTCTCGGAGTCGAACATCGTCGCGGCAAGCGTCTTCGCAAGTTCCGTCTTGCCGACACCCGTCGGTCCGAGGAATAAAAAGCTCCCGATTGGACGGTCCGGATCCTTGATGCCAGCCCGTGCACGGATGACTGCATCGGCAACGAGGTCGACGGCCTCATCCTGGCCGACCACCCGTTCATGCAGAATATCCGAGAGTTTCAGCAGCTTATCTTTTTCAGTCTCGACCAGCTTGCTCACCGGTATGCCGGTCCACTGGCTGACGATATAGCCGATCTCATCCTCGGTCACCACTTCACGGATGATGCGGTTCTCACCGGCGCTCGCCTCCTGAAGGTTCGCTTCATACTCGGCGAGCTCCTTTTCAAGCTGCGGCAGGCGGCCGTGCCTGAGCTCGGCTGCACGCTCTAGTTCATAGTTGTTCTCCGCTTCTTCGAGCTCCTGGCGTGCCTTGTCCACTTCGGCACGCTTTTCGTTCACACGGTTGATCTGCTCTTTTTCCTTTTCGACGCGCTGGGCCAGGCTGCCCTGCGCTTCACGCGCTTCCGCAAGCTCCTTCTGCAGTTCGTCAAGGCGCAGGCGCGATACTGAATCCTCTTCATTCTTCAATGCCTGCTCCTCGATTTCAAGCTGCATGACGCGGCGGTTGATCTGGTCCAGTTCAGTCGGGTTCGAGCCCATCTCCGTGCGGATCGTCGCGCTCGCCTGGTCCATCAGGTCGATCGCCTTGTCCGGCAGGAACCTGTCCGTGATGTAACGGTCCGATAATTCCGCAGCGGCAACGAGTGCACGGTCGGTGATCCTCACACCATGGTGCACTTCGTAGCGCTCCTTCAGTCCGCGCAGTATGGAGATCGTATCCTCGACATCCGGCTCGGGCACCTGCACCTTCTGGAAGCGGCGCTCGAGTGCGGAGTCCTTCTCGATATATTCACGGTATTCATTCAATGTCGTTGCACCGATGCAGTGCAGCTCACCGCGTGCAAGCATCGGCTTCAGCATGTTGCCTGCATCCATGGCACCTTCCGTCTTGCCGGCACCGACAAGCATATGGATCTCATCGATGAACAGGATGATCTGCCCGTCCGACTCCTTCACTTCCTTCAGCACCGCCTTCAGGCGCTCCTCGAATTCCCCGCGGTATTTCGCCCCTGCGACGAGTGCGGAGAGGTCCAGTTCGAATAAAGTCTTATCCTTCAGGCTGTCCGGCACGTCACGCCGCACGATCCGCTGCGCCAGGCCTTCGACGATCGCCGTCTTCCCGACACCCGGCTCCCCGATCAGGACGGGGTTGTTCTTCCTTTTACGGCTGAGTATCCGCACCGCGTTCCTGATTTCCTCATCACGGCCTATGACAGGGTCGACATTCCCCTGCCTGACCTCCTCGACCAGATCGCGGCCGTATTTTTCCAAAACTTCATACTGCACTTCAGGATTTTGTGTTGTCACATTATTCCCTCCTCTGACTTTATCGATCACTTCTTTGACGATGTCTTTTTTATTTCCGACGGCTTCTTTCATGATTGTTTCATTTTCAATTGCGGCAAGCAGCATATGCTCCTGGGAGATGAAGGCATCCCCCATTTCGGACATGTACTTCTCGGCACGGTTCACGATTGCCGTGAAGCCGTTCGACATATACTGCCCGTACTGCACATTTTCGCCGGTCACCACGTTATATTTTTCAAGTTTTTCATCATATTCCCGGATCAGTGCATCCACATCGACATTGACGCGCTCCAATATATCGCGGGCCATGCTGTCGTCGATTGAAAGCATCGCCTTCACCACCGCTTCGGCCTCTATCGACTGAAGCTTGAGGTCGATCGATATGCTCTGGGCACGTTCGATGATCGACTGCACCTGATAGGTCATCTTGTTGATATCCATTACCGTCACCTCGCATGATTTTTAGAGTTTGACCTTTTTTGACCATAGTTCAATTATACTACTTTTTACCCTTATTTCAAGTTATTTATCGCATTTGGAAGACTTTTATTTTATACTGAAGTTTAGATTTTAGGAGGCTTGGAGAATGGAAATATGGGAACTCATCAAATACTTGTTTTTAGGTCTGCTTCAGGGGTTCACTGAACCGATTCCGGTATCATCCAGCGGTCACCTTGTGATTGTCCGGGAGATTTTCGGGATTGAAGCGCAGGGATTGTCTTTTGAAATATTTTTGAACACTGCTTCACTGCTTGCTGTCTTATTCATTTACAGATATGATATTTTATCCATTCTTGGAAACTTGAGCCGGTTTTTATTCCGGGGCTCAAGGGACGCGGATGCGGTAGATGACGCGAAGTATACGATGTACCTGCTCATCGCGACGATTCCGGTCGGCATTATGGGAATTCTGCTCAAGGATGTGATCGGGGACAATATCTCTGTCGGATTCGTCGGGCTGATGCTCCTTGTGACGGGTCTTGCACTGTGGTTCATCAAAAATAAACGCGGCGAGAAGCGCGACGGGGAACTCACCGTCAAGGATTCGATCATCGTCGGACTCGCCCAGGTGGTCGCACTCACGCCGGGCGTCAGCCGGAGCGGTGCCGCACTCGTCGGTGCGATGGCCGTCGGGCTGAACCAGAAGAACGCACTCCGGTTCGTCTTCCTGCTGTACATACCCGTATCACTCGGTACTGCGCTGATCGGCATACCCGACATCGTGAACGACCCGAACATTGATACGCTGTGGATCGGCTATCTGCTCGCATTCGTTGCGTCGGTCATTGCGACTTATTTTGCGCTGAGATGGCTGCAGGGCGTCATGGAGCGCGGCAACCTGGTCATATTCTCGTACTATTGCTTTACGATCGGGTCGCTCTCGATCCTTTACCAGCTGTTCATCGCATAAGGAAGTGAATTTGTATGAAGATACTCATCACCGGTTTTGAACCGTTCGGCGGGGAGTCCATCAACCCGGCGCTTGAAGCCGTGAAGCGGCTGCCGGATGAAATTGAAGGTATGGAAATAAAGAAAACCGAAATACCGACGATCTTCCACCGGTCGGCTGAAGTCATGCGCAGTTTGTTGGTTGATGGCGCGTTCGACTGCGTGATCGCGGTCGGCCAGGCCGGCGGGCGCAGTGAAATCTGCGTCGAGCGGGTCGGCATCAACATTGATGATGCCCGGATCCCTGATAATGCCGGCAGGCAGCCCATCGATGAAACGATACAGCCCGGCGGTGCTGCGGCGTATTTTTCTAATCTGCCGGTGAAGCGGATGGTTGCTGCGGTGGCGGATGCGGGCGTGCCCGCCCGGCTGTCGAACACCGCCGGTACATTCGTCTGCAACCATGTCCTGTATCAGCTCGGATTCATGGCGGAGGAAGAATTTCCCGGATTGAAGTATGGCTTCATCCACGTGCCGTTTATTCCGGAGCAGGTTGATGATAGAGAGGGTGTGCCGTCGATGCCGCTTGAAGATATCGTTACGGGTTTGAGCGCTGCAGTCCGCGCGCTTTCTGAAGGTGATGAAGATATCACCCGCCCGATGGGCGAGCTGCATTGATCTTGAAACAGGCGACTGATGTCGCCTGTTTTTTTATGTATGTATCAACTTCTGTTTGGCCGATGGGAGCCGTCTATCGCTCAATCAACCAATCCAGTGAGCGATAGAACCGCTCCCCGCTTAATCACACCCGCCAATAATTACTCCACAAAACAAAAAACCGCCCTCCCGGGCGGTTCATAAATCCATTATTTAGCTGACGCCGAGTGCAATTTTTGCATAGCGGCTCATTTTATCTTTGTCCCAAGGCGGGTTCCAGACGATGTTCACTTCAGTATCCTTAACTTCCGGCAGTTCTGCCAGTGCCTGCTTAACGCTGTCCACGATCTGCGGTCCCATCGGGCAGCCCATTGAAGTCAATGTCATTTCAACACCTGCGTTGCCGTCTTCGTCAAGGTGCACACCGTAGACGAGGCCGAGGTTGACGATATCTATGCCGAGTTCAGGGTCAATCACGTTTTCCAACGCGCCCATCATGCTTTCTTCCATTTCTTTATCCATTCATCTCACTCCTTTAGAGTTTTAGTTACGTATATCATAACAAATTATTAACAAGGTTTAAATATAAATGCTATCATGGAATTGTGAACTTTTATAGAGGAGCAGAATTATGGAGAAGCATTTGATATGTTTGGATTTAGACGGCACACTACTTACGGATGATAAAAGCATCAGTCCGTATACAAAAGAAGTTTTAAATACATTGAAAAATAAAGGGCATGAGCTGATGATCTCGACCGGCAGACCTTACCGTGCGAGCGAGCCCTATTATACAGAACTCGGCATGGACACACCGATCGTCAATTTCAACGGTGCTTTCGTCCACCATCCGCATGATTTCAATTTCAGGACGGTGCATGAGGAACTCGACCTTGAAGTCGCGATTGAAATCGCAAGGAGGATCCCGGCCCTCAATATACAAAACGTCATCGCGGAAATAAAGGACACGGTCTACCTTCATTATCATGACGAAGTTTTATTTGACGCGTTCAGCATGGGGGAGCCGGTCGTCAAGGTCGGTGAGCTGACCCAGACGATGGAGGAAGGGCCGACGACGATCCTGATACAGGCGGAGGAAAAAGAGATACCCGCAATCAGGCAGGAACTCGACGACCTGTTCGCCGAGGCGATCGAGCACAGGCGCTGGGGTGCACCCTACCCGGTTCTTGAGATCATCAAAAAAGGGATCAACAAGGCGGTCGGCGTGGATTATGCGCGCGGCTACCTGGGAATCGACCGCAGGAATACCATCGCCTTCGGGGATGAGGACAATGATACGGAGATGCTCCAGTATGTGGCACATGGTGTTGCCATGAACAATGCCATCGACGACATCAAAAGTGTGGCGGATTACGTCACAGATTCAAATAATGATGATGGAGTCGGAAAATTTCTGGCTGATTATTTCAGCCTGAAGATATAAATCCAGGAGGTTGATACATTATGAAACTATTTGCCGACAGCTGTTCGGACATGACACTCGAGGAAACAAAACGGAGAGGGATCGAAGTGCTGCCGCTGACGATCACCATCGATGACGAAAACTACAGGGACCAGCTCGACATCTCAAGCGAAGAAGTGCTGCAGGCGATCAGGGACGGTAAAAGACCGACGACTTCCCAGGCGAACCCTGAAAATTTCGTGGAAAAATTCACGCCTTATGTGGAAAAGGGGGAATCGATATTATATATCGCCTTTTCAAGTGAATTATCCGGCACTTACCAGAGTGCGGTCATCGCTAAGGATACCATCATGGATGAATATCCCGAGGCGGACATCACACTGATCGATACGAAAGCGGCGAGCTACGGCCTCGGCATGATCGTCGAGCGGGCAAGCGATGATATCCAGAACGGCTTATCGAAAGAGGATGTCATTGAAAATGTCAAAAAGAATGTCAGGAACATCCGTCATTTCTTCACTGTAAATGACCTGGATTATCTTGCTCAGGGCGGCAGGCTTTCCAAGGGGAGTGCCTTCCTCGGCGGGCTCCTGAACATCAAGCCGCTGCTTCATATGGAAGACGGGAAACTGGTGCCGCTCGAGAAACACCGCGGCATAAAAAAGGTCTTCAGCAGCATGGTCAATCACCTGAATGAAGACAACGTCAAAGGCAGGGCGCACATCGTCCATGCGAATGCGCTCGAAAGTGCAGAACAGTTGAAAGAGAAGCTGCTCGCCGAGACCGGGCTTGAAGAAGTCAACATCAGCATGATCGGCCCGACGATTTCAAGCCATACCGGCAACGGTACAGTGGCGTTGTTTTATTTCAACGAAGGGGTGTAGGAAATGGGTAAAACCGTTGTTGTGGGCGGCGTTGCAGGAGGCGCCACGGCCGCATCACAGCTGAGGCGCCTCAATCCGGAGTGTGAGATTGTCATCTTTGAAAAAGACCGCGATATCAGTTTTGCCAACTGCGGCCTGCCCTACCACATCGGCGGTGAAGTGGCAAAACGCAGCCAGCTGATTGCGGCCACTCCCGAAAGCTTCGGCAAAAAGGATGTCACTGTCCGTACTTATCATGAAGTCATTGAAGTGAATACTTCCGAAAACTTCGTCACCGTCAAAAATCTGAAGTCCGGTGAGATTTTCGAAGAATCATATGACCATCTGGTCCTCTCCCCGGGCGGCAGGCCGCGGATCGTCCCGGCGCTTGCCGGCGTCCCGGAAAACCATGTCCTCCACACGCTTGAAGATATGGATAAAATCATGAAGTATATCGATGATGAAGGTATACAGGAAGTGGTCGTCGTCGGTTCCGGGTTCATCGGCATGGAAGTGACGGAAAACTTGAGGATGCGTGACATCGATGTCACACTCGTCCACAGGAACGGCCACCTTTACGGCCATATCGAAGAGGAGATGGCCGCCGTCCTACAGCAGACGCTTGAAGACCACGGGGTCACTTTGAAGATGAATTCCGAAATCGACCGCGTCGCCGATGGATATGCCCATCTGACGACGAATGAAAAAATACCGGCCCCGATGATCATCCAGGGCATCGGCCTGACGCTGAATACCGAGTTTTTAAGGGATTCCGGGGTGGACGTCACCGACCGCGGCCTCATCCCGGTGAATGAATACGGGCAGACCAATATTGAGAATGTCTACGCCCTCGGTGACATCATGGAGACGAACTACCTGCACGCACCGGAAATACGTGCCAACATCAAGCTTGCATGGCCCGCACACCGCATGGCCTACACGATTGCAAACCATATCCACGGTGAGTATGACGTGAAGTTTGAAGGCCTGCTCGGCACGAACATCATGCGGCTCTTCGAATATGAAATCGGCGCAATAGGACTCGAGCGGAAAGACGTCCGTGGCATTGAGCATTTCGTCATCGATAACCAGCAGAATTTCAAGGCAGGTTATATGGAAGGCGCATCGAAGATCCGGATTAAAATGTATGTCGGTAACGACGGCACGATCTTAAGGGCAGCGATGATTTCAAAGAGCGGCGTCGACAAGCGGCTCGATACCCTCGCCGCCCACATCCGGGCCGGCGGAAAAGCGCAGGACCTCATCAATATCGAAGTCGCATATTCCCCGCCGTTCTCGAGCCCGAAAAGCGACTTGAACATGGTCGGTTACAAAGCGATCGAAGAGATGAAAAAGCGCGGATTATACTGAGAATAAAGGACCACGGCCCTGGATGGGTCGTGGTTTTTTGTGCGCCCGGGTGCTTTTCCGATTTGCGCCGCTTTTTATTCCCCTGCAAATCGGATTCGGAATACTTTTCCGATCTGCGCCGCTTTTTATCCCTCTTCAAATCGGATTCCGCGAACATCCTCCCCCTACAAATCAAAAAGAACCCCGGTCCCCCGGGGTTCAGTCATTTATTTGTTCTGACTCTCTCTGTATTTTTTGTTTTTCCGTCCTGCAAGGAAGATGAAGAGTGCAAATCCGCCGAAGATGATGACGCTCGCAATGACGTAGCCGTTGTTGAAGCCGCTCTCCTCCACGATCGCATAGAGTTCGGTCTCTTCACGGTCGAGCACCACAATGTATTCGCCGGGCGCTGTGGCGCGGATCATATCGCCGATCAGCATGCCGCTCAGCACTTTACCTTCATCCACGTCATCGAGGTTCAGGTTCACGCCGTTCGTCTCGCTTGTATCATTGACATTGAGAATAAAGTCCACGTCGTTCGTATGATACCGGGTGATGTAATGGCCGTCGCTCTGATGCAGCGTTTCAAGGTCGCCGGTGAAGGCGTTCTTATGGTCATTGTAGACCCTGCTGATGTGTTCGATGTACTCGACCACTTCCTGGTCGGTCCACAGGTCCATCTGCGGATGGATTTCCGGTATCGTCTCACCGTTCAATGCGACTTCCGTCCCGTACAGCATGCTGATCGGTCCGGTGTGGCTGTACAGGTAGGTCATAAGCTGTTTGACGCGTGTGCCGGGGAACATGTTCTCCTCCACGGCATGCGATGTGAACCGCTCGCTGAACCAGTGGTCCGCAAGCAGCATATGCTCCGATTCCGGGATTTCCGGGATTTCACGGTTCACCGTGGCATAGGCTTCGGCGAGCGTCTGCCGCATCGTCTCATCCGCGATATGGTCGAACCCTTCCGCCGTCAGACCTTCCGTCGTGGCGAAACCATATGTCTTCACATCTTCAGGCAGCACTTCGCCTGCATCGACGCCATCCTGTGCAATCATCATGGACAGCCCGTCTATATTGAACTCATCCACGAAATTCCCGATGACTTCCTGATATTCACTCTGGATCTCCGCATCAGTCAAGTCCAGCATCGCAAGGTCTTTATCATCGATGTAATCACCGTATATGCTGTTCACGGTCAATTCATCCGCTGCGCCTGCGCCGTCGACGGATACCGCAGGGACATCGACGATGACCTCAAGGCCGATATCATGTGCCGCTTCGACGAGGCTCTCCAGTCCTTCGGCCCCGCCGAGGCCCGCGTCGATTTCTTCATAGCTTTCAACATCATAGCCGAGGTAGTCATCCGGTGCAAATGCGAACACCGGTGATAAGTGGATGGCTGTAAAGCCCATGTCACTGATGTATTCGAGGTTCTGCTCGATTCCGGTGAAGTCCCCGCCGAAACGAAGCTCAGGGTTTTCATCCTCCGGCACCGATTCATCCGTTGAAGTGTCCGCATTCAGGAAGCGGTCCACCACGATGCTGTAGATCCGGTCCGTATCGTTCACTGTTGTATTCGCCGATATATATGTAGAAGGTGTATATAGTGCCATGCCGAGAATCAGCGCTGACATTACTGTTTTAAATATTTTCATTGTCTATGCCTGCCTTTAGTTTCATATCTTCACCAGTATACTAGATTAGTGAATCGTTCGGTCGGTTTTCGTCAAAAGTTCATAAATTCGATAAAAAAACTGCAGATCTCAGATGATCTGCAGTATGGATTGCAAATTAAAACATTGAGCTTAAAGGTCCAAGCGGCAAATAGATGCCGAGGCCGATAGTGATGATGACGATTACGACCGCTGCGATCGTCAGGCCTTTTGCGGCCGGTGCACTTCTGTTCGCCCTGACGAGGCTGATTTCCATCAGTGCCACCGCTGCAAGGCCGAACAATACTTTAAGGCCGTACATCATATGGCCGTCGGATGCGCTGATGCCTTCCATATTCTGAATGTAGACGAGCAATCCGCTGAATATCAGAAAGATGTAGTCCGCCCTGAGGATCATATGCGTCATCTTCCCTGCATTATTCGGGCTGTCCCTCAAATAAAGTACGAGGGCGATGACATACAGGATCACTGCCAGGATAATGGTTGTCAAATGTAAGTGTATCATCCGTTCTTTCCTTTCCTGTTCAGTTTAAAATCATACGCATCAATTATAACACCGATTGCGACAAGATTTTAAGGGTCTATTTTTCAATATATGTCGTTAATGTGCCGATTCCGTTGACGGAAACCCGGATTTCATCACCCGGCTTGAGGAACTGCGGCGGGTTCATGCCTGCCCCGACACCGCTCGGCGTCCCCGTTGCGATCACGTCGCCCGGCTGCAGCGTGATGTACTTTGAAATTTCCGCGATGAGTTCGTCCAGTTTCAGCACCATGTCGCTCGTCGAACCGTCCTGCCTGATTTCCCCGTTCACTTTAGTCACGATGGAAGTCGATTCCGGATTCGGAAGCTCATCCTTCGTTACGATGAACGGCCCCATCGGTGCCGAGCCTTTCAGGTTTTTGGCAAGGAACGCCTGTGCATGCTCCCTCTGCAACTCACGTGCGGTGATGTCGTTTAAAATCGTGTAGCCGTATATATAGTCGAGCGCCATGCTGCTGTCTATCTTCCATGCCTCTTTACCGATGACCACGGCGAGCTCACCTTCGTAGTCCAGCTCCTTCGTGATGTCCTGGTGGTTCGGGATCACCGCCCCGTCACCTTCCAGGCTTGAAGCGGCCTTTGTGAAGACGTAGAGGCTCTCCACCTTGCTCTTCATCTCTTCGGCGTGAGCCTTGTAGTTGCGGCCGAGCGCGATGACATTGTTCGGCGGCGTGACCGGCGCCAGGAATTTTATTTCGTTGAATGGTGCTTTGTATTTGTCCGGATCTGACGATCCTCTTGCTTTTTCAACCAGTTTTCTCACGATTTCCTGAAAATCGAGTGTATGATAAGTCGAGATCCCCTCGAGCAAAGTTTTCGGATAGTTTTCCTCTTCCCCAAAATCTGCAAACAATTTCGGCAAGATCCATGCACTTTCCTCACGTTTCACTTTTACCCCATAATAAGTGCTGTCCTGATATTCAAAAGTCAAAAATTTCATGGAATTCTCTCCTTAAATTGTATTTGAATATATTATATCAAACATCGATGCTTAATTCTTTCATTTCTTAATATTCACAACACTCAATTGTTCCAGGGTTTTTATTTCATAACGTTTCAAAATGACGCCGAGCACGAGCAGTGCTGCGTACACCGCAAGCACTATGAGCACCGTCGTCATGATCGATACTTCACCGAACAGGCCGAAGCCCGGACCGTAGAATAAAACCACCATCACGAAATTGAAGACGATGTACAGTGTGAGCCCCTTCTCCCCTGCGGCGGCAAATAATGCACGCACTTTGCCCGGCAGGTACAGGCCCGCGAGCAAGAGTGCCATGAAGTAACCGGCACCGAGCAGCGGCCCGCCGAAGTAAACCGCGAACGTCGTCGCTGCAAATGAGCCGAGTGAGAGGATCTCGATGATCTTTATCATGATGCCGCCCGTGATGAGCGCCGCCGCCACCGCAATCATCATGCCCGTATTGTCTTGGATGAGCCTGCCGATATCGAAATGATGGAGCACCATGCCGAGGAAGATCCACGGCAGGATGGTCAATGTCCACATGAACCAACTGCCCAGCTGGTAAGTCATGAACACCTCGATGTTCAGCCCGATGATCGCGAAGTAATCCGACCCGCCGAAGACGCTGCTGAAGCGGTTCACCTGCTGGATGCTCGAGTAGATGATGTCACCCGGCGAGCCGAATCCGCTCCACAATATGATCAGGCCGTTGAAGAGCAGATGCAGGGCGAATAAAAAACCGAATGATGCAAGTATGATCTTCCAATCGAGCCTGAGGAAAAGTGCTGCGATGATGCTCATGATGATGATCCCCGGCAGCACGTCGAATCCGAAGAAAAACACCGTCGATATCAAGATGAAGAACAGCATGACGACGAGCGTCAGGATGACGTCCGCCGGCCGGTGCGTCCTGAATGTCATCAGCAGATAGCCTGCAGCGATTGCTATGAGCGGGACCACCGCCCCGCCGATGAACATGTTCATGATCTGGTAGTTCGTCCTTTCCGAGCCGTGGAAATACTCATAAGGGTTGATGACATCAAGCGGCACTGAAAACCTCATCCCGTTATAAATTGCCAGCAGAAAGATTGCGGCACCGATTACAAAAAATATGTGTTGTCTATTGTCAGTCTTCAACTTTTATCGCTCCATATAAAAAGAAATACAGATATACTTCCACTTCCCTGCCGAGTGCTTTTTCAGCCGAGCGGCGGTAAATATCCATCTGTGTCCTGTAACGTTCCGCAAGTTCCCGCTTATCCGCACCGGGCGGCACCCAGTCCGTCTTATAGTCTATGATCGTGTAATGCCCGTCGATTTCCAGAAGACAGTCCATGATCCCCTGGACGATCTGGGCTTCATGCTCCGAGTAGCCGATCGCCCGCTGGTTCATTATGAAGGGGATCTCCGTATGGATCTGCTTCTGGTTTTCAAGCAGGTCCATCATGACCGGATCATTGAAGAACCTCGAGATGTTGTCCTTTATCCTGTACACATGGACGTCGGTCAAAAACGTCTCCCTCTCGCGGATCGTTGAGATCAGCCGGTCGATGTACGCTTCCGCTTCGGCGGCGCCGAGTGCGGAGAGTGTGGCCCAGTCATTCATCAGGTGCATCATCACTTCGTGCATGACCGTACCGAAGATCGGTGCTTCAACACCCCGGTTCAGGAATTCCGGCTCCCGCAGGTTGACGTTCCTCGTATGCCGGACGATTTTGGCATCATCCGGATGCGTACTGTTTTTGCGCTTGATTTCCGTGACGGACTCTTTATGGACGAGGTCCGTGAGCCCCGGACTGTGGTAGCGGTGGCTGAACTTCTCATACAGGGATTCCCCCCGTCCCGCTTCCACATTCAAAAGCGTCTCCGGAGACAGATGATACATCTTCTCCTCTTCAGCCACATCCTTGATTTCAACATCGATGAGTTCAAGGAAATCATACTCCGAATCGATCAAGTATTTCAGGACCGGAAAGATCAGTTCCTGCACGCTGTTGATGTTCAGCCTGTAATCGGCGAGCACCATACCGCCGTTGTAGAGGTATTTCTCCTTCTGTTCCTTCTTGAAGACGACGGGGATCGTCAGCTGCTCCACCGCCCGCGTCATCGCCACATAGATCAGGCGCATCTCCTCTGAAATCGTCTCCTTCTTGATGTATTCCTGCATGACGATTGAATGGATGCTCGGCAGGATCGTATTGTCACGGCTGTTGAAACGCTTGAAGCCGATGCCGTAGTCCGCATGGACGATCACCCTGGCATGCAGGTCCCTGAAGTTCAGGTTCCTGTGTATGCCGGCATAGATGACATGGTCGAACTCGAGCCCCTTCGATGCATGGATCGTCATCACCCGGAGGATGTCGTCATCCGGCGACACGGTGTTCTCTTCGCCGAAGTCCTGACCGTCCGCGATCATCCTTGTGATCGTCGTGATGAACTGGTAGAGGGAGATATGCGACATCTCCTCGAATTCCATCGCCTTCTCGACGAGCCCGTTCAGGTTCGCCCGCCTGTTCTGCCCGCCCGGCAGCCCTGAGAAATATTCCAGAAGATTGAACTGGTAATAAATTTCATCGATCAGTTCGGGTACGCTCAAATACCGCTCCTGTGTGCGCAGTTCATCGAGCACCGTGAAGAAGCCGTCCAGCCGCTTCTTAAGATCGTCCTCCGCCTCATATTCCCGGGCGGTCTCATACATATAGACCGCATCCGAACAGGCACGGATCTTCGCGATATCCTCCTCGTTGAAATCGAACTGTGGCAGGCGCATCGTGCCGGTGAAGTGATCGTCCTGCAGCGGGTTGTCGATGATCGACAGTATGCTCAGGAGCGAACGCACCTCAAGGGTGTCGAGGTACCCGGTGCGGTTGTTGACGTAAACCGGCAGACCCGCTTCACTCAGCATTTTCCGGTAGTCTTCATTATCCGTCGTATTGCGTGTCAGGATGACGATGTCCCTGTAATCCGCCCCGCGTGACACTTTATCCTTGATGACATCGATGATGTGCCTGATTTCGGCATTCCCTTCGATCTCATCGGCTTCTTCGATCACATGGAGCTCCTGTCTGATTTCCGGTGCATCCAAGTAGTTGCCCTGGACGAGCTTCTGGGTGTCATCATATTCGATTTCACCGACCGTTTCGTCCATGATCCTTTCAAACAGGCTGTTGGTCAGATCCAGCACTTCACCCCTCGACCTGAAGTTGTGGTTCAGATTGATGATCTTCCCGCTGCCCGGTCCCTTGAAGCGGTTCGCTTTTTCGATGAAGAGCGACGGGTCCGCCTGCCTGAATTTATAGATGGACTGCTTCACATCCCCCACCATGAACAAATTGCCGTCCTTCTCATCCCCGGTCTTGATCAGCGAGATGATCGCCTCCTGCACCCGGTTGATGTCCTGATATTCGTCTATCATGATCTCCTTGAACTGTTCCCGGTAAATTTCAGCCACTTCCTGGTCATTCGCATTCAGTATCGCGAGGGCATAGTGCTCATAATCGGAGAAATCCATTTCATTCCGGAGGTTCTTCTGATGTCTGAAACTCTCCAGCACATTGATGGCGATGCGGATGAGGGTGTTGTTCATCTCATTCATCGGCGACAGTTCATCCGCCGCATCCTCCACGGTGTAGGCAGGGAGTGACAGCAGTTCATTATAGGACTGCTTGACTTTATTCTGGGTGTCGGTCAGGTGTTTCTTCTCATAGGGATCCGCGATCTTTTTGAAGAATGCCGTTCGCCCGTCCTTCAGGGCAAAGGGCGGCAGATCGACGGCTTCGCCCCGGAGGTTCGCCTCCCGGGCCCGCTCCACCGCACGCATCAGGTCGGAAAGCGCATCAAATGCATCGCGCTTCTGCGTCTCCTTGATGTCTTCATGGTAGACGGCGTTGTACCCCTTATGCAGTTCATCGAGCGACGTTTCGAGTGCAATCAGCTTATGCCTGATGATTTCATTATATGAATCGACGATGGCCTCAAGATGCGATGCGTCCTCGTACTGGTCAAGCCGGCTTTCGAGAAAACTGAGCGGATCGGGGCTCGCCACCGCGGTGAAATAGAGGTTTTTGATGATTTCAACCAGGCCGCTGTTGTTCTTATCCGAAGATGTCATGAACGTCAAGTCCGTGAAGACATCCGTCCCCTCCGCATAGTAGTCCTCAAGCACCCGGTCGATGACCCCGTCCAGCCTGATCTGGCCTTCTATATCCGACAGCGTCCGCATATCCGGCGGGATGCCGATGACGTTGTAGTGCATCCGTATAAGGTAGAGGCAGAAGCTGTGGAGCGTCGAGATATGCGCCCCGTTCAGCTTCAGTATCTCCTCGTTCAGCCTCGGGTCCCCCGTCTCCGCATGCTTTTTGCGCAGCTCTTTTTCGATCTTTTCCTTCATGTCCCTTGCACTCATGTTCGTGAAGGTGGAGACGAGCAGTTCGTCCACAGAATACCTGCCGCCCACGATGTTCTGTATGATCCGCTCGACGAGCACGGTCGTCTTTCCGCTGCCTGCTGCGGCGGAAATCAGTATGTCCGAGCCCGTGTAATGGATCGCTTCATATTGTTCATCCGTCCAGGTCACCATCAGAGGCCACCTCCCTTTCAAACGCTTCAATTTCCGATTCTTCCACTTTGTTCTCCCGCATCTCGCGGGCATTCATCAAATAGTCCACCCGGCAGGCGAATTTGAAGTCGCAGAAGCTGCACGGCAGCACATCCCCCGTCGACATCGGGTTGACTTCATTCGCCCCTGAATAAATTTCATCCGTCACTTTCTTATACATTTCAATCACATAATCCGCATAATGGCGGAACAGTGCCGGGCTGAAATACCGCCCTTTCGTCATGCCGTTGATCTTGCCTTTGGCGCTCACCGTGATCGGGTAGAATTCGCTGTAGTCCTTATACTCCTCCACCGATGACAGCAGTCCCGTCAGGCCGATCGAGGACTCGTCCATATATTCATCGTACTCGGGATGTTCATTGATGAAGGCGCCGTCGGGCTTGAGCTGTTTATTCTGCTCCTTCAGTATTTCGGCGGGTTCGGCCTCCGCTTTCAGATTGAGTACGGGGTCCTTCACCGGGAAGAAGAGCATGCTGTTCGGCCGCACTTCGCCTTCGAACAGATCGGTGCCGTTCGTTGTCAGCACATGCATGTAAGTGATCATCTGCAGCTCGAGGCCGTTCAGTATCCCTGCACGCGAAATCTTCCTCGTGCTCGATTTGTAGTCGATCAGGTTGACATAGGCATTGCCGCCGCTCTCATATACATCGATGCGGTCGATCTTACCCCTCAAGGAAATCTTCCTGCCGGCATCGCTTTCGAAGGTGACTTCGCCGAGGGAATCACGTGATTTGCCGAATCCGAGTTCGACATGGGCAATTTTGTACTCGCCGAGACGCTCGATGTCCCGCATGAAATAAATCAGCCGGGTCAGCGCATCTTTTGCCCTCCGCTTAAGCGAGGCATTGTAATATGAATCATTGAAGATGCCGTGCTGTATCGCTTGTGCTTCCTCGTCGATCGCCGTCTCCGTGACTGTTTCGATGTGTGCATCCTCATGCTGGAATGTGAAATCCAGCTTGCGCGTCACATTTTCAAGCACATGGTGGTAGAGGTTACCGAGGTCGAGCGGCGCCACCTTGTAAGGCTGCCTGACGTTCAGCTTGAGGCCGTAATTCGCAAAGTGCTGGAACTGGCAGCGGTTGAACGACTCGAACCTCGAGACGCTGGCATGCATCGATTCGCCGTAAAGTGCTTCGGCGGTGGCCGGGGTGATCGGGGTCGCGCGGTTGTCATCGGTGAGGCTCAGGTTCAGCCTCTTGTACATGCCGGTCGTATCATGGCTTTTGATGATCTGGTACAGCCGGATCCATGTCGCATACTCCGGATAGCGCGCGAGTTCACTGATCGGAACGTTGTGTATGCCGAGCAGCTCCCTGAGCTTCAGATGGATCAGCGCCTCCATGCTGCGTGCCGATGACACCAGTTTTTCAGGCTCGAACTTCCCGTACAGGGACGTCCGGCGGTACACCAGATCCCTCTGGTAGTCATGCTGCGGGATGATCTCTTCGACGAAGGGGCTGATCTTGGTCGGCTCCCCGCCCTGCAGCATGTTGGAAAAGCTGATGTGGAGCCCCTCGCTTGCCCGGGTCGCCCCGTGGTAGAAGACGAACCGCTCATCCTGTGCGAGCACTTTGGCGCTCGGCGAAAGGATGATGTCGTGGGCTTCGAAGAGTTCTTTTTCCTCTTCCCTGATGAGCGCGTTGCTCCGCGTCTCCCTCGGCATCACATTGCGGTTCATGCCGATGATGAAGACATGCTTCTTATTTTCGACTTTGGCGAGGTCGAGGTTGCCGATGATGACCTGGTCGATCGTCGACGGGAGCAGGCTGAATTCCGCATTCAAAAGGCCGTCCTTGAACGTTTCATGGAAGATTTCAAATGAGACGGGCTCCTCTTTGAAGACGATGTATGCATCATCCAGCATCTTCACGAAATGGTTGAATGCCTGCTCCGTCTCATCACGCTTCACGATGTCGCCGGTCTCCTCAAGCGCATGGATTTCCGCTTCGACCTTCTCCATGATGCCCTCTTCTGCAAGGAACTCATGGATGATCGTAATGTACTGTAGGACGTTCTCCGCTTCGTCGAACCGGTCGAACAGGCGGGACAGCCGGCCCAGCACGTCATTTTTGAAGTCGAGGAGGTCCGCCACCTCATCACTTACATCGATCTCCCTGATCTCACCTTCGCCGTCCCTGAACCGCCTCACGGTGAAGAGCTCATCTTTGAAAAGTGCACTTCTTGTCAGTCCGCGCTCCAGTGCGAAGTTTTCAAACTGGAATATGAAGTCACGCTCTTCGGGTCCTGTCATATATTCCGCCTTCAGCACATCCATCAGGGCGGTGAATTCGAACCTGCGCATGTAGCATTCCAGCACCGAGATGATGAACTGGACGAACGGGTGGGAGTGCATCGGCACCTTCTGGTCCACATGGTAGGAGATGTCGAACCTCCGGAATATCGATTCGATATGACGGATATAGGACTCGTCGCGGTAAAGTATCCCGATCTCCCTGTAATGGATGCCGTCTGCTGTCAGCCGCTCGATTTCACGTGCGACATTCGTCACCTCATCGATGATGTTCGGTGCTTCCGTGATGGTGATGCCGTCATAGAGGGTCATGGGTTTTCCTTTCGAGAAGTATTCCTCGAGCTGGATCAGCCCCATCTTCCCGGAGCGCCTGAACTCGTCCTCGAAATGGACGATGTTGACCGCGCTGCCGAGCAGCTCCTGAAGGCGTGTGATGCTCGCATCCGTCTTTCTGAAGAGGGTTTTATTCTCACCCTTGTGGGTGAGGAGTATATTGATCGCCTTAACCCGCTTCGCCAGTGCCGCAATCAGCTGGAACTCGCTTTCCGTGAAGTTGTGGAAACCGTCGATGTAGATCACGGCGTCCTTCAGCACTTTGATGTCGGGATTCATATCCAGTGCCGTCATGAATGTATTGATGATGTTCAGATCTTCTATATTAAGCTCTCCGATGAGCTCGAGCCAGTTCTCATAAATCCGCGTCAGGTCGTAAAGTTTGTCCTGGTAGCGCTCCTTTTCGGATCTGACGCTGCCGATGTCGTCGACCGACACCTGGTATGTCCTAAATTCCTTCAGCATATCGAGCACCTTTTTGGAGAATCTGATGTACTGGCTCGAATCCTGATAATATTTGAAGCTGTCCTTCATATCATCCATCAGCTTATGCAGGAGCATCACCTGGCCGCTTTCACTCAGCGTCTCACGGCTGTTCCCGCCGATTTCGTTGAATATATGCCAGATGAACCTCTGGAAGCTGAACACGCCGGCCCGGAGGCTGCCGGTGAGGTTTTCATTCCTGCCGGCGGTGAGTATGCGTTCATACTGCAGTGTGTTCTGGGTCGGCGTGATGATGTAGATGCTCGATCCGAGCGGCTCATCCAGCGTTATCGCTTCGATCTCCTTGAACATCTGGTCCGTCTTGCCCGTACCGCTGACGCCCGTCCAAATATTGACTCTCATGGTCCCACTCCTTTATAAGTAAATAAAAGACACCCTGAAAAAAGGTGTCTTAATATGGTTAAAAATTGACTGTGATCTCGTTCAGCGGCCAGAATCTGAGCTGGACTTCGCCGACGATGCTGTCTTCATGGATCAGCCCGAAGTCGCGGCCATCCCTTGAAACCGGACGGTTGTCGCCGAGCACCAGATAATGGTCTTCCGGGATCACATCCCCTTCCACCCCGAGGTCACTCAGTGTGAAGTTGTCCATGTACGATTCCCCGGTGTGCACCACGTAATCCTCTTCGAGCGGCTCCCCGTTGACGTAGACCTGCTGATCCCGCATCTCGACCTCATCACCCGGCGTGCCGATGACACGCTTCACATACGCCGGACCCATATCAGAATCGAATACGACGACTTCCGGGTATTCATAATCGGTGAAGTTATCCATGAATTTGTTGACGACGACGCGGTCGCCGTCCTGCAGTGTCGGATCCATGCTGAGTCCGTCGACCGTATAGGTGACGAAGAAGAAGGTCCTGATCACCACGATTAACATTATGGCGATGGCAATCGCCATCACCCATTCCAGAATTTCTTTTTTCACTGGGATGCACCTCTATTTTTTCAATTTCTTATTCAAATAACGCTGATACCATTTCGAGAAAAAGTATAATAACGCCAATAATATAAGGGAGACGGCAAGCCGCACCGGCGAGTTGAAGAATTCCGTGATGTCATAGCCGACCAGCGCCATCGAGCCGATCATGATCAGTTTGGCGGCGACCAGTATCAGCAGATACACTTCACTCCTCATATTTGACAGGGCCGCAATCACGTTCACGACGGAGGTCGGGGTGAAGGGCAGCGCCAGCATGATGAATGCGAATGTGAACCCGCGTTCATCGACGAAGCGGAGCAGTTTTTCAAGGTTCTCCCTTTTGTGGATGTACCGCTGTGCTGCATTCCGGAACAGGAACCTGACCGTCAGGAAGACAAGGAAACTGCCTGTCACCGTTGCCGAGTAGCTCATTATGAAGCCGACGATGAAGCCGTAGGAATTGATATTTAAAATGACGATGGCAAACAGCGGCAATACCGGAATGAAAGCTTCCAATATGACCAGAAGAAAGCCCGCCAGCAGGCCGAATTGCTCGAACTGTTCGAAGATCGATCGTATCCCTTCCTCGGTTGTGAATAATTCTATCCAACGCTCCAATGAAATGACCCCGCAAAAAAAGATTATAGGCTATATTGCAATAATATAGCCTATTCCAAGATTACATTTAATTATATAATTTTTAACGGAGTCTGTCATTCAATTCCTTCTGCAATGCTTCGAACCCGGGTTTGCCGAGCAGTGCGAACATGTTCTTCTTGTATGCCTCGACACCCGGCTGGTCGAAGGGGTTGACCCCGAGCAGGTAACCGCTCATCGCACAGGCGAGCTCAAAGAAGTACACAAGGCTGCCGAATGTCCGCGCCGAGAGGTCCGGGACGGTGATGAGGATATTCGGCACACCGCCGTCCACATGGGCGAGCATCGTGCCTTCGACCGCTTTCTTATTGACGGCATCAATCGTCATGCCGGAGAGGTAATTCAGGCCGTCGAGATTTTCTTTATCCTCCTCGATTGTGATGTCGCTCATCGGTGCCTCGACGGAGAGCACCGTCTCGAACAGGCCGCGCTGTCCGTCCTGGATATACTGGCCCAGTGAATGGAGGTCGGTCGTGAAATTCGCGCTGTGCGGCAGGATGCCTTTATTGTCCTTACCTTCACTTTCGCCGAACAGCTGCTTCCACCATTCCGCAAAATATTTCAGGCGTTCGTCATAATTCGCAAAAAGCTCCGTGTGATAGCCTTTTTTGTACAGGATGTTCCTGATTGCCGCATACCGGTAGGCCGGGTTTTCGGAGACGTCTTTATGTGAAAGTTCTTTTTTTGCATCTTGTGCGCCTGCCATCACGGCATCGATGTCGATACCTGAAGCGGCCATCGGCAGAAGGCCCACCGCGGTCAGGACTGAATACCTGCCGCCGATGTCGTCCGGCACTGTGAACGTCGCATAACCTTCCGTATCCGCAAGCTGCTTCAGCGCGCCTTTGCTGCGGTCGGTCGTGACGTATATCCGGTCCCGTACATCGTCATACTTCTCTTCAAGCAGCTGCTTGAAGATGCGGAAGGCGATCGCCGGCTCCGTCGTCGTGCCTGATTTGCTGATGACGTTGATGGAGAAATCCTTGTCCCTGAGGTGATCTTTGAGCTCGTTCATATAATGTGCGGAGAGGTGATGCCCTGCGAAGATCACTTCCGGCCCTTCTTTTTTGAAAGTCGGGTTCAGCATCTCGAGGGCCGCCTTCGCACCGAGGTAGGAACCGCCGATGCCGATCACGACCAGCACATCCGAGTGGCCGTTGATTGCCCGTGCCGCCTCTTTGATCCTTTCGAACTCATCCTTGTCATAAGTTTCCGGCAGGTCCGTCCAGCCGAGGAATTCGCTGCCCGCACCCGTCCTCTTCTCGATTGCTTCGTGCGCCGCTTCTATGTACGGCTCCAGCATGCCGATTTCATGATCGCCCGCAAAATGCCGGGTATGCTCAAGATCCAGCCGGATAAAATTCTCAGTCATCAAACCATCCCTTTACAAATATCTTTTAATTAATTGTAGAAATGTACAGACAGGAAATCAACTGATATCCCTTTGGGGTGGTGTCATGGGCGCGATGCGCCGTGGCGTGACATAAGTCGGTGGTGAGGAGTGAAGTTATGCCGAAAAACGCCTTCCCGTGACACGAAACGGCCGCGAAGAGTGAAGTTATGCCACAAAACGCCTTCCCGTGACATAAGTTGACCGCAAAGAAGGGAGTTATGCCGAAAAACGTGTCAAGTCCAGAATCCTGTGTAATAAGGTATATAGTACCTCATGCGAGTGAGATCACTTTGGGTTTTCCTCCCCCGGCC
>NZ_JAJNCU010000007.1 GCF_021026095.1 Salinicoccus halitifaciens | reverse complement strand
AATCAAATTAATTGCGTAGAAAACCGAGAACAAACAAAAGAGTTCATAAATACACGCAAATGTACTATTGATTTAGTACACTCACAAATTCATTGCGATTAAGTAATGAAGGGCACACGGTGGATGCCTTGGCACCAAGAGCCGATGAAGGACGGAACAAACACCGAAATGCTTCGGGGAGCTGTAAGTAAGCTTGGAACCGAAGATATCCGAATGGGGGAACCCAGCATCGTTAGATGTTACCCATGCGTGAATACATAGCGCATGCGGAGGTAGACCCGGGGAACTGAAACATCTTAGTACCCGGAGGAAGAGAAAGTAAAAACGATTCCCCGAGTAGCGGCGAGCGAAACGGGAAGAGCCCAAACCAGCTTTGGCTGGGGTTGTAGGACACCGACATGCGAGAGCGGCATTAGCTGAACGGCCTGGAAAGGCCGACGGAACAGGGTAACAGTCCCGTAGGCGAAAATAAAGCTTCAGCTAGGTGGATCCTGAGTACGGCGGAACACGAGGAATTCCGCCGGAATCCGGGAGGACCATCTCCCAAGGCTAAATACTCCTTGGTGACCGATAGTGAACCAGTACCGTGAGGGAAAGGTGAAAAGCACCCCGGAAGGGGAGTGAAACAGAACCTGAAACCGTGTGCTTACAAGTAGTCAGAGCCCGTTCATGGGTGATGGCGTGCCTTTTGTAGAATGAACCGGCGACTTACGATGATATGCAAGGTTAAGCAGAGGATGCGGAGCCGCAGCGAAAGCGAGTCTGAACAGGGCGCATGAGTATATCGTCGTAGACCCGAAACCAGGTGATCTACCCATGTCCAGGCTGAAGTCCAGGTAACACTGGATGGAGGGCCGAACCGACTTACGTTGAAAAGTGACCGGATGAGGTGTGGGTAGCGGTGAAATTCCAATCGAACCTGGAGATAGCTGGTTCTCTCCGAAATATATTTAGGTATAGCCTCATGAGAGCATCGCGGAGGTAGAGCACTGTTTGGACGAGGGGCCCATCCCGGGTTACCGAATTCAGACAAACTCCGAATGCCGCAGATGTGCTTCATGGGAGTCAGACAGTGGGTGATAAGGTCCATTGTCGAGAGGGCAACAGCCCAGACCACCAGTTAAGGTCCCCAAATATATGTTAAGTGGAAAAGGATGTGGCGTTGCACAGACAACTAGGATGTTGGCTTAGAAGCAGCCATCATTTAAAGAGTGCGTAATAGCTCACTAGTCAAGTGACGCTGCGCCGAAAATTTACCGGGGCTAAACATATTACCGAAACTGTGGATCCGCAAGGATGGTAGGAGAGCGTTCCAAGTGCTGCGAAGCATGACCGTGAGGACATGTGGAGCGCTTGGAAGTGAGAATGCCGGTGTGAGTAGCGAAAGACGGGTGGGAATCCCGTCCACCGAATGACTAAGGTTTCCAGAGGAAGGCTCGTCCGCTCTGGGTTAGTCGGGACCTAAGCCGAGGCGAAGACGCGTAGGCGATGGAAGACAGGTAGAAATTCCTGTACCGGTGGGTATTGTTTGAGCGATGTGGTGACGCAGGAGGATGGTCAGGCATGCG
>NZ_JAJNCU010000006.1 GCF_021026095.1 Salinicoccus halitifaciens | reverse complement strand
TTTATATAAAAATCCCCGGATTAAAATTCACATTTTAATCCGGGGATTTTTGGTTATGGGCGGGGACTTATGTCCCAGCCCCTTTTCTGATTAATATGCAAATTGGTAATAACCCTGGTTGTACCAGTACTG
Source organism: Salinicoccus halitifaciens (assembly GCF_021026095.1). Taxonomy (GTDB): domain Bacteria; phylum Bacillota; class Bacilli; order Staphylococcales; family Salinicoccaceae; genus Lacicoccus; species Lacicoccus halitifaciens. The sequence goes on along the minus strand of NZ_JAJNCU010000006.1, from coordinate 41,180 downwards.
GAGATCCTGGACGCTCATGCCGTAGTCGAGCTGCAGGTGGGGGTAATCCGGGAATGAAGTCCAGTCGCCGCCCCAGCTGAAGCCGACACTCTTCGCTATGTTGCCGACGTCCTCCCAGTCGGAGACGCCGTTGCCGTTTACGTCACGGTCAAGCGACCAGTAGGCATTGCCGTAATGGTCCGTCAGCACAAAATCGATCGCAAGGCCGTAATTATGATAGGATTCGCCGCCGCGCGCATTCGTCACGATCGGACCTTCCGTCGTCCGGCCCTGATTGTAGAGGGCATCCTGGTGTTCAAATGAACGGTAACCGTCCGTATATCTGATCAATATGCCCTGATCGGCGGCAATCTGCTTTACAAGTGCCGCTTTTTCAGCGACCTCCGGATGCAGGCCGTAATAAACGCCCTCTGAAGCAGCTTCCGCTTTTCCGCCGTATGTAAGCGACAGCGTGAGCAGGAGTGCAGCTCCCAGTAAAATTTGTGAATACTTCTTGAATGAATGTTGCAAATAAATGTCCCCTTTCACAATTTTGTTACATTTTCACGGTAACATAGTGAGGAATCGGGGCAATGCTTCTTAACAATATGAAATTCAATTGTAATGACGGTGTAATTTTTGAGGCAGATATAGTGAGAATATGTAAAAATCTGTTACCAATGGTATGTTATAATACCGTTTATACATTTACTTACGAGAGGGGGATTCATCGTGGCTGAAGATATCGTCAAAAAAGGTACGGCGAATTTGTGGCACGGCATCCATGCGGTCAAGGGGCGTTTATTTCTGACTGCAACACGTCTCATCCATGATCCCGCCATGATGCAGGTGAAGAAGACCCGGACGGAGATCATGCTTGAAGATGTCGAGACGGTGAGCATCGTGAACAACATGCTCGGGAAGATTCCGATACCGAACGGCATCCGGGTGCAGACAAGGGACGGCGAGGAATTCCAGTTCGTGGTCAACCGGCGCAAGGACTGGGTGAGGAAGATCGAGCGGATGATTGAGGAACTGCCGGACACGGCAGTCAAATGACTGGGCACTGCACCTGAATATGATAAAATTAAAGGTGTAATGATTGAAGGAGGAATGAAAGTGAACTTGAACGACTGGTTTGAAAAGGGACTGACATTCGATGAGTATGAGAAGGAACTGACGACTCACGAAGAGAACTATATGAAGATTTATGAAAACTTCACGCTGCCTGAAGATGAAGCGTTCTTCAGACAGACGGCCGAAAGCGGCATCAGGGCCATCATCATTGCAGAACCGTGGTGCGGCCACTGCATGATGAACCTGCCGATCTTCAGGAGACTCGCTGAAAAAGGCGGTATCGATACGAGAATCTCCCTCCGTGACACGCATACAGAGCTGATGGATGCATACGAGACGGACGGCAAGCGCGTGATTCCGATTATCGTGCTGATCAACGAAGACGGACAGGAAGTCGCGAAGTGGGGGCCGCGTGCGCCGGAAACCACCGAAATTCAGAAAGAAGTGCTGAGGGATATGCCTGAAAAAGGTTCGGACGAATATGATAAGATGTTCAAAGTGAAAGTCCGTGAACTGTCCGAGACATTTGCAGGCAACGAAGTGCTGTGGCAGCATGTTGCCCAGGATATGAAAAAGACGATCAAGACGGCGATATAAGAAAAAGCCTGCCCCTTTTTGAGGGGCAGGCTTTTTAGGTTGAAGCGGGGCTGTGCTGCTCACTTAACGCGAAATCCGATGCTGAGTGAGCAGAAAAGCGTCCCCGCTGCTCATTCAACCTGAAATCCGATGTTGAGTGAGCAGTAATATCTCCGAGCTGCTCATTCACCATGCAAATCCATCATCGAGTGAGCAGCAGGACTTTATTACAGTACTCGTCATCACTCATATTTCATCCCGGAGCCGTAAACTTCCAGGCTGTGGAAGTCGGCGGGGCCGGTCTTCACATAAAATACCGCGGGCACTGCGATTTCCGTGCAGACGACCTCACCCGGCTCAGCTTCGCCCTCTGCGACGGGTGTCAGTTCAAAGTTGAACTTCAGCACGCCGTCATCTTCCTCCACGGAAGTGAGTGTGAAGCCGCAGCCGTTCTCCATGATGGAGACTTCAAAAAGGAGTGCCTCCTCAAAATCCACATCTTCCAACCTGATATCGGCACCGGTCTCCTCAATCGAGGTCATGAGCATATCTTCATCATGGATCAGTTCCGCACCGTTCTGGAATTCCTGCACCGGGACCGACCGGGATTTGGCGATGACTTCAAATCCGGCCCCCGCTTCCTCCCCGCCGCCCCGGCAGCCGGACAGCACCAGGAAGAGGGCAGCTGCAAAAAGAAGCGGTAATTTCCTATACATACAAATCACCTACTTTTCCGACGGCCGGAGCCCGATGTACTGCAGGCGCTGGTTGAATAATTTCGGATAGGACATGTAGCCGACCATGACCGAGGACAATGCGGCGGTGGTCAGTATGAGGAAGAGGATCAGCAGCTGGTACATCACCGCTTCAAGCGGGTCCGCACCGCCGATGATCAGTCCGCTCATCATGCCGGGGAGCTGCACGAGGCCCATCGTCTTCATCGCCTCGACGGTGGGGATCATGCTCGTCCGTATCGATGATTTCAGGCTCCTTGAAATCGCCGCCTCGGGGGCCCCGCCGAATGACAGTATCAGTTCGATCACTTCTTCGCCTGCGACAAGTTCATCCTTGAATTTGTTGAGGAATAAAAGAGATAATACCATGCAGTTGCCGATCACCATGCCGCTGATCGGGATGATCTGTTCCGGTTCTGCCGGAATGATGCTGAAGCCGAGCAGGATGCCCATCGAGACGGCTTCGACCACGAACAGCGTGAATATGATGATTGCGGTGATCCCCGGGATCCCTGTCCCTTTCTTTACCACATTCTGGCTCGCTGCGGCAATCATCAGGAGGATCATCAGGATGATGAAGATGACGGAATCACTTTCGAAGACGAAAGTCAGTATGTATCCGATGATCAGAAGCTGGATGACCGACCGCACCGTCGCTATGATGATATCCTTCTCGAGCCCGAGTTTTAGAAATAAAGTCAGTCCGAGCGGGATGGCCACAAAGATCAATGACAGTCCAAGCTGTAAAAATGACATCAGTGTTCCCCCTTTACAAATGACCGGATTTCAGGGTTTTCGGTCCGGTCGATGAATTCGGCCGGGCCGTATTCGATGAGTTCGCCCTTCCTCAAAAACCACATATCATGGCTGACGCGCCTCGCCTGCTCCAGATCATGGGTGATCCAGATGACCGTGACATCCTGTTCGGACTGAAGGCGCATGACGAGCCTTTCAATATCCCGCACAAGCACATAGTCGAGGCTTGAAGTGATTTCATCAAGTAGGAGGACCTCCGGCCTATGTACAAAAGTGCGGGCGAGTGATATGCGGCTCCGCTCACCGCCGGAAATCTCCCTGACGGGGCGGGTGAGGAAGGATGCATCCAGCTCGACCATGTCGAGCAGTTCGGCTGCACGTGCTTCCCCGAGCACTTCACCGTGCACCTCGCACGGCAGGTTCAAATTGTCGTAGACGGTGCCGTGGATCATGGGGGAACTCTGAAATGCCATGCTGACGGTTTTCCTGAGCCCGCTGATATCATAATCGAAAATGTCCTTCCCCCTGTACAGCACCTCCCCCGCGTCGGGCGAGAGCAGGCCGTTGATCATCTTGAGGCAGGTCGATTTTCCGGCACCGCTCGGCCCGACGAAAGTGGTGATCCTGCTTTCACGGAACGATCCCGTGATATTATGCAGAATATCATTGTGACTCACGTTCTTGAATTCTATAATGGGCATTATGAGTTTCCTCCTTTAAATATATGGTAAAATACCAGTAAGGTGATTTGATGATATATATAGGATTGACGGGCTGGGGAGACCACGATGATCTGTACACCGGCCTGACGAATAAAAAAGATAAATTGACTACATATTCCAGTTTCTTCCCGATAGTCGAGCTGGATGCGACTTATTATGCCATCCAGCGGACCTCCGTGGTCGAGAAATGGTGCAGCGAGACGCCGAAGGAATTCAAATTCATCGTCAAGGCGCATCAATACATGACCGGTCACAGTGATTACAGGTCCCACTATGCCTCAATCAGGGAAGTGTTCAAAGCGTTCAAGGATATGTTATACCCTATGGCGGAACAAAACAAACTCGGCTTCGTCCTGCTGCAGTTCCCGCCGTGGTTCGACTGCACGGGAGAGAACATCCGTTACGTGAAATTCGCAAAAACGATGCTCGAACCATTCAAGGTGGCGGTCGAATTCAGGAACCAGACATGGTTTAAAAGTGAATTCAAGGAAGAGACACTGTCCTTCCTGCATGACAACGACATCATCCACAGCATATGCGATGAACCTCAGGCAGGTATCGGAAGCATACCATTCGTCAACCGGGTGACGGATGAGACGGCATTCATCCGCCTGCATGGACGCAATGTCCATGGCTGGACGCAGAAAGACCTCACCCAGGAAGAATGGCGGAATGTCCGCTACCTCTACGACTACAGCAAAGAAGAGCTTGAATGGCTGAAGAGTCAGGTTGAAATCCTCAGACATAAGACGAAAGACATCTATATCGTCTTCAACAACAACTCCGGAGGCCATGCGAGCGGCAATGCACAGAATTTCATAGAGATGATGGGAATCAGATATACCGGGTTGTCACCAAAACAATTGAGATTATTTTAAGGGGTAGTGCATATGGAATATCTAATATTGATATTAATCGGTCTGTCTGCAGCTGCTTTGGGTTCATTGGTCGGTATCGGCGGGGGCGTCATCATAGTGCCCCTGCTGATATTTTTCGGCATAGATAACGATATCATTTCGGATGTCACGCCTCAGTCCGCTGTCGGCACTTCGAGCATGGTCCTGATCTTCATCGGGCTTTCTGCCCTGATGTCCTACGGGCGCAGCAACCAGGTCGACCGCAAGAACGGGCTTTTATTCATGGCGGGCATCGTCCCGGGCGCGCTTGCCGGGGCGTACTTGAGCGGCCTGTTCACGACCGAGAGCTTCAAGCTCTATTTCGGACTGTTCCTCATACTGCTGAGTGTGATCCTGATCGTGAGGGACCGCATCAAACCCCTCAGCATGTTTCAGGATGAGCGGTATGTACGGCCGCATGTGGACAATATGGGTAACGTCTACCATTACGGCTTCCCGCCGTATATCGCAATCATCGGAAGCTTCATCGCCGGCCTTACGGCAGGTCTGTTCGGCATCGGCGGCGGTGCGATCATGACCCCGATGATGCTCATACTGTTCCGCATGCCGGCATCCATTGCGATCGGCACAAGCATGCTGCTCGTCTTTTTCGGTGCACTGTCTTCTGCAACCGGCCATCTGCTGCAGGGCAACGTCAACTTCCTGCATACCCTCTTCCTTGTGCCTTCCGCATTCGTCGGTGCGAAAATCGGTGTATACCTCAATCAGAAATTCGATTCTGATACGGTGGTTGCTGTCCTTAGAACGGTCCTGCTGCTGCTCGGTATATATATGATTATACAATCTTTTCTATAGGAGAGTGACATCATGGAAATAAAGCTCTTTCATACGAATGATATCCACAGTCATCTTTATAATTACTTGAAGATAAAGAATTATCTGCTCCACCAGAAAAAGAGATATAAGGAAAGAATGATGTATGTGGATCTCGGGGACCATGTCGACCGCTCGCACCCTTATACGGAAGCGACGCTCGGAAAAGGGAACATCGACCTTTTGAACCAGGCGGGATGCGATGTCGCCACACTCGGAAATAATGAAGGGATCACCCTTGAAATCGATGATCTGAAATCATTGTATGACGGGGCCGGGTTTGACGTCGTGTGTGCAAACCTGCTTGAGAGCGGCGAACGGGAGCCTTACTTCGAGCCGTATGTGATCAAGGAAATCAACGGCATAAAATTCGGATTCATCGGACTCACCGTTGAATTCACACCCTTCTATAAAGCGCTCGGCTGGAATGTCTCCGATGCTTTCGAATGGGTGGAGAAGTGTGTGGACCATCTGTCGGGCAGGGTGGACTGCATCGTGCTGATGAGCCACCTCGGAAAGTATGACGACGAGACGATCGCAATCCGCTTCCCCGAAATCGACGTCATCCTCGGCTCGCATACACACCATCATTTCGACAAAGGTGACCGGGTCGGGCCGGTGCTCATCGGGGCGGCGGGCAGGTTCGGGGATTATATCGGCGAAGTCACGCTGAACTTTGAAGGCAGAAAGCTCGTCCGGAAGTCCGCACGTCTGATCGAGACGGACCTGCTTGCACATATCGATGATCCCTACTATGAATATGGCAGGGACTTGATGCGGGAGAGGGTCATACAATGGAATGCCCTGCCGATACCGAGGCATCTTTACCATACAAGCCGCTTCATCACACGCCTCGCCGCGATGATCCGTAAATTCACGGACACCGATGTGAGCATCGTGCATACCGGGCTGATCGCCAAAAGTTTCGAAGGCGGCACATTGACGGATTATGAACTCCATAAAGTGCTGCCCCATCCGATCAATGCAGTCAGGATAGAAGTCACGGGGCGTGAGCTGAAGGATATATTCAGGCAGTCCATGCGCAATGAGTTCCGCGATGAAGTGGTTCGGGGCATGGGCTTCAGGGGTGACATATTCGGCAGTTTCGTGACGGATAACATCGGCTACATCCATTCGAAGCGGGAATATTTCGTCGGTGGTGAACGTGTCCGGGACCACGGGCACTACACCATCGGCACGCTCGACATGTACACGTTCGGCCGCATCTTCCCACATTTCAAATCTTCGAGGAAGACCTATATGATGCCCGATTTCCTGAGGGATATCGTGAAGCGCTACAGTGATGATCTGTAGCTTGCCGTTTAAAACTTTTATGCTATAATATGAATGTTAATCGAATAGAAAAGTAGAGGTTGCGACCATTATCAGTACGGATGACGAGCAGGCATGCGCTGGAGTCTTCCTGAAAGGAATGGTGGCCGAAGGGGGTTTTTGGCGGAAAATCCCCTGGGACCCGGCTTAACAGGCCTGGTACTGTCATTAATATGATGCGCTACACGGATACATACCTTGTCACGTGGCGCTTCATGGCCTCACGTGACTTTTTTATATTTTAGGAGGAAAATTTAATGGAGAGCTTTTTAGCATGGGAGTATATGCCGCTGATTCCGCCGCTTCTGACACTGGTCCTCGTCCTGTTGACCCGCAAAGTCGGCATCAGCCTGGGAGCGGGCATCATCACGTCGGCATTCGTCGTTGCGGGCGGAAGCATCATGGAATCACTCAGGCTTCTATGGGAGGCGTTCATCGGCATCTTCATAGATGAAGGCAGCATCAATACATGGGAAGCATTCATCCTGATATTCCTGACGATGCTCGGCATCATGACCGCTTTCATGAACATGTCGGGTGGTGCAAAGGCCTTCACCGGCTGGGCACTGGATAAATTCAGAACAAGGCGGAGTGCGGGGCTCGCAACCGGCCTCCTCGGCATCATCGTCTTCATAGATGATTATTTCAGCGCCCTGATCACGGGCCAGGTGGCAAGGCCACTGACCGATAAGCACAGGATATCCCGTGCAAAACTTGCATATTATGTGGATACGACGGCGTCCCCGGTCTCGGTGATCGCGCCGGTATCAAGCTGGGGTGCCGGCATCATGGGCCTTGTCGCACCGCTGCTGCTTGCGGCGGGCCTCACGTCCATTTCACCGTTCCAGGCATTCCTTTATATGATCCCGATGAATTTCTACGTGATCACGGCGATTGCCATGATGTTCATCGTCATACTGATGCGCTTTGACATCGGTCCGATGCGGGAGCAGGAAAGGCGCGCGATCGTCGACGGCGAAGTCATCGACCACGGCAGGGAAGTGCCGGGCAATGTCGATGAAGATCTGCCGTCCGTGAACAACAGTTCAGCCCGGGCACTGCTTGTGCCGATGATCGGGCTTGCCGTGACCGTCATCGTGATGATGTTCATCACCGGCGGACTTGAAGCGGGGGCATGGGATTTATTTTCCGTCCTTGAAAGTACGCTTGTGACGCACAGCCTGATCGCCGGCGGCATCGTCGGCCTCGGACTCAGCCTGTATTATTACTTCAATTATACGAAGAACAACGACCGTTTCGGTTCAGGCCATATATGGCTCGGCGTGAAAAGCGGCTTCAAGGCCATGCTTCCGGCGATGGTCGTGCTGACGCTTGCATGGATGATCGGCAACCTGATCAGCCAGCTCGGTACGGGCGAGGTGCTCGGCGCGATGGTCGAGGAATCGAACCTGCCAGCCGGCATGCTGCTCGGCGTCGTCTTCGTCGTGGCATGCATCATGGCACTGGCCACGGGGACGAGCTGGGGTTCGTTCGGTATTTTGATCCCGGTTACGGGTGAAATCATGATTTCACTGGGCGAGACGGAGCTTTTGATCCCGGCCGTTGCGGCAGTGCTCGCGGGTGCGGTTTTCGGCGACCACTGTTCCCCGATCTCCGACTCAACGATTTTGTCATCGACGGGTGCGGGAAGCAACCATATCACCCACGTATTGACACAGCTGCCATATGCGGTGCTGTCGGCTGCGATTGCGCTTGCAGGCTACATCGTGCTCGGCATCACCTCGAGTGTATGGATTTCGCTTGCAGTGATTGTTGCACTGCTCGGCGTTGTCGTCGTGATTTCAAAACTGGTATACAAACCGATAGAAAAACCTGCTTCATGATATGAAGACCTCTTCCCCCGGAAGAGGTTTTTTCATCGCTGTATACAAGGGTCTGAATTTTATGATAATATGAAAACACTGAAGCATGGGTGATGAAGGAATGAAAGAGGTGCAGTGGCCATGATCACGATAGATCATATGAATTTTGAACTGATTGAAAATTACAGGGATGCCTTTGACGAAGAACAGTTCAAGGCGAAATACAGCGAGGTGCTGAACAAGTATGATTATATCGTCGGGGACATCGGTTATGAGAAGCTCAGGCTCACCGGGTTCCACCGTGACAATAAGAGGAAGGTGGAGCGGGATAAGAAATTCAGCGCCATCCAGGATTACCTGAGCGAGTACTGCAATTTCGGCTGCCCTTACTTCGTCCTCAGGAAAGTGACGAAAGAAGAGCTGAAGGCAAGGGAAGCTGACGGGGAAGTGCAGGACGGGGAGACCGCAGCCGGGGATCCGCCTCCTGAAACCGGCGATGCTCCGGCATCACCGGGCCAGGTGAAGGATAAGACCTATGCCGCCCTGAAGCAGCTGGAGGAATGAAGGCCCGGGAAACCGGGCCTCTTTTTAAACCGCACGGTCTTTATTCCATATCCCCCATATCGGTCACGATGACCTGCCTTAAAAAGTCCTCGACTTCTTCGCCCTGTTCGGGCTCCAGGCCGAGGATATGTGCGGTGTAGCCCTCTTCGTTCAGGTCATCCGTGCCGATGATGCCGAAACGGCTGCTCTGGGTGTTTAAAACGAGTGCTTTCCCGAAGAATCTGCCCGTATGGATGATCGCAAGGTCATACCTGCCGTGGTCGCCTGCAAATCCGACGTATCTTGCGTGTGTATCCTCGGTGTCATCATACAAGAAAAAGTCGATCATGATTATTTCCTCCGCTTCTACTGTGCTTTGCAAATTATGCTATCATAATATTATCATGACGACAAAGAATGTAGAGGAGTGTAGGCTTTGTATTTTGTAGACCGCGATTTACTCAATGAAAGGCTCGATTACATCGGAAGGCTCACAAAGGAATTTGAAGATGCCGAAGGATTTGAACTGGAACGCATCTGTCATATGCTGATCGAGTCGACGGTGGATGTCGGCAATATGATCATCGACGGCTTCATTCTGCGCGATCCGGGAAGTTACCTGGATGTGATTGAAATACTGAAGACCGAAGGTGCGATTCCGGAAGAAGACCAGAATGATTTCAAGGCGACTTTCGAATGGCGGAACAGGCTCGTCCGGGAGTACACCGATCTTGATCATGAAAGCATGAAGGCGGATTTCAGAAGGCATCTCAATGCCTATGAGCAGTACGGCTCAAGGATTCAGGCATTCGCAGAAAATGACGGTCAGGCAGTGACCGCGTTCAAAGGTGAATGAGATGTACAAAGGCTACCTTATAGATCTCGACGGCACGATGTACAACGGCAGTGCGCCCATCGAAACGGCACGCGTTTTCGTCTCGGAGCTGGAGAAGAAAGGCATCCCCTATGTTTTCCTGACGAATAATGCGACGAAATCGCAGGAAGAAGCGGTGCAGAAGCTGATCGGCATGGGTGTGGAGACATCCCCTGAAAAGATGTACACATCCGCAATGGCGACGGCCGCCTACATCAGCGCACATCACCGGGGCGAGACCGCCTACGTGATCGGCACACCTTCCCTGAAGGGCATACTGGAAGATGCGGGCATCACCCTGACTGAAGATGAGGCGGACCTCGTCATCATGGGGCTCGACCCCGAAATCAATTACAGGAAGCTCAAACATGCCGCCCTCCTGATCGGCGGCGGCGCTGCATTCATTGCAACGAATCCGGACAGGCGTTTTCCGACGGAAGAGGGCATCGTGCCGGGCAACGGTGCACTGCAGCAGGTCCTGGTCGAAACGACCGGGGTCGAGCCCGTCACCATAGGCAAGCCGAGTGCATTCATCCTGGAGGGCGCATTGGAGCAGCTTAAGCTTGAAAAGGATGAAGTGGCGCTGATCGGTGACAATTATGATACGGATATACTGACCGGGATCAACGGGGGTGTCGATACGATCCATGTGGACACAGGCGTGAGCCCGGCGGAGGAAGTATTGAAGAAAGATGTTTTACCAACACATATCATAAACAATTTATCTGAATGGAGCGTATGACATGACACAAAAAGTGGTCGTTACAAGACAGATCAAAGAAGAACATTTAAAACAGCTTGAAGAAAAATTCGAAGTCTTCATGTGGGACAGCGCCGGCGACCCGATGCCGAGGGAGAAGTTTTTGGAAGAGATGGAAGATGCCGATGCGGCACTTACGATGCTCAGTGAAAAAGTGGATGCCGAAATGTTCAATACGGCAAAAAACCTGAAAGTCGTCTCGAACCTTGCCGTCGGCTTCGACAACATCGACCTTGATGCCGCGGCGGAAAATGGTGTGACGATCACCAATACACCGGAAGTATTGACCGAAACGACTGCTGAACTTGCATTTACACTGATGCTGACTTCGGCACGCCGGATCATCGAGGCCAACCGGGAGCTTGAGCGCGGTGACTGGACGGGCTGGAGCCCCTACCATATGGCAGGTACCGATGTGTACGGCAAGACGGTCGGGATCTTCGGCATGGGCGCGATCGGCGCGGCTTTCGCAAGGCGCCTGAAAGGCTTCGACTGCCGTGTCATCTACCATAACCGCAGCGAGTCGAAGTATGCAGCCGACCTGGATGCAGAGCTGGTCCCATTCGATGAACTGCTCGAACAGTCGGATTTCGTCCTGTGCGCGGCCCCGCTCACCGATGAAACGAAATACAAGTTCGATAAGGAAGCGTTCGGTAAGATGCAGGAACACGCGCACTTCATAAACATCGGGCGCGGTGCGCACGTCGTGGAGGCGGACCTGAAGGAAGCCGTGGAGTCGGGTGCAATTGCGGCGGCTGCCCTGGATGTATTCGACGGCGAACCGATTTCAAAGGATCATCCGTTCATCGGCATGAAGAATATGACGCTCCTTCCGCATATCGGCAGCGCCTCCGTTGCAACAAGGGATAACATGGTGCAGCTGTGTGTGGATAACATCACGCGTGTACTCGAAGGTGAACAGCCGCTTACCGAGGTGAAGTAATCTTTTTAAGGGAGAGATGACCATGGAAAAAAGCACTGTCGGATCCGCCCGGACTTTCGATGAAGAACGATTCACCAAGATCGATGTTTTCAAAAGCAGGAACAGCTCGATGTTCATGTTGAATTTCATGCCCGGCCAGACGATGAAATCCCACAACCATCCGGGGAAGGAATTGTATCTCCATGTACTTGCCGGGCACGGTGAATTCCTGATCGAAGATGAAACGGTCAAGGTGACCGAAGGGGATGTCATCCATCTCGAAGCGGATGAAATGATCGGCTTTGAAAATGGCGATGCACGCACTTCGATTTACGTCACGATGAACAGGATGCCTGGTTAAGATTCCCACCCTATTGTTAACCTTTTTAATTTTAAGGTTAACAATAGGGTTTTTTCATGGTATGATATGAAAAACAATCCAGGAGGAATCATAATGAAAACAAAACATTTGGTGTTCGTCGCATTATTCGCAGCGCTGATCGCAGTCGGTGCACAGATCAGGGTGCCGATCGGCCCCGTGCCTTTCACCCTGCAGATGCCGATGGTGCTGCTCACGGCACTCATACTCGGTTCGAAGCTCGGTGCATTGTCGACTTTGGTGTACATGCTCGTCGGATTGATCGGTGTGCCGGTGTTTGCAGGGAGCGGGGGGATTGGTGCACTCCTGTCACCAAGCTTCGGCTTCGTCCTCGGGTTCATCCCGGCTGCATATATCGCAGGAATCGGGGTCAGGGAGGGACAGCCGCTCCACCAGTCGCTGATCTATACATACCTTGCCCTTATTGTGACCTTCATATTCGGGATCGTCTATTTCACCTTTATCATGAACACCGTCATCGGTACGCCGGTCGGGCTCATCGAAGCGCTGATGGTTACAGTCGTGCCTTTCATCATCAAAGATCTGATCGTCGGCACATTGACAGTGATGTTTGCACGTGTATTGAAAGCACGCGGGATTTTGAGGATCGCGCATTGAAGTTTGTCATCCCCGGGCTTCAAACCATCTGATGATAGTGTCCGGATCTGTAGTCCCGTCTGAAGCGATTTCATCATTTATGGTGACGAGTGGGCAGACAAGGTCCCCTTCATCAAGCTGTTCGATCAGGTTCTCATCGTGATCCGTCAGATTGTCAGTCTGCCGGATGTCGATGAAGTTGAAGAACAGATCATCATGCGGCCGGATGCCGGGGAGGGAGGCCCGGAGTGCCCCATAGAGGCCGGACTTTCCGTCTTCCTGCCGTCCGTACACATTGATGACAAATTTCATATGAACATCCTCCTTTAAGATGATGGATTTTTATAGTGAAATCTATTATAATACAGGTATATTGAAATCTGTATCAAATGATTGGAGGAATATACCAATGGCAACAACACAAGATACGATGTATGAACAAGTCGAAGTAGTTATAGAGAAGTTACGCCCTTTCCTGCTGAGGGATGGCGGCGACTGTGAGCTGGTGGATGTGGAGGACGGCATCGTCAAGCTGCGTCTGCTCGGTGCATGCGGTACATGCCCAAGTTCAACAATCACACTTAAAGCAGGTATTGAAAGAGCGATGCTCGAAGAAGTGCCAGGGTTCGTTGAAGTTGAACAAGTATTCTAAACTGATCGTTGGGACTTAAGCGTCCCGACGGTTTTTTATTTTAATGGAAGGAGGGGCAGGAATGTATCCGATGAATCTGGTTGAGTTCTGCAACGCGAATATGCAGAAGGGGTCCGGTGAAGTTTTCAGACAGCTTGATGAGGACAACGATATAGATGTGCTCGACTATGAGTGCACGAACAACTGCGGCATATGCTCAAAAGCCATGTTTGCAATCGTCAACGGCCAGCTTGTCGGGGCACAGTCCGCTCCGGCGCTTCTGGATAAAGTATATAAACAGGTCGAACGTCAAAAACAGGCTGATGACGAGTGGGATTTTTTGTAAGGACGGAAAGTTTGAGCTATAAAATATCTTCTTATATAATGGAGACAACGGAGGGTGATAATATGACTCAGATTGAACTCACTGAGAGTGCAGCATATGAAGTGAAGGATATGCTTGAAAAAAATGATATGGCGGACGGTTACCTCAGATTCAAAGTGGAAGGCGGCGGATGCACGGGCCTGACTTACGGCATGGCGGCGGAATTTGAAAAATCGGAACGCGATGAAGAGTATGAGTTCCACGGCGTCAAAGTGATTGTGGATAAGTATGATGCCCCGGTGATCAACGGGACGGTCATCGATTTCAAACAGTCGCTCATGGGCGGCGGATTCACGATTGACAATCCAAATGCCTCATTATCCTGCGGCTGCGGCGCTTCATTCAGGACCAAGACTCATGCAGGTGCACCGGAAGATTGTTAAAAAATTATCAAAAAGCCTTGAAATATTATATGTTAATCGCTAATATTAATAATGATATTAATATTAGCGATCTTATTTGATATAGATGAAATTACCATGTTTTTTAATTTATTAGGAAAAGGTGACTATAATTATGAGTTTTGAGAGAAAGAAGATTCTTGTGCTCGGTGCCGGATATGCTGGATTGTCGACTGTGACCAGACTTCAGAAAATCCTGAGCTTCCAGGATGCAGACATCACGCTGATTAACAAGAATGAATATCATTATGAAGCAACATGGCTGCATCAGGTCGCTGCCGGTACAATTCACTGGGAAGAAGCGGCGTATCCCATCACGAGTGTGATCAATACTCAGAAAGTCAGATTTGTACCTGCTGAGGTGACGGCCATCGACCGTGACGCGCAGCGTGTCGAAACGAACCAGGGTGAGTTCGAATACGATATCCTGGTCGTGGCGCTCGGCTTTGAAAGTGAGACATTCGGCATCGAAGGTATGGATGAGTATGCTGAAACGATCACCAACCCGGAGACGTCCGTCGCAGCAAGACAGGAGATCGAAAGGAACTTCGCGAAGTACAAGACGTCCAACGACCCCCGCGATATTTCGATACTGGTCGGCGGTGCAGGATTCACGGGTGTCGAGTTCCTCGGTGAGCTGACTGAGAGCATCCCGGCACTTGCAAGCCAGTACAACATCAACTATGAGGATGTCAAGATCACCTGTGTCGAGGCGGCACCGTCCATGCTTCCGATGTTCAGTGATGAACTGACCCAGTATGCGGTGGACTTCCTTGAAAGCAAGGGCATTGAATTCAAAATCGGTACACCGATCGTTGCAGCGAACGAAAAAGGCTTCGTGGTGAAAGTGAACGATGAAGAAACCCAGCTTGAAGCGAGCAGTGTCATCTGGACGGCGGGCGTACGCGGCAACAGCCTGATGGAGGAATCGTTTGAAGGTGCCAAACGCGGACGCGTCATCACCAAACCTGACCTTACGATCGAAGGCTACGATAATATATTCGTAATTGGTGATGTGGCGGCAGTCATGAACGGGGAAGGCGAAAATGCCAGACCTTGGCCGACGACTGCACAGATTGCGATGCAGATGGGCGACCACGCTGCGAAAAACATAAAAGAGAAACTGGATGGGGAAAAGATGCATGGATTCAGTTTTGACGACAAAGGTACAGTATGTTCCCTTGGACCGGATGAGGGCATCGGCGTCGTGTTCGGCCGTGAAGTCAAAGGCCGCAGGGCGGCGTTCCTGAAGCGCGTCGTCGATACGAGAGCCGTATTTAAAATCGGTGGTCCGTTCTTAGCTTATTCCAAAGGTAAATTCCTATAAAAAGTGATGAACAGGCATGGGCGAGTTTCTTGCCCATGCCTGTTTTTTGGAGGTTCAAAACAAGTGGCAACGATAATTCAACTGGTCATCTCTATGATTTTATTTTTCGTGCTTTTCTACGGCATCAGCTTTATATTGAACATGATTTTGAAGGTGACATGGCTGATGGTGGTCGTTTATCCGTTCATCATCGTCCTATTGATGGACGGCATATCGACCTTCCAGTATTTCACCCGTCCCGGGGCATCTTTCCAGGCAGCCTATGAAGGTATTGCAGGACTTTCTTTACCTGATATACTGATGCTTGGAAGCGGATTTGCCGGAGTGGTCCTTGCTGGGGTGACAATACGTTATTTGAGGAATGCGGGTTACAAAATGTTCTAAGGGGAGAAGTGCAATGAATTTTAAATTTCAGGAAAGATATGAAGCATCAAAAGATCCAATCATAATTGGTCTTCCGGAGCGTCCCGAAAATCTGCCGAACTTTGATGAGGTGGACTCTTTATTGAACGGGGTGCTTCGTGAGCTCATCAATGAAAGGGTTTTATCGACGGAATTCGGGGAGATCACATCCACAGGTGTGACGATCCAGACGGAAGTGAAAAAGGTGGTGGCGATCGGCCTCGGGAAGACCGGTGAGCTGACGAGCCACAGGATACATAAGGTGTTCGGCCGGCTGTTCCAGTACTTGAAGAAGAAGGAAGCGGCGAGCGCCTCCCTGATGTTCGATACGTTCGGCCACGATGTGAGGACGACTGCCGAAGCGATCGGCTACATGTCCAACGTCAGCATATTCGAATATACGGGTAAAAAGCATCAGGATGAAAACCCGTTCCTGACCGACTTTGAATTGACCATCACATCAAAAGAACCGGTCGAGGAATATGTGTCATACGGCAGGGTGATCGGGGAGAGCGTCAATTTTGCGCGGGTGTTCTCGGAGACACCCCCGAATTTCATGACGCCGGAAATAATGACGGAAAAGATTTCTGCGGCATTCAAAGGCAGCAGGCATACGAAAATCGACATCAAGGACGAGTTCGATCTGAATGATGAAGGCTATGGCCTCATCACCGCCGTCGGCAAGGCATCCGACAATAAACCCCGCCTGGTGACGGTGGAATACCGCCATCCGGATGCCTATGATGTGAAGCCTGTCGCACTTGTCGGCAAAGGCATCACCTATGATTCCGGCGGTTATTCGATCAAAGGCAAGACCGGCATGCCGGGTATGAAATATGATTTGAGCGGGGCTGCGAATGTCCTCGGCATGATCCACGGCATCATGGCACTTGAGCTGCCTGTGCATGTGGTGGCGACTGTCGTGCTTGCCGAGAATATGATCAGCGGGAATGCGATGAAACCGGATGATGTATTCACGTCGCTCAGCGGCCAGACCGTCGAAGTGAAGAACACGGATGCGGAAGGCAGGCTGGTCCTCGGGGATGCGGTCCATCACGCCTCCCAGTACTCGCCGCGCGTCATCATGGATTTCGCCACCCTGACAGGGGCGGTGATTGCGGCGATCGGTGAGGAACGTACAGGTGTGTTCACCAATAAAGGCGGCGATCTCATCGCACCGATAGCCGGACTTGCAGAAGAGACGGGTGAGCGGCTTTGGAGGCTGCCGCTTGATGATATAGAAGAGCAGAAAGTGAAATCATCGGCAGTCGCAGACCTCGTGAACCACGTTGAAAAGCCCGGCAGGGCATCTTTTGCGGCATGTTTCATCAGACAGTTCGCAAATGGCAGCCCTTGGATCCATTTCGACATCGCGGGCACTGCGACACAGTCCAAAGCGAATGCCTACGGTCCAAAAGGTGCGACGGGCGTATTGATCAGATCAGTGATCAAAGCGGTGGAGGGTGATTTGATATGACAGGAAAAGAGCCTTCGAACCTGCTTGAGTTTTTGAACATCGAAGTGGTGGAGGAATCGGATGGGCACATGGTGATGTCCATGCCGATCACCCCGAAAGTGCATCAGACGAAAGGTTTCATCCACGGCGGGGCGAATGTCGTGCTTGCAGAGACGGCGGCATCCGTCGGGGCGTCCAGGCTGATCGGGAATGATGAGATTGCATTTGGCATGGAAATCAATGCCAACCACCTGAGGACGGTCCGGGACGGCATGATCTATGCGACGGCCAGGATGCGCCACAGGGGAAAGAGCACACAGGTATGGGAGATAGACATCACGGATGACGATGATAACCTCACATGTGTTTCAAGATGCACGATGGCTGTAAAGAAGAAAAGATAAATGTGTAATGAGTCCCATTAGTATAAAATAACTCATAAAAACAGTATCAATACACTTACAAATCCATTTTTATTGTACAAATCACCGGATTTTTTGTTATGATGGTTTTTGTAAGAAATGGACAGTCGGCGGCGACTGTCGATAACTGAAAATTCTTAATCAAATCTATATGCGCAATATAGTGAAATCTGGAGGAGTCTGTCACCAAGGCATAACTATGCCTTTTTTGACGAGGGCTTCTTTTTTTATTTGGAATGCCCTTGAAAATAAAAGAAATGATCTTTATCAGAGATATTGGGGGAACAGAGATGACTTTTTTACATTTTGCAGTACTTGCACCCTTCTTATTTGCTGTACTGGTGCCATTTTTATTCAAATACATTAGGAAGATCCACACGGGCTGGTTCGTATTATTCGTACCACTCATTCTGTTCATCTATTTCCTGTCGTTCATATCAGTGACTTCAGATGGACGGGATGAGCTGCAGCGGATGGAATGGGTGCCGTCACTCGGCATCAACTTCGATTTGTATGTCGACGGCCTGAGCCTGTTGTTCGCTCTGCTGATCACCGGGATAGGGACGCTCGTCATCCTCTATTCGATCTTCTATCTGGCAGGGAAAAAGGAAAGGCTCAACCATTTCTACGTCTACATACTGTTGTTCATGGGCGCAATGCTTGGTGTGGTCCTTTCCGACAACATCATCGTGCTGTATGTATTCTGGGAGATTACAAGTATTTCATCAGCGCTGCTGATCAGCTACTGGTACTCGAAGAAAGCATCGGTGTACGGTGCACAGAAATCCATGTACATCACGGTCTTCGGCGGGCTTTCGATGCTCGGGGGCTTCTCGCTGCTTTATGTGATGGCCGGCACTTTCAGCATCAGGGAGATGGTCGGGAATGCCGATGTCATATTGGGGCATGATCTGTTCCTTGCAGCGATGATACTTGTCCTGCTCGGTGCATTCACGAAGTCGGCACAGTTCCCGTTCCATATCTGGCTGCCGGATGCGATGGAAGCACCGACGCCGGTCAGTGCGTACCTGCACTCCGCAACCATGGTCAAGGCGGGAATCTACCTTGTGGCACGTATGACGCCGGTGTTCGCCGGTGGTGCCGAATGGTTCTGGATCATCACATCCTTCGGTATCTTCACCATGTTGTGGGGCGCCGTCTCGGCGGTGAGGCAGAAGGACTTAAAAGCGATACTCGCATTTTCAACGGTCAGTCAGCTCGGTATGATCATGAGCCTGCTCGGTGCGGGATCGGCCGCGTTCTACTATATGGACGGGGATAATGCGTTGTATACGACGGCGATACTTGCCGCAATTTTCCATCTGATCAACCATGCAACGTTCAAAGGCAGCCTGTTCATGGTGGCGGGAATCGTCGACCATGAAACGGGTACAAGGGATATCAGGAAGCTCGGCGGCCTGATGACCATCATGCCGGTCACGGCCACTATTTCATTCATCGGTCTTGCAGCGATGGCGGGCCTCCCGCCGTTCAACGGATTCCTGAGCAAGGAGCTGTTCTTTACGGGGATCACGAATGTCGTGCAGTACGATATGTGGAATGGTGATACGATCGGCATGATTCTGCCGGTCGTCGCTTGGATCGCAAGCATATTCACTTTTGCCTACAGTGCAATCATCTTCTTCAGGACGTTCAGGGGCAAATTCAAGCCGGAGGCACTTCCAGTCAAGAAAGTTCACGAAGCACCTGCAGGTCTGCTGATCAGTCCGATCGTGCTGGCTGTTGCAGTGCTGCTCATCAGCATCTTCCCGAATATGCTGGCTTATACGATCATCGAACCGGCGATGATGTCGATACTCCCGGGCATATTGAGCGAAGGATCGGCATTCTATGTGGATATATACCACTGGCACGGCATCAACCTTGAGCTGATGATGACGGCGGGTGCGGTCGCACTTGGAATCGTCGTCTACATCACGATGGACAAATGGTCGAAGCTCGGCATCTATCAGAGGGAGCGGGATATCATGACGGCTGCCTACGACAATGGCTATGATTTATTGATCAAAGGCTCGCAGATATTGACCCGTGCCCAGATGACGGGCATGCTCCGGGATTACCTGGTGTATATGCTGCTGTTCATCGTCGGCATCATGTTCTATACGATGTTCCGCTTCGAAGGCTTCCATTTCGGTATGGATAATGCAAGTGACATCGACATCTTCATGTACTTCATCCTGGGTGCACTCGTCATCACGGTGCTGCTGCTTCCGAAAGTGAACAACAGGATGACTGCAATCATACTGGCAGGATTTGCCGGTTTCCTGGTCGCCTTCATATTCACGGTATTCAGGGCGCCGGACCTTGCACTGACGCAGCTGATGGTGGAGACCGTCTCGGTTCTCCTGTTCATGGCAGTGTTCTATCACCTGCCGAACCTGACCAAGGATGACATCACACCGCTGACCAAGACGATCAACATCGTCATCGCAGGCCTTGCGGGGCTCATGGTCACACTGGTGTCGATCAGTGCCTTCACATTCGGTCAGACGACGTCGCTTGCTGCGATATCCGAATACTATATAGAGAATTCCAAAATACTGGCCGGCGGATACAATATGGTCAACGTCGTCCTGGTCGACTTCCGTGGCCTGGATACCATGCTTGAGCTGCTCGTGCTCGGCATAGCGGCTTTGGGCGTGGTATCACTGATCAAATTAAAAGTCAGGGAGAGTGATGATGTATGATAAAAGAACCGAATGATATGATGTTCCGCGTCTTCATCAGAATGATCGCGATCATCGTCGTGACCTTCTCCATATATCTCTTCTTCTCCGGGCATAACGCGCCGGGGGGCGGGTTCATCGGCGGTCTGATGAGCGCCATCGCAATACTCGTGATTTATCTTGTGTTCGGCATCGACCGCATCAAGGCAGCGCTGCCGTTCAACTACACCTATATGATGAGCATCGGGCTGCTGCTTGCCGTATCGACGGGCATCATTTCCTGGATTGCCGGCTATCCTTACCTGAAGCAGTTCTTCGACTACTTCCAGCTGCCTTTCTTCGGAGAGGTGGAGCTGACGACCGCACTGATCTTCGATCTCGGCGTCTACCTGCTGGTTGTGGGTGCTGCGATGACATTCATACTGACGATAGTGGAGGATGATTCTTAATGGAAATACTAATGTCGGTAGTCATCGGCATATTGTTTGCCGTAGCCGTTTACCTGATGTTCTCAAGAAACATCATCCGGGTGCTCATTGGAACCCTGCTCCTGTCCCACAGTGTCCATCTCATACTGTTCACCATGGCAGGTCTGCAGAGGGGCGCACCGCCGCTGTTGTTCCTTGAAGCGGAAGCATATGCGGATCCACTTCCGCAGGCGCTGATCCTGACAGCGATCGTCATCAACTTCGGTATCACGGCATTCGTATCCGTGCTCGTCTACCGGACGTATCAGGAGCACAAGACTGTGGATCTTTACGACCTGAGAGGAGAGAAAGATGAGTAACTTGATCATTTTACCTATAATATTTCCATTCATCATCGGAGCAGTGCTCGTCTTCTTTGCCAAAAAATCCAGGGCACAGAGAATCATCAGTGGTGTAAGTGTGCTTGCCATGGTGGGCCTGTCGGCCTATCTGGCGGTCATGGCCTACCAGCAGGACACGGTCATACTGGAGGCCGGTGACTGGGCGGCACCTTACGGTATCACGCTCGTGCTGGACAACCTGGCAGCACTCATGCTCCTCATAACGAGCATACTCGGTGCATCCTGTCTTTTCTTTGCATTCGGGACGATTTCAAAACAGCGTGAGAGATATTATTTCTACCCATTCTACTTCTTCCTGCTGGTCGGGGTGAATGGGTCATTCCTCACGGGGGATATATTCAACTTATTCGTATTCTTCGAAGTCATGCTGCTGTCCTCCTATGTCCTGATCGTCAACGGGGGCACGAAATACCAGCTGCGTGAGTCGTTCAAGTATGTCATTTTGAACATCTTCGGATCCGCCCTGTTCGTCATGGCGGTCGCGTGGATCTACTCCATCACGGGTACGCTGAACTTCGCGCACCTGTCCGAGAGGGTGGCGCAGCTTGAACAGCCGGGAATCCTCACCGTGGTGGGCGTGATGTTCTTCATCGTATTCGCCGCCAAAGGGGCACTTTTCCCGCTGTACTTCTGGCTGCCGAGAGCATATTTCGGCCCGCCTGCCGCACTTGCGGCGCTGTTCGGGGGTCTGCTCACGAAGGTCGGGATCTATGCGATCATCCGCATGTTCACGCTGATTTTCTATCATGAACCGATGTTCACGCATAAAGGCCTCATCGTGACGGTCGCCGGGTTCACGATGCTGTTCGGGGTGCTCGGTGCCGTGTCGCAGTTCGACTTCAAGCGCATACTGTCCTACCACATCATATCCCAGGTCGGGTATATGGTCATGGGACTCGGCATCTTCACACCGCTCGCGGTGGCCGGTGCCATCTACTACATCGTCCACCATATGTTCGTGAAGACTGCGCTCTTCCTCCTTGCGGGAGCGACGGAGAAGATCACTGGCACCACGAACATCAAGGAGATGGGCGGCCTCATCAAGTCGCACCCTGTGCTGACCTGGTCGTTCTTCATCGCCGCGATCTCACTTGCAGGCATACCGCCGCTCAGCGGGTTCTTCAGTAAGTTCCCGATCATCCTGGGCGGTTTCCAGGAAGGCCAGTGGGTCATTTCAGGCGTGGCGCTGCTTGTCGGCCTGCTGACACTCATCTCCATGATGAAAATCTTCGGGTATGTCTTCTGGGGCGAGAATAAACTGACCGATCGCCAGTACAATACATCAGTGACCAATCTGTTGATACCAATCGCACCACTCGTGGCATTCTCAGTCATACTGGGACTTGCAGCTGAACCGATCTTCACATATTCACTGCACATCGCAGAACAGATTCTGGAGCCGTCGAATTATGTGGATGCGGTACTTAAGGAGTAGATGATATGGCATTTCAATTCATGGTTAATTTGTTGATAGCGGTTATTTGGATGTTTTTGCAGGATAGTTACACGATGCCCAATTTTGTTTTCGGGTTCCTCATCGGTCTCCTGCTTTTGTTCCTGCTCAGAAGGTTCATGGAGTTCGACTTTTATTTCGAAAGGGTCATTGCATTCGTAAGGCTTGTATGGATATTTCTGATCGAGATGATCAAAGCCAACATCGATGTTGCAAAAGTCGTGCTCCGTCCGCGGATGAACCATAAGCCGGGCATCATCGCAGTGGAGACTTCCCTCGAGACGGAGCTGGAAATTTCGACACTCGCTGCATTGATCACTTTGACGCCGGGGACCGTATCCATGGATTTCTCTTCGGACGGCAAGACGATCTACGTCCATTCCATCGATGTGGATGATCAGGATGCAATGGTGGCACAGATCAAAGGATCGTTTGAAAAAGCGATCAAGGAGGTGACGAAATAATGTTCGATATCATTTTATACGCGGCACTTATAGTGACTTCTGCATCACTGCTCGTCGTACTCGCCCGGGCGGTCCTCGGGCCGACGACAAGCGACAGAATCCTTGCACTGGACACACTCGGCATGATGCTGATCGGCATCATCGGCCTGGTCATGATGCTTCAGGAGACCATCGTCTATGACGATATCGCATTAGTCGTCGCCATCATCGGATTCGTCGGAACAATCGCCATGGCGAAATTCATTGAAAGAGGTGTGGTCATTGACGATAACTGAAATCATTGTGAGCTTCTTCGTCATAGTCGGGGCCTTCTTCATATCCGTCAGTGCCATCGGCCTCATCAGGCTGCGTGATGTCTACTCAAGGACGCACGCAGGGGGCAAGAGCTCCACGCTCGGCGTGATGAGCATCATGTTCGGGGCCGTCATCTTCTTTCTGGTCACACAGGGCGATTTCAATTTTAAATTGCTTCTGACGATCGTATTCGTCCTCATGACGGCGCCTCTTGCAGCACTTGCGGTCAACCGTTCGGCCTACAGGACAAACGTGAAGCTCGAGGAAGCCACTTCGATTGATGAGCTTGGCGATGCGATGGACATCGAACGGGAAAAGGAAAAATTGAAAAGAACTTCCGGAGAATGAAAAAAAGACATTTGATGCCGCGGCATCAAATGTCTTTTTTGTGTTACTGAAGAATTATTTCACGATATCCCTGTCCGGATCATTTTCAGCATCCGGATCCGATTCATCCCGCTTCAGATCATTCAGAACGGTCAGCTTGTAAGGCTTCACGTCGGCGTGGAAGGCGCTGCGGGACAGAAGGTGGCTCGACACCGGTGCCGTCAGTAGGATGAACAGTGCGCCGAGGAGCAGGTTGGTCTCGATCAATCCGTCGATATACCAGAAATACAGGAAAGCGCCCGTCATGATCATGATGACTCCGAGCGTCGTGCTCTTCGTCGTGGCATGCAGCCTTGAATACATATCCGGCAGCCGGATCATGCCGACCACAGCAAGCGCAGTCATCAGCGTGCCGCCGATCAGGAAGAACGCGATCAGACTATTCATCAGAATCTCTATCATCATCTATAATCACATTCCTTTCCAGGTATTTGGCAAATGTTATGGTGGACAGGAATGCCAGTGTACCGATGAGCAGTATGATCGGGATGAAATATACCGAGCCGAGGGTGATCGCGGTGATGGCGATCATCCCCATGAGCATCACCCCGAATGCATCCAGTGCGACGATCTTGTCATGCAGCGTCGGCCCGACGATGATCCTGTACGACAGGCCGACGAGGGACAGTGCGAATATGATTCCGCTTGTCAGTATTACAATCTCCAGGAAGGTCGTCATGGTTTGCTCACCTCTTCAATCAATTTCTCAAAACGGTTTTTGATCAGTGAAATCTCCGCATCCACATCCAGGGCATTGATTCCGTGGATGTAGATTGTGGAATAGTCATCCGAGATGGCAACGATCACAGTGCCCGGCGTTAAAGAAATCAACGCCGAAAGCAGGGCGATCTCCCACTCCTCCTCAAGGTCGCAAGGGTAGGCGAAGAAGCCGGGATGGATGTCGATTTTCGGGCTGACGATGATTTTCGTCAAGTCATAGTTGGCTTTGATGAGTTCAATGGCGAACACGAAAATCAGCTTCAGGGAATAATAGACCCTGATCAGGTAGAATCTGCCGGGCAAAAAATCCCTGATGATATAGACCGGGAAAATTCCGATCAGATAACCGAGGGCAAGCGACCCGAGCGAGAGATCTGAAACGATCAGCACCCAAAGGAATGCGAGCGTGATATTGATTAAAATTTGTAATGCCAATTAATCCACCCCCAACAAATAACCGGAATAGGATGAAGGTTCATATAATGACTGTGCTGCGCTGTCGAAGAGCGGGTAAAGGGCATCCGCCCCGAAACCGAAGGCGACCATGATGATCACCATCAGGAATGACGAGAATAAAAGCTTGTCATAACTGATCGGCTTCAATTTGGTGAAGTCCATGCTCTCACCCCAGAAGACCGAGATGAATATCCTGAGGATCGAATACAGCACCACCAGGCTGGAAAGGAGTACGATGATGCCTGAGACGGCATGGCCGTTATCGAACAGCGACGTCACGATGAACAGCTTGCCGTAGAAACCCGGCAGGGGCGGAACCCCTGCGAGGCCGAAAGCCGAAATCAGGAGCATCCACCCGGTCACCGGATGGATCTTCATCAGTCCGCCGAGCTTGGTGATGTCACTCTCCCCGGTCCTGTAGATGATGAAACCGACAAGGAGGAAGAGGCCCGCTTTTATGATGATGTCATTGATCAGATAGTATGTGGCACCGACAGTGCCTGCCTCATCCATCATTGAAATGCCGGCGACGATGATTCCTATGGCGATCAGTATGTTGTAGATGACGATCTTCTTCATGTCGGAATAGGCGATTGCCCCGATCGACCCCATCACAATCGTAAGCACCGCGAGCAGCATCAGCATCTGATGCGTGAACTCGACATTATCGATGAAGAATAATGAATAGACCCGGGCTATGGCATAAACACCGACTTTCGTCAGCAGTGCACCGAACAGTGCCATGATGGGCATGGGCGGTGCAAAATACGAGCCGGGCAGCCAGAAGTAGAACGGGAACAGCCCGGCTTTGGTCGCGAACACGAACAGCATGACGACGGCGATGAGTGACATGATGGACGCATCGCCGTCAAATGCGGACAGTTTATTATGGATATCCGCCATGTTCAATGAGCCGACTGCCGAATACAGGTAGGCGACGGCAAGCACGAAGAAGTTCGAGGAGAGGATATTGACAAGCAGATACTTGAATCCTTCCTGAAGCTGGATTTTCGTGCCGCCGGTCGTGATCAGCACATATGAGGCGAGCAGAAACACTTCGAAGAATACGAACATGTTGAATATATCGCCTGTCGTAAAGGCACCGTTGATGCCGGAGATCATGAACATGATCATAGGGTAATAAAAGAAACGCTCCCTCGCCGCGTCAATCGACTGGAAGGAATATACGACGACGGCAAAAGTGACGATCGACGTCGCAAGGACGAGCAGCGCCGCAAGCATATCCACAACAAGGCTGACGCCGAAGGGTGCTTCCCAGTTGCCGACGTGGGTGACGATGATGCCGTATTGTGCGACATAGTATACTATGACGATCGACACGATGACCATGAGGAGGGCCGTCAGCGATGCGATGACCCTGTGCAGATAAATGTTGGTCCTGCCGATGGCGAGCAGGATGATGCCGGCCAGGACAGGGATCATTATGGGCAGTATGGGTATGATATCAGTCATCTTCTCTAGGCACTCCTTTTAGTTGTTCGACATCGTCGGTACCAAGCTCCCTGTAGACACGTATCGCAACGACGAGCATATAGGCCGTCAGCGCGAAAGTGATGACGATGACGGTGAGCAGCATTGCCTGCGGCAGCGGGTCCGTATACTGCTGGACGGAATCGTCCAGCACCGGGATGCCGCCCCGTTTGAGCCCGCCCATCGTCAGAAGCATGAGCAGTATGCCGTGGCTTAAGATGCCGGTGCCGAGGATGATGCGGAGCAGACTCTTCGAGAGCATGAGGTACACTGATGCACCGATCAGCAGGCCGGCGAGTACAATGATTAAAATCTCCATTATTCCTTATCCGCCCCTTCAGCATCCGACATGAACTGCTCGGAAGCGAGCAGGGTGATGATCAGCAACGTCGTGCCGGCTACGGTGATGTATACACCGACATCGAATATCACAGCTGTATGGAGCGGCACTTCACCGAACACAGGGAGCTGCAGATACGTATACTGATGTGTGAAGAGCGGGGTGCCGAAAAACATCAGGAGCACCGGGATGATGAAGGATATCGCAAGTCCGAGTGTAATCGTCCTTTTATCATCGATCGGAAGCATTTTACGCAATGTCTTCAGATCATATGCCAGCAGGAGGAGTATGATCGCCCCCGCCGCCAGCAGCCCGCCGACGAAGCCGCCGCCGGGTGTATAATGTCCTGAGAAGAATAAATTGATCGAGAAGGTGATGATGACAAGGAATACCACTTTCGCGGTATATTTCAGGAACACGTCATTCATCTGTTTATGAACTCTGTTGTAACCCAGTTTTTTAAGGGTGCTCTTCATATTTATTCTCTCCTTCCTTATTGACTCTGAGTTTCAATAGTACAAAAACGCCGAGGCCTGCAATGCCGAATACGAGCGTTTCGAATAAAGTATCGAGGCCGCGGAAGTCAACGAGGATGACGTTGACCATGTTGCCGCCGGCCGCAAGGTCGTAGACGTTGTCGATATAGAACTGGCTGATCGAATCGAACAGGCGGTTGGAATATGCCGCAAGTCCGATCACCGTCGCGACGATGCCCACCGCTGCAGAGATCATCAGGTTATTCAGCTTGAATCTCCTGTGCTCTTCATGCCGGCTGCGTTTCGGCAGATGGAAGAATGCCAGCAGGAAAAGTGCTGTAGTGATGGCTTCCACCGCAAGCTGCGTCAGCGCGAGATCCACTGCCCTGAAAAACACGAACAGGAGGGAAAGTGAAAACCCGATCGTACTGAACATGATGATGGAGACCATCCTCGAACGCGTGATCAGCATCGCGGCCACCGCTGCAAGGATGATGAGTATGATCAGCATCTCAGGCAGGGCGATGGGTGCGGTGACCCCCCAATCGAATGAAATATCCGTATTGATCAGGGTGATGAGTGAAAATATGACGAATGCACCGAATATATAAATCAGATAAGACCGTATATAACCCGTCATATATCCGTCGGTGATCCTTTCTGCACCAAGGCGGCTGTAAATCAGGCCCTGGTCATATAGATAGTTGAGTGTGAAGGCATCGGTGCCAAGCCTGTAGACCGGCTTCCAGACATCCCTGAAGAGATACATCAGTGTACCGGCGGCTATGATGGCAATCGTCGACCACAGCGCCGGGCTGTCCCAGCCGTGCCAGTGGTAAATCTCGGTGTTCAGCGGTTCCGAAGTGTTCAGGATGCTCATCGCCGCCGGATCGATGATCGAGCCGGACAGGATGTTCGGGAACAGCCCGAAGACTACGACGAGAATCGTCAGTATCATAGGTGAAATCAGCATGAGTGCAGGGGCTTCCTGAGGCTTCTTGGGTGTGGCGGGCATCTGTTTGCCCATGAAAATGCCCCTGATCAAAATGATCGAGTAGACGAATGTGAAGATGCTGCCGACGATCGCAAGCAGCGGGAACAGCACGCTCACATCGGCAAGCACGCTGAAGTCCGCTTCCCGGAGTGCAAACATCGCCTCCAGAAACAATTCTTTGGACAGGAAGCCGTTGAATGGGGGTATTCCTGCCATGGACAGTGATGTGATGAGGGTCATGGTGAATGAGATCGGCATGATCGTCATAAGGCCGCCGAGCTTCTTCAGGCTTCTTGTGCCAGTTTCGTGGTCGACGATGCCGATGATCATGAACAGGGCACCTTTGAACGTCGCATGGTTGATCAGATGGAACACGGCTGCGACGACGGCAACAGTGAACAGCCCTTCGGCCGCACCGGTCTGAACGGCGAGCGCGCCGGCCCCGAGGAGCGACATGATGAGTCCAAGCTGGGAGACGGTGGAGAAAGCGAGTACGGCTTTCAGGTCATCCTGCTTGATTGCATTGAATGCAGCCCATACGAGTGTGATGAGTCCGACTCCGAGGATACTCCATACCCACAGTTCGGAAAATGCGAACAGCGGAGTGAACCTTGCAACCAGGTACAGTCCCGCTTTGACCATCGTCGCCGAGTGAAGGTAGGCGCTGACCGGGGTCGGTGCCTCCATCGCGTCCGGCAGCCAGATGTAGAACGGGAACTGCGCAGACTTCGTGAAAGCCCCGAAAAGGATCAGGACGATCGCAAGCATCGTCATCGGGTCTTCCTGGATGGCCGGCACCTGTTCGATCATCCCCCTGATACTGTATGTATCCGTGATCAGGCTGAGGATGATGAACCCCCCGAGCATAAGGAATCCTCCGAACATTGTGATGAGCATCGACTTCTGCGCACCGTAGATGGAGCGCTCCCTTGTGAACCAGTAGGCGATGAGGAGGAAACTGGATATTGAAGTCAGTTCCCAGAATAAATAAAGCATGAGTACATTGTCATTCAGGACCACACCGAGCATCGCGGTCATGAATATCAGCAGGTATACATAGAAGTTGCCGAGCTTTTCCTGCTGTGAGAGGTAACCGATGGAGTAAAGGACCACAAGTGTCCCGATGCCGGCAATGAGTATGGCGAAAAGCAGGCTCAGGCCATCTATATAAACATCGAAATTCATGCCCACCCTCGGCATGAACTGCATCGTTTCATAAATCACCTGATTGTTGCTGACGGCCGGTATCAATGTGGCCAGGTAGACGGTGATGACGGCGGGAATGGGCAGGACAAACCAGCCAAGATGGATTTTTTTGTAGAACCTGTATAATATGCCGATGCCCACAGCAGCAATGACGGGCAGTAAAATAGCAAAGTGTATCAGCGTCACTTGTTCTCCTCCTTAGCGTTTTTTGCAATATAAAATTATTATACATTAATGATACATCTAAATAAATGTATACAGTTTGAAAAAAATGAACTTTTTGTAGTAATATATACGGAGAGATTAACTTTTTATCTTTAAAAATTCACGAAATCCAAACGTGAATTTGAAATTTTTGAAATCCTAGGAGGCTATTTATGACTTACCCACAATTAACGGATTCATTGGGCGAGAACGAAGTACAGGCAGTAATAAAGACCAACCACGGTGATGTGACTGTCAAACTGCTCAAGGACATCGCTCCAAAAACAGTCGAAAACTTCACCACCCACGCAAAGAACGGCTACTATGACGGCCAGATATTCCACCGTGTGATCAAGGACTTCATGATCCAGGGCGGCGACCCGACAGGCACGGGCATGGGCGGCGAGAGCATATGGGGCGGAACGTTCGAAGACGAATTTTCAACGGAGGCGTTCAACCTTTACGGTGCACTGTCCATGGCGAATGCGGGACCGAGCACGAACGGCAGCCAGTTCTTCATCGTCCAGCTGAAGGAAGTGCCTTCCCAGATGCTCTCCCAGCTCGAAGGCGCAGGCTATCCCGAGGAAATCATCGAAGCGTATAAGACACAGGGCGGCACGCCATGGCTCGATCAGAGGCATACGGTATTCGGCCACGTGATCGCGGGAATGGATATTGTGGAAAATATAGCCGAAGTGAAAACAGGGGCACAGGACCGCCCTGTAGATGAAGTGAAGATAGAAACCATCGAAGTCACAGAATAATATACGATCATCCGGAGCCGGCTCATTCCAGAGCCGGTTTTTTATTTTAAAAAAGACCGGAAACCATCCGAAATGACCGGGAAGACGGAAGTCAAAATCAAGTTCTCACAAATTGGTCACTAATCGGGTGTTTAATATAAAAAGGGATTTGTTATAATGACTTGGAAAAGGTGAGTGATGTAATATGATGGATTTCCTATATTTCCCGGACGATCCGATGGAATATATCCCTGCAGCATTTGCTATGCTGATATGTTTTCTGGTTGCGTATGCCGCATACCGGATCATCAAATCCTACTCTAAAAATCAGGAAGAGAAGATGAAGAACTTCGAAGAAGAAGTGATGAGGAAGCTCGAGCAGAAGGAAGCCGATGAATCCGGAAGGTGACATCGGAGTATACACGCCGGTTCAGCGCCGGACCCTTTAAAAGAGGGTGAGGATATGGACTGCTGATTGAAATAGCTCACCATATTATAAAAATATAAGAAAAGTGGAAGAGGCATCCTGCAAGGCGGGGTGCCTCTTCCATATTCACGGCGGCTTCAGGCGTCCCCCGAGAGACAAATTTTCTTTCCATTAGATTATATATCCATGATATGGTAAAATGACAATTGGATAGAGCTTATGTTAGCGGGGTAATGAATGTGACAAAAAAATACCGCAAAAACCAGTTTGTAAAAGTTAAAGTTACTGGTATCCAGCCCTACGGTGCTTTTGTCAGAACCCCTGATAATCAAGAAGGACTCATTCACATCTCCGAAGTGATGAATGATTACGTTCACAATGTCAGCCAATATTTATCAAAAGGGCAGATCGTCAAAGCCAAAGTGCTCAGCGTCGGTCCGGACGGAAAATTGAATCTGACATTGAAGGAGAACGAATATTTCAAGAACGAAGAAAAGAAGAAAGACAAACGTTCGATAATAGAACAGATCAAAGACTCAGAGGAATACGGGTTCGAGTCCCTTCGACAAAAGATGCCGCAGTGGATACAGGAAGCTAAAATGCGGATGCAGGATAAGTGAAAATTATCTTAAAGGCAAAATCTACAGTTCATTCTGTAGATTTTTTATTTTGCCAAAAAAAGTCCCGCGCACTTGACTGAATATTAAAACTTGAAAAAACCTTCTGGAATTGTCATTATAGAGGATGGGAGTTTATCGCCGGTTGGAAATATATCAACAGAGTTTTGCGCACAACAGGTTTTGACGGGGCCGTCCATGGCGGTCTGAAGCATTTACCAGGTACAGTATTACATAAAGTGAATATGAAGGGATGAGGCAATTGACAAAATCAAGTGAAATCATTGAAATTACAAACAAGTACGGTGCACCGAACTACAATCCGCTGCCGATCGTCGTATCGGAAGCTGAAGGCATATGGGTGAGGGACCCTGAGGGCAATGAATATATGGATATGCTCAGTGCATATTCTGCGGTCAACCAGGGGCACAGACATCCGAAGATCATCCAGGCGCTCAAAGATCAGGCGGACAGGGTCACCCTGACATCGAGGGCATTCCACTCGGATAAACTCGGTCCATGGTATGAAAAAGTCTGCAAGCTTGCAGGCAAGGAGATGGCACTGCCGATGAACACGGGTGCCGAAGCTGTGGAAACTGCAGTCAAGGCTGCCCGCCGCTGGGCATATGAAGTCAAGGGCGTGGAAGACAACAAGGCAGAGATCATAGCGATGAACCAGAACTTCCACGGACGTACACTCGTACCGGTATCCCTGTCTTCGGAAGCGGAGTACAAACGCGGTTACGGTCCACTCGTTGAAGGATTCAAGCTTGTTGATTTCGGCGACATCGACCAGATCAAAGAAGCGATCAATGAAAATACGGCAGCCATCCTCCTCGAGCCGATTCAGGGTGAAGCGGGCATCAATATACCGCCTGAAGGTTTCTTAAAGCAGGTCAGGGAAGTGTGTGATGAGCATAATGTATTGTTCATCGCCGATGAAATCCAGTCCGGTCTCGGCCGTTCGGGCAAGCTCTTTGCATGTGACTGGGATGAGGTCGTCCCTGATATGTACATCCTCGGCAAGGCGCTCGGCGGCGGGGTGTTCCCGATTTCCTGCGTACTTGCGGACAGTGAGGTGCTGAGTGTGTTCAATGCGGGCTCGCACGGTTCCACGTTCGGCGGGAACCCGCTTGCATGTGCAGTGTCGGAAGCGGCGCTCGATGTGCTGATCGACGAGAAACTGGTTGAAAAATCACATGAACTCGGTGAATATTTCAAGGCTGAACTGCTGAAAATCGATGATGACAGGATCAAGGACGTCCGCGGCCGCGGTCTGTTCATCGGGCTCGAGCTGACTGAATCGGCACGCCCGTACTGTGAAGCACTGAAGGAAGAGGGCATCCTGTGCAAAGAGACGCATGAGACTGTCATACGCTTTGCACCGCCGCTCATCATCGAGCAGAAAGACCTGGATACAGCGATTGAAAAAGTTAAAGCTGTATTGGCCAAATAGCCTTTTCAAAAGCGCCCAGTATGATACAATAGAGGGTATAATAACAGTGAAAACAGTTTCATAAAAGAGGCGGATATTAATGTCAGAGAATAGGAATTTAGTTACTTCCACACAGGCCATCATCGCTGAAGCGCTGGAGAAACTCGGCTTCGATGAAGGCATGTATGATTTGATCAAGGAACCTTTGAGGGTTCTCAGGGTACGCATACCGGTGCGCATGGATGACGGTTCAGTCAAAGTGTTCACGGGTTTCCGTGCCCAGCATAATGATGCGGTCGGGCCGACCAAAGGCGGCGTCAGGTTCCACCCGAACGTCACCGAGGAGGAAGTCGTCGCACTGTCGATGTGGATGACTTTGAAGGCGGGAATCGTGGACCTGCCATACGGCGGCGGTAAGGGCGGGATCATCTGCGACCCGCGTGAGATGAGCATCGAAGAGGTTGAACGCCTCTCACGCGGATACGTGCGTGCAATCTCCCAGTTCGTCGGACCGGCCAAGGATATTCCGGCACCGGATGTATTCACGAACTCGCAGATCATGGCATGGATGATGGATGAGTACAGCATGCTTGATGCATTCAACTCCCCGGGCTTCATCACCGGTAAGCCGATCGTGCTCGGCGGCTCACAGGGCCGTGACCGTGCAACAGCGATGGGTGTCGTGCTGTGCCTCGGATACGCGCTTGAAAAGCGTGGTAAGACTTTTGAAGATGTAAGAATAGTGATCCAGGGATTCGGCAACGCAGGCAGCTTCCTGTCGAAGATCCTGTACGATTACGGTGCGAAGATCGTCGGCATCTCCGATGCCAACGGTGCACTGCATGATCCGGACGGCCTGGATATCGACTATCTGCTTGACCGCCGTGACAGCTTCGGCATGGTGACGAACCTGTTCGATGATATCATCACGAACGAAGAACTGCTCGAACTCGATTGCGACGTACTCATTCCGGCGGCGATCGAAAACCAGATCACCGAAGACAACGCCCACAACATCAAGGCGGACATCATCTGTGAAGCGGCAAACGGGCCGACGACGAAAGGTGCGACAGCCATACTGCATGAAGCGGGCAAGCTGCTTGTGCCGGATGTGCTCGCATCAGCGGGCGGCGTGACCGTGTCATACTTCGAGTGGGTCCAGAACAACCAGGGATATTACTGGGACGAGGACGAAGTCAACGAAAAGCTCGAAATCAAACTTAAAAAAGCGTTCAATGAAATTTATGATCTGCATGATAAGCGCCACATCGATATGCGCCTTGCTGCATATATCGTCGGTCTTAAGCGTACGGCCGAAGCTGCAAGGTACAGAGGCTGGGCGTAAACAGAGGAAAAGCCGGGGAGATGCACTTCCCGGCTTTTTATCATGACAATTTTTAGAAAATACAATAAATATATTGAAAAGTAATGAATGGTATAGTAATATTATAGTCTAATATGTATGTTTATTCACAAAAAAGCAGGGGGATTTCTCTAATGGCTGAAACTTCTAATCTTATACAATCAACACAGAAAGTGTTACATAAAGCATTGGACATGCTTGGTTACGATGAAGGCATGTATGAGCTCATCAAGGAACCGTCCAGGGTGCTGACTGTTCGCATACCGGTGCGCATGGACGACGGTTCGGTGCAGGTCTTCACAGGCTACCGTGCCCAGCACAGCGATGCAGCGGGTCCGACGAAGGGCGGAATCAGATTCCACCCGGATGTCGACCGTGATGAAGTGATTGCACTTTCCATGTGGATGACTTTGAAAGCGGGCATCGTCAACCTGCCATACGGCGGCGGTAAAGGCGGCGTGATCTGCAACCCGAAGGAACTGAGCCAGAGGGAGATCGAAGGCATCGCACGCGGCTACATCAGGGCGATTTCACAGTTCGTCGGACCGCTTAAGGACATCCCTGCACCGGATGTGTACACGAACGCACAGGTCATGTCATGGATGCTCGATGAGTACAGCATGAAGCACAATGACAACCCTCTTGAGTTCATCACAGGGAAACCTCTTGCGCTCGGCGGTTCAAAAGGCAGGAATACTGCAACCGCCATGGGTGCCGTGATCTGCGTGAAAAAAGCACTTGAAAAAAGGAACATCAAAATGGAAGATGCGCGTGTCGTGGTCCAGGGCTTCGGCAACGCGGGCAGCTTCATTTCGAAGATCCTCTTTGATGCAGGTGCGAAGATCGTCGGCATTTCAAGATCGACCCGTGCACTTTACCATGAGGACGGCATCGATATCGACTATATCATCGAAAACAAGGATAAAGGCATCGATGCCGAAGCGATCGGCGTGGAGGTCCTGACGAACGAGGAACTGCTCGAGAGCGAATGCGATATCCTGATCCCCGCAGCAATTGCGAATCAGATCACGGTGGACAATGTCCACAACATCAAAGCCGATATCATCGTCGAGGCGGCAAACGGCCCGACGACGGAAGAGGCGACGGAGATCCTGACCGAGCGCGGCAAACTGCTTGTGCCGGATGTGCTCGCATCAGCGGGCGGCGTCACCGTATCCTATTTCGAATGGGTGCAGAACAAGACCGGCTACTATTGGGAAGATGATGAGATCCAGGAACTGCTTGAGGAAAAGATGAGCAAGTCCTTCGATGAAATTTATGACTTCCATGAAGCAAGGCAGGTCGACATGCGTCTTGCGGCTTATGTGGTGGGCATCAGGAAGACGGCGGAAGCCATCAGATACCGCAACTGGGCATAAAAATAAATTTTATACTTGCAATTATCAGAAATTTGTTTTAAGATGGTTTGCAACAGTAAAAATAAATGATTTTTGGGAGAAGAGTAGCAGGTTTTCCTGTTTCAGAGAGCCGGTGGTCGGTGTGAACCGGTGCAGTGAATTTGTGAATGGACTTCCGATATGAACCGGTTTATACCGGCGTCTGACCAGCGTTAACAGGGATTTCGGCATAATTCATTATGCTGCATATAAAGTGGACTGCAGTACGCAGTCAATTAAGGTGGCACCACGGCTCCCCGTCCTTTTTCGTACAGGATTCGGGGAGCCTTTTTTAATAATTTAATAACAGATATTGATCAGAGTAAGTATACCAGTATCGTCTGCGACAGAGAGATGCCCGGTGGTGAGAGGGTGTCCGGCGGTATTGGTGGAATGGGCCTGATGGACGATATCGCGTTTTGTCGACGTTACAGACATCGAGAGAAGCACAATGCTTAACAGAGGTGGCACCGCGGTAACCCGTCCTCCATTGGTCATATGACCGGTGGGGGCTTTTTTTATTCAAAAATAACAAATGGAGGTTTTTATAATGACACAATCAGCTGTACACATCACTAATGAGACGATTTCGGTTTACCCATATATTTTAAAGTTATCACGCAAGGAAGATCTGACGTTCGATGAGATGTATGATGCCTTTGATGCAGTGCTGGAAGGCCGGGCTTCAGACAGCGAAATTGCGTCCCTCCTGATGGGATTGAAGGAGAAGGGTGAGACGGTCGGGGAGATCACCGCATTGGTCACGGTCTTGAAAGACCACGCGACGAAGCTGCCGCACCATGTGCCGGGCGTCATCGACAACTGCGGCACCGGCGGCGACGGTTCGAACAGCTTCAATATCTCGACGACTTCCGCATTCGTCATCGCGGGCGCAGGCGTGAAGATCGCAAAGCATGGCAATAAGAGTATTACGAGCCTGACAGGCAGTTCGGATGTATTGTCGGCCCTCGGTCTGAAGCTCGATTATTTCCCGGGAAAAGTCGCGGTACAGCTTGATGCGACGGGCATCGCATTTTTATTCGCCCCGTTCGTGCATCCGAAGATTAAGCAGATCATGAAGGTGAGGAATGATCTGAAGGTGCCGACGGTCTTCAACATGATCGGGCCGCTGATCAATCCGGTGGATCTGGACTATCAGTACCTCGGCATCTATAAGCGGGACCAGGTCGAGACGATGGCACATGTGCTGAAGTCACTCGGCAGGAAGCGCGCAGTCGTCGTCAACGGCGCACATTCGATGGATGAGGCGAACCTCGCCGGGGAAAACAGGATTGCGATACTGAAAGACGGCGAAGTGCGGACGCATATCTTGAAGCCTTCAGATGTCGGCCTGCCTGAGTATGATATGGAAGAACTGAGGGGCGGCGACGGGCATGTGAACAAACAGATACTGCTCGATGTCCTGAAGGGTGATGCGACGGCTGCACAGAGGGACACGGTGCTTTTGAATGCAGGCATCGCCATCTTCACGGCTGAAAAAGCGGAGTCCATCAAGGCAGGCATCGAAAAGGCGAAGGAGAGCATCGACTCGGGCAGTGCGAATGAAAAGCTTCAGGAATTGATCAAATATACAAATGAGGGTGTCAAATGACTATACTGGATAAGATTGTGGAAGCGAAAAGAGAGAGATTGAAGGAGTATCCGGAAACTGTGGAGCAGACTTCCGGAAGGAAGCCCGTAGCTTTCAAAGCAAGGGTGGAGGCGGAGGATGAACTCGGCATCATCAGCGAAATAAAAAGGGCATCGCCGTCCAAGGGTGACATCAATACGGATCTTGCGCCGGTGGATCAGGCGGGGCTGTATGTCGAGGGCGGTACGAACGCAATCAGCGTGCTGACCGAAAGCGACTTCTTCAAAGGGTCGATGAGTGATCTTGCCGATGTGCGGCAGGTGGTCGATGTGCCGATACTGAACAAGGACTTCATCATCGATGAACGGCAGATCGTGGACGCATACAACCACGGCGCGGACATCATCCTGCTTATCGTGACGATACTGGATGATGAGACGCTTGCACGTTTTCACAAGACGGCGCGGGACCTCGGGATGGAAGTGATCGTGGAAGTGCATGATGAAGAAGAGATGAAGCGGGCGTTGAAAATCGATCCTGAAATCATCGGCATCAACAACCGCGACCTTAAGACGTTCCTTGTGGATCTCGACAACACTGTGAATTTGATCGATAAGTATTATGATGAGGATATTTTATTCGTCGCGGAAAGCGGCATGGAGACCCGCGCGGATGCACAGAAGATGGCCGACGGGAAAGCCCGGTGCCTGCTTGTCGGCGAGACGCTGATGCGTGCGAAGCATCCGGTGGAGATCATTAAGGAATTGAAGGTGGAAATATGACGAAGGTGAAGATTTGCGGGATGCAGACGCTTGAAGATGCACAGTACGCCGTCGATGCGGGGGCGGACTTCATCGGATTCGTCCTTGCACCGAGCAAGAGGCAGGTCACGATTGATGAAGTGGGGCGGATATTAGACAGCCTTGATAAAAAGGGCGTAAAAACCGTCGGGGTGTTCGTCAATCCGTCCATGGAGGAGGCACGCGGGGCGCTGGAAAAGGGACTCGACTACATACAGTTCCACGGGGATGAGACCCCGGGCTTCGTGGAAAACTTCAAGGGACATGCGATCAAGGCGTTCCCGAGCAATTCCGAATTCACGAATAAAGAGAAATTCGCCTATCCGGCGGAGTTCATCCTGGTCGACAGTCCAAGGAAGGAATACTACGGCGGTTCGGGTTCCAGTTTCGACTGGGAAGCGTTCGACCAGGAGGGCCTCGACAGGGCGCGCTTTGCGCTTGCAGGCGGACTGAAACCTGAAAACGTCGGGGAGGCGATCTCGGTGTTCGAACCGTCCCTCGTGGATGTTTCAAGCGGTGTGGAATCGGACGGCATAAAAGACCCGGAAAAGGTCAGCAGCTTCATAAAAAATGTTAAAGAGGTGTCATAGATGGTATTATCATATGAATTTCCGGACAGCAAAGGCAAGTACGGCGAGTTCGGAGGCAGGTATGTGCCTGAAACGTTGATCGGTGCATTGAATGAGCTGGAGGCGGAGTACAATAAAGCCCTCCAGGATGAAGCGTTCCTGAATGAGCTCGATGAATATTTGACGGAATTCGTCGGACGGGAGACACCGCTTTATTATGCAAAAAATTTAAGCGGTCATATCGGCGGTGCGAAGATCTATCTGAAGCGGGAAGATCTGAACCACACCGGCGCGCATAAGATCAACAACACGGTCGGCCAGGGGCTGCTCGCCAAACGCATGGGCAAAAAGAAAATCATCGCAGAAACCGGTGCCGGACAGCACGGCGTCGCAACGGCGACAATCTGTGCCAACCTCGGCCTTGAGTGCACGATCTTCATGGGCAAGGAGGATGTCAGGCGCCAGGAGCTGAACGTCTTCAGGATGGAACTGCTCGGTGCTGAAGTCGTCAGCGTCGATGCAGGACGCGGCACATTGAAGGATGCGGTCAATGCAACGCTCCGCCACTGGGTTGCAAATGTGGATGATACGCACTACATCCTCGGTTCCGTGCTCGGGCCGCACCCGTTCCCGCAGATCGTTCGTGACTTCCAGAGCGTGATCGGCAGCGAGACGAGGGAACAGATCATGGAGAAGGAAGGCAGGCTGCCGGACAGCATCGTTGCATGCATCGGCGGCGGCAGCAACGCGATGGGCATGTTCTATCCTTTCATCGAGGACGAGGGCGTCGAACTGATCGGCGTTGAGTCCGCAGGCAAAGGGCTCGACACGGATGAGTATGCAGCATCGATCTCAAAGGGCCGTGTGGGTGTGCTGCACGGTGCGAAGATGCATCTGCTGCAGGATGAAGCCGGGCAGATCGAGGAGGCGTACTCCGTATCGGCCGGGCTGGATTATCCGGGCATCGGACCGGAACACAGCCACCTCCATACGACCGGCCGGGTGAATTACGTCTCCCGGAACGATATGGAAGCACTCGCAGCCTTTGAGCTGCTGAGCCGGAAAGAAGGCATCATACCGGCGCTTGAGAGCGCCCATGCCGTGGCGGAAGCCATCGAGGTTGCCAAAGGCAAGAGTTCCGATGAGGTCGTCGTCATCTGCCTGTCGGGCCGCGGCGACAAGGATGTCAGCGAAGTCAAACGTCTGTTAAGGGGTGGAGAGAATGAGTAAAACAAAAATTGATCAAGTTTTTGAGAAGTTGAAGGAAACCGGAGACAAGGCGTTTATTTCATACATCATGGCAGGCGACGGCGGGCTCGATAATCTGAAAGACCAGATAAAGGAACTTGAAGAAGCCGGGGTGGATATCATCGAACTCGGCATCCCGTTCTCGGATCCGGTCGCTGACGGCCCGGTGATCCAGCAGGCGGGGATCCGCGCACTGGATGCAGGCGTCTCGCTCCAGAAGATTCTGGACGAGCTGAAAAAGATCAAAGATGATATCAACGTGCCGATCGTGCTGATGACTTACATCAACCCGGTCCTGAACATCGGCTATCAGGCATTCGCAGAAGATGCCCGCAAATCCGGAGTCTCAGGCGTGATACTCCCGGATGTGCCGTTCGAGGAGGAAGGCGAAGTCAGCACGCATCTGCGCGATAATGATATCGCACTCGTCAGGCTCGTCACACTGACCAGTGATGAGGAGCGGATCCGTGAACTTGCTGAAGGAGCGGAAGGCTTTTTGTACGCGGTCACGGTAAAGGGGACGACCGGCGGCCGCACATCATTCGGCGAGGATACTTACGAGCTGCTTGAGAAAATCAAGGGCATCGCCGATGTG
This sequence comes from Salinicoccus halitifaciens, assembly GCF_021026095.1. Taxonomy (GTDB): domain Bacteria; phylum Bacillota; class Bacilli; order Staphylococcales; family Salinicoccaceae; genus Lacicoccus; species Lacicoccus halitifaciens. The sequence continues at coordinate 566 of NZ_JAJNCU010000006.1, read as the reverse complement.
CCCGTATGCGCAGGGTTCGGCGTCTCCAACCGGGAGATGGCCGAAGCACTCGGACGCCACTGTGACGGCGTCATCGTCGGCAGCAAGATCGTCGACATGCTGCACAAGGGTGAGGAGGACGGCATCAAGAACCTCATCCCTGAAAAAAGCAATGCAGTAAAATAAACTTCATGACGGCCGGCAGGGGTGTACCTCTGCCGGCCGTTTTTGCGTCATGGGGAGGTGTTTTTCGGCATAACTCCCTTCTTTGCGGCCGACTTATGTCACTGGGAGGCGTTTTTCGGCATAACTTCCTTCTTTGCGGCCGACTTATGTCGCTGGGAGGTGTTTTTCGGCATAACTCCCTTCTTTGCGGCCGTCTTATGTCACGGGAAGACGTTTTGTGACATAACTTCACTCATCACGGCCGACTTATGTCGCTGGGAGGCGTTTTTCGACATAAATTCCTTCTTTGCGGCCGACTTATGTCGCTGGGAGGCGTTTTTCGATTATGTCCATATAGTTGTGTAATAAGAATAAAGAGCCACACCTGTGCTCTGTAGTACAATGTTAGTTGGGACACCATC
>NZ_JAJNCU010000005.1 GCF_021026095.1 Salinicoccus halitifaciens | reverse complement strand
GGCCGGGGGAGGAAAACCCAAAGTGATCTCACTCGCATGAGGTACTATATACCTTATTACACAGGATTCTGGACTTGACACGGAAATCATGGTTCAAATCGGAACTCAATTCCCTATCACAGCAAATGTATCTTGAAGGTTATCGATAATGTCAGATGCCGTGATGGTTTCCGTGCCGGCACCCCTCTCCACCAGATAATCAGCTGTGAAACCATGCATGAATACCGCACTGGAGATGGCATGCTGCGGATTTTCGTAACGGGCGAGGAATGCAGCAAGCATCCCGGTGAGTACATCGCCGCTTCCGCCCTTCGCAAGCCCTGCATTACCGGTATCATTGATGAAAATCTCCCCCGCCGGTGTCGCAACAAGAGTATTCGGCCCTTTCAATATCACATACATGCCGTAATCCACCGCCATTTCCCGGGAAATCTCAAACCGCTTCCTGTTCACTTCCCCCGGGGATGAATCAATCAGGCGCGCCATTTCACCGGGATGTGGTGAGATGATGGTAGGGTGTGTCCTCTCCCGGATTTTGCTTTTCGAATCCTGGAGCCCTGAAAGTCCGTCGGCATCAATCACCAGAGGCCCTTCGAATCGATCCAGCAGATATTTCACGGTGCGCTTCGTCTCCTCATTTACACCGAGCCCCGGACCGATGGCTATGATATCCTTCCCTTCAATGAAGGCCTCCAGATCGCCTTCCCGGTTAAAAAGTGTCGCTTCGGGGATATGATTCACCAAAGTCCCGAAAATGTCTTTATGGGTGTTCAACTGCGTCAGGCCTGCCCCGCTTCTCACGGCAGCGGCCGTCGTGAGGACTGCCGCACCCGGCATATTGGCGCTGCCTGCGATGATGCCGACTTTCCCATGGGAGCCTTTATGTGATGCATCTTCTCTTACGGGCCAGTGTTTTTCAGTATCCTTACGCGTCCAGACATTTCTTTTGGACCGGACGGTTTCGTCGATTGCCTTCTGCGGCAGGCCGATATGGATCAATTTCGCCTCGCCGTAATACCGGCGCGCCGGATAAGTGTAGTAGCTCAGTTTCGGCAGGCCGATGATCAGTGTATGGTCTGCCTTCAATGCATATTCCGGCACCGGGGATTCATCCGCCGGCACCCCGCTCGGCAGATCAATTGAAATGATGAAGTTATCCATCGCATTCAGTTCCCGGAATATCTCTTTATAAGGCGGGCGGATCTCCCCCGTGATCCCGGTGCCGAGCATCGTATCGACGATGAGATCTGCACTTTCTGCGATTTCCTTATCGTACTGTGTGAAGCTGAAGCCTGAATTGAGGTAGATGTTCATATGGTATTCGGCATCACCCTTGATTTTATCTGTTTCAGGAATGACGCAGGTCTCCACCTCATACCCGTTCTCCTTAAGCACTTTTGCGATCACAAAACCGTCGCCGCCATTGTTCCCGCTGCCGATGAGTACACACACCTTCTGCCTGCGGAAATTTTTCATGATGTTCTTCGCAGCGACGCGTCCGGCGTTCTCCATCAGTATCGTGCCGTCTATCCCGATTTTTTCAATCGTATACCGGTCAATTGCCTTCATCTCTTCTCCTGTAACGACTTTCATAAGTACACCTCCAATCCCATTATAAAATAAATCCCCCGGGTCATCACGGATGATCACCCAGGGGTTCCATTATGCCTGTCTCAAAATATTCTCCATCTTTTTGCCTTTGGCGAGTTCGTCGATCAGCTTATCCATATAGCGTATCTCCTGCATCAACGGTTCCTCGATGTCCTCGACCCTGACACCGCAGATCACACCTTTGATCAGATTCCGGCCGGGATTCATTTCCGGCGCTTCATCGAAGAAGGTACGGAAGTCGGCTTTGTCTGCGAGCTGCCGATCAAGTCCGCCTTGAGTATACCCGGTCAGCCAGCGGATGATTTCATCGACTTCCGCCTTCGTGCGGCCTTTACGCTCCGCTTTGTTGATGTAATGCGGGTAGACGCTGGAAAATGGCATTTCATAAATTTTGTGGCCGGCCATCATTCATCCCTCCATCAGTCTATATATCTGTATGCAAGCAGTTCCTTAAGTGACTTGATCTCTTCTTTCAGCTTCACACCAATATTGGTATCGCGGACGAGTTTCCTCTCCAGTTCCTCATCCACGACCCGCCTCACGGACAGGGCATCCGCGCCGTCCATGAGCACTTTTTCCTTCGAGTTGAAGTGCTGGTGTGCCACGAGCTGCATGCCGTATGAATTGTAGAGCAGTGTATAGCCTGCGATGCCGGTCGTTTTCTGATAGGCTTTCGAGAAGCCGCCGTCGATGACGAGCATCTTGCCGTTCGCCTTGATCGGATCTTCCCCGTCGATCTCCTTCACCGGTGTATGGCCGTTGATGATCCGCCCCTGATCCGGGTCGAGATCGAATTCCTCGAGCATCTTGCGGCACATATCGACGTCTTCCCGCAGATGGTAGTAAGGGTTCTTCTCCTCTTTATGGGAAGCCTTGTCTTTTATGAAGTACCTCTCGAAAGTCGTCATTGCACGCTTGCCGAACAGTGATGAATATTTCCCTGTCCACAAATACCACACGAGGTCGGTCGCAAGGTCATCGGTTTCTTCTTTATGGGCGAAGGAATGGCGGAGGTATTCCTCGAACTTGTCGAGCAGTTCCCTGCCTTTGTATACTTCGCCTTCAATCTCCATCGATTCCATATCACCGTTTTCGTCGACCGGTATGCAGCCGTGGATCAGCAGGTTGCCGTTGTATTTCAGATAAAGGCTGCCCTTTTTCATCAGGAAGTTCATATGCCGCTTCAGTTTCTCCGACTGCTGGATCGACAGGAGCAGTTTATTGATGACTTCCTCCTCTTCAGGAAGGAGCTTCGTCGGATCATTCCGGTCCACCGTCTGGAAGCATGTGTTTTCGAGCTTGTAAGTATTGCCGTAGACGGTCAGTTCATTGTTGTCATAGTCGACTTTTTCAAGGACGAGCCGCTCCTCCATCTCAAAGAACGGACGGCGCTTGATGATCGGTGCCTCAAGTTTGAACTGTATGATTGCGATGGCCTGGTGGATCTTGGTGATCTGCAGTTTCTCGAGCTCCGTCAGCTCCTCACCCGAAGACATCTTAGGGTGGAATGCCGGATTGTCATCATAATATTTCTCCGCAAGGTTCACGAGCGGCCGGAGGTTGATGCCGTAGGCATCCTCGATGATGTTCAGGTTGTCGTACCGCGCACAGATCCGTAAAATGTTCGCAAGGCACACTTTCGAGCCTGCATACGCACCGATCCACAATACATCATGGTTCCCCCACTGGATATCGAGGGAGTGGTAGTCGATCAGCGTATCCATGATCTTCTCCGGCTCCGGCCCGCGGTCATAAATGTCGCCGACAACGTGCAGGTGATTGACGATCAGACGCTGTATCGAATAGGACAGGCCGACAATCAGTTTATCCGCCTGGCCGAGTGAGATGATCTGATTGACGAGCTTTTCATAATATGTCTTCTTGTTGGCATCCTCATCCGTTTTGTAAAGGAGCTCCTCGATGATGAAGACGAACTGCTCGGGCAGCGCCTTTCTCAATTTGGAGCGCGTGTACTTGGTGGAGGAAAATGCGACGAGGTCGATCATATTGTGGATGGTCGCAATATACCATTCATCCAATGCTTCTTTCGATTCGAATTCATTTTTGATCAGCTGGAGCTTTTCTTCAGGATAGTAGATCAATGCCGCAAAGCCGCTGATCTCCTCCTCCGTCAGCGAATCTGCGAACAATGCAGCGATCTTCTGCCTGACATTTCCGGACCCGCTCCTTAAGACATGCTGGAAAGCCTGATACTCACCATGCAGGTCACTGACGAAATGCTCCGTGCCTTTCGGCAGGTGAAGGATTGATTCAAGGTTCATAATCTCGGTGGCCACTTTTTCTTCATTATCATATTTTGTGGAAAGCAGATCCAGATATTTCGCCTTCAGATCTGCATCATAAGTCTCAACCATAACAGACACCCCTATTTAATATTACTTATCATTATACTAGATTTCGGCTTTATATAAATCATATCTTAAGAAAAATAAAGACCTCCCGGCAGAATGGAATCAAAACAATTCATGGGTGTAATAATTCTTTTATTTTATAATTATTCCATAGATGGTATAGTGAGGGAAAGGGGGAAAGCGGCCTTTCAAAACATACGGAGGACTAGGTAGAATTATTATGTAAGCGTTTATAAAAAGGGGGAATTGTTTTATGAAACAGCGGGTGAACCGTGCAACCGAGACAGTCTGGGCAGGGGAGAAAAATTACAGGGCACACGGTGCTTCACAGGTGCCGGTGGTCAACAGTGTCGCCTATGATTATGAAGATCTTGAACATTGGTACAAAGTATCAACCGGGGAAGCGGAAGGCCATATTTATTCGAGGAACACGAATCCGACGGTCGCCGCATTTGAGGAAAAGGTTGCGGCTCTGGAAGGTGCGGAAGCGGCGACGAGTTTTGCGACGGGCATGGCCGCGATCAGCGGCACGTTCTATACATTCTTAAAACCGGGCGACCGTGTGGTGAGCATCAAAGATTCATACGGCGGGACGAACAGGCTGTTCAGTGATTTCCTGCCGCATATGAATATTGAAGCGACATTGTGCGATACGGATGATCATGAAGCGCTGGAAGCAGAGATCGGGAAGGGATGCAGACTTGTGCATCTGGAATCCCCGACGAACCCGACCGTGAAAATCATCGATATTAAAAGGATTGCCGAAGCGGCACATGAAGCGGGTGCACTGGTGGTCGTGGACAACACTTTCGCAACACCTATACTGCAGAATCCGCTTGAGCTCGGGGCGGACCTCGTCATCCACAGTGCAACCAAGTTTTTGGGCGGCCATGCGGATGCGCTCGGCGGTGTGCTGTGCGGGAGCGCCGATCTCGTCGGTGAAGTTTTCCATTACCGGGAAATCAACGGCGCAACACTCGACCCGCATGCAGCCTACCTGCTGCTCCGCGGGATGAAGACACTTGATCTGAGAGTACGTAAGCAGACAGAGAATGCCGGGAAGCTCGTTGAATATTTGTCGGAACATCCTGCGGTGGAGGATTTATTCTACCCGGGACTCGAGACCCATCCCTACTATCATATTGCGGCGGAACAGATGCGCGGGTACGGGGCGATCTTCAGCTTTTCACTGAAAGGCGGGCAGTCGGCTGTCAGGCAGGTGTTGCCGAGGCTCAAGTTTGCCAACCGTGCGGCAAACCTCGGTGCGGTCGAGACGACCGTCGGCCCTGCCAACACGACAAGCCATGTGGAATCGACGGAAGCGGAACTGAAAGCGCTCGGCATACCTTCGAGTCTTGTAAGGTATTCGGCGGGAATCGAAGATCATAGAGACTTGATTGCGGATATGGAGAATGCGCTGAGTATTCTGGAAAACCAATCAGAGAAAGAGGGGGCAGGCGATGTTCTCCAAGAAAGAATATAAAACAAGGCTCAACAGGACGAAGCAGGGTATGCTGCAGCACGGGGTGGAAGTCCTGGTGCTCTCGAATCCTTCGAATATGTGCTATATCACCGGTTATAACGCATGGAGCTTCTACGTGCATCAGGCGGTCATCGTCTTCATCGATGAAAAGGAACCGCTGTGGATCGGCCGAGGAATGGATGCCAAAGGTGCGGAGCTGACGACGTGGATGAAACCGGAAAACATTCTGCACTATCCGGACGACTATGTACAGTCCTCCATCAAACACCCATTTGATTACATCGCGGAAGTATTGCTCGAAAGAGGTAAGGGTGACCGTAAAATCGGCGTGGAGCTCGATGCTTTTTATTATACCGGCAAGTGTCATGAACGCATGCTGATCGGCTTGCCCGAAGCGGAACTGAAAGACACGGGCAGGCTCGTCGGCTGGGTGCGGCTGATCAAAAGCGACAAGGAGATCAGTTATATGCGGAAGGCTGCCTATATCGTGGAACAGGCGATGCAGGCGGCATACGACAGGATTGATGTCGGTGTCCGGGAGAATGATGTGGCTGCCGCCATTTATAACGCCCAGATATACGGCAGCGATACATTCGGCGGGGACTATCCATCCATCGTGCCGATGCTGCCGACAGGCGAACAGACCGGCAGCCCGCATCTGACATGGACGGATCAACGCTATAAGAAAGGAGATCTGGTGACGATTGAAATCGCCGGGGCGTACCGGCGTTATAACGTCCCGATGGCGCGGACCGTATCGCTTGGAAAAGCCGAAGACCGGGTGCTGGATGTCGGGAAAGTAGTACTCGAAGGCATCGAGGAAACGCTCGCTTTCATTAAACCCGGTCATACAGCTGCCGAGGTCAGCAGCGTCTGGACGAACGTCATTGCCAAATACGGTTATGAAAAAGAATCCAGGGTCGGCTACTCGATCGGCCTGAGCTACCCACCCGACTGGGGCGAGCACACGATCAGTTTCCGTAAGAACGATAACTCGATACTCGAGCCGAATATGGTGTTCCATTTCATGCCCGGCATGTGGTATGAAGACTTCGGCGTGTCGATCACCGAGTCGATTTTGGTGACCGAGACGGGGATTGAAAGACTGACCTCATTCGACCGTGAGATTTATGCAAAAGAAGTTGAATAAAGGGCGGCTGGGCTGTTCATTTTCCGGGAACGGGCAAGCCCCCGGAAAACTCACAGATGATCGCCAACAAAAAAGGAGCAGAATCCGTATTGGATCCTGCTCCTCTTCTTTTTAAGCTTTCAATACATTATCCGTTGCCTTGGCCCCGGCGACATCCTTTTCGGTCAGTTCCTTCTTTGAGAACGTCGTCCAGGTGATCGTCACGTTCGTATGGTCAATCGAAATGCCGGGATGGTGCTGAACACTCTCGGCATAGACGCCGAGTTTACTTACGAATTCGATTCCGTCTAGGTATTTGTCAAACTTGTAGGTTTTCTTCAGCTTTTCACCGTCGAGCTCCCAGCCGTCCAATTTTTGGGCCTGTTCTTTTACGCCACTCATGAATCGGTCACCTCCATAGGATACTTATTCCACTTTACCTTCTGCGCCGATCAGTTAAACACGTCCATGAAAATCAGTCGAACCGGTCGATGACCCTGTGGTAGCCGTCGCTGCCGTAATCGAGGCAGCGTTTCACGCGGGATACGGTCGCACTGGATGCACCGGTCTTGTCCTGGACTTTCTGGTATGTCTGGCCTTCTTTGATCATTTTGGCGACCTGGAATCTCTGCTTGAGGGCGATCAGTTCATTCGTTGTACACAGGTCGTCAAAGAAATGGTAGCAGTCATCGAGGTTTTCGAGCTTTAAAATACCTTCGAACAGGTCGTCGAGTTCCTGACCTCTGATATTATCTATTTGCATAAAGGTTCCCTCCATTAGCATCATTTTATCAAATTACTTTAGCGAATTAAAGCGTTAAACTATTTTTCGCCGAATCCTTGCATCTTCGGGTTATCTTTGTTACTATCAGATTTATTAGTTATTCTTCACTACGCTAAAGTGTTAAAGGAGATTGGATATGGAGAACACATTGATCATCAACCGCTTGAAGCTCGCACAGGATTATACAGAGCTGCTTGACCGTGAAGGTTACCACCTTGTGGATATGAATATGGTGGAACCTTTTTATATTGAAGATAAAGAACATCACCCGTCGACGATCATTTTTGAAAGAAATGAACAGCTGATGTCGATCCGCAGCGACTGGACGCGTTCCCTTTTGAACTACAATGAAAATTTCCATCTCAGTCACCGCATGTTTGGATATTTCGGCCCGGTCGTGAGAGGCTACGAAACGTTTTATCAGGCCGGGGTTGAGCTGTACGGTCCCGAGGAGGCGGAGGTTTTAAAGAGCATCGATATGCATCTCTCGTTCTTCAAAAATAAAACGCCCGACAATTTCAGGGCGGTCGTCGTGAACAATGATAAGCTCCTTGACCTTTATGTTGAGAAATACGACCTGGACATCTCCATTAAAGATTTGATCTATGAGAAGAACATATCCGAGATCAGAAAAATGCTCGGTGAAGACCACCCGCTCACGGTGCTGATGACGGCAAAAGTGAGTGATCAGATCGACATCATCAATGATGAATTCCAAAACAGTGAGGAACTTGACTTCATCAATCATTTGAGAAGCCATCTCGCGGAGTACAATATGAAGTTCATCCTCGATCTCTCGTTCCGCTCACCGCAGTCCTACTACAACGGCTTTTATTTCCAGGTGTTTTTGAACCATGATTATCCGTTGATCAGCGGTGGCGAATACAACAGCAGCGCATTCGGCATCGCTGTGAATCTTTCGAATGGAGGTTTGTTATGATTACTGTAGCGTTGACCAAAGGCAGATTATATAAAGATTTTACGGCGTATCTGAAAGATAATGATTTACACCAGTACATCGAGCCATTGTCGGAAGATACCCGCTCACTCTACACGATCGTCGATAATGTGAAGTTCATCTTCGCAAAAGGTCCGGACGTGCCGACCTACGTTGAAAGCGGCGTTGCGGATATCGGCATCGTGGGTTCTGATATTATAGAAGAGGACACCTTCAATATACTGAACGTCTCCCAGCTCCCTTTCGGAGACTGCCATTTCTCCGTGGCCGGCCTGCCCGATCAGGGTGAGTTCAGGACGATCGCCACGAAGTATACGAATGTCGCCTCGAAATATTTCAGGGAAAAGAAGATGGATGTCTCACTCGTGCACCTCAACGGTTCCGTCGAGCTTGCACCGCTGCTCGGGCTGACCGACGGCATCGTCGACATCGTCCAGACAGGCAACACGTTGAAGGATAACGGCCTGATCGAATATGAGAAGATCCTTGAGATCCATGCACGCCTGATCGCCAATAAAAGGACCTTCTATACGAAAGAGGATGAAATCTATAAATTTTTAACGGAAATCGGGGTGTTCTGATGGATGCTTTGGAATTCAGGAAAGTGTTTGAAGAAAAATATGTCCAGAATCAGAGTTTTGAAGGCATGGCCGATGTCATCAAAATCATAGAAAATGTAAAGCAGAATAAAGACCAGGCGCTGAAAGACTACACCGAACGGTTTGATGGCATCGCTCTGGATGATTTCAAAGTGTCCGCCGAAAAACTTAAGGAAAGTTTCGAATCGCTCCCTGATGAAGAGAAGCAGGCGCTTGAAACGATCAAAAAGCGGATTGAAGACTACCAGACAACGATTAAATATTCCGATCAGGACGACGGGGAATTCAAATACGTCTACCATCCGATCGAGAAAGTCGGCGTCTACGTGCCCGGCGGCCGGGCGCTCTACCCATCAAGCGTCCTGATGACGGTCGTGCCGGCACTCGCAGCAGGGGTGGATGAAATCCATGTGGTGACACCGACGTTTGAAGATAACAACATCACTTTTGCGGCCCTTTATTTATGCGGTGTGGAGAACGTCTACACGGTCGGCGGCGCGCAGGCCGTCGCCGCCCTCGCCTACGGCACCGAGACGATACCGAAAGTCGATAAGATCGTCGGGCCGGGCAACTACTATGTCGCGCTTGCCAAAAGGCTGCTGTTCGGGCAGACCGGCATCGACATGATTGCCGGACCGAGCGAGATCCTCCTGTATGTCGATGAAGAGGTGGATGTCGATTCAATCGTCTACGACATCTTCGCCCAGGCGGAACACGATGCGAACGCGCGCACGTTCCTCTTGAGCGAAGACGCCGGGATCATCGACCGAATCGAAAGCAGGCTTAATGAAATGATGGATGCGCAGCCGCGTGCGGAAATCATCAGGGCATCTGTTGAAAACAATCATTTTGCCGTTGTGGATTCAAGGGAGGCATTGATCGATCTCGTCAACTACATCGCACCGGAGCATGTTTCCGTGCAGCATAAGGATTCCGGCATGATCATCCGGAACATTAAATATGCAGGCGCGGTTTTTGAAGGCCCCTATTCACCTGAAGCGATCGGGGATTATGCGGCAGGTCCGTCACACGTCCTTCCGACGGACCGCACCGGACGTTTCAGCCACGGGCTGAACGTCAACGATTTCCTGACGAGCCATGCGGTGATTTCGCTTGAGAAGGAAACGTTCGATGATATCGCAAAACCTGCGATGACCGTGGCGAAACGGGAAGCGCTTGATGCACATTATCAGTCATTGAAAATTAGAACGGAGTGATTTCATGATCATCATGGACAGGAATACGAGTCCAATTTCACCATTGTCGGAAGAAGCGATGATGGAGGTAATATCCAACACAAAAATCAACGAGTATCCAAGTGCGGAAATAGACCGCTTCAAACAGCTCTATGCGGATCATTACAATATAAGTCCGGACACTATTGAAGTCGCGAACGGCTCGGATGAGTGGATCCAGAAGGCGGTCATGACACTCGGAGAGAACGGCGTCATGACCGTCGCCCCTGATTTTGTGATGTATAAGGAATACGCAGAACAGATCGATGCAAAGTTCACCACGGTGCCGTGCAATGCGGATTACCGTTTTGATTTCGATGCGGTCGTGGAGAGGATAGATGAGGAAAAACCTTCCTTATTCCTGATTTCCATGCCGCACAACCCGACAGGCCAGCTCTTTACATATGAGGCGCTTGAAAAGCTGTCGGCGGCGATGCAGCGCGCAGGCGGCTATCTCATCATCGATGAAGCATATGCCGAGTTCGGTCCGGATTTTGATAAGCCGCAGGGTGAGCACGTCCTGATCATCCGGACTTTAAGCAAGATGTACGGTGTCGCAGGCCTCCGGGTCGGCATCGTGATTGCGGAAGGTGAAGCTTTCAGGAAAGTGACGCGCATCAACCACCCCTACCCCGTCAATTCACTGTCGTTGAACATGGCATCCAAAATCTTTGAAGATAGAGCGCATCTTGCCGATTTCATCGATTATCAGAAGAAATCGAAGGAAATGCTCGAATCAGCTTTTAATAAAGTCAGTGATAAAGTGAATGTCGTGGAATCCTATACGAACTTCGTCTTCACATACGGGGAGAATGCAGTGGCGCTCGGCCGCCATCTTATGGAGAACGGCTACAGGTGCAGAATGTATAACGATGAATCACTGAAGGATGTCGTCAGATATTCAATCATCAGGCATGAGGACTATGACGGTTTAAATAAACTCATTACAGAATGGAGTCATCAACATGTATGAAAAAGAACGGATCACAAAAGAAACTAAAGTGAAAGTCATATTGGATGATGAGAGATCCTTCAAGGAATCCAGCATTTCAACAAAAGTCGGTTTCTTTGATCATATGCTGACCCTGCTCTCTTTTCACTCCGAATTATATTTCCATATCGAAGCGGACGGTGACATCGAAGTGGACGACCACCATACCGTGGAAGATGTGGGCATCATTATCGGTCAGCTGATCCGGGAGCTCTATGTCGATAAGGCTTCGTACCAGAGGTACGGCACGACGTATATACCGATGGATGAATCGCTGGCACGCGTCGTCCTTGATTTATCCGGCCGCCCGCATATGAATTTCCAGGCAGAGTTTTCACGGGAAACAGTCGGCGGTTTTGATACAGAGCTCGTGATGGAGTTCTTCAATGCCGTCAGCATGAACAGCCGCATGACGCTTCATGTGGATCTGCTTAAAGGCGGCAATACGCACCATGAAATCGAAGCGATATTCAAAGCTTTCGCACGCAGCCTGAAAGCGGCACTGCAGGAAAGTGCTTCAGGTGTCCCTTCTTCCAAGGGTGTCATTGAATGATAGGCATCGTCGATTATTCCCTGGGAAATATCCAAAACATCAAAAATGCTCTGGAAAAATTCGATGAAGATTATATATTATCCAGCAGGAAAGAAGATCTCATGTCCTGCGATACAATCATCCTGCCCGGCGTCGGCCACTTCGGGGAAGCGATGAAGACGATTGAAAGGCTCGGCATCAAGGAAGATCTGATCACACTTGCACAGGAGAAACCCATGATCGGCATCTGCCTCGGCATGCAGCTGCTGTTTGAACACAGCGCAGAAGGTGATGCCGATGGGCTCGGACTCCTGAAAGGGACCGTGGAGCGGATTGATGCGGGGCATCCCGTGCCGCATCTCGGCTGGAACACTTTGGACAGTGGTTGCACCCCGCTTGATCAAAAAGATGTTTATTTCATACACAGCTTCATGGTCACCGGGTCGCCGGATATCATCGCAACATCTGAATACGGCATCGACATACCGGCCGTGGCACAGCATGGCAGCATCATCGGCATCCAGTTCCACCCCGAAAAATCGGGGGAAGCGGGTCTCGATATATTAAGAACGGCAATCAAAGGAGGATTTCTATGAACATTATCCCGGCAGTGGATATTATAGACGGTCAGAACGTGCGCCTCACCCAGGGCGACTATGAACAGAAGACGGCGATGAAGCGGACGCCTGAGGAAGCGGTGCAGTTTTATTCGACTTTTGAACAGGTCGCAAGGATCCATATCGTGGATCTGATGGGTGCATTGAAGCAGAACGCACTGGAGACGACAATCATCAAGAAGCTGAAAAACCTGACCGACCGGCCGCTGCAGATCGGCGGCGGTTTGAGGAACATGGAGACGATTGAAATCTATGATGAGATCGGCATCGACTACTTCATACTCGGTACACGGGCGATCATGGATATCGAATGGCTGAAGGAAGTCGCAGGCCGTTATCCGGACAGAGTCTTCGTCGGAGTGGACGCAAAAGAAAATGATATATACGTCAACGGCTGGACCGAGAACAGCAACATCACAATCGATGACTATCTTCGTCAGGTGGAGGACCTCGCGCTTGCAGGCATCATCTATACGGACATCAACAAGGACGGCATGAACCAGGGGCCGAACTTTGAAAATACGAAGCGGATCAACGACCTGACAAGGCATACCGTCATCGCAAGCGGCGGCGTCCGCAATAAGGCGGATCTCGAAAGACTAGAATCCATGGGTATCGAAAATGCGATCGTCGGAAAAGCGAGCCATAATGATGCGTTCTGGGAGGGAATAAAATGATTAAGAAAAGAATCATACCGTGCCTCGATGTCAAAGACGGTCGGGTCGTCAAAGGCGTGAACTTTGTGGGCCTCCGGGATGTCGGCAACCCGGTGGAACTCGCCAAACGCTACAACGCCGAAAATGCGGATGAGCTGGTGTTCCTTGATATATCGAAGACACAGGACGGGCATGACCTCATGCTCGATGTGATACGTGAAACCGCAAAGGAACTGTTCATACCGCTGACCATCGGCGGCGGCATCAAAAGCGTCAATGATATACGCCAGCTTCTGAATGCCGGTGCGGACAAAGTCAGCATCAACTCGGCAGCGATCAACAACCCTGAACTCATCAGGGAAGCGGCGGATACTTTCGGCAGCCAGTGCATCTGTGTGGCGATCGACGTGAAATACGACAAAGAGCGTGGGGATTACTATGTCCACACGCACGGCGGCAGTAAAAGCACGGACATCAAAGCATTCGACTGGGTGAAGCGGACGGCGGAACTCGGTGCCGGGGAATTATTGATCACAAGCATGGACCATGACGGTGTAAAAGAAGGGTTCGATATCAAATTCTTAAAAGAAGCAGTCGGACTCGTCGACATCCCGATCATCGCAAGCGGTGGTGCGGGGAATATCGACCATTTCGTCGAGTTGTTCAAGGAGACGGATATTTCCGCAGGACTCGCCGCATCCATCTTCCACAACCAGGAAGTCGGCATCAACGACCTTAAAGAGACGCTTGACGAGGAAGGGATTGAGGTGAGGCTGTCATGAGACCCGATTTCGATAAGGGAGGCGGACTGCTTTCCGTCATACTCCAGGACTGGCGGACCGGCCAGGTGCTGATGAACGGCTTCATGAACGAAGAAGCCTATGAGAAGACCGTCGAAGAGAAAGTCGTATGGTTCTACTCCAGAAGCAAGGGGCGTTTATGGAAAAAAGGAGAGACAAGCGGTCATATCCAGGTGGTCAAAGACATGGCGCTCGACTGCGATGACGATGCACTGCTCATCCAGGTCGAACCTCACGGGCCAACGTGCCACCTCGGCACGCAGAGCTGCTTCGGTGATGATCATTTCACACTGCAGAGCCTTGAAAAAATCGTTGAAAATAAAATCCAGAATCCTGAAGAAGGGTCCTACACCAAATATCTGACCGATGAAGGGCTGGATAAGATACTCAAAAAATGCGGCGAGGAAATGACCGAGATCGTGATTGCCGCAAAAAATGATGATAAAAAAGAGATCATCGATGAAACGAGTGACCTGATGTACCACCTCCTCGTCATGCTGCAGCACCAGGGGATGTCTTTAAAGGAAGTCGAAGACAACCTGAAAGAGCGTCATGGAGAGAACCTGTCATATAAAGTGCGTGAAGATATAGAGGAATGGTAAAAAAAGAGCAGCCGGGCAATTTTGCCCGGCTGCTCTTTTAAATATTTTCAATTCAACTAGGTTTCAAAGATTATTCCTTAACTGAGGTTGTTTTTCAACTCAGGATTTTTAGCAAGGGTCACCTTTTGTATGAGATACACGCTTGCCAGTATTACCAGTCCTGCCAAATCAGTCACAAAGTTTGGGTGCACCATGCATAGTGATCCGGCAACCAATAAAACCCTTTCGAATATGGTGACTTTTTTCAATAACCAGCCTTCAGTAGCCGCACCGATACCCATGATACCGATAACTGCTGTAATCACAGCAAGTATTATGTCAACTGTGCCTCCGATCAGTAACAACTCAGGACCATAGATGAACATGTAAGGCACAATAAATGCAGCGATTCCTAATCGAATAGCGGTTAAGCCTGTTTTCATAGGCTCAGAGCCGGCGATTCCGGCTGCAGCAAATGCTGCCAACGCAACCGGTGGTGTTATGTTCGAAATGATTGCGAAATAGAATATGAATAAATGAGCTGCTATCGGCTCTACTCCCAGTTCAATCAATGCTGGAATCGTCAAAGGAACCTGAACGATATATGCTGCGACGGTAGGTAAGCCCATTCCCAAAATGATCGAGACGACCATTGTAAGAAGTAAAGTCACCAGCAAGCTGCCCCCTGCAATATCAAGGATGATTCCACTGAATTTCAATCCGATGCCAGTCAAGCCGATAATACCAATGATAACCCCGGCTGCAGCACAGGCTATCGCTGTTTCCAAAGATGCTCTGGCCCCTAAATCGAGTGCCTGTATGAATTGCTTAAATGAAAATCTTGTGGCACCTTTTAGCATTGCAATGACTATGGTGGCCACTATGGCGAATAGACCTGCCCTCATTGGTGAGAAACCTGCTACCAGCATATAGATGATGACGAAAAGCGGTACAAAGAAAAGGAATCCCATTTTCAATACAGCCCAGAGGTTGGGGAGTTCTTCTTTCTTCAATCCTTTTAGATTATTACGTTTAGCCCGTAAGTCGACTTGTACATATAGACATATATAATAAAGCAAAGCCGGAATTATTGCGGCATAGACTATCTCAACATAAGGGATACCGAGATATGAGGCAATGATGAAAGCAGCTGCCCCCATGATAGGCGGAACAATTTGTCCACCAGTGGAAGATACAGCTTCAACGCCCCCTGCGAAATCTTTTTTATAACCTGTTTTTTTCATCAAGGGGATGGTGAATGCACCTGTAGTGACTGTATTGGCCACGGCACTGCCTGAAATTGTACCTAATATCGAACTTCCTATGATCGCTGTTTTAGCAGGACCGCCCCGGTATTTCCCCATTGCAGCGAGAGATAAGTTTATGAAAAATTGACCCGCTCCGGAAATTTCCAGAAACTTACCAAATAAAATAAAGAGAAATATAAAAGTCGCTGATACACCCAGTGGCGTGCTGAATAC
Source organism: Salinicoccus halitifaciens (assembly GCF_021026095.1). Classification (GTDB taxonomy): domain Bacteria; phylum Bacillota; class Bacilli; order Staphylococcales; family Salinicoccaceae; genus Lacicoccus; species Lacicoccus halitifaciens. The sequence goes on along the minus strand of NZ_JAJNCU010000005.1, from coordinate 231,603 downwards.
CCCTGTTGTGGTGTAGAATAAATGATCCATGATCCACATCAAATTGAACTCCCTATGAGAAAGGGCGCCCGGCAGCAAGTGGCCGTAGAAACCATACAGCAGAAAAGCAATCATTATAAGAACTAAAGCATTGCCGACTACACGTCTTGTGGCCTCCAGGACAAGGACAAGACTGATCACGCCTACAATGAGTTCCCATGTCGTCAGTGGCATGACATAAGAAAATCTCGATGATATCTCAGTTCCGTTGAAGCTGTAATAAGAGAAAGAGACGACAACCAATATCATCGCAATTATATCGTACCAGGGAATTCTGGATTGCTGAATCTTTTTTGACGGTTTATATAAAGCAAATGATAGCAACAAGGCGAAGCCCAGGTGGGTTCCCCTCTGGATGATTGACTCAAAGACTCCAAACATTGCTGTATAGAGATGAAAGACAGACATGGCCACAGCAATGATAGTGACAATACTTCCAATCAGTCCTCTTAAATCCCTGTTTTTTTCATTCAATAGACCTTCTTCTTCTTCACCGAGCTTTTGCTGTTGTTCCAATTCAGCAAGTTTTTCAGCATCACTTTTAGTCATAGTGGAACCTCCTTAATCTTAATGAGAACACAATAATTCAATTATTGTGTTCTCATAAAAGTGTTAATTTAATTCTAAGCCTTGTTCTTCATAATATCTTTTTGCGCCCGGATGAAATTCACTTGTTGCATTTTCCACTGAGAATTCTTCATCAAGATCATCCAGTACGGATGATAAGGTGGCGTATTTTTCTTTGTTTTCAAATACCATTTTTGTGATTTCATAAGCTGCATCTTCATCAACATGTTCTTCACTCGCCATCAGCACAGTGTATGCCGCTATCGTCGGAACATCTTCTTCGATGTTCGGATACACATCCTGGCTGATGGAGTAATCGAGGTAACCAGGGTTTGACTCCATCAAGCTTTCGACCACTTCCTCATCTACAGGGATAAGCCTTACACCCAATGTCGTATCCAACTCTTGTACCGTGGACACCGGGGCGGCCAGCAGACTCACAATAGCGTCAATATGATTGTCCCTGAGCAGATCCCCTGCTTCAGAAGTACCTGTGTATTCTATTCCGCCCAGATCATCATAACTCATGCCATATCCATCAAGTACTTCCTGGAATGTAATTTCAGCACTGTAACCACTAATGCCGGGGCTGACAGTTTTACCAGCCAGATCTTCCACACTATTGATGTCCGAGTCTTCTCTCACTACGATATGTAAGCTGTTGGGATATAAAGTGGCAAGTAAGCTGACATCTTCAACAGGATGTGGAAAATCTCCTGCGCCTGCATAAGCTTCTGTCACGTTTGGAGCATTAGCAAAACCGATTGCATATGTTCCTTCATCCATACCCATCATATTGGAGATGGATCCACCTTCAACTATTGTAGTTGAAGATCCGGGGAATACTGTTTGCAAGTCTTCACTCATTGCGCCGGATAAGGTGTTCCAAAAACCGCCTACAGTGGCTGATGCAAAACCAATGTCAGCCGGCATCTCCGCACTTTCAGCGGCGCTGCTCTCACTTTCAATTCCTGTATCTTCATCTGTTTCTGCCTCTGCCTCATTTGAAGAATCACCAGCTTCTTCTTCGTTATTTCCATTACATGCGCCTAACACTAGAACGAAAGCTAAAGTAAATATCAACAATAAATGTTTCTTCATAATTAGTCCCTCCTTGTACGTTAATCGTACATAGTTATTTTATACGTACATCATGTGCTTTATAATACTTTATATATGAAAGCGTTGTCAAGGACTTTTTTGAAAATTCAAACCATCAGATGGTATTGACGATGTTATTCTTAAAGAAATAAAAATAACGAGTGGAAATCTTTGAGATTTCCACTCGTTACAGACAGTCTATATAAATGCTCCTATCCTATCCCCTGTTCTTTTTCTCTCTTCCTTATATCTATGAAGATCTTCGTTTCAGCAGCCACGACACCTGACAAGGCAATCAGCCCGATCAAGTTCGGTACTGCCATCAGTGCATTGAAGATATCGCCAAGGTTCCATACGGTTTCAAGTGACATCGTTGCACCCGGGATGATCGCGAGTACGAAGATGACCCTGTATACCATTGTAAGTCTGGAACCGACAAGGTAAGTGAAACATTTTTCCCCGAAGTATCCCCATCCAAGGATTGTGGAGAAAATGAATGTCAGCAAAGTGATGGCGACTACATAGTTTCCTATGCCAGGCAGGAACAATTCAAATGACTGTGCAGTCAATGCTGCCCCTTCCACACCTGTAGTATACATATCAGCCATTACAAGCGTGATGCCTGTGATCGAACACACGATGATTGTATCGATGAAGACCTGTGTCATTGAAATCAACGCCTGACGTGCAGGAACGTCGGTTCTCGCAGCAGCCGCCGCGATACCGCCTGTTCCAAGACCGGCTTCGTTTGAGAAAAGACCGCGCGCCACACCCATACGAATGACAGTACCAAGCGCGCCGCCGGCGACTGCCTGACCTGTAAAGGCATCAGTGAAAATCAGCCCGACAGCTGCAGGAATGAGATCCAGATTCAGCACCATGATGGCAAGACCAGCCACCAGATAGAAGACGATCATGAACGGTACGAGCACACCGGCCGTCCGTCCGATGCTCCTGATGCCGCCCAGGAGTACAAGGCCGATCAGGACAGCCATGATTACACCGGTAAGCCATGTCGGCACATTGAATACATCAAGTGCGACACCCGAAGCGGCGTTTGCCTGAATCATATTACCGATGCCGAAAATTGCCGCGAATACTGCGAAGAAGGCAAAGAGAACACCAAGCCATTTCTGTCCGAGACCATGTTCAAGGTAATACATCGGTCCCCCGGACATCTCCCCTTTCGCATTCACCTGCCTGTATTTGACACCGAGTATACCTTCAGCATACTTGGTTGCCATGCCGACAAGTGCCGTCATCCACATCCAGAACACTGCACCCGGTCCGCCGATCACCACTGCAGTGGCCACACCGACCACGTTCCCGGTACCGACGGTTGCAGCAAGCGCTGTCATAACCGCCTGGAAATGTGATATATCCCCTTCACTTTTGTCATCCTGCTTTGTAAACAGCATCTTCAAAGAATGCGGCAGCATACGGAACGAGAAAAAAGAAAGCCTGATAGTCAAAAACAAACCTGTACCCACTAAAAAGATGATCAGTGGAAGTCCCCAGACAAAGCCGCTGAGTTCGGCTGTAATATTTGCAAACCACTCTCCCATAGTATAAAACCTCCCCTTTATTATGTATCTACTCAAAAATATATTAACTTTAAAATAATGTCAATATTATGAAAACAATAAAAAAAGGTACATTAGTGTATTAATATACTATTTGTAAATAAGTTTCATGGGTAAATCGAGGGGATTTTCATAGTTGGTTGAAGAAACTTCATACTGTCTAATTTATATGAAGCAGTTTGGTGGATAAATTTCATCTTCGAGACATATCAAAATAAGAGTAATTTTCCATTATAAAAATTTTCAAATAATTCATTGACAACGCTTTCACCTGATATTATACTGAGAATATGTTCGAATAACATATCTTAGTACGAATAACGTACAAGGAGGTGCTTGAAGTGGATAATGTCTTCATCGATAAGGTCGATACTTATATTGTGGATTTACCGGTGATCAGGCCGCATCAGCTCGCGATGACGACGATCACCACACAGGCAATTGTAATTGCGATCATCAAAGATAAGTCGGGCAGGACCGGCGTATCGGAGGTCGCAACGATCGGGGGCGCTTCTTATGGCGACAGTACTGTTGAAGCCATCAAGGCGAACGTGGATAAGTACATCACGCCCCATCTGATCGATCAGACCCCCATCCAGTTCAATAAAATCATGACGACGGTTGCAAAGCATGTACGGGGCAACCTTTTCGCCAAGTCCCTCGTTGAGACGGCATTGATTGATTTAGCTGCCAAGCAGCGTGAAATCCCGGCCTATAAACTTTTCGGCGGTAAAATTCATGACTCGCTGCCGCTCGCCTGGACCCTCGCAAGTGGAGATACAGGACAGGACATCGAAGAGGCGAAGGAGATGCTGCATGCTAAACGTCATAATATTTTCAAGTTGAAGATCGGCCATGGTGACCCTGATGCGAATGTCAGGCATGTGGGCGAGATCATCAAAGCTGTCGGGGAGGAGTCCAGGGTCACTGTGGACATCAACCAGGCCTGGGATGAATATACCGCCCTTAAGCAGATCAGTGCACTGGAAGAGATGGGTGTCTCAATGATCGAGCAGCCGCTGCCGACATGGAATTATGAAGGTATGAAAAGACTCACCGAAAGGTTTGATGTGTCCATACTGGCGGATGAAGCGGCGACATCTTTACATGATACATACCGGATCATCAAAGAAAGGGCAGGAGACGCAGTTGCGTTGAAGCCGGCGAAACACGGCGGCATCCTTGAAACTAAGAAGATTGCCGGTATTGCCGAAGCGGCGGGATTCGGACTCTACGGCGGCACCATGATTGAATCGACTGTGGGCAACGCCATTGCTGCAAGCGTGTACTCGACGATTTCCGAATTCAAGTTCGGAACAGAAATCTTCGGTCCCCTTCTATATAAGGACAAGCTGACTCTGGAAGATATCAAAGTGGAAAACTTCGAGATACAAATACCGGATGACATCGGTTTTGGGAACACGTTGGACTACGAAAAGCTGGAACATTATAAGAGACGATGATCAATAATAACTGACCGCATTGCGGCAGATATATATAAACTTTAATAGGAGTGTGGAATATGACTGTAAACCATCAATTGCCGACAACTAAAAATGAGCGTGTTGAAGAGGTATTCGATCTTTTCATCAAACATATGCAGGGGTTTTTCGAAGAAGCGAAATTGAACCATGAGGAATATACAAACTTCGTAAACTGGGCAGACCGTCTGGGCAAATCAGGAGAACTTCCATTATATGCGGACGTATTTTTGGAGACTCACGTACTGCAGGCGATGTACACCGAACTTCCGGGCACCCAGCCTTCCCTGCTCGGACCTTATTACGTGGAGAACGCACCATTCGTCGAACCGGATGAAAACGGCGTTGTTGAACTGCCGCAGCGTGAGGATGAAGAAGGCGAGCTGTTCTATTTCAGCGGTACGGTGAAAAACGTAGACGGTGAAATACTGAAGAATGCCGAAGTCGATTTCTGGCAGAATGATGCATCAGCCAAATATTCGAACTTCGATTCTGATGCACCGGACTTCAACCTGCGTGGACGCTTCGTCACGGACGATGAAGGCAGATTCACAGTGAAGACTTTCCTTCCTGTGCCATATGCAATCCCTGATCAGGGACCGACAGGCGAATTCCTTGGTTATATGGATCAGCATCCGATGAGGCCTGCTCATCTCCATATCATGTTCAAATCAGAAGGCCATGAAACTTTAATCACCCAGGTGTTCTTCGAAGGTGATGAATGGATGGAGACAGACGTCGCACAAGGTGTACGTGAAGAGCTCATTACGGACCCTGTGGACAAAGGCGACTATAAAGAGGCACATCTGGAATTCGTACTACGTAAAGAAAATTAATTAAAACCCGGGCATGGAGACATGCCCGTTTCATATTTGAAGGAATCATTGGAGGAATGAATCGTGAGGGAATTACCGGAACCGAAATTATCATTACTTGGCCATATGGAATTGTCCGTAGCCAGACCACACCTCCCGAAGAAGACACCGGTCGGCAACCGGAGGATCATACAGGTGACCGGAGGTAAGTTCGAAGGTGAATATTTCAGCGCGGAAGTCCTTCCCGGCGGGGATGACTGGATCACGGTGCGTGAAGACGGCACAATCATCCAGGATGTGCGGATCACTCTGGAGACAGATGACGGGGAGATCATTTTGATGACATACAGGGGGATCAGGACCGGCGCCCGTTCCGTGCTGAACCGACTCGACAAGGGAGAAGAGGTCGATCCTGATGAATATTATTTCAGGACGAACCCTGTGTTTGAAACCGGAAGCGAGAAATATCACTGGCTTAATAACAGAATATTCGTCTCGAACGGCATCCGTATGCCGGAAGGTGTCAGTTATTCCATTTATACAGTCGAATAGGAGTGGGAAATCATGAAGCAGATCTCCATTGGGGATAAATCAATGAATATCAATATGACAGAACATCCGGAGAGCGATGTTCTATTGATCTTTATACATGGTCTGACCGGCAATTATCTGCAGATGCACCATTTTCAAAACCATTTTAAAGACAAATACAATACACTGAGCTACGATTTGAGCGGCCGCGGTGACAGTACGAAGCAGAAGGATCCCACGGCTATCAGCCAGCACAGTGAAGACCTTTTGGAAATGATAAAGTCACTCGGTTATGACAATGTCATACTGGCAGGCTATTCCATGGGCGGATACATTGCCATAGATGTTGCGGGCCGGAGTTCGAAAGTTAAAAAGGTCGTCCTCCTGGACGGCGGCGGTGAAGCTGATGAAAACACGAGCGGACTTGTACTGCCGTCACTGGGGAGACTTGAGAAAACATTTGAATCCAGGGATGAATATTTGGAGATGATGAAACAGTCATACGGCGCAATGGGGGTCGAATGGAGCGAAGTAATGGATCAGGTGATCGACCATGAAATCATGCAGACAGACGGCAAAGTGACCCATAAGTCCGATTACAATCTGACTAAGCAGGATTTTGAAAGCTTTTATGACTTCCCTTATGATGAAGCTTACAAAAAAGTCCAGGTGCCTGCATTCCTCATCATATGCACCGGACCGATCAAAGATGATACGGCACTTTTCAGCAGGGAAGGTTATGATAAGATGCTGGAAACCATTAACGATATAGATTCAACAGTGAAGCATATCAATCATTACGAAATAGTATTCAACAAACAGGAAGATTTGAACGAGAAAATAGAAAAATTTTTAGATGAGGAGTAAATGAAGATGAAATCAAAAATCACTGATATAAAATCTGCTCTTCAACCGGTCAAGGATGGCGACACACTGATGGTCGGCGGGTTCGGTCTGATCGGCGCGCCTTTATCCTTGATAGATGAACTGACAAAGATCGATGTTAAAGAGCTGACGGTCGTCAGCAATAACGTCGGCGAAGCAGGAAAGGGCCTCGGTATATTACTTGACCAGGGTAAGTTGAAAAAAGCAGTCGGATCTTATTTTACAAGCAACAGGGAAGTCGCCAAATGGTACAACGCGGGGAAACTCGAACTCCAGCTGCTGCCGCAGGGCACTTTGGGCGAGGCGATACGTGCCGGCGGTGCCGGCATCGGCGGCTTCTTCACGAAGACGAGTGTCGGGACGGAACTTGCCGAAGGCAAGGAGACCAAAGACATCGACGGTGAGGAATACGTATTCGAAAAAGCTTTAAAATCCGATGTTTCCCTAGTGCGTGCACATAAGGCGGACAAGCTCGGCAACCTCGTTTATTACAAGACGGCAAGGAACTTCAATCCGATGATGGCGACTGCCGGGAAGTATGTGGTGGCGGAAGTGGATGAGATCGTTGAAGTCGGAGAATTGAATCCGGAAGAGATTGCGACCCAGCACATATACGTCGATAAAATCGTATTGGCAGAGCAAATTTTGACCAAGGAAGGTGTGGTTCAGAAATGAGTGTAAAAGATATGATAGCAGAGCGTGCTGCCGAAGCGCTTGATGAATATTCGGTGATCAACCTTGGCATCGGCATCCCCACCCTCGTTGCAAACTACCTTGATAAGGAAAAGTACTACCTGCATACAGAGAACGGCCTGCTTGGCGTCACTTCTGTGGCAGAGGAAGACATCGATCCGAATATCGTGAATGCCGGCAAGCAGCCGGTCGGTGAAGCGGTGGGTGCAAGTTATTTCCACAGTGCCGACTCTTTTGGGATGATCCGCGGTGCCCATGTCGACGTTGCAATACTCGGTGTGCTTCAGGTGGATGAAGCAGGACGCGTGGCGAACTGGGCAATCCCGGGCAAGGATATCATTGGTGTGGGCGGTGCGATGGATCTGCTCGTCGGGGCGAAAAAGGTCATCATCACAACGAACCATACTGCAAAGGACGGTTCCCCGAAGTTCTTAAAAGAATGCACCTTCCCGATCACTTCGACAAGGCCGGTGGATATGATCATCACGGACCTCGCGGTTTTTGAAAGGAAAGGCGACGGATTCGAACTGATCGAATTGATGGGCGAGGCAACATTGGAAGAGGTCGCAGAAAAAACAGAAGCGGATTATACAGTGTCGGAAGCACTGAAGAGGAGTGTCGGACAATGACGGAAGTTGTAATAGTGGATGCGGTGAGGACGCCGATCGGAAGATACAAAGGTGCACTGAAGTCGGTGAGGCCCGATGATCTGGGCGCCATCGTCATAAAAGCACTCGTTGAAAGGAACCCGGGTCTCGATGTCGATCAGATCGACGAAGTGATATTCGGCAATGCGAACGGCGCTGGTGAAGAGAACAGGAACGTTGCACGCATGTCGGCTCTCATTGCCGACCTTCCCGAGAGCGTATCGGGAACGACAGTTAACAGATTGTGCGGATCAAGCCTTGATGCTGTTTCGATGGCAGCCCGGTCGATCATCACAGGGGAAATCGATATTGCAATTGCGGGCGGTACTGAAAGCATGTCAAGGGCACCTTTCGTCATGCTGAAACCTGAGAAGGAATTCCCCAGGGGCAATATGGAGCTCGTCGATACGACGATAGGATGGCGGTTCCCGCATCCGAAGATAGAAAGTGAACACGGCATAGATTCTATGCCACAAACTGCGGAAAACGTCGCAAAAAGGTACGGGATAACAAGAGAAGAGCAGGATGCGTTTGCCTATGAAAGCCAGCAGCGTGCCAAAGCTGCTGTGGAAGCGGACCGCTTCAGGGAGCAGATGGTGCCTGTCACGATCACCGACCGTAAAGGGAACGAAACGGTGGTGGATAAGGATGAGCATCCAAGACCTGAAACGACGCTTGAAAAACTCTCACAGCTGCGTTCCATCTTCCCCGACGGTACAGTGACCGCAGGCAACGCATCCGGCGTGAATGACGGCGCCAGCGCACTTCTTGTCATGAGCAGGGAAAAGGCGGAGGAGCTGGGGCTTACACCGCTTGTCAAATACACATTCTCTGCAACGGCAGGGGTGGAACCTGCAGTGATGGGGCTCGGTCCCATCGATTCAACCAAAAAGCTGCTTGAAAAGACGGGACGCACGATTTCTGACATCGGTCTCGTCGAGCTGAATGAAGCATTCGCGTCCCAGTCCATCGAATGCATCAACCAGCTTGGCATCGACAGGGAAATAGTGAATGTCAACGGCGGGGCCATCAGCTTCGGCCACCCGCTCGGTGCAAGCGGTGCCCGTATACTGACCGATCTGATATATGAAATGAAGAAGAGAGGCACAAAGACTGGTCTTGCGACAATGTGTATCGGTGTCGGCCAGGGCATCTCATTGATGGTGGACAATATAGAGTAAATTAAAAAAGCTGATCGGGTTTCCGATCAGCTTTTTTGTTTGTTAAAATGGCAGTTCTATTTCAGTATTGCGGCTGATCAGGTCAGCTGTTTCGAGGAGCGGTTCCAGGTAGGTCTCTTCAACTTCCTCGCGTGTGGTCTGTGATGAGTTGGTCGAGCAGTTGATGGCCGCAATGATCTCCCCGCGCATATTGCGGATCGGTGCTGCAATGGACATCAGCCCGATTTCGAGCTGGTCTTCACTGATCGCCCAGCCCCTCTTACGGATTTCTTCGAATTCTTTCCTCAAATCCGCTTCCTTATACACCGTATAAGGCGTGAGCGGCTTCAAGTCAGCTGTAGCGAAATACTCGGCCAATTCTTCCTCGCTTTTTTGGGCAAGCAGCAGCTTCCCCATTGAGGTGGCATATGCAGGCAAGTGTGTCCCGATATTCAGGGATATCTTCATGATCTTATTGGCAGGCACACGGCCGATATAGACGATCTCCTCCCCGACCAGTTTGGCGATGGAGCTTGATTCATTGGTTTTCTTCGAAAGTTCACGGAGGAGGGTCGTGGTGATTTCCCAGCTGTCCCTTGCCGTCATATATGAATAACCGAGTGACAGCACTTTAGGTGTTAAATAAAAACGGTTATCCAGCATCTGTGCATACCCCAGATTGACCAGCGTGATCAATACGCGTCGTGCGGTCGGTCTGGAAATGTCAGTGAGGGCCGCTGCCGTGGAAATGGTCAGGTGGTCGCGTCCGTCGAATGCTTCAATCACTTTAAGCCCTTTTTCGAGTGTCTGGAGGTGATCGGCACGATTAATATCTTCAGTCATAATAATTCCTCATTTGTACGATAATTAGAACTCTGTACTAATAGTATAACATGACTGGCTTGCCGGTGCTTCCTATAACCATCCGTTACGGCCAAAAGCCGATCAATGGCCAGTAGATATATGCAACCCCTGTAATTATGAAGATGCTCGCCACTGTGGAGACCAGGCCGGGCAGGAGGAAGTCCTGCTGCTCCACCCTGCCTGTGCTGTGGACCACGACGTTCGGCATCGTCTCGACGACCAGTATGAACCCGAGCAGCAGTGTGATGGCGGACAGGACGGAAATGACGACGGGATCCTGACCCGACTGGACGGACAGGCTGATCAGCACCGGGAGCAGCGTGATGACCGCTGTCGATACGTTGGTGACCCCGAGATGATATATATGGGAAACGATCACGGTGATGGGGATCGCAAGCCACGGATTGCTGAAGATTTCCACGATGATTTGCGGCGAGACGAGCCATTCGAGCAGGTCGATCGCCCCGGATTCTATCAGCGAATAGCCGAGGGATAAGGTCGCACCAATCAAGAGGACGATGCCGAAATTGATCTTAAGCATCTTCTGCCATTCGATGAAGCCGATGATGGGCAGTGCCATGAGCACGACAGCAAACAGGGCGCCGAAAGTCGGATGGTAGCCGTGCCATGATTCGGTCAGCCAGATGAGGATGGTGAGTGCCAGTATGAGGATGCACTTTATCTCATCGCTTCCGAGTCTGCCGATCTCCTCATTCTTTTTCTTCATTTCCTTTTGAAGTGCATGAAACGATTCCTCTTCAGGCGTATACATCTTCCAGAGGATGAACATGATGACGACCACCAGCACGATCCAGATCGGTGCAGTGTATATGAACCATTCAAGATAGGAAATCGATACACCCGCATACAGCCTCAGCAGCTCGATCGTCAATATGTTGCCGATCGCCGCGGTGAGCACGGCCACCCCGCTGATGCTGATGCCGAATGCCGTACTGATGTAGAGCAGTTTATTGAAATTCGATTCTTTCTTTATGTCCGCCTCCTTGATGATGCCGTCAAGCACCGGCATCATCAGGGAAGCCCTGACTGCGGTGGCGGGGATGAAGAACGCCTGGATCTGGTTGAGCAGCCCGACGCCGATGTAGATCCCTTTGGCACTCGATCCCATCGTTGCAAGGAGGGAATATGTCATCCTTCTGATCAGGTTTGTATGGTTGACCCCGATTGCGATCATCATGCCGCCGATGATCAGGAAAACTGCGGGGGAAGCAAAACCGCTGAGTACAGTCTCGATCTCAACCGGCCTAAGGAGCATCAGCAGCACGAGCACCATCATCGATGTGAGGCCGATCGGGATCGGTGCGAACGCCCACAGTATCAGGCCGTAGAGCATGATTGAAATGGTGGCCCGCTCAGACCAGCCGACCCCTTCCGGGAGCAGGATCAGCACCGCGATGAACAATACGGTCGCCGCTGCAAAGATGATGATCCGGCGCAGGCCGGGTGTATGATTCTCTTTATTTGTCATATGGCCCCACTCCATTAGTGTATGAATATGTAAAGAAATACAGCATTAATATGCTGTATTTCTTAAAACGCATCAAGTTGTATTGAAATTATCCCCGTTATTGGCTGAAAGCTCTTTTTGGTGCGGCTGATCTTTATTTACGAACCTTTGGATCAGTGCCGCAGCGATGATGAGCCCAATGGCGATCCCGTCGGTTGTGAGGTCCGCCATCATCAGCAGAAGGGCGATACCAAGCAGCAGTATCCTCGTATACCATGCGGTCCTTTTCTTGAAGAACCACCCCTGCACCGCTGCGGCCAGGAAATAAACGCCGAATAATGCGGTGATGACCGCAAGGATGATTGCGACCGTGTCGTCACTCAGAAGCAGAAGTTCCGGGCTGTAGAACATCATGAAAGGGACTATGAATGCAGCCAGGCCGATCTTGAACGCCTCCACGGCGGTCTTCATCGGATCGGTGCCGGTGATCCCGGCCGCGGCAAAGGCCGCGAGCGCAACAGGCGGTGTGATGGCTGACAGGACTGCATAGTAGAATACGAACATATGCGCAAGAAGCGGTTCCATCCCCATCCTGACGAGACCCGGGGCAACTACAGACGCCGCCACCGCATAGGCGGCCGTCGTCGGCATCCCCATGCCGAGCAGGATGGATAAGAGCATCGCAAAAATCAGGGCGATCAGCAGATTGTTATCCGCAATCGTCAAAAGCATCGTGCTGAATCTCTGTCCCACACCGGTCAGGGCGATGACCCCGACGATGATGCCGGCAGTCGCGACGATTGCGATGAGCTGCAATGCATTTTTCATCCCCAGTTCGAGCGCTTCAAGCACTTTCATGAGGCCCATGCGCGTCTCTTTGGTGAAAAGGCTTAAGACGAAGCACAGGACGATGCCGACTGTACCGGCAAACACTATACTGTATCCGGCCACGAGCAGGTAGACCAGTACGATGATCGGGATGAAGAGGTATACCTTCTTCGCGAGATCTTTGATGTTCGGCAGCAGATGGCGCGGCACGCCCCTCAAGTCTTCCTTCAAAGCCTGGAAATCGACCATGAAATAGACGGAGACGAAGTATAACAGTGCCGGTATGATTGCTGCGATGATGATCTCGGAATACGGTATCCCGGTGATTTCGGCCATGAGGAAGGCACCTGCACCCATGATCGGCGGCAGCAGCTGCCCGCCTGTCGATGCCGTCGCTTCCGTAGCAGCGGCGAACCGCGGCCGGTAGCCGGTCTTTTTCATCAACGGTATGGTCAGTGATCCGGTCGCAACGACGTTACCTGCCGAAGTGCCGTTGATCGAGCCCATCAGTGCAGAAGCCAGTATGGCGACTTTGGCCGGACCGCCGCGCATCCATCCTGCCAGCCTGAAAGCCACATCAATGAAGTACTGGCCCACACCGGACATCTGGAGGAAGGCCCCGAATATGATGAAGAGGATGATATATCTGGAAGATACATCCGTCGTCACCCCGAACACCCCGTCAAGACCATAAATGTAAGTGATGAACCTTTCAAAGGAATACCCGTTGTGATTGAAGATGCCTGGCATATAAGGCCCCAGGAAGGAATACGCGATGAATACACCTGCAAGTATCGGCAGTGTCCATCCGCTTGTCCTTCTCGTGATCTCCAAAACCAGCAGTACACCCACTGTCGCTACAATGACATCCAGTGTGGTCGGTGTGACCCCAAAACGGAATACCAGCGTCGTCAGATTTTCCGCTATGTAGTATCCGATGAATATTGCAGCTGCTATCAGTATCCAGTCCACTATAGGAATACGATTGGACTCCGTCTTCCATCCCTTATAGAACATCAGCGTCAGTACCGTGCCGAACACGATATGTGTGCTTCTGAACACCCAGGGGTCTATAGGGTTGAAATTCAGGATATACAAGTGATAAAGGGCGCCGAAAACGGCAATCCCCATGAAGAGGTATCTTTTCCATCCTGAAAGATTCCTGGTGCCCTCAGACTTTTCCAGCGCATCTTCAACAATTTCCGTATCCAGTTTACCTTCTTCATCCAGTTCTGATTCAATGGAAAGTTCATCCTTATAGTCAGGCTGATCTTCCGATCTGTGCCCTTTATTGCCATCAACTTTTTTTCTGTCGTCATCATGAGTATTTTTATTCAAGCGCTTCCCCCCCTTATCCCTGCATTAATACAGCCGGTTTCAACCGGCTGTATCAATGAACAGAGTCAGCATGTAAAAATAATGTTATTCACTGTCTTCCTCGTCGCTCCACTCTTCAGGATAAACTTCATCAGCAAGTTCTACGCCGATTTCCTCATAGTAGCGGATGGCTCCCGGATGCATCGGGTAATCTGTGTTATTCGTGATGACTTCAGGATCTTCCGCCTCTGAAGCCGAGTTATGGGTGTCGATCATCTGATCGATGTTTTCATGGTACGCTTTCACAAGGTCATAGACGAAATCAGAGTTTGCCTCTTTTTGGACGACACCGTAGTTGAATTGGGAAACGGTTTCAATATCTTCGTCCATTGAGTCATAAGTGCCGCCCGGGATGGTGAATTCCTGGAAGTACGGGAGTTCTTCCATCACTGTGGTACGCTGCTCTTCTGTAAGGCCGTAAATGTTGATGTCCGCCTGCGTTTCAGCTTCTACAACCGCTGAAATCGGAAGACCTGCAGAGAAGCCGATATGATCCAGCTGGCCGTCAAGCATCTGTGAAACCATGTCACTTGCACCGGCTGCCACCTGGTCGCCTGTTTCGATGCCGAGGATATCATAGATTATCGGGTTGTAAGTGCCCGGCGTGCCGCCTGCAGGACCGATTCCGACGCGTTCGCCCTCATGGTCTTCAAGGTTTTCAGCACCTGTTGAGGCCAATGAGAACCAGTTGAACGGTGTATCATACATCGGGAAAATCACACGGATATCATCATATTCCTGATCCGCCCATTCACCTTCGCCTGTATAACCTTCATAAAGAGGTCCTTCCGTCACCATTCCAAGCTGAATGTCATCTGCATCCAGCAGCTGGATGTTATGCACCGGACCGCCCGTCACTTCAATGTTTGAAGAGATATCGAGGTGTTCTTCAAGCAATGTCGAGAGGCCGCCGCCCCAGATGTAATAAGTACCGCCCTGCGAAGCTGTACCGACAGTCACAGTAGATGGATACTCGTTCTCCTCAAAATCAGCTTCTGCCTCGCCTTCACCGTTTCCTTCCGTGCCTTCATCCGTACCTCCGTTGCCGCAGGCTGCCAAAACGACCGCAATAATCATCGTGCTGAGCAATAACCAAAACTTTTTCATAATTAACTCCCCTTTGTTTTTATTTGCATATACCTAGTATGATCTCGGCATACCGAGTACATGCTGTCCGATGTACGAAAGAATCATATTATTATTCACAGGTGCGACCTGGTACATCCTTGTTTCCCTGAACTTGCGTTCAATGTCATACTGATCGACGAAGCCGTTCCCGCCGTATGTGTTCATGGCGACGTTCGCCGCTTCCCAGCTTGCTTCACTGGAGATCAGTTTGGCGGTGTTCGCTTCCTCGCCGCAATTTTCGCCGGTGTCAAATTTCTCGGCGGCTTTATACCTCAAGGCATCGGCAGCCTTGATGGAGGCGTAGGCCCTTGCGATCGGGAACTGGACACCCTGGTTCTGTCCGATCTTCCTGTTGAAGACTTCCCGTTCACTCGCATACTCGACCGCATGGTCGATGAAGAAGTAACCATCGCCGATGCTTTCCGAAGCAAGCAGGATCCTTTCGGCATTCATGCCGTCCAGGACATATTTGAAGCCGCTGCCGACTTCGCCTATGACACTGTCTTCAGGCACCTTCATGTTCTTATACCAGATTTTATTGGTGGCGTAGTTGAACATCGTTCTGACCGATTCGACTTCAAGTGCATTCGGCTGATTCTGCCTGATTTCCCTGAGGTCCACCAGGAATAAAGTCATCCCCCTTGATTTCTTTTCGACTTCTTCAAGCGGTGTGGTCCTGGCGAGTAGAAGAAGCAGGTCTGACTGCTTGATGCGGCTTGTCCAGTTCTTATGGCCGTTGATGACATAACCGTCATCCGTCTTTTCGGCAAAAGTCTCGATCGCCGTGGTGTTCGAGCCTGCTTCGGGTTCTGTTATGGAGAAAGCCTGCATCCGGATTTCGCCGCTTGCGATGCCGGGTAAGTATTTCTCCTTCTGCTCCCTGCTGCCATGCCTCAGAAGAGATCCCATCGTATACATCTGTGCGTGGCAGGCCGCCGCATGGCCGCCCGCCCTATGTATCTCTTCCAGGATGATGGTCGCCTCCGTCAGGCCGTAGCCTTTGCCGCCGTATTCTTTCGGGATCAATACCGATAAATACCCTTCTTCAGTCAGTGCATCGACGAATTCCTGCGGGTATTTCCTGTCCGGGTCCAGTTCCCTCCAGTATTCATTGCCGAATTTCTCGCACAGTTCCCGGACTTCCTTGCGCAGCTGCAAACGTTCTTCTTCACTGAGTTTGATCGTTTCCGATTGTAATAAATCGCTCATCGTTATCAATTTCCTCCTGATATTCATATTAGTCAATCGTTGCTGAAAGACTGCTGTGAACTTTCATAAAAATCATTTCCCTCACTGTCATTGATCACGATGCAGGGAAAATCCTCGACCTCCAGTCTGCGGATGGCTTCGGTGCCGAGATCTTCGTAAGCGACGAGTGCCGAAGCGGTGATCTTCCGGGCGAGCAGTGCGCCGGTCCCGCCGATTGCCACCATATACACCGCATTATTCTTCTGAATGGCATCGATCACTTCCCGGCTCCGGTAGCCTTTCCCGATCATCCCCTTCAGGCCGTGTGAAAGGAGCGCCGGTGTATAGGCATCCATCCGGCTGCTCGTCGTCGGTCCCGCAGAACCGATGACTTCGCCCGGCCTCGCCGGTGTCGGGCCGACGTAATATATCACCTGGCCCTCCAGGTCGACCGGAAGCGCCTCACCATTCTCCAGCTGCTCGGCCATGCGTTTATGTGCTGCATCCCTTGCCGTATAGATCGTACCGGAGAGCAGGACCGTGTCCCCGCTCTTCAGGCTTTCGGCAGCACCGGGATCAAAAGGTACTCTGATGCGTTTCTCGGACATAAGGACCTCCTTAAATGACGAAATGTTTATGCCGGCTGGCATGGCAGTTCAAGTTGACCGCAACAGGAAGGGCTGCAATATGGCAGGGGGCGGTCTCCACTTTGATGTCCAGTGCGGTGGTGTCGCCGCCGAGCCCCTGCGGGCCGATGCCGAGCCGGTTGACGGCTTCATGCAGCTCCATTTCGAGTGCCGCGATATCCTTATCCGGATGCCTTTCGCCGACAGGTCTGAACAACGACTTTTTCGCAAGATAAGGGGCGACTTCAAAGTTGCCGCCAATGCCTATCCCGACAACCAGGGGCGGACATGCATTCGGTCCCGCTTCCTTCACCGTCTTCATGATGAAATCCTTCACCCCGTCCAATCCTGCAGAAGGCGTGAGCATCTTCATCGCGCTCATATTTTCCGCCCCGCCGCCTTTGGCGGACATCTGGACGTCGAGGGTGTCTCCTTCGACCAGTTCGATATGGATGACTGCGGGCGTATTGTCACCGGTGTTTTTGCGTGTGATCGGATCATCCACGATCGAATACCTCAAATACCCCTCATCGTAGCCTTTCCTAACGCCTTCGTTGATCGCGTCCTCAAGCCTGCCGCCGGTGATATGGCAGTCCTGGCCGAGTTTGACGAGGAACACGGAGACGCCCGTATCCTGGCACATCGGCACGCGGTTTGAAGTGGCGATGTCCGCATTCTCGATCAGCTGGTTCAAAATGCTTTTCCCTGCTGCGGAAGACTCGGTTTTCACAGACTCTTTAAAGGCATTGACGACGTCTTCGGCGAGGTCGAAATTCGCTTCCTGGCAGATCCTCGAAACTTCATCGACGATTTCCGTATACTGGATCACTTTCATAAACTGCCTCCATCGTTACTGTTTTTGCTTTTTGAGCACTTCTTCCAGTAATTCGTTCTGCTGGTTCGGTGCATGTGACTTCTTATAGACCATCATTGTCCTGTCGAAGGAGATGACCACCTCCGCGCGCTGGTTGTAACCGTATGTCTTTACATTGACGATGCCGACATTCGGACGGGATTTCGATTCGCGCAGTCCGGTCACTTCCGAATATGAATAAATCGTATCCCCTTCAAATACGGGGTTGGGAAGCTTGATGTTGTCCCACCCGAGGTTCGCCATGGCGTTTTGCGAAATATCGGTGACGGACTGCCCCGTGACGAGGGCCAGCGTGAATGTCGAGTCGACAAGCGGTTTGCCGAATTCCGTCTTCTCCGAGTAGTAATCATCAAAGTGGATCGGGTTTGTGTTCTGCGTCAAAAGCGTCATGTATATATTGTCTGTTTTCGTCACCGTCCTCCCCAGGGGGTGCGGGTAGATGTCCCCTTCCGAGAAATCTTCATAATAACGGCCTGTCCAGCCTTCCTGTACACTCATTGAAATGCCTCCTGTTGTTTTATTTTAAGGTTTGGATGATACGCCCAATTCCTCAAGTATCTTTTCTGTATGTTCGCCGAGGGCCGGGACATCTTTCATCACAGGATCGAAGTCCTTCGAAGTCACCGGCGGGAGCAGTGATGCGATATTGCCTCCCGGCGTGCCGATCTCCCTCCAGCGGTCTCTTGCCTTCAGCTGCGGGTGATTGAAGAAGTCTTTCATGTTGTTCAATCTGGCATTCGCAATCTTCGCTTTCTCGACCCTCTCGATCACGACATCCGAAGTGAGCTCCGCAAATGCCTCTTCGATGATCGTTTTGAGTTCTTTCCTGTTTTCGGAACGCAGGTAATTTGCATTGAAGCGGTCATCCTGAGCGAGTGATTCATCATTCAGCACTTCCCTGCAGAACTGTGCCCATTCCCTTTCATTCTGAAGCCCGATGAAAACCGTTTTACCGTCACCGCATTCAAACGGACCGTACGGGTAGATGGTGGAGTGGCTCGCGCCTGTGCGGGCGGGTTCCTTACCGCCGTACTGCGCGTAATATGCCGGATAGCCCATCCATTCACCGAGTGCTTCAAGCATTGAGACTTCAAGCACCGTGCCCCTGCCGGTCTTCATGCGGTTCATCAGGGCGGTGAGTATGCCCGTGTATGCGTACATCCCTGCGGCGATATCCGCGATGGAAATGCCAGCTTTGGACGGTTCATCTTCAGTGCCTGTGACCGATACGAGGCCGGCCTCGCACTGGACCAGCAGATCATAGGCTTTCTTCTGTTCGTAGGGGCCGCCCTTGCCGTAGCCTGATAAACTGCAGACGATCAGCTCCGGGTGTTTCTCAACCATTTCCTCAGGCACGAAACCCATGCGTTCAATCGCACCGGGTGCCAGATTCTGAACGAACACATCCGCCTTTTCAAGCAGTTTCGAAAGGACTTCCTTATCATCTTCGTCTTTAAGGTTTAAAGTGATGGATTCCTTGGAACGGTTCGTCCATACGAAATGACTCGACATGCCGTTGACCGTCGTGTCATAACCTCTCGCAAAATCCCCGACGCCCGGCCTTTCAACTTTGATCACCCTTGCACCGAGATCGGCGAGCTGCCGTGTCGCAAAAGGGACGGCGATGGCCTGTTCCAAAGAGACGACTGTAACACCTTCCAGTGGTAACATTGAATTCCTCCTATATAAATAAACCGCTTACATTTTTAATAAATTTTTTGCCCGCTCATAAACAGGCGGGTCGATCATCTTGCCTTCCACTTCGATGGCACCTTCACCATCATTTGAAGAGGACTCAAAAGCATCAACGATTTTTTCAGCTTCTTCGACTTCTGCTTGTGTCGGGGCATAGACTTCGTTGACTGCCTCGATCTGTTTCGGATGGATGACGAGACGGCCCTGGAAACCGAGCCCCCGGCTTAAAGCAGATGCTTCCCTCAAACCTTCCGGATCTTTGAAGTCAGTGAACACGGAGTCGACCGGCTGGCTGATGCCTGCAGCACTCGATGCAGCGACAAGTGTCGACCGAGCATGAAGTAGTGACTGATTGCCGTCACCCGGTATGCTGACATCCAGCATATAATCTTCGGCACCGAAAGCCATCGCTTCCACCCTTGGTGAGGATGAGGCGATCTCCAGGGCATTCATCATGCCTTTGCCGGTTTCTATCAATGGTACGATTTTAATATCATTTGTCTTCAAATTGTTTTGTTTTTCAAAGGTGGTGAGCAGATAATCCAATATTTTTATATCATCGGATTCAGCGGCCTTCGGCAAGACGATGCCATCCAGGTCCTCGCCGGCCAGTTCCCTCACATCATCAATGAAATAAGTGCTGTGAACTTCATTCACTCTCACATACTTTTTTGAATGGATATCGGGGTTGTTCAACCACGGCCTGATTTTTTCCCTGGCTGCCGCCTTCTCCGCCTGGACGACACTGTCTTCCAAATCGAATATGATGATATCGGCGTTCAGCTCTGTTGACTTGGCCAGGAATTTATCTTTGCTGCCGGGTATGAAAAACCAGCTTTTGTCCATATATCTTCACCTAAACCCTTCTCAATTCAGGATATTGTAGATTGGATACAATCCCAGTGTAAAAGAATTCTGTTTGTTTGTAAACAGAATTTTTAGAATTTATATAATTTTTAATTATCTAGGTTCAAAAGGGGGATCAGGTCCTTATGCGTCCTCTTGATATGGTAGGCATATTCCGCGCAGGCACCTTCTATATCACCCGTCTTGATGGCACGGAGGATTCTCGCGTGTTCCTCGTTTGATTTCTCGATCTGATCAGGGATGACATAAGGCGTGTCCTTGGCGATGCCGTGTGAAACCCTGGCCATCAGTCCGTGGAGCCTTTTGCTTTTCGACCCTGACAATGAGAGATTATGAAACCGGTTGTTCAAGTCCACATAAGTCTCGATCTCCGTCGTTTCAAGCATTGTCTCATGGAGGTTCTCAAGCCCGGTCAAATCCTCAGGCTCAAGGTTCGGTATGCTGCGCTCAAGGGTGAAAGGTTCGAGTATCGTGCGCAGCTCGTATATTTCATCGATGTCCTCGATCGTCAATGAGTTCACGATCGCACCCTTATGCGGCTCCAGGGTCACCAGACCTTCGAGTTCCAAAGTTTTCAGAGCTTCCCTGACAGGCATCCTGCTGACACCGAGCTGTTCGGCGATATCCGCCTGGACGAGCCTTTCTTCCGGCTTCAGGTCTCCTTTTAGAATTGCCTGCCTTAAAATGGTCGTTACCGAGTTCGGGAGTACTTCCCTTGTAACACTCTTCAATTTCATGCTAATCATCCTTTTCTCTGCTCATGTACAAAAAATCTATGGGCATTATACTACTTCACCGCCATATTATGAGGGAAAAGCATGCTCAAGTCGCTGATATCTTCAAGGGTCATGATATTTTCAGCCACCTCTTCCGCCCGGCTCTCATCAATGCCTTTGGAAAGCACCATGAACTTCTCATAAAGTTCATCCGGTGAGACATTATTCTCAGGGTCTCCTTTAGGATATTCGGTGGACAGTTCGACCGTCTCCCCGTTTGTCAGATGGACCTTGACGTTTGCCCCCCATTTTTCCGGATATGCAGCATCAACTTCATCATCGACGTACACTTCGACTTTCTGCATGAGTTCCCTGACGGTCCCATCCCAAAGATTTTCTTCGGTGAAAGTGTCGAGGCTGCCGCTCTGCTTGACGAGTGCAAGTGCAGTACAGTACTGCAGGCTGAATTTGCCCTGATAGATCGTCTGCGGGTCCTCGTCATCGGTGATGTTGATGGCGACCTGATAAGTGCCGACTTCGACTTTGTCCACGGCATCGGGGTCCAGATCCTGCTGCTTTGCGAGGTCCGATACGAGGTCCATCGCATGATGTGTATGCCTGCATGAGGCATGGATCTTGAAAGAATTCTCCATGATCTTGAATTCATGGCCCAGGCCTTCGGTGATTTTTGCCGCATCATAATCATCACTCATGGCTTCGAAGAAACCGCGCCTGCCTTCCATGATTTTTGATGCACCGGTGAAATCCTTTTCTGCAAGCATGCTCGCAATCACACCGTTCATGGCAGCTTTTCCGGGATGGAGCTGTTTTGACATGGCACCATCTTCGATGAATTCCCATAAACCTGCAGCCTGGGTGCCGGCACTGCCGAGTGCATGGACAGTCTGTTCCACAGAAAGACCCAATAGTTTGGCCACTGCCGCAGCCGAACCGAAAGTTCCGCAGGTCGCCGTATTATGCCAATAGTAGTAATGCGACGGGGAGACGGCTTCACCGATCCGGAAGCATACTTCATATCCCGCGACGACGGCTGTGATTAAATCTTTACCGTCGAGTTTCTTCCATTCAGCAACGGCAAGGGCTGCAGGGATGACGACGGTGGCAGCATGGATGATCGAGCTTTTATGAATATCATCCTGTTCCACGATATGGCTTGAAGCACCATTCAATAATGCGGCGTTCGCCACGGAGGATTTCCCCCCGTTGATCAGGGATGCCTGCTCATTCCCCCCGAGCACCTCGACCATCTCCTCGATCTTCTGGATCGGCGGCATATCTTTCCCGGCGATGGCGGAGCTGAAATAATCCAGTATGCATAATTTCGTAAACTCCACCACGTCTTCAGGAATGTCGTCATATTTCAACGAGACGACATATTCAGCCAACTGTTTACTTAAAGACACTACATCCAACCTCCTTTTGATTGTTGCCCTCATTATATTGGATACAATAGCCAAAGGCAAACGATTTCAGAAGAATCTGTAAATTAAGAGTTTGGTCCCACTCTCTGTAAAACGAGCAAGTGGCCCGAGATTCGGGTGTTGCTCGGATTAAAGTCGTGAAAAACGAGCGAGTCACTTCAAAATCGAAGTATGCTCGTATTACGGACATAAAAAAACGAGCAAGTGGCTTTGAAATCGGATCATGCTCGGATTATCGCTACAGAAAACGAGCAAGTCACCTCGAAATTGGATGTTGCTCGTATTATGGCCATGCTGAACGGCAGCTAAAAGTGATGAGGTGCACATCTCAAATTTGGTATAGTATGACTAAACTGTATAAGGGGGATATCAATGATCACTGAAAAAGACAGAAGATACTTAAGAAGGTGTGTGGAACTTGCCCGGGAGGCACTGGAAAAAGGGAACTCGCCTTTCGGCTCGGTGCTCGTTTCAAAGGACGGGGAGGTTTTATTCGAAGATCACAACCGTGATGCCGAGGGGGACAACACCCGGCACCCTGAATTCGAAATCGCAAAATGGGCAATCGCCCATCTGCCGGAAGAAGACAGGAGAGACACTGTCGTCTACACGTCGGGGGAGCATTGTTCGATGTGTGCTTCGGCCCACGGACTTGCGGGGCTCGGCCGGATCGTATATGCGAGTTCCGGCGAGCAGCTGAAAGAATGGAAGAAGGATATGGGGATTGAAGACGGCATGCTGAGAGGTCTGGACGTCACGGAAGTGTTGAGGGGTGTGCAGGCCGACGGACCGGACCCTGAATTATCCGGAGAAGTGAAAAAACTGCAGTATGAATACCACAGACGATGAGCCGGAATATGATTCTGACCAATAGGCAGAAAGGGATCATTCTTGCAGTGACGGGGGCGTTCTTCTGGGGTGTCGGGGGTGTGGCCTCGGACTGGCTCTTCACGAATAAAGGGATAGACGTCGACTGGTATGTCACCGCAAGGCTGCTTGCGAGCGGGATATTTTTAGTGGCGGTGCACCGGTTCATGTCGAAAGACATTCCCGTCTTCAGCATTTTCAGGGAGAAGTCGACCGTCATACGGCTCATCATCTTCAGCATATTCGGCATGCTGCTCGTCCAGTATTCCTATATGGCGTCAATTGACTACGGTAATGCGGCGATCGCGACACTGCTCCAGTACCTGGCGCCTGTCTACATCATCATATGGTATTTGTTCAAGGGACGGGAACGCGTGAACGCATTTGACGCCCTGGCGATATTTTTGACGCTTACGGGCACTTTCCTGCTGCTGACGAACGGGTCGTTTGAAAGCCTGTCCGTGCCGTTGCCGGGCGTGGTATGGGGAGTGATCTCCGGATTCTCCCTCGCTTTTTACACGGTCTATGCAGGCGCCCTGCTCCGCCGCTTCCCTTCGGTGCTCGTCGTGGGATGGGCGATGATCATTGCCGGCGGTGTGATGAACTTCATCCATCCCGTATGGGAGGTCGGGGCCGGAAGGATGGATATGGCAACAATCATCGTGCTGCTTTTCGGGATCTTCGCAGGCACGGCGATCGCCTTCTGGTTCTTCATAAAGAGCCTCGAATATATTTCGGCTAAGGAGACCACTTTGTTCGGCACCATAGAACCGCTCGCAGCCATCGTTGCCAGCGTGATTGTGATGAACGTGGTGTTTCAAAGCTGGCAGCTCGTCGGCATGTTTTTGATACTGGTGCTGATCACTTTGCTCTCCCTGAAGAAACAAAATGAATGACCGGATAGTACTTAAAAGAAAAGGTTCCATGGATGCGCATCCGGCGGCGGGCATTTTACAGATATCATCTCGTCCTTCGTCGGGTGCTTGACTTCAAGGATGTACGCCCACAATGCAATCTGCTGGCCTGCCTTGTTGCGTCCCGGGCCGTATTTCTGGTCACCGAACAGCACATTGCCGGCATTGGCCAGCTGCACCCGGACCTGGTGGGAGCGGCCGGTCTCAAGTTCGATCTCGAGCAGGCTTAAGTCACTTTTCTCATCCCACCCTATGACTTTATAGTGGAGGACCGCTTTTTTGGCGCCTTTTACGCCTGCTTTTACGACGCTCACCTGGTTTTTCTTCCGATCCTTCAGCAGATGATCGGTCAGCGTCTTTTCAGGGACCTGCATCCTGCCGCGTACGACGGCCTTATATTTCCTTATGATTTTATTCCGTCTCAGCTGATCCGACAATCTGGATGCGGCTTTGGAAGTTTTGGCGAAGACGATCGCCCCGCCGACCGGACGGTCGAGACGGTGAACAAGCCCGAGATAAACATTCCCGGGCTTGTTCTCATTTTTCTTGATATAATCCTTCAATATGTTCAAAAGGTCTTTATCGCCTGAAGCATCTTCCTGCACCGGGATATTGACGGGCTTCTCCACGATCAGCAGGTGATTATCCTCATACAGCACATTAATATTCACGGGTGATTCTCCTTCTTTACATCATCAATAACATCCGATTATATCATCAATCAGCTTATATGGAAGATGAAAAGGGAGTTCCTCCGTTTTTAATAAAAATGATTCCAGGGCTTTTCACTTGGCGGCGTGGATTCCGCAGTCACTGTCTCATCCTTTTCCGGATGCTTGAAAGCGACGGAATGGGACCAGAGCGCGACCGGCTGGCCGATTTTGTTGTAGTGCTGGCCGTGGTCCGTATCGCCGTGGATGGTGTTGCCGAGATTGGCAAGCTGGACCCGGATCAGGGATGAATAGCCTTTGTCCATCTGAATATCCATCAATGTCAGGTCGTTCTCCTCGTCACGGTCGATGACTTCATAATGGAGGACGCTTTTCACCGCATCCTCTTCGTCCCCGTCAGTGATGATGTATAAATTATTCTCCTCATTCTGGACGAGATGGTTGGTCAGGGTATCCGCCTTTTTGGGCATCTGTCCGCGCACGATCGCCCTGTAATGCCTGCCGACTTTGCTCTTCTCACCGTCGCTTGAAAACAGTGAGGCAGCTTCAGCAGTCTTGGCGAAAACGGCGGCGCCGCCAATCGGTGTATCCAGAATTTCATCAGACTCGGGGTATACTTCGCCCCCGTCTTCACTGCGTTCTTTAAGCGAGCTCATCAATTTCTCTCCCTCATCGCCCCTCTTATATGAAGGGATGATGGCGGGTTTCTCAATGATCAGCAGATGTTCGTCTTCGTATAAAACGTTGATATCCATAATGCAGTCTCCTTTACTCTTCACTTCTTTTATATCAATATTAAATCAATTCCCCATTTTGTGCTTAATCTAACATGGGAGACGTGAATCACCATCAAATATTTAAGGATGAATAAGAATGCTGGATCGTTTATCACCCGTGCTTATACTGATCATGATGGTTCTCGGGCTGTTCGCGGGACAGCACGGACCGACGGCGGATATCACGGGGGCGTTGGTTGTACCGCTGCTGATGCTGCTTTTATTCCTGATTTTCCTCGATGTCCCGTTCAGGGATATCCCGGCATCGGTCAAAAATTATAAATTCAATTTCATTTCACTTGGAATCAACTTTCTATGGACTCCGGTGCTCGCCTATGTGCTCGGTAATCTGTTTTTATATGACCATCCCGTCCTCTGGCTGGGACTTTTCATGCTGCTGGTCACGCCGTGCACGGACTGGTACATCATATTCACGAACCTTGCGCGGGGGAATACTGCGCTCTCCACCACGATCCTGCCGGTGAACTTCATACTGCAGATCATTTTGCTGCCTGTCTACATCTATTTATTTTTCGGCGTATTCGAATGGGTCTCCCCGGACGTCATATTCTCAATGATCCTGACACTCATCATCCCGCTCGCCTTTGCGATGGCGGTGAAGCTGATATTTCCCGGGCAATACCTGCACCGGCTGTCTTCGCTGAACCCGGTTATCTTGAGTCTTGCGGTGTTTTCAATATTCGCTTCCGAAAGGGATATACTTTTCAGCAACCTGGATGTGCTGCAGTTGATCCTGGTTCCGATCCTCCTCTTTTTCCTCATCAATTTCTTCATCGGGAACTTTGCAGCAAAAATCTTCAAATTCAACTACCGCGATACGGTGAGCCTCGTCATGACGACGATGGCAAGGAATTCACCGCTGGCACTGGCGATTGCCGTGGTGGTGTTCGATGATATGCCCGTCATCACGCTCGCCCTCATCATCGGGCCGCTTATTGAAATACCCGTCCTCGCCCTCACAGCCAAAATAATGTCATTCAAGGATAACCGGACATGAGTCCGGTTATTTTTCATTCCTGAGACACTGCCGACTAGACTGAATAATATGATAAAATGAAATTATCAAAATATGATGTTTCAAAGGTGGGGATGCTATGGATATAAAAAGGTACTCTGAAAACGCCGTCACTGTCTACATCGGGGATGAAATCAGCGAGACGGTCAATAAAACGCTTGTTAACCTGAAAAATGAACTTGAAAACCGCGGGACCGACGGTGTCACTGAAATCGTCATCTCATATACCAGCCTGATCATCTACTTCGATCTATTCAAGGTCCGGGGGGAGGAGCTCGAGGCATTGCTTAAGGAAATCGATTTGGAAGCCCTGGAAGGCCAGCCTTTCGAATATAAGCTCATTGAAATCCCGGTATGCTACGGCGGGGAGTTCGGGCCGGACCTCGACAGGTTCGAAGAGGACGGGCTGTCGCCTGAGGAAGTGGTCGAAATGCACAGCGGCACCGAATATCTGGTGTATATGCTCGGTTTCATGCCGGGCTTCCCCTACCTCGGGGGACTGGATGAAAAACTGTTCAAGGATCGCCTTGATAATCCGCGGACAAGCATTCCGGCAGGGTCCGTCGGGATCGGCGGCAAGCAGACCGGCATGTATCCTTTCACATCGCCCGGCGGGTGGAATCTGCTCGGCCGCACGCCGGTCCCTTTATTCGATGAGGAGAGGGAGCCGAGCATCCTCTATGAAGCGGGTGACCGGATCATTTTCAAGTCGATTGATGAGGATGAGTACAAAGCGATCGAACAGCAGGTGGCAGATGGCGTATACGAGGTCAATATCACAAGGAGGGAGGCGGAATGATGACTTTCAAAGTAGTGGATCCGGGACTGTTCTCGACAGTGCAGGATGCCGGGCGGACCGGTTATCAGGCATATGGCTTCTCCCCTTCCGGTGCGATGGACTACAGGGCGCATAAACTGGTCAATAAACTGCTCGGGAATGATGAAAATGCCGCAGTGCTGGAAATGACGCTGCACGGGGTGACGCTTGAAGTCCTGAAGGAGACGGTCATCGCAACAGCCGGCGCCGAAGCGGAAATCATGGTGGATGATGTATCCTACGGCAGCGGGCTGCCGATCCGGGTGATGCGGGGGGAGAGGCTTAAGATCGGCAAATGCCAGAGAGGTGCGAGGATCTACCTCGGTGTCGCCGGGGGATTTGATGTGCCGGAAGTGCTCGGCAGCCGGTCCACGCATACAAGGAGCGGCATCGGTGGTTTCAAAGGGCGCACGCTGAAAGCGGGGGATGTCCTCCGGACAGTGGGCGGTGAGTTCCAAAATACCATGAAGAAAATCAAGTCTTTCGAAGAAGACGACATCATCCGCATCATCCCGGGCCAGCAGTATGAACGCTTCAGTGATGACGCCCGGGAGAAGCTCTTCAATTCCGGGTATGAGATCACGAAGGACAGCGACCGGATGGGTTTCCGGCTCAGCGGGCCGGAACTCACCGCAGAGGACGGGCATGATGTGCTCAGTGAGCCGACGCAGCTCGGCAGTATCCAGGTGCCGAAAAACGGGCAACCGATCATCCTGCTGAACGACCGGCAGACGGCCGGCGGATATGCACGCATTGCGACTGTTGCACTGGCGGATATCCCGAAACTGGTGCAGAAGCCGCCGGGTGAAAAGATCATTTTCAAGGAAATCGATGTGGATGAGGCAGCAGAAGAATATAAGAAAGAGCTGGAGCGCATCAGATCGGGTGAATATTTTGAGCCCCTCACCGACTTCACCTCGGTCAGACGGCGCACCGCTTTAAAAATAACGAAGCTGATGGGAGTATGAGAATATGGATATCGATAAGATCAAGGAGCTTGTAAAATTGTTCAAGGAAGAGGAATTGACGAAACTCAAAGTCGAAGAAGGCGATACGAAGATTCATATCGAGAAGAGCGAAGTCATCCAGTCCGGTGCACCGCCCGCAGCAGGTCAGGGAGACGGGGGCGCTCCTGAAGAGGCATCATCCGCTTCCGGACTCACGGAAATCAAGGCACCCCAGGTCGGCACCTTCTACCTCCAGAAGGAGGAAGGTTCCGATGAGAATTTTGTGAACGCCGGGGACAGCGTGGAGGCCGGTGACCAGATCGGCATCATAGAAGCGATGAAGGTGTTCAACGATGTCACCACCGACCACTCGGGCGTGATCGAAGAAATACTCGTCGAAAATGGCGATGCCGTCGAATTCGACCAGGTGCTGATGACACTCCGCAAAGAGGGTGAATGACATGAAGAAGGTGTTGATTGCAAACCGCGGTGAGATTGCCGTAAGAATCATCAGGACATTGAAGGAGATGGGGATAGCGAGCGTCGCCGTCTACTCCGTTGCAGATAAGGACAGCCTCCATGCGGCGCTTGCGGATGAGGCATACTGCATCGGCCCTGCGAAGAGCAGTGAGAGTTATTTGAACATAGACAGCATACTTGCAGCTGCAGAAATCAGCGGTGCTGATGCCATCCACCCCGGTTACGGCTTCTTATCGGAGACGCCGGAGTTCGCGAGGCGCTGTGAGGAACAGGGCATCATCTTCATCGGCCCGACTTCGGAGATGATGCAGAAGATGGGTGATAAGGCGGAGGCGCGCTCGACGATGAAGGAAGCGGGAGTGCCCGTCATACCCGGGAGCGACGGCCCGGTGGAGACGCTCGATGAAGTGAAGGCAGTCATCGAGACGATCGATTATCCCGTCGTCATCAAGGCGGTTTCCGGGGGCGGCGGGAAAGGCATGCGGTTCGTCCATGATGAGTCATCGCTTGAGAAGAGCTTCAAGGAAGCGAAGAAGGAGGCGAAGAACGCATTCGACGATGACAGGATCTACGTGGAGCGCTATATCCCGAAAGCAAGGCATATCGAAGTGCAGGTCGTCGGTGACGGCAAAGGTGATGCCGTCCACCTTTACGAAAGGGACTGCTCGATCCAGCGGAACAACCAGAAGCTGATTGAAGAAGCTCCTGCGCATATACTCTCTGAGGAATCCCGTAAATACATCACGGAAACGACGCGGGATGCAATTGCGAAACTCGAGTACGGGGGTGCCGGCACGGTCGAATACCTCTACGTGGAGGAAGAGGATGCATTTCATTTCATAGAGATGAACACCCGCATCCAGGTGGAGCATACCGTCACGGAAACGATTACGGGGATAGACATCGTCCGCCTTCAGGTGGAAGTGGCTTTATTCAACGAATTGAATGTGAGCCAGGAGGAGATTACGGTCAATGGCTTTGCGATCGAGACGCGGATCAATGCTGAAGATCCGGAGAAGAAGTTCATGCCCTCCCCCGGCCCGGTGGATACACTTCATTTTGCGCTCGGACGGAACGTCCGTGTCGATACGGCAGTCTACCCGGGCTACCACATCCCGCCGAATTACGATTCCATGATCGCAAAAGTGATTGTGAGCGGAGATGACAGGGCGGAGGCGATCAATAAAATGACCCATGTGCTGGAAGAGACGGTCATCGGCCCCTTGAAGACGAACCTCGACTTCCAGTATTACCTCATGCAGCATCCGGATTATATTGACAATGTGGTGGACATCAAGTTTTTGACGCGTAATGAAATCATTGAAGACTAGGAGGATGATCATGTATAAAGTGGATTTGAACGCAGACCTCGGGGAGAGCTACGGCAACTATACGATCGGGAATGATGAAGCGATCATTCCTTTGATATCATCTGCAAATGTGGCATGCGGATTCCATGCGAGTGATCCGAGCGTGATGATCAAAACGGTGGAGATGATCAAGAAAAGCGGCAGCACCGGCCTCGGTGCCCATCCGGGGTTCCCGGACATGATGGGCTTCGGCAGGCGTTACATGGATATGACGGCGGAAGAAGTGCGCGCGATCATGCTTTATCAGATCGGTGCGCTGGAAGGCATCGCAAAAACCTACGGCCTGAAGCTGAACCATGTCAAACCCCACGGTGCATTGTATAACGCGACTTTTCAGGATTACGATTTGGCAGTGACGATTGCTGAGGCCGTGAAGGCGTATGACCCGAAACTTAAGCTGATGGGGCTCAGCAACCAGAACCTGGTCAAGGCGGGGATGGAAGCAGGGCTTGAAGTGAGGCATGAAGTTTTTGCAGACCGTGCGTATGAAGATGACGGCACACTCGTCTCGAGGCGGAAGGAAGGTGCGATGATCACGGATACGGACGAAGCGGTCGCACGTGTCGTGAAGATGATTAAGGAAGGCAAGGTTGAAAGCATCAACGGCAATATGATCGATATTCAGGCGGACAGCATCTGTGTCCACGGGGACGGGGAAAATGCGCTGGAGTTCATCAGGGAAATCCGCAATGCTTTCGAGGAGAGTGATATCACCATAGAAACGATGTAACTGCCTTTTCAAAACAAGGGGGACGAAAACATGGATAAAGAAAAGCCAAAAATCACAATGGCCCAGCGCAGGCTGATGTTCGGTTCGATATTCCTTATGGCGACTTCGGCGATCGGACCGGCATTCCTGACTCAGACGACGGTTTTCACAGAGCAATTTCTCGCGAGTTTCGCCTTCGCGATCGTCATCTCCATCATCATCGACATCGGCGCCCAGTTGAACATCTGGAGGGTGCTGAGCGTTTCGGGCAAGCGCGGCCAGGTCGTCGCGAACGAAGTGGCACCGGGGCTCGGTTACGTGGTTGCATTCTTCATCGTACTCGGCGGCCTTGCCTTTAACATCGGCAACGTTGCAGGGGCGGGTCTCGGTTTCAATGCGATATTCGGCCTGGATGTCCGGATCGGTGCAGCGATTGCCGGCGCATTCGCTATCTTCATCTTCCTTGTGAAGAATGGCCGGACCGTCATGGATGTCGTGACGCAGGTACTCGGTGCCTTGATGATCATCATCACGGCCTATGTCATGATCCAGTCAAATCCGCCATACGCGGAAGCGGCTTACAGGACATTCGTGCCTGAAGAGCCGCTGGCGATGTTCATACCGATTGTGACCATTGTCGGGGGCACGGTCGGCGGCTACATCACATTCGCCGGTGCCCACAGGCTGATTGAAGCCGGTATGACAGGCAAGGAGAACGTCAGGTTCGTCAGCCACGCGGCGAATTACGGGATATTGACGACCGGCGTTATGAGGGTTCTTTTATTCCTGGCGGTACTTGGTGTACTTTCCCAGGGTGCGGTGTTGAGTGAGGAGAATCCGCCGGCCTCGGTCTTCCAGTTCGCTCTCGGGGACATCGGCATGCAGGTATTCGGTGTGGTCCTGCTTGCGGCGGCGCTGTCTTCCGTTATTGGTGCAGCATATACAAGTGCTTCATTCCTAAGGTCTTTCCATGATTTCTTTGATAAACATAATAACACCGTCATCGTAATATTCATCGTATTCTCCACACTGGTGTTCACATTCGTCGGACGTCCGGTCACGCTGCTGATCCTGGCGGGTGCTTTCAACGGACTGATCCTTCCGCTGACGCTCGGTGCTGTGCTGCTGGCTTCAAGGAAGAAGAAAATCGTCGGCGACTACCGCCATCCGACATGGATGATCATATGGGGAATCATCGCAGTGCTCGCGACAGCAATCATCGGTGTCATGTCCCTCGGCGGTCTGGCAGAACTTTGGACAGGTTAATTAAAATGAGGTGATCAAATGGATGCATCAATAATCCGCGAACGTATCAGAAGCGGCAAACATCAGGGTACGACCTCCGGCATAGCCGGGGATAAAGTCCAGGCTAACCTGGTCGTATTACCCAGGAAATATGCCTTCGACTTCCTGCTGTTCGCAGTGAGGAATAAAAAAGCCGTGCCCATCATAGAAGTGCTTGAAGACGGGCGCTATGAAAGTTTGCATGCCAAGGGGTCGGATGTCAGGACGGACGTGCCGAAATATAATATATACAGATACGGGGAGCTCATCGAGACGGTCGATGAGGTGAAGTCATACTGGCAGGAGGATTTCGTGACGTTCCTGATCGGCTGCAGCTTCACATTCGAACAGGCAATCATGGACAGCGGCATCGACATCAAGCATATCAGGGAAGGCAGGAATGTCGCGATGTACAAAACGGACATTCCTGCAGAACCGGCCGGGAAGTTTCACGGACGTGCCGTCGTGTCGATGCGGCCCTTCAAAAAAGAAGATGTGGATGATGTCATCGCAATCACGGAACAGTTTCCGGATATGCACGGCGGTCCGGTCCACGTCGGGAATCCGGGGGAGATCGGCATTGCGAATATGGAAGACCCGGATTACGGGGATCCCATTGATATCGCAGACGATGAAGTGCCCGTGTTCTGGGCATGCGGGGTGACGCCGCAGAATGTGGCGTTGAATGCAAAGCCGGACATCATGATCACCCATCTGCCGGGGCATATGTTCATCACGGACATCAACAATGAAGATTATAAGGAGTGAAGTTTATTGGCATTCCGATTTGACGGCAGCAGAATTGGAGTGGAAATCGGAATTTGATCCGGAAAACGATCTGAAGCGGCTGAAATCGCAATGTAAATCGTAAACGGGCGCCTTAACCGATTTGAAGCTTCCATAGTGGGCCCCCAAATCGGAATTCGATTCACAATCCGATTTGAAGGGCTGGAAGTGAAGGCTGTGATCGGATTAATGACGGGCCGGCAATAAAAAGCTCCTGAATACAAAAAATGTGGCACCTGCAAAGCAGGCGCCACTCTTTAAATCATCATGAAAGCGAGTGCGGATAAAGCGACGGAGACGATGATCATCGCCATAAGCGGTCTGAAAGCCTTGGTGCGCAGATCCTTCAGGCTGACATTCAGTCCAAGGCCGACCATCGCCATCGTCAGCAGGAATGTCGACAAGTCATAGACATTTTCAATCACCGCTTCAGGAATGAAGATCACCGGTCCGATTATGTATGTGTTGACGAGACTCATCAAAATGAACCCGAGCAGGAACCATGGGAACTGGACGGTGACGCCGTCCGGCGCTGATTTTTTCTGATGGCGCCTCACGAAATAGATGATGATGAAGCATAACGGGATCAGCAGCAGGACACGGCCGAGTTTGGCAAGCAGTGCGATCGCCAGCGCATTGTTCCCAGCAGGCGCCGCAGCAAGTGCCACATGGGCCAGTTCATGCAGGCTCATGCCCGCCCATGCGCCGTAATCCGTATTGGAAATGTCGAGCATCGGGCGCATGAATATGTAACCGATCGAGAAAATCGTGCCGATGAGTGCGATGATGCCGACACTGATGCCGGTGTCCTCGTCCTTCGCTTTTATGATGGGCGCGACTGCCGCGATGGCTGCTGCGCCGCACACGCCTGTCCCCACCCCGAGCAGCAGGGAGAGTTTGAAATCGGCTTTGAACAAACGGGCGAGAGCGATCATCCCGAGAACGGCAAATGCAATGATGATCGTATCTTTGATCAGAAACTCCAGTCCTTCGCCAAGGATGACGTTGATGTTCAGGCGCAGACCGTACAGTATGATGGCCACGCGGAGCAATTTTTTCGATGAAAAGGTGATGCCGCTGGTGAAAGCATAAGGAAAACCGAAGATCTGGCGGTATACGATTGCGACGATGATGGCACTGCCGAGAGGTCCTATAAGGGAGAAGCCTGGAATCATGGCTAAAATATATCCGGCAATGGCCATGATGAATGTGATGCCGATCCCGATGACCCATTTTGCTCCCGGGCTCAGGCCGTTTTCTGAACCATTCATATTTTCACCCCGTCTGATTGATATTATTGATGCAGATTTTTATATTTTACCACATCAGACAGGCACCTGCCTTCAATCCGGCCGGGAAAATTTCAGGACAGACTTTTGAGTTTTTTAGAATTTCGTCACGCAGAAGGGGTGATTTAATCTTCTATTTTCCCTTTAATGTCAAAATATACGTTTAAATGTTTGTACCGAGGTTATATTGAAATATAAGGATATGTATTGTTCAAATGATGTGTATTCATAAAAAGAACTTTAAGGAGCGTGTTTGACGCAATGAGTGAATATTCACGAGAGGATATTCTTAAAAGTGTTGAAGAGGATGGTATCCAGTATGTCCGACTGCAATTCACGGATGTGTTGGGAGCCATAAAAAATCTGGAGCTGCCGGTGAGCCAGCTGGAGAAGGCGATGGACGGTGAAATCATGTTTGATGGCTCTTCCATTGAAGGCTTTGTACGGGTGGAGGAATCCGACATGTATTTGAAGCCGGATCTGGATACGTGGGTCGTCCTTCCATGGACCGACGGCATCGATAAGACTGCGCGTCTGATCTGTGACATCTACGGTATTGACGGTGAGCCTTTTGAAGGGGATCCGAGATCCAACCTTAAGAGAATGATTAAGGAAATGGAAGAGATGGGTTATGATAAGATGCATCTTGGTCCAGAGCCGGAATTCTTCTTCTTCAAATTGGATAAAAACCGTGATTACACGACCGAGCCGAATGATTACAGCGGCTATTTCGACCTCGATATCACGGATACGAGCGGCCGGTGCAGAAGGGAAATCACAAGAGCCCTTGATAAGATGGGGTTTGAAGTGGAAATGAGCCACCATGAAGTCGGTCCCGGCCAGCATGAGATCAGCTTCAAATATATGGATGCACTCCAGGCGAGCGATGCCCTGCAGACGTTCAAGCTGGTGGCGAAGACGATCGCAAGGCAGTATGACCTGCATGCGACATTCATGCCGAAACCCTTATATAAACAGCCGGGCAGCGGCATGCATTACAATGTCTCTTTATTCCGTGACGGGGAAAATGTATTTTATGACAAAAATGATGACTTCGGTCTGAGCGAAGAAATGAGATGCTTCATGGCCGGACTTCTGGACCATGCCAGAGGATATACTGCAATATGCAACCCGCTGGTCAACTCCTATAAGAGGCTCGCTTCCGGATTCGAAGCGCCAAGGTATATCGCCTGGAGCGGACGCAACCGGACACCGCTCTTAAGGATACCGTCAAGCCGCGGAGCAGGCACACGGGCTGAAGTGAGGTCCCTAGACCCATCCGCAAACCCTTATCTCGCGACTGCTGTGATCCTGGGTGCAGGCCTCGACGGCATCAGGCAGAAGAAGGACTTAACCACCCCGGTCAATGAAAACATTTATGAAATGACGCAGAAAGAACGTCAGGCTGAAGATGTTGAAGACCTTCCGACCACTTTGTATACAGCGTTGAAAGCACTGAGGGAGGATGAAGTGATCAAAGACGCCCTTGGTGAACACATCTATGAACACTTCGTCGAAAATAAGACATTTGAATGGAAAGACTACAGTGCCCAGATCACCAATTGGGAAATTGAGGAGTACCTGGGTAATTACTAAAAAATTAAAAGCAAACCTGCACCCACGCAGGTTTGCTTTTTTGTTTCATCATTCAGCTGCAGCCGCTTTATCCGGGTCCTTCCATCCTCTCGTTTCAATGAAAGTGCCGATGACCAGCGTCAGCACAGTGACCGGTATGCCGATCAATACCGGATCGACCGCCCAGACGAAGACGACTCCGCCGTCTTCCGTCCCCAGCTGATTGCCGAGGATGACCATCGTGATAGTGGTCGCCGCCCCGAGCAGCATTGCAGTGATTGTGCTGTAATATGCCCTTCTTGCACGCTTCCAGAAGACGATTGCGAGCAGTACCGGCGATAATGATGATGCCATGATGCGGCCGCCGGTTAACAGAAGCTCAAGGATATAAGGCAGGGAACGTGCAATGAGCGCACCCGTGATCGCAACCACGACGACGGAAATCCTCGATACAAGTACGACGCTCTTCTCTGATGCGTTCCTGTTGATCCACTGCTTATAAATATCATTGGCAATATTGGATGATGTGGTGAGCACGGTGGACGACAACGTTGAAATACATGATGATACGATGATCACCGCAAACAACAGGCTGCCGACCGCTCCAAAGAGCTGTGTCAGGCTCAGGAAAGCATCATCCGGTGCAATATCCGGGAAAATGACCACCGCGATCGTCCCTATGAAGAAAGGGACCATATACCAGATGATCGTGATGATGCCGGCATAGACGAAACCGTCCCTTGCGGCTTTATCGGATTCCGCCGACAGCCCGCGCTGGATCAGAGTCTGGTATGCCAGAGTCGTCAATGCGCCGAGCAGCACCCAGCCGACAATCTGCGGCCCGCCTGCAAACCACATGTCGGAATGGGTTTCAGGGATGGCATTGACCAGGGTCTCCCAGCCTCCGACGTAAGCGATGGCGAGAGGTATCATGATCGTCGTGCCGATCAGAAGTATGACCGACTGGATGGTATCGGTGATCATCACCGCCCACATGCCCCCGGTGACCGTGAAGAATAAAGTGACGAACACCGTGATGACAAGCGCAAGATCGATGGAGATGTCAAAGACTGTGCCAAGGACCACAGCCATCCCGATCGCGGCTCCCGCAGTGACGCCCATATCCCTCGCCATCACCAGCAGTACGGAAACGACTTTATGCTGCCAGCCGAACATCCTCGAAAACAGTTCCGGAATGGTGACGATGCCGGCCCTCCGGAGCCTTGGTATGAAGTAGTAACCGACCCATATCAATATCGCAACGAATCCCATGGCCGAGAAGTATGCCGTGATTCCAAGAGAATAACCGCTCCCGCCGTAACCAAGCAGGGTGGCCGAGTTGATCAGTGTGGCGACGATCCCGCCGGTCACGAGCCACGTGGGCACCGAACGGCCGGCGAGTATATAATCACTCGAGTCTTTCTTCTTCATCAACTTTGCTGATAAGGGCCCGGCGATCAACAACCCGCCGAAGTAGATGATAAATATAGTTAAAGCCATGGCTTCCTCCCCTGTTTATTTAAATTGTCAATACGGCCTGCCATATGAATACATACACCAGGGCAACGAGATGGACCGCCACTGCGAGTCCGATGACCTTCCCGGCGGGTGACTTGACCTCATCCATTTCATCAAAATATTCACGCTTATGTTCATATTTTTCCATAACCCAGTCCCCCTTTAATATGTGCATCATTTTTTATAGCTGTACTCTTTTTCCGCCTGCTCTTCTGAAATGAAGCAGAGCGCGATATCCCGTTCTACAGCTTCCCTGCTTCTTTCCTTCGGGTCGCCGTAACCGCCGCCTCCGGCAGTCTGCAGACGGATGGAATCGCCTTTTTGAACGGTTCTCGTCTCTTTTGATTTGATCTTTATCTCCTCACCGTCACTGGTGAAGAGTGTGCACTGTGACGTCTGGCCGCCTTCGCCGCCGAAAAGGCCCCATGGCTGATATTTTGCACGGTCGGCTGTCAGTGTGAAGGAGAATCCGTCTTCAAGCATCTGGATTTCACGCTGCAGCCCTGTACCGCCGCGGTGCCTGCCCGGCCCGCCGCTGCCGTCGATGTAACAGTAATTCTTCACGGTAAACGGGAAGCTCTGTTCAATGACTTCGACAGGAGTGTTCAATGTGTTGGTCATGTTGGTGTGGACACCGTCCATCCCGTCGATATCATCAAGGGCGCCCTGTCCTCCGCCGTATGTCTCCACATACGAGAAGTATTTCTCCTCTTCCTGGTTGTATCCGCCTATTGAGAAGCCTGTCATCGTACCGGAACATGCAGCCATCGAACGTTCAGGCAGCACGTCTGCCATTGCACCGAAGATGGTGTCTGCGATCCTCTGGGAGGTATTCAGGTTGGCGTTCGAAACGGGGGCCGGGAATTTCGGATTGACGATCGTGCCCTCGGGTGCCACTATATTCAAACATTTATAAGTGCCCGCATTCGGGGGCACATCCGGTTCCAGAAGCGACTTGATGGCGTAGTATACGCATGCGCTCGTCACACCGATGGTAGAATTCATCGGACCCGTCGTCTGCGGGTTCGTCCCGGTGAAGTCGACAGTAATTTCATCCCCGTGCACGATGACCTTCGTCCTGACAAGGATATCATCTTCGGTGATGCCGTCCCCTTCAAGCACGTCCTCAAATTCATACTCCCCGTCCGGCACTTCCTTGACAGCAGCACGCATGCGCCTGTCCGAGTAGTTGATGATTTCCTCCATGCTGTTGAAAATATGCTCAAGTGAGTATTTATCGATCAGATCCTTCAGGCGCTGCTCGGCCACCGAATTTGCAGCGAGCTGGGCGTATATGTCACCCAGGACTTCATCTCCGGTGCGGACATTGGATTTGAGGAGGCGGATGATTTCTGTGTCGAGCGCCCCTTCTTTCCTGACCCTCACACCTGAAAGGCGCAGCCCTTCCTGGAAGATTTCCGTCGCTTTCACCGACATGCTCCCGGGTGCCAGACCGCCGACGTCGACATGATGGGCGACGTTCGAAGCAATCGCGATCAATTTCCCTTCATGGAAAATCGGGCTGACCATGAATATGTCGGGCAGATGGGAGCCGCTGATGTAGGGATCGTTGATCAGGATCGCATCACCCGGCTTCAAATCTTCTTCCGGGAACATTTTAAGCACTTCTTTCACGACCGAAGGCATGAGGCCGAGATGGAGCGGTACGTGCTCTGCCTGTGCGACAAGTTCCCCGTCTTTTGTGTAGAGTGCCGTCGAACAGTCGACACGATCCTTGATGTTCGTTGAAAGCGCCGTTTTGATGAGTGTGACACCCATTTCTTCTGCAATCGTATAAAATGAATTCTTCATGACTTCCAAGGTGATGCCGTCTATTTTAGCCATCCATATCATCCTCCTTATGTGCAGTATCGGTGTTCTCAATGATCAGGTTGCCGAAAGTGTCGACCCTGACATTCTGGCCCGGGCGTATGACCGCCGTCGAATCCAGCTGTTCGATGATCGCCGGCCCTTCAAACTCGTAACCCATATACAAATCGGAACGCTGGTAGATTTTGGCCTCATGGAACTCTCCGTCAAAATAAACGTCGCGGGTTGTATGCGTCACTTCTGCGCCGCTTCCTTCCCCGAGCCTTTTGCTTTCAAGCTTTTCAATCAGGCCGAATGAAGAGACGCGCACGTTCACAGTCTCGAGGCTCTCCTCCCGGCGGCTGAAACCGTAGATTTTCTCGTGTATGTCATGGAAGTCACGGATCGCATTCTTAAGCGTCTCTGCATCGACTTCTGCACTGCCGAGTGCCACATTGATGTCGTAGGCCTGGCCGACGTATCTGAGGTCGATGCTGTGGTTGATTTGTGTATGGTCTTCATCAAATCCCTGCCGCTTCAATGCTGCCCGTGCCTCGTCCTCGAGCACTTTCAGTGACTGGTTCAATTTATCGTAATCGGTGTTTGTTGTAGTGGATATGAATGAACTCACATAATCATGCCGCACATCCGCTATCAGCATGCCTGTGGCACAATTGATGCCCGGGCTCGGCGGGACGATCACATTTTTGCTTTCCAGTTCCTGTGCAATGTCGACGGCATGAAGCGGCCCGGCACCGCCGAATGCAAGGAGGGAAAAGTCCCGCGTATCATGCCCTTTTTCCACCGATATGACACGGATGCCCCTCACCATGTTGGCATTGACGACTTTCAATATGCCCTCGGCGGCCTCCTCGACCGATAAGCCGAGCGGTTCTGCAATCTTTTCTTTCACGGCTTTCCTGGCACCTTCAAGGTTCATCTTCATTTTCCCGCCGAGAATCGAATCGGGGTTCAACCGTCCAAGAATCGCGTTGGCATCGGAAACCGTCGGTTCCGTCCCGCCCCTGTCGTAACAGACGGGACCCGGGTCAGCACCGGCACTGTGGGGTCCGACCCTCAACGCACCGCCGGAATCGATC
Source organism: Salinicoccus halitifaciens (assembly GCF_021026095.1). Taxonomy (GTDB): domain Bacteria; phylum Bacillota; class Bacilli; order Staphylococcales; family Salinicoccaceae; genus Lacicoccus; species Lacicoccus halitifaciens. Next base: position 191,080 of record NZ_JAJNCU010000005.1, on the reverse strand, counting down.
CATGCGATGCTGCCGCCGCCGGAACCGATCGTATGCATCTCGACCATCGGCACGTTGATCGGAAAATCATTGATCCGGCTGTTGGTCGTATACTGCGGCTCCCCTGTCTCGATCAATGCAGCATCGAGGCTTGTACCGCCCATATCAATTGTGATGAGGTTGCCGATGCCGGTCTGGGAAGAAACGTCCGTGCCTGAAATCACGCCGCCTGCCGGTCCTGAGAGTACGGTCCTCACCGGCTGTTCGACGGCTGTATCCGTCGTGATGATGCCGCCGTTGCTCTGCATGATATAAAGATCGCTCTTGATGCCGTAATCCTGCAGGGAATTCTCCAGATCCCTCAGATAGAAATTCATCTTGGGCATGACGTAGCCGTTGACGGCGACGGTGCTTGTGCGCTCATACTCTTTGATTTCCGGCAGTATTTCCGCTGAAATGGTGATGGACAAGTCCGGGAACTCCTCCTTCAGCATCTCTTTCAATTTCACTTCATTATCACTGTTTAAAAATGAGTTGATCAGGCAGATGACCAGGGATTCGATTTCGTGTTCTTTAACCATATCAATCAGCTCATCGATATCTTCCCTGTCGAAATCTTTGACGATTTCACCCCGGGCATCGATCCTTTCATCTATTTCCCATCGTAAATTCCTCGGGATCAACGGCTCTGGGCGGCGTGCCCTGAAATTGTACAAATCAGGACGCGTCTGCCGTCCGATCTCCAAAATATCCCTGAATCCCCTGGTCGTGATCAGGGCGGTTTTTGCACCTTTACTTTCAAGCAGCGTATTCGTTGCGACTGTGGAACCGTGCGTGAAGAACGATACATCATCTGCGGAAATTTCATTTTCCGATAATATCTGTTTGACGCCGTCCATCACGCCGATTGCGCTGTTGTGCGGTGTGGACGGGACTTTTGTGACCAGAATGTCGCCGGTCCCTTCAGCGATCAACGCAACATCGGTGAAAGTCCCTCCGGTGTCGACACCTATTCTATACTTCATGAAGCTCCCCCTTCGTCTTTTGAAAGAATATTCCTAATTCATAAAAAACATACCATTTATGATGTTTTATGTAAAATGCCTGTACGCTTTTTAACTATAAGTATTAAAGGGAAAACCGACGGAATTAGTGTTAATATAGTCCATAAGAAAACAGGACACCAAGGGGGATATTATGGATTACAAAGCAATCATTGAACGGAACAGGGAAAATTATCTTGAATCACTTTTTGAAGTCATCAGGCAGAAGAGCATCAGTGCTGAAAACGACGGTATTGAGGAATGCGCGGAACTGGTGGCGGAAAAGATGTCGGAAGCAGGGGTCGGCCATGTGGAAGTCATAAGGGGTGCGCACCATCCGGTCGTCTACGGGGAACATATCGTCTCGGAAGACGCCATGACCTTGCTCATCTACGGCCATTATGATGTTCAGCCGCCCGATCCTGTAGAAGAATGGGATTCGGAACCGTTTGAGCCGGTGATCCGCAACGGGAGGATTTACGCCCGCGGTGTCGGAGACAATAAGGGACAGTTCATGGCACAGATTCTCGCTTTCAGGACTTATATGGAAGCTCATGGTAATACGCCGATCAACATCAAATTCATCATCGAAGGCGAGGAGGAGATCGGCAGCAGGAACCTCGGGCCCTTTATTCACAAATATAAAGATAAGCTGAAGGCGGACCTCGTCTACACCTCGGATGGACCGATGCTCTCAAACGGGCATCCCTATATACTGCTTGGCGTTCGGGGCATGCTGTATGTGGAGTTGAATGCCGAAGGTTCGGTATTCGACAACCATTCTGGAAATAAAGGGAACATTGCCCGCAATCCTGTGTGGGAGCTTGTGCATCTGCTGGGGACGATGAAAGATGCGGACGGGCGGATTTTAATCGACGGCTTCTATGATGAAGTGAAACCGCCGACCGATCTTGAAAAGGAATTGCTGATGCAGCTGCCTTTCGATCTTGAGGAAATCAGGAAAGAGATCGGTGATGATTCCCTGGAAATGACGAAGGAGGAATATTACCAAAAACTCTGCTTTGAACCCGTTTTGAACATATCAGGGCTGGTGAGCGGTTACGGCGGCGAAGGTGCGAAGACGATCATCCCGTCGACTGCGAAACTGAAATTGGATATGCGGCTCGTCATGGATCAGGACCCGGAGAGGATATATGAACTGCTGGAGGCGCACGTTGAAAAACATGCACCCGGTGTGAAGATGAAGCGCATCGGCATGATGCATCCATCACGGACATCGGCGGAGCATCCGTACATAGAACCCCTGCGCCGGGCGGTTGAAAAGGGATTCGGAAAGAAGGCATATATCCAGCCCAGCATGGGCGGCAGCCTCCCGGATGCCGTTTGGACGAAGATACTCGGTGCCCCATCCGTCGTCGTCCCTTACGCCAATGCCGACGAGGCCAACCATTCACCAAATGAAAACCTCATCGTTGAAAACTTTTATAACGGTATTAAAAGCACATGCATGGTGATCGATGCATTGAATGAGCTATAAGAAATATGGCGCCGGTTGGCTGAAGACTTAACGGTTTATCGTGCGGTCCGGGACGGTCTGTTGGAGGTTTAACGGTTCATCGTCCGATCCGGGACGGTCTGTTGGAGGTTTAACAGCCCATCGCCGGGTACGGGCTGCTTCCCATCATACAAAAATTAATAAAAAAAACGGAGCATGGATAAAGTCCATGCTCCCTTTCTTCAATCTACTTCAATCTATTGATCACTGCTTCTGCAACACCTTGGGCTGAAGCAGGATTCTGTCCGGTCACGAAATTCGCGCTTGTGACCACGTTTTCCTCCATCGGGGCGCCTTCGACGAATCCGGCGCCATTCGAGGCCAGTTTGGATTGTAATAAGAACGGCATTTCTTCAGTCAGATTCATCGCTTCTTCCTCTTCGTTCGTGAATCCTGTAATTTTGATGCCGTCCACAAGGAACTTACCGTCTTTCGTCTTCGCATCGGCGAATGCCGCGGGACCGTGGCACACCGCACTGATGATTCTGCCGTCATCCTTGTAATATGCAATGATGTTCTGTATATCCGGGTCACCCGGGAAGTCGAACATCGCCCCGTGTCCGCCTGCAAAGAATATCGCATCATATCTTTCATAAACCACATCTTTGATACGTTCAGTATTTTGGAGCAGTCTCGTCACTTCACTGAATCTCGGTGCACTGTCATCATCGACAGAATTCGGATCTATGGGGACGCTGCCGCCTTTCGTCGAAGCGATATCGACTTTGAATCCGGCACCCTGAAAAGCGATGTAAGGCTCTGCTGCTTCGGACAGCCATAAACCTGTTGGCTTGTCCTTGTCTCCTGCGATTGTATCATGGCTAGTAACCACTATAAGTACAGATTTACTCATATTGATAACCACTCTCCTTTTCATTAATCTACCCTAAAGCGTGTGGTAATAATCTTCAATTAAATCTGTTTTTCACCGAAAAATATATAGACGGTTATCTATATAGATGTTAATCTATCTTAGGAGGAGAGACACTATGACTTATAAAGAATTGAGCAATGTATTGAAAGTGATTGCGGATGAAAATCGTCTGGAAATACTGGACTTATTGTCCTGCGGGGAACTGTGTGCATGCGACCTGCTTGAGCACTTCGATTTTTCACAGCCGACATTGAGCCATCATATGAAAGTGCTGCATGATAATGAGCTGATCACTTACAGGAAAGACGGCAATAAAAAGATGTATAAACTTAACAGTGAAGCGCTGAAGGTGGCCGGTGATTATCTCGGCCTGATTGCACAGGATAATACGGAATGTGTGTGCAGAAGCATGAAAAAAGGTGAGTGTGCATCATGACAATTCTTGCAATAGCGATTTTCATCGCCACATTAGTATTCATCATCTGGCAGCCGAGAGGGCTCGACATCGGCATCACGGCGACAATCGGTGCGGTACTTGCAATCATCACCGGGGTCGTATCATTCAGTGATGTCATCGAAGTTGCGGACATCGTATGGAATGCGACGCTGACTTTTGTCGCTGTCATCATCATTTCATTAATACTGGATGAAATCGGATTTTTTGAATGGTCTGCACGGCATATGGTGAAGGCGAGCAAAGGCAACGGCATTAAAATGTTCGTATACATATCTTTACTCGGGGCAGTGGTCGCGGCGTTCTTCGCCAATGACGGTGCTGCCCTGATCCTGACACCGATCGTCCTTGCGATGGTGCGCAACCTGAAGTTTGAGGAGAAGGTGGTCTTCCCCTTTGTAATGGCAAGCGGATTCATTGCGGATACGACTTCACTGCCCCTGATCGTAAGTAACCTTGTCAATATCGTCTCGGCGGACTTCTTTGACATCGGGTTCCTGGAATACATGAGCAGGATGTTCATACCGAATATCTTCTCACTCACTGCGAGCATCATCGTCCTGCTCATATACTTCAGGAATTCAATACCGAGGAAATTCGATGAAGGGAAGCTTGCGGAGCCTTCCGAAGCGATCAAGGATTTGAAACTGTTCAGGATTTCCTGGGTGATCCTCGGGATACTCCTTGTCGGTTATCTTGCGAGCGAATTCGTGGCGGTGCCTGTATCATTCATCGCAGGAGCAATTGCCATCGCATTTTTACTGCTGGCAAGGAAATCTCAGGCGGTGAACACGGGTGCGGTCATTAAAGGCGCCCCGTGGAATATCGTCGTCTTTTCACTCGGCATGTATATCGTCGTCTTCGGTTTGAGGAATGCAGGCATTACGGACCTGCTCGCTGACGTGCTGGTCTACGTGGCCGGCCAGGGATTATTTGCTGCAGTAATGGGGATGGGCTTTATAGCGGCAATCCTCTCGTCCATCATGAACAACATGCCAACGGTGATGATCGATGCCATCGCGATCGAACAGTCGGGTGTCGACGGCATCTTGAAAGAAGGGCTGATTTATGCGAATATCGTCGGTGCCGATCTCGGGCCGAAGATCACACCGATCGGATCTCTTGCGACTCTCTTGTGGCTGCATGTGCTCGCACAGAAAGGCATGAAGATTCCGTGGGGTGTTTATTTCAAAGTGGGTATCGTCATCACCATACCTGTACTCATATTCACACTGCTCGGGCTGTACCTGACACTGCTTTTAATTTAAATGGAGGTGCTGTAATTGGATAAAAAAGTGATTTATTTCATATGTACCGGGAATTCATGCCGTTCGCAGATGGCGGAAGGCTGGGGGAAAGAGATACTCGGTGAAGATTTTGAAGTCTACTCCGCCGGAATCGAGACACACGGGGTGAACCCGAAAGCGGTCGAGGCGATGGCTGAAGTGGATATCGACATCTCGGACCAGACTTCTGATCTGATAGACCATGACATTTTAAGACGCTCGGACCTGGTCGTGACATTGTGCAGCGACGCTGATGAAAACTGCCCGGTGATCCCTCAAGGTGTGGATAAAGAACACTGGCCGTTCGATGATCCGGCAGGCAAGGACTGGACGGAATTCCAGAGGGTGCGGGATGAAATCGGCGGTAGGATCAGGGAATACAAAAGGACTTTCTAAAAGAAAGTCCTTTTTTGCTGCAGATCATTAAAACCATACGAGATAGACGATGGTTGAGGTCGTCACCATGGTGAGCAGGACGAGCGGTGCGCCGATCTTGATATAGTCACTGAATTTGTAACCGCCGGGCCCGTAGACGATCAGGTTTGTCTGGTAACCGATCGGTGTGATGAAACTGCATGAAGCAGCGACGGCAATCGTCACGATGAAGCCCATATAATCCACATTGAGCTGATCCGCCATCTCAAAAGCGATTGGGAACATCAATACTGCAGCAGCACTGTTGGTGATGAGCTCGGTGAATATGTTCGTAGCGATATAAATGATGAAAACGACCCCTATGATGCCGAGCGGCTGTGCGAGTACCAGCATGTTCTCCGCAAGGAACTGTGCAAGCCCGGACTCGGTCATTGCCGCACCGATGGCGAAGGCGCTGGCAATCAGCAGGAGAACGTCAAATTGAATGTAATCCAGTATCTCCCGCCAATTGATCAGGCGCGTGACTACGAGCAGGATGACTGCAATCAGCATGGCTTCGAACATCGACAGGAACCCTAAAGTCACCGACAGGATCATGACCAGTAAAAGTCCGAGTGCCAAAAATCCTTTCAGGTTATTCTGCTTGAGCTGTTCCGGCGGGTTGACGGTATATACGACATAAAAGTCCTGGGAGTGCTGATGACGCTGTACGAATTCATCGTCAGCGAGCAGCAGCAGGGTGTCCCCCGGCCTCAATATGATGTCGCCGACCCGGCTGTTGATGCGCTGATTGTTGCGGTGGACGGCAATGACACCCGCCTCATGAGTGGATCTGAATTCCGAGTCCCTGATCGTCTTGCCGACCAGGCTCGAGTTATGTGAAATCACCGCTTCAACCAGGTGGTGATTTTCATTTTGCAGCACATCCAGACTTTTATCCGTTCCGGTTTCGAGTGATATGCCTTTAAGCTTTTCAATGACTGCAATCCTGTTGAGCGAAGCGGAGAAGATGATATGGTCGCCTTTCCTGATGTATGTCGAAGCTTCCACCGGCTCCACCCTTTCTCCGTCTTCCCTGATAATTTCAATGATATAAACGCCTTCAAAGGAGTTTTTTGAAGCGGCGAGGATCGTCTCATTAATATGTTCAAAGCTGTCCTGGATCGTCGCTTCGGCCAAGAACTCCTTCGCCTCTTTACGGATCGTATCCTCTGCGCCTAAATTATCCGGCAATATTTTATACCCGATGGTCAGAATGTAAATGAGGCCGACAATGGCGATGGGCACACCGACAATGCTCAAAGTGAAGAATGAGAAACCTTCCACGCCTGCGTTGATCAAGAGACCGTGTACAATCAGGTTCGTGGATGTACCAATCAGTGTGATCGTACCGCCCAGGATTGTCGCATAGGATAATGGGATCAATATTTTGGAGGGAGCGTAACCGTTGTTCCTCGCCCAGTTCCGGAGTATCGGCGTCAGCGTGACGACGATCGGTGTATTGTTCAAAAAGGCTGAAACAAGTGAAATGGGCGGCAGGAGCTTCACCATGGAGCCCCGCATCGACTTCGTCTCCCCGAGTATCCTGTAGATGAAATTCTCTATGATGCCGTGTTTTTGTATCGCCCCTGCAACGATGAACAGCAGCAGTACAGTCAGCATCCCCTCATTGGAAAAACCGCTCAATGCCTGCTCGGTGGATATCACACCGCTGAGCAGGAAAATCACAAGAAATAAAAACACGAGGAAATCCGCCCTTGCGACTTCAAAGAGCAGTGAGATGAGCATGAGCGCAATCATAGCGGCCACAAAGACCATTTCCAGAGTCATGGATCCGCCCCCTTTGCAAGTATGGATTGATATGAACATTTTAGCACAGAAATCCGGCAGCTTGTATTTTTATTCTAAATAATCAGAATCCATTTTAATTGTTTAACGGCTGGCGTAATAGTTAATAAATTATATATGCGGATCTTTAAGCAGTAAACCTGATTCATTCGATTGACGGGGGTTACTATTTATACTATAGTGTGTCGTACCAAGCGTGAATCAAATGATTTCGAGCTATTTTCAAGGAGGAGTTCTATTAGAGAAGGAGGCATTTAAATGATCATACAAGTGATTCAGCATGACCCGCTTTTACCGCTGGGTTATATCGAAGACTGGGCGAATGAAAATGATTATGAAGTGAAGACTGCCAAAATTTATGAAGGTGAACCGCTGCCGGTGGATGAAACATTCGATCTGCTCGTTGTACTGGGCGGACGCCAGACGGCATATGACCCTGAAAACTACCCTTTTGTGGTCGAAGAGGAAGAGTGGTTGAGGAAACTCGTGGATGAGAAGCAGAGCATCCTCGCAATCTGTTTGGGTGCTCAAATCTTATCACAGGCACTCGGCGGCGAGGTCCGGCGGATGGCGCATATGGAGATCGGCTGGCATACCATATATGAAGTGGAAGAAGCCAGACAGCATCCATTGCTGAAAGGACTGCCGGCTGAGATCCGCCTCTTCCAGCACCATCAGGATTTCTTCTCCATTCCGGAGCGTGCTGAAAAGGTGTACTACAATCAAAACTGCAATAACCAGGGCTTCGTCGTGAACGACAATATCCTTGCAGTGCAGTTCCACCCGGAAATCACCCCGGTGGGCATCGAAGAATTTTTAGCCAAGGACCAGATTTATGAACCGGAAGAAGAAGTGCTCGTCCAGACTGAAAAACAGATCATCAATGATGAAAAGTTTGAGGATGGACGCAAGTATCTCTACAGCCTGATGGAAAACTACAAAGCTGTGATCAAACAGCCCGTGCCCGAGGCACATGAGGTTTAATATAAAATGAATAAGAGCCGGATTCCAAAGAGGATCCGGCTTTTTTCATTGGTTGTAAAGAAGATGATCAGCAGTGATACCGATTTTTAAATACGCATCATACATCATTCAGTATTGCTTAAAATGTCAAAAAATGACGGTATAAAATTACAAAAATATGGTACGCTTGAAGTGAATCGGGAATGGACACCATTTTAAAAAAGGCGTGATCATCATCAATATTTTCAAGTGGGCCAATAATCACAGGGAACTTACGAACACGGTCTTCAGCGGCATTTTAATTGTCCTGGGCTTGATTTTCACGTGGAACAACATGGAGGCCGCCGCTTCTCTCATCTTCATTTTTGCCTTTCTAATCGGCGGGTACTACAGTGCGAAATCAGGACTGATAGAGCTGTTGCGTGATAAGCATCTGAATGTCGATGTTTTGATGATACTTGCTGCTGTCGGAGCCTCTTTGATCGGCTATTGGATGGAAGCTGCATTATTGATATTCATATTCTCCCTTGCCGGATCTCTGGAGGCCATGGCACGGGAAAGAAGCCGTAATGCGATATCCGAACTGATGAATCTGACCCCGGAGGAAGCCCGCAGATACAATGCGGATGGCGGAATCGATGTCGTACCGACAAAAGAACTGAAAATAGGAGATATTCTCCAGGTTCCCCGCGGGGCGACGATACCGATCGACGGTACACTGGCCGCGGACTTCGGAGTGATAAACGAAGCGAGCGTGACCGGGGAATCCGTGCCTGTTGAGAAGACCAGAGGCGCAGAAGTGATCGGAGGCACCATCAATGAGGGGGAACTGATTGATATTGAGGTGTCTGTCGAGGATGAGGATACTTTATTCTCCAAGATCGTCCGGCTTGTGGACGAAGCCCAGTCCAAGCCTTCCAGGACCGCGGGTTTCATCGAGGGAATCGAGGATACTTACGTCAAAGCGGTACTGCTCGGTGTGCCGCTCTTTATCCTGGCTGTCTACATCTTCCTCGGCTGGTCGATGGAAGAGTCATTCTACAGGGGGATGGTCCTCCTCACGGTCGCTTCCCCATGTGCGCTTGTCGCGAGTGCGGCTCCTGCGACACTTTCCGCGATCAGCAGGGCTGCCAAAAAAGGCATGGTGTTCAAGGGCGGCCAGGCCATCGATAACGTCAATCAGCTGAAAGCGATCATTTTTGATAAGACCGGGACGTTGACGGTCGGGAAACCTGAAGTCGTTGATGCCGCCTATGTCAATGAAGATGTGAGGGACATGGTGGATGAAGTGGTGAAAGCTGCTGAATTCGGCTCTACACATCCCATCGCAAATGCAATCCTGAGATATCTTGAAGAGACACCGAAAATAGAAGTGGATGATATTGCCGATATTACGGGTAAAGGATTTGCAGTCACGCACAATGGTGACGTGTGGAAAATCGGCAAGAGGACATATGCTACTGAAAACGCCGGCCTCAGTGCAGCCATCTCCCATAAGACCGAAATGCTCGAAGAACAGGGCAACACCGTAATATTCGTATCAAGGAATGAAGAAGTCCTTGCCTACTACTCACTGGAAGACCGGCTTAAGCCGGAAAGCCGGATGGCGATCGAAAGGTTGAACAATATGGGGGTCCAGACCATCATGGTCAGCGGCGACAACCAGCGAACGGCCGAATATATCGCTGCGAAGGTGGGCATCAAAGAAGTGCATGCGAACCATATGCCTGATGAAAAGACGGAACGGCTCGAAGAGCTGCGTGAAAAATACGGCACGGTCGGTATGGTCGGCGACGGCATCAATGATGCACCCGCGCTTGCACTTGCCGATGTGGGCTTCGCAATGGGCAGCGGCACTGATATCGCAATGGAGATGGCGGATGTCGTGCTGGTCCAGGATGACCTGAAACAGATACCTTTTGCGCTCGGGCTGTCAAGGAAGATGAAAAATATCATCGTCTTCAATATCGTCTTTGCCCTGTCTGTCGTACTGCTTCTGATCTTTGCAAACATCCTTCAGGTCATCAACCTGCCGATCGGTGTACTTGGACATGAAGGGTCAACGATACTCGTCATATTGAACGGCCTCAGACTGTTGAATTACAAAGACAGCATCCACGGTGAGGGCGTGAGGGATGTGAGCGTTTCCGGCCGGATGGAACCTGAGACATGATAAGATGAATGTGAGAAAACAATAAAGTCATAAGGAGAGATTTCATGGCAAAGTTACAGGATAAAGTTACAGTGATCACCGGCGGGATTTCAGGCATCGGCAAAGCTTCCGCCGAACTGTTTGCAGAGGAAGGCGCCAAACTGGTACTGGTCGACCTTGATGAGTCGAAAGGTCAGGAAGTCGTGTCTGAATTGGAAGGGAAAGGCTACGAAGCGGTATTCGTCCAGGCTGACGTGACAAGCGAAGAAGATGCAAAAAATGTTTTCGCAAAAACGATCGAGAAATTCGGCCGGGTGGATGTATTGTTCAACAATGCCGGAATCGGTGCATCGAAGCCGACGCACGAAGTGACTTATGAAGAATACCGTAAGACGGTCAATGTCGACCTTGACGGTGTATTCCTATTTGCTCAGAACGCGATCAAGCAGATGCGCGAACAGGAAAACGGCGGCGTCATCGTCAACACAGCCTCAATGTACGGATGGATCGGTGCAGCGGGATCGGCAGCATATAACGCAGCAAAAGGCGGTGTTGTGAACTTGACGAGATCGCTCGGCATCGAATATGCAGCGGAGAACATCCGCGTCAATGCATTATGCCCGGGCTTCATAGATACACCGATCATACCTGAAGAGCAGAAAGAGCCGTTGAGGGAAATGACGCCGATGAAACGTCTAGGTGAAGCTGAAGAAATGGCGAAAGCCGCCCTCTTCCTTGCATCCGATGATTCAAGCTTCATGACCGGCAGCAGCCTCATCATAGACGGCGGTGTCACTGCACAATAACAGGATACTCATATGACCGGGCCCAGGCCCGGTCTTTTTTTGTTGAAATTCATTAAAGGCGGAATATTTGGTATAATCATCAGAAGATTACATAGAAAGAAGTCGGTATAATGTTTTCATTTAAAAAAATATTCGGCGAAAGGATCATTAAGACAGGCATTTCGACATTCATCACCGCCTTGATATGCATATGGCTCAACCTGTCACCCATATTTGCGGTGATCACGGCGATAGTCACGATTGAACCAACTGCCAAAGCCTCTTTGAAAAAAGCTTATGTACGATTTCCGGCATCGGTGATCGGTGCGTTCATTGCCGTGATGTCCCTTTATTTCTTTGGTGAGACGGCTCTGACCTATGCGCTTGCCGCCACCCTGACCATATGGATTACATACCGGCTGAAGCTTTACGACGGCGTACTGGTTGCAGCAATCACGGCTGTCGCTATGATTCCGTCCATCCAGGATGAATATGCATATCATTTCCTCACAAGGCTTGCGACGACCACAATCGGGCTGACCACAAGCACAGTGATCAATTATCTCATCCTGCCGCCCGAATATATCGACAGGATAAAAGCACTCGCCACGACATCGAAAAAGGACATACAGCAGCTGTTCCACAGACGCGTGGAAGAATTGGTCGACGGGAAACTCCAATCCGCAAAATCGGATAAAAAATATAAGGAAATACAGAAGACGATGGCGGAAGCCGAGCAGCTGCTTCAGTACCAGCATGATGAGTACAGCTATCACCGTTCGAATGAAGAAGGTTTGCGGCATCTGAATGACATCCGGAAAGAACTGCAGTTCGTCAAAATCTATTTGACCTATGTCGGCAACATGATATATATTCCCCGCAACCTGAAAATGAAATTCAGCCCAAAAGAGCAGGAAGTGATGGAGAAAGTCCTGCCCCTCATCAAGGAGGACATGTCAGAGATGGATATTGAACACCCCGTACTTGAAGAACTGCATGAATGCATACTGGAGCTTGATGAAGATGAGATATTCAAAGCCCATGTGCTCAATGAAATCATCATCCTATTCAGGACATTGATCAACCATGACAGGACGACCGAGGTCACAAACAAGAAGGAAGCCTCTGTATAGGCCGGTTGGCCTGAAAAGTGGCAAAGGTTGCGAAATCCGGGTGCAGAATCGCAAGGTGCAGCCTGAAGAGCGCCGGAAGTTGCGAAATCCGGGTGCAGAATCGCAAGGTGCAGCCTGAACAGCGCCGGAAGTTACGAAATCCGGGTGCAGAATCGCAAGGTCCAGCCTGAACAGCGCCGGAAGTTACGAAATCCAGGTGCAGAATCGCAAGGTCCAGCCTGAAGAGCGCCGGAAGTTGCGAAATACAGACCTGGAATCGCAAGATTCAGCATAAAAATACCGTATCAGCTCTTCTTAAGCTGATACGGCTTTTCTTTAACAGTATTCGATCATTGCCCGCTTCCTGTCAGGGTGTTTATCAAGCATGATCTGCTCCGGCGCGATCCCGGCTTCGCAGAGGATTTTGATATTTTCGGAGAGGAACTCATCACTGCCGACGATGTAGAACAGGCCTTCTTCGTCTTCAGCGAGTCTTCTGACCTTTTCATAATACTCCATCCGGTTGTCGAGGAATTCAGACAGGAACCGCTTCGCCTCGTCCGGCACAAAGAGGTCCGGATATAAATAATTCCTGGAAGAGTCGATGTTCACTGAATGGACTTTCTTCACTTTATCCGGGTTATCGAAGAAGTCCAGGACAAGCGGCCTGAAAGTCGCAAGCCCGACACCTGATGACAGCAGGTACACAGGTCTCTCTTCCCTTCTCAGCGGCACGTTGGAATGTGTCTTGAATAAAGCCACTTGACTGCCGATCGGCAGGTCATCCAGACGCTGCTTGAATTCGGAGCGCTGGGGTCTGATCCTTGTGGTGATGCCGATGGCCTTTTCACCAGGCAGTGTACATATCGACATGTGACGGATCAAATGCCTGTTCGGACGTTCTCCGGCATTGAATCCTTCCAGTGCGAGGTGGGTATGGGCGCCTTCTTCCCATGTAAAATCTTCAGGGCATTCCAGTATATACGTCTTCGTTTCCGGGGTTTCCTCTATCACATCAGCAATTTTCGTCCAATAGATTTTCATTTATCTCATGCTCCCAGTCAATAATATATTCATTATCCACTAATATACACCAACTGATAACGATTCTCAATTAATCTGACCTGTAGTGATAATAAAAAACCATGGACCCGCGGTCCATGGTTTTTCACACTCTTCATTTTTTAGAGAATAAAGCCGGTACTGCGATTGCGGCAACACTAAGGACACCTGTCCCTGCCGCGATGGCCGCGGTCTTCTTAAATGACCCTGACTTTTTGTTATCGACTTTAGGGTCGTCTTTCGCCAATTCATAACCTTCGGCTTTATCACTCATCGTGGAAATGGAGTCCTCCACTTTGAACTTCTTCTTGAGGTCGTCCGCATTCTCCCCAAATCCTTTCACGAACTGGGTGAGGACATTGATGCCTTCAATGAACTGCGGATCTCTAATTGTTTTGATGAGACCGAACCAGCCTTTGCCCCTGTTCCTGTATTCATATTCCGAGGCAATTTCCACACTGTTGTTCAGCTTCAATATGACGGGTTCGAGTTCGGACATATTGATCCTGCCGAGCATCTGGGTCATCAGCAAGGCATTTTTGATGGATTTGCTGGCGCTGGACGACTCGACTGCGGTCAAAATCCTGTAAAGTATATCATCACTTTCAGCGAGTCCGCCCTTCACCATGTTCAACACTTCATGGTCTTCAAGCTTATTTAAAATATCAAAGAGCTTCTCAAGCAGCTCGCGGTTTTCGACGAGCAGATTTTCAAGTTCCTTTAACTCGCGCTGGCGCTGCACTTCAGGGTCGATTTTCATCTTGTGTATGACTTTCGTCTGTTTCGCCATTATTTTTTCGACCTTCTTTCTTTGACCAGATCACCAGGGAAAATGTAGTCCGCACGTGCCCATTTCTGTTCGACGCCGACACCGATCTGCGGCTGCGGATTGCCGTACCTGTGGTTGATTTTAGGCATTGGACTCGTGCCCTTCTCCCCGAGCACTTCAAGCTTCGCTGAAGCTTCTTTATACGCCGGTGTATCCGTGTCCTTATCTGCATAGGAGCTTGTGAGCTTGTTGATTGCACCATCCCCCGAATCGTTCATCGGCAGATAGACCTGTTTGCCGTATACACGGTCGGTGACGAGCGCTTTAACTTTGACGCTGCCGTAAGGTGAAGTCAGGCGCACGAATGAACCGTCTTCAATACCGCGTTCCTCGGCCAGCTCATGCGACACTTCAAGGAACACTTCCGGCGTCTTCATCGTGATGCCCTCGGATTTGTAAGTCATATTGCCTTCGTGGAAATGCTCAAGCAGACGGCCGTTGTTGACATGGATGTCATATTCCTCGCCGAACTCCACAGGCTCAGTCCATTCAACCGGATAGAAACGCGCCTTACCGTCAGGGAACGGGAATCCTTCCGTGAACAGTAAAGGTGTGTCAGTGCCATCGGCATTCACCGGCCACTGAAGGCTGTCGTAACCTTCCAGGCGGTCATAGCTGACGCCTGCGAACAGCGGTGCGAGTGATGCCGCCTCATTCATGATTTCGGCCGGATGTTCATAGTCCCATCCTGCGCCGAGGCGATTGGCGATTTCCATGATGATCTGCCAGTCCGGCTTGCTGCCTTCAAGCGGTTCAAACACCTGGTACAGTCGCTGGAACCTGCGCTCAGTATTCACGAAAGTGCCGTCTTTCTCAAAGCTCGGGCTCGCCGGAAGTACGACATCCGCAAATTCACATGTTTTCGAGAAGAAGATATCCTGTACGACGAAGAACTCAAGCTTTTCAAAGGCTGCCTGCACATAGTTGATGTTCGAATCGACGATGCCCATCTCCTCGCCTTTCAAGTAGAGCATATCCAGGTTGCCATCATGGATGTAATCGACCATTTCATGGTTGTTCAGGCCCGGTTCTCTCGGGAGCTCTGTCCCCCAGCCTTTTTCATAACGGGCTCTTACTTCATCATCCGTTACGAATTCGTAGCCCGGGAAGCGGTCCGGCATGCTGCCGAAGTCACTTGCGCCCTGGACGTTGTTGTGGCCGCGCAGCGGATATGCACCTGCGCCCGGCTTCATGTAGTTTCCTGTCGCGAGCAGCAGGTTTGAAATTGCCGTGCTCGTATCACTGCCGCCCTGCTTCTGCGTCACGCCCATTGCCCAAAGGATACATGTCGTTTTTGCCTTATGGATGGATTCTGCAATTTCAATCAGTTCCTCTTTGGACATGCCGGTCATTTCCGAAGTGTAGTCCAAAGTGTATTTTTCAAGCGTCTTGTAGTACTCATCGAAATCATTGACGTGCTCTGTGATGAATCTTTCATCATGCCAGCCCTGGTCGATGATATATTTGGTCACGCCGGAAAGCCAGATCAAATCCGTACTCGGGTTCGGCTGAACGAAGAGGTCGGCTCTTGCGGCCAGCTCGTTTCTGCGCAGATCACTGACGATCACTTTCTGTCCGTGCAGCTTTTGGGCGCGCTTCACGCGTGTGGCAAGCACCGGATGGGATTCTGCAGTGTTCGAACCGATGGAAATGACCAGTTCGGACTGTGCAATATCCGTGATGCTTCCCGAGTCGCCGCCGTGTCCGACCGTCCTCCACAGCCCCATCGTCGCAGGAGACTGGCAGTATCTTGAACAGTTGTCGATGTTGTTTGTACCGACGACGCTGCGTGCCAGCTTCTGCATCAGATATGATTCCTCATTTGTACATTTTGAGGAAGAAATGAATGCCAGCTTATCCGGGCCTTTCTCCTTGATCTTATCTTTGAACTTGGACTCTATCAGGTCCAGAGCTTCCTCCCATGTGGATTCGACGAAGCTGTCGCCTTTCCGGATCAGCGGTTTGGTCAGCCTTTCTTCGCTGTTGACGAAATCCCAGCCGAATTTACCTTTCACACAGGTGGAGATGCCGTTGGCAGGCGCCTCTTCCCGGGGTTCGACTTTCAGTATCTCGCGGCCCTTCGTCCATACATCGAATGAACATCCGACACCGCAGTAGGTACATACCGTCTTGGTCTTCTCGATGCGGTCCTCCCGCATCTCCGCTTCCACATCAGATACGACCATAAGGGAGTTGTAGCCCGTTTCGACTTCTTTGGTGACATTGACGGCCGGTCTGAATGAATCTTTCAGAAGCCCCGTCAGATAACCGGCTTCCCCTTCCATTCCGACTTCCATCATCGCGTTACAAGGACATACCGTTGAACAGTGTCCGCAGTTGACGCATGAAGACTCGTCTATTGTCGTGCCATGGTCCCAGATGACTTTCGGCCGTTCGAGCGTCCAGTCGATCAGCAGCGTCTCATTGACCTGCAGATCCTGGCATGCTTCAACGCATCGCCCGCACAGTATACACTGATCCGGGTCATAGCGGTAGAAAGCATTCCTCTGTATTTCATGGCCTTTCGGGCTGTGGGGCGACTCCTGATGGTCAATCCGCATTTCCTTGACTGTATTATGTATCTCACAGTTGCCGTTATTAAAGTCACACACCGTACAATAAAGTTCATGGTTGCCCATCACCCGGTCCATTGCGATCAGCTGGGCTTCGTGCACTTCACTTCCGTAGGTTTCAACAACATCACCATTTTTCAATTCCGTTGAGCATGAACGTACAAATTCGCCGTTGACTTTCACTATACAAGTATCACACGTTTCAATTGCACCGAGGCTCGGATGGTAACATAAGCTGGGTATGTCGATATCTTTGGATTCAAGATATTTCAGCAGGCTTGCCTGCTTGGGTGCAGTGACATCCGTGCCGTTCAGCGTAATCTCAACTGTCTCTGTTCCGATTTGTGCCATATTATTTAGACCCCTTTCATACAGTTTGATATGCATCTTCCCGCGGGAAAGTAATATGAAACATATTCGGACTATTTAGATAATTATATCAGGAATAAAAAACTTGAAAAAGAGGGAAACCCCTGTAAACTTTTAAAGTAATCCTAAAATTAAGATAAATGACTGGGTGACGGCGGCTGTGGTGTGATATCCTGTTATCCGGTATAGTCGGGATAGGATGCTGTTTGAAAGCCTGTTAAGGGAATGATTAAATTAAGAGAAGTGGATGGAGGGGATGTACAGTGATTGAATTTAAAAATGTCTCAAAAAAGTACGGGGATGATTTCGCGGTGGAGGATGTCAATTTCAAAGTGGAAGAAGGAGAGTTCTTTGTGATCATCGGCCCGTCAGGGTGCGGAAAGACGACGACACTTAAGATGATCAACCGGCTCATACCACTGACTGAAGGCTACATATATTTCAAAGAGCAGCCGATCAGTGATTTCCCGCTTTATGAAATGCGCTGGGATATCGGTTATGTACTCCAGCAGATCGCCCTGTTCCCGCATATGACGATCAAGGAAAATATCGCACAGGTGCCGGAAATGAAAGGCTGGAAAAATAAAGAGATTGATGCGCGTGTCGATGAGCTGTTGGAAATGGTGGACCTTGAACCTGAAAAATTCCGCAACCGTCTGCCGGAAGAGCTTTCCGGGGGCCAGAAGCAGCGCATCGGTGTGCTGCGGGCACTGGCCGCGGATCCGCCGGTCATCCTGATGGATGAGCCTTTCAGCGCCCTGGATCCGATCAGCCGTGAAAGCCTCCAGGATGATCTGATTGAACTGCAGAAGAAGATCAAAAAGACGGTGGTTTTCGTCACCCATGACATACAGGAGGCTTTGAAGATGGGGGACCGGATCTGCCTGCTCAATAAAGGGCGTGTGGAGCAGATCGGGACACCGGAAGAATTCCTCACCAGCCCGAAAAATGACTTCGTCCGTAATTTCATCGGGGATGTCGACGGCTACTTGATGAAGCAGGCGACTGCCGGGGATATCGTGAAAAGCTTACCGGCATTGTATGACGTTCCTGCATCTGATGCACCTGAAGTGATGCAGGAAACGGACATCAATACCCTGTTCAAATACTTCAGCACCCATGACACAGTCATCGTCGCCGGCGAAGATGGGCCTAAACCGCTCAGCCGGCAGGACCTGTTCAAGTATCTATCCAAAAATGAAAGTGGTGATGTGCGATGAATCATCTGCTTTCGACACTGGATTCCAGAAGGGGTGACCTGTTTGCCGCTTTCGTTGAACATATACAGCTCTCTTTTATAGCATTGCTGATTGCAGCGGTGATCGGTATACCGCTCGGCATATTATTGACCAAGACCAAAAAGGTTTCCGAAGTGGTGATCAATATCGCAGCAGTGATGCAGACGATACCATCACTTGCACTGCTCGGGCTCATGATACCGTTGTTCGGCATCGGCACGCTGCCTGCAATCATCGCCCTGGTGATATATGCTTTGCTGCCGATACTGAGAAATACTTACACAGGCATCGATGGGGTCGATGACTCCCTGGTGGAAGCGGCGAAGGGGATCGGCATGAAACCTGCAAGACGTCTCTTTAAGGTGGAGCTTCCCCTTGCGATGCCGGTGATCATGGCAGGCGTCAGAACGGCGATGGTGCTCATCATCGGGACGGCGACGCTCGCAGCTCTCATCGGTGCAGGCGGCCTGGGTGACTTGATACTGCTCGGCATCGACAGGAACAATGCATCGCTCATCATCATCGGAGCGGTGCCGGCAGCCCTGCTTGCGATATTCTTTGATATACTGCTCCGCATACTGCAGAGATTGTCTTATAAAAAAATGCTCATCACGCTCGGCTCGATCCTGCTCGTGCTGCTGTTGATCGCCGTAGCTCCGCTCATTGCAGGACGCGGGGAGAGCATCACGGTGGCAGGGAAACTCGGGGCGGAACCTTCCATCATCACGAATATGTATAAAATACTGATCGAGGAAGAGACGGATCACATCGTTGATGTGGAAGACGGCTTAGGCAGAACCACTTTTGTATTCAGTGCACTGCAGTCTGATGATATCGACGGTTATCTGGAGTTCACCGGGACGGTGCTTGGAGAGATCACCCGGGAAGAACTCGAGTCACGTGAGGAGGAGGAAGTGTACGAGCAGGCCAGGACGAGCCTTGAGGAAGAGTACGATATGACACTGCTTGAGCCGATGGCCTTCAATAATACGTATACGCTCGCGGTCAAAGAGGAATTTGCAGAAGAACACGGACTTGAAACGATCAGCGACCTGCAGTCCATAGAAGACGAAATCAGTGCAGGCTTCACGCTTGAGTTCAACGACCGGGAAGAAGACGGCTACCCTGCCATCCAGGAAGTGTACGGTCTTGAGTTCGATGATGTCAGCACGATGGAGCCGGCTCTCAGGTATCAGGCGATCGAGTCAGGGGACATCAACCTGCTCGATGCCTACTCGACGGATGCGGAGCTTGAACAGTTCGGAATGGTCATACTCGAAGATGATGAAAATGTGTTCCCGCCTTATAACGGTGCTCCGATGTTCAAGATTTCATTTTTGGAAGAACATCCGGAAATCATAGAGCCGCTCAACAGGCTCGGAGGACAGATCACCGATGAAGAGATGCAGCAGATGAACTACCAGGTGAGCGTCGAAGATGCAGACCCTTATGAAGTTGCGGAAACTTATCTGCTGGAAGCAGGACTCATCAGTGAGTGATTTTGATAAAAATATGATGATTCAAAGAAGCAGGGGGAGCCGAAAAGGCTCCCCCTGCTTTCTGATTCGTATAAGTTGCTGATTTACTGTTAGTAATGCGATTTGGGCTTGCATATTCGTATAAGTCGTTAATTTCCCGGGAGTAATTCGATTTGAGTTCCTTGAAACGTATAAATTCCCTCACTTATTAAGAGATATACGAACCACAAAATTATGCCTATGCATTTCAAATCAGATTCGTGTGCTCTTCAATTTGTTAACGGCGGATCCGCTTCATTTCCCGGGAAATCTCTTCATCCATCAGTTCATCGCGTTCGTTCAGCTCATGAACGATGTTTTGATAATCGTCTTCATTCCTGTTCTGGCTCATTTTGTATGCGGCCTGCACTTCTTCGACTTTCACTTTGAATCCGACGATGCCCTTGATCTGCTTGCGGGTCGTTTCGGACAAATTATCCCAAGTCGCCCCGTCCGAATCGTGACCTTCGTATTTATCAAGGAGTTTGATGAGATCGGTTTCCATCTCTGTCTCCGTCATCTGCCTGCAATGGCCGTAAAGGTGGACCGACTGGTAATTCCAGGTAGGCACGTTTTCATCTTCGTACCATGTGGAGGATATGTAGGCATGCGGTCCCTGGAACATGAGCAGAGTATTTTCGTGACCGTCAAAAGATTTCCACTGGTCATTGCCTTTGGAGATATGTCCGGTGATCGTCCACTCCCCGGCTGCATCCTCCTCCAGTATCATCGGTGTATGTGTTGCCTGCGGTTTCCCGTCTTTTACAGTGATGATGGTGCCAAAGCCATTTTGGTTGATGAAGTTTTTTATTTCATCAATATCGTCTACTTTAAAATGTTTTGGAATGTACATTTCATCTACTCCTCAATGTATAGTTGCATAATCAGGTCGGTCTGCCGGTCATCCCCCATCCAGAACTCATGTGAAGAGACATGGACGAAGCCCAGCCGTTCGTAGAAGCGGATGGCTTTGGGGTTCTTCTCCCATACACCGAGCCAGACCGAAGTCTTATCCAGTGAAGCTGCCACTTCCAGTGCATGCAGGAACAAAGCTTTTCCAAGGCCTTTACCCTGAAATTCCTCGAGGAGATAAATGCGTTCTATTTCCAATGCGTCTTCTCCCATATCTTCGGTCTGGGCGCCTGCAACGTTCAATTTCAAATAGCCTGCTGGCTCAGAAGCGTAATATATGAAATAAAAAAATGAATGCTCATCATTCAATTCGGCAATCATTTTCACATCTGTAAACGCTGTGTCAAGATAAGCAGCCATATTTTCAGGTGTGTTTTGTGGCCGGAATGTCTCGTCGAAAGTCCGGCGGCTCATATCTTGCAGCAATTTCAGGTCGTCAATCGTCACTTCGGTGATTTTTACAGTCATTTTGATGCTCCTGTCGTCATTCCCCAGTATCTTTCGGCCGCGGATTCTCTTTGGGGTGGATATAATTATAGTCTTCGATGTTTGCGGATTCTATCGTTCTCTCCGTTACTTCGTAAGGCTCGTAATAGTTCATTTCACTGATTTCAATGGAATCCTCAGTGACGGCTGTGACATAGGCGACGTGTCCGATCTCCCCTCTTGAAGTCTGTAAGATGGCACCTTCTTCAGGGTTCCGGTTCACTGTATAGCCGTCCGCTTCCGCACGATTTGCCCAATGTTCGGCATCACCCCAGCTTTTCTCGATCATGTTGGCATCGCCCTTCACAAGTTCGAAAACATGATAGGTGCACTCACCTTCATCATACGTGTTGTTTGCCATGGGATCGGGCAGAATCACATATTTGATATCTTCCCACAATCCCTCTTCGGACTGCCGGTCGGCATAATACACGCCGCCGATCATCAGAAGGACAACCAATGTAAATATTAATCTCTTCATATTTCACCCGTTCATTCAATATTAATCCGTTTATATCATATTCACCGGGCAATTTCCATTCAGCGGCACAAGCAGGCAAAAAAACTGCAGCCCGCAGGCTGCAGTTTATTTTTCTTCCGTCTGTCCGAGTATATTGGAACCTGTGATGAAGTACTTCTGGAATATGAAGAACAGCACTATGACAGGGAATAAAACCATCAGTGACCCGGCCATCAGGTAATGCCACTGAGTGGAACTCTGCTCCTTGAACACCTGCAGACCGAGCTGCAGCGTATAAAGCGATTCATCGTTCAAGTACAGCAGCGGGCCGAGGAAGTCATTCCATACACCATTGAATGAAAATATCGCAACGGTGAACAGTGCAGGCTTGACCATCGGCAGTGCAATCTTGAAGAATATATAGAAATGGTTTGCACCTTCCATTTTAGCCGCTTCAATCATGCTGTTCGGCACACCTTTGAAAAACTGGCGCAGCAGGAAGATGTTGAACGCACTTCCAAGGAATGCCGGCAGTATCAAAGGATAATACGTGTTCACCAGTCCAAGGTTCGCATAGATTACATACTGGGGGATCAAAGTGATGAACCCCGGCAGCATCATGGTGGAAAGGACGATGATGAAGAGTGTCTCACGCCCCCTGAACTGGATTTTGGCAAAGCCGTAAGCAATGAATGCATTGACGAATACGTTGCCGAGCACGACAAGTACAGTGATCATCGAAGTGTTTACAAAGTAAGTGAAGAACGGAATGATTTCAAAAACTGCTGCATAGTTTGAAAACTGAATATCTTCAGGAATGAAGTTAAAACCGCCCTGATATATCTCCTCCAGTGATTTCAAGGATATCGAGACCATCCAGAAGAGGGGTGCAATCATGAAAAGGGCGCCGACGATCAAAAGGACGAGATTGACAGATTTCCAAAATTTCATCTTCTTAGTGTTGTACATATTCAATCTCCTTCATAGTGGACCCATCTCTTGGACAACCAGAAGTTGAGAAGAGTGAGCAGCAGGACGATGACGAAGAGTATCCATGACATTGCCATGGCATAACCCATATCAAAGAGGTTGAACGCCCTGATCCACATATATAAGTTAAAGAACAGTAACGAGTTCTCCGGTGCGCCGGCATTATCCGCACTCATCACATAAGCTTCCTGGAAAATCTGGAAGGAGCCGATCGTACTTGTGACGATATCGAAGAAAATGATCGGCGACACCATCGGTAATGTAATTTTAAAGAACATCTGCACCCTTGTAGCCCCATCAATCTGTGCCGCTTCATAGAAGGTTTTAGGTATGCCCTGCATGGCGGCAAGATAAAGCAGCATACTGCCCCCGGCACTCCACAGCTTCATGAAGATCAACGAAGGCTTTGCCCAGTCGGGATCGAACAGCCAGTTCGGCCCGTCTATGCCGAACAGGGCCAGGAACTGGTTGACCAGCCCTGTCGATGGATCCAGAAGCTGCATCCACAGCAGGTATACCCCCACCCCGGACAGGATGGCCGGCAGATAGTAAATCGTCCTGAAGACCCTCATGCCCGGAATGTTCTGGTTCATCATCGTCGAAATCAGTATGGCGAGAATCGTCGTCAGCGGTACTGAGAATATTACAAAGTAAAAAGTGTTATACAATGACACCCAGAACAGATTATCGTTTGTAAAGAGGTTCTGGTAGTTATCCAGGCCGACGAAATCCATCCGGGAGACGACATTGTAATTTGTAAAGCTGCCGTACAGCGAGAACAGAAGCGGGCCCAGGGTGAGCGCCAGGAACCCGATTATCCAGGGAGAAATGAAGATATACCCGAATAAGTTTTCCTTCTTCCTATTCATATGACGGCCTACCGGTTATCTTCAACCAGTTGCTCCAGCTCTGACTGGGCATTTTCCAAACCACTTTCCACATCAGTGTTGCCGCTCACTATGGATTCAAAGATCGGATTGGCGGTTCCCGCATAATCCGGTGCGATGACAGGCTGAGGTGTCAGCAGTGTATTATCCATATTCTCAATCATCTGCGTATAGACCTCACGTCCGGCATCTGTGAATTCCCCGCTCTCGGCGGCACTGACACCAGCTTCTTCGTGGGCGACCAGGTCGAAGTTCTGTTCAGCCCAGTAAAGCTGAGCATCATAGTTGGTCAGGTATTCGATGAATTCATAGGATGCTTCGGGGTTGCTTGCGCCCATAGGGACTTCAGCCACGAACCCTCCACCCCAGGAAGTGTTCCCATTGCCCGGTTCACGTTCAGGAATCGGAGCGACGCCGAAATTCAGATCTTCAGCAAAATCACGCAGCTGCACATAGTAGTTTGCATTCTGCACCATCATCGCCACGTCTCCGGCCATGAACGGATCCTGCTGGGCATTCTCAAACTGGGAGTTGACGCTTGTGATCTGGTTCTGCCCATATTTTTCCTGGGAGTCGAGGATCCAGTTGAACGCTTCATGTACAGGTTCTGTATCCACCAGCACTTCCCCGTCTTCCTGCAGGTAATTCTCGCCGAGGGCATTCAGTATCCAGACATCCGTCCCTGCCCCGATCAGAGGGTAGAAGCCGATGCGCTCATAAGTGTCCCCTTCTTGTACATCCAACTGCCCGGCATATTCATCCAGCTCTTCCCATGTCTCAGGAGGCTGTTCGGGATCCAGTCCGGCTTCCTCAAAGAGATCTTTATTGTAGAACAGGATCTGGGTGTCCGTGTTGAACGGTAAAGCATAAACTTCATCATCATGGGTTGCTGCATCCATCATCTGATCGTAAAAACGACCTGTGACCTCTTCATCGACGTATTCAGTGATGGGTTCGATCTGGCCTTCCTCCGCACGCAGCTTGACCGTCATGATGTCATTGATGATGACGTCAGGCGGATCTCCTGCAGCAATTGCCGCCAGGTTCTTGGTCCAGATGTCCCCCCAAGGGGTGTAAGTATGCTGCACTTCAATTTCATCCTGGGAGTCATTGAAGTCTGTAATGATCTGGTCGATGACCGGTCTGCGCTGCTCTGAACCCCAGAAAGTCCAGAAATCCAGAACGATTTTTTCATCCTGTGCTTCCGCACCTTCGGAACCGCCGCTGTCTGATGAGCTATCAGAGTCGCCCGTGGTGAAGCCGCCGCAGGCCCCCAATATGACGGTGCTTAAAAATACTAAAAAGAAAATTTTCTTCATTACATTCAGTCCCTTCATATACATGTAATTCAAATATAAAAAATTCACTTCAATTGTAGCACAGCTTCTGCTTCTTCTCTATGAGTAAATAGAATATTTTAAATACTTGATGAACAGCAAAATAAAACCGGCCATCTGATGATGACCGGCTGAAGCGGGAACGGTGAAACTCATATTTTCAGTTTTCCCCGGAAGCCCCTGGAAGCATAATACGACTCGGCCCCGTTATGGTATGTGAAGGTTCTGCCGTAACGGTGATCAGAGAATAATGCACCGCCGAGCTCCCTGATTTCCTCAGGCGTCTCGATCCAGGACGAAGTTTTCAAGTCAAAGGATTCACTGGACTGAAGATTTCTGTAATCATCTTCTGTTAAAATCTCGATGCCGATCTCCGAAGCCACGTTCACTGCAGAGTTTTCAGGCTTATTTTTCTTCCTCGATCGAAGAGCAGCATGATCGTAGCAGAGACTGCGCCGGCCTTTCGGACTCTCTTGGGAGCAGTCCATGAATATGAACCCGTCCCCATCACGGCCGGTCACATCCGGTTCGCCGCCGGTAGCTTCCATTTCATTCAATGACCATAATTTCTCCGGGTCACTTTGCAGTCTGGATGCCACCTCCTGCCATGTAATGCCTGCGTGCCTGTGTGCATTTTGTGTGAATCTTTGTTCCAGCGTCTCCAATAAGCCGCTTTCTTCCTCCTGGGATAAAGCTCTTTTATTCATTGGAACAACCTCCCTCGTATATCGTTGAATATATTTTACAATAAAAGAAGACCGGCGCACAAAAATGCGGCCGGCCTGTTGAGCTGACTATATTCCCGGAGGGTCTTCCTTGGCCCTCTCTCTGTACTCCTCGAGATTTTCCTCATACTCTTCTGTCGAGCCTTTGACATAGTTTTCATAACGCTTTCTATCCGGACTGATCGTCAGGCCGAAGTATTTCCGCTCGGCATTTGCATCTTTAAAGAAAGCGAGGACCATCAGTATGACCACTATACTGAACGGCAGCGCCGATATGATGGCCGCCGACTGCAGAGCGTTGAGGCCTGTCGGCCCGCCCGCAAGCAGCAGTACATAAGCGATGGCGGACAGTGCGATGCCCCATGTGATCTTCACTTTACCTGTGGGCGTCAGTGAACCGAAAGACGTCTGCATGCCGATGACGTATGTCGCTGAGTCTGCAGATGTGATGAAGAAAGACGTCACGAGCAGCACGGCAATGAAGGATAGGATCAAACCTAATGGCAGCTGGTCGAAGACCGCGAACAACTGGGTCTCTGCCGGCAGTTCAAATATCCCGGGGAACTCCCGTCCGACAGAGACTCCGGTCATGCCGAAGGCGCTGAACCATATGATGCCGATCAGGGTCGGTACGAATAAAACCGCCATGACGAATTCACGTATGGTGCGGCCGCGTGAAACGCGTGCGATGAAGATGCCCACGAACGGGCTCCAGCTCATCCACCAGCCCCAGTAATAGATCGTCCAGGTGCTCATCCATTCACTCTTTTGGGCATCGAGCGGTGCCACATCGAAGCTCTGCGTCATAAAGGTGCCCAGGTACTGTCCGGTCCCTGCCGTCATCATATTCAGTATGAGTATGGTCGGACCGACGATCAGTATGAATAAGAGCAGAAGGCCGGCAAGGACCATATTCAAGTTGCTCAAATACTGGATGCCTTTGCTCAGGCCGGACCAGGCACTGATCAGGAATAAAACTGTGATTACAGCGATGATCACACCCTGTGAGACCAGGTTGACCGGTACACCGAATAAGTAATTCAGGCCGCCGTTGATCTGCATGGCGCCGATGCCGAGGGATACGGCAACACCAATCACTGTTGCGAAGACTGCGAGTACGTCCACGATGATCCCAAGCAGGCCATCAACACGGTCTCCGAATAATGGGCGGAGCACTTTGGACAGCAGGCCGACTTCGCCTTTCCTGAACTGTGAGTATGCCAGTGCCAGTGCGACGACACCATACATCGCCCATGCATGGAAACCGTAGTGAAGGAATGTGGACCGCATGGATTCGAGCATCGCTTCCCGGGTTTCAGGCTCTGCACTCGGGGGTGCGACATAATGCGACATCGGTTCCGACGCCCCATAGAACACGAGACCAATCCCCATGCCGGCGCTGAACAGCATGGCAAGCCATGATACCGTACGGAATTCCGGTTTTTCATCCGGCTTGCCGAGCTTTAATTTACCGATTGGACTGAGCAGTAAAAATACACAGAAGAAAACGAGCAATGTAGTCAGTATCATGTAATACCAACCGAAGTATTCAGTGATCCAATCAGATATCGAGCCGGAAATTTCCCCGAAACTGACCGGGAAAAATGCGCCGAGCAAGACGATGAGGACGATGACGACCACCCCGTAGATGAATACATCCGAAAATTTTCTGTTGCGTTGTCGTTTCGCCAAGATTTTTCCTCCTCCGTAACATGATATATTGTGTACAAATCATATAAAATTAAAGCAACGTTATTGATACTAACAATCGTGCTTCCGATTTTCAACCGGATTAAGTGGTTATTCCCCTTTTTTCACTTTATATACGGTCAAAATAAAAAGGCCAGGCCCCTTGATCCGGGTGCCTGGCCTCTGCAGGCATCATATATTGATGATGTCATAAGTTTTATTATCAATCTTTTTGATGGACCCTTCGTCTTCCAGTCTTTTGAAGTTGCGGGCGAGTGTTTCAGGCTGCATGCTCAGGTAGGATGCCAGTTCCTTTTTTGGCATCCCGAGTTTCAGGAATTCCCCTTCCGTATGAGTGCGTATATACTCCCGGAGCCTTTCAGTACTGCTGAGCAGTGATATATTCGTAGTCATTGATTCAGATTCATTCAACCTTTCGGCGAAGCTTTCAATGATCTTGATGGCGATATCCGGGTACTTCTGCATCAGTTCATATATGTCAGACCGCCTGATTGTACACACCTGTGCATCTTCCATGACTTCGGCATAGGACTCGTGGATGTTTTCATCGTTGAAAAGTGCGATTTCACCGGTGAAATCTGCATGGCCGAGCACCCTGACAAGCTGCTCCCTGCCTTCCGGGTTCAGCCTGTAGATTCTGATTCTGCCCTTGTGCAGCACCGACAGCGACTCATTCCGGTCTCCCGCCATGTACAGGTAGTCACCCTTCTTCAAGTGCTTATGGTTTATCTTGGAGAACACTTCGCGCAACTGCCCATCATCCAGATGGCTGAAGATGGGTACTCTGCTGACACACAACTGATGGCCTTTCAATTTCAATTGAATCATCTCCTGAATATTTTGTCCGCCTGTGCTTGATGCATACTAATTCAATTATAACATTGGTACGACCTCTGAAAAGGAAATGAGGTTGAGGCATATATGACGAATTAAAAGCACCCGAAAGGGTGCTTTTAAAGGAAATGCCGGTTAAACTGTGGCTTCTTTGGCTGCGACTTCTGCTTCGTTGTCTTTCCTGTTCATCGGCATCAGGCGCATTGCGTTGATGATGACTGCCAGGACGCTTGCCTGGTGGATGAGCATGCCGGAAGCAAGATGGATGTAGCCGTAGACGACTCCAAGCAGCAGGAGCACTACTGTGAGCAATGCGATCGCGGTGTTCTGCAGCATGACGTTGAATGTGGATTTCGACATGGTGTAGCCGATTGCAAGCTTGCTGAGCTTTTCACTCATCAGTACGACATCTGCAGTTTCCATTGCGATATCCGTGCCGCCGTGGCCGATTGCAACACCCACATCACTGAGTGCGAGTGCCGGTGCATCGTTGATGCCGTCGCCGACCATCATAACTTTACGTTTTGCCGCCTGCTCTTCTTCAATGTAGGCCATCTTCTCATCCGGAAGCAGTTCTGCATGGAATTCATCAAGGCCGAGGATATTTGCGACTTTTTCCGCTGCGTAACGGTTGTCACCCGTCAGCATGACAAGCTTCTTCGCGCCTTTATCACGCAGTGTCCGGACTGCTTCAAGTGCATCTTCCTTGATCCTGTCCATGATGGAGATCAAGCCGATGACTTCATCATTTTTCGTGATGAACATCGCCGTCCGCCCCTCTTTCTGCTCACTGATGTAATCTTCCAGGATGCCGTCGGAAACGTTGATGTTCTGTTCATCGATCAATTTCTTGTTGCCGATATAGTATTTGTCCCCCTCGATCACACCGCTGACACCGCGTGCTTTGATCGCTTCTGCATTTTCGACTTTGAAGCGGTCATCAAGTTTCCTGTCGTCTGCTTCTTTGATGATTGTGCGTCCAAGGTGGTGTTCACTCACCTGTTCGAGTGATGCCGAGAGAGCAAGGAGTTCATCTTCGTCCATACCATTGTAGACTGCGACGCTTGTCACACTCGGACGGCCTTCGGTCAATGTACCTGTCTTATCAAATATGACTGTATCGATTTTTGCGAACTGGTCGATCGTCTCGCCCCCTTTGACGAGGACACCTTTCTTCGCACTGTTGCCGATGCCTGCGACATATGCGACAGGTGCACCAATGATCAGGGCACCCGGGCATGCGATCACAAGGAATGTTATCGCAAGGTGTATGTTCTGCGTGATGGCTGCCACCAGTATTGCGAGAACTACGATGCCCGGCGTATAGTACTGTGCGAAACGGTTAAGGAATTTCTCGGTGCCGCTCTTACGTTCGGATGCTTCTTCCACCAGCTCGATGATTTTTGAAAATGTCGTATCCTCCCCGACTTTCACCGCTTCAAGTTCAATATATCCGCTATCTATGATACTGCCGCTGAACACTTCATCTTCCAGGGTTTTATTCTGCAGTACGGATTCACCGGAGATTGCGGATTCGTTGATCTGCGCCTTACCTTTGATGATTGTGCCGTCAACCGGGATTTTACCGCCCGGCTGGACGATGACTGTATCGCCGACTTCCACTTCATCAATATCTATTTCGACGATATCACCCTCCCGGATGACCCTTGCCGTATCAGGCGCCATATCGAGAAGCGACTGGATCGAGCTGCGCGTTTTGGCAAGGGTGCGCTTTTCGAGGAAAGCGCCGAAGAGGAACAGGAATGTCACAATCGCACCTTCCGTATATTCCTGGATGAATAATGCCCCTGCCACTGCAATGGTGATCAATAATTCAATGCTGAAACTTTTAACCGTGAGCGCGCTCCATGCGCGCTGGATGATCGGACCGATGCCGATCAGTGTCGCGAGTACGAATGTGACATCACGGATGACCGGTAAGCCTGCGAACATGAATATGAGGCCGATGATGATCAGTGCGCCGGATGTATACATCAATTTGTTCAAGTGTTTGTTAAACCATAGGGCCATGTTTGTCCCTCCTTATCATATTTTATGCGGATGATTTCACCGATTTGACCGGATATCCGAGTTTTTCTATCACATTTTTCAATTCGTCTCCTGTGACCGACTCGTCATGCTCCACCGTAACTTTGTTGAGGTTGAACTTTACGTCCACCTTGCTGACACCTTCTTTTTTACCGATACCGGACTCTATTTTCTTAATGCAGCTCGGACAAGTCAGATCTTCTGTTCTTAAGTTTGTTTTCATCACTGAAAACCCCTCCTTGATATATTTGTTTTCTTTATTAACTTAATTGTATGTCAATTCTTCAGATAAGGAATTGACCCAGGTCAAGTTTTGAAGAACTCTTTTTAAAGCGCTGGTTTCGTGCGGTTCACTTTTGTCACTTATAACTTTACCGGATTGTGGAGGGTTAAAAATTGACCCGGATCAAGAAATGATGTAAAGATCTTAGATTTTCCAAATAAAAAAACCGCACGCCATTCTTTGGAATGGACGTACGGTGTAAGGGTCATTCATGTGTCAGTGTTTCAGCGGCTTCGAACAGGACACGGGCGGCAGACATCATGCTGTCTTCATTGACATCGAACTTCTCATTGTGATGGCCGGCTGCAAGGTCGGTGCCGAAGATGCAGTAAGTCGCATAGCCCCCGCTTTTCTGCACGGCTTCCATGAAGTAGGTGGCGTCTTCAGAGCCTGCTGCGGAATTGTTCTCGAGCTCACTGGTGAGGCCGGCCTTCTCTGCCGACTTGTGCATGATTGATGCGAGTTCCGGTGAGCCCTTGGCGCTGATCGCTTCCCCTGCAAGGGTGATATCATAATCGACTTGGTGCATGATTGCCGCACCTTCAATGACTTTCTCGGCATAGGACTTCATGTATTCATTAAGTTCTGTTGTGGCGCCGCGTATTTCAACTTTTAATTCGGCGCTGTCGGGAATGATGTTCCTGCCGCTGCCTGCATGGATTTCCCCGACGTTGATGCGGGTGGCCCCGTCTGCATGCCTTGGGATGGAATGCAGGTTTAAAACCGCAGAAGCTGCGGCAAGCATCGCATTCTTCCCCTCTTCAGGATGACCGCCCGCATGTGAAGCGACGCCTTTGAATGATACATCGATTTTTGATGATGCCAGGAAACCGTTATTGGAAGCGATGAAATGGTTGAACGGCACATTCAGTCCGATATGTGAAGCGATGAAATAATCCACATCATCTGCAACCCCTGCTTCCACCATGGATCTCGCACCGCGGACCCCTTCTTCCGCCGGCTGGAAAATGAGCTTTATCCGCCCTCTCAGTTCATCCTTATGTTCACTGAGCATCGCAGCAAGCCCGAGACC
Organism: Salinicoccus halitifaciens; assembly: GCF_021026095.1. Taxonomy (GTDB): domain Bacteria; phylum Bacillota; class Bacilli; order Staphylococcales; family Salinicoccaceae; genus Lacicoccus; species Lacicoccus halitifaciens. Next base: position 159,399 of record NZ_JAJNCU010000005.1, on the reverse strand, counting down.
GATTGTTGTGTGGACATCATGGCCGCATGCATGCATATTTTCATTGATCGACCGGAAACGGTTGCGGTTTGGGAAATGATTGTCCGCTTCACTTTCGTAGACGGGCAGTGCATCCATATCCACCCGGAATGCCACTGTCGGACCCGGTGTGCCGGTATCCAGTATGCCCACCACTGCTGTATAACCCTCTTCAAAGTGCGGTAAATATTTCTCCACCGCCCCGTGGCGCTTTGCCCATTCAAGATGGGCGGCTGTCGCTTTTTCATCCGGTTTACCCATGCAGAAATCAGGGTGCATGACCTCTCTGCCAAGCTGGACTTCGAACCCCAGTTCCTCAAGCTGTTCTGCGACTATGGAAGCGGTCCGCATCTCCAGGAATCCAAGTTCCGGATGCTTATGAAAATCCCTGCGCCAAGTGACCATTTGATTTTGAAGCCTTTTCATTTTCTCACCTCGTGATCATATTTGAATTTACAGTAAATTATATCACTAATATTTGAGATTGCCCTGTAAGGGTTGTAGAATTTATATATATCAGTATTGGAGGCAGTCCATATGGATGAAAAAGAAAAAATGATTGCCGGTGAATGGTACAACGCAAATTATGACCGGATATTATCGGAGGAAAGAAATAAAGCGCAGAACCTTTGTTATACATTCAATCAAATGAATCCCGGCGATGAAAAAGGAAGACAGAAAATCATTGTGGAACTGCTCGGTTATATACCTGAAAACCTCAATATATCGAGCCCTTTCATGGTGGATTACGGCTATCATGTGAAGTTCGGCAAAAATGTTTTCATCAATATGAACAGCTATTTCATGGACGGTGCGGAAATCACTTTGGGGGATAATGTGTTCATAGGTCCTTCATGCGGATTCTACACTGCCGAACATCCACTGGATGCAGCAGAGCGCCGCAAAGGGCTGGAGAAAGCTTCCCCAATCACTGTGGGTGACGACGTCTGGATCGGCGCGGGCGTGAGCGTTATGCCCGGCGTTACAATCGGGGAGAAATGCGTCATCGGGGCAGGCAGTGTCGTGACAAAAGACATCCCGCCCAACACCCTGGCAATGGGCGTCCCCTGTCATGTAATCAGGGAAATCGATTAAAAAACAACTCCGGCATCAAATGATGCGGGAGTTGTTTTTATGCGGCTCACCTTTTATGCGTAATACATGACGACCCATGTGATCATGAAGAGCCAAAGCACTACAGCTATGATAATGAAGGTAACGCTCCATTTGCTTATATCCTTACCTTCCCTGCGGTCGTTCTGTATCCTTTTTATAAAAGGGATGATGAAAAAGATCATTACAAGCGTACCCAAAATCGCCCTGAGAATCATTCTATCACCTTCCTGAATCTTTTTAACATGTGGTATTTTATGCATACCCGTTAGAGGAAGTTCTTAATTATAAAAGAAGATTCACAACCTGCTGCACCTGTAAGACACTCAGAAATCCACCGTGCGCTGGGCGTTATGATGGCGTAATGCATACCGTTATTTCTCTATAATGCCATGCGATACAACCCCTGTCACTTCACCATTTCGCTCAACTTCTCCATTATTTCAGCGGTATTTGTGCCGATACTTATTTCAACCGCCGCCAGGAAGCTGCCTTCCACTATCGGTGCATTGGCAATATGAATTTCGTGTTCACCTTCATACATTTCGACTGCCATCTCAAGGTTCATCAGGCTGGATCCGATATCGAAAAAACAGATGGTGTCACTTTCCACCTCGGAAAGCATATGGTCGATCTGGCCGATGTTCGTACCGATGCCCCCGCCGACACCGCCGGAGGCATGGACAGTGACGCCTTGAGCCATTTGTTCAATGAGCTCTTTTGTACCGGATGCAATATCTTTACTGTGACTGATGATTAAAATTTCGGTCATCATGCTTCCTCCTCAAGTGTAAATGCACTTAACAGATATACTGCGCTTTGGGCGCCGGGGTCCACCGTGCCCTTTGATTTTTCCTTGAAATATGCGGCACGTCCTTTTGTGGCGATCATATCTTTGGTATCATCCGCCAGTTTCTGAAGGTCCTCCAATTTGAGGGCGCCATCTTCACCCAGCACTTCTTTTGCCCTGGATATGACGTCGTACATCGTCTTTTCACCGCCGCTGACCTTGCCTTTGGAACTGACTGTTTCAGCGAAAATCTCAAGAAGCTCCCTGAGATTCTCCACATCAATTTCATCTTTTGCCGCTTCACTCATTTTGACGAAGCTGAAACCGTAGAGAGGACCGCTTGCGCCGCCGATTGAACCCATCAGTGCCATACCGGTCTGTTTGAGGATTTCCTGTGTACTGCTTTCCGTGACTTTTTCTTTTACGGCGTTGAACCCCCGCTTCATGTTCACCCCGTGATCCCCGTCACCGATTTCACGGTCCAGTGCGGTGAGTTCAGTCTCCTTTTCCGTAAAGGTTTCCTGCAGTTTGTGCAGCCTTTGCAGAAGCATCGTATTATTCATAAGTCTCCTCCTTAAAAGTGTGTGGATTCCGTCGGGGCATTCAATGCACTGACCACATGGTCGTCATGATCCAAAACAGTGATTGAAAAGCCCTGCATATCAAGCGCGGTCATATAATCACCGACAAGCAGTTTTGAGACTTTCACACCCTGATCATCCAGGGCGCTCATGACTTTGTCAGTGACGATGTACAGTTCGCTGAGCGGCGTCCCGCCCATTCCGTTGATCATCACGATCAATTCGTCATTGTCATTATATTTATAAAGTTCATTAAGCAGCCGGTCCACAATTTTATCCACGGATTCCATCTTTTCTCGGTATATACCCTTTTCCCCGTGGATGCCGATGCCAATCTCCATTTCCTCTTCACCGAGGTCAAAGCCGTATTCCCCTGTTGTAGGGACCATACATGGATGGATTGCCATGCCGATCGAATGCAGGCTGGTCATCATCTCTTCCACTTTTTCCTTGATCTGACCGAGTGTCTGACCCTTATCTGAAAGGCAGCCGGCATATTTATGGACGAGTACTGTCCCTGCCACACCGCGCCTCATTTCAGCGTCTTCTATTGCAATGTCGTCCCTGACGATTACAGAATCCACCTTATGCCCTTCCGCTTCAGCCATCTCTTTGGCCATATCGAAGTTCATGACATCACCGGAGTAATTTTTTATGATGAGAAGGACCCCGTCACCGTTGTCTGTATGCTTGATGGCTTCAAGCACTTTATCCGGTGTAGGAGACGTGAAGACTTCCCCGCAGACGGCTGCATCCAGCATGCCTTCAGCAACATATCCGGCATGCGCAGGCTCGTGGCCGCTGCCGCCACCGGTGATGAGTGCGACCCCCGATTCCTTCTTGTTCTTCCTGACGACGACGGTATCTGCGATGATTTCGATTTTCGAATCGGTGAATTTCAGGCCTTTCAGCATATCGCTCACAAAATGTTCCCGGCTGTTGATCAGTTTCTTCATTTTAAAATCCCCCTTTCCCTCCATTATACGCATTAACAATTCCATTGAAAATAAAAGACCGGTGAAATCGGCATGCAGTCCATTAATAACATTGGACAAATTGAACAAAGAAATGGAAAATGGTGAAGAGAAGGAATTACGCAGTAAATGGAGTTTTGAAAATGAGGATAGGCATCATATCTGATTTGCATATTGACCGTTATAATAACAGTGAAGACAATATACCATTATATGAGGAAGCTCTGATTAATGAGGTAAAAGACCGCAATGTAGAATTGCTGCTGATTGCAGGCGATATCTCAAACAGTTATGAACTGACGATGGATTTCATCCGCACAGTTGCAGAGGAAAGCGGCACTGAAATCAAGTTTGTTCCCGGCAATCACGATCTCTGGCAGAAGGAAATCACGCAGGATACCGAGGAAGTTCTGAAGCGTTATGCCGAGCAGCCCGAATGCCTCGTGGAACGCCCTTATATCGTCAATGAGGAATGGGCGATAGCGGGGCACACCGGCTGGTACGACTACACATATGCCTCCGGGGAGTTTTCTTACAACCGGCTGGAGAAGCGTGCGTATTACGGCGGAACATGGCAGGATAAACATAATATCGCATGGCGTTATAACGATGTCGAGATGTCCAGGCAGTTCTCACAGACAGTGAGGAGAGATCTTGAACCCCTTGGTAATAGGAAAATCATACTCGTAACGCACATCGTTACATCAAAGCGCTTCAGGGTGCCGATGCCGCACAGGCTTTTCGACTATTACAATGCCTTCATAGGGACGAGCGACTTCGATGCAATATGCAACGATTTCCCGGTGCATTACAGCATCATGGGACATGTACATTTCCGGCATTCGCTCACGGAAAACGGCATCACTTATATATGCCCGTGTCTCGGATACAAAAGGGAATGGCGGACAGATGATATAAGAACCGAGATTGGAAATGCATTTTATGTCATAGAAATTTAAAATGGATGGAAGGGAGGGGATTGAGCATGGAAACTTTTGAGGATTATATCCGGACGATCGAAGATTCATCGCGTGAGGCGCAGTTCAAAGAAATCATCAGCTGGATCGACTCAAACTATCCTGAGCTGGAGCAGGAAGTGAAATGGAACACGCCGATGTACACTTCAAACGGCACATTCATACTCGGCATCGACAGTTCGAAGAAGCACATTTCCATCTCACCGGAAGAAAAGACGATGGAATTTTTCACAGAAGAAATCGAGGAAGCAGGCTATTCGCAGACTAAGGGACTGTTCCGCATCAAGTATTCAGATGAAGTGGACTACGGGCTGCTCAAAAAAATGATCGACTACAATATCGAAGATAAAAAGGATTATGATAAATTCTGGCGATGATGCCCATCTGCTGTATTTGATCATATTCATAAAGAGAATGCATTATTGAAAGGATTTCGTCATGGCTAAGTTATATTACCGTTTTGGCACGATGCAGAGCAACAAGAGCAACCAGATCATCACGACACATTACCAGTACACGACCCAGGGCAAGAGGTGCCTGGCGTATTCCACTCCGGTGGATACGAGGAGCGGCTTTAAGAAGATAGAATCCAGGATCGGCCTTGAACTGGATGCGGAGTATGTGACCGACAATATATTCAATGAAGTGAAGGCCGCGCATGCCGAGGAGAAGGTTTACGCAGTTCTGGTGGACGAAGCGCAGTTTTTAAGAAAGTCAGAAGTGCATCATTTGAGTGATATCGCTGATGAGCTGGATATCCCCGTCATCGCCTTCGGACTTAAAACCGACTTCCGCAACCAGCTTTTCGAAGGCAGCAAGGCACTTCTTGAACTGGCTGATGCAATCGATGAGTTGAAGACAGTGTGCCAGTACTGCAACAAAAAGGCGACGCTGAATATGAGGATGATGAACGGAGAGCCGGTCAACGTGGGCGAAACGATCCAGATCGGGGATGAGGAATACGTCCCCGTCTGCAGGAAATGCTATAAAGAACGCCTGCCCCTGGTATAGGGGACAGCCGATATGTGATCATATCGGCTATTTTTATTGTATAATCATGGGAATAAAAGTTTTAATCAAATTTTAAGATGCCTCTAATCATCTTTCCAGTTCCGGAATGTATGATGGTGATGAGGGGACGATGTTCCGGGAGGGGAAACTATGCCTAAAATTTTAATTGTCGAAGATGATGAAAAGATCGCCCGCGTAATCCAGCTTGAACTGGAGTTTGAATCCTACGATGTCACCAACGCATACACCGGCAAAGAAGCACTGGAACTGTATGAAAAAGAAGGGTTCGATCTGATTCTGCTCGATGTCATGATCCCTGAATTGAACGGTCTTGAAGTACTGAGGAGGATACGCCAGAAAGATGAACATATACGCATCATAATGCTGACGGCCCGGGATGCTGTGATGGATAAGGTCAGCGGCCTCGATTCGGGTGCAAATGATTATATGACGAAGCCGTTTGAGATAGAAGAACTGCTTGCACGCATCCGCGCCCAGCTCAAAGAAAGTTCATACCGACCGGCAGCCCGAGATGAGCTGGAATTCAGGCATATCCAGGTGCGTCCGTCGACAAGGGAAGTTTTCATAGAAGATGAAGATGTGCATCTGACCCAGAAAGAGTATGATTTATTTTATTATCTTTTGACGAATAAAAACCAGGTGCTCTCGCGGGAACAGATCATTGAAGCGGTATGGGGATATGACTATTTCGGCGATACGAACACGGTGGATGTATATGTCAGGTATCTGCGTAAAAAAATCGACCGGGAAGCCCCGTCCGTGATTTCCAGCGTCAGGGGCATCGGTTATATGATAAAGGACTAACTGATGATGAAACTGGGAACGAAAATCCAACTTTATATCACAGTGATGTCAGCGGTCGTCGTCATACTTATTAATATATTCGTCTATTACAGCTACCAGAACTTCTCGCTGGATGCCGAAATGAACCAGTTGGAGGGACGCGGCATCAATATAATGCAGGAGCTCCAAAATGCGGAGGAAAACGATGTCAACAGACGGGCGGTACTGCAGTCGCATCTGCTCTCGGACGGTTTCATCACCCTCATCAGTGAAGCAGGGGAGCAGGAACTTAGGATATCGACCAGTGCGAACTACTCCGAAAGCTTTGCGCCTTACAGCACAGGGCAGTATACCGACGTTGTAACGTATGGCGATATACATTTTGTGATGGTTTCCCTGCCGATCATCTGGGAAAACGGCGAGGTGTACAACCTGCAGATTTATGAAAACATTGAGTTCATTTATGACACATTCAGCATTTTGCAGTGGATATTGATCATTTCAACGGTCATCATCATCGTGGTGATCTATCTCCTGAACCGGCTCATCACCAACACCATCATCCAACCGATCAACAAGCTGATCGGCAAGATGAAGGAGACAGAAAATACGAGCGGTTATACGATGCTTGAAGTGAATGACAACGATACGAAGGAATTGAAGGACTTATCGGAATCGTTCAATGAGATGATGCTCGACCTTAAAAAGAATGATGAACACCAGCAGGCTTTCATAATGAATGCATCCCATGAGCTGAAGACGCCGATCACTGTCATCGACTCCTACAGCCAGATGCTGAAGCGATTCGGCAAGACAAGGGAAGATATCCTTGATGAAAGCATCCATGCGATTTCTGATGAAGCAAAACGGATGAAGTATTTGACCGAACAATTGCTGAGCTTCAGCAAGGCCGCACAGGCAAGGGAGAATTTCAGGCCGGAGCGGCTGAATATAGTGCGTATGGCGGAAGGGATCAAATCCCGGCTGGAGCCGGTGTATAAAAGAGCCATCCATCTTAAGAGCCCCGACAGTGAGGTCATTGTTGAAGCAGATCCGGACAGTCTGGATCAGCTGCTTAAAATCTTCCTGGATAATGCCTATAAATACAGCTCGGACGACATCACCATTGAAATTGGAAAAGATGGTGATGAAGTGGTTGTGGATATCACTGATCAAGGCATCGGGATTCCGGAAGAAGATCTCGATAAAATATTCGACCGCTTCTACCGGGTCGATAAAGCCAGGGCGAGAAAGACAGGCGGTTCCGGTCTCGGCTTATCCATTGCAGATGAGCTCGCCAAAGTGAATGGCATCACCCTCGGTGTCAGAAGCCGGGTCGGTTCAGGTACGACATTCACACTGAGGTTCGACGGAGTAAAGGAGTGAAAAGATGAAAATCGGTAAATTGCTGATTGCGGCAGGCGCGGTGATGCTCGGCGTCATAATCGGCATCGCCTATATGAACTTTACAGCAGCGGACTACATGGATGAAGAGGAAGTCCGTGCGATTGTACAGGAGCGTTATCAGGGCGATGTAAGCAATGTCTCGCTCGGGACTGACGATGAGTATTTTGTGGTAAGCGTCGATGATGAAGAATACTTGTATGAAATTACGATAAACAGGTCGGAAGGCCGGGTGGTGGATATAACATCATCTGAAAACCCGGATTATGAAGCGGAAACCATGGAAGAAGATGAAGGTGGGCAGCATGCGGAGCCCGAAACGGGGAAACCGGCAAAAGACACTCCTGATGAGGGACCTGATCTGATAACGGCAGAAGAAGCGAGGGATATCGCGATGGAGGAAGTCGGGGGATTATTCCTCCACTCCACATTGAATACAGACATAACCCCGAATGAGTATTTGATTGCAAATCTGATCGACGGTGACGATGAAGGGGCCATCGTCTCCATCAATGCCGTAAATGGAAGCGTCAATAAGGTGATATTCCTCGATATAGAGTTCGATGAGATCGGGGATTTGGAAACCTTCATGCGGCAGGTGGCTGAATCCAATGCCCAAAACCAGAATTACTATATAGAATATGACGACTGGGATGACGACTGGGACGATGATTGATGACGTCAGGGAAGCGGGTGATGGCACCTGCTTCCTTTTTTTCATACCTCGTCACTAGGCTTTATTTTCGGGATGTTCTCTGGTATATTTTAAAAGACGATTGGACACGGGGAGGTCGGACTTTTGATTACAATGACCAATGTCACCAAGACATATGAGGGGCAGGAAGGTGCATTCAATGCAGTGGATGATGTGTCGCTTGAAATCGGTGAAAATGAGATTTTTGGACTGATCGGGGAGAGCGGTGCTGGAAAATCCACGATATTAAGGTTCATCAATGCGCTTGAGACACCGACGGAGGGCACCGTTGAAGTGGACGGGACGGACGTCTTCTCCTTACCCAAAAAGAGATTGAGGCAGCACCAGAAAAGCATCGGTATGATCTTTCAGCAGTTCAATCTGCTGAATAATAAGACTGTCAGGGAAAATGTCAGGCTGCCGTTGGAGCTGCATAAATATAACGATCCCCTGAGCGTCGGCGAGGTGCTGGATTTTGTCGGTCTTGGCGGGAAATCGGACCGTTACCCCGGACAGCTGTCGGGCGGTGAAAAGCAGCGTGTCGGCATCGCGCGTGCACTCATCACCCGGCCTAAAATACTCCTTTGTGATGAACCGACATCTGCGCTTGATGAAAGTACGACGGAAGAAATCGTCGGGGTGTTGAAAAGGGCACATGAAACTTTCGGCATGACGGTGCTTGTGGTGACCCATGAACTGGATGTCGTCAAAAGCATGTGTGAACGTTGTGCGGTTTTGGAAAATGGTCATCTGGTCGATATCATAGATATCGCCCGCGGGGAAGAGAGGCGCAGTTATGATTCATATCACCAGCGTGTTTTGGAGGTATTGAAAGATGCCTGATACTTTCCAGGAGTATATCACGCGGGTCATAGAATACTGGCCGGCATTATTCGAGAGCCTTTGGGAGACGGGCATCATGATGGGGTTTGCGATGGTGGCGGCCATCGCACTCGGACTTCCGCTTGGAACGCTTTTATTCCTGACGGCGAGGGGACAGCCGATGCAGAATGTCTTCATCTATCAGCTGTCCAACGCATTTGTCAATATCGTCAGATCATTCCCTTTCCTGCTGCTTGTCGTCGCGATGCAGCCGTTCATCCGGGCGGTGTACGGCCGTGCAACCGGTGATCCGGTGGCGGCATCTTTTCCCATGATGCTCATCGCCATCGCACTCTATGCACGCTTCGTGCAGCAATCGTTGCTGGATGTGCCAAAAGGGGTGACGGAGACCGCCCAGTCCATGGGAGCGTCGATTCCGCAGCTGGTGTGGAAGTTCCTGTTTGTAGAATCCAGAAGTTCATTGATCATCGGATTCACCACCGCTTTCGTCAGCTTCATATCCTACTCCACCATCATGGGTGTGGTCGGCGGCGGCGGGATCGGGGATTTCGCCATCCGTTATGGTTATCAGAGATATGAAACGGACATCATGTACACTGCAATCATCGTCATCATCATCATCGTCCAGCTGATTCAATGGTGGGGGCTGAGGCTGGCCAAAAAACTGGATAAAAGATAAATGAATCAACAAATTTGAAGGAGTGTGAGACATGTTCAAACGTAATTTATGGTTTATGTTACTGAGTGTCATGGTATTTGCCCTTGCAGCATGTGGCAACGGAGAGGAAGAGACAGAAGAGGAAACAGGCGGCGAGGCTTCCGGAGATACGGAGATCCAGGTGGCTTCACAGACCATCCCTATGACTGATGTCGTCGAAATTGCCGGAGAAGCAATTGAAGAACCTTACTCGGTTGAAATGGTCGAAGTGGCGGATAATATCCAATATAACGAAGCCCTGTTGAACGAAGAGGTGGATGCGAACTTCGCCCAGCATGAACCGTTCATGGAAATGTTCAATGAGGAACGGGACGGCAATCTCGTCGCTATACAGCCGATCTATAATGCCATTGTGGGTTATTATTCACCTGTCTACGATTCGATGGAAGAGATTGAAGACGGGGCGGAAGTCGCGATTCCAAGTGATGCTACAAATGAAGCCCGTGCATTGATGGTCCTCGAGCAGCATGATCTGATCACTTTGGCGGATGGTGTGACTTATGATGCGACGGTTGATGATATTGAAGAGAACCCCCGTGATTTCACTTTCACTCATGTGGACCTTTTGAATCTGACTTCAGCATATGAAGATGGGGTCGAACTCGTCTTCAACTACCCGACGTATATCGACAGTATCGGGCTGACGCCGGATGATGCTGTATTTTTGGAGGAAGATGAAGACAACACTTTCGCAATCACTCTGGTCGCACGTGAAGACAATCAGGATTCAGAAGAGATTCAGGCGCTTCAGGAAGCATTCACTTCAGATGAAGTATATGAATTCCTATCCGACCTTGAAGAAGAGGGACACTTGGAGCCCGCTTTCGAACCTGGAGAATAACCAAAAATGCCAACGTTATTTTATAACGTTGGCATTTTTTCATATCTTCAGTTCGTACTGCTCGGCGAGCTTTGCTTTGAAGAGCTTGGTGTAAATATCCGTGATGACCGCTTCAAGACGTGCATTATGGATGCTGTCCATATCATGCATACGTATCACCGTGAGTCTGACGTCATTTGATTCCAGCAGCTGTGCAAAACCTTCATCTTTCCTGAAATCCGTCTTCAGCTGTTTGAAGATGTTCTCCCTGCTGTTGCCGACGATGAACAGGTCACCATCTTTGAAGAGCATGTAAATGCCTTTCAGCTGGTGGGCACGTTGTATATCATAAGCTGACTTCAAATCATTCCTCAATTTCTTAAAATCGATTGAACGGCTGTTGTTCTTGTTGATGATCGTTAATTTAAAATCTTCCATATGGCTCTTTTCCCAGATTCTGCCCAGGTCGCACGCATATTTAGCAATGATCGATTTCATCAGTTTCTTGTCTTCCAAATATTCCTTCACCATTTCATCACCTCATTTATAATACTGTACTTCGAATCCCGGTAAAAGTCATTCAATAAAACCCGGGTTCTCAATATCCCGGAAGGTGTTCCGTATCATACAGTCACTTGTACTTTATCCCGCCTGACAGGTGGATAAACTGGAAGGTGATGATTTAAGGCAAAATAAAAGCCATGGCAATTGATGCCACGGCTTGCCTCTTATTTGCGGAAAGTCTCAAGGAAGCTTAAAGTGTTCAGGCTGAAGAACTTAAGTGCACCTTTCGTTTCCTCAAAGCTGTCACCTGATTTATAATGCTTGAATATCGCTGCCCCGAGTACAATGTTCATCATTATGATTCCGATTCTTACAAGTGTCTTGCTGAATAATGTAAAGAACAGCAGTGCACCGCCGATGGCCTCAAAGTAACCTGCGGCTTTCATCTGCGTGCTGTCGACATTGAACTTTTCTTCAAAATCCTCCCCGAGTTCACCATCATTCTGGATTTTCTGAAGCCCGTTATCAAACATGTTCTTTCCGACGTAAAAGTTGACTACGTGACGAAGCATAATGAAACCTCCTATTGAATGTGTTAATTACCCATACCCGATATCGGCACTGATAATTTATATTAACATGATATAATTTTAAATACTCATTATCAAACTTCGAATGCAGAGAATCTGCAGAATGTCAGAAGGTCGCATGTATACTTTACACAATTATAATAAAAGTATGGCAAATGTGTTGTTTTTCACTAAAAACGGTGTAATATCACCATTATTTCAGTTATTTTCCCAATTTTTGGTTTGTGATAATTGAACCAACTAACTATAATGGTACATATTGAATAACTTTCATTGATTGAACTTTCACATTGAAGTTTGAAATTTCACATTAATGAAAGCCTTTTTATAAAAAGTTTGGAGGAGTTTATAATCGATCAGTTAATAGGTATAGGACTTTTACTGTTGATTTTGGTGTTTTTCAGCCTGTTTACATATTATGCGCCATACGGCAGCGAAGTGATGAGCGCTTTGGCTGCAGCTGCAATTGCGACGTTCCTGGTGGAAGCGCTTCAAGGATATGTGATAGGTGACATTTTTGCATTGGATTTCTTTAAGGAGACGGGTACGGTCGCCGGAACATTGGCAGGCGTCATCGTCGCCATGCTTGTCGGTTTGAAAATGGGCGTAAATCCTCAGAACTCTGCAATACTTGCAGTCGCTTTCGGGGAAATCGGCCTGATACCTGCATTATTTGCAGCCTACCTGGTTGCGTTTCTTATAAAATTCTTACAGGAGAAAGTATCTCTCGGAATGGATTTTATTCTGGTCATCCTTTTTGCTGTACCACTGGCAAGATGGTTCGGCCAGCTGATCACACCGCTTGTTGACGGATCATTGCTGAGGATTGGTGCGATCATTGAACTTGCCATGGATGCAAGCCCGTTGATCATGGGACTCATGCTCGGCGGAATAGTGACGGTCGTTGGTACATCACCACTCAGTTCCATGGCATTGACAGCAATGCTCGGCCTGACGGGTGCACCGATGGCAGTTGCCGCTTTATCCGCATTCGGTTCAGCTTTCATGAACAGTACATTGCTCCACAAGCTTAAGATCGGGGAACTGAAATCGGTCATTTCAATTGCGATTGAACCATTATCGAAGGCCGATCTGGTCACGTCAAACCCGATACCGATTTATACGACGAACTTTGTCGGCGGTGCCTTGAGCGGGATTATCATCGCATATTCCGGCATGATTAATAATGCGCCCGGAACAGCAGCCCCTACACCTGGACTGCTCGTGATGTTCGGATTCAACCCTGCAGGCCAGGTACTGCTCTATGCAGCTATCTGTGCCGTCATCTGTTTCCTGGTGGGCCTTGCCGGAAGCTATGCTTTCAGGAACTTCCCTATCAAAAACAGTGAAGTCCTGCCGGCGGATCAGAGCTTTGCAAGTGCCAAGTCAGCGAAGAAATATTAATGAGTCAATGATTGGAAGCATACAGGTATTTGGCCTGTATGCTTCTTTTTTATGCAGGCCGCCGGAAGCTAAATGATATTATATTGAAATTGAAGCTGATATAATATTTTCGAGGAGTGATATGTATGTCGATATATGATATCGAGGTTAAAAAGACGGATGGCACCACTTATAAGCTTGAGGAATATAAGGGACGGCCCATGCTGATCGTCAATACAGCAAGCAAATGCGGTTTTGCAGGCCAGTTCGACGGTCTTGAGAAACTGTACCAGGATCATAAAGAGGATGGCCTCGTCGTTCTTGGTTTCCCAAGCAACCAGTTCGGTAATCAGGAACCGGGCAGTGCTGAAGAGGCTGAAGAAAGCTGCAGGCTGAACTACGGAGTGACGTTTCCGATACATGAAAAGATAGATGTCAACGGAGAGGATGCACACCCGCTCTATGATTATTTGAAGTCTTCCAAAAAAGGGTTGTTTACAGATAATATAAAATGGAACTTCACTAAATTCCTGGTGGATAAAAATGGGGAAGTGGTGGAGCGGTTCTCACCTAAGACCAAGCCGGAAAGCATCGAAGAGGATATAGAAAAAGTTTTATAATGGTATGCATTACAGTCGGTAAATGCATGATATCAAGGCTTCAGGCCCTCAAGAACTTTGGCTGTAATGCTCATGTATCATCTATGAAATACTGCCTCCATTAAAAAAAACATGCTGATGTTTCCCGTGAAACATCAGCATGTTTTGATTATTTGTAAATATAATTGATGACTTCGATCGCCTGGTCCACGGTCTCCACCGTGACATCCGCTTTGTTGGATAATTCCTTCAGCGCATGGATTGCGCTTTCAGGTCTGATGATGATCAGCGGCTTTCCAAGGTTTATAGCTGTAGTTGCGTCCATCGTCGTGTTCCATTGCTTATATTTCTCACCATATAATGCAATGACGAAGTCTGCCTTATTCATCAGGACACTTGTTCTGAAATTGTTGATGCTGGATGCGGCATCATCTTTGTAGTAGGAACCGGGCTGTTCACCAAGTATGTTTTCACCGATATTGTCCGACAGGTCATGATCGGTCTGCGGACCCACGAAATTCAATTTGAGGCCTTTTTCTTTTGATTTCTGAATAACTTCCCCGCGCCAGTCATCATGAATCTGCCCTGCGAGATAAACTGTAAACTCCATCAATCATTTCCTCCTTAAAACTCATGTTATACATACTCTACTATAATTATGGTAACATATGAATTGAAATGAATCGTTTGATAAGGATGTGGCATAATGAAAGTTGCACTGTTTGATTTTGACGGTACACTGTACCCGGATGAAACATTTGATATTCTGATTGATAAGATTAAAGGCCATCCTGACTATAAAAATATCTATAAGAAATTTTTCAGAGACTTCGCTCCCATTTATATCGGCTACAAGATGAAGCTTGTGCCTAAACTGACAATGCAGAACAAAGCATTGGAAAAATATATCCAGGCATTCAAAGGAATGAACCAACAGGAAATAGAGAGGTTTTTCCATGAGATTGCAGAAACGATGGCAGCTGACCTGCGCCCTGATCTTGTCGGCCGGCTGCGGAAGCTGAAGCAGGAGAACTATTATATCGTTTTAGTGTCCGGTGCATTTATGCCGTTGCTGGAAGGTGTGTTCAAATCGGAGCATGTCGATCATATATTCGGCTCGGTCATCCATTACACGAATGGAAAACTTGATCATAAGAAACGCTTCAGCAGACTGCATTCGGATAAGAAAGTCGAAATGCTCATGAACCATTTCAAAGACAGTAAGGTGAACGTCGACTGGAAGAACAGCATGGCCTTCAGTGACAGTTATTCGGATATAAAGATGCTGGAATTGGTGGGTAATCCGGTTGTCGTGGAGCCGGATGAAAAGCTGTTGAAAGTAGCAACAGAAAAAAATTGGCAAATATACAATTAAGGAGTGTTTAATAATGGATTTGACAACGATTGACGAATATGAATTATATCCGACTGAAAAGCTCGGACCTGCACTTCAGGGCACTTTATTGTACAAGGTCGGAGAGCAGACGGAGTTTGAAGGTGCCTATATCACAACAAGTGAACGTCTTATTATGAGCGTGGATATGAACGGCGAACCATACAAGCGTGTATTCAGCTATCAGGACATCGTCAGTGTCTTCGTGGAAAGGGATGCTTTATTCCTCGAATTCCCGCAGGGCATGGGCAAGATGGCGATGGTTAATATCACTAAAGGCGACAGAGATGAATTTGTCCAGTTCGTTGATGAAAAATTAAACTGATTAAAAGAGTCCCTGCAGGGACTCTTTTTTAATTAGTATGTCACATTGGATAATCTGTATAACCTGATCGTATGAAAACCCTTTATTCATTCAGGCAAAAGGAGTATAATGTATTAATGATAAAAGATTCTAAAAATACGACCTTCTGTCATTTTTATGTCGGAAAGTGTCAAAGTATTCAAAAGGAGAGCTCGAACAGTTATGAGTCATTCAAATGATAAAAAAGAGATCATCTTAATCGGCAGCGGCATCATGAGCGCGACGCTCGGCACCATGATCAAACAGTTAAATCCTGATTGGAAGATCAAGGTTTTTGAAAGATTGGACAGCCCGGGGCAGGAAAGCTCGGATGCATGGAATAATGCAGGGACAGGGCATTCCGCCTTATGCGAGATGAACTACACACCCGAGATGGCGGACGGATCACTCGATATAAGCAAGGCTGTGAAAATTAATGAACAGTACCAGATATCGAAGCAATACTGGGCATTCCTTGTAGAACAGGGGATACTGGAAACACCTGAAAACTTCATAAAACTGGTTCCGCATTTAAGCTTTGTGGAAGGCCGGAAAAATGTGGAGTTCCTGAAAAAGCGGGTTGAAAGCCTCTCAAAGAATCCGTTATTTGAAGGCATGGAGTTTGCAGATGATTATGAAACTCTGGAAGAGTGGCTGCCGTTGATGATGGAAGACCGTGTACCGGGACAGGAAATTGCTGCAACGAAGATTGATACGGGGACAGACGTCAACTTCGGTGCCTTATCACGCAAACTGATCTCTCTCATGGAAGAGGAAGGTGCCGAGGTCCACTACAACCACAGTGTCGAAAACTTTAAACAGAGGGATGACGGCAGATGGCAGGTGGAAGTGGAAGATCTGGAGACCGGCCAGAAAGAATTCCATATCAGCGATTTCGTATTCATCGGTGCGGGCGGTAACAGTCTGCCGCTGCTTCAGAAGACGGGCATAGAGGAATCCAAAAATATCGGAGGTTTCCCGGTGAGCGGCATGTTCCTTGTATGCAGGGATGAAGAGATCGTCAACAAGCATAATGCCAAAGTATACGGAAAAGCGAAGATCGGTGCGCCTCCTATGTCGGTGCCGCATCTGGATACACGATATATAGACGGAGAAAAAAGTCTTTTATTCGGACCGTTCGCCGGTTTTTCTCCGAAGTTTCTTAAGACAGGTTCCTACTTTGACCTTATTAACTCTGTGAAGCCCTATAATGTGCTCACGATGCTCTCAGCCGGCGCAAAAGAACTTGGATTGACCAAATACCTCATACAGCAGGTGCTGCTTTCCAATGAAGCACGCATGGAAGAACTGAGGGAGTTCATACCAAGTGCGAAAGATGAAGACTGGGAACTGACCGTAGCCGGTCAGCGTGTACAGGTGATAAAGGATACAGATGAGAAAGGGAAGGGGACACTGCAGTTCGGTACCGAGGTTATAACGTCATCAGATGGCACTGTAGCTGCACTCCTTGGCGCCTCCCCGGGTGCATCCGTATCGGTGGAAGTGATGCTGGACATACTGAAGCGTTGTTTCCCTGAAGATTACAGAAGCTGGGAAGATAAAATCAAAGAGATGATTCCTTCATACGGCATCAAGTTATCGGAGCACCCTGAAAAATTTCAGGAGATACATGAGCATACTTCCAAGTTGTTGAAGCTCTATTCCGATGAAGACAGTGTCTTGTTGAGTTAAAAAGAAGCGGTTCATATGAACCGCTTCTTTTTTTATGCATTCAATCATTTATGCTTTCAGCCAGTGCATTATCGAGGTCGTCCCTGATGTCTTCATACGATTCTGTCCCGACGGACAGCCGTATCAGGTGCCGGTCGATGCCTCTTGCATCCAGAGCCTCAGCCGGCATGTCTGCATGCGTCTGGGTAATGGGGAATGTGATGAAAGTCTCCGTCCCCCCAAGACTCTCAGCAAATGTGCATAATTTGACATTTTCCAGAAGCCTGCCGACATCATAGTTCTTTTTCAGCCTGAGGCTGAGCATTCCTGTATACCCGGAATAAAGTACTTCACTGACAGCTGTATGGTCACTGAAATGATCTGCAAGGGCTCTTGCATTTTCCTGGGCGCGTTCAATCCTCAAATGCAGGGTTTTTAAACCTCTGATCAAGAGGTAACTGTCGATCGGGGATAATGTTGCCCCAATCATATTATGGAAAGCTGCAAGCTTGTCAGCCAAAGATTCATCGTTTACCGTTACAACGCCACCCAATACATCGTTATGGCCACCGATATACTTTGTAGCGGAATGCAGCACGATATCAGCACCCATTTCAAGGGGGCGCAAGAGGTAAGGTGTCAGGAAAGTATTATCTATAATGCTTAAAATACCATTGTTTTTTGCAATATCAATCAATTCTTCCAGAGGCGCTCTGATCATGGAAGGGTTTGTTATCGGCTCTATGAAGAAGGCTTTTGTATTTTCACTCATATGCGCCTTGACGTCTTCAAGCTTGTTGAAGTCGACATATTTGAAAGCTATATTATACTGTTCTGTATAGAAATCAAACAGCCTGAACGTACCCCCGTATAAATCGAAGCTCACAAGGATTTCGTCCCCGGGCCTGAACAAGTTGCACACCAGCTGCACTGCTGCCATGCCACTCGAAGTGGCAAGAGAATGGCTGCCGCCTTCCAATTTGGCGAAAGCCTCTTCAAACTGGCTCCTTGTCGGGTTTTTTGTACGTGTGTAATCAAACCCTGTCGATTCGCCGAGCGCCGGGTGCTGATACGCTGTGGCAAGATATATCGGGTTCGAGGTGGCACCGGTATGATCATTCACTAATGATAATTGGGAAAGTATAGTATCCATTAAATACCTCCGGATTCTGAAATTTGAAGATTGGAATCAATGTTATAAATAATTCGATTTAAAGTCAATAAGGTGAAGGGGGCAACTTCAATCAAAGTGAAAAATTATAGTATAATTAACGCTATGAGGGCAGTGGTTTGAATGCTGCATGATTTTTCAAATGATATTTCATGAATGGTTGAAATAACGCCTAAAAAGGCTTTAAATCAATGTTCTTAATCACTTATAACGGCGGTCGCACATGTGTTATAATAGCGATACTTTTAGAAATAATGGATTAAAGGATGGTTATTATCCAGTAATGCCGTTATAATAAGTATTAACGTTTAAAGCGGAGGTAATGTAATGAAAGAACTCAATCAGTCTGTATATTATACGACGGCCCAGGTTACGGAACTAGTGGAACTGTCCGATCAGAATGTGAGGAAGTACGTCAGACTCCTCGAAGACAGAAAGTATGAAGTTGCAAAAGATGAGCATAACAGGAGGCTGTTTTCAGCAAATGATGTTCTGATACTCCGGGAATTGATTAAAAAAGCCAAGAAACCGGGGTATACCCTTGAGTCTGCTGCAGATGAAATCATGGGGGAAATCAATGAAATCATATCTGGTGCATCTCATAAAATGGTGCCGGCAAATGATAATGATGAAGTCAGGGAAATGTTCAGCCACGTCATTTCAAGACTGGATGATATCCAGGAGGAAAATCGTGAATTAAAGCGTAATATCCGTAACCTGGTTGAAAGGCTCGAGCGTTATGATGAGAATAACGCACAACGTTACATAGGGTATGCGAGCACCCTGGAAAACACTGGACTGTCTGAACCTTACAAAGATGATTCCAATACGGGTTCAGCGCCTGATGAGAGTGATCAGGAAGAAGTCGTTCATGCAGCAGATAAAGATGATTCAGGTGACGTTTCGGAAGAAGAAAAGAACGCTTCAATGGACGATACAAATGAATCTCCTGCCACGGATGCTGAAGATGCCAAGAACAATGAAAAAAGAGCACCTTCAGTTAGTGAAACCCCGGACAGGAAGAATGTCGATATGAGTGATTACAGCAGTGCCGGCGGCTCAGGAGAGAATGCAGACGATGAACCGGCAAGTGAGGAAAAAGAAAAGTCAGATGATGCTTCACGTGATAAAGGCGGCTTCCTGGACGGCCTGTTAAAAATATTCAGGAAGTAGAGAGGTTTTGAAGACGAAAGTAAAACGACCCGGAAATGAATTTCCGGGTCGTTTTTATATTCATTATATCAGATGCTTAATTCATTTAATGCACATTGCCGCATGTCACTGCAAGCAATGCTTTGATCGTGTGCATCCTGTTTTCAGCCTGATCGAAGACTTTTGAAGCCGGGCTTCTGAAAACATCATCCGTAACTTCCATTCCATTCACGCCGAACTTTTCATAAGCAAGTTTACCGACATCAGTGGCAGTGTCATGGATGGCAGGCAGACAATGGAGGAAAATAGCATCCGGATTGCCGCTCATATCCATAAGCTCCTGATTCACCTGGTATTCAGACAGCAGGTTGAACCTTTCTTCAAAAGCATCCTCTTCACCCATCGAGACCCATACATCCGTGTATACTGCATCACTTCCATACATACCTTCTGCTTTGTCAGCAGTGACTAAAAGCTTGCTGCCGGATTGCTCTGCGATATCATATGCCATTTTTTGCACGGAAAGGGCAGGTTGAAGTGATTCAGGTGCCAGTATGTGGACGTTTGCTCCAAGCATTGCGCCGGTGACGAGCAATGAATGCGCCACGTTATTCCTTCCATCACCCACGAAGGTGATTGTTTTGCCTTCATAAGTTCCGAAATTTTCTTTGATGGTAAGGAAATCTGCAAGCATCTGCGTCGGATGCCAGTCATCAGTCAATGCATTCCAAACCGGTATGTCGGAATATTCACCAAGTGCTTCGACGGTGGACTGCTCGCTGCCTCTGTAAGCAATGCCGTCGAACATGCGTCCAAGTACTTTGGCGGTATCTTCCACAGATTCCTTCGAGCCCAGCTGGATATCGTTCTTGTTCAGATATTCAACATTCGCGCCGAGCTTTGTTGCTGCGACCGTGAATGCCGAACGTGTGCGTGTCGACTGTTTTTCAAAGATCAAAGCGATGTGTTTTCCACTCATGAAACGCTGAGGAATCCCATGTTTTTCTTTGGTTTTAAGATCATCTGCAAGATCGATCAGAACTTCCAGGTCATCTTTGGAAAAATCCACTTCCTTCAAAAAACTTTTACCGTAAAACTCATTTAATTTGATTTGCTTTGCCGCCCCATGTAACCATCTCCTAAAAAGTTAATAATTCATATTATACATATAAAATGCTCATTTGCAAATAAATATTTAATAAAGTGCATAATAAT
This sequence comes from Salinicoccus halitifaciens, assembly GCF_021026095.1. GTDB lineage: Bacteria > Bacillota > Bacilli > Staphylococcales > Salinicoccaceae > Lacicoccus > Lacicoccus halitifaciens. The sequence continues at coordinate 138,631 of NZ_JAJNCU010000005.1, read as the reverse complement.
TAGTGTATTATCTGTTTCTCATCGGAAATTGATTGAATTTGCATCAAAAAAAGCAGGACCGGCCGTTCAGTCCTGCTTTCTTCATTGATCGGGCATTTCTAAATCATGCAAATCATGATACCTTCGCCGTGACTCTGTCATCATCTCTTCCATTGTGGCGATATCTTCATCCTTGATTGCCCTGGAAAGCTTTTCAAGCTGGAATGTAAAGTCATCTATATGTTTCTGGAGAAAGTCTTTATTCATGATAAATAGTTCAGGCCATAATTTTTCGTTGATGTTCGTAATTCTGGTAAGGTCCCTGTAGCTGTCACCCGTATATTTCTTGGTGTTCCGGTCAGCATCATCACTGTTGATCAGGGAGATGGCGATGACATGTGCGAGCTGGCTTGTAAAACCGATGACCTCATCATGGAATTCCGGTGAAATCTCGGAAATGTTACGGAAGCCCAGCCCTTTTATGAATCCTTTAAGGAATTCGATGTTTTCTTTTTTATTTCTCTCAGTGGGAGTGATTAAATAATTCGCACCTTTGAAAACTTCGCTGCTTGCATATTTCAAACCGCGGTTTTCACGCCCAGCCATCGGATGACCAAAGATGAAGTCGACTTCCGGAGGCAGTTTTTCTTCTATCTCTGCGATGATTTTCCTTTTGACGCCGGTGACATCCGTTATGATGGCATTGTCACGGAAAAGGGAATAGTACTGGTCAATGATATCCACGATGACCCTGGGATAAACTGCAAAAATGATCAGATCCGCTTCCGGTATGATATCTTTCGGATCGGTGAATCCCTTTTTGATCAGCTGCTCTTTTTCCGCGAGTGAGAGTGCCTCTTCATCCACATCGATGGCATAGACGTTGTGGCCGCCCCCGCCCTCCCGGATGGCCTCGGCAAAAGAACCTCCAATATTTCCGAGGCCGATGATGACTATGTTCATAGAATTCCTCCAATATGATTATAATTGTGAGTATATAGTGAAATGGTGGATACGACAAGATTTTTAAAAATCTGAACATTTTAATATTTAAGGTTGACAAATAAATCACAACCCAATATAATGGCAATCAACACATTACAAATTGGAGCGGTTATCATGTTGAACTCAATTCTTCAACAACAGAATAATAATCCGTATTACTTTAGCTATTTTTGATACCGTTTGTACCCATCATTGTGTACAAACGTAAAACTCATCAAAGTTTGTATCAGTGATGGCTAAAGCATTTTGTAATGTCTAGCCATTTATAAATAAGTGGCTGGAGGCACGGACTTTTATATTATTTCACCAACTGCCACTTATCTATTTATATAGGTGGCAGTTTTATTTTTAAAATTATTGGGAGGTTTTTGTATGATCATTCATGTGACACATGATGCAAAAGAAAGTGAGATTCAAACGCTGGTTTCAAATATCGAGAGTGCAGGTTTCCGCGCTCACCGTTCCGACGGGGAAAGAAGGACAATCATCGGTCTTATCGGTGATACATCCCGTGTAGACGAAAATGACTTCAAAAAATACAGGATAGTGAAGTCTGTATTCAGAATACAGTCGCCTTACAAGAAAGCGAACAGACGCTTCCATGAAGATGACAGTGTCATCGATATAGATGGCGTGAAAGTTGGCGGCAGCCATTTCATGGTATGTGCCGGACCATGTTCGGTCGAGAATGAAGAGGATACGGTAGAGCTTGCGAAAGCTTTGAAAGATGCTGGTGCGAACACTTTAAGAGGTGGCGCATTCAAGCCGCGTACATCCCCGTACAGCTTCCAGGGTCTTGGCATCGAAGGACTGCGCATCCTGAACACTGCCAAGCAGGAAACGGGTCTGCCGATTGTATCTGAATTGATGGGCACAGAGCATATCGACGATTTCGTCGAAATGGTGGATGTCATCCAGGTGGGTGCACGTAACATGTCGAACTTCGACCTGTTGAAAGCACTCGGACAGACGAAAAAACCTGTACTTCTTAAGCGCGGCATGTCTGCAACAATCCAGGAGTGGCTGATGTCTGCAGAGTACATCATGGCCGGCGGAAATGACAATGTCATCTTCTGTGAACGCGGCATCCGTACATTCGAAACTGCGACAAGAAACACGCTTGACCTTCAGGCCGTGCCGGTGATCCAGAAGGAATCACATCTGCCGATCGTCATCGACCCGTCGCATGCTGCAGGAACAAGATACGTCATTCCTTCCATGGCAAAAGCGGCTACAGTTTCTGGTGCAAACGGACTTCAGATAGAAGTTCACCAGGATCCGGAAAATGCATGGAGTGACGGCCAGCAGTGCCTGACACCTGCAGAATTCAAAGATCTGATGCAGCACATCAACATCCTTGCCGAAATGGAAGGCAAGACGATCACAAACGAAACAATCGTCCAAAAATAATGATTAAGGAGGAGTCCCCATGAGCAGACACGAAGAATTGCGCAGGGAGATAGATGAAATTGACCGGGAGTTAATGCGCTTGTTTGAAAAAAGAATGCAAGTGTCAGAGGAAATTGCCCAGTATAAGTACTCACATGACATCGCGGTATTCGATTCATCGCGTGAAAAAGAAGTGATTGCCAAAAATGTATCTTTGATTGAAAAGCAGGAGTTAAAACTTTATGGTGAACTATTCATCAAAAATCTCATGGGACTCTCCAGGAAGCATCAGAACGACAGCATCAATCATATGAAAGTTTCCCAAAAATGATAAAAAAGAGCACAGGCCGCCGGCCTGTGCTCTTCTTATTTTCCAAGGTCATTCAAGTCGTAATAAGTGTTCTGGTAAGTCTCGTTCAGCCAGTTGTTGAATAAAAGGTGACCGTGCGACTTCCAGTTGAAGTATGGCGGATTGTTTGAGTCATCATCCGGGAAGTAGTTATGCGGCATCCCTGTATCCAGCCCTTTTTCTACATCTCTTTCATACTCGGTCCGCAGCGTATCCCTCTCATACTCCAAGTGGCCGAATATATACAAGTCCCTGCTGTCCGAGGTGCTCAAGATATCCGGGCCGAAATCCGGATGGACCGACAGCACCTTCAGATCCGGGTGCTGATCAAGTGTAGAAAAGTCCATCCTTGTATGCCTCGACTGCGGAACTTCAAACTGATCATCGAACCCTCTCATCAAAGGATGTGAAGGCAGGATGTTCTTATACTTGAAGATGCCGAACAGCTTGCTCGGCAGCGTGATCTTGTCGAAATCGTAATAATAGTTGAGGGCGAACTGTGCGCCCCAGCAGATGAAGAACCTGGAAAACACATGGGTTTCCGACCATTTTAAAATCTCTTCAAGCTCCTCTATATAATCCACCTGGTTGAAATCGAGTTTTTCCACCGGTGCGCCAGTAATGATCATCCCGTCAAAGCGTTCGTCTTTGATTTCATCCAAAGTGCGGTAAAATTTCTGGAGATGACTTGTCGGCGTGTTCTTGCTTTTATGTGTTTCTGTATATAAAAACTCTATATCGACCTGTAAAGGTGTATTTCCGAGCAGTCTCAGCAGATGGAGCTCTGTCTCTTCCTTCTTTGGCATCAGGTTCAATATGACGATGCGCAGTGGGCGGATGTCCTGGGTCATCGCCCTGGAAGCGTCGATCGTGAAGACATTTTCCGCTTCCAGTCTTGTTTTTACAGGTAATCCTTCAATTATTTTTATTGGCATTAAATCGCATCCAGACCTTTATTGATATCCTCTATTATATCATCTATATGCTCAAGTCCGACAGAGAGACGCACCGTCTCAGGCTTGACGCCGCCTTCCACCTGCTGCTCTTCGGTCAGCTGGGAATGTGTTGTTGAAGCGGGATGGACGACAAGCGACTTCGCATCACCGACATTGGCAAGGAGTGAGAACAGCTCGAGTGCTTCTATGAATTTCTTGCCTGCCTCGTATCCGCCTTTCACACCGAAAGTGAAGATTGAACCGGCACCTTTCGGCAGGTACTTTTCCTGGAGTGACTTATAAGGGCTGTCCTGGAGGCCTGCAAAGTCCACCCACTCCACCTTTTCATGCTGTGATAAATATTCAGCGACTTTCTGTGCATTTTCAACATGCCTTTCCATTCTTAAGGATAATGTCTCGACGCCCTGTGTGAGCAGGAACGAGTTGAACGGTGAAATCGCTGCACCTGTATCACGAAGCAGGGTCGTCCTGACCTTATATGCAAATGCCTGGTCACCGAACGTGTCCGCAAAGACGAGGCCGTGATAAGAATTGTCAGGCTCGCTCATGCCCGGGTATTTTCCATTTTTCCAGTCGAAGTTGCCGCCGTCCACAATGATTCCACCGATGGAAGTGCCGTGACCGCCCAAGAATTTCGTTGCAGAATGCACGACGATGTTTGCGCCGTGTTCGATCGGACGGCATAGGTAAGGTGTCGCAAAAGTATTGTCGACGATCAGTACGATGCCGTTATCCTGTGCGATTTTGGCAAGTGCTTCAAGATCTTCGATGTTGCCTTCAGGGTTGCCGATTGTCTCCACGAAAATCGCTTTCGTATTATCCTTGATTTCACGTGAAACGTCGTCCGGGTTCTTTGTATTGACGAGTGTCGCGTCAATGCCGAACTTCTTTAGCGTATGCGTGAAGAGTGTATGTGTGCCGCCGTAAAGGCTCGTTGTGGAGATGATGTGGTCACCTGAATCCGCAACTCCCTGGACGGCGTAAGTGATTGCCGCCATACCTGAAGCGACTGCGAGTCCCGCCGTGCCGCCTTCGAGATCTGCGATTCTTGTCTCAAGTGCTGCAGTCGTCGGGTTGGTGATGCGTGTATAAATGTTGCCGGCTTCCGACAGGCCGAAAAGGTTGGCACCGTGCTCCGGATTGTCAAAAACATAGGAAGTCGTCTGGTATATCGGCAGTGCGCGTGAATTGGTCTCGGAATCGACCACCTGGCCGGAATGCAGTTGTTTTGTTTCGAACTTGAAATCTTTGGACATGAATAATTTCCTCCCTGGATAAAAAATAAAGAGTCCGCCGAATTCAGCAGACTCTGATCTGCTCATCTCCCGGGGGATCCCCGGCTGGAATTGGCACCTTACTTAAAAGGTTGCCGGACTTCATCGGGCCAGTTCCCTCCGTCACTCTTGATAAGCCATATTCAATATTGCGTCTAATATTACAATTTAAAGCGTCGTCTGTCAAATATTTTTATAAAATTATAAATTGTTCGACAGGCCCATCCGGACCGTCCCCGTACCGCCCGGCGTTATTCCAAAAAGACATCACTTCCAAATGTACTTCAACAGCTTTTGGAACTTCCTGTAATTCGGATAGCGCAGGGGAATGTCAAACAGAGTCGTCTGATGCAGAATGCTTTTCTCGTGGGTGAAAGTATCGAAGGAATAACGCCCGTGATATTTCCCCATACCACTGTGGCCACGGCCTCCGAAAGGCAGATGAGGTGTTGCGAGATGGAACATTGTATCGTTGACCGCACCACCCCCGAAAGGGATGTTTTCAATGATGTGGCGCGCTGCACTGCGGTCTTCGGTGAATACGTATAATGCCAGCGGATCCGGCATATCCCTGATGTCAATCATCGCCTTCTCCAGATCATCAAAGCCGAGCACCGGCAGTACCGGTCCAAAGATTTCCTCTTTCATCGCCGGATGGCTGAAGTCTGCATTTTGAATGATCGTCGGTTCGATCATGCGCTTCGATTTATGGCTGCGGCCGCCGTATGCGATATCACCCTCGATATAACCATGGACACGTTTGAAATGCCTGTCATTGATGATTTGCATATAATCTTCCGACTCGAACTCCTTGTTATAGAATTTGTGGGTGTAGTGCTTCAGGTGTTTGACAAGCTGATCCTTGATCCTGTTGTCGGCATATACATAATCCGTGGCGACGCATGTCTGGCCGGCATTCATGAATTTGCCCCAGACGATCCTTTTCGCCGCGAGCTTGAGATTTGCATCCTTCATGACGATGCTCGGAGATTTGCCGCCCAGTTCGAGCGTCACGGGGGTCAGATGCTTTGAAGCGGCTTCCATGACGATTTTACCGACCTGTGAACTGCCGGTATAGAAGATGTAGTCGAATGGAAGGTCCAGCAGCTGCTGGTTCGTCTCTATGCCGCCTTCAATCGTCGTGACATACTTTTCGGGAAAGGCGGAGGCGATGATGCGGGATATGGTGCCTGAAACATTCGGTGTATGCTCCGAAGGTTTCAATATCGCCGTATTGCCGGCACTAAGCGCCCCGACGAGCGGTGCCATCGCAAGGTTGAAGGGATAATTCCACGGTGAGATGATGAGTGTGACACCAAAGGGCTCTTTATAGATTGTGGATTTCGCACCGAAATGGGTGACCGGCGTCTTCACATCCACCGGGGCCGCCCAATCCTTCAGGTTTTCAATATGGAAATTGATCTCGCTGTAGATGATGCCGATTTCCGTCAGGAACGCATCGCTTTCATTTTTGTTGTAGTCGGCCCTCATCGCGGAAAAAATTTCGTTTTCGTGCAGTTTTATCGCATCTTTCAGTTGTTTCAGTGCCTTTATGCGGGTAGGGATGGCAAATGTATCCTTGGTCTGGAAAAATTGTTTTTGTTTATGGAATACAGATTCATACATAAAAATCACTCCTCACGCATATTGTACCCGATTAAACGGGAAATAATTAAGGCAGAATAGATTGCTTTTTAGGTGAAAGGGCGTATACTTAAGAGACTTCAAGGATAAGGGTGATGCATATGATCCACGAGCTGAATATATTCGGCGGCAGTCTGACCAGTTACCAGCTTAGCGAAGCATTGGAAATACCCATTGATCAGGTACAGAGCATTTTGGATGGCAACATGTCGTTGGAGGAGTTATGCCCTGAGATTCTGGAAAAAGTCCATCATTTGGAAGGGGCTTTATTCGGCCGCGTGAAGAAATAGTTGAATGTGTTCAGCATATTCTTGCAGTATGTGGATTATATGGTATAATTAATTATTAGTACTCTTCGATACTGATAAGGAAGGTGACTTTATGAGCACAGAATTAAACCTTTCACTACTTGTGGAAAAATTAACCCCATACCAGATCAGCCAAGCCGTAGGTATCGATATCGAACTTGCGCAGAAATTGGTCGATGAAGAAGTCACACTTGCTGAATTACCCTATGATGTCTATGATAAATTGGAAGAACTGAATAGTAAGTTAATGAATTGAGACTTTTAAAGTCTCTTTTTTTTACATCCTTTGATGTATGGGAATATATGGCGCCTAAATGGTATGATGAATGTAATAAATATTTTGATAAAGGAGCCAGCTTATGAATCTGCTGATCATTTCCGGGAGTCCGTTCCCGGGTTCAAGTGCTGCTTTTCTTGCTGAAGAAATAAAAGCCCAGATTGAACAGCCTGAAAACCATGTTGAAATCATAGATCTGTGTCAATGGAATATCCCGCTTCTCGGTTCTCCGCCGACTGAAGACCTTGAAGAATTCAAGACCATCGCAAGGGAAGCGGATGCAATCATCATCGGCACACCGAACTACCATACTTCATTTTCCGGCATTTTAAAAAATGCACTGGATCATCTGTCATTCGATCAGTTCGAGGGCAAGCCGGTCGCATTGTACTGCACGAGCGGCGGCATGCGGAACACCGACCCGCTGGCCCAGCTCCGGATAGTGATGAGGGGGCTGCATGCGCTGGCCGTGCCGACCCAGGTCTGTGCAAGCAGCGGGGATTATCAAAAGAACGAGAAAGGCGAGTATGCCCATCTCAGTGAGGAGATGAAGCAGAGGATCGGGAAGATGATTGATTCTCTAATAGATCTCGCGACGATGACGAAAAGTAAGCATCACATTTGATGCTTACTTTTTTGATGTTTAAGTTGTAATATAAGAGTATTCATTTTTGTAAAGGATAAAGGCCATGTTCAGGGAAAATAAAGATGATTTACCATTATTGATACTCAGTCTGATTATGGGGGTGTTCGTGATCACTTTCATATTTTCAGAGACCACGGGAGATGACAGGAATCGTTCGCCGTATACTTTTGATGAGGCGGTCGCCCTCCAGCTCGACAAAAATACCCAGGATGTGACCATCCAGGATGGCCGGCTGACGGAGGCCGGGGAAGAACAGATCAGGCATTATATGCAGACGGCTGAAGATTATTATCCGCTGCAGCACCTCGACCTGAGACAGAAGGTGGACGTGGATGCAGGTACTTTGAATGAGATTCTGGAGGGCAGGGGTATCCTTGAAGGGTACGGGGAAACATACCTCGAGGCCCAGGACGCCCATGATATCAACGTGCTGTATTTGATCAGCCATACACAGATCGAGACCGGTAACGGTGCATCCGAGCTCGCCCGGGGCATAGAAGCGGACGGCACGACATATTACAACTTTTTCGGCATCGGGGCTTTTGACCGGCAGGCGGTGGAAGCGGGCTCGAGCTATGCGGCTGAAGAAGACTGGTCATCCCCTGAACGCGCGATCATGGGCGGTGCGGAATTCATCAGCCGGAACTATGTGAATAACGGTCAGCATACTCTCTATAAAATGCGGTGGAACCCGCATGAACCCGGTACACACCAGTATGCGACCGATATCAGCTGGGCAGTCAGTATCGCCGGTATAATGGCATCATATTATGATGATTATGCACTTCAGACCGGTGATTTCAAATTCACGAAATACCGGGAAGAATAATGGACGGCACTATAAAAGCCGGATGCGGAAACCTTATGAAAAGGCTTCTGCATCCGGCTTTTTAAGTGGTTCAGGTTATTCTCATCATTTTAAAAATCCGTGCGCTGCCCGGGTGACGTCTCCGGCGCCGGAGATTGCCGAGATCACTGCGATTCCGTCGGCGCCGGCCTCAAGGCACGCTTTATAGTTTGCGTGCGTAATGCCGCCGATCGCAACCATCGGCATGCGCCCGATGTCTTCCCGCATCCGCCGGAGTCCCGCGGTGCCTATGGCCGCCCCCGCATCATCTTTCGACTGTGTGGGGAATACAGGACCGGTGCCGATATAGTCGACATTCCTGAGGTCACTTAAAGCGAGCTCCTCCGGACTGCCGACGGAGAGCCCGATGATTTTCCGGTCGAACCACCGGGGCAGATCTGCTGGCTTTATATCATCCTGCCCGATATGGATGCCGTCGGCATCCACCTCCATCGCGAGATCCGCATCATCATTCACAATGAAGGGGATTCCATATTCAGAAGTCAGTGATTTCACCGAAGATGCAAAATCCAAAAGGCTTCTTCCCTCGAGTGCACCGGGCCCTTTTTCACGGAGCTGGAACATCGTGACGCCGCCTTCGAGCGCCTGCCTGATCACATCCAAGCTGGCCGCAGCATCGCCCTGTGCCGAACCGTATATGAAGTAAAGCCTTAAATCCATCTTATTCATGCTGCCTGATGTCCTTTTCTGAAAGCAGTGCGTCATCATTCAAATAGAGGGCATCTATGAAACCCGTCCTGAATGTCGCGGGTCCCGGATTCTGCCCGGCAGCGGACTCGGCGCATAAGTTGTAGTAGCTCACCGCATCGAGGGCGCCGTCGGTGAGCCCGTCACTTCTTGAGATGAAGGCAAGCATGACCGCACCGAGCAGACAGCCCGAGCCGGTGATCCTACCCTGCAGCCCATTTCCGTTGTGGAACGTATACCGGCGTGTGCGTGTGACGAGTGCATCCGTTTCCCCGGTGACCAGCGCCGGTATGTTCAGAGCTTCAAATGCGGCTTCGGCAATTTCGAGTGCATCCCCGGCATCTGTGGAATCAACGCCCCGGGAAGTGCTCTCAAGGCCGGCGAGTGCCATCATTTCACTCTGGTTCCCTTTGATCAGCGTGAACTCATATTTTTCGATCAGTTCATCCACCAGGTTCCTTCTGAAGTTCGAAGCGGCATAGCCGACCGGGTCGAGCACCAGAGGCACATTGTTTTTATTCGCTGCTTCCGCCATTTCAAACATGAGCTCTTTCTTGTGCATGTCAGCAGTCCCTATATTGATCAGCAGACCGTCCGCGGCCTGCATGAGCCCTGCCGCTTCACTCTTCTCCCCGCTCATGATCGGGGAGGCCCCGAGTGCGAGAAGGCCGTTTGCCGTAATGTCTTTTACGACATCGTTTGTAATGCAGACGATGAGCGGCGGATTCCCCCGAAGTTTACTTAAAGTCTTCATATCATTCATTCCCCCTTATATGCGAAATGGTTGACCGGACCCTGGCCCCGGCCGATTTCCGGTGTCTTCCTTATTGCTTCCGTTATATACTTTTTGCCTGTCCGGAACGCATCTTCAAGCGTCCGGCCCTTTGCGATTTCTGCCGTGATGACTGCAGAAAAAGTGCAGCCCGTGCCATGTGTGTGCCCGGTGTCGATCCGCTCAGATGACAATTTCAGGGAATCCCCCCTCTGGAACAGATAATCGACGGCAGCCCCTTTGAGGTGCCCGCCCTTGATGATGACACTCTCCACACCGATTTCCCCCATGAAGATTTTTGCGGCCTTCTCTATATCCGTTTCATTCTCGATGGTGATGCCAGTGAGCTTTTCCGCTTCCGGGATATTCGGCGTCACAGTGGCGGCCAGGGGCAGGAGCGAATCCCGCAGGTAGTCGATGGCACCCTCATCGATCAGGTTGTGCCCCGATGTTGAAATCATGACCGGATCGATGACGAAGGGGATACTTTGTTCATCAGCATACCGCCTGATGACGTGCATCATTTCTTCGGTTGCGATCATGCCGCTTTTCATCGCATGCGGCGCTTCATCGGAAAATATACTGCCGAGCTGTGCATCCAAAAAACCGGCGGGCACATTAAAGACATCCTGCACCCCGAGCGTATTCTGTGCGGTGAGTGAGGTGACCGCTGACATGCCGTAAACACCACGGGATTGAAAAGATTTGATGTCCGCGAGGACCCCGGCACCGCCTGAAGGGTCGGTTCCCGCTATCGTCAGCGCAATAGGTAAAGCACTTGCCATAAATGACCATCCTTCCGTGTTGCAGAATAAAAAGCCCGCTTCCAGCAATATCAACATTGCAGAAGCGGGCTTAGTAATATAAATAACAGCACACACCAAAAGCGCATCATAGTCTATAGATGTATATATTTGGTCAGCTGTCTGATATTCAAGTACTAAACCACTTCCTTACGCTGGTATTATCCAGATCAAGTCGAAGGGATCAGCACTTTCCCGAAGTTCGTTTCCGGAAATATGCTATCTCAGCCAATGCACCCCTAGTGGTACTGTTATTTACTTAATTTCATCATAGATGTGCCGGGCACGTAAGTCAAACGAAGGCTTCGGTATTTTGGAAACCGTCAGCTTTCGGTGATGCGCCATGGATGGGTGTAAACGTTGAATGATTCACCGCGGACGAACCCGACGGCTGTGATGTTCAAGTCATGGGCAAGTCCGATGGCAAGATCGGTCGGTGCAGATTTGCTCAGCACGATGCCCACACCGATTTTTGCAGCTTTGGTCAGCACCTCCGATGAAATCCGGCCGCTGAATACAAGTACTTTGTCCCTGACGGAGATATTATTCTGAACGCAGTAGCCGTACAGTTTATCTAGGGCATTATGCCGGCCGATATCGCCGCGGTGGACGACCGTGCCGTCCGGGGCGCCGAGACTTGCATTATGGATGCCGCCGGTCTCCTTGAAGATCGTGCTCGTCGTCTGCATCTCGATCATCAGTCTGCTGACCTGCTCCGGCGTCAGCGTCGTTTTGCTCATCGACACTTTGGCCGTATCGACATCGTTCTGGAAATAGAACTGCCGGCTCTTACCGCAGCATGAACCGAGGATCCGCTTCGAATACTGGAAGTGGTCTGTCGGTATCGACTTATGCAGTTTGATGTGGCAGAACCCGCCCCTGTCATCAAGATTGAAGGATTTTATATCATTATATGATCTTATGGCGCCTTCGGAAGCGAGGAAGCCGATGACCAGCTCCTCCAGGTGGTCGGGGGAACAGACGAGGGTGACGAATTCTATATCATTTATATATACGGTGAGCGGGAATTCTTCGGCCACCATATCGTCTACATTTGAAAATTGTCCGTCCTGATATCTGACAATTTTCCTTTCTGTTGTAATATTCATAATCTAACCTCTTTAAAAATATTTTCATAAAACCGTCACAATTTTAAATAAACTATTGTCGGGGTTGCCGACAATCTATATAATTCATTATAACAAACAAACACATTTTATATGATAAACATATTCAATGTAAATCTTTAAGCTTATGGGGGAAAAGGGAATGGAAGTGAAAAAAAATCGTTGGTTGATAGCGCTTGCAGCAGTCGGGATCCACATCTCGATTGGATCTGTTTATGCGTGGAGCGTGTTCACCGGTCCGCTCCAGGAATCGATCGGCTGGTCATTGTCTGATGTGTCGTTCACATTCAGTCTGGCCATCTTGTTTTTAGGTCTGTCGGCAGCATTCATGGGGCATTTCGTTGAAAAGTATGGCCCGAGGGCTTCCGGTTTGGTTTCGACATCATTTTTTGCGCTCGGTATGGCAACGGCAGGTTACGCTGTACAGATTGAAAGCTTGTGGATGCTTTATCTGGGCTATGGTGTATTTGGTGGTATCGGACTTGGAATCGGTTACATCACACCTGTATCGACACTCGTCAAATGGTTTCCGGACAGAAGGGGCATGGCAACGGGCCTTGCAATAATGGGCTTCGGCTTCGCTGCGATGATCGCATCACCTGCGATGGAATTCCTGATGAATGCATTCAGCATTCCGGCGACATTCTATATACTTGCAGTCATTTATTTCATAGTGATGCTGGCAGCGAGCCTGTATCTTGAAAGGCCGCCTGAAGGATATATGCCTGAAGGCATGAAGAATACGGATGATTCACCGAAGGAAGTGAAGCAGGATTATGTCCAGCTCACCGCCAACGAGGCGATCAAGACAAGGCGATTTTACTTCCTGTGGCTGATGTTGTTCATCAACGTCACCTGCGGTATCGCAATCCTGGCTGTGGCCAGTCCGATGGCCCAGGAGATCACCGGAATCTCGGTTGCGGCTGCAGCACTCATCGTCGGCATCATGGGTGTGTTCAACGGTGGCGGCAGACTGATCTGGGCATCCATCTCGGATTACATCGGCAGACCGAATCTGTACACAATTTTCTTCGTCATCCAAATCGGTGTCTTTGCAATACTGCCGGCCGTGACGAACGAATACTTATTCGCGATATTACTGTTCATCATGATTTCGTGTTATGGAGGCGGTTTCGCTGCGATACCCGCCTACATCGGAGACATCTTCGGCACCAAACAGCTTGGTGCGATCCACGGCTATATTTTGACCGCATGGGCGGCAGCAGGTCTTGCAGGCCCGCTCATCGTCGCCGAAATCTACGAGGCGACGGCAAGCTATACGTTGACGCTGTATATATTCACGGCAATGTTTGTGGCGGCGCTCGTCATTTCACTGCTTATACGTGCTGACATCAAAAAGATCAGGGAAAGTGCCGGTGAGACAGCGGCGAGTCCGCAAAGTGTACAGGATAAACCGCAGCTGGCTGAGTAAACAACCTTTTTAAACATATGCATTTTATATGATGACCATATTTGATGTAAATCTTAAAGCTTATGGGGGAAAAGGGAATGGCAGTTAAAAGAAATCGCTGGTTGATAGCGCTTGCAGCGGTCGGGATCCATATCTCGATCGGATCTGTATATGCGTGGAGTGTCTTCACCGGCCCGCTCCAGGAATCAATCGGCTGGTCATTGTCTGATGTATCGTTCACATTCAGTCTGGCCATCTTATTTTCAGGGCTCTCGGCAGCATTCATGGGGCATTTTGTTGAAAGGTACGGTCCCAGGATGTCCGGCTTGGTTGCGACATTATTTTTCGCGATCGGCATGGGCATCGGCGGTTATGCTGTACAAGTTGAAAGTCTGTGGCTCTTGTACATCAGTTACGGAGTGTTTGGCGGTATCGGGCTTGGGATCGGCTACATCACCCCTGTATCGACACTGATCAAATGGTTTCCAGACAGGAGGGGGATGGCGACGGGCCTCGCAATAATGGGCTTCGGCTTTGCTGCGATGATCGCATCACCCGCCATGGAGTTCCTGATGGATGCATTCAGCATTCCGGCAACGTTTTTTGTGCTCGGATCCATTTATTTCATAGTGATGCTGGCATCAAGCCTGTATCTTGAAAGGCCGCCTGAAGGATATATGCCTGAAGGCATGAAGAATACGGATGATTCACCGAGGGAAGTGAAGCGGGACTACGTCCAACTCACCGCCAACGAGGCGATCAAGACAAGACGATTTTACTTCCTGTGGCTGATGTTGTTCATCAACATCACCTGCGGCATCGCAATCCTGGCTGTGGCCAGTCCGATGGCCCAGGAAATCACCGGTGTGACAGTGGCAGCCGCAGCAATCATCGTCGGTGTCATGGGCGTGTTCAATGGTGCCGGCAGGCTCATATGGGCGTCCATCTCGGATTACATCGGCAGGCCGAATCTGTACACGATTTTCTTCGTTATCCAGATTGGCGTGTTCGCCATACTGCCGGTTGTGACGAATGAATATCTGTTCGCCATCTTATTGTTCATCATGATTTCCTGTTATGGAGGCGGTTTCGCTGCGATACCCGCCTACATCGGAGACATCTTCGGCACGAGGCAGCTCGGTGCGATCCACGGCTATATTTTGACGGCATGGGCGGCAGCAGGCCTGGTGGGTCCGCTCATCGTCGCAGAAATCTACGAGGTGACGGCAAGCTACACATTGACGCTGTATATATTCACGGGGATGTTTGTAGTGGCGCTCATCCTTTCACTGCTTATACGCGCTGACATCAGAAAGATCAGGGAAAGTGCCGGTGCAACGGCGGGAAGTTCACAAACTGTACAAGATAAACCTCAGACAGCTGAGTAAATATCCTTTTTAAACATATAAAATTAATGTATAATATATTTATTATGGATAAAAGGAGTGTCATAAATGGGTAAAACTTTACACCCGGGTCCTATTAACAAAACAAAGAGATGGGACACAAGTTTATGGGTCAGCCCTGTACCTTTTGGAATCACAAAAGTCAAACCACGACATATCATAGATTCAGCCAAAATTGCATGGAAGAACAAAGACAACCTGAACTATGCCAAAAATATAATCTTAAAAGGGGTTTGTGACGGATGTGCGCTCGGCGTGGGCGGCCTTCAGGACCAGACTCTGACAGGCCCGCACGTATGTACAACGCGCTTCAACGTCTTAAGACTGAACACAGCGCCGCCGATCGAGCCTAAAATGCTGCACCAGGACATCAACGAACTCAGGAAGCTCAGCTCTTCAGAACTGCGTGAACTGGGACGCATACCTTACCCGATGATCCGCCGCAAAGGCGAAAACAGGTTCACAAGAATTTCATGGGATGAAGCGATGGACACCGTTGCGGACAAAATGAAACAGCTTGATCCAAAGCAGTATGCGTTTTACTTAACAAGCCGCGGCATCACGAACGAATCGTATTATGTGGCTGCGAAGACAGCGCGTTACCTCGAGACGAACAACATCGACAACGCGTCAAGAATCTGTCACTCCCCGAGTAAATCAGCATTGAAACGCTCAGTCGGCGTCGGTGCTTCAACTTGTAACTATCAGGACTGGCTCGGCACTGATGTGCTGGTATTCTGGGGAAGTGTCGCTTCAAACGCGAGCCCTGTCTCCACCAAATATATGATGGAAGCGAAAAAACGCGGTACTAAAATCATCGTGATCAACCCGTACAGGGAACCAGCGATGGAAAACTACTGGGTGCCGTCTGTAGTCGAGTCTGCATTATTCGGTACACAGCTTGCAGATGACTTCTACGAAGTGAACATCGGCGGCGATATCGCGCTGATGCACGGTATCATGAAACACTGGTTCGAAATGGAAGCTGAAGTCGAAGGTTCCGCGATCAACCACGAGTTCGTACGTGACCATGTCAACAACTATGAAGAATTGAAAGAAACAGTCGAAAGCCAGTCATGGGATGAAATCATCGAATCTTCAGGCATCACGAAGGAAAGGATTGTCGAGCTCGGAAACCTGCTTGCACAGTCCAAGAACGGTGTAATGGTGTGGGCACTTGGCCTCACTATGCACAAACATGCGACAGACAATATTTCACAGGTTGCAAACATCGGCCTCCTGCGCGGCTGGCTCGGACGCAAGTACAACGGCCTTATGCCGCTCCGCGGACACTCAAGTGTACAGGGTTCAGGCGAGATGGGCGCAGACCCGTTCTCATTGCCGGGTGGAGACTATGATGAAATCAACACTGAGAGAATCGAAAAACTTTGGAATTTCGAACTGCCGAAATGGCCCGGAGATTCCGTCGGTGTGACGATCGAAAATGCAATGCTCCCTGAAGACAGCGAGCGCAAACTGAAACTCTACTACATGTCAGGCGGTAACTTCCTTGAGACGATGCCGGATCCGGACTTTGTGAAGGATGCCCTTGAGAATCTGGATATCCGTGTGCATCAGGATATCATCCTGAACACATCCACACTCCTGGATGCCAAAGAAGCGGTCATCGTACTGCCTGCGAAAACACGTTACGAGCAGGACGGCGGCGGCCTGTCGACTTCAACGGAGAGAATGATCTACTTCTCACCTGAAATCGAAGGTAACCGTAACCGCATTGCCGAAGCACGCAGTGAGTGGAAGATCTACATCGATCTTGCCAAGCGCGTAAAACCTGAAAATGCACATCTGATCGACTTCAAATCCGGACAGGAGATCCGAAATGAGATCGCCAAGGCGAACCCTCAATACGACGGTGTCCAGTACTTGAAGAAGGCAGGCGACGTGTATCAGTACGGCGGAGCATGGTTATGTGAAGGCGGCGTATGTCCGACACCGGACGGCCGTGCGAACCTGATCAGCATGGATATCCCGGACAACAACGCGAAAGCCGGAGAATTCAAACTCCTGATGCGCCGCGGCAAGCAGTTCAACTCCATGGTTTACGGCGATAAGGATGCATTCAACCATATGGGCCGCTACGGCGTCCTGATGAGTGAAGCGGATGCACGCAGACAAGGTCTTGAAGAGAATGAAGCGGTCGTCCTCTACAACAAGAACGGCGTCTTCCAAGGCTTCGTTCAGTTTGCAGACATCAAGGACGGCAACGTCGGTGTCCTCTTCCCTGAAGGGAACTACCTCGTTGAGAAGGGCATCTACGAAAACTTCGTTGAAATGCCTGACTACGTCACTGATGTCAAGGTGGAGAAAGCAGACCACTTCAACGCAAATAAAGACCGTCAGTACTATGAAAAATCAATTCCGGATCTGGAAGACAATCCGAACTAAATATGATTTTTGAGCAAGCCGGCCCTGCGCCGGCTTTTCTTTTTGGGGGAATCTGAAAATGTGAGACCCTGCTTATTCGAGGGTGGATTTCGGAGTGAACGAGCAGAATTTATTCCAGCCTGCTCATTCGACGACGATTTTCAAGGGAAATGAGCAGGGAGATCCTGCATTTCCTACTGTTCATGCAGGGCTGTATATGGTAGCATATGTAATTATTCTAAACTTTTTTACAGGAGGGTAAGACGTGGAAAAATCTCAATGGGGTTCTAAAATCGGATTCATACTTGCTGCAGCCGGATCGGCGATCGGTCTCGGTGCATTGTGGCGCTTTCCCTATATGACTGCAGAGCATGGCGGCGGGGCGTTTCTTCTTATATTTCTATTGTTCACGCTTGTTGTAGGGTTACCGCTGCTTTTATCAGAGTTCGTCATCGGACGGGCAGGAGGGAGGAACCCAATCGAGAGTTTCGAATATCTCGGCGGTAAAAGATGGTACCGGATATTCGGCTGGAGCGGTAACATAGCGGTCATCCTCCTCCTGTCATTCTACAGTGTCATCGGCGGTTGGATCCTGCTTTATCTTGTGGTGGCATTCTTCAATACGGTCGGTCTGCTGCCGATTGCCGATTACGGGGAGATGTTCGGACGTGTCGTCACGGATCCTCTCTATGTCATTTTAGGGCAGGGCGTATTTATACTGCTTACTGTACTGATCGTCGCCCAGGGTGTCCAGAAAGGTCTGGAACGTGCATCGAAGATCATGATGCCTTTATTATTCATCCTGTTTCTGATCATCATCATCCGTTCACTCACGCTGCCGGGTGCGATGGAGGGTGTGGAATTCTTCCTGAGGCCGTCATTTGAGAACATCAACTCCGAAGCGGTGCTGTATGCGCTCGGCCAGTCATTCTTTGCACTCAGCATCGGTGCGACGACGATGATCACCTATGCTTCATACCTTGATAAAACGCACAATCTGACGCAGTCGGCGCTTTACATCGTGCTGATGAACGTCGTGATTTCAGTAATGGCGGGCCTTGCGATATTCCCGGCAATCGCTTCATTTGAAATGGAGAACGTGTTCGGTCCGGGCCTGATATTCATCGTGCTGCCGCAGGTCTTCAGCGAGATCGCCCTTGGAAATGTATTCTACATACTATTCCTGATCGCATTCCTGTTCGCAACGCTTACCTCGGCCATCTCGATGATTGAGATCAATGTAGCCAACGCAATCAAAGGCAACGAAAACAGACGTAAGACGATGGCTTATGTATTCGGCCTCATTGTCTTCATCATCGGGATCCCTTCTGCGTTGTCCGAAGGTGTGCTGAACGATGTGCAGTTCTTTGCAGGGACGGTTTTCGATAATGTGGATTTCCTCGTCTCCAACATCATGCTCCCGTTCAACGCACTGATTTCATCAGTGTTCGTCGGCTACATCCTGGAATACTCGACGATTAAAAACCAGATCGGTGTGGTGCAGGGCACTGCCATGTACCCGCTTTTCCGGGCATGGATATTCCTGTTGAAGTTTATCCTGCCGGTCATCATCATACTGGTGTTCGCAGCGAACCTTTTGAACTTCTTTTAGACATACAGGCGTCAACCTTGAATGGTTGACGCTTTTTTTTATTGTATTTAGTAAATTCACATTAAAAATGGTAAAATGAAATTTGATATAAGGGGTTAAGCCAGAGGGATGAATGGGGGAGAAGTCCATGATAAAGCTTTCGATTAGACGGCCGGTGCTGACGATGGTGACGATGCTGCTGGTCATCGTACTGGGTGCAGTATCACTTGTGAACATACCGCTGAAATTGATACCGGAAATCAATCCGCCAATCGGCGTCGTCGTTGCGACATATGATCAGGCCGGGCCTGAAGAGGTGAACGATCAGGTCACGATACCGATTGAAGAGAGCTTATCTACGACCACGGGACTGGATACGATGGCTTCCACCGCCCAGGAAGGCTCAAGCCTGACGCTCCTTCAATTCGGCTGGGCGACGGATATCAATGATGTTGAAGGGGAAATCAGCCAGGCGCTGGATAATGTCCAGCTGCCCGACGGTGCCGGCGATCCGAGCTTCCTGAAATTCGACCCGTCACAGCTGCCGATCATCCAGATGTCCGTCAGCAGTGAACTGGAAGAGCTTGAGTTCCAGGGTCTGGTGGAGGAGTTGAGCGAGGAGCTGGAGCGGATCGACGGTGTGGCGAGCGTCGATGCCGAAGGTCTGACCACGGAAACCATCGAAATACAGTTGGATTCCGATGAAATGGAAAATTATCAGCTGGAGATGAATACGCTTCAGCAGATGCTCGCCGCGAGTGATATATCGCTGCCGGGTACGACGATCAGCGATGGTACGGATTCCATCACCACTCGCATCCAGGCACAGATGCAGTCGATTGAAGATCTTGAGGCATTCCCGGTCACCATCGACCCGGAAGCGGGCGAAGAGGTGACTTTGGGTGATATCAGCGAGATTGTCCGGGTGAGTGACAGCGGGGAGACGATCTCCAGGACGAACCAAAACCCGTCCGTCCTGATCAATGTGCTTGAAGAATCCAACGGAAATACATCACAGGTCTCGGGAGAATTCCTGGATGTGCTTGAAAGTACGCTTGATGAACCGAGATTCGAAGGGATTGAAGGGGATGTACTGTTCGATCAGGGTGACTACATAAACCGCTCAATCCAGGACATCGCAACTGCGCTGATTCTCGGTGCCGTTTTTGCGATGGTGGTTTTATTCTTATTCCTGAGGAATGTGAGAAGTCCGATCATCATCGGCATCGCGATACCGTATTCGGTCATCTTCACCTTCGTGCTGATGTATTTTTCTGATTTCACACTGAACCTCTTGACGATGGGCGGCCTTGCCCTCGGGGTGGGGATGCTCGTCGACAACAGCATCGTTGTGATTGAAAACATCAACCGGCACCTCGGTCTCGGGAAAACGCCGAAAGAGGCGGCATATGAAGGGGCGCGGGAAGTTGCGGCTGCGATCACGGCTTCGACATTCACCACGATTGCCGTCTTCCTGCCCGTATTGTTCATCGAAGGGATCATCGGACAGATATTCACGCAGTTTTCACTGACGGTTGCTTTCAGTCTGCTGGCTTCCCTGATCGTGGCCCTCACCGTTGTGCCGATGTTTGCGAGCAAGTTCATGAAGACTGTGAACACTTCCATGGAGGAGAAAAGGCGCAGGAGCATATATAACCGCATAATCCAGAGGATGCTGAAATTCGCCCTGAGATTCCGTCTGCTGACGTTCCTGATCGTGGGTGTCCTGGTGGCCCTCGGTGCTTTCGGAATCTACCGCACCGGCATGATTTTCCTGCCGGAAACGGATGAGAGCTTCTTCACGGCGAATATAGATATGACTTCTGGTACGAATCTGGAAACGACCGAAGCGGCGCTTTTGGAAATGGAGGAGTATCTCCTTGGCATCGAGGAGGTCGATGTCTTCCTCGCGATGGCCGGTGCATCTGATACGAGCGGCATCGGGGCCGGCGGGGAAGCCTCGCAGGGATCGATCTATGTGACGACGGTGCCCCCGGATGAACGTGAACGTTCGACCAATGAAGTGGTGGATGAAGTCAGCGAAGAGCTGCAGAGCATCGCGGAAAACTATGTAGAGGACGCCGAGGTCAGCATGATGACGACCACTTCAACCGGCACCGACTCCTCCGTATTGACATTCGACCTGATGAACAGCAGTGAGCAGGACCTGGAGGAAGATGAAGAGAAGATCACAAGGGCACTCGGTGAAATGGACTCCGTCACTAGGGTGTCGAACAACACGACCGATACGATAGATGAACTTGCCATCACGCTGGATCATGATGCACTTTTTGAGAATGGCCTCGCTGCCTCCGAAGTGGCAAGTACGTTCAATAATATGACGACCGGCATGGATGTCTTCATGGTCCTCGACGAGAGCACGGAGGAATATCTGATGGTGCGCATGACGCTGCCCGATGAAGATGTGGACTCCGAGGAGGCCCTCGGTGATATGGTGATTTCGAGGACGGAGGAAGGTGCTGTGACACTGGATGAAGTGGCGACGGTCGACAGGCAGCCGGCCCCGTCCGCCGTCGAGCGGATCAACGGCCAGCATGCCTACCAGTATGAACTGGAGCTTGAACCGGGTGCCAATTTATCGGAAGCGGTGACCGAGATGCAGGACATCGTGAATGGACTGGATTTATCCTCCGGCAGCAATCTGTCATTCACGGGTGACCAGGAACTGATCGAAGACTCCATCATGGATATGATCATGGCCATGATACTCGCCGTCATACTCGTATTCCTCGTCATGGCGGCACAGTTTGAATCATTCAAGTATCCGTTCGTCATCATGTTCACAATCCCGCTCTCCGCCGTCGGTGTCATGCTCGGGTTGTGGCTGACCGATACCCCGCTGAGTGTACCGGTGTTCATCGGGATGCTTGTGCTGATCGGCATCGTGGTGAACAACGGCATTGTACTTGTGGACTTCATCAACCAATTGCGGGCACGCGGCATGAATGCCTATGAAGCGATCATCGAAGCGGTCGATGTACGTACACGGCCGATATTCATGACGGCTTTCACGACGATACTCGGACTTGTACCGATCGCCATCGGGCTCGGTGAAGGTTCTGAAATCAACCAGCCGATGGGCATCAGCGTCATCGGCGGGCTGCTTGCAAGCACGCTCCTGACACTGGTCATCGTCCCTGTCGTCTACTCTCTGTTCACAAAAGAGACTTTGACGATGAACCGTAAAAAGAACCGGGATAAGTTCAACAGGTGATATCACGAATAAAAGACGCATTTGACCCACGGATTCGTCCGGCGGGTCCGGTGCGTTTTTTGATGTTGAAAGTTATATACCTGCAGGTTGTTTTTCTATATAATTAGACCAATGTCAGATTATCTGACATCAATTTTGTGGATGGAAAAAAATGTGTTATTATTTTCCCCATAGTTGGAGTGGTGATCATGAACAATGATGAAAGTCGAAGAAATGCTCCCGTGTTCCCAATGTCATCTGCGATGAAACTGACCGGACTGACCGCGCGTCAAATCCGCCATTATGAGACGGCCGGGCTGATTGCGCCCGCAAGGAGTGAGGGCAATCACCGCCTCTTCTCGATGAATGACTTTGAAAGGCTGCTCACCATCAGAACGCTGATGGAGAAGGGTTTCACGATGAAACGGATCGGAGAGATACTCGGCAGAGATGAAAGCCACCCGGCTGGTGAAATACTGAATTACAAAGAACTGAACAGGATGCTGCCAAACCGCGGGGATTTATCAAGATTTTTCTAAAAATAAGAGGGAGAGTGAATGGATGAAGAACAATTACACGAGGGATGACATCAAACGCATCGCTGAAAACGAAAATGTCAGGTATATAAGATTGCAGTTTACGGATATACTCGGTACGATCAAGAATGTTGAAGTGCCGATAAGACAGCTGGATAAGGCGCTCGACGGTGAAATGATGTTCGACGGCTCTTCCATCGAAGGTTTTGTGCGTATCGAGGAATCCGATATGTATTTGAAGCCGGATCTCGAAACATGGTCCATTTTCCCGTGGACGGCTGGGAAAGGGAAAGTCGCAAGATTGATATGCGATATTTATACAGTGGACGGCGAGCCTTTCGAAGGGGACCCGCGTTCAAATCTGAAGCGTGTGCTGAAGGAAATGGAAGAGATGGGATATTCGGCATTCAACCTCGGTCCGGAGCCTGAATTCTTTTTATTTAAACTGGATGAAAATGGTCACCCGACAACGGAATTGAATGACCAGGGTGGTTATTTTGATCTAGCACCGACGGACCTCGGTGAGAATTGCAGGCGCGATATCGTGCTTGAGCTCGAGGACATGGGGTTTGAAATCGAGGCTTCCCACCATGAAGTAGCCGAAGGGCAGCATGAAATCGACTTCAAGTATGAGGATGCAATCAGCGCATGTGATAACATCCAGACGTTCAAACTGATCGTCAAAACAGTCGCGAGGAAGCATAATCTGCATGCGACATTCATGCCGAAGCCACTTTTCGGCATCAACGGCAGCGGCATGCACTTCAATGTCTCATTGTTCAGGGGCGAAGAGAATGCATTTTATGATGAAAATGACAGTTTTGGCCTGAGCCAGGAGATGCGCCATTTCATGGGCGGCATACTGAAGCATGCAAGAGGATTCACGGCGGTCTGCAACCCGATCGTCAACTCCTATAAACGTCTGGTGCCGGGGTATGAGGCGCCGAGCTACATCGCCTGGAGCGGCAAGAACCGCTCGCCGCTTCTCAGGATCCCTTCATCAAGGAAATTGTCGACGAGGGCGGAAATCCGTTCAGTGGACCCGGCGGCAAACCCTTATCTGGCACTGGCAGTCATTCTGAAGTCGGGGCTCGACGGCATCAAGAAAAAAACCGGTCTGCCGGAACCGGTCAATGTGAACCTTTATGAAATGACGCGCGAGGAAAGGGAGGCACTCGGTGTGCAAGATCTGCCGTCGACCCTTTATACGGCACTGAAGGCCCTGAAAGAGGACGAAGTGGTGCAGGATGCGCTGGGGCCTCATATCATGAGGCAGTTCTACAACAATAAAACGGTGGAATGGGACATGTACCGCGCCCGTGTCTCCGAATGGGAACTTGAACAGTATTTGAATCAGTATTGATGAATAAAAGCCTGGTTTTAATAAAGGCTTAAAAAACCTTATAATTAAAATTTAACCTCTTAAGTTTACAAAGTTTTTATTTCCTCTGTAAACTTAGGAGGTTTTTTATTGGTTCTTTTTTTGGAACAATTAAATAGAGGTTGTTTTTTTGAAGGAAGTATAATAAAGTGACTAATAACACTAATTCATACTATTTAAATAGGATTAATGAAGCGGAGGAAATATAATGGATGAATCACTGTTGGTATGCGTTAATAAGGTATTTAAAAGCTTCAGTAATAAGGGTAAATCTGAATTGGTTTTACAAGATATCAGCTTTGATATCAAAAAAGGCGAAATAGTTTCAATTTTGGGGCAGAGTGGCTGTGGCAAGAGTACTTTGCTAAATATAATCGCAGGTTTTGAAACTAAAGACACAGGGCATGTTCTTTTCGATGGTGAAGAGGTAAAGGAATCGAGCAGGAAGGGTGTAATGCTATTTCAAAATTACGGTCTGCTTCCCTGGCGTTCTGTTTTGAAAAATGTAGAACTTGGCCTGGAGAATACAGGGCTTACTAAAGCTGAGATAAGAAAAAAAGCTAAATACTATATTGAAATGGTCGGTCTAGATGATAAGCTGGATCGTTTTCCCAGGCAATTATCCGGTGGCATGCAGCAGCGTGTTGCCATTGCCCGGGCTTTAGCAATTGAGCCTGAATTATTACTCATGGATGAACCTTTTGGAGCTCTGGATACAATTAACCGTTATTATTTGCAGGACGAGTTGCTAAAGATTCAAAAGAAAGCCCAAACTACAATTGTATTGGTGACACATGATATCGATGAGGCGATTTATCTCTCAGACAGGATCCTCATAATGGGAAAAGAGCCAGGCCATATTCAAAAAGAGATTAAGATAGATACATACAAACCAAGGGATCGCAGTGGCAGTGAATTCCAGCATTACCGCAGCTTGATATTAGAAGAGTTTCATTTAAGTATGACTAAACCGCCGATTGAATTTAACATCTAGAGTTCACAAGAGAGGAGAGAAATTACATGAAGAAGGCTTTGACAGGAATTTTAACTATTTGCTTAGCACTCATAATGAATGGATGCAGCAATCAAGCATCAAGCGAAGAGGGAGATGGAAAACCCTTAATTAAAATTGGTTATATGCCGATCACTCATGCAGTGCCATTATTCATGCAGGAAGATATGTTGGAAAGCACTAATGCTGATTATAATATTGAACTTGTGCGATTTTCTTCCTGGCCGGACCTCATGGATGCTTTGAACACTGGAAGAATTGATGGGGCTTCTACTTTGATTACGGTGGCCATGAAAGCGAATGAACTGGGTATCGATTTAAGAGGGGTTGCGCTGGGGCATCGGGAAGGGAATGTTCTGATGGGTGCTAAAGATATTAATGAAATAAGTGATTTAAAAGGAGAAACATTCGCAATTCCGCATAAGATATCTACTCACAATGTTCTATTATATCTGATGCTGAAAGAGGAAGGTATCGACTACGAAGATATAAATACTGTTGAAATGCCGCCGGCTGAAATGCCTGCTGCACTGGCAGAAGGTCGAATCAAGGGTTATGTTGTTGCAGAACCTTTCGGTGCCCAATCTGTCGTCATGGACAGCGGAAAAGTATTGTATCAATCCGACCATCTTTGGGAAAATTCACTGGATTGCGCGATTGTGCTGCACGGGGATTTTATCAAGAATAACAGGGGGCTGGCGCAGGATTTTATGAGTGATTATTTAAAAGCGGCCGCTCAGTCTGATGAGAAAGACGAGCATGTTCACCAAGTTTCCTCTGAATTCATGCAAGTGGATGAAGAAGTGATGGATTTATCAATGGATTGGATTTCCTATGATGAGTTAAAGATCGACGAAGATTCATATAATGACTTAAGAGTGTATATGCAGGAGATGGGATTATCTGAAAATCCGCCAACTTACGAGGAATTTGTAGATGTATCACTGTGGGATGAGGTTGGATAAATAATGAAGGTACTGAATAAATCCATGAATGTCATTTATGCTGTCGTGGCCGTCGTTGTTATATGGCAGGTGGCGATTTGGATGACGGATATTGAGGAAGCATTATTCCCGCCGCCATTAACTGTCGCGCAGGCGATTGTTTCTTTAGTTGCTGATGGGTCCTTATTTGAGCATCTGAATATAAGTATGTTCAGGTTTTTAACCGGATATCTTTCAGCAGCAATCATCGCTATACTACTGGGTCTGTTCCTGGGAAGGATGACTCGCTTATGGAATGTCGTCGACCCTGTTGTTCAAGTGCTGAGACCCGTTGCACCAATTGCATGGTCGCCCTTTATCGTCCTGTGGTTTGGTATTGGGAGTGCACCGGCCATAGTAATCATCTTTATCGCCGCTTTTTTCCCGATACTGCTGACTACTGTATCCGGTGTAAAAAGTGTGGATGAAACATATTTGAAGTTAGCCAAAAATTTAGAAATAAAGCAGCCATACTTAATGTGGAAGGTGATTTTACCTGCCGCTTTTCCTTCTATAGCGAACGGGCTTCATATCGGTGTGGGGACAGCTTGGATATTCCTTGTTTCAGGAGAAATGGTCGGTGCCCAATCCGGACTCGGTTACTTGATTGTAGATGCAAGAAACCTATTGCGGTTAGATTTAGTGCTCGCCGGGATAATCTTCATCGGGGTCAGTGGCTTATTGTTGGACAGACTGATCCGCCTGTTGGAAAAATGGATCGAAAAGCAATGGGGGATGGCATAGGGAGCTGAATCAATCGGCATTAGTCCCTCACTTTAACCACAGACAAGTCATTTGTATTTTCATCACAATGCGCACAGTAGTATGTAATTTCAACGCTGTGACCGCATTTTTCATGTACAAGGTTCTTATAGCATTTTTTCAAATGCTGCTCTCCCCAGAGAATCATGGAATTAAAAACATGTTCAAGTTCTCTGCCGCTTTCGGTCAATGTATATTTATAGCGGGGAGGATGGGCGGAATATAAATTGGATTCAATCAGACCAGTCTCTTCCAGGTATTTCAACCTATCTGAAAGCAAGTTGGAAGAGATGCCCTTCAAATTGTTCTTGATACTGGTGAATGTCATATTTCCTACCAAAATTTCATGGGCAATCAGAAGTGTCCATCTATCACCGAGGATATTTAATGTCTGTGCAATATTACAAGGTAAATCATATGTAGTCTTCACAATTATTCCCTCCAAATCTACTGGTAATTTAAATCATATCATAAAAAAGATATTTTAATTCTAAGTAATAAGTTGATTTTTTGAAGTTAGTATAATAAACTAACCTTAAAGTTAAAACCAAGTTAAATAGTATGAATTAAATTACTGAATTTTCTATAAGGAGAGGTCATTGATGCCACTATTTTTAATTGAAGCAGAATTTAACCGCCCGGTTGACAGCAAAAGTGATTTTGAGAAGAAAGTATCGGTTATGCAAGAAATTCTGCAAAAAAATAATCTCAACCTGATTGAAGTGCAGGTTTCTAAAGATTTTTCCAGAGTTTTCTTCATTCTTGAGGGAGAAGATGCCGAGACTGTTGAGAGAAGCTTGAAAGGACAGGATGTTGTCATCCAGCTCGTCAAAGAAGTGAGACTGGTGGGCAAAGACCTTGAAGAAGTGAAAAAACAAGCAGAGCAGGTCAATTACCTTGTCGAGTGGAATATTCCGGCAGAGCTTACTATGGATGATTATTTAAATCGCAAAAAGAAAAATTCTGTTCACTATTCAGAAGTACCTGAAGTTTCCTTTTCCAGAACATACGTGTGCGAAGATATGTCAAAGTGTCTGTGTTTCTATGATGCCCCGGATGAAGAATCTGTAGTAAGGGCACGCAAAGCGGTTAAAACACCAATTGATTCCATTACAGAAATTAATGACGCGTAGATGTTAACGTAATTCATATGTTAGACAGGTAAGTCAAAGGGGGTGGGGATGAGTATGGTTATTGAAGAAAATCAAACCGAAGATGTTTTAGATTCGATTATAAAGTCCTATCTAAAACCGGTGGTTAAGAAAATAGATGCCGATGCATATTATGCAGAAGATTATTTGCTTGAGCTGGGCAAAGCCGGGTTATACAGATCGGATAATTTAACAAAAAATGAATTACTTGCCAGAGAAATATTGATCGTCGAAAAAACTGCTGAAACATGTATGACCACCGCATTCAATTTATGGTGTCATCTCGCTGCTCTGACTTACTTGCGGAACAGTGATAACCAATATTTAAAGAACGAAATATTGCCTTCACTTGAGAGAGGAGATTTCCTTGGTGCAACGGGGCTCTCAAATCCTATGAAGTATTATTCGGGTTTAGAGCCGCTTCATTTAAGAGCCCAAAGACAGGCCAACGGCTATGTGATTTCGGGTGGATTGCCATCTGTTTCAAACTTAAATGAAAATCATTGGTTCGGCGCCGTGGCCTCATTAGATGAGAACAGCGAAGTCATGGTTTTTGTGCCATCTAATGCAGATGGATTAAAGTTAAAAGAGAAAAGGGGTTATATGGGTGTAAACGGAAGTGCGACTTATGGCTGCAGGTTCGATGAAGTATTTATCCCTGACGAGTGGGTAATTGCTGCAGAGGTCTCAGATTTTATAGATAAGATCCGGCCATTTTTCGTTCTTTATCAGACACCACTCGGTTTAGGAGTGATTAAAGCTGCCATTAAATCAATGTGGAAAGCGCCAAAGAGACAAGGGGACATTAACGAGTATCTGCCAGTGCAACCAGAGGATATAAAGCGGCAATGGGACGAATTAAAATATCAATTGGAGATTTTGCTGAGAACAGATGACCTTGGAAATGATTTAAAAGCATTATTGCAACTAAAACTTGATATAAGTAATTTAGCTGTCAAGGCAGCCCATGGGGATATGATGTATTATGGAGGAGCCGGGTATCTGCAGGGCAGTCATCCATCCAGGAGGCTGAGGGAAACTTATTTTCTCTTAAACTTGACACCAACATTAAAACATCTTGAAAAGGAGTTGGCCACATATAAGGATCCGATGCCGAGCTTTCCAGGATAGATTATAAAAATAATAGGGCTTTAATTGACGGTACAGACAATTTAAAGGTTTTTATTTAGAAATTTCCTTAACGTATAAATAAGGACGACTTCAAATGGATTATCAATTTGAAGTCGCCTTTTTTCTCTTTGACAATTACATTCTTATCAACAAAACATGTTGACCATAGAATGGGATAAATGCTTTCTAATGATTTTTTCCATGTCCTATATCATATTACTTTCTTATGAATTATATCTTTAAATTCTTTGATGCACGACTTTAAAAACTGGAGTTCTTCGTGTGTCAATTCTTTATCCTTATAACGCATGGCTTGGTAATGCCCGAGATTTGATATGGAAGTGTGCTCGTGGAGCCGGAGCCGTTTGAACCACTGCTCGATCGTCTCATCGGTGTACCTGCCGTATCCTTTTGAAGCGGCCCATTTCTCAAAATCAAAGTACATCCTGCGGGCTTTGCCGGGAGGCGCTTTTTTGGATGCCGGCGCACTCACGGGCTTATGGTCCACCGTGTGCGGCGTCTCTTGTACATGCATTTCCCGGGTGCGGGCTTCCCGCTTCCTGAAATATGAATAGACGGCGAAGATGACTGCAGCCGCCACCAGCGTGAGGATGATCATCCCAAAGGGGATGCCGAGCACCTGGCCCGCCTCTGAGGTCACTTCATCCGGTGTCTGATAGCCGTCGAGTTCCGCTTCCTCCTCCTGGAAGGCATCTTCCGGGTAATCCAGTTCCACGCCTTCCAGAAAGTCAAAAAACGGCCTCAGCATGAACACCATTGCATTAAGGAGGAAGATGACCGCATAGCTCAAAGTGAACACAGCAAACCGGTACACCTGCATCAGTACAATGCTCAGGGTTATGAAGGCCAGGATGAAGAACGAAGTCAGCCTGATAAAAGGCCGCTTACCGTACCCGCTGTCCAACGCTAATGTAAGGATCCTCCCTGCAACGTATCCTGCAAGTGAGGCGATGAATATGATATTGAAAGTATCGATGTGCGCACCGGTTTCGGGCGTGGAGATCATCGTGATGATGATGAGCCAGAGGAGACCGGCGATCACCGTGCCGGGGGCAACTGATTCATCCAGGCTGTAGTGCAGCTGTTCAAGGCGCCACACCGGAATGGTGCTGATGAGCAGTGCGGATAAGAAATAATCACCGCTGAAGAGCGCGGCAGCGAGGGTTATGGGCACCAGTAAATAAATATATTTCACCGGCAGCCTTGCTGCAATCAGATGGCCTGCGATGTACTGGCTCAGCACAACAGCGAGGAAGAACAGCACATGGTTCCGGTCGCCGGGCAAATTATGGATGTTCAAAAAGAGATATACCGATAACAGCAATGCCATTTCGACAAGGAAGGCATGCAGAAATGAAGCGTGGTATTTTATCCTGCTCACGTCACCGCCTCCTTCCTGCCATATTTGAATGGTTCGAGGCCATGTGCATCCAGCTGGTAGACGGCTGTCCCCTTTTCTATGTAATATTTGAGCTCCGCCATGATGAGAGGATCCGCTTCACCTGTGAAAATGAGGTGGGTGGGCATCTTTTCAGACTGCTTAACGAATTTCAGGAATCGGTCGAAGCTGATCGTGTAGGTGACGGTCTTTATTCTCGCGAGCGCCTCCAGGGCATGACGATAATGGAGTTTTCCGGAACTTTCGTCCAGCGTGAAAAACTGGTGGCGGTCGAAAGTGCGCATATTGGCCATCAGCCTGTACGGTATGCCGTCTTCGGCCATCAACCCGAAGATGAAGGCAAGCTTTTCGAAAGTGACCTCTATATCGGCAGGCGGGGCGAACGACTTATCAGAGCGCAGGTTGATGAGGAAGAGCCATGACATATGCGTCGTCTTCTCATATTCCCGCGTCATCAGTTCGCCGCTGCGGGCGCTCAATTTCCAGTGGACGTCCCTGAGGGCGTCGGTCGTCTCATACGGCCGGCTGCCGGTGATGAGGAGCGGATCGTGGAAAAATGTGTTTTCATCCCTGTATGCGCCCTGTTCAATCTTTGCCTTCAGAGGCCGGTTATGCAGTGCGTAGCGGTCCGGATAAATCAGTATTTCATGATTTGCGGAGCTGGCCTGCTCAAGCTTGATATGACCGAAACCGAATATGCGCGGCACGGCGATTTTGGTTTCGATGATTTTGCTGGTGCCCCTGTGGACGGCTTTGAAGGGGATTTCGATGGTCGTCGATTTCCCGGGAAATACTGAAAAAATACGGGAGGTCTCTGTGACATTCCTGATTTTCAATGCCTCATCATTATAAAAGGAAATATCGTCCCCGGCAGTGATGGTGATCTCTGCGGACAGCACCGGCAGGCGGCCGCGCTGGGTGGCTTGCAGATAGAGAACGTCTTCCTGCCCCTTATATTTCCTGAGTGCCTTCGGCAGCACCTCGACGGTGAGGTGCTTTGCGACATTTCTTTCATAAAATAAATTCAACAGGGCCATTGCGGCGGTGATTCCGATGACGAGCTGCAGCCATGCATTCAGCTGTGCAGTATACAGCAGATCGAAGATGACCATGATGGCGATGATGGAGAAAAGGGCCGATGCCATCTTCGATTCGGTGTGCTGCCTCTTATACTTCATCTCTTTCAACCCCGTATTCGACCGGCACTTCCGTACTCCTGAGGATGCGCTCCATGACCTCTTTTTCCGAAGTAAGCGTCATCCCTTCGATGTTCAAAACGATGCGGTGTGTCAGCACGTAAGGTGCAATGTATTTCACATCATCCGGCGTGACGTAGTCCCGTCCATTGATCAGCGCAGCACCGATTGCCGCCTGCATCAGCGCGATCGTCCCGCGCGGTGAGGCACCGAGTGCGATATGTTCATGGGACCTCGTCCGGTGGATGAGGTTGATGATGTAATCCTTGACCGTCCGGTTGATATGTATTTTTTCAGCTTCAGCCTGCACTTCCCTGATGATATCGAGCGAGAGGACCTGATTGACGGCATCGCGGGGACCGTCCCCCCTGTGCAGGTCGAGCATCATCCTTTCATTTTCGAAAGAGGGATAGCCCAGGTCGATTTTCAGGAAGAAGCGGTCCATCTGCGCTTCAGGGAGGTCGAAGGTGCCCTGCTTCGATTCGATCGGGTTCTGGGTGGCGAGCACGATGAAAGGTGAATCGACCGGATGGGTGACGCCGTCGATCGTGACCTGCCCCTCCTCCATCACTTCAAGGAGGGCCGACTGTGTCCTCGGGGTGGCGCGGTTTATTTCATCGTCAAGGAGGATGTTCGTCATGACCGGGCCGCGGTTCAATTCGAACGCCTGCGTCTTCGGATTATAGATGTTCATCCCCGTTATATCTGTCGGCAGGACATCCGGCGTGAACTGCACCCTTGAAAAGTCGCCGCCGAGCACTTTGGAGATCGACTTTGCGAGCACGGTCTTTCCGGTCCCGGGCACACTTTCAAATAAAATATGCCCCTTCTGGATGATGCTGATGAAGATGAGGTCGATCACCTCCTCCTGTCCGACGAGCACTTTGCCTATTTCCTGCTTCAAATCATTCAGATAACCAGCCACTGACATGTGAATTCCCCTTTATTTGTAAATTTAGTTGATATTATACCAAACATGGGACTATAAAGAATGAATAATTGGATTAGTGTTCGACTTTTTGTCGCTTCTATGAGAAAATTTAGTTAATCATGACGAAAAAACCCGCTTTGAAGGAGGCGCATTATGTCCGTTGTAATTTTTGATGTTGACGGTGTATTTTTGAGTGAGGAAAGGTGTTTTGATGTATCTGCTTTATCCGTGCATGAACTGCTTTTCAATCCGAGGTATTTGAACCTGACCCAGGAAAAATTCAAAACGTCCTATACGGATGAGGAGATTGCAGAAATCAGAAGTAAAATCTTTCTGGATGATGAAGTTTTAAGCCGCTATAAGGAAATGGGACTGAACTCGAATTGGGATATGCTCTATATCACGTTCTCAATCGTGTATATCAATTTACTTAAAGACTCGGGTATCAATATAAGCAATGTGGATATCAACGACTTGTACGGCATCGGTGAGATGCTTGGCGATGTCGAGCCCGATTATGGAAAAGTCCTGGAATTCCTTGACGGCGATGAATACACTAAAGAGACGATTTACGAAGGTCTCGTCAACTATGCGACATCTTTGAAATTTTTGAATGAAGAGGACGACTTCAGGACGAACAGCACACTGTGGCTGCTCGGACAGCACGTCTATCAGGAATGGTACCTCGGCAGTGAGCGTATGAAGGGCAGCACGCTGCCGATTGAGGGCGACAAGGAAGGCTTCCTCCACCAGGAAGAATGGCTTGCGCCGATCGAAGATCTTGAAAAGATGCTTCAGAACCTGATTGACCGGGATCTCACGATCGGAATCGCGACCGGCCGCTCAAGGGAAGAGACGCTCATACCTTTCGAGGCGGCAGGACTGCTTCAGTACTTCAAAGATGAGAGGATTTCCACCGCCTCCGAAGTGAAAGAGGCAGAAGCCGTGGAAGGTGTGGAACGCCAGCTCTCCAAGCCGCATCCGTACAGCTATTTATGGACGCTGTATGCCCAGGATGAAAAATATTTCGAAAAAGCCGTGAAAGGCGAAAACATCTCCGATGAGAAAGTATACGTCGTCGGCGACTCCGTTGCAGACTTTTTCTGTGCAGACAAGATGGAAGTTGAATTCATCGGTACACTCACCGGCCTGACCGGCGATGACATCATTCCGACATTCACCGGACTCGGTGTCGCACGCGAGAACCTCGTGCCGGATGTACTCGCTGTTGAAAATATGGTTAAATGATTGGATGAATAAAGACCGCTGAAGACCTGAATAAGGTCTCCGGCGGTCTTTTATTTGCTCCCAGGGTATTGGGGATTTTCTAATCCGATTTCGATGGGTCTTCAGGCGGTACCAAATCGGATTACGAATCAGAATCCGATCTCCCAGCGCGTTTCGAGGCCTCCAAATCGGAATCCGGTCCCAAATCCGATTTCAGCCCCTATCTCAGAGCCCGCAAATCGGCCGCCCACTCCAGCCTCAGACAACAAAAAAAGAGAAGTTCGCCGTGAACTTCTCTTTTCCATATCATTCATTCAAAATCAGATCTGCAGATCCACCTGTTTAACATCCCTGAAGCCTTTTATTTTACTGAGCTCGTCCAGGGCCTGATCGCTCACCCGTGAGTCGAGTGAGAGTGACAGCAATGCGGCACCGCCTTCGTTTGAACGGCCAAGCTGCATGCTTGCGATATTGACCTGGTGTTTGCCGAGGATCATGCCCATATCGCCGATGATGCCGGGACGGTCGATATGATTGATGACAAGGATATGCTGGGTCGGTTTGATGTCGACCTGGTAATCATCGAGTTTCACGATACGTTCGCCGTAGCCGTCGAGGACGCTTGCCCCGAGCACAAGGGACTCGTCAGCGTTCGTGAGTTCGACTTCCAGATAGTTGTTGTATCCTTTGGTCTTGCCTTTCTTCTCGACTTTATATGTGACATCCTGCTCCTGGAGGAAATAAAGCGCATTGATGATATTGACGCTTTCCCCGAAATGCGGACGGAGCATGCTCGCGATGAACGAGCGGGTCAGCATGCTTGTGTCGTCAACAGCGATATCGCCATGATACTTCAACCGTATCTCATTCGGCGGCTTATTCATCAGCTGGATGCCGACAGAGCCCATATGGCTCGCAATATTGATGTAGGGCTGCAGTTCCTTGTTGATGTTCTCACTCATGCGCGGTGCGTTGACTGCATGTATGATCGTATTGTTTTCAAGTATTTCGATGATTTCCCGGGAAACACTCACTGCGACTTTCTCCTGGGCCTCGATTGTGGACGCACCAAGATGCGGCGTCACAACGACGGATGGATGAGACAGCAGTTCCATATTGGTCGGAGGTTCCTCTTCAAATACATCGAGCGCTGCACCGCCGATTTTATCGGCCTTCAATGCCTCGAGCAGGTCGGCTTCATCGATGATGCCGCCGCGTGCGACGTTGACAAGGCGCAGGCCGGGCTTGCAGTTTTCGAAGAAGGATTTGCCGACGATGCCTTTGGTCTGCGGTGTGAGCGGTGTATGGACGGTGACGAAATCCGCCACTTCAGCGATCTGGTCCACTTCGAGCTTCTCGATTCCGGACTCTTTTGCCTTTTCATCGGAAAGGTACGGATCGAAAGCGACGACATTCATGCCGAACACCTGGGCACGGCGTGCGACCCCGAAGCCGATTTTGCCGACACCGATGATGCCGAGCGTTTTGCCGTAGAGCTCGACCCCCTTATGTGCACCGCGGTTCCACGTACCCTCGGAAAGCTCTTTGTGTGCTTCCGGGATGTCACGAGACAATGACAGCATCATCGCCATCGTATGTTCTGTAGCGGAGATGGTGTTGCCGTCCGGGGCGTTGATCACGATCACGCCGAATTTTGTGGCTGCATCAATATCTATATTATCCACGCCGACGCCCGCGCGTGCGATCACCTTCAAGTTACGTGCGCGCTGAATGATGTTTTCGGTGATTTTCGTCTGGCTGCGTACGACGATTGCATGATAATCGTAGATGATTTCTATGATCTCATCTTCTGTAAGACCGGTGTTGACGTCCACCTGATAATTGGGATGTTCAAGCAGTTCGCTGATGCCATCCTCACTTACCGGGTCCAGGACAAGAACTTTATAAGTCATTGAAAAATACCTCCTGAGCTTCCTTGATTGCTTTTCCATAATAGTCATTTTGTCTGTATTTGGATAATATGCCTTCCAGCGCACCGAGCACGACGATGATATCGGAAGGGAACATATATCCCATATGGCCGATGCGGAGGATTTGGCCTTTCAGGTGTTTCTGGCCGCCGGCTATCGTTATTCCGAAGTTATTCTTAAGTTCATCTTTGATGTGCGAAAGCTCGTCAGACGTGGATTTGAACGCCGTAACGGTAGGCGATGCATATTCATCTTCGACGAGCAGTTCGAGGTCCAGTGCCCTGAGGCCTGCCCTCAGCATATCCCGCATTTTGGCATGTCTGTCATAAACATTTTCAAGCCCTTCCTCCGCAACTGAATCGAGTACGGCTTCAAGTCCCTGAATCAGGGAGACCGCCGGAGTGAAAGGTGTCGTATCTTTATCGAGTGAATCGAAGTACTGGTTCAGATCGAGGTAGAACCTTGGAAGGTCATTGTCTTTCATCTTCTGGCGCGCATTTTGATTCATCGCGACGAATGCGAGTCCCGGAGGCAGCATCAGTGCTTTCTGGCTGCCTGAGATCAGGCAGTCGATCTTCGACTCCGCCATATTGAACTTCATGCCGCCGACGCTGCTCACGCCGTCCACGATGAACAATGCCTCCTCATCATAGTCTTTGACGATTTCACCGAGCTCGGTCACCGGATGGAGCACAGCAGTCGACGTTTCACAAGCCTGTGAGACGACGACCTTAACATCATCCAGTGAATTCAGGAAGTCCTTGAAGTCGGCAGGGTCCGCCGCTTCGCCCCATTCCACTTCGTAAGTGTGCACATTGTATGGATAGGTTTTCGCTATGGCTTCAAAACGCGCACCGAACGCACCACTCACGATGACGACGACATTTTCATCCTTCGCCGCGAGGTTCACCATTGCAGCTTCAAGCGAGCTCGTCCCGCTGGAGGACAGGATGGCGACATCATCTTTCGTGCCGAAAACATCTTTGATCTTCGGCTTGATGCGGCGCATCAGCTCGGAGAAATCTCCGGACCTGTGTCCAATCATGCCTTCTGCCATGCGCTGGTTCACTTTTTCTGGAATCGGGGTGGGGCCGGGTGTCATAAGCATCTTCTTATACAAACTGAATTCCTCCTATGTAATTTACTAAGTTCCATAATATCGCAATTTTACGAAAATATAAAATGATTATTCAATTATCTTTGCCTTCTGCGAGCATTTCGTCGACCAGTGAATGTGCCTCACGGTAAATATCCCTATATGAATCCCCTTTCAATTCATGGGTGACGGCAGTGAGATTGTTATGCTCAATCTCTTCCTTCAGTGCCTGGTAAAGTGTATGGCCATACTCATCGTCCTTTGCCGGCGGAAGCAGCAGGATGAGCGCCCAGTTCTGGAGCTGGATGTAATAATCGAATACTTCGTAGAGCTTCCTTGATGCTTCATTCGAATCGGAAAGCTGCGTCATCACCTTCGCCGTCATGACATCGGTATCTGCGAAAAAGGCTTTACGTGTAGCAGGAGAGTGTATGTGCCTGCGGTTCAGATCGAACTGGCCGATGCCGATTGCATGGAAATCCTTGGCGTCCAGCTCATCTTCGCCCACCTGGTGTGCCTTCAAGTACTCCTTCTTATATTCGACGGAATAACTCGTTGAATAACGGCGCGCGAGATCTTTGACGAGCATCGATTTGCCTGTCCCGGGCGCCCCTAGGACGAGGACGTTCTGGACGAAAAAACGGCGGAACGGACGTGTTACATAATCCCAGTTGATGAGCGCCGCTTCACGGATGTTCGTGCCGCTGATCCGGAGCAGCGCCCTGTCCACAAGCGTGACACTTACCGGAACGTCTTCCCATTCCTGGGAATAAAAGTCCTCGAGCGGCCTGATGTACTCCTCCTCACCGACGTAGAACGTCAGTGAGCCGAAATCTTCGGCATGCTGCGGCGTCCCTTCCCGTATGAGGTCCGCCATCATTTCAAGCCACAGCCTCCACCCTTCAGGATAGCGGGGGATATCCGTTTCATCGAGCTTCAGCACCGTCACATTCTCATCCCCGGCACACAGCTGCCGCATCGCCTTCACCCTGTGGTTCAAAGACATACCGTATTCGTCCCCGCGGTCGCCTGCGTAGCCGCTGACGATGACGAGCGCGTGATCGTTCTCCCTTTTGGCACGGATGATCTGTTCGAAATGGCCCACATGGCATGGTGCGAATGTACCGAAATAAACGCCCAGTTTTTTCATATGTACAACTCCTGTTCATTGATAATCGCATCCACCCTCCATTATACGCATAATTTCTGAAAAATTGAGTCTATTTATGCTACAATCGTTCTATAATGGAATCAATAAATGCATCATGAGGAGACTTCATGATCGAATGGCGGGGCAGAGAGATGTTTAGATGGACGAACCTCTTCAGAGGATTTTTAATGGGGATATGCGAAATCATCCCGGGTGTCAGCAGCGGTACGATGGCACTGCTTTTAGGTATATATGAACAATTTCTCGGGGCGATCAGCCGCATCGTCTCCAGGCACTTCAAGACTGCGGTGTTATATCTGCTGCCCCTTGTCATCGGCATGGGTGTCGCGATACTGACGATGTCGTCCCTGATGGACTACCTGCTGACCGAGCATATGGTTCCGACGCACTGGTTCTTCATCGGCATGGTGCTTGGCGTCATCCCGATGATGTTCAGCATTTCGAGCTATAAAACCGAGTTCAGGCCGGCCCACTACATAGTGATCGGACTGGTGATCGTCCTCCTGTACTGGATGTCGACGGTCAATGATACTGCAGCGCCGGCGGAGAGCATTGAAATTTCGATACCGGTGTTGATAGGATTGTTCTTCAGCGGCATGCTTGCTTCAGCCGTCATGCTGCTGCCGGGCATATCAGGTTCGCTCATGCTGCTGATCCTCGGCGCCTATCCCGTCATCATGAGGGCCATCAGCGAGTTCACTTCCCTCAACTTCGAGGTGCTGCCGATCCTGATTGCAACAGGACTCGGCATCGTCTCCGGCCTGCTGCTCGCGAGCAGGGGGATCCAGTTCCTGCTCAGGAATTACACCTACATCATGTATGCAGCCATCATCGGCCTCCTGTTCGGTTCGGTCTTCCCGCTCTATCCCGGATTGCCGGATGCTGCCGGCACATGGATCGCTTCAATTGTTTCACTTGCTGCCGGATTGTCAATAAGTACATATATGGGCGGCAAAAATAAAGAAACTATATGATGGGGTGACATGATGACACAGCAACATCCGTTGGTGGAAGAATTTCATGATTATATACGCGGGACGATAGATTACCGCATTGCGGTCGCGGGACAGGTGGACGCCGGGAAGAGCGCGCTGATCCATGCGCTGACGGGCGGGGATCCCCATATATCGACGGAAACCGATGCGACAAGGGATGTCGCAGGCTACCGCTACGGCGGACATAGTGAGCTGCTGGATTTCCCGGGCGTCGGCACAACGGAATTCTCGCCTGCGCAATATAAGAAACTGCTGAAAAAGCATAAGGTGAAGCATGTATTGTATGTATTTTCTTCGAAGATCAGGGAAGCGGATGAAAAGGTGATCAGGTTCCTTGCCAAAAATAAAACCAAAATCACTTTCGTATACAGCAAGCTGGATGCACTCATCGACGTATCCGGCGCCTACGACCGCGAACTGCTCAAGCAGGAGAAGAATTCAGAGCTGCATGTTACATTCAAGAAAATCATCAAGGACCCTCTTAAATATCATTTCGTCAGCGTCAAGAACGGTACCGGCATCGATGCGCTCAAAGAAGACATCGACGCGTACTTCGATTCAAAGGATGAAGAATTCCAAAAAAGGCTTGAAGACTCCAGATATTTCGATAAATTCCTCAATAAAAAGAGCAGTACGCTCGGTGCGAGGCTGCTCACTCCGGGCTTTAAGGACCTGATTTTGAGCAGGGAGTTCAAAGCCATCGAACAGAAGACAGCAGGCCATTTCCATCTGGATGAGGAAGATGCCGGGTTCATCGGCATGCCGATGCCGAGAGTCAAAGAATTCGTCAACCAGGCGAAGGATACAGGTAAAGTGGCAGGCAACTACAGGAAGATGATCGGCCCGCTCACGACACTCATATCCACTGTGCTGAAAGTGCGTAAGCTGAATGTCATCACATTCGTCCTCTCGACTTTCGGTGAGGCCGGCATCAGGACGGTCTATCCCGTGCTCCGGGGTGTCTTTGAATACGTCCGCGCCATGAACGATATGGCGGGGGATGTACTGGCGAAGCACTTGAAGGAAGCCGGGGGACAATCATAAGTAAATGCTTTTTATAATATAATAAGGGGATTATAATATGGCAGAGTTGAAGCTCGAAAATATCAGAAAAGTGTATGATAACGGCCCGGAAGTCGTGCGGGACTTCAATCTCACGATCGGCGACGGGGAGTTCATCGTCTTCGTCGGCCCGTCAGGCTGCGGGAAGTCGACGACGCTCCGGATGATTGCAGGGCTTGAGGAAATCACCGACGGTGACCTCTACATCAACGGCAAAAGGATGAATGATGTCGAACCGAAGAACAGGGATATTGCGATGGTCTTCCAGAACTATGCGCTGTATCCGCATATGAGCGTGTATGACAATATGGCCTTCGGCCTGAAGCTCAGGAAGACGCCGAAGAAGGATATCAAGGCACAGGTCCATGAAGCGGCGGAAATACTCGGGCTCACAAAGTACCTCGACCGGAAGCCGAAAGCATTGTCGGGCGGCCAGCGGCAGCGTGTCGCACTCGGCAGGGCGATTGTGCGTGATGCCGGGGTTTTCCTGATGGATGAACCTTTATCCAACCTCGATGCAAAGCTCCGCGTCCAGATGCGTGCCGAGATCACCAAACTGCACAAGCGTCTTGAGACGACGACGATCTACGTCACCCACGATCAGACAGAGGCACTGACGATGGCGACAAGGATCGTCGTGCTGAACGAGGGCAACATCATGCAGGTCGGTACGCCGAAAGAAGTCTATGATCTGCCTGAGAACGTCTTTGTTGCCGAATTCATCGGCTCTCCTGCAATGAACATCTTCGACGGCCGCATGGACGGCGGTGTTCTGACCATCGGGGATGCCCGTTTTGAAATCCCCCGGGATAAAAGGGAGATGCTGCTGGATGAAGGGTACGACGGGAAGCCGGTCAAATTCGGCATCCGCCCGGAAGACATCCGGGATGAGGCGGAATATGTCAAAGCATCGAAAGCAAGTTTTGATGTCGAGATCCGCGTGAGCGAGATGCATGGCTCGGAAACCATGCTCTATGCGGATTATGAAGGTCAGGAATTCATCGCAAGAGTGGATGCCAGGCATAATATAATGGCCGGCGACCGGGTGAAGTTCGCATTCGATATTGAGAATGGCCACTTCTTCGACGCTGAGACAGGGGACAGGATAGTGAGCCAGGATTACCGCGCCAAGGAAGCGGAGCGGCTCAAAGAAGGCCGATCGGACATCATCAAAGTCTGAATGGAAACGGGCCGGTATGGGATGCTGCGGTATTCATGCCGGCTTTTATTGTCAGGAACGGCACGACCATACTAAAAGCTTGAGGGGGCAGAACATGATCCAGTTCGACCATATCATCCATTATGTCAACAGTCTGGAAGCAGCACGGGAAGAGGCGCCGCTCGATATACATTCCGGCGGCGTGCACCAGCGCCTCGGTACGGAGAACCTGTTATCCTATATCGATATGCGCTACATCGAATACCTTGCGATACGGGACCGCGACTTATTTCATGATCATCTGCGTGAAGCGGAGGATTCCTTCGCCAAGGCAATCCATAAATGCAATTATAAGGAAGGGTTCATCCGCTATGCGCTGGCAACCGACGATATCGTAAAGCTTTCCGAACGTTACCGGGCACAAGGGTTCAAGACATTCGGCCCATTGTATATGGAGCGTGTGACCGGCGGGGAGACATTGCGCTGGTCGCTGCTTTATATATTGCACGATCAGCATATGTTTCCTTTTTTCATACAGTGGGAAGAGGATGATGATGCAAGAAGGGAACGCATCAAAGGTTTCGGGGCATCAATGGAGCCGGCGCTGCTCAGGATACGGCAGACCGTGAGGGACACTGCCGAGTGGCAGGCTTTCTTCGATGTCATCGGCATCTGGCAGGGAAATATCGATGACCATACGGTGATCGAGCTAGAAGAAGGCAATCAGCCGGCCATGTCGATCGAAATCGGTACAGCCGGTGAAAGCGGTGAGTATCTGGGTGCGGACTATAAGTTTATATAAAGCATGAAGACGAGATGCGAAAGGGCGATGAGGGCCGTCACGATGCCGGTGAGCTTCAAAGCTTTCGTGCCGCCGACCAGGAGGTACACGATGGATAAAATTAATGAAATCACGGCAAGGATGATACGGACGCTCAACAGCTGGATGAAGCCTGAATCGAAGTACTGACCCATTTCGATCATGCTGACCGCATTGAGCAGTATTAAAATGCTTAATATGATGATTCTCATAAAGTTACGCCACCTTTCATAAATGGAATTATAACAGATTTTTTGGATTGGAGATAATTATGTATAAACGATTGCATTTAAGTGAAGAAGAACATAACCGGTTCATAGAAAATCATCCGAACGGCGACCTGCTCCAACTGACGGACTGGGCGGCGTCCAAGAAGCTGACGGGTTGGTATTTCAGACGGTTCGCACTTGCGGATGAATCTTCGGAGACGAGGGGCGCTGCGACACTTCTGTTCAAGAAGGTGCCTAAATTGAATGCGACGCTGTGCTACATATCCCGAGGTTTCGTATGCGACTATCACGATCATGCGCTTGTCGAGGCGATGCTTCGGGAAGCTGTCGTCATCGCAAAGGAAGAGAAGGCCTACGCGATTAAAATCGACCCGGATATTCCGGTGTCGGAATATGAAGATGCGCTTGAGAACCTTAAGGTCCTCGGCTTCAAGCACCGCGGCTTTCATGACGGCATGAGCAAGGATGCGATCCAGCCGCGCCAGACGATGGTGTCGGACATCGATAAAGATGATGAAGCGCTGCTGCAGAGTTTTGAGCGCAACAACCGCACGAAGGTGCGCAATGCCCTGAAGAAAGGGACGGAAGTGTACAAAGCATCGCGCGGGGACTTGCCAGCCTTTGTCGATCTCATGAAGGAGACGGGGGAGCGTGACGGCTTCCTCACGCGTGACATCACTTATTTCGAATCGATGTATGACCATCTGAATCCGAACGGCCATATGGAACTGTTCCTCGTCCGCCTCAACCCTTCAAAAGTGGAGGATTCCGTAAAATCGGACCTCGCAAAGCTGGATAAGGAAACCGTGAAGGCAGAGAAGAAGAAAGACGGCACTAAAAAAGACAATCAACTGAAGGACCTTCAGAACAGGAAAGCAAAGCTCGAGGGTCAGCTCAAAGAAGCACAGGAGCTGAAGGATGAGCATCCAGAGGGCATCATCTTATCTGGTGCCCTGCTCGCACTGTCCGGGCACAAGGCGTATTATTTATACGGTGCCTCTTCAAACGACTACCGGGATTATCTGCCGAACCATCATATGCAGTTTGTCATGATGCAGTATGCAAGGGATAAAGGTGCAAAAACCTATGACTTTGGCGGGGTGAGCGTGATGCCTGAAGAGGATTCTCCTCATTTCGGCCTCTGGCAGTTCAAAAAAGTATGGGGTACGGAAGTGTCCGAGAAAATCGGGGAATTCGACTTCATATTGAGGCGCCCTTTATATATGGCTGCGGAAGTCGGTGTGCCGGTCTTCCAGAAAGGCAAAATCAGGCTGAACCAGCTGAGGAAAGAGAAAAAAGGCAGGAAATGAAAAGACACCGGGCAGAATGACTCTGTCCGGTGTCTTTGTTGTGTGCGCCTGCCTACAGAAGATAAGGCCTCGCGATGATGAGCATCAGTATGAAGATGATCGATGCGGCGCTCACGACGGAGAGGGAGATGCGCATGGTCATGTAAAGCTTCTCGCTTTCATACATATGGGGCGCATTGCTCCACAGCCGGTAGCTGACGAACGCGCCGAAAAGTGCCGTAAAAATCCATAAATACAGATTCAGCTGCATGATGCTGTCATTGATGAAATAGTTGATGAAGAACAGCAGCTGCATCAGGATCAGCAGAACAGATATGACTCTTCTCATGTTTCCACCTTCCCACTCAATTCATAAGAACCACTATGACCAAAACAGCTGAAAACATTGCTGTGAATGCGTAGATTAAAAATACATGATCACGGTCATCTTTATTTTCCTTGAATGCGGCTATTTCAATGGACAGCATCAGGGACAGGCCGAGCACGAATACGATGACCGCATCCGGATTGGGCAGTGAGAGGCTGTAGACCAGGATCAGCAGAAGGAAAGCGACACCGGAAATCAGCCTCATGGCATCGAGTGTGCGGCTCCTCATCACCATGACGGTGGCGTACCCGAT
The DNA here is from genome assembly GCF_021026095.1 of Salinicoccus halitifaciens. GTDB lineage: Bacteria > Bacillota > Bacilli > Staphylococcales > Salinicoccaceae > Lacicoccus > Lacicoccus halitifaciens. The sequence goes on along the minus strand of NZ_JAJNCU010000005.1, from coordinate 94,416 downwards.
GACGAGATATATAAGCAGCATCAGTATGACGATCATTGAATCACCCGCTTTCCTTTACGATAATACTGGAAGATGAAAAATGTGGCAAATACGGTCACTGCAGCACCAAACCAGAATGGCGTCCCCGGGCTGATGAGGAACAGCAGGTTGAAGACGATCGGGCCGAAGATCCTGCCGAGGCTGTCCATGGAATACGTCGTTGAAGTCATCCGTCCCATTTCACCCGCCTGTGCCTCTTTGGTGATCTGTGAAGTGATGAGTGTCCGGACAAGGGCATTGCCCACCATCAGGAACACGATGCAGAACCCGGCGTAGACGAGCCCGTTCATGAACGGCAGCATGATGAATGCAATCAGGGTGAACACCTGGCCCGCAATCATGAACGGCAGCTCCTGGCCGTCTTTCAATCTGCGGATCACGCCGCCCTGGACGATGGCATTGAATATGCCCCCGATGAAGAATAAAATACCCATCTCCGCCGGAGTGATGCTGATCCTTTCGATGCCGAGCAGCTGGAATGTACTCTCCATGCCGCTGTTGATGAACATGACGAGGAACGTACATACGAGCAGTATGCCGACCGGCTGAAGAAGATACTCCGTCGGCAGGGTGATATTTTTATTGACCGTCGTCGTCGGGCGGTATGTCTCTTCGATTTTGAATATCGCCACGACCAGAGTCACCAAAATGACGAAAGTGGTCATGAAATAAGCGAGGCTCAGACTGATGCCGGCAAGCAGGCCGCCGATGCCCGGTCCGAATATGAAGCCCATGCCGACCGCCATGCCGACGAGCCCCATATATTTCGTGCGGGTTTCCCGCGTGGTGATGTCCGCGACCATGCTTGTCGTTGCAGTATAGAGTGCACCAGAGGCTGCACCACCGAGTATGCGGCTTATGTAGAGTATCAAAAGATTGTCGATGAACACACCGAATATGAAAAAGCTCAATGCGAAAGCGAACAACCCATAAAGCAGTATTTTGCGCCGCCCGTACTTGTCACTGAGGCGCCCGAAATAGGGTGCCGACAGGAAGCTCGCCAGTGAGTAGATTGCAAGCAGCCATCCCATATGAGTCGTGGAGGCATCAAGTTCCGTGACGATTTCCGGAATGACGGGGATGATCATACTGAAACCGAAGTAAATCAGGAACTGAATGATCATGATTACGGTTATCATTCTTTTCATTTCATGCACTTCCTGATTACATTATTTTTGTTGCCTGATTTTATTTTTCGTTTCTGTAATTTCATTTTCTATATCGACGAGCTGTTTTTCGAGGCTGTCGGTATTATGACCGGTCGACTCGACTTTTTCCAGGTCAGCCTGGATACGGACATAATCATGTTTAAGCTCTTTTAATTTATATTCCAAGTCCATGTTCACACCACCTTAAATACTGATTGTATCATATCATAAAGTTCCAATATTAGGGGAATCACTGAATGACATTTCCACTGCGCCTCAGGTATGATTATAAGGAATGGAGGAGAAGTCATGCACACCTTTGAAATCTATGAGGAGTATTACAAGTGGCACCCGCTCGAAGGGCAATCCGCGACTGAAATATACTGTCTTGAATATGGCAAGGATGACCCGCCGAACCAGTACGAACCGACCGAGCCGCTGATCGCCAAATCTTATACGGATGACATCAAGAAGACGCGGCGTGAACATAAACGTCAGCTTTGGCTAGAACTGAACGGTGTGAACGGCGTGCCGAAACCCGTCACGTATTACCAGGAGGACTATGCATACCTTTTCTACATCGCCCTGCCCGGCGTCGGAGCGGATGTATTCCTGAAAGAGGCGGACGATGGAACGCGTGCATCGATTTTGAAGCAGGCGGGACGTTATTTAAGTGCATTACATAAGACGAAAGTGTCAGACTGCCCGTTCATCTTCTATGATGAGGCTGGCGGGATGCACGATGATATCGTCTTCGGGCATGGTGATTTCGTGCTTTCCAATATCATTGTCAATGAAAGCTACATCACCGGCAGCGTCGACGTCATCAATATCGGGATGCGCGACCGTTACATCGATATCGCAAGCATGGCTAAAAGCATCGAATCCCACATTGGGTCTGAATATGTCGATCACTTCTTCGACGGCTACCGAATTTTAGGAAAAGTTGATGAAGGCAAGCTTGAATATTTCAAGGGACACAGAGACGTCCAGTGATATTTACATCGACGGCACGCCGGCTGCGTGCCGTCAATTTTTGAATATGATTTCCCTCACCTGATGGAACTCACCGGTGAATATGGAGTCCCTGATATCGGCGATCGAGTCTTCCAGCTTTTTGAACGCCGCCCTCGCTTCATCCACCCTGCCGCTCCTGAAGAGGCTCAACGGATAGACGGTTGCACGTGTCGCAATCCATATCCTGTCGAGCGGAAACTGCGCGACCTCCCGTTCATATAGGGAGGGGTTGAAATGATCTGCTACATAAGAGTAGTTACCGCTGTGATAATTGACCTCAAGATCCAGCATCTCGACGATATTTGAATAGTTCTTAACATATCTTGGATCCTCGCTTTCGGTCGAAATGACCTTCTCCCTGTACTGCTCCAGCTGCTCCAGATGCCTCTCACTGTCTTCGACAAGTACGAAGGCCAGCATGATCGGCTGTTCTTCACTGAAAATCTCCAGATTATAATAAGCATTCGGATTGAAATCCAAATATTTTTTCACGTTCCTGCTGTATTCCTTATACTTATCATGATCACCGATTGTCCCGTAATAAAATCCGAAAAGTACATTCTGGGTGAAATAATATTTGAAATTCTCATATTCGAACGATTTGTCGATGAGGGCGGTGCCGTATTCTATGAAGTCCGCTTCATCGAATTCGAGTGCGAGCCCGCTTCTCCAGTACAGGTAATCGAGCTCAAGGCCCGGGTCATATTCCTTGAATTCACCGACTTCCCCTTCCAGCTTCAGAAATTTCCTGTAGCCTTCCTCATAATCCCTGCTGTACAGCATCGACAGGGCATCGTTCATCTTATCTTTCAAAGCGAGGTTGCGGAGCCCCGTCTGTTCATAAAATCCGGTGACTTTTTCCGTCACCTGATCGGCCGGTTCATGCCTGCCAGTGTACCGGTAATACATCCGAATAATATGATAAAGCCGCATCCCCGCCTGCGAAGAGGCGATCTTTTCCATATTGGGCAGGATGTTATTCTCCACAAATTCTGTGGGGAAGTCATATAAATTATAGAAGATTTCATGTTCAGCCATCTCCCGTGTCCACTCCTCATCGCCTTCCTGCATCAGGTAACTCACCGGCACCTCCAGTGATTTTGCGATATGTTCAAGCGTCTCCATTGAAGGCTTTGATTTTTCATTCTCGATCAGGCTGAGCATGCCCTTTGTGATTTCACTGCCTGCGAGTTCGGCCAGGGTCATTTTCTTCTCTTTCCTCAATTTCCTTATGCGCTCACCAAGTCCCATTCTGAATCACTCCTTCTTATGTTTAATTATATTAAACTTTTTCTTGACAATCAAGAGGAGATATTTTACACTAAGTTTAATTAAATTAAACAAAGGGTGTGGGAAAATGACATTTACAGAGAAAATGCCATTCCGTGAAAAACAGAACTTCGCCGTATACCTCTTCAGCCGCATGATGCTCGGCATCGGTGATTATGTGTACTTGTTCGCAGTTTCGTACTTCATACTTTACGAAACTGGATCTTCACTGTATTTTTCCATCAATCTTGCGATTTCGATCCTGGTTTCCGTCATACTGCTTCCATTTTCCGGGCTGCTGAGCGACCGGGGCAATAAACGGCGGATCGTCATTACGGGCGAGGTGATGTTCACTCTGGTACTGTTCGGTTTATTCATCTACTCATACTTCGTCGGCATCAGCCTGCCTGCGATTTACACGGCGACATTCCTGATGTCGCTGATCAGCCCATTCATAGAAAATGCCCTGCAGGCGTCGATGACGGAACTCTTCCATAAGGACCGCATCCAGAAGATCATGGGATATGTCTCGGCCATGCTGTCGGCATCCATCATCGCAGGGCCGGTCCTCGGCGGCATCCTTTTCGGGCTCTTCAGCTTTTATCAGATCATACTCGTCTATCTCATGCTGTTCATGATATCCACCATCATGGACTTCCTGCTCAAGTTCAACCTCTACTTTGACAGCAAAAACTATGAGGAGGAAGCAGCGGACGGCAGGACGGTTTCAGGCTTCAAAAAAGACATCACCGAAGGTTTGAATTTCATCAGGAAGAATGACGTATTGAAGCGGGTGCTCATAATGGCGGCCTTCATCAATTTCGTCGGGGCGACACTGTCGATCCTTCCGGAGAAGATGATGATCACAGAGCTCAATTTTGAGCCGGCGCTCGTCGGATATGCCAATGCGTGCCTCGGAGCGGGGATGATCATCGGCGGGCTTCTGCTCGGCAGTGCCAAAAAGATGAAGAACCCGCTCGCCATCGAAAAGAAGGGGCTCATATTCCTGGCCGTACTCACGATGCTCTATCCACTGCCGATCTACCTCGGCATGAGTGTCGTGCCGAACTTCATATATGTCGGCCTGCTCGGATTCATGCTTGCAGTCAGCCTGCAGTTCATCAACATCCCGTTCGGCATATACCTGCAGCTCATCGTGCCGCAGAAGATCAAGGGGCGGGTGCTGTCGACGATGGCACTGGTCGCTTCAAGCCTGATGCCGCTCGGTACCATCATTTACGGCGTGCTTTACGATTTGGGCGGGTATTGGATCATCAATCTCACAAGCGGCGGTTCGATTGCAGTGATCACTGTACTGCTGCTGAATAAAGAAATTCTCAAGAAATCCGGGAAGTCGTACGGAGAAGCGGTGAACGGCGCTGACATCCCTGAGGAGAAAAGGCCGGAGAGGGAAAGGGCGGCAGAACCTCTGCTGCCGGAAGCGGAGGCACATATTTAATATGTGTCTCTATTTATTTCTAAATATTCAGATTTATATAGAAAGTGCATCCGTTATGTTGTAAAATGGAATTAAATCCAATTTGTATGGGAGCTTTTACACTTTAACTGTTACAAATTTGTGTCGCCTATAGTACCATACGGATATGGTTTTATTTTTCCATACAACATATATTGTGTGGAAAGCAGTTTCATTTCCTCAGCACCCATTATTATACATCAAGAACTTACTTAAACACTTGTCTGCAGGCCATGCGGATGAGGCGCAAAACCAAAAATCACAGGGGGAGATCATTTTGAAGAAACTCACGATGTTACTTACTTTGGCCATGGTGCTTGTTCTTGCCGCATGCGGCAACGGAAACGGCGATGGCGGCGGTGAAGAAGGAAACGGCGAAACGGGGGGCGACGAAGGCGAAGGCCGGGTGGCCGAGCTGCAGGAAGCAGGCACGGTCAACGTCGGCTTTGCCAATGAACCGCCTTATGCGTTCCAGAATTCAGAGTCCGGGGAGCTTGAGGGTGCGAGCATAGAAATCGCAAAAGCGGTGTTCCAGGAGATGGGCATCGAGGAAGTGAACGGACACCTGACGGACTGGGGCGAATTGATCCCGGGTGTACAGGCGGGCCAGTATGATGTCATCACCGCGGGTATGGCAATCCTGCCGGACAGATGTGAAAATGCACTGTTCTCAGAACCTGAAATGCAGTACGGTGAAGGGCTTGTTGTCGCAGCAGGCAACCCGTACGATATCCACAGCTATGCTGATATTGCGGATAACCCGGATGTCACGCTTGCGCTGATGGAAGGCACGACGCAGTTCGATTTTGTAGCACAGGAAGGCGTATCGGATGATCAGATCATGTCCGTGTCGGATATCCCGGGCCAGCTGTCTGCTGTCCAGTCCGGAAACGCGGACGTTGCAGCAGCCACGGAAGCGACGCTCAGGGCTGCATATGAATCACTCGGCAGCGATGATGTCGAGCTTGTTGAAGATTTCGAGCAGCCGGACATCGACGGTGTGCCGAGTTACGGTGCAGCAGCATTCAACATGGAAGATGAAGAGCTGCGCGATGCTTATAATGAAGCACTGGAGACATTAAAAGAAGATGGAACGATCGATGGCATTCTGGATGATGCTGAAGGATTCGAAGCGGAAGCGAACAGGGTCGAAGTGGGAGAAATGACTGCTGAGGAGCTTTGCGCAGGGGAAGAATAAAAGATTTATGGGTCCAGTGATTCCGGTGGAAGAACTGGGCCCTTTCATTTGAATACAGGGGAGTGAGTCTATGTTTGAAACGGGCTGGAACATCCTGAACTATCTGACCCAGGGTCTCGGCACCACTTTGAGTATATTTTTGACGGCCACGGCATTTTCTTTTCTGATGGCTTTCATCGCCGGACTTTCGAGGTTATCGGGTAATATCCTCATCAGGGGCGTCACTGCTGTATATGTTGAAGTTTTCAGGGGGACCTCCCTGATCGTACAACTTTTCTGGTTATATTATGCGGTTCCGATGCTGTTTAATATAAACCTGGGGAGCAACTGGTGGGTCGGGGTCATTGCAATCGCATTGAATTACGGCGCCTATATGTCGGAAGTGGTGAGGACATCTGTGCTTTCCGTCGATAAAGGGCAGACGGAGGCAAGCATCGCACTGAACCTGACGCGTTACCAAAGGATGAAGGAAGTCATACTGCCGCAGGCGTTCAGACTGATGCTGCCTGAATTCGGCAACTATTCGATCCAGATCCTGAAAGGGACGGCACTTGTCTCACTGATCGGATTGACGGACATACTGTACTTCGGTGACATCTACCGTTCGACGAACCTTTCAGAAGGGCCGCTTGCATATCTGATGGTGCTCATCATGTACTTCATCATTGCGCTGCCGCTGATCTGGCTGTCCAAAAAAGGTGAGAAAATCGCAAGAAGAGGGGTGGCGAGCTGATGACCTACTGGAGCTGGGAAACATTTTTCGATGCATTTCCAATCATCATCACAGGAATCAACGTGACGCTCGGGCTGACGGTGGTCAGCTTCCTGCTTGCACTCGCTGCGGGGTTCATATGGCTGCTGCTTGAGTCGACACCCTTCAAGGCTTTCAATTTCATCATCTACTGGATCAGGGAATTCATCCGGTCCACGCCGCCGATCGTACAGATTTTCTTCCTGTACTTCGCGTGGCCGATGGTGCCTTATATCGGCATGTCATTCACGCCGTTCGTGGCAGCCATGCTCGCCCTCGGCATCCACTTTTCCACATATATCAGCGAAGTGTACCGTTCCGGTATAGAGAGCGTGGACAAGGGGCAGTGGGAAGCTGCGACGGCACTCAATTTCTCCGTGAAGGACAAGTGGTTCAGCATCGTGCTGCCGCAGGCGATCCCGCCGACGATCCCGATGCTCGGGAACTACTTGATCATACTGTTCAAGGAAGTGCCGCTCGCAGCCACCATCGGTGTCGTCGGCATCCTGAGCATCGCGAGGAGTTACGGTGCCCAGACCTGGTCGTACCTGGAACCGCTGACGATCGTGGCAATCCTGTTCCTGATATTGAGTTATCCTTCCGCACTTCTTGTAAGGGCACTGGAGAAAAAAATGAACCGGCAATTCGATAAAAAGAACACGAAAGTGAAGGTGACGGAATGATGGAGCCAATCGTCCAATATAAAAATGTCCATAAATCGTTTGGGGACACCCATGTTTTGAAAGGCATCAACCTGGATATCAACCCGGGTGAGAAGATCGCAATCATCGGGCCGAGTGGTTCGGGGAAGACGACGATCATCCGGCTGCTGATGACATTGGAGGAGCCGACGGATGGCGATATATACGTCGCAGGCAAGAACTTATGGAAGATAGAGAAGAACGGGAAGAAGATGCCGGCGAACGAGAGACATCTTGCAAGTGTCAGAAAAGACATCGGCATGGTCTTCCAGCACTTCAACCTCTTCCCGCATAAGACGATACTCGACAACTGCGCCATGCCGCTCATCAAAGTGAAGAAGATGAAAAAGAGCGAGGCGCGTGAGATGTCGAAGCAGATGCTTGACCGCGTGGGGCTAGGGGATAAATATGATGCGTATCCATCGAACTTATCCGGCGGTCAGAAGCAGCGTGTCGCGATGGCCCGGGCACTCGTCATGCGGCCGAAGATCATGCTCTTCGACGAAGTCACTTCGGCCCTCGACCCGGAGCTTGTCGGCGAGGTGCTGGAAGTCATCAGGGATCTCGCGGAGAACGCCTCGATGGCGATGGTCCTCGTCACCCATGAGATGGACTTCGCCCTGGAGATCGCAGACCGCGTGCTGTTCCTAGACGAAGGCATCATCGCAGAGTCAGGCACAGCAGATGAAGTCATCAACAAATCCGACAACCCAAGATTGCAGAACTTCCTGAAACGATTCAGGGCATGACGGGACGCGGGGCATGCGGACAGAATTGTTTCCGCGCCCCGCACGCCTTCGTCTTCATACTGCTTTCCAACATGAGGAGGGTGAAAAATGAAAATCGATTACCTACTTGACTTGTCGGATATACTAGAATAGACTGGATATTATAACAATTCAATAATCTTATTCAGAGAAGCGGAGGGACTGGCCCTATGAAGCTTCAGCAACCCTGGCATGTCCAGATAGGTGCTAATTCCAGCGAGAAAACCTCTCGGGAGATAAGAAACATATATCCGGCTCAATGGTCAGATGCCTCTTTTCTCTTCGGGAGAAAGGAGGCTTTTATTTTACGGCATTTTTTTGTTCCAGCATCGGACCAACTATTAAAATCATTGGAGGAGATATCATGAACAACAAAAGAATTTATCTGAACGCCTTTGTAATGAATACACCGGGACATATGTCCGCAGGGCTGTGGACGCATCCGGATAATGATGCTTCAGGATACAGGAAAAGTGAGTATTGGATCAAGCTGGCCAGGCTTTTGGAGAAAGGGAGGTTTGATGCAGTATTTCTTGCGGATGTCCTCGGTACTTATGATGTGTACAGAGGATCAAGAGACCCCGCTGTCCGCCGGGGTGCCCAAGCACCGGTGAATGATCCATCCTACATTGTACCTCTGATGTCTGCAGTGACCAACCATCTGGGTTTCGGTCTAACAGCTTCTGTGACTCATGAACATCCTTATACATTTGCCCGCCGGATGACGACCCTTGACCACCTGACGAATGGACGTGTCGGATGGAATATTGTCACTTCTTACCTGAATAGTGCCGCAGTCAATATCGGACTGGACAAACAGATTGGTCATGATGAACGGTATGATATTGCCCAGGAATATCTGGAAGTATGTTATAAGCTATGGGAAGAGAGCTGGGAGGAAGATGCTGTCGTTGCGGATAAGGAAACCGGGATTTATGCCAATCCTGAGAAGGTTCATGATATCCATCATGAAGGCAAGTACTACAAAGTGCCGGGAGCGCATCTCAGTGAGCCTTCGCCACAGCGTACACCGGTGCTTTTCCAGGCCGGGGCGTCACCCAGAGGAAGGGAATTCGCCTCGAAGAATGCTGAACTTGTCTTTATTAATGCACCTTCGATAGAGGCGGGAAGAGAGACGGTGAAGAGATTGCGGGCCGATTTCGAAAAAAATGGAAGAAAGCCTGAAGACATAAAGATATTGACAATGCTTACACCAATCATCGGGGAAACGGAAGAGAGCGCCCATCAGAAACTGGAGGAATTCAAAAAGCATATCAGCCACGAAGGCGCCTTCGCCCTGTTCGGTGGATGGACAGGCATTGATCTTTCAGAGTTTGATGACGACGATGTCTTGACCTATGTGGAGAACGACTCCATGCGTTCCGTAATAGAAGTGCTGACAAGAGTTGACCCGGACAAGCAGTGGACCATCAAAGAACTCAGGGATTTCATCGGTATTGGAGGAATCAGTGCCTATGTCGTCGGCTCGCCTGAACAGGTTGCAGACGAGTTGGAGCAATGGATGGAAGAAGCTGGAGTGGATGGTTTCAATCTGGCGCATACTACGAGTCCCGGGACGTTCAAGGAGTTCATTGAACATGTTGTTCCAATCCTGCAGGAAAGAGGACGGGTGCCAAAGGAATATGAAGGTGCAACGTTGAGAGATAATCTATTCGGTCAAGGGGATAGACTACCTGAAGATCATCCCGGGAAAAGCACAAGGAAGGTCCGCTTCTAATAAAATTCTCTGCATATTATTGCCGGTATCCATTTGATGCCGGCTTTCGTTTTGTAAACAGAATAAGCCTGCATCACCAAAGATTCAACTCTCCATTTCAGATTGTAAATTGCTGATGACGTTGAGCGTATGTCCCGCCCATTTCTGTTTCTGTTTGCATCTAGATATATCCTGAAAATCCGGACAGGACGGCGATCGAGACTTCCCATGTCCGTATAAGCGCCGGGAATCCGGATAGCACCCCGCGCCAGGCCCCCTCCGTCCGGATAAACGCCGGGAATCCAGATGGCGCTCCGTGCCCGGCAGTCTCCGTCCGGATAATCGCTGAAAATCCAGATAGCGCGCCGCCTCAAGCCTCCTCCATCCGGATAAGTGTCGAAAGCCCGGCCGGCGCAGCACAAAAAAAGAGCAGGACCCCCATGACCCTGCTCTTCAAACTCAATATTAGTCGTCTGTTTCAAGAATTTCGCCGGATTCGGCATTGATCTTCACTTCTGCATCGCCGCCGGCATCCGTGTTCATGAGCTCGATTTCGTATTCAAGTTGGCCGTCATCTTTATCGAGTGTCCAGCCTTCGAGTTCACCGCCGACTTCGTCCATTGCAGTCCGGACTGCTTCATCGTGCGGGATGGCGTCTTCATATGCAAAGACGTCATTTGCGTCCATGCCGTCATTGCTTTCTGTTTCTTCACTGATGACGGACAGGTCTTCTGCGAGCATCTTGGCTTCATACTCCTCGGATTCATTTTCCATTGAGACCTTATATACCCAGTCCCCGTCTTCCTGATCGAGTTCAAGCTCCATCAGTTCACCGTCAAAGTTCTCCTGGGCGGCACTTACGGCTTCTTCAGGAGTGGAGCCGAGCTGATCCAATACCGCAACTCCGGTAGGTTCGGTTGTTTCGGTGTCCTCATCGGCTTCACCCTCAGTGGATTCTGTTTCTTCTGACTCGCTGGTCGAGTCGGTGTTGTCCGATGATGTATCAGTCGTCGTATCTGATGTATCTTCCATGTCATCCGTGCTTTCTCCTGCAGAATCATCTGATGTATCCGCTTCTTCGGCGGCATCATCAGAAGTATCGGTGCTTTGATCGGTGGTGCCTGTACCTTCATCTTCTTCCACGGCAGTATCCGCAACTTCTTCAGGATCCTCCGGAGCCTGAGCTTCTTCTTCACCGCCGCATGCACCGAGCAGCAGCCCTGTGGATAAAACGAGTGTTGCCAATTTATATCTATGGGATTTCATTTAAAAACAGCTCCTTTATATTAAACTACTGATCGACCGGCTTATTCAGTGTCGGCCTCATCTTCGTCAGTACCATCAACCGTGCTTTCGCCGGTGGTGTCATCTGTGCCGTCGTCTGATGCTTCATCTGACGTATCCGCGTCTTCATTCATTTCTACTGAGGTATCTTCATTACCTTCCTCAACGACATCCCCTGCAGGGTCGGCTTCATCTTCGCCGCCGCATGCGCCGAGCAGCAGCCCCGTGGATAAAACGAGCGTGGCCAGCCCATATCTGTGGGATTTCAATATAACCACTCCTTCATATTCTCATACTGTTTTATTCATCAGTAATTTACCTTTTAAGAAGCGGCTTCAAACATCCCGGCAGAATTTTAATGAAAACATGCTGAATTTGTCTATTGTCATTTCCGGGGTACAGCTATAAAATGAGTCTATATATGGATAGGAGGAAAATGATTGAGGAATTCGATATTCAAACGCTGGCTCTTCTTCGTCGGGGGCATGATCATACTTTCCCTGGGCGTCGCCCTGACCATCAAGGGACGCATGTACGGACTCGGCCCGTGGGATGTCTTCCATTACGGCTTATGGGACACTTTCGGCCTCACGATCGGATCATGGTCCATCATAGTCGGAGCGGTCATCGTCCTGTTCACGGCGGTGGCGTTGAAGCGGCTGCCTAAGCTTGGCGTATACATAAACATGTTCACAATCGGCATCTTCATAGATGTCTTCAACTTCCTGCTCCCGGAAGTCGAAGGGTGGGTGATGCACGGGATTGCGTTCACGGCCGGTGTGATCGTCATGGCCTTCGGCATTGCATTTTACATCACACCGAACCTCGGTGCGGGCCCGCGTGATACATTGATGCTGTTTTTCATCGAGAAGTTCAATATGAAACTCTCCAGTGCCCGCAACTTAATGGAAGCTTTTGCGCTCGTCGGAGGATTCCTGCTCGGCGGTCCGGTATTCATCGGAAGCTTCCTCATCGTCTTCCTGCTCGGTAAACTGATAGAGAACTTCCTGCCGGTCACACGCCGCCTGCTCGTCAAGTTCATCGGGCACGACCATCCGGACATCATCAAAGTGATATGACGGATCCATCCTCCCGCTCCATTCATCAGGAACCGGCACGAAAATAAAAAGATCGGAGAAATGTAATGAAAAAATACTTTGATTTCAAAGGTCATAACACGACATACCGCCGCGAAATAATCGGCGGACTGACGACGTTCCTTTCCATGGCGTATGTTCTTGCAGTCAACCCGGCGATGCTGTCCCTCCAGGGCATCGACGGTGTGCCGGATGACATGAAGATGGATATGAATGCGGTCTTCGTTGCAACGGCGCTTGCAGCGTTCGTCGGCACCCTGATCATGGGTGTATTTGCAAAGTATCCGATTGCGCTCGCCCCGGGCATGGGCCTGAATGCCTTCTTCGCATTCTCCGTGGTGCTCACCATGGGCATCCCGTGGCAGACCGCGCTCACCGGAGTTTTATTCTCGGGGATCATATTCGTCATACTGACGCTGTCCGGTGTACGTGAATACATAATCAACGCAATCCCCATGGAGATGAAGATGGCCGTCAGTGCCGGAATCGGCTTCTTCATCACTTTCGTCGGCCTGCAGGGCGCAGGCATCATCACATCAGATGAAGCGACGCTCGTCAGCCTCGGGCCGGTCCATGACCCCGGTGTGCTGCTTGCGGGCTTTGGGCTGCTCGTCACCGTCATACTGATGGCGAAAAAGGTGCCGGGTGCGATATTCTTCGGGATGATCATAACGGCCGTCACAGGTGTCATCTTCAGCCTCGTGCCGATGCCCGAAGGCATCGTCAGCGCAGCGCCGAGCATGGCGCCGACATTCGGAGCCGCATTCGAAGCATTTGCAGAACCATCCCAATTGTTCAATACACAGTTCCTGATCGTCGTCCTCACATTCCTGTTCGTCGACTTCTTCGATACGGCGGGCACGCTTGTGGGCGTGGCATCCCAGGCGAACCTGATCCGGGACAATAAACTCCCGCGGGCAGGGCGTGCACTGCTCTCGGATGCATTCGCGACAATTTCGGGTGCGATCTTCGGTACATCGACGACCACCTCCTATGTGGAATCGACGGCGGGTGTCGCCGCGGGTGCACGGACGGGATTCGCAAGCGTGGTGAGTGCCTTCCTGTTCTTATCGGCGATATTCTTCTCGCCGCTGCTCGTCACCTTCACATCGGAAGTGACGGCACCCGCCCTGATCATCGTCGGGGCGCTCATGGCATCGAACTTGAGCAAGATACCGTTCAACCAGTTCGAAATCGCGGTGCCGGCATTCCTGACGGTGTTCCTAATGCCGCTCTCCTACAGCATAGCGACCGGTATTGCGATCGGCTTCATATTCTATCCGGTGACGATGATCATGGCGGGGCGGAGGAAAGAAATCCATCCGATGATGTACGGACTGTTCATCATCTTCATACTCTATTTCGTGTTCGTCTCGGAATAGCATTGTAATTTACAGCTGAATAAAGTATAATGATGGGGTCGAAAATTCCCATCGGAAAAAAGAGTGGAAAAATCTTAGGTTATCTATTGATTTTTTCGCTCTTTTCGTGTATTATATCTAACGTTGGACTAAAAAGGCGGGGAACCCCGTCTTGAAGAAGAAAAGTGCCTGGAACGCTGATGTTCCGGCTTTTCGATATCTGTGAAGCGAGAGGTTACCGACACACCCGGCCGCATTGCCATGGCAATGTGTTGGAGAATTTTCGTGGAGAAGTCTATCAAACAATGATGACGACCAAAGGAGGTACTAATAATGGCAAAACAAAAAATTCGTATTCGTTTAAAAGCGTATGACCACAGAGTGTTGGATCAGTCAGCGGAGAAGATCGTTGAAACGGCAAAGCGTTCAGGCGCAGATGTTTCAGGGCCGATCCCACTTCCGACTGAGAAGACGATCTACACGATCCTGCGTGCGGTCCATAAGTACAAGGATTCGCGTGAGCAGTTCGAACAGCGTACGCATAAACGTCTTATCGACATTTTAAACCCTACACCTAAAACAGTGGATGCTCTCATGGGCTTGAACTTACCATCTGGTGTAGACATCGAAATCAAATTATAATTTTTCACAGGAGGTGGACTTTCGATGACCAAAGGAATCTTAGGTAAAAAAGTTGGAATGACTCAGGTTTTCGGTGAAAACGGCGAGTTGATTCCCGTAACGGTAGTAGAAACAGCAGGTAACGTGGTAGTACAGAAGAAAGTTGAAGAGACTGACGGCTATAATGCGGTTCAGATCGGCTTTGACGACAAGCGTGAATACTTTGAAGGTGCAAGATCCAACAAGTATGCGAACAAAGCTGAAACAGGACATGCAAAAGCTTCAGGAGTACTCCCTAAGCGCTTCATTCGCGAATTCAAGAACTTGAACGTTGAAGAATTCGAAATCGGTCAAGAAGTCACTGCAGATACATTTGAAGCAGGGGACTTTGTAGATGTGACAGGAACTTCAAAAGGTAAAGGTTTCCAGGGTGCAATCAAGCGTCATAACCAGTCGCGCGGCCCGATGAGCCACGGTTCCCATTTCCACAGGTCACCTGGTGCGATGGCGGCAGCTGCAGACCCGGCAAGAGTTTTCAAAGGTAAGAAATTGCCAGGTCAAATGGGCGGTCAGACCATCACATTGCAAAATCTTGAAATCGTACGTGTGGATGCCGAGCGCAACGTGTTACTCATTAAAGGTAACGTGCCGGGCCCTCGTAAAGGATATGTAAAAATTTCAGCAGCAACTAAAAAAAGTGTTAAATAAATAAAAATTCAAGAAGGGAGGATTTAACACATGGCAATCGATGTTTTATCTAAAGACGGAACTAAAGTGAATTCAATCGAATTGAACCAGGAGATATTTGGTATCGAACCAAATCAGCACGTGCTTTTCGAAGCGGTTCAGTTGCAGCAGGCTTCACAGCGCCGTGGCACGCATGCGGTGAAAAACCGTTCAGCGGTCCGTGGCGGAGGCAGGAAGCCATTCAGACAAAAAGGAACAGGTAATGCGCGTCAGGGTACCATCCGTGCGCCGCAGTTCAGAGGCGGTGGCGTAGTATTCGGACCGACGCCAAGAAGCTATTCCTACAAGATGCCGAGAAAGATGCGCCGTCTGGCACTCCGTTCAGCGTTGTCGGCAAAAGTGAATGAAGATGTCCTGACAGTAGTGGACAACATTTCATTAGACGCACCGAAAACAAAAGATTTCCTCGCAATTCTGGAAAATCTTGAGGCAGACAGAAAAGTCCTGTTAGTCCTTGAAAATGAAGATGTCAACGTACAGCTTTCATCCCGCAACCTGCAGGGTGTGACGGTGCTTACACCGGAAGGGCTCAACGTACTGGATATCCTTTCTGCTGACCGTGTTATCTTTACGGAAGGTGCAATCACTAAAGCAGAGGAGGTACTTCTGTAATGGATGCTCGTGATATTATCAAACGTCCGGTCATTACTGAACGTTCAGCAGATTTGATGCAGATGGACAAGTACACATTCGATGTGGACGTCAAAGCGAACAAAACGCAAGTCAAATACGCGATCGAAGAAATCTTCGGCGTCAAAGTTGACAAAGTGAACATAATGAACGTCAAACCGAAGAAAAAACGTATGGGTCGCTATGAAGGCTATACTAATAGAAGAAGAAAAGCGATCGTAACATTAAAAGAAGGCTCCATAGACATATTCTAGGAGCGACTTACCATTAAGGAGGTAAAACGAGATGGCAATAAAAAAGTACAAGCCAACCACAAACGCTCGTCGTAATATGACTGGCTCGGATTTTGCCGAAGTCACTTCGACGACTCCGGAACGGTCACTATTACAGCCGCTGCCGAAAAAAGCGGGCCGTAACAACCAGGGCCGGATGACCGTACGCCATAAAGGCGGCGGACATAAGCGCCAGTACAGAGTGATCGACTTCAAACGTATTAAAGACGGCGTTCCTGGTAAAGTGGCAACAATCGAGTATGACCCGAACCGTTCAGCGAACATTGCACTTGTGCACTACGCAGACGGCGAAAAAAAATACATCATCGCACCTAAAGGTGTAACGGTGGGCACTGAAATCATGAGTGGTCCGGATGCGGATATCAAACCTGGTAACGCATTGGCACTTCAGGACATTCCTGTTGGTACCATGGTCCACAACATCGAGCTTAAACCAGGCCGCGGCGGCCAGCTGGCAAGATCAGCAGGCGCACGTGCACAGGTTCTCGGTAAAGAGGGCAAATACGTTCTCGTCAGACTGAAATCCGGTGAAGTGAGAATGATCCTTGCGACTTGCCGTGCAACAGTCGGTGCAGTCGGCAACGAACAGCACGAACTGATCAACATCGGTAAAGCAGGCCGTTCAAGATGGAAAGGCGAACGCCCTACAGTACGTGGTTCCGTCATGAACCCTAACGACCACCCACACGGTGGTGGTGAAGGCCGTGCACCTATCGGACGTCCGTCACCTATGTCTCCATGGGGCAAACCGACCCTTGGCAAGAAGACAAGAAGAGGCAAAAACCGTTCGAATAAGCTGATCGTCAGAAGCCGTAAGAAAAAATAAATTAAATTAAAAATTGTGCGGACTCAGTTCCGCACACAATTTTGATAAAGGAGGCGCCCTAATGACTCGCAGTCTTAAAAAAGGACCTTTCGTCGATGATCATTTGATGAAGAAGGTTGAAAACTTAAATGAAACGAGCAAGAAGAGCGTTATAAAAACATGGTCACGCCGTTCAACAATTTTCCCTAATTTTATTGGACACACAATTGCAGTGTACGATGGCCGCAAACATGTACCGGTTTATATTACAGAAGATATGGTCGGACATAAGCTCGGAGAGTTCGCACCGACAAGGACTTTCAAAGGTCACGGCAATAATGATAAGAGAACAGGCAGATAATAGAAATAATCCGCTATAAAGGAGGAACCGAACATGCAAGCGAAAGCAGTTGCTAAAACAGTCAGGATTGCACCACGTAAAGTCAGACTTGTCATGGATCTGATCCGCGGCAAAGAAGTCGGGGAAGCAATCTCAATACTGAAGCATACAAATAAAAGAACAGCGCCGATCGTCGAAAAGCTGATCAACTCGGCAGTGGCGAACGCAGAACATAACTATGATATGGACATCGATCACCTGATCGTATCTGAAGCATATGCAGACGAAGGTCCGACTCTTAAACGTTTCCGTCCCCGTGCACAAGGCCGTGCGACGAAGATCAACAAACGTACAAGCCACATCACAGTAGTTGTCGCAGAGCCGGCAGCGATTGAAGATGATGCGGCAGTTGAAACTGAAGAGAACGAAAAAGTTGAAGAGAAAGCTTAAAAACTAAGGAGGGAATTAATTTGGGTCAAAAGATTAATCCAATTGGTCTTCGTACAGGCATCATCCGTGATTGGGAAGCGAAATGGTATGCAGATAAAGACTTTGCAGACCTCTTGCATGAAGACTTGAGAATACGTGAATATATCGAGACAAATCTTAAAGACGCGTCCATTTCAAAAGTTGAAATCGAACGTGCGGCAAACCGAGTTAATATAGCTGTTCATACAGGCAAGCCTGGTATGGTCATTGGTAAAGGCGGCAGCGAGATAGATAAACTGCGTTCAGCTTTATCCAAATTAACCGGCAAAAGAGTACACATCAACGTAGTTGAAGTTAAGAAAATTGATATGGATGCCAAACTGGTTGCAGAAAGCATCGCACGCCAGCTTGAAAACCGTGTGTCATTCCGTAGAGCTCAAAAGCAGGCGCTTGGAAGAGCGATCAAAGCAGGTGCCAAAGGAATCAGAACACAAGTTTCCGGCCGTTTGGGCGGCGCAGATATCGCGCGTTCAGAAGGTTACAGCGAAGGAACGGTTCCACTTCATACTCTCCGTGCAGACATTGATTATGCACACGAAGAAGCAGACACGACTTATGGTAAGCTCGGCGTCAAAGTATGGATCTACCGTGGAGAAGTTCTTCCTGTCAAAAAAGATAACAAGTAAAGGAGGAAATTGATAATGTTATTACCTAAAAGAGTAAAGTACCGTCGTCAGCACCGTCCGGATACAAAAGGTCAGTCAAAAGGCGGTAATCAAGTATCATTTGGTGAATATGGACTGCAGGCGACAACGACTGCATGGATCACTTCAAGACAGATCGAATCAGCACGTATCGCAATGACACGTTATATGAAGCGTGGCGGTAAAGTATGGATCAACATTTTCCCGCATACACCGTACACGAAGAAACCTTTGGAAGTACGTATGGGTTCAGGTAAAGGTGCAGTTGAAGGATGGATTGCAGTAGTAAAACCTGGCCGTGTAATGTTTGAAGTTTCTGGTGTTGAAGAAGAGGTAGCTAAAGAGGCACTTCGTCTGGCGAGCCACAAGCTTCCGGTAAAAACAAAAATCGTAAGACGTGAAGAATTAGGTGGTGATACGAATGAAAGCTAAAGAAATCCGTGATTTAACGACATCAGAAATTGAAGAAAACGTTAAAGAATTGAAAGAAGAACTTTTCAACCTACGCTTTCAGCTAGCTACAGGTCAGCTAGAGAACACTGCTCGTATCAAACAAGTCAGAAAATCTATCGCTAGAATGAAAACAACTGTACGTGAGAGAGAGCTTGAGGAAGCAAGAGCCAATCAATAATATAGGAGGGTTAAAATAGTGGAAACAAAAAATGAACGTAAAGTTTACCAGGGCCGCGTAGTATCCGACAAGATGGATAAAACGATCACGGTACTTGTTGAAACTTACAAAAGACACCCTATCATCAACAAACGTGTTAAATATTCCAAGAAATATAAAACGCACGATGAAAAGAACAGTGCGAAAATGGGCGATGTGGTCCGTATCGAAGAAACACGTCCGTTATCAAAAACTAAGCGTTTCCGTTTAGTGGAAATCGTTGAAGAATCAGTAATTATTTAAACTATCGAAGATAAAGGAGGTCCATTCGCATGATCCAACAGGAATCCCGCTTGAAAGTTGCAGATAACTCAGGTGCGCGTGAAGTATTAACCATCAAAGTATTGGGTGGTACGGGACGTAAAACTGCGAATATCGGTGATGTCATCGTTGCGACAGTCAAAAATGCAACACCAGGTGGCGTTGTCAAAAAAGGTGAAGTAGTCAGAGCTGTCATCGTCAGAACCAAAACAGGCGTCCGCCGTGAAGATGGTTCATACATCAAATTTGATGAAAATGCATGTGTTATCATTCGTGATGATAAAGGTCCAAGAGGTACACGTATCTTCGGTCCGGTTGCCCGTGAACTGCGCGAAGGCAATTTCATGAAGATCATTTCACTTGCACCAGAAGTATTATAATCCCAATTTATATAAGGAGGTGCAATTTTCATGCACGTAAGAACTGGTGATAAAGTCGTCGTAATCAGCGGTAAGGACAAAGGCAAAGAAGGAACTATCCTTAAGGCGATCCCTGCAAAAGAGAGAGTCGTTGTCGAAGGTGTCAATATCGTCAAGAAACATCAAAAACCTTCACAGATGAACCCGGAAGGCGGAATTCTGGAAACTGAAGCACCGATCCATGTGTCGAATGTAATGCACATCGATCCGGACTCAGGTGAACGTACTCGTATTCGTTATGAG
Organism: Salinicoccus halitifaciens; assembly: GCF_021026095.1. GTDB lineage: Bacteria > Bacillota > Bacilli > Staphylococcales > Salinicoccaceae > Lacicoccus > Lacicoccus halitifaciens. The sequence continues at coordinate 74,428 of NZ_JAJNCU010000005.1, read as the reverse complement.
GTCAAAGAGGACGGAACGAAAGTACGGGTAGCAGTAAAATCCGGTAAAGAAATACCGGCAGTTGAGAACAACTAATCAGTATAAGTGAAAGGAGGATTTCAAGTGGCTCGTTTAAAAGAAAGATTCAACGAATCAATCAAAACAGAACTTGTAAATAAATTTAATTATTCTTCTGTAATGGAAGTGCCTGAAATAGAGAAAATCGTCGTCAACATGGGTGTGGGTGACGCAGTACAGAACGCAAAAGTACTGGATACTGCAGTGGAAGAGCTTGAAGCGATCACCGGCCAGAAGCCGATCATCACTAAAGCGAAGAGATCAATCGCGACTTTCAGATTGCGTGAAGGTATGCCGATCGGTGCGAAAGTGACACTGCGCGGAGAAAGAATGTATGAATTCCTGGATAAGCTCATCTCCGTTTCCCTGCCACGTGTAAGAGACTTCAGAGGCGTTTCGAAGAAAGCGTTCGACGGCCGCGGCAACTATACGCTCGGTGTCAAAGAACAGCTGATCTTCCCTGAAATCGACTATGATAAAGTATCGAAAGTCAGAGGTATGGATATCGTTATCGTAACTACTGCAAACACAGACGAAGAGGCAAGAGAACTGTTGACTCAGTTTGGAATGCCGTTCCAAAAGTAAGTTAATAAGGAGGCGAAAATGTGGCTAAAAAATCAATGATTGCTAAACAGCAAAAAGAACAAAAGTTTAAAGTGAGAGAATACACGCGTTGTGAAAGATGTGGACGTCCGCATTCAGTAATTCGTCAATTCAGACTATGCCGTATATGTTTCCGTGAACTTGCTTATAAAGGCCAGATCCCTGGTGTCAAAAAAGCAAGCTGGTAATCGCCATAAATTGAAAGGAGGCAAATTTAAATGACAGTATCAGATCCAATTGCAGATATGCTGACACGCATCAGAAATGCGAACATGGTCAGACATGAATCATTAGAAATCCCTGCATCAAACATTAAAAAAGAGATCGCTTCTATCCTGAAAGCGGAAGGATTCGTCAAGAACGTCGAATTCATAGAAGATGAAAAGCAAGGCGTCATCCGCATGTTTTTGAAATATGGAGGTAATAACGAAAGAGTTATTACAGGTCTGAAACGTATTTCAAAGCCAGGCCTTAGAGTGTACGCTCAAAGGGAAGAACTTCCAAAAGTCCTGAACGGTCTTGGAATCGCCCTGATCTCAACATCAGAAGGTGTTTTGACAGATAAAGAAGCACGTAAAAGAAATATCGGCGGGGAAGTACTCGCATACGTTTGGTAATTTATTTTAGGAGGTGTAATCGAGATGAGTCGTGTTGGTAAACGTATTATTGAAATTCCAAAAGATGTAACTATAGATATCGACGGTTCAACAGTTACGGTCAAAGGGCCGAAAGGTGAACTCGTTGACACATTCAATGAAGACATGTCATTTGAACTGGAAGAGAACACACTTCAGGTCGTCCGCCCGAGTGAGTCCAAGGAGCACCGTACAGTACACGGAACAACCCGTGCATTGATCAATAACATGGTGGTGGGTGTATCCGAAGGTTTCAGCAAGGAGCTTGAGCTTGTAGGTGTCGGTTACCGTGCACAGATGCAGGGTAAAAAGCTTGTATTGAGCGTAGGACTTTCTCACCCGGTTGAGTTTGAACCTTCTGATGAGCTGACGATTTCAGTTGATGGCAACACTAAAGTCAAGGTGGAAGGTATCAACAAGGAGTATGTCGGAGCACTGGCTTCGAAAATCCGTTCTGTACGTCCGCCGGAGCCTTACAAAGGTAAAGGTATCCGTTACAAAGACGAACTTGTTCGTCGTAAAGAAGGTAAAACCGGTAAATAATTAAACAAGTGAGGAGTGAACATCAATGATCTCTAAAGTGGATAAAAACAAAGTGCGTCTTAAGAGACACCAGCGTATACGTAAAGATCTGGCTGGCACAAGCGAAAAGCCACGCCTGAACGTATACCGTTCAAATAAGCACATTTACGCACAACTGATCGATGACAGCAGTGAAACGACGCTTGTCAGCGCGTCATCCCAGGATCCAGAGTTCAAAATGGAAGTCGGATCCAACAAAGATGCAGCTGCAGAAGTCGGCACTTTGATCGCAAAACGTGCGAAAGATAAAGGCATTGAAAATGTAGTATTTGACCGTGGCGGTTATTTGTATCACGGGCGTGTGAAAGCACTCGCTGATGCGGCACGTGAAAACGGCTTACAATTTTAATAGAAGGAGGTAAAATATAAATGGCTCGTAGAGATGATAGAGTACAAGAATTCGAAGAGCGCGTTGTGACGATCAACCGTATTGCTAAAGTTGTAAAAGGTGGACGTCGTTTCCGTTTCTCGGCACTGGTAGTAGTCGGAGACAGAAAAGGCCGTGTAGGTTTCGGTACAGGTAAAGCACAGGAAGTGCCTGAAGCGATCAAGAAAGCAGTTGAAGCTGCGAAGAAAGATCTGGTACAGGTGCCAATGGTGGACGGTACGATCCCACACGAAATTATAGGCAGATTCAGCTCTGGTCAAGTGTTCATGAAGCCGGCAGCGCCTGGTACAGGTGTTATCGCAGGTGGACCGGTGCGTGCGGTGCTTGAGCTTGCCGGAATCACGGACATCCTCAGCAAATCACTTGGTGCAAATACGCCGATCAACGTTGTGCGTGCGACACTTCAAGGTATTTCAGAACTTAAGAGTGCTGAAGAAGTGGCGAAGCTTCGTGGAAAAACTGTAGAAGAGATTACTAATTAAGGAGGGAAAAGATAAATGGCAAAGATAAAAATCACCCTCAAAAGAAGTGTTATCGGAAAACCTGAGACACAGAAGAAGACTGTGGCATCTCTTGGTTTGAGAAAAGTCAACCAGACAGTTGAACATGAAGATACGCCTCAGATCAGAGGACAAGTCGAAAAAGTCAGCCACCTGGTTACTGTAGAAGAAAATTAATGATATTATAAAAGAGGAGGTGCGATGATGAAATTACACGAATTGAAACCAGTTGAAGGCGCCCGCAAATCACGTAAGCGTGTTGGACGCGGTATGTCTTCAGGTAACGGTAAAACAGCAGGCCGCGGTCATGATGGACAAAACTCCCGTTCAGGCGGTGGCGTAGGTCTGACATTTGAAGGTGGACAGCTTCCTTTATTCCGTCGTATTCCAAAACGTGGTTTCACGAATGTCAATCGCAAGGAATATGCGATCGTCAATTTGAGTGACCTTAACCGTTTTGAAGACGGCACGGAAGTGACTCCGGAGCTTTTGGCTGAAAATGGTATTGTTAAGAATGAAAAATCTGGTGTAAAAGTGCTGGGCAACGGTACTCTGGAAAAGAAATTAACAATTAAAGCTCATAAGTTTTCTGGCTCAGCTGCCAAAGCAATTGAGGAACAGGGCGGAAACTACGAGGTGATTTAATGTTAGGGACTATCACCAATTTCTTTAGGATTAAAGAGATTCGTAATAAGATATTCTTTACTTTGATCATGCTGGTCATTTTCAAGATCGGGACTTATATCCCTGTGCCGGGCGTGGACCCGGGCGTCTTTGATATGAATCAAGGGCAGCAGGGTGTACTCGACCTTATGAACACATTCGGAGGCGGGGCGCTGATGAACTTCTCCATCCTGGCGATGGGGATCATGCCTTACATCACGGCTTCAATCGTCGTCCAGCTCCTGCAGATGGATGTGGTCCCTAAATTTGCCGAGTGGGCAAGGCAGGGCGAGGTCGGAAGACGTAAGCTTGCCCAGTTCACGAGGTATTTCACGATTGTATTGGCGTTTATCCAATCCATCGGTATGAGCTATGCTTTCAACCAGATGTTCGGCGGCGCGCTCATAGATGACAACAACATCGCTTCATACCTGTTGATTGCACTCGTGCTCACGACAGGTACGGCATTCCTGATGTGGCTTGGTGAGCAGATCACAGAGCATGGTGTCGGCAACGGCATCTCGATCATCATATTTGCGGGTATATTATCCGTATTGCCGAGTGCACTGATCCAGTTGTACCAGCAGAGGTTCACAGGCGGTCAGGACACTACGATGGCAATTCTTGAGATGGTCGGCCTGATTGCATTCCTGCTGCTGCTCACGGCATTTGCGGTCTTCGTACTGCAGGCTGTCCGTAAAATCCCGATACAGTATGCGAAGCGTCAGAGGACATCATCACAGCTTTCACCGCAGTCGACTTTCCTTCCTTTGAAAGTCAACCCGGCAGGCGTGATCCCGGTCATCTTCGCGATGGCATTCTTCATGCTGCCTCAGACATTCACACTGTTCTTCCCGGATGCGGACTGGGCCCAGACACTGGCGCGTTTTTCAGATCCCACCAACTATGCAGGTATGGTCTTCTACATGTTGATCATCATAGCATTTACGTATTTCTACTCATTTGTCCAGGTCAACCCTGAAAAGATGGCAGACAATTTGAAGAAACAGGGCAGTTATGTACCCGGCATCAGACCCGGGAAAGCGACTCAGGATTATATTACAAGCGTGCTCTACAGGCTTGTATTCGTGGGTTCACTGTTCCTTGCGGTGGTTGCAATCATACCTCTTGTAGTGACGAATATCATGGACCTGCCGCCTGCAATTCAGGTTGGTGGTACGAGTCTGCTCATCGTCATCGGTGTGGCACTGGAAACCATGAAGCAATTGGAAGCACAAGCAAACCAAAGAGAATACCGCGGTTTCAGAAAACGCAGGTAGGAGGATTATTTGGATGAATATCATATTGATGGGCTTGCCCGGTGCAGGTAAAGGGACTCAGGCCTCAAAGATTATCAAAAAATACCCGATCCCTCATATTTCCACTGGTGATATGTTCCGCCTGGCTATAAAAAATGAAACAGAGCTTGGCATGGAAGCCAAATCCTATATGGATGAAGGCGGACTTGTTCCGGATTCGGTGACGATCGGCATCGTCAGGGAGCGTCTGTCACAGAGTGACGCAAAAGACGGCTTCCTGCTCGACGGCTTCCCGCGCACTGTGGAACAGGCTGAAGCTTTGAATGAAATAATGGACGAATTCGGGACCAAAATCGACCGGACGATCAATGTCGATGTGGACGAAGAAGAACTGATCAACCGGTTGACCGGCAGACGCATCTGCGAAGTGTGCGGCACGGCATACCACCTGGTCTTCAACCCGCCGAAACAGGAAGGCGTGTGCGACCTGGATGGCGGCAAGCTGTACCAGCGCGAAGATGACAACCCGGAAACGGTCGCAAACCGTCTTGAAGTGAACTTGAAACAGACACAGCCATTACTGGACTTCTATAAAGATCAAGGCATCCTCCTAAACGTGGATGGCTCGAAGGACATCGACGATGTCTTTGTTGAAATCGATGAGATTTTACAAAATTTATAGTATTCACCTCCAGACAGTACTTTTAGGTGAATAAGGCAAGACGCAGTTTAAAAATATATGAGTTCAATATTTTGATTTGACGTTAAGTGAATGCGATCTTCACCTGAAGTGTATTTCGATAGAAATATGAAACTGTAAAGGGGGAATTGAAGTGAGTAAACAGGATGTAATTGAACTTGAAGGTACAGTACTTGATACTTTACCGAATGCAATGTTTAAAGTTGAACTGGAAAATGGACATGAGATTTTGGCGCATGTCTCAGGTAAAATCCGTATGAACTATATACGTATTCTTCCTGGCGATAAAGTTACAGTTGAAATGTCACCGTACGATCTGACGCGTGGCAGGATCACTTATCGTTTTAAATAATGGACTCCACATTTTAAGGAGGTAATACTCGTGAAAGTAAGACCATCAGTGAAGCCGATCTGTGAAAAATGCAAAGTCATACGCAGAAACGGTAAAGTCATGGTAATCTGTGAGAACCCTAAGCATAAACAGAAGCAAGGATAAAATAAACGGAGGTGTAACATATGGCTCGTATAGCAGGAGTTGACGTACCACGTGACAAACGTGTCGTTATTTCTTTAACTTATATTTTCGGTATCGGTAATACAAGAGCGCAGCAGATCCTGGCAGAAGCCGGCGTTTCTGAGCAGACTCGCGTAAAAGACCTGACTGAAGAAGAACTGAACAAGATCCGTGAAGTCGTTGACGGTTATAAAGTGGAAGGTGACCTTCGCCGTGAGCAGAACCTGAACGTCAAGCGTTTGATGGAGATTGCTTCATACAGAGGAATCCGTCACCGTCGTGGTCTTCCGGTACGCGGACAGCATACAAAGAACAATGCCCGTACACGTAAAGGACCAATCAAGACAGTAGCTAACAAAAGGAAATAATTTAAAGTAAAGGAGGAGTAATCATGGCTCGTAGACAACAACAAAGTCGTAAGCGTAAGGTGAAAAAGAATATAGACGCAGGAGTTGCGCATATCCGCTCAACTTTCAACAATACGATCGTAACGATCACAGATGAATTCGGCAATGCTTTATCATGGTCATCTGCAGGTGCGTTAGGATTCAAAGGCTCTAAGAAATCAACACCATTCGCAGCTCAAATGGCTTCCGAAACTGCTTCCAAAGCGGCTATGGAACACGGACTGAAAACAGTTGAAGTAACAGTCAAAGGTCCAGGTGCCGGTCGTGAAGCAGCAATCCGTGCATTGCAATCTGCAGGTCTGGAAATCACAGCAATCAAAGATGTGACACCTGTACCTCACAATGGTTGCCGTCCACCTAAACGCCGCCGTGTGTAAGTGCTTAATTTGTAACGTCAAATCAGTTATAATAGAACACATGGTTGTATAATATTTTCGGCGTTTAAAGGGAGGAAAAGAAACGAATGATTGAAATCGAAAAACCTAGAATTGAAACAGTCGAAGTGTCGGAAGATTCTAAGTTTGGTAAGTTTGTTGTTGAACCATTGGAACGCGGTTATGGAACAACACTTGGAAACTCCTTACGTCGCATTCTATTGTCATCTTTACCAGGTGCGGCTGTAAAAACGATTGAAATAGAAAATGTACTGCATGAATTCTCAACGATTGAGAACGTGGTTGAAGATGTGACCACGATCATTACAAACGTTAAGCAACTCGCACTCAAAATTTATTCTGAAGAAGAAAAAACATTGGAAATCGATGTTTCAGGTGAAGGTGAAGTGAAAGCTTCCGATATCACTCACGACAGTGATGTGGAAATCCTGAACCCTGACCTTAAGATAGCGACTGTCGCAAGCGGCGGACAGTTGAAGATAAGGATGATCGCCGACCGCGGCCGTGGTTACACCATGTCCGATGACAACAAGAATGAATTGTCAATTGGCGTCATTCCGGTGGATTCGATTTACACACCTGTTGAACGGGTGAACTACACTGTGGAGAACACACGTGTCGGCCAGATGACCAATTTCGACAAGCTCACGCTTGACGTATGGACTGATGGATCGATCACACCGCAGGAAGCAGTATCTTTATCCGCTAAAATCATGACCGAGCACTTGAACATCTTCGTCGATATGACGGATGAAGCTCAAAATGTCGAAATCATGATTGAAAAGGAAGAGAACCAGAAAGAGAAAGTGCTTGAAATGTCCATCGAGGAGCTGGATCTTTCCGTGCGTTCATACAACTGTCTGAAGCGTGCAGGGATCAATTCCGTCCAGGAGCTTACTGATAAATCAGAAGCGGACATGATGAAAGTCAGAAACCTTGGGCGCAAGTCCTTGGAAGAAGTTAAATTCAAGCTGGAAGACCTTGGACTGGGTCTCCGCAAAGAAGACTGATAAAGGAGGTTATTTCACATGGGCTACAGAAAATTAGGCCGTACTTCAAGCCAGAGGAAAGCGATGCTGAGAGACCTTGCGACTTCATTGATCGTAAGCGAGCGCATCACTACGACTGAAGCACGTGCAAAAGAACTGCGCAGCATCGTCGATAAACTTGTCACACTCGGTAAGCGTGGAGATGTCACAGCAAGACGCCGTGCAGGCCGTACAGTACGTGACGTCCAGATCCTTAACGAAGACGGAACGACTCAGGATGCACTTCAAAAATTATTTGATGATATCGCACCGCGTTTCGAAGACCGTCAAGGTGGATATACAAGCATCAAAAAATTGGGCGAACGCCGTGGTGACGGTGCTGAACTTGTCATCATCGAATTCGTTGAAGGTGCAGTGGCAGCTTCAGAAGATGCTGAATAATTAAAAGCAGTAGGAGTGTTACGATAGGGAGCCAAGTCTCCTTGTCTAGCTCTACGTATCCTGCAGGCTATAAATGAATGATCGCGCGGCTCTATGCAGGGTACGCGCTTTTTTTTACATATAAAATGGTGGTGGAGCATATGATAAAAATCGACAATCTAACTTATCGTTATCAGGCGGACGGTCCCACGGCGCTTGATGAAATCTCCCTATCATTCAACAAAGGGGACTGGGTATCGGTCATCGGGCATAACGGCTCGGGCAAGAGCACGCTCGTCAAAATACTGATGGGCATACTCGAAGGCTATACAGGTAATATCACCGTGGACGGTGAAGCACTCACCCAGGATAATATCCAGGATTTCCGTGAAAGGTTTGCGATCGTCTTCCAGAACCCGGACAACCAGTTCGTCGGGGCGACGGTCGAGGATGATGTGGCCTTTGGCCTTGAGAACCAGGGGCTGCCCCGGGAAGTGATGATCGAGAGGACGGAAAAGGCGCTCTCTGCCGTCAATATGCTCGCATATAGGCGCCATGCCCCGGCAAGGCTTTCCGGCGGGCAGAAGCAGCGTGTGGCAATCGCAGGGGCGCTTGCGATGGAACCTGACGTGCTTATCCTGGATGAAGCGACTTCCATGCTCGATCCGGAGGGACGGAATGACATACTCGCCATACTGGATGAGATCCATAAGACGCGGACCACCACGCTCATCTACATCACCCATGATCTGAGCGAAATCGAGAAGAGCGATTACGCCGTGATCATGAAGGATGGCAGAGTCATCAATGAAGGGTCGATCGAGCATATATTCAGCGATACGGACATATTGATCGAGAGCAGGCTTGTGCTGCCTTATCAGATGCAGATATCAAGGGCGTTCCTCGATGGCAGGTATGTCACACATGATGAGCTGGTGGCTCGCCTATGAAAATCACAGTGGACGGCCTCACCAGCATTTACCACAACAACACGCCGTTTGAGCATACTGCATTGAATAATTTCACGACGTCATTCGAACCCGGAAAATATTATGCCGTCATCGGACGGACCGGCAGCGGCAAATCGACGCTGATCCAGCATCTGAACGGCCTCCTGCTGCCAACGAGGGGCATCGTCCAGGTCGGTGACCTCACATTGAAGCACAGGACGAAGCAGCGCATCATCCATCAGGTGAAGAAGCATGTCGGCATGGTATTCCAGTTCCCGGAGCACCAGCTGTTCGATGAAACGATTTTGAAGGACGTCATGTTCGGGCCGCTCAATATGGGGCTCACTGAGGAAGAAGCGGAAGCACGGGCGGAGAAGTACCTGTCCCTGCTCGGCGTGCCGGAACGCGCCTTCGGCCGTTCACCGTTTGATCTGTCGGGCGGCCAGATGCGTAAAATCGCCATCGCCGGCATACTCGCGATGGAACCTGAAGTACTGATCGTGGACGAACCGACGGCGGGGCTTGATCCGAAGAGCCATATTGAAGTGATGGATCTCTTCAAGCAGATCCAGGAAGATTTCAATATTACGATCATCCTCGTCACACATGATATGAACGATGTGTTCGAATATGCGGATGAAGTGAAGCTCCTTGCCGGAGGCCAGTTGATCCGGGAAGGCAGGACTGAAGACATACTCACCGATGAAAAACTTTTGACCGACCACCATCTCGAAATACCGGATATCGTGAGGCTTGTGCATGATCTGGAGCGTAAAGGAGTGGTGTTCGAAGGGATGCCCCGCAATACGGATGCGTTCATCACGTCGTACCGGGAATGGAGGGCTCTGCATGCTCAGTAATATGCTGCTCGGCCGTTATATCCCCGGGGACAGCGTGATCCACCGGCTCGATCCGCGTGCCAAGATCGTCTCCGTACTTTTGATGATGGTCATCATCTTCTTTGCGAACCACTGGGTGGGTTATGGACTCCTGGTGCTGTTCGTGCTTGGCATCATCAGAGTTGCACAGATCAATCTGTTCTTCCTGTTCAACGGATTGAAGATCTTATTGTTCATACTGATCTTCACGTTCCTCCTTCATATATTCTTCACAAGGGGCGGGACGACGCTGTTCGAATGGGGTTTCATACAGATTGATTCGGAAGGGCTCATCACGGGGATATACATCACCGTTCGGCTCGTCATGCTGCTGGTCATCACGACGATACTGACGCTCACGACAAGCCCGATCGAGCTGACGGATGCCATCGAGAAGCTGGGCGCACCGCTTAAGAAAATCAAAATCCCCATGCATGAACTTGCCATGATGATCTCCATCAGCCTCCGGTTCATACCGACGCTGATGGATGAGACGGAGAAGATCATCAAAGCACAGAGCGCAAGGGGCTCGACATTCATGACCGGCAGGCTGAAATCACGGATCAATGCACTCATCCCCATCTTCATACCGCTCTTCATCTCCGCCTTCAAGAGGGCCGAAGAGATGGCGGTCGCGATGGAAGTCAGGGGTTACACGGGCGAAGCGGGCCGTACGAGCTACCGCGAGCTCAACTGGCATCTGCGGGATACGGCAGCACTCATCGTCATCATTGCTTTCGGCGTATTATTATTTCTTGTGAGGATGTGACACATGCGTATACTACTCAAGATGAGCTACAACGGGAAGGACTTCCACGGCTTCCAGTACCAGCACAACTACCGTACCGTGCAGGGCGTGATCGAAGCGGCCCTCACGAAGATGCACAAAAGGCAGATGCGCATCCATCCCGCATCCCGCACCGACCGCGGCGTCCATGCACTTGAACAGTACTGCCATTTCGACACGGACCTCACTCTCACGGTGGACAAATGGCACTATATACTGAACAGGAACCTGCCTGCAGACATCAGCATCAACGAAGTCGCCGAGATTCCCGAGTACTTCCATGTGAGGTACCACTCTAAAGGCAAGACGTACAGATACAGCATCTATACGGCAGACACCGTGAATCCATTCTTTTACGGGCTCAAGACCCATTACCCGCATGAATTGGACAAGGAACGGATGCTTGCCGCCATGCAGCCGTTCCTCGGCACACATGACTTTACAAGCTTCTCGAGCGCCAAGGCGGAAATCGTCAATAAAGTCCGCACCATCACGGAATTCCGCATCGAGGAGACGGAGGCAGGCTTCGACTTCATCATCTCGGGCTCTGGCTTCCTGTACAACATGGTCCGGATCATCGTCGCCTATATCGTCGAAGTCGGCGCAGGCAGACGGGAACCGGAGACCGAGGCCATCATCCGGCAAAAGGACCGGACAATTGTTCCGAGGACCGCTCCGGCGGAAGGATTGTACCTCGAGAAAGTCCACTTCGACGGAGCTTTTGAAAAGTAACAAAATCCACAATTCATATTGACAAAATGCAGGATTAGTAGTATTATAAACAACGGTATAATTTTATATCATTCCAACGATAAGCCCCGGAAACTTATTGTGAAGTGTATATAGAGTATAAACGAGATTTTTTTATTTAAAGGGAAATTTTTGTGTAAACAGGAGGAAAAATTATGCGTCAGACATTCATGGCAAATGAAGCGAACATTGAGCGCAAATGGTATGTAATCGATGCTGAAGGGCAGACACTCGGTCGCCTCTCATCAGAAGTGGCATCCATCTTACGCGGTAAATATAAACCAACGTACACACCACATGTCGACACTGGTGATTATGTAATCATTCTTAACGCTGGTAAAATCGAAATGACAGGTAACAAGGCACAGGACAAGATGTACTACAGACACACTGGATATATCGGTAACATGAAATCAATTTCAGCCGGTGAACTCAGGGAGAAAAACCCTGTACGTCTTCTGGAGAAATCCATCAAAGGCATGCTTCCAAAAACGTCACTTGGACGTAAGCAGGCTAAAAAACTTTTTGTGTATGCTGAAGACAGCCATCCACACGAAGCACAACAACCAGAAAGCTATACGCTTCGCGGATAAGAATAGGAGGGAATTGATTAAATGGCTAAAGTAGAATATTATGGAACAGGTCGTCGTAAAACATCAGTTGCACGTGTACGTTTAGTACCGGGAGAAGGAAATGTTACGGTCAATGGCCGCGACATGAGAGATTACCTCCCATTCGAAAGTCTGATCCTTGACTTGAACCAACCTTTCACAGTTACGGAAACAGAAGGTAACTATGATGTGAAAGTCAACGTCAACGGCGGTGGATTCACAGGACAGGCACAGGCAATCCGTCACGGAATCGCAAGAGCACTCCTTGAAGCGGACCCTGAGTACCGCGGACCTCTTAAGAGAGCAGGACTCCTTACACGTGACCCACGTATGGTTGAGCGTAAGAAGCCAGGTCTTAAAAAGGCACGTCGTTCACCACAGTTCTCAAAACGTTAATATATCACTATATATTGCAGGACCCCTTTTCGAAGGGGTCTTTTTTTATTCTAGACAAAAAAGAGCCCGGTCATCTTGTAAGATCAACCGGGCTCTGATTTCAATTATATTTGCATGTTGAGTTTAAACATTTTCCATCAGGCAAAATTATGTTAAAACTTTCACCTGTACTTCTGTATCGATATGCTCTTTTTCACCGATCTCCTGCTCAACCGAGCCGAACGGCATTTGTGCAAGCATCTCATATGATTCCGGCAGGTTGAACATTTCTTTCGTACCTTTGTCGAAGCCCTGCTCATAGCCGACGTTGAAGTGCTGCAGGCTTGCACCTAGATCCATTTCAGCCAGAGCGAGCCAAACAGCGTATTGAGCGTTCGCATTGTTGTTCTGCTTGTATGCATCCTGACGCGCACCCTGTGCAGGCATTACTTCGACGGCTTCTTTATCTTCGAAGAATAGGACTGTGCCGATGCCTTTCTTGGCACCGGTCATGACGCCTGACATCATATCCCACATTTCACCTTCAAGGACATTTTTTTGAACATCATATATATGGTCCCAGAATTTATCATTCGCTTCATCGAATAACACAACGACCCTTGTTGTCTGGATGTTGAAAGCTGTAGGAACCTGCTTCACGATTTCGCGGATTCTATTTTCAATATCTTCTTTTGAATACTCACTGTCCGTCCCCAGTGCATAGACTGTACGGCGTTTTTCCACTAAATCTAAAAATGTCGACATTTTCATTCTCCTTTTGTATTAAAGTGATGATTTTTATAAATTGAAACGGAATAAATGTATCCCGTCCACATTAACAGTTTAGGACAATATAAAATACATATCAAAGTAATTAACTCGGGTTTCATTAAATGAAACTTTTTAAATACTGAAAAAATTTTGGTTTTATGTCATAATACTTAGAAACGTGGATATTTCATTTAAAATATCCAGGGGAAAACAATAATGGGAGTGTAAGAGTGGATAATATCAGTTTTTATAATTGTGAAGGAAAGCCTGTAGCTTATACAGATGATGAGGAGCATATATACTTATTTTCCGGTGAGCCTGTAGCTTACTTCAAGGATGAATCTGTTTATGGATTTAACGGAAAGCATCTGGGACGTATCAGTGATGGATGGATCAGGGATAACAAAGGATGCTGTGTATTCTTTGCCGATGAAACTTGCGGCTCGGGGCCGACCAGGCCGGTGAAGCAGCTTGAACCAGTGAAGAGTGTCCAGAGTATCAGGCCTGTTAAATCGGCTGAACAGAGCAAGCCATTCAGGCCGGCGGAGTCTTTAAGCTGGTCTCCCATATCCTCCGAAAAATTTTTCTACCAGTAATGTTGAAAAGGGATATATCCATTTCCTGAAACGTAATAAGTAGTGAAGACTCCTGTTGAAGGGGTCTTTTTTACTGTCAACATGGGGAAAATTATAAGCTGTATCAATTTGAGGAATAAAAGGCTCCCACAGTTTGTGATAGTATGAAATTAATCGGATAAAACAAAAGTAGTCAGAGGGGGACTGTAAGTATGTCTGATATGGTATTCAGGCTGGGGAAGAAGAAATACAGGGTGGACAGCAGCTGGGCTGAAGACGCGGCACAATACATCAAAAACGTATCGGCTGTTTCATATAACGACGGATATATCTACGTGCTGCAGAGGAGTGATCCGTTCATGCTCGTCTTCACGACCGGCGGTGAGCTGGTGGACCGATGGCATGATGCAGCGGTGACGGATGCTCATTACCTTGAAGTGGGGCCGGGCGGCGAAGTTCATGTAGTGGAAAGGGACCGCCACAGGATCCTCGTCTTCAATAAGCAGGGTGAATTGCTCCGTACTATGGGTGGTGAGACCGAACCGGGTGAGGTGGGGGAACCGTTCAACCACCCGTCGGATATCGCCTTTTCAAAGGATGGTGATATATTTGTCGCGGACGGCTACGGTAATGCACATGTGCATCATTTCAATGGTACAGGTAAACTGCTTAACACGTGGGGCGGCCTCGGAATGGAGGCAGGGCGTTTCATGACACCTCATGCCATTCTGGTCGACCAAAAAGAGAGGGTGCTGGTGACGGACCGCGAGAACAACCGTGTGCAGATCTTTGACCAGGACGGAAATTATTTGAAGGAATTGACGAATGTTTTCCATCCGATGGATATATGTGAAGATGATGATGGTTTCATCTACGTCACGGATCAGGTGCCGTCCCTTCATGTTTTCAACACGGAAGATGAATTCATCGGCAGATGCCGGACACTCGGCACTTTCGGTCACGGCATCACAGTCGATGCACAGGGTGACATTTATATTGCGGAGATGCTGCCGGACGGCCTGACTAAACTTACAGGGCTTTGATTCATATAATATCTTCAGGGGGTCAGATCATGATCAATGAAATGGATCGGTTTTTGGGCCATCCTTCGGGCGGCCTCGATGGTTTTATTTCAAGCTATATGGAGCGGGTGCCTTTTGAGAATATCGACGTTCAGAATAAAGTGCCCATATCAGTCGAGCTGGAGGACATATTCGATAAAATCATTACACGCGGGCGCGGCGGCTTCTGTTATGAGATGAATACATTGTTCAGATACTACTTGAATGCGAAGGGGCATGATGCTTATAATGTATCGGCGACGGTGAAGAATCCGGATGGCTGGACGCGCGAAGGAAGCCATATGTCGACACTGGTGAGGTCGGATGGATTATATGTGGCCGATGTCGGCTTTGGCGATCTGCCTGTAAAAGCCATGCCGATCCGGCCGGCTGAAGAAGCGATCGTCGTTGATGATGTGAACGGTCGATACCGTGCAGTTGAAGCGTATGATGGTTTTGAAGTGCAGAAGGATTATGGCAATGGCTTTGAGACATTGTACAGGGGCGGTTTCACGCCGCGTAAAACAGAAGAGTTCCACGACAACCTGATGTACAATCAGCAGCATCCGGATTCAATCTTCGTCAGAAAGCTGCTCATCACGATGCCGAAGTCATACGGCCGTGTATCGATGTCGGAAAACAACCTGACGATTACAAAAGATGGTAAGAAAGAGAAGTTTGAAGTGGACAGCGGCAATTATAGAAAGTTTTTAAAAGAACACTTCGATCTTGATGTTGAAATAAAGAGGCTCGAAAAATGAATGAAGCGCACCTGCCCAAGAGGCGGATGCGCTTTTTATATTGTTCATGATTAAAGTGAGCTGATGCGCTCATGGTCTTCTGCCGTCAATTCAAAGTCGAAGATGTCGAGGCTCTGTGCCTGACGGTCTTTATTGTGTGACTTCGGGATGACGATGACTTCACGTTCGATCTGATAGCGCAGCACGACCTGTTCGGCTGTCTTGCCGTATTGTTCGCCGATTTCTGAGAGCATCTGCTCCGCTTCACCTTCGATGCCGCCGAGCGGACCCCATGCGACGGTCGCGATGCCGTTCTTGTAATTATGGCCGATCAATTCATCATTCCAGTTTCCGACGTTGGACTTGATCTGGTTCACAACCGGTCTGATGTTCCCTTTTTCAAGGATCAGGTCGATGTGCGCCTGCTCGAAGTTGGAGATGCCGATCGACTTGAATACGCCGCGCTTGTAGTAGTCCTCCAAAATGCCCCATGCTTCGAGGATTTCATCATCATTGTCCCACGGGAAATGGATCAGGAAAGAATCGAAATAATCGGTCTGGAGTTTCTCCAGGCTCTTTTCAATCTCCGCATGTGCCCACTCGGCGCCCTTATAGCCGTCCATCGTGTTGAGCTTCGTTGTGATGAAAAATTCCTCACGGGGGACCGAAGACTTCGCGAGGCCCTCCCCAACGACTTCCTCATTGTTGTAAAGCTGAGCAGAATCGAAATGACGGTAGCCGTTTTCAATCGCCCAGTCGACTTCCTTTGTGTCGCCGCGCAGGGCGCCTGAGAATTTGTTGTCTTCTTTGCCGTATGTGTTCGTGCCGCTGCCGATGATCGGGATTTTCACTTCGTCATTCAATTTAATGTGTTTCATCTTATTCCTCCTATGTCATAACTTTCACATTAGCGCTACCCCGAAATGGATTCAAGCAATCTGTTCAACAGCTTTTGTAAGTAGATAGAAACAGAATAAAGGCCGCCTGCCCAATGCTGAAACTCATATTCAGCTTTGCAGTGAATCATGACTAAAAAAGATGCCTCGTTTCCCTGCAGGAATCGAAACACCATTCTAGAGGTTATGAGGAGGGGTTCTGGTTCTTCAACGCATCTAATTCTTTTTTCACCGTAAAGTGATGGTATATGGTCAGCATAAGGATCTTCGCAAGGAGCACATTGGATAGAATCGTGCCGCATACGAGTATTTTATTGATCATCAGATTTCACCTCTTTTGATATGATTTGAGTAGGGGAATGGCATGTATCCTTAAAGTACCCGGCTCAAGTGAAATTAACCATGGTTGCAGGTGAATGTTTATCTTTATAGAGACAGCATTCCGGCAGGACTTCAATAAACCCTTTCAAACTCCTCGCACACCACTTTGATTTTTTCATTGAATGACATGCCGTGCCTGGCATATTCCTCTTCAAAAAATTCGGTGTGGACTTTGCGCCAGTACTGGAGCGAGCGGTCGCCTTCGCCCTCTTTCCATGCAAAATCAGCTGTCACCTCATCGAACGGCACGACATCGATGCGGGTCGTCCTTATGATGCAGACGGCTTCCCCTGTCGAGTCCAGTATGATGCTGAAATCTTCGGGTTCCGGCACCGGTTCGTTCTCCAGTTCATACAGCTCATATGCCGAAGCGGTGGCTGTCTTGATGCCTTTCTGTGTCAGCTCCGCAAGCTCGTTGGGTACGGAACCGTAAGGCCATGCCATGTACTCTTCGTCTTTATACTCCGGATGCTTTGCGGTAAACTCACGCCATAACTCTTCTACCTTCATCATTTTTCCTCTTTCCGGGATTCTTTTTTATTTGAGTGTAATAATATATGGCAATGATATCACTGCTTCGTATATGATGGTATTAGTTTTTATCGTATAAAAAAGGAGTGTAGCCCATGGAAGCGGTGCTTCATGGCATCATACTGGCATTCGGTCTCATCCTGCCTCTTGGCGTTCAGAATGTCTTCATCTTTTCCCAGGGGGCGACGCAGCCGAACCTCGTCCGGGCGCTCCCGGCGACGGTCACGGCGGCTTTATGTGATACATTGATGATCCTGCTCGCGATTTTGGGCCTGTCTGCCATCGTGATGCAGTTTGAATGGCTGCGTGTCGGTCTGATGGGGGCAGGGGTAATATTTTTGATTTATATGGGTTTTGCGATCTGGCGGTCGGAACCGCCGGCAGCCGGCACAGGGGCACCATTGCCCGCCTGTCAGCAGATCATTTTCGCCCTGTCCGTCTCCCTGCTCAATCCTCATGCCATAGTGGATATCGTCGGCGTCATCGGCACCAATGCCTTGAAATATATCGGCACCGACCTCGCTCTGTTTACGACGGCATGCATCGCGGTTTCCGTGATATGGTTTTTTGGTCTGATGCTGTCGGGTTCCATCATGAAGCGGCTGGATGGTACAGGCCGACTAATGCGTATCTTTAACAAATTTTCCGCGCTCTTCATATGGGGCACGGCCATCTACCTCTTTGCCGGCCTGGTGTGATTTCAATACATATAATAGGAGAATCAGAATCGTTAGTTGTAAAATTACTCTAAGAGCGTATAATAGAAAGACGGACTTATTGTAAGCAGGATATTTTGCCCTGAAAATTTTCTGTGCGGGAGGGGTGATGATATGGGAGCAGCTTCATGGATGGCAATTGCCATCGCAGTGGCGGCAGCAATCGGACTTTTCGGAAAAAAGAAGAAGAAATGATGAGAACGCTCGAATCCTCCGAGGAAAATATGACGGGGCTTAATTATATTTGAATGATTGAGATTTCATCTTTGCGACAAAAGTAGTACTTTCAAAATGAATTGACTGGTCGGGGAGGGGCTTCTTCAGCTGCAGAGTACTGATAAGGCATTCATGTATTGGGATTACTTTTTCGAATCTAATGAAACTACGTTTCATATATTCTGAGCGTGGAATACTTAAGCATATCGATATGAAGAGGTGCTTAAGGTGAAAATTAATACTGATGATTATAAAGTGGTTTCAAATGAAAGCTTCACCCTGAAAGATTATTCATCAAAAATAGATCCTGGCCTTCCGGAAGGTGAGACCAAAGAAAGGATCATCCCGGAGCTGGTGAAGCAGTTGAAAGAATGGCACTTGAAGCTTTTTGCTGAAGAGAAGGCGGGCATCATGGTCGTCCTTCAGGCATTGGATGCTGCAGGGAAGGACGAAGCAATCAGCTTCGTATTCTCAAACCTGAATGCGCAGGGACTCAGGACGATGTCCTTCAGCAAACCGAGCGAGGAGGAGCGGAAGCACGATTACTTGTGGCGGATGCATGCCGGGACTCCGGAGCGGGGTGAGGTTTCCCTGCTGAACCGCTCGTATTACGAGGAAGTCATCTACAGGCAGGTCCATGAGGATCTCGAAGAGGATGAATATCCGGCTGATACAGAACCTGAAGATATATGGGCGGTGCGGTACCGTCAAATCAATGATTATGAAAGATATCTTCACGAGAACAACATGCACATCATCAAGTTCTTCTTCAATGTCAGCAAAGACGAGCAGAAGGAGCGCCTGCTCAA
This sequence comes from Salinicoccus halitifaciens, assembly GCF_021026095.1. Classification (GTDB taxonomy): domain Bacteria; phylum Bacillota; class Bacilli; order Staphylococcales; family Salinicoccaceae; genus Lacicoccus; species Lacicoccus halitifaciens. The sequence goes on along the minus strand of NZ_JAJNCU010000005.1, from coordinate 55,269 downwards.
ACGGATGAAAACGGAAGACAGGCAGTGGGAATTCTCCTTCAACGATGTGAAGGAAAGGGAGCATTGGGATGAATATCAGGAAGTGTTCCAGGATGTGCTGAGTGAGACGGCGAGCGAACACGCCCCGTGGTATGTACTACCTGCCGATAATCACTGGTACTCCAGAGCCGTCATCGCGAAAGTGATGATTGAAAAGCTTGAGGAAATCAATCCGGAATTTCCGACGATCAGTGAGGATCAGAAGGCGGAACTGGATGAATATATAGAGAAACTTGAAAATGAATAGAAGATCATTAATATATGAAGAAGCATTTCCCGTTTGGGAAGTGCTTCTTTGTGTTTTCACATGTTTTTTTAAACTGACTTAATTAAATTTATCTTAATACTCTGTAAATATTATGATTAATGGAGTACAGTCGTGGTAGAGGGAAATGTATTATCAATTTTGGTGATACTGAAGGAGGATATTTATATGAAGATGAGAAGATCACTTATGAAAATTACAGCACCCGCTCTGGCACTCGGATTGGCGGCAACCGTCCACGGAGGGGATGCAGAAGCGGCAAATCCGAATGCCAACATTAATGGACAAATCAATTCCAATGCAAATGCCCAGGCAGCCCAGCAAAACGGTGCGAGTCTGGATCACCGCCTGTCCCCGGTCATCGACAGGACCCAGTCGGTTGAGCTTGAGGCAAGTTTCTTGGCTTCAGGACTTGCGGAGAGCACCGCATTGATACCGGAGGAATATTTGATTTACGAAGAAGAACTGGAGTCACTCCTTAACCGTCTGAATGCTTCAACAAATCAGTTGGCGGCAATCACTAGACAATTCGACAGCAATGCCCCACAAATATTGGCTGTAGAAACTGATATTAATGAAGCGACGGCATTTATACTTGATACACAGGATCTGCTGTCTACGATTGAAATAGTACCAGAAGCAGATGAGTCGGAGGCTGATGCACCAGAAGCAGGTGGACCAGAAGCAGGTGGACCAGAAGCAGGTGGACCAGAAGCAGGTGGACCAGAAGCAGGTGGACCAGAAGCTGATGAGTCAGAGGCTGATGAACCAGAAGCGGATGAACCAGAGGCAGATGAACCAGAAGCAGATGAGCCAGAGGCAGATGAGCCTGAAGCGGATGAACCGGAAGCGGATGAGCCTGAAGCGGATGAACCGGAAGCCGATGAGCTGGAAGCGGATGAACCAGAGGCTGATGAACCTGAAGCGGGTGAGCTTGAAGCCGATGAGCCAGAAACTGACGCACCAGAGACTGATGCACCAGAAGCAGACGAACCGGAAGCTGACACATCTGAAGAAGAGGCCGACAATAACGAACTATAATCAATCACTAATTGAAGGGGCGAAATATCAGCTCTTTCAAAATAATGAAGAAGCACTTCCCATCCGGGAAGTGCTTCTTTGTGTTATGGGTTGTTCGACCAGAGGCCGGCATTTTTCAAGACAACACGCGGATTCAGCTTCAACTGGGCGACCATCAGTTCAGCCATATCTTCCGGCTGCATAACTTTTTCTGGATTGCCATCGGTCAGATTCAGTTCGACTGCCATATCTGTCGCAACTGTACTTGGTGTGAGTGTTGTAACGCGGATATTCTTCTTTCGCACTTCCATCATCAGAGATTCGCTCAATCCGATGACCGCCGCTTTGGAAGCGGAGTAAGCACTTGTGACCGGTCCGCCTTTTTGTCCGGCTGTGGACGAAATGTTGATGATGTCACCGGTTTCGCGCTCCAACATTTCAGGCAGCACCGCACGCGTCGTGTAGTATAAGCCGTTCACATTGACGTTGATGATGTTCGTCCATTCTTCAGGGGTGAGTTCCATGAAACTTCCGAATTTTGAAATGCCGGCATTGTTCACCAGTATATCAATCGGCCCGAGTGCTTCCCGGATGGATTCGACCGCCGCAGTGATGGATTCGAGATCCGAGACATCCGCTGAAGCGGTTGCGACTTTCACGTCGTACTCTTTCAATTCTTTAGCGACACGCTCCAAGTTTTCAGGCGTCCGCCCGACAAGTCCGACGTGGATCCCCTCTTTGGCGAAGGCGATTGCCGTTGCACGGCCGATGCCGCGTCCTGCGCCAGTGATGAGTGCTGTTTTACCTTCTATATTCTGCATATATTCTGCTCCTTTGACATGTTGGTTCCAAGTATATCTAATCACAAATATCAAATATTGTGAAGAATAAACGCCGTTTAAGATGTTATGCGCTTATAAGGGCTGTAAACTTTATAATGCAAAATCACTCCCTGAATCACTAAATTTTTTCGGATTATATTTATCTGAAATATCCCATTTTAGTGGATTTTATTTAATAGTCCTGTATTTTTAAACATCATTGACTGAAAATTCAACTAATGGTAATTTGTAAGAGGAGATGGGCATCATTTACATATATGTGTCAATTTCTAAAAAACAGAGGAGGAAGTGGATTTATGAAGAAAAGCTTTATCGCAATACTGGTTTTCCTGCTGGCATTTCCGGTGTTTGGTTCATCAGCAGAGGCCGTAGGCCAGGGACCAAACTACAATGGGAATGAGACGGTGAAAGGTGAACGGTTGACGAGTCAGGAGGATTTACTGGCAGAAGTCCACCGCGCAGCCGATCGCTCACAATTCATTGAAACGGAAATAATTGGACAGTCAGTGCAGGGCAGGGACATTCCGCTGGTGAAATTCGGCACCAACCCGGACAGCCCGACCATTTTGTTTTTGACCCAGCAGCACGGAAATGAAGTGATGACGACGGAAGCAGCACTCGACGTCATTAAGGGGCTTTCAAACAACAGTAAACATAATAGGGAACTTGCAGAGGAAATCAACGTATTCTTTCTTCCGCGGCTTAACCCTGACGGCGCAGTGGGCGACGTGAATTTTGATATTTCGGATCATGTCGGCGGCGGTATCGCAACGCGTGCGAATGCAAATAACGTCGACCTGAACCGCGATCACAATACATTATCACAGCCTGAAACATTGGCTTTGCATAATAATGTGCTTCGGGCTTACGACATTGACTACCTGGTGGATTTCCATCATCAGGGTGCCCGTTCGGGAATTGACGGAGAGCTGGTGTCCGGCTCGATCCTGTATCCAACGAACGAAGCAGTGAATCCTGAGGTGAGGGAGATGTCCCAGCGTCTTGGATCAGTGATGTATAATGCTGTGGAGGACCGGGGCTTTGGATTGCTGGCAAGGTACAATGGCGGCACTGCCAATACCATTGCTAGAAACGGTCTGGCTGTCGAATATGACATCGCAACCCTGCTTTTTGAGATGCGGGGCATGATCGACCACTCTAATCCGAATCAGGTACTTGGTCAAAAAAGTAACGGCTACCTGATACAGCAGGGTGTCGTTTCGATGGAAGCTGCAATCAATGCGATAGCGTACGGCGGCATTAATGAAGCGGATATCACTTTCTGGGAGACCCTGGAAGTGCAGAGCTTTGTTGAAGGCGAAGAGGAAACTGAATAAAAATTGGAGAGAGGGTCCCAAAGGCAATCATTGCCTTTGGGATCTTTTACATTAAAGGAGAGGAGATAGATTTTTTACTTTTATATAAAAGCATTTATTTCACCGGAGGGGGTATGGTTAAATACATATAAAAAGCCGCATGAAGGCGTTTTAATCGGTTTTAACCCTTACATCCTTCTGATATCTATGTTAGTTTGATTAGGTGCGCTTTCTGAAAGAAAATGACAGAGTCATTCATTTCAGGGTATACATAAAAAATATTCTATGGAGGGATTCAATGAAAGAAAGAGCGAGGTTGGACCATTTGATATTCTGGCCGTCTATCGTCGTGCTGTTAACGCTCACAGTGCTTTTAATCATTTTCCAGTCATCCGCAGAACCGTTTTTAAATACTATCTTATCTGAGATCACCACCCAGATGGACTGGATTTTCCAATTCATGACTTTCGGGCTTTTCATATTACTGTTATGGATTTCATTCGGAAGGTACGGAATGGTGAAGATGGGGGATGGAAGACCGAGATTCAACAACTTCAGTTACGGGGCGATGCTGTTCTGTGCCGGCATGGGTACGAGCATCATGTTCTGGTCGATCATCGAACCGATGTATTATTTCCAGGGGCCGCCGTTCGGCATCGAACCGGGCAGCGACACTGCAGGTGGGTGGGCCGTGGCATACGGCATGTTCCACTGGGGGATTTCCGCATGGTGCATCTATGCGTTTCCGACGATCGTCATCGCGTATTCATTTTATAATAAACAGAACAAATCACTTAAAGTCAGCCAGGCCGTCAAAGGGGCACTCGGCAAGTATTCTGACGGAATCGTCGGTAAAATCATCGATATCCTCGTCATCTGGAGCCTTGTCGGCGGTCTCGGTACATCACTCGGGCTCGGGGTGCCGATGGTTTCAGCCGGTATCGGCCACCTTTTCGGCGTGGAACAGTCGATTGCACTCAGCATCTTCATCATGGTCATCTGGGCAATCATTTACATCACCAGTGCTTCGCTCGGACTGGATAAAGGTATACGCAGGCTGAGTAACCTGAACGTCTATCTGGCTCTGGCACTCGCAATCTTCGTCATCCTTGCCGGACCGACGGGATTCATACTGACATATTTCACTGACAGCTTTGGCATCATGGCCCAGAACTTCCTGAGGATGAGTTTCTATACTGACCCGATCACCGGAGGCGGCTTCCCGCAGGCATGGACAGTCTTCTACTGGGCATGGTTTGCAGCCACTGCGCTGTTCATGGGACTTTTCATTGCGCGTATCTCAAAAGGGCGCACATTGAAGAGCATGATCCTGCATATACTCGGTTGGGGATCACTCGGCAGCTGGCTTTATTTTGCAGTATTCGGCGGCTACACGATGAACCTGCAGCAGACGGGTGAACTGGACGTCACCGGCAGCATGGCTGAAAACGGGGACGCAGCGACCATCATCAATGTACTTCAAACGCTGCCTGCGAGCTATTTTGCGATCCTGTTTTTCGTCATACTTGGATTCATATTCCTTGCGACCTCACTGGACTCGGCATCCTATATACTCGCATCGACCGCATCGATTAAAGTTGGTGACGGCATTGAGCCGCCGGCATGGCATACCATCCTTTGGGGACTTATCATGGCACTCCTGTCCATTTCACTCCTGCTGATCGGCGGATTGAATGTGGTTCAGACATCGGCCGTGGTGGTTGCGATTCCAGTCGTCATCATTTATCTTCTGCTGTTAATTTCACTGATGAAATGGCTGAAGAACGACGAACATATTTACGAGGAGGAGAAATAATTGGGTGTATTCGACGTAGATTATAATAAAATCCAGGAAAGGACGGACTTTCCTTATGAAGTGGAGATCATCCACCATACATGGATAGAGATGTCCGACGGCACTAAGCTTTCAGCGAAACTGTGGCAGCCGAAAAATATGGATAAGACGAAGGGGGCGGTACTCGAATACCTCCCTTACAGGAAGGATGAATTCACGGCACTCCGTGATGAAATCCGCCATAAATATTTTGCGGGGATGGGGTATACGTCCATCCGTGTGGACATCAGGGGGACCGGCGACTCCGAAGGGATCATCGAGGATGAATATCCGAAGCAGGAGCAGGATGACGCGCTCGATATCATTGCATGGATCGAGAACCAGGAATGGTCGAACGGCTCTGTTGCGATGATCGGAAAGTCATGGGGCGGATTCAACGGCCTCCAGCTCGCGGCACTGCAGCCGAAGGCGCTGAAGACGATCATCACTTTATGTTCGACAGATGACCGTTATGCAGACGACGTCCATTATAAGGGCGGTACGATGATGGCATCCGACATGCTCTGGTGGGCGTCGACGATGTTCGCATATAATGGCAGACCGCCGTTTCCAAAATACGTCGGTGAGCGTTGGTATGACACGTGGCTCGACCGCATGGAAAACACCCCGCCGTTCGTGGAAGAATGGGTCTCCCACCAGACGCGCGATGACTATTGGAAACACGGCTCGGTGGGAGAGGACTACAGTGCCATCAAAATACCTGTCTTAACTATGGGTGGCTGGGCGGACGGCTATACGAATGCGCTGTTCCGCCTGATGGACAACCTTGACGTGCCGAAAAGGGGCATCGTCGGACCGTGGGCGCATGAGTTCCCGGATATGGCGATACCGGGCCCGCAGATGGGCTACCTTCAGGAAGTCACCGAATGGCTCGACCGCTGGATGACCGATGAAGGCGATCAGGAAAATCATAAGGATGAGTTCCTGGTCTATGTGCAGGACGGCGTGAAGCCTGCCACGACTTACGACTACAGGGAAGGCAGATGGCTGAACCTGTATGATGAAGAAGCGGAGACCGTGGATATTTTGAATGATCTCACGGGTGAGGTGAATCTCATCAACCGCCAGCATCACGGCCTGTACTCGGGCGTATTCTGCCCGTTCGGCCAGGAAGGCGACCTGCCGGATGACCAGGTCATCGATAACGCACTGGCAACGTCATTCATGCTGCCGGCGCAGAACGAGGCCACGAATATCGTCGGCCAGCCGGTCGCAAAAGTCCGGGTGAAATCCGAACAGGCGAAGGCGAACCTCCATGTGAGGGTGTCCGATGTGCACCCGACAGGGGAGAAGACGCTCGTGACAAAAGGTCAGCTCAACCTGAACCATTATAAGAGCCATGAATTTCCTGAAGATCTGCCGGCCGGCGAATACATCGATGTGGAAATACCGCTTGATGTCATCGGCTACCAGATTGAGGCAGGCCACAACATCGAAGTCTCCATTTCACCAACGTACTGGCCGCAGGTATGGCCGGACGCGGAGCTTGCAGACCTCACCGTCGACCTCGACCGTTCGTCACTCCTTCTACCGGTCATCAACGACTTCAAGGAAGTGCGATTGAAATATGAGCAGTCGGAGACCGCTTCACCGCTTGAGAAGGAGATTCTGAGGGAAGGTTACAGGACGCGCAATGTCATCAAGAAGCTCACTACGGGCGAATGGGTGCTCGATGACTTCTCCGATGAAGGACTGCGCACATTGACGGAATCCAACATCACGTACGGCTCGACGAACCACAACGTCTATACGATCAAGGAGAACGATCCATTATCCGCAAAAGTCGAATGTGACTGGACCGTCGTTGTGAAGGATGACGATATCGACACTGAAGTCGTCACAAAAAGCATCATGAGCTGTGACGCAGACAATTACTATCTCTTCAATGAAATGACTGGCTACAACAACAGTGAGGAATGCTTCCATAAAACGTGGGAGAAAACAGTGCCGAGGTACTATACGTAAAGCAGGGGATTCAATTTATTTGAGACCCGGATAAAACTCCAATAGAATGAAGGCAGACTATAAAAGGAGTTGAGCTTTTGATGGAACCTTTGTATGAGACAACGATGATCAACACAGGCGGCAGGGACGGCGAAGTACACAGCGAAGACAAGTCATTTTCATTGAATGTCAAACAGCCGAAGCAGATGAGCGGGGAAGACACGAAAGAGACGAACCCGGAACAACTTTTCGCGGCAGCATACAGTGCGTGTTTCAACAGCGCCCTTGATGGTGTCCTAAAGAAAGCGAGAGTTGAAAACACCGGCCGTGTGGTCAAAGCGACCGCCAGACTCCTGAAAGATGAAGGAGACGGCAGCTTCAAGCTTGGTGCTTCGATAGAAGTGGAATTTGAAGACGTGGATACGGACAAGGCCCAGCAGTATGTAGAAGATGCGCATAAATTATGCCCGTATTCCAAGATGGCCCGCGACGGTATTGAAGTGGAATTGAAAGGTACAACTAAATAATAAGAAATGGAAAAGAGGAATCCGGTGGATTCCTCTTTTTTATATCATAAGTGCGATCATCGCAATCAGGATGCCGGTGAGGCCCATCCTGATCGAGAAGCCGATATTCATTTTTGTGATCCTGTATGGATTGATGCCCATGCTCTGTGCGGTCATGGTCGCGTTGACGCCGTAAGGCGCAGCGGCGGATATGCTCATGCCGCAGACGACCATGGCAATGCTGATGGAAAGTGCATTTTCAGGCGTCAGGACAGGGACCAGCACTTCCGCAAGTATTGCGAGCGCCGCGACCGGATGAACCCCAATCATGGCGAGGCCGTAGATCACAGCCATGATCAGCAGAAGTATCAGTATCAGGAATGAATCGACATAACCGAAGACCTGCTGCATCATCTCCGGGACGGCACTGCTGTTGAAGCCGCCGGAGAAGATGCCGAGCGACAGGAATAAAACAGAGAAGTTCTGCATGTGGTTGTTGTGGTTCTTCCACGTTTTCCAGCCGGTCTTCATGAAGATTGGCAGCCGCTTCATTACAAATGCCGCAGCGAAGGAGAATGGGAGGATGATCAAAGCGATCGTCATGACGAAATCGAGGTCGGAGTTCACGTTGAAGAACATCACGACAGCGAGGAAGCTGACCAGCAGAATCACCATTTTGATGATGGAACTGCGGAGTGCCCTGCTGTTGATCTCATCGAATGGCGCGTCGATCGTCATGCCTTTGAACTCACGACGCGTCAGCAGAATCTCGGTCAGGCCGACGATGACCGATGTCAGAAGCAGCCATGGAAGCAGGGTGAAGTAGGAGACACCCGTCGAGTCGACCGTAAGGCCGACGATCACTTCGAGCGGACTCCATATGACCGCAAGTGCGAAAGCCCGCAGTGTCGCTTTAATGATGAATTGGTTCATGAAGCTGACCGACTCATTTTTGAACAAGTCACGCAGTATATTCTGGATGATATATATGGCGGATATGTTCAGGAAGATTGCCAGAAAGTAAGATGTCACGACACTTCTGCCGTAGATTTTCTCCACTTTGTTTGCCTCATCCTGAATCATCTGCGTGACGCTTTGATCCAGCCCTCCGACTTTTACGACCACACCGATCCATGGAAGGAGGCTGAAGAACAAAAGAAGCGGGAGATTGCTTGTCGTGTTGCTGATGATTTCACCGACACTTCCGCCGGCTGTAAGCATGAAAATGGCCCCCGCCGCAACAAAAAGGCCGCCGATCATTTTAAAGAGCCTTGAGGCGAAGAGCCAGGAAATGATCAGCACGCCGGCCGCCAGGTAATTCACGAGTTGTCCAAGCACCCCAATACCGCTGAAGAAATAGATGAGGAATAGGACGAACAGAGTGGCATATATGTAAAAGAAGTTCCTTAATAGGGCCTGATTATTTAAGATATTCAATGTAAAACCCGCTTTCACGATGAATGTGAGATGTATATTCTTTAATTATATGATAGATATACGGACTATGCCAAAGCGATTCAGTTATTCCAAAATAATATGACATGAAATTGTCATAATTCATCTGTCTGAGACCCATTGTCCTTCCAAATGCGATATGATTAGGGTAAAAGCTGATTAAGGAAGATACATATGAAATTTAAATTCTTCAGGCCGTTTTTCGTCCTGGGCATGGGGATCATGTTCCTCACATCATTATTCGTCGATATACCGGGCATCGAAGTCGCGATTGCCATCTTCACCGCGCTGACGCTGTTCAGTTATCTGCCGTACTTGAGCAGGGTGCCGCTCACGGTCGTCATCATACTGAACGCGACCGCCGTAATTTTATATATCATCGGCGGCACTGTGGATGATGTGATTGAAGGGCTCCTGATGAACACGGCGGTGCTCATGATTTTCATATTCGTGCCGCTCCTGTCCATCCCGATCACATCACAGAGATACTTGAAGGACATCACGGGGATAATGAAAACATCTTTTAAAAGTACGAAGGAGTCCTACAACGCTTTGAAGCTTGGTACATTTTCCATCGGGGCGGTGCTGAATGTCGGTACGCTGCCGATACTCTACTATCTGACCGACACGGAGCAGTTCAAGGATCACAAAGTGATGCGCATGGCGGCGCTGAACCGCGGATTTGCGCTCTTATTCGCCTGGTCGCCGTACTTCATCTCCATTGCGGTCGTCCTGTCGTACTTCGAAGTCCAGTGGGTCACCATCGCAGCTTACGGGCTCGCGCTCTCGGTGATCAGCATCACGGCTGAATGGTTTTTATTCAATAAAAATAAATACCCTGAGATGCCGTCATCGCCTCCGGCTTACTACAATAAACGCCGGCTGATCGAACTCAGTGTCATAATGGTCGGCATGACCGGACTGATCATCGCACTTGATGTATTCAGCGATTTTGCCATCGTCAACATCATCCCGCTCGTTGCGATCATCCTGTTCTTCATATGGACGCCCATCATCGGCGGCGTCGAGAAAGTGGTGAAGGGGCTGAAGAGTTATACTCAGGAGCGGATACCGAAGATGGGTAACGAGCTGCTCGTCTTCATCAGTGCCGGCGTATTCGGGACGTCACTCCTCGTCGTCGGTTTCGATACGCTCCTGATCAATGCGCTGGAAGCGGCAGGCGTGGATCATGTACTGCTGCTCATCCCGATATTCGCTGTGATGATCATCGGGCTCGCTTTCCTGAGCGTGCATCCGATCATCTCGATCACGATCGCATCCCTCGCCGTGCTCAGCATGGACATGGATGTGAGCGACCATTATTATATCGCCGTCGGTTTGCTGCTCAACTGGAGCGTGACGGTCAATTTGTCACCGTTCACCGGTATCAACCTGCTGATATCAAGCCTTGCCGACCGGAGCATATTCACGTTGCCGAAGCATAACGTTCTGTACAGCCTGGGCATCTGGGCAGCGGGTTATGCACTGCTTGTTGTTCTGTACTTTATATAAAAAATGTACCTCTAATGGATAGAGGTACATTTTTTTTATTGTCTGATATCATGAATGTCTGTTCATATACTCCACTGCGGATTTTGACAGGATTTTGGCGGCGATCAACAGAGCTTCTTCATCGATATCAAATTTGGGATGGTGGTGCGGGTAGGCCTCTGTTGCATCTCTCGGCCTCGCTCCGGTGAAGAAGTAAGTGCCTTTGACCTTCTGCAGATAGTAAGAGTAGTCTTCGGCGCCCATGAAAGGTTCGGTGATCTTGATTTCTTCCACTCCGGGGACATCTTTTGCGATTTCCATCACAAATTCCGCTTCTTCCTTATGATTCACCGTGACGGGGTAGCCCCTCGTATAGTTGTATTCATATGAAGCATTTGACAGCAGGCATGTCCCTTTGACCACCTGCTCGATCTCCTCTTCGATTTTTGTGCGCACCTCCTCATTCAGCGCCCTGGATGTTCCGATGAGGGTCGCTGTATCGGCTATCACATTATACGGACCTCTGGCATCAAATGAGCAGACGGATATGACTGCGGCATCCAGCGGGCTCACCCGCCGGCTGACGATCTGCTGGAGGTTCGTGACGACCTGGGAAGCAATCAATATGCTGTCTTTCGTCTCTTCCGGGACGGCGCCATGGCCGCCTTTCCCCTGGATGGTGATTTCAAATCTATCAGCCGAAGCCTGGAGTGCATCTGGGCGGTATTGGATTTCGTGCAGCGGGACCTGTGCCTGGAGATGTGTACCGAAAATCACATCGACACCGTCGAGGCATCCATCTTCAATCATGGCTTTGGCACCGCCGGGCGGCAGTTCCTCGGCGTGCTGATGGATGAAGACGATATTGCCCTTCAGTTCGCTCTTCAATTTGTTGAGCGCTTTTGCCACACCGAGCAGGGTGGCTGTATGACCGTCATGTCCGCAGGCATGCATCACGCCTTCATGCACCGACTTGAAATCAAAATCATTCTCCTCCGTGATTGGCAGCGCATCGAAGTCCGCCCTGAGGGCGACGGTCGGCCCTTTCAGATCCCCTTCTAGAGTCGCAACGACACCGTTCCCCCCGATCTGCTCCCTCACTTTGTGGCCGAGTTTCCTGTGATATTCTGCAATATACTTCGCTGTCTCGACTTCTTCAAACGATAATTCCGGATGCTTGTGCAGATGACGTCTGATTTCGACAATTTCCCCGTAAAGTGTATCCAAATGCGAAAATAGCTTCTCCATGGACAGGCCCCCTTTGCTTTTATCAGTAAAATTATACCATTATCAAAATATTTCGACAACGGAAAGATAAGAGGTTTTATGCTAATAAAATTCATGCGGGAGATGTTATAATAAGACATTATGAACAGGAGGCGGCTTATGAAATATGTGGCGCTTGATATAGAAACGGCCAACCGCGAAAGAAGTTCTATCTGTTCGATCGGTATGGTCAAGTTTGAAGAAGGACAGATCGTTGATGAATATTATACACTGATCAATCCGGAGGAATATTTCTCCTATGCAAATATAGAAATACACGGCATCACGGAAGCGGATGTCAAAGGCGAACCGACTTTCCCTGAAGTGAACAGGGACATTGAGTCATTCATCGGTGACCAGATAATGGTCGCACACTTTTCCCAGTTCGACATGTACGGCATCCAGGATGCCTACAGGAAATACAATATAACGATACCGCCGCTCAATTACATCTGTTCCTACAGACTCTCGAAGGCGATGTACCGGCTGCCGAACCATAAACTTGTGAACATGGCGAAATACTTCAATGTGGCCGCCGACAACCACCATAATGCATTGGCGGATGCGAGAATGGCAGGACACATCACATACAATATCCTTAGAGACAATAATTTGAGCATAGAAGAGTTCAATGCGTATCACAATTATCAGCTGGGCACACTCGGCAGGAACGGCTATACGAAGAAGAGAAGATCAAGGTATTGAACATTCTCCTGCCTGTTTAAATATAATCCTCCCGGGTAACATGATAACTGTATACTTCAAAACGAGGAGGCATATATATGGCAGATGAACGCGGCAATTATTTCGAGAAGCGGGCCGGTACGGATGATGCGCGCTACCATGTCGTGCCCGGCGACAAGAAGGACTGGGCAGTGAAGGAAGAAGGCAAAAACCCACCCCTCAACACTTTCGACAATAAGAATGAGGCCATTGAGGATGCGAAGAAGCGGGCGGAGGAAGCCGGCTCAAAAGCGATCATCCATAGTGACAGCGGGGAGATCGAAGACCAGATCGAGTATGATCAGTAAAAATGGCAGACCGTATGCTTTCATGGGCATACGGTTTTTATTTTTCACAAAAAGAAAAGGCCCAAAAGGGCCTTTCATGGTAAGGTCTAGCTTCTCTGTTTCACCCAGTTGATGATGCCGCCGGCAAGCATGATGTCGAGGTGCCTTTGTGTCATGCTGTGCCTGACCGGGATTTTCCTGCCGGATTCCTTCAGGGTGACTTCGAATGTATCGCTGTTCTTTATGTTGTCATGGACATTCCTGAATTCGATGATGTCTCCATCTTCAATCAGTTCGTGATCTTCCGGGTTGACGAAGGTGAGCGGCAGTATGCCGAAGTTGATGAGGTTCTGCAGGTGGATCCGTGCAAAGTCCTTCACCAGGGCGACTTTCATGCCGAGGTAGCGCGGTGCGAGCACGGCGTGTTCACGGCTGGAGCCCTGTCCGTAGTTATGGCCGGCGACGATCATATGGCCGCCTTCGTCACGTATTTCCATTGCGCGGTCATTGTACGTCTCATCGACACCTTCGAAAGTGAATGTACTGATCATCTCGATGTTACTGCGGTACGGGAGGACTCTTGAACCGCCTGCAAGAATCTCATCGGTCGAGATGTTATCTCCCATTTTGAGGATGACCGGCACATCGAAGTTGTTTTCGATCGGTTCAAAATCAGGGATTTTCGAGATGTTCGGGCCTTTTTTGATTTCGACGCTTTGGTTGTCCTCTGGCGGTGCTTCAAGCATCTCGAGCCCTTTTTCAGGTATTGCCGGCTCCTCGATTTCAGGATATGGAATATCAAGCGTCCTCGGGTCTGTGATGACACCGGTCAAAGCTGAAGCGGCTGCGGTTTCCGGACTGCACAGAAAGACGCTGTCCTCCCTTGTACCGGAACGTCCGGGGAAGTTCCTCGGCGTCGTGCGGAGACTGTTCTGGCCTGAAGCCGGCGCCTGTCCCATGCCGATACAGCCATTACAGCCTGCCTGGTGGAGACGCCCGGATGCGGATAGGAGATTCGCGATATGACCGTTTTCAACGAGCTGCTGGAGCTGCTGCCTGGAGGTTGGGTTGATGTCGAATGAAATGCCGTTCGCCACCTGCCTGCCTTCCACGATCTTGCTTGCAATCGCAAAGTCGCGGTAACCCGGGTTTGCTGATGAACCGATATAGGACTGGTAGATCGGATCCCCTTCGATTTCAGTCACCGGTACGACGTTATCGGGACTTGTCGGTTTTGCGATGAGCGGAACCAGTTCGGATAAGTTCACTTCATCATGATCATCATATTCGGCACCTTCGTCCGCTTTCAGTTCCACCCATTCATGTTCACGCTTCTGTGTCGTCATAAAGCGCTTCACTTCATCATCCGACGGGAACACCGATGCGGTCGCGCCGAGCTCTGCGCCCATGTTCGCAATCACATGACGGTCCATTGCGGATAAGCTGTCGAGCCCCGGTCCGTAATACTCGATGATTTTACCGACACCGCCCTTGACGCTGTGACGGCGGAGCAGTTCCAAAATGACATCTTTTGCGCTGACCCACTCAGGCAGCTCGCCGGTGAGTTTGACACCCATAATGCGCGGCATCGTGATATGGTACGTTTCACCCGCCATGGCCATTGCGACGTCGATTCCGCCGGCACCCATCGCAAGCATACCCATGCATCCGTTTGCGCATGTATGACTGTCCGAGCCGAGGAGAGTCTTGCCTGGTATGGCGAGGTCCTGCATATGCACAGGGTGGCTCACCCCGTTACCCGGCCTGCTGTAGTAGACGCCGAACCGCTGTGCGGCACTTCTTAGGAATATGTGGTCATCGGGGTTACGGTGGTCATCCTGGATCAGGTTATGGTCGACGTACTGGGCGGACACTTCGGTCTTCACCCGGTCAAGTTCCATCGCTTCCAGCTCCAGCATCACCATCGTCCCCGTCGCATCCTGCGTGAGCGTCTGATCGATCTTAAGGCCGATTTCCGAACCCGGCGTCATCTCACCGGATACCAGATGGTCCTTGATTAACTTTTGTGAAACATTCAACTGCATTTCATACCCCTCCTGTAATATTCGCTTACGCTGTCGAAAAACCGCTTGTACATATACTATTGCACTAAACCGGGAAAGGTAAACTGAAAACTTGGAATTTTCATTGATTCGCCTCCAAAAAATAACCCCCTTTACAGCGGGATGCCTTCCCGGCCATAAAGGGGTGTTCATGCTCTTATATAATTACTGTCCAAAGACATTCTGATAAAGATTGTTTACAGTCAGATGAACCACTGATTATAAACTGCTTCCTTGGCAGCACCTATATATTCAATGCCGCCTCCGGGCAGCAGGACTTCCGTGTTGCCGACGCGATCCGCAGTCATGACCCAAATTATGATAAATATAACAACGAGAAGAAGAAACATCCCCACTATCCACAACAAACCTTTCACCCATATCACCCTTGTCTGCTTTTTCTTAATTGTAGTGCAACGCCGGGTTGGTGTAAATGTAATAATTTCCACTCCTGCATTCTCACTGGTTTTCACCTGCAGTTTTCAGGTTCAGAGACTGGGCATCGGGGTAAAAGATAAGATGATATATCAAAAGAGTACTGGAGGGGACACGATGGCGTTCGACTATGACCTCGATTTCGATTCGATTGATTTCAGGGAAAATCCGGAACTCTACCGCGTCGGGCGGGGCGAGCAGGGTGTGCTGCTCGTCGAGCCCTATAAAAGTGAAATCCTGCCGCACTGGCGGTTCAAGACTCCGGATATTGCGCGCGAGTCATCGGATAAGATTTATAAGATGTACGAGGAATATAAGAAGGATGATGATTTCGTCGGCATGGACATGGCGAGGAAGTTCCTGCAGATGGGCTATACACGCTCCCGACGCTACGCGAATTATAAAGGCGGACGGAAATATGATGAAGACGGTGAAGTGAAAGAGCGGCAGATTGATGAGGAGAAGGCGGAGTCTGCACGGATATTCGAAGAGAAATGGATCAAAGTCCGTGAGGATGAAGAGTATTTGAAGCTGAAGAGGAAGCATCAAAAAGAATATGGGTGAATTAATACAGACAGCCGGTTCAAATATGATCCGGTTGTATTTTTACATCAATTTATGCAGTAGTGCATATATTTTGCGATTAAATCTGTTTATCTATGTAATTTATCTGATTATAAAGATAAATCCAATAATTTATAAGTTTATGCATAAATACATACAACCCCTTATGTACCATGGACTTACTATAAGCACTGATATGAAGGCTTTGTAAGCGGTTGAAATTTCTGAAAATAATAGTAGACAAGCGGGCATAAATATACTATATTTATCTCAGCTTACAGAGTTGAAAAACAAAGGGGATGTTTAAATGGAAGCTATTGTGACGTTTTTGAATGATATTGTCTGGAGCGCGGCACTCGTCATCCTGCTCGTTGTCGTCGGTCTTTATTTCTCACTCAGGATGAAGTTTTTCCAGGTGCGGTATGTCATAGATATGGTGCGCCTGATGCTCGGCGGTCAGAAGTCTGCAGAAGGGATCTCAAGTTTCCAGGCCATCGCGGTGTCACTTGCAGGACGCGTCGGCACGGGTAACATCGTGGGTGTGGCTACAGCAATTTTCCTTGGGGGTCCGGGTGCAATTTTCTGGATGTGGCTTATCGCATTTTTAGGCGCAGGCAGTGCATTCGTCGAGTCGACGCTTGCACAGATTTATAAACAGAGGCAGGACGGTCAGTACCGTGGGGGACCTGCCTACTACATCGAAAAGGGGATCGGCGGCACATTCGGCAAGTACTACGCACTACTTTTCGCAGTGGTGACGGTCATTGCCTGCGGTATTTTGCTTCCGGGCATCCAGGCAAACTCGATATCGGGTTCTGCAACCAATGCATTCCCAATTGAACCTTGGATGGTCGGCATCTTCCTGGTCATCATACTTGGAGCGGTAGTCTTCGGGGGGATCAGGGCGATCGCGAATGTTGCGACTGCAATCGTGCCGTTCATGGCCATCGCATACATCATCGTTGCGGGTATCATCGTCATCATGAACATCGAACAGGTGCCCGGACTTTTTGCACTGATCTTCAGAAGTGCATTCGGCCTTGAACAGACATTCGGCGGCATCGTCGGTGCCATGATCATGATCGGTGTCAAACGGGGGCTTTATTCGAATGAAGCTGGTCAGGGTACCGGCGCACATGCTGCGGGTGCGGCTGAAGTTTCCCACCCGGCGAAACAGGGGCTTGTGCAGGCGTTCTCCGTATATATCGATACGTTATTCGTATGTACGGCAACAGCGCTGATGATCCTCATCACCGGCATGTACAACGTATCGGATGGTGCGGACGGACTGCTCATAGATAACAACGTCTATCAGGAAGCGGGTGACGGCACGCGGGATGTCAGCGGTACGGTAGCTTTCACACAGGCGAGTGTTGACAAAGCGTTCCACGGTCTGGAAGGGTTCACACCTGATTTCATCGGCTTCGGCACATACTTTGTCGCATTTGCACTGCTGTTCTTCTGCTATACGACATTGCTCGCATACTACTATATCGCAGAGACGAACCTCGTCTACATCACGAAGAACAAGATACCTCTCGCCAAACCGCTGCTCGGTATCGCGCTGATCGCTTCAGCGTACTACGGCACAGTTTCCACGGCGGGTCTTGCATGGCAGTTCGGTGACCTCGGTGTCGGACTCATGGCGTGGATCAACATCATCGCCATACTGCTCCTGCAGAAACCGGCCTTACGCGCATTCAAGGATTACGAACGGCAGTACAAACTCAAAAAACAGGGGAAAATTGAAGAAATCATCTATACACCGGATAAGGATATGAAGGGTGCGGACTTCTGGACAGTGGAATATCCGAAGCGGAACGACCCGGAATATAGATATTCTGATGAGGTCGAAGAAGGTAAATAAAAAGATATGCAGCTCCTGCATCCCGGATGGAATGAGAATCTGGTATGCAGGAGTTTTTCTGTTCCGGTACGGAAATTTCTGAAGCCGGGTCAATCTTTTGATATTGTGTTAAGGGAATCGATATAATAGGTGGTGAAAGGGAGGTTCTAAAATGTTATCAGATAAGTTGAAACAAGCTTTGATCGACCAGATGAACCATGAATTTGCAGCAGCGCATGAGTACCTGGCAATGGCATCGTATTGCGAAAACAAGAGTTACGACGGCTTTGCGAACTTCTATAAACAGCAGGCAAAAGAGGAGCGGTACCACGGCACCAAAATCTATAACTATTTGAACGACCGTGGTGTACATGCAAAATTCCAGAGCATCCCCGAACCGAAAAACGATTATGATTCCCTGCTCGACACTTTCAGGCAGGGGCTTGAACAGGAGAAGACGGTGACCAGGAATTTCTATGAGATTTCCGATATCGCCACCGAAGACCGCGAGCATATGACATTGTCATTCGTCAGGTGGTTCCTCGATGAGCAGGTGGAAGAAGAAGCGATGTTCGAAACACACCTCGATTACATCGGCCGGCTGAAAGATGACGGCAATGCATTGTATGTATATGAGCGTGAGCTTGCCAAAAGGCAATTCGACGTACCGGAAGAATGAACATCTATTTCCCGGGAAATGGCTTTCGGGGATAATGACTAGAGGTTGGGAGAGGTGCCCGGCCTCTTTTTCATGTGGAAATCCAGGGTTTTGACGCCCCTGCTTATCCGAGGGAGAATTTAAAGGTGAATGAGCAGAATTTCTTTTGTTCTGCTCATTCGATGGTGATTTTGAGGATGAGTGAGCAGAATTCCTTTAAGCCTGCTCATCCAAGTCTTGTTTCCATAACGAATGAGCAGCCGCTCAGCCGCTCATCAGAATAAAACCTCTCAATTAAAAATAAGGCGGGACAGAAGTCCCGCCTTGTTCAATAATTTTAATAAGGATCGGCTTCGTGGCCTTTGTCCACTGCGTCCTGTGACGCCTCCTGCTGTTTCTGGGTGCCTGCACCGAATTTGGATTTCTGTCCGGCTTCACGGCCAGGTACACCTTCGTCTTCCATCTGTTCCATTTCTTTCACTTTGGCTTCGATGCCTTCTTTGACACGTCTGCCGTAGTCTTCATCGGCCTGTGTGAAGTGATATACCATCGCTTCCTGGATGCGCTCGTCACTCTGTGCGAGGACATTGGACAGGTTCTTGATGAGTTCATCACGTTCCCAGTCCTCGAAGTTGCGGTACGTCTCGCCGGCCTGTCCGTAGTTGTTCGGGCGGTCGATCGGCTTCCTCAATGCTTCCGCATTGTAAGTCGGCTGATGCGGTTTGCCTCTCTCTTCCGCTTCTTCCAGGCCGCCGCGCATCGAAGGCTCATAGTTGATGCTCGGATCGTCACCCATTTCGCTTGGGTCACGGTGATCGAGCTGGCCGCGGTGCTGGTTCGTACGGACTTTCGTCTTCGGTCTGTTGACCGGCACCTGCAGATAGTTTGCACCGACACGGTAACGCTGTGTATCAGAGTAGGAGAAGGTCCTTCCGATCAGCATCTTGTCGTCGGAGAAGTCCATACCGTCGACAAGCACGCCGGTACCGAATGACGCTTGCTCGATCTGTGCATGGAAGTCCGTCGGATTTTCGTTGAGGACCATCTTGCCGACCGGCAGCCAAGGGAATTTATCCTCCGGCCAGAGTTTCGTGTCATCGAGCGGATCGAAATCAAGCTCCTCATGATAGCCGTCTTCCATGATCTGGACGAACAGCTCCCATTCCGGATAATCTCCGCGCTCGATTGCCAAATACAGGTCTTCCGTCGCATGAGCCACGGTTTTCGACTGGATTTCATCCGCTTCTTCCTGCGTCAGGTTGCGGATGCCCTGTTTCGGTTCCCAGTGATATTTGACGAGCACCGCTTCACCTTCGTCGTTCACCCATTTGTAAGTGTTAACACCTGAGCCCTGCATATGGCGGTACGTTGCAGGGATGCCCCACGGTGAGAAAAGGAAGGTGATCATATGAATCGCTTCCGGTGAGCGGGAGACGAAGTCGAACATCCTTGTCGGATCCGGAATGTTCGATGCCGGATCGGGCTTGAATGCATGGATCATATCCGGGAATTTCATCGCATCACGGATGAAGAAAATCTTCAGGTTGTTGCCGACGAGGTCCCAGTTCCCGTCCTCGGTATACATTTTTACAGCGAAACCTCTCGGATCACGCTCCGTTTCAGGGGAGTCCTTCGCGCCTGCCACAGTGGAGTAGCGCACCATCAGAGGTGTCCGCTTTCCTGCGCCTGAGAACACTTTGGCACGTGTATATTTCTCGACCGGCTCATCGCCGACCTTGCCGTAAGTTTCGAAATAGCCGAATGCACCGGTTCCGCGAGCGTGGACGACGCGTTCCGGTACTTCTTCACGGTCGAAGTGCGACATCTTCTCAAGAAAATGATAGTTTTCCATCGTCGCAGGGCCGCGGTCGCCGATTGTGCGCATGTTCTGGTTATCCGTCACCGGATGGCCCTGACGGGTCGTCATCGGTTCACGATCTGCTTCTTTTTCGCGAGGAATTTCATTTTCCTTCTGATAATTCTTATCTGCCAAAATAAAAACCTCCTGTAAATTTTTCCGCTTCAATCTATATAAGTGATATATTTACTGAGTGCCAAAAGTCCATTCAGTTTACATGTAAAGCTTACCCGGATGGCGGAGCCGGTAAACATTGAACGGGAGAGGAAACAAGAGGGAAATGCAAATATTTAGAATTAACAGTTGACTTATCTGCTGAACCGCTATATATTATTAGATATTCAGTAGCAAATATACGATGTAGCAAAAGAAAGCTGATGGGTGATGCAAATCAGCACACGATATTTGTGAATTGGGCGGAAAGTAAAATTTAAAATGTATTTTTAAGAGTGAACATTCATTAATGTTAATTAAGGTGGCACCACGGTGACGCGTCCTTGAGGCGTTGCTGTGGTGCTTTTTTATTCAGGTGGGAATGAGTAATCCGGTGTTTTTATTTCAGAAAGTCGGTGGTTGATGCGAACCGATATGGATGCCGGATGAATTGGGTTCTGCCGGTGTATAATTCGATATCAGTCAAGTGGGGGACTTTGTCCCCAATTTAGGTGGCACCGCGTGTAAGCGTCCTATTCGTTTAGGAGGCTTATTTTTTTATTTTAAAAAGGGGGATTCAGGATGGAAATCATATATGAAACATTGAATGCGGAAGTGACGCCGGAGGCGCTTGCGCAGATGAGGGAGAAGAAGGTCATTTTTGAAAGTGCGTCTCAGCACGAAATGAAAGGCAGGTATTCGATGCTTGCATTCGATCATCAAGGGAAAGTGACGCTTGACAGCCATAGGCTGACAGTCGAGTATCCGGACACCATTTTCAGCTACGGCACCGATCCGTATAAAAAGCTTAAAAATCTGCTGAATGAATATAAGGCGGAAATCGATGATCCGGTGCTTGCGGATCTGCCGCTCGTCTCAGGGTTTGTCGGCAGCTGCAGCTTCGACCTTGTGCGCCATGCATTCAAAAAACTGCAGGAGATCGAGATTGAAAATACGACCGATGACCTGGTGTTCTATATGGTGGAGAGCCTGTATGTGTTCGATCATTACAAGGAGAAGATCCATGTGATCACGTCGAACCTGTTTTCGAATGCGGGGCGGAAAGAGCTTGAAGCACGCCTTGAAAGTATGGTCGGGGAACTCAAGTCGGTCCGGCTCTATCATCCGGTGATCGATTATGACAATAAAAACCGGGAAATTGAGACGAACATCACCGAGGCGGACTTCATGGACACCGTGTCCTATTTCAAGTCATTGATCCAGAAGGGCGATATGTTCCAGGCCGTGCCTTCACGAATCTACAAATACCGCCATGCATTCGGGCATGAGCGGAATGTACTAACTTTCCAGCTGTATAAAAATTTGAAACGGCAGAATCCGAGTCCGTACATGTACTATTTGAACTTCGATGATCCGATCATCGTCGGCAGCTCTCCTGAGAGCTTCGTGAAGGTCGAGAAGGGCAAGGTGATCACGAATCCAATCGCCGGCACGATCAAGCGCGGGCGTGATGCAGAGGAGGATTCAGTGAATGCAGAATTGCTTTCCAGTGACGAGAAGGAGCTCAGCGAACACCGCATGCTCGTCGACCTCGGGCGCAATGATGTGAACCGCGTGAGCGAGCAGGGGAGCGTCAGGCTTGAACGTCTCATGGAGATCGAGAAGTATGAGCACGTCATGCATATCGTGAGCGTCGTGACGGGTGATGTGAAAAAAGATATCTCACCGATTGATGTCGTGACCAGCCTGCTGCCGACCGGCACCGTATCGGGTGCGCCGAAGCTCCGCGCAATCGAGCGCATATACGAAGTACGTCCGGAGAAGCGGGGCATATACTCAGGCGGTGTGGGCTACATCAACTGCAACCAGGAACTCGATTTCGCACTTGCGATACGGACGATGCTCGTCGACGACGAGTATGTGAATGTGGAAGCCGGCTGCGGTGTCGTCTATGACTCCGTGCCGGAAAAGGAACTGGAAGAGACGAAGCTGAAAGTGAAGAGCCTTTTGGAGGTGCACCCATGATACTTGTAATCGACAATTATGATTCATTCACCTATAATCTGATCGATATGCTGGAGGAATATGATGAAGTGGTCGTGAGATACCCTGATGACGCGGATGTGCTTGATCTTGCAGTCGACGGACTTGTGATCTCCCCGGGACCGGGACATCCGCTGGATAACGGACATCTGACGGCGATCATCCGTGCTTATGAGGATAAGCCGATACTCGGCATCTGCCTGGGCTCGCAGGCGCTGACCTGCCATTACGGCGGTGAGGTCGTGGAAGGTACTGTCGTAAAACACGGCAAGATGGATGAGATGCGTGTGGTCGGGGATTCAAAGCTTTATAAAGGCCTCGGAGACACGATCGAAATCATGCGGTACCATTCCCTCGTGAGCGACCGGGGAACATTTCCTGCGGACTTGAGGGTGACCGGTGAGACTCGGGATTCAATCCAGTCTTTTGAACATATCGAAAAGCCCCACTTCGGCATCCAATATCACCCCGAGTCCTTTGCATGCGACGCCGGGAGTGATATCATAAGGAACTATATTGAAGTGATGAAAAACAGCAGAATGGCGCCGGTGCAGGAGGCGCGGAGCTGATTCATAAGGAGCGTTGAATATGGATTTACTGACGATGGGGCTTATACTGCTCGTCTTTGCGGGAGTGACGATCATCTTCGCCCAGCGCAAGGAGCTTGCACACCTGAGGGAGAAGATCGAAAAGCTCGAGGCGCCGCCCGCCGAAGAGAAATGGGTCGTGGAGGCAAGAGATAAGCTCGAGACCCAGGGGGCCGGCAAAGCGGTGAAGTACGTAAGGAATGTCACCGGCATGTCTCAGGCCGAAGCGAAACAGTTTGTGAACGGGCTCGAGGAGAAATGATGCATGGGGACTGTCCATATGGGCAGTCCTTTTTCAATGGCTTTATTCCGGAGGGGAAAAGCAGTATAATTGAATGATGAATTGTGAACGAGAGAGGATGAATATTTTGGCAAAAAGTGTAGTGCTTGCTGAAAAGCCTTCGGTCGCCCGGGACATCGCCCGCGTGCTGAAGTGCAGTAAAAAAGGGAACGGTTTCCTTGAAGGGGATAAATATATTGTGACATGGGCGCTCGGCCACCTGGTGACCCTGCAGGACCCGGAGCGTTACGATAAGAAATACCAGAAGTGGAACCTGGCGGATCTGCCGATGCTGCCGGAGCCATTGAAGCTCACGCATATACCGCAGACGACAAAGCAGTTCAAGGCGGTGCAGACGCAGCTGAAGCGGAAAGATGTGGATGAAATCATCATCGCGACAGACGCCGGACGTGAAGGCGAGCTCGTAGCCCGCTGGATCATCGACTACGTGAAGGTGAACAAACCGATTAAACGTCTGTGGATATCTTCCGTCACCGACAAGGCGATTTCGGAAGGATTCAAAAATCTGAAGCCCGGCAATAAATACCGCAACCTGTATCAGGCGGCCGTTGCGAGGAGTGAGGCGGACTGGTATGTCGGGCTGAACGCGACCCGTGCGCTGACGACGAAGTTCAACGCACAGCTGAACTGCGGGCGCGTCCAGACACCGACGCTTGCAATCATCGCAGCGCGCGATGAAGAGATCAAAAACTTCAAGCCGAAAACATACTACGGTCTTGAGGTTGCGACGGATAAGCTGAAGTTCAAGTGGAAGGACGGCAATAGCTTCTCGACTTTCAATGAAGACAAAGTAGATGCCATCGAGAAGAAATTGAAGGCGGATCAATTAACCGTGAAAGATGTCGTCAAAAAGAAAAAGAAGCAGTTCGCACCGGGCCTGTATGACCTGACCGAACTGCAGCGGGATGCGAACAAGATTTATGGCCTGTCGGCAAAAGAGACGCTGCAGACGATGCAGGGACTGTACGAAAGGCATAAAGTGCTGACGTATCCGCGGACCGACTCGAAGTTTATTTCCGAGGATATCGTGCCAACTTTGAAGGAACGTGTCCAGGCGAGCGGCATCGGCAATTTCCGAAAAGTCGCAACCCATATTCTGCGCGCGCCGATCAAAGGGAACGGTTCGTTCGTCAACGACAAAAAAGTGAGCGACCACCATGCGATCATCCCGACCGAGAGCACTGTGCATTACAGTGATTTCAGCGAGCGGGAAAAGCGTGTATATGACCTGGTCATCCAGCGTTTCATGGGCGTCCTGCTGCCGCCTTATGAGTATGAGGAGACAACGGTGACCGCCGAAGTGAACGGTGAGGTGCTCGAGACGAAGTACAACCGCGTACTGAAGCAGGGCTTCAAGATCGCTTATACAGAAGAAGCGGAAGGGAAGACCGTGGATGTCGAAAAGGGTGAGATGCTTAAAATTAAGAGTGTGAACAAGACGACCGGTGAAACGACACCGCCGCCAAGGTTCACTGAAGCATCCCTCCTGCAGGCGATGGAGAATCCGGCTAAATATTTCAGCATGGACAAGACCCACAGCAAAACACTGAGCGAGTCCGGCGGGCTCGGGACGGTTGCGACACGTGCGGATATCATCGATAAACTGTTCAACACGTTTTATCTTGAGAAGAACGGCCAGGCGATCAGGATCACCTCGAAAGGCAGGCAGCTGCTCGACCTTGCGCCGGAAATTTTGAAATCCCCGGTGACGACGGCGGTATGGGAGAAGCAGCTCGAGCGTATCGAGCGCGGAGAGCTGGATAAGCAGAAATTCATTGATAATATGAAGAAGCATACGAAAGACATCGTCGCTGAAGTGAAGGCAAGCGATAAGACATTCAAGCACGATAACATTTCCGGCCGTGATTGCCCGGACTGCGGCAAACCGCTGCTTGAAGTGAACGGCAAGAAAGGCAAGATGCTCGTCTGCCAGGACCGCGAATGCGGCCACAGGAAGAATGTCGCGAAGATCACGAACGCCAGATGCCCTAAATGTAAGAAGAAGCTCACATTGAGCGGCTCGGGCGACGCCCAGATATTCACATGCGTATGCGGCCACCGCGAAAAATTATCAAGCTTCGAAGCGCGCAGGAAAAAGGAAAGTAAAGGCCGCGTCGATAAGCGCACCGTGAACAAATATCTGAAGAAGGATGAAGAAGCGGAACCGATCAACAACGCCCTCGCCGAACAGTTGAAGAAACTGAAGCTTGGGGAGTAGCTGGGGTTACCTTTATCGGCCAAATGGGAGTCGGTTCGGCCGATAGAACGACCCCATCGGCCAAGTGGGAGTCGGTTCGGCCGATAGGATAGCCCCATCGGCCAAGAAGAAGTCGGTTCGGCCGATAGAAGAGCCCTATCGGCCAAATGAAAGTTGGTTCGACCGATAGAAGAGCTCCATCGGCCAAGCGGGAGTCGGTTCGGCCGATAGAAGAGCCCCATCGGTCAAATGGAAATTAGTTTGGCCGATAGCCAGCCGCAGCACATATTCAAATCATGAAAGGCGGGTACGAATATATGAAAGTCATCGTTGATGCGGATGCCTGTCCGGTGAAGGATATCATCTTCAAAGAGACGGCTCATGAGAATATCCCGGTCACCCTGGTATCGAGCATTTCACATTTCTCCAACCAGGATGTGCCCGCCCATGTTGAGACGATTTATGTGGATGCGGGCCGGGATGCGGCGGATTTCAAGATCGTTGCGCTCACAAAAAAAGACGACATCGTCGTCACGCAGGATTACGGGCTTGCATCCCTGCTCCTGCCGAAGGGTGCGAAAGTACTGCACCATAAAGGGTTCGAGTATGATGCGATGAACATCGACCACCTGCTCGACACGCGCCATATGAGCGCTGCAATCCGGCAGGCGGGCGGCAGGACGAAAGGCCCGAAGCCGTTTTCAAAAGAGGACCGGGAGACATTCCGGGAATTGTTCCGTAAAATAATAAAACCCTCCGATTGAGGAGGGTTTACTTAATCAGGACAGGCGGGGAAGATCACGCCTGTCTTTCTTTTTCTCTTATATAGTTGAAGACGACTTCATCCTTCTCTTCATCGTACTCCACGGAGAGGTCATGGTCGTCGAAGAACCATACATCCGTTTCATTGACGTAAAACTCGATGCCGTCCTTCTCATATTCGACTGCCTTTTTCCTGTCATCTTTATCTAAAGTAAAAGCGAGTGAATAACCTTCGCGTACGGCGCTGTCGCCGTAAATCTGGACAAAGAAACGCACTTTGTCGCCGGATTCCAGTTCCACATCATCTTTAAACCACTTAAGTGCCGCGTCTGTTACTTTTAATTTCATATTACACTCTCCCTTTGATTGATGACATATTTAAATCATTTCCTCAATCCTATATCTATTTACGGAAAAGTGCAAATATTTCGCTATTTAAATTTCATCTTCCGGTTCATCCGGCGCATATTCCAAAATATCCCCCGGCTGGCAGTCGAGTGCCCTGCATATCGCATCAAGCGTCGAGAACCTCACGGCCTTCACTTTACCAGTCTTCAGATTGGAGAGGTTGACGATGGATACGCCGATTTCGTCGGCCAGTTTTCCGAGCGGCATCTTCCTGTCCGCAAGCACCCTGTCGAGTCTGACTATAATCACATTAATCACCCCTCCTAAACTGTCGCATCATATTCTTCCTGCAGGAAAGCACCGTATTTGAACACTTTGGCGAGTATCCATATGATGATGCCGCTGAACAGGAGCATCAGGTTGAATTCGATGCTCAGCTGGTCGACGCCGAATACCAGCTGTTCGTTCAATTCTGATGAAATTTCCGCCAATGAAAATGTCTGCATCATCAAATATCCGACGGCCAGATCGGCCAATGCATCAATCACAGTCAAAATAATCACGGTGTAGGCGGCAATCTCTATGAAGCGGCTGTTTCTGACCGTGAAAATATTGCCCTGCTTCAAGTTGTACAGCCATCTGTTGACGGAAAACAATATTACTGCGATGGCTGCAAGATAAAGCAGAAAGGCAGCGAGTGTGAGCAGGATTGCCGTCTGATCCAGTGCAATCGTCTCAAGATAGGCGTCGGTGACCTCGAGTGTGAGACCTGTCGTTTCATATGTGCCGGTCACGGGCAGGTCCGTCAGCCTGTTTTCGATGGCGGCGAAAGGAATGAACGGCACGGCAATGATGCCTCCAAGCAATACAAGGATGCCGAGCGCAACGAATGCGAGTGGGATGTAGGAAAGCACGTAGAGCACATTGACCATGGTCTTGAAACGTTTGTGGATGAGCGTGTGATCTGCCATCGGTAATTCCTCCTTATGGTTTGTGGTTACATTATACACCGAAATTTAACATAAGGCAATAAATATTTAATGATAAACATTAAATATTTTATCTAATGCATTAAAGAAAGGATACGAATAAAGTACTTAGGATTTCATATCGGCGGCCAGGGGCCTGAAATGTTAAGAATTGATTAATTGCCGCCATGCTATGGATTTCATATGAAAATCCTGTTAACTTTAGACTACAAAACTATTATTATGGAGGCTTCTATGTCTAACGAATCTCAATCAAGAGTGAACAGGAACCGGGGGCAGGGTAATCTGCTTGAAATCCTGCTGACGTCACTCCGCCTGGGCCTCACCTCTTTCGGCGGGCCGGTGGCGCATCTTGCATATTTCAAGGATGAATATGTCAATAAAAAGAAGTGGCTGGATGATAAATTATATGCGGACATCATCGCCGTCTGCCAGTTCCTGCCGGGGCCGGCGAGTTCGCAGGTCGGCATATCGATCGGGATGCTGCGGGGCGGCATACCGGGCGGGATACTCTCGTTCCTCGGCTTCACCGTACCGTCGGTCATCGTGCTGATCATCTTCGCATTGATGTACCAGACGTTCGATCTGGAAGGTGCTGTCTTCATCAACAGCCTGAAAATCGTGGCAGTCGCAGTCGTGCTGCACGCTTTGATCGGCATGGGACAGAACCTCGCACCGGACATACCAAGGATGCTGATCGCAATCGGTGCCGCGGGTCTCATGCTCATATATCCGAACGCGTGGATCCAGATTTTGACCATCGCTATAGGAGGCGTCGCCGGTTACATACTCTTCAGGGACAAGGCGGAAAATAAACTCACGGACTTCAAATTCAATCTGACACGGAACATCGGCATCATCTCATTTGTCACGCTCATCGGACTGTTGATCCTGCTGCCGATATTGAATTCTTTGTTCGACAATGAGTACTTGAACATATTCGACATCTTCTTCCGAGTCGGTTCGATCGTCTTCGGCGGCGGGCATGTGGTGCTCCCGATGATTGAGCGTGAAGTCGTGCCGACGGGCCTCGTCACGGCCGACCAGTTCCTTGCGGGCTACGGTATGGCGCAGGCGGTGCCGGGTCCTTTATTCACGTTCGCAAGCTACCTCGGCACGGTGATGCTCGGTACGACGGGCGGCATCATTGCGACAATCGCGATGTTCCTGCCGTCATTCCTGCTCGTGATGAGCGCACTGCCTTTTCTGAATGTGCTGCGCGGAAATAAAAAGTTTCAGAGCGTCCTGATGGGCGTCAATGCCGCTGTCGTCGGCATCCTGCTCGCGGCGTTCTATAATCCGGTGTTCACGAGCGGCATCAATTCGGGTGCTGACTTCTTTTTGGCGCTGTTGCTGTTCTTCATGCTGTTCAAGATGAAGATGCCCGCCTGGATGATCGTTATCCTTGGTGTTGTAGTGGGATATCTATTACAATTATTACCGGGCATTTAACAATTTGAGACCAGAGAAGGACTGAAGATTTTGTATATACTATTATTCGTTTTATTTGCAGGCTTGATCCTGAAGTCATTCCATACACACTATATATCGAAGACGAAGCGTTATTTTTCCTTCGATGACAGAAGATATACCGGGGAGGATGATTTCCTGAAGATCAGCGAGTTGAACATCAAACAGCTTGAGCGCATCTTTCTGTATCTTATGCTCGTGACGTATCTTCTCGCCCTGGTGATCTTCATCTTCACGGGGAGTGAAGTTGCGATATGGGTGCTTGCGACGGTGCTCGCATGGCAGTTCGTGCTCAGTGCGCTCGTCGACTTGAAGCTGTATTCAGCATTTCATGATAAAGGTCATCTGTTCATGGTGGTCATATGGCTCGTCCTGATCATCGTGCTTTACTACGGCTTATCGCGGATTGACATCGTTTTATAAATTATGAATGGAGCAATGTTTAATGAGCAGTCAGAAGATTATTTTCTTTGATATTGACGGGACGCTTTACAATGATGAAAAAGTGGTGCCTGCCTCCACGAAGGAAGCGGTGAAGGCGGCGCAGGACGCCGGGCATATCGCAGCCATCGCGACGGGGCGTTCGCCTTTCATGTATGAAGATCTCCGTGCGGAGCTCGGCATCAGCACGTTCGTCAGCATGAACGGCAACTATGTGGTGTTCGAGGATGAACTGATCCACACCAATCCGCTGGATGCAAAAAGGCTCGAGGACATCACGGCGGTGGCGATGGAGAATGACCATCCGATCGTCTACCTGGATGATGAGAATATGCATTCGAATGTGCCGGAGCATGATTATATGACTGAAGGCATCGCATCCCTGAAGCTCGGCTACATGCCGGGCCATGACCCGGAGTATCATATCGGGCGCAGCATCTACCAGTCGCTATTGTTCTGCCCGAAAGGGGAGGAGGGTGTCTATCAGGAGCATTTCACCGATGCATTCCAGTTCATCAGATGGCACACCTATTCGATGGATGTTTCACCGAAGAACGGCTCCAAAGCCGAAGGCATCAAAAAAATCGTCGAGAAAATGGATGTCGACATCAAGGACGTCTATGCATTCGGCGACGGGGCGAATGACGTCGAGATGCTCAGGTATGTGCCGAACAGTTTTGCGATGGGCAATGCGCGCGAGGAGATCAAGGCGCACGCAAGGCATGTGACCTCAAGCGTGGATTCGGACGGCATCATGAACGGCCTCCAGAAGGCGGACCTGATCTGATATAAGATCTTTTATGTTTAAACCCATGATTACCGGGAAAAATAATAGTGTGACGCTACGATGGATAAAGATAGATATTGAACCGTACGCTATAAATTATCATTGAGGAAAGGTGATTTCATGGTACAGGTAACTGAAAAGAACAAAGTGATCGAATCATTGAACAGACAGCTAGCGAACCACACGGTGTTATGGGGCAAACTCCATAACTTCCACTGGTATGTAAAAGGCGCACATTTCTTCTCGCTGCATGCGAAGTTCGAGGAACTGTATGAATCGACTGCAGTCATTGTGGACGATCTTGCAGAGAGGATCCTTGCTATCGGCGGACAGCCGATCGGTAAACTGGCGGAGGCGCTTGAAGAAGCAGGCATTGCCGAAGCGGAATACGGCCTGGACGAAGGTGCCATGGTCAAGCAGCTGATCGACGATTATGAACTGATCAAAGAAGAGCTGAAAAGCGGTGTGAAAGAAGCAGAAGACGTGGGCGATGACGCAACGGCCGATATGTTCATCGGATATATCAAGGACATCGAGAAGAACAACTGGATGCTTCAGGCTTATATGGGTGAAGAAGTCAAAAAGTAAATATCTCCACGAAAAAAGGGAAGCGGATGCTTCCCTCTTTTTTTATATGGATTCGACGAACAGGTACTTCCCGAGCGTCATGCTGATCTGGATTTCATCCCCATTCTTCACGATGACGAGAGTGATCAGGTCGATGTCCGCGTCCACCTCTTTGACAATCACTTCATCACCGATGTTCAAATGCTGGTTCCTGAAATAGTTCACCAGCTTCTCATCATCGACGATCCTTGAAATCATGAACTTTCTGCCGGGTTCGGCATCGGAGATGGTGATGGTCCGGTCTTCCTGGACATCCATCTGACTGGTCCGGATGGCACCGCCGTGCGGGCAGAACTCCGGATAATCCAGGTACGCCTCCAGTTTCCGGGCGACTGCGTCACTTGTGGAATGTTCGAGCAGTTCCGCTTCCCTGTGGACATCGTGGATGCCGAAACCGAGATTCTCGAACAGGAAGACTTC
Organism: Salinicoccus halitifaciens; assembly: GCF_021026095.1. Taxonomy (GTDB): domain Bacteria; phylum Bacillota; class Bacilli; order Staphylococcales; family Salinicoccaceae; genus Lacicoccus; species Lacicoccus halitifaciens. The sequence goes on along the minus strand of NZ_JAJNCU010000005.1, from coordinate 23,750 downwards.
CCATAACCGGTGTTTCCGGATGATCTGCTTGGCACGTTCCGTGCCTTCCTCCGTTAAAATGCTGCCTTTGTAGGGCATATAATCCACCCAGCCGACTTTGACGAGGCTGTGCATCATTTCCGTGACGGTGGGCGGGGATATCTGCAGGCGGCCTGCAACTTCCTTATTCGGGACGCGCATGAAACGGCCGCCGAGCTCGAATAATATTTTGATATAATCTTCTTTTGTAGGACTCAAAGCGTACACCTCCGCTGTACAACACTCTCTTTATCATCTTACCGCTAAAACTAATGAGCTTTCAAACCATATTTTATGCGGGAGTAGTGCGTGAACTCCTCCCCCCTGACGGTCAGTCTGTAGCGGTCTTCCGCCCTTGTGACGTAACCTTCCACTTCGAGTGTTTCCAGCTGCTTTTTAGTCTCCGGTTCCGTGAGGCTGAAATGTCTGGAAATCTCCCCCGGGGTGACTGTTTCGTGTTCGTCTTCATTCATCAGCATCAGAATCATCGCATGCATGAATTCCTTCCTCTGCCTGCGTTTCTTTATTTTCAGGACGATGTAGCCGTCCGGTTTGAATAAAAACACGATCGTGAAGATGATGAAGGCGACTGACGCGGTCGCACCCGACATGGAGAGATCAAGGTTGTACCCGATCAGATAGCCGAGCGTGCTGTTCAGCACGGCGAACAGGGCGGTCAGATAAATCAGATGGTCCAGCCGTTTCACGATCAGATAGGCCGTCAGCACCGGTGCCACAAAGAAGTTGATGACGAGTATCGCACCGACGGCATCGAATGCGGCAACCGCGGTGATGGATACGAGCGTCATCAGCATATAGTAGATGAGCGTCGTGCTGAAACCGATGACGTAGGCGAATTTCGGGTCGAATGAAGAGACCTTCAGTTCCTTGTAGAACAATGCCACAAAGGCGCCGTTCACGATCAGCAGTATGCCGAGCTGCCAGAGCGCCCTCGGGATGCTGAAGCCGAACACTTCTATCCGGTTCAGCGGGGCGAATAAAACCTCGCCGGCAATGACGACATCGATGTCCAGATGGACATGGTCGGCATATCTCGAGATCAGGATGACCGCGAGGGCGAAAAGTGCGGTGAAGACGATGCCGATCGAGGCATCATTTTTTATCAGGTCCGTCTGGTTGATCAGCTGTATCAGGTAGACGGTGAGCACCCCGACAAGTGCGGCACCGATGATCAAAAGCGGTGAACGTATATCCTGTGTGATGAAGAATGCGAGCACGATGCCGAGCAGTATCGTATGGCTGATCGCATCCGTCGTCATGGCCTGATTCCTTAAAACCAAGAAGACGCCGAGGATGCTTGTGGCGAGCGATGCGATGATCAGTACTATCAGAACTTCGATCATGTAGCATCACCCCGCAAATTGAATTTCCTTGTGACAAGGCCTCTTTTTCCAAACATCATGGAAATGAAGACGAGGACGCTCATCACCAGAATGATCGACGGGCCGGTTGCGAAACCGGCGTAGGCCGTGCTGATATATGTGCCGATGAATGCGGAGACCGCACCGGATAATCCGGCAATCAGCAGGACGATATTGAAGCGGTCCGACCATAAGAGTCCGATCACACCGGGGGCGATCAGCAGGTTGACGATCAATATTGCACCGACCGCCTTCAGGCCGACAGCGATCAGCAGTATGGTCATCGACAGCACAAGCACGTTGACGAGTGCCGGGTTGATGCCGATCGTCGAGCTGTAGACGGGGTCGAACGTGTATATCCTGATCTGCTGATAGAAGATCATGAACAGGAGCAGGCTCGCAACCGATGCGATGATGATCAGCCAGACATCGAGCCTCAGCATATAGGCGGCCTGGCCGAAGATGTAATCATCGATGCCCTGGGTGTTGCTGAACCCGGGGTTGCCTTGGACATAGCTTTTCAGCGCCATGCCGAAACCGAAAAATGATGACAATATCAGGGCGAGCGCCCCGTCGAGCGTCACTTTCGAATGGTTTGTGATCAACTGTATGAAGAAGAAAGCAATGACGCCGAAAATGATTGCACCTATGGTGAGCGGTAACGTATCCGTGACACCGACAAGCATGAATGCAAGGATGACGCCGGGGAATGTGGCATGCCCGATCGCATCGCCGATCAGGCTCTGCCCCTTGATGACACTGACGGTGCCGATCACTCCCGCGGCAAAGGACAGTATCGTCGTCCCGATCGCCACGATCAGGAATGTATAACTCGACAGCAGTTCCATCAGCCCGCACCCATTTCCATATAGGCTTTATCGATGTTTTCCTTTGTCCACACATCCTGTATGTCACCGGCGGCGATGACGGACTTGTTCATGATCACGGCATGGTCGAAGTACTCTTCGACGGTGTCGAGGTTGTGGTGCACAATCAGGAATGTCTTGCCTTCCTGCTGCAGCGACTTGATCGTTTTGATGATCAATTTTTCGGTGGTGATGTCGATGCCCTGGAGCGGCTCATCCATGATATAGATTCCGGCATTCTGGCAGATCGCACGGGCGAGGAAGACGCGCTGGCGCTGTCCGCCCGACAGTTCACTGATCTGGCGGTTTCTGAATGCTTCCATCTTCATCACCCTGAGGGCGGACATCGCAATCTCACGGTCTTTTTTATTCGGCCGTTTCAGCCAGCCTTTGTGCACGTACCTTCCCATCATGACGACATCGAGCACGGTCGTCGGGAAATCCCAGTTGACTTCGCCTTTCTGGGGCACATATGCAATTTCCTTAAGCGCCTTCCTGCTTTTTGAACCATTGATCCAGACTTCCCCGGATACCGGTTTGATCAACTGCATGATCGATTTGATCAGCGTCGATTTGCCGGCACCGTTCGGTCCGACGATCGCAGTGATGCTGTTTTCCTTTAAAGCCATGTTCAAGTGCCATATGGCAGGTTCGTCATCATATGCGACGATGAGGTCATTCACTTTAATAATATCCTTATCCATATAATAACTCCCTATTTCAGATTATCGACGATCGTATCGATGTTGTGTTTATACATGCTGATATATGTGTCACCCGGCGACCCGGCAGGGGCGAGTGAATCGGACAGGAGCGCTTCATCGTCCCCGCTGATCACTTCGACTTCACCACCGGCCGAAGTGACGATTTCCTGCAGGCGGGTCATGCGGTCTGGGTTGGTGGTCGATTCGAGGAATATGGCATTGATGTCATTTTCCAGGATCAGGTTCGCCGTCTGCTGGATCTGGTTGTTGGACACTTCCGAATCGGTCGAGAACCCCTGCGGCGCATGCACTTCTATGTCATAGCTTGCGGCGAGGTAGCCGAATGCATCATGCGGCGTGATCAGGATGCGCGATTCTTCGGGGATTTCCTCAATGCGGTCTTCGACATAATTATCGAGGTCATCAAGTTCCTCAAAGTAATCTTCGAGATTCTCCCGGTACTGCGCTTCATCACCCGGGTTCTTCTCGATCAGGACATTCATTACATTGGTCATCGCCTCTTTATAGAGGCCGATGTTGAACCAGAAATGGGGATCCACTTCGACCTCCCCTTCCTCTTCCATCGTTTCAAGTGATGAAGTGTCCAGATCATCGGCAATGGGAATGCCCGTCTCGAGCAGGTCAATCATCCGCCCCTCGAAGTTGAGCCCCTGGTACATGATGAAATCCGATTCGTTGATCTTGATCAGATCACTTGCCTTCGGCTGGTATACGTGGGGATCCTCCCCGGCGGGGATGATCAGTTCGACGTTGAAATGATCAACATCCTCCTCCAGCACCGAAACCATGTCATACAAAAATGTCGTGGTGACTGCAAACTGCGGCCTGCCGTCGTCCGAGGCACTACCGCTTGTGCTGCCGCATGCGGTGAGCAGTATTGTCAAACCTGTAAGCAATAAAAAAATCCCTCTCATAAGGAAACCTCCCTCCATTAAATATGGGTTATCTAATTTATAAGTTAGGATACCCTAAACTCACGGACGGGTCAACTGAAAACATGGAGGGAGGAGGAAGAGGAGAGAGCGCGTCGGCAACGTTGAGTGTTGAAATCGGCGAAGGTTACGAAAAAGGGGCGCGGATCCGCAACCTTGACCCGGAAATTGACAGGAGGTTACGAAACTGGGGTGTGGATTCGCAACTTTGATCTGGAAACCGACAGAGGGTTGCGAAAAAGAAGGTTGAATCCACAACGTTGACCCGGAAACTGACAGGAGGTTACGAAAGTGGGGTGTGGATTCGCAACGTTGACCCGGAAACTGACAGGAGGTTACGAAACTGGGGTGTGGATTCGCAACGTTGACCCGGAAATTGACAGAAGGTTACGAAACTGGGGTGTGGATTCGCAACGTTGACTCAGAAAGCGGCGGAGGGTTACGAAAAAGGGGTGCCGATCCGCAACCTTGACCTCGAAACCAACAAAGGGTTACGAAACAAGCTGACAACACAAAAAAGCCGCTGCAGATCAACAGTCTGCAGCGGCCCTGAATTTTATTCTAGTCGTCTTTCCTGATGTTGTATTTCCAGGCTTTGTCCCTGTCCATCATTCTGATGGCGGCATAGACGAGGATGAACTGGATCGCAATGATCGGTATGCCCATCATGCCGGAAATCACTTCGAGCGGTGCGAGTCCGCCGATCTGCATCAGCACAAGTGCGAGTGCCGTAATGATGACGGCCACCAGTATGCGGACGAATTTCGACGGGTCCTGCTTACTCATATTCTCCTTACTTGTGTAGGCGGCAATGGTGAACGTCGTCGAATCAAGCGTGGTGATCAGGAAGATCGTCGCGATGATGATGAAGAGCACCATGATGATCGTCGACAGCGGCAGCGTTTCAAGGATGACCGGTATGATTGAAGTCGGATCATTTTCATCCGCGAGCGAAAGCACATCGATGTTTCCGGTCAGCTGACCATGGACGCCGATTCCGCCGAGGATGCCGGTTGCCACCCATGAGAGTGCGGTCGGTGCCACCATATAGGTCAAAATCATTTCCTTCACCGTGCGTCCTCTTGAAATCCTTGCCGCAAAGACGCTGTGCAGCATCGCCCATGTGGCGTTGTAGGCAAACCAGAACACCAGATGGTTTTTGATGAACGATGTCTGTTCGATTGCGGTGGCTTCTGTAAAGAATGAGAACGTCAAATAGTTTCTGAGCACATGCCCGACGGTTTCCGTGAAGAAGTCCATGATGAATATCCCGGGTCCGACGATCAGTATGAATAGGGCGAGTGCCGCTGCCAGGTAGATGTTGGCGATACTCAGCCGCTTGATGCCTTTCTCGATCCCGACGTATGCACTGATTGAAAACAGGAAGACCCAGATGATCGTGACGATCATCGTCATGGTGAATGTCACTTCCGTATCCAGGAGTGCAGCAAGGTTCGTCGTGATGATCGGTGTTCCGAGCCCGAGAGTGACCGCAGCACCGGAAAGTATGCTCACAAGGAATAGAATATCGAGCAGGGTGCCGCCGAGGCCGTCGGTGAACTTATCCCCGAATAAAATTCTCGTCGCTTCGGAAATGCGCATCATCGGCCGCTTTTTAACATGGACGATATAAGCGATCGCCGGAGCGGCCATGACGAAGACGGAGAAAGTCTGGAGGCTCCATATGAACATCCCGTAGGAGTTGCCCCATAACATCGATTCCGGAGAACCCGCTTCAATGCCGACAGGCGGATTGTTGGCGATATCCGCCCACTGGATCATCCCCGTCCTCATGATCGTGGAGCCGAGCCCCATCGCAATAAGTAAAGCTGAATACTGGAACAGTGTGAAATCCGGCTTTTCCGCAGGGTCACCGAGCACGACTTTCCCGTATTTCGAGAAAGCCAGATAGAGTCCGATGAACACCAGGATGTTTGCATACCATATGTATCCCCAGCCGAAGTTCGTGACGATCGCATCGAATATGCTGTTCAGCAATTCGAGTGATTCCGACTCGTACAGTCCAAAGGGGATGCTGATGAGTATGATAATGATTACAGAAGGAATTAATATGCGTTTCTCCACCAATTTCCATCGGTTTTCTTTTCCATTCAAATCTCCCACTCCCTTTTTACTCTCGTATTCCCAGATTGTCACACATTAAACAAAAATAAGAAAACACGCCTCACCGGCGTGCTTTGGTCAATCATTTTTCAAGCAGTGCTTCTTCCTCGTCCCGGGAATGGATTTCATTGATTATGATGACTGAATTTGCAAAATCGATCAACTGCCGGTAATCGGGCTTCTCCCTGCCCAGTTCATCCTTCATCTTACCGGCGATGACCCGCATCAGGTCATGATCGCGGATCAGATGCTGGACTTTATCATGCAGGCCGGGATCATTCTTCACCGCAATGGTGTACAGCCCCTCATCCTCTTCTTCAGTATCTGCATGGACGATGATCTTGCCCTCCACAAATTCGATGAAGGATTCGATTTCTTCGGCCAGATGATCATACTCCTTCTTCTCCAAAAGCTCCCTCATGCCTTCGATCCTTTCTTTTGCGCCGCCGAGCCCGGCGTCATGGATCGCTTTATGTGAATCGAACTTCCTCAAAGCCGGTCCTACCATCTCAAACACTCCAATCTTTTATTTTTCCAGCGGGTTCGTTGCCCACATTTCTGTGTTTTTAACGAGTGTGCGCGGGTGGATCTTCAAGTTGTTGACGATGATGTCCGCGATGTCTTCAGGCTGGGTCATGGTCTCTTCCTGCAACTTCGTGTTGCCGATCAGCGATGTGTTGACCGCAGAAGGCGTCAGGTAGGACACCCGGATGTTGTGCGGGCGCATCTCTTTCAGCAGCCCCTCGGTCATGCCGACGACGGCAAACTTCGTCGCGGAATAAAGTGACCCGCCCGGCCCGGAACGGAGCCCCGATACGGAAGCGACATTGACGACGTCGCCGCTCTTCTGCTCCACCATGCCCGGCAGCACGGCCTGCAGCATATGGTACATGCCGAAGACGTTCACCTGCATCATCTTCTCGAAATCTTCCGTCTTCGATTCAAGGAAAGGCCCACTGCCCATCATGCCGGCATTGTTGATCAGAATATCGATGGCATCGAACTTCTCCCTCACTTCTTTGACGGCTGACTGTACGCCGCCTTCATCGGAGACGTCCGCACTAATAGCGATGACTTCCACGCCTGTTTTGGCGATTTCTGATTTCGCTTCTTCCAGTGCTTTTTCGTCACGCCCCATGATGGCGACGTTGACCCCTTCTTTTGCGAGGTTCAATGCGGTATGGAAGCCGATGCCGCGGCTGCCCCCCGTGATGATTGCGTTTTTACCTTCTAAGTTCTGCATATATACACTCCATTCCTCATTTACTGCCATTGTACCAAAGCGGACACTGTCAATCATTGATAAAGCCCGTCAATTTCTATAAAATGAACTTAAGCGCTTACACTTGACGACAGGAGAGATAGGAATGGAAAAATGGCTGGAAACCGCAAGGCGGTACGATGCGGACGATCAACTCAGGAAATACAGGGATGAATTCTATATCGGTGAAAATTTATATTATATGGACGGAAACTCCCTCGGACTGATGAGCCGCCGTGCCGAGGCGAGTGTGCTGGATGTTATGGACGACTGGAAGACACTCGGCATCGACGGCTGGACGGAGGGTGAGCGGCCGTGGTTCTACATGTCAGAGCGCATCGGTGAACTGATGGCGGGCCTCGTCGGGGCAGACGCCGCGTCGGTGCTTGCGACCAATTCCACGACGGTCAACATCCATCAGACTGTAAGGACCTTGTATCAGCCGACGGAAGACAGGTATAAGATCCTGGTGGATGAACTGAATTTCCCTTCGGACATCTACGCGGTCCAGGCCGTGCTGGATGACTGTGGTCACGGCGACGGCCTGTTGAAGGCAGAGAGCCGCGACGGGCATAATCTGGAGACGGAAGACATCATCGATCTCATGGATGAGAGCGTGGCACTCATCCTGCTGCCGGCTGTGCTGTACAGGAGCGGCCAGATACTGGATATGGAGCGGCTGACGAGGGCTGCCCATGAGAAAGGGATCATCATCGGTTTTGATTTATGCCATTCAATCGGCGCGATACCGCACGAATTGAAAGACTGGGGTGTGGACTTTGCGGTATGGTGCACCTATAAACATCTGAATGGCGGTCCTGGATCCGTTGCAGGTCTCTATGTCCATCCAAAGCACCATCATAAGCAGGTCTCTTTGAAAGGCTGGTTCGGCAACAATAAAGAAAGCCAGTTCGATATGGATCATACATTCGACCCGGCGGCGGACATCAGCCAGTATCAGATCGGCACGCCCCATATACTGTCGATGGCGCCTTTACTCGGCGCGCTCGAAATATTCAATGAAGCGGGCATTGCGGATGTGAGGGAAAAATCACTGAAGCTGACCGGCTTTATGCTTGAGATGCTGGATGCCGAATTCGAAAAATACGGCTTTGAGATCGTCACACCCCGCTCAGCTGATGCGCGGGGCGGACACGTGCTCATCGGCCATGAGAATGCAGCGGGCATCAATGCGGCATTGAAATCAAGGGGCGTCATTCCCGACTTCAGGGCGCCAAGCTTTGTGAGGATTGCACCGGTCGCGCTGTACAACAGTTTCGAAGATGTTTATCATGCGCTTAAGATATTAAAAGAGATCATGGATGACGGGACCTACAAAAAATTCGGCAACCGGCGGGGTGTGGTGGCATGACATGGATCGACATCTCACAGACTCTGACGGATGACACAGCACATTGGCCGGAGGACGCACCGTTCAGTTTCGAGCTGCCGGTCACGAAGGCGGAAACGGGCTCGGTGAACATCGGGAAGATCACGACGAGCACACATACCGGCACGCATATCGATGCGCCTTTCCATTTCGATGAAGCGGGCGGCACCGTGGAAACGCTCGATATCAACCGGTATATCGGGGATGCGACGATCATTTCGGTATATGATACAGAAGTGATCACAAAACCCATGCTCTCGAGTTTTGAAATCAAAGGTACGATACTGCTCATAAAAACGCAGGATGCCTACGATACGGAGACATTCCCCGAAACGGTGCCGGTGCTGGACGGGGATGCAGTGGAATACCTTGCATCAGCCGGCATCAAGTTATTCGGCATCGATGTACCTTCCGTGGACGCCCTCGATTCGAAAGATTTAACGATACATCACAAATTGCACCAAAATGATATCATGATCATCGAGAATGTCGTGCTGGCGGGGACGCCGGACGGATTCTACGATTTCATCGCCCTGCCTTTAAAAATCAAAGGCGGAGACGGCTCGCCCGTCCGGGCGGCCGTCAAAGCCAAGGGGGAGTAGGAATGTCAGAATACCAGGACAAGACGCTGAGCGGGGAAAATGTAAAAACGGACTTCAATAAGGATATGACCTACGGGGAATATTTATCTCTGGAGCAGGTGCTGACGGCACAGAAGCCGTTATCCGATGAGCACGATGAGCAGCTGTTCATCATCATCCACCATGTTTCGGAATTATGGATGAAACTGATGATCCATGAACTGAACTCGGCAATCCAGGATATAGGGGCGGACGATTTCAGGGTGGCGTTCAAAAAACTTGCGCGGGTGGCGAACGCCCAGCAGCAGATCATCTCTTCATGGGATGTCCTTGCGACCCTGACGCCGAGCGATTACCTGAAATTCAGGGATGTGCTTGCGAATGCCTCAGGCTTCCAATCCTACCAGAACCGCATGATGGAATACTGCCTCGGCTACAAGACGACGCACGCTTTGAAGATCTATGAAAAAGATCCGGAAATATACGGACGGCTGAAACGCCAGCTCGAGACGCCGAGCATATATGATGCGACGATCCATGCGGTCCACAGGGCCGGGTTCCATATCGATAAAGCCGTGCTGGAGAGGGACGTTACAAAAGATTATGAGGCGAATGATTCGGTCAAGGAAGCGTTCAGGCAGATCTATTTGAATTCCGATGAATATTTCGTGTTATATGAACTTCTGGAGAAGCTTGTCGATATTGAGGACAGGTACAGCCAGTGGCGTTTCAGGCATATGAAGACGGTGGAGCGGATCATCGGTTTCAAGACGGGCACGGGCGGCAGTTCCGGCGTGAACTATTTGAAGCGGGTGATCGACAAATATTTCTTCAAGGAGTTATGGGAACTGCGGACCGAACTATAAAAGGAGGGACTGGATGTGGTGGATTACGGACAGACGAATATTTTCGATGATGTAATCAAAGAGGACGAGACGTTCGTCATCGTCGTGCAGGAGATCATGGATCAGCCGGGCGGCCTGCAGAAAAAGGTGCTCAGGGAATATCCAAGCCTGAAGATGGATCAGATGAAGAATTTATTTGCCCATCTGAAAGATTTCTACCTGGAGGAGGAGCTGTCCGACACGGGCAGGTACTTCGACATAACGGTATACACGAACGAGGAGTACGCAGGCGAGAACATATATGCCCATATCAAGCGGCACCGGGGCAGCAAAGGCTGGACGACGAGCACGAAATGAAGAGGGGCGGGCAGTTCCAAAAAGGACTGCCCGTCAATTTTTCTTGTCCGCATGGAATTTACAAACATATTACATTTGCATTTATATAAAAAGTTTGTGACTCTGATGATTAATATTTATAATAGAAGTGTATACATAAGTATACCTAAAATATTCGTAGCGAATCGGAGGATGTTCAAATGAGAATTATTGTAGCTGGAGGAGACGGCTTTTGTGGATGGCCGACTGCACTCTACTTATCTGAAAAGGGTCATGAAGTGACTATAGTGGACAATCTGGTCAGAAGGAAATATGATGAGGAGCTCAATTCCAACTCGGTCACGCCGATTGCATCACTGGAAGAGCGTGTTGCTAAATGGAATGAAATCACCGGCAAAGAGATCAAGGTATACGAAGGTGATTTGAATCATTATGATTTCCTGAGCCTGGTGTTCAAACAGGAGCGACCTGAAGCATTTGTACATTTTGCGGAACAGCGTTCGGCACCATACTCCATGATCGACCGCGAGCATGCTGTCTATACACATCAGAACAACGTCATCGGCAACTTGAATGTGCTGTATGCGATCAAGGAATTCGAACCGGACTGCCATCTGATCAAGCTTGGCACGATGGGTGAATACGGACAGCCGAACATTGACATCGAAGAAGGATATATCGAAGTTGAACATAAAGGCAGGAAGGATGTCCTGCCATACCCGAAACAGCCGGGCTCTTTCTACCATCTTACGAAAGTGCATGATACGGACAACATCATGTTCGCATGTAAAATCTGGGGCATCCGTGCAACGGATCTGAACCAGGGTGTCGTATACGGGCTGAACACTGAAGAGACGCTGAAGGACCCGGTCCTCGTCAACCGCCTCGACTACGATGCGATCTTCGGAACGGCATTGAACCGCTTCATCACACAGGCGGCGATCGGCCACGATATGACTGTCTACGGTGCTGGCGGCCAGACGAGAGGTTACCTGAACATCAAAGATACTGTGCGCTGTGTTGAAATTGCTGCTGAAAATCCGGCGGACAAAGGTGAGTTCAGGGTGTTCAACCAGTTCACCGAATCATTCTCCGTTCTGGAACTTGCACAAAAAGTCCAGGAAGTCGCAAAAGATCTCGGCATCGACGTAGAAGTTTCAAACGTTGAAAACCCGCGTGTCGAAAAAGAGGAACATTATTACAACGCAGTCAACACTGCACTGATCGACCTGGGTCTTGAACCGCACCTTCTGACGGACGATGTCCTGAAGGAAATCCTCGAGCACTGCCTGCAGCATAAGGACAGGATCATCGTGGATAACGTACTGCCTAAAGTCACTTGGAAATAATTAGTTGGAAAGCTGGAGGCTGCTGATGCATGAAAATCGCGATTGTAACAGAGACATTCCTGCCATCCACGGATGGCATCGTAACAAGACTGAAAAAAGCGATCGATTATTTTTTGGATGAAGGCCACGAAGTGCTGGTCATCGCTCCGGATCTCGGCGTCACGGACTACAAGGGTGCGAAAGTGACCGGCGTGAAGCCGGTCACTTTCCCTTTTTACAGATACAGGAAATGGGGTTTCCCATCACGCAAAGTCCACCGGGAGTTGAAGAAATTCGGCCCGGATGTGGTGCATGCCGTCAATCCGCTGCTGCTTGCCACGAGTGCGGTGATCGCTGCACAGAAACTGGATGTGCCGCTCGTATCTTCATACCATACCCATCTGCCGAAGTACCTTGATTTTTATTCGGTGTACAAACCGGCAAAACCCCTGCTCTGGTGGTATATCAGGCGGCAGCATAAAAATGCCGATGTCAACCTGGTCACATCACAGTCGATGTATGATGAACTCGACCGTGAAGGCGTTAAAAGGCTGTCGATCATCCCGCGCGGTGTGGATATTGAAAAGCGCCACCCGAAATTCCGTGACGAAAAGATGCGGGAGTACCTGACAGGCGGCAGGCCGGACAATAAACTGCTCGTCTTCATAGGAAGGCTTGCGATAGAAAAAGAAATACATAAGCTTTTGCCGATGCTGGAAGCAAGATCCGACATCAGTCTGGCAATCGTCGGCGACGGGCCGGCAAGGAAAGAACTTGAGAGGACGTTTGCAGGCACAGGTACGGTATTCACGGGCTTCCTGCATGGTGAGGAGCTGTCAAAAGCTTATGCATCGAGCGATGCTTTCATATTCCCGAGCATTTCGGAAACGCTCGGCCTTGTCATACTTGAAGGCATGGCATCAGGACTTCCGGTCATCGCCGCAAAAAGCGGGCCGACGATGGAGCAGGTCACCCATGGGGAAAATGGCATGCTCTTTGAAAATGAAAATCTGGACAGCCTCCTTGAAGCGGTCGAAGTGATCGATGACGAGGAGAAGTTCAACAGGATCAGGGAAGAGGCGAGGGAGGAAGCGCTCAAATACTCCTGGGAGAATGCTTCGAAACGCCTGCTCGATTATTACAAGGATGCAAGGGACAGACATTCCGTGGGCAGGAGTGACTGATTTACAGGAGGGATTCATATGAGAATGGTGGATATTATTGCGAAGAAGCGTGACGGAGAGCCGCTTACAAAAGAAGAGATCGACTTTGTGGTGGAAGGGTATACGAAGGATGAAATACCGGATTACCAAGTATCAAGCCTGATGATGGCGATCTTCTTCAATGATATGAATGATGCGGAACGTGCAGACCTCACGATGGCGATGGTGGCTTCCGGCGATCAGATCGACTTGTCGGAAATCGACGGCGTGAAAGTCGACAAGCATTCCACAGGAGGCGTCGGCGATACGACGACGCTCGTTTTGGCACCACTTGTCGCAGCACTCGGTGTGCCGGTTGCGAAGATGAGCGGACGCGGCCTCGGGCACACCGGGGGGACAATCGATAAGCTTGAAGCGGTGGAAGGGTTCCACGTGGAAATCACGGAACGTGAATTCATTGATATCGTTAACCGGGACAAAGTAGCGGTCATCGGCCAGTCGGGCAACCTGACACCGGCGGATAAAAAGCTCTATGCCCTCCGGGATGTGACGGCCACGGTCAACTCCATCCCGCTGATCGCAAGCTCCATCATGAGCAAGAAGATCGCGGCAGGTGCGGATGCCATCGTGCTTGATGTCAAAGTCGGCGACGGCGCCTTCATGAAGACGGAAGAAGACGCCGCAGAACTCGCAAAAGCGATGGTCACGATCGGCAATGATGTCGGCCGCAGGACGATGGCAATCATTTCAAGCATGGAAGAGCCGCTCGGACGCGCCATCGGCAATGCACTCGAAGTGCAGGAAGCGATAGAGACGCTGAAAGGTGAGGGGCCGGAAGATCTGACGGAACTGAGCCTCGAGCTCGGCAGCCAGATGGCGGTGCTCGGCGGCGCGGCGGAGACGCTCGAAGAGGCACGTGAGAAGCTTCAGGGCGTCATCGATGACGGCAGCGCACTTGAAAAATTCAAAGTGTTCCTCAAGAACCAGGGCGGTGACGCCTCCATCGTCGATGATGTGAGTAGACTGCCCCAGGCGGAATTCAAGTATGAAGTGGAGTCGACTGAGTCCGGATATGTCGAAGAGATCGGCTCAGAAGCGATGGGCATCGCATCCAGCATGCTCGGTGCCGGCCGTCAGACGAAAGACGATGAAATCGACCTCGCCGTCGGTCTCATGTTGAACAAAAAGGTCGGAGACCGCGTTGAGGCGGGCGAATCCCTTGTGACCATCCACAGCAACACCGAAGATGTCGAAGCCGTCAAAACGAAGGTTCTTGAAAACTACAAGATCGGCGGGGATGAAAAAGACATCCCGCTCATCCGTAAAATGATCACCGAATAATATGATGAGGAGTAAAACCATGATTGAAGAATGGATTCCGCAATATAATAAACTCACTACGGCAGAGCAGCAGCGTCTGGCTGAAACATTCGAAGCACTTGATATCGATGAGATAGAGAAAGTGTACCAGGAGGCTTATCTCAATCCGCAGCCGGTCGATATGGAGAAAATCGAGGAGATTCCATACGTTTCAGCCGAATCACTTGATGATTCCCAAAAAGAAGCGCTCGGGGAACGGGCTGAAGAGGCTGTCAGGAAAGGGGAGTTCGCCGTCCTATTGATGGCGGGCGGGCAGGGCACACGCCTTGAACATCCCGGCCCGAAGGGCACGTTCTCATTTGACGGTGTATCTTTGTTCGAGCTCCAGGCGCGCCAGCTTAAGAAGTATGAGACTGGGGAAGGCCTGCCGGTGCACTGGTACATCATGACGAGTGACATCAACCATGCTGAAACACTGGATTTCTTCAAGGTCAACGATTATTTCGGCCTGCCTGAAGAAAATGTGCACTTCTTCAAACAGGAACATTTCCCGCCTGTCGGGAAGGACAAGACACTGCTGCTGACCGCCGACAGGAAGATCATGATGACGCCGAACGGCAACGGCGGCGTGTTCTCTTCATTATATGAATCGGGCATGCTCGAAGATATGAAGGCACGCGGCGTCATGCATGTCTTCATGAACAATGTGGACAATGCGGTCGTCAAAGTGCTGGACCCTCTGCTTGCCGGCCTGCATCTGGAGGAAGGCAGCGAGGTGACATCGAAATCAATCGTCCCGAAACCCGGTGAGAGTGTCGGCCGATTGAGCCTTGTGGACGGTGCCAAGGCGGTGGTCGAGTATACGGAACTGCCTGAAGGGACGGACCGCGAATTCCTGAACGGAAATATCGGCATCCATATTTTCACAACGGATTTTCTGGACAAGGCCGGAAAAGTCGAGATGCCTTATCATCTTGCTTTGAAGAAGCTTGAATTCCTCGATGCAGAACTTGATGAAGTGAAAGAGGAAGTGCTGAAGTTCGAGAAGTTTTATTTCGATGCTTTCAAGCATGCAGAATCCCACCATACGCTGCAGGTGGACAGGAAGGGCGAATTTTCGCCGCTTAAAAACAAAGAAGGTAAAGACAGCATAGAAACGGCGTATCATGACCTTAAATCCGAAGGACTGATCTGATGGCTAAAAATGACGGGACGGTCAAGGCATACAACGAGAAAGCGCACAAGAGCACGATGCGCCATATGATCCCGTTATCTTTCGGGGAGGAAGTCGGCAACAGTGTGAGTCACGGGGTGGCGGCGATCATCTTCATCATGCTGCTGCCGTTCACATCCGTGTACATGTACCTGGAGGGCGGGACGGCGCATGCCGTCGGCGGATCCATCTATGTCATCAGCATACTGTTCATGTTCCTCACCTCGACGCTGTACCACTCCGTGCCGCACAACACCAGGCACAAATACATCATGCGCCTGCTTGACCACAGTCTGATCTACGTTGCAATCGCAGGTACATACACACCGATCGCAATTTCCGTCATCGGCGGGTTCTGGGGGACTTTCACACTCATCATCCAATGGACCGCGGCCGTGGGCGGCATACTGTATAAAGTGTTGAGCCCGAAAGTCAGCTCCAGGGTCAGCATGATCTTTTATCTTCTGATGGGCTGGATGGCCGTATTGTTCGCGCCGCTGATCATCAGTGAGACGAACTGGGTATTCATCAGCCTGATTGCGCTCGGGGGCATCAGTTATACGGTGGGTGCATGGTTTTATTCTCAGAAAGAGCGTAAATACTTTCATATGATATGGCATTTCTTCATCATCGCTGCAAGTGCAATGCATTACGTCGCCATCGTATTTTATATTTAATGAGGATTAACCTTCACATTTCCAATCAGTTTGTTAAGATGAAGCCTGGGTCAAAAATATTTATGGAGTTGATTTGATGAAGATTGTCTTTTACGGTGCAGGAAACATGGCAAGTGCGATTTTTATCGGCATGATAGAAAATCGTGTTGTCGAGCCTTCTGATATATACTTGACCAGCAGAAGCATGCAGGAGAAAATCATGTTCTTTAAAGAAAAACTGGGCGTCAACGTTTCTTATGATGACCAGGAATTGCTGAAAGATGCAGATTACGTGATACTCGCGAGTAAACCGCAGAGTTTTCCTGCTGTTGCGGAACGGATCAGGCCGTATCTTGAACCGAAGACAAAAGTCGTTTCAGTCATGGCAGGGACCCAGATCAAGACAATCCGGCGGGAACTCAAAACTGAAAACCCGATTGCGAGAATCATGCCGAATACCAATGCAATGGTCCGCCATTCAGTGAACGGCATATCATATTCCGAAAACTTTACGGACAGGGATGAACTGATAGAACTGATGGAGAGTTTCGGCACCACCGTCACTGTCGGGGAAGATGAGATGCATAACATCACCGCTGCGACGGGCTCAGGTTCCGCTTTCCTCTATTATATATATGAAATGTATGCAGAAAGCCTGATGGAACTCGGCTTCGATGAAGAAGAGGCGATGTTTTTGACAAGGAACCTCGTCATCGGTGCAGGCAAGATGGTCGAAGATTCAGAGCTGTCCTTCAGTGATCTGCGTAAGAATATCACGTCGAAGCACGGTACGACGGAAGCAGGCCTCAATGCCCTGGACGGCGAGGGCCTGAAGAAGATATTGGTCACGACCCTGAATGCTGCAGCAAGCCGCAGCGAAGAGCTGAGCCAGGATGAGGATGAATGATAAGCGATACTTCATATTACAGTTAATATGAAGTATTTTTTTAAGGAGGCAGTCTATGAAGACATTATATAAAAACGGCAGGATATACAGCATGGCTTCTCATGATGAAGTGTTTGAAAGCATCCTGACAGAGGACGGCAGGGTGATTGCAGTGGATCCGGGGGATGTGGACGCTGACCGGGTGATCGATCTTGGGGGCGGTGCGATGCTGCCCGGGCTGAACGATACGCACCTCCATCTCGTGATGGTGGGCAAAAGGCTGAAGTCGCTTGTTTTATACGATGAAGACGATGTGGATCGTGTAAAAGAACTGATTAAAAATCACAGCTCCGACCGCAAGTGGGATATGATACTCGGATATGATGAGAATAACTTCAAAGATGCATACCGGATCAACCGTCATGAGCTGGACGAACTGACGGATAAGCCGACACTCATAGCCAGGGTCTGCCAGCATGCAGGCATCGTCAACACTAAAGCCCTTGAAGCCCTCGGCATCGATGCTTCGGTGGAAGATCCCGAAGGCGGTTCATATGAACGGGATGAAAACGGTGAACTGACAGGCTGGGTGTATGATACGGCCTTCGATAAATTCAGGGCGGCCCAGGTGGAAGACACAATCGAATCGGTCAGCGATGACATCACGGTCGCGGTTGAACACCTGTATACACTCGGTGTTACAGGCGTACATACCGAAGATATGGCATATTACGGTGAAAATGATGTGCCGCTGAATGCCTACTTGAACACGATCGG
The DNA here is from genome assembly GCF_021026095.1 of Salinicoccus halitifaciens. Lineage (GTDB taxonomy): Bacteria > Bacillota > Bacilli > Staphylococcales > Salinicoccaceae > Lacicoccus > Lacicoccus halitifaciens. Next base: position 5,947 of record NZ_JAJNCU010000005.1, on the reverse strand, counting down.
CGAGGATGCTTTGAAGTTCAGGGTGAACCTGCTCAGGCATGAGTCCGTTTATGAAGAGATGGTGGAGAAAGATCCGAAATATAAAAAGGACTGGGTAGAGAAAGATGCGATGAAAATATTCGCAGACGGCGCCTTCGGCGGCCGGACCGCCCTGATGAAAGAACCGTATGAAGACAGTGATGAGAGTGGTCTTAGGATACATAAGAGTGAAAACCTGGGAGCGCTCGTCCAAAAAGCGAGGCGGAACGGGGACGCGGTCGCTGTCCATGTGATCGGTGACAGGGCAGTCGAGATGGTGCTCGATGCGATTGAGAAATATCCTGCACCGGAAGGGCTGCACGACCGCCTCATCCATGTCAGCCTGCTCGATGAGGATTTGATTGAACGCATGTCCAGACTGAGTGTCATCTGCGATGTCCAGCCGACGTTCCTGACATCCGACATGCCGTGGGTGGAGGACTATATCGGTGAAGAACGTGCTGCACGGCTCTATAATTTCAAGACGATGCAGGACAACGGGCTGCTGCTCGGCGGTGGATCGGATGCACCAATCGAGGATGTCAATCCGCTTCCGGGCATCCATGCGCTGGTTACACGGGAAGGCAAAACGGGTGTATATAATGAAGGGGAAAGGGTCGGCGTCTTCCAGGCATTCCAAATGTATACCAAGAATGCGGCGGAAATCGTCTACCGCGGGGACCGTTCAGGCCTGATCAAAGAAGGCTACTATGCGGATTTCGCAGTGTTCGACCGGGATGTCATGAACATTGAAGCGGACGAATTGCTGGAGGCGGAAGTTTTATATACGATTATAGAAGATGAAGTGGTTTATCAAAAAGGAGGAATTTAAGTGACATTAAAAGTTGGTATTTTTGGTGCCGGACACGGCGGAGTGACGGCTGCGGCCGATTTGACGAAAAAAGGGTACACGGTTACGCTTTATCAGTCCCCGGATTCGAAAAGTGATTTGAGCAAACTGAGTGAAAGCAATGAAATCATTTTGAACGGGGAACCGGTCAAAATACATGCATTCACCCGTGATGTGAAAGAAGCGGTCAGTGGACAGGATGTACTGATGCTCGCAATCCCCGCACCAGCTGTGGAAAAAGTGGCTGAGAACATCGGCCCGCATATCGAAGACGGACAGCACATCTACATCAACAGTGCGAGTGCCATGTGCAGCATCAGGTTCCGTAATGTGATGGACAAACTGGGCATCGACAAAGACATCAAAGTGGGCGAATCCATGTCGCTGACATATGCTTCAAGGTATAATGCAGAAACGAATGAAGCAAACCTGATCGGCTACAATAAATACAACCTCTTTGCGGCCTACCCGGCCAAAGATACCGATGAGATGCTGGAAGTCCTCGGCGGAATGTATGATTTCGTCAAAGCGGACACCATCATTGAAGTCACTTTGAATAACGGCAACCCGGAAAGCCATCCCGGTCCGTCAATCCTCAATGCGGGCCGCATCGACTATGCCGGCGACAGTTTCTACTTATACAAGGAAGGCATCACTGAACATACGGTCAACGTGGTGCACAAGATAGATGAGGAACGTCAGGAAATATGCAGGAAGCTCGGCTATGACGCGGTCGACAAATCGGCGCGCAGCGTGCGCAGCGGATACTTCGAAGAAGGCAAGCCACTGCTGAAGCAGTTCAATGAATCCCCGATGCTCAGGGATATACTCGGTCCGACACATCTGGAAAACCGTTATATCACCGAAGACGTCGAAAGCGGCCTCGTCCTGTGGGCAAGCATCGGTGATGCGGTCGGTGTGGAGACGCCGGTGATGGATGCGGTCATCACACTGACGGGCGTCCTTCTTGAGAGGGACTACTTTAAAATCGGCCTTACACTGGACAAGCTCGGCATCGAGATCAAAGACGCCGAAGAACTGAACCAGGTCATGACCGGATGAACGAAACAACAAAAAACCCGTACGCAGTCCCTAAGGGACGGTGTACGGGTTTTTCATGTGTGAACTTTTTATTCAATATCTTTTTTATAATATTTGCCTTCAGTATGGAAGAATTCGTTGTACAGCTGAATAATTTTAGGTGACAACAGCAGCACCGCAATCAAGTTCGGCAACACTACAAAGAACAGTGTGAGGTCGAGCAGTGACCATAAGAAGGTCGCCCCGCCGACAGCACCGATAACGATTGAAATGATGTAGACGACCTTGATGGCCGTTCCGGCCCATAATCCGAATAAAAACTCCGCCTGCCTTGCGCCGTAAAAGATGACGACTGTGATTGTGGAGAAGACGAATAATACTAAAGCCAAGGCCACCACGCTGCTGCCGATGGTGTCGAATGTCTCCTCGAACGCGCGTGCAGTCAGTGCTTCACGTACGCTGTCCTCATGAGCGTCGCCGTGCTGCCATACACCTGTAATCAATACGACGAATCCGGTGATGGTACAGATGATGAGTGTGTCGACGACAATCTGGATGACCGCCCAGAACGCCTGCCTGATTGGGTGGTCGGTCTGTGCAGCCGCATGGGCGATCGGTGATGTACCGAGCCCGGCTTCGTTACTGTATATGCCGCGCGCAAATCCCCAGCGGATTGATTCCGCGAGGACCACACCGGCGCCTCCGCCGAGCGCGGCGGTCGGATTGAAAGCTTCCGTGAAGATAAGTGCGAAAATTTCAGGCACCATATCAACATGGATGAAAATGATGATGAGCCCTGCGATGATATATAATAAAGCCATCACAGGAACGAGATAGGAAGTGACCCGGCCGATGCGCCTGACGCCGCCGAAAACGACGATGCCCGCGAATATGGCGATGAATATGCCGGTGAATATCGGTGGTATGGAGAAGCTGTCGGTGATGGTGCTTGCAACGGAGTTGCTCTGCACCATGATGCTCGGTATCAGTTCTATCATCAGGAAGAACGCGTACCAGACGGCGAGGATCTTCCCGATCATCGGCCATTTGATTCCTTTCTGCATGTAGTACATGGGACCGCCGACATATTCCCCGAGGGCGTTTTTCTCACGGTAATGGACACCGAGTGCGGTTTCCCCGAATTTCAGGGCCATGCCGATGAAAGCGATGACCCACATCCAGAACAATGCGCCCGGGCCCCCGAGCATGATTGCAACAGGCACCCCGACGATGTTGGCGGCACCGATTGTGGAAGACAGCGCGATGGTCAGTGTCTGAAACGGTGTGACGGTCCCCTTGCCCCGCGTCTTTTTACCGACCTGTCCGATGGTCTGCTGAAATATGTAAAGCGGTCTTCTGAACTGGAAGAATTTCAGCCGGAATGTCAGATACACACTCACGACCAAAAGTGCAATGATGATCGGGTAACCCCAGAGGAAGTCGGATATTGTTGTAATCATTTCCATACATCTCATCCCCAATATTTAGTTTTTTTGGAACTTAAATAAATATTATTAGAACTAAAGGCAAAAGGCAATATGAAGTTAGAATATTTTAAATTCTTCAATGGAGGTTTTTTCCGTTTGATGAGATGGATGATAAAGAAAAATTCGTGGACTTATCATAAATTCAAGGTTAATTCTTAAATTATTATATAGTGGTTATGTTATGATTATTATATTGAATTTTACAGACAAAGGAGTAATACAATGCTATCAAATAAAGAAGTAGAAGAGCTTCTCGGTGAAATCAACGATCCAATACTGAATGTCCCTCTGAAGGACACTGAAGGGATCGTCGAAGTCAAGGTGAAAGAAGAGAAGGAACACGTCAGTGTCAAGCTTGCCATTGGACGCATGGGCGGCCAGGAACAGCTGGACCTGCAGATGACGGTGGTCGACCTGCTCAAAGAAAAAGGTTTTGCCACAGTCGGGATCCGCTTTGAGGAGTTGGAAGATGACCTGATCAATGAGCACAGGGGCAGCGAAGCCTCCGAGATAGAAAGCAAGATCAACGACGGCAAGACGGAGTTCATTGCCATCGCTTCCGGCAAAGGCGGCGTCGGCAAATCGACGGTTGCGGTCAACATTGCCGTCTCACTTGCAAATGCCGGCAAAAAAGTCGGCATCATCGATGCGGATATATACGGGTTCAGTGTACCGGATATGATGGGTATAATGGAGAAACCTGCCGTTGAAGGGGAAAAGATCATCCCTGTAAACCGTTACGGCGTTCAAGTCATCTCCATGGCGTTCTTCGTGGAGGAGAACACACCTGTCATCTGGCGCGGGCCGATGCTCGGTAAAATGCTGACGAGCTTCTTCAATGAAGTGCAGTGGGGCGAACTGGACTATCTGATCCTCGACCTGCCGCCTGGAACAGGCGACATCGCACTTGATGTCCATCAGATGCTCCCGTCCAGTAAAGAAATCATCGTCACGACACCGCATCCTACTGCAGCATTCGTTGCAGCACGTGCAGGTTCCATGGCACTTCATACTGACCATGAAATCATCGGTGTCATTGAAAACATGAGCTACTTCGAAAGTGAAACGACAGGTCAGAGAGAGTACGTATTCGGTACGGGCGGTGGAGAAAAGCTCGCCGCAGACCTCGAAGTGCCACTGCTCGGACAAGTGCCGCTCGGTCAGCCGAAGTGGGATCACGACGATTTCGCACCATCCATCTATAAAGAAGGCGAAATCAGCGAGATCTACAGAAATATAGCCAACAACATCATCGAACAGAGTAATGACTAGTAGGAGAAAGTGTCATGACATCAAAATATCTGGTTAAGTTTTATTTTACTACTTTACTCATCGGGACGGTCATATCGACCGTCATCAGCCTGATCCTGGAATATGAAAATGTCACGAGTTACCTGTTCAGAGGTGAAATCGGTGAATTTCTGGCAGGTCTGGTCTGGTTCATCACCTTCGGTCTGTTGATAGCGACGATCAGTCAGGTGGCATTTTTCGTATACCTGTTCGTCCATCCGCTTGGTATGGGGATATTCAGAAGTTTCTGGCCGTACATCCAGCTGCTGCTCATAATCTATGCAATCTTTGACCTCTTCTATTTCAGGTTTTATGAAGTGGGTGTGGATCAGGGTTCCGTTTGGGGCTTCATGTGGATACCGATCATGATGATTGTATTCGGTGTCCTTGTGGCAAGGTATAAGAATCAGCAGGTCAAAGAGGCGAACGTCTTCATACCTTCATTATTCTTCATGGTTTTCATCACAGCGATCACAATGATACCTTTCATTGTGGTGGATGACACGTCCTGGATTTTCAGATCCGTATTCGCAATCCTTGTGATGAATGCATATCAGCTTATCAAGCTGCCGGACTACATAGAGGCATCACAGCAGGAGAAGGAGGCACGCGGAAGGATCACCAAAAGTGATATCAATGATAAGAAGCGTGCGGAACTGAGAAAAGAGCGGGATGATAAAGCCCGTCAGGAAAAAATTGCAAAGCAACAGAAGAAGAAAGCGAAAAACGATGAGAAGAAGGCGGTCAAGAACCGCAAAAGGGGCAGCGTCAAAGAACGGTGACATGCCTTACGCCCGGTGCCTCTGCAGGCGCCGGGCGGTTTTTTATATACAGCGGAAGAAGAGATCAAGAGGGTGGTTTGTAAAAGTACAATAAAAGATGTGGGGAAGTTGTTGACGTTCATCCGGAAACTTGGTATTCTATAAAAGTCGCTTAAAGAGCTAAGCAACGCAGCAGAAAATCAAATATTAATTTTGTTAAATTCATATTAAATTACTGTTGCAAAGAAATAAAAGCTATGTTAAGATATTTAAGCAACACAGCAAAAAAACAAAACACTAAAGAACATTGAAAACTGAATGACAATATGTCAACGTTAATTCCGATAAAAGAAGTCTTCCATTATGGAAGCAGTTGAGGCGGACAACTCAAAACGCAATTGATACTGTCAGTATCATAACGAGCTCAAGATGAGCTTTCCATTTATGGAGAGTTTGATCCTGGCTCAGGATGAACGCTGGCGGCGTGCCTAATACATGCA
>NZ_JAJNCU010000004.1:120014-258133 GCF_021026095.1 Salinicoccus halitifaciens | reverse complement strand
TGGTAGTTGGACATACGTCCTGCCAGAGTAGGACGCTGCCAGGCAAATCGCAAGATCCAATCCCAGTGATTGGATCTTTTTTGTTTTTGTTTTTATTATTAAGAAAGCATATATGATGAATATGTTAGTATGAGGTATGATCTAAAAGACAAAGTAGATGATACATAAGGTGATTATATGGGATTAGTGGATAAATTGAACGCACTTAAGCGTGACGATGCGATATCGATGCATGTGCCGGGTCATAAGAACATGACAATTGGTAACCTGGATAAACTGGAATGGTCATATGATAAGACGGAAATAACGGGGCTGGATGATCTGCATTCACCGGATGGGGTCTTGCTCGAGTTGAATGACTTACTTTCTGAGAAACAGCCGGGCTATAACGCACAGGCTGTGGTCAATGGTACGACTACGGGGGTCTTATCAGCTGTACATGCGCTGAAAGGCGAGGTTGATAAATTCCTGATCGTCGGGGATGCTCATAAGTCCGTCTATCATGCGCTGGATCTCGCGGGCGTTACTTTTGAAAAAGTGGCTGTTAATGATCTGTTTGGGATGTCAGTGGATAATACTGCAGTGCTGATTACATATCCATCCTACAGTGGGCATGCACCTGCCCTCGATGAAGCAATTGAACGAGTGAAGGTTGCAGGAGACAGGATCGTTGTGGATGAGGCGCATGGTGCGCATTTCGGCATCACCGGAAGGTTTCCACGATCTGCCCTGAGCCATGGTGCGGACATCGTCATACAATCCTACCATAAGATGCTGCCGGCTTTGACCGGTGCGTCTGTTGTATTCACAAAAGAGGAGGCAATACATAAGAGGGTGATGAAGTATATCGACCATTTCGAAACTTCAAGCCCATCTTATCTGATACTTGCTTCCATAGAGCTGGCGCATCAATTTTACAACGATTTTGAAGATGAAGTTTTCTTCAAAAAGAGGTCTGAGCTGATTAAGAATTTGGAGCACCGGGGATTTTCAGTGACAAGAGCGGATGATCCGGCGAAGATTGTGCTCAATATTGAGGGTGTGTCCCCTTATTTACTTTTCGATGCATTGAACAGGAAAGGTGTTTATTCGGAAATGGTGACGGAGGAGGGAGTTCTCTGGTGTCTGCCATTGTTCCACGAGGGAGACAGCTATCCCCTTGAGTCATTGTCAGGACGCCTGGATGAACTTAATCTGGTGGAGGATGTGGGAAATGAAGGCCAGGAAGATTTGAACTTCCTGCTCGGCAGACCTGCCGTGCGTGCTGTCGTGCCTTATCCTCCGGGTGTCCCGCTCATTCATGAAGGTGAACGTTTCACGGAGGAAGTTATCAAATCTATAATACATAAAAAGTCTTATCATGTTAAAATAGAAGGTATAGAAGAAAATATCGCATATTATAAGGTTGATGACGCATGACATTATTTATTACGTTTGAAGGGCCGGAAGGTTCCGGGAAGACGACGATGATACAGATGCTCGCTGAAGCGCTTAAGGACACACATGAAATAGTGCTTACACGTGAACCCGGCGGGATTCCGATCAGCGAAAAAATCAGGGATATACTGCTTGCCAATGACACTGAAATGGATGCAAGGACCGAAGCCCTCCTGTTTGCAGCAGCAAGGCGGCAGCACCTGGTGGAGAAAGTCGTGCCGGCGCTGGAAGAAGGCAAGGTTGTCCTTTGTGACCGTTTCATCGACAGTTCGCTTGCTTATCAAGGGTATGCCAGGGGGCTCGGAGTTGAAGATATCATGCAGATCAACCGGTTTGCCATTGAAAACTGGATGCCGGATCTCACCATATATCTGCAGCTGCCACCTGAAACCGGACTTAAAAGGATACAGGACAACAACCGCACCAGTAATCGTCTGGATGCAGAAACACTGGCCTTCCATAAGGATGTCGTATCGGGTTATAATGAGTTATCTGAAAATTATCCGGAGCGCATCAAAGTCGTCGATGCCGACCGTGAAATTGAAGATGTATTCAAAGACACATACAATATAATCGGAAAATATTTAAATCATAGAGGTGACTGATCATGAAAATGGTAATAGCAATCGTACAAGATCATGATAGCCAGAGATTGACAGACCGCTTGACCAAAGCGAATTTCAGGAACACGAAACTTGCTTCAACAGGCGGCTTCCTGCGAGCGGGCAACACGACTTTCCTGTGCGGGGTCGATGATAACAGAGTGGGCGATCTGCTTAACCTGATAGATGACACTTGCGGCAACAGGGAGCAGACTGTCGCTCCTGTGACGCCTATGGGCGGGAATGCTGATTCCTACATCCCGTACCCGGTGGAAGTTGAAGTGGGCGGAGCAACGGTTTTCGTGTTGCCGATTGAGCAATTTGAAAGATTCTAAAGGTTCATCCATGGATATCAATCAAACGACAGAGGAGAACCTGTTGAACGCAATCCACAATAACCGCCTCAGCCACACTTATATGTTCGAAGGCGACACGCTGGAAACCCTGCGCAGATACAGCATGTTCTTTGCATTGAATATTTTTGGGGACACGGCCCGCAACCGGGCTTTATTGGAAGAGGGCAACCACCCTGATTTCTACTATTTGAGCACGGAGGAGACGACGATAAAAAAAGAAGAAGTCGCTCACCTGATGCATGCGATGAACAATAAACCCACGGAAACAGAATATAAAGTATATGTCATAGAAGCTTTTGAAAAGCTGACGCCCCAGGCTGAAAACAGTCTGCTTAAATTTTTGGAGGAACCGCCTGAAAAGACGATTGCCCTGCTTTTGACCATAGATAAGAGCAATATCCTCCCGACGATCCATTCGAGGGCCCAGCATGTCTTCATAAAAGGCGACTCTGCGGACCGTATGAAAGAGCTTGGGGATTTGTCGGAGGGCGATCTTCAGACGATAGATGTCCTGTCACTGAATGCCGCCCACATCAAGGAGTTGGGGGAGGATTTCAGCAGGCTGAGGAATGCGGCACTGGAATTCTCGGTGAAGTGGATCAACCGCCACCCTCTTGTGCTCCTCGATATCAAGCCGATGCTTGATATGTGCAGTGAGCGGAGGGATCATCTGCTGCTTCTGCAGCTGATAGACGGTGGTGTGAGGCAGGCAATGCATTCCAAATTGAATCTCGATATTTTCAAGCCTTACAAGGAAGAGTTGAAAGTGGATAAAATGATCAGTGTTAATCATCTGACCAAAATGCTGGAAGAAATAGAACAGGCCAACAAGATGATTCAGTTCAATGTACATCCAACGCTCGCATTTGAGGGAATGGTTATCAATTCGAAAGGTTGATGAAGTATGATAAAGCTCATGACTGCGACCCAATTAGATTACTTTAGTAATATTTATATAGATAGCAGCAAAGCATCTGTTGAAAGAGATGATTATATCATTGCCGAGACGAAACGCGGCATCGAACTGCTGCGTGTCGTGAAGGGCACATATGAAATTTCAAAAGAAAATATAGTTGAACCGGACGGTCAATTTGTAAGATTCGCTGAAGATGAGGATTTGAAGAAATATCATCAGAATGAATCGAAAGCGCGCGAAGCACTCAAATTCTGCAAGAAGTCAGTGGTAGAAGAAAAACTGGATATGAACATCGTGAGTGCAATGTATACGCTTGATCAGAAAAAGCTCATATTCAAATTCACAGCGGATGAGCGTGTGGATTTCAGGTCTCTTGTCAGGGTGCTTGCAACGCGTTTCAAGACGCGCATCGAACTCAGACAGGTCGGTGTACGTGACGAAGCCAAGTTTTTGGGTGGTGTCGGACCCTGCGGCCGTGCACACTGTTGTTCGACATTCCTCGGGGATTTCGTGCCGGTGAGCATACAGATGGCCAAAAATCAGGATCTGTCATTGTCACCGACCAAGATTTCCGGTGCCTGCGGCAGATTGATGTGCTGCCTGAACTATGAAGACCAGTATTATGAAGAATCCCGCACCAAGATGCCTGATGTCGGTGAAATGATCGATACGCCGAATGGTAAAGGCAAGGTCATCGGCATGAATATACTCGACCTGGTCGTCCAGGTCAGATATAAAGATGACTATATCCAGGAATACCACTATGATGAACTGGAAGAAACGGCTTCCGGCGGCGGTGTTTCATAATGAATCGTGAACAACTTTTTGACCATATCAGCAAGCTTGAAGCCGACCTCAGGAATATGCACGAAAATCTGGAGACACTTAAAGTTCATGCTGTAAATCTGGTCGAGGAGAATGTCAGCTTACAGATGGAAAAAGAGCACTATGAAACACTTGTGAACAATGCTGAGGAAAAAACGGATGCGTCGTTCAAACACAACACTTTAAAGAATTTATATGATGAAGGATTCCATATCTGCAATGTACATTTCGGTACACACAGGCACGGGGGAGAATGCCTCTTCTGCCAGGGGTTCTTAAATCAATAGATTGATCATAAGCGGCTGCAGCCGCTTTTCTTATGCCGGAACGAGGTGAATGAATTGTTGAAAGAGGATGAAAGGCTGGATGAACTCTACCGTGAAAACATGAAGATCATCCAGAGCAGATCGGTGTTTTCTTTTTCGGTGGATGCATTGCTGCTTGCGAATTTCACCAAAATAAACAGGCAGGATAGAAAAATTATGGATTTATGTTCAGGAAACGGTGTCGTCCCCATGCTGCTGTCGCACAGGACAGCACTGCCGATTGAGGCGGTCGAAATCCAGGAACAGCTTGTGGATATGGCGAAGCGCAGTTTCGAGCTGAATGATAAATCCGAACAGCTGACCATGTATAATATCGATATAAAAAATATAAAAGAGCACTTTAATCACTCCACCTATGATGTGATCACGGTGAATCCGCCGTATTTCACAAACAATCAGCCTTTGAAGGTGCTCGGTCCGCACAGCATCGCAAGACATGAGGTGATGATCGATCTGGAAGGTGTAGTCAAGGCCGCGCGCTACCTCATCAAAAACAAGGGCCGCCTGTACATGGTGCACCGGGCCGAGCGCAGTGCGGAAGTGACAGCATGCCTCATGAACAACGGTTTCAGGATCAAAACCCAGCAATACGTCTATAATGATCCGGGTTCCAAAAACGCAATGTTCGTCATCGTTGAGGCATTATTCCATTCACAGGCATATGTGGATGTCCTGCCGCCGTTTTACATCTATGAAGCGGAAGGCCGGTACTCCAAGGAGATGCTGGAGGTGTATTATGGGTAACTACTATGTATATATCGTGGAATGCAGCGACGGCACCTTCTACACCGGGTATGCAAGGGATGTGGCATCGCGCATCGAGAAGCACAATCTCGGTACAGGGGCCAAGTATACACGGAACAGGGGCCCGGTCAAATTAAAGTACAAGGAACCGTTCGACACGATAAGCAGTGCGCTCAAAAGGGAAATTCAAATAAAGAAATTGACGCGGAAAGAGAAAGTGAAGTTGATTGAAGGGGTGAAGACATGAATTTATATATCACGGGCACGCCACTCGGTAACCTGGATGATATGAGTGTGCGGGCTGTAAACACTTTAAAGGAAGTTGATGTCATCCTGTGTGAAGACACGAGACTGACAAAGAAGCTCACCAATCATTTCGAAATTGCGACACCGCTCCGTTCCTACCATGATTTCAATAAAGAGGAAGTCGAAGAAGGGATCATCGGGGAGATGAAAAACGGCAAAGTTTTTGCCCTGGTCAGTGATGCGGGCATGCCTGCGATTTCGGACCCTGGTTATGAACTGATCAGGAAAATGCAGGATGAAAGGCTCACATATGCAGTCATCCCAGCAGCCTCGGCGTTCACTCTGGCACTTGTTGCAAGCGGCATCCCTTCATTTGAATTCACGTTTTTCGGTTTCCTTCCGAAAACCGGAAGCAAAAAAAATGATAAGCTGAGGCAGATCATGCATCATCCACAGACGTCGGTGATATATGAATCGCCCCATAAGCTGAAGTCGACGGTCCGGGGTATAATGGAAATCGACGCGGATAGGGAAATCAGCATTTCAAGGGAGATTACAAAAAAGTTCGAACAGCACAGGCGGGGCACAGCCCAGGAGATTTTTCACGCGCTCGATGGTGACATCCCTTTGAAGGGAGAGTTTGTGATCGTCATCCGGGGATATGAGGAGGAAGCGGTCGTCAGTGATATCCCGATCAGGGACCATGTCAACCAGTTCATTGAACAGGGGATGAAGCCGACGAAGGCCATTAAGATGGTGGCGGACATCAAAGGCATGAAGAAGCAGGAAGTGTATGACATCTACAACGGATGATGCCGGGAAGAGAGCGAAAAAAAGCCGCCGAAATCAGTTGATTTCTGCGGGCATTCAATCAGTCTTTCGACATTTTATCTTCAATCTCTTTTATAAGCATTTTTGCGCCTTCTTCGCTTAAAATGATCCTGCCTTCAGCAAGTCTCATGTTTTTATCAGAGACATCACCCGTAATATCACAAGTCATGGATGGCTTATACTTTTTAAGGATGATGGTATCCTCATCCGTATAAATTTCCAAAGCATCTTTCACTTCAATATCCAGTATACGGCGTAATTCTATCGGGATGACGACGCGGCCAAGTTCATCGACTTTACGTACGATTCCGGTTGACTTCATTTCGAGCTCCTCCTTACTATGTTTCCTACAAGATTCTGGGATGTTAGGATATATTAAGACTCTATTGTATGCTATAAATTATTAAGAAAATATAAAACAATTTTTTATAGTATGAAAATCGATAGGTCTTAAGATACACATGATTATAGCATAAAAGGATTCGGGGTTGCCAACAATTATACTGCAACAATTGAAAATTAATTCAAAATTAGATATATTTAACTAATGAACATATAGGAGGCAGAGGCATGGAAAAACCGACATTTTATATAACAACACCGATATATTATCCAAGTGGACGATTACATATCGGCAACGCTTATACCACGATCGCGAGTGATGTGATGGCAAGGTATAAGCGCATGCGGGGATATGACGTTTATTATCTGACAGGGTCGGATGAACACGGCCAGAAAATAGAGAAGAAAGCCCAGAAGATGGGTGTATCGCCTCAAAAATATGTCGATGACATGGTTGCAGATATGAAGACATTATGGACACAGCTTGAAATCACACATGATCAGTTCATCCGCACGACGGATGCTTCACATAAAAAGGCCGTTCAGCAGATATTTGAACGTCTGCTTGAACAGGGCGACATCTACCTGGGTGAATATGAAGGCTGGTATTCCGTGGAAGATGAGGAGTTCTTCACGGAAACACAATTGGCTGAAGTATACAGGGACGACGAGGGTAACATGATTGGCGGCGTTGCACCGAGCGGCCATGAAGTGGAGCTCGTGAAGGAGGAGAGCTACTTCTTCAGAATGAGCAAGTATGCAGACCGTCTTGTCCAGTACTATGAGGACAATCCGGAATTCATCCAGCCCGCTTCACGCAAGAATGAGATGCTGAACAACTTCATCAAGCCGGGGCTTGAGGACCTTGCGGTTTCCAGGACGACGTTCGACTGGGGCATCCCGGTGAAATCCAATCCGGAACACGTGGTCTATGTATGGATCGATGCACTGACGAACTATATAACGGCCCTTGGTTACGGTTCGGATGATGAAACTTTATTTCATAAATACTGGCCTGCCGACGTCCAGATGATCGGCAAGGAAATCGTCAGATTCCATGCGATCTACTGGCCGGTGATGCTGATGGCGCTTGATCTGCCTTTGCCGAAGAAATTGATGGGCCACGGCTGGCTGCTGATGAAGGACGGCAAGATGTCCAAATCCAAAGGGAATGTCATCTATCCGGGGACTTTGGCCGAGAGATACGGTTTGGATGCACTGCGTTACTACCTGATGAGGGAAGTGCCATTCGGTTCGGACGGTGTGTTCACACCGGAGTCATTCGTGGACCGCACGAACTATGACCTCGCCAATGACCTGGGCAACCTCGTCAACCGGACGCTGTCAATGATCAACAAGTACTTCGACGGAGAGCTGCCTGAATATAAGGGGCAGATGAATGAATTCGATGAAGGGCTTGAAAATACAGTCAGGGAGAACATCCAGGCTTATGAAGATGCCATGGAAGCACTCGAGTTCAACAAAGCGCTGAGGGCAACATGGACGATCATCAGCCGGACGAATAAGTACATCGATGAAACGACACCGTGGGTGCTTGCAAAAGATGAAAGCAAAAAGGAAGAACTCGGCAACGTGATGGTACACCTTGCTGAAAACATCCGTATTGCGGCGATCCTCCTCAAACCATATCTGCCCCACGGTCCGAAAGAGATATTCAGACAGTTGAACATGGTGGATGCAACGCTTGAGGAATACGATTCAATCATGACATACGGCGCCATCAAAGTGGACGGCAGAGTGATTGAAAAACCGCAGCCGATCTACCCGCGCCTCGATGTTGAAAGTGAAGTTGAACATATAAAGAGTTCAATGAAACCGCCCGCTCAGGAAGAGGAAGAGGCGCAGGAAGACCTCACCTCCGGGCGCATCACAATCGATGATTTTGATAAGGTGGAGATGAAGGCAGGTACGATCATCAATGCTGAAGGTGTGAAGAAGGCGGATAAACTGCTGAAGATCCAGGTGGATCTCGGTGAAGAGAAGCGCCAGATCGTTTCCGGAATCAGGGAACAATATGAACCTGAAGACATCATAGGCAAGAAAGTGCTCGTCGTCACGAACCTCAAGCCGGTGAAACTGCGTGGTGAATTGTCGGAAGGCATGATACTCACTGCTGAAAAAGGTTCGCGTCTGACATTGATCAGCGTGCCTGACGGCGTGGAAAACGGCAGTATCGTAAAATAGGGAGTGGAATCTTTTGCTGATTGATACACATGTGCATTTGAATGCAGATCATTACGATGAAGATCTGGATGAAGTGATGGACCGGGCGAGGGAAGCGGGCGTTGAAAAGATGGTCGTCGTCGGTTTCGACCGTAAAACAATAGAACGTACGATGCAGCTGATCGATGACCACGAAGATGTATACGGGGTCATCGGCTGGCACCCGGTGGACGCAGTGGACTGCACCGATGCCGACCTTGAATGGATAGAAGAATTGGCGGAACATGAGAAGATCGTCGGGATCGGTGAGACAGGCCTCGACTATCATTGGGACAAGTCACCGAAAGATGTTCAAAAGGACATTTTCAGACGCCAGATTGCCCTGGCAAAAAGGGTCAATCTGCCGATCATCATCCATAACAGGGAGTCGACGGAGGATTGTGTGGAGATTCTGAAAGGGGAGGATGCACACGAAGCAGGGGGCATCATGCATGCGTTCAGTGCGGATGAAAAAACGGCCGATGAAGTGCTCGATATGAACTTTTATATCTCACTCGGCGGCCCCGTCACCTTCAAAAATGCACAGCTGCCAAAAGATATCGCGCAGCATGTGCCGTTGGACAAACTCCTCGTTGAAACGGATGCCCCGTTTTTGACACCCCACCCCTACAGGGGGAAGCGCAATGAACCTGCCTATGTAAAGCTTGTGGCGGAAAAGATTGCAGAATTAAGAGGGATATCATACGAAGCGCTTGCAGAAGCGACGACCGAAAATGCCGAAAGGCTGTTTAACTTCAAATGATCAAGCCGGGAGCTCCCGGCTTTTTTCATAAGGAAGCAGATGCACGGAGCGTCTTATATCAGGAGACTCCCCAAAGGAGATAACATATGGAAAAACCAGTGATACGTGAAGTGATCATAGTCGAAGGCCGGGATGATACGAGAAGGCTGAAAGAGGCATTGATATGTGAAACGATCGAGACGAACGGTTCCGCCATCAATGAAAGAACGATGCAGGAGATTGAAGTGGCGTTGAATACACGGGGTGCCATCATTTTAACCGACCCGGATTTTCCCGGCCATAAAATAAGGACTGAGATCCTGAAGCGGTTCCCTCATATCAAAGAGGCTTTCATATCCCGTCAGAAAGCAAAAGGCAGGCACGGAATCGGTGTGGAACATGCATCGATTGAGGATATACGCAGTTCACTTAAAAATGTGCTGGTTAATCATGAGATAGATGAAGAGACGATTTCAAACGAAGATATGCAGCGGTGGGGCCTGAGTGGAAGGGTGGATTCGAAAGCGCGGCGTGAACATTTGACTGCCAGACTGAATATCGGATATGCCAATGCAAAGCAGCTCAAGAATAAATTGAACAGGTATCGTATTGATAAAGAAGAAATCAACTCGATCCTTTTGGAGTTGAAGAAGGATGAATGATATGAAAGATATCGCAACTGCATCAAGGACAAAAGAGATATTGAACAAATACGGCTTCACATTCAAGAAAAGCCTTGGCCAGAACTTCCTGATCGATGCGAACGTCATCCACAAAGTTCTGGACAAGGCGGCCGTGGACCGGGAGACCGCCGTGATTGAAGTCGGTCCGGGCATCGGCTCGCTCACCGAACAGATCGCGAAAAGGGCGGGGAGAGTCATTGCATATGAGATTGATCAAAGATTGATTCCTGTGCTGAATGATACGCTTGCCCCGTATTCCAACGTCAAAGTCATCAATGAAGATATCCTGAAAGCGGATATCGGCGCAATGATCGAAGAAGAACTCAGTGATTTCAAGGAGATTGTAGTCATTGCAAACCTGCCTTACTATATCACCACACCGATCTTAATGAATTTCCTGATGCAGAAACTGCCGATCGACCGCTATTATGTGATGATGCAAAAAGAGGTCGGCGAACGCATCAGCGCGGAACCGAACACGAAAGCCTACGGCTCGCTTACAATCGCCATCGATTATTATACCGAGGCAAAAATTGTGCAGAATGTCCCGAAAGCGGTGTTCATGCCTGCGCCGAATGTGGATTCCATCATCGTTGAAATGAAAGCCCGTCAATCGCCGAAAGTGGCCGTGGACGATGAAGACACCTTTTTCAGGCTCACAAAAGGTGCTTTCATTCAGCGCAGGAAGACGATTCTGAATAATTATCTGTCTTTATTTGAAGATGGCAAAAAATTCAAATCGGAAATCGGCGACCTGCTGAATGCTGCAGGAATAGACCCTGTGCGCAGGGGAGAGAGTCTTTCAATCGAAGATTTTGGCGCCATCTATCATAAATTAAAGGAATTTCCAAATCTAAAGTTCGAAAAAGTACAATAATTACAACAATTTTTTGACAAAGTTATGTAAACTTGCTATAATGAAAGCAGTGAGGTGGGCCAAATGCCAAAATCTTTAGTCGACATCAAAAAGATTCTTGATTGTCAATTAGGTAATCGCGTAATACTTCGTGCCAACGGAGGCCGTAAGAAGTTAATAGAAAGACATGGTATTCTCAGAGAAACATATCCTTCTGTTTTCGTGGTGGAACTTGACCAAGAAGAACATAACTTTGAAAGAGTGTCATATACATACACTGATGTATTGACATCGAATGTTGAAATGACTTTCGTCAACGAGCAGAGTGAAGCATTTGTAATCCAATAAGAACGGGACGGCTGGCGCAGAATCAGCCGACATAATATAGGGTGTAAAATCTGATGATGGGATTTTACACCCTATTTTTATTTCCTTCAATTCCTACTAAAATGATAAACAATATATTAGAAATTAAATGGCGACATAAGTATACTGTAATTAACAAAGTTTGGAGTGTGACGAATGGAAAATGGAAATCCGCATGTAATGCCGGAAATTGATCGCTCAAAAGGGATGGAAATCGGTCTTTATTCCCTTGGGGAACATATGCCGAACCCGCATACCGGAGAACGCATCCCGGCGAGCCGGCGTCTGAAGGAAATCGTTGAAGCGGCGAAGATGGCGGAGGATGCCGGACTGGACCTGTTCCAGGTGGGGGAGTCCCATCAGGAGCATTTTGTATCCCAGGCCCATCTGGTGCTGCTGTCTGCAATCGCCCAGGCAACGAGTAAAATAAAAATAGCTTCAGGTTCGACCATCATCAGCACGTCGGATCCAGTGAGGGTATTCGAAGACGCCTCCACAATCGACCTGCTGTCGGACGGGCGGATGGAAGTCGTGGCCGGCAGGGCATCGAGGGTCGGCCTTTATGAACTGCTCGGCTACAACCTGAATGATTATGAGGCGCTTTTTGAGGAGAAGTTTGAATTGCTCCTGCAGATCAATGAAAACGAGACCGTGAACTGGCAGGGGGAATTCCGTGCACCGCTGAATAATGCACAAGTCATCCCAAGGCCGGAAAACGAAGCTGCCGGGCTGCCGATATGGCGGGCCGTCGGCGGTTCGCTCGCATCCGCACAGAAAGCGGGGAGGCTTGGCGTACCGATGTATCAGGCGCATCTCGGCGGATCAGCCGAGGCCTTCAAGTCGCGAATCGACCTCTACAGACAGACGGCTTTCGAAAACGGGTTCAATCCCGATGACCTTCCTGTGGCCACGGCAGGCTTCCTGTATATCAGGGAAAATATGATGGATGCCTACAGGGAATATTACCCGCATATCAATGAGGGGATGAAACTTTCAAACGGTCAGGGCTTCCCGAAGGAAGCGTTCGCCCAGGGCCAGGATGTCAAAAGCGTCCTCAATGTAGGCTCGCCTGAACATATCGTGGAAAAGATATTGTATCAACATGAAATGTTCAACCACGACCGCTACATTGGACAGATTGATTTCGGCGGCGTCTCCATTGATGATATAAAAAGGACAATCGACCTACTCGGCGAGAAAGTGGTGCCGGAAGTGAAGAAACATACTAAGAGGACTAAAGGAGAATAGGGTTATGAATATATTGGTTTTGTCAGGTTCAAACGCAGGCAGCAAGACACGGATTGCGACGACACTGTTAAAGGAGAAGCTGCAGAGGCAGTACAGCGGAGAGAATATAGACTACATCAACCTTCAGGACGTCACCCTTCCATTCAGTGACGGCAGGAATTATATGGATTACGGCGGGGATGCGACTGAAGTGTTGACGAAAATCATGGAAGCTGATGTACTTTTCATCGGCAGCCCGATTTTCCAGGCGTCCATGCCGGCGCCATTGAAGAACGTCTTCGATCTCCTTCCTCAGAATGCACTTGAGGATAAGACGGTGAGCATGCTGATCACGGCCGGCTCCGACAAACACTTTTTGATTCCGGAGTATAACTATAAGCCGGTACTCAGCTACTTGAAGGCGAACATCGTCCCCAGGTATGTCTTCATACTGGATACGAACTTCCAGGACGGAAAACTCCAGGGAGATGACGTGGATATGCGCCTGGACAGGCTGATCGATGATACGATGGTCCTGTCACGCACGTATCAGGATATCCGGGCTGAAAAAGATGCTCAATTCGGTTTTTAACCAAAATAAAACCTGCATGAATTTTTCATGCAGGTTTCTTTATATCTTACATATTGAATTCTGATTAACGGATTGTCTTAAGTGCTTTTGCCCAATTCACAACATCCGTGACGACTGCTTCCATAGTTGGATTGTGCACTTCTGCCGGCTTGAAAGTACTCATGTTTTCAAAGTCTGTGAAGAGGCTGAATGCACCCTGAGGTGTGACGATTGCGAGCTTCAAGTTTGCCAAAGTGCTGCGCAGTGCCATTGATGCAGCGATTCCGAGCGTGGAGCCGTAAGATACGATTCCAGCTGATTTGTTGTTCCACTCTGAAGCGATGTAGTCGATATGGTCTTTCAGTGAAGAGGAGATGTTTTTATTGTATTCAGGCGTGACGAAGATGAAACCGTCCAATGAATCGATCTTCTCGGACCACGCATCAATTTTTTCATTTGAGTACTCTTTGTTCGCCATAGCCGGCGGCAGTTTTTCGTTGAAGCGGTCAAGGCCGTATTCCTTGATGTCAACGACTTCAAATTCTGCGTCAGTATTCTGCTTCTCAGCAAAATCCTTAACCCATTCTGCGACCTGCGTGCTGACGCGTCCTTCGCGTGTGCTTCCTACTATAATACCAATTTTAGTCATAGTCTTTCCTCCGGATAACATATATTTATTTAATTACATAATGTAACTAACTATATATTTATATTACAATATGTTTTTACAGAATGGAAGGAAAAAAGTCTCGAAATCTAAATGAATACGTTTTCATAAAGATTTGTGGTTCTTCGTGCCGGGTTTTTATATAATTGAGAAGGAAAGGCGTGAAGTATATGAAGATAAACGTCAGTGAACTCACAGGGGAAGCGGCCGGCGGACAGATCTCATTTGAACCCGGTACGGTAAAAGCGATCCAGATGCCTTTTGAGTATTTGAGCCGCCTGGAAGAAGCGGTCGATCCAAGACAGATCAATATCGTAAGAGCCAATATCCCGGTGTATAAGCGTCTCAGCATAAAAGATCATATTTCATTCTACAATAAGTGGTACAGCCGGGGATTCGACGTCACTGATCTGATGAAACAGTTCAAATTGGAGGATGAGGGTAAGACAAAGCTCGGCAGGGCAAGTGCCGAATTGAATCAGCGGCTCAGTTTCATACTCGGGCTGATGTGCCGGCAGGAGCATATATTATTCATTGAACCTTTCTTCCAGGCGACCAGGGAAAACATCCATCTGTTCCATAAATTGAAAGCCCAGCTTGGTGATCAGGACAAGAGCATAGTCGTTGCAGTGACGAAAACGGAGGATGCATTCCTCGTCCAGCCTGAAATCATGCGGCTGACCCGGGACGGTCTCCAAAGCGTCGAAACTGAGGAGGATGAAAAAACATCCGGGACGGATCATATAAGCAAAATCAGAGTGAAGGCGGAAGATAAGACTTTATTTGTGAATATCCGGGACATAGAATACATTGAAAGCAATGAAGGGAAAGTCTTCATCAATATTTCCCGGGAAAAGTTCGCAATGGAGTCGACTCTGCAGGATGCCGAGAAGTCACTGGGCGATCACGGCTTTTACAGATGCCACCGCTCATACATCGTGAACCTCCATAAAGTGAAGGAAATCATCACATGGTCCAAAAACACATATTCCGTCGTGATCAGCAATCCTGAAGAATCCAAAATCCCCCTGTCCCGTACAAAGTACAATGAAATTCAGGACAGGCTCATCAAACTGTGAAGGTGTTGGAAATGAGGTCGAAATCATGAGGCATAAAATAATGGCGGTATTCATGATGAACGCCAAAGAAATCATAGTGAACATGTCCATGCTGACGAGCCTGCTCCTGCCGGTCGTCATGGCATTGATGTTCCAGAGGATGGAAACGGCCGGGGCAGCGATGCCGTTCATCGTCGTCAATGTCATCATCGGGGTCACCTTTGCATCTGCGCTGGCTGCCATATTGATGGGGCTGGTGGCGGAGGAGAATGAGCATGGAACAATGGCGCATCTGATCGTCGACAGGCAGAGTATGGCCGCCAATTTTCTGGGCAAGGCGCTGCTGCTCTTTCCGGTCACTTTCATCATCCTTGGCGGCAATCTGCTCATGCTTGGCTATACGAACATGATGAGCTTCACCGTTTTTCCGGCACTGGTGCTCATATGGCTGTTCTTCTACTTCATCTCTGCAACGTTCGGCATGCTCTCCAATTCAGTGGCGGCGACGTCATTATTCATAATGATTCTGCTTTTCGTATTCGCCATGTCGCCGTACATAGATTTTCTGATCGAGGACAGGTCCAATATTATCAGGCAGTTCTTTGAGCTGACGCCTGTCTATCAAATCAGGCACATTGAAGATGGATTTTTGGCGGGCCCTTATATCAGTCTGATTGCCTGGGTGGTCTTCAGTTTCATTTTCTTCATTACGCTTTTCAACAGGAAGGCGAAATCGCTGTAACAGCCCGGTCCGGGTCGGTACACTTCACCGTTATTGAGTACAGTTCAGCATACCGTCCTCAGTATTTACGGGTATTCAGCTACAACCGGCCAATAAATGACTACAACTCACCGTGATGATATCGCGGTGTTTTTATTTTGCATGTAATCTTGAATCAAGGACAAACCAAGCGAAAAACGGAGGGATACAGATGATACATGTAACGGACCTGAAAAAGACATTCGGCAACGAACATGCATTGAAAGGCATAGATTTTGAAGTGGGGAAAGGCGAGGTGTTCGGACTTCTTGGCCCGAGCGGATCGGGAAAGACGACGACGATCAAACTTTTGACCGGTGAGTTCAGACCGGACGGCGGTGATATTGAAGTGAACGGTACAGGGAGCAGGCATTTTGGCAGAACTTCATATGTAAGGAACTTAGGCATACTGTCGGATAAAAGTGCCTTATATGAAAGGCTGACGGTCAGGGACAACCTCGAACTTTTCAGGAAACTGTATGGTGCGCCTAAACAGGTTGTGGATGAAGTTTTGGATAAGGTGGGTCTTGCCGATGAAAAGGACAAGAGGGTTTCAAAGCTCTCCAAAGGGATGAAGCAGCGGGTGCTACTGTGCAAAGCAGTGCTGCATAAACCGGATGTGATGTTCCTGGATGAGCCGACGAGTGCACTCGATCCGACGACGACCGAAAAGATCCATGAAATGCTTGAAGATTTGAAGGGTGAGGGCACGACGATCATGCTGACGACACATAATATGGATGAAGCGACGAGATTGTGTGACCGGGTGGCATTCCTGCATGAAGGTGTGATCAAGGAAACCGGTGCTCCGGAAGTGTTGCGCCACAAGTATAAAAGGAATGAAGTGCACCTGACTTATGAAGACGGCGGTGTCCGTACAGTCGGGCGGGATGAGGAGAACAGCGGCCTTTTGAGAGCAGCGCTGTTCGACGAGAGTGTCATCGATATTCGCACGGATTTCCCGACATTAGGTGAAGTGTTTAAAAAAGTGACTGGAAAGGAGCTTGTCTAATATGAATATTACAAGAGTGATGGCGATATTTGAAAAGGATTATAAGGAATTCATGAGGAACATGATGCTGTTCACTTCAGTGCTGATACCGATGGTGCTCGCGGCATTCTTCGGCAGGATGGATCCGGAGGCAGGGGCTCTGCCAAGTGAACTGGTGATCATCATCGTCGGGGTCGTCTTCACGTCGGTGACGTTCAGCGGAATGATGACGATGATGGCGGAAGAGAATGAAAAAGATACGCTCAGGGGGCTGCTGCAGTCACCGGCCTCGATTCTTGATCTCATAGCGGGGAAAAGTCTTGTGATCATTTTAATGACTGTCATCTCACTGGCCGCATCCATTTTCCTGATCGAGTCGGACGGTTTCTGGAGTCTTGAAAATATCGCGGGGCTCATGCTCCTCGGCATATTCTTCCTGAACCTCGGCATCGGCATCGGGCTGCTTGTCAAGAGTGTGGCGACGACATCCGTATACCTGATACCGATCATGTTCCTGTTCGGCTTCACCCCGTATATCGAATTTCTGGTCACGGAGGAAGACCATATCGCAAGGCAGATTGCAGAATACTTCCCGCTGTATCAGAACTTGTATATTTACAATGGCGATGGCGGTGCAGCAGAGTTTCTGATCCTTCTCGCCTGGGTGGCTGCGAGTCTTAGCATTGTCCTGTGGGCGTTCAAGAGGAGGAAGTCAGATGGTTGATGGGACATTCGATTAAGTCGGACTCAAGCTTCAGAGATAATCGAATTCAGTTCGAAAATTCGATTAAGTTGGCCTCAAGCTTCGAAGATAATCGAATCCGGGGAGATGGACAAAGTATGAAGGGCATCCAGCAAGGTTCAGCTGCCTCCCGGGCGGCTGGGCCTTTTATTTTGATGGATTTTTCATATGCATCTTTGATCTGTGTTAAAATAGACAAAAATATCAGGACAAATGGAGACAGTATTATGCATTATGAAACAGCTCCGGCTAAAATCAACTTAACTTTGGATACTCTTTTTAAACGTGAGGACAATTATCATGAAGTGAGCATGGTGATGACGACGGTGGATCTGAATGATCAATTGTCCTTCGAGAAGCGCAGCGATGACAAAATAATCATAGAGACCGAAAATCAGTATGTGCCGAATGACAGGAAGAATCTGGCTTACCAGGCTGCGGCCTTGATGATGGAAACATACAATATCAAAACAGGTGTGAACATCGTCATCGATAAGAACATACCGATCGCGGCGGGGCTCGCGGGCGGCTCAAGTGATGCGGCTGCGACTTTCAGGGGAATGAATAAACTCTACGGCCTGGAGCGGCCGCTTGATGAGCTTGCGGACCTCAGTGCGCAGCTGGGCTCGGACATTCCTTTTTGCGTCTACGGCCGCACAGCGCTCTGCACGGGCAGGGGGGAAGAGGTGAAACTCCTGCCTAAACCGACGAATGCATGGGTGATACTCGCAAAGCCCTCAATCGGCGTCTCGACCAAGACGATCTATTCGCATCTGGAGCCCGGGAAACATGAGCCGGCATCCGGAAAAGTGGTCGAAGCGGCACTGGCGGGGGATTATGACGGCGTGATCCGCCATATGAAAAACGATCTGGAAGAAGTGACGGTCAGGCATTATCCAGAAGTGAAGAAGCTGATCCAGAATATGGAGGCTTCAGGTGCAGACAAGGCGATGATGAGCGGCAGCGGGCCGACGGTGTTCGGTCTTGTTCAGAAAGAAAGGCAGGCCATCCATGTTTATAATTCAATGCGGGGGTGCTGTAACGAAGTTTACCGGGTGAGATTGCTCGGATAATTGCCTAAAGGCGAACATTTATGATAACATCTTACTTAATAATACGGAATTGGAGAGTTATCATGAAATATAAACGCAGTGAGCGTCTGGTGTTTATGACGCAGTATTTAGCCACCCACCCAAACCGCCTCATCCCGCTGACATTTTTTGTGGATCAGTTCAATCAGGCGAAGTCTTCGATCAGTGAGGATATCCGGATCATCAAACATGTGTTTGAAGAGGACGGCATCGGCACCATCAGGACGACTGCAGGCGCCGGCGGCGGCATCACATTCCATCCGGAGATCAGCAGGGCACGTGCAGCGGACATCGTCACGAGCTTCAAGGAAGTCCTCGAGAAAAGCGACCGGCTGCTGCCGGGGGGATACCTGTACATGTCGGACATCATGGGCAATCCGTCGCTGATGGATTCCATAGGTGAGCTGATCGCGACGATGTATAAGAATGAACAGATTGATGCGGTCGTGACCATCGCGACAAAAGGCATTTCGCTTGCGAATGCAGTGGCAAGGAAGCTGAATGCGCCGGTTGCGATCATCCGAAAGGACAATAAAGTGACCGAGGGCTCCACCGTATCCGTGAACTATGTATCGGGTTCGACACGCAAGATAGAGACGATGGTGCTCTCCAAACGCACATTGCAGGAAGGCTCAAGCGTCCTCGTCGTGGATGATTTCCTCCGCGCGGGCGGGTCCATTTCAGGTGTGATGAATCTGATGGAGGAATTCAATGCACGGGTCGTCGGCGTCAGTGTGCTGGTGGAGGCGAAGGAAGTGGCGAACAGAAGGTTCAGGGACTATACATCACTGCTCAAAGTTTCCAAAATCGATGAGTATAACCAGTCCTTTGTAGTAGAAGAAGGCAACTGTTTGGAGTATATTGATAATAACAACTAAAAGGAGTGTTATGAATGCAACCGATCAATGCAGATAAAGCCCCGGAGGCTCTGGGGCCGTACAGTCACGGCGTGAAGACCGGCAACCTCTTCTTCTCATCAGGCCAGATCCCCCTCACTAAGGAAGGCGAGATCATTTCCGAAGATGTCAAGGAGCAGACCGATCAGGTGATGAAGAACGTCGGGCATGTGCTTGAAGCGGCAGGCTTGAGTTTTGAAGACGTGGTCAAGACGACGATCTTCATCGCCGACATGAACGATTTCCCGCACATCAATGAGGTTTACGGATCTTACTTTCAGGGTAAATTACCAGCAAGGTCATGTGTGGAAGTCAGTCGTCTACCTAAGGATGTTCAGGTAGAAATCGAAGTTGTTGCATCGATAGAATGACACATTAGGCAATAACTGAATTGATCATTATTGGACTGCAGCAGTAACACATTTGATCCAACAATATCAACGTATTGGGGGAACGGATATGCAAATTACAGATGTTAGGCTGCGTAAAGTTAATAATCAAGATACAAGAATGAAGGCGTTGGTTTCAATCACGTTTGATGATGCGTTCGTCATCCATGATTTAAGGGTGATCGAAGGCAATAACGGACTTTTCGTGGCCATGCCGAGCAAGCGGACACCGGACGGTGAATTCAGGGACATTGCCCACCCGATCCATTCGGATATGAGGCAGCATGTGCAGGAAGAAATCATGAGGGTCTATGATGAAACCGAAGACGTACCGGAGACACCTAAGACGGATGAAGACGGCAGTACCGGAGAAGAAGCGGCAGAGGAAATGGAAGAAGAATCAACTGTCATGGAAGACGAAGATGATGAAGAAAAGAACGTTTAAAATTCCAAAATGAGCATGAAATCTGGATTCAGGTTTTATGCTCATTTTTTATTTGCTTTGCAGGAAAGAGTTTGTTAATTTTGTTACAAACTCTTAACGTTCGTCTTGAAAGTCCTTATAGAGTAAAATATAATTGATATATCGATTAAATGGAGGGTGATTATGCAAACACGAGCGATAATCTTGGCGGCCGGCAAGGGAACACGCATGAAGTCGAGGAAGGCGAAGGTCTTACATGAATTATGTGGTTTACCAATGATCCAGCATGTGATCAATAACGTTAAAGAGGCCGGATTTGATGAAATACATACAATCATCGGGCCTGACAGCCGGGGAGTCGGCGAATATCTGGGTGACAGTGTGGAGAAGACGGTGCAGGATGAGCAGCTCGGTACGGCGCATGCAGTGGGTCAGCTGAGTGATGCGCTGGCAGGTAAGGAAGGGCATACTCTGGTCATATACGGGGATACGCCTCTGATTTCCCCGCTGACGATCAAAAATCTCCTTGAATTCCACAAGGAAAGGAAATCGCTTGCCACCATACTTTCCGCCGAAGCGGAGGTGCCGACCGGCTACGGCAGGGTCGTCAGAAATTATGATGGCTCTGTGAAGAGGATTGTGGAAGAAAAAGATGCCACTTCAGAGGTCAGGGAACTTCATGAAATCAATACAGGCACCTTCATCTTTGATAATAAGACATTGTTCAAAGCGCTGGATAAAGTCACCAATGACAACGCACAGAAGGAATATCATCTGCCGGAGGTCATCAGCATAATGTTTTCGGAACACAAGCTGATAGACGCCTATGAAACCGCGGACTTCAATGAAACGATGGGAATCCATGACCGGGTTGCCCTCGCGAAGGCCGAGGAGATCCTCCGTGAGCAGATCAATACCCGCCATATGCAGAACGGGGTAACCTTTACAGACCCGAAATCAACTTATATCGATGCAACAGTGGAAATCGGCATGGACACCCTGATTTATCCGGGGGTCGTATTGAGCGGCGATACCGTGATCGGAGAGAACGTCACGATCACTTCCGCTTCCCACATTACGGATTCCCATATAGAGGATGACGCAGTGATCAAGCAGTCCGTCATAACCGATGCAAAAGTGGGCAGAGGGACGACTGTCGGTCCATACGCCCAGCTCAGACCGGGTACGGAGCTTGGAAAGAATGTAAAAATTGGTAATTTTGTCGAAGTGAAAAAGTCGCAGCTTGAAGATGAATCCAAAGTATCCCATCTGAGTTATATCGGGGACGCCAGCATAGGCGAGCGCACCAACATAGGATGTGGTACAATCACGGTGAATTATGATGGCAAGAATAAATTCAGGACGGAAATCGGCAAGGATGCTTTCATAGGCTGTAATGCAAACCTGGTCGCCCCTGTCAAAATCGGGGACCGTTCATTCATCGCAGCCGGCTCGACGGTAACAGACGAAGTGCCGGACGACAGTCTGGCAATCGCAAGGAACAGGCAGACAACAAAAGAAGGCTATTATAAAAACTCAAAATAATGGAGGCAAATCATGTCATCTACAAACGTAACCAATTCCAAATTAAGGCTCTTTTCACTAAACAGCAACGAACCGCTCGCAGAAGAAATTTCGCGCCATATCGGCATTCCGCTCGGAGCCTGCGAAGTCAACCACTTCTCGGATGAGGAAGTTTCAATCAGCATCGAAGAAAGTGTGCGCGGCTGTGATACATTCGTCATCCAGTCGACTTCCCAGCCTGTAAATGAACATCTTATGGAGCTTTTGATCATGGTGGATGCATTAAAGCGTGCATCAGCCAAGACGATCAATCTGGTGATGCCTTATTACGGTTATGCGAGGCAGGACCGTAAAAGCCGCTCCCGTGAACCGATAACGGCTAAACTCGTTGCGAACTTACTGGAGACTGCAGGTGCCGACAGGGTCATTTCACTGGATCTTCATGCGCCGCAAATCCAGGGCTTCTTCGACATCCCGATCGACCATCTGATGGGTGTGCCGCTGTTGAGCGATTATTTCTCGGAAAAGGAAGACCTGAATTTTGATGATGTGGTTGTCGTGTCCCCGGACCATGGCGGCGTCACCCGCGCCCGTAAAATGGCGGACCGTCTGAAAACTCCGATTGCCATCATTGATAAGCGCCGGCCGAGGCCGAATGTCGCCGAAGTGATGAACATCGTCGGTGATATCGAAGGCAAGACGGCAATCATCATCGATGACATCATAGATACCGGCGGAACGATCAAGCTTGCTGCACAGGCCCTCGTGGACAAAGGTGCAAAAGAGGTTTATGCATGCTGTACACATCCTGTCCTCTCCGGTCCGGCCATCGAAAGAATTGAAAGCTCCATTATAAAAGAACTCGTGGTGACCAATTCCATACAGCTTGCCGAGGAGAAGAAGATAGACAAAATCACTGAACTTTCGGTGGGGGCGCTGATTGCCCAGGCGATCGTCAGAGTGTATAAAGAGGAATCCGTCAGCACTTTATTCGATAATTAAAAGTTTTTTTTACAAACAGGCGGGTAATATGTTATTATTGTTTGTGCTATGTGTTAAATTGGACATAATACATTGTCTGTTATATGAAAGGTGGAATTATTATCATGGCAAAATTAGCCTCGGCAAATAGAGAAGCAAAAACCCGTTCATCCGTTAAACAACTGCGCAACAGCGGTCAAGTACCGGCAGTAGTATACGGATACCAAGTTGAAAACACTTCAGTTTCGGTTGATGAAGTTGAATTCATCAAAGTCATCCGTGAAGTGGGCCGTAACGGTGTAATCGATCTGGACCTGAACGGTGAAACGACGAAAGTGATGGTCTATGACTATCAGTTCGATTCACTTAAAAACCAGATCACTCACATCGACTTTGTGGCAATCAACATGAAAACGGAAGTTACTGTTGATGTTACAATCGAAATCACAGGTGAAGCGGTGGGCGTTAACGAAGGCGGCATCGTGGAACAGCCGATCTTCGAAGTTGAAGTTACGGCGACACCGGACAACATTCCGGAAACACTGGTAGTGGATGTCAGCGACCTTGGAATCGGCGATACACTTTATGTCTCCGACATCAGAACGACAGGCAACTTCACAATCGAAAACGAAGATGATGAAGCACTCGTGACAGTTGTACCTCCACAAAAAGAGGAAGAGCTTGACGACGAAGAGTCAGAGGAATCTGCAGAGGAATCAGCAGAAGAAACTGAAGAAGAATCTTCACAGGAGTAATACATCAAATGACAGGCGGTGGGCGACCATCGCCTTTTTTAACGTTGCATGAGGTGATGAGATGAGATGTATAATTGGGCTTGGAAATCCAGGGAAGAAATATGAAATGACGCGTCATAACATTGGTTTCATGGTGGTCGATAAAATTGCTTCGGATCTGAATATCGAAGTCACCGACCATAAATTCAAATGTGATTACGGCATCGGTGTCCATGACGGTCATAAGGTCATGCTGGTCAAACCCCAGACTTTTATGAACCTGTCAGGCGAGGGCGTCCGTCCGCTGCTGGACTATTACAATATAGAAATGGAAAAAGTCATTGTGCTCTACGATGACCTGGACCTGCCGCTCGGCAGACTGCGGCTGCGGCAGAAAGGAACCGGCGGCGGGCATAACGGGATGAAATCACTGAACCAGCATCTCGCCACCGAAAAGTACAAGCGTGTCCGCATAGGGATCGACCGTCCGCCTGAAGGCACGACGGTCGTGAAGTATGTGCTCAGCAAATTTTCGAAGGCGGAACAGCCCATCCTCGGAAAAGTCGTTGACAGGGCGAGTGAGGCAACCATCAAGTTCATCACCGAACCTTTCGAGGAAGTCATGACGGAATTCAACGGTGATGTCGATGGATAAGAAAATTTTAAAGCGCATACGTAATGATGAAAGGTTCCTCGAGGTCGCAAAACACGACAAAAAAGAGAACCTGCTTGTCACCGGCGTGAACGAAGATTTCAAGGCCACGCTGCTGTATCAGCTTTACGAGATGAACAAAAGGCCGTACGTCATTTTCGTCCAGAACAACCACCAGATGGAAAAGCTGGCGGCAGTGCTGATGGACCTGATGGAGGACAATGTATACACATTCCCGGTCGGCGATATCATGATAGAAAACCATTCGAAACAGAGCCCTGAATTCATCAAGTCAAGGATGGCTGCAGGCTATGCTCTGGCACATAATGTGCCGGGGCTGTTTCTCGTGCCGGTGCATGCGCTGATGAAACCGCTCATGCCGAAGGAGAAGCTTCTGACGCATCAAAGGACTTTCAAAAATGCGGATATCGTGGATTACGAAGAGTTGTTGGAATATCTGGTCAGCATCGGCTATAAACGCTTATCGAAAGCACAGAATGCCGGGGAGTTCGCGGTCCGCGGGGACATCATCGACATATTCACGCCGGAATCGCTGTACCGCATGGAGCTTTTCGGTGATGAAGTCGATTCTCTGCGCATCATCGATCCGGAGACGCAGCGTTCGATTAAAAACATCGATGCCTTCACGCTGGAGCCGTATGCTGAATATGTCCTCGATGCCGATGATCGGGAGCGGCTCCTTGCCAAAATCCGCGAATTGTATGAACAGGATGCGGATCATCTGGATGAGGCGGGAAAGGAAGCTTTGACGGAGCACTTCGAAGAAGTGACGCACCCGGACCTAGCTTTCGAACATCTCGCGCGGTATGCGCATCTCCTGCATGAATCCGGGAACTCGATCATCGACTATATCGGTGAGGATCACCATGTGATGGTGGACGAAGTGACGAACATCACATCGGCATATGAAGCGGAGCTTTCAGCGGTCAGTGAATTCTACAGTTCGATGGTTGAAGCCGGCAAAGTGTTCAAAGGCGGTGGCAACTACCTCGAAGGGCAGCTTGACCGGCTGCTGTCGATGAAAGGCAGCACATATTTCACGCTCTTCACAAAGAGCATGCCGGTTGAAATCGGGAAGATCGTCAAAATATCGGTGCGCCCGACTGAAATCTACTACGGACAGTATGATATCCTTGCATCGAACCTTAACAGGATGCTGCAGGACGACTATTTGGTCAACATCATCCTGAGGAATGAAGAGGAGCTTTTGAAGACCAAGCAGCTGCTCGATGATTTGAAGATCACAAGCTACATTCATGAAATACCGGTCGACTCGGGCATCGTCCTCACCCTCGGTGAGATGCCGAAGGGCTTTATTCTGCCCTTCATGCAGGTGGCGGTGCTGACTTCAAAGGAACTTTACAATAAAACCATCAAAAAGAAGAAGCGGCGCCAGAAGCTCACCAATGCCGAGAAGATCAAGTCCTATCAGGACTTGAATGTCGGGGATTACGTCGTCCATGTGCACCACGGCGTCGGGCGCTACCTCGGCATAGAGACGATGGAAGTCGGCGGCATCCACAACGACTACATGAAGCTGCAGTACAAAGGGACGGATCAGCTGTACATCCCTGTGGATCAGATGGACCTCGTCCAGAAATATGTATCGAATGAGGACAATGCACCGAAGATGCACAAGCTCGGCGGCACGGAGTGGAAGAAGACGAAGGCCAAAGTCGAAGCGAGCGTCAATGAGATCGCCGACGAGCTCATGAAGCTGTACCAGGAGCGTGCAGAGGCGAGGGGCTACAAGTTTTCGCCGGACACCGACATGCAGCAGGCGTTCGAGGAGCGTTTCCCTTATGAACCGACCCCCGACCAGATAGCTTCGGTGAACGAAATCAAAAATGATATGGAAGACATCAAGCCGATGGACCGCCTGCTCTGCGGCGATGTGGGCTACGGCAAGACCGAAGTCGCCATCCGTGCAGCCTTCAAGGCCGTCCAGGACGGCAAGCAGGTGGCATTCCTCGTGCCGACGACCATACTTGCAGCCCAGCACTTCGAAAGCCTGATCGAGAGGATCGAGGACTATCCGGTGAATGTGGCGATGATGAGCCGCTTCCGGACCGCCGCACAGAACAAGAAGACGCGGGAAGGCCTGAAGGAAGGGACGATCGACATCGTCGTCGGCACCCATAAGATTCTGGGCAAGGATGTCGAATTCAAGGACCTCGGCCTCCTGATCGTCGATGAGGAGCAGCGTTTCGGGGTGCGGCACAAGGAGCGCATCAAACAGCTGAAGACGAATGTGGATGTGCTGACGCTCACTGCAACGCCGATCCCGCGGACACTGCACATGAGCTTATCCGGGGTGAGGGACTTGTCGGTGATCGAGACGCCGCCTGAGAACCGCTTCCCTGTACAGACTTACGTGCTTGAATACAACGGCAACTTCGTCCGTGAGGCGATCGAAAGGGAGCTTGCACGGGACGGGCAGGTGTTCTACCTCCATAACCGTGTGGATACGATCTATCAGAAGAAGGCCCATGTGGAATCCCTTGTCCCCGATGCGAACGTCGGCGTCATGCACGCGAAGATGACCGAAAAAGAGATCGAGGAGACGATGCTCGACTTCGTCAATCATGAGTTCGACGTCCTTGTCACGACGACGATCATAGAGACGGGCGTGGACGTGCCGAATGCGAATACGCTGATCATCGAGGATGCCGACCGCTTCGGCCTCAGCCAGCTCTACCAGCTGCGGGGCCGGGTCGGGCGGAGCAACCGGATCAGTTACGCCTACCTCTTCCATCAGCCGAATAAAGTGCTCACCGAAGTGGCGGAAAAACGGCTTGAAGCCATCAAGGAATACACCGAGCTCGGCAGCGGGTTCAAGATTGCGATGCGGGACCTCAACATCCGCGGTGCGGGGAACCTGCTCGGCAAACACCAGTCGGGCTTCATCGACTCCGTCGGATATGAACTGTACTCCGAAATGCTTGAATCCGCCGTCAGGGAGAAGCGGGGTATCGAAGAAGAGGAGAAACCGCTCAACATTCCGATCGACATCACGCTCGATGCCTATATACCGGGCACCTACATCACCCATGAACAGTCGAAGATCGATATTTATAAACGCCTCCGGGCGGCAAGTTCGATCGATGCGGTCATGGACATTGAAGACGAGCTGATCGACAGGTTCGGCACATTCCCGGAAGAAGTCGACAATCTGCTGCAGCTTGTGCGTGTGAAAGTCTATGCCCTGATGTACGGCATCTACCAGGTCAAGGAAGACGGCGGCAGGATCCATCTCCACGTCTCCAGGCAGGCGACTTCACAAATCGACGGGGAGAAATTGTTCATGGATACAAGGGACTACGGACGCATCATCCAGGTCGGGGTCCAGGACGGCGAACTCAAGATTACGGTCGCAACGAAAGATATCAAAAAGCTTGTCAATATCATGGAAGATATACAGGACAGCAGGATGGAGGTTGCATGATGAATACAATCAATATCATCGGACTCGGCAGTTCGGACATCGACAGCATGCCGCTCGGCATATGGAGGGAGATCAAGTCTTCCCGTAATCTTTATCTGCGGACGGAGGACCATCCGGTCACCGCAGTATTGAAGGAAGAAGGGCTCAAATGGCAATCATTCGATGACATTTACGAAAGCAGCGGCACTTTCGAGGAGACATATGAAGAAATCTGCAGCCGCCTCATCCGGGCGGTAGAATCATCGGATGTGGATTATGCCGTGCCGGGGCATCCTTTATTTTATGAAACGACGACGGAGCTCCTGCTGGCACGCGCAGCGGAGGAAGGTTTCCGCGTCGACATCAAGGGCGGCGGCAGTTTCATAGATGCGGTCGTCACCGCAGCGGGGGTGCCCGTCAATGACGGCTTCCAGCTGCTCGATGCGACGACGCTTGAACTCCGGGACCTTTCGCACAGGAAGCATACGATCATCACGCAGGTGTATGACCAGTTCAGCCTGAGTGATGTCAAACTGACGCTGCTCGATTACTACCCGGCGGAGATGGATGTCAAAATCATCACCGCTGCAGGCGGCAGTGATGAGATGGTGTACGAGGTGCCGCTCCATGAAACCGATCATCTCCACGTTGCGAGCAACCTGATGGCGCTCTTCATCCCTGCATCATCGCTCGAGGCGCAGGATGTGAAGTCGGTCCACCATATGATGAATATCTTTGATACGCTTGTCGGTGAGGACGGCTGCCCGTGGGATAAGAAGCAGACGCATGAATCGCTTCAAAAATACCTGCTGGAAGAGGCATATGAAGTGATCGAGGCGATCGAGCAGGGGGACGATGATGCCATCGTCGAAGAACTCGGGGACATACTGCTCCAGGTTGCGCTGCATTCCGCCATCGGCAGCAAGAGGGGGCACTTCGATTTCATGGATGTCCTCGGCGGAATGACCGAAAAGGTCATCAGGCGCCATCCGCACGTCTTCTCGGATGCGGTCGTTGAGGATATGGAGGACTTGAACGAAGTCTGGCAGAAAGCCAAGAAGGCCGAAGGCAAGAAAGACAAGATCAAATATGAAAAAGAATACGGGGAGAAGGTTCTCGGGTGGATGAAAGAGACGATCCATCATCAGAAGACTTTGTCCGAACAGGTGGAGGAAAAGGAGGATACGAATGAGACTGGATAAATTTCTTAAGGTGTCACGCGTCATCAAGAGGCGGACACTCGCAAAAGAAGTGAGCGACGAAGGCCGCGTGAAGATCAACGGACATACGGCCAAGGCGGGTACGGTCCTGAATGTCGGCGATATCGTCGAGATCAGGTTCGGCAATAAAATCGTGACGCTTGAAGTGCTGATGCTCGAATCCCATGCAAGAAAAGAAGAAGCGGAAAGAATGTATAAGATCATCAGCGAGGAAAGAATTGAAAAAGAAGAAAAAGACGAGGAAATCAATGAGTTTCTGTAGAATTTAATCTGAAAATAGTGTATTTTAAAAGTGAGAGCTGATGATGAGGAATGGACGTGGTGCTGTGAACAATAAAGTTGTGAAATTACTCAACAACTACACCCGGAAAAAGGAATCCGAGAAAAAAGTGCTGACGGGTGAGCAGCGTGTCAGCAGGAGAAGGACAGTGCTGGTCAGCAGTCTCATGCTGGTCGTCGCAGGCATCCTTCTGGTCATGGCCCTGCATCAACACAATCAAAATTCACTTTTAAAAGAAGAAGTGGTCTCGAACGAAGAGATCCTGGAGAATAAAATCACGGAAGCCCGGGATCTGGAACAGCAGATCAAGCAGTTGAACGATGATAATTACATCATGCGCATTGCGCGCAGCGAATTCTTCCTGTCCGAGGAAGGGGAAATCATTTTCAACCTCTCGGAAGGCAATGATGACGAAAGTGTTACAACCGAAGATGGAAACGGAGAATAATCATTACATATGTAATGATTATTTTTCATTTTTATAGTATCATATATAGAGATAACAGTAATTGGGAGGATATCATATAAACATGTCATTAGAAGTGGGCAGTAAAATCACAGGGAAAGTAACAGGTATCAAACATTTCGGTGCGTTCGTCGAGTTGCCGGACAGAAAGAACGGATTGGTGCACATCAGTGAAGTGGCCGATCAGTATGTAGAAGATATCAATGATCATTTGAGTGTCGGCCAGGAGGTGGAGGTCAAAGTACTGTCCATCGGTGATGACGGTAAAATCAGCCTTTCCATAAAAAAGGCGAAAGAAAACAAACCAAAGCCAAGACCTCGCAAAGAAGCGTCACCAAAAGATTTTGAGGAGAAACTTTCTTCTTTCCTTAAAGACAGTGAAGATCGACTTTCCACGATCAAGAGACAAGCAGAATCTCGTCGGGGCGGCGGGGGTCGCAGATAAAAAATCAAGGCGATTACTAGTAATCGCCTTATTTTATTTTTGTATATAAGTTGGAGATTAAAATGACCGAAGATATCGATAAATTGATGCAGATGATGTGGGCACCGTCCGATACGATTGCGCTGGCAGTCTCCGGAGGCATCGATTCCATGGTCCTGTACCATATTCTCACGGAACGGGACGACACATACCGGAAGCTTGTACTGCTGCATGTCAATCACGGGGTGAGGCCGGAATCGGCGGATGAAGAAAGCTACATAAGGCGCCTCGGCTCCCGGAACGGGCATGCTGTGGAAGTGGCGCACCTCTCCATGGCGGGGGATTTTTCCCAGGCTAAGGCCAGGGCTTTGCGCTACCGTTTTTTTAAAGAACAGTGCGGGAAACATGGGGCCGCTGTCCTTCTGACGGCCCATCATCTGGATGATCACCATGAAACCATCCTCCACCAGCTGCTGACGGGCAGGCACCTCAATGATACGCTCGGTATAAAATCAGCAGGCACCGTCGATGGACTCCCGGTCGCAAGGCCCCTTTTGGCCGTCTCCCGGCAAGTGATAAAGCAGTATCAGAACAGGCACCATGTCCATTACTTCGAAGATGAGA
Organism: Salinicoccus halitifaciens; assembly: GCF_021026095.1. Lineage (GTDB taxonomy): Bacteria > Bacillota > Bacilli > Staphylococcales > Salinicoccaceae > Lacicoccus > Lacicoccus halitifaciens. Next base: position 227,472 of record NZ_JAJNCU010000004.1, on the reverse strand, counting down.
CGAATGCAGAAGATGATTATACGAGGAACTATATACGCCATCACATCATGCCGGCGATCAGGGCGCATGAGCATCTTCACGAAACAAGCCTCGGCCGGGCTGCAGAAGATATGGATGAACTGAAAAAACTTGCACGGCTCAGGGCATCGGAATTCATAAGTCACACCAAAGATGAAGACCTTGAAAGAACTGCGTTGAATAATGAGCCGCACATCATCAAAGTGTTCATCCTTCAGAAGTGGCTCAGCCTCCATGGGATCCATGCCGGGCGGAAATTCATCGAAGAGCTCATCGCTGTCAGTCAGGGTGATGCATCCCAGAGTGACCTCCATGCCGGGGGTAAAACCATCAAATTGAGATACGGCAGGCTGTTCATCGATGATGGGAGCACAAAACATGTAAGATTAATGGATGAGGATCTTTTGATCACAGCCAACGGGACTTACCATCATAACGGTTACCGGATAGATGTGGAGCTTCCCCGGGAGATGCTGCCGCTCACCGTACGTCCGAGGATGGATGGTGATGTGATCAGGCTGCCGAAGGTGGGGCGGAAGAAGTTGTCCAGAATTTTCATCGACAACAAGGTCCCGCGGGAGGAGCGGGAAAAAATTCCCGTGATCGCCGATAAGTGCAATGAAATCATTGCACTGGGAACGATCTATAATATAATTGAACCACGAGAAAATTATAACGGATTAAATATATCAAAGGAGAAAGCGCATGAGCCTGAGGAATGATATCAGTGAAATAGTTTTATCGGAAGAAGATATTGAACGGATCGTGACCCATCTGGGCGAGACGATCACAAAAGACTATGAAGGAAAAACCCCGATCATGGTCGGGCTGCTTAAAGGGTCTGTCCTGTTCATGGGGGATCTGATCAAAAAGATCGATACGCATCTGGAAATAGATTTCATGGATGTATCAAGCTATGTGGGTACAAAATCGACGGGGGAAGTCCAGATATTAAAAGACCTTTCCGGATCGGTCGACGGCAGGCATGTTCTGATCGTTGAGGACATCATTGAGACGGGGACGACGCTGAATTCGATCATCGACCTCATCAAGTATCGTAATGCCGCATCGATTGAAATCGTCACACTGCTGGATAAACCGGTGAACAGGAAGCTGCACGTCGACGTCAAGTACATAGGAACGGAAATTCCTGATGGTTTCGTCGTCGGATATGGCCTGGATTTCGATGAGAAATACCGGAACCTGCCATATATCGGCCTGCTTAAACCTGAGTTTTATTCATAAACCATATAAGTGGAATTACTTGAAGATATTGTGATATTATTTTTTTTAGTGTATTAGAAATGGAGGATTACGAATGCCGAAGAATACAGGTCGTAATATGATACTAATCCTTGTATTAGTTGTCATCATGTTTGGTATTTTCTCACAATTTAATGGTACTGGCGGTCTTGAAGAAGAGCTTCAGTACAGTGAATTTTTAGAACAGCTTGAAGCCGGCAACGTTGAAGAATTACTCATCCAGCCGGACAGGAATGTTTATTTGATCGAGGGGCGTCTCAGCACGCAGGAAGAACAGGAGTCATTTACATCCGTCATTCCCTATAACAGTGTGGATGACCTCGACAGCATATTGGATACGGCACGGGCCCAGGACGGCCTGAACTTTGCGGTGGAACCGGCTGAGCAGCAGAGTCCATGGACGACCATGCTGTTTACATTCATACCACTGCTCCTCATACTCTTCCTCTTCCTGTTCCTGATGAGTCAGGCCCAGGGCGGCGGCGGAGGCGGCGGCAAGATGATGAACTTCGGCAAATCCAAGGCGAAGCTCTATGACCAGAATAAGAAAAAGGTCCGTTTTGACGATGTTGCCGGTGCAGATGAAGAGAAGCAGGAACTGATCGAAGTCGTCGACTTCCTGAAGGATCACCGACGCTTTGACAGGATCGGCGCACGTATACCGAAAGGTGTCCTTTTAGTGGGACCTCCGGGTACCGGTAAGACATTGATCGCAAGGGCTGTTGCCGGTGAAGCCGGCGTACCGTTCTTCTCGATCAGTGGTTCCGACTTCGTTGAGATGTTCGTCGGTGTCGGTGCATCCCGTGTACGTGATTTGTTCGAAAATGCGAAAAAGAACGCACCATGCATCATCTTCATAGATGAGATCGACGCAGTCGGACGCCAGCGTGGCGCCGGTGTGGGCGGCGGTCATGATGAGCGTGAGCAGACACTGAACCAGCTGCTTGTTGAGATGGATGGCTTTGGTGAAAACGAAGGCATCATCATGATTGCAGCGACGAATAGACCGGATATCCTCGACCCGGCGCTTCTGCGCCCGGGACGTTTCGACAGGCAGATCCAGGTCGGCCGTCCGGATGTCAGAGGCCGTGAAGCAGTGCTTAAAGTGCATTCACGCAATAAGCCGCTTGACGACACCGTCGACTTGAAGGCGATCGCACAGCGCACGCCGGGCTTCACAGGTGCAGATCTTGAGAACCTGCTGAATGAAGCGGCACTTGTTGCGGCAAGGCAGAACAAGACGAAGATCGACATGCGTGACGTCGATGAAGCGACCGACCGTGTCATTGCCGGTCCGGCCAAGAAGAGCAAGATCATTTCCGAGAAGGAAAGGAAGATCGTGGCGTTCCACGAAGCGGGGCACACAATCATCGGCATGGTGCTGGATGATGCGGACATGGTCCATAAAGTCACGATCGTCCCCCGCGGCCAGGCAGGCGGATATGCCGTCATGCTTCCGCGTGAGGACCGTTACTTCATGACGAAGCCGGAACTTGAAGATAAGATCGTCGGCCTGCTCGGCGGACGTGTCTCCGAAGAGATCAACTTCGGTGAAGTATCCACCGGTGCCCATAACGACTTCCAACGCTCTACAGGGATTGCGCGCAGCATGGTTACGGAATACGGTATGAGTGATAAGCTCGGACCCCTTCAATTCGGCGAATCGAACGGACAGGTGTTCCTTGGTAAAAGCATGCAGGGCGATCCGAACTACTCGGATAAGATCGCCTATGAAATCGATCAGGAGATGCAGAACATCGTCAAGACGCAGTATGAACGCTGCCGTCAGATCCTGACCGACCATAAGGAACAGCTTGTATTGATTGCGGAAACATTGCTTGAGGTCGAGACGCTCGACCGTGAACAGATTGAAAGTCTCTTCTACGATGGCAAGCTGCCTGAGAGAACGTTTGTGGACCACACGGCGGATGATTCCGAACTCGATGAGTCCGAAGAAGAGGGCAAAATCGGAAAATCATACGAAGAAGTGAAAAAAGAAGCAGAAGAGAAAGAACGCAGCTCCGGTCAAGGTACATCCGAAGACTCCGGCCGCAGTCTGGAAGAACGTCCGGACATGGTCGGTGAACCGGAAAACCGTGAGGATAATGTGCGTCTCGATGAACAGAAGAGACGTGCAGAAGAGTGGGAAGATAATAACAGAAAGAATTAATCAATCACAGCCAAAGTCGCCTTCCGGCGACTTTTGGTGATTCAGGAGGAATAAAATGAGTGACCATTTAGTAAGAGGACTTGGATTGGATGATGAAATCCGCATATTGGCAGTGGATACGACGGAAACGATCAATGAAGCGGTGAGCCGCCACGGCGCCTATCCGACAGCGGCAGCAGCGCTCGGGCGTACGATGACTGCAGCCGTATTGATGGGATCGATGCTCAAGAATGAAGAGAAAGTGACTGCGACCATCGAAGGCGGCGGGCCGATCGGTGCGATCGTCGCCGACAGTAATGCGAACGGTACGGTCCGTGGATATCTGGGGAACCCGCAGGTTCATTTTGACTTGAACGATTCGGGCAAGCTGGATGTGAAACGTGCGGTCGGTACAGAGGGCTACCTGCGTGTGGTGAAGGACATTGGCCTCAAAGAGCATTTCACCGGCTCGACTGAAATAGTCTCCGGTGAGATCGGCGAAGACTTCTCCTACTATTTCTATGCGAGTGAGCAGGTGCCGTCCATCGTCGGTCTCGGCGTACTCGTCAATCCGGACAACACGATCAAGGCTGCAGGCGGCTTCATCATACAGGTGTTGCCGGGAGCGAGCGAAGAGACTTTCGATTTCCTGGATGCACGGTCGAAAGAAATGGAGCCGGTGTCCAAACAGATCGATAAAGGGATGTCCCCGAGGGAGATTATAAACGCAGCAATCGGGGAAGATAACTGGAGAGAGCTTGGCGAAATGCCGGTTTCCTTCGAGTGCAACTGTTCAAAGGAACGGTTCCTGAACGCGATTTCGGCACTCGATCCTTCAGAGATCATCTCGATGATCAAAGAAGACGGCGGTGCGGAAGCGGACTGTCATTTCTGCCGCAATAAAGTATGGATCGAAAAGGAAGAACTGCAGGAATTGATCACGCACTAATCCATTGTAATGGAGCGCATTGCGTGCTATATTCATAGTGTGATACTAGGAAAAGGGAGTGCTTTCATTGAGTAAAGTTTATAACAACATTTCAGAAACGATCGGCAACACGCCTCTGGTGAAATTGAACAATCTCACTGATGAAAACAGCGCAGATGTATATGTAAAACTTGAATTCATGAATCCGGGCAGTTCTGTAAAGGACAGGATTGCGCTGGCGATGATTGAAGCGGCTGAAAAAGAAGGGAAACTGACGAAGGATACGGTGATCGTCGAACCGACAAGCGGCAACACCGGCATCGGACTTGCCATGGTGGCAGCGAGCAAAGGCTACAAAGCGACCCTTGTCATGCCGGATACGATGAGTAAGGAACGGCGCAACCTGCTGCGTGCATACGGTGCAGAGCTTGTGCTCACACCGGGCGCCGACGGCATGAAAGGTGCAATTAAAAAAGCAGGCGAACTGGCTGAAAAAGAAGGCTATTTCATGCCGCAGCAGTTTGAAAACATGGCCAATCCTGAAATCCATGCAAAAACGACAGGCGTGGAACTGGTCAACCAGATGGAAGGATTGTCCATAGACGGTTTCATCTCCGGCATAGGGACCGGCGGTACAGTATCAGGTGCAGGCCGTGTGCTGAAGGAGCATCATCCGAATGTGAGGATCGTTGCGGTTGAGCCGGCGGATTCTGCAATCCTGAGTGGTAAGGACCCGGGACCCCACAAAATCCAGGGTATCGGTGCAGGATTTGTTCCGAAAACACTGGACACGGAGATTTATGATGAAGTTGCAACGGTCACAAATGATGAAGCGATGGAAGTCGGCCGTGAGCTTGCAGCAAAAGAAGGGATCCTCGGTGGGATTTCCTCGGGCGCTGCGGTCAAAGTCGGCCTCGATGTCGCCAAAGAGCTCGGAAAAGGTAAAAACGTCATCGTCATCCTGCCTTCAAACGGCGAGAGATATTTGTCGACGGCATTATTCAATTTCGAGGACTGATGCAATTACAATGAGAAATGACTGTAAGCATGCTTACAGTCATTTTTTATTTGTGCCGGACGCATCGGGCGAATTCCTGCACAATGGCTTTACGGTGTGGAATCGCCGGGCGGAAACGTGTTATAATATGTCTGTTAAAATTCTAAATAGTAAGAGGTATCTGTCATGAAAAAATTGAAGATCATGGGAATACTGAACATCACACCGGATTCCTTCAGTGATGGGGGCAAATATCATGATGCGGACAGTGCAGTCAGACGTGCGCATGAAATGGTGGATGAAGGCGTGGATATCATAGATGTCGGGGGCTACTCGACGCGTCCCGGATATACGGAGATCACGGAAGAAGAAGAAATCAGCCGTGTAAAACCCGTCATTGAGGCGATCAAAGATCTGGGCGTGGAAATATCCATCGATACATTCCGCTCCAACGTGGCGAGAGCCGCCCTTGAGGCGGGGGCCACGATGATCAATGACCAATGGCGCGGTACATATGATGAGGCCATCCTTGACGTGGCGGCCGAGTTCGATGCGCCGATCTTCCTGATGCATAATAATCATCATGCTCAATACGATGATGTGGTGAAGGATATGATCAGTGAGCTGGAGGAATCGGCGGAACTTGCTATGTCTCATGGTGTGAAAAAGGAGAAGATCTGGCTCGATCCGGGCATCGGTTTTGCAAAGTCACGGGAAGAGGAGCTTGAAGTCATGCGCCGTCTTGATGAACTTGTGGCCGTCGGCTATCCTGTCCTCCTTGCGACGAGCCGGAAACGGATGATCAAGGAATTGATAGACGGTGAATCAAAAGCGGATGAAAGGGATGCGGCGACTGCGGCAACCACGATCTACGGCCTTGAAAAGGGTGTGGGTGCGGTGCGTGTCCATAATATCGCCATCAACCGTCAGCTGGCGGATACTTATGTCAAACTGAAGGAAGATATTGATGGATAACATTAAGATAAATGGAATTAAAACATACGCATACCACGGTGCACTTGATGCGGAGCGCGTCCTCGGCCAGTTCTTCATCACCGATGTCACCATGTATCTTGATTTGAGGGCCGCTTCAGAAAACGATGATCTGGATGGCACTGTGCACTACGGGGAAGCATATGAACTGGTGGAACAGGTCATCAAAAGCGAACCGGTCAATCTGATCGAACATCTGGCCGAAAAAGTCTCGAGGGCTTTATTTGACCGGTATGATAAAATATTGGAGATGGATGTTACAGTCACAAAACCGAGTCCGCCGATCGACGGACATTATGAAAATGTGAGCATTACTCTAAACAGAAAGCGGGAAAATTGATGGCAAATGTGTATCTTGGCCTGGGAAGCAACCTGGGCGACCGGGAAGAAAATCTGGAAAAAGCAATTGACGCCTTGAATGATTTCGATGAAATCGACGTAAAAGACCGTTCCCGGGTTCTTGAGACTGAACCTTACGGAAAGACCGACCAGCCTGAATTCATGAATATGTGTGTGGCGATCAAGACGCGCATGTCCCCGCTCAGCCTGCTTGAGACGGTGCTCGGCATCGAGCATTCCCTCGGCCGCGTGAGGGAAGAAGTATGGGGGCCGAGGATCATCGACATCGACATCCTGCTTTACGAAGATCTGGAGCTTGAGCTCGATGACCTTTCGATTCCGCATAAGGAGATGCATAAACGGAGTTTTGTGCTGGAGCCCCTCGCTGAAATTGCACCGGACGTGAAACATCCGACACTGGATAAGACGGTGCTCGAGCTGAAGGAAGACCTGGAAAGGGGTGACTGATATCTTTAAGATAGGTAATATAGAAATCAGCAACCGTGTCGTGCTCGCGCCGATGGCCGGTGTGAGCAATGCGGCATTCAGGCTGACGGTGAAAGAATTCGGGGCAGGGCTCGTCTGTGCGGAGATGATCAGTGACAAAGCGCTCCTCGCAGGAAACGACAGGACGATGAAAATGCTGTATGTCGACGAAAATGAGCATCCCCTGTCCCTTCAGATCTTCGGCGGCGAGAAGGATACGCTTGTTGAAGCTGCGAAGTATGTGGATCAGAATACGAATGCGGATATCATAGATATCAATATGGGCTGTCCCGTCTCCAAGATAATCCGGTGCGAAGCAGGAGCCAAATGGCTGCTCAATCCGGATAAAATTTATGAAATGGTCAAGGCGGTGACCGACAATGTATCGAAGCCGGTCACGGTGAAAATGAGGATCGGCTGGGACGATGAGCATATTTATGCCGTTGAAAATGCAAAGATGGCGGAGCGTGCAGGTGCTGCTGCAATCAGCATGCACGGCCGCACGAGGGTCCAGATGTACGAAGGTGAGGCCAACTGGGATGTCATCAGGCAGGTCAAGGAGGCGGTGGATATCCCGGTGATCGGAAACGGGGATGTCACGAGCCCGGAACTTGCCCGCGCAATGCTTGAAGAAACGGGTGTGGATGCCGTGATGATCGGACGCGCAGCCCTCGGCAACCCATGGATGATCTATCGCACTGTCCATTATCTTGAAACCGGCGAGCTGATTGATGAGCCGGATTTCGAAAGCAAGATGGAAGTGATGAAGCTTCATATGGACCGTCTGATTGACCTTAAAGGTGAAAAAATCGCCGTCATGGAGATGCGGAAGCACGCTTCCTGGTATTTGAAGGGCCTCAAGGGTAACGGCGATGCCCGCAAAGCAATCAACCAGGCAGTGACCAGGGAAGAAGTCATCAAAATCGCAGATGAATGCATCAGGGAAGTAAAGGAACGGCAGGAAGAGTCCGCAGTTCAAAAAATTTAAGGAGTGTTCAGTGTTGACAGAAGAAATGAATGACCAGATGAGTGTCAGAAGGGAAAAGATGCAGCAGTTGATCGATCTTGGCATCGATCCTTTTGGCGGGAAATTTGAACGCACATCTTATACGGATGAGCTTGTAAGAGAGTGGGATCAATTTTCAAAAGAGGAGCTTGAAGAAAAAGAAAGCGAATCCGGGACGATCGTTGCAGGCCGGTTGATGACCAAAAGAGGTAAAGGAAAAGCCGGCTTTGCCCACCTCCAGGATATAAACGGCCAGATCCAGATCTATGTAAGGAAAGACCAGATCGGTGAAGAAGATTTCGAAAATCTATGGAAAGAGGCCGACCTCGGCGACATCATCGGTGTCAAAGGTGTCATGTTCAAAACGAATACCGGTGAGCTCTCCATCAAGGTGCAGGACTTCAAGCTGTTGACTAAAGCACTCCGCCCTCTGCCGGATAAATATCATGGATTGAAGGATGTCGAAGAGAGATACCGCAGACGTTACCTTGACCTGATCACGAGCGAAGCGTCCAAAGAGACGTTCATCAGGCGCAGCATGATCATCCAGGAGATGCGTAATTATCTGAACCAGCGAGGTTTCCTCGAAGTGGAGACGCCGATGATGCATATGATCGCAGGCGGCGCCCAGGCGAAACCATTCGTGACGCACCACAACGCACTGGATGTGGATCTCTTCATGCGTATCGCGATCGAGCTGCACTTGAAGCGGCTGATCGTCGGCGGTATGGAGAAAGTGTATGAAATCGGACGGGTGTTCAGGAATGAAGGCATCTCCACGCGCCACAATCCTGAATTCACGATGATCGAGCTGTATGAAGCGTATGCAGATTATAACGATATCATGGATCTGACCGAAGCACTGGTTGCGCATATTGCAGAGAAAGTCACGGGCAGCACCACGGTGCAGTACGGCGGCGAAGAAATCCACCTCGGCACCGGCTGGAAACGCGTGCACATCGTGGATTTGATCAAGGAAGCCACAGGCGTGGACTTCTATGAGGTGAAATCGGACGAAGAGGCACATGCACTCGCCAAAGAACATGGGATTGAAGTGAAGGCAACGATGCAGTATGGTCATATACTGAATGAATTCTTTGAACAGAAGGTTGAGGAAACGTTGATTCAGCCGACATTCGTCTACGGGCATCCGATTGAAATATCGCCGCTCGCGAAACAAAATGCGGATGATCCGAGGTTCACGGACCGTTTCGAGCTGTTCATCGTCGGACGTGAGCATGCGAATGCATTCACCGAGCTGAATGATCCGATCGACCAGAGAAGGCGCTTTGAAGCCCAGGTGGCGGAAAAAGAGGCGGGGAACGATGAAGCCCATGATATGGACGAGGACTTCCTTGAAGCGCTTGAGTACGGCATGCCGCCGACAGGCGGACTCGGGATCGGCGTGGACAGACTGGTGATGCTGCTCACGGATTCAGCGAGCATACGCGATGTCCTGTTATTCCCTTATATGAAACAAAAATGATCCGAGTGGAGAATGCAGAACCCGAATGTATCGGGTTTTGCATTTTTTATTCATGAAAACGTATTCATTGAGTTTAGGTCTTTATTTATATACAGATTCATGTATAATTACAATCATTATGTAGTTCAGGAGTGGTAAATATGAATCGTGATATTTTAAAAGATGTAAACCGTGTCGTGATTAAGATTGGAACGAACTCCATCATGAAATCCATAAATAAAATCGACTATCATAAGATTGACCGTCTTGCTTTCGTGTGCGCAACCCTGCGCCAGCAGGGCTGCGATGTCGTCCTTGTGGCATCAGGTGCCGTCGGTGTCGGGGCGAGCGTGATGAACCTCGACGAATACCCGGAGGACATTGCGGAGAAACAGGCGCTTGCTTCAGTCGGCCAGGGGGAACTGATTAATTTATACAGCAGGTTCTTCCAGCATTACGACCAGCATGTCGGGCAAATACTTATGACGCGGGACATCATCAATTATCCGAATTCATATGCAAACTGTCAGACCGCCATCAACACGCTTCTGAAGAACAACATCATTCCGATCATCAATGAAAATGATGCGGTGTATGTCGATGAATCCGGCCACTGCTCAAAGTTCGGTGAGAATGATACACTGTCGGCTGTGGTTTCGGAAGTCGTGGATGCGGATCTTCTGATCATACTGAGTGACATAGACGGGCTGTTCGATGCCAATCCACATACGGAAGCGGATGCAAAGCTGATCCCGTTCGTCGGTGAAATCGATGAAGAGATACTGGAGATGGCCGGCGGTGCCGGTTCGGTCTTCTCGACGGGCGGTATGGAGACGAAGCTCGGTGCGGCGAAACGTGTGATGGACAATGATAAACTCATGATCATCGCTTCTGCGAAAAATCCGACGATCGTCTTTGACATATTGAATGGTGAGAATGTCGGGACTTTATTCAAAAAAGAAACAGTGGAATTAATGATACAGGGGGAGAATGAATGATGAAAACAATGATGACGGAAGAAAATGTACTGTACGGACTCGGGAAGAACGCCAAAAAAGCGGCAAAGGTCTTAAGAGGCCTTCCGGCAGGGGATAAAAACGCAGCGCTCCTGGCGATGAGCGAAGCAATTGAAAAAAACCATGAAAAGATTTTGAAAGCGAACGCAGAAGATATTAAGAACGGTAAAGAAAACGGATTGACGGATGCATTGATCGAGAGGCTGACGCTGAACCCGGACAGGCTTGCCGGCATGCAGACCGGACTTAAAAAGATGGCCGGGCTTGAAGATCCGACGTCGAAGAGTGATGCCCAGTGGGTCAACGAGGCAGGCCTTAAAATCAGCAAGAAAAGGGTGCCGCTCGGCGTCATCGGCATCATTTACGAATCGCGCCCGAATGTGACGGCTGATGCTTCAGGGTTATGCCTGAAGGCCGGAAATGCCGTCATTTTAAGGGGCGGAAAAGAGGCGCTGAACAGCAATACGGCGCTCGTTGAAGTGCTCCAGGAAGGGCTCGCCGGGACGAATGTGCCGAAGGAGAGCATCCAGCTGATCAAAGATCCGTCCAGGGAACTCGCCACACAGTTCATGCAGTTCAATGAAGGTGTCGACTGCCTCATACCGAGGGGCGGCGCGGGCCTGATCCAGGCGGTGCTGAAACAGGCGACTGTGCCGGTGATCGAGACGGGCACAGGCAACTGCCATATGTATGTGCATGCTTCAGCGGATGTGGAAATGGCCTCTTCGCTGATCGTCAATGCCAAAACCCACAGGGTTTCCGTATGCAACGCACTGGAGACGCTGCTTGTGGACGAGAGTGTGGCGGAGGATATGCTGCCGGTGTTCGCCAAGGCGCTGGAAGAAGCGGGCGTCACTATACACGGCGATGAAAAGGTATGTGAGATCGTCGAAAGTGCAGTCAGTGCAGGAGAGTCCGATTATACGGATGAATACCTCGGATACGATATCGCAGTGAAGGTCGTGGGCGGTTACGATGAAGCGATTGCGCACATTGATGAGTATTCAACGGGCCACTCCGACGCGATCGTTGCGACGGATTATCAGGCCATACAGGATTTCCTGAATGAAGTGGATTCGGCGGCGGTTTATGTCAATGCATCCACACGCTTCTCGGACGGCGAGATGTTCGGCTTCGGCGGTGAGATCGGCATCAGTACACAGAAACTGCATGCAAGGGGGCCGATGGGTCTAGAAGCGCTGACGAGCTATAAATATATCGTCGAAGGTTCCGGCCAGATCAGGGAATGATGTTGTTCATTTCACCGGCTCCACTCAATATGGTATTTTTAAGGCAGTAATGAATGAAGGGGGAGAAGTGGGATGGCTTCAGAAAAAATCTTTCCGGAAGGTGAACAGAGGACGGACCATTTTACGGGGGAAGTTTATTTCAATGTAATCTTCAAAGATGATGCCCCGTTGAACACGCCGATTGCGAATGTGACATTCAAGCCCGGCGGCAGGACGAAGTGGCATTCGCATGAGGTGGGCCAGGTGCTCCTCGTCACCCATGGTGAAGGCTGGTACCAGGAAGAAGGCAAAGAGCCGCAGACGATCAAAGCGGGTGATGTCCTCAATATCGATAAGGACGTCGTCCATTGGCACGGTGCGAAGAAGGACAGCGAACTCGTGCATCTGGCATTGACTGCCGGTGAAGTGGACTGGATGGGCCCGGTGGAAGATAAAGATATTTAAAATGAAAATGAGCGGAGAACTTCTCCGCTCATTTTTGCATTTGAATATTGTCGAGGTGCATCCTGAAATTGTCGGCGAGCTGCTTCCGGTCCAGTATATCAAACGTATGGATGGATTCTTCCATTAACTGTATGCCACGGTCCTCGTCACCTGTCACGTAGTGGTAGAATCCGCTTAGATATTTAGAGACATTTTTCTCATACAGCAGATATTGGTCCGTCTCCAGCAGTTCTTCCAGAATATCATGGAATTTTTTGCTGTGCACGGTTTCCCCTTTTTCCAGAAGGACCAGTATGACGTTCGTCAATGTCTGGATGGTCATCGTCCGGTGTTTGCCGATCACCCGGTAATACTGTGTGTTGTTGATCATCTCGTTGGTCAGCATGACGAGTGATTCGATGGTGAAGAGGGGGAGTGAATTGGCGAACAGGACGATTTCATAATTGCACCAAAGATCCACTTCCATCAGATGATCGATCAATTTGGCTTCCCGTTCATTTTTCTCGTACCGCTCTTCATCGAGGTCCTTGATCAGTGCTGAGAGCATGATCGCATTGAGCTCGAAGAATTTGATGTCCCGTTCTTCGTACTTCTTCAGCTGCGCATCCCTGAGTTCAATGATCTTTTCGACGTCACGTTGTATGTAGTGTTCTTTCATATCATTTATAAGTTGTTCGAATTCACTCAGTTCAAACTCTTTTTCAGCATGGAAGAATTCTTCAATGGTAATATTGAGCCGGTCCAGAATCACAAGCAGCTTATTGATGGTCAGTTCACTGACACCGCGCTCGAATTTGGACAACTGGGCGATTGACAAATCGGTATCACAGACTTCCTTCATCGTCAGGTTCCTTGACTGCCGGAAGTCCCTGAGCAGCATACCTATGGATTGATTTGACATTTTCCTCACCTCTGATGTTAGCTTTCATTAAAGATACTACATGGTCATGGAGAAGTAAAAAGAAAACTATAATCTTTTTGTTTTCATATATGAAAATAGTTAATGGAGTCAGAATATTCGTAGTATAATAAAGTCATCAAGAAAAGGTGGGGGAGATATTATGAAAAAAGCAAGACGTTTAGTTACTGTTATTGCGTTGACGGGGATACTCACAATTGTTGGAACAAAGAGTCTGCCGGTTGATCCTATCCTTTATTTAATGTAAGACATGAATCTTCAGAAGCACTTTTGACCTTGTTATACATTTTTGTATAAATACATTAGCTCCCAAAAGCAGGGGGAAAACTCAATTTAATTGAGCCTTTCCACCTGCTTTCCCTTTTTACACATTAAAATGTTAAGATAGTGTTGACATTGTAATGGATGATATATTATGATGTATTAGTATTCATCATCCGGTGAACGGAGAATTAGCTCAGCTGGGAGAGCATCTGCCTTACAAGCAGAGGGTCGGCGGTTCGAGCCCGTCATTCTCCACCATTTCTAAAATTCAATTTACATATTGCGGAAGTAGTTCAGTGGTAGAACACCACCTTGCCAAGGTGGGGGTCGCGGGTTCGAATCCCGTCTTCCGCTCCATTTTCATTAAGCGGTTATGCCGTTTTATTTTTTTGAAGGCAGTTAAAACAACTTTACGGGAAGTAGCTCAGCTTGGTAGAGCACTTGGTTTGGGACCAAGGGGTCGCAGGTTCGAATCCTGTCTTCCCGACTTTTACAACGCGGGTATGGCGGAATTGGCAGACGCGCTAGAATCAGGATCTAGTGTCTTCGGACGTGGAGGTTCAAGTCCTCTTACCCGCATCATTTTTATCATAATATATTTGTTATACGGGGGCTTAGCTCAGCTGGGAGAGCGCCTGCCTTGCACGCAGGAGGTCAGCGGTTCGATCCCGCTAGTCTCCACTTTTTTTAATTTACATACATAAGAAGGGCCTATAGCTCAGCCGGTTAGAGCGCACGCCTGATAAGCGTGAGGTCGGTGGTTCGAGTCCACTTAGGCCCACTCAAAACGCATGGAAATATCCGTGCGTTTTTAATTTTGTCTTTTTTTTGAAATATATGTTACCGATTACAGTTTTCTCAAAATTTGCACTTGACCGGTAATTTGACCTCTGTCAAAATAGTTTTATTGGCCTTTGCGGGCTGAGATTTTGGAAAGGGGTTTCATTTATGCTCAGCATCATCGCTTTTATAATCATCGCAACGATTGTTGCATTATTGATCACCCAGAGGGTGCATCCTGTCATCGCCCTCACGCTCGTCCCGGTGGTGGGAGCCCTGATTGCAGGTTTCGGCTTTGAAGAAATCAGCGACTTTTTCAGCGAAGGCATCGCCTCCGTCCTGCCGGTGGTCATCATGTTCATCTTTGCGATTTTATTCTTCGGAATCATGCAGGATTCAGGCATGTTCAACCCATTAATACATAATATGGTGAAAATCTCACGGGGGAATGTCATCCTCGTGGCGATGGTCACCGTAATCATCGGCGGACTCGCCCATCTGGACGGGGCGGGCGCCTCGACATTCCTGATCACGATACCGGCGCTGCTGCCGCTCTACAAGAAGCTCAATATGAGTCCTTATCTGCTCGTCCTGCTGATTGGCCTGAGTGCGAGCATCATCAATATGGTACCGTGGGCCGGGCCGCTTGGACGTACTGCAGCCGTGCTCGGTGTGGATGCTGCAGAACTGTGGCCGCCTCTGATCCCTCTGCAGATCATTGCAATCATCTTATTGATTTTGTTTGCTGCATTCCTCGGCTGGATGGAAAAGAAAAGGATAGAAAAAGAAGGGCAGCTCATCAACCCGGATAATGCCGGAATGTTTGAAAGCAGCGTCAACACAGGCTCTGAGTCCGAGGGCAAGGATCTTGAACGTCCTAAATTGCTCTGGTTCAATCTCCTTCTTGTTGTGGTTGTCATCATCTCTTTGGTGACGAACATCCTTCCGGCGGGACTGATCTTCATGATCGCTTTATGTATCGGCATGCTGGTGAACTACCCGGATGCGGAAGTCCAAAAAGACCGTCTGGCGAGCCATGCACCGAACGCGCTCATGATGGGGAGCATCATCCTTGCAGCAGGTACGTTCCTCGGCATCATGGACAACAGCGGCATGCTTGAGTCCCTGGCTGAAGACATGGTCAGCGTACTCCCGGCGTTCATTGTCCCTTATCTTCATTATGTAGTGGGGGCATTTGGTGTACCGCTTGATATGGTGCTGAATACGGATGCCTATTACTTTGCTCTGCTGCCGATCGTTGAAGGCATCGTCAGCCCGCTTGGTGTGGAAAGTGTTGAAATCGCATATTCCCTCTTGATCGGCAACATCATCGGCACGTTCGTCAGTCCTTTTTCCCCTGCGCTTTGGCTTGCGGTCGGGCTCGCAGGAATCGAAATGGGCAGATACATCAAGTATGCATTTTTCTGGATCTGGGGTTTCAGTCTGGTGATCCTCTTTGTCGGGTTCCTCCTGGGTCTGTATTAAATCAATAAAGCTTTCCGGAAATTCTTCCGGAAAGCTTTATTTATATACATCGCCAAGAAAATGGCTGAGAGTGCCGATGATTTCCTCCGTCTTCGCTTCACCGATGCCGATGATTACCGCATCATTGAAATGATCGCTCACCGAATAATTGTTTTTACTGATCAGGCCGTAGGCTTCAATATCCGGGCCGATGTCCCTGCCCGGACACTTCAAAACGAAGTGCATGCCGGTATGCTCGCCGCTGACTCTCACCTGGGGGAAATGTTCCCCAAGCCAGTCCGTGATCTCCTTCATCTTCCTTGAGTATATTTTGCGCACCCTGTTGATATGCCTGTTCAAATAACCTTCCGAAATATACCTCGCCACGATATGCTGCATCTGCCTGGATACATTGCAGGATAATTTTTCAGCATAATACTTTTCTGCCAGCGGTTTCGGAAGCACCATCACCGACAGCCTGAGCGACGGATAGAGCGATTTGGAGAACGTGCTCATATATATGGTGCGCTCGTTCCGGTCAAGCCCCTGGAGTGACGGCAGGGGCCTGCCCGTATATCTGAATTCACTGTCATAATCGTCTTCAATGATGTATTTGCCGTCCAGAAAAGCATAGTTCAAAAGTTTCACACGCTTCTTCATGGAGAGTACGGCACCGCTCGGGAACTGATGGGAAGGCGTGATGTGCACCACTGGGTTTTCATGTTTTTTGACATCTTCGATATTGATCCCGTCTTCTTCGACTTCCGCGATATCACACGACAACTTCAAATGGGAAAGGACTTTTTTAACTATGGGATAGCCGGGATCTTCAATCGTCATTTTCGGATAATCCATTAAAAATAAAGCCTGCTGCAGCAGGTATTCCGTCGAGGGGCCGATGAAGATCTGATCGATCGAGCAGGAGACGCCGCGGTTGAAATGAAGATAGTCGAAAATCGCTTTTCTGAGGGCATGCTCGCCGCTGTCCTCCCCGGGGTTGAGCAGATCCTCCTCCCCGAACACCTCCCTTGAAATCTGCTTGATGATGCCTTTTTGGACGATGGTGGTGTCGATTGCGCCGAGGCTGAGGTTGTAATTGACGGGCTCCGGCCTGGTGATGACGGGTGTCTCTTTCGGTGCGGTTTTCAGCAGATCGATTTCAGATACGAAGAACCCGCTCTTTTCCACGCTGTATATGAGATCTTCATCAAGGAGCTGTGCATAGGCACGTTCAACTGTGGTCATGCTGATATTCAAGTCCATTTCAAGCTGTCGTTTGCTCGGGAGTTTATCCCGGCTTTTGAGCTCGCCGCTTAAAATCCGCCTTTTCATCTCTTGATAGACCTGTTCATATAAACTCGTTTCACTTTTTGCATCCAATTTTATATACATTATCTGACCCCTATATAATTAATCATTCTGACACTTTTTAAGAGTCAGTTAATACACTAGAATATATCATAAGAACAAAATATAAGGAAGTGGGATGAACAATGACTCAAGATAAGCTGACGATGCCGTATAAAGGTGTCATCATGGATGTAGTGAATGCTGAACAGGCAAAAATCGCAGAGGCTGCAGGTGCGGTGGCTGTAATGGCACTGGAGCGTGTGCCGTCTGATATACGCGCTGCAGGCGGCGTCGCGCGTGCTGCAGATCCGCGCATCATAGAAGAAGTGGTGAACGCCGTATCGATTCCGGTGATGGCGAAGTGCCGCATCGGCCACATTTCCGAAGCACGCGTACTGGAAGCGATGGGCGTCGATTACATCGATGAATCAGAAGTGCTGACCCCTGCGGATGAAGAATACCACCTGTTGAAATCCGATTATAAAGTGCCGTTCGTCTGCGGTTGCCGGGATCTCGGTGAAGCGGCCCGCCGTATCGGTGAAGGCGCTGAAATGCTGCGCACGAAAGGTGAGCCGGGAACGGGCAACATCGTTGAAGCGGTGCGTCATATCAGGAAGGTGAACCAGCAGGTTAAAATGATCACTGTTTTAAATGATGACGAGCTGATGACATTCGCAAAAGACCTGGGTGCACCGTATGACGTGCTCAAACAGATCAGGGAAGAGGGCGAACTGCCTGTAGTCAACTATGCAGCAGGCGGCGTCGCAACACCCCAGGATGCGGCGTTGATGATGGAACTCGGCGCTGACGGCGTATTTGTCGGATCCGGCATATTCAAATCCGAACAGCCTGAAAAGTTCGCAAGGGCGATCGTACAGGCGACCGAGAACTATCAGGATTATAAGCTGATCGGTGAGCTGGCAAAAGAACTGGGCAGTCCGATGTCCGGCATCGATGTGCGTACACTCGCCGAAGCCGACAGGA
Source organism: Salinicoccus halitifaciens (assembly GCF_021026095.1). Taxonomy (GTDB): domain Bacteria; phylum Bacillota; class Bacilli; order Staphylococcales; family Salinicoccaceae; genus Lacicoccus; species Lacicoccus halitifaciens. The sequence continues at coordinate 209,357 of NZ_JAJNCU010000004.1, read as the reverse complement.
TGCAGGACCGCGGCTGGTGATACGAATAAAATGAGACCGGGACATCAAGTTTCGGTCTCATTTTATTGTAATGCAGGTGGATAGGAGAAGCGTGCTGGGACCTTGCCGCTCATTCAGGAGGAATTTTAAGGCGTGAATGAGCAATCCCGATGCTTTTCTGCTCACTCAGGATGTTTTAAGAGGACGAGTGAGCAGTCACAATGCCCTCAAGATGCACAAACGGCAGCGAACAACAAAAAGGCCGGGACGATGTCCCGGCCTTTTTACTCTGTTTCGCTTTATTCCTCTGAAGTCACGTTATCGATGAACTCTGTGTTGATCAGACCCTCGATGTCATCGCTTGAAATGTAGTCCGCTTCAAAGCTGATAGTTGCCATCTCCTGGAGGACCTGTTCGTTTATTTCGTGAGTTGGATACAATCTGTCGCTTGCTTCAAGCGTCTCTTCCTCACTCAGTTCACTGCCTGTGACATCCCTGATGTGATCTACAAAGATGCCGACTGCTTCTTCGGTGTTCTCGTTTATGAAGTCGATTGCCCGGACGTGCGCTCTCAAATAGGCTTCAGTGAGCTCGGGGTTCGTTTCGGTGAATGCATCTCTCGCTGTCACCACGGTCATCGTCGAATCTTCTCCCCAACCGAATTCATCCTCATCCAGAAGGATGTCTGCATTCGCCTGGTTTTCCAGGAAAACGCCCCAAGGTTCCTGGGTTGCCGCCGCGTCCACATCACCCTGCAGGAACAACGTTGAAGTATCTGCAGGCGCCTGAGGGTTCAGGCTCACTGTCCCGCCGGAATCATCGATGTCGAGCCCGACTTCATGCAGGGCTTTCCTCAACATGATGTCCTGTGTGGAACCGATGGTCGGAACCGCAACGTTTTTGCCGTCCAGATCCTCCACGGAATCGATGCCGGAACCTTCAGCCGTGGCAAGGACTGCACCGCCGTTGACCGCACCGGCAATGATGGAGTGTGCCGGGTTCCTCATGTAAGTCGTCGTGGCAGGCGTAGGGCCGACCGTGCCGATGTCGAATTCATCGGTGGACATGGCTTCCATGAAAGCACTGCCGTCCGGGAAGGTCATGGTTTCAATTGCAATGTCCTCACCGAGTTCTTCTTCAAAGTAACCGTTCTGAAGTGCAATCACCGTCGAGATGTGTGTCAGGTTCGGGAAATAGCCGATCCTCACTTCTTCGGCGGGTTCTTCCGCGCCGCCGCAGCCTGCAACGACTGCCAAAGATAATGCGATGATGCCCAGTATGAATTTTTTCATTTTATATCCTCCTGATTTTTTATTTAAACTGTCTGGCCGTAACGGCGTGCTACTGCACGTTCCATGCGCAGGAAGACCTGATTGTCTATGATCGTTCCGATGATGCCGATGACGATCATGATGGACAGTACAAGGTCCATCGCCTGGATTGAACGGCCAAGGTCGAGCAGGTAGCCGAGACCCCCGGTCGAACCGAGCAGTTCACCCGCCATGATCGCCCGCCATGCAAAGGCCCATGCGACCCGGAGGCCGGAGATGATGTGCGGGATGGAGGCGGGGATGACCACCGTCCTGACGAGGTGTGCACCTGAGGAGCCGAGTGTTTTTGCTGCGTTCAAATAAAGGGATGGCACATTCTTGAATCCTGCACTCGAGTTCACTGTCATCGTCCATGTCGCCCCGATGGCGACGATGAATAATATTGCGGTGTTGCCGAGGCCGAACCATACGATCGCAAGAGGGAACCATACGATGCTCGGTATGGACTGCAGTGCAGTCACAAAGAAGCCGAGGGTGTCGTCGACCCACTTATAACGTGCGATCAGGAACCCGAAGGTCAGGCCGAGGACGATGGCAATCGAGAAGCCCACGAGCAGTCTTGTGAGCGTCGTGGCCGTCGCGGTGACGATCTGGCCGGAAATGATGCTGCTGATCAGTGTGCCGATCACCGTGACACCGCCCGGTTCATTCGGGATGATGAGGGGCGGGAACATGAATGTCGGGAAGAAGCCGAGCTTAGATATTACTTCCCATATCCCGATGATCACCGCTACGAAGATGATCCGTCTTAAGGCTGTAGTCATCACCAAACTCCTCCTTCAACACTTTTTCCATTTCAATTTCAAGCTCTGTCATCACACGTTTTTCAAGATCGACGATGACACTGTCGGCCGGATCTCTCGGGCGTGCAGCGCGGACGGTGAAGGATTCCTTTATCTTTCCGGGACGCGTGCTCATCAAAAGTACGCGGTCCGATAAAGTCAGCGCCTCACGGATGTTGTGGGTGATGAATAAAATCGTGTTGCCGGTCTTCCTCCATATATTCTGAAGTTCCTTATGCAGTACGAGCCTTGTCTGTTCATCGAGGGCCGCAAACGGCTCATCCATCAGCAGGACTTCCGGATCCATCACAAGGGCGCGCGCAATGGCCACCCGCTGTTTCATGCCTCCGGATAATTCATGCGGATAGGCATCGGCAAAATTGCCGAGGTGCACCATCTGCAGACCCTCGACCGCTTTTTCTTCCACTTCGGCCTTGGACATCTTCTTCAGGTTCAGTCCGTAAGTGACATTCTGCTTCACGGTCATCCAGGGGAACAACCCGCCTTCCTGGAATACGACGATCCGGTCCGTGCCGGGCTTCGTCACCTGCTCACCATTGACACGGACGTCTCCGGATGTCGCTTTGTCCAGCCCTGCAATCAATTTTAAGATTGTCGACTTCCCGCAGCCGGAAGGTCCGAGGAGGGAGACGAACTCTCCTTCTTCAATATTGAAGTTGATGTCGTCCAGCACATGGAGTTTCTGACCGTCACCTTTTTTAAATTCTTTATGTACATCTTTCAATTCCACTTTCAAGTCCGTTCACCTCACTAAAAAATCATACGAATACAATAGGAATAATAACCATAATATCCTAGTAAGTCAATATAATTTGGTCCATCCCTTTATATTCCCATGTTACGGAGGGCAGGGCAAGGCTTCATTTCAGGCAGTAAAATTGAACGGGAAACAGGCAGCTGATAGTATTATTTCTAATTTGGAAAATAACTGCTGGAAATTTGAAAGGATGGCTTCAAATGAAATTAAGCGTATTGGATCAGGCGCCGGTCACGACGGGAAACAAGTCGGCGGATGCACTCATAAAAGCCGAGGAACTCGCGGTGCTTGCAGATGAACTCGGGTACCACCGCATGTGGATGGCTGAACACCACGGCACCAAATCGCATGTAAGCTCGGCACCGGAAATCACGGCGGCACGGCTTGCTGCGAAAACTGAAAATATCCGGATCGGCACGGGCGGTGTAATGGTGATGCACTACTCGCCGCTTAAGCTTGCCGAGGTGTTCAAGACGCTCAGTGCGTTTTCACCCGGACGGATCGATTTCGGTGCAGGGCGCGCGCCGGGCGGCGACCACTTCGCAATGTACGCACTCGCACAGGGCGGGCAGCCGAAAGTGGATGATTTATATGAAAAATTCCGGATCACGATGCAGCTGCTGAATGATGAAGTGCCGGAAGGCCGCCTGTACGGCTCAGTGCCGGCATACCCGGAAGATGTCGTACGGCCTGAGGCTTGGATGCTCGGATCGACCGGCAACAGTGCGATTGCAACTGCCGAGATGGGGGCGGGCTATTCATTCGCACAGTTCTTCAACGGGGAACTTTCGAAAGAAATACTCGACCTCTACAGAGACCGGTTCAAACCGTCGCCGCTGATGGAAAAGCCGGCGATCAACGTATCATATATGGCGACAGTGGCCGAGACACGCGAGGAAGCGGAATATGAGGCGCTGCCGTATGACATTTCAAGGCTCATGCTGCAGCAGGGCCGCATCACCCAGACGATGACCCCAGAAGAGGCACAGAACTATCCGCTCAGCGAAATGGATAAGATGTCCATACGCGAGGGACGTAAACTGCATCTTGTCGGCTCCGCCAAAGAAGTCGCGGAACAGCTGAAGGAAGAGCAGGAGATGTATGGCTTCGAAGAGGCGATGATATGCAGCATCCCGCATTCTCAGGAGAAGCGGCTGGATGTATACAGGCTGCTCGCAAAAGAGCTTTTGTAACAGAATAAACCACTGCACGCACAGGAATACACCCCTGTGCTTTTTTAATTTTCGGGAAGTTTGGTATACTGGAAATATGCCTGATATAATTAAATACAAGGGGGATGAACACAATGAACACCGAGTACAGCACCAACGAATACAATGCGTATCAGAAACTTGAAATCGACATCAACGCGACGACCGAGGACGTATTCTACTTTTTCGGAACCTCGGAAGGCAGTAAAAAATGGTTTCCCGAATTGACTTTCGAAGACGAGCCGAGACCTGAGAAGTTATTCTTTGAAAAGGGTGACGGGACGCATGACCACTTATATATACTGGATTATGCGGAGCCGAGAAGGCTGATGTTCACATGGGACCCTGGGGACATCAGCCTTGAAGTGCATGACATCGACGAAGATACCGTCAGGGTGACATTCGAGGAAAGGATGCCGCTCGCATTCAAAGGCATCGTCAAAGATTTCACCGGCTGGTATTTCCAGATCGAAAATTTAAAACATATCGCCGAAACCGGGGAACTGAAGGAAATGGACGATGACGCCTTCCAGACTTTGGAGAAAAAGGTGAGGGAGAAGCTGGGGCGCTGACAAAATAAAAACCCGCACTGTTGTGCGGCTACATATCAGCTGATCGCCTTCAGCCCGACGGCACTGCCGATGATGAGGGCGATGAAGAAGATCCTCGGGAAGTTTTTCGGTTCATTATAAAACAGCATGCCGAGTATCGCGCCGCCTGCTGCGCCGATTCCCGTCCAGACGGCATAGGCGGTGCTCATGGCGATCTCATTCATCGCAAGCGACAGGGAGATGAAACTGATGCCAAAGAAGAATAATATGCCGAAAAGCGAGAGTCTCGTCCTTTTATGCGTATAGACGTTTATTGCGTTGACGCCGAGCATCTCGAAGATGCCCGCCAGTATCAAAAGTATCCAGGCCATTATTTTTCCGCCTCCTCAATGCGTTCTTCCGATGTGACCATCTTCAGGCCGATGACGCCTGTGAGCAGCACTGCGATGAATACGAGGTTCCAGACTGTGAACGGCTGCCCGAACAACAGGAAATCGGTGATTGCGACACCGGTCGCGCCGAGTCCGACGAACACCGCATAAGATGTGCCGACCGGCAGCTCCATGGAAGCGACGATCAGCAGATAGAAGCTGATATAAATCGCAATCAGGGTCAGCACCCACTGCCACCAGTTGTCGGCATGGTTCAGGCCGATGACCCAGCCGACTTCAAAAATCGAAGCGATGATGATCTTGATCCAGTTCATAATTTCAAATCCTTTCGATATATAAAATAAAAAAAGCCTGGGAGATATTTAAATCTCCCAGGCTTTTATCCCTCCGTGTCACGGCCTCTGCCATGGGTCCACTCTCGGTCCAGGCCAGCGGTGCTGCGGAACCCTAGTGAACTCTCTCTGCTATATTCAATCATATGTTAGCACACGGGATTGTTTCTTTCAAACCATGGGCTTCCCGCAGATTATCAGTGCCGGCCCCGGGGATTTCCTGTACAATGATTTTATGAATCATACTGGGGGATACAATCATGCTTTTGGAAATCATGTATGCACTGCTCATCATTTCAATATCCGGCTTCCTCATCAGCGGGATGCTTTCCATCCTGCAGTTCGGCGGCTACTTCAAAAAGCACCGTCAGCGGTATATAAAATATTTCATCGTTTTCGCTGTCATCACAATCATTATGATGGGCATATTCACCATCATCGCGTCTTAAATATATTTTTAAATCAGTGCAAAAAAAGAACGCTCATTCGAGAGCGTTCTTTTTTGATTCATCGATTAAAAGAAGAAACCGACGACAGCTGCTGTAAGCAGGCTGACGAGTGTTGCACCGTATACGAGCTTCAGGCCGAATCTTGCCACCTTGTCCCCGCTTTCGCTGTGGAGACCTTTGACGGAACCAGCGATGATACCGATGCTGCCGAAGTTGGCAAATGAGATCATGAATACTGAAAGCATCGCCTGTGTCTTCCTCGATACTTCTTCAGCGATAGGCTGGAATTCCACGATCGCAACGAATTCGTTGGTGATCAGCTTGGTCGCCATCAGGCTTCCTGCAATCTGGGCGTCCTCCCATGGAATCCCGATCAGGAATGCGATCGGCATGAAGATGTAGCCGAGGATATCCTGGAACGTGAGGTTCGAGCCCGGTATGAGCAGGAACAGCTCGTTGAGCAGGTTGATCAGTGCGATGAAACCGATCAGCATCGCGCCGACGATCAGGACGATTTTACCACCATCGATGATATAGTCGCCAAGCACCTGGAAGAACGATTTGCCCGCTTCCGGCTTGGTGGAGATTTCAGCACCGTCATCGACGATCTCCTCTTCGTAAGGGTTGATGATATGTACGATGACATAGATGCCGAACAGGTTCAGTACAATCGCAATCAATACAAACTGGGGCTCAAGCATCGTGAAGAATGCGCCCACGATGGAGAGCGAGATGGAACTCATCGCCTGTGCTGCGAGTGTATAGAGCCGCGGAGTCGTCATCTTCGGCAGCTGGTTCTTGAGTGATACGAAGACCTCCGACTGGCCAAGCATCATTGAAGCCGCACCATTGTAGGACTCGATGTAAGGGAGTCCTGTGATTCTCGTCAGCAGGATTCCGAGACCTTTGATGATGAGCGGCAGGATCCTTGTATAGGAAAGGATGCCGATGATCGCCGATATGAAAATGATCGGAACCAGAACGTTAAAGAGGAAGACGTTGACCGGATCCCCCGCCTCGTCCGTCATCAGATCTCCGAAGACGAACAATCCGCCTTCACGCGCGAAACCGAGCAGATGGTCGAAGGCTGCCGCAAGCCATCCGATAAATGTCTGACCCCATGTCGTATTCAGTAAAAGAAATGCGAAAAGGATCTGGAGTGCAATCAGAAGCAGGATGTTCTTCCACTTCTTGAGCGCAAGCTTACGGTTGCTGCTTGCAAGCCAGGCGAGTAACATTACAAACAGCAGGCCGACTATCCCCATTACAATACTCATGATAAAATCCTCCAAAATAAAAATATATGATGTAAAATATGTATATGCTGTCCCGCTTTCCATTATAAAGTATAAAAGGCTGAAACGCGATACCGAATCATTATAATGCAAACGTTTGCAGAAATAAAGAAAGACTTTATTTTTTGAACAAGAAATTTGCCAAAATATATCGCAGGCTGTATACTTTAGTCAAAGAAGGTCAAAAGAGGTGATTGCATGCGTAATATGTCGGATATCATTGAAGAATATTTGAAGGAATTACTTGCGGATTCCGACGGCGAAGCCGTTGAAATCAAGCGTGCATCTATTGCTGAGAAATTCGACTGTGTCCCATCTCAATTGAACTATGTCATAAAAACGAGGTTCACCAATGAGCACGGATACCTTGTGGAAAGTAAACGGGGCGGCGGTGGATATATCCGGATCACCAAGGTCGAAACACATTCAAAAGCGGAATATCTTGCCCGTTTAAAGCAGATGATAGGGACCGGACTGAGCCAGCGGAATGCACAGCATATCGTCCAGTCCATGTATGAAAACAAAGTGATCACATTAAAGGAAGGCAAAATCATCAACGCAGCCCTCGACAGGGAATCGCTGATGATCGAACTGCCGTACAGGGATCAGCTCAGGGCGAAGATTTTGCTAAATATTATCGACGTCATCCTATACACCGAGGAGTGATTTTATGATATGTGAATCATGTCAGGAAAATGAAGCGACTGTTCATATAACGACAGGCAGTGGCTTGAACAAAACAGAGAGGTATTTATGCGAAGTTTGTGCCAATAAGTCGTTTTCGAATCAGTTCGCGAATTTCCCGGATGATTCGTTCAACATTCATCAGCTTCTGCAGTCACTCTCGGCACAACAGCCGGCGGGGGCGGGGATGAAGCAGAAAAGGCACTGTGATACGTGCGGCTCCACGATAGAGAACATACTTAAAAACGGCAAGTTCGGCTGTGCGGACTGTTACGGCACTTTCAGCGGCAAAAGCAATGAGATCATCACCAGGGTGCAGCTCTACCAGACGGAACATGTCGGGAAGGTCCCGGCGAAGTCTTCTGCTTACCTTAAAGTGAAGAAAGAAATCGAAAGCCTCCGGGAGAAGCTCGCAGAACTCGTGGAGCGCCAGGAGTTCGAGGAAGCTGCAGTGGTCAGGGACCAGATAAAATCATTGGAAGCAGGTGATGGCAATGGCGAAGGTTAGTCCATGGATCACGGCAGCCGAAGAGAAGCCTGTGGAAATGTCTTCAAGGATCCGCCTTGCAAGGAATGTGAGGGACATCCCTTTCCCCCATATGCTGAAAGGCGGGGAGATGGATGAGGTCACGGCCAGGTTGAAAACTGTATTGAGCGGCTTCGGGGAAGTCGATCTGAATGTGATGAAGTTTGAAGACAAAGCGCTCCTCGTCGAAAAGCACCTGATCAGCCCCCTGTTCACGAAGCGGGGACAGCTGAGCTACATCAGCGGTGATGAATCGGTGTCCATCATGGTCAATGAGGAAGATCATATCCGCATCCAGGTGATGGGGGCGGATGAGTCGCTTGATGAATTATATGAGAGGGCATCCGAACTTGATGATAAACTGGAGGCGGAGATCAATTATGCCTTCGATGACAAATACGGCTTCCTGACCGCCTGTCCCACGAATGTCGGCACAGGACTCAGGGCGTCAGTCATGCTGCATCTGCCCGGTCTGTCACTCGGCAGCAGGATACAGAGGATTGCAAGCAATCTGAACCGTTTCGGATTTACGCTTAGGGGAATATATGGGGAAGGCTCCGTCCCGCTCGGCCACATCTACCAGTTGTCCAATCAGCTGACGCTCGGCCGGACTGAAGAGGACATCATCAGCAGCCTGAATGAGTTGAAGATGAGGATCATGGAAGAAGAAAACGAGATGCGCTCCATCATGAATGATGATCATCTCCTGAAAGCGAAGGATTCAATTTACCGTTCCTACGGCACTCTCAAATATGCCCATACAATTTCCTTGAAAGAAGCGGCGAATCACTTGAGTAATGTTAAACTGGGGATGGACTTGAATCTGCTCCCCGAAAACACCATAAGGTTTCAGGAACAGATACAGCTGATTCAGCCGGCATTCATCAAAATGCGTTTGAACACCATGGAAAAAGAGTATGGATCATTAGAAAGAGCAGTCGACGAAGAACGTGCAACACTATTACGTGAATTAATAGGAGGGACATCATAAATGTTATTTGGAAGATTAACTGAAAGAGCCCAAAAAGTGCTCGCTTATGCGCAGGAAGAAGCAATCAGCCTGAAACATTCAAGCATAGGGACAGAACACCTGTTACTCGGTCTGGTCAAGGAGAAGGAAGGCATTGCTGCAAAAGTCCTGTCGAGCTTCAATATAAGCGAAGATAATGTACGCGACGAAGTCTTCAACCTCATCAATGAGGGCGAGGACGGAACCGGATCCATCCATTACACCCCGCGCGCGAAAAAAGTGATAGAGCTCTCCATGGATGAAGCGCGCAAGCTGCACCATAATTTCGTGGGCACTGAGCACCTGCTGCTCGGCCTCATCCGCGAAAGTGAAGGTGTGGCGGCACGCGTCCTGACCAACCTGGACTTGAATATCACAAAAGCACGAGCTTCCGTCATCAAGATGCTCGGCAATCCGGAAGCGATCCAGAGCAAAGAGGGGCAGAAGAAGGACAACAACACCCCGACGCTTGATTCACTCGCAAGAGATCTCACGGAAATCGCTCGTGAAGACCGTCTCGATCCGGTGATCGGAAGATCCAAGGAAATCACCAGGGTGATTGAAGTACTGTCCCGCAGGACCAAGAACAACCCTGTCCTGATCGGTGAGCCGGGTGTCGGTAAAACTGCGATCGCAGAAGGTCTCGCCCAGTCCATCATCAAAAATGAAGTGCCGGAAACATTGAAGGACAAACGTGTGATGTCCCTTGACATGGGCACGGTCGTTGCCGGTACGAAATACCGCGGTGAATTTGAAGAGCGCATGAAGAAAGTGATGGAAGAAATCCATAAGGCAGGAAACGTAGTGCTGTTCATTGACGAGCTCCATACATTGATCGGCGCAGGCGGGGCGGAAGGTGCAATCGATGCATCCAACATCCTGAAGCCGGCGCTTGCCCGCGGTGAGCTGCAGTGCATCGGTGCCACAACCCTTGAGGAATACCGTAAGCATATTGAAAAAGATGCAGCGCTCGAACGCCGCTTCCAGCCGGTTCAGGTTGATGAGCCGAATGTCGACGATACGATCCTCATTCTTAAAGGCCTCAGGGACAAGTACGAAGCGCACCACAGGATAACGATCACCGATGAAGCGGTCGAGGCGGCAGCCAAAATGAGTGACCGCTACATCCAGGACCGCTTCCTGCCGGACAAGGCGATCGATTTGATTGATGAAGCTTCATCCAAAGTCAGACTGCGCAGCTACACTTCACCGCCGGACTTGAAAGATCTTGAGAGCAAGCTCGAAGCGATCAAGAAGGAGAAGAATGCAGCGGTGCAGAGCCAGGAATTCGAAGCTGCGGCCAACTACCGCGACCGCCAGTCCAAGCTTGAAAAAGAACTGAAGGAAAAAGAGGAGAAGTGGAAAAAGGAACAGGGTCAGGCATCGCAGTCCGTCACCCAGGGTGATATAGAAATCGTCATCAGCGGAATTACGGGCATCCCGCTGTCCAAGATTGCAGAGGGCGAATCGGATCGTCTCCTTAACCTGGAATCCATCCTTCATGACAGGGTCATCGGACAGCAGGAAGCAGTGACTTCGATCTCCAAAGCTGTGCGCCGTGCAAGGGCCGGCCTTAAAAATCCGAAACGCCCGATCGGCAGTTTCATCTTCCTCGGTCCGACCGGGGTTGGTAAGACCGAACTTGCAAGGGCGCTCAGCGAAGCGATGTTCGGTGAAGATGATGCGATGATCCGTGTGGATATGAGTGAGTACATGGAGAAACACTCGGTATCCAGACTCGTCGGTTCACCGCCGGGTTACGTCGGGTATGAAGACGGCGGCCAGCTGACCGAGAAAGTCAGAAGAAAACCTTACTCACTCGTCCTGTTCGATGAAATTGAAAAAGCGCACCCTGATGTCTTCAACATGCTGCTGCAGGTGCTGGATGACGGCAGGCTGACGGATGCAAACGGCCGTACGGTCGATTTCAGGAACACGATCATCGTCATGACATCAAACGTCGGCGCCCAGGAACTGAAGGACCGCAAGTTCGCAGGTTTCGGCACGACTTCCGATTCAACCACCAATGACTATGAGACGATCAAGAGCACGATGATGAAAGAGCTGAAAGATACATTCAGGCCGGAGTTCATCAACCGTGTCGATGATATCATCGTCTTCCACAGCCTTGAAAAAGAACACCTGAAAGAGATCGTCTCCCTGATGATTGATCAGCTGCAGGAAAGGCTGAGCGACCAGAACATCAATATCGAGGTCACTGAAGCTGCAAAAGCACAGATTGCAGAAGACGGCTATGACCCTGAATATGGTGCAAGGCCGCTTGCAAGAAGCATACAGAAGAATATTGAAGATACTTTGAGTGAGTCATTGCTCTCAGGTGCCGACTTCGAAAACAAAGTTGTCACTGTGGATTATGAAAATGAAGAATTTACGGTGGGCATGAAGGAAAAAGAAGCGGCGGAGAAATAAGCAGTGTCAGCCCAAATCATGTATGAATGGTTTGGGCTGTTCTGTTTTCTTTTACATACTTTCAAAACAGGCCCGATAGTAATACAATAATAAGAAAAAGAAGCGGAGGTCATCAGCACATATGGCAAAAGTGAAGAATGTCTTCGAGTGCATGGCATGCGGATATGAATCGCCGAAGTGGATGGGCAAATGCCCGAGCTGCGGCGGCTGGAACCAGATGGAAGAAAAGCTCGTGCATAAGGAGACGAAAGGACGGGGTACGCTCGGCAAGCAGGCGCCGGATGAAAAAGTCAGCCGCCCGACAAAGTTGAACAACGTCAAAAAATCACAGACGCCGAGAACATTGACGAAAAGCGGCGAATTCGACCGGGTGCTGGGCGGCGGGATCGTCGACGGCTCGCTCATATTGATCGGCGGGGACCCGGGGATCGGCAAATCGACGATCCTGCTCCAGACTGCACTGACACTGTCGGAAGAGCATGAAGTGTTATATGTCTCGGGCGAGGAATCGCTTGAACAGATCAAGCTCCGGGCGGACCGGCTGGATGAGAGAAGTGATAACCTGCAAGTATACTGCGAGACGAACCTTTACCATATCCATGAGGAAGTCAAAAGGTCAAAGCCGGATTTCCTCATCATCGACTCCATCCAGACCATATTCCATCCGGACATCACCAGCGCGCCGGGCAGCGTCTCCCAGGTGAGGGAATGTACGCAGAGTCTGATGAACATCGCGAAGGGCGAGAACATCGCAACTTTCATAGTGGGCCACGTGACGAAGGAAGGGCAGATTGCCGGACCGCGCATGCTCGAGCATATGGTGGACACGGTACTTTATTTTGAAGGCGATCAGCACCAGACTTACCGGATTTTAAGGGCGGTCAAAAACCGTTTCGGCTCCACGAATGAGATGGGCATATTCGAGATGAAGAGCTCGGGGTTGAAGGAAGTCCTGAATCCGTCGGAAATCTTCCTTGAGGAACGGTCCAAAAACACACCCGGTTCGGCAATAGTCGCAACGATGGAAGGCACGCGGGCGATGCTGGTCGAAGTCCAGGCACTTGTCGCACCGACACATTTCCATAACCCGAGGCGCATGGCGACGGGCGTCGACCATAACCGTTTGTCTTTATTGATGGCGGTGCTTGAGAAGAGCGGCGGCTACCTTATGCAGCAGCATGATGCCTACATCAAGGTGGCCGGCGGTGTGAAACTGGACGAACCTGCTGTGGACTTGAGCGTCATCATCAGCATCGCCTCCAGCTTCAAGAACATGGAAGTGCGCGGGGATGACTGCTTCATCGGGGAAGTCGGACTGACAGGTGAAGTCAGAAGGGTCACGAAAATAGAATCACGTCTGCAGGAAGCGGCAAAACTCGGGTTCAAGCGGGCAATCGTGCCAAAATCCTCCCTTGCAGGCATCCAGCTGCCGGAAGGATTGGAAGTCCAGGGTGTGAGCCACCTGACCGAGGCGATAAAGCACGCCTTCGGCTAGCATTTTTAAATTATTTGAAAGGCGGTGAATGATTTGCTGAAATATCTGATATATATATTATATTTCCTGATCGGTGTATCCCTCGGCGTATGGCTGCTGCCGGATTTGATTTCTCTGCTCCCGGTCGAACTGCCCCTGCTGCTGGATAACGTGCTCATCCATGGCCTGATCGGGGGATTGCTCTTTTTATTCCTCTTCCTTTGGACTGTTCCGAAGGTCGAATCCCTGATCGCCAAGGGCGAGGGGATGATCCTGAACCGGAATCTGCCGGAAATCATCTTTGCGACATTGGGCATGATTATAGGGCTTGTCGTTGCTGTCTTAATATCATTATTATTAAATACGTTGAATATCCCTATAGTCAGTGAAGTCATTTCTTTTGCACTGGCAGTCATACTCGGTTATCTCGGCTTCCAGATCGGTATGAAAAAGCATACTGAACTGCTGGATGTCTTCCCGGGACAGAACGGCAGGCAAGCCGGGAAAGTGGTGCAGGGCCAGAAGAAATTGGTGGACACCAGTGCGATCATAGACGGCAGGATTGTAGATGTCGTCAAAACCGGTTTTATAGAAGGTGAACTGGTGGTCCCCCAGTTTGTCCTGGATGAACTCCAGCTGATTGCAGATTCCACGGATGCCATGAAGCGTGACCGCGGGCAGAGGGGTCTCGATATGCTGAATGAGCTTCAGGACAGCGGACTGGACGTCACCGTCCAGCCGGTCGCCTATGAAAAGCTGGATGTGGACCAGCAGCTCGTACAGCTCGCCAAAGAGGAAGATGCCGCCCTCATCACTACGGACTATAATCTGAACCGTGTGTGTCAGGTCCATAACATCAAAGTGCTCAACGTCAATGAATTGTCGGATGCGATAAAGCTGGTCATCAGACAGGGCGATACACTGGATATCATGGTGACGAAACACGGTAAGGAAGAAGGTCAGGGCGTCGGTTACCTTGAAGATGGGACGATGGTGGTCATAGAGGAAGGCAGGAATCTGATCAACCGCACCGTCAGTGTCGAAGTGACAAGTGTCCTGCAGACGAATTCAGGGCGCATTATTTTTACAAAGAGAGAGAGTTAATATGTCTTATATTGCGATTATACCGGCGGCCGGCCTAGGCAGCCGCATGGGTTATGGTAAAAACAAGGTATTCATCGAACTGGACGGGAAATCCATCATCGAACGGACGGTGGCGCTCTTCGAGGAAGATCCGAACTGCACCGGTATTTACCTTGCGGTGAGGGAAGATGAGACGGCATTGATGGAAGAGAAGCTTTCGGCCTACCCTAAAGTCAAAGGTGTCTTCGCCGGCGGCCGGGAGAGGCAGGACAGCATTTATAACGTTTTGAAGAAGATTCCCGAGAGTGACCATGTATTCATACATGACGGTGCGAGGCCGTTTGCAAGCCGTAAACTTTTGAATGAGGTTTATAAGGCGGTCATCACGCACAAGGCCGTAATATGCGGCGTGAAAGTCAAGGACACGATCAAAAGGGTGGACGGCGCCACAGTGACGGAGACGCTGGAGCGGGAAGAGCTGCTCATCACCCATACGCCGCAGGCGTTCGATTACCGGCTGATCATGAAGGCACATGAGAATGCCCGCCGCGAGGGCCTTGCGGTGACGGATGATTCAAGCATGGTCGAAGCCCTGGGGGAATCAGTATATATTGTGGAATCGGATTACAACAACATTAAAATTACGACACGGGAAGACCTCGTCATCGCGGAGTCGATCATAGCCGGAAGAGGTGAGAGTAAATGATAAGGATCGGTCATGGTTTTGACGTCCATGCGTTTGCCGAAGGCAGGCCGCTGATCATCGGCGGGCTGAAGATACCGCATGATAAAGGTCTCGCAGGCCATTCGGATGCGGACGTCCTGCTCCATACGATTGCGGATGCAATCCTCGGGGCACTTGCACTCGGTGATATCGGGAAATTTTTTCCGGACACCGATGAGTCATTCAAAGATATGGATTCCAAAGTGCTGCTCGGTGAAGTGGTTGAAAAAATGAATGAGGAGCAGTACAAAATCGGCAATGTCGATGCCGTCATCATGGCCCAGGCGCCGAAGTTCAGGCCCCATATCGATGAGATGAGGGAAAGTGTGGCATCGATTTTGAACACAGAGGTTTCAAATGTTAATATTAAAGCGACCACTACAGAAAAACTAGGATTTGTCGGCAGGGCTGAAGGCATCACTTCGGAAGCAGTTGTTCTGCTTACAAAAATGGAGGAATATTAATGGATAAAGTTAGAGTCAGATATGCACCGAGTCCGACCGGATTTCTGCATATAGGGAACGCGCGTTCAGCGCTGTTTAATTATTTGTTTGCACGCCATTACGGCGGTGATTTCATCATCCGCATCGAGGACACCGATAAATCCCGCCATATCGAGACCGGCGAGGAATCCCAGCTCAACAACCTGGCCTGGCTCGGAATCGATTGGGATGAGAGCATAGACAAGGACGGAGGCTACGGCCCGTACCGCCAGTCTGAACGCGGACATATATATGAACCATACATCCAGAAACTTCTGGATGAGGATCTGGCATACCGGTGCTATATGACGAGCGAGGAGCTCCAGCAGGAGCGCGAAGAACAGATTGCACGCGGTGAGATGCCGAGATACGGCGGCCATCATGCCAACCTGACAAAAGAGGAAGAAGAGGCGCTGATCGCCGAGGGCAGGGAACCTGCCATCCGCATCCGCGTGCCGAAGGATAAAGTCTATAAATTCAATGACATCGTAAAAGGCGAAGTGACTTTTGACTCAAACGGCTTCGGAGACTGGGTCATCGTCAAAAAAGACGGTGTGCCGACGTACAACTTTGCGGTCGCGATCGATGATCATGAGATGGAAATCACCCATGTCCTGCGGGGGGATGACCACATTTCAAACACTCCGAAACAAATGATGGTGTATGAAGCGCTTGGTCTGGAAGCGCCGGAATTCGGCCATATGACACTGATCGTCAATGAGAGTAAAAAGAAATTGTCCAAGCGTGACGGTGCAATCATCCAGTTTATTGAACAGTACAAAGAACTCGGTTATCTGCCTGAAGCATTATTCAACTTCATCGCACTGCTCGGATGGACGCCTGAAGGTGAAGAGGAGATCTTCTCCAAAGAGGAATTCATCGAGTTGTTCGATGAAAAGAGACTTTCAAAAGCACCTGCCTTCTTCGACAAGCAGAAGCTGACCTGGATCAACAACCAGTACATGAAAGAAAAGGATGCTGAAACCGTCTTTGAAATGGCATTGCCATTTTTAGTCGAAGAGGGGCTGATCAGCAGGGATCCGCAGGGCGAGGAACTCGAATGGGCAAGGAAACTTGTGGCGCTCTATCAGCCGCAGATGAGTTTTGCCGGTGAGATCACAACGCTGTCCGAGCAGTTCTTCAAGGATGACATCGAGTTTGATGCAGAAGCGACGGAAGTGATCAACCAGGAACACATACCGGAACTGATGAACGCATTGTATGATGAATTCGAAGGATTATCCGACTTCGATCCCGCCACGATCAAAAAGTCCATTAAAAATGTGCAGAAAGCGACTGGTTATAAAGGCAAGCAGCTTTTCATGCCGATCCGCGTGGCGGTGACGGGGCAGACGAGAGGGCCGGAACTGCCGGATGCCATCTCCCTGATCGGCAGGGAAAAAGTGCTCGAGCGTGTAGCCAAGCTGAAATGAGATGAGCCTAAGTGATTGCAGTAAGGGGAATAATCGATTAATATATCTGTAACAGAGAAAAGAAGTATGGTGTATTGTGGAAATCAGAGATTGTCTGGCGGCTGAAAAGACAACCACAGTATATTCAGAAATGCGCAGACCACAGGTGAATATTAAAAAGTGCAAAGTGTATTTTGTAAACAGAGTGGAACCGTGCGGAAGCGCCTCTGTCCAGTTATTTGGGCAGCGGCGCTTTTATTATTGAGAGGAGGATCAGCTTGCTTAATCGAATGAAGGAAGACATCAATATGGTACTTGAACTGGACCCGGCCGCAAAGAGCAAATTAGAAGTGGCTTTGACATATTCGGGGCTGCATGCGGTATGGCTGCATCTGCTGGCACACAAACTGTACAAGAGGAAGTTCGCGACATTATCAAGGGCGATTTCACAGCTCAGCCGTTTTATAACGGGGATAGAAATACATCCGGGCGCAGAAATCGGCAGGCGCCTCTTCATAGACCACGGCATGGGTGTGGTCATCGGCGAAACATGCCGGATCGGCAACAACGTGACAATCTACCAGGGTGTGACGCTCGGCGGAACAGGGAAAGAGGAAACGAAGCGGCATCCGGACATCGATGATAACGTACTGGTCTCCGCGGGGGCGAAAGTGCTCGGGAATATCCGCATCGGTGAAAACACCAAAATCGGCGCGAATTCTGTCGTCCTCATCAATACGCCAAAGGATTCGACTGTGGTCGGCATCCCGGGGAGAGTCGTCAAGAAGGCCGGCGAGAGAGTCAAGGATGCACGTGATATGAACGTCACGGATTTACCGGACCCGATCCTCGATATGATCCTGGGTCTTGAAGACGAAATAAAAGATTTCAGAAAAGAAGTTAGGAATGAGGTACAAGATGGTTCGCATATATAATACGCTGACAAGGCAGAAAGAAACATTCAAACCGCTCGAAGAAGGTAAGGTCAAGATGTATGTCTGCGGCCCCACCGTGTATAACTATATCCACATAGGGAACGCAAGACCTGCAATCGCCTTCGATACGGTCAGGAGATATCTGGAATACAAAGGCTATGACGTGGAATATGTATCAAACTTTACAGATGTGGATGATAAACTCATCAAGGCATCACAGGAGCTTGGGGAATCCGTGCCTGACATTGCCGAACGTTTCATCGAAGCGTTCTTCAATGATACGGGTGCGTTGAATGTGAGGCGCGCCACCGCCCATCCGAGGGTGATGGACCACATGGACGATATCATCAAGTTCATTGAGGTGCTCATTGAAAAAGGGCATGCCTACGAATCAGATGGAGACGTTTATTTCAAGACGCGCTCTTTCAATGAGTATGGCAAGCTGAGCCACCAGTCGATCAACGACCTCAAAGTCGGCGCGCGCATCGATGCAGGGGAGAAGAAGGAAGACCCCCTGGATTTCGCGCTGTGGAAGCAGGCAAAGCCCAATGAAATCAAATGGGATTCGCCGTGGGGCGAGGGACGTCCGGGCTGGCATATCGAATGCAGCGTGATGGCAAGGGAGCACCTCGGCGATACGATTGATATCCATGCGGGCGGACAGGATTTGACTTTTCCGCATCATGAAAATGAAATCGCACAAAGTGAGTGCATGACCGACGCGACATTCTCAAACTACTGGATGCATAACGGCTATATCAATATCGACAATACGAAGATGTCGAAATCCCTCGGCAACTTCATACTCGTCAATGACATCATCAAGGAGATCAATCCGAATGTGCTGAGGTTCTTCATGATCAGTGTCCATTACCGCAATCCGATCAACTATAACCGCGAACTTGTGGAAGCGGCGAAAGCAGGTCTCGAACGTATCCAGGGCAGCTATGCCCAGGCGAAAGAACGCCTGGACAGCGCGGTCGGCATGGAAGCGGATGAAAAAGTGATGGAAATCATCCGGAAGAATGTGGAAACATTCGAATCCCAGATGGATGACGACTTCAATACGGCAAATGCGATCAGCACATGGCATGATCTGACGACCGAGCTCAACAAATATCTGCGGTATAACACAACGAACCGTGAAGTGCTGTCCGAGTTCATCAAAGTGTTCGATCAGTACGGTGAAGTGCTCGGCATCATCCTGGAGGAAGAGGAAGTCCTGCTGGATGAAGAGATTGAAGCGATGATCGAGGAACGCAATGAGGCACGGAAAAATAAAGACTTTGCACGGGCGGATGAAATCAGGGATGAATTGAAGGCACAGGGCATCGTGCTTGAAGATACAAAAGAAGGGGTACGGTTCAGGCGTGGATGACTTTAAAGTGGAAGACGTGCCGAGCCTGTCCCTCGCTTTTCTCGGGGACGCGATCTACGCGGTGCATATACGCACCCGTCTTTTAAAGGCGCACCCGCGCATGAAGCCAGAAGAGCTGCACAGGGAAGCGAACTTATGGGTGAGTGCGGGTGCCCAGTCGCGCGCGCTGCTCCATTTGAGGAAAGCATCGCTCCTCACGGATGAGGAGTGGGATATAGCGAAGCGTGCACGCAATAAGTCCAGCGCCACACGTGCCAAAAATGCAAGCATCAAAGAATACCGCAACGCCTCGGGTCTTGAGGCGCTGATCGGTTATCTGGACCTCACGGGAAATCACGGCAGGATTGAAACGCTCATGCAGGAGATAATAAAGGAAGGGAGGGTTCACAATGACTGAATCGGTGATCGCAGGAAAAAATGCGGTGAGGGAGGCATTACGTTCCAAAAGCGACATCAACAAAATATTCGTTCAGGATACAATCAATAAAAACCAGGTGAAGGAACTGCTGGACCTGGCGAAGGACCGGAAAGTGATCGTCCAGCATGTCCCGAAAAGCAAGATGGACGGGCTGACTGATGAGAAGCACCAGGGCATCATAGCGATGATCAGTGCCCATGAGTACATGGAACTCGAAACATTCATGGAGCGCATCTCGGGAAAGGAGACGGCGAACGTCATCATCCTCGACGGGCTTGAAGACCCGCATAATCTCGGGTCGATTTTAAGGACCTGCGACGGTGCGGGCTTCGACGGGGTCATCATCCCGAAAAGGCGTTCCGTCCAGCTGACCGAAACGGTGGCGAGGACATCGACGGGCGCCATCGAATATATCCCGGTCGTCCGTGTCACCAACATCAACCAGACGATCGACAGGCTGAAGGAGAAGGGTTTCTGGGTCGTCGGCAGCGATGGCAGCGGAAAGACGGACTACCGTGAACTGGACATGAATATGAGCACCGCCCTTGTGATCGGCAGCGAAGGGCAGGGCATCAGCAAAAAGACGCTTGAAAAGTGTGACTTCATCGTCAAAATTCCGATGAATGGTGAAATTACGAGCTTGAATGCCTCGGTGTCTGCTGCACTTTTGATGTACGAAGTGTACAGGAAGCAAAACCCTCCCGGGACGTGATGATATGAGGAAAAAACGCAGAATTCTGCTCGTCGACGGCTACAACCTCATCGGTGCCAATAAAGAACTGCATGCAGAATCGAAAGCGTCTCTTGAAATTGCGAGGGAGGAAGTCGTGACGGTGCTTGCCGAATACCAGATGGTCTCGAACTATGAAATCATCATCGTGTTTGATGCGTATGAAGTGAAGAGCATGGAAACGATCATGGAGAAACATGGCATCACCGTGATCTTTACAAAGGAAAAGGAAACGGCGGATGAGTTCATTGAACGTTTCGTGCATGACACATACCATCCTTTCCTTTGCGAGATCAGCGTGGTCACAAGCGACCTGACCGAACAGAATGCCATATTTGCACTCGGCGCCTACAGGATATCCTCACGGGAGATGTGGGTGCTGCTTGAGGATTCGGAAAAAAATATCAGTAAAGAAATTGATGCAATAAATGAAAAACTGCCAAGGCAGAAACTCGATATCAGTCCGGATGTCCTTTCAGAACTTGAAAAATGGAGAAGGGGCCTGAAATAGCAGCTTGAGGAATGATCCGCCTCCCCATATATTTATATATAAAAGGGGGGACGGTTTATGTATCTGATTGCCGAACACCGCTTCTGCATCAAAGAGACACTGGATGATGAAATGAACCGCTGTGCATACAGGGTCAGCAGGGGCGACACTGATGCATTCGACTGGATAGATGAGAATTTCAGGCCCGCCGTGTTCAGGAAGACCTTGAAATACCCTTTCACTGTGCATGATCGTGAAGATGCCCTGCAGGAGATGATGGAGCTTGCGCTGAGGCTGTGCCACAAGTATGACCCGGTGGCGGGGAACTACCGCCATTATGCTTCCAAAGTGATCACTTATGAATTGATGAAGCTCTTCTACAGGGAGATCGACCATCAGTCAGGTGAGATGCTGAAATCTGCGGAGGACATCACTTTTGAAGCGGGGGACTACAGGAACACTAGGCGGGATGACCCCCTCGACATCATCCTGGATGAGGAAAACAGGATGAACATACTCAACAACCGGAAAGTGTGTTCCCCGCTCGAAAGGAAGATCGTCTACTACTGCGATTACGGTTATGAGATTAAAGAGATCAGCGAAAAGCTCTGCGTGAGTGAAAGGGCGATCGTAAACGGGCTGCACAGAGTCAGGAGAAAACGCGGGAAATGACGGGCTGCCGGATTTAACAGTGATTGACATTATTTTTTAAAATCGGTATAGTGTATAAGAATTGAAATGGGATGTATCATATGAAAATAGCATTGGCGTGTACTGTATGTGGATCAAGAAATTATCAAATCATGTCCGATCATAAAGAACGTCTGACATTGAAAAAGTTTTGTAAAAAATGTAATCGGCATACGACTCATAAAAGTTCCATCTGAAGTAGGAGGATATGTTAAAGATGTCTAACAATAAGAATTTCTTTCAAAACGTCGTTAGCGAGATGAAGAAGGTCAGCTGGCCGACAGGACAGGAAACTGCGAGATTTACGGTAATTGTTACATTGACGGTTATATTTTTTCTGGCTTTTTTCTATGTTTTGGATTTAGGTATCACTGCAGTGATAGATTTTTTGTAATTTAAAGGAGCGATTGGATGTCTGGTGAAAAAAATTGGTATGCCGTACATACTTATTCGGGATATGAAAATAAAGTAAAAGCGAACCTGCTTGCCCGTCTTGAATCGATGAACATGCAGGATCAGATTTTCCGAGTGGTGATTCCGGAAGAGGAAGAGACCACGGTCAAAGACGGCAAGCGTAAAACAGCGATGAAGAAGACCTTTCCCGGGTATGTGCTTGTAGAACTGATAATGACAGACGAATCCTGGTATATTGTGAGGAATACACCGGGTGTGACGGGTTTTGTAGGCTCACAAGGTGCAGGAAGCAAACCGAATCCATTACTGCCCGAGGAAGTGAAGTTCATCCTGAAATCCATGGGCATGGCTGAGAAGACCATAGATTTCGAAGTTGAAGTCGGAGAAGTCGTCAATATTATAGACGGACCGTTCAAAAATCAGTCCGGTGAGATAAAATCCATTGATGAGGAACGTTATAAGCTGACAGTTCTCGTCGAAATGTTCGGGCGGGAAACACCGGTTGAAGTCGAATTCGACCAGATTGAAAAATTATAATAACGCGTCTTGTAATATGAACAGAATAATGGTAAAATATCATGGTCGGAATTTTCCGGCCATCTTTATTTTTAAAAGATGCGGGTGGGAGGATAAAATTTATAATATCCTATGACCACATCACGATAAACGAGGAGGTGCACATCGTGGCTAAAAAAGTTATCAACGTTGTGAAATTGCAGATTCCTGCAGGTAAGGCGAACCCGGCTCCACCGGTAGGTCCGGCACTGGGTCAGGCAGGTATCAACATCATGGGGTTCTGTAAAGAATTCAACGCACGTACACAGGAGCAGGCTGGACTCATCATTCCGGTTGAAATCTCTGTATTTGAGGACCGCTCATTCACTTTCATCACAAAAACTCCGCCGGCTGCAGTGCTTTTGAAACAAGCTGCAAGCGTGGACAAAGGTTCTGGTGAACCGAACAAGAACAAAGTGGCGAAAGTATCAGAAGCGCAAGTGCGTGAAATCGCTGAAACGAAAATGGAGGACCTGAATGCGGCTGACGTAGAAGCGGCAATCCGCATGGTCGAAGGTACAGCCAGAAGCATGGGCTTCGAAGTTCAAAAGTAAATTAAACGAGACTGTATAGAAATGTATTAATACAAACGTGGGAGGATTACCCGCTAAAACCACAAGGAGGAATTATAAATGGCTAAAAGAAGTAAAAAGTATCAGGCAGCACTTGAAAAATTCGATGCCGATTCTTCGTATTCAATCGAAGAAGCAGTCAAACTGGCTCAGGAAACAAGTACTGTAAATTTTGATGCTTCTGTTGAAGTCGCTTTCCGCCTGGGTATTGATACACGTAAAAACGACCAGCAGATCCGCGGTGCAATCGTATTGCCGCACGGTACTGGAAAGTCACAGCGTGTATTAGTATTCGCAAAAGGTGAAAAGCTCAAAGAAGCTCAAGAAGCAGGCGCAGATTACGCAGGAGACCAGGAGTTCGTTGAAAAGATCAACGGCGGCTGGTTTGACTTTGATGTAATCGTCGCTACACCTGACATGATGGGTGAAGTCGGTAAACTGGGCCGTGTACTCGGACCTAAAGGCTTAATGCCGAACCCTAAGACAGGCACAGTCACAATGGATGTCAAAAAAGCTGTTGAAGAAATCAAAGCAGGTAAAGTGGAATACCGTGCCGAGAAATCCGGTATCGTCCATGCCGCAATCGGTAAAGTATCTTTCGATACAGATAAGCTGGTTGAGAACTTCAACACACTCCATGATGCCCTTGCAAAAGCAAAACCTGCATCTGCCAAAGGCACTTACTTCAAGACTGTGGCAGTTTCATCCACGATGGGCCCTGGCATCAGAGTGGATAATAATGAAGCGAGAATCGTCTAATTTAAAATAATATTGACAAGTGCAGCTGCATGTTGTACAGTTGCACTTGTATTAAAATATTACCTGAGACAGCAGGAGTGGCGGATCACCGTCACTTAAAACGACATCCTGCCGAGGCAAATGAAAAAGACTTGAATTGACCAACATATATTCAAGCACTTTTTGCCGTGGGTAAAAGGTGCTTTTTTTATTGCACCAGCCTATACACACAAAAATTATGGAGGTGTAAAAATGTCAAAAGTGATGGAATCTAAACAGCAGCTTGTTGATCAGATCGCAACACAGCTGAAGGAATCTGTTTCTACAGTGGTCGTCGACTACCGTGGACTGACAGTTGCTGAAATGACCGAATTACGTAAGAACCTCAGAGAAGCAGGCGTCGAATTCAAAGTATACAAAAATACGATGACGCGCCGTGCAGCTGAAAAAGCTGAACTTACAGAGCTGAATGAATTCCTGACTGGACCAAACGCTGTTGCATTTTCCAATGAAGATGTAATCGCTCCTGCCAAAGTCCTTTATAACTTTGCAAAGGAACACGAAGCGCTTGAGATCAAAGCAGGTGTCATCGAAGGAACTTTCGCTCCGGCGGAAGATGTGAACGCAATCGCATCCCTCCCTTCAAAAGACGGACTTGTATCAATGCTGCTTTCCGTACTTCAGGCTCCGGTACGCAACTTCGCTTATGCAGTTAAAGCGATCGGTGAAGAAAAGGAAAACGAAGAAGCATAATCGCGTGAAAATAATATAAAAATCGGAGGAAATTATAATGGCTAATCATGAACAAATCATTGAGTCTATTAAAGAAATGTCAGTTTTGGAACTAAACGACCTGGTAAAAGCAATTGAAGAAGAATTCGGTGTAACTGCAGCGGCTCCAGTAGCAGCAGCAGGTGCAGGCGGCGGAGAAGCAGCTGCTGAAGAGCAGACTGAATTCGACGTTGAACTTACGGATGCCGGTTCATCCAAGATCAAAGTCATCAAAGTTGTGCGTGAAGCAACAGGCCTTGGCCTTAAAGATGCTAAAGCACTAGTCGATGAAGCGCCTAAAGTGGTTAAAGAAGCACTTTCCAAAGAAGATGCTGAAGAGCTTAAAGGCAAGCTTGAAGAAGTCGGCGCAGGCGTAGAACTTAAATAATTTTTGTGTGAAGAAAGTTTTTTGAATGAGGCTCATGATAAACATAATGTTTAGATGAGCCTCGTTTTTTTATTACATATCATGTTACCGGGGTGAGGCCATGTCACATTACTTTACAACCGATCAGAGTGCACATGATTACAGCGAAATCTCTTTCGACTTCAACGGTGAGGTGTACAGGTTCAAGACCGACCGCGGCGTATTTTCGAAGGAGCGTGTTGATTACGGCACAAAGACGCTTCTTGAAGGCGTCGTTGCGGACCGCCACGGGAATCCCTCTTCAATGATTGATATGGGTGCGGGCTACGGTCCGGTCGGTATCGTCCTCGGCAGAGTGTTGAAGCTCGAACCGGTGATGGTCGAAGTCAATGAAGATGCGATCGCACTGCTCCATGACAATGTTGAGAGGAACCATATCGACGCAAGGATTTTGAGCCGGGAAGAATACGACCGCTCGGATGTCCCGGCGGGGCTGTATGTCACGAACCCTCCGTTCAGGGCGGGGAAGGACACGGTGATGTCGATCATAGATGACGGTCATGAGCGGTTGGAGGAGGGCGGTGCGTTTTACATGGTCGTCCAGAAAAAGCAGGGCATGAAGTCTTATAAAAGTGCAATTGAACAAAAGTTCGGCAACGTCAGCACCGTCATGAAAGACAAAGGCTACTATGTATTGAAGGGCATCAAATGACGGCGGCTGCACGGCCGGAACCACAAAACGAAAAGAAAATCAATAACGAATTTGACTTGACAAAACTGTTGTGATATAGTTATAGAATGTAAAAATATAATACCAATAAGTATGCACTTTTTGTCTGCTTATTGAAATGGAGCGTATTAAATACTGTTTAATATAAATAGAAAATGGGGTTGATTTCGATTCCGTTTTCTTTTTGTCTTTAAACATAATAGTATGCTAATGTGTATGTTTTACGTAAATTTTATTAGGGGTGAATCTGTCGATGAGTCAAGTGATTCAATATGGAAGACATGCCAAACGCAGAAGCTATGCACGTATCGAGGAGAAATTGGATCTGCCTAACTTGATTGAGATTCAGACGAAGTCTTATGAATGGTTTTTAAAGACGGGTCTGATAGAAATGTTCAAGGACATTTCACCGGTGGAGGATTTCACTGGAAATATGTCATTGGAATTTGTGGATTACAAACTTGGTGAACCCAAGTACGATGAAGATGAGGCAAAGAACCACGATGCTACTTATTCTGCACCATTACGAGTGAAAGTTCGCCTGGTGATAAAAGAAACGGGTGAAGTGAAGGAACAGGAAGTATTCATGGGTGACTTCCCATTGATGACGGACACTGGAACTTTCATCATTAATGGAGCTGAACGTGTCATCGTATCCCAGCTCGTACGTAGCCCTTCCGTCTACTACTCTGAAAAATACGACAAGAATGGCAGACTGAGTTATGGTGCGACGGTAATACCGAACCGCGGTGCATGGCTTGAGTATGAAACCGATGCTAAGGATGTGGTGTACGTCAGGATCGACCGTACCCGCAAACTGCCGATCACGGTTTTGGTCAGAGCCCTAGGATTCTCAACAGACCAGGAGATCATCAACCTTCTGGGAGATAATGAATATATACGCAACACATTAGACAAAGATACTACAGAAACCGTGGATCAGGCACTGCTTGAAATCTACGAACGCCTGCGTCCGGGTGAACCACCGACGGTGGAAAATGCGAAGAACCTGCTGTACTCAAGGTTTTTCGATCCGAAGCGCTATGACCTGGCAAGCGTCGGCCGCTATAAGATGAATAAGAAGCTTCACCTGAAAAACCGTCTGTTCAACCAGGTGCTGGCTGAACCGATCGTTGACAAAGAGACGGGTGAAATCATCGCTGAAAAAGGTGCGACGATCGACCGCAGAACACTGGATTCCATCACCGAAGCGCTTGAAACGACAGCAAACCTGGAAACTTATGAGCTTGAACAGGGTATCCTGGATGAGCCGATCGAGGTCCAGTCGATCAATGTTGAAGCACCGAACTTTGAAGAAGGCACGACGACAGTCATCGGCAATGCCTTCCCGGATGTAGAAGTGAAATCCATCACTCCATCAGATATCATTTCTTCAATCAGTTATTTCTTCAACCTGCTGCATGGTGTCGGATACACAGATGATATAGACCACCTTGGAAACCGTCGTCTGCGTTCCGTGGGCGAACTGCTCCAAAACCAGTTCAGGATCGGGGTATCCCGTATGGAGCGTGTGATCCGTGAGCGTATGTCCATCCAGGACACCGAATCGATCACCCCGCAGCAGCTCATCAACATCCGTCCTGTGATTGCGTCCATCAAAGAGTTCTTTGGCAGCTCACAGCTCTCACAGTTCATGGACCAGACCAACCCGCTTGCGGAATTGACCCACAAGAGGCGTCTGTCTGCCCTCGGGCCCGGCGGTCTTACCCGTGAACGTGCAGGCATGGAAGTGCGTGACGTCCACTATTCACACTACGGACGCATGTGTCCGATTGAAACGCCGGAAGGCCCGAACATTGGTCTGATCAACTCATTATCAAGCTATGCGCGTGTAAATGAGTTCGGCTTCATCGAAACGCCTTACAGGAAAGTCGATCATGATACAGGCCGTGTGACGAGCCAGATCGATTATCTGACGGCTGATGAAGAAGACAGCTATGTCGTTGCACAGGCTAACTCCCCGCTCAACGAGGATGGCAGCTTCGAAAACGAAGAAGTCTTCTGTCGCTTCCGGGGCAACAACACCCAGATGCACAGGGACCGCATCGACTATATGGACGTATCGCCAAAGCAGGTCGTTTCTGCAGCTACGGCCTGTATCCCGTTCCTTGAGAATGACGACTCCAACCGTGCCCTGATGGGTGCGAACATGCAGCGTCAGGCAGTACCTCTTCTGATTCCGGAATCACCGCATATCGGTACGGGCATGGAGCACGTATCTGCGCGCGATTCAGGTGCAGCAGTGGTTGCCAAATATAAAGGCAGGGTGTCGCATGTGGAAGCGAAGGAAGTTCACGTATACCGTATTGAAGAGCAGAACGGAAAAGAAGTCGAGACTGAAAAGGACGTTTATAAACTGTCCAAGTTCATCCGCTCCAACTCCGGTACATGTTATAACCACAAACCGATCGTCTCAGTGGGTGATGTCGTCTCCAAAGGTGAAATACTCGCCGACGGCCCGTCCATGGACAACGGTGAAATGGCACTCGGCCGCAACCTGGTGGTCGGCTTCATGACATGGGACGGCTACAACTATGAGGATGCTGTAATCATGAGTGAGAGACTGGTCAAAGATGATGTCTACACTTCGATC
Source organism: Salinicoccus halitifaciens (assembly GCF_021026095.1). Lineage (GTDB taxonomy): Bacteria > Bacillota > Bacilli > Staphylococcales > Salinicoccaceae > Lacicoccus > Lacicoccus halitifaciens. Next base: position 181,031 of record NZ_JAJNCU010000004.1, on the reverse strand, counting down.
CATATTGAAGAGTATGAATCCGAAGCCCGTGACACAAAACTTGGACCGGAAGAGATCACGCGTGATATACCGAACGTATCAGATAACGCCCTGAAGAAGCTGGATGACCGCGGTATCGTCTACATCGGTGCCGAAGTGACCGACGGTGATATCCTTGTCGGTAAAGTGACGCCTAAAGGTGTGACGGAACTGACTGCAGAAGAGCGTCTGCTCCATGCAATATTCGGTGAAAAAGCACGTGAAGTGCGTGACACTTCACTCCGTGTACCTCACGGTGCCGGCGGCATCGTGCTGGATGTCAAAGTGTTCAACCGCGAAGACGGCGATGAATTGTCGCCTGGTGTCAATCAGCTTGTGAGAGTCTACATCGTCCAGAAGAGGAAAATCAGTGTCGGGGACAAGATGTGCGGCCGTCACGGCAACAAAGGTGTCATCTCCCGCATACTGCCGGAAGAGGACATGCCTTACCTGCCGGATGGCACACCGATCGACCTGATGCTCAATCCGCTTGGTGTACCATCACGTATGAATATCGGACAGGTGCTTGAAATGCACCTTGGCATGGCATCCCGTGCCATGGGTCTCAAGATGGCTTCACCGGTATTCGATGGTGCGAATGAAGACGATGTCTGGAATACGATGGAAGAAGCCGGTCTCGCACGTGACGGAAAAACCGTCCTTTACGACGGACGTACAGGTGAACCATTCGAAAACAGGATTTCTGTTGGTGTCATGTACATGCTGAAACTTGCACACATGGTCGATGATAAGCTTCACGCGAGAAGCACAGGACCATATTCACTCGTGACACAGCAGCCACTCGGAGGTAAAGCCCAGTTCGGTGGACAGCGTTTTGGTGAGATGGAAGTCTGGGCACTTGAAGCATATGGTGCCGCATACACATTGCAGGAGATCCTGACCGTCAAATCAGATGACACCGTCGGCCGCGTCAAGACTTACGAAGCGATCGTCAAAGGTGAAAACGTACCGAAACCAGGTGTTCCCGAGTCATTCAGAGTATTGATGAAAGAGCTCCAGAGTCTGGGTCTGAACGTCAACATCATGGATAATCAGGATGAAGAAGTCGATATGCATGACACGGATGAAGAAGATGCTTCCAATCAGCTGAATGTCAGCGACAAGAAGCAGGTTGAGACTGAAAATGTCACTGAGTGATGTACTGAGCTTGATTAAACATTAGGGAGGAAAGCTCATTGATAGATGTCAATAGATTTCAATATATGAAAATCGGCCTTGCTTCACCGGAAAAGATCCGTTCGTGGTCATTCGGTGAGGTCAAGAAACCCGAAACAATTAACTATAGAACTTTAAAGCCGGAACGTGATGGATTGTTCTGCGAGAAGATCTTCGGTCCTACAAAGGATTGGGAGTGCAGCTGCGGAAAGTATAAACGTGTACGTTATAAAGGCATGGTCTGTGACCGTTGTGGTGTGGAAGTGACAAGAGCCAAAGTACGCCGTGAGAGAATGGGGCACATAGAACTTGCAGCCCCTGTCTCCCACATCTGGTATTTCAAAGGCATCCCCTCAAGGATGGGACTGCTTTTGGATATGTCTCCGCGTTCACTTGAGGAGATCATTTATTTCGCTTCTTATGCGGTAATCAAGCCTGGATCCACAGGGCTTGAGCCAAAACAGCTGTTATCCGAAAGAGAATACCGGGAGTATTATGACAAGCACGGCAACACCTTCACTGCGAAGATGGGTGCGGAAGCGATCAAAGATCTGCTTCGTGAAGTCAACCTGGAAGAAGAGCTGGCAAGTCTGAGGAAAGAGCTCGAATCCGCTACAGGGCAGAGATTGACGCGTGCAATCAAGCGCCTTGAAGTGGTTGAATCTTTCCGTAATTCCGGCAATGAGCCGGAGTGGATGATTCTGGATGTACTCCCGATCATCCCGCCGGAAATCCGTCCTATGGTGCAGCTGGACGGCGGACGCTTTGCGACAAGTGACCTGAACGACCTGTACCGCCGTGTAATCAACCGTAACAACCGTTTGAAGCGGCTTCTCGACCTGGGTGCGCCGGGAATCATCGTCCAGAACGAAAAGCGTATGCTGCAGGAAGCAGTGGATGCATTGATCGATAACGGCCGCCGCGGCCGTCCGGTGACAGGACCGGGCAACCGCCCATTGAAATCATTGTCACATATGTTGAAAGGTAAGCAGGGACGGTTCCGTCAAAACCTGCTCGGTAAGCGTGTCGACTACTCAGGCCGTTCGGTCATCGTCGTCGGACCGAACCTGAAAATGTACCAGTGTGGTCTGCCGAAGGAAATGGCCCTTGAACTCTTCAAACCATTCGTCATGAAGGAACTGGTTCAAAGAGAGATGGCGACCAACATCAAGAACGCCAAAGGCAAGATTGAACGTATGGAAAGCGAAGTCTGGGATGTGCTGGAAGATGTCATCAGTGAACACCCTGTACTTTTAAACCGTGCACCGACACTTCACCGTCTCGGTATCCAGGCATTTGAAGCAGTGCTTGTAGAGGGCAGGGCGATCCGCCTCCACCCGCTTGTAACGACTGCTTATAATGCTGACTTTGACGGTGACCAGATGGCGGTCCACGTACCATTATCGAAAGAGGCTCAGGCAGAAGCGAGAATGCTCATGCTTGCAGCACAGAACATCCTGAACCCTAAAGACGGCAAGCCGGTCGTGACACCGTCACAGGATATGGTCCTCGGAAACTATTATCTGACGCTTGAGCGTGAGAATGATAAACGCGAAGGACATATCTTCAAAGACGCAAACGAAGTCATCATGGCTTACACGAATGGGTACGTGGGGCTTCATACAAGGATTGGTGTCCATACCGACTCATTTGAACATGAGAAGGTTTCGGACGATCACCGTGGAGAAGTGATGCTGACGACGGTCGGCAAGATCATCTTCAATGAAATCATGCCGCCATCCTTCCCTTATATAAATGAACCGACAAGAACGAACCTTGAAGAAAAGACACCGGATAAGTATTTTGTAAGAGTCGGGGAACTCGGTGAAGGCGGACTGAAGGAATATTACAAAGACAGGCCATTGGCTGATCCTTTTGATAAGAAGTTCCTGGGTCAGATCATCGCTGAAATCTTCAATAAGTTCCATATTACGGAAACTTCCGTAATGCTGGACCTGATGAAGGATCTGGGCTTCAAATATTCTTCGAAAGCGGGCATCACCGTCGGTGTATCCGATATCGTCGTACTGCCTGATAAGCAGAAGATCATTGATGAGACAGATGAGAAAGTCGAAAAAGTCCAAAAGCAGTTCTCACGTGGTCTGATTACGGAAGAAGAACGCTACAACACAGTGATTGAGCTCTGGACCAGAGCCAAAGATATCATTCAGGATAAACTGATGGGCTCACTGGACCGTCTGAACCCGATATTCATGATGAGTGACTCGGGTGCACGTGGTAACGCATCAAACTTCACACAGCTTGCAGGTATGCGTGGACTGATGGCCAACCCGTCAGGACAGATCATCGAGCTTCCGATCACCTCAAGTTTCCGTGAGGGACTGACAGTACTCGAGTACTTCATTTCGACACACGGTGCGCGTAAAGGACTTGCGGATACGGCACTTAAGACTGCCGACTCAGGTTACCTGACACGCCGTCTCGTAGATGTGGCACAGGATGTAATCGTGCGTGAGAAAGACTGCGGTACTGATAAAGGACTGCTTGTATCTGCGCTGACTGAAGGATCTGAACTGATCGAACCGTTATTCGACCGTCTTGAAGGCCGTTACGCAAAAGAAACGGTCAGACATCCTGAAACCAAGGAAATCATCGTGAAAGCGAACGAGCTGATCACTCTTGAAACTGCTAAAGAGATTGTAGGCAGTGGCATTGAAGAAGTGTACATCCGTTCCGCCTTCACATGTAACGCCCGTCACGGTGTATGTGAACGCTGCTACGGTAAAAACCTGGCAACGGGTGAAAAAGTCGAAGTCGGCGAAGCGGTCGGCACCATCGCAGCCCAGTCCATCGGTGAGCCGGGTACACAGCTGACGATGCGTACATTCCATACAGGCGGTGTTGCAGGAAGCGACATCACCCAGGGTCTGCCACGTATCCAGGAGCTGTTTGAGGCACGTAACCCGAAAGGTCAGGCAGTGATCACTGAAATCAGCGGTGAAATAACCGATATTGAAATCGTCAAAGACCGCCAGCAGGAGATCAAGGTCAAAGGTGAACAGGAGACGAGGACGTATACCGCGATGGGCGCTGCACGTCTGAAAGTCGAAATCGGTGACACGGTCATTCCGGGTCAGCCGCTGACTGAAGGTTCAATCGAGCCTAAAGAACTCCTCACCGTGGCCGGCCTTAACCGCACGCAGGAATACCTTCTTAAAGAAGTTCAGAAAGTTTACCGTATGCAGGGTGTTGAAATCGATGATAAGCACGTCGAAGTGATGGTCAGACAGATGCTTCGCAAGGTGAGGATCATCGATGCAGGAGATACGGCACTGCTGCCTGGTGCTTTAGTGGACATCCATGCATTCACGGATGCAAACAAAGAGATCTTCAAGAAGAGGAAACGTCCGGCGACAGCGAAGCCTGTACTGCTCGGCATAACAAAAGCATCACTCGAGACCGAAAGCTTCCTGTCGGCTGCAAGCTTCCAGGAAACGACGAGAGTCCTTACGGATGCTGCAATCAAAGGCAAGCGTGATGACCTGCTCGGCCTCAAAGAGAACGTCATCATCGGCAAACTGATACCAGCAGGTACAGGAATGCCGAGATACCGTGATGTTGAAGTCGACATGGATCAGACGGCAGAAAGTGCCGAAGAAGTGCTTGTGGAAGAATAATTTGAAAATCGGCCGGCATCACAGGCCTTAATACAGATAAATCCCGGGGTGGCCGCTGCATTGCAGGCGGCCATTCCTTGATTATCCTGTAGCTAATCCTTGTACTTCATGTCTTAGCTTGTTAGTATGGACATCTCGGGCAATCGAGGGTAAAAATTCAAAGAAAAACTTGACAATGGTAATTCCCAGATGCTATTATTGTTAAGGTTACTCTATGATGGGTAATTTACCTCGTGAGAGACAATTTAGATGCGAAAATGTAAGAATCATTTCTTACAGATTTTTTATATTCTAAAAATGAACCACCTGGATGTGTGGTATTACAGAAACTTAGTAAAGGGAGGAGGAATATCCAAGATGCCAACTATTAATCAGCTAATCAGAAAGCCTCGTAAAACAAAAGGTAAAAGCACAGACTCACCAGCATTGAACAGAGGTTTCAACAGTCTTAAAAAGCGCGTCACTAAAGATGCTGCGCCTCAAAAACGTGGTGTTTGTACACGTGTAGGTACAATGACTCCAAAGAAACCGAACTCTGCACTTCGTAAATATGCTCGTGTGAGACTTTCAAATAATATAGAGGTCAACGCATATATCCCTGGTATCGGCCACAACCTGCAGGAACACAGTGTTGTTCTTATCCGCGGAGGCCGTGTAAAAGACTTACCGGGTGTCCGTTATCATGTCGTTCGTGGTGCACTTGATACTTCAGGTGTTGACGGCCGTATGCAGGGTCGTTCACTTTACGGTGCGAAGAAGCCTAAAGCCAAGAGCTAATAAGGTTCAGATGTTAACGTTACGTTAAAAGCATTAAACTTTGAAAGAATAAGTGATAATATTTGAAGGGAGGATTACAATATGCCTCGTAAAGGTCCAGTTGCAAAAAGAGATGTGTTGCCAGATCCGATACACAACTCAAAACTGATTACAAAATTGATCAACAAAATGATGATTGACGGTAAACGTGGTACTTCACAAAGTATCCTGTACAGTGCATTCGATTTAGTGGAGGAGCGCTCAGGCAGGGACGCTATGGAAGTTTTCGATGAAGCAATCGAAAACATCATGCCGGTACTTGAAGTTAAAGCTCGCCGTGTCGGTGGTTCAAACTACCAGGTGCCTGTGGAAGTGCGCCCTGAACGTCGTACTACGCTGAGTCTGCGTTGGCTCGTGAACTACGCTCGTCTGCGTGGGGAAAAGACAATGGTAGAAAGACTCGCAAATGAAATTCTTGACGCTGCAAACAACACTGGTGGTGCTGTCAAGAGACGTGAAGAAGTACACAAAATGGCAGAAGCTAACAGAGCGTTCGCTCACTACCGCTGGTAGGTGCGGGTGTCTGACAGTTATAAACCGCAATCCATTTTTGGAAGGAGAAAAGAATACTCATGGCAAGACCATTCTCATTAGAAAGAACGCGTAACATCGGTATCATGGCTCACATCGATGCCGGTAAGACTACGACGACTGAACGTATTCTTTATTACACAGGACGTATCCACAAGCTTGGTGAAACGCATGAAGGTGCTTCACAGATGGACTGGATGGAGCAGGAGCAGGAACGTGGTATTACAATCACATCTGCAGCGACGACAGCCGAGTGGGACGGACACCGTGTAAACATCATCGATACGCCTGGACACGTAGACTTCACTGTCGAAGTTGAACGTTCACTTCGTGTACTGGACGGAGCTGTGACAGTGCTTGATGCTCAATCAGGTGTTGAACCGCAGACGGAAACAGTATGGAGACAGGCAACAACTTACGGCGTTCCTCGTATCGTATTCATTAACAAGATGGATAAAATCGGTGCTGACTTTGAATATTCAGTCGGTACCATCAGAGACCGCCTGCAGGCAAATGCCCATCCTATCCAGTTCCCTATCGGAGCGGAGGATAACTTCAACGGAATCATCGACTTGATTCACATGACAGCTTACAGCTACGGTAATGACCTGGGGACAGAGATTGAAGAAATCGAAATCCCTGAAGAGTACAAAGCAAAAGCTGAAGAGTTGAGAGAATCCCTCATTGAAGGTCTGGCAGATGTCAACGAAGATATCATGGAGAAATACCTTGGCGGCGAAGAAATCAGCACCGATGAGCTTAAAGCTGCGATCCGTCAAGCGACGTGTGATGTTGAATTCTACCCTGTACTTTGCGGTACAGCATTCAAAAACAAAGGTGTCCAGTTACTTCTTAACGCGGTAATCGATTATCTTCCATCCCCATTGGATGTAAAACCGATCGTCGGTCATGTTAAAGATGATGAAGAACAGGAGATTGTTGCAAAACCTGACGATTCCGAGCCGTTTGCAGCACTTGCATTCAAAGTGATGACAGATCCGTTCGTCGGTAAGCTGACATTCTTCCGCGTGTACTCAGGTACGCTGGATTCTGGTTCTTATATCAGAAACACGACTAAAGACAAGCGTGAACGTGTTGGACGTATCCTTCAGATGCACGCAAACTCCCGTCAGGAGATCTCAACGGTTTACGCCGGAGACATCGCTGCTGCGGTAGGTCTTAAAGATACAGGTACCGGTGATACTCTTACAGACGAGAAGAACCAGGTGATCCTGGAGGCTATGGAATTCCCAGAGCCGGTCATCCACTTATCCGTTGAGCCTAAATCCAAGGCGGACCAGGATAAGATGACTACAGCGCTTGTGAAACTTCAGGAAGAAGACCCTACCTTCACTGCACGTACTGACAATGAGACCGGCCAGGTCATCATCGGCGGTATGGGTGAGCTTCACCTTGATGTACTTGTCGACCGTATGAAGCGTGAATTCAAGGTAGAGTGTAACGTTGGTGCGCCAATGGTTTCTTACCGTGAGACATTCAAATCTTCAGCATCCGTACAAGGTAAATTTGCACGTCAGTCAGGTGGACGCGGTCAGTTCGGTGATGTTCATATTGAATTCACACCTAATGAGCAGGGCGCAGGATTCGAATTCGAAGACAATATCGTCGGTGGTGCTGTACCACGTGAATTCATCCCATCTGTTGAGCAGGGCCTCAGGGATTCCCTCGAAAACGGTGTTCTTGCCGGTTACCCGCTCGTTGATGTCAAAGCAAGATTGTTTGATGGTTCATACCACGATGTCGACTCATCCGAGATGGCATTTAAAATTGCTGCATCACTTGCTTTGAAAGAAGCTGCAAAAGTTTGTGACCCTGTCATCCTCGAGCCTGTCATGAAGGTTGAAATCGTCATGCCTGAAGAGTACCTTGGTGACATCATGGGTGACGTAACAAGCCGTCGTGGACGTGTGGAAGGTATGGATGCCCGTGGTAATGCACAGGTCGTCAATGCTTTCGTCCCACTTTCTGAAATGTTCGGTTACGCAACATCACTCCGTTCAAACACTCAGGGACGCGGAACTTACACGATGACTTTCGATCACTATGAAGAAGTGCCTAAATCAATCGCTGAAGAAATCATCAAGAAAAACACAGGTGCATAATTAGGTGGCTTGATTTTTACAGCCAAATCATTTATAAGTGGTTTAGGAAACACCTTGGGGGAGTGATTCACTCTTCCCAAGTAAACTATAAAACAAATTAATTTCTTTAAATAAGGAGATGTATTTTAAAATGGCTAAAGAAAAATTCGACCGTTCCAAAACGCATGCTAACATTGGTACAATTGGTCACGTTGACCATGGTAAAACAACATTGACAGCTGCTATCGCAACTGTACTTGCTAAACATGGTGACACTACAGCGCAAAGCTACGACATGATCGACAACGCACCAGAAGAAAAAGAGCGTGGTATCACAATCAACACGTCTCACATCGAGTACGAAACAGATTCCCGTCACTATGCACACGTTGACTGCCCAGGTCACGCTGACTATGTTAAAAACATGATCACTGGTGCTGCACAAATGGACGGCGCTATCCTTGTTGTATCTGCAGCAGACGGCCCGATGCCACAAACTCGTGAGCACATCCTGCTTTCACGTAACGTTGGTGTACCGGCACTTGTTGTATTCCTTAACAAAGTCGACCAAGTTGACGATGAAGAGCTTCTTGAGCTTGTAGAAATGGAAGTTCGTGAACTTCTTTCTGAATATGACTTCCCTGGTGATGACATTCCAGTTATTGCTGGTTCTGCACTTAAAGCACTTGAAGGCGACGAAGAGATGGAGCAAAGAATCCTTGACCTCATGGACGCTGTGGATAACTACATCCCAACTCCTGAGCGTGACTCTGACAAGCCATTCATGATGCCGGTTGAGGACGTATTCTCAATCACTGGCCGTGGTACTGTTGCAACTGGTCGTGTGGACCGTGGACAGATCAAAGTCGGTGACGAAGTTGAAATCATCGGTCTTGCTGAAGAATCAAGCAAAACTACAATCACTGGTGTTGAAATGTTCCGTAAGCTTCTTGACTATGCAGAAGCAGGCGACAACATCGGCGCACTTCTCCGTGGTGTAGCGCGGGAAGACATCCAGCGTGGACAAGTACTTGCAGCACCTGGATCAATCACGCCACACACTCAGTTCAAAGCTGAAGTATATGTTCTTTCAAAAGAAGAGGGTGGACGTCACACTCCATTCTTCAACAACTACCGCCCGCAGTTCTACTTCCGTACAACTGACGTAACTGGTGTTGTAAGCCTTCCTGAAGGAACTGAAATGGTTATGCCTGGCGACAACGTTGAAATGAACGTTGAACTCATTTCACCAATCGCTATCGAAGACGGTACACGTTTCTCCATCCGTGAAGGTGGACGTACTGTTGGATCAGGCGTTGTAACTGAAATTGTTAAATAATTTCAGACCTTATAAACAGAAAGCGCAAAATCTCAATCGAGATTTTGCGCTTTTTTTGTTTTGATGAAATATTTTGGAAAATGCCTGCTCACTCACAGTGATTTTCAGGTCTGAGTAAGCAGAATCCTGTCATGCCTGCTCATTCACAGTGATTTTCAGAGCTGAGTAAGCAGAATCCTGTCATACCTGCTCATTCATAATGATTTCCGAGCCTGAGTAAGCAGGATCTTGTCGTGTCTGCTCACTCACAGTGATTTTCAAGACTGAGTAAGCAGCCCAGACCCTATATCTCCCTGAAATTCGTGATCAGGCGCAAATAGCTTTCCACGCCTGCCTGCATGCCTGCTTCGTCGATGTCGAACTTCGGGTGGTGGTGCGGGTAATCGGTTCCGAGCTCTTTATTCATCGTGCCGATGTTGAAAAATGCGCCGGGCACTTTTTCAAGGTAATAGGCGAAGTCTTCGCCGCCCATTGAGAGTTCGACTTCCTCGACTGATGTAATGAACTCTGTTTTGCCTTGGGTTGCTTCAAGCAGCGTGTCGACCAGCTCATCCGAGTTCAGGACGGCGGGATAGCCTTTGACGTATTCGAGCTCGCATTCCAGCGCAAAGCTCTCTTCGATGCCTCTCCGGATGCCTTCCATCCGGGTGATCACTTTGTCCTGGACTTCTTTTTCAAATGTCCGCACGGTGCCGCTGATATCTGCATTGTTCGGTATGATGTTGAAGGCGCTGCCGGCATTGAACATGGCTGCTGTGACGACTGCGGATTTCAGGGGATCGACCGTCCGGGAGACGATCGTCTGCAGCTGCTGGATCAGTGAAGCTGCTGCGACCACAGGGTCATTTGCCACATGGGGTTCTGCACCGTGCCCGCCGCGGCCCTTCACTTTAAAGTGGAAGGAATCTGCTGCCGCATGCTTGTATCCGTAGTTGTAGCCGAGCATGCCTGTCGGGTACTTGCTGGAGACGTGTATGCCGTATACATAATCCACACCGTTGAGGACACCCGCTTCCACCATGCTTTTCGCTCCGCCTGGCAGCTGTTCTTCAGCATGCTGGAAAATAAAGACCACGTTCACAGGTAAAGTGTCCTTATGGGCACACAGGATTTTTGCGGTGGTGATCAGCATTGCAGTGTGTGCATCATGGCCGCAGGCGTGCATGACGCCGTCGATTTCGGATTTGTATGCCACATCACTCTCTTCTGTGATCGGCAATGCATCAAAATCGGCACGCAGGGCCACGGTCTTGAAATCATCATTCACATGCAGTTCCGCACGCAGGCCGTTGCCGCCGACATCACGCTCGATTTCAAGCGGCAGGTCTTTGATCTGATCGTATATAAAAGCTTTCGTATTCGTTTCCTGGAAGGACAGCTCCGGATATTTGTGCATATGCCTGCGCACAGCCTGCATTTCTTCATATCTGGATTCTATCTCTTTTCTTATGTCCATCATTTTACGGCCTCCCCGTCAAAGTATATGCATACTGCACGCAGCATGACCGACAGCGCATTGACCAGCCCTTTTTCATCAATGTCGAACATGCCGTGATGGTGCGGGTAATCTGCCCTGAAATTTGAATTCCTGACACCAGTGAAATAGAAGGTGCCGGGCACTCTCTGCAGATAATAGGAAAAGTCCTCGCCGCCGAGGCTCGGCTGGAGTTCCTTCACTTGATCGACTGTGGAGACTTCTGCGGATGCCTGTATGACGATATCCGTCTTTTCATGATTATTGACGACCGGCGGATAGCCTTTCATGTAGTCGAGCTCATAGGATACGCCGGTCATCGTCACAAGGCCTTCCAGGCATTTCTTCAGTTCCCTGATCATGACTTCCTGGGTTTCATGGTTGAATGTCCTGATCGTGCCGCCGACTTCGACTTCGTCAGGGATGACGTTATGCTGGTGGCCGCCGTTGAACATCGTGATGGAAAGGACGACCGGTTCCATCGGCGATGATTTCCTGGTGACGGCATACTGCATCTGATGGCAGAAGGAGAGTGCTGCGGCAAGCGGATCGATGGCGCCGTCCGGTTTCGATGCATGGCCGCCCTTGCCTTTGATTTTCACTGTGAAGTCATCCGGTATGCCGGTGGCTGTGCCTTTTATATAACCGATGGTGCCGATGTCGAGGCTTGTTGAGACATGCTGGCCGAAAATCGCATCGACGCCGTCGAGGCAGCCGTCTGCAATCATCTGTATGGCGCCCCCGGGATCGACTTCCTCGGCATGCTGGAAAATGAATACGACATTGCCTTTCAACGAGTCTTTATTTTCGCTTAATATGCGGGCGGCTGTCATGATCACAGATGTATGGGCATCATGTCCACATGCATGCATCACTCCAGGGACTGTAGAGCGGTATGGCACGTCCTTTTGGTCATGGATGGGCAGGGCATCGAAATCTGCACGAAGTGCCACTGTGGGCAGATTAGGATCGATTATGAGCCTGCCGACGACACCACGTCCGCCGACGCCTTCCTGGACTTCGAGGCCGAGGTCATGAAGGTAGCTTGCGATATATGCCGGCGTATGGACTTCTTTGAATGACAGCTCAGGATTCATATGGAAATGGCGTCGGAGTTTTACGAGTTCATTGAAGTGGTCATCGGAAATCTTCTCTATCTGTTTCAGTTCCATTCAATCACCTGCTCGATCTCCAGAATTTTCATGAACATCGACAGACCGCTGACCATGGCGTCTTCATCAAGGTCGAACATCGGATGATGATGGAGGTATGTCGAGTTTTTATCTTGATTGCCGGAACCTGTAAGGAAGAAGGCGCCCGGCTTCTCAAGGATATAATAGCTGAAATCTTCACCGATCATGAGCGGCTTGGCTGTTTCAAACGGCAGCCCGAGTTCGAGTGCAGCTTTTTCAATCACTTCAGCTTCCCTTTCATGGTTGATGACGGCAGGGTAGCCGTAGTTGTAGAGCAGCTCGCCTTCGGCACCGCGTTTTTTTGCCGTATATTCAACTTCCTTCTGGAATATTTCATGGATCTGATCTTTGATCTCAGGTTTGAATGTACGGACCGTGCCGACGATTTCAGCAGTGTCCGGGATGATGTTGAATGCCGTCCCGGCACGCACTTTACCGAAAGTCACAACGGCGTTTTCGATCGGGGATATCTGCCGTGAGACGACGCTTTGAAGGTTTGTGATCACTTCGGCGGCGATCAGCACCGGGTCGACGGAATCATGCGGCTGTGCAGCATGTCCGCCCTTGCCCTTGATTGTGATGACGAAATAGTCCGGGCTTGAGATCATCGGGCCGGGCTTCACCTTCACCGTATGGGTCGGGTGCTGGCTCCAATAGTGCTGGCCATAGACTTTGTCCACGCCTTCCAGGACATCGTCTGCGACCATGGAAACTGCACCGCCGGGCTGTATTTCTTCGGCGAATTGAAAGATGAATGAGACGGCGCCCTTCAATTTGCCCGCCTTCTCCTGCGCGGCCGCAAGGTCGAGCAGCGCAAACAATGTACTCGTATGTCCGTCATGCCCGCAGGCATGCATGAGGCCGTCAACAGTCGATTTATATGGCACATCCTTTTCATCCTGGATCGGCAGGGCATCAAAGTCAGCACGTATGGCGATATGCGGGCTGCCTGTGCCGAGTGTTGCGCGGATGCCGCCGCCCCCGACTTTCTCCCTGATCTTAAGCGTGTCATACGCCTGCAGATATTCAAGGATATATTGATAAGTCTCCTCTTCATGGAATGACTCTTCCGGATGCATGTGGAGATACCTTCTGTGTTCGATCATTTGGGGAAGGGTGGACTCCGCCAGATCGTGTATCGTCATATTCTAACCTCCATTAAGATAATAGTTAATTTTATCAAACAACCTAAATTTTTCAAACTATTTAATTTTAATTGAATAGTTCAATTACTTTATTATACAGGATTTCACTAAAAGAAAGCGCTTTATTATGATAAGATGGATTTGAGAGGAGAGGGGCAAATGTCTAAAATACTGAATGAATTTTTATCTTCGAATTTACAGGAGTTGAAAGATAACGGTCTGTACAATGAAATCAATATGGTCCGGGGTGCGAACGGCCCGGTGATCGACATTGACGGCAAGGAATTGATCAACCTGTCTTCAAACAACTATCTGGGGCTCGCCACAGATGAAAAGCTGAAGCAGGCGGCAAAGGATACGATCGATTCCCACGGGGTCGGTGCAGGTGCGGTGAGGACGATCAACGGTACACTCGATGTCCATGTCGAGCTGGAGGAGACGCTTGCTGAATTCAAGGGGACCGAAGCGGCGGTCGCGTTCCAGTCCGGCTTCAACTGCAATATGGCGGCCATACAGGCTGTGATGAACAAGGAGGATGCGATACTGTCAGATGAACTGAACCATGCTTCAATCATCGACGGCTGCCGTCTGTCCCGTGCGAAGATCATCCGCGTCAACCACTCGGATATGGATGATCTGAGGAAAAAGGCGAAAGAAGCGACAGAGTCCGGGCAGTACAAAAAAGTGATGTACATCACGGACGGGGTGTTCTCGATGGACGGGGATGTGGCGAAACTGCCGGAGATCGTCGAGATCGCCAAAGAGTTCGACCTCATCACCTACGTGGATGATGCGCATGGCTCTGGTGTCATGGGCAAGGGCGCCGGCACGGTGAAGCATTTCGGTCTTGAGAAGGAAGTCGATATCCAGATGGGCACCCTGTCGAAGGCGATCGGCGTGGTCGGCGGCTATATCGCCGGCACAAAAGAGCTTGCCGACTACCTGAAAGTGGCGGCCCGTCCGTTCCTGTTCTCGACTTCACTCACACCGGGTGATACGAAGGCGATCAACGAAGCAGTGAAGATGCTGATGGCATCGACAGAGCTGCATGACCGCCTGTGGGAGAACGGGGACTACTTGAAGAAGGGCCTGAAAGAACTCGGCTTCAATATCGGCAATTCAGAGACACCGATCACGCCATGCATCATCGGCGATGAGAAGACGACCCAGGCGTTCTCGAAGCGGCTGATGGAAGAGGGCGTCTATGCGAAATCCATCGTCTTCCCGACGGTGCCGAGGGGGACCGGCCGTGTGCGCAACATGCCGACGGCAGCACATACGAAGGAGATGCTGGATGAGGCACTGGAAATCTATGAAAAAGTAGGAAAAGAACTAAACGTGATATCATAAGAGGGGTATATTATGGAACGAATAATGATTACAGGCGCACTCGGGCAGATCGGCACGGAATTGACTGTAAAACTGAGGGAGATATACGGCGATGACAATGTGCTGGCGACCGATATCAACGAACCTGCCGAAGGGCCGCTTAAGGGGAAGCCGTTTAAAATACTGGATGTAAGAAGATATGATGAGATGGTGGAGACGGCGGATGAGTTCAAGCCGGATACCATCATGCATATGGCGGCACTGCTCAGTGCGACATGCGAGGAAAAGCCGCTGATCGCATGGGATATCAATATGGGCGGGCTCGTCAACGCGCTCGAGACCGCAAGGAAAAGGGACATCAAATTTTTCACGCCGAGCTCGATCGGGGCCTTCGGTCCGTCCACGCCGAAAAAGGACGCACCGCAGACGACGATCCAGCGGCCGACCTCCATGTACGGCGTCAACAAAGTGGCCGGGGAGCTGCTGTGCGATTATTATTTCAAGAAGTTCGGCGTGGATACGCGGGGCCTCCGTTTTCCGGGCCTTATCTCCCATGTCAAGGAACCGGGCGGCGGCACCACCGACTATGCTGTCGAAATATATTTTGAAGCGGTCAAATCGGGCAAGTATACCTCCTATATAGGTGAAGGGACGTATATGGACATGATGTATATGGATGATGCCATCGATGCTGTGATACAATTGATGGAGGCGGATGCCGAAGATCTCACCGACCGTAATGCATTCAATGTCTCGGCAATGAGCGTCGAGCCCGGAATGATTGCACGTGAGATTGAAAAGCATATACCCGGATTTGAGCTCGATTATGATGTGGATCCCGTCAGGCAGGGGATCGCGGACAGCTGGCCGGATTCCATCGATACGAGTGAAGCGGAGAAACAGTGGGGTTTCAGCCCCAGATATGATCTGGAAAAAATGACAACGGAAATGATAAACGCAATCAGGGATAAATCATAAGAAGGCATTGTGCCTTCTTATTTTTAACAGGAGGACAGGAATTGAAAGCGATACTGTTTGATAAGGACGGCACATTGTTGAATTATGAAAAAGTATGGACGCCATTTGCGATCAAAAGTGTCGAAGCCTTCGCAGAGCAATTTGAACTTCATTCCGAGAAGGAAGATCTTGCACGTGCGCTCGGCCTTGTCGACAATAAGATGCAGTCCGACTCCATAGCTGCAAGCGGCACAGGTGCCGATATACATGCGGTTTACGAAAGTTTTGCCACCGGCGGCGGCAGGTGGGCACGGGAGTTCTATGAGGACAATCAGGATTTCATCGCGAGCCATATGGAACTGATCGACGGCTCGAGGGAGGTGCTCACCGCACTGAAAGCCATGGAGTATAAAAATGTCATCGTGACGAGCGATTCCAGGAAAGGTGCGGAGCTTTTCATCAGGCAGCTCGGACTCGATGAATTGATTGATGATATCGTGGCCGGCGATGACACTGACTATAAAAAGCCGGATTTCAGGGTGCTCCGCCCATTTCTTAAAAAGCACGGCTACAGTGTGGATGATGTCGTGATGATCGGTGACAATAATGCCGACACCATGCTCGGAAAAGATGAAGGGCTGTACACGATAGGTGTGCTGAGCGGCACATCGGGGCGGGAGCAGCTGAAAGGCGCCGACCTCATCGTCGACAGCGTGACCGACCTGATCCAGGACGGAGAGTTTGTAGTGAATGCAAAATCAAAATGACCACAAAATGTTCATGAAAGAAGCACTCGAAGAAGCGAAAAAAGCATATGAAAAAGGTGAAGTCCCCATCGGGGCGGTTGTGGTGCACAACAACGAAATCATTGCACGCGGGCACAACCTGAGGGAGACGGTCGGCCATCCCCTGACGCACGCCGAGATGATCGCAATCCACCGGGCGAGCGGCCATTTTGAGTCTTTCCGCCTGGAGGACTGCACCCTGTATGTCACCCTGGAGCCGTGCGTCATGTGTTCAGGGGCCATCATCATGAGCCGTCTGCCCCACATCGTATTCGGTGCCTATGACAGGAAGGGCGGGACGGTGAGGAGCCTGATGGAGCTGCTTGACGAACCCCGTTTCAACCACAGGCCGAAGGTGACGGAAGGTATCATGGAGGAAGAATGCAGCCGGCTATTAAAAGATTTCTTCAAAGATTTGAGGCGGAAGAAAGCACAGGATAAGAAGCATGAGTTATAATGTAAAATATATCATTAAAAGGGAGTTTTATTTAACTTATGGTTAAGTTGATAGCAATTGATATGGATGGGACCCTGCTCACACCCGAGCATGAAATCACACCAAGAACCATACTCGCAATCAATAAAGCGATCGAGCAGGGTGTCCATGTCGTCATTGCAACAGGAAGAGCCTATTATGAAGCCCATGCGATAGTGCGGGAATACCGGCTGCAGATTCCATATATCTGCCTGAACGGGGCACAGGTGCGTGATGACCGGCATGAAGTGGTGGCCGACCATCCCCTCACGCGCAATCTGATTACAGAGGTCTCGGAAGTCCTGAAGGCGGAGGATATCTTCTACCAGGTTTATACGGACCGTGCAATATACACGACGAGCATCGAGAGGGATATCGACATCTTCATAGAGCTGGCCAGACAATCCGGTGGGACCCCGGATGTGGATAAGATCAGAAGGCTGATGCGTGAGAGGCTCGCCAAAACTTCATTGCAGGAAGTCCGGGATTACAGGGATGTATATGAACGTGAAGATGAGAACGTATTGAAATTCCTTGCGGCGTCAACCTCCCGTGCGAAGCTGGTGAGGGCCAAGAACTATCTTAATGAAATTGATGATATTGCCGTCTCCGCATCATCCCCGGGGAACATCGAACTCACCCATGCGGAGGCACAGAAGGGCATTGCACTCGAAAAGCTGGCAAAAACTCTGGATGTCGATCTGAAGGATACGATGGCGATCGGTGACAACCTGAATGATATATCCATGCTGAAACGCGTCGGCACAGCCGTGGCCATGGGGAACGCAACATCCGAAGTGAAGGCCATTGCGGATGTCGTGACCGGCACGAATTCAGATGATGGTGTGGCCGAAGTCATTGAGAAAGCGCTCAATAATGAACTGGAACCATCTTCCAAATAAAAAAAGACATCCTAGGATGTCTTTTTATTATTTCTGATATTTCATGCGGCTGAAGGCATCGTGCTGGTGGATGCTTTCCTCGTTGCGGCATTCCAGCTCAAAACCTTTGACCCAGTCAAGATCGGCAATATCGTAGGCGATCAGGCGGATCAGGTCTTCGACGAAGCGCGGGTTTTCGTAGGCGCGTTCGGTCACAATCTTCTCATCCGTCCTTTTCAGGATTGGGTAGAGCTGGCTTGAAGCATTAATCTCGAGCAGTTCATAAACGATTTCCTTATGGTTTTCAGGCACTTCTGCATCAGGGTCGACATCGATCAGCACCTTGACATAGCCGCGCTGGTTATGTGCACTGTATTCACTGATTTCCTTCGAGCATGGGCAGAGTGTCGTGACCATTGCGGTCATGCCGAACTGTTTCCTCGTAAGTCCGCCTTCGTCCAGGGCAAGAGAATATTTTACATCTGCGTGGGCCATGCCGTGCAGGTTCGTGCCGGGGCTTGGTTTGGAAAAGTACCATTTGCCGTCTGCAGTGACTTCTGCGTTTTCCTGGCGCATGCGGTCGCGGAGCACTTTCAGGACCTGTTCAAGCGTTTCAAAGTCCAGGCTGACACCGTTCTTGTTCTCCGTCTCCAGTGCTTCGAGCAGACGGCTCATGTTGACGCCCTTCTCCTCACGGCGGAGGCTCGTTGCAAGTTCAAAGTTTCCGACGGACTGGTAATCACCGATCACGACCGGATAACTCAAATTATTGATGCCCACAGATTCCACTGCAAATAAAAAATCTTTTTTAGAATTTTGAAGATCAGCCATTTCAGCTTTCTCTGTTGGCTTGGTCCCTTCTACAGGTTCAACAGAACCAAAATGTTTAAAACGACCTTCTCGTGTCGTTAAATCCAATTCTTCCATAATAATCTCCTTAATCTATATCATAACTGTAAAATTGTTCTAACTTTAAATAAGCTTCCCTTGTTTCCTGGCCTTCCACGGTGTCGGCAGCGAGCCGTTTCAGCAGCGGGCCGGTCTGGGAAATATGAGCCGCCATCACTTCTTCTTTCCTGTCTTCATAGCCGGTGATGTCATTGATGATGTCGGGATCCCCGAGGTCTTCCAGTGTATCCTTGTCAAAAGCGACGAGCTGGAGGGCCGGTCTTTTTTCAGGCGCCATATCTTTCACAGCACCCACAATGGCTTCTGCGGTCGCCTCATGATCCGGATGGACAGAATACCCCGGATAGAAGGAAATGATTCTTGAGGTGTTGAGTTCGTCAATCAAACTTTTGATGACTGAAGCCAGGTGGCCGGGCTGTTCAAATTCGAGTGTCTTATCCCGGTAGCCAAGAAGCCTTAAATCAGTCAGCTTCATTATTCTAGCACTTTTCTCGACTTCCTGCTTCCTTATCTCATGCAATGATTCCCGCGTTGCGAAAGGAGGATACCCGAGGCTTCTTCCCATGTCACCGTAAGTCAGGCAGGCGTATGTCACCGGCACGCCTGAGTCGATGTATTTCATGATGGTGCCGGAAACACCGAATGCCTCATCATCCGGGTGGGGGAAGACGACTAAAACATGTCTTTCTTTTTCCATTCCGATTTCCTCCTATTTGAAAAACTCATTAGAAGATATTTCCAAAGCACTGGCCAATTTCCCTTCATGGTCAAAGCCGTGCATGATGAATTCATCATTCTCGTTGATGACATAGTGCGTCAGGCCGAGCACATAGATCCATCCGCCGTTCACAAGCTTCAATCCGACACGGTACTGACCGTTCCTGCCGCCCCGGATGGCACCCTGAACAAACTCGACCTGGATGTTCCGCAGGAATGTGCCTGCATTAAAGATGTTCTCGTCCAAGTGGTCCGCGTAGACCCCACTCGTGATTTCAACGTGTATATAGACAGGCCGGTCCTGATATTGATTCAGTATTTCCTGCACTTTCTCACGGTCAATCTTCTCCATTAAAATGCCACTCCCACTTCTGCATATGAATTCAATTTAAAAGAGATAGACAGGCTATCTCTTTTAGATCTGTTCTTCTTTTACTTTGATTTCTTCCACTGTATTCGCTGCGCCGTGTCTGACGACACCGACGTGTTCATTCAGTCTCCAGCCGTTCTTGATTGCTGAAGTGACGAAGGCCTTGGCTGACCGTACGGCTTCAAGAGGTGTTTCACCTTTGGCGAGCTTCGCGGTGATTGCTGCAGCGAATGTGCATCCTGCACCGTGGTTGTATGATGCATCGATCTTCTCGGTTGTCAAAAGGTGGAATTCGTCACCATCATAGTATACATCAATCGCTTTGTCACCCTCGATGCCCGTACCGCCTTTGATGATGACATGCTGTGCACCCTGCCTTACGATCTCCACTGCACATTCTTTGACTTCGTCCAGTGTCTTGGGTGTTTTGCGGCGGGTCAGATGGCCCGCTTCAACCAGGTTCGGGGTGACGATTGTTGCATGCGGCAGAAGATGTTCAATCATCGCGTCCACAAGACCCGGATTGAGCACTTCATCATCACCTTTACAGACCATGACCGGGTCGATGACGAAAAATTTCGCACCGCTGTTCAGGAATGCCGTCTTCGCCCTCTCAATCACTTCTTCCGAAGGCAGCATGCCGGTCTTGATGGCATCCGGTGAAATGGATAAAGCTGTTTCTATCTGTGAATCCACGACTTCGAGAGCCGTGGGGAATACCCGGTGGGACCAAGTTTCGGGATCCATCGTCACTGTGGTCACAATGACGGACATCCCGTAAGTTTCATGTTCCTGGAATGTTTTCAGGTCGGCGGCTATACCTGCGCCTCCGCTGACGTCCGTACCCGCGATGGTCAGGGTCTTTTGAAGCTGCATAAAAGTTCCTCTTTTCCTCTAATAGATTAATAATGATATTTTACTATATTTGACGCTGTAATTCTAGAGCATTGCTTACTTGAGTGGTATAATTGAATTTTAAAAGAGGTGATGTAATGGAATGGTCGGAAGTATTCGCAAAAATAAAGGAAGAACATGATTTCAGCACACTGGAAGCGGTGCTGGAGGATAAATATGAAAACGGCAGAGTATTCCCGCCAAGGGACGAAATATATACGGCATTCGAATTGACATCATTTGAAAACGTCAGGGTGGTCATACTCGGCCAGGATCCCTACCACGGGGAGAGGCAGTCGCACGGACTTGCTTTCTCGGTGAATGAAGGCATCAAAATCCCGCCGTCACTCAGGAACATATACAGGGAACTTGAGGACGACCTCGGCATCAGACGCACAGGCGGCAGCCTGAAAGACTGGGCCGCACAGGGTGTGCTGCTGCTCAACACGGTGCTCACCGTGGATGCGCACGAAGCGAATTCGCACCGCGGGCTCGGCTGGGAGAAATTCACGGACAGCGTGATCAAAATGGTGTCCGAAGAGCTTGAAAATGTCGTGTTCATACTCTGGGGCAAGCCCGCCCAGAAAAAAGAGGCACTCATAGACGGTTCAAAGCATATGATAATAAAATCCGTACATCCAAGCCCTTTATCCGCATACCGGGGGTTCTTCGGCTCCAAACCTTTCAGCCGGACGAACGAATACCTGGAGGAAAACGGACGGGCACCGGTGGACTGGAGTGAGCAGGAATGAAGCGGGAGATCATCAGCCAGTTGAAGGCAGAGCTCCATATGCTCGAAGTCTCCAGCCTGCCCCATGAGTTCGAAAAGCATCTGTATGCTGTCGAGACGCTGGTCGGCTTGCTGAGGGCGGAGGGGCCGGACACGGCCCGTGCCGGGACGGAAGAAGCGGAACCGGACCTCACGGATAAGGATAAAAAGATGCTTGAAATGATGGGCGGCAGCCAGAAAGAGGGCAGGCCGCCTGAAGAAAAACGGACGGACGATTCAATTTTTGATTTTTAACAGCAGGGAGTAAAGTGAAATGAAATTATTTGTAATTCTAGGGGCGGTGAACGCCTTCATATCAGTCGCACTGGGTGCATTCGGTGCGCACGGACTCGAAGGGAAGATCAGCGATCATTACCTCGGCGTATGGGAAACGGCTGTGCAGTATCAGATGTTCCACTCGGTGGGGCTGATCGCGGTCGGAATCCTGATCGGGCTCACGGACGTGCCGATGAATGCGGCGGGATGGCTGATGTTTGCAGGCATCATATTTTTCAGCGGATCACTGTATATACTCGCGGTCTCAGGCATCTCGGTGCTCGGTGCCATCACTCCGATCGGCGGCGTGCTGTTCCTTGCTGCCTGGGTGATGGTGATCATTGGAATAGTGAGGATTTGATCATCGGCTGCATCCATTCAGGATGCAGCCTTTTATATTGGGGCGGCCTGCATTAAGGCAAAATAAAGACCGGACCTCACAGAGGTCCGGCCATAAGTATTTCCATCTATTATGCGAGGCCGTAGAATTTCTTGGCTTTTTCGAAAAACGGCTCGTCTTCCGGCGTCATATCGTATTCTTCAATGATCGCTTCCACCGGGCAGACCGTAACACATGCACCGCAGTCGATGCAGATATCCGGGTCGATGAAGTACTGATCTTCGCCTTCTTCTATACAGTCTACCGGGCAGACATCGACGCAGTCGCCTGCTTTCTCACCGATACACGGCTGGGTAATGACAAATGCCATTTGAATTACCTCCTTCAATCTATGGATTCCTTCACTTAAATTTGGTTCGTTTAAATCCGGCTATAATTGAATAGTAAGTGAATCCCGGCCATTTTTCAAACCATTTCTGGAAACTCGGTTAAAATACACATTTAGGCTGAGCCGCGCCGTGTAATTTAACCCCGCTTCCGTGTTTCGTCCGCTTCTTTCTTCAGCTGCATATATTCCTTGAATTCCCGTTGTGCAAACCAGATTGAAATCAACCCGAAAATCACGATGGCGAGTCCGAACCAGTCGCCTTCGGCAATGATGAAAATCAGGCCCACAACCAGTAACAGTACTGCCACGACCGAGGTCACGGTGCCTGTAAATATGAGTATCCATCTTTTTGATCTGTTGATATTCGATGACATAAGCTTTCCTCATTTACTGTTTTAATCCATCATACCTGAAGCAGTCACTTATAAAAAATGCCGGATGACTCCGCACCCGGCATTTCCAGACTATTTTTTACCCGACTTATTCTTATTGAATATTTTCTTAATGATTATAGGTGCCAGAACTATTGCAAGTCTCCTTATTAAACGGCCCATGTCAACACCCCTTCGAATTATTTAATCCAGCATTGTGTTATAGCCGATTTTCCCGGTGTTCAAACATCCGCCTACTTGAAAAAAGCAGGCAGTTCGTCAGCCGGCAGGTGGACACCGACATAGAAGTCGCCGAATATGCCGTAGCGTGCGGAAGCTTCGTCGAACCTCATTTCATAGATGATGTTCTTGAATTCGAGCATATCATCGGAGAATAAAGTCACGCCCCATTCATACTTGTCGAGCCCCTGTGAGCCTGTGATGAACTGCTTGACCTTGCCTGCATACTGGCGGCCGATCATGCCGTGGTCATACATCAGGCGGCGCCTTTCCTCCATCGGAAGCATATACCAGTTGTCATCCAGATCGCGCTTTTTATCCATCGGATAGAAGCAGATGTACTTGGACTTAGGCACTTCCGGGTACAGGCGGCTTTGGACGTAAGGGTTCTCATACGGATCTTCATCCGATTCCTTGGCAAGGTATCCGCTCATCTCAATGACGGATACATATGAGTAGGCCGGGATCAGGTAATCCCTGATGCCAAGCTTATTAAATTCCAGTTCCAATTTATTCAATTCATCGATGGTCGGACGCAGCATCCAGAGGATGATGTCCGCTTTCTGGCCGGTCACATTGTAAAATGAATAGCTGCCTTCTTTATTTTTATGAACTTCCTCTTCCCGCTCCAGGAAAGATTGGAGTTCACCGATCAAATGGTCTTTTTTTGATTCTTCCAGGGTTTTCAATGAAGTCCAGTCGACATTGTACAATAAATGCAGACTCCACCATCCATCCAGTGTTGAAACAGCTTCGCTCATTTTAAAAAACCTCTCTTTTTTAATTGTTATCATATCTATGATACTCCAACTGAAAACGTTTTAAAAGTATTTAAGGATGAAATATTGTGACAGAAAAGGTATAATAATCTCGTACATAGGCTTTTCAAGGAGGAAACCATGAGTCAATTTTTAGATAAACTAAAAGCTAACTTGGAAGGGGAGAACGTCAGAGTCGTTTTCCCTGAAGGTGTTGACGGCAGAATATTGAAAGCGGCAGTTGAACTGGAAAAAACAAATTATGTCCATCCGATCGTTTTGGGCAACCAGGATGAGATCAGGGCGCTTGCCGAAGAAAAGTCGCTTGATATTGAAAATCTGGAAATCATCAATCCTGTAGACTGCGAGGATAAGGAAGAACTTGCAGATGCTTTCGTCGAAAGGCGGAACGGCAAAGTGACGAAAGAGCAGGCGGATGACATCATCAATGATGTGAATTATTTCGGAACGATGATGGTCTATACAGGGAAAGCCGACGGGCTGGTTTCCGGTGCCATGCATTCCACCCCGCACACTGTGCGTCCGGCATTGCAGATCATCAAGACGAAGCCCGGCGTCTCGCGTACAAGCGGGATCTTCTTCATGCTGCGCGAAGATGAGCTGTATGTCATGGGGGACTGCGCAATCAACCCGGTCCTGAACGCTGAGGAACTCGCGGAAGTGGCTGTCGAAACAGCGAAGACCGCACAGAGCTTCAATGTGGATCCGACGGTGGCACTGCTCAGCTTCTCGACGAAGGGCTCCGCCAAGACCGAAGAGACCGAACGCGTCAGGACAGCTGCACAGTATGCCAAGGATAAATTGCCCGGCGTGCCGATCGACGGTGAATTCCAGTTCGATGCAGCATTCGTCCCGAGTGTCGCCGAGAAGAAGGCGCCGGACTCCGAAGTCCAGGGCAACGCGAACGTCTTCATCTTCCCGAACCTGGAAGCCGGAAACATAGGATATAAGATCGCACAGCGCCTCGGCGGCTTTGAAGCATACGGTCCGATACTGCAGGGGCTCAATCAGCCGGTGAACGACCTGTCCCGCGGCTGCACCACGGACGAAGTGTATAACCTTGCACTCTTCACCGCAACACAGGCACTGGCACTGAAGAACGGCCATGAATGAATTTTTTGAAGCAGAATGGGATTACATCCCGCCTGAAGTGACGCCGCATCCGTATCACTCATTTGCGATCGACGACGCACTTCAGGAAACCGTGAGCAGCGATGGATCGTTCAAGTTCCGTGCATGGACTCATCATCCATTCGTCATCCTCGGCCTTCATGACGCGAGGCTCCCGCACCTCCATGACGGGCTCGCATATTTATCGAAGGCGGGCTACGATTACATAGTCAGGAACAGCGGAGGGCTCGGCGTCGTGCTTGATGAAGGGGTGCTGAACATCTCGCTCGTCATGAATAAAAGCCATTCGCCCTCGATAGATGACGGCTACGATCTGATGCTTGCCCTGGTCCGGGACGTGCTGGACGGTGCAGATGTGGAGGCGTATGAAATCCATGGGAGCTACTGTCCTGGAAGTTATGACCTGAGCATTGACGGCAGGAAATTCGCCGGCATCTCCCAGCGGCGGATCAGGGACGGGGTCGCCGTCCAGATTTACCTGTGCGTCACCGGAAGCGGGGCCGCGCGGGCGGAGGTCATGAAGGAATTCTACGGGCATGCGAAAAAGGATGCCGAGACACGCTTCCAGTACCCGGATATAGAGCCGGACGTCATGGCTTCATTGAACGAACTCCTTGGAAAAAGCTGGACCGTGGATGATATGCTTGATAAATTTTTGGACGTTTTGAAGATCGGCCCCAAAGATACCGGCACCCTGCCCGAAGAATTCGACGGCAGGTACACGGAATATGTCCTGCGGATGATCAGGCGCAACGAGGATATCAGGGGCGAACTCGACAGGAAGATATTTTCGGACCTTTTAAACCAGTAACGGCATGTTACTGGTTTTTGTGGTTTTGGTAAAGGAGTGGACGCATTGTCTAAAAGTAAATACAGGGCGAAGATTTGGACGCCGGAGTTCATCATCATATTCTTATTTCATTTCATCGTCATGTTTTCGATGTATTCGACACTGGTGACGATCGGGAGCACGGCAATTGAAAATTACGGGGCGTCACCGGCCACCGCCGGATTCGTGGCGAGTGTATTCATCGTCGGGGTGCTGGCCGGGCGGGCGCTCACCGGCTATCAAGTCAACAACATGGGTGCACAGAGGATCATGTATATCGGGACGGTCTTCTTCTTCATTACATATGCACTATACTTCATAGACGGGGGCCTTTATTTCCTGATTGCCGTCCGTCTTTTGAACGGTATCGCCACCGGCGTGATCAGCACCGCCCTGAACACGCTTGCGACGATTTCAGTCCCGCCGGAGCGGCGCGGCGAAGGCATCAGCCATTTCAGCCTGAGCATGGTCCTCGGTTCGGCGGCCGGGCCTTTTTTATCGTTCCTGATACTTGAACACATCAGCTTCAACACGATGCTCATCTACATCGGCCTTGCCGTGCTTGCGGTTTCATTGATGCTGCCGCTGATCAGAACCAACAATACGGTGCGGCCGGAAGGCGCGCCGAGGGGCAGGTTCGTGATGATCGACAAGGATGTGCTTCCGATGGGCTTCTCGGTCCTCTTCATGGGGATTGCATATTCTGCGGTGCTGTCCTTTTTGAACCTGTATGCCATCGAGCTGGACCTGGTCACTGCCGCAAGCATCTTCTTCCTCGTCTATTCCGCAGCAATCCTGATGACGCGGCCGGTGACGGGGAAGATGCTGGATAAGTACGGTGCGAATATCATCATCTATCCGGCCTCCATCATCATGGCCGCCGGGTTCTTCACCCTTGGACAGGCTGCGGCGGGGGGCGTGCTCCTGCTGGCCGCTTTCCTGATCGGCCTCGGCTTCGGCAATTTCCAGTCGGTCGCCCAGGCGGTGTGTGTAAAGATCGCAAAAAGGGAGAATGTCGGCCTTGCGACCTCAACATTTTTCATCATGCTCGAAATCGGCCTCGGCTTCGGCCCGTTCTTCCTTGGAATGATCGTGCCTGCCACCGGCTACGGGGGACTGTACCAGCTGCTCGTCCTTTCGATAGCGGCCGGACTGGTCATTTTCCACGCCGTTTACGGCAGACATGAAAAAAAGCATGAAATATAGTTTAGCCTCCTATGCATTTTGGGAATTGGAGTATTAAGGAAAAGGAGGCGCAATCAAATGGATAAGAAGAATGATGAGAATAAAAGAATGACGACACGTGAAGACGAAGCTGAACTGGAGGAGAAGGAAAAGGTGCACGGGGATGAAGTCAGGGAACAGGTGCCCCCGGACCAGCCGCCGAGCGATGAGATAAAGGAAGACGCCGAGCGTGAGGAAGACGTCCAGGAACAGAAGGACGAAAAGCGCGAGCGGCG
The DNA here is from genome assembly GCF_021026095.1 of Salinicoccus halitifaciens. GTDB lineage: Bacteria > Bacillota > Bacilli > Staphylococcales > Salinicoccaceae > Lacicoccus > Lacicoccus halitifaciens. The sequence continues at coordinate 153,699 of NZ_JAJNCU010000004.1, read as the reverse complement.
TATATAAAGGAATGTTTACGGTGGAGGCGTGCTGCCTCCGCCGTATTTTTACGTCCGCGCACCGGACGGAGGCGCGGGATTTGCACTTAATATGAAGAGTTATGATAATATGGAAACTGAAGGCGAAGGAGGCAGACGATCATGTTGACAGAAGTGCCGTATGCAAAAAAGCAGCTGGCTGAAGAAAAAGTCTTTAAGGACCCGGTGCACCGGTATGTCCATGTCCGCGATCAATTGATCTGGGATTTGATAAAAACACGGGAATTTCAGCGCCTCCGCAGGATTAAACAGCTGGGGACACTTTATCTGGCTTTTCATTCTGCCGAACATACACGCTTCAACCACTCACTCGGTGTGTATGAAATCGTCAGGCGGATGACCGAGAATTTCAAGGAACATGAGGAATGGCAGGGCGGATACCGCCTGCTTGCGCTGGCATCCGCCCTCCTGCATGACCTTGGGCACGGTCCTTTTTCCCATTGCTTCGAGAAGATATTCCATACCGATCATGAGGAATATACACGCAAAATCATACTGGGCGACACGGATGTCAATAAAGTCCTGAAGCGTGTGAGTCCCGATTTCCCGCGTGAAGTCGCACAGGTGATCGACCAGACGCATGAAAACAAGCTCGTCATCAGCATGATTTCAAGCCAGATCGATGCGGACCGGATGGATTACCTGCAGAGGGACTCCTATTATACAGGCGTCAGCTACGGTCGTTTCGATATGGAGAGGATACTGCGTGTGATGAGGCCTTCAAAAGAGGAGGTCATCATCAAGGAGAGCGGGATGCATGCTGTGGAGGATTATTTGATGAGCCGGTACCAGATGTACTGGCAGGTCTACTTCCACCCCGTCTCAAGGGGCGGTGAGGTGCTTTTGAACCTCGCTTTGAAACGGGCGAAGCATCTGCATGAAAAAGGGCATGAATTCAAACAGGCGCCCAAATATTTCATACCGTTCTTCGAAGAGGATGTCTCCGTAGACGATTATCTGCGGCTGGATGAGATGGTCGTCAATTTCTATCTGCAGGAGTGGATCAATGAAGACGATGACATACTCTCGGACCTCGCCAACCGTTTTGTGAACCGTGAGCTGTTCAAATATCTGCCTTTTGACGGTTCATTCATCACCCAGAGCGAGCTTGAGGATCTGTTCAGAAGGGCGGGCATCGAGCCGGAGTACTATATTTTCAGCGACTCGTTCTCGGATCTGCCGTATGATTACGACCGGCCGGGGGCAAAGAACAACCGTAAGCCGATACATCTCAAGAAGAACAACGGGGAGCTCAGGGAAATCAGCAGCCAGTCGGCGATCATCAATTCCATCACGGGTGTGCACCGTATGGAATCGAAATTATACTATCCGAAAGAGAAGATATTAGCGATCGAAGACCTTGAAATCAAAGGTGAAATAATCAATATATTGAATCAATTAGCATAGGAGCAGGATACAATGTCAAATGATTCCAATGGAAAAAAGCCGGGCTTCCAGTTCAATATAATCAAGGATGACCCGTTGACCGGCCACAAGGGCCAGAACTTCGGCATGATCAGTGTGGAGAATGTTGCGCCGGTCTACATCGATATCGATACCCAGGAAGTGTTCATAGATGTCGGGGGCCTGCATGGGCGCGCCGAAGTCGAACGGCGCGTCAAATGGGTGACTGACCCCGAGGCACCGAAAGGCGAGGGGGAGAGGCGGTTCTGGCTGGTCTGGGTGACCGTCGAACGCACAAAGGACGGGCCGGTGTATGAAGGCCTGACCGTATGCTATGAATCCATCAATAAGGAGAAGAAGCGCGGATACAAGCTGATGCACGAGCATGTGAACCAGATGGACCGATCCATGAAAGGCAAGATCATCCTCGATGGAATGGACAAGGAAAGCAGAAGCTCCCTGAAGAAATTCCTTCAGAACCATAACGAGGAAATGTGGAATAATTCCAAAGAATTGCAGGAAGTAATGAAAGATGACTGAAACTTTGTCTGAATTGTGTCTTTTATAAATGGAGGTTGCAGATTTCCCTGAACGACTATAAAATACTATATAGTTATATAAAATATAACTGGGACATTAAGACAGGGGACACCCTGTCTTTTTTTTATCACCGATTTTTTTAATGTCTGAATATGTTATAATCTACCTTACTTGCAGGTGATGATATGAAAGGTGAAACATCAAAATTTTTACTCACGCAGAACTTCCGGGTGGGCGGGGAAGACCGCTCATTCGTCCAGAAAATCGAAGTTACGGAAATTGAAAAACGCGACCGGTACTTGAAGTACCGGGAAGATATGGAAGGTCACCGGCTGGATGTCGTCCTGCGCATCGGCGATGACTTCATTAAGATTCAGAGAAGCGGGATCGTCAGCATGAAGTTCACTTTCGTCGAAGGCGAAATGACGGATACATTTTATGAATCAGCGGCGGGACGCCATCATTTCAAGCTGTACACGAAAGCGCTGCTCATTGAAAGCGACCGTGTCATCATTGAATATGATCTATATGAGCAGGGTCAGCTGCTGGGCAATTATCATTATGAATTGGAAAGAGAGGGTTATTGATGAATTTAAAAGCCGGCTTATTGGAAGCCTTGAAAAATGCAGTGCAGAAATCCGGGATTGTGGATGAAGTGCCTGAAATTAAAATAGAAACCCCGAAAGATAAGGCAAATGGGGATTTTTCGTCGAATGTTGCGATGACGCTGACAAAGCAGGCGAAGAAGAACCCGCGGGACATCGCTTCCGCCATCGTTGAAAATCTGGACCACTCCGCAGCAAATGTGAAGTCGGTGGATATCGCCGGACCGGGCTTCATAAATTTCTATATGGACGAATCGTCGGTGACGCAGATCGTCCCGCAGGTGCTGGAGCTCGGCGAAGCATACGGCCGTTCGAACCCTGATGAAAAACAGAAGGTGCTCGTGGAATTCGTCAGTGCAAACCCGACGGGCGACCTGCATATCGGGCATGCGAGGAATGCGAGTGTCGGCGACACGCTGTCCAATATACTGGATTTCGCAGGATATGATGTGGAACGTGAATATTACATCAATGATGCAGGCAACCAGATCGACAATCTCGCACTGTCCATCGATGCGCGCTACCTTGAGGCGCTTGGGCAGGAACTCATCATGCCGGCAGACGGCTACATGGGTAAGGACATCAAAGCGATCGGCGAAAAGCTTGCCGAGGAAAACCCGGAACTGATCGAGACGACGAAAGAGGACCGCATACAGATGTTCAGGAAACTCGGCGTGGACTACGAGATGGAGAAGCTGAGGAAGGACCTGGCTGACTTCAATGTCCATTTCGACAACTGGTTCAGTGAAACTTCATTGTATGAGAACAAGGAAGTCGAAGCGGCCCTTGAAGTGATGACGGGGAACGGCTATACGTATGAGGCCGAAGGTGCACTATGGCTGCGTACAACCGACTTCGGCGACGACAAGGACCGGGTGCTGCGGAAAAGCGACGGCACATACACATACCTCATGCCGGACGTCGCCTACCATTACGATAAGGTGGAACGGGGCTATGACAAGCTGATCAACATTTTCGGGGCGGACCACCACGGCTACATCAACCGTCTGAAAGGATCGCTCGGTGCGCTGGGCAAAGATCCCGAAATGCTTGAAATAAAGATCATGCAGATGGTACGGTTGATAGAGAACGGTGAGGAAGTCAAGATGAGCAAGCGTACCGGCAAAGCGGTCACGCTGCGGGAATTGATCGATACGATCGGTGTCGATGCATGCCGTTATTTCCTCGCGATGAGGAGTTCCGATTCACACCTTGATTTTGATATGGATCTGGCAAAATCGGAATCCAATGATAACCCGGTCTACTACGCACAATATGCCCATGCGAGAATCTGCAGCATTTTAAGACAGGCGGAAGAGAAGGGGCATGAAGTTACCGGAGATGCGGACGTTTCCATCATAGAAAACGAACAGGCACTTGATCTCATCAAGAAGATGGCGGCATTCCCGAACATCATCAAAGGTGCGGCGGAGCACCGCGCCACCCACAGGGTCACGACTTACATCCAGGAGCTTGCCAGCACTTTCCACAAGTTTTATAATGCTGAAAAAGTGCTCGGTGAGGACGATGATAAAACGGGTGCGTATTTATTGATGATAGAAGCGGTCAGACAGACGCTTGAGAATGCGCTGAATCTTGTGGGCGTATCCGCGCCGGAAAAAATGTGATTGAAGGAGCGTTCTTATGAGGAAGGTCGTCAAAACAGTCGTCATGCTTTTCCTGGTCATGAATTTATCAGGCTGCGGCATGATGATGATGCAGCAACAGCAGCAACAGCAGAATGATTTCTCCGAACAGCAGGAACCGACATCTTCAGATTCGAATTTAAGCAGTGACCGAGGCTCTGAGCTGAACAGCTCAGAGTCTTTTTCTACTCCTGAAAGGCGGATCGTCTCATTGATCCCGAGCAACACCGAGATAATTGCCGCCCTCGGGCTGGAAGAGGAAATCGTCGGAATCACCACCGTGGATACATACCCTGAAGACCTGGTGAATGATCCGGATGTCGAACGGCTCGACGCATTCGAATTCGATGTTGAACAGCTGATGGCACTGGAACCCACGCATATTCTGTCCCATGAATCTTCATATGCCGTCCACGGCGGTGTGCTGGAAGACGCGGCAGCAGCGACCGGGGCGGAAGTCATCTTCCTGGAAGAGGTGGAAACTGTCGATGAGATTCCGGAAACGATGATGGCGGCCGGTGGATTTCTCGGCGCGCCTGATGAAGCGAGCGAGGCCGCAGCGGCATTCGAAGCAGACCTTGCTGCGGTCATGGAAGCGGCGCCGGACCGCGGAACCGTCTTCCTGCAGGTGAGCAGCGGCCCTGAAATGTATACGACGGGGCGGGGGACATTCCTCCATGACGTAATCGAAAAAGCCGGTGCTGAAAATATATTTAAAGACCTGGAAGGGTTCGTCAGTGTGAGTTATGAGGAGATACTGGACAGGAACCCGGACTACATCATTTCCGCGAGCGGTGCCGACGCGGAGCAATTGAGCAAAGAAGTGGAGAATTTCCGCGGCGTTGATAATCTGTCGATACAATCGGAGGACCGGCAGTGTGCGGTCGATCCGGACATCCTGACGCGGCCCGGCCCGAGGATCACCCAGGGCATGACGGAATTGTCCGAATGTCTGGAAAATTAAATACCTTTCAATTCAAACCGCCCCTTTATTAGTGTTAAAATGTAGGAAACTGATAAGGGGGATTTTTTGTGTCGAAAAAAGTGGATATCCAAGATATATTCAATATCAAATCGGTGGCTTCACCTGTAGCGGTGCCGGGTAGGAACGCAGTTACATATTCAGTGACCCATCTGGATGAGGAAGAGAACATTTACGTGACGAACCTTTATAAGCATGACGATTCCGGCAGCCGCCAATTGAGCTATAAAAAGGAGCGCATCTCGAACGTGAGGCATTCTCCGGAGGGGACGGAGACAATGTTCATCGCCAAAGGCGAACATGACAAGCCGCAGGTGTTCCTGATCAGACTGGACGGCGGTGAAAGGGAGCAGCTCACGGCGGAAAAAGAAGGGGTGGCGAGTGCACTGTTTTCTAGTGACGGCAGCAGGATCTTCTACCATGTCTCGAATGTGCCGGAAACGGAAAAAGAGATGGCGGAAGCTGAAGCGGAGAAGGATAAAGAGAAGTTCCCTGAGCCCGTCGTCATCAACCGCATGAAATATAAAGCCGACAGCATCGGGCTCGTCAAGGAGAAGTACCAGGCGGTGAAGTCAGTGGATTTGAAGACAAGAGAAGAAGAAACTATCCTGTCGGGTGAGGCGAACTTCACGCTGCATGCCGTGATGGCAAGCGGGACGATCATCTATTCATCGGATGAAAGCGAGGACAGGGACTTCAATTTCTCCGAAAAACTGTACATTAAAAGCAACGGCGGGGAAAGTGAAGAAATCGCAAAAGATGAAGGGTACATCGTTAAAGTGGATGTCAGCCCGGATGAAGCGCATCTGCTGATCACACATATCGGGCGGGAATTCGAAAATGCGACGCATGCACATATCGCCCTTTATGATGTGGAAGACGGGAAATGGTCTGAGCTCACAGCACGGCTGGATAAGCCGGTCGGTGACTATGTGGCGCATGACACCCAGCAGTCGACCGTAATGAATCCGACGGCCTGGATTTCGGAAACAGAATTCCTCTTCCTTGTTTCGGAAATGGGGAGTGTCAACCTTTACCGGGGGGACCTGGAAGGCGGGCTTTCGCCGCTGCTCCGGGACGCCCATCATATACATGGGATAGACGCGGATGAAAACTATGCATATCTTGCGATTTCAAGGCCGGAGCATCCCGGCGAACTGTACCGGTACGATTTGAAAGAGGCCGGGCTCGAGCCCCTGACGTCGGTCAATGAGGCATATGTCAAGGCAACAGAGATTGTGAAGCCTGAAGCGGTGGAATATAAGAGCTTCGATGATACGGTAGTCCATGGATGGTTCATGAAGCCGGCAGGCTTCAAGGCAGGGCGGAAGTATCCGATGGTCACCAACATTCACGGCGGACCGCATGCATTTTATGCGAACACCTTCTTCCATGAGATGCAGGTGTTCGCCGCTAAAGGCTATGCGGTGCTGTATGTGAATCCGCGCGGCTCCCACAGCTACTCCCAGTCGTTCGTCGATGCCGTGAGGGGTGATTACGGCAACGGGGATTACAAAGACATCATGGCGGGTGTGGATCACATCACCGGAAAATATGAGTGGATCGACCAGGACAACCTCGGTGTGACCGGCGGTTCATACGGCGGCTTCATGACGAACTGGATCGTCGGCCATACGAACCGCTTCAAAGCGGCGGTCACGCAGCGCAGCATCTCCAACTGGGTGAGCTTCAGGGGTGTTTCCGACATCGGCTATTATTTCAGTGACTGGCAGATCAAAGCCGATTTCAACGATATTGAGACGATGTGGCACCATTCACCGATCAAGTATGTGGATGATATTGAAACACCGCTCTTGATACTGCACAGTGAGAATGATTACCGCTGTCCGGTGGAACAGGCGGAGCAGCTGTTCATCGCATTGAAATATAAAAAGAAAGATACGACTTTCGTCCGCTTTCCGGCTGCAGACCATAACCTGTCGCGTACAGGCAAACCGAACCTCAGGGTCGAAAGGCTCAAACATCTGACTTCATGGTTCGATGAATATCTGGAGCATGATGTGTCATGATCACCATCATCACCGGTGTCGATGTGTTCGCACCCGTATACTCAGGCATAAATGACGTGGTGATCATCGGCGGACGGATCGCCCTCATTGAAAAGGAGACCGACATCGAGAAGTACCTGGCGCTGGATATCCCGGTCAATATCATAACGGGGGAAGGGAAGATGCTCACACCGGGCATCATCGATCCCCATGTCCACCTGATCGGCGGCGGCGGGGAAGGCGGCTACCACACCCGCACCCCGGAAACGCATATCGGACAGTTCATCGATGCCGGCATCACCACGGCTGTCGGCCTCATCGGCACGGACAAGACGAGCCGGTCGCTTGAGGCGCTCTACGCCAAGTCGAAGGCGCTGACGGCAGAAGGCATCACCGCCCTGATGTATACAGGGAATTACCAGGTTCCGCCGCCGACGATTACCGGGACGCTGGAGCGCGACCTTTATTTAATAGATACAGTGATCGGTACAGCGGAAATTGCGATTTCCGACCACCGCTCGAGCCAGCCCACGACGATGGAGCTCGCAAAAATCGTGGCCGAAACACGGGTGGGCGGCATGACGGCCGGAAAGGCGGGGGTGACCCATTTCCATACAGGCGGCGGCAGGGCAGGGCTCAGCCAGCTGAAGGCACTGATCGAGGACTATGACCTGCCGGCGCATAACATCTATCCGACGCATGTCAACCGGACGGATGATCTGATCGAAGAAGCGGCCGGGCTGACGAAGCTCGGTGCGTATGTGGATATGACCGCCGGGGAGGATATCATTGCTGATGTGGAAAAATTCAAGGCTGCCGGCGGCGATATGGAACGACTCACACTGTCCTCCGACGGCAACGGCAGCCTGCCGGTGTTCGATGCGGCAGGGAATCTTCAGGGGCTCGAAGTGGCAACCCTAAAGACCCTCACCGACAGCGTAAAGGCACTCCATGACAGCGGGGTCCTCTCCACAGGGGAGGCGCTCAGCACCGTCACCCAAAACACCGCAGCGGTGCTGCAGCTCCATGAAAAAGGCCGCATCGCGGAAGGTATGCATGCAGATCTCCTGCTTTTCGATGAAGGCTTCAAGCTGGATACGGTCATCGCGAAAGGGAAAGTGCTCAGGCAGTACGGCAAAACGCTTGTAAAAGGGACTTTCGAATAAAAAAACGGCCCTTGCGGCCGTCAGAATAACCATAATTGGAAGATATGGATTCTGTTCCAAATGTTGAAGAGCACATAACTGAATATGTGGATGCCTATGATACAGAGGATGATCGCCCAGAAGACGTCGACCGGCTCCTCTTTCAGGGAAAGGAAGAGGAAGTAGGCCGGGTACAGGTTGGCACCCGTCAGTATAATCAGAATCGCAAGTCCGAAGATGAGCAGGATATGCTCGGTCCCCATGCCGATCACGTAATAGGAAAACAGGACGGCGAAGAACAGGATGATGGATAAAAGAAACAGGAATGTCGCAAAGACCGCATAATACGAATAGATCACACGGAGCGGGACCTTCCGTTGTTTAAAATAACGCACCAGGAGGTACAAATAGATGATGTTGAAATTGATGAAAAGAAGGAGAATGATCATTCTTAAAATCACAACGGGATAATTGTCGGTCAGAAATCCGCCGGCTTGGCCGATCACGCCATAATTGATCAAGTAAGCGGCAAATCCGGTAATGACGGTATAGAGGGTCAGCAGTGCCAGAGAAAGGAACAGCGGCAGCTGAAAGTTCTCATTGATTTTGGAATGCAGTCTGTTGAAGAACCGGTAAAATCTTCTCATATTCATCACCATTCGTTATAACATTACTTTAAATCATACCACGGTGAGGTTTTATTTATAACTGAAAGACCCCGTGCAAATAAAAAAGCAAAGGATGAGGAACTGAATGTCGATATATAAAGAGAGAGTTTCGAAACTTGCATCAAGTGTCAATGTGGATACTGTGCTGCTCACCGAGCCGTTGAACATCTTCTACTTTACAGGGTGTTTCATCGAACCGCATGAAAGGCTCCTTGCGCTCATCATAGATACGGAGACTGAAGAGACAACGATTTTATATCCGGAGCTCGACCAGGAGATCGTGAATGAGACGGCGACGGTCGTCAATCATCTGCCGCACCGCGACGGGGAAGACCCGTTCGGTTTGTTGTTCGATCAGTTCGCCCGCGGGCAGACGAAATCGATCGGCATCGAAGGCAGCCACCTGGTGTATGAAAGATATATGAAACTGCTCGATGAATATGCCGCTGAAAGCATCTTTTCAATCGACTCGGCGGTCAATGCACTGCGCGGCATCAAAAATGAGGAGGATAAGGCACAGCTGCAGGAAGCGGTCGATATGACGGAGAAGGCCCTGTCGGATCTGACGGAAGCGGGCGTCATCGGCAGGACGGAAAAGGAGATTGCGGATTTTCTGACAGGGAAGCTGAAGTCATATGGCGCAAAAGATGTCTCATTTGGTCCGCTCGTCCTCACCGGTGAGAACTCGGCGCTGCCCCACGGGGAGTCCGGCGATACGGAAGTCCGTCCGGGGGATTTCCTGCTGATAGATTTCGGCGTCGTCACGGAGTCGAGGTATGTCTCCGATATGACACGCACATTCATCATCGGGGAACCGACGGACCAGCAGCGCGAGATTTATGAAGCTGTACTTGAGGCGAACCTCGCAGGGATCGAAGCGGCGGTCCACGGCACACCGATGAAGGAAGTGGACCTTGCAGCGCGGGATGTGATCATCGAAGCGGGATATGGGGATTATTTCACACACCGCATCGGCCACGGCCTCGGCTACGGACTGCATGAACAGCCCTCACTCGACAGCGAAAACGAAGATCCGCTCGAGCCCGGCCATGTGGTGACGATTGAACCGGGCATTTACCAGACCGGGTTCGGCGGCGTGAGGATTGAGGATGCACTCTACATCGGTGAAGAAGGGACGCATAATTTCAACAAGTTTCCAAAGGATATCGAAGAGATCATACTCGAGAGATGAAGAGGCGTCAATTTCTGATGACCGGCCGCAGCAGCAATGTTGCGGCCGGTTTCTTTGAGGAAAATGAGTGGAAATATTGCATATCGGTGTAAATTTCTTGTGAAATAATGTATAATATACTGTGGTTGAAATAAACGGACGGAGGATCGGACTCGTGATGAATAAAAGTCATATGTATCATTTGGATGATTTCAACAACTTTATAATGACAGTCGAAAATGATTCTGATATCGCCATATACAGAGCACTTCTTGAAGGTATACGCGGAGAAAATTATTCCGAGATCAAAAATCTGAAACCTTCTTCCATTGAAGAGGAGGAAGGCCGGTATTTTGCGACTTTATGCGATGAAGAGGATGGCATAGAAACATACCGCAAAATGGAGATTTCGGAACAGCTGTATGAGGATTTGATCTGCGCCCATCACCAGACATTCTACCTGGACAGTTCCTGGAATTCGGAAACGATGGAGCTTTACGAATTTGAAGAATCGCCTTATATATTCAAACCCCTCGAGGTGGAGAGTGAGGCGGGCATTGGTGAAAAGATTGATGATGAAGTGATAGAAAAACGTGAACACATCTTAAACCACTTCCTTGCCGGAAAAAACCAGGGTGCAATCACCATGGCCGACTCAAATACGGTGCTGAATGTGCGCTTTCACTTGAACTGGAAAATAGAAAGATGAAAACGGCCCCGGCGGGGCCGTTTTTTCAATCTCCCGTTTCTTCGAAAAAGACCACCATACCTTCCCGGTCATACATCTCGATGAGCTTGAGCTGGGCCAAATCACCATTGGCATCGAGAGAATAGTCCAAATCGGAGATTTCGGCTGTGTACTTCACATCCTTCTCGACACTTGAAGCGAGATCCGAGAAGACCAGCAGCAGTTCCCCCTGATGATCCACAAGAGTGATTTCCAGCTGATCATCCACTGCCTTATACTTTCCTTTCAAGTGCTTTGCGGAATTGATGATGACCTCTCCCGAATCGAAAGTCAAAGACAATAGCTCACCCCTTTCCTCTTCTGAATCAAATTCCGTTCTCGTCTCCAGAAAATTTGTTGAATCGATGACCTTGAAAGTCCGCCCGTTGAAGTCGTCCTCACTGCATCCGCTCATGAAAATGGCCAGGCACATCAGCATCCCAAAGGAAAAACGTTTCATAAAGCTCCCCCCTCCCTGTTTCCCCCCTTATTTGCGTATGTATATACCATAATTATCTCATAAACCAAAATAAATTTAAAGTAAATTTTTTGAAAAATCAAAATACTTAAGGGGGGTTAAAAGGTGCTTTTGAAGCTGATTTGGAGGGCTTTATGGATAATGCCGGCCTTCATCACCAATTTACTAACAAACGCCATAGTGGTAGCATTATAAATAATAAAAAACCCGATGGAGATGCTTATCATGGACTTTATAGAGAAGGGGACCCCGGCGTTCAACAAAATATCAATCGCATTCTTTGCTGCGGGTTTCAATACTTTCGCAATCCTCTACACCGCACAGCCGCTCATGCCGGAATTCACCGAAGTCTTCGGCGTCACGCCCGCCACTTCGAGTTTATCGCTCACTTTGACGACGCTCGCCCTTGCGGTGAGCATGATCATCTTCGGTTCACTGTCCGAAGCCGTGGGGCGTAAGCAGATCATGGTCACATCGATGTTTGCAGCGTCCCTTTTATGTGTGCTCACCCCTTTAAGCGGGGAGAGTTTCACGATGCTCCTCATACTCAGGACCCTTCAGGGGGTCGTCCTTGCCGGTGTGCCGTCGATAGCGATGGCCTACATCAGTGAGGAGATCCATCCACGAAGCATGCCGCTTGCGATGGGGCTGTACATAAGCGGGAACTCGCTCGGCGCGGTTTTCGGCCGTGTATTCTCCGGGCTTATGGGCGATGTGTTCAACTGGCAGGCCGCCTTCCTCGCAATCGGCATCATCAGCATCATCGCCACCCTGGTATTCTGGAAGCTTTTGAATCCTTCCCGGCATTTTGAAGCCCAGAAACTGTCGGCGGGCGCTTTGCTGGCTTCGCTCATCGGCCACCTGAAGAATCCGGTGCTGCTGTGCCTCTTCGGGACCGGATTCCTGCTGATGGGGATGAACATTGCACTGTTCAGCTATGTGACTTTCGTACTCCTGGGTGATCCGTTCAACATCAGCCAGTCGATCGTCAGCTGGGTCTTCCTCATCCTTCTGATCGGCACGGTCAGCTCCGTCATCAACGGCAATCTGGTCATGCGCCTCGGGCAGGAAAAGGTGATCTATCTCGGGCTTTCAATCCTCACACTCGGGATATTGGTTTTATTCATCCCGAATGTACCGGCGATCATTCTCGGACTGTCGCTGTTCACATACGGGTTCTTCGCAAGCCACTCGGTGGTGAGCGGGCTCGTCGGCAGGAATGCCGCCGGCAATAAGGCCCAGGCGTCTTCGCTCTATCTGTTCTTCTACTATGTGGGGGCGTCGCTGCTCGGGACTTTTGCGGGGCTTTTCTGGACAAGCCACCACTGGCCGGGCGTGGTCACCGTCAATCTCGCCGCAGCCCTGCTGTGTTTTGTGCTCATCGCACTTGCGATCCGGCTCAGGAATAAAGTGCGGGCCGGCACTTAAAATCCAATCTTCATTTTTTAACTGTCCTTTAATTTTACTTTAAGCGCTTTTTAGCCTGCCGCGGCTATCATATAAATAAGATCAAAAGGAGGAGTTAAGATGAAATTCTACAAAAACACATTACTTGCAGGCAGCTTATCCGCAGCGCTGGTGCTCGGTGCCTGTTCGACAGCGAGTGCCTCGGATGATATGGACTGGGAAGATGAGAACCGTGAAGGGACGGTTGAAGTCAAAAGCGGGGAAACATCAGAACTCGGTTATTCCGTGCAGGATGCAGTCGACCTGGCGGGCGAGCGTTTCGAAGGTGTCGTCGTTGAAGTTGAACTGGATGAAGATGACGGCGTGCATTATTATGAGATTGAAATGGAAGACGGCGAAGATGAATATGACATCAAGATCAATGCAGAGGATTTGAGCATCATTGAAGAAGAGACCGACCGTGATGATGGGGATGACAAAGCCGGCAGCACGGAAAATGTGACACCTGCAGATTCCGGGTTCATCGGGATGGATGAAGCGGTGAGGATCGCCAAGGATGAAGCAGGCGGCGGTGAAGTGCATGAGAAGGAATTCGACAGGGACGACAATGAGTACGAAATCGACGTTGTAAAGGACGGTTCCAAGCATGAAGTTGAAATCAATGCAACGACCGGCGAAGTGGAGAAAGTGGATGTTGAAAAGCAATCAGGCGGACAGTCTTCAAGTACCGGTTCAGCCTCTGATTCCGGGTTCATCGGCATGGACGAAGCAGTAAAGATCGCCACAGATAAAACCGGCGGCGGTGAAGTGCATGAGAAGGAGTTCGACAGGGACGACAATGAGTACGAAATCGACGTCATGAAGGACGGCTCCAAGTATGAAGTTGAAATCAATGCAACGACCGGTGAAGTGAAGAAGATCGACCAGGAAAATAAAGCCGGCGGTGAGTACACGAATAACATCGAAGTGGACGGAGACTTCATTTCATCTGAAGAAGCGGCCGGCATCGCAATCGATGCTGCAGGCGGCGGCACGGTGAAAGAATGGGAACTGGATAAGGAAGACAGCGAATACGATTTTGAAATCGACTACGACGGCCGTGAGTACGAAGTTGAAATCAATGCCGCGACCGGTGAAGTGCTCGACGTGGAACAGGACGACTGATCGCAAAGGAACTGGTACAGAACTTTATATGAAAAAAATGAATCCGTATGTTTGCTTTCCCGGGGGCATCGCGCAAGCCTGTAGTCTTGCGCAGATGCTGTTCCCCTGGGAGTCAAACGTACGGATTTTTCGTCTCCTTCATTCAATTTATAATTTTTTAAGGACTTATGTCCCAGACCCTTCATGCTTCTGCAGTCTTATTCTCCTCCGGATAATGTTTGGCGATATAAGCATCGCGTTCCTCCGCCGAGACTCTGGTGATGCCGAATCCGGTGGCTGCCAGTATGATGGCGATGATTGGAACGGTGAAGTTCAGGATTGCAAAAGGTGCATACTCCCATGCGACGACGCCGAGTGTGCCGTAGATGAAGACGCCGCATGTATTCCATGGGACGAAGACGGAAGTCAGCGTGCCGCCGTCTTCAAGTGAACGGGACAAGTTTTTAGAATGGAGTTTATTGTCGATATAAGCCCTTAAGTACATCCTTGAGGGCACGACGATCGAGATATACTGCTCAGAACATGTGACGTTCGTCGTGAAGCAGGACAGGATCGTTGCCGTGATGATGCCGAATGTGCCTTTGGCGATTTTAAGGATCTGATGCATGATGGCACGGAGCATCCCTGAATATTCGAGTATCCCGGCAAAAGTCAGGGCGGCGATCGTCAAAGCGATCGTATACATCATATCCATCAGGCCGCCCCGGTTGAACAGCGTGTCCACCATCTCATTGCCCGACTCGAGCACATAGCCGTTCATCAACGTCGAAGCGGCATCCGCAAGCGTATCTCCCTGGATGAAGATGGTGCATATCACCCCGAGCACCACACCGGTGATAAGCGCCGGCACCGCTTTCATCTTCATTATTATGAAGACGATGACGAGAGCAGGGACGATCAGCAGCCAGGGGCTGATGACGAAATTTTCGCTCATGCCGGACATCATCGCCTGAATATCTTCAGGTGAGGCGGTCGAGCCGCCGATGATGTTGATGCCGATGATGAAATACGCGGTGAGTGCCACGATGAGTCCCGGTATGGTGGTGTACATCATATGTCGGATATGCTCGAAAAGGTCCGTGTTCGTCAATCCTGCAGCGAGGTTCGTCGTATCCGACAGCGGGGACATCTTATCCCCGAAATATGAGCCGGAGATGACCGCACCCGCTATCATGGCGGCATTGATATCCATGCTTATCCCGATGCCCATGCCGGCGACGCCGATGGTCGCCATTGTCGACCATGAACTGCCTATCGCAAGAGAGACGATGGCACAGATGACGCATATCGTGACAAGGAAATACTGGGGACTGATCACCATCAGACCGTAATAGATCATCGAGGCGACGACACCGCCGCTGATCCATGATCCGATGATGAGGCCGACGATCATCAGGATGACGACCGCCGGGAGGGCGAGACGGATCCCCTTATACATCATCTCCTCGATATCAACCCATTTAAAGCCGGAAAATACGGCGACGAGTGCGGCAGTGATGGTACCGATGATCAAAGGCAGATGGGGGTCGGTCTCAAGCACCACGATGGCGTACAGCATCGATGCAATCATCACCACAAGCGGTGTGATGGCCAGGAAAAAATTGAACTCCTTTTTGGTCTTATGTTCAAAAAGCGGCTTTTTGTCCATGACATCGTCCCTTTTTGATTTAATTATACACAGGGAAACCGCTTTCACAAGACAAAATTAGTATAAAAATACACCGCAGGCCAAGCCTCCCGGTGTGATTTGTTGGAAACAAAGTTTTATTTCATTTTTATCTCTTCATACTTCTGGAACCACTCCGGAAAGACCCGTTTGAAGGGGACCGTCTTAAATTCCCCGTCGACCTTTTTGACGACGACATGCGTCGTGGTACCGAAAGTGCACAGCTCCCCGTCACCATTTACAATCTCATATCCGTAAATTGTTTTCATGCCGTTGTTCAGCTGCACCCATGTCCTGACAAAAGCGCGGTCGCCGTATTTCAAAGCTTTTTTATAAGTGATGTCGACGTTATATACAGGTGCGTAATAACCTTCGCGTTCCATGGCCACATAATCATAGCCGATATCCTCGATCAGCTGCATTCGGCCGACTTCCGCCCACTTCAAATAATTGCCGTGATAAACGACACCCATCATGTCTGTATCTGCATACATCACCTGAATCTCTTTTTCAGCAATATAGCCGCTTTCCATAAAAAACGTCCTTTCCCATTCAGATATCCAAAAATTATTATATCATGAATATATTGTCTCATAAATTCAAAGGCCGCGACGGCGGTGATATCAGCATGAAATGATGGGGAAATGCAGCAAGGAATCGGCGTCCGCAACCTCTCTATTAAAATAAATGACTGAATTGACTGAAAATTGACATAAATATCTAGTGTATCATTACAATTTGTGATACATTATATTTAAGCTTAAATGGCGACATGGGAGCATTTAAAGGGGGTCGTTATGTTGGGGATTCAAGAATTCTATAAGCAATTTGTCACAGAAGAGAGGTTAAAGCAGCTTAACGAGAAACGGAACAAGGGGTATCAATCAATTGAGGAGTTTGCAGTCTACAGGCATCGGGAGATCACCAACCCGTATCATATCAGCTGGCTCGTCGAGCAGCTGAATGCACAGGACCTTAAGCTCATCGAGCAACTGAAGTCATCTCAATCGAAGGACGATTATTATACCGTGGAGGCATCAGAGGACGAATATCCTTTTCTGGTTGAACAGTTCATACTTGTTCCTGTCGATGACAAACAGTGTGTGGTCCATGAAGAGATGCTGCGGAGCCTGGTCAAGGAGATGAATATAGACAACAAGGATTTGAAGTGGCTGGAGGAAATCAGTCCGCTGAAAAGGACAATCCTTCTTTCATATGCCGATCTGAAACTGGAGGAGCTGCTGAGGGGGATTACAATCACTCAATTGAAAGAAATTTCGAAAGCGCTTTCACACACGCCGGCCTCACTCCAGAAGGAGGTTTTCGTCGATGAGCTGAAGTCACTGCTGACGGACCGGACACGCATCAAAGATATACTGCTGTCGTTATCGGATGAAAGTTTCCAGGTCATAAAGGAACGGGCCGAGAACGATCACCCGTTTTATGAAAATGCCGGTGAATTCAAAGAGCTGATCAAATCCGGGCTGATCATCAAGCTGGAAGATGACTACGGCATCACTCATCCGAAGATACTCGAGACGATCAGGGAGACGAATTTATCTGAAGTGACGGAACAGCGGTATAAAAATGTCCTGCTGAAGAATAAAAAGATGCACACTTCCTATAATGCATTCAGGATAAAAGTCTCGCTTCCGGGCGGGGAAAATGTGATTTACCGTGAAATGGTCATACCGACGCGCTTGAATTGTTATGAACTCCATCTCATCATCCAGTCCGTCTTCGACTGGAGCAGTATGCGCTATGCAGAATTCATCTACGATAAGGTGGTGATCCGTGTATTTTCAGGGGACACCGATGAAGATGACCGGGAAAAAACGAGGTTCACATCGAGTCATATACAGGTCGATGCACTTCTGACGGAAGGCGGCAGCCTTGCATATATTTATGATTATGAAGCCAGGTGGCTGCATAAGATCGAGCTTGTCGAATTTTTATCGGAAGAAGGAAAGCCTTATCCGGAAATCGTCGACTACACAGGGCCTTCCCCCATAGAAGGATCCAGAGGGATTGAAGATTTTGACAGGCTCTATGCAATCCTTAAGGATAAGGAACATCCTGATTACGAGGAGACGGAGGCATTGGCGAAACGCTCCCATTATAAGATGAGATTTCCTAAAAGTGCAATCAACCGCAGACTCCACAAGTTGTTCGACGTCCAGTACGCGATTACGGAGTTCAATGATGAGAATATCAATCTGGTGGAAAATTGAGGCGGCGCAACGGAATGTTGTGATAAAGTGATGTTAGATGAAGACGGACCTGTTCAGCAGGGAAGCCCGGTTTTATTATCAGCTCACTGGAGGATCATTATGCAATTCGGCAAAGTTGAACATTTATTTACAGGAAAGGCCAAAACTTATGGCGATGACAACGCGGAACGGAAGATGGACCGCAAATGGACGACCGCGATTTACCGCAGCGAGACCGATGAAGCGGTGCATCTGACGGAAACAGGATTTAAAAACGATGAGGTCGGGGATAAGAAAAATCACGGCGGACCCGAAAAGGCGGCTTTCTGTTACACTGTCCGCCACTACGCAGAATGGGAAAAAGAGCTCGGACAGGAAATGGGGCCGGGGGCTTTCGGTGAAAACCTCGCCGTCAGCGGATTGGATGAAACCAATGTATGCATCGGTGATGTTTATCAGCTCGGCGGGGCCAGGGTACAGGTTTCCCAGCCGAGGCGGCCGTGCTGGCGCCCTGCAAGAAGGCACAGGATCATCGACCTTGCGCTCAGGATCGAAGACAGCGGCCGGACCGGGTGGTATTTCAGGGTGATTGAAGAAGGTCGTGTGCAGGCCGGCGACCGCTTCAAACTTCTGGAAAGGCCGCACCCCGAGTGGCCTGTCGATGCCTGCAATGAGGTGATGTACAGGCAGACCGAAAACCTGTCCCTCACAGAAAAACTCAGGGATGTGGAGCTGCTCGCAGGAAGCTGGAAAAAATCCTTGCAGAAGCGTCTCGACGGCATTCCTGAAAATAAGGAACCGAGGGTGTTCGGACCCAATAAATAAGGAACCGGGGAAAACTCCCGGTTCCTTTTATCATGCCTGCTCTTCAATGCTTTTCAGGAATTCGATCATTTCTTTACTCTTCATACGCTGATCCTGACGCTTTTGAATGCGGTCATCGGCCGTCTTGAACAGCCATTCCTCATGCTGGTTCGTCGGATAGACTTTCGGCACTTCGACTTTTTCACCGTCTTCATTGACGGCGACGAATGTCAGGAAGCTGAGGACTGCAAGGTCGCTCTGATATGTAAATGGATTATCCACTTTGATCTGGACGCATACTTCGAGCGAAGACGTCCCCACATGTGATATATATGCCTCATATGTGACGATTTCACCGGCGCGGATCGGCTTTAGAAAGTTCACGGAATCGATGGATGCAGTGACGCAGTTCGTTTCAGCATGCTTCATCGCCGCAATTGCTGCGATCTCATCGATGTTTGCCAGAATCTTGCCCCCGAACATCGTATTCAGATGATTGGTGTGCTCGGGGAACACCTGCGTGGATTTGATGGATTTTGAAAAGCTCATAGGTTTTTTATTGATTGTCATGTCGCCTGCCCCTAAGTTTGAATTTATATGTCTCATCTTATCATAATTTTTTTCACGTTTGGCAACTTTTGTGAAACCGGTAACATATGATTTGAAGACTGTGAGGATAAAGTTTAAAATGAAGGTATCATTATCAGGAGGTTTTTGCATGTCACTTACAGAAAAACTGTTTAAAAAGCTTGAGGAAAAAGAAGACCGCATGATCGAGATCAGGCGTCATCTTCACGAGAATCCTGAACTTTCATTCAAAGAAGAGAAAACTGCCCGTTACATCGCAGATTTCTATAAAGATAAAGATGTGAAGGTCACAGAGAAAATCGAGGGCGAGAACGGCATTGTCGTTGAAATCAACGGCAAAAACGAAGGGAAGACGATCGGCCTCCGTGCGGACTTTGATGCGCTTCCTATCACGGAAGAAACGGATGTGCCGTTCAAGTCGAAAAATGAGGGCGTCATGCATGCCTGCGGACATGACGGGCATACGGCCTACCTGCTGACGCTCGGCGAAGCACTCATCGAGTTGAAGGACGAGTGGGACGGTACGATCAAACTGATCCACCAGCATGCTGAAGAAGTGCCGCCGGGCGGTGCGAAGAGTATCGTCGCTTCCGGCATACTGGATGACCTCGATGAGGTTTACGGCATCCACCTCTTCCCGATGTTTGAAACTGGGGAAGTCGGCCTGGTGGAAGGCAACGCCATGGCCGGACGTTCGAACTTCAATCTCCATATCCAGGGCAGCGGCGGCCACGGTGCGATGCCTGAGACGACGATCGACCCGATCGTTGCAGGTTCCCATTTCGTGACACAGGTGCAGACGATCGTTTCAAGGAGAATGAATCCGAAGCATACGACGGTGGTTTCCGTGACTGCATTTGAAGCACCCGGCGGCCAGAACGTCATCCAGGATAAGGTGACGCTCCGGGGTACCGTGCGTTACATGGAAGAGGAGAATAAAGAGCCGATCCATGACGAGATGGTCAAAATCATCAATGGCCTGGAGACCGCTTTCGGCGTTACATGCGACCTCGAGTACATCTATGATTATCCGGTGCTCTACAACGACCCGGAGAAGACGCAGGCGGTCGGTGAAATTCTGAAGAACAGCAAGGGCGGACACATTAAAAATGTTGCCAGCCATGACCCTTCAAGCGGTTCCGAAGATTTTTCCTACTATCTGCAGAAGACACCGGGGACGTTCATCAACGTCGGTGCAAAACCTGAAGGTGTGGAGAAAGCCTACATCAACCACCATCCGAAGTTCGACATCAATGAAGACTCCCTCCTGATCAGCGCTAAAGTGCTTGGGGAAGTCGTGCTTTCAAGACTTGGAAATGAATGATTAAAAAAGATGGCCCGGCAATGGGATTGCCGGGTCATCTTTTGTTTTCCAGAAACTCTGTGACCAGCTCATCCGTCTCTTCTGCATCCCTGCCGACCCAGATTATATGGCCCCAGGATTCAGTGACGATCAAAGTGCTGTCCGGGATATTGTCATGGGCAAAATATGCATGCTCCAAAGGGACGGAAGCATCATTCCTGCTGTGGATGATGAGGGCAGGGCACCGGATTTCCTGCAGATCAGCCGCAGTGATTTCTTTCGTGGCGGCCAGGTCGATCAAAAAACCTTGACCCGAAGACTGCCTGTTGTTCATCAGGCGGATTTCTTCGATGTCGTTATCCGACATTTCATCAAGAATCTCTTTATTTGAAAGTGTACTGAATGAAGGCGCCATAAATCTGAAGACGGTTTTCGGGAAAAGGTTGTTCATCGTTGATAAAAGCCGCCATGTCACTTTCTCGACCGGTGAACGGAAAGCGACCCGGGCTATTTTATATAAACTGTCATCGGGGCGCAGCCATTCCTGTGTGACTGCACTTTGCAAAATTAAGCTTTTGATTCTTCCGGGGTATTTTGAAGCCAGATAAATGCCGGACGTGCCTCCTGCAGAAATCGCAATCAGATGGACTTTGTCAATCGACAGATGGTTCAGCAACCCAATATAATATTCGGCAGTTTCTGCAAGGGAATCTCCGATGCCCTTGGAAGTTTTCCCATAACCTGGCCTTGAAGGTATGAGGACTGTATATCCCCCGTCGACCAGCATTTTAACGCCGAATGTTTCATTGCTGTTGGAGTGGCCGCCATGCAGCAGTAAAACCGTCTCCTCCCCGTCACCAGTGACCGAGTACTCCATAATATGGTGATTAAGCTGAAAAGTGCCGGTGATTCTATCCAAATAAATCCCCCCTTTATGTAAAATCATCTTGGTTTATTATTCCCCGTTTGGCTAAGTGATAACACATTAATTTCACTCACGGTGAAATTTTGATTGATTTTTTATTTGGCATCGTATATGATTTAGTTGACAGAAGATTTAGTCATTACATATCAAAACAAGGAGTGGGATGGGATGTCATTGATGGAATTGAAACCTGGAGTAAAAGAGTTTTTGGAGCAGGAGAAGGGGCTGTATATCAACGGGGAGTATGTGCCTTCGGAGAGCGGCAATACGTTCGAAGTCAAAAACCCGGCGACCGAAGAAGTGATCGCGACTGTCAGTGAAGCGACTGAAAAAGACATCGACAAGGCGGTGCGTGCCGCAAAAGAGGCGTTCGACAATGGGGAATGGACGAAGATGGATGCGGCGTCAAGGTCTGAACTGATCTATAAGTTCGCCGACCTGCTTGAGGCGCACCGGGAAGAACTTGCGCAGCTGGAAGCACTGGATAACGGAAAGAAATATATGCAGGCACTGGAAGATGATGTGGACGGCACGGTCACCCATTTCAGATATTATGCAGGATGGGCGACGAAGATCTTCGGCAAGACGACGAACGTCGACCCGAATTATGTGACGTACACCGTACATGAGCCGGTCGGCGTCGTGGCGCAGATCGTGCCGTGGAACTATCCGCTTCTGATGGCCGCATGGAAGATGGGCGCAGCGCTTGCTGCAGGCTGTACGATTGTGCTGAAGCCTGCCGAGGATACGCCGTTATCCATCCTTTATGCAGCGAAACTCTTCAAAGAAGCGGGCTTCCCCGACGGTGTGGTCAACATCGTACCGGGCCAGGGTTCGGTCGCGGGCCACTCGCTCGTCACCCATAAGGACGTATCGAAAGTGGCGTTCACAGGATCGACGAACACCGGCCGTGAAATCATGAAGCATGCCGCTGAAGACATCAAGTCCATCACGTTGGAGCTCGGCGGAAAATCACCGGCGATCGTACTGGCAGATGCCGATCTTGATTCAGGGCTTGACGGGATCTTCGACGGAACGATGTACAACTCCGGCCAGAACTGCAGTGCGACGACAAGGGTATATGTGCAGCGGGGAATCTATGATAAGGTGGTCGAGGAGCTGAAGAAGCGGGCGGAGGATCTGGTCGTTGGCGACGGTCTCGACGAAAACACCGATATCGGCCCGTTGATCTCAGAGAAGCAGATGAATAAAGTCCTTGGATATATCGAGGAGGGCAGAGAAGCCGGCGCGAAAGTGATCACCGGCGGCAGCCGCATCGGAGATAAGGGGTATTTTGTCGAGCCGACGATATTCACGGATGTCACCGATGATATGGCGATCGCGAGGGAAGAGATATTCGGACCAGTAATGTGCGTCATGCCGTTCGATGATATTGATGAAGCGATCAAAAGGGCGAATGACAGTGACTACGGCCTTGCTTCAAGCGTCTGGACCGAGAACATCAAAGACGGCCACTATATCGCATCGAAACTGGAAGCCGGCACAGTATGGATCAACGATTTCGGACTCGAGCTCGAGACCATGCCGTTCGGCGGCTACAAGCAATCCGGCATCGGCCGCGATATGGGCGGGGACTACGGCATCGCAAACTATGTGGAAGTGAAGAGTGTGTTCGTCAATATGCACAGATCATAAGCAAATGAGGTCAGGACATGAGTGAGACACTGGGAAGTGAACTGAAGAAATTAAGAAAAGGCAGGAAGATGACGTTGAAGGAGCTGAGCGCCGAAAGCGGGTTGTCCATCAGCTTCTTATCCCAGGTCGAACGCGACTTGAGGACACTGACTTTCACATCATTGAAAAAAATATCAGAAGCACTCGACGTCAATGTCAATTTCTTCTTTGATGATAACCAGAAAGACCCGGTGGACACCGCGTCACTGAACGGCAATTTTTCATACGAGGACTTGTCCGGGGATATAGAGAATCCTTTATTCACCCCGGCACTCGTGGAATTGAAGGCGGGGGAGACACAGCACTCGCCATATACCCACAGGGGGCAGGAATTCATCTATGTGCTCAGCGGGACACTGCAGGTCATCATTCAGGGCGAGCAGACTGTCCTGGGACCGGGCGACTCGATCCACATCGACTCAAAAGTGGAGCACGAGTGGTATAACGATAGCGACGAACCGGCGAAGATCCTCCTCGTATCTTCCAATGTGACATGAAAGGGGCTGGGACATAAATCCCGGCTGAAACCAAATGTCCCCGGATTAAAATGTGAATTTTAATCCGGGGACATTCTTATATATAAATATAAGACAAAACAAAGACACTCTCTTATAATGTAAGTAACCACACAAACAAAAAAGAGGTGCCTTATGTATAAAGATTATAACATGAACCAGATCACAATTCCATAGGATATCGAAGTGATGATTCCAGAAGATGACATCGCCGTAGCGGTGAATGACATGGTGGAAAGCATCCCGGATGCGGCATTCGAAGGATTCGAGCATCACTTCGGCGCGTCCTCCCATCACCCAAGAATGATGATGAAGATCATCCTGTGCGGGTACACCCGGTCCGTGTACTCCGGCCGTAAAATCGCAGCCGAACTCACTGACAGTCTGCGGATGATGTGGCTTGCGCAAAATCAGAAACCCTCCTATCGCACCATCAACCGGTTCAGGGTCCATCCTCATATGAGCGTGCTCATCGAAGAGGCTTTCATCCAATTCAGGGGCCAGCTGCAGGCCAATGATTTGATTGATGCGGATGCGATTTTCATCGACGGCACGAAACTGGAAGCCAATGCCAACAAGTACACATTCGTCTTCAGGAAGAGCGTGGAGAAACATCAGGAGAAGCTGCGGGCGCAATCAAAACTGATGTATGACACGATGTACGAAGCACAGATCCTCCCGGCACTGCTTGAAGAATCGGAGGACCTGGTTACAGCCGAGCATCTGAACACCATGCATCAGGCATTGGAAACAGTGGAGAATGATTTGACAGAGGCGATTGAGGCGACTGAAGATGTGCCGGACAGAAAGGCCATCCGGTCGGAACGGTCAATCATTCGAGAAACCAAAAAGAAATGCGCGGACCTGCGGGACCGCGAGCTGAAATATACCCAGCAGTTGGAGATTCTCGGCGAACGGAACAGCTACTCGAAAACCGACCCGGATGCGACCTTCATGCGCATGAAGGAAGACCACATGCGCAACGGGCAGCTGAAAGCCGGCTACAACCTGCAGGTCGCAAGTAACAATCAGTTCGTTTTAGGATTTGATCTTTATCCGAATCCAACAGATACCCGGACATTGAAACTGTTCCTGCATACGATGATGGAGACGTTTCATCACCTGCCGGAAAAGATCGTCGCCGATGCCGGCTATGGCAGCGAGGCCAACTATGAAATGATCATGGATGACTATGAACGGACGGCGCTCATTCCCTACAACACGTACTACAGGGAGCAGAAGAAAAAACACCGGACGGATGAGATGCACCCTGCCAACTGGGCATATGACGCTGAAAATGATCTGTACATTTGTCCGGACGGGCGGGAGATCCGGTTTGACCGGTACGCTGATCGGACAGACAAATACGGTTACACCCGGTCATTCAAAATGTATGCATCCGCAGACTGCAGCGGATGCCCGTTGTATGAAAAGTGCATCCAGAGCGATCAACAAATCAACAAACGGATCCAAAAGAATATGAACCTGGAGTATTTCAAAGCCCAGGCCCGACGCACGCTTTCAATGAAAGAGAACCGGACAATCTATCAGCAGAGGAAGATAGATATTGAAACGGTTTTCGGCAATTTGAAGGCGAATTTGGCGTTCAAACGCTTCTCGGTCCGGGGTGCACGCAAGGTCAAAATCGAAACCGGGCTTGCGTTACTCGCCTTGAACCTGCGGAAATTCCGGCAGATTCAGGCGGACCGTCTGCAGAAATATGGAAAAAGTGGCGATTCATCCGAATTAATCGATGAATCGCCACTTTTCTTAGTTTTCAAAGGGCTTTATGTCCCAGCCCCTTTTATTTTGATTTGAGAGGAGTCTGGATGGGAGTGCCAGGTTCGGACGGCGGCCGCTGTATTTCAGGCTCTGTCCGGATATTGGTCCCGGATTCGGACAGCGGTCGTCGGACTTCACGTTCTGTCCGGATATTGGTGCTGGATCCAGACAGCGGTCTCTGCACATCAGGTTCCGTCTGGATATTGGTCCCGGATTCAGACGGTCCTCTCCGTACTTACGGCTCTGTCTGGATATTGGTGCTGGATCCAGACAGCGGTCTCTGCGCATCAGGGTCCGTCCGGATTTTGCTTTTGAATCCAGACAGCGGTCTCTGCGCATCAGGGTCCGTCCGGATTTTGCTCTTGAATCCAGATGGCGGTCGCTGTGCATCAAGTTCTGTCCGGAGTTCAGTCACGAATCCAGACAGCGGTCTCCAGACCTCAGATTCCGTCCGGATTTCAATCCCGCATCTGGGCGGGCACCTCACTATTTCAAATCCTGTCCGGACTGACTCCAATACGGTCTCTCATCATTTCGCGAGCCAGTAGAGCTGGAGTTTTTCCCGGCCTGCATCCAGGTCTTCATGGAATTTCACCTTGGCGTTTTTACGTTCTTCGTTGATCTTCCTCAAAGTGTCTTCAGATGCTGCCTCATCTCCCAGAATCCGGTGGGCGGCCATCTCTCCCTGGAGCATCGCGACTTTGGCGTTTTCAATGCCGGTGATGTTGCCGGCGACATAAAGGCCCTCGATTTCGGTCTCCATCTTCTCGCTGTGGAGGGGCACGTACCCGCCGAGGGACTCAAGGTATACATGCTTCAGATTGAACAGCGAAGTAATTTCATTGACCGGCGAGAGGCCGTCGGAAATACAGACAAAGTCACAGACAATCTCTTGCTCCGTCCCTTCAATCACGCTGCCGTCGGCTCTCGTCTTAATGGTGGTGACGGACTCGACCTGATCCGTCCCATTGATGCGGACGACTCTTTCCTTGATGGAGATCGGGAGGCCGAGCGTCCTCACCCCGCCAGAAGGGAAGAAATTCAGCACAGGACCGTGCAGCAGCGTGAGTCTTCGGCCGACGCCGCCTGCGAAAGCTAAAAATTTCGAAGGGGCAGACCGGCTGAGGCCCATCAGCGTTTCCAACGCATCTTTCGGTGTTGCCGTATTGATGTCATTTGCCGCAGGCAGGCATATCTTCTTCACTTCCACATCTGCATAGCCGAGCTCCATGGCGATCACCATGGAGAGGGGATTGATGCCGATGATGACCCCGGCTTCGCCGGGTGCGACCCGGTGGAAATTGGTGAGCACCTGGGCCGCCCCGACGGTCATGACCCCGGGCAGTTCCCATCCGGGCAGCGGGGAGGAGTTTTCTTTGGAACCGGTCGCGGCGACGAGGCACCGGGCCGTGAAATTGCCTTTATCCGTATATATGGTGAATAAAGACCCCTCCCGCTCGGCATTGTAGACGGAGGTGCCGAGGCTGAATTCGACTTTACCCTCAAGCCCGCCATACAGTTCATCGGCGATTTCCATGCCGTTCCACCAGTTTCCCCTGGATTCCTCGTAGAGCTGGCCGAGCAGCCGGCCGCCGTGGTGGTAATATTCGTCGATGACGAGCACGCGCTTATCATCCTTCAATACACCTGCGGCGCTGAGCCCTGCAGGCCCGGCGCCTATGATGATCACATCATAATCCATCGTCTCCGCCTCCTTTGACGAGATGCGGCAGGGCGCCCTGCCGCCTGATTTCCATGTCCTTACGGACAGGGGTCAGGCAGGCGCGCACATTTTGCGCACCATCAACGGTCACCCTGCATTCGGAGCAGTGGCCGATGTTGCAGTACAGGCCCCGCGGGGCCCCATCCCTTTCATGGTGACGGAGTGTCCGCACATCATTGGCGAGGAGGGCGGCTGTGATACTTTCGCCTTCCGCCCCGTAGTAAGTCTCCCCGTTCCATTTAAAAGGCACAATCTTATTTTTTCTCGGACCGAGGATTTTATGGTCCAGTATCCTTCTAGTCATCATGCGCACCTCCTGCCAGCGTTTCAAAAGAAATCGTGCGGATCGGCGGCTGCGACCTCAAATGGATGAAATCGGGTCCGCTGTCTGTCTCATCCATCATTTTATTGATCAGGTGCCCGCATGTCCTGCCGTTGCAGAATCCCATACCGGCCCGTGTCTTCAATTTCATCTCCCTGGCATTGTTCACGCCTCTTTCCATTTCCTTCATCATCTCGGCATATGTGACATTTTCACATCTGCACACGACGAAATCCCCGTTATTGTCCATGACCTTCACCTCAAATGATTTATCTTAACAAGTAATAAGAAATAAACGTGCCAGTCACAGTTTGAATTTCTTGATCTTCGAGTATAATGTCGGGCGGCTGATGCCGAGCACCGCAGCGGATTTTTCGATGTTATGATCATTGTTTTCAATGACCTGCCGGATATAATCCGCTTCAAGCCTGTCGACATACTCTTTCAATTCGACATCACCGGCAGGGACGGTGTAGGCCGTGAGGTTCCGGCTCTGTCCGACTTCCTGCAGGTATTGATGGAAGATATCGTTATCAAGGGTGCCGCCGTTCGAGAATATCACTAGCCGTTCGACGACATTGATGAGCTCGCGTGCATTGCCCGGCCATTCATATTCCCTGATCTGCCGGAGCAGTTCCTGGTCTGCATACATGAGGTCGGTATTGTACTTCTCGGACAGCTGGAACAGATAATAATAGAACAGTGATTCAATATCGTCCGGCCTCTCTCTGAGCGGCGGGATGTGGATGTTGATGACATTGATCCGGTAGAGCAGGTCGGAACGGAAGTTGTCGGAAGACAGCAGTTCGGTGATCCTCTTATTGGTGGCGGACACCAGCCTGAAGTTCGTCGTCATCTCCTTCTTCCCGCCCAGTTTGAAATATTTCCTTTCCTGCAGTATGCGCAGGAATTTCACCTGCATCTCGAGCGGCATCTCACCGATTTCATCAAGGAATAAAGTCCCGTCCTCCGCAAGCTCGATTTTACCCTTGTTGCCTTCTTTGCTTGCGCCGGTGAAGGCGCCCCTGTCATAGCCGAACAGTTCCGACTCGAACAATTCATTCGGAATCGCACCGCAGTTGAGCGGGATCATATCGCCCCGGAGCCCGCTGATCTTATGTATCGCCTGGGCGAACAGCTCCTTGCCGACACCGGTTTCACCGGTGATGAGGATGTTTGCATCCGTACGCGCAGCTTTCTCGATCTGATTCTTCAAGTTTTCCATGATGGAGCTCTTATAGATGATGTTCTTGAAATGGTTGTCATTGTTCAACTGCTTGACGTTATCGCTCAAAATATCGACTTTGCTTTTGAGTGCCTCCATCTCCTTTTCCCTTTTGATCTGCGAAGTGACGTCCACTTCGGAGACGACGGCGCCGAGGACTTCCCCGTCCACAGTGACCGGTTCCGCCTTGATGTCCACATAGATGTCCGGGGTGGCCTTATGCCGCTTCTTTTCGAAAGATTTGTTATCCCGTAAAGATTCCAGTATGAGCAGCTGGTCTTCCGAGAACACTTCCTTGATGTCCTTCCCGATGACATCTTCATGCTTCAGGTTGAATATTTCGGATGCACGGTCGCTCCAGTAAATCAGTTTCTCGTCTTTATCGATGATCGTGAATGAATGGTTGTAAAAATTGATGAGGACTTCAATCATTTTCTTTTCAATCATGGGCATCTCCTTCTGTAAACTTTATTATACTGATTATAAGATTCTTTACACTTTATCACAAACGATAATAGTAACATCATGTTTAAAGCTGGCACGCTTATTTCTTATATACAGTTAAAGGAGGGAGTGGCATATTGACCAGTCATTTTGATGTAATGATCATCGGCGGCGGCATCATCGGTGCAAGCATCGCCTATTACACCGCAAAAAAAGGGTTGAATGTAGGGATGATCGAAAAGCATACGGTCGCATCAGGCACGACTTCAAAGTGCGACGGCAATGTCCTGCTGATAGATAAGGAGCCGGGCTTCGACAGCAGGATGGCAATCCAGAGCCAGGCGCTGATCAAGGAATTGTCGGAAGAGCTTGAAATGCCGTTCGAATTCAGGCATCCGGGCAGCATCTTCCTCTGTGCGAATGAAGAGGAGCTGGAGCAGGCTTATATATGGGTCGACCGGCATAATCAGGCGAACGGCGAGCAGCGGTTCTTCAACAAGCTCACAAAAGAAGATCTGAAGAATGACTCCAAACATTTTTCCGATCACCTGACGGGCGGGCTCGAGTGTACAAATGATTCGACCGTGAATCCCTACATGCTGACATTCTCGCTGATCAATGAAGCGGAAAAGTACGATTTCACTTTATATGAACATTCACCGGTCACCGATATTAAAAAGATGGATGGGGGAACGTTCAAAATATATTCCGGAGAAAAATCTTTCACCGCGAATAAAGTGATCAATGCAGGCGGCATTTACGCCCCTGAAATCAGCAGGATGCTCGATATCGATCTGCCGATCACGCCGAGGAAGGGCCATATACTGGTCGCATCACGGACGGAACTGATGGGGACACGAAAAATTCAGGAGTTTGGATATTTGATGACGAAGTTCGGGCGGGAGCGGGTCGCCCCGGAAGCGATGAATGATTACGGCATCGCCCTGGTGCATGAACCGACGGAGAGCCAGAATTTCCTGATCGGTAGCAGCCGTGAATTCACCGGCTTCGATACGAAGGTGAATCCCCGCGTCATCCGGCTGATTGCACAACGGGCGATCGAATACTTTCCGAAGATGAAGGATTTGAACATCATACGCTCCTATGCCGGACTCAGGCCGTGGACGCCCGACCATCTGCCGATCATATCCGGTACGGATATCGGAAATTATTATATTGCGGCAGGGCATGAAGGTGACGGCATCGGGCTCAGCGCCATCACCGGCAGATGGATGAGTGACATGGTCACCGGCTCGCTCACCGAAGACATCAGTCCGCTCAGCCTGTCGAGATTCAAGGAGGCAGCTTTATGAACATCCATTCAAAACAGTTTTTGACCATCGATACACATACGGGCGGCAACCCGACACGGACAGTCCTCACCGGCATGCCGGAATTGAAGGGGGAGACGATTCAGGAAAAGATGCTCGATATGAAGGAGAACCATGATCATATCCGGAAGTTCCTCGTCTACCCGCCGCGGGGTCATGATGTGATGAGCAGTACGATTGTGCTCCCTCCCTTGAAGGAGGGAACGGATTTCAGTGTGATATTCGCAGAAACCGGCGGCTATCTGCCGATGTGCGGACATGACACCATCGGCACGTGCACGGCACTCGTCGAGCTGGGTTATGTGGAAGTGACCGAGCCGTACACCACCGTCGTGCTGGATACCCCGGCCGGTGTCGTTGAAGCGGAATGCAAGGTGGCAGACGGCAAGGTCGAGGAGGTGACTTTCGTCAGCACGGACGCGTTTCATCTGAAGACCGTGTATGTCGATTACAAGGACAGGAAGGACATCAAATGCGATATCGCCTACGGCGGCAACTTCTACGGCATCATCGATGCAGCGGACCTCGGACTCAAGCTTGATGTCGATGCATCCGAGGAAATCGTCTCGGTCGCCATGGCGCTCCGGGATGCAATCAATGAGCAGCATGAAATACAGCACCCTGAATTCCCGTTCATCGACAAACTGACCCATATGGAACTGTATGAGCCGGGTGAAGTGACCAGGAATGCCGTCGTCGTGCCGCCGGGCGGCATCGACCGTTCGCCGTGCGGCACGGGGACATGCGCCAAAGTGTCGACCCTGCATAAGGACGGTGTGCTTGGACCTGATGAAGAATTCATCCATGAAAGCATCACGGGTTCACGGTTCAGGGCGAAGCTGCTCAGCACAAGGGAAGAGGCGGGCATCTCCTTCAACAGGATATCCATCACGGGTTCCGCCTGGATAATGGGCCGGCATGATTTTTATTACCACGAAGACGATCCGCTGAACGAGGGGTATCTTCTGATACCTGAAATATAAGGGGGTGGAAAAGTGATTCGGAAAGTGATCAACAGCCATGACATCCATATCAACGGACAGCTGCTCAGAATTGTGCATAAGGATGAGCTGCAAGGTACCGTTGAGGGATATGACAATGTCGACCTGCTGCTGAATGAACCGCGTGGCAGCAAATATGTAAATCTGATCATCCATGATTCTGAGCTGAATGTCGAAATGCATTCCAGCTCCGTGATCGATAACAAGGATATGCTTTTGAAGGGTTTTCTCTGTTCATTGCTTGAGCGGGGCAGCATCAATAGGGCTAAAGCGTACTATATACATGAAAAAGATGCCGAGTATATTTATGAAGATAAAGATCTCGGTCATGAAGTGATTCACGAGGTCACAGAAGATACCTATATCCATCACGTGAACGGGAAGAGGGTCGCTGTTGAAGCGGTCGATTTTGAACTGTCGGTGGAGAACATTGCTGCAGTGAAGGCGCATGTCGAGGCCATGAATGATTTTTCAGGCTATAAAGTATTGGTGCATAAAGATATGCATGCAGTCGTCAATGAAGAGAAGATGATTATCGCATATCCCGTGAGCGAAGTGGTTGCCGTCCTGAACCGGCACTTTGGCAAGAGGGAAATCAGGACATTGAATTCAAGTCTTGTAAAGGTTGAAGGGGATCGATTTCGATTCCGGCATTTTCTGATATCGAATTCTCAATTTTATATTGATGATTCTGATATATATTCGAAGGGGTTTGTCATTAGATAGATGAAAACAAGGGGGAAAGATATGAACAATATGAATGTGGAAAAGAGACTGCCCAGCGTAACGATGCTGATTGCAATCATGATTATATTCGTTGTGGTGATGTTTGGCTCAATAGTGATCCTGGAACTGCCGATCCAGCTGGCACTTCTTCTGGTCTGGTTCGTCATAATGGGGTTCGGGATTTATCTGAAGTACTCTTATTTCGAGATGGAACGCGGCCTGTTGAAGGGCATCCATGAGGGGATGGGTGCGACACTCATACTGATTGCGGTCGGGGCCCTCATCGGCTCGTGGATCGCCGGCGGTGTGGTGCCGACGATGATCTACTTCGGCCTAAGCATCATCAGCCCGGGCATATTCCTGATGGCAGCGATGATCATCTGCGCAATCACGTCACTGGCCACGGGCACATCATTCGGTTCAGCCGGCACGGCGGGGATTGCGATGATGGGCATCGGCGAAAGCTTCGGACTGCCGGTCGCGCTGGTCGCCGGTGCCGTATTGTCCGGGTGTTACGTCGGGGATAAAATGTCACCGCTGTCGGATACGACGGTGATGACGGCTTCGCTTTCGAATGTCGATGTATTCAGGCACATCAAATCGATGGCATTCGTATCGCTCCCGGCATTTATCATAGCGGCCATACTGTACTGGGTGGTCGGGATGTTCCTCATGGAAGGCGGCGGGGATCTGACGATTGCAGAAAATACGATGGCGAACCTGCAGGATACATTCAATATTTCCTGGATCATGCTCATACCGGCGGCTGTAGTCGTGGCGATGCTCATTTTCAAACTGCCATCGGTGCCGGTAATCATCTTCGGGGCGCTCCTCGGCAGCATCTGGGCAGCTTTGTTCCAGGGCTACGGCATTATCGAGGCACTTGGGACGATGTATACCGGAAGCGGTGTTTCGACGGGCATCGAGTTCATCGATAACCTGCTCGACCGCGGCGGAATCACATTCATGCTGGACGTCATACTGCTGATTATCCTTGCGCTCGGCGTCGGTGGTCTGCTGCAGACGATTGGTGCATTCAAAGTCATCGGGGATATATTCGCAAAATGGGCCACAAGCACAGGCAACTTGACGGTCACGACGATGCTTGCATCATTCTTCGGCGTATTCTTCGGCGGGGCGGCATACGTTTCACTGCTCACAGGCACCAAGATCACAGAAGAGAATTACAACAGGCAGGGCGTCAGCCGTACACTGCTGTCACGTAACGTTGAAGCCGGCGGCACAGTCACGACTCCAATGGTGCCGTGGTCCGACGGCGGGGTGTTCATGGCAGCCACACTCGGTGTCGCAACACTTGCTTATCTGCCGTTTTTCTGGTATGCATTTTTGGTCATCATCATCAGTCTGATTTACGGCTATGCAGGATTATTCATAATGAAGAAAGACAAATATGAAATGGAGAGGGATAAAGAGCATGAA
>NZ_JAJNCU010000004.1:0-119887 GCF_021026095.1 Salinicoccus halitifaciens | reverse complement strand
GAAGGTTTGAAGGAGAACGTCCAGCATTTCCTGGATCAAAAAGTCGCCGGCATCATCATCGTCGGCTCGACGGGGGAGTTCGTCTCACTCGATGATGAGGAAAAGGAAAAGATCATCACACAGGTGAGCGGTCAGGTCGAGGGGCATGACACCCAGCTGCTCGTCGGCATCGCCGATGAGCGCACGGACAAGGTGATCGAATATGCGAAATTCGTCGAACAGACGAACGCCGACGGCCATCTCCTGATCAACTCATTCTATATGACGCCGACCGAGGAGGAGGCGTTCCACCAGTTCAAGGACGTCAATGATGTCGTGACGAAGCCGATCATGATGTACAACAATCCGTTCACGGCGAATGTGGATCTGGAGAATGAGACCATTTATAAAATTGATAAAGAACTGGACAAAGTGCAGTACATCAAGGAATCGACGGGCGACATCCGGAAGGTACGCACGCTGGTCGAGAATACGGATCTCGTGATGTTCTGCGGCTCGGACGACCTGGCGTATGAATCCTTCGCCGTCGGTGCGACGGGCTGGGTGTCTGTGGCGGCGAATATCGCACCGAACAGCGCTTCAAAGCTGTACGAGCTGATGAAGGCGGGTGACTATGAAGCGGCCAGGGCGCTGAATAAAGACCTCCTTCCGCTGTGCGAGTTCCTGGAGGACTCGGGCAAGTATGTCCAGATCGTCAAGAAGGCGATGGATCTGAAAGGTCTGAACGGCGGCCCGTCGAGGAAGCCGAGGCTCGGCCTGACGGATGAGGAAGTGGAGAAGCTGAAGGGGCTTATGGAGAAGCTGGATTAGATAATATAATCACTCTTTCTACTCAAATATCGTATCAAACTGTTAATGATGCAACCAGGAATTTCGTATAGTTCCTGGTTTTTCTACATATTTTTTCAGTAATTAGCTAATAAATAATTATTACTACTAACAATTTTTGGATTTTTGAATTTTAAGGTAATTATGAATCGCAAAAGAACACCTTTAATTTCACCCTGTGTGAAAAAGACTGTTGACTTTTCACACAGTGAAATAAAATCGAATTAACTGAAATTTCAAATATGTAAGCGTGAACAAAGGGGGATGAAAGATGAAAAGAATTTTTTTAAGTTTGTCGCTTCTTATCGTAGTTATTACAGGAGCTTGTGCACCTGTACAAACGATACCAGAAGGGGAAAAGGAAGTTTATGAATGGAGGTTGGTTACTCATCAGATTGAGGGGACTGCGAGATATGACGGGACAATCGAACCGTTTATCGAAGCTGTTAGTGAAATAACAAATGGACAACTAATCATTGAACCATACGGTGCAGATGTGTTATTCCCAAATAATGACACCTTTGAAATGGTTCAAAATGGTGTAGTGGAAATGGCCGCTATTTACACAGGATTCTGGACAGGTAAAGACCCTGTATTTAATTTGGCAGGCGGCACTATCCCGGGAGACCCCATAAGAGGTTTTGAAGAACATTTCTATAGATCGGAGCGGTTGGAACCAATCACTTCAAAAGCCTATGAACAGTTTGGGATTACTAACTTAGGAGCTTTTGACTATGCTCCTGAAGAAATCCTAATTTCAAGAGTACCGATTGAAGGCATAGAAGATTTTAAAGGTAAAAATATTCGTGCTGCAGGGGTGGCGTCTAGCTTTTATGGAGAATTAGGCGCATCAGCGATCTCACTTTCAGCTCCAGAAATATATACAGGCCTTCAGCTTGGAACGGTAGATGCAGCAGAATTTAACGACTTTTTAGTGAATGGAGAAATGGGTTTAGATGAAGTTACAAGATATGTGATAGAGCCAGCTCTCCATGTTGGGCCGAGTACTGACAAAGAATTAATTGTGAATGAAAGTGCTTGGGAGCAGTTACCGGAAGAATTAAAGGCGGCAGTATATGTAGCTAGAGACAAAGTGAGATACGAATCTGCAATAGCATATGGAGTAGAAAGCCAGAGAGCAGAGACAGAATGGAGGAATAACCCGGATATTGAATTTATAGAATTGCCTGAAGAAGATATTGAAGAAATGCGAAAAATTGGCTTTGATTATCTATTAGACCAAAGAGAAGAAAGTGAGCTCAGCAAAGAGTATATAGATGAATATGCAAAAGTTTTAAATGAACTTGGCTATGATGAAGAAGCGAAAATACTTGGGTTCTCAGAATAAGGGGGAATAATCAATGAAAAATGTAATAAAAGTAATTGATTTATTGTCCGAATATTCCGGTAAAATTGCTTATTTTTTAATTATTCCTTTGACTATTATAGTATTTTACACAGTGATAATGAGAAGGTTTTTTGGCAATTATCCAGAGTGGGGATTCGAAGTTACGATTTTCTTGTTTGGCATAATGATTTTACTGGCTGGCGCAGATACTTTAAGAACAAAAGGCCATATATCAGTTGATATCATACAAAGTTATGTTCATGGTGGAGTTAAAAAGGCATTAAACATTTTTATATGTTTACTGATCACCGGAGTCGCACTTCTTTTATTTCTGAAAGGCATTGATCTATCAATAGAGTCAACAATGATCCAGGAGCGCTCAGCTCATCAAACGTCATTTAACCCAACAATTTGGTGGTTTAAATGGTTCATACCTATAGGGGCTTTCCTTTTATTACTACAATCCCTGGCAGAGCTTCTTAAACTAATAATAAAAAAGGGGGATGACAATGGAACTGATATTTGATTACGCCCCCATATGGATGTTTGTTTTGTTATTAATATTGTTATTCCTAGGTGTCCCAATCGCATTTTCACTTGCGGGAACAGGTGCAATATTTGCCTTATTACTTTGGGGTTATGATAGCACCGCTTTATTAACAAGTGGCGCCTGGAATATAATGAACAACTATACATTGATTGCAATTCCACTTTTTATATTCATGTCGATATTATTAGAGAAATCTAATATAATTTCAGATTTATTCGATGCGGTTTATAAATGGTCAGGGTCCCTGCGGGGAGGTCTTGCTATTACTGTAATCATAGTTGGAGCAATAATTGGAGCTATATCGGGAGTGGTAGCAGCTGGAGTCATAGGCTTAGGGTTGATTGCTTTGCCACATATGATGAGATACAAATACAATGAAAATTTAAGTTTGGGAACAGTAATGGCAGGAGGGACGCTAGGGCAGCTTATACCTCCCAGTTTAAACATGGTAGTATATGGCGCTATAACCGGCGTGTCAGTCTCCAGTTTATTTGCTGGAGGATTAAGTGCGGGCTTACTTTTAATAATTCTTTTTATACTATACATATTATTTATGGCGTATAAAAATCCGGAAAATGCTCCGGCTTTATTAAAGGAAGAACGTGTTTCATTGAAAGAAAAATTGCTTGCCTTAAGGGCTGTTATCTTACCTTTACTTTTAATCATTATAGTCCTAGGCTCAATATTTGCTGGAATTGCAACTCCCACAGAAGGTGCAGCAGTCGGAGTCATAGGTACCATTCTAATAGCTGTCGTAACTAAGAGATTAAGTTTGTTAAAGGCAAAAGAGGCTGTAAAAGAGTCGGGTAAAATGACAGGAATGGTAGCATGGATACTAATTGGAGCAGCAATATTCAGTGCTGTATTTTCAGGGATCGGTGGTAATCAAATGGTCTCTGAACTGGCAGCCAACGCTCCAGGTGGTGAATGGGGAGTATTGATCTTTGCTTTAATTTTTATCATCATTTTAGGTATGTTCTTAGAAACCATGGCCCTTATTATGCTAGCAGCCCCGATTATAACCCCTATTATAGTTGAAGCCGGTTTTGATCCCCTGTGGTGGGCCATCTTATTTATGGTAGTTTTACAAATGGCATTTTTAACGCCGCCTTTCGGGTTTGCGATTTTTTACTTGAAAAGTGCAGTGGGTGAGAAAGTCAGTATTACTAAGATATATAGAGCAACAATACCATTCATAATCATACAATTAATAGCTGTTATTTTGATTGTTGTATTTCCTGTTATTGTCACATGGTTACCAAATATAATAAGTAGATAAATTAAGAAGGAGCAGATTTTAATGAAGAAATTCGAGGGAGTATTCCCGGTACTGATTACACCAATGAACGAAGACTACAGCGTGAACTATGAAGGTTTGAAGGAGAACGTCCAGCATTTCCTGGATCAAAAAGTCGCCGGCATCATCATCGTCGGCTCGACGGGGGAGTTCGCCGCACTCGATGATGAGGAGAAGGAGA
Source organism: Salinicoccus halitifaciens (assembly GCF_021026095.1). Taxonomy (GTDB): domain Bacteria; phylum Bacillota; class Bacilli; order Staphylococcales; family Salinicoccaceae; genus Lacicoccus; species Lacicoccus halitifaciens. Next base: position 115,683 of record NZ_JAJNCU010000004.1, on the reverse strand, counting down.
AAATCATCACGCAGGTGAGCGACCAGATTGAGGGGCATGACACCCAGCTGCTCGTCGGCATCGCCGATGAGCGCACGGACAAGGTGATCGAGTATGCGAAATTCGTCGAACAGACGAACGCCGACGGGCACCTCCTGATTAACTCATTCTATATGACGCCGACCGAGGAGGAGGCGTTCCACCAGTTCAAGGACGTCAATGACGTCGTGACGAAGCCGATCATGATGTACAACAACCCGTTCACGGCGAATGTGGATCTGGAGAATGAGACGATCTACAAGATCGACAAGGAACTGGATAAAGTGCAGTACATCAAGGAGTCGACGGGCGATATCCGGAAAGTGCGCACGCTGGTCGAGAATACGGACCTCGTGATGTTCTGCGGCTCGGATGACCTGGCGTATGAATCCTTTGCGGTCGGTGCGACGGGCTGGGTGTCGGTGGCGGCGAACATCGCACCGAACAGCGCTTCAAAGCTGTATGAGCTGATGAAGGCGGGCGACTATGAGGCAGCCAGGGCGCTGAATAAAGACCTGCTCCCACTGTGCGAGTTCCTCGAGGACTCGGGCAAGTATGTCCAGATCGTCAAGAAGGCGATGGATCTGAAAGGCCTGAACGGCGGCCCGTCAAGGAAGCCAAGGCTCGGCCTGACGGATGAGGAAGTGGAGAAGCTGAAGGGGCTTATGGAGAAGCTGGATTAATTGAAAGCAAGGGCCGTTTAGCCTTCAACCGTTAAAATTTACAGGTGAATAGAATGATTTCTGCTGAGGTTCGTACTTATTCGAACCTCAGTTTTTTATGCGCGGAGTCGGCCGGACGGCGCCTCATAGGGTGCTCCGATACAACAGGAGATTTGATAGCGCGCTCTGCGATGCAGGTAGCGGTGTTCCCATTCTCAACCTAAATTCTGACGTCAAGAATCACATGTCAATTATATGCCATTAATTCCTTGATCGTGGTTATGAAAAATAGCAGCAACTGGGTTACAATGACCATATATACAAATTTTGGATAGGAGTGACGATATGGAAAGGAAGCAATGGCATGCTGGACGGGAGGAGGAAGTACTGCGGCATTTTTCTGTAGAAAAGTCACAAGGGCTGAGCGAGGAGGACATCGCCAGGAACTTGGAAACCCATGGCAGGAATGTGCTCCCGAAACCGGAAAAGGTGCCCGAATGGCGAAAGTTTCTGGGACATTTCAATGACGTCCTCATTTATGTACTTCTCGCTGCCGCAGTAGTGACTGCTGTGCTCGGCCACCTCATTGACACAGCTGTAATCCTCGCCGTCGCCATCATCAATGCGATAATCGGTTATGTACAGGAGAACAGGGCTGAAAAGGCGCTGGAAGGCATACAGAACATGCTGTCCAGTGATGCAACGGTCATCCGGGAGGGGAAGAGGCTCGAAATCCCTGCTGATGAGGTGGTGCCGGGGGACATTGTGATTTTCAAAGCCGGCGACCGCCTCCCGGCAGATGTCCGGCTCATAGAAGCAAATAATCTTAAAGTGGAAGAGTCTGCTTTGACCGGGGAATCATTGGCAGTACAGAAGCAGACAGCTGCAATCGATGCGGACGCAGTCCTTGGCGACCAGGTGAATATGGCATTTTCCGGAACTTCCATTGCTTCCGGTTCAGGCAGAGGTGTAGTGGTGGCCACCGGTGAACAAACGGAGCTTGGGAAGATCAACACTTCGATGGTCGAGACGGAACAGCTTCAGACCCCATTACTCAGACAGACTGCTCAATTCGGTAAGACCATCAGTTTCATCATATTACTTATAGCAGCAGTCAGCTTCATTTATGGTTATGTCTTCCATGATTACCCGACGACTGAACTGCTCCTTGCAGTGATTTCCCTCGCAGTGGCAGCAATTCCTGAAGGTCTGCCCGCCATTCTCTCCATCATCCTTGCACTTGGTGTACAGACCATGGCTGGGAATAATGCGATTGTTAAAAATCTTCCGTCTGTCGAGACCTTGGGCGCGGTATCGGTCATCTGCTCGGATAAGACCGGGACTTTGACCAGGAATGAAATGACGGTCACCTCTATCCACCTTCAGGGTGCTGACTACAGTGTGACCGGCACCGGTTATGCACCTCACGGGGAAATAGTGGTGGGGAAAACAGCTGACGATCCGGACCCCCTTAAAGAGTTTCTGACCTGCATAAAGACAGTCAATGAAACCAGCCTCGGAAAGAATGAGGAAACCGGACAATGGGAAATCAGCGGGGAACCGACAGAAGGATGTCTTCTGACTGTAGCGGAAAAGGCTGAGATCGATATTCCTGCACTTCCTCCAATCGATAAGATTCCATTTGATTCCGAGTACAAGTATATGGCTTATCTGGTTGAGAATGAGGGCGCAAAACGTCTCTACGTCAAAGGCGCACCGGACAGGCTGCTCGATATGGCATATCCCGATTTGGACGATGAAAACAGGATGGTATGGGAGGAAAAGCTTGTCCAAATTGCAGGCGAGGGCAAGCGTATGCTTGGGGCAGCGTATAAGGATATGCCCCCGGAAACATCGGGGATCACCCACGAAGATCTCGCCGAAGGTATGAATCTGCTTGGTTTTGCCGGCATCATCGACCCGCCGAGGGAAGAGGCCATCCTTGCAGTTGAGGAATCCAAACGGGCCGGAATCACCGTAAAAATGATCACAGGCGATCATAAGGATACAGCAATCGCCATCGGCAGGCAGCTTGGCATCGGCGACGGCCAGCGTGCGATTGAAGGCCGGGAGCTGGATGCCATGACGGAAGGCGAATTAGCTCATGCCGCTTTGGAATACGATATTTTTGCGAGAACCAGTCCGCAGAACAAGCTGCAGCTGGTCACCGCACTTCAAAAGGAAGGGCAGATCACCTCCATGACGGGGGATGGTGTCAATGACGCACCTGCGCTCAAGCGGGCGGATATTGGTGTGGCCATGGGCATCAAAGGGACTGAAGTCTCCAAGGAGGCTGCCCGTATGATTCTCGTCGATGACAACTTTGAAACCATCGTAAAGGCGGTAAGGGAAGGCCGGCGTGTCTATGACAACCTGAAAAAGACCATACTATTCATACTGCCTACGAACGGCGCCGAGGCATTCCTGATTCTTGCAGCGCTCATGTTCGGACTGACGATGCCCCTTACACCTGTACAGATCCTATGGGTCAATATGGTCGTATCCGTCACCGTATCGCTCGCCCTCGCGTTTGAAAAGCTCGAGCCAAGCAGCATGAAACGGCCGCCAAGACCACCTGAGACCAGACTTCTAAGCGGGTATTACATTTTCAGGATTGCGCTTGTCTCCCTGCTTGTAGGCGGGGGAATACTGCTTGTGAACCTGGAGCTTCATGATCTGGGGTACCCGGCCGAAGTCATCAACACGGTGACACTTCAGTCCATTGTATTTGCCCAGCTGTTTCATCTGTATAATTGCCGGAGCGAAGTGGACTTTGCCCTGAACCGGAACTTTTTCACAAACCGCATCGCATTCATGGTTTCAGGACTGCTCGTCCTCCTTCAGATCGGGGTGACGTACCTGCCGTTCATGAACACAATCCTCGGCACTGTACCAATCGGCCTTGAATACTGGCTCATACCGATCGCAATTGGCATCAGCGTATTCATCCTGATAGAAATCGAGAAGTGGATTACACGCTCCATCATGAAAAGAAAACCCCTTACCACTGATGAGTAGGAGGTTATAGCTCAATTTGCCCCCGGCCTTTTTCATAAATTAAAGAGGCCGGGTTAATTTTGAGCTTCTTCCAACATCTGATTCTTATACTTATTAACGGTGCGCCTTGAAATTTTGATGCCGAGTTCATTCAGCATCATGGAGATTTTATTGTCCGGAAGCTTCTGATAATTTTCGATATTCCGGATGATGTGTTTTACATGACTGACGGAATATCCTTTGTAACACCGCCTCGATAACAGGCTCTGGATCGGGAGGAGCCCCCTCGGTGTGGAAATGTATTTACCCGAGACCAGGCGGCTGACCGTCGCAGGGCTGAGATCGGCGGATTCAGCAAGCATTGTCTGATCGAGCGGCTTTAAGTAATCACATCTCCCGATCAAATATTCCTTCTGGACATCGCAGATGATGTTCAATATTTTCAGCATGCAGATTTTCCTCGCATTCAGCATGGAAACAAGTTCTAAATACTCATCCCTGAAAGTTTTCAGCTTCTCCGAGAAATCTGTATCACCTTCCGACAGATAGATCGGTTCATGGGTGATGCTGTCCATTAAATAATCGTCGATGCTGATTGTGAGGATGTCTCCGTCCTGTCTGATGAAACCTTCAGGCACGATTTCCATGGATGCTTCCCCGTCGAGGGGATAGAGCCGGCATGTTTTAATGTGGTTTTCCATATAATCAAGGAACACTTCCTCCTCAATACCCAGCGCCTTTAAAAAATTCAAGTCACCGGAATGAACCTTGGGGAGATGGTCTTTAAAGGCGGAAAACAGCTGCTCGTTATACGAGCCCTCCGCCTTCAGTTGAAATTCAATGAAGTCGACCGCTCCGGCAGAACCTGCACCTTTAGATTCATATGCCTGGAGCAGTCCGATCAGATGCCGGACCTGCCTGATGGGGACGCCGGTCATCGAAGCGATGTCCTCCGGTGCCGCCTCAAGGAAACCTTTTGGTGAGAGCGAGGCGATGATGGCATCCATGACCTGCAGTTCCCCGGCGGGGAGGGTGCAGTTGAAATAAGTGGTGACTTCCTCAAGAAAATTGTCACCATTATATATATGGTTGGGGAAGCGGTGGTGGTCCTCGATGGATATGAGAGGATTGGCATGGCATTTATCCATCACATACTTATGCAGTTCGGCGGGGGTGTATTTAAAGATATTGATCGAGTTGATGATGTATGTATTCAATGAAATATTGGCTTCGGTATTGATGTTCAAAGAAATCAACGGCGGCACCTCCTCAGCCCTTTATTTTCAGATAATTCTAACCCTTCTTGGAAGCGTTGTCAATACAGTCAGGAGGGATGTTTTCAGTATGCAGGCGCCGTTTGTTATACTGGTATCGATGAGCCAAATAAATGTACGGAGATGATAATGTGAAAACGGTGATTTTTCAATTTGAAGTGGTTGAAGGCAACTATGAAAAAAACCTGGAAAAAGTGCAGCGTATGTTTAAAGAGCATGAACCGGAAAAAGGCAGCATCGTCGTGCTGCCTGAAATGTGGTCAAGCGGCTACGACCTCTCCAACATCCGGGATCATGCATTTCACGACCTTGAAGGTGTGAAGGATGAAATCGAAAAGCTGGCTGTGGAGTATGGGGTGAACATCGTCGCCGGATCCGTTCCGAACATCAAGTCGGGGGATGATGTGCTGAATACGGCTTTCGTCGTCGACAGCAGCGGGAAATTCCTCCATGAATACTCCAAAATCCATCTGGTGCCGATGCTGAAGGAACCTGAATATCTGACAGGCGGTGATGCATCGGTGGAGACGTTTGACCTGCTGGGTGATAAGGCGGGGCTCGTCATCTGCTATGACCTGAGATTCCCTGAATTGTTCAGGGACCTTGCACTCGAGGATGCGAAGGTGATCTTCGTGGTCGCCGAATGGCCGGCGGAAAGGACGGAGCACTGGCTGACGCTCCTTAAGGCGAGGGCGATCGAGAACCAATGCTACATCGTCGGCTCCAATACATTCGGCAAACAGCCGAACGGGACGACATTCGCAGGCAACAGCATCATCGTCAACCCGTTCGGGGAAGTGCTTGCGCAGGGTGCAGCAGATGCAGAAGAAGTTGTGGAAGCGGATATCGATCTGGAATATATCGCAGAAGTCAGGGAAGATGTACCGATATTCAAGAGCAGGAGAAGGGATATGTATAAATTCCTGTAAAGCATAAAAATCATGAAACCGGCAGGATGAGATCCTGCCGGTTTCATTGGTTATAGGCTTAATTTCCCTTTTTATAGTACGACGCGACCTTGATCAGCCTCTCGACTGCATCGACGGCTTTTTCCTTATCCTGTGAGAAGTTCAATCTGACGCAGTCCGTAAAAGGCGGGCCGAACTGTGTGCCGGGTGTAACGGTGACATTCGCCTGCTTTTTGAGGACTTTGACGAAGTCATCGCACGAAATTGAGAGGTCTTTGATCCTGGGGAAGATGTAGCTGCCCGCTTCAGGGGCTCTGACTTCAAAACCGGCTTTTCTGAACATCTGAAGCAATGTGTCCCTGATATCCTGGTGTGCACTGATACGGTCCGCCATCCAGTTCTCAGGCTCATTGAACCACTTCTTTAAAACAATCTGGTTGTAGCCTGCCGCCCGCAGTGAAACGATTGCCTGCAGCTGCTCCATCCTGTCGATCGTCCCCTTTGAGCCGTATGCCACACCGAGCCTGAAGCCGCTGAGCGATTCCGTCTTCGACGGGCCGATGATGGTGATGATATTCTCTTCAGGTACTGCATCGAGGCTCGAAAGATGGGTGAATGGCCTCTCGTCAAAAACTTGTCTGGAGTACAGCTCATCGACGATGACCTTCACGTCATACTCTTTAACGAGCTTTCCAATCTCAATGATTTCGTCTTCAGAGTAGACGACGCCGCTCGGATTGTTGGGATTTGAGAAAATGAAAGTAGATACGCCTTCCTTAAATCCCGCTTCCAATTCATGCAGGTTGATGCCTGCACCTCCTGTGTGGTTGAGGTAGTCCAGGCCGACCGGATACAATTCGCCTTGGAAAAAATGGACGAGCTTCCTGTTGGCATAATAATCCGGCTCGACAATTGCGACTTTGTCCCCGGCAGAAATCGTTGCACCTGCAGCAAGGAACAATGCGCCCTGGGTGCCGGGGGTGATGATCAGCTCGGTTTCAGGATCGATTGAAGTTGAAGCGAAATCCGACAGCTTTGCAGCGACGTCTTCAAGTATATCTTCCCGCCCGCGGTAGACCGTATAGGCCTGGGTTGCCCCGACTTCACTGAATCCATGGCTGAAGCTCTCAAGGGCGCCTGGAACCGGCTCAAAAGCATCCACATCCCCGTGGGAAAAGTCGACGGGTTCGCCTGGCAGGATTTCTCCCTTAAGCTCCAAATCATCGAAATCCAGCCGCTTTTCCTGTCCGGGGGCAAGCTCCGCACCAAGCTTTTCAAAAAGATTATCCTTGGCAGACATTGTACACACCTCTTTCAAGTATTTAATGATGTTTATTTCCAGATTATCACTACTCCATGGATAATGTAAGCGGGGCATATAAACACTGTGCAGGCATTTCACTTCAATAATTCCTTGTTAATGGGTAGAATTTGAAGTGACGAGGAGGAATTGAATATGACAAATGAAGTGAAGCATCTGGTGCTGGGATCAAGTGAAGCGGAAACGGCAATAGAATCTTACATCAATATGGGCTGCCCGTTCTGCTCGACCTACATCGAGGTCATCGATGAAATTTTTGCACCTTACATCGAATCAGGGAAAGTGAAGCACATCATCAAGCATGTGGACCGTACGCACGGCGCCTTGTTTAAAGGGGCGGTCGCAGGCACGCACTTGAACGTGGATGAGCCGGAGCAGGCATACAAAGATATGAAACACCTGCTGGAAACGCGCCCTGAATGGATTGGAAGCTTCGAAGAAACGCTGATGAAGCTTGAAGCGCTCGGCCTTCATGAACAGGAAGGGCATGGTGCGCGCTCGAAAGAAATCCTGGATGAAGCGGCCGAACGTAATGTGAGGGTCGTGCCGACGGTGTTCATCGACGGGGAGAAATTCGATTTCCCGGTCAAAGGTGAGCATGCCGAGATTGCCGAAGCATTCAATAAAAAACTGGAAAGCTTATAGGTGGCTGTCAGCTTTCATTTCAGGCAGCCAAAAAGGCCTCGGGGATGCTTTCGTTCCCGGGGTTTTTAAGTATCACAGGCCGGTAATTTTACGGGTGGTGATTTTTGAGGCGCTTGATGAGGGTAGATGTACACCATGTAAATGTAAGTTTTTAGGTTATGTGGCGCCGGCAGAGGGAATAAGGAATTTAACATGTAATTGGTGATATGGGGAATTCTTTGAAAGTGTTCCACTTATGCTCTATAATCAGTGATTAATATTTCAATGTATGAAAAACTTGAGAGGAGGTTGTTCGATGTACAAGCCAGTAAGTAAAGTCATGGTTGGGCTGATGATGATCGGCTTCTTGATGATAGCTTGGAATCAACAGATCTCGGCACAGGATTCAAACCTGCTCGAGATGGTTGAAGTACGGACAACGGATAGTTCAAATAATGCTGAAGCAGAGCAGATGATAGACAGGCTCGATAATGTGGATTCAAGGATTTTATATGAAACGAATCAGTCAGGTGTGACCATCATCCTGATGGACGTACCCCTGACCGAATTGCCGGAATTCCAGCATCTTTCGGGCACGGTGCCGAGGGGCTGGGAAAACAGCGGCAACACCTGGGATGATGTGCCGGGGGCCGGCGGCTTCACCACGGCTGCAAGAATAGGCTACAGCGACCCGGGCAACGGGCACTCCACAATCAACCTTGAGCTGCACGAATATGCCCATGCCGTCGACAGCTATACAGCAGGATTCACATTCAGTGATTCCTCGGAATTCCGGGAAATTGCTTCGGCTGAAAAAGATGCGTTATTCGGTGACCACGCAGTTTCCGAGTACTTTGATGTACCGAGTGAATATTTTGCGGAGGCATTTGCAATGTATTATCTTGGCGGCGAAGAGCAGAGCAAGCTGCAGTCCAGGGCACCGCAGACATATGCCTATATGGAAACCCTGAACTACAGGATTGTTTCATTCGGTGAAATCACAGGCAATACGATGACCATCGAATGGGATGAGTATGAGGGTGCAGATTCCTATAATGTCTACCAGAATGGTGAACAGGTGGCCAATGTATCCGAAGGTGAATATAAGGCCGAAGATCTGGAGACAAGCACCAATTACGAATTTTATGTTGAACCGCTGGATTCAGGCGGCAATGCCTTATTTACATCATTCTTCCGTTATGCTACGACTTCGGCGGAGCCGGACGAAAACGGCGCTGGAGATGTGTCCGAGGTCGACGACACCAAACTTGAGGAAGCGGTCGCACAGGCGATGGATATACCCGAAGCCGAGCGGACGGAAGAGCTGAATGAAGCGCTTGTTGAAGCAAACGCAGTGCTCGAAGAAAGCAAAGCAGGCAATGTGGAGGATCAGTCTGAGGTTGATGAGGCGAGAGAAAATCTCTTGTCCGCAATCGAACTGAATAACATGCCTGAAGGCGAGCGGCCGGAGGAAGATATTGAAAGTACTGAAGGAGACACCGCTGAAAATGAAGGCACGGAAACTTCAGAGGAGGCGGATACAGCACAGGAAGGCACGGAAACTTCAGAAGATGAAGCCGTGACTGAACAGGAAGAGGCAGATACAGGTGAAACTGAAGAGGTGGAGACTGAAGAGGAGAGCGCAGAAGTTGGCGGCTCCATTTTCAACGACAACCAGTTCATGTTCATGGCAATCGCCGTTCTGGTCATCCTGGCAGTGATTTCCGCAGTGCTCATAAGGATTGTCAGGAGATAGACACTAAACAGATTCCGGACTGTGTGGGAACAGTCCGTTTTTTATTGGAAGCGATCAGTCCACTGATTTTCAAAGGGTAAAATGTTATCATGGAGATAATCAGAAATGAGGAGGATATTCATGTCAGCAGCTGATGAACTATATGAAGCTTATGTAAGGAAGGTGCCGCTCGCGCTTGGAAGTATCGGGGTGGAGTCACTGGAAGAGGCTTATCAGATTCAGGACCGGGTCCTTGAGATGAAAATCAATGATAACGATGAATCTTTAAGGGGCTATAAAATCAGTCTGACGAGTGAAGAGACACAGAAGATGTTCAACCATGACGAACCGCTGTACGGGGCCCTGACCAACAAGAACCTGGTCAATAATGCAAGGTACTCGGACTACAACGCACCGAGGCTTGAGATGGAAATTGCATTCCTGGTCCAGGAAGATTTGTCTGTGGAAGATTCTGCTGAAGACATCATCAGGAAATGCCTGATCGCACCCGGCCTGGAAATTCCCGACGGCCGTTACGAAGACTGGTTTCCGAACGCTTCAAAATATGAAATTGTCGCTGACAGTGCAGTTGCGGGCGGTATGACGTTCGGGCAAAGCGACTTCAGCACTTATGAAAAACTTGATGATATCAAAGGTACATTGACGCTCGACGGTGAAGTGATCAAAGAGGGCCGCTCAAGTGAAGTGATGGGGCATCCCGCCAAAGCGGTCAAATGGCTGGTGGAAAAACTTCACGCCCACGGTAAAATCGTTGAAGCGGGCAAAGTCATCTCCTCCGGGACTTTCAATCTGCCGGTGGAACTTGAAAAAGGGTATTATGAAGCGGAATTTGAAAATGTCGGCACTGTGACTCTCGAAGTGAAATGAAGCCCCGTAGACGGGGAATACAAAGAACCCGGTGCACATTCAAGTGCACCGGGTTCTCTCATGCTTATTTATATTCTGACGATCCAGCCGAACGGATCATCAAGGTGTCCGTACTGGATGCCTGTATAGTGGGTGTAAAGATCTTCAGCGACAGGACCGACCTGGTTACCGTTCACGACATAGTCCTCTCCGTGGATCCTCATGCGGCCGACAGGTGAAATGACAGCTGCCGTGCCCGAACCGAAGATCTCCGTGACGCTGCCGTCCTTCAGACCGGCCTGCAGCTCGTCGATGTGGATCCTTTCTTCTTTGACCGTGTAGCCTTTGTATTCGGCAAGCTCGATCAGTGACTTCCTTGTGATGCCGGAAAGGATGGAGCCGTTCAGCTTCGGTGTGATGAGTTCATTGTCCCTGACGAAGAAGATGTTCATGCTGCCGACTTCCTCAACATATTTCTGCTCGACACCATCAAGCCACAATACCTGTTCGTAACCCATTTCAGCAGCTTTCTGCTGGGCAAGGATGCTTGCCGCGTAGTTGCCTGCACATTTGATGTCGCCGACGCCGCCGCGCACCGCACGTACGAAGTCATCCTCCACATAGATCGCGGTCGGATCGAGCTGGCCGCCGTAATATCCGGCCACAGGGGAGAGGATGATATTATACTGGTAAGTCCTTGCAGACCGGACACCGAGAAAGGCTTCGTCCGCGAAGACGAACGGCCGTATATACAGTGACTGTCCGGGTCCTTCAGGCACCCAGTCCCGTTCCAGTTTGATCAATTCATAAAGGGCGTTCAGGCTCACTTCTTCGTTGATCTTAGGCATTGCAAGACGTTCTAAGGAAGTATTCAACCTTTTGAAGTTTTCATCGGGTCTGAATAGTAGAACATCATCACCGTTCTTGTATGCTTTCAGACCTTCGAAAACAGATTGTCCATAATGGATGCCGTTTGCAGCAGGGGAAATTTCGAGATTTTGGTAAGGTACGATCGCCGGCTCTTCCCAACCGTGCTCAGGTGTATAATTTGAACTGAACATATAGTCCGTGAACACCGTCCCGAATTTCACCGTTGATACATCAGGCTTTTCTTTCAAAGATATTGCTTTCTCGATTTGTATAGTAGTTTGTCCCATGATGGACCCTCCTTCTAACTTCTAAAACAAGCCTCTGACTTGATTTGAAAATTGTGTTTATTCTAACAAAAATCATGCCATAAATCAAGCTGATTTCTGATAATTTAAAAATTTATTTTATTTCGAACATTGTCATTATCCGGAAAGGAAAATTGCTATAATGGTTTTATTACGAAAAAAGTAAGGGGAAATGAATATGAAAACTGTAAAACTCGCCGTCATACCCGGGGACGGAATCGGACACGAAGTCGTACCCGGCGCACTCCGCATACTGGAGCGCCTTGCTGAAATCGACGGTGGACTGAAGTTTGAATTCGAACATTTTGACTACGGATGCGATTATTACCTGCAGCATGGGGATATGATGGCGCCCGACGGCATCGAGCGTCTCAGCCAGAGTGATGCGGTGTTTTTGGGGGCGGTCGGGGACGCCGGCAAAGTGCCCGATCATATTTCACTATGGGGGCTGCTCATAAAAATCCGCAGGGAATTCCAGCAGGAAATCAATGTCAGGCCGGCAAAAGTCTTTGAAGGCATCGGGTCACCGCTTGCGAACCCGAAAGATTTTGATCTGATGGTCGTCAGGGAGAACAGTGAAGGGGAATACAGCTCGGTCGGGGGGCGGATGTTCCACGAAGAGCATGAAATTGCGATTCAGAGCAGCGTATTTTCGAAGCGTGCGACTTCCCAGGCGATGCACTATGCATTCGACCTTGCCGCCTCGCGCCGCAAAATGGTGACGAGCGCGACCAAATCCAACGGGATCTACCATGCGATGCCGTTCTGGGACGATGTATTCAAGGAGATATCGGAAGGGTATGCGGATATTTCAACGACTTCCGAACATATCGATGCCCTCAGCGCATCATTCGTCACCCGCCCCGAGCGGTATGATGTCGTGGTCGCAAGCAACCTGTTCGGTGATATCCTCACCGACATCGGTGCGGCGATCATGGGGAGCATCGGCATTGCACCGAGTGCCAACCTGAACTTGAACGGCAGATATCCGTCGATGTTCGAACCCGTCCACGGCTCCGCCCCGGATATCGTCGGAAAAGGCCTCGCCAATCCGGTGGGGCAGATCTGGACGGCGAAGATGCTGCTCGACCATTTCGGTTACACGGAGCTCGGCAGCATGCTGCTCCGGGCGATTGAAGATACATTCAGGGAAGGCATCATGACTTCTGACATCGGCGGCAGCTCATCCACGGATGAAGTGACGTCTTCGATTCTGGATAAGCTGCAATAAAAACCAGCGTAAGGAGGGGTAGTGTGAAGGACCGCTTATGGACCCGCGATTTCATCATCTTGTTTATATTCAATTTCTTCATCATGCTTGCGATGTTCCTGCTCATGGTGACGATCAGCGGATACGCGATAGAGGCGTTCGGCATCTCGACGAGCAACGCGGGACTCGCGGCGGGGATATTCATCGTCGGATCGCTGATCGGGCGGATAGTGACCGGCCATCAGCTGAGCCTGATGGGTGCAAGGAAGATCATGTATATCGGCACGGTCATGTTCATCGTTACATATGGCATGTATTTCTTTGCCGGGAATTTCTGGATGCTGCTCGCCGTCAGGTTCCTCAACGGTTTCGCCAACGGTGTTGCGACGACGGCGGTGGGAACGATCGCAGCACTCGCACTGCCCATGGCAAGAAGGGGCGAGGGCATCGGGTATTTCAGCCTGAGCTTCGTCATGGCGACCGCCATCGGTCCGTACCTTGCGTTCTCAATGCTCGAATATGTCGATTATCAGATGCTGTTCCTGCTCGTCTTCATCGTTGTACTGATTGCTAGTGTATTCACCATATTCATCAAAACTGATAACGAAACGATCGACCTCACGAAAGAACCGAAGCCGCGCTTCCAGTTCCTGGACCGGGATGCACTGCCTGCTGCCACGACGATACTCATCGTCTGTCTCGCACATTCCACAATATTTTCATTCATCGCGCTGTTCGCCGACCAGCGGGGTCTTGGTGCTGCGGCCAGCTACTTCTTCCTGATCTATGCAGTTATGATGCTGATTACAAGACCGTTCACCGGGCGCCTGATGGATTTGAAGGGTGCGAATATCATCGTCTATCCGGCACTGGCGCTCTATTTCATCGCCTACATTGTGCTCGGAAATGCGACGACGGGCTGGATGCTGCTCCTTGCCGGGGCGCTTGTCGGCCTCGGTTACGGCAACTTCCAGTCCATCATCCAGGCGCTGTGCATCAAACTTGCCGACAGGAGGAACGTGGGCCTTGCGACATCGACCTTCTTCATATGCCTGGATTTCGGCCTCGGTGTCGGTTCCTATATATTCGGCCAGTTCGTCCCGTTCTTAGGCTACGGCGGCCTGTACAACTCAATGACGATTATCGTCGCAATCACAGCGGTGATGTATTACTTCGTCTACGGCCGCAAGGAGAAATATTTATCGGTGTGAACAGAAAAGAACTTTTGCCCCCGGCAAAAGTTCTTTTCTTATTTCGGACCGCCCTTATCGTCGCCGTCCGCTCTGGTGTTATTGTAGATGTTGATTGAAAGCAGTATGAACATGAAGCCGAATATGATGAATGGATTGACCAGAGGTGCCTCAAGGATGAGATTCATCACGGCAATCAAGAGCAGGATCAGCATACCGCCGACATAGATCCTTTTCACTGTCTGTTTACTCAAAATGAAAGCCCCCATAATTTTATTCATGTTAAATGATACCGGAAACCCCGGGGATTACAACAGGACAATATAGTTTTCCGAATAAAGTGCCGGGGTCAAATCACCTCCGGATTCTGGTATAATCGGTATGAAAATAACAGAGGAAGAGTGATACCATGCCACAGGCCAACAGAAGAATGAAAGATATCGAAGTGCCGGGGACGAGACAGTTCTCAAACAGGGTGGAGGAGTTTCCGGATGCCGTCGATCTGACACTCGGCCAGCCGGATTTTGAAACGCCGCAGCCCATCAGGGACGCAGCCATCGAATCAATCAACACCAAGTCGATGAAGTATTCCCATAACACCGGGCTGCTTGAACTGCGTCAGGCGATCAGCGGCTACTATAAAAAGAATTACGGGGCGGATTTCAACCCCCACGGGGAAGTGCTGGTCACCGTCGGCGGCAGCGAAGGGATAGACGGCATCCTCCGGGCAATCCTCGATCCGGGGGACGAAGTGCTGATCCCGGCGCCGACCTACCTCGGTTATGAGCCGATCATCGAACTGTCCGGCGGCGTGACTAAGTTCGTCGATATGACGGAGACGGATTACATTGCGACACCGGAACTGATCGAATCGAACATCACCGATAAGACGAAGGCCGTGCTGCTCAACTATCCGACCAACCCGACGGGCGTGACATACACGAAGGCGCAGATGGATGCCCTCCTTGAAGTGTTCAAAAGACATGATATATTCGTCATCACGGATGAAATTTACGGCGAAAACACATTGGAAGGCGAACATATCAGCCTTGCCTCCTACCCGGAACTTAAAGGGAAGGCATTGATCGTCAACGGCCTCAGCAAATCCCATGCGATGACCGGCTGGCGCATCGGCTGGGTCGTTGGACATAAAGACATTATGGAGGATGTCACGGCGGTCCACCTCTACAACACGATCTGTGCAAGCATCCCGAGCCAGTACGCGGCGATCGAGGCACTCACCACACAGCTGCATGTGCCGAAGGAGATGAACCAGGCTTATATCGAGCGGCGCGATTATATATACGAAAGGCTGCTTGATATGGGGCTCGAAGTCTCAAAACCGACGGGTGCGTTCTACATCTTTCCATCCATCGAAAAATATGAACGGGACTCATTCAAGTTCGCAACAGACCTGCTTGAAGCCGTCCACCTGGCGGTCGTGCCGGGCCGTTCATTCTCGGAATTCGGGGAAGGGCACATCAGGCTCTCCTTCGCATGCAGTATGGAAGAGCTGATTGAAGCGGCGGACCGGCTGGAGAAATATATCAACATACTGGAAGAGGGACGGGCCTGAGTCTTCATGTAATAAGCAGCTGTTGACCCATCAATGTGATGATTGTTTTCATTAGTGAAATTTACACAATCTAAATAATGCGCCTTAAAATTAAACAAACATTTACTTCATGTTAAAACTGCGTGAACATTCGACTTCTATCATATATATGTAAGTGATCACCAGGGTGATCATAAATTTGAGGAGGTTTACTGTTCATGAATGTCAATTTGTTTAATGACAGGAAATTGATGAACGCAATTGGTCTTGCATTTGTAATGTTGCTGATACTTTCATCATTATTCAGCCCGGTCGCGCATGCAGCCGGTGGAGGCAATCCTGCCGGCGGGACATCGGAACCGGTCACGGAGGAATTCAATCCGGTACTGACGGACGAGAAGCCTGAAGTTGCGGAAATTGAAGCGAATAATATGCCGAGCCGCATCGCAGCCACATTCAATGGCGATACGACGGGCGAAATGGGCTTCAACTGGTATACGACGGATCTCTTTGAAGATTCGAAAGTATGGATTTCCGAGAGCGGGAATTTTGATGATACATTGGAGTTCGAAGCGGAAGCAACAGAAGTCACTTCCCACTACGGGGAACGTGATATGAACGGTTATTACATTTTTGCAGACGTTGAAGAAGATGAAGAAGGGGAGCCGGTGACGGACGAAAACGGCGACCCTGTGATCAACGGATACTATACAGATGAGCAGGCGCATGGCGGCGACTGGATGTACGGCCGTGAATACGGACAGCTTGACTTGATCGATGTGCAGGAATATTCCTATAAAGCGCATGCCACAGGTCTTGAGCCGAATACGACCTACTATTATCAGGTGGGCAGCGAGTCGGGCGATATCAGCGAAACCGGACAGTTCAAAACTTCCGGTGAGCATGGCGACCCGTTTAAGTTCGTCCATTATACAGACACACAAAATGCTTTCTGGAACGAAAACGTCCGGAATGAAGCGGCTTTCGGTGCAGACACCCTGATGCGTGCTCTTGAAACTGCGGGCGATGCGGATTTCATTCTCCATACCGGGGATGTCGTTGAAATTGCAGAGATCGAAGACGAGTGGGTGGACATCTTTGAACGGTCGAGGCCGTACTTCATGAGTGCCGCAATGGCTGTGGCACCGGGCAACCATGATGAATATGCACTGGACTGGGATGATGAGCCGTTCACGGAAAAGTTCAATGAACATTTCAATGTGCCGGTGACGAATGATGCGATTGACGGCGGATCCTACTACTCATTCGATTATAACGGCGTCCACTTTGTGACGCTGAATACGAACGACAACAAGGAATCCGAAGACAATCCGAACGAAGGGGCCATCGGTGAAGAGCAGATGGAATGGATACGTGAAGATATCGAAGAGGCCCGTGCAAACGGTGCGGAATGGGTAGTATTGAACTACCACAAGCCGCTCTATTCGAAGTCATATCATTCACTGCAGGATGATGATGTACAGGAAATCAGGGAAGAGCTGACGGCCCTGATCGATGAACTGGACGTCGACCTGGCACTGCAGGGTCATGACCATGTCGTCTCAAGGACACATTCACTGACGCATGTCCCGAGTGATGAGAACTTCTCGAACGGTGTGGTTGAAGAAGTTGAAACGTTCGTCGGGGACAATGGTGTCGAGTACATCAATGAGCCGGAAGGGACGACGTACATCCTGCCGAATACAGGCGGAACGAAAGAGTATGACGACGTCTACTCCAAAGGTGTGGAACATCTCCATGAAGTGAGGCCTGCTCTTGACTGGATGACTCAGGAAGATATGGATTACTACAACAGCCTGTTTGCATACGGCGACCAGCCGCAGGATACTGACGCATTCGAAGATTCCCACGCGAACAACAGGGATTCCGACGTGCAGAACTTTGCGGTTTATGAAATGGAAGGTAATGAACTGATCGTCAGCATGTATCAGATAGAAGGCGAGCTGCTGGAAGGTGAAGAACGTACCGTCCACCTGGTGGATCAGTTTGGCATCGTCAAAGATTCCGAATAAAAGCATGTTGACTTAGAGAGGCCTCCGGGCTTCTTTTTGTTGTTTCACCTTATTTTTTCCATAAAATTGCAAAGCATCTCGAATTCGAGTAAAATCGTAGGCAAAGGGGAGGGATTTTATTGAAATTTAAAAAGACCGCGGTGGAGCAGTTTTTCACACCGTACAGCATAGGGGATTTCAACATCACGCAGGATGAGAAGCGGCTGCTCTTTTCATCGAACATGAACGGCAAAGTCAATATATACGCAATGGATCTGCCGCATACTTATCCTTATCAGTTTTCGGTGAAGGACGAAAGTGCAAGCTTCATCCAGCCCGCACCGGATAATTCATATGTGCTGGCGGGATTCGACAAGGACGGCAATGAAAATCACAAAATATATGCGATACCACCCCAGGGGGGTATGCCTGAACAGCTGATCGAGGCGGATGTGGATGATAAGTTCATGTTCACCAAGCTGTCAAAAGACGGGACGAAAGTGTATTATACTTCGTCGAAAGGCAACGCCAGCTATTTGAATTCCTATGTCTACGACATCGGGACGGAAGAGGAGGTGCTGCTCCATGAAGGGGAGGGCGGCCCGACGCATCTGGTCGATGTATCGCAGAATGAGGAGAATTCGGTTTATCTGACCGCTTTCGCCAATACGCATATGATCGGCTTCATCAAGACCGCGGATGGCACGGAGTATTTGACGCCTGACATCGAAAAGGTGCATACCGTCAGCAGCATCAGCTTTGTAAAGGACGATGAAGCGTGGTTTGTGACCAACTATGATTCGGAGTACAGTTACCTTGCCAAATACGACCTTACGACAAAGTCTTTTGAAAAGGTCCTCGATTTCGACCGGGAATCACTGGTGCTGATGAAATACAACCGCCACACGAACATGATGTACCTCATCACACAAAAAGGTGTGGTCCAGAAACTGTATTATTACGATTTGAACCATGATCAGCTTGAACCGGTCATTGCCCCGGTGACAATATTCGACCGGCTCGTCACGACGCGGAGCGGCGCACTCTACATCAAGGGGACGAGCGCCACGGTGCCGGTGAACATCTTCAAATATGAGGATGAGGCATGGGAGCAGCTGACGAAGAATAAAGTGCTCGGTGTCACGCCGAGGGCCATGGTCGAACCGGAAACGATCACCTATAAATCTTTTGACGGTCTGGAGATCGAGGCGCTGCTGTTCAGGGCGAAAGAGGACCGGGCGAACGGCTATACGATATTCTGGCCGCACGGCGGCCCGCAGTATAATGAAAGCAAGTCTTTCAGGGCGATGTTCCAGATGTTTTTAAACCGGGGCTACAACGTGTTCTGTCCGAACTTCAGGGGCAGCACCGGCTATGGCGCCGAGTTCGTCAAGATGGTGGAAGGCGACTGGGGGCACGGGCCGAGGCTCGACAATGTCAAAGGGGTTGAATGGCTGTTCCAGGAAGGGATATCGAGTCCGGAGAAACTGTTCCTTGTCGGCGGAAGCTACGGGGGGTATATGGCGCTCCTCCTTCACGGCCGGCATCCGGAATACTTCAAGGCGGTGGTGGATATTTTCGGAGTCTCGAATTTATTCACATTTTATGACTCTGTGCCTGAACATTGGAAGCCGATGATGAAGCAGTGGGTCGGGGACCCGGTGAAAGATGAAGAGCGGTTCCGGACGGACAGCCCGGTGACATACCTGGATACGATGACCAGGCCGATGCTTGTCATACAGGGTGCGCATGACCCGCGTGTGGTCAAGGAAGAGTCCGACCAGATCGTGGAGAAGCTGAGGGCCGCCGGCCGCGAGGTGGAATACATCGTCCTTGATGACGAAGGACACGGCTTTTCGAGAAAGCGTAATGAGATCCTTGTATATGAAGCAATGCTCGAATTTTTGGAGAAGCATCAATGATACCGAAAACCCGCTCCGGCGGGTTTTCCTTTGTTGACTTTTATACCCTATGGGGGTATAATGAATATAACGAATAAGATAAGGCCGGTGATGAAGATGGAAGAAACATTGCATGACCATGCGGTAGTGCCGCGCACGGATGATGAAAAGGATAAAGTCCAAAAACGCCTGAGACGCATCGAGGGCCAGGTCCGGGGCCTCCAGAAGATGGTGGAAGAAGACCGTTACTGTGTGGACATCCTCATACAGATCAGCGCCATCCAGTCGGCGTTGAAGAATGTCGGCTATGAAGTGACGGAAAGGCATATGAAGCACTGTGTTGCGGATGCGATCGAGAAAGGTGAAGGCGACGATTCCATCGAAGAACTGATGGCCGTGCTGAAGCAGTTTTCAAAATAAGCGCGTGAAAGGAGGAGCGGCAAATGGCAGGTAAGGAGAATACGACATTGAATATAACGGGCATGACATGTGCATCCTGTTCAAGCAGGATTGAAAAGGTCCTGAACAAGATGGACGGTGTCGATGCCAAAGTCAACCTCGCAACCGAGCAGGCGTCGGTTGATTATGATAAGGACAACACCAATCTGTATGAGATCACGGACAGGATAGAGAACCTCGGCTTCGGTGTGCAGTACGACGAAGCGGAGTTTGATATTTCCGGGATGACGTGTGCGGCATGTTCCAACAGGATCGAAAAAGTGCTGAATAAGACGAGCGGCGTCTCCAATGCGACAGTCAACCTCGCAACCGAGAACGCCGTGATCGAGTACAATTCGAATGTGCTGACCGAAAGGGATCTGATCGACCGCATCGGCAATCTCGGGTACGGGGCAAAGGCAAAAGAGAGTGCCGAGTCCAGGGAAGAAAAGAAGGAAAAGGAATTATCGCGGCTGAAGTGGAAAGTCATCATATCGGCTCTGTTATCGCTGCCGCTTCTCGTGACGATGCTCGATCATCTGTTCGGCATCGCCCTGCCGGCGATATTCATGAACCCGTGGTTCCAGATGGCATTCGCGGCACCCGTGCAGTTTATATTGGGCTGGCAGTTTTACGTGGGGGCCTATAAGAGCCTGAAGAGCTTCAGTGCCAATATGGATGTGCTGGTCGCAATGGGTACGACCGCAGCATTCGGTTTCAGTCTGTTCGAGACATACAGATGGCTCACCGGTGCGACTGCCCATCCACACTTGTACTTTGAAACGAGTGCAATCATCATCACGCTGATTCTTTTCGGCAAATATTTGGAAGCCCGTGCGAAATCACAGACTTCCGGTGCGATCAAGGAACTGATGAACATGCAGGCGAAAGAAGCGAGGGTCATCAGGGACGGGGAAGAAGTGATGATCCCGGCAGCTGAGGTTGCGGTCGGTGATGCACTGATCGTAAAACCGGGTGAGAAGTTCCCGGTGGACGGCACAATCACCAAAGGCAGCACCTCTGTGGACGAATCCATGCTGACGGGGGAATCCATACCTGTCGAAAAAAACGTCGAAGATAAAGTGATCGGCTCGACGATCAACCAGAACGGCAACGTTGTCGTTGAAGCATCCCGTGTCGGAAAGGACACGGCGCTGCAGTCCATCATCAAAGTGGTGGAGGAGGCGCAGGGGAAGAAGGCCCCGATCCAGCGGATGGCGGATATCGTATCCGGATATTTCGTGCCGATCGTGATCGTCATTGCGATAGCGACTTTCCTGATCTGGTACTTCATCGCATCCCCCTACAATCTTGAACCGGCACTGATCGCATCGATCACGGTGCTCGTCATCGCCTGTCCATGTGCCCTCGGCCTTGCAACGCCGACTTCAATCATGGTCGGTACAGGCAAAGGTGCAGAGAACGGCATTTTATTCAAAGGCGGGGAGCATCTCGAAAAAACGCATAATCTGGATGCCATCATCCTGGATAAGACGGGGACCATCACAAAAGGGAGACCTGAAGTCACCGATTTCACAGGAGATGAAGATGCGCTTATGCTGCTTGCGGCTGCTGAAAAAGGGTCTGAACACCCGCTTGCTTCCGCAATCGTCGCCTACGCGACCGAGAAAGAAGTGGACATCCCTGAAGTGGAGGATTTCAAGGCGATACCGGGTCACGGTATTGAAGCGGTGGCAGGTTCGGACCGTATTCTCGTCGGCACGCGTAAACTGATGCAGGATCAGAGCATTGAAGTTGATGAATATGATGAAGAAATGACACAATATGAATATGAGGGCAAGACGGCGATGCTGGTGGCCGTAAATGAAAAAGTCCGGGGCATTGTCGCCGTACAGGATACAGTGAAAGATACGGCGAAAGAAGCGATCACAACGCTGAAGTCCCAGGGGCTTGAAGTCATCATGCTGACCGGCGACAACCGCCGCACGGCGGAAGCCATCGCAAGGGAAGTCGGCATTGATAAGGTGATCGCGGAAGTGCTTCCGGAAGAGAAGGCGGTACAGGTCAAAAAAGTGCAGGAAGAAGGCAAGTCCGTCGCGATGGTCGGGGACGGCGTGAATGATGCACCGGCACTGGTCACTGCAGATATCGGCATCGCAATCGGCACAGGTACGGAAGTGGCGATAGAGGCGGCTGACATCACCATTCTCGGCGGCGAGCTGACACTGATTCCAAAATCCATCAACCTGAGCCATAAGACGATCCGGAACATCAAGCAGAACCTGTTCTGGGCATTCGCCTACAACACGGCCGGCATTCCGATTGCTGCACTCGGCTTCCTTGCACCATGGGTGGCGGGCGCTGCAATGGCCTTCAGTTCGGTGAGTGTCGTGACGAATTCATTGAGGCTGAGAAGAGTTAAAGTTTAAATCAATCATATAATGGAGGATGATTTTATGAATACAACATCAATCAAAGTGGAAGGCATGACATGCGGCCACTGCAAGAGTGCAGTGGAAGGCGCACTCGGTAAACTGTCGGGCGTCGGCAAAGCCGAAGTGGACCTGTCGGCCAATGAAGTTTCCGTGGAATATGAAGAAGATAAAGTGACTGTTGAAGAAATGAACGAAGCGATTGAAGACCAGGGCTACGATGTAGTGAAATAATGGAAATGAGCCTGCATCTTTTAAGGATGCAGGCTTATTTTTATTTCATATCTGTTATAATTGAAGAAATATATTTGAATCGTTTAATCCGCGAAGGGGGAACTTCTTTTGATCGTTTTGATCATCATATTATTATTCACCTCGCTGTTCTTCTCCGGCAGTGAGACGGCACTGACCGCTGTCGATAAAGTGAAGCTGCAGGCCAAAGTGCAGGACGGGGATATGAAGGCAGCCAGATTGATGGGCATCGTCTCAAAGCCGAGTGAATTCATCACGACGATCCTGATCGGCAACAATATCTCCAATATCATCCTGCCGACGCTGGTGACGATCACAGCACTCGAGTATGGCTGGAACGTTGCGGTGGCCAGTGCCGTACTCACGGTCACCATCATTTTATTCGCTGAAGTCGTGCCGAAATCCATAGCTGCAGCTTTCCCTGAAAAGGTCTCCTACCTCGTCATGCCGGTCATAAGGCTGGTCATCATCGTCTTAAAGCCGGTGACGGTCATTCTGAATTTCCTGACGGATAATATCACCAAAATATTATCAAGAGGTGAACAGCCGGCCTGGACCGTCTCCAAGGATGAGCTCGTGAACCTGATTGATATTGCGAATGCGGAAGGTGTTTTAAAAGGCCGGGAAACGAACAGGATCAAAGGCATCCTCGATTTCCGGGATCTGAATGTCAAAGATATCATGTCGACACCGCGGACCGAGATGGATGCGATCAAGGTGGGCACCCCTTATGATGAAGTGGTGGATACGGTGGTGAACCTGATGCATACAAGGTATCCCATATACGGGGAGAACCTCGATGATATCATAGGCGTCTTCCACACGAAGTACCTTCTGAAATGGTCACTCCATCCGGAGAAGGATCTCCTGGATTTTTCGGATACGGATCCGCTGACTGTAAAGGAGTTTGACTCGGTGGAGAACGTCTTGAGGAAAATGACGAAAGAGAGGCGCCACCTCGCGATTGTACTGGATGAATACGGCGGTACCGAAGGGATCGTCACACATGAGGACATCATTGAAAACATGCTCGGCTTCGATATAGAGGACGAAACGGATGTCAGAAGTGATGCCCTTGTCGATAAAATGACGGAGGATGAAATCATCTGTGACGGAAGGATTACGCTGCACCGTCTGAACACCCAGTTCGATACGGAGATACCGGAGGAAGAAGATACTCTTTCAGGTTACCTTTTCAAGGAGTTCAATGATATCCCGGTGCAGGGGGATGTGTTCCGGAATGAAGAACTTGGTCTCAGGTTCGAAGTCATGGTGATGGAGAATCAGACGATCCGGACCATCCGGATCTTGAAGGAACAGCCTCAGGAACACGAAGAGGCAGATGGAAATTACAGGTGAACGAAAGCCCGGTGAAAACGGGCTTTTTATTATGCGCCGAATAGTGGTAAGATTAGTATTATTTGATCCAGGGGACATCATTATGAGAATATATGCATTTTTGTTAGGTTTTTTGATTGCGGTCAGCCGCTTTTTATATAAGGAAGATAAAGAGATCCAGGTGACGGAGCGGGAATTTTTCAGCGAGAGACTGCCTGAGGCATTTGACGGCTGCCGCATCGTCCATGTCTCCGACTACCATAATGGATGGTTCGGCTGGAGGGCGCGCCATTTATTGGATAAAGTCAGCGGGGCCGGCGGTGATGTGATCATGATGACCGGGGATGTCATCGACAGGCGGACCGCGAACCTCGGCAGGTCGAAATCGTTCATCCGGAGGCTCACGAAAATCGGTCCGGTCTATTATGTGACAGGGAACCATGAAGCCCATTATAAAAAATGGAAAAAACTGAAGAAGTATATAGAGAAGTCCGACATGATGAACTTGAGTGACACTTCGTTGCAGCTGGTGAAGGACGGGCAAACCATCAATGTGGTCGGCATGCCGGATCCGTGGTTCCTCGGGAACGAAGTATATTCCGATGTGAATCTGCGGTTCGATAAGCTGCTGAGGCATAGGATGGGGAACGTATCGGATGATTTCACCATCCTCATGTCCCACAGGCCGGAGCTGTTTTTGATATATACTAAATATGATATAGACCTCGTGCTCTCGGGCCACGCCCATGGCGGACAAATCCGCCTGCCGTTCGTCGGCGGGCTTTATTCGCCGCATCAGGGCATTTTGCCGAAGTACGCAGAAGGCATGCATAAGATGTACGGAACGACCTTGTCGGTCAGCAGGGGACTCGGCAACAGCAGATTTCCGTTCAGGGTGTTCAACCATCCTGAAATAGTGGTGCTGACTTTAAGGAAAAAATGATCAAGTGGGGTGTGGGGATTGCTGGAACAGCTGATATCATATGTGATCGTCGTCACCGTGCTTGCGATGGTGCCCGGTGCGGATATGATGATCATCATGAAGAATACACTTGCGCTGAACAGGCTTGCAGGCCGCATCACGCTCGCCGGCATCATTGCAGGGCACCTGTTCTGGCTCGTGATATCGGTGGTGGGGCTCGCTGTCATCATCGCCGGTTCACCGGTTTTGTTCAATGCGATCAAATACGCCGGAGCGCTGTACCTGATTTATATCGGTGTACAGAGCATGCGCGCAGGCGTGCTCGTCCCCCGGCAGTCACTTGAACATATCGACACCCTCAGTGCACCCGTCAGCCGCAGATCCCTGCAGCAGTCATTCAGGCAGGGGTTTGTTGCGAACTTGTTGAATCCGAAAGTGTTGATACTATATATGACGATCATCCCCCAATTTGTGGCTGGGAGCGGGGAGACGGCACTCGGCTATAATCAGCAGATTGTGCTGCTCGCACTGATACTGATCGGGATTTCAATCATATGGTTTCTGCTTGTCGTTGAAATGGTGAACCTTTTGAAGCGGTGGATGAAATCCTATGTATTTCAAAACTGGCTCAGCAAGGGCGCCGGCCTCATCATCATCCTGTTTGGCCTCCGGACGATATTTTTTGGGTGAGATGATAGGAGGCGCCATCGGCCAAGCGGTGATTCGTTTGGCCGGTAGACCGCCCCCATCGGCCAAGTGGGAATTCGTTTGGCCGATACCGACAAATCATACATATTTTGCAAATATTAAAGGCATGACCCGCTTCGGGTCATGCCTTTTTCTCGTTCCAAAAATCAATTGAAGAACACCATATCCGGTGCATCTTCTTCTGTGATTATTATTGTCTGTTTCAAATATTTTTCCATCTTGTTGAAATCGACTTCTGCACCGATTCCGGGCTTGTCACTCACCTGGACGACGCCTTGTTCGGCCACGACTTCAGGGGTGATGATGTCTTCTTCCCAGTAGCGGCTGGAGCTTGCGGTGTCACCCGGCAGGGTGAAGTTCGAGAGTGTGGTGATCGCGATGTTGTGTAATCTGCCGACACCCGCTTCAAGCATGCCGCCGCACCATAGTGGGATATCATGTTTGGCAGCAAGGTCATGGATCCTCTTCGACTGGGTGATGCCGCCGACGCGTCCGACTTTGACGTTGATGATTTCACAGCTGCCGAGTTCGATGGCCGCTGCAGCTGCCTGGAAGCTGTCAATGCTCTCATCCAGGCAGATCGGTGTCTTGATTTCCTTTTGCAGTTTCGCATGATCGACGATATCACCGGCAGCTAAGGGCTGTTCAATCATCATCAAATTGAATTCATCCAACGCTTTCAACAGCTCGATGTCATCAAGTGTATAGGCGGAATTGGCATCGACCATCAGCGGGATGTCCGGGAAGACCTCCCTGACCCTGCGGATCATCGAGACATCGCGGCCGGGTTTTATTTTAATCTTGATACGTTTATAGCCTTCGTCGACCTTCTCCTGGATTTTCTCAAGCAGCAGCTCATCCGTATCTTCAAGCCCAAGGGAGATGCCGACATCGACTTCAATCTTCCTGCCGCCGACGGCTTCGGCAAGCGTCATGTCATTCTCTTTAGCATACAAGTCCCACACGGCACCTTCAATGCCGGACTTGGCCATATTATTTTTTTTGAATGGGACGAAAAGTTTCCATACTTCATCAGGATGGCTGATTTCATTTTGGACGATGAGCGGTGCGAAGTATTTCTTCATGGCGATCAGGGCACTGTCCATGAACTCCTCCGAGTAGAGGGGATCCTCACCCGCGACACATTCGCCGAAGCCCGAAAGCCCATCATTATTCACCGCCTCGACGATCGTGATGTGCCTTTTCGTCTGGGTGCCGAAACTTGTGGTGAAGGGGTTCTTCATCTCCATTTCCAGTTCATGCAGTCTGATTTCTTTTATCTTCATTATTTTCCTCCTAAACGGGCCCAAAATCTATTGCAACAAGTACAATCAGATAAATAATCCCTAATGTATACCATATTAACACTAAAGGGAAAGCGAATTTAACCCATTTTACAAACGGTACACCAGCGATTGCAAGATTTGCCATCAGGACACCCGACAAAGGTGTGATGATATTGGTGAAACCGTCCCCCATCGTATAAGCCTGGACGGCGACCTGCCTTGGGAAATCCATTATATCCGCGAGTGGACCGAGTATCGGCATGACGATGGCAGCCTGTCCACTGCCGGAGGTGACGACAAGGTTGAAGAGCCCGTTCCCGAGGAACATCATGATTGCTCCCATTGTACTTGAAAATGGCTCCATCATGACAGCCATACCGTTGACCACAGTATCAAGAATTCTGCCATCCTCCAAAATTACGACGATGGAACGTGCCATACCTATGATCAAAGCTCCGTAGAGCACACCTTGCGCCCCCTGGATGAAGGAGCTGACCATGCTGTTGATATCAATGCGGCCGATGATGGCAGTGACGACCATGATGACGAGGAACACTGCCGCCATTTCCTGGAGGTTCCATTCAGCAACGAATACACCAGTGACATAGGATGCAATACCAAGGAACAAAGTGAGCAGGACGAGAATATGTACCGGCTCCATCTTCTGCTTTCCGACTGCCAAATCCTCTGCAGTTTCCCTTGGGAAAGGATTGTCTTTCAGGATACCGCTGTGCTGATCCTTTTTCAATTTCCTGGAGTACATGATGACGTAAATCATCGTGACAATCAAGGTGATGGCGTACATCACGCTTCGCTCGGGCGCGCCTGAAAAGAGGGGAATCCCTGCGATTTCCTGGGCAAACCCAATTGTCAGGGGATCAAGTATAGCCACTCCAAATCCAACATAAGCACCCAGATAAATGATGGATACACCGATGATTGCATCCATGCGCATCGATCTCGCCAGTATAATTCCAAGCGGGATGAAGGCGATGACGGCATTGACAATGATGCCGAGGGTACCGAACACAGAGAATACAAACATGATCATGACGATCAGCAGCCATTCCTTGTTCTCGGTCACTTTGATAATTTTTGTGACCATGGCATCAATGGCGCCTGTTTTTTCAATGACTGCAAACACTCCGCCGATGATCAGCACCAGAAATATCAGATCGGCAGTGGATACCAAGCCGGTGACGATGGCCTGGAATACATCGAGGAAGCCTGCAGGATTGGAATCGATGACGCTGAAGGTTCCCGGAACGATGACGTCTATCCCTTCTGCCGACTCCTCGGTCTGAAATTCCCCTGCGGGTATCAGGTAAGTCGCTATTGCAGCAAGTACAAGGAAGAAGAATAAAATCCCGTATGCATCGGGGAGCTTCAACCATCTGGACGTCTTTGTGCCTTTTCCTTTTTCATCAGGCATATTATCCCTCCGTATTGAATTTAAAATTGCATAAGTATATATTAAGTATAATAGTTTGATAATACAAATAATTTTGGAAAGGAATTTTTGATGAGTACTGAAAAAATTCTTGAAGTGTTCCACCATATCCATGAAAATCCGGAACTGAGCAATGAGGAGTACGAAACGACGGATTATATATTCGAGTATTTAAAAGGGGAAGGCTTCAATCCGGTGAAATTTAAAAATATCACCGGCTTATACTGCGACATGGGCACTTTTGATGGCAATCATCCGAAAATCGGCGTGCGTGCGGATATCGATGCACTTTATCAGGAAGTGGACGGGGTGAAGCGTGCGAATCATTCATGCGGCCATGATGCGCATACCGGCATGGTGGTCGGGGCGATGCTGAAGCTTAAAGATCATGAAGCTTTGGACTCACGGGGCGTGAGGTTCATCTTCCAGCCTGCCGAGGAACTCGGCACCGGGGCGCTTGCCGTTGCGGAGGAGGGGATCATAGAAGACTTGGATTACCTCTTCGGCATCCATCTCCGGCCGATAGAGGAGGCGGCGATGGGTGAAGCATCACCGAGCATCGAGCATGGCTCGGCCGCGACCCTCCAGTTCAGAATAGTCGGTGAGGATGCCCACGGCGCCCGTCCGCACCTGAACCATAATGCGATTGAGATTGGGGCGGATATCGTCAATATGCTCTCCAAGATCCATATCAACCCGGTCATCCCTTCATCAGTCAAGATGACGAAGTTCATCTCGGGCGGGAAATCCCTGAACATCATCCCCGGCATTGCAGAATGCGGCATCGACCTGCGCGCACAGACGAATGAAGAGATGGATAACCTGAAAAACCGCGTATTCAAAATACTGGAGTATGTCGAAGATTTTTACGGCGTATCCATTAAAGATCAGGAATTTTCAAGCATCGTCGCGAGTGAGAGCAATGAAGACGCGATACAGTTCTTAAGGGAAGGCATCATCGAAGCGCTGGGTGAAGAAAACCTGATGGAGCCGATCACGACGACCGGCGGGGATGATTTCCATTACTACACCGTGAAATACCCTGGACTGAAAGGGGCCATGATTGGGCTTGGGTGCAATCTGAAACCGGGCCTCCATCATCCGGATATGACATTCGATCATGATGCACTGGAAAACGGCTCTGAAATCATTTATCAGTCGATTTTAAAAGTGAAGTGATCAGCTTTAAAGGAAATGAAAAAGGGCCGGACATTTGATGTCCGGCCCAATCATGAGCATTAATTATGCCAATTTGCTTTCAACGTTTTCATTGTTTGTGACAATCAGGAAAACTGTGCCTCTGTCCATTTCAGACTCATAGTTCTCTGCTTCGTTTTCAGAGAAACCGATGCCTTCAAGCTGGGCTCTCAGCTGATCGCCTTTTTTGGTGAATGTGCCTTTCACTGCACCGGTGATGCCCATTTCGCTTGCACCGATTGTGCTCGCATCCGCATTTTTGGCAATGCGCTTCGTACGTTCATCGTCGTGTGAAATCACATAAATATCATCTTTGCTGATATCTTTCGATTGCAGTTTTTTAATGTCTTCCTGCAACTTTTCATCATCTTTATAACCTTTGATAAATGGTTTAGCCATAATTATCTCCTCCGATGTTTATTGTTGATTTCAAATCCAATATTAGTATTCCCATCATGGATATAATTAAACATCAGTATCCGGTTCAGACGATAAAAAAGAGCCCTCAGGCTCATTTAAATCAGATATTCCTGTGCTGATCAACATCATCCGTGTCCACCGGATCATTGAATGTTTTTGAAAGCTTGCGGTGATAGAGGAAGAGCACGACGATCGCCGCGATACCTGCAGTCAATACATTCAGTAAAGCGAGCAGTATCGCTACACCGATGTTACGGGTGTATGCATTGAATATGCCGATGAATATGATGGATTCCATAAGCAGGTAGGAAATCGCGATATCCCCGATGGACAGTCCGAGGAAATAAACGACAAGGCCTGTGATGGCGAAGATCAGCCCGAGATGTTTCGGGTTGAAGCTGCCTTTTTGAAAGACATTGCCGTCAAACTCCTGGCCGGCCACGTAAAAAGTCCCGAACGGTACAAATGAAAGCAACGGTATATCAAGATTCTTCCTTTCAGCTATCCTGAAGAGGAAATAACCCTGCAGCAGCCATTTGATCAGGCCAAGAGCGGCTATGAATATCAGTACGATGATGCCGAGGGCAACAAGTCCTGCAAACAAACCGAAAATTTCGATATGAATCACTCCTTTGCTCTAATTGTAACACGAATAAAACGGATAAAAAATTCGCAGGCACCGGATGAAAGCCCTTTTTCAGTAAATATTAATTTTATTGTATAAATATGCTTGAAAAAGAATTATTATAATGTTAGTATGTATATCATTACGATTCAAATCAAATAGTAGAGGTGTATTATATATGAGTGAAAAAGTGGTATTGGCTTATTCAGGTGGTTTAGATACAAGTGTTACAATCAAGTGGTTCATCGATAAAGGATTCGAAGTCGTCGCATTATGTCTGGATGTGGGTGAAGGGAAAGACCTGGACCACATCAAACAGAAGGCATTCGACATGGGTGCTTCCGAATGTTATGTACTGGACACTAAAGAAGAATTCGCGAATGAATTCGTAAGCTATGCAATTTACGGCAACTCCATGTATGAAGGCAAGTATCCATTGGTTTCCGCCCTCAGCAGACCGTTGATCTCCAAGAAGCTGGTTGAAGTGGCGCATGATGCAAATGCAGATTATGTGGCACACGGCTGTACAGGCAAAGGGAACGACCAGGTGCGTTTCGAAGTCGCCATCAAAGCGCTCGATCCAACAATCAAAGTGCTGGCACCTGTAAGGGAATGGACTTGGAGCCGTGAAGAGGAAATCGAATACGCGAAGGAAAATAACGTGCCGATCCCTGTGGATCTGGATTCACCATATTCAATCGATCAGAACTTATGGGGCAGAAGCAACGAGTGCGGTGTGCTTGAAAACCCTTGGAACCAGCCGCCTGAAGATGCTTATGATCTGACGGTCCATCCTACAGCTGCAAAGGATGAGCCGGAAGAGATCTTATTGACATTTGAAGCGGGCCTTCCGACTAAAATAAACGGCGTCAGCTACCAGCTGGATGACCTCATCCTGAAATTGAATGATATCGCCGGTGCACACGGTATTGGACGCATCGACCATGTGGAGAACAGACTGGTCGGCATCAAATCAAGGGAAATCTACGAAACACCGGGTGCGGCAGTGATCCTGACTGCGAAGCACGATCTCGAAACGATCACTTTGACGAAAGATATCGCACACTTCAGACCGATCATCGAACAGAAATATACGGAACAGATCTATAACGGTCTGTGGTTCTCGCCGCTCAGCGATTCATTGAGGAAGACGTTGAAAGATATGGCGAAGGACGTGAACGGGGATGTCCGTCTCGAACTTTATAAAGGCAATGTAATCGTCACAGGACGTCAGTCCGAGAACAGCCTCTACAATGAGAAGCTTGCGACTTACACTTCAGAAGACGCGTTCGACCAGGGCGCTTCAGTCGGCTTCATCGAAATCTTCGGCCTGCCGACGAAAGTCAAGGCAATGCTTGATAACGGAGTAAAGATTAATGACTAAGAAAGCCTGGGGAGGCAGGTTTTCAGGCGAGGCACTGGACTGGGTGGAAGAATTCAACGCTTCCATCCATTTCGATAAAGTGCTTCTCGACCTGGATATAAAAGGGAGCATCGCCCATGCGGAAATGCTCGCCAAGTGCGGCATCATCAGCGAAGAAGATAAGGACATCATCGTGGACGGCCTGCACAAAGTGAAAGAGGAAGCTGATAAAGGCAATATCGAATGGGACGTCACGCATGAAGACATCCATATGAATGTCGAACATGCCCTGACGCAAATCGTCGGTCCGGTCGGCGGCAAGCTCCACACCGGGCGCAGCAGGAATGATCAGATCGCGACGGATATGCACCTCTATGTAAAAGCGCGTGTCGAAGAGATCATCGAATCCATTGAAGAACTGCAGCGTACGATCATCAGGATTGCCGAAGAGAACATCCATGTGATCATGCCGGGCTATACGCATCTGCAAAGGGCCCAGCCGATTTTATTCTCCCATCATATGATGGCTTATTTCTGGATGTTCAACAGGGACAAGGCGCGCATGCAGGATGCTTTGAAGCGTATTGATGTCTCACCGCTCGGCGCAGGGGCGATCAGCGGAACGACGTTTGACATCGACAGGGAGATGACGCAGGAAGCCCTCGGCTTCAGCGACCTCTACCATAACAGCATGGATGCGGTCAGCGACAGGGATTACATCATCGAGACGTTGTCGAACATCAACCTCGTGATGATCCATATGTCGAGGATTTCTGAAGAAATCATTTTCTGGATGAGTGAAGAGGCGAAATTCGTCACTCTGAGCGATACATTCACAACGGGCAGTTCGATGATGCCCCAGAAGAAGAACCCGGATATGGCGGAACTCATCCGCGGGAAGACCGGGCGCACGACAGGTGCACTGATGTCCATGCTGATGCTGGTCAAGGGGCTGCCGCTCACATACAACAAAGACATGCAGGAGGATAAAGAAGGCCTCTTTGATGCCATCACCACCGTCCTCGGCTCGCTGAAGATCATGAACGGCATGATCGACACGATGAGCGTGAATGAGGAAAGGCTCGAACAGACGATCAATGAAGACTTCTCCAATGCAACCGAACTGGCGGATTATCTCGTTGAAAAGGATGTACCTTTCAGGGAGGCGCATGAAGTCGTCGGGAAGCTTGTGCTGAAGTGCATCAACAGCAGCCGGTACCTGAAAGATTTGAGCATCGATGAATTCAAGGAAGCGAACAGCCTGATCGAAGATGACATTTACGACGTATTATCACCTAAGACTGTCGTCGACCGCCGCGTGAGCTACGGCGGCACCGCCACCGAAGCGGTGAAGCAGCAGATCGGACTCGCAAAGACACTCATATAAAATTAATGTTCACCCATAGCGTATACCGCTGGCGGGTGGACATTTTTTTGTCCTTTTATGGCGGAGGAGTATCGGGGCTCTGTTCAGATGGGTCTGATAGTTCGTCTAACTAAACGCTTGGAGACCACTGATGTTTAGATGTCTCTGATATTTCTTCTAACTAAACGTTTGGGTGCCGCTGCCGTTTAGATGTCTCTGATATTTCGTCTAACTAAACGCTTGGAGGCCACTGCCGTTTAGATGTCTCTGATATTTCATATAACTAAACGTTTGGAGACCTTTACCGTTTAGATGTCTCTGATATTTCTTCTAACTAAACGTTTGGGTGCCACTGCCGTTTAGATGTCTCTGATATTTCACCTAACTAAACGTTTGAGCCGAGATATGACCGTAATCCATCCCCCCCGGAACATTATCCTGCCAGCTTCATCTAAGACATCTTCTGGCCGGGACACTCCGAAAAACATAAAATAAAAAAGACCGGCTTCTGCCGGTCCCAATCTCAAAATCTAATATCTGCGGTTATTTCTTTCGTTGATCTTATTGGCACTTCTGTATGCATCTATCACTGCAAACAACCATACGATCGGGAAGAAGATGTAACCGATGAGTATCGTCATTAAAAATCCGTTGATCGCCTGTATGATGATCAGCATGATGCCTTTGAAAAACTGGCCGTTGTATATTTGGCCGAGGCCGTTGATGAAGAAGCTTAAAACAGCAGCAACGCCTGCACTTTTTTGTGATGGCATATCTTTATTCCTCATTTCCTCTTTAAATTCGAGTCTTGTAAATATACCCGTTATTCTTCGTCTTTAAACTTCGCATGTCTTTCCTCGCCGCCCGGCATTTTGAACGGCCACCAGTTGCCGCGCTTGAATGTGACGAGCAGTGCGGGCACGAGCAGCGGCAGGACGACGAATGCGTAAAACAGCAGTGCGAATATGATGATGCTGGTCACCTGCACCAGGATGACGATGCCGGATGGGTAGAGTGCTGCGAATGTACCGGACAGGATGATCACGGCCGTTATGACCACAGAGCCCATCTTCCTGATCGCAATTTCAACTGAATCTTTGATGCTGTGTGTCACGACCTCTTCCCTGAATCTGTCGATGATGAATATCGAGTAGTCGATGCCGAGTGCTGCAAATATGATCAGGCTGAAGAACGGCACTGCCCAGTTCAGCTGCTCTATGCCGAACCAGCCGAGAATCCACTGGGTCATGCTGACAGAGGCGAAGTAGGTGACGAAAATCGAACCGATCATGATGATTGGCAGGATGAACGACCTGAACAGCACCGCGAGTATCACGAATAAAGTGATGACGAAAATTGTTACGACATAAGTGTAGTCATCGGTGGTGATCTGATCAAGGTCCCTGTTCATGCTGGTGACGCCCGAGAAATAGCTGTCGACTTCATTCAGCTCAAGGCGTTCCAGTTCGCTGTTGACGGTGAACTCGACCTCATCAAGCACATCCATCGCCTGATGGCTGTATGGATCACCGTCGAGTATGACATTCAGGTTGATTGCGGTGTCATCTGCAAAACTGTACTGGTCGATTGCACTTTCAAGTTCGTCGGACTCCATGAATTGCTGGGGTACGTTCGCGCCTGTATGATCGACGGCTTCATTATCCGTGATTTCTGATAGGAGCGTCTGGATTTCATCCATCCCGTTGATGGTTTCTTCCATGCCGTCATTGATCTCGTCGATGCCTGACGCCATTTCCGACAGACCGTTTGAGAGTTCGGACATCTGGGTGGCAGCCGCCTCCTGCTGAGTCAGCATCTCTTCGTTTGCCGCTTCCACCTGGGCGGACATTTCCGACAGCCCGCCCTGAACTTCTTCAAGCTGGGCTGCAGCACCTTCGACATCCCCGGTCATCGTCATATACTGGCTGATGTCTGATATGCCCTCACCAAGCTCATCCAGGCCGGCCGATAATTCACCGAGATCTCCGCCGCCCATATCGGCACCGCCGGTCTCCTCGCTGATTTCCGTCAGATTGCCGGATATCTCTTCGAGTCCCCCGGTCATTTCTTCCATGCCGTCGGCGATTTCAGTCATGCCCGATTCGGCTTCGTCCAGCTGGTATCTTACCGAAAGTTCCTCGATGACGTCGCCTGTCGGCCGTGTCACCGTCTGGACTTCCTTCACACCATCGACTTTGCTCACGGTATCCGCAACCGACTCGATGCGTGTCATGGTTTCATCATTGACCAGATTATCCCCGTCGGACAGGATGACCTGTATCGGGAAGATGACCCCCTCGTCAAAACTGTCACTCACCACATTCGTCGCATGGACTGCGGAGTAGGAATCATCCAGTTCGCTGATCGAGTCGTAGCTCACTTCATCATCGTAGAAGAATGACAGCACGATCAGGACAGCGACCACCGAGAAGATGATGCGTGTCGGGTGTTTGATCGAGAACGTCCCGAACAGCTTCCAGATCCTGCTTTCCTTCGTCTCGATGTTTTTGATGCTCGGCCAGAAAATGTATTTGCCGAGCAGTGACATGAGTATCGGCAGCAGTGTGAATATCGACAGCAGCATGAACAGCATTCCGATGGCCACGCCGACCGCCGAACGGTAGATTTCAAAGTTCGCAAAGTAGAGCACACCGAACACGACCGCACCCGAGATGCCGCTGATGAAGACCGTCTTGCCGCCGGTCCTGAAAGTGTTCAGTGTCGCCTGGTGCTTATCGTTGTTCAGCAGTTCTTCCTTGAAGCGGTTCAATAAAAGTATGCAGTAGTCTGTCCCGACCCCGAACAGTATGACGATCAGAAAGCTCTGTGTCTGCGGGGAGATGGGGAAGCCGAGCCATTCGACGAACCATGCGACGAACGACTGCCCGATCAGGTATGAAACACCGACCACCAGGACCGGCACTAAAGGTGTGACGACCGACCGGAACATGAGGAGGAGGACCGCAAGGACGATGATGACGGTGAAAGTCTCGGTCGTCTGTATGCCGTTCATGGCGTCCTCTTCAAGCGTCCTCTGAACCAGCTCATTGGAGGTGATGGATGTTTCGGCCGATGTCGGGTTCAATGCCTCGATGTCGCTTGCAGCTTCGAGGATCACATTTTCATCACCCGTGTATTCCATCGGAATCATCATGACGCCGGTATCTTCATTGATGAAGTTTTCCTGGATGCCGTCGCTGAATTCAAAAGGATTCATCACATTATCGATATCCTCGAAATTCTCAAGCTCGTTGATGTAGGATTCGATGTCCTGCTGGTTTTCCGACACCCCGCCGTCAAACTCGAGGACAAGCGACATCATTTCAATATCCTGCCCGTGCTTTTCCAAAAACTGGCGCGCCTGCTCACTCGGCTGGTCGTCGGATAACTGGACGTCGCCCTTTTCGGCGGCAAGCTGGGTCAGGTCGGGGGAAAATATGTAAGTCAGTATTGCAAAGGCGATCATGAACACCGTGACCGGCCATTTAAATTTCAGGATATGTTTCATTCACTCTTCCTCCGTCGATATGTTTAAGTATGATTTCGGTTGCCTGATGCAACTCATTCAATTCTTCTTCACTGATATCCTTGATATCCTGATAAATCGAATCTTTTATATTCGACAAAAACTCGATCAGCAATTTTTCGGCATTTTCATTGAGTGATACGAGCTTTGACCGCCGGTCATTGGTCAATTCATTTTCCTTGAAAGTGACCAGGTTTTTATTGGCAAGCTTTTTCAGCGTGTGGGTCGTCGCGCTTTTGGTCGTGTTGAGCGCCTCGGTCAGTTCCGTCGGCGTCGCCTGCTGATGGATGAACAAATACTTGATGACTGCCATCTGGGGTTTTGAAATGTGCAGTTTCTGCACGGTGTCCGTGACATCATCGAAGATGGATGCATAGCCGTATCCGTATATGTCCCGCAGGTTGTTCAAAGTATCCGGCATCTTTTCCAATCGTCTGCCTCCTTCATGTAGTTTAGCATGCTGTACTATTTTGCCACAGAAAGAGTTTAGCACGTTTGATGATTGTGTTCAATGAATGACACCATTGCAGACTGTGCCGTATATCGCACAAATTCAGAAGGAGTGGTATTCTTATAATAAATAAATACCGGGGAGTGAGTTGAATGTTCCAGTACCAGTCATTATTCAGAAGGAATGCAGAAGGGCAGGCGGGGAAGGTCATCGGCCTGACGATACTTGCAGGCATCGTGATGACAGTTTCATTTTTTGCGGTCATGCTGATTGCCCTGCTGCCATTGTTTGCGATAGGCGAAGGCACATGGGCAATATTGTATGCGTTCATTGTTTTCTTTTTGTTATTCCTGTTCGGTGTCTTCGTCATCTATCCTCTGAGCATCGGCATCATCAAGTTTTTCACATCGGCATATCAGCGGTCGCCCTACGGGTTTTCCGATCTGTTCTTCGTCTTTAAAGGGGGCAGGTACGGCAAGGCCGTCAAGCTCACCATCCTTGTGATCGTCGCCTACCTGGTCATCAATTTCGCCATCAGCATGCTGATGCAGCTTGTGCTGACAGCGATCAACCTGCCGTTTTCCGCAGCGCTCGGCGGCATGTCCTATGAGGGGCTCGAAGCATCGGCTGCGATGGTCACGGGCCAGATCGGCCTCGTCATACTGATGATCACCCTCAATCTGCTGGTGGTCTTCCTGATGTATATACCATTCATACTCCTGATGATCTATATGGTCCTTTTGTATCTGGTCTATGTGGACCAGCCGCACATCCCGACTTTCGATAAATTTTCGATTGCATTCAAAGTCATGTTCCAGGCGGATCAGAGCCTGGTGAAGCTGTTCTTCAGCAATATCCTTTTGATGATCGGTGTGACCGTGCTTTACATCATCGGCATCATCGCGGCAGCACTGCTCGGGAGCCTTGTGCTCGGCGCAACGGACAGCGGCATATTATTCGCACTGATCCTGATTGCCGCCGGCCTGGCGATCTTTGCCGTATACATCTATGTGATGTACATGATGCTCGGGTCGGTCGTTGCGTTTTATTTCGAAGGGCGCAATGAGCTGGATGCAAGGGCGGCAGAGGCCGCGGCCTCCGGCAGTGAAGGTCCGGCGTATGACGGCCGGATCGGTGATGATCTCAAGCCTTTGGATGACAGGAACTATTGATCAAAAAAAGCCCGGGAAACCCCGGGCTTTTTCAGGTATCCGACACTTTCACCTTCAGACCTGCCGGGGGTTGGCCGCTTCTTTAATCCTCCGCGCAATCAACTGCCAGGCCTCCAGGGCTTTTTCTTTTGGGCCGAAATGCGTAAAAGCATGGGAACAGTCTTTGAAAAGGACATTTTGGACGCTGACGCCGGCAGATTTCAATTTTTCTACATACCTTTGCGCTTCCGGCCTGAAGGCGTCATGCTCGGCAATGAGGATGAGGGCAGGGGCCAATTGGTCACTCACATCCGCATATACCGGGGAGGCGAGGGGATTCCGGGCCATTTCCTTTTCGGGCACATAGCATACATTCAAAAAATGTGCGGCTTGCGGGAATTTCGCGCGCAGCTTACTTGGGTCGGGTTTCCTGGCATATGATGTGACGAAATCCAGCATCGGATAAGCCAATGCCTGCAGTAGCGGCTGCTTCTCCATCTTATTTTCAAGATGGAGGCAGAATGCAGCGGCGATGTTGCCCCCTGAACTTTGTCCGCCCACCATCACCTTTTCAGGGTCGATGTTCAAGTCATCCGCGTGGGCCTTCATCCACCGGAACACATCATAGCTCTGTTCGATCGCTTTCGGAAAAGGGTATTCAGGTGCTTTCACATAATCGATGTTGAGGACCGCACATCCCGTCTGATTGGCGAGGTATCTGCAATACGGATCATCCATCTCTTTATCATTCATTATGAAGGCACCGCCATGGAAATTGATGTATACGGGGTGTTTTTCTTTTTCTGCTTCCAATGGATAATAAATTGATATGTCGGTAGGTCCGACGGATGTGTCAACGATGATATCTTGTTTTATTTTCACAGGCTGAGGATCGACCATTGGTTTTTTAACTGCCTTGTTGGGAAAGAGCCTCAGTAATTTTGCAATGATGATTTTAGGCATGACGGCTGGCCTCGCTTTCAGTTTTTTCATTATGCAGAAGTGGCAGGCCCGGCAAATAAACGCCGGCTATTTGACGTTGATCTTCCGGCCTTTCCAATTCACGGAACGCAGTACATATACCCGGAAGAGTGAGTATATAAATATGCCTGCAAAAAATGTGAACAGGATTGGGTGGAATATAAAAATGATTTTTTTGAAGTCGCCGCATCTCCGGGCGAATACCATCGTCTGAAATGCATAGAGGAAATAGAGCAGGCCGGTGAGCATGATCATCACGATATCCATTGAGAGGATGGAGGAAATAAATGCCCCGGAGCTTATGAAGCTGCCCGAAATCCAGATGATGGTCATCAGCATGACGGCAGGGTGTGTCGCTTTGGAGCCGAGCGCAAAGCTCTTGCACCAGCCCTCCACAAGGCTTCCCAGTCCTTCAGGATACATGCGGAAAGAAATGACGCCCCTGCCCCCGAGGCAATGAACGGGCAGACCTTTATCGAGATAGGCCTGTCCGAGCGCCAGATCATCCATGATTGCCTCCTGTATCCCCTTATGCCCGCCAGTCGAGAAGTAACCTTCCCTGTCGGACAGAATACAGGGGCCGAAAGAGCCTGCAGGCTCAAACTGTTTCCCCCGGATGGTGAACACATTCATCCCCACAATGACAATCACGTTGAAGATGGCTGAAAGGTTCTCGTATAATTTTTCAATGGTGTGGAAGGGCTGCAGGGACAGTATCCCCCGGGCCCCTTTCCGCCGATACTGTGCCAGCAGATGCGAAAGGCTGTCAGGATTGGAAAAGCGTGTATCGGCATCCAGAAACAGCAGCCATTCTCCTTTTGAATGCTGCACGCCGTGCCAGCATGCTGATGATTTTCCGGCGCCGGCTTCTTTCGATTCATTGTGCAGCACCGTCGCACCAAAAGATGCTGCAACTTTGACGGTGTCATCCGTGGAATGATCATCGACGACCAGGACTTCAAACAGCCTGTATTTTTGTTCGTGCAGGGATTCGAGCAGGGGTGGAATCCTTTCTGCTTCATTCCTTGCAGGGATGATGATGGATAAAAAGGGATACCGGCCATTTTCATCCCGGCCTGAAGGTGAGGGCAGGGAGTAAAACATGACGATGCCGGCAACAATGGCGAGAAAACCCAGTATAAGGTTGATCATCATAAGATACTCCTCCTTTCAATACGTTCAGTGACCATTTGCTATTTTCATCATTCCGGAGTGGCTTTGTCGTCCCGGATGAGTGCCTCTGCGGCAATGCCTGCCGACAGCAGCACAATAGGGACACCTGCGCCCGGGTGTGTGCTGCTGCCTGTGAAATACAGATTGGCACAGTCCGGAGATTTGCTTTGCGGCCGGTTGTGTATGCTCTGGGAGAGGGTCGGCTGCAGCCCGAAGGCGGCCCCGTTGTATGCATTGAACCTGGATGCGAAATCCACCGGTGTAAAGGTGGTTTCCGTCACGATCTCCTGCTCGATGTTTTCAAATCCACGAATTTTTTTCAAAGTTTCAAAGATGTATGTACGGTAGTATCGGATCGTTTCATCATTCCACTCGTAGTCGGCTGTACCGAGGTCGGATACGGGCATCAGTATATACAGCCCGTCCTTTCCTTCGGGCGCGAGCGACGGATCGAGCTTCGATGCGATATAGACGTAGAAGGAAGCGTGCTCCAACTTCTTGCCTTCAAAGATGTCATGCATGTTCTTCTCGAGAGATTCATTGAATATGAAATTATGGACATGTTCGACGTCTTCATATTTACGGTCCATCCCCAAGTAGAGAAGGAAGGCGGAACAGGAATATTTCATGCCTTCAATCTTCCTGTCGGTGAACTTACCCTTATCCGCAGGCCGCTTCACCAGGTGCTTCATCGCATATGGGAAATCCGCGTTGCAGACTACAAAATCGGCATCGATCTTCTTATCGTCAACCTTGATGCCGGTCGCCCTCCCGTCTTCGATGGAGATTTCCCGGGCCGGGCTCCCGTAAAAAATTTCCCCGCCAAGCTCCTTGAAAAGCCGCTCCATCGCTGTTGCCATGGTGTACATCCCGCCTTTGATGAACCAGATTCCGTATAAAAACTGGATCATCGGAATCATCGAATAGAAAGAAGGGCCGCTGAACGGGGAAATGCCTATGTACAGTGTCTGGAAACCCATGACCTGCTTCAGGCGCTCGCTTTTTATATACCGTCCGATGAAATTATCGGCTGTCCCCACCAGTCTCACTCCCGGTGCCTCCCTGAACATCGAAAGATTGTAGAAGTCCCGTCTTTTGTTGAATGGCCGCTTCAGGATGTTGTCACGTGCAAAGTTGTACCCTTTATAAATGTCATGCAGATATTGAAGGAACCCTCCAGTGTCCCCGGGACTGATGGATTCAATCATCCTGGTCAGTTCAGTCAGGTCGGAGGAGATGTCGATGGGATCATCCGGCGTGTCGCTGAAGTACACACGATACATCGGATCCAATTTCTCCATTGGAATGTAGTCATCGGGATCACGTCCGCAAAGCTCGAATATTTCCCTGTATAATTCAGGCATCATGACGATGCTCGGCCCGAGGTCGAATTGATACCCGTCCTTCTCAAGACGGTTCATCTTCCCGCCCGGGGTGGACTCCTTTTCGTGGATTTCCACCTGATAGCCGGCATGCTGCAGCCTGATTGCACTTGCCAGCCCCGCGGCACCCGCCCCGATGACGATCACTTTCTTTGTCATGTTCACATCCCGCTCCTTAAACGTATTCAATCATGTCTCAAATGTCTGCCGGCCCTTTGTAAAATAAAAACCTCCCGGATCACGACAGCATCTTTTTGATGCGGCCGCGGTTATACCGCTGTGTGATGATGAAGGGCAGGTTGAAAGCGAGCGCATAGACGATCATCAGCCATCCCGCCAAAGGCGGGTTCCATAGAAAGAACAGCGGGGCGGGCAGTATCGAAAGCCAGTGCGTGAGCTCGGCCCGTTCCGTCTCCATGGCAAATGTATCAAGGTCTGCCCTGTTCATGCCGTGCAGTGATTTCTTCCGGTACCCTCTTTTGAACAGGGAGGCGCCGTCGATCAGCCTGCCTTTCCATGACTTGACCCGGAACAGCTGATGCCAGAGCGCCCCTGATTTTTCCCATGAATAGATGCGGGACCAGAAAGCATTGTTCCGGAACGCGCCGGAAGGGAGTTTCAGACAGAGGACTGAAATGGCCATATGGAAAAAGAACCAGGCACCTATATCTATGACGATCGTCCAAAAGAGGGGAAATGAAATCACCTGCATGGTTTGGCCTCCTGACAGTTCATTTTTTCGGGCATTGCCATTAAATGTGTAGGCTTTAAAACTGGGGGTACATCAATTGTCCCCTGAATCCCTTGCGACGATCTGCTCGCATACATGCTGGCCGCTCAAGGTGACCATCGGCATTCCGCCGCCGGGATTCACCGTACCCCCGACAAAATAAAGGTTCTCATAGAGTTCGCTCTGCTTCCGGTGCTTGAATCCTTTATTCTTCCTGCGGTCCGACAGGGTGCCGTAGATTGCACCGCGGTCGGAGCCGTATACCCGCTGGATGTCCTCCGGCGTCCATACATCTTTTGTGACGATGTTCTGCCGCAGATCCGTGAGTCCCATGCGCTCAAGCTTGACCAGTGTCAGTTCTGCAAACCACTCATAGTCTTCATCTGTAAAAGGCTCATCCTGGATGTATGGGATGTGGGGGAGCACTTTCAGATTCTCATGTCCCGGCGGCGCCTGTTCCGGGTCCGTCTTATTGGGGTTCACAAGGTAGATGACCGGATCATCGGGCAGTTTGTGCTTATGGAATATGTTATTCATCTGCTTTTTCATATCTTCTGCGAAGAAGAAGTTATGATGGGCAAGCTGCGGATAGCTCTTCTTCACGCCCAGATGCATGACAAGGCCGGAACTCGCAGGCTCGAATTTCTTCTTCAGTTTCCGGACGTAGTCTTCATTTCCCCCGATCAGCTTCTCATAAGCCGGGATGACTTCCATATTGGAAATGTAATAGTCTGCGCTTAAAACTGTCCCGTCATCGAGGACGGCGCCGTCTATCCTGCCTTCTGAATCCCGGAGCCTTTTGATCTGCTTACCGGTATGGATCTCCACACCGGTTTCCCCGGCAAGCTGTACGAGGCCTTTGGCCA
Organism: Salinicoccus halitifaciens; assembly: GCF_021026095.1. Lineage (GTDB taxonomy): Bacteria > Bacillota > Bacilli > Staphylococcales > Salinicoccaceae > Lacicoccus > Lacicoccus halitifaciens. The sequence continues at coordinate 72,216 of NZ_JAJNCU010000004.1, read as the reverse complement.
ACCGGTCCATCCCGCCCGGTACATACCATACACCTTGGTCATGCTGCATATAAATCATCATGTTCAATACAGCCGGTGCATCGTAGGGGGAGGAGCCGACGTATTTGACGAAGTATGAAAGCATATCACTCAATTGCTTATTGCTGATCCGCTTATCAATCGCCTGATGCACCGTTGAAAAAAGATCAAAGCCCCTCAATGTGCTGAGCAGCCCCTGATACTTCAAAATATCCTTCTCATCATCGACCCCTTTGAAGTAGCTGTTCTCGGTCGTATCATACAATTTTTTTGAGTAGGCCAGCAGCTTTTCATACTGCCTGATATCCTTTTTACCCAGTGATGGATTCTTCTCCTGCATATCCTTTATATCTTCATGGAGATCGATGACATTGCCGTCGGGGAAGAAGGAGCGCCACTGGTGGTCCAGCTTGACGGTCGGGACATAGTCCGCCATCTTCTTTCCGCCCGCCGTAAAGAGCTTTTCAAACACTTTAGGCATGGTCAGGATGGAGGGGCCGAGATCGAATCCGAAGCCATCCTGTTCAAGACGGTTCAGCTTTCCGCCCAGATGCTCATTTTTTTCATATAACGATACACCGTATCCTTTTTGTGCGAGGGAAATGGCGGCAGACAGCCCGCCGAGCCCGCCGCCGATGACCAGTACGCTTTTTTGTGGCATTCGATACCTCTCCTTATGTCATTCTTAAAATTCAGAAATTTAATTGTACAGATATCATACCAAAGAAAAACATCGATTGATATTTTGAGCCTAAGCCATCCGGTGGAAACCTGAACTTCGATTTGATGTTTTATTGAGTTTAAACTCTTTCAAATGCCGTTACGCAGGAGTAATATGATTATATTGCATTATAAATTGAACCGGGGGAGGAATCATATTTTGAGCGAGAGTACAAAAGGGGTCCTTTTTGCTTTGGGGGCGTATCTTGTCTGGGGCTTCATGCCGATCTACTGGAAGCAGATCGAGGCGGTCTCTTCATATGAAATCATTGCACACAGGGTGTTGTGGGCATTCGTTTTCATGCTGCTCCTGATCATCGTCATGGGCAGATGGTTTTATTTCAAGGAAGACCTCAAATTCATATTCAGCAATAAAAAGAAAGTGGTCGCCCTGTTTTTCGCCTCGATGGCCATCACTTCCAACTGGCTGGTATACATAATTGCCGTGAACTCAGGCAATATACTCGATGCGAGCCTCGGGTATTACATCAATCCGCTCATCAGCATCTTAATTGGATTCATCATACTCGGTGAACGTTTTTCAAAAATCGGCTGGATCGCCATCCTGGTCGTCGCCATCGGTGTCGTCTATATGACTGCCGGACTCGGCTCGGCACCGTGGATATCATTTTATCTCGCGGTCAGCTTCAGCGTCTACGGACTGATCAAGAAGACGATCAATCTGGATGCAATCTATGCCATGGCGGTCGAAACATTCGTCCTTGCGCCGTTCGCACTGATCTATATCCTTTACCTGGGCTTTTCGGGGGCGGGGGATTTCGGTATGAACACCGAAAGCATATGGATGGTCGGCACAGGCCTTGCCACTGTCGTCCCGCTGCTCCTGTTCAGCCTCGGCGTGCAGAAGATACGCCTTTCATTGATCGGGTTCCTGCAGTATTTTGCACCGACGATCATGCTCATCATCGGCGTCTTCATGTATGATGAAGCCTTCACCCGCGTGCATCAGGTCGCGTATATATTCATCTGGGGCGGCCTGATACTCTACAGCGTCAACAGATACTTTACAATGAGGAATGAAAACAGGAGGATCGCCCGCAGGCGCGTTGAAAATTAGCATATCATTAGTGAAAAAATATCGGGCGTGGTATCATTTTATGGAGATCAGGCTTGAGGTGTAAAATATTAATGATGACTAAAAAACATGCTGTAATTACATTACTACTTCTCTCGGTCATGTCGGCCGCCTGTCAGGATGACGGCGGGGAAACGGCGGATGAACAGGCCGGGAGTCCGAATATAGAGAACGAATATAATGAGGAGTCCGGTCAGGACTCTGAAGAGGCCGGGGGAGGCACTGCCGCAGAAGAAGTGACGGACGGGACGGACGAAGAGACGATCGGCCGGATCGTTGAAGAAGCGGACGGAGTGGACAGTTATGAAGCGGCTGTGGATCTGGAAGGTGCCGTCGACGGTGCCCCTTATACGTTGAATGCCGAAGTCGCCTTCAAGGACGGGGACCCGCCGGACCTGCTGCTGAAATCCAACAATGAAGCAAGGACAGTCGCAAAGGACGGTCTGATATACATCTATACCGGCGAGGGCTGGGTGGAAGCGACCGAGTCCATGAACGTCGAGAGTTTATTCCTGGTCACCTATGACAGCACGGTCAGCTCTCTTGAAAATCTTTCAGGAAGCCTGGAGCAGGAAGAATCGGAAGAATCATACATCTTCACTTATGAAGGGACGAACCAGGCGGTCTTCCGGGAATTCGAAGATCTGCTCGGTTTCGGTTTCGGCGCAATGGACACCTCGAATGTCCACAGTGACCTTAGGGTCTCTGTCGATAAAGAGGATTATCTGCTGCAGTCCATCGACTATGAAGCATCCGGGGAAGACGAGCAGGGTGAATACTCGTTATCCGGCGATGTGGCATTCACGAACTTCAATGATGTCGACACGATAGAATTGCCTGAGGGCATTGAAAATTAACGGAAAAACCGGACGGATCAAATGCTGATCCGTCCGGTTTTTTGTATGCATTAATTGATCGGCTGCGAATACAGTTCCAGGAAGTCCCTGTCTTTCTCAAGCTCCGGCGGCAGCGACAATGATTCGCCGAGCGCTTCGAGCGGCTCATCCACAGTGAAGCCCGGCCCATCGGTCGCGATTTCGACGGTGATGTTCCCGACGGATTTGATATAGACCGCCTTGAAATAAAAGCGGTCCACTATCCCTGAGTTCCGCCATTTTTCGGAATTAATGGTTTCGAGGACTTCTTCGAGCGCCGCTTCATCAGCCACACGGAGTGCGAAGTGATGTACACTGCCGTACCCTTCCTTTTCTATCGGGGAACTCCGGTCCTCGGCCACGAAGATCGAATCCTGCCCAAACTTCACTTCCACGGCCCCGGAATCATCCGACCATCCGCTTTCCGCCTCCCCGCCGAGCATCTCCAGGAATAAAACCATCGGTTTCAAGTACTGGACGGTCACTTCAACCCCTTTGATCCCGGTGATCGCATATTCCCGGGGTATCCCGCCCCCGGCGAACGGCTCGGATGCATCATATTCCTCATCGACGATCAATGCAAGCCGCTGTCCTTCAAGGTCTGAGAAGTTCATGTAAGGCCGGCCGGCCCGTTCGGTGATGCCGCCGGTATGGGCACCTTTTTCCTGCAGCCGTTCCTTGAAATACTCCAGCGCTTCCAAAGAGGGTACCCTGAAGATCGTCCTTGAGATGGAATTTGTGCCGGGCTGGAATTTTGACGATCGGCTGATTTCAAAGAACGTGATGTCCGTCCCTGGCGTGCCTTCATAATCGGCGTAAAACAAGTGGTACATCCCGGTGTCATCCTGGTTCACGGTCTTTTTGACGAGCCTCATGCCGAGCACCTGGGTGTAGAAGTCATGGTTGTCCAGGACTTCTTGTGTGATCGCAGAGACATGATGTATTCCTTTGACTGACACGGATATCTCTCCTTAACGTAAAGTATGTTACATTTATTATATAGTATGAATGAAGAGAACTCTAACTTAAGAGGGTGTGGACGATGGAGCATCTGTTTATAAAAGGGAAGAATGAGAGTCCGTATACGATCATCCTGTTTCATGGCACGGGCGGCCGCGAGACCGATCTTCTGGATGTGGCGGCGACGGTGGATGCCAACGCCAATGTTTTAAGCTTCCGGGGAAATGTCGAAGAGAACGGCCGGACGCGGTTTTTCAAAAGGCTCAGCCCGACGGAAGTCGATGAAGACAATCTGAAGGCGGAAGGCAGGCGGCTGCATGATGAACTGCTCGCCTGTGAGAAGGAATATGGATTTGAACTTCAAAAATCCATTTTCATCGGCTATTCGAACGGTGCCAATATGGCGGCGCATCTGCTGCTGAATTACAATCTTTATGTGCTCGGTGCGATACTGCTGCACAGCGGCTACAGAAGTGAGCAGATCAGCAAGGTGGATCTGACCCGGACGGACGTCCTTCTGACGGCCGGGGCAAGGGATATGGTGACCACGGCAGGAGAGGCCTATCAATTGAAGAAAGAACTCGAACTGAAGGGCGCCGTCGCCGAAGTGAAGCTGACCGACGGCGGACATGAAATCGTGCCGGATGAACTGATGGAAGGGCACGTCTGGTTTTTAGGCCTGAAACGAAAAATCGAAGATGAATTTGAAAATATGCAGGAGTAGGAATGGAGGGGGAGGCGTATGCAGGTCGTCGACCAGTCGGGACAGAAAGCGGTGCTGGCAGTGCAGATCATATTCATGACCTTTTTGAAGCTCGTGACTTTCGGCAAATCGGAGGGCATCAACCGGCAGCTCGAGAAGATGAAAGAGGAATATAAGGAAATATCACAGGAAGACAGGCTGTAAATTAAAAACAGGCGCAGTGCGCCTGTTTTTTTACATCAAGTATGTCTTCTCCAGATACTTTGCGAGTCCGTCCTCGTCACAGCTGAATTCGGTGATGTCGTCCGCGGCACTGATCACCGACTCCACACTGTTCTGCATCGCGGTGTTTTTACCGCAGACTTCGAATAAGGGCAGATCATTCATCGAGTCGCCGATGGCATGCACGTCCTCTGTGGAGATGCCGTATTCTTTGACCAGCGTTTCAAGCCCGGTGCCTTTATCCCGGCCTGCAAGCATGATTTCGGTGTTATGCCTGCTCGTCTTGTACAGTGCAAAACCGAGCCGGTCCTTTTCGGCATCCAGATGGTCGAACCATGCATCAATCTTCTCCACATGCTTCGAGATGAAGAAAATCTTCAATATTTCATCCATATTGAGTTCATCGACCCACTGCGCCTCATTTTCCAGTGCCTGCAGCAGCAGGGTGTGCTCATAATCCAGCAGGCCCTCGGGTTTCGGGCCGCCGATATCGCGTGCGCTGTACTCATAATCAGCTTTCAAAGTTTTCGAGCTGCTTTCCGCGGTGTATGTCTCATAGTAGATTTCCCGGGCCCGTGCTTCCTTGAGCACTTCCTCGACGACCGGGCGTTCGAAATGATAGCTTGCGATTTTTTCATAACCGTCCCCTCCACGGTTGTATATGCTCATCCCGCTCGCGGCGACGAAGCCCGAGAGCGGCACTTCATCAGGCGTGACCCTTAAAATCTCACCCTTCGTCCTGCCTGTGGCAAAAAAGACCAGAATGCCCTTCTCATGCACTTTCCTTAAAGTTTCGATGAGTCTCGGGGTGAACTCCCCGCGGTTGTCCAGTATGGTGCCGTCCATATCCAAAGCGATCGCCTTCATAAATATATCTCCTAATCAGAATGGTGGTTGAACTAATATCTTAAATAGACTATACCAAATATGATAAAATGTTTGTTAATTAAAACAATTGGGGTGAGTGGATGAATTGAATATTTACAGAAAGTCATTTATGGACGGACTGACGATCGGACTCGGGTATCTGCCTGTTGCGGTGGCATTCGGCATCACGGCCAAACCGCTTTTGAGTGCATTTGAAACTTTCCTTATGAGCTTCATGGTCTTCGGGGGAGCGAGCCAGTTCCTGGCGCTTCAGATGCTCTCGGCCTCCAGCAGCGCGGCGGCGATCATCATCGCCGTATTCGTCCTGAATTCCAGGCATTTCGTCATGTCCTTTAAAATCAACTATGACCTCAAGCGGGAGTCGCTGCTTAAGAAGCTGCTGATTTCCTCATATGTCACCGATGAATCGTTCGCGGTCTCCGCCACTGTCGAGGAGGAACGGAAAGATTTCGTGAACTACTTCATCATCTTCATCACTGCATACATATTCTGGGTCGCTTTCTCCGTCGTCGGCTACATGGCCGGGGAAATCATGAGCGAGGAATGGGTGGCGGCAAGCGGCATCGCTTTATATGCGCTCTTCATCGCGCTGCTCGTCCCCGCAATCCGTACGCACCATAAATATCTGATCGTCGCCGTGCTCGGCATGGTGCTGCACTTCATATTCACGGCGATGCATTTCATACCGTCCGGGATAGCGATCATCCTCGCGATGGTGCTTGCGGCACTGTTCGGGCTGGTCCTGGAAAAGAGGGGTGATAAAATATGATCATGCTCATTTTGGCTTTATTTGCAGCGACGATCATCACGAGGATACTGCCGGCATTCTTTGTCGGGGGCCTGAATTTTCCGCAGTGGCTCATCACGCTCCTGAATTACATTCCCTATGCAGCGCTCGGGGTGCTGATCTTCCCGGGGCTTCTGACTGCAGTGGAGACGCCGCTTCAGGGCATCCTCGGCGGCCTGTTCGCGATGGTGCTCGCAATACTCAGGGTGCCGCTCTTCTTCGTCGTATTCGGAGCAATCGTTTTTGTATACTTCTTAATATAAAACAGTGAGGAAATGACAATCATGCCGGAATTTTTATTCATATTCAACAACGTGATGCTCCCCATTGCGATCATCGTTTTGATCGGCTATGTGGTGCAGCTGAGGTTCAAACTCGACCGTGTGACGCTCGCAAAACTGATGATCAACTATATCATGCCGGTGTTCATCTTCATGAACATCTTCGATGCGGATATCGACTTTGCGCTGCTGGTGTATGTTTTATTATTTTTGATATTATATGCCGGCCTGACCTTCGTCATTACATATCTCGCCGGCAGGGCGATGGGGCTGGATTACGGCCACCAGATACTGTTCACGAATTCAAACCTGTTTTACAACGCCGGCAATTACGGGGTGCCCGTCAATGACCTGGTCTTCAGGAGCGATCCTTATGCGATGAGCATCCAGATCATGATGGTGTTCTTCCAGAACATGTTCGCCTACTCCTACGGTGTCGTATCACTCAGGTCGGCGGATTCGGGCAAGTTGAAGGCGCTGCTCGGGTATTTTAAAATGCCGATATTCTACGGGCTGATACTCGGTTTGATCTTCAACTTCTTTGATATCGGCATACCCGGTGCATTGTATACGGCTTTCGACTATGTCAGGGATGCGATGATCGGCACCGTCCTGTTCATACTCGGCGCCCAGATTGCAGGAATCTCCTTCAGGCGCATCAGGGTGAGCTCGATCATCGCAAGTGCGATGCGGCTCGTTGCGGGTCCGCTTCTGACAATCCTGCTTCTTCTCCTGTTCAGGCTGGACGGCGTCGTGGCCCAGGCGGTCCTGATCACGACGGCGATGCCTGCAGCGGTGAACAGTTCGATCATCGCCCAGCAGTACAGCGATGATCCTGAATATGCAGCGGAAATCGTGATGTTCAGTACATTATTCAGTGTCATCACCGTGCCGATGGTGATCTATATCGCTTTGAATGTATTTTAAGATTTTATAGTATGATAAAATGGAAATATTAAAAGTTTGCGGAGGTGGATCTTTCATGGCAAATGCTGAAAAGCAGTTACAAGCATATAACATGAACGACTTGAGAAGATTGGCGAAGACGATCTCGGTCAAAAAGTATTCTACTTTTAAAAAAGATGATTTGATAAAAGAGATCACAGCTGTCCAAAAGGCGCCGGAAACGGCGGCCTATGCCTATAAATATATCGATGATGCCTCATTCAATACATGGAAAGAGGCTGCGGAAGCGGAAAAGAGTGATGCACTTTATCCGTTGGAGGATATATTCGGCCTGTATATCATGGGCTATGCTTTCGAAGACACGGAAAAAGAGGATCATTTCTATCTGACGGACACCGTCATCGACCTGTTCAAGGTGGTGGATACAAAAGAGAATGCGGAAGCGCGCCTTGAAGTGCAGAGGCGGCTGAACCTGATCAGGGCGGCCCTCCATCTGTACGGCATCGTGAGTTTCGATCAGCTGATCCATCTGTTCAAAAAATATTATGATGAAGATGTGACCCCCTCGGAGCTGGTGGGGTTCCTGGAAGGCTCACCTTATGATATTTCAATTGATGAAGATAATGAGCAGATCGTCATTGACGACATGAACTATGCACAGTATGAAATGGTCAAAAAGCTCCAGGGCGACAGGCCGTACTATGAACCTGAATTCGGTAAGTTCATCAAGTTCAGCGATCCGAACTATATAGACGAATCATCCAACCATAAGAAGCTGAAAGAATGGATTGAAAAGAACATCGATGTGCCGCGTTCCAAGCATCAGAGCATCTATATCTCCCTGCTGCAGCTAATCATGCGCGGGGAGAAGCAGGATGAAATCGTGAAGTACCTGATGTCCCTGGATGTTGAATTCAAGAATGTGCAGGAACAGCGCGACTTCTTCGACAACATCGCAGGCATCGTTGAAAATACACGTCATTTCAAATACCGCGGACATAAGGAATCGGAACTGAAGACCAAGACGGTCGTCAAAGAAGTGAAAGTCGGCCGTAATGATCCATGCCCGTGCGGCAGCGGCAAAAAATATAAAAAATGCTGCGGAGCATGACAATATCACCCTGTATAATGCAGGGTGATTCATTGATTTAAGTTTTCAAAATAATATAAATAAAGGGGATTTTATGAAACATCACAACTATCCGTACCAGAACAGTCGCTACAGTGTATATGCAAAAAACGGCATGGTCGCCACATCACATCCGCTCGCCACTGAAGCGGGCACCGAGATGCTGAAGCAGGGCGGCAATGCGATGGATGCTGCAGTGGCAACTGCTGCCACGCTGACCGTGGTGGAACCGACGAGCAACGGAATCGGCGGGGACGCTTTCATGATTGCCTGGATGAACGGGGAGCTCCATGGCATGAACGCAAGCGGGCATTCATCCGAAAACTTATCGATGGAGACGCTGAAAGCCCATGGCTTCGAGAAAATGCCTGTATATGGATGGCTGCCTGTGAATGTGCCCGGTGTGCCGGCGGCATGGGCGGATCTGATCAATAAATTCGGCAGGCTTACATTGAAGGAAGTGCTTGCACCGGCTGTACGCGCGGCAAGGGAAGGTTATGTCATCACGCCGACGGTCGCAAAGTTCTGGCAGGCCGCATATAAAAAGTTTGAAAAAGAAGTGGAAGAATTTCCGGAGATCAAACACTGGTTCGAAGTCTTCGGGGAAGTGGAAGCGGGTGATGTGAAAACATTGCCGGCGCATGCAGATACACTGGAAGAGATCGCGGATACGAATGCAAGATCATTTTATGAAGGGGACCTTGCGGATAAGATCGTCGGATACGCCAAGGAGTCCGGCGGCCTACTCACCCATGATGACTTGAAATCCTACAAGGTGGAGTACGTCAAACCCATCAGCATCAACTATAAGGGCTATGACATCCACGAAATACCGCCGAACGGCCAGGGCATTGCGGCGCTGATGGCACTCGGCATGCTGAAAGATGATGACTTCACCGGAAGGGGCGGTAACTACTACCACCATCAGATCGAAGCGATGAAACAGGCGTTCAGCGATACGACGGCATTTGTTTCGGATGCGGGACATATGGAAGTCGGGTCCGGAGATCTGCTGGATGAAGGCTATTTGAAGGCGCGCCGAGCGGAGATCGGGGACCATGCAGAAGAACGGGTGCACGGGGAACTGCCGAAAGGCGGCACGGTGTACCTTGCGACGGCTGATAAAGACGGCAACATGGTGTCATATATCCAGAGCAACTACATGGGCTTCGGGTCCGGTGTTGTCGTTCCGGGAACGGGCATCGCGCTGCAGAACAGGGGACACAATTTCTCGATGGATGAAAAACATCCGAATTTCATCGGCGCGCGCAAGAAATCGCTCCATACGATCATTCCGGGCTTCATCACGAAGGATGGTGCGCCTGTCGGGCCGTTCGGCGTGATGGGTGGATTCATGCAGCCGCAGGGCCATCTGCAGGTGGCGATGAACCTGATCGATTACGGCATGAATCCGCAGAGCGCACTGGATGCACCGAGATGGCAGTTCATGGAAGGCATGCGTGTGGATGTCGAAGACCGGTTCCCGGCGGATGTCGCCCGGGAACTCAACAGGCGGGGCCACCAGGTGAACATCGCCCTTGAGCCGAACCATTTCGGCCGGGGGCAGATCATCATCAGACAGGACAACGGGTCCTACGTCGGCGGCACCGAGTCAAGAACCGACGGTTCGATTTCAATCTATTAGAAGAAGTGATCATACATGCAGTTAAAGATATTTTGGATATTTTTCAAAGTGGGGATGCTGGGCTACGGCGGCGGGCCGGCATCCATACCGCTGATCAAGGCGGAAGTCGTGGACATCCATAAATGGATGACGGATGAGGAATTCCAGGACATGCTCGCAATAGGCAATACACTGCCCGGGCCGATCGCAACGAAACTGGCAGGTTATATCGGTTACATAAAAAGCGGCTGGCTGGGACTCGCCAATGCGGTGCTTGCCACAATCGTCCCGACGATCATCCTGATGATCGTCCTCCTGACCCTGTTTGTGGAATTCCAGGATCTCGCCTGGGTGCAGGGGATGAGCCGGGGCGTCCTGCCGGTCGTCGGCGTGATGATGGCGATGCTGACGTATGATTTCCTGAGCAAAGCAAAAGCGAAGACGACATGGCCGTTCCTCATACTCTTCACCATTGCGGCATTGATACTGCTGGTGCCTCTGGACATCCATCCGGCGATCATCATTGCAGCGATCATCATCTTCAGCCTGTTCAGGAAAGAGGGGAGGAAAATATGATATACTTCCAGATATTTCTCGCATTCTTCATCCCTGGCATACTGGGCTACGGCGGCGGCCCTGCCTCCATACCGCTTGTGGAACAGGAGGTCGTGCAGAACTACGGCTGGATGGACTCGCAGGAGTTTGCCGAAGTGCTGGCGCTCGGCAACGCCCTGCCCGGGCCGATCATCACCAAGATGGCCGGCTACATCGGATTCATGGTCGGCGGCGTGCCTGGTGCAATCATTGCAGTGACCGCCGCCGTGCTGCCTTCACTTCTGCTGATGGTGTTCCTCGCCGGGTTATTGTATAAACTGAAAGGCACCAAAAAGTTTGAAACGCTGACGCTGTTCGTCAGGCCGGTCGTGGCCATCCTTCTCGGTGTCATCGCCTATGATTTCTTCAGCGGTGCTTTCATCCAGTCGGGTGTCTTCCATACAGTCATTTTAATCATCGCGAGCTTCCTGATGCTCACGAAGTTCAAAGTGCATCCGGCACTGGTGATTTTATTCGGCCTGATTTACGGCGCAATACTGCTTTAGACAAACAATACAAGAGGTGACGATATGGCAAAATCGATTCAGGATACTTACACGCTTGCAAATGGAGTGGAAATTCCAGTGATGGGGCTCGGCGTCTATAAGAATGTCGATGAACAGGAACTTGCGACGGCGGTCACGAGTGCTTTGGAGTCCGGCTACCGTCATGTAGATACGGCAAAAGTCTACAAAAACGAAAAGGGTGTCGGTGAGGCGATTAAAAATTCGGGCGTACCGAGGGAAGATATATTCGTCACGACAAAAGTATGGAACACCGACCAGGGCTATGAAAAAACATTGAAAGCCTTTGAACGAAGTCTTGAAGCACTTGATATGGATTACATCGACCTTTATCTGATCCACTGGCCGATGCCGGGGACATACGTGGAGACGTGGAAGGCCCTCGAAAAATTATACAAAGACGGGAAAGTGCGTGCCATCGGTGTGAGCAACTTCAACCCGCACCATCTCCAGGATATTTTCGATGAATGCGAAATCAAGCCGATGCTGAACCAGGTCGAATATCATCCGCATCTGGCACAGCCTGAACTGAAAAAGTTCTGTGAGTCGCATGATATACTGCTTGAAGCATGGTCACCGCTGAAACGCGGGCGCATGTTCGATGAACCGCTGATCGTCCGGCTGGCGGAGAAATACGGCAAGACACCGGCCCAGATCATTTTGAGGTGGGACGTCGAGACGGGTGTCTCGACCATCCCGAAATCAGTGAGCCGCGACAGGGTGAGGGAGAACGGGGATATATTCGATTTTGAACTCACTCCTGAAGAAGTGAGTGAGATCACGGCACTGGACCGGCATGAACGCGTCGGGAAAGACCCTGATAAAGTGACGCTTGAAACATTCGGAGACTAGATTGAAGGAGGTCGGGACTCATGTCCCGGCCTCTTTTTTGTTTCCATCTTCAAATTCCCGGTGCGGCAAACCTTCTCCTGATATGGATGACCGCCCGGATGAGGGCGTAGGCGGCAAGGAACCCGATGAGCGTGCCGGCTAAGTTGACCGTGACATACAAACCTTCCCCCATCTCATGGAAAAACGGCCGGTTGTTGATGAAGAAGTAGTTGCCGCCGACGACCGGGTTCAGGAAGTATACGAAAAAGAAGTAGGCGAGGAATATAAGATAAGCCTGGAAAACGCCTTTCAGGCTCGGTACAAACCCGACGGCATAATGCATCGCGAAAGGGAAGAGCACATTCGCAGCATGAAGTATGAAGAAAGCCCATCCGGCCATGTGCCATACAGGGTGTATGCCGATCGGGTATATGAAAGCCGCGTACGCAAACAGACCTATATAAAAGATGGCCTGGTTCAAAAAATCCTTTCTGACGAAGTACTGGATGATGATCAGCCAGATGACCACACGGCATATTTGAAACGGCAGTGAATAGGCGAGTGAATAGTCGTCGTTGATAAGATACCAGGTATTGATCAGGATTCTTTGCCCTATCGAGATGATCAGAAAAATAAACAGGACTTTCTGAGCGTTTCCTGAAATTCTGGATCTCATCCTGTATATCACGTAAAAACAAAGTGCCAATAAGACGAGGTATGCAAAATAACTGAAGTCGCCCGGTTCCACAAAAGGTTCGGCAGGATTTATCATTCTGTCCATAAAGACCCCCCATGCCAAAATATAGTAACTTAAGCATAAACGACTTATGGGTATTTTTACAACATCAGAAGGGGTTTTCTATATGGGGTTCTCCGGGGAGGGCGGCAGGCCTCGCAGCAAACACTTAAATTGTAATAAATTATTCACATGATAAAATTGAGTCAATAGTATAATAGTATGGAGGCACACGCTATGGATTACATTATCAGGAAACCTGAACTTGAAGATGCACAGCAAATCATCGAACATAAGGAAATCGTGACGGAAAAATATCCGGATACACTTGCCACTCCCATTGAGGACAAAGGAATTTCCCTGGAAAAGCAGGAGAACAACATCGCTTCCCTGAAAGAGGAGGACCTGGGCCTCGTGGTGGAAGTGGATGGACGCATAGTCGGCATACTGAATTTAAGGCAGCTCGACCGTAAAAAGTTTGAACATGTCTGCCAGTTCGGCGTCAGCCTCCAGCCCGAGTTTGCCGGCCACGGCATCGGCACCGAGCTGATCAACCGGGCGATCAGGCATGCAGAGGAAAGTCCGGTCCTTGAGAAGATCGTACTGGATGTGTTCGCCAATAACGAAGGGGCGATCAGGTTCTATGAGAGGCTCGGCTTCGTGCAGGAAGGCAGGCAGGTGGATCAGGTGAAGCTGAAAGACGGCTATACCGATCTGATCCAGATGGCCAGGTTCGTAAGGTAGATGCTGCCCGCGTCCGGGCTGTGACGGTGTGTAAATGAAGTAAAAAGATTTGAGGATGTGTTATATGAAACCTGTTTTATTGATCGGCGGGGGAGTGCTGCTTGGATTCCTTCTCATTTTCATCGGGATAGGGTTCTTCCCCGACAGTTTTGCATTCAATTTTGCTGCAAGCGTCATATTGATCATTTCTTTGATCACTTTATTCGGATGGCTGATTTTCAACATCATCAGATCTTCCGGAAGGCGCAACGATGAAAACAATTGAAACGAAAAAAGGTATCCATCTCAGGTGATGGATACCTTTTTTTATACTTGTACGGCTTCTTCTTTTTCCAAAGTTTTCATATATTCTTTTAAGCGGTTGGGGATCATGACGACTTCGTTCTTCAGATTTTTTGGGCGGTATGCCTTATCGATGCACTTATTCCAGTACTCGATATGCTTCCGGTCGACACATTCGGCTGCCCGTGAGTTCGTTTCGCCGTCATCGGCCTGAATTGAATACCAGTAGAGATACTCACGATCACCGATTGTATCACGCATGATCGTCTCAACAAACATTTTTTCACCATCCAGTGAAAGCAGTGCATCCTGCATGTTCTGATTCAGGAAATCCATCCATTCATCCACTAATTCGCTTTTGCCCCGTTTAATGCGGAACTTCGTCAACTCCACTTGCATTTTCAAGCCTCCCTTTTCCAATTCACTTTCACCATCATACATCATTTAAAAGCATTGTCAATTCCCTTTTCAATATTTCATTGTTATATTTAATATGTAAAAATATTTTAAAAAACAAAAGACAGGAAAGGTGATCGGATGACCTCTTGGAAAGCGCTTAACACACGTGCCCAGGCAAATACGAAAAGGATACAGGAAATGTCCCCTGAAACGATGAGGGAATATAAAAAATTGCAGAATTCCGCATATGCGGCAGGTGCGCTTGATAAAAAGACGAAAGAAATTGTCGCCCTCACATATGCAATTGCGGATAAGTGTGAAGGCTGCATCGGCAACCATATCAACAAGCTGGTGGCGCTCGGCGCCTCGAGGCAGGAAATAGCGGAAGTCGCCGAAGTCGCAATCGTCATGGGCGGCGGCCCGGGAATGGTGTACGGCGGCAAAGCGCTGGAAGCATTTGATGAAGCTGTTGGAGAAGAAAATTAAAAAAAGTGCATTTTTTGGAATACTTAATCATTAAATAATGGGATAATAGTTTTATAAACGGCGTATTAGGATATTTGATTAATATATAATTTAAAGGAGTGTTTTGACTTGGCTGAGAAAAATATTTACGGTAACACACCGCCGATGCTCGGTGCGAAAAACCTGACTGATGCAAGTGAATACGATACGGATGTGCTCTTCTACGGGGTGCCGTGGGAAGCTTCGAGTACATGGGGGGACTATACGGGTGTGGAGCTTGGACCGAAGCAGATCCGCCTGTCTTCTGCGAGATACAGCACTTATCTCCCTGAACTCGATCACATCAATGTTGAAGATCATTTGACATTCGGGGATGTGGGCGATGTCACAATCAACCCGCATAACGTCCCGGACACTGTCGGCAACATTGAGGAATTTGCCGACAAGCTGTGGGGCAGCGGCAAATTCCTGGTTGGCCTGGGCGGGGACCACAGCGTCACCTACCCGATCCTTAAATCACTGACGAAGACGGGTAAGAAAGTGGGCATCATCCACCTGGATTCCCATTACGACAACAATGAGGAATTCGAAGGGGATAAGTATGCGCGCAGTACACCGTTCAAGCGCCTCTATGAAACGGAGGGCATCAGGAACGAAAGCATGATTCATACAGGCATCAAAGGCCCGCGCAACAAGCCTGAAAACGGCAGGGCGGCAAAAGAAGCCGGCGCGGTGACGCTCACGATCAATGATATACGTGCGCAGAGTGATTTGAAGGCATATGCAAATGAAATCTACGATATGGCGTCAAAGGATGTGGATGTCGTCTACCTGACGATCTGCAGCGACGTACTCGATTTCGCCTTCAACCCGGGCGGTCCGGTCGACGGCAACGGGCTGAATTCCTATGAGCTGCTCACGATGATATATGAATTCGGCAAACGCGGTCTTTGCGGCATGGATTACGTCGAGGTGTATCCAATGCAGGATGCGAACCAGAATTCCGCACATTTCGTATCCACTGCGATACTCTATGTCCTCGCCGGTCACGTGCAGGGAGGTCACCATGATAAATAGGAGGTGATCTCCTATTTATTTTTAAAAAAGAGAGGTATTTAAGCATGGCGAAATCAACAATCATGGACAAACTGAAATCCATCGGCCCGGCTGCGATCGTCACGGCATCATTCATCGGCCCGGGCACCGTCACCACCGCGACGCGGGCCGGCGCAGGATTCGGCTTCGCACTGCTTTGGACGATCCTTTTTGCGGTCATTGCGACCATCATACTCCAGGAGATGGTGGCAAGGATCGGTATTGTCACAAAGCAGGGGCTCGGGGAGAACATCAGGGAGCTGTTCACCAATAAAATCCTGAAATTCGCCTCTGTGTACATCATCATGATTGCAGTGGCGGTGGGCTGTGCAGCTTATATCAGCGGTGACCTGCTCGGCACCTCACTCGGGGTTTCATACTTATTCAACATACCGGAGAATATTGTGGCGCCGATAATCGGTACCATCATATTGATACTGGCGCTGACGGGCGGCTATAAAATCATAGAGAAGCTGATGGTGTTCTTCATCGTCATCATGAGCATCACTTTCATAACGACGATGTTCGTCGCCGGCCCGAATATACCGGAGTTGCTGGAAGGGGCCTTCATTCCGAGTATTCCAAGCGGAGGCACCTTGATGGTGATCGCTTTGATCGGGACGACGGTCGTGCCCTACAACTTCTTCATACACGCCCAGACTGCAAGTGAAAAGTGGCAGGACACCAGCCAGCTGGGTGAAGCAAGGTTTGATACCATCCTGTCCATCACTGTCGGCGGCCTGATCACCGGTGCGATATTGATCACCGCAGGCGCGCTGATCCAGGGCACGGAAGTGACGAGCATCGTGGAACTGGCTGCCCCGCTTGAACCCTTGATGGGCGAATGGGCGCCGATATTCATCAGTGTCGGGCTGTTCGCTGCGGGATTCTCTTCAGCAACCGCGTCCCCGATGGGGGCGGCGGCCACTGTCAGCAGTTTCATGGGCTGGAAGGGCAGTTTCCAGAACAAAAAATATAAAATGGTCTTCAGCCTGGTGATCATCATCGGCATCATCACTTCGGCGCTTGGATTTGAACCGCTTGAAGTGTTATTGATTGCGCAGGCATTGAACGGCATGATTCTGCCGATCATCGCGATATTCATCATGGTTGTCATCAACAGGAAAGGTCTGATGGGCGAGTTCAAAAACTCGACGGCTTTGAACATCGCGGGATGGGCAGTGACGGCCGTCGTGACGTTTTTAGGTGCATACAGCATGATTGATGCGCTTATGAGTTTGTTTTAGGAGTGTTTGCAGCATCACGGTCGACGGGGGATATACGCCCGTTGCCATAAAACAGGGGGGATACACATGGGGAATTCATCAATCATCAATAAACTGAAAGAGATCGGTCCGGGGGCGATCATCACCGCCTCGTTCATCGGACCGGGCACCGTCACCACCGCGACAAGAGCCGGTGCAGGATTTGGGTTTGCGCTGCTGTGGGCGGTGCTGTTTGCGATCGTTGCGACGATCATACTTCAGGAAATGGTGGCAAGGATCGGGGTCGTGACGAAAGAAGGTCTCGGGGAGAACATCCGGGAGCTGTTCACCAATAAAATACTCAAGTTCGCATCAGTCTACATCATCATGATTGCAGTGGCTATCGGCTGTGCAGCATACATCAGTGGTGACCTGCTCGGCACCTCACTCGGGGTATCCTACTTATTCAATGTGCCGGAGAATATCGTCGCGCCAATAGTGGGCGTCATCATACTGATCCTGGCACTGGCGGGCGGCTATAAAGTCGTCGAAAAGCTGATGGTCTTCTTCGTCATCCTGATGGGCGTCGTCTTCATCACGACGATGTTCATCGCCGGGCCGGATCTGCCTTCATTACTTGAAGGGGCTTTTGTACCGGCCATCCCGAGCGGCTCGATCATCCTGGTCATCGCTTTGATCGGGACGACGGTCGTGCCTTACAACTTCTTCATACATGCACAGACCGCAAGTGAAAAGTGGGGCGACACATCAAAGCTTTCGAGCATGAGGTTCGACACCATCCTGATGATTACAGCGGGCGGTATCATCACTGCTGCCATACTGATCACTGCAGGCGCGCTGATTCAGGGCACTGAAGTCACAAGCGTCGTCGAACTTGCGGCACCGCTTGAGCCGCTGATGGGCGCATGGGCGCCGATCTTCATCAGTGTCGGCCTGTTTTCTGCAGGTTTCTCATCGGCCATCGCATCCCCGATGGGGGCGGCTGCGACCGTCAGCAGTTTCATGAGATGGAAAGGCGGCTTCGAGAACAGGAAGTATAAAATGATATTTGCGATCGTGATAATCATCGGCATCATCACATCAGCCATCGGCTTCGAGCCGCTCGAGGTGCTGCTCATCGCACAGGCGCTGAATGGGATGATACTGCCGCTCATCGCGATATTCATCATGATCGTGATTAATAAGAAGGGCCTGATGGGCGACTTCAAAAACTCGACAGTCCTGAATGTCGCAGGCTGGATCATCACCGCGGTCGTGACATTTTTGGGCGTGTACAGTTTCATTGATGCAGTGACGAGCTTTTTCCAGTAGAATGATATGTGACTATTGCTGATCGGAGGAATCATAATGAAAGTGAATACGAAATGGCTCGGGGACATCTCATTCGAATCGACGGCGGATGTTTCCGGACACACCGTCAAAATGGATGCAAGGAAAGAGGCGGGCGGCTCCGGAAGCGCACCGTCACCGATGGAGATGGTGCTGCACGGCGTTGCCGGATGCATGGGCATCGATATGTGCGTCATCATGAGGCATCAGATGGATAAAGTGGAAAAACTTGAGCTTGAACTCGACGGCAGACGTGCAGAAATCGAACCGAAGCGCTTCACGGATGTCGAGATCACAGTGAAGGTGGAGGGGAATGTGCCTGCGAAGATATTGAACCGCGCGCTGAACTTATCCCATGAGAAATACTGTTCCGCCGTGAACTCACTGAATGCAGACTTTACGGTCAAAGCGATTTTGAATGGTGAAGAAATATAAATAATGCTCCCCGGATATCCGGGGAGCATTATTTATATTTCAATCATCAGCGAGGGAAGTATCCTGGAAATCTTCAGTGTGCAGCAGCAGAGCCGTCACGTAATCCTCCTGGTCGTAAGGCATCATGATATAGTAGCCGTTGTCGGGGTCGCTGTCATAGAGCATCCTGAAGTTCCCGACATCATCTTCGGTCGGCCAGCCGTAATTTTCAACGGCGTCCATCTTGGAGAACGCCTCCAGGAAAATGATGATCCCGTCTATGCGCAGCTCCGCCGTATCGGCATCTTCTGCAGACGCCGGAAAATTGAAGCCGATATGTTCATAGTGGTAATAAACGCCATCGGTGATCTCGCCGCTGCCTTCCGGTTCACCCAGTATGCTGGTCATGTAATCGTAGCTCGAGCCGATCGAAATGGTGCGGTACTCGTAGGCAGCCGTGAAAAAATTGGAAATGAAGGCTTCTGATGTGATGTTTACAGGCGTCACCTCCGGAGGTTCCGGATCTTCTTCTTCGGCTTCTTCACCATCATCCATTTCCGCCACTTCCTCCTGTTCCGCTTCCTCCGGCATGTCCCCATCCCCGGAATCCAGGCCGGCGAGCGTCGTTATGCAGGAGATGAACAGAAAAGGTACAGACATCAGTAATAGTATGAGTTTCATCGAACCCCTCCCGATATTCCTCTACCTTCTATTTTAAAGCACCGGAACGATAAAAACCATATTGAGATCACACCATCAATACACCGAGTGCGCCTGAGAACTCACCATTTTCGATGAAGTGCGGCTGCATGCCCTTGAGTGAGACATAATGTCTGATCGTATCGATCATCACATCATTATTAAGCAGGGTGGAACCGATGAAGACGATATCCCTCGTGCCGAAACCATCCGCCAGATTAATGCCGACCGTGCTCACGGTTTCAGCGACGAGGCCGATGACTGCCTGGAGTTCATCAGCGTGCCTGGCTTTCTCCCTGTCCCCGGATTTCACGTTGCCGAAATTGCTGGCCGTAAGGTCGCCGGGTATCGGTGAAGCATCCCCTGCATATATATGGTGGACTTTCAGGTCGATTGCGTCGCGGTCACCTTCTTTTGCGAGGGTGACGATATCTTCAAATTTTTCGACGCCTGTCAGCAGGTAGGATAACCCCATCAGCGTCCCGCCGCCGACCCCTGTGCCGCCAGCCCTTTTCTGACCGCGGGCGTCGGCCTGGTGGAAGGATGTGCCGGTGCCGACATTCAAATAGACGAATCTTTCAATATGTAAATCCTGCTCTTCCATCAATTGTCTGAGCCCCGTGTAGGTGGCATCGAACTCGATGGCATGCTTCACTTCATGGTCCAATATGCGGCTCATGTATTCTGCCTTGCCGCCGGTGAGGTGGATTTCCGCTTCCGGGTACTCCCGGTTCAGTTCATCTGCGAAGCCGTCTATATCCAGGGCGGGCACCTTCCTGAAAACACGGCCGCCATCATCCTTGATAAATACGATCTTCAATAAAGTGCCTCCGGCATCGATCCCTATCTTCATAAATCTGCCCCCAAAAAAATGTCATTGGCAATAGTATACCAATGACATTAAAAATTTTGTATAAATTATTTAAGTTTTGTCCTTCTTGGACGTCGTTTCAATGCTTCATTGGATTCACGTCTGAGGGACTTTGAAACTGCAAAGATCATCAGTATCAGTATCAGTGTGAACGGCAGCCCCGCAAGGAGGGAAGCGGCCTGTAAACTGCTGAGCCCGCCTGCAAGGATCAGGGAGATCGTCAGGAAACCGAGCAGCAGCCCCCAAAGCACTTTCAGTCGTGTGGACGGGTTTTCCGTATTTCCGGATGTCATCCCCGCGACGATGTATGTTGCCGAATCCGCAGAAGTCACCAGGAAAGTGAATATCAGGATGATCGCAATGGCCGAGGTGATGGCAGTCATCGGTACCTGCTCGAACATGGTGAAGAGTGCCGCAGTCTGGTCATCCAGGACGATTTCACCGATGTTCGTACCATTGAATAAGTCGGAGTACATCGCTGTGCCGCCGAGTGCCGCGATCCACAGGAATGAAAGCAGCGGAGGCACGATCAGTATGCCGAGCACGTATTCACGTATTGTACGTCCTTTGGAGACCCTGGCGACGAATGAACCGATGAACGGGCTCCATGCGATGACCCACGCCCAGTAGAAGACGGTCCATTCCTGCACCCAGGTTTCTCCTGAGTACGGCTGTGTCCTGAGTGAATATCCGACATAGTTCCTCAAGTAGTCCCCGATGCCGAGTACGAAAGTTTCCATGATGAAGGTGAACGGTCCCGTGAACAGGACGAAGAGCGTCAGGAACAATGCAAGTGCCATGTTCAGGTTGCTCAGCCACTTGATGCCCCTTTTCAGTCCGGTTATCGTCGAGAACAGGAACAGAACCACCATCAGGACGGTGAGGGTGATCTGTGTGGCAGGTCCTGAAGGCAGGCCGAAGGCGAAGTTCAGGCCGCCGTCCATCTGCAGTATCCCGAGTCCGACCGAAGTGGACATCCCCGTGATTGTCGCGATGACCGCCAAAATATCGATCAGCCTTCTGGATGGTTGATTATAGTTCTGGCCGAACAAAGGTTCAAGTGATGTGGACACCATGCCATTCTTCTTTTTGCGGTACTGGCTGTATCCGATTGCGAGGCCTGCGACCCCGAATATCGACCATTGGGAAATGCCCCAGTGGAAGAATGTGTAGCCCATGGCGGTGCGTGCCGCTTCATAGGATTCGACTTCCCCGCCCGGGAAAGGCGCGATCATGAAATGTTCCATCGGCTCTGCGACCCCGTAGAACACAAGACCGACTCCGAGTCCGCTCGAGAACAGCATACCGATCCATGAACGGAATGAAAATTCCGGCTTCGAATCATCCGTTCCGAGTTTGATGCGGCCGTACGGCGAAATTGCAAGAAACAGCAGGAATACGCCAAAACCGAAGACGCTGATCAAGAATAACCAGTTGAAGTTCCGGGCAATCGTATCGTAAATGCCGTATGAGGCATTTTCCACCGTTTCGGGGAAAATTATGGCAAGCAGTGCCGCGAGTGCGATGACTCCGCCCGCACCCCAGAAGACGGTGCCGAGCTTGGAGCTCTGTTCGCCGGGTAAAATCTCCCTGTCATTTTTAGGTTCATCCTGTCCTTTTCCTTTACTCACTCTGAAAACCTCCATAAATTTTTTTCAGCATGTCTACGGAAATCTGGTGGCTATGTATATTCTGGGGAGTTTCCATAAAAGGCACCGCTGGTACCCTGTACCAGCGGTGCCGCGCTGATAGTAAAATAATTGCTGAGTAGATTGTCAATTAAATTACCCTGATATTGATTTGATGAAACTGAAATGTTTGTCCAACTACATTTCGGGTTAATCACCTATAAAGACCGAAGTATAATTGAAAAGGTATATTCAGTATCATAACAAATTAAATACATATGTCAAAAAGGGGTCACAATTATGAATAACATTGAAATCCGCCCGTTCAAAGAGGCGGACAGGGAAGAACTTAAAAATTTCAAATTGAGCGGCGCACAGCTCGAATACACCAGCCTGCCGCTGGAAGTGCTTGATGAGGCAGTGGAGGATGAGGCGCGCATGCCGTGTGTCGTCGAGAGCGGGGAAGACGGGGTCGTCGGCTTTTTCGTACTTCATAAGCATTACAGGCATGAAGGCTATGATACGGTGAAGGAAGCGGTGTTCGTCCGTTCCCTGTCCATCAACGAAAACGTCCAGGGAAAGGGATATGGAACCGAAGTGGCGATGAATCTGCCGCTTTTCGTCCAGGAGCATTTCTCCGATTTCGATCACCTGCATCTCGTCGTGGATGCAGAAAATGCCGCGGCATGGAACTTATATGAGAGGGCGGGTTTCATCCATACTGCGACCAAGGAAGACGGGCCTGTGGGTTTTGAGCGGCTGTATTATCTGGACCTCGACCGGAAATATGTCAGCAACATCAAGCTGAAGCTGGACCATGAAAAGGAGCTCCCTCATCTGAAGGTCGATATAGTGCTTGATAATGAGGAGGTTGTCGGTTACCTTGAAGGGGTGATTGACGGGGAGACGCTTCATCTGGAGGATGTATTCGTCGATGCCGAAAAAAGAGAGCGGGGCATCGCCTCCAGTGCCCTGCGGCAGCTCGGCACATTCCTCAGGCGGAACGTGGAAGATGTATCGGTTGTGGCAGTGGAGGCAAATGAGGACCAGTACATCAACAGACTGTTCGAACATGTCGGTTTTACGCGTTTCAAAGAGTCGGATAAAGCAGACTTGTATATCAAGTATGTGAAATATTAAATACTTCTTGCGCGGGCGTATAAATAACTGTATCATAGCTGAAGATACGAGCGAACGAAAGGGTGTAAATCAATGAGAATAGACAATTATTCAAAAGAAATGATGGATGAGAATTCATTTATAGATATGTCCTATATCTACCTCCAGGATAAGGGCGAAGACACTGACCTTTACGACATCATAGACAAGTTCAAGGAAGTCGGCGGCTACAGTGATGAAGAAATAGAAAACCGCATACTCCAGTTCTACACCGACCTGAACACTGACGGCAGATTTTTATCGACAGGCGAGAATGTCTGGGGCCTCCGCGACTGGTATTCCGTAGACGACATCTCGGATAAAGTCGCACCGACCATCCATAAGATCGAGCTCGCAACAGAAGAAGATGAAGTGGTATTTGAAGAGGAGCAGGATGACACGCCGGCGGATGCATTCGATCAGGATAAGGACCTCGTTGACAGTGACACCGAAGACCTGCACTCGCCTTTGAACGACAGGGCGGATGAGGAATTGGACGAAACACTCGATGAGCCCCTCGGTGAAACGCTGGAATATGATGATACCGATGATCTGGAAGACAATTATGAAGATGATGAGAAAAGTGTCTGATCCAAATTATAGTTGACTTTATTACAGAAAGTGCTATTATTTTATTTGGGCTCCCTGAATCAGGGAAGAGAAGAACGGCTCCTTTTCACCTTGCGTGAAAGGGAGCATTTTTATTTTTACAGGAGGAAAACAGATGACTAAATATATCTTTGTTACCGGCGGGGTCGTATCTTCACTTGGTAAAGGCATCACTGCGGCATCACTTGGCCGATTATTGAAGGACCGTGGTTATAAAGTGACCATCCAAAAATTCGATCCATATTTGAACGTGGATCCGGGGACGATGAGCCCGTATCAGCACGGAGAGGTGTTCGTCACCGATGACGGTGCTGAAACCGATCTCGACCTCGGCCACTATGAACGCTTCATAGACATCAGCCTGCATAAATATTCCAACGTGACGGCGGGTAAAGTGTACTCGGAAGTCATCAGGAAAGAGCGCCGCGGGGACTACCTGGGTGCGACGGTGCAGGTGATTCCGCATATCACGAATGAAATCAAATCACGCCTGATCAAAGCAGGCGAGGTGTCGAAGGCGGATGTCGTCATCACTGAAATCGGCGGCACGATCGGGGACATCGAGTCACTGCCGTTCCTTGAGAGCATCAGACAGCTCCGCAGCGATATCGGGCGTGAAAACGTCATGTATATCCACTGCACACTGCTGCCGTACATCAAAGCGGCCGGGGAGATGAAGACGAAGCCGACACAGCACAGCGTCAAGGAACTGCGCGGCCTCGGCATCCAGCCGGATATGATCGTCGTCCGTTCAGAGCATGAAATGGAAGAGGATCTCAGGGATAAGATTGCACTGTTCTGTGACATCGAGAAGGAAAATGTCATCGAAGCCCGTGATGAGGAGACGATCTACAACATCGTCATCAGGCTGCAGGAGCAGCATGCGGATGATCTGGTCATCAAGAAATTGAACCTGAAGCCTTCCGGGCAGGCCGACCTGGTGGAATGGAAACATCTGCTTGAAAATCTGGACAACATCGATAAGTCGATTTCAATCGGCATCGTCGGCAAATACGTCTCCCTCCAGGACGCTTATTTATCTGTTGCAGAGTCGCTGAGGCATGCAGGATACGAGCGCCAGGCGGATATCGACATCAAGTGGATCAATTCGGAGCATATCGCATCCGATAACTATGAAGAAAAGCTCAGCGGGCTTGACGGAATCGTCGTGCCGGGCGGCTTCGGCGAGCGTGGTGTCGAAGGGAAGATCCTCGCACTGAAATATGCGAGGGAAAATAAAACCCCGGTGCTCGGCATCTGCCTCGGCATGCAGCTCGCGACGGTCGAGTTCGCAAGGAACATAGCGGGAATTGAAAACGCGCATTCGAGGGAGCTCGACCCGAATACGCCGGATCCGATCATTGATCTGATGCCTGAGCAGAAAGATGTCATCGACCTCGGCGGCACACTCAGGCTCGGCAGCTTCCCATGTGAACTCAAAGAAGGGTCCAAAGCCAGAGCGCTTTACGGGAAAGAGCTGATCAGCGAAAGGCACCGCCACAGATATGAGTTCAACAATGCCTACAAAGAGCAGCTGGAAGAACACGGCATGATCTTCTCCGGCGTGAGCCCGGACGGCCGCCTCGTGGAGATGATCGAGCTGGAAGACCATCCGTACTTTCTCGCAGTCCAGTTCCATCCTGAATTCCTGTCAAGACCGACAAGGCCGCATCCATTATTCCAAGGTCTGATTGATGCGAGCCTGAAATAAAAAAATCCCCTCCGGGGGATTTTTTAATACTCCTCATTCGTCATTTCATCAATCAGTACATACAGATGGTAATAGATGTATGTGAATGCGTTGATGTATGGATTGACGATTTTGTCGAAGGCCGGCGTCGGTATGAGCGGCCTCGGTGAGGATAAGTCGATATAATGATGGAAACTGTCGATCGTCTCCGCTTCATGCCTGTTGTAGTTTGAGATCAGGACGAATTCGACGGAATTCTCGTATAATGTCCCGGTGAACGCCTTGACTTCCTCATCGAAGGTATTGGCGATGACAAGCACCCTGTCGGGGGTGTCGAGCGCTTCCAGGGAGGAAAAAAGGGAAGGGCTGCCGAGCTTCAGCTCCCCTCCGGTGAGGAGCGGTTCGATTTTGGTGAAATCATGAAAAGTTTTCATCACCACGCGGCCTTCCCCGTGCACCGCCTGCGCAAGCAGCCTCGCTGCAATCTCGATCTCTTCTTCCTGGGCGTTTATTTGGTTATATATGTTATTCAGTTGTGTCTGTAATATCTTATCCATGATATTCACCTCGAAAAAGTAGTCAGTGTATATATTTTAACATTAAATTGGATATTTATTTGGGCATTATCAAAAAAACTGCACCATCAGGCGGGGAAATCGGTTTCAAAGATGGATGTGCATCATTTCCATCGTTTTCTTTGCCGGCATAAACAATAATCTTATATAATGGATGAAAGAATATAATGGAGGACTTTTGATTATGAAGTATTTTATTGATACAGCAAATATGGATGAAATTAAAGAAATACATGAGTGGGGCGTGCTGAGCGGTGTGACCACGAATCCGTCGCTCGTTGCAAAGGAGAAGGACATCTCCTTCCATGACCGCCTCGTTGAAATCTGCGAGCTGGTTGAAGGGCCGGTCAGCGGCGAAGTGATCGCCCTCGATGCCGAAGGCATGATCGAAGAAGGCCGGGAGCTTGCGAAGCTCCACAAGCACATCATCGTCAAGATCCCGATGACGGGTGAAGGCATGAAAGCCGTGAAAGTATTGGCGGCGGAAGGCATCAAGACGAACGTCACGCTCGTGTTCAATACGGTGCAGGCGCTGACTGCCGCACGCGCCGGCGCCACTTACGTATCCCCGTTCATCGGCCGCCTGGATGACATCGGCCTTGAAGGGCTCCAGCTGATTGAAGACATCAGCGTAATTTTTGAACTGCATGGCATCGACACCGAAATCATCGCTGCATCAATCAGGAATGAAGGCCATGTGCACGGTGCCGCCCTGAAAGGTGCGCATATCGCGACGATCCCTTACAAAGTGCTGAAGAAACTGACGGATCATCCTCTGACGGACAAGGGCATCGAACAGTTTTTGAATGACTGGAACAAGGACAAATAAAGGTCCTATTTTAAGTTAGGAGTAAGCATATGACTAAAGAAGTGATAAAAGTACGCGGTGGACGGACCCTGACGGGGGAAGTGGACATCAGCGGCGCAAAAAACAGTGCAGTGGCATTGATTCCTGCTTCACTGATGGCATCCGAAGGGGAAGTGCTTCTGGAAGGGCTGCCTGAAATATCGGATGTCACCACCTTGATGAGCCTGTTGAACGACTTGAACATCAGGACCGAACTGGAAGGCACGAACCTTAAGATCAATGGCGGTGAAGCGGAGAATATGCCGCTTGCAAACACCAAAGTCCAGTCACTCAGAGCTTCCTATTATATGATGGGGGCGATGCTTGCACGCTTCAGGAAATGCGTCATCGGCCTGCCGGGAGGATGCCCGCTCGGTCCGAGGCCGATCGACCAGCACATCAAAGGGTTTGAAGCACTCGGCGCCAAAGTGACCAATGAGTACGGTGCGATGTATCTGGAAGCGGAAAAGCTCACCGGTGCCAAAATATTCTTTGATGTGGTCAGCGTCGGTGCGACCATCAACCTGATGATGGCGGCAAGCTGTGCAGAAGGCCGGACCATCCTTGAAAATGTGGCGAAGGAGCCTGAGATCGTGGATGTCGCTTCGCTGCTCAACAAGATGGGCGCGGACATCAAAGGCGCCGGCACGGACACCATCAAGATCAACGGCGTCGAAAAGCTTCACGGCACGCGCCACAGCATCATCCCGGACCGCATCGAAGCGGGTACGTATATGATAGCAGGTGCGATTGCAGGGAAGGATTACCGGGTGAACAACATCATCCCGCTGCACATGGAGTCGCTGACTTCAAAACTCGAGGAAGCCGGGGTCCACATCGAAACCGGTGATGATTATGTAGTCATTTCCCGTCCGGAAACATATAAACCCGTGTCTGTGAAGACGCAGGTTTATCCGGGCTTTGCGACAGACCTTCAGCAGCCGATCACCCCCCTGCTATTCATGACCGAAGGCGTGAGCAAAATCACCGAAACGATTTATCCCGCGAGGTTCAGGCATGTGGATGAGCTGAGGCGGATGGGTGCCAAAATCGATAAAAACAGCGGCACCGCCCTGATTTATCCATCAACCCTGCAGGGTGCGGAAGTCTACGCAAGCGACCTCCGGGCCGGCGCATGCCTGCTGCTTTCAGGTCTGATTGCCGAAGGGACCACAACGATCCACAACGTCGCGCATATCGACCGGGGCTATACGGACATCGTCAGCAAACTGGAAGCACTCGGTGCGGACATCTGGAGAGAAAAACTGTAATCATTCATATAACCGGGACTGGTCATTGGCCAGTCCCGGTTTTTCATTGTATATGTCACACTGTTTTCCAATGTGATATACTATTGAGGAAAAAATTACAGGAGGTTCCCTTATGGAAAGAAGTTTATCGATGGAGCTGGTCCGGGTGACCGAGGCCGCTGCCCTGCAGAGTGCGAGATGGGTGGGGAAAGGTTTGAAGGAAGCGGCGGATGATGCAGCGACGGAAGCGATGCGCACCGTCTTTGATACGATACCGATGAAAGGTGAAGTCGTCATCGGTGAAGGTGAGATCGATGAGGCGCCCATGCTTTATATCGGCGAAAAACTGGGCACGAAGGAAGGACCTGACATCGATATCGCAGTCGACCCCCTGGAAGGCACATCAATCGTGGCCACAGGAGGATGGAATGCGCTCACGGTGCTCGCGGTGGCCGATAAGGGCAACCTGCTACATGCACCGGACATGTACATGGACAAGATCGCCGTCGGTCCGGAGTGCCGGGGGCTGGTGGACCTGGACGCCACGGTGGCGGATAACCTCCATGCCGTCGCCAAAGCGAAAGATAAGGAGATCTCCGAAGTCACGGTGACGATCATCAACCGTCCGCGCAACCGGGCGTATATCGATGCGGCAAGGGAAGCCGGCGCCCGGGTCAAGCTGTTCGAGAACGGTGACGTTGCCGGTGCGATCAACACATGCTTCGACTGGACAGGTGTCGATATCATGCTCGGGATCGGCGGTGCCCCCGAAGGCGTGATCTCCGCCGTCGGCATCAAATGCCTGGGCGGGGATTTCCAAGGGCGCCTGCACCCCATGAATGATGACGAGGTGGTGCGGTGTGAGTCCATGGGTGTCGATGTGGACAAAAAGTTCCTGATGGACGATATGGTAAAAGGGGACGATTCGATATTTGCCGCAACGGCGGTGACCGACGGGGAGATGATGAAGGGCGTGCAGTTCAAGGGCAGCTACGCCGAAACGTCCTCGGTGGTCATGAGGGCGAAGTCCGGGACAGTCCGCTTCATCAACGGCCGGCACAGCCTGAAGAAGAAACCGAATATGGTGATGGACAGCTGAACAGGAGGAGCATGGAATATGCTCCTTTTCTTTTGGGCCATTATGCTGTAGAATACAGTTGTTCTAATTGAGACGCTCCAATACTTCCTCTGCAATCTCTTTAAAAATACTATACATCACCCAAATATATGAAAGCGAAGTGAATACATGACTGATCAAAACAGGGAAGGATTGAAATATGAATCCTTCGATTCGCTGTATAAAAATAATTCAACAAAAGTCCTCACTGCACGGGCAAAAGAACTCAGGCTGACGAACTACAGCAAGCTGAATAAAAAAGAGCTCGTGCTGGCGATAATGGAAGCTGAAATGGAAAAAGACGGGAATTATTATATGGAAGGCGTCCTCGATGACATCCAGCAGGACGGCTACGGATTCCTCAGGACGGTCAACTACTCCAAAGGGGAAAAGGACATCTACATTTCCGCTTCACAGATCCGCAGGTTCGAACTTAAAAAAGGCGATAAAGTCACCGGCAAAGTCAGGAAGCCCAAAGAGAACGAGAAGTACTACGGTCTCTTGCAGGTGGACTTCATCAATGACCAGAATGCAGAAGACGTCAAGAAGCGGCCGCATTTCCAGGCACTCACCCCCCTCTACCCCGAAGAGCGCATCCATCTCGAGAATAAAGCCGGTGATTTATCCACACGCATCATGGATCTCGTTACCCCGATCGGGTTCGGCCAGCGCGGTATGATCGTCGCACCTCCGAAGGCGGGGAAGACATCGCTGCTCAAAGAGATCGCCAACGCCGTCTCCCACAACCATCCGAAGTCGAAGCTCTTTATTCTGCTGATCGGTGAACGGCCGGAAGAGGTCACGGATCTGGAACGTTCCGTCGAAAATGCAGACGTCGTCCATTCCACTTTCGATGAGCCGCCCGAGCACCACGTCAAAGTGGCGGAGCTGCTGCTTGAAAGATCGAAGCGCATGGTCGAGATGGGGGAGGATGTCATCATACTGATGGACTCCATCACCCGTCTCGCAAGAGCCTACAACCTGGTCATCCCGCCAAGCGGCCGCACACTCTCAGGCGGCCTCGATCCTGCGAGCCTGCACAGGCCGAAGCACTTCTTCGGCGCAGCGCGGAACATAGAAGCCGGCGGAAGTCTCACGATCCTGTCCACGGCGCTCGTCGATACGGGCAGCAGGATGGATGATGTGATTTACGAGGAGTTCAAAGGGACCGGAAACATGGAACTTCATCTTGACCGCGGCCTGAGTGAAAAACGCATATATCCGGCAATCGACATCCGCCGGTCGAGCACGAGGAAAGAGGAGCTCCTGCTGGACAAAAAAGAACTGGACATACTGTGGCAGCTGAGGAAGCTCTTCACGGATTCGCCGGACTTCACGGAACGGTTCCTCCGGATATTGAAGCAGACGGAATCGAACGAAGAATTTTTCGACGTGCTGCGGGAGCGGATGGTCTCCTCCCAGAAGACCGGAAAACCCGTCATTTAGGCGCTTTGAAAAATAGTTGATTTTTGCACTGCCATCCTGTATAATACACAAGTATTGTACAGTAAAATCACAAAATAACTCTGTTCCAGATGGTTCAGGGCAAGGAGATGAATATTATGAAACAAAACACTCATCCGGAATATCATAAGGTCATATTCCTGGACTCTACTACGGATTATAAATTTCTAAGCGGATCTACACGCACTTCCAGTGAAATGATGGAGTGGGAAGATGGCAATGAATACCCTGTCATCCGCCTGGATATCTCATCCGATTCGCACCCATTCTATACCGGACGCCAAAAATTCGCATCAGCGGATGGCCGTGTTGAGAAGTTCAACAAAAAATTCGGTTTCAAATCACAAAACGAATAGGCTTGAAGGCAGTATGACTGCATTGGGACAGAAGTTTCAATGCAGTTTTTTTGTGCCGGAAATATGATATACTAATGAAGATTACAAAGACGGAAAAGGTGAAAATATGTTTGATCAATTGGAGATAATCGAAAACCGGTATGAACAGCTGACAGAACTGCTGAGTGACCCGGATATAGTCAGCGACCCCGACAAGCTGAGGAAGTATTCCAAAGAGCAGAGTGACCTGCAGAAGACGGTCGATCTTTACCGGGAATATAAAAAGCACAAAGAAACCATTTCCGAATCGAAAGAAATGCTGGGTGAAACAGATGATAAGGAAATGCTCGACATGCTCAAAGAGGAAATTTCCGAGTCTGAAAAGGCACTGCCGGCGCTTGAAGATAAGTTGAAGTTCGAACTCATTCCAAAAGATCCGAATGATGATAAGAACGTCATCATCGAAATCCGCGGTGCAGCCGGCGGGGACGAGGCGCAGATATTTGCAGGGGACCTGTTCCGGATGTATTCCCGTTTCGCCGAAGACAACGGCTGGAAAACGGAAGTGGTCGAAGCGAATGCGAGCGACCACGGCGGCTACAAGGAGATCAGCTTCATGATCCAGGGGCACGGGGCATATTCAAGGCTGAAGTATGAAAACGGCGCCCACCGTGTCCAGAGGGTGCCGGAGACGGAATCCGGCGGGCGCATCCATACATCGACCGCAACCGTCGCAGTACTGCCGGAAGTCGAAGACGTCGAAATCGACATCAGGAATGAAGACTTGAAGATCGACACTTACCGTTCGAGCGGGGCGGGTGGACAGCACGTCAACACGACCGACTCGGCCGTCAGGATCACCCATCTGCCGACAGGCGTCGTCGTGACTTCCCAGGATGAAAAATCCCAGATCAAAAACCGTGAACGTGCGATGAAAGTGCTGAAGGCGAGGATTTATGACCTGATGCAGCAGGAGGCTGAAGCTGAATACGCAGAGCAGAGAAAGTCCGCCGTAGGCACCGGGGACCGTTCCGAACGCATCAGGACATATAATTATCCGCAGAGCCGCGTCACCGACCACCGTATCGGGCTGACGATCCAGAAACTCGATCAGATCATGGAAGGGAAACTCGATGAAATCATCGATGCGCTGGTCATTGAAGAGCAGACATCGAAACTGGAAGAGCTGAATAATGCCGTCCTCTAACTACGGGGAGGCCATAAGGGCGGGGAGGGAAATCCTCTCCGACTGCAATCAGGAGCCGGGCATCGCAGAACTGTTGATGTCGGATCTGTTTTCAATGACGAAAACAGAGCTGATGCTTGGCGCCCGCGATGAAATTCCGGCTGCGGACAAGGCACGCTATGATGAAGCGGTCAGAAGAGTATGCACCGGGGAACCCTATCAATATGTTGTGGGGTTTTCGTGGTTCTACGGTGAGAAATTCAAAGTGACACAGGATACGCTGATCCCGAGGAATGAGACCGAAGAGCTTGTGCTGTTCGTCCTGGAACATGAAAGTGATGACGGCATCACCGTCGTGGATATCGGCACCGGCACCGGGGTCATACCGGTGATGCTGCAGAAGGAATGGTCTGAAAACACCGTCATCGCCACCGACATCTCCCCGGCAGCCCTGCACATTGCAAAAGAGAATGCGGCGGCGCACGGGGTCCACATCACTTTTTATGAAGGGGATTTGTATGAACCGCTGATCAGGGCCGGTGTGAAGGCGGATGTGATCATATCCAATCCGCCGTATATCTCAAAGGACGCCACGGACCTCATGACGCCTTCGGTCATCCGTCATGAACCGCATCAGGCGCTCTTTGCCGATGACTCGGGCCTCCGGATTTATAAAAGGCTGATTGACGGGCTGCCTGAGGTGCTGAATGCCGGCGGCAGGGTCTACTGCGAAATCGGCTTCGATCAAAAGGCGCCGCTCCTGGAATATTTACTGGAGAAATGGCCCGGAACCGCCCATTACGGGGTAGTTAAGGATATCAATCAGCAGGATAGAATATTTTATTTCACCTGGGAAGGATGAGAGGGTTGGAAACAAAAGTCTGGCATATATCAGCAGAAGAGCTGGACAGCCCGGAAACGGCTGAAAAACTTGAAGAGATCAAAACAGCACTGGCATACGGTGAAATCATCGGTCTGCCCACCGAAACTGTCTATGGGCTTGCAGGAGATGCAAGGAATCCCGAAGCGATCCAGAAAATATTCCAGGCCAAAGGACGGCCGCAGGACAATCCCCTGATCGTCCATATACACAGCATCGACCAGCTCGAGGAATTTGCGGAGATACCGGATGAACGGGTGTTGAAATTGATGCGCACATTCTGGCCCGGCCCGATTTCATTCATACTGCCGCTGAAGGGCGATCACATCGCCGCCAAGACGGTCGCGGACTTAAGGTCGGTCGCAGTGAGGATGCCGAGCCACCCGGTCGGTCTGAAGATACTGGAATACACCGGCATCCCGCTTGCCGCACCGAGTGCGAACATCAGCGGAAAACCGTCACCGACGGATTACCGGCATGTGGTCGATGATCTGAAGGGCAAGATGTACGGCGTGGTCAACAGCACCCCTGCAGACTACGGCATCGAAAGCACCGTGCTCGACTGTACGACATTCCCCTACCAGATCGCAAGGCCCGGCGAAATAAAGAAAAGCGATCTGGAACGGGTGCTCGACAGTGAAATCAAAGTGCATGAAGGCGATGCATCCCAGCCGATTTCACCCGGCATGAAGTACAAACACTATGCACCGAAGCAGCCGCTGGTCCTGATCGAAGGCATCGTGATGGCACAGACGCTAGCTGCGGAGAAAGAGGGCAGAAAAATCGGGGTCATCGCACCTGAATCCTTCAGGGAAGTGGTACCCGAGGAAGTCGAATTCATCAGCCTCTGCCAAAAAGAGGATGATTACAGGGAAGCTGCTAAAAACCTTTACGGGGCACTCAGGAAAATGGATAAATCCGATGTCGATATGATTTATATCTACAGGTTCAGGGAGACGCCCTTTTCAGCGGCGTTATTGAACAGGATCTATAAAGCGACTGGAGATGTCATGATAAAAGGAGACAAGGCAAATTGAACAGGCAGATCATTTTCGTATGTACAGGCAACACCTGCAGAAGCCCGCTTGCGGAAAGTTATGCGAAGACGATGTTCAAGGACCATAGTTTCGCCTCACGCGGACTGATGGTCTTTGACGGGGAAGTGAACCCGGCCACGATGAGGATCATCGAGGAAGAGGGCCTGGTCCATCCGGATGAGCCCGGGCAGCTGGAAGAGGAAGACGTGCGCTCCTCCATCCTTCTTGCCATGACGAGGGAGCATGAAGCACTCATCAGGCGCCGGTATCCGGAAGCGGAAGTGCACCTGCTCAGTGAATATGCCGATGGATCCACAGTGGATATAATGGATCCGATCGGCGGCAGTGATGAAGATTACAGGGCAGTATATTCACAATTGACGAAATTTTTGGGAAAGTTGTTTAAATAATTCGCCAAAAGTACTATGATTACTTTGCAGTACGAAATTTTTATATATAATATGAATGAGGTGAAAACATGAAAATAATAGTTGGCTCAGACCACGGCGGTTTCAAACTGAAGCGCGCGGTCGTCGAAGACTTGAAGGAAAAAGGCCTTGATGTGACGGATTTCGGGCCGGAAACGGCGGATTCCGTGGATTATCCGGACTATGCAAAGCCTGTCGCGGAAAAAGTTGCATCAGGAGAATATGATAAAGGCATTTTGATCTGCGGTACGGGGATCGGCATGAGCATTTCAGCAAATAAAGTCAAAGGCATACGCAGTGCCCTGGTGCACGATACGTTCTCAGCAAGAGCGACGAGACAGCACAATGATTCGAACGTCCTTGCGATGGGCGAGCGGGTGATCGGTGAAGGTCTTGCGCTGGACATCGTGGATATTTGGTTAAATACTGAATTCGAGGGTGGTAGACATGAACGAAGAGTTTGCAAAATTGAAGAATGATTTGGAAACGCTTATCAGTGAGCTGGAAGCCGAAGATTTCTTCTTCGAAGGACAAAAGCTGATCATCGGCTGTTCGACTTCGGAAGTCATCGGCCAGCATATCGGTAAAAACAGCTCGATGGAAGCAGCGGAAGTCATTTATGACTGCCTTAAGGAAATCAAAGAGAAGCATGATGTCCATCTGATGTTCCAGGGCTGTGAGCATATCAACCGGGCCGTCACGATGGAAAGGGAGACGCTTGATGCATTCGGTTACGGTGAAGTGAGCGTCGTACCGCACAGAAGTGCCGGAGGCAGCCTGAGTGAGCATGCATACAAACAGATGGACGATGCCGCTGTTGCGGAATTCGTCGATGCGGATGCAGGCATCGACATCGGCCAGACGCTCATCGGCATGCATTTGAAACATGTAGCAGTACCTTTCAGGACCGATACGAAGATGATCGGGCAGGCGGTGGTCACCATGGCCAGAACGCGGCCTAAACTGATCGGCGGTCCGAGAGCAAAATATAATAATTAAATAAGATGAATGGAGAGAGTCAATATGTCACATATCAAATCACAGGATTCAAAATTATTTGAGGCAATAGAGTCAGAATTCAACCGTCAGGATAAAAACATTGAATTGATTGCATCGGAGAACTTTGTTTCAAAAGCTGTACTGGAAGCGCAAGGTTCAATCCTGACCAATAAATATGCAGAAGGATACCCTAACAAGCGTTACTACGGCGGTTGTGAACATGTTGACGTGGTTGAGGATCTGGCAAGGGACAGGCTGAAGGAAATCTTCGGTGCCGAGTATGTCAACGTCCAGCCGCACTCCGGTTCCCAGGCGAACATGGGTGTTTATTTCTCCATACTTGAGCCGGGTGATAAAGTCCTCGGTATGAACCTGAGCCACGGCGGGCATCTGACGCACGGCAGTCCGGTGAACTTCAGCGGAACGATGTATGAGTTCAGCGAGTACGGTGTCAAAGAAGATGACGAGACGATCGATTATGACGTGGTTATGGAAATCGCTAAAAAAGAGCAGCCTAAACTCATCATTGCAGGTGCGAGCGCCTATTCCAGACAGATTGATTTCGCCAAATTCCGTGAGATCGCAGATGAAGTCGGTGCTTATTTCATGGTGGATATGGCGCATATTGCAGGCCTCGTTGCAGCGGGACTGCATCCAAACCCGGTACCGCATGCGGACTTCGTCACTTCCACAACACATAAGACTTTAAGAGGACCGAGGGGCGGCATCATCCTGGCAAAGGAAAAGTATGCAAAATCCCTCAATAAAGTCATCTTCCCGGGCATCCAGGGCGGTCCGCTGATGCACATCATCGCAGCAAAGGCGGTGGCATTCGGTGAAGCGCAGCAGGATGGCTTCAAAGAATACCAGCAGCAGGTCATCAAAAACGCACAGACTCTGGCCAAAGGATTGACTGAAGGCGGTCTCAGGATCGTTTCCGGAGGTACGGACAACCATATCGTCCTTGTCGACGTGAAGAGCTTCGAACTGACCGGCAAGCAGGCAGAGGAAGCACTTGATGAGATTGGCATCACCGTCAATAAAAACACCATCCCGTTCGACACCGAGTCACCATTCGTGACAAGCGGCGTGCGTCTCGGTACACCGGCCATGACGACAAGAGGCTTCAAGGAAAAAGAGATGAAAAAAGTGGCTGAGCTGATGGTCGAGACGCTGAAGCGTACAAGGGACGGGGAAAGCCTCGAAGGCATCAAGGAGCAGGTCCATGCACTGACTGCCGATTTCCCATTATACAGCGAATAATACCTCAAAATAGAATTTGACGGACAGGAGGACAAATATGTCAAAGGTTCAAGTGATGGAGCATCCCCTCATCCAGCATAAGATGGGTTTTATAAGGGATAAGAACACTCCGACGAAAACTTTCAGGGAACTGGTCGATGAAGTGGGCATGCTGATGGCCTATGAAGTGACCAGGGACCTGGACCTGGAAGAGGTTGAGGTGGAGACGCCGATACAGACGACGACAGCGAAAAGGCTGAGCGGTAAAAAAATCTGCCTTGTACCGATTTTAAGGGCGGGGCTCGGGATGCAGGAGAGCATCCACAAGCTGATACCCTCGGCGCGCGTCGGCCATATCGGCCTGTACCGCGACCCAGACACACTGCAGGCCATAGAGTACTATGCAAAGTTCCCGGGGGATATCGAGGAACGGGATATCTTCGTCATCGACCCGATGCTTGCCACGGGGGCATCCGCAGTCGAGGCGATCACCGCAATCAAAAAAAGGGGCGGCAGCAAAATCCGCTTCATCTGCCTGATTGCCGCGCCGGAAGGCGTAGAGACGCTGCAGAAGGCCCACCCTGATGTGGACATCTATATCGCAGCACTCGACGACAGGCTGGATGACCACAGCTATATCGTTCCGGGCCTCGGCGATGCAGGCGACCGCCTGTTCGGGACAAAATAATCCGGATAACAGGAGAATGACATTGAAAAAGATAATGACGGTTTTCGGCACCCGTCCGGAAGCGATCAAGATGGCACCACTGGTTTTGGCGTTGAAGGAAGATCCGGAACTTGACCCTGTTGTGGTGGTCACCGCACAGCACAGGGAAATGCTGGATCAGGTGCTGGAGGCTTTCAAGATCGAACCCGATTATGACTTGAACATCATGAAGCAGGGCCAGACATTATCTGAAGTGACCGGGCGGGTGATCGAAGGGCTCGAGGGTGTAATAAAAGACTCGAAGCCGGACATGATGCTCGTGCACGGTGATACGACGACGACTTTTGCAGGCAGCCTTGCAGCGTTCTATAACGGCCTCGATATCGGCCATGTGGAAGCCGGGCTCAGAACCCACAACAAGCACTCGCCGTTTCCGGAAGAGATGAACAGGCAGATGACAGGGGTCCTCGCGGACCTCCATTTTTCGCCCACTGAAAATTCCAGGCAGAACCTGCTCGCTGAAAACAAGAAAGAGGAATCCATCAGTGTGACAGGGAATACGGCGATTGATGCATTGAAGACCACGGTCGATGAAAGTTACTGCAGTGAAGTGATTGACAGGCACAAAAGCAATAAAGTGATCCTGTTGACGGCCCACAGACGTGAAAACATCGGTGAACCGATGCACAATATATTCAGTGCCGTCAGGGATATCGTCGACGAGTTCGAGGATGTCACGGTCGTCTATCCGATCCATAAAAACCCTAAAGTCCGGGAAATTGCACAAGCGCACCTCGGGGGTCATGAACGGATCGAAATCATTGAACCTTTGGATGTGCTTGATTTTCATAATTTCGCAGCCAAAAGCCATATCATCCTGACCGATTCCGGCGGGGTGCAGGAAGAGGCACCTTCGCTCGGTAAACCGGTCATAGTGCTCAGGGATACGACGGAACGCCCTGAAGGTGTCGAAGCAGGCACTTTGAAGCTGGCGGGCACTGAAAAGGCGGATATCTACAATCTCACCAGGCAGCTGCTCACCGACCGGGATACTTACGAAGAGATGGCCCGCGCATCCAACCCGTACGGCGACGGAGAGGCTTCAAGGCGGATATGTGAAAACATCAAGCATTATTACGGATTCACGGAGCAGAAACCTGAAAGTTTTCAGGTGTGATAAATTGTGTCGATAATATGGCGGGGTGGAGAGTTGATTAAATAAATCCAAGCATGTTATTGACACAAAAATTGCTCTCATATATCATTACAAGGGGAATGTGAAAGTTGCTCAAGGAAGCTTCAAACCATTAGGAGACTGTATTGATAGTGTCATTTTTCAGAAGATTTTACACTCATTTCTTACGATATTTTTCCATCCCTCTCATCGGCAGTTTACTCTTTGCCATTTTTACACAATCATCAATAGCGGCTGGGTTATTTTTAGGCACTGCTGCGTCCACACTCATGATTTTCAACTGGTACTACCACCTGGAGCAGGCGCAGGATGAAGAGAACGGCAAAGTCAGGCTCGGCGTGGTGACGAGGTTCATCATTGTAATAGTGACACTGCTTGTGTGGCTGAGGTTCCCTGAAACATTCAACATTTTTGCGATAGCTATAGGAATTCTCCTTGGTTATATATTGATTATTTTTCATGCTGTCAGAGAATTAACGAAGTGAAAGAGGTGAAATAATGGAACACGGAACTCCAACGTATACGATTGACTTATTCGGTTTGCCGGTAATGTTCGATCTGTCGACTTCATTGATGATCATCATTACATGTCTGATTGTGTTCTTCGTGTTTTTCTTCGCAACACGCAAGATTGCTGTCAGGCCGACAGGTAAGCCACAAGTTCTTGTGGAAGCACTGGTGAACTTCGTTAAAGGTATGATTTCAAGCAATATGGCCTGGAAGCAGGGCGGGAAATTCCACTTCATGGCAATTACTCTGATTGCGTTCATCTTTGTGGCCAACATACTCGGTATACCATTTACGATCATCCTTCCGGATGAGGAGCATACACTCTGGTGGAAATCGCCTACGGCGGATCCGACAGTGACACTGACGCTCGCAGGACTGATGATTGTACTGACACATTATTACGGGGTCAAGGCCCAGGGCATGGGGAACTATGTTAAATCGTATTTTCAACCGATGTGGTTCATGGCACCCATCAAGTTCATTGAAGAATTTACATATAATTTAACGTTAGGTCTTCGTCTTTACGGAAACATCTACGCAGGGGAAATCCTGTTGTTGTTGCTGGTCTCCCTGATCACAACCGGCGGAATTATCGGAGCGGTCGGCGGATTCATACCGCTGATGGCATGGCAAGGATTCAAACTGTTCATCAGTGCGATCCAGGCGTTCATTTTCGTTATGTTAACGATGGTTTATCTCTCTCATAAACTGAGCGATGATCATTAATATAAAAATTAAAATTATATTTATATCTATTTAGGAGGAAATATTTTATGAGTTTACTTGCAGCTGGTATTGCAGCAGGATTAGCAGCACTTGGAGCGAGCTTTGGTATTGGTATGGTAGTTTCGAAAACAGTTGAGTCAGTGGCACGTCAGCCGGAAGCAAGAGGTCCGCTGCAAACGATCATGTTCATCGGTATCGGTGTTGTTGAGGCTGTTCCGATCATGGCCATCGTTATTGCATTCCTACTTATGTTCACGTTCTAAGAGTCGTTACCATGGCGAAGTCTTACATCAAGATTTCGCCCTCTTATTATGTTGTCTGAAGAGTGAACGAAACTTTCTTGAAAGGAGTGTACATAAGTGGAATTTCTTATACTAGGAAATACTGGAGATGTTGGCGTGGCGATCGGAAGCAGTCTTGTGCTGCTTGTGAGTTTCCTTGTTCTGCTTGGAGCTCTGTCATATTTCGTCTGGAAGCCTTTGAAGAATGTGATGGATGAAAGAGAGAACCTCATACATTCTGAAATCGATGATGCGGAAAACCGCAGGATAGAAGCACAGCGTCTTCAGAAAGAGAATGAAGAATTACTTAAACAGACTCAGGCGGATATCTCTTCAATCATGGAAGATGCAAGAGCACAGGCGACCAAGGAACAGGAAACGATCATCCATGATGCGAATACCCGTGCAAATCAGCTTATGGCAAATGCAAAGGCTGATGTTGAAAGAGAAAAAGCGATCGCAGAAATCAACGATCAGGTGGCGGAGCTGTCAATACTCATCGCCGAGAAGATGATTTCCAAAGAGATCGATCATCAGGATCAGCAGCAGCTGGTTAAACAGTATTTACAGGAAGCAGGGGGTAAATAATGGCTATTTCAGCGAATAACTATTCCAAAGCCCTCTTCAATGCGATCCATGATGATGAAACATTGAATAAAGTCAGAGACGATTTCAGAGAAGTCATGGAAGCGGTGCGTAATGTGCCGAATTTCCATGATTTCATATCGAATCCAAAGATTTCCAGGGATGAGAGAAAATCGGTCGTTGAAAACACATTCAAAGAAGTTGAAAAGCCGCTCTTCAATATGCTGCGTGTTTTGTCCGACAAGGGCAAGATGGCCGATATTGAAAGCATCTACGAGGATTTCATAAAGCTGTACAATGCGCATTTCAACCAGGCATATGTAACTGTGGAATCCGTCTATAAATTATCCGGCGAAGAACTGGATGAAATCGGCAAAACCTTCATAAAGAAGACCGGACTGAAAAAATTATTGATT
This sequence comes from Salinicoccus halitifaciens, assembly GCF_021026095.1. Classification (GTDB taxonomy): domain Bacteria; phylum Bacillota; class Bacilli; order Staphylococcales; family Salinicoccaceae; genus Lacicoccus; species Lacicoccus halitifaciens. Next base: position 30,973 of record NZ_JAJNCU010000004.1, on the reverse strand, counting down.
GAAAATGAAGTGAACGAAGACTTGATCGGCGGCATCAGGGTATTCATCGATACGAAAGTTTACGATGCATCCATCCGGGGTCAGTTGAACACTTTAAAAGGTCAATTCAAGGCACACGCGAATAGTTAATTTGAGGAGTGACATTCATGGCAATCAAAGCTGACGAAATTAGTGCTCTTTTAAAAAGCCAGATAGAAAATTATGAACAGGACATGTCAGTATCTGACACGGGTACGGTCATCCAGGTTGGTGACGGCATCGCGCTTGCTCATGGTTTGAACGATGCAATGGCTGGAGAGTTGCTGGAGTTCCCCAGTGGAGTATTGGGACTGGCTCAGAGCTTGGAAGAAAGTAATATCGGTATCGTTATTTTAGGACCATATGATGACATTAAAGAAGGCGACGAGGTCAAGCGTACGGGCAGGATCATGGAAGTGCCCGTAGGTGAAGAGCTCATCGGCCGTGTTGTAAACTCTCTGGGACAGCCTATAGACGGCAAAGGCCCGATTGCTGCAACTAAAACAAGACCGATTGAAAGTCCTGCCACAGGCGTAATGGACCGTAAAAGTGTTGACGAACCATTACAGACAGGCATCAAGGCAATCGATGCCCTTGTACCGATCGGCCGCGGTCAGCGTGAGCTGATCATCGGTGACCGTCAGACAGGTAAGACGACTGTTGCAATCGATACGATCCTGAACCAGAAAGATCAGGATATGATCTGTGTTTATGTAGCGATCGGCCAGAAAGAATCGACCGTTGCATCAACTGTTGAAACATTACGTAAGAACGGTGCGCTGGATTACACGATCGTTGTATCAGCAAGTGCTTCACAGCCTGCACCACTATTATATATTGCACCGTACGCCGGCGTATCCATGGCTGAAGAATTCATGTTTAACGGCAAACACGTACTGGTGGTATATGACGACTTGACGAAACAGGCTGCTGCCTACCGTGAGCTGTCATTGCTCCTGCGTCGTCCGCCGGGCCGTGAAGCTTACCCTGGTGACGTCTTCTACGTACACAGCCGCCTTCTTGAGCGTGCTGCGAAACTTAACGACGATCTTGGCGGAGGTTCAATCACTGCACTTCCGTTCATCGAAACCCAGGCAGGGGACATCAGTGCGTACGTTCCAACGAACGTCATCTCCATCACAGACGGCCAGATTTTCCTGCAGTCCGATCTATTTTTCTCGGGTGTAAGACCTGCGATCAACGCCGGACTTTCAGTTTCCCGTGTTGGTGGGTCGGCACAGATCAAAGCGATGAAGAAAGTTGCGGGTACGCTGCGTCTTGACCTTGCGTCCTACCGTGAGCTGGAATCATTCGCCCAGTTCGGTTCAGACCTTGATGAGGCGACAGCTGCAAAACTTGAACGCGGTAAGAGAACCGTTGAAGTCCTGAAGCAGGGCGAAAACAACCCGCTGAAAGTTGAATATCAGGTCGCCATCCTTTATGCACTCGTCAACGGTCATCTCGATGACATCCAGGTCGAAGATATCACCCGTTTTGAAGATGAATTCCTGAGCTGGTTGGATTCGAACGAAAAAGAATTGCTCAACGGCATCCGCGATACGAAACAGCTTCCGGATGACGAAGCATTCGTCGAAGCGATCAACAGCTTCAAGAAAATATTCAACCCTTCAAAATAAGCCTGAAACTAAGAAGGATAAGGTGGTGAATTTATGGCTTCACTAAGAGAGATAAAAGGACGCATAGGATCGACGAAGAAGATGAGTCAGATTACCAGTGCAATGCACATGGTATCGAACTCGAAGCTGCGCCGTGCCGAGGAAAATGCAACAAGTTTCCAGGCATACCGCGAAAAACTGCAGGAAGCAGTACAGGCGATCGCAACCGGAGACACAGGCTCGGATCATCCGATGCTTGAAGAACGGCCTGTCAAGCGTACAGGTTATGTGGTGATCACTGCAGACAGCGGACTTGCAGGGCCTTATAATGCGAACGTGCTGAAGCAGCTGACCGGTGAAATAAAAGAGCGTCATAACAATGATCCGGACTTTTACGATATTCTTGTCATCGGCAAAATGGGTTACGAATTTTTGACCGCAAGAGGTTACAACGTTTCCAAATACCGTACAGGACTGGCTGATCAGCCTGACTTCAGCAGTGTCAAGGAAATCACCCACGAAGCTGTAAACAGTTTTATAGATGAAGATATAGACGAACTCATCATAATATATAATGAATTTATCAACGTGCTTGAGCAGAAGGTAAGGGCAGACAGGCTCCTGCCACTGACGGCATCCGAACTGGAAGAGGCGCAGGCGGGGGAATCCACGCTTACAAATTATGAATTTGAGCCGGATAAAGATTCCCTGCTTGCAGTCATACTGCCTCAGTATGCAGAAAGTCTCATCTACGGATCTTTATTGGAAGCTAAAGCGAGTGAGCATGCAGCGAGGATGACTGCGATGAAAGCTGCGACTGATAATGCCAAAGAACTTATTGATGATCTATCATTGGAATATAACCGTGCAAGGCAAGCGGCAATCACACAGGAAATCACAGAAATTGTTGGTGGCGCAGCTGCACTTGAATAAGATTTGCTAGGAGGAAAACGAATGGCTTTAGGTCAAATAGTACAAGTCATGGGTCCTGTCGTCGATGTGCGCTTCAATGAAGGCGAACTGCCTGAATTGAATAACGCATTGACTGTAGACATCCACAAAGGCGAAGAAACAATTCCCCTTACGCTTGAAGTGGCACTGCACCAGGGTGACAATGTGGTCAGAACGATTGCCATGGCATCAACGGATGCACTGCAGCGCGGCGCTGAAGTCACAGACACAGGCAGCCCGATAACGGTGCCCGTCGGTGAAGTGACTCTTGGTCGTGTATTCAACGTATTGGGAGAGCATATTGATTTGGGTGAACCTGTTCCGGAATCTGAGAGAAGAGATCCTATCCACAGACAGGCGCCTCAATTTGATGAATTGACTACAAATGTAGAGATTTTAGAAACCGGGATCAAAGTCGTAGACTTGCTCGCACCTTATACAAAAGGTGGTAAGATCGGCCTGTTCGGCGGTGCCGGAGTAGGCAAGACGGTCCTGATCCAGGAACTGATCAACAACGTTGCCCAGGAACACGGCGGTATCTCGGTATTCGCCGGTGTCGGCGAACGTACGCGTGAAGGTAACGACCTGTATTATGAGATGAGTGACTCAGGTGTTATCGAAAAGACCGCAATGGTGTTCGGACAGATGAACGAGCCGCCTGGTGCGCGTATGCGTGTTGCATTATCCGGCCTTACGATGGCTGAGTACTTCAGGGATGAGCAGGGGCAGGACGTCCTTTTATTCATCGACAACATTTTCCGTTTCACACAGGCTGGTTCGGAAGTATCGGCGCTCCTTGGCCGTATGCCTTCAGCAGTTGGTTACCAGCCGACACTTGCAACTGAAATGGGTCAGCTGCAGGAGAGGATCACAACGACAAGCACAGGCTCGGTAACGTCCATCCAGGCAGTATTCGTACCAGCGGATGACTACACCGACCCGGCACCTGCACAGACTTTCGCACACCTGGACGCAACAACGAACCTGGAGCGTAAACTGTCTGAGATGGGGATCTACCCGGCGGTGGACCCGCTTGCATCAACTTCACGTGCACTTTCACCTGCAGTCGTCGGTGAAGAGCATTATGAAGTGGCAAGGGAAGTCCAGGCGACGATCCAGAAATACCGTGAATTACAGGATATCATCGCCATCCTTGGTATGGATGAATTATCTGATGAGGACAAAGTGACGGTTTCACGTGCACGCCGCATCCAGTTCTTCCTGAGCCAGAACTTCCACGTTGCTGAACAGTTCACAGGCCAGAAAGGTTCATATGTACCGGTTGAAGAAACTGTCAAAGGATTCAAGGAAATCCTGACAGGTGATTATGACCATATTCCTGAGGATGCATTCCGACTGGTCGGAAGTATTGAAGATGTACTTGAAAAAGCACGCAGCATGGGTGTGGAAGTATAAAATCGGGAGGTAAAATCACATGACAATTTCACTCGACATAGTGACTCCTAATGGTTCTGTCTTCTTCGAAGAAGACTGCGAACTCATTGTACTTCAGTCAAAACAAGGTGAACTTGGTATTATGGGTGGACATATCCCGACTGTAGCTGCACTTAAAATAGGTAGTCTGCGGGCAAAGATAAACGGTCAATATGAATATTTTGCTGTAACTGAAGGATTTGCAGAAATCAATCCTTCCAAGGTCACTGTGCTTGTTCAAGCAGGTGAATTCGCTGAAGATATAGACACGGAACGTGCCGAAGCGGCACGTCAGCGTGCAGAAGAATTGCTGCAGCGGTCACAGGATGAAAAAGTGGACAGATACCGTGCAGAATTAGCGTTGCGACGCGCAATAAACCGCATAGAGGTTTCAAAACACAAGTAAAGCTTGGGGTGAATCCCCAGGCTTTTTTTAAAGGATGATTATTGATGATATTTTCACAGCTGGCTTTCATGCATATCATACTGCATATCCTCAGTGTGATGTTCTGTTTCTGGCTGGTCCAGGGGTTGAACATCCAAAGGTTTTTCCGGAAGGGCGAGTCGGGTAAAATTATTCTTTTTATGATCGTCATATCGGTGTTGCTCGGCAGTGCCTTGAGCAATTTCATCATGGATTTCTTCACCCTGGTTCAACAGGCTTCATTAATATTCAATTAAAATGCAACTAAAAAACTTTACATGATGTTTAGACAGCTATAATATAGACTATAGTTAAATAGTTCGTATTTTAACTAATTAATGGAGTGTGAACAATGGATAAGATAATTGTCAAAGGCGGCAAAAAGTTAAAGGGTTCCGTCACAATAGAAGGATCTAAAAATGCCGTACTGCCCATACTGGTGGCTTCTTTACTGCCTGAAAAGGGAAAATCATATATAACGAACGTCCCGGATCTATCGGACGTGGATAACTTAACAACATTATTGAAGCTCCTCGGTGCAGAAGTCGAGACAGGCGGGAGTACGGTTTCAGTCGATGCTTCGAACGGATTGAACCATAATGCACCATATGACCTGGTGAGCAAGATGAGGGCAAGCATGCTCGTGATGGGACCACTTTTGGCCCGTTATGGCAAATGTACGATCGCCATGCCCGGCGGTTGTGCAATCGGCAGCCGGCCGATTGAGCAGCATATCAAAGGGCTTGAAAAGATGGGCGCCTCTTTTTCAAACGTCGATGGCAATATTGAAGGATACACCGACGGGCAGTTGAAAGGTGCAAGAATCACCCTTGATTTCCCGAGTGTCGGTGCGACGCAGAACCTGATAATGGCTGCAAGCCTTGCTGACGGTACGACGCATCTTGAAAACGTGGCGATGGAACCGGAAATCGAGGATCTTGCCAAGTATATCAACGCAATGGGCGGGAATGTCAAAGGTGCCGGAACAAGCCATATCATCATAGAAGGTGCAGAGGAATTAAGAGGGGCCGATCATGAAGTCATCCCGGACAGGATCGAAGCCGGGACTTTCATGATTGCCGGAGCGATCACAAAAAGTGAAATCACTTTGAAGAATGTCGTCCTTGATCATCTGTCCGCACTTGTCTCCAAACTTGAAGATATGGGCGTGAAAATGGTGGAGAACGGAAGCGAAGTCACGGTCATCCCTGCTGAGAATTTAAAGCCCATCAAAGTCAAAACCATGCCGCATCCGGGTTTCCCGACCGATATGCAGAGTCAGATGATGGCACTCCTGACGACAGTCAAAGGTACGAGCACCATCACTGAGACGATATTCGAAAACCGCTTCATGCATGTCGACGAGTTCTCTCATATGAATGCCAACATCCTGCTTGATGAGAACACTGCGATGGTGAAGGGTGTAGAAAACCTGCAGGGTGCGCGCGTCAAAGCAACTGACCTGAGGGCAGCTGCAGCATTGATACTGGCAGGATTGGCAGCCGAAGGTTATACTGTAGTTACGGAACTTAGGCATCTGGATCGCGGTTATGTCGATTTTCACGGAAAATTGAGCCGGTTAGGTGCCGATATTGAAAGAGTTAGTGACACGGATAAGACGAAAGAACCGGTGACTAACTAGAGTGAGGTTTTAATATGGAAGAAACGCCGAAAAAACTGGTTCACAGACGTTTTCCCCTGGTTGTTCGCATTCTATTATTCCTGTACGTGGCAATCATCGTTTTCTTTGCAGGACTGATGATCGGCTACGGTATTCTGGATAATCCGTTCGAAGTATTCAGGCTGGAAACCTGGGAACACATCATTAATTTAACAGAGGTATAAAATATGCTTACTTATGATCAGATTAAAGCAATCATCCCGCATAGACCCCCGTTTTTACTGATTGACCGTGTAACGGAAATCGAACCCGGCGTGAAATGCACAGGGATAAAACAGGTTTCAGGAAATGAACCGTTCTTCCCGGGGCATTTTCCGGAATATGCTGTAATGCCGGGCGTCCTCATAGTGGAGGCCCTTGCCCAGGTGGGCGGCGTAGCATTGCTGCAGCAGCCCGAGTTCAAAGGGAAGCTTGCCTTCTTTGCAGGCATCGACAAGTGTAAATTCAGGCGTCAGGTCACGCCCGGGGACACACTTGAATTAACTGTGGAAATCACAAAATTGAAAGGTCCAATCGGCAAAGGCAAAGCAGTCGCCCTTGTCGATGGCGAGGTGGCATGCCAGTGCGAAATCACTTTTGCCATCCAGGACAAAAAAACATCCAACTGATGAAGATCAGTTGGATGTTTTTATATCTTCCTTCGATTCCATGCGTGCTTTGAACTCATTGAGCAGCGCTTCACCCTCGTAATTCTCCTCCATTAGTTTTTCAAGCAGTTCTTCTGCGTAATGAGGACTCTGCTGGATGATATCCCCGATGAACAGGAGGGACAATCCGACACTGATACTGTTCATCTCCATGAACTTGCCCTTGAAGAGTGCCGGCGTGTTGGACGCCCTTGTGATCCGGATCAAAAGCCTTACATCAGTGCCGACGAAACTCTCAAGTATATCTTTGAAATCCTCCGAGGTGGCGACTTCGACAATCCATGAATCTTTCCCGGCTTCGTTATTTATGATGACCCCGTCAATCAAATCCAGAATGATATAGTTGTTTTCATCCTGCATCTTTATCTCTACAATCTTAAAAGACTTCATGAAATCCCCCTTAATTTTCAAAAACTACAGATTTCGTATTTCTGCAGACAGTTTTCCGATATCTGTTCATTTTTGGGTACAGTTATAAGTTTATTGTATAATACTTGCCACAAAAATTAAATTGTTGTCATTTGCAGAAAATTCAGCAGCACTTTAATCTGATAGCAGGAAGGAGGTGGACCAATGCTGAACAAAGTAGTGCTAGTCGGGGAGCTGGTCAGGAATATTTCGGTGAAGCAGGGCAACAATACACAAGTGAACTCGTTCATCCTGGCAACAATCAGAATACCGAAAGATCATAAGCGCGATCATGAAGTACATTTCATCTATTGTAAAGGATTCGGCAAAGCGATCCCGAATTTACTGGACAGCCTCAGTGACGGCCAGATCATCTGTGTGAGCGGACAGCTCGCCACGACCATGCACACGACAGAAACCGGTACAAAAGAATACCGGATGGAAGTATGGGCTGAAAGTGTCAAACTGATACCGGAAAAATTGAATAACAGCCCGAACATCAAAAACCCGAATGAACTGATCAATGAAGCAATCAGAAATTACAACCGTTATGACTTCGTTGGAGAGGAACGGATATTGACGCTCACAAAAAGTAATTTCAATGAAACTGCCCGCGATGCATCACTTAAAGAACCAATCAAGGATAAGAATGTCGAGATCCTTGAAAAAATGATCAATGAAGCTGAGGAAATTGAGATTGAAGCATCCCATGAAAATGAAGAAGAACCGGGCGAGGAAAAAGTCCTCGCCTGAATGAACCAGACGAACACCCCAAAAACCTTTTAACCATCCTGCATCCAACCATTCACACTCACAACTGACATCATACGGTATTTTATCTGCGTAAAGATACCGGATGATGTCTTTTTTTGTCGTTTGTAAAATAAATATGAATTTTTTTGTTACAGTCTCGGGGAGTTTATTACAGTTGTCTGACTATATGATTTGTGGATGATTAATCGGTGTTTTCTGCCCGGTTGCTTTGGGCCTTGATATGGCAACGTTTTCCGAGGGTTTTATTTAACACTAAAGATGTAAACTGTGAATCATGACAATTCATTATGCCTGTCTGCAACATTCAGGAGGCCTGAGAAATCTTTTTGTAACATTACTGTAAAAGAAGGCTTTACATTTTATCTTCCTGTAACCTATGAAATATTTTTATCTGTTATAGTTCTACTTAGCGATTAGGAAAACATTAAACGAATCAGTCAAATATAGAATTTCTAATATATACGGGTAAAAAACAGGAGGAAATATCTTAATGAAAAAATTATTATCAGTAGGAACAGCAGTCGCTGTTTCATCAATCATTGCAGCCAACGCGGAAGCTTCTGAAAAAGGACATGAAGTACAATCAGGTGACACTTTATCGGAAATCGCAGCAGCCAATTCCACAACGGTATCTGCTTTGAAGGCAGCAAATGATCTTTCATCAGATTTGATTTTCCCTGGACAAGTGCTTCAGGTAGCTGAAGTTGCAGAAGAAAAAGCAGAAACTGAAGCCGGCGTCTATGTAATCCAGCCTGGCGATACACTGTTTGAAATCGCAGTGGAATTCGACCTGACTGTCAAAGAACTGATGGACCTGAATAATTTAACTTCAGATTTGATTTTCCCTGGTAACGAATTGATCGTTTCAAAAGATGCAGTGGCTGAAGTTGCCCCTGTACAAGCTCCGGAAGTTGTTGAAGAGGAAGTAGTATACGAAGAGCCAGCAGAAGTTGTTGAAGAGGAAGTAGTATATGAAGAGCCAGCAGCTGAAGTTGTCGAAGAAGAAGTAGTATACGAAGAGCCTGCAACTGAGGTTGTCGAAGAAGAAGTAGTATATGAAGAGCCGGCAGCAGAAGTTGTTGAAGAAGAAGTAGTATACGAAGAACCGGCAGCAGAAGTTGTTGAAGAAGAAGTATATGAAGAGCCAGCAGCTGAACAGGCACCAGCACAGCAGGAGCCGGTTCAAACTCAGAACCAGGCAGCTGCACCAAGCAACAGCGGCGGCCAAAACTGGGGCGCGCTTGCAGCATGTGAATCAGGCGGAGATGCAAGCATCGTAAGTGCAAACGGCCTTTACCACGGTCTTTACCAGTTTGACGTACAGACTTGGCAATCAGTAGGTGGAACAGGACTTCCATCCCAGGCTTCAGCAGCTGAGCAGACACAAAGAGCCCAGGCGCTTTACGCGGACAGAGGCGCACAGCCTTGGCCTGTATGTGGTGCTAGACTGTAATATAATTTATGATTTAAAAGTACGGACAAGTGATGCTTGTCCGTACTTTTTTGTTTTTTACGATTTTTGTATTTCTGCGCGCAGTTTTTGCAATTCTGTTGAAAACCGGGGTCGGAAATCTGATAACTGCATTTTTTACCGACAGAAATTGAATTGTTGCGATGTGTGCACAATTCAAATCCATAATATTATACGAAGGAGGACAATTTATAAGGGGGAAAGCCATTGAGGAATAAAAGCCGGAGACACAGGCAGCTGGAGATACTTTCATACCGCTGCGATTTATCGGAAGCAGATCTGAACGAGCTGAAAGTACTGGCGGGCGGTTATGCAGGTGAAGTGGAGTTCGATCACATTTTGGAAGAAGATTTCCGTGATGTGGAGTTTATTCACATGAAGGATTTTTGTTTTAAAGTTGGAAGGAACGGCAGTCAGACGAAAGCGGAGTCGAGCGTCGACCAGGAAATCCAGATCGATAACATCATCATCGCCGGGGACAGAATGTTCACTTTTGAAGTGAAGAACTATAATTTTGACCTGATTTACGTAGAGGGACAGTGGACATATGAAAACGGCAGGAAGTTCGGGGATCCGATGCTGCAGGTGGGGAGGCAGAAAGTCGCGTTGCAGGGGTTCTTGGACAAGGCAGGCTTCAATATCAACCTTTATGGCACGATCGTCTTCATAAATCCTGATCAGACCATATTCAGGCTGCCCGATAAACCTGAAATCCTCCTATGTAGCAATGTGCGGAAGAAGTTGAGGAAGGTGCTGCATCCAAACCGCTATGATCATTCCGATCTGGTCGAAAGGCTTGAAGCGGAGCGGCTGGTCGAATCCCAATACCAGGGCGATGTCGGGGTTTTATTTGAAGATTTGAAAACAGGGGTATTCTGCGGGGATTGCGGGGAGCGGGCAGCCCGACATAATCAACAGAGATTCAGATGTCTGAGGTGCGATAGCACCTGGATGCCACTTGAGGTGATTAAGAGACTCGTCTATGAAATAAGGACCCTTAATCGGACGTGGGAGATCACGCCGACAATTATAAACAGATTTTCGGGTGGAGAAATCTCGGAAAGCTGTGTCAGAAGGCATCGAAAGAAGAGCCATATATCTTTTTGAGGGCGTGTTAGAAATATTGAGCTGCTGTACTCGCAACGTTGCCCCGGCACTCGGTCTAGGGTTGCGAAACCGGGTGTTGTATTCGCAACATTGACCCAGAACTCGACAGAAGGTTGCGAAACCGGGCGCTGTATTCGCAACATTGACCCAGAACTCGGCAGAGGGTTGCGAAACCGGGTGCTGTATTCGCAACATTGACCCAGAACTCGGCAGAAGGTTGCGAAACCAAGTGCTGTATTCGCAACGTTGACCCTAAAACACTTCAAGGTTCCGCAAATATAGAAGGATCAGAACAGAAATTGAGACTAGAAGAATAAAGACATCCCCACCAGCCCAACACTTCGGGCCAATATGTTCAAACTTCACGGAAACCGGGAAAGTTCGCATAATGAACATAATATTTATTTTTTTAGGTATGGAATTATGGTACAATCTCTATTATGTGAGATAAATTTTTGAGGTGAAAGAATGAATAAGAAATGGTTACTGGCTGGGATGATGGGGCTTGTGCTTTTATTGGCAGGCTGTGATTATTCTCAGGAAGAAAACAGAGATGGGTTCTTCTTTAATACATTTGTCCAGCCGATGGATAATCTCCTGCATTTTCTCGGCGATAATCTGAATCACAACTATGGTCTGGCAATTATTGTCATCACACTAATCGTCCGTCTTGTTATTTTCCCGTTCATGATGAATACATATAAAAACCAGATGATGATGCGCGAGAAGATGAAGATCGTGAAGCCTGAAATGGAAGAGATCCAGAAGAGGGTCAAAGTCGCAACAACTCAGGAAGAGAAGATGGAAGCCCAGCAGGAAATGATGGGTCTTTACAAAAAGCACGGCATCAACCCGCTGAATATGGGCTGTCTGCCGATCCTCCTGCAGATGCCGGTCGTCATGGCGCTTTACTTTGCGCTCAGATTCCCTTCAGAGGGCGGTATCACCGAATATCCGGAATTCCTGTGGATGGATTTGACGCAGACGAACATCCTCATGACAATCATCGCAGGTCTTGTCTACCTTGGACAGGCTTGGGTTTCAATGCAGTTCGTTTCCGAAGAGCAGCGTAAACAGATGCGCCTCTTCATGTATATTTCACCATTGATGATCGTCTGGATTTCCTTGATCTCTCCTTCGGCACTGCCTCTGTACTGGGCTGTCGGCGGTATATTCCTTATTTTCCAGACTTGGGCCGGGAACACTTTCTGGAAGAAGAAAGTCAACGAAGAAATGGCACCGATCATCGAAGCGCACGAGCGCGAACAGGCTGAAAAAGAGCGTCGCATGAAGAACGCCAAATTGATGCCTAAAAATAAAAAGAAACGCAGAAAGAAAGCATGATGCAAAAAGCGGTTGAGTATATATACTCAACCGCTTCTTTTTATAATATCGGAGCAATCAGATTGGCTATTCCTTCCTTCACCCTGATCCACTTGCTCCTTGAATTGTATATCTCCTCTGTAAGGCGCGTACTGTGCTTCACATCTTCTTCATATATATGACGGTGTTTTTCAGCTTCCCGCCTGCTGTATATGAAGGCGTTCACTTCGAAGTTCAAAAGGAAGCTTCTATTATCTATGTTGGTCGTACCGACGCTCACGACTTCATCATCGATGATGACGACCTTCTGATGCAGGAATCCTTTCTCATACACATGCACCTCTGCGCCCATCTTGACGAGATCTCCAGCCCGCGAATAGGTGCCCCAGTAGACGAAAGGGTGATCGGGCATATTCGGTATCATCAAATGGACTTTGACACCGCTGAGTATCGCGATGCGCAGTGCTTCCATCACGGACTGGTCCGGGATGAAGTAGGGCGACTGGATATAAATATTGCGCTTTGCACGGTAGATCATCTTCAAATAGCCGTATTTGATCTGCTGCCACACTTCATCGGGCCCGCTTGAGGCGATCTGCATATAAGTGTCGCCGTCATTGTAGATGGTCGGAAAGTACTGCTCGTTGTATACAAGGTTGTGGCGTTTCGAATGGGAGTTCCAGTCGAGCATGAAGCGGAGCTGCAGTGATTTGACTGCATTGCCCTTGATCCGGAGGTGGGTGTCCCGCCAGCCGCCGAACTTTTCGCTTTTGCCTATGTACTCATCCCCGACATTCGATCCGCCGATGTAACCGATCTCGCCGTCTATGACGACGATCTTACGGTGGTTCCGGTTGTTGATCCTCGGATTGATGAGGTTCAGGAAGGAGGGGAAGAACGCTTCGACCCGCCCGCCGTACGATTTTATCTTCCTGAACTGGCGCAGGCTCAGGGCACGGGATCCCATATCATCGTAGAGGATCTTGACCGCGACGCCCTCCTTCTGCTTTTCGAGCATCGCATTATAGAGCTTTTTGCCGATGCCGTCCATCCGGAAAATATAATATTGAAAATGGATGTGGTCTTTGGCATTCCTGATATCTTCGAGCATGGCATCGAACTTCTCGTTCATGTCGGTATAAGTGGTGATCGTATTATTGTTGGTCAGAAAAGAATGGTTATTGTAGAGCAGCATATGGATGAGCTTTTTATACTTATTTGCCAGGGGGTTGACGAAGCTGAAGTCCTTATTCTTTATATCCTCCAGCTGTTCCTGTACAAGGTGTTCCAGTCCGACTTTATCTTTTTCATCGATTTTGAAGATTTTCTGATTGTATATCGTCCGCCCGAAAGCCATATAGATGATGAATCCGAAAATGGGTATGAAGAATAAAACCAGCACCCATGCCCAAACGCTCTGGGAGCTCCTGCGCTCAAGGAATATGATACTGATCGCAAGCAGTATATTGACGAGGAACAGGGCCGCAATCACTATGGATAAGACGAAACTCCAGTCGATATTCTCAAATGACAGCCATGACATAATATTTCACCTCACACTTATTGTATATTATAATGGGAAGTTTTAAAATTCGTAATAATTAATTTGAAAATGTTATGGATATTCAGGTGCCAACAGTGGTAATATGTAATTAACCAATGAGATAGGAGTGTCATTATGCACAAAATCGACAATTCTAAAGTCAGACAAGTCGTCACGTTGCTAAATGAACTCGGGGTCAAGGTAAAGGTTTCGAGCTCAAGGTTCGATATTATGAATCGTATCGCTACAAACGAAAAATTAAAACTAAAAGAACAAAATATTTAAAAAAATGCAGTCAGGATAAAAATCCGGCTGCACTTTTTTTATTTCTTTAATTTATATTGATGGAAATAGATGCTCATCACGATGCCCATCGCAATCATATTCGCCCACAGGCCGCTTCCGCCGTAACTCAGGAAAGGCAGCGGCAGGCCGGTGATTGGGACAAGCTGGATGGTCATGCCGATGTTCTGGAAAATATGGAATATCAACAGTGATAAGTAACCGGCTATGAAATATGAGGAAAACGGATCTTTGACCGTCAGCGCAATCCTCACAAGATGGAGCATGAGCATGAACAACAGGGCGATGACGAGCGTCGCACCGATGAAGCCGAATTCCTCCCCGATGATCGTGAAGATGAAGTCGGTATGGTTTTCGGGTATATAGACGATGCCCTGGCCGAACCCCTTGCCTTCAATCCCGCCGGAGCCGATGGCCCGCATGGAATTGCTCAGCTGGAAACCGCCTTCTGTAGCATACATTTCAGGCTGCAGCCAGGAATATATGCGTTCAAACTGGTAGGGCCGCACGCCGAGGTACGTCTGCAGCAGGTCCGGCCTGTAAAGGATGCCGAGGATGAGTGCCATCCCGGTAGTTGCAGCGACGGCGAGCGTCGGCAGGATGATCCACAGGCTGATGCCGGATACGAGGATCATGCCGAACAATATGGCAATCAGGACAAGGACCGTACCGAGGTCATTCTGCACGAGTATGAAAATCATCGGCAGTACGGATACGAGGAAAAGCTTGAAGAGCAATTTGATGTCGGCGCTTAAATCCGTGGTGATCCTGTATTTGTTGTGCTGATGTATCACGTAGGCCATCGCCATTATGTAAAGCACCTTCATGAATTCCGACGGCTGTATGCTGATGAAGCCGAACTGGTACCAGCTCTTGGCACCATTTATGATCGGGGTGACCGACGAGACGGGCGCAATGAATAATATGACGAGGCTCAATACACCGATGCCGTACAGCACCCATATATAATTCTTGAAAAATTTTACGGGTATGAAAGTGATGATGAATAATGAAATGAAGCCGAGTATATAAAATAAAGTCTGCCGCACCGCAAAGTCAGTTTCATACTGGCCGCTGGTCATTGCTGATGAGATGGTGAATATGCTGATCAGGGCGAGTGTAGCCAGCAGCAGCACCAGTATCCAGTCGATGCGGGACAGAAAGTTGGTATTCTGTCTTTTGTATCCTTGGTTATCTTGCAAGAATATCACCCTATCCAAAATAAAATCGTGAATTCAAGTATACTATATTTTATAATTGGATATGAGAGATATGATATAAAATTTTCAACAAATTTATTATAACTGTGAAATGGACGGATTAAAAAAATGATTAAAATTTCCATCAATCAAGTTGCTGAATATTGTAACGGCAGGATGAATGAAAAGGCCGCCGCCATGGGGGAGACATTCATCGCCGGTGCTTCCATAGATACAAGGACGATACAAAAAGGAAATATATTCATCCCCTTCAAAGGTGAGAATGTGGACGGGCACCGGTTCATAGGGGATGCATTTTCAAAAGGGGCGGGCGTCTCGCTGACGGAAGCGCCGCTTGAAGAAACGGATGCAGGCCGTCCCCTGATCCATGTCGAAGACGGCCTCCGGGCACTGCAGATGATCGCAAAGCGCCATCTGGAAGCGGTTGATCCGACAGTCATCGCAATCACCGGCTCAAACGGCAAGACGACGACGAAGGATATGGTGGAGTGCCTGCTTGCTGATGATCACAAAGTCAAAAAGACCATCGGGAACTACAACAATGAGATCGGGCTCCCCCTGACCCTCCTCGAACTGGATGATGACACCGAGATCTCGATACTCGAAATGGGCATGGACCAAAAAGGCGACATCCACTTTTTAAGCACACTCGCAAAGCCGGATATCGCGATCATCACGAATGTGGGTGAATCGCATATAGAGAAGCTCGGATCCAGGGAGAAGATCGCGGAAGCGAAGTATGAAATCGTCGACGGACTGAAGGAGGACGGGGTGCTGATCTACTCCAAAGACTATCCTCTGCTGAACGAATTGACGGGGAAAGGGCCGCACCATTTCAAAATGACGAGTGCAGGCCTGTCCGAAGAAAATGACCATATCATCTCCAACATCACACAAAATGCGGACGGCACTTCATTTGAGATGGACGGGCTCCATGTTGACATCCCGCAGCTGGGCAGTCATAATGCAATGAACGCATCCCTCAGCCTGCTTGCAGCAGAAGCGGCCGGAAAAGATATGGCAGCCGTCGCCGGCAGATTCAAAAATTTGAATGTGTCATCGATGCGCATGGAACAGGCTGTCCACCGGAGCGGGGCGCTCATCATCAATGATGCGTACAACGCCAGCCCCTCAAGCATGAAAAGTGCGGTGGACACAGTGGCCGGCCTCGATTACTCCAAAAAGATCCTGGTGCTTGCGGATATACTCGAACTGGGTGAGTACAGTGAAGCACTCCACCAATCCGTCGGTGAACATATCGGACGGACCGGCAGTGATTTCGAGCTGTTCACTTTCGGCAGTGATGCAAAATTCATAGCTGAGGCCGCAGGTATCGCCGGCAGCCGGCATTTCGACGATATAGAAACGCTTGCCGGACACCTTGAAGGGATGCTTGATGAAGACACGGTGGTGCTTTTGAAAGGTTCCCGCGGCATGGAGATGGAGAGGATGAAGAGTCATATCTGGTAAAATCGGTGTTTTATTCCTGCATGGGTATACCGGCGGGCGCTATGAGCTCGAGCCGCTGTTCCGTTACCTGAAACCCAGGTATGAATTCGAATACGAGTTTCCGGTCTATCCCGGCCACGGGCATCATCTGGATTTCAACAATGTGACGGGTGACGACTGGTATGACGAGGCATTTGAGGCATACGAGGTCCTCTCCCGGAAAGTCGATGAAATCTACATCGTCGGGTTTTCGATGGGCGGCCTGTTTGCGAGCCATATCGCACAGCATAACCGTGTGGATAAGCTTCTGCTGATCGCCCCGGCGTTCGAACATACGCACATCAACCGGCTTGCACGGTTGAACCTCAGGCCGGAGGGCCTGGCCGAGCATTTCAAACTGAAGACGATGGATGTCGTGAGGAGCAGGCTGCCGAAATTATCCCTGCAGGCATTCAACGAATTCCGTGCCATAATGGATGCGAAGATGCCCGATTATGAGGAGATCGATTCGGAAACATTGATCATCCATGGGACGATCGACCTGTTGGTGCCGTACATGTCGAGCGTGGAGGCCCAGAGGAAAATGAAGAACTGCCGGGTCGAACTGATTGAAAACGCACCGCATATCATGGCTTATACAGAAAACCACCAGCATACGCTGAACATCGCTGCAGAACGCTTTTTATTCCTGGACATGAAAACAGTCCTTGAGTAATTGTGTAAATGGTGTTAGTATAGAGTAGTTATACTAAATAATTGAACGTTAAGAGTCAAAGGAGACTAAAAGTTGAAGTTTTTTAAAGAATTAGGTGTCAGTGAGGAAATACTCAAAGCCGTGAGTGATATGGGCTTTGAAACACCTACACCGATACAGGAAAAAAGTATTCCTATAGCACTGGAAGGCCGGGACGTACTTGGCCAGGCGCAGACAGGAACGGGTAAAACAGGTGCATTCGGCATACCGATCATAGAGAAATCAGTCAAAGGCGAAGGCATACAGAATATTATTTTGACACCGACCCGTGAGCTGGCTGTCCAGGTTTCAGAGGAATTGAACAAATTTGCGAAGTATAAGAAGCTGCATGTAGCAGTGATCTTCGGCGGCATGAGCATCGACCGCCAGATCAAGGAATTGAAGAGAAGGCCTGAAATAGTGGTCGGCACACCAGGCAGGATGATTGACCATATCAAGCGCCGCACATTGAAGCTGCAGGATGTGAACATGCTTGTCCTGGATGAAGCGGATGAAATGATGAACATGGGCTTCATCGATGATGTCAAATTCATCATGTCAGAAGTGCCGCTTGAAGGCCGTCAGACATTGCTGTTCTCTGCGACGATGCCGAGAGCGATCCAGGAGCTGGTCACACGCTTCATGGTGAATCCGGAAATCGTCAAGACGATGAGCCAGTCGTCAAACAATCCGCAGATCGATGAGAACTACACGATCGTCAAGGAGCTTGAAAAGCTCGATGTATTCTCCGACTTCCTGGATGTGCACCAGCCGGAACTCGCGATCGTCTTCGGACGTACGAAACGCCGGGTCGACGAACTGACGGGCGCACTCATCGCGAAAGGCTACCGTGCTGAAGGGCTGCATGGTGACATCACCCAGTCGAAGCGGCTTGAAGTGCTCAAGAAATTCAAGAATAATTCACTGGATATACTTGTGGCAACCGACGTTGCAGCGAGGGGCCTCGATATTTCAGGCGTATCCCACGTGTATAACTTCGACATCCCGCAGGATGCAGAGAGCTATACGCACCGTATCGGACGTACAGGCAGGGCCGGTCACAAAGGCATGGCGCTGACATTCGTCAATCCGGTCGAGATGGATTATCTCAGGATGATTGAAAACGACAAGAATAAAACCATCCGTTCCTTAAGACCGCCTAACAAAAAAGAGGTTGAGGCATCAAGGCAGAACGAAGTGTTCGACAAGATCACTGGATGGATCGAAAACGACGACAGTTCAGTGACCAAGGAAATTGCAGAGAAGCTCATCGAAGCGCACGGTGCTGAAAATGTCATTTCTGCAATGCTGAATGAATTCATGTTCTCAAGACAGGATGAAAACATTCAGCTGTCATTTGAAAAACCGTTATCCAAAAGAGGCGGCGGCGGACGCCGCGGCGGCAAATCTTCTTCAAACTATAAAGGTTCCAAAAAAGGGCGCCCGCAAAAACGCAATGACAACAGAGGCGGAAGCGGCAAGCCGCAATCCCAGCGCCGGAACAAAACCGGACGTACATTCAAAGATCACCTTAAATAATGAAACTTATGAAAGCATCCCCTTAAGGTGGATGCTTTTATTTAGTATAATGGTGAATGAAGGTATAATGACAGAGCAGGAAAAATCTTTTATGCCGAAGGAAGGTCAATATGAAAAGATTATCGAGTGAAGCTGTACCTTACATGAGGGTGAGGGCGATGATCGATATGTTGTTCTGGTTCATCATCGCAGGTGCCGTCACAGGCCTCAGCCTGTGGTTCGACTGGCCGGCTTACGTCATATGGTCTGCTGCCGGCATTTTCATTGTTTTATTCATCATTAATGTCATCATCAGGCCATTGATATTTTACAGGGTGACGCGGTATGAGCTTGCAGAAGAACAGATCATCGTCAAAAAGGGGTTCATCATCATCAGGACCACCCTGATACCGATCAAGCGGATACAGGGTGTGGAACTCTCGACCGGACCGGTCTCGAGAAGGTACGGTCTTTCCATCCTGCGCGCAAAGACGGCCAGCATGGGCATAGATATGCCGCCGATTGAAATCAGTGAAGGCGGGCAGCTCAAGAAACAGATCATCGATATGGTAAAGGAGGAGATTTCTGATGTATAGTCCTCAGAAGCTTCATCCGATTGCTTATCTGGGCAGTGTCGTCAATGCGTTCAGGAATTTATGGATTCCGCTTGTCATCGTCTTCTTCAACCAGAGGGAGACGATCATGTCCGGCAATATTTCACTGACATGGATTTTTGGGGTCGTTGGGATATTCCTCTTTCTGGTCATCCTGTTCGGCGGCCTTGACTTCATCAACAAGTACAGGACGAGATTCTGGATAGAAGACGGCAAGTTCATATATAAGGACGGGATTTTGACGAGGCGTGAAAAGGAATTTGATATAGAGCGCATCCAGTCGATCGACTTCTCGGAACCGATTTTCCACCGCCTGTTCAAAGCCGTGAAACTCCAGGTATTCACACCAGGCGAAGGCATCGTCATAGATACGATGAAGAAAACCCAGGCCGAAGCGCTGCAGTCCATCATCTATGATGAGCAGGAGAAGATTGCACAGGATAAAAAGGATGTTGAAAATGTGCAGATCGGCGATGCCAGCCCATGGCCGAGGCAGGATGGGGATGCGGCACTGGCCGAGGCACAGCCGAAGCGGACCTTCGAAGTGCTCCACAGGCTGAGCCGTGCGGAATTGCTGCTGATGAGCATGACGAGCGGCGCACTCGGCGCGTTCCTCGCCATTGTTTTTGCGATACTGAACATCATCGGCACGCAGTTCATCGTGGAACGTTATATCGATTATTTCGGCACGCTGTTCCAAAACTCCATGATTGCACTGTCGGTCGCTGTAATATTCTTTGTGGCCGTCGGCTATGCTATCGGGGTGATCATCCTTTACATCAAATACCATGATTACGCATTGTATAAAAAAGGTGATGATCTCGCAGTGGAGTACGGACTGCTTGAAAAGAAGCATAAGAGCGTGAATGTCAACAGGGTCCAGAACATCATCATCAGGGATTCCCTGATCAGAAGGATGATCGGTTATTATTCATTGTCGGTGACGATAACGAGTGATACTTTTGAAGGCGAGGATGCAACCAGTACAGTGGAACTCATGCCTTTCATAAAAAGGAACACTTTGTATGAAGTCATTGAAGAGATACTGCCGAACTATGACGTGATCAAGCCGGAGGGCTGCGTGCCGCTCCGTGGTTACCGCAGATATTTCCAGGTTTCAACTGTCATACTGATCCTTGCCACCGCAGCCGTCCAGTATTACCTGCTCAGCTGGGCATGGATACTTGGACTCGGGGTGATGGCCGTCACGATTGCGGCCGGAGTCTATGCGGCAAGGAACAATGGTTATGTGATCAGGGACGATGAAATCAACCTGCTTACAACGGGATTTTTCACGAGAAGCCATTTTGTCATCAAGCATGATAAAGTCATCGAGGGCCAGATTACGGAAAATCCATTTCTCATCCGTTCAAAGCTCGCCAATATATCAGTGACGACCGCAGCCGGCATCGTCGGATCGACTGCGACGGTCAGGTTCATAGACAGGCAGGATATCGGCATCATATGGGATTGGATAAAGGAAGGGGGCAGGACGGATGAAGAAAATATCTCCGAAAGCGATCAGATTATGGAGGATTAAAGCAGGCATTTATGCGTTCATATTTTTACTCGCGACGGCACTGGTCTACATCCTCTCCGTCACGGCCCTGGATTTCCTGCCCTGGTATATACCCGCGGTATTCCTTTTGATCACGGTTTATATCGTCGTTGTGGATATATGGCTTGTGCCCAAATTGAAATTCCGTTATTTCAGATACGGCATATTTGATGATGAAATCCACGTCCATGAAGGCATATTCATAAAAAGGCAGAAGACTGTACCGATATACAGGATTCAAAATATCGATACGACAGTCGGCCCGCTGATGAGAAGGATGAATCTCAAAGGCATCAGTTTAAGGACGCCGGCTGAAAGAGTTTACATCCCCGAGCTTCACGAAGGGGACGCGGATCAGCTGAGGGCCATGATACGCGACATCATCAATAATCAATCGAGGTTGGAAGTATGATTTTAGGCATAGGTACAGACATAGTGGAGATAGGGCGCATAAAAAGAGTGAATAAAGATCACCGTCTTGCCAAAAGGATATTGGCGGACGAAGAGTTGGACAAATACAGGAATATCCCGAATGAAAACAGGCAGACCGAGTTTCTGGCAGGACGTTTCGCCGTCAAGGAAGCATATGCAAAAGCGCTTGGCAGCGGCATAGGCGAATCCATAGCGTTCAATGAGATCAACTGCATGAATGACAGCCGGGGGAAGCCATCCATCGTGAATGACCGGCGGGCCCATGTTTCAATTTCGCACTCGGAAGATTACGCAATGGCGATGGTTGTCCTGGAAACACAATGAGGAGGCAGTTCAGTGAGTGAAAGGTACTATAGAAGCACATTGGTCAATGTAGACTTGGAAGCGATCCACCATAATTACAAAGTCATCCAGGGCAGGCACCCGGACAAGACGTTCATCGCCGTCGTGAAAGCGAACGGTTACGGGCTCGGCAGCAACACAGTCGCCGGATATCTGGCAGACAGGGGTGTCAGTTACTTTGCCGTGGCGACACTGGATGAAGCCATCGATTTAAGGATGCACGGCACCAAGGAAAAAATCCTCGTCCTCGGCCGGATAGACCCTGAAGATATCAACAAGGCAATCCAGCACAGGGTTGCGGTGACGGCGGCAGACCTCGAGTGGGTGAGGGAAGCCATCTCGAATGTGAACGACACTTATGAAAAAGAGGTATGGATCCACATAAAAGTGAACACCGGCATGAACCGCTACGGTACAAAGGACGTGGCGGAGATCCGTGCCATGATCGAGGAAATCAACAGCTTTGACCGGTTCATATATGAAGGTATCTTCAGTCACCTGACTTCCGCCGACGAAGACCGGGGTATCACGGAGCAGGAGATCGAAGCATTCCGCGGCATCGTCGAGCAGGTGGAGCGCCCAAGATACATCCACATCCAAAACTCTGCAGGCGCATTATGTTATGACGTGGATTTCTGCAACGCTATCCGGATCGGCATATCGTTGTACGGTTACTATCCGAGTCCGGAGACGAAGGCTGCGACGGATATCCGGCTGAAACCTTCCATAGAACTGACGGCGCGCGTGGCGGCGGTCCATCAGCTCTCGCCGGGGGATGCAGTGAGTTACGGCAGGACCTATACAGCCGGGGAGGAAGAAACCGTCGCAACTCTGCCGATCGGTTATGCAGATGGCTTCATCCGCAAAAGAAGCGGCTATGAAATTGAGGTGGGCGGTGCCCAGTGTCCAGTGGTCGGCAGGGTCTGCATGGATGCGATCATGGTGCGGGTGCCCGGGGATACGAAAGTCGGAGATCATGCATGCATCATCAGCAATGATCCCGACTCACCGCAGTCCATGGATGAATACAGCGCTTATGTGGACACCATCCCGTACGAATCACTGACGCTCCTGGCAAGGCGCATACCGAGGCAATATGCGGGAGAAGATGTGGATTTCATTTACAATGAGGTATTGAAATAGCTAGTCACTTTTGAAACAACATGGTAAGATTATATATATTATCGTCCAGGGGTGATTAATTATGAATTTGAATGATCAGCCGAACACGAGCAGTCTGGATACAGCACTTAAAAAGGGTTATATTGAAATGAGGGATATCAATCTCTCGATCGTCAGCGAGTTTCACATTGTGGAATGTGAGGCGCATAAGCATAATGAAAGATACCTTGAATATATAAAAGATGGTGAATAGATGAAAAGAGGAGAAGTTTATCTTGCGGATCTATCACCGGTGGAAGGTTCCGAGCAAGGTGGTAAAAGACCTGTCGTTATCATTCAGAACAATGTGGGCAACTATCACAGTCCGACTGTGATAGTTGCTGCTGTTACAGGCAGGATCAACAAAGCAAAGATACCTACACATGTGGAGATTTCAAAGGATACATATAACTTGGATAAAGATTCAGTGATTTTATTGGAACAGATCAGGACCGTCGATAAAAAACGGCTGATGGAAAAACTTACATATTTGAAAGATGATAAAATGGCTGAAGTGGACGCTGCCCTGAAAGTCAGTCTCGCATTGGATCAGAAGCAGAGAAAGAAGAAGAAAAAGAACAAGCGGTCAGAAGGATGATATGACCCCAATTCATAAGGAGGTGCAGCGATTGACCTATGTAGATGATTTAGCAAATGAATATAAGGATATCATGACGAAATATCTTTTTGACGATCAACAGTACGAAGCGATTGAAATGTGCCACACTTTCAGTGATAAGGTCATTCAAATCGATACCTCTCCGGAGGAAATAGTGACACTGCATATGGATCTTCTTGAAGAAATGTCCATCAAAGATGGGGAATTGATTCATTCTTCATTGAACATACTGCAGGAAGTGCTGATTGCATTCGGCTTTACATACCGCGACTACAAGGCGATGCTGGCTAAACTCGAAACGCATGATAAAGAGCTGGATGTTGCTTCAAGCCTTCAGGAAACGATGCTGAAAACGCCGATACCGGTACTGGAGAGCCTGGAAATCGGAGCGATTTCCGTCCCGGCCGGCAAGGTGAGCGGGGACTATTTCAATATCATCAATCATGAGAATGCCCTCTTGAGTTTTGGTGTGGCCGATGTCATCGGTAAAGGGATACCTGCGGCCATAGCGATGTCCATGGTCAAATTTGCCATGGATTTTCAAGGTGCGACCATAAATCCGAGTGAAAGTCTGCAGAAGCTCAACAGGGTGGTCGAAAGGAACGTCAACCAGAATATGTTCATCACGATGTTCTACGGCCTTTATGATCTCAAGACCGGAACGCTCGACTATTCTTCCGCCGGGCATGAACCGGGGCTGATATACAGGAGCGCGACGAATGAGTTCGAAGAGATCGATGCCAAAGGCATCGTACTCGGGGTGACGGATTCTGCGGAATACGAACAGCGCCGGGTGACGCTTGAAAAGGACGATATGCTGATCGTCTGCACCGATGGGGTGACGGAACTCAGGAAACACGATGACACCTTCATCGACCTGAATGATATCAAGGACATGATTTATGAAACGAAGGACCATCATCCTCAGGATATCGTCCAATATGTATATGAATCCCTGACGCGCATGCAGCATGCAAATAAAAAAGATGATCTCACTTTATTCATCTTAAAAAACACAGGATGAAATCCATAAAAAATGAGTGATATATGTTTATCCTTATTCTGGACGGGTAAACATATATGACTTGCGTTTAGAATTTGGTTAGGAGTGGAAATACATAATGAATATCAACATTAGCACAGAAGAAAAGAAAGACGAGTATATCATTGCCATGAGCGGGGAGCTTGATGTCTATACTGCTCCCGAACTGCAGGAAGTTCTGAACCCGATCAGACAGGACGGCAGTCATCATGTGAAGATAGATTTAAGTGACGTTTCATATATGGATTCGACGGGACTCGGCATCTTTGTAGGTACACTCAAAGATTTGAACAAGCACGGTAAAGAACTGCGTGTGACAGGTGTTTCCGACCGTATTTTGAGACTCTTTGAAATCACGGGTTTAAGAGACTTGATGCATATTAATGAATCATCGGAGGTGGAATGAGGATGAGTCATCAATATGACTATATAGAGATGAAATTTCCATCAAGTGCAGAATACGTTGGGCTGATCAGGCTCACGCTGTCCGGTATTTTCTCCCGGGTGGGAGCAACCTATGATCAGATCGAGGATGCTAAAATTGCGGTATCCGAAGCAGTCACCAACGCAGTGAAGCATGCCTACAATGAAGACGAGGACGGCAATATCCTGGTGGGATTCGCCGTATACTCCGATAAAATAGAAATCATCGTATCGGACAAAGGTCAGAGCTTCAATTATGAGGAAATCAAATCTGAACTTGGCCCGTATAATGAGGATGATAACGTCAATTACTTGAGAGAGGGCGGCCTCGGGTTATTCTTGATTGATACACTGATGGATGAAATTGTTGTAAGAAAAGATCCAGGTGTTACAATAAGTATGACTAAGTACATTGATGAAAGCCAGGTGCATTCAGATGGGGAAACAATCAGCAACAGATAATGGATATTCTGCTGAGGAGATCAACTTTCTGATCAAAAGCTATCAGCAGGAAAGTGATGATATTGCCCAGACCAAACTGGTGGAACATTATCAGAAGCTTGTTGAATCGCTTGCATACCGCTACTCCAAAGGGCAGAGCCATCATGAAGACCTGGTGCAGGTTGGCATGGTCGGCCTGCTCGGTGCGATAAAAAGGTTCGATCCTTCTTTCGACAGGCGTTTCGAAGCTTTTTTGGTGCCGACGGTCGTCGGTGAAATCAAAAGATATCTCCGTGATAAAACATGGAGTGTCCATGTACCGAGACGGATCAAAGAGATCGGTCCAAAGATTAAAAATGCAAACGACACCCTCGTGGCTGAACTTGAGCGCTCACCGACCATCCAGGAGATTGCAGATTATCTTGAGGTGACGGATGAAGATGTGCTTGAAGCGATGGAAATGGGCCAGAGTTACAATGCATTATCAGTGGACCATTCCGTTGAAGCTGACAAGGACAGCTCAACAGTGACCCTTCTTGATGTGATGGGTGAGCAGGATGACAACTATGACCTTGCAGAGAAAAGGCTGATGCTTGAGAGGATTCTCCCGATACTGACCGAGAGGGAAAGGGAAATCATCCAGTTCACCTTCATGGAAGGCCTGAGCCAGAAAGAAACAGGGGAACGTGTAGGCTTAAGCCAGATGCACGTCTCCAGGCTGCAGAGAACGGCAATCAATAAGCTGCGGCAGGCAGTTGTGGAAAATGAATGACCCCCGACCCGTGCGGTTGGGGTTTTTATTTTTTAAGACTATACTTAAATTTTAGGAGAAACGACAATGTCACAAGACTTGATTAAAGCGTTGGAAAAAACGACATCTTTCAAAGAAAAATATATAAAGAACGTGCTGGAACTGCTTGAGGACAAAAACACGGTGCCATTCATCGCCCGGTACCGTAAAGAAATGACCGGCGGCATGAATGAGGAAGATATCAAACTGATCGCGGACGAATATAATTATATGGAGTCTCTCCAGAAGCGGAAAGAGGAAGTCATCCGCCTGATTGATGAGCAGGGCATGCTGACGGAGGAATTGAAGGCTGAAATCAATAAGCAGACCGTGCTGAACAGGGTGGAAGACTTATACAGGCCGTTCAAACAGAAGAAGAAGACAAAGGCGACTGAAGCAAAGCGGAAAGGTCTGGAACCCCTGGCTAAAATCATACAGGCACAGGATGATGCGGATGTTCATCAGTATGCGGAACGTCATTTGAATGATGAAGTGCCTTCGGTTGAAGAAGCCATCAGCGGCGCCCTGGACATCATTGCCGAGGACATTTCCGATGAGCCGAAGTTCAGAAGATACATTTTAAAAGTTGTGAAGGATACTTCCTCCATCACCTCCACCAAAAAGAAGAATGCAGAAGATGATAATAAAGTATTTGAAATATATTACGATTATGAGGAGCCGGTCAAGAAGATCGTGCCTCACAGGGTGCTCGCGATCAACCGCGGTGAGCAGCTCAAAGTTCTGAACGTGAAGCTCGTACATGATTTCGAACGCCTGAAGAATTATATCGGCAAACAGGTCATCAGGGAAGAATCGAAGACCCGTGAGTATATGGAGAGAGCGGTCGAGGACAGTTTGAAGCGGCTGATCATCCCTTCCATCGACCGTGAAGTCCGAAATGATTTGACGGTCGAGGGTGAAGCGCATGCCGTCGATATCTTCGAAGAAAACCTGAAACGTCTGCTGTTGCAGCCGCCGTTGAAGGGCAGGATGATTCTTGGGGTCGACCCTGCATTCAGGTCGGGATGTAAACTTGCCGTAATCAATGACAACGGGGAGTTCCAGGATAAAAGCATCATTTATCCGCACACTTCAAAAAAGAGAGTGGAAGAAGCGAAAAATGAAATGCTCCGCATGATCAAAAAGCACGATGTTTCCCTGATCGCAATCGGTAATGGCACAGCTTCGAGGGAAACCGAACTCTTCACCGCCGAACTCCTGACTGAAGAAAATCTCGATGTACCATTCATCATCGTCAATGAAGCGGGAGCGAGTGTTTATTCGGCGTCGCAGATTGCACGGGATGAATTTCCGGATTTCAATGTCGAAGAACGTAGTGCCGTTTCAATCGCAAGACGTGTACAGGATCCGCTCAGTGAACTGGTGAAGATCGATCCGAAATCCATCGGTGTCGGCCAGTACCAGCATGATGTCAATCAGAAATATTTGACCGAATCACTGAACTTCGTTGTGGAGACGAGTGTGAACCAGGTCGGGGTGAACGTGAATACGGCATCCGTGACGTTGCTTGAGCATGTGGCGGGTCTGTCACCTTCCATCAGTAAAAATATCGTCAATTACAGGCTTGAGAACGGCCGGTTCAAAAACCGCCGGGAGATCGGCAAAGTGCCGAGGCTCGGCAAGAAGACATATGAGCAGTGCATCGGATTCCTCCGTCTGCCAGAGGGAGAAGAGCTGCTCGACAGGACACCAATCCATCCCGAACAGTATGAAACCACAAATGAATTATTGAAGCAGCTCGGAATCAAAAAAGAACAGATCGGCTCGGATGAAACGAGCAAGAGGCTTGAAGGCATCAACATAAAGGAATATGCAGAAAAACTCTCCGTAGGGGAGCCGACGCTTGAGGACATCGTTGAAAGTCTGAAATCACCGACGAGGGACATCAGGGATGATTATGAAACCCCGATGCTGAAGTCCAATGTATTGAAGATGGAAGATTTGAAGCAGGGGATGAGAATGTCAGGAACTGTGAGGAACGTGACCGACTTCGGCGCTTTCGTCGATATCGGTGTTAAGCAGGACGGCCTTGTGCATGTTTCACAATTGGCGGATCGCTTCATCAAACATCCATTGGAAGCGGTGGGGACAGGTGACATCGTGGAAGTGAAAGTGCTTGATGTGGATTTGAAAAAGGGCAGAATCTCCCTGACGATGAAAAATATGAACAACTAAAAATGAAGACAAAAAAAGTACAGGCCAACTGAGATGGCCTGTACTTTTTTGATTTTACTTATCCAACAGGTGGACGCTCTTGTCTTCAAGCTCAACATCATTGATGTCGATGCCGAGTGCATTGGCAACACCGCGGCCGTAAGCCGGATCTGCCTGGTAACAGTTGAAGATATGACGGTGCTGTACTTGTAATGATGCGCCGCCGACTTCATCTGCTGTGTTTTTGAAGAGGTTCTGCTTATCTTCTTCTGACAGAAGGTTGAAGAGCTTACCTGGCTGCTCGTAATAATTGTTGTCGTCTTCGCGGAAGTTATGCTCGTAAACCAGTCCGTCGATTTCGAGACCCGGCTGTTTCACTTCCGGCTGATCTTGATACTGGCTGTAGCTGTTAGGGTAGTAGTTCGTATGTGAACCCATGTTGCCATCGACCCTCATTGCGCCGTCACGGCTGAACGGGCAGACGTTCTGTGCCGCTTTTGGAGAGTTGACCGGAATCTGGTGGTGGTTGGCACCCAGACGGTATCTCTGAGTATCTCCATATGAGAACAGACGGCCCTGCAGCATTTTATCCGGTGAGAAACCGATGCCCGGTACGATGTTCGTTGGTGCGAACGCTGCCTGTTCAACTTCTGCGAAGTAGTTTTCAGGGTTGCGGTTCAGTTCGAACTCACCTACAGGAATCAACGGATATTCGCCTTTGTACCATACTTTAGTCAGGTCGAACGGGTTGTGGTAATGGTTTTTAGCCTGCTCTTCAGTCATAACCTGGATGTAAAGCTTCCATTTAGGGAAGTTGCCTTCTTCAATCGCATTGAACAGATCTCTTTGTGAAGACTCGCGGTCTTTTGCAATGACCTGCTCTGCTTCTGCACCGGTGTAGTTTTCAATGCCCTGCTGTGTTCTGAAGTGGAACTTCACCCATACGCGCTCGTTGTCAGCATTGATCATGCTGTATGTGTGTGATCCGAAACCATGCATGTTTCTGAAGCCTTTTGGAATACCGCGGTCCGTCATAATGATCGTCACCTGGTGGAGTGCTTCAGGAAGCAGCGTCCAGAAATCCCAGTTGCTTTGCGGGTTATGCATGTTCGTCTTAGGGTCACGCTTTACAACGTGGTTAAGGCTTGCGAAAAGTTTAGGGTCACGGAAGAAGAACACAGGTGTGTTGTTACCGACGAGGTCCCAGTTACCTTCCTCAGTGTAGAACTTGAGTGCGAAACCGCGGATGTCACGTTCTGCATCTGCTGCACCGCGCTCGCCCGCCACAGTGGAGAAACGTGCGAACATTTCAGTTTTCTTGCCGACTTCGCTGAAGATTTTAGCTTTCGTATATTTGGTGATATCATGAGTTACAGTGAAAGTTCCGTAAGCACCTGAACCTTTGGCGTGCATACGGCGCTCAGGAATCACTTCACGGTCGAAATGTCCCATCTGCTCCAGGAAATACGGATCCTGCATTACCATCGGACCACGCGGACCGGCAGTAGCAGAGTTTTCACGGTCGCCAACCGGCGCACCAAATAATGTAGTCAGGTGATCTGCAGGCTTGTTCTCGCCTTGCTCCCTGCCTTGATGAGCACCGCCCGCCATTGCAGTACCAGCGAACTCATCTTTTGGATTGCCAGTGAACTCGTCTTTGGACTGATTCTGGTTTTCGTTAGTCATTAATAAAATCCCTCCGAGAATGATTATTATAACATTCTTGTTTAGAATGATTATAAATAAAGTTTAACACATTGCTAAGTAATTTCAAGCAAATAACCCCCAAGTAATGTAAAATATTTTTAAATAGAGATTTTCGGACAGATGAAATGGAGAATATCTCAGAGACATAAAAACTGCCTTTATATAGAAGGAAAAAATTCAAAATACCAGTTTTGATCATCGAAAAGGGCGGTCGATTAAAAAAGATAAAGGAAATGTTAAAAACACGTAAAAATGTATTGACTTATTTAACATAAACCTTTATTATAAATATCGTTGCACTAATCAATGGCCCGTTGGTCAAGCGGTTAAGACACCGCCCTTTCACGGCGGTAACACGGGTTCGAATCCCGTACGGGTCACTTCTTCTTTTAGAGAAAAAGTTTTTAAAACAAAATAGACGAACTCATTGACATAATGATTTATATGTTATACAATAGTTCTTGTCGCTAAAAAAGAAGCGAAGCACTGAAAAGCAACATTATAATGATGTGCGGTTGTGGCGGAATCGGCAGACGCGCTAGGTTGAGGGCCTAGTGGGAGTTAATCCCGTGGAGGTTCAAGTCCTCTCAGCCGCATCAATCTTGCAATACTGATTCAAATAATTACTATTATATACTAAAATCAAATGCGGGTGTAGTTAAATGGTATAACCCCAGCCTTCCAAGCTGATGTCGTCGGTTCGATTCCGATCACCCGCTCCATTACATTTAAGAACATTGAAAACTGAATGACAATATGTCAACGTTAATTCCGATAAAAGAAGTCTTCCATTATGGAAGCAGTTGAGGCGCACAACTCAAAAACGCAATTGATACTGTCAGTATCATACGAGCTCAAGATGAGCTTTCCATTTATGGAGAGTTTGATCCTGGCTCAGGATGAACGCTGGCGGCGTGCCTAATACATGCAAGTCGAGCGCGAGCGATTGGAGCTTGCTCCAATCAATCGAGCGGCGGACGGGTGAGTAACACGTGGGCAACCTGCCCATCAGACCGGGATAACCACGGGAAACCGTGGCTAATACCGGA
>NZ_JAJNCU010000003.1 GCF_021026095.1 Salinicoccus halitifaciens | reverse complement strand
GATGGTGTCCCAACTAACATTGTACTACAGAGCACAGGTGTGGCTCTTTATTCTTATTACACAACTATATGGACATAATCGATTTCCGGGTCCCCAAATCGGTTTCGAGGGCAAAATCCGAGCTGCCCAGTGATTTTCACGCCTTCAAATCGGATTCGTCATCCATTTCCGATTTGAACTATGATTTCTCGCTCTCCAAATCGGTTTCAAAGGCAAAGTCCGATTTGTACCCTGATTTCAGCGCCATCAAATCGAAAATAAAAATCTCTGCACAGTCCAATACCGTGCAGAGATTTTTATTTGTCTTGTTCGAGGTCCCTGATCTTCAGGAATAAATCCCGGACCTCTTCATTATCCGCAGCATCGGCATATTCCTCGAGCATCGCTGCATTCACCCGGTGGTCGGTGATTTCCCCGAATTCATCCTGTATCTTTTTGGCTTCCTTGCTGATCTTCTTATGCTCAAGGCCGGTGAGCTTGCCGAGGTACCTGGCCCCGAACCGCAGCTTTTTCGCATCTTTCCTCACTTCATGGACATGCTCATAATCGTTCAGGTCTGTATCCGCATAACCGGCGGCCAGCTTCTCATACTTCTTCTCCAGCCGCTCATGGATGAACGCCTTCAAGTCCTTCTCATCCCTGTACTTCTGTTTGAATTCCAGATTTTCAATCCTCGTCCTGACATCATCAATCTCACTTTCAATATCCTTCTTCTCCACATCCAAAAGCGCCGTCTCCATCTTTTTAAAGCGCTCACCGTTCAAATAAAAGAACATCTCCTGAAAATGTCCGCTCATATCGGGCTCCCGCTTCGCTGTATCGGCACACAACCTGGTCAGCACATCAATCTCACGCAGATCACTGATCACCAGGGCAATGTCCCTCAGCTCGCCATTCAGTTTTTCGTAATCTTCTTTGTACATCGCATGCTTCAGGATATTTAAGACCCCCCTGAGCTTGCGGCAGTCCACCCTCAGCTTATGGACAGTCTCCTCCTGGAAGGGGTTGTTCATGAAGTCTTTATATGACTGCCTGACTTTCCCGGCACGCTTGATCAAAATTTCCTGGACCTCATTCATTTTCATCATCCCTTATACGTCCTGTATTTTTAAACTTATACCCGGAAGCAGAGAGACATTAACGTTTCAAGGGCGTTACTACACATATTCAGGATAGCCTCAAAACACTGTAATAACAGCATCCGCACCCTTATAACACTATGCGTTATAAACCATCATTCAAATGCTGAAGTCATCTTCACACCATCTTATCGCAATCCGTTCCGTCTCTTTGATGAACTTATCTTTCCCCTCCATGTAGCCTCCTATATCGTGGGGGAACCGATCGGCCAGCTGTGATTTTAAATCACCGTACTGTTTGCATACTTCTTCATGATTCCTTAAGTAATCCCTGAAAGACAAATGACGCTTTATATGGTCGCTGCCTGCTTCAAAAAAGTGAATGTTACGGGTGCGGTCGTCGCCGCCTTTTCTAAAATAGCGGCGTCCCGGGATGCCGTATTCACCGAGTGCCTCATATCCGATATCCTGCAGTGCATCATTACAGGAATCAACGGCATCGATAGATTTAACGACCGGCATGATGTCAATGACCGGCTTCGCCTTCAGGCCCGGCACAGAAGTACTGCCGATATGATGGACGGCCGTCAGTTCGTCCCCAAAAATCTGTTCGAACTTCTCTTTTTCCTCTTCGAACATGAGGGGCCACTGTGTATCATAATCCACCACTCTGATGTTCCTCATCAGCCTTCCTCCTTTTTATAGACCGTTGACATAACGCTTCAAATGTTTTGCCGTCACCGATTCCTCCACTTCCAATAAACCCCGCGGCCGTCCGGTATACAAAACTCTGCCGCCGGCTTTCCCAGCGCCGGGGCCGATATCGATCAGCCAGTCTGCGTGTGTCATCATCGTGAGGTTATGCTCCACGATGAGGACCGTGTTGCCCGCTTCAATCAGCTTTTCAAAGCAATTCAGAAGTGTCGGTATGTCCCTTTCATGGAGGCCGGTCGTCGGTTCATCGAAGATATAAATCATGCCGGATGCTTCGCTGTCGAGATGGGAACTGAGCTTCAGCCGCTGCATCTCTCCGCCGGACAGCGTGTCCAGTGACTGTCCGAGCGTCATATACTGCAGGCCGGTCTGTTCAAGATGAAGCAGCCGCTCCCTGACTGTCTGATTCTCCTGGAAGAGATTGATCGCTTCTTCAACGGTCAAAGCCAGTATATCCGCAATCGAATACCCTTCGACTTTTGCTTCAAGCACTTCCGGACGGTATCTTGTGCCCCCGCATACTTCGCACACCTGGCTCATGTCCGCCATGAAGGCGAGTTCGGTCTTGATGATGCCTTTGCCGCTGCATTCCGGGCATGCACCTTCTGAGTTATAGCTGAACATGCTTTTTTAAGTCCGGTCTTCCTGCTGAAAAATGTGCGTATATCATCAAATACATCCATATAAGTCAAAAGGTTCGAGCGGTTGGAAGCCTGGATACTTTTCTGATCGATGAAAATGACCTCTTTCCGGGATTTCAGACCTTCCTTGAGCAGGGTGCTCTTGCCGGATCCTGCCACACCTGTAAACACCGTCATCATTCCGGCCGGTATATCGACGCTGATATTTTCCAGATTGTTCCTCGTGATATTTTTAAGATGGATGAAGTCCTTTATTTCCCTGTCCTTCTTATCCAGCGTATGCACAGTCCGCATCGCCTCCCCGGTCGGTGTGTTGGAGTCAAGCAGTGCCTCATATGTGCCGGTGAATGTGATCTCCCCGCCGGCCTTGCCGGCACCGGGTCCGATATCAATCACGTGATCGGCAATCTTGATCACGTCCGGGTCATGCTCCACGATCAGTACGGTGTTTCCTTTATCACGGATGGAGGTGATGATGTCGTTGATCTTGTCGATATCTTCCGGATGGAGTCCGATGCTCGGTTCGTCGATGATATAGACGAGGTCGGTCAGGGGGCTGTTCAGATGACGGATCAGTTTGATCCTCTGGGACTCCCCGCCGGACAGTGTCGGCGTCTCGCGGTCAAGCGTCAAATAGTTCAGTCCGACATGCTTCAGTGCCTTCAATTGTTTGAGCAGCGGCTCTATGATGTACTTGGCCTTCTCATCTTCCAGCGATTCCAAAAAGGGGATCGCATCCTCAATCGTGAGTGCTGTGAAATCCGCGATGTTCAAGCCGTCAATCTTGCAGGACAGCACTTTTTCATCCAGCCTCTGCCCGTCACACACCGGACATTTCCTGGAAGTCACCACCCGTTCCACATCTGAAAAGAACCGCTTCTTCTCGAAGTTGTCGTTCAATAAAAAAGACCGTCTGAAACGGTGGATCAGCCCTTCGAATTTGGCGGTCCTGGGCCAGTTTTCCGGAGGATTCTTCAACCGTCTCGGCTTCGTGTAAAGGAATGTCTCCATCTCTTCTTCCGTATAGTCTTTCAGCTTCTTATCGTTATCAAATAAGCCGCTGTATAAGTAGCGCTTTCCGCGCCAGCTGTCGGGGCGGAACGACGGGAATTTGATTGCATCCTCGTTCAATGACCTGTCGAAATCCAGCAGCTCATCAAGATCGATATCCTCAACATAGCCGAGCCCCTGGCACCTTTCGCACATGCCGGCCGGGTTATTGAACGAAAACACCGGGGAATAGCCGACGAATGGCTCACCGATGCGGGACCAGAGCAGGCGGACGGATGCATATATATCCGAGATCGTACCGACGGTGGAGCGGGAGTTGCCCCCAAGCCGCTTCTGGTTGATCACCATGGCCACCGGCAGATTCAAAATCTGGTCCACTTCAGGCTTTTCGTACTGCGTCAGCTGATTCTGCACATAAGTTGAATACGTTTCATTCAGCAGACGTTCGGACTCGGCAGCCACCGTATTGAAAACGAGTGACGATTTACCGGAACCGGACCGGCCGGTGAACACCGTCAATTTGTGTTTCGGGATGTCCACGCTGATATTTTTCAAGTTGTTCTGATTTGCACCTTTAATATGTATATGATTCATTACTCTCACCCCGTATAAGAATTTGCTTCGTCTCTATATATTAACCTCAAAATCCAAAATCAAACCCGCTGATGAGGGTATAAGGGTTATAGTACATCAAACAACCATTAAGGGGTGACGGATATGAGATACACCGATGAAGAAATCAGGAAGTATTTCATGCAGCTCGACCGCAGCCGCTTCATCGATGAGCAGAAGGAGCTTGCTGTCCTCGACCGGCCGCTTCCCATCGGCCACGGCCAGACGATTTCGCAGCCTTCCCTTGTCCTCACGATGACATTGAAGCTTGAGCTGGATTCAGAGGATAAAGTTCTCGAGATAGGGACGGGTTCCGGGTTCCAGACGGCGCTGCTCTCAAAATTTTCGCGCTCTGTGTACACTGTGGAGCGCATCAAAACGCTTCATGAGCGTGCCAGGGAAAGGCTCACGGATCTGGGATATCGGAACATCCATTTCCATTACGGCGACGGCCATGAGGGATGGGAGGAACATGCACCTTATGATAAGATCATGGTCACGGCAGCAGCTGAAGAAATGCCGGAAAACCTGATCAACCAGCTCGCGCCGGGCGGCAGGATGATCATCCCGGTCGGCAGCTTCTTCGGACAGGAATTGAAACTGATCGAGAAGGATAAGAAAGGCAGAGTCAGTGAGTCCACCATTGAACATGTCATGTTCGTAAAGTTCAAGAAAAATGTGGAATGAGGGGATGGACCCCGGTAAAATTTTACACCGAAGAGAATTATTTACTGGGGTTCATTTACATACAGGTATACAGTATACAATGGAGACGTTTTCTTTCTTTGAAAACTCATTTTTTTCAGAATTTAACTATTATTCTTCCACCGATGGCTGTATAATGCACTCATTAAATAGAAAACATTTAGGAGTGCTGTATTATGTGGGAAGAACCAATTATCGCGACGGTGGGTATATTCGCACTGCTTGCCCTGGGTGAATACATCTCTGTCCTGTCACGCGCACGAATCCCGACATTGATGACCGCAATGCTCGGTTTCCTGATTTTTACATGGATTGGTGTGTTTCCGGAGAACATACTTGAATTGTCCACGCTTCCGGCCCTCGGTGCGATTTTGATCGGCCCGCTGATCGTCCATATGGGAACGCTCATGCGTTTTGATATACTGAAGTCACAGTGGAAGGCGGTCGTCATTGCGCTTTCGGGTCTCGTCGGTTCACTTACTTTAGTGCTGACCCTGATCACGCTGATGTTTGACTTCCCGACCGCTGCAAGTGGTGTGGGGCCTTTATCCGGCGGCATCGTTGCACTGCTCATCACGAATGAACGGCTGACTGAACTCGGGCTCAGCACTCTGGTCGTCGTCCCCGTGCTCGTCTACGCCTTCCAGGGCGTCGTCGGCATGCCCATTTCGACCTTTTTCATGAAGCGTTACGGCCATTTATTCATGACGGGGCAGGTCAATGTGAAAGACACAGCCAGGATTTCCCTCGAAGAAAAACCCGTGAAGTATAAATTCATGCAGAATAATACCATAAAACTGTTTTTCGTCTTTGTTCTTGCTGCAGTGGGGGTTTATCTCGGGGATGTCACGGGCGTCCACTATACGATCTTCTGTCTAATCCTCGGCATACTGGCACTGAATTTCGGATTCTTCCCGAAAAGTGTGCTTGAATCGGCGAACTCATTCAGCTTCATGATGGTCGCATTGATCTTCGTCATCATCGGCACGATGGCGGATGTCACACCCCAGGATGTCATCAGCAACGTCCCGAGCGTCCTTGCGATACTTGCAATCGGAACTTTCGGCATACTTGCCGGCGGGTTCATCGCCTCAAAAATTGTCGGCTGGCATCCATACAAGGGCATGCCTGTTGCATTGACCGCACTGCTCGGCTTCCCGGCGGACTACATCATATGTGAGGAAGTGGCGCGCAGTGAGACGGATAACCCTGAGGATGAAAATAAATTATTCCAGGAACTTGTGACACCGATGCTGATCGGCGGTTTCGTGACGGTGACTGTGGCATCGATTTTCATAGCGAGCATAGTGATGAACTTAATTTAACGTGAAGGAGAAAATTTATGAGTAAATTACTGGTGAAAAACATCAACCTGATCGACGGTACAGGTTCGGAAAATATCGTCAACACGAATATATTGATTGAAGACGGCAGATTTAAATCATTGGATGCGGACGCCTCCATCAGTGGTGCGGAAGTGATCGACGGCGGGGGACGTTACATGCTCCCCGGCATGATCGATACGCACGTGCATATGATGTTTGAGCTGAAACCACTTGAGCAGCGCCTCACCACACCGTTTTCATATAATTTCTATGAAGCGGCAAAACACTTGAACACTGCACTGAACGCAGGAATCACCACAGTGCGTGATGCACTGGGGAGTGACCTCGGTTTGAAGAAGGCGATTGACGACGGCCTGGTCGACGGACCAAGGATGCAGATCAGCGTCAATGCCCTGACCATTACAGGCGGGCACGGGGACGGATACAACTATTCAGGGATTGTTGCAGATATGCTGCAGCCGCATCCCGGCATGCCGTCCGGCGTCTGTGACGGTGTGGAGGAAGTGAGGAAGAAGACCCGTGAAATGCTGAGGGCGGGTGCGGACGTCATAAAGGTCCACGCAACAGGCGGGGTATCCAGCCCGACCGACCATCCGAAATTTACACAGTTCTCCCTTGAAGAATTGAAAGTGATCGTCGAGGAATCACAGTTCAGGAACGGCGTGAAAGTGATGGCGCACGCACAGGGCCTCGAAGGCGTGAGACAATGTGTCGAAGCGGGCATCCATTCGATAGAGCACGGCATTTATCTGGACGATGAAATCTGTGAAAGGATGAAGGATCAGGGCACTTATCTCGTGCCGACGCTTCTTGCGCCTGTATCCGTACTCGAGTTCGCAGATGAGCTCGGCATGGCACAGACATCCATCGACAAGTCCAAGGAAGTCATCGAAATCCATAAGGAGAGCTTCACAAAAGCCTATAAGGCCGGCGTGAAAATCGCGATGGGCACCGATGCAGGAGTATTCAAACACGGCACCAACCTCCGGGAGCTTGAGCTTATGGTGGAGTGCGGCATGACTCCGATGGATGCAATCGTCGCTTCCACTCAGACCGCCGCAGAATGCATGGGCTACACGGATCTCGGACTGATCAAAGAGGATTATATCGCGGACTTCATATTGACCGAAGAGAATCCGCTCGAAAATATCGGCATACTGAAAGACAATGATGCAATCAAAGTCGTCGCAAAAGACGGTAAAGTGTTCAAAAATATGATTTAGGCAGGACCTGTGAAGCCGGGATGTAATAAAATTACATCCCGGTTTTTTTATATGCTTTTGCTGCAGAAGCCCTGAAAAAGTTATTTTCTCCGGGAATGGGGTATTTATGATTACTGAATGGAATAATCCATGGAAGCTTGAAAATTTTTTTCACTTAAAATTCTATACAGGAGTGACGGAAATGGAAGATATAATGTCTTATTTTGTTAAGCTGACCTCAGGGCTGATCGGGGTCATGATCATTCTCAGGCTGCTCGGGCCGAAAGAACTTGCCCAGATCACACCGCTCGACTTTGTATATGCCCTGATCCTGGGAAGCATTGTTGAAGAGTCCCTCTATGAGACGGACACACCTTTCTACCATATGCTGATCATGCTCGCCTACTGGGCACTGCTGATTTACGTGATTGAAAGGTATGCCATGAAGAATGAACGCTTCAGAAGGCTGACGAAAGGCAGTTCACAGCTGTTGATCAATGACGGGAAGATCGACACAAAAGTGCTGAACAGGAATAATATGGACGTCGATGAAGTCAGGGAACTGCTCAGGATGAACGGGGTGTTTTCATTACGTGAGGTGAAGCATGCAATCATGGAGACAAGCGGCATGCTCTCTGTCATCAAACGTGCAGAAGAGGAACCACCGTCACGCGGCCAGGTCCTGGAAGATTACAAGGAAAATGAAATGTCCTACTTATTCATCGACGGCGGGGAAGTCGAACACAGGTCGCTTCAGGCTGCAGGGTTCGACGAAGACTGGCTGAAAAACACCATTAGAGAAGAGACCGGGAAAGATGTCAAAGATATTTTCCTTGCCGAATGGAACGAGAATGAAGGGTTTTTCATACAAGCGAAATGACAGGTAGACCCTGTCATTTTTGTTTTCCGTGAAAATATCTGCGCCAGTGGCTTAACACCGGGGCATTTTAGGTTATGATGGTGACAAAGGTGTCTCAGGAGGATGGATTATGAAATGGATTCAGAATAAATTCAGGAGTACAGCTGATGCTGAAAAATACACAAGGGATTTTTCGCTGCAGGAGATTCAGGGTGCGGCAAATTTCCATGCGTCCATGCCACAGTATGAAGCAACCCCGCTGCATGAGCTTAAAAATAGTGCACAGTCACTTGGCCTCGGGGCTTTATTCGTCAAAGATGAGGCGGCAAGATTCGGGTTGAATGCATTCAAAGGGCTCGGCGCTTCCTACGCCATGGCACAGCACTTTGCCGGCAAAATGGGGCGGGACGGCCGGAGTCTTTCTTTCACCGATCTACTCAGCGCAGCCGGCAGTCACCCGGTGGAGACTTTCGCCACGGCAACGGAAGGCAACCATGGCAAAGGTGTCGCATGGGGCGCTCATATCTTCGGACAAAAAGGGAAGGTCTTCCTTCCGGAAGGTGCTGCGGAAACCCGGGTCCAAGCGGTCACCGACCTCGGTGCCGAAGCGATCGTCACGGATATGAACTATGATGATACCGTGCAATATGCGGCTCAGGAGGCGGCGAAAAACGGGTGGATCCTGATGCAGGATACCGCCTGGGAAGGCTATACGGAAATACCCATTCATATCATGAAGGGCTATACGACGATCATTTCCGAAATCAGGGCACAGCTCGGCCAAAACTCACTGCAGGATATCTCCCACGTCATCCTGCAGGCTGGGGTCGGGTCATTCGCCGGAGCTATGGCGGCTGCATTATATAATTTCACCGGCGGCCGTCCGCCTAAGATTATCATAGTGGAGCCGGCGGCGGCTGATCCGCTTTACCGTTCCGCCGGGAGTGAAACCGGCGATCCGGTCAGGGTTTACGGCGATATGGATACGACGATGGCCGGACTTTCATGCGGTGCGCCGAGCCCGGTGGGATGGAATATACTGAAATCGACTGCCGACTGCTTCGTCTCCTGCGGTGATGCGGTGAGCGACAGGGGTATGCGATGGTACGGCAAACCTGACGACGGAGACCCGGCGGTCACTTCAGGCGCATCCGGTGCCCTGCCGCTCGGCTTCCTTGCCGAAGTGATGACGGATGAGCGCTTTTCAGAGCTGAAAGAAAATCTCGGCCTGGATGAATCTTCAAAAGTGCTGCTCATCAATACCGAGGGGGCCACCGATCCCGACCACTATAAAAAAGTGATGAAAGCATAAGGGGAGGGGCCACAATGATCATACCCATCATCTTCATCATTTGGATCATCATCACCTTCATCTGCGGCACCCTTTTCTTCAAAGAGAGGAACCGGTTGATCAGGAGGTCTTCCAAAGCGGGGAACAGCGCCGTCAGCGTCATCATCCCCGCGAGGAATGAAGCTGACAATCTGCCGGTGCTGCTGGAGAGCATCAAAAAACAGAAGAATGTCCGCACTGAAGTCATCGTCGCAGATGACGGCTCAACGGACCGGACAGCCGAAATCGCAGAAAAACTTGGAGCGAAAGTGGTCGAAGTGCCCGAAACAGATCTGCCGGGGAAGTATTTTGCGTGCTTCACGGGCAGCCGGCATGCAGCCAGCCACCTGCTCCTGTTCATGGATGCCGATACCTTCTTTACAGATGAACATTCACTGGCCGATTTGTGCCATCATTACGGGGGCCGCCCTGAAAAGGGGCTGGTGTCCGTTCAGCCGTTCCATGAAACCGGGAAAAATCACGAGACTTTCTCGGCGGTCTTCAATTTGATGACCGTCGCAGGCATCAATATATTCTCGGTCTTCAAAAACAGATATGAAGCCGGCACGGTCTTCGGACCGGTGATGCTGACGGATAAAGATGACTATCATAAAACCGGCGGCCATATGGCGGCAAAAGGCGCCATCATCGAAGGCAAAGGCATCTATGAAGCGTACAGGGCACAGGACATCCCCATACACCACCTGCTCGGGAAAAATACGGTGCACGTCAGGATGTACAGCGGGGGATTCCGCTCGATGGTGGACGGCTGGAAGAAGCATATTTCCATCGGGTCCGAGAATACGGGCGCCGCTGTGATGGCATCCATCATGATATGGCTGTCATCGGGACTCGTATTCCCCGTTTTCCTTTTGTATGCCATCATATTCGATACATACATGCTTGTCCCGGCATTATTCCTGTATCTGCTCGGCTGCATCCAATTCCATCAGTTATGCCGGCCGGTGATCAATGTCGGCAGGGCCGGGAGTGCATTCTATCCGTTATATCAGTACTTTTTCTTCTTCGTATATACACTTTCGCTCTACCAGACGAGGATCAAAAAGACCGTTGAATGGAAGGACCGCAACATCGAGTATAAAAAGTAGAATTTATCATTTTTCTGTCACCCCAAGAGGCGCCCCCCGGTGATGAATCTGCTATAATAGTATGGCAGTTTGTAAAAGTTCCATCCACAGGTTCGCAAACTCCCTGTATAAAAAACTAAGGAGAATGATGATCATCAAAAATAAAATACTCGTTTACAATGCGGTGCTCGCCGCTGTCTATGTTGCACTCACCGTCATCAATCCAATCGGTACGATGGCGATACAGCTCAGGATCAGCGAAATGCTTGCCGTCATACCTTTCTTCAACCGCCGGTTCATACCCGGCATGATCCTCGGCCTTGCCATAGCGAACTTCTTTTCACCGCTCGGCCTGATCGACGTCGCAACAGGTGTGGGTATCGCGGCAATCTCGTATACCATCAGCTATTTCATTAAAAATGTCTGGGTCAATGCGGTACAGTACAGTGTGCTTTGCGGCATATTCGTCGGACTGATGCTGCTTACGGTCGCCGGTGTGCCATTCTGGTTCAGTTTCGTCACCATAACCATCTCCACACTGATCATGACTTTCCTCGGCACTTTCCTGTTTTCCAAAATCGGTGACAGAGTGCTGCCCAGCTTAAAATAAATGATATTTCCCGGGTGATGAATGATATTTATCTCACCCGGGATTTTATTTCCATTGGATGGGATGTTTGAAATTATATATGATTGAGAGTGATTGCCTTGAACGAATTTGAATTGAGACGCTGTGCAGAGAAATTCCTGCGCAGCAATTTCAGCCTGGAGCTTGAAATACCCATCCGCATATCAAAACGCATGAAATCGAAGCTCGGCGTCTTCATCTTGAAGTATCGCGGGAATGAAGTCACCGGCAGCGAAATCGTCATTTCGGAGAGCTTCATCACAAACAATGAAAAAACCGCCGTACTCGATGTCCTGTATCATGAGTGCGTGCATTACGCCCTGTATAAGACCGGACAGCCCTACAGGGATTCGGATGCGGCATTCATCCGCACATTGGACCGGCTCGGCATTTCAAGGACACGGAGCTACCAATACAGAGGCGAATCTTTTTTATATGAATGCAGGAAGTGCAGATACAGCTTCAGCAAAAATATGAAGGGGTACGAGAAGCGCTACAGATGCCGCAGCTGCCGCGGCAGATTCGTCTACAGAGGGATCGTGCAGCATCAATAACAGAATGGGGGACATCAATATGAGTCATTTCTGCAGGATTTGCGGGTCGGACACGGCCATGCTGTACGGCCCGAAAGAAACCTTCTTCCACTGTCCGGAATGCGAGTATATATCACGAAATGAAAGCGGGACACTCTCCCTGGATGACGAAAAGGAGGTGTATGACCTCCACCGCAACTCAATAGATGACCCGCATTATGTCGACTTTTTCTACAAATTTTTAAATGATGCCGTCTTCCCCTACGCCCCTGCGGGGAAAGACGGGCTCGACTTCGGCAGCGGCCCTTCCCCCGTGCTTGCCGGGCTTTTGGAACGCCACCGGTACCGTATGGATATATATGATAAATTTTATGCGCCTGAGACGATTTATGAGGATAAAAAGTATGACCTCATCACAGCGACCGAAGTGGTGGAGCACATGGCAGATCCCGTCCATCACTTCAGGCTCTTTGCCAGGCTCTTGAAAGCGGATGGCATACTCGCCGTCATGACCCTGTTCCATAAAAACGACCCGGAACATTTTAAACAGTGGCATTATATGCGTGACCCGACGCATGTTTCATTTTATACCCCGAAAACGCTTGAATATATTGCCGGTGCTTCAGGACTGGAAATCATCCATACAAACAATGTCAGGTATATGACATTCAAACTGAAAGATTAAAAAAAGAACA
This sequence comes from Salinicoccus halitifaciens, assembly GCF_021026095.1. Taxonomy (GTDB): domain Bacteria; phylum Bacillota; class Bacilli; order Staphylococcales; family Salinicoccaceae; genus Lacicoccus; species Lacicoccus halitifaciens. Next base: position 429,725 of record NZ_JAJNCU010000003.1, on the reverse strand, counting down.
GGGACTCTGTCCCCGCTCTTTATCCGCTCTGTGCTTTTTTACGTGAAGCTTCCCTCAATTCGTAATAGTACAGGACACTCGTCATCGCGCCTTCGTCCACCATATTGGAATCACTCAAATCTTCCGGCCTGCCGAGGTTTTTGATATATGGATCATCCGTCCATTTACCAACCTGGCTGACTGCCATCTCCATGCCCTTATCAATACCTTTCTTCACTTTCTCGGTATTGGCGCTTACATAAAGGGCACCTGCCGTTACACCTGCTGCCGTGATCAATTTCGTCTTCTTGCCCATTAGATGTCCACCCCCTCTCCATAATGGAATTCCCTGTGTGTCCCGTGCTTACGTTCATTATCTCATGAATCTGATAATTTTCAAAAAATTCAGTTTCATAATGCAGTCAATTGAAAGCGATTTCTTGATTTTGTGATTAATTACTTTATATTCGTGGTAGAGAGGGGAAAAAGCGGCATAAAAAACCTCTCTGCCGCTGACTATTCATTAGGAGTGATCTTATCACCAACAAACATTATGACGTGATTATAGTAGGCGCAGGCGCAATGGGAATGTCTTCAGGTTATTATTTATCTGAAAAGGGACTGAAAGTATTGATGGTTGATGCATATGATCCGCCTCATGCGCACGGCAGCCACGGCGGGGACACGAGGCTGATACGGCATGCAGTGGGCGAAGGGCTTCATTATATCCCGCTTGCCCTGCGCTCCCAGGAGATGTGGAACGAGCTGCAGGAGCATTCAGAAGATGAGATTTTCCGGGAAACCGGCATCATCAACTTCGGTTACGAAGGTTCCGAGTTCCTTGCGAATACGATAGAAGGTGCACGTGAATACGGCCTGGAAATCGAGACACTCACACAAGAGGAGATCCGGGAACGCTGGCCGGATATGCAGGGCGAGGATCTGGACATCGGTTATTACGAAGAAAAAGGCGGCGTCATCATGGGGGAGAACGCCATCCGGACATATCGGAGGCTCGCACTTCAAAATGGTGCCAAGCTGTTGATCGATACCCCCGTAAAAAGCATTCATCCGGAAGAAGATAAAGTGACCGTGAAAACTGAACACGATACTTTCACGGGAGATCAGATCATCCTGTCTGCCGGCGGATGGACGGGACGGTTCCTCAAAGACCTTGGGCTGGATCTGAAACTGCAGCCTTCAAGGCGTACAATCGCCTGGTTCGAAGCTGATGAAGCATTTTACAGTTCCGATAATTTCCCCGGCTTCATCGGAAGAACGAGAAACGGGGCATTCTACGGATTTCCAAGTATAGACGGGACCGGGGTCAAAATCGGGCGCTTCAACGGTGATTCAGAGGATGATGATGAACCTGAAAATATGGATAAAAACTTCGGTGCGTATGAAAAAGATGAAGAGAACTTGAGGAATTTCCTGGGCGAATATATGAAAGAGGCCAATGGTAAGCTCAACAGGGGTGTCGCATGCATCTTCAACAATACTCCGGATGAAGACTTCATCATCGACCGGCACCCTGAACATGAAAATATCCTTATAGCCGGCGGATTCTCGGGCCATGGTTTCAAATACGTACCGGTGATCGGGGAGATCTTCACCCAGCTCATCACTGAAGGTGAAACTGAACATGATATCTCCGAATTCTCCATCACACGGGAAGCACTGTATGAGAAAAAAGGTTCAGCCAAGTTGTAAATTCAAAGCATCCTCCTCCGTGATACAATAAAGGGAATATGGAAAATGATTTTTGAAAGGGAGAATAAACCATGCATTTCTTAACGGATGGAGAGATTCAGGAAACTTACAGGATTCATCATGCGATTGAAGATGTGAAGATGATTTTGGATGATTACAGGAACGGCAGGCTGGTGGAGGCGAACAGGATCGTCCTGCCTGCGAGCGATCATTCGTCCATGCTGTATATGCCATGCATCAGCACGGAACAGAAAGTCTCGATCATCAAAACGGTGTCGATTTTTCCGGAAAACGCCGATCTGCCGACGACCCAGGGCAATATCCTTGTTACTGATCTGAATGACGGCAAACACATCGCCTCCCTTGAAGCATCCTATTTGACGAGATTGCGCACCGGGGCGATGACCGCCATTGCGACAGATAAACTCGCAAGGAAAGATGCCGGCGTGCTCGGTGTGATCGGCACCGGCAGGATGGCCTTCGAACAGGTTCTCGGCGTACTTGAAGTCCGCAAAATCAGGAAGATGGTTTTATTCAACAGGACACGGAGCAAAGCCGAAACGTTCAAACAGGATTTGCAGGATTTCGGAATCGAGATCCCGGTGGAAATTGCGGATGACGTCAACCGGCTGGTCGAAGAAAGTGATATCGTGAACTGTGCCACCCAGTCCAAGACCCCTGTTTTTGACGGTGACGCGTTGAAAGACGGCACACATCTCAACGGGGTCGGTTCATTCACACCCGAAATGATTGAAATGGATATGGAAACCGTGAGGAAAGCCGGACAGATTTATCTTGATGATATGGACGGTGCCAAGGAAGAAGCGGGCGAAATCATCAAGGCAGTGGAGGAAGGCATCATCTCATGGGATGACATCGACGGCAGCCTCGCAGATATTTTCGATGCGGAGTTCTTAAGGCAGTCGGGTGAGGAAATCACCCTCTACAAATGTGTCGGTGCCGGTTATTTCGACCTTGCAGTGGCGAACGGCGTGATGAAAGTCAAAAACTTACGGTGAGCCGGATTTCAGGCAAAATAAAACATCGAATCAACCTATATCGTTGATTCGATGTTTTTTTATTTAGCGCTGAAGGAAGTCAGAATCTGCCGCGACTTCGAAATCGTATAAGTCTCCTCGAAATCAGAAGTTATACGATATCCGCCTCCATAATCGTATAAGTCTTCTCGAAATCAGAAGTTATACGATATCCGCCGAGCAGCAATGGCGTCGCTCCCCGGCCAAAGGGGGCTATATCCATATGCTGACTTTAAACCCTCAACGCTCTCGCTTTCTGGACGATGACTATAATCGCTATAATCGCAAGTGCGATGCCCACGATCAGCAATGTGATGTTGAGTCCGGTCGAGACATCGCCGCTTTCTGCATATATGCCGATTAGAGGCCATATCAGGACAAGCGGATAGACCCAGTCTTTGAAGAATATCGCGATCGCAATGCCGATGATGCCTGCTATAATCAGCAGCAGTATGGTCCACGTCAATTCGCCCATTCCTAAAATGGTGTCGATATTGAGGTCGGTGACCCATGTGAAGATGTTGACGATGGTCGCCAGTGTCACCCAGGCAAAGTATATCGCGAACGGAAATCTGTCGAACCAGTTATGATTGGTTTCGCTGATTGAAGTATAAATTTCCGCAAGAGTATACAACATTGCTGCAATCACGATGACGGAAGCAAAGAGCCACTCCTGTGTGAAGACGAAAATCCATAGGCCATTCAATATGAAATTGGCGATCGGCCAGAATTTCAGACGTTCTGTAATGTATGATCTATCCTTTTTGGAAAAGAATAAATATATGATCCATATGAAAAGCAGGGTATAGATCAAACCCCAAATCGAAAAGGCAAATCCTGCCGGCTGGATGATGGTTTCATTCTCATTGGCCGTCCCGCCTACATCCGAGCCCATCTGCCCTGCGGTGTAATTGGCAACCACCATGAGGACGAAGAAGATAAAGTATGCCAGGACCCATTTTCTATGTGTAGTCATGTGCTCACTCCTATTATGAAAATTGGAAGCGGGGCGATGCCCCACTCCTTTTTTTATATTATTCCGCTTTCGTTCCAGGCTCTATATCATATGAATTCTGTACTGTTTCATGCCTTTCACCGAGCGCTTCATCCGTCTTTTTATCCCATAATTCAGATCGCATGTCCTTGATCATGGACACCATGCTTTCCGGAATGACGTTCCTGTAACTGTTCGTTTCACCAAGTATCACTTTCACCGATGGTTCGATCACTTCTTCCGGATCATACTGTTCCATCGGGAACGCCAGGTTCTCGTAGTCAAATACCGTTTCATCGACTTCCTGCCAGTTTTTCCATGTCTCAAACTCGCGGTCGTTGAATCCGGTCAAATAAGGCCCCGGATTGATTGTCGCCACTTCGACATTGAACTCCTGGAGTTCCTGGCTGAGCGCCTCGGCAAATGCTTCCAGCGCATGTTTGGAGCCGTTGTAAGGTCCGGATAAGGGTGTGGAGACGAGCCCCGAAATCGACGACACAAAGACGATCCTGCCTTGTCTCTTCTCAATCATTTTCCGTGCGAATCCTTTCGTCAAAAGTATCGGGCCGAATGTATTCACCTCGAATTGATGACGGAGGTTGTCTTCCGGTATGTCGACAAGAGAGCCGCCTTCTTTGACTGCTGCGTTGTTGACGAGTACATCGACGTCCCACGTCCATGCTTTCTGCCGGTCTTTCTCGCTGGTCACGTCCAGCTTTTCGATTTTCATTTCAAGTCCGCGGTCCTTCGCTTCTTTTTCCAGCGCGGAGACCTGCGACATCGCTTCCACACTCGCGATCACCGATTTTCCTTTTTCCGCAAGGCTGAATGCGATGCCTTTGCCGAAACCTGTTCCCGCACCTGTCACAAGGATTGTTCCTTCAGTCATTTCAAGTCCTCCTAAATAATTTGAACTTATTTTACATACAGTTCACGTTTACCCTTGATCGACCACAAAAAAACAGTCTTCCACGATTAATCTGGAAAACTGTATAATGATTCATCTTATTATAGTGAGCTGCTCCAGTTCCTGAATGATCATCCGGTGAAACGCATCAAGCAGGCTGCCTGTTTTCACCGTCCCATTATGGTGCATCACGACATTACGCTTCAGCCGCGGTGATTCCACTTTTTGGACCTCCAGGTTTTCCGAGTCATAAAAAGAGAGGGAAGTATCCGACACAAGTGAGATGCCCATACCGCTGTTCACCATGTTATAGACGACGGACAGGTCACTCAGTTCGATTGCCGGACTGATGTGCACCCCGTTATGGGCAGCGAGATCATTGAATATATGCCTGCATGAATAATTTTCATTCATGAGCACCCATGGGTATCCGGACAGGTTCCCGGCCCTGACAGTCCCGACATCTTTTGAAGAGATGATATTGAACCCGTCCTCATATAAGAAGGTCATATTATTTTTATTGTCCGTCGCATCATAATCGAAATAAAGATCGAGCTCCCCCTTCTCAAGCATCGAAGATGAAAGGTCCAGCGTATAGAGGGCGCACTGGACATCAGGGTGTTCCATCTTGAAACGGATGAGCACGTTGGAGACGAGATCCGTCAGCTCCCCCTGCATCACACCGATGCGCAACGTTTTCGTATCCGAATATTCGTGCTTTATTTCATTGACCGTCTCATCCAGTTCTTCTTTCATGGTTGAAATTTTACGGTACAGCGCTTCGCCGGCTGCCGTCAGCGTCACCTTCCTCGGGCTGCGGTAAAAGAGCCTGATATGCAGCTCCTCTTCCAAAAGGTTGATCTGCTGGCTTAAAGTCGGCTGCTTGATGCCGATTCTCTTTGCCGCTTCCGAATAATTCCGTTCCCGGCCCAATATGAAAAAGTAATACAGCCTTTTATATGACATGTCCTTTCTCCATTCCCCCAGACTATAGCACTATAGTTTGAATACTGTCCATAACGTTTATAGTATGTAATATATAAGGAGCTGATACAAAGATGATAACAGAATTGGACAAAATCATAGTCCCGGACAGTAAAATTGTGACGGAAGCACAGGATCTCGTGCACGAGCACGGAAACGAACTGATTTGGAACCATTCGAACAGAGTCTATCTTTTCGGCGCAGTCAAAGGCGATCAGGATCAGGTGAAGTATGATCATGAACTATTATACATCAGTGCACTTTTCCACGACCTCGGCCTGACGAAGCAGTACAGCAGCGATGATTTACGTTTCGAGGTGGACGGCGCCAATGCTGCAAGGCAGTTCCTCGAGACCCACAACATCACGCCAAGCCAGATGCAGCTTGTATGGGATGCGATCGCCCTCCACACGACACCGGGTGTGGCGGAGCATAAGGAAAGTGAAGTCGCACTCCTTTTCCACGGCGTCGGCATGGACGTGATGGGGGACAACTTCGAACAGTTCTCCGAGGAGATCAGGAAAGCCGTCGTCCAGAAGTTCCCGAGGAACAATTTCAAAAATGATATCATCGAAGCATTCTACAACGGCATCAAGCACAAGCCGGAGACGACATTTGGCAATATGAAAGAGGATGTCATCAAACATTTCCAGCCGGATTATTCCAATCCGAACTTCTGCTCGTGCATCATCAATTCCAAATGGGACAGCTGATGAAATAAAGACCCGGGGGACCGCAGACGGTCCTTCGGGTCTCTTTATCTGTTTTCCCTTTCTGCAATCATGGCACCGACCTGCTGACCGCTCAGCGTCACCATCGGCATGCCGCCTCCCGGGTTCACCGTGCCGCCTGCAAAATAGAGGTTATCTATATGCCCCGACTTTTTGGGATGCTTGAATCCTTTATTCTTCCGTCTGTCGGATAAAGTGCCGTATATCGCCCCGTGATCGGAATGATAAAGGTTTTGGATGTCGTGGGGTGTCAGCATATATTCAGTCACGATCGACTGCCTCAAATCAGTGAGGCCCATGTTCTCAAGCTTGACCAGCACCCGTTCGCGGAATTTGAGGTAGTCTTCCTTCGTATACTCTTTTTCCTGAATCGGCGGAATATGCGGCAGGATCTTCAAGTTTTCATGCCCCGGCCTTGCCTGGGAAGGGTCTGTCTTATTACTGTTCACAAGGTAGATCGTCGGGTCCTGCGGCAGCACTTTGTCATCGAACACTTCCTTATAATTCCTTCTTGAATTGGTGGAGAAGAAGAAGTTATGATGACTGAGCTGTGGATATTCCCTGTCCACCCCGAGATGGAGGACAAGCCCCGAACTTGCCGGCTCGAATCTGTTTTCAAGCTGCTTCATATTTTTGGGCTGGACATCAAGCACATGCCTGTAGAACGGGAGGACTTCCATGTTGGATACATAATAATCCGCTGACGCTTCCGAACCGTCTTCAAATATGAGTTTCTCAATTGCACCATGCTTTGTGATTGCCGTTTTGACCGCTTGGTTCGTACAAATCTCGACCCCAATCTCTTCAGCCAGCCGTGCAATGCCCTCGGCAAGGTGGTGCAGGCCGCCTTTTACGTACCACACACCCTGTTCATGCTGCATATGTGCCATCATGTTCAACACAGCCGGGGCGTTGTAGGCGCTCGATCCGACATATTTGATGAAATAACCGAGCATATCCCGCATATGTGGATTTTTGATGCGTTTGTCGATGCCCTGCTGCATCGTGGAAAAATAATCGAAGCCCCTGAGCGCAGAGAGGGGCCCGTGGAATTTGATGACGGACTTTATATCGTCCAGACCTTTTTCGAAATAGCCCGGGACGGTCACGCGGTCGATTCCCCGGGCGTACTTCAGGAATTTTTCATATTCTTTCATATCTTTTTTGGTAAGGGACGGATTTTCCCGCTTCATTTTGTCCAGATCGCTGTACAGATTGATGATTTCGCCGTCCGTGAAAAATGATTTCCACTGGTGGCGAAGTTCCTCAATCTCCACATAATCCGCCATCTTCCTGCCGCTTCTTTCGAACAACCGCTCAAATATGTACGGCATCGTGAGGAGGGAAGGGCCGAGGTCGAAGCCGAACCCGTCCTGTTCATGCCGGTTCAGTTTGCCGCCGAGATGCCCGTTCTTTTCATACAGCGTGACATCAAAACCATGCTGCCTGAGCGTGACCGCCGATGACAGGCCGCCCAGACCGCCTCCGATGACAATGACTTTCTTTACAGGGGACATAGTCTTCCTCCCATCAACGTTCAAGACTTTTCAAATTCTCGTTCACCTGATTTTTTATTTCCATTTTGCGCTTCATGGACACGAAGTTGCGCCTTTTGAAGCAGTCATGACCATTGTTCCTCACTTCTGTCAGAATTTCACGGTATACGGACAGTGAAAGCAGGAGAGGGACGCGCGCCTCTTTTTTATAATGGATGATCTCATCCCGGAAACCGTCATAAAGTGCTTCGGCCTCATCAGCCAGATGCTCCCAGACTCTGATGAAGGCGGCATTCAGTTCCCTGTTTTTCAGCGCTTCGTGTGAATATCCGTATTGATCAAGCACCGACTTCGGAATATAGACCCTTTTGTGTATATCGATATCTTCACCGACGTCCCTTAAGATATTGGTGAGCTGCATGGCCACCCCGAGATTTTCGGCGTTCAGCTGCCTCTCCTGTGAAGTATCATCTGAAAGGATGGGCAGGAGCAGCCTCCCGACGGAGCCGGCCACTTTCCGGCTGTATTCAAACAGATCTTCCAGCTCCTCAGGCTGCCTGAAATGGACATCCGATGCCTGGCCTGCAATCTGGGCATACAACATCTCAAGGTCCAGGTCATACCGGTTCCTGACATCATCCAGCGCCCGCCACATCGGGGCATCGGGTACATCGCCGATGCAGAATCCGTTGAGTTCGCTCCTCAGGGCCTCAAGATTGGCGATTGCTTCTTCTTCACTGTCGGCTTCATCGATTGCATCATCCGCCATACGGCAGAAGGCATAGACTGCATAGACCGCCCTCGCATCATCATCAGGCAATGTTGAAAAAGCATAGTAAAAGCTCTTGGAGTACTTTTTTATGACAGACTGACAAAACCTGTAATCATTGATTAGTGTGAGTTCTGGATTATTCATATTTTCAGCTCCTATGTTCAGCTTTCGTCTTTCAACAATTCGCCGACTGCGATCTTCGAGGACAGTAATACGATCGGCACCCCGGCGCCCGGATGGGTGCTGCTGCCTGTGAAGTAGAGGTTATCGCAGTGTGTCGCCTTGCTCTGAGGCCTCAGATGCACACTTTGGGTCAGCGTCGGCCTGAGCCCGAAGGTCGCCCCGTTGTATGCATTGAACCGTCTCTCAAAATCAAGCGGTGTCGTCATCGTCTCGGTGACGATCTCTTCTTCAATATTGGCAAGTCCCGGCAGATGCTTCAGCTTATCGATCATCTTCTTCCGGTACATCGCTGCGACTTCATCCGTCCATTCATATTTCATCGTCTTCAAATCCGAAATCGGCATGAGCACATAGATGCCGTCTTTCCCTTCAGGCGCCATCGACGGATCCTTTTTGGAAGCCATATACATGTACAGGGACGGGTCTTCGATGATCTCGCCATTGAAGATCTGTTCTATGTTCGTATCCAGGTCTTCGGAGAAAACGAAATTATGGAGGTTGTCGAGTTCCGGATATTTCTTATCCATACCGAGGTACAACACAAAACACGAACACGAATAATCCATTGCATCAATTTTTTTATTCGTGTACTTGCCTTTGTAGTCCGGTTCCTTGACCAGGTTCTTCATCGCATATGGGAAGTCTGCGTTGCACATCACAAGGTCTGAAGGCCTCACACCGTCCTCGAGGAGGACGCCTGTGGCTTTGCCATCCTCTATGACGATCTGCTCGACCTCCGTCCCGTATTCGATTTTGCCGCCGAGCTCGAGGAACAGCCGCTCCATCCCTGAAGCCATGGTGTGCATCCCGCCTTTGATGAACCAGATGCCGTACAGGAACTCGATCATCGGGATGATCGTGTACAGCGAAGGCCCTTTCGCGGGGGAGATGCCGATGTAGAGTGTCTGGAAGCTGATCATCTGGCGCATCCGCTTATCTTTTATATATTTTTTAAGCAGATCTTCAGCATTATTCAGCGTCTTGAGCTTCAATCCCTGCCTGATGACGGATGGATTGTAGAAATCCTTCGACTCCCTGAAAGGCCGCTGAAGGAAGTGGTCTTTGGCAATATTGAAGCGGTGGTATAAATCACTGATATACTTCAGGAAGCCTTCCGCATCCTCACTGCTGATCGACTCGAACATCTCGATGTTTTTGACGAGGTCATTGGAGACTTCATAATGCACTTTGCCTTCATCAAAATAGCTGCTGTACATCGGATCGAGGCGCTCCATCGGTATGTAGTCGTCCGGATCCCTTCCCGCCTCTTCAAAGACTTCCCTGTAAAGTTCAGGCATCATGACGATCGTCGGACCGAGATCGAACTTGTAGCCGTCCATTTCAATCCTGTTCATCTTGCCGCCGGGCAGTTTATCTTTTTCCAGGATCGTGACATCATATCCTTTGTTCTGCAGACGGATCGCGCTTGCGAGTCCCGCGACACCGGCACCAATCACTGTGACTGTCTTTTTCATCAAATCTCCCTCTCATTCAAAACAAGCTGCCGCTGCGTCATCCATGACAACAGTTCCGGGTCGAGTACAATGGGACTTTTCCTCACGTCCCCAACCGTCCGTGCATTGATCATCACAGCAATCCTTTTCATCTGATCATGGAAATCCTTTACATGTTCAATTGTTGCCTCGATCCCTTCCTCTTCCACAGATTTCAAAAGTGTCCGTGACATGCCCACGGACCGGGCACCAAGTGCGAGGCACTTCATTGCGTCCAGTGGTGTGAGGATGCCGCCGCTTGCCATCACTGACATGTCGGACTGCAGACTCTGGGATTCAAGGAGGGCACGTACCGTGGAAATCCCCCAGTCACCGAGATATGCCATATCCTGGCTTTTCCTCCGCGCATTCTCTATCCTTGCAAAGTTCGTGCCGCCTTTGCCGCTGATATCGACATGCCTGACGCCGAGGTCCTTCAGCGTCTGAAGACTTGCCCGGCTCATCCCGAAGCCGACTTCTTTGACGATGACCGGCACATCCACGTGTTTGAGGATGCGTTCAATATTCTGCCGCCAGCTTTTGAAATCCCTGTCCCCTTCGGGCATGATCAGTTCCTGGGGGGCGTTGAGATGGATCTGCAGTGCATCGGCCCGGATTATTTCAACCGCCTGCTGCGCACCTTCCAGGGAAACATCCGCACCGACATTTGCGAAGAGGAGCCCGTCGGGATTCGCTTCCCTGACCACCCGGTAAGTCCCGGCGAGTTCTGCGTGTCTGATTGCCGCATGCATGGAGCCCACTGCCATCGGAATATCTGCTGCTGCAGCGACGGAAGCGAGTTTTTCGTTGATCGACTTTGTCCACTCGCTGCCTCCCGTCATTGCATTGATATACAGGGGAACCGGAACATCGAAGCCTGCCATCGTGGTGGAAAGATCGACCTCATCCACGTTCAGGCCGGGGAGGGAGTGATGCAGCAGGGTGATCAAATCGAAATCCGATACAACCTCGGTGGATTCCTGATGCATCGCATGTTTCACATGTTCATTTTTCCTTTGACTGCGCTGATGGATTTCTTTATTCATAAGGGACGCCTCCACTGCAAAAATTTATCGGTCATGCCGGTACCATAAACTAGTAGTGAGCCGGCTAATGAATTAAAATAGATGTATATAAGATATACCTTATATTTCCAACAGACTTTATTGCTTTTAATTATAAAGACCTTTACCCCAAAGTCAATCGTACAAGACTGAATTAGGAGGATTTAATGATGATACCAGCTGAAAGTATTAAAATTGCAGACCAGCTCTGCTTTTCGGCATATAATCTCAGCCGCCTGTTTGCTAAATTTTATGAAAGTGCGCTGTCCAAATATAACCTCACATTCACCCAGTACCTCGTGCTGTCCATACTTTGGGAGAGTGAAGAACCCCAGACACTGCACTCGATCGGCGAGAAGCTGAGTCTGGGCAGCAATACGCTCACACCCCTGCTCAGACGCCTTGAAGACACCGGCTGGGTGAGGCGGGAGAGGCTCGCATCCGACAGGAGGCAGCTGGCTGTCCATCTTACGGAAATGGCGGAGAAGGAGCGCCATGCGATATCGGAAGCAATCGCCGACTGCGTTGCCGACGATGTGAATATTGAAGATTACAAAGCCGTCAAGCAGGTCTTAGAGATGCTCGAGACTTCCCTTGAAGATATGATCACGAAAAGCCGGCAGTGATACGACCCGGCACCATCCAAAAAATCCGCACACCAAAAACGGTGTGCGGATTTTCGTTTACTTCCTTTTCCACAGTTCGTACGTGTGCGGATAACGGTTCTTCTCGTCCACCGGGCCTTCTTCGGATTCGACCAGTTCAAAAGGCTCGTAATTAAAGTCCTTCGGGAAGTACGTGTCACCTTCGAAAGTATCGTGGATCACGGTCCTGTAAAGCTCATCCACTTCGTCCTCGAACATTCTGAATAAAGACTCGCCGCCGATGATATACAGACCCTTATCATTCTTCTTTTCCAGCTCCAGTATCTCTTCTTTGGAGTGGACAACTGTCGCCCCCGGCGCCTCGTAATCTTTCTGGGTCGTGAGCACGATGTTCTCACGTCCCGGCAAAGGCCGTCTCGGGATCGTCTCATACGTCTTCCTGCCCGTCACGATATCTCCCTGCATCGTCACCTTCTTGAAGAAGGCCACGTCCGCCGGAAGTCTCCAAGGCAGTTCGTCACCTTTACCGATCAGTTTATTCTCATCTTCAGCCCAGACAAAAGCAAGCATCTAAATCTCTCCTTATCTCTAAAAGATGTTTATAGTTCCCTTTACCCGAAAATCTGCCGGTTAATTTAAAACCTGCCCGGTTATGGATACAAAAAAGAAAGCGGGGAAGGGCCCCGCCTTCAAAAATCTTCTTTAAAGAGAAAGCTGTACATCCTGGAACTCATCATCATTCATGATTTTGATGGCGCTCGGATTGATCTTCAGGGCCACCAGATGAGGGTTCTCCTGATTGTCGAAGAACGTCTTGTCGTCATCCTCCCACAGCCAGTCGATCGTCTCCTGGTCCCTGATGACCTCAATCTCCCCGTAATATTCCACGAACGCATGATTCTTTTCATCATGGAAGCCGAGCAGTACGAACCCCTGCGGGTTCTCCTCTATCTCCTCGAATTTCGGTGATTCATCATTCGTCTTGGCATACAATGTGATGCCGTCATTGTAGAACCACATGTAACGCGCATTCGGGACATTGTCCTTTGCGGTCGATAATATGCCGATTTTAGAGTCATTCAATATTTCAGTGATGCGTTCTATCGCTTTTTCCTGTTCCATATATTTCACCTCTTGAGTTGATGTATTCATCTTATGTATACCACCCGCAGCAGAGGGTCAATCATTTTCATATGGAATAAAGACCCGTGGGCCGGTCGGGCTGCAACGTTGCTCCCGAAACCAACAGGAGGTTGCGAAATCATGGCCTCAATCCGCAACATTGAACTCCAAACCGACAGAGGGTTGCGAAATCATGGCCTCAATCCGCAACATTGAACTCCAAACCGCCAGAGAGTTGCGAAATCATGGCCTCAATCCGCAACATTGAACTCCAAACCGACAGAGAGTTGCGAAATCATGGACTCAATCCGCAAGGTTGATCCCAGAACCGCCAGAGGGTTGCGAACCAGAGCGCTCAAAATGCCCCGCCGCATTAAATACAGAGTCAGTATTTGTGAGAATAAGTCTTTATTTGAAAAAATTTGCTGAAAATGGGGTGCTTTTTCTTGACTTTTAACGGTATAATGTAATAAAGATTCTAAATTCTTCAATTATTCAAAAAGGTGGTGGTTCATATTAATCTCTTTGTTCGTGGATTCTTCAGAGGCGCAGCACTTTTGTCGATCTTTGTCCTGCTTTCGATATGGAGCCTGTTCATCGGCCCGGCTGATAGTGTGAGAACCTTCCTCTATTATGGTTTCATCGCTTTTTTTCTGGGATGTGGAAGTGCAATTTATCACATTTGCCGCTGGAGCCTTATAAAACGCGTCTTTGTACATTACATAGCAACTCTTGTCACCGTCTACCCTCTGCTGTTGATTATCACCTATGACCCCGTCATGTTCACCACCGATTTTGCCAACTCTTTCATCATATTCAATATCATCCAGGTGCTTGCCCCGTCCATCGCACATTCGCTTTCTGAAATCCTTACAATTTCCGGCAGTAAATATGTATAATATTTTATATGGAATTTGGTAAAAGGAGCAGGGCGATGATCAGGAATTTCTTTATTGCAGGAATCATTTTTTTACTGTTGTATGCCATCATCACCATCGCCGTCCTTATGGACCTTTCGTGGGTGCAGCGTTTCGATTATACCCTCACGGCTTTGATCCAGGGCCGGCTCACCGAAAGGGGCGCTGGTTTTATATCCGTTGCGACGGACATTGCGGGTTTCCCCGCCATGCTCATACTCACTGTGGCCGTCGTATTGATACTGATGATCAAAAGGATGTATATCGCAGGATTGTGGTTCGGACTCACCATCTATATATGTGCATCCTTCTTCATGGACACGATGAAAGCACTGATCGGCCGTGAACGCCCTGACCTGCTGGTCATTACGATGGAAACTTCACTGAGCTATCCGAGCGGCCACTCGATCGCTGCGGTGATTTTCTACGGCTTCCTTGGAGTCATACTGATCCTTGCAGTGAAAGCACCATGGCAGAAAATCCTCATCGGCGCAGCGGCCTCCGCAATTGTCCTTTTCGTGATGGCATCAAGAGTCTACCTCGGGGTCCACTATCCCTCAGACACCATCGGAGGCTTCACCTTCGGCATGGCGGGCATCTTCATTTCAATCAGCTTGTACCATATGGCACTGCCCCGGCTTAAAAGATGGATGGAGAATAAAAACTGGCGTGACCGGAGCCCGGATCTTCTGCATGAAAAACCACTGTGAAAATAAACCACAACCATCCGAAAGGAAAGGTGTAGTTTATTCCTGTTTCCTTCAAGTATAATTGATAGAAGAATAACTTTAGGAGATGAAATGATGAGATTGAAAGACAAAGTTGCGATCGTCACCGGCGGCAGCCAGGGGATCGGCAGGGGTATAGCCAAAGTGTTCGCTGAAGAAGGGGCGAAAGTCGTCATTGCAGACATCAACAGCGAAACCGGTATGCTCGCAGAAACGGAGTTCAAAAATGAAAATCTGCAGGTTGCCTTTCATAGGACGGATGTCGGTGATGAGGATGACGTGAAGGATCTCATAAGATTCACTGCCGGAAAGTTCAGCGGGGTGGACATCCTCGTCAACAATGCTGCAGTCAATTACCGTAAATCAGTGCTCGAAACGTCACTGGAAGAGTGGAACAGCCTGATGAATGTGAGTCTGACGGGTGCCTTCCTCGGCAGTAAATACACTATCCCCGAAATGCAGAAGCGGGGCGGGGGATCGATCATCAACATCGTCTCCTGGCATGCAGAAACGACGATCACGAGACTTGCAGCATATGCGACGGCGAAAGGCGGCCTGACTGCCCTGACGCGCCAGATGGCCCTCGATTACGGTAAAGACCAGATCCGGGTGAATGCCGTGGGGCCGAGCACGGTCGAGACGCCGATGCTTCAAAAGACGTTCGACAGCCTGGAAGATCCGGAGAAGGCGCTGGAGGAATCGCTCGCGTTCAATCCGATGGGCCGCTTCGGCACGGTCGAGGACATCGCAAAAACATGCCTCTTCCTCGCTTCGGATGAGTCGTCATACATCAGCGGCCAGACGATTATGGTCGACGGCGGGCAGATCAACAAAGTGTCGCGCCCGCTCAGCTTTGATTGATATCGACAGGAATAAAAGACCCCCGGGAGTCAGAGTGAGGTGAACCCATAAAGTTGAATTTTGGAGTTCAACTTTATGGGGGCACCCCAGAGTGAGTGCTCTGAGTCCGGGGGTCTTGCCTTTCCCGCTTTTTATCTGATGCTGTCGGCTGTCCGCCTGACCGGGAACCAGCCTTCCACTTCCATGATGTGTTTCCATAATGGTGCCGGGATGACCGCTTTAGTCCGGTCGTTTTCCGTCAGATGATCTATAATCGTTTCTTCTTTGCCGTCACGGATCTTATCAACCCATTTCGGATCGACCACCAGTGCACGGCCCACCGCTGCAAAATCCATGCCGCCTTTTTCAAGCACAGCCGATGCATCGCGAGGAGTGAGGATGCTGCCCACGCCGATCACAGGCAGGCGTCCATCCACATGTTCAGCAATCAATTCCGCACGTGACTTTTCGCTGTCCACACCGCGCCGTGCCGGGGACCATGCATCAGTCGCCGCCATATGCAGGTAATCCAAAGATTCCGTTTCAATCAGGGCATCCAGAAATGCGAATGTCTCCCTCATCGTGATGCCCGGTGTTTCCGGTTCCTCAGGGGAAAATCGGTAACCCACCATGAATGGTTTCACTGCATGTTCCGCAACAACCTTTTTTACCGCTTCAATCAATTTCAGTGCAAACAGATGTCTGTCCTGGAATTCATCCGTCCGTAAATTGGAGTGGGGCGAGACGAACTGCTGCAGCAGGTAGCCTGTCGCACCGTGCAGTTCCACACCGTCGAAGCCCGCTTCGATCGATCTCCGTGTGGCCTCGGCGAAATCATCTATGATGCCGTACACCTCTTCGGTTCCAAGTGCACGCGGCGTCTGGTCGATGCTGTAGAAACCGCGGTCTGACAGAGGGACGACGGCGCTCGCGCTGACGGTCTCCCCGCCCGGAGTGAGGTGCGGTACCGCAAGGCGTCCGCCGTGGTACAGCTGGACGATGCCTTTGGCGCCGCCTTCATGTATCACGCCGGAAAGTTCCTTCAGACGGCCGATCGTCTCATCGTCCGCAATGCTCATCTGGCCTTCGAAGCCCTTGCCGTTGTCCGACACATAGGCACATGCGGTGATGATGGTGCCCACGCCGTCCGCCCGCTCTTTATAATAGGCGAGTTCTTCATCCGAAACAAAATCATTTTCATCCGCTGAAAATGTCGTCATCGGGGGCATCATCAAACGGTTCCTCACATGCACACCACTTTTGAATGTAAAATCCTGAAATAAATCCTTGTACTCTTTATTCATCCTATTTGATTCCTCTTTCATGATTGATCTTCATTTATTTGTCCAAAGCCTCGATTTCCCCGGTGACCGCTTTGCTGCCCTGATGTAGTTTCGATACGATTTCCCTCATGTTGCTTTTCGTGATGTCTTCCGGCGGGGCGGCCACGGCGAGCGCGGCGATCACTTCCCCGTTCCGGTAGACCGGCACGGCGATGCACCGGATGCCGATTTCGAGCTCCTCATCATCGAATGCATATCCATCTTCCCGGATCACTTTTAAATGATAGGAAAACAGCTGGGAATCCTGAAATGTGTTTTCGGTCTTCGGTTCAAGCTGCATCTTCTTCATCAAAGCCACTCTTTTAACCTCTTCATAGTGGGCAAGTATGACCTTGCCGAGCGCCGTCTGATGGAGTCCGCTCCTGTTGCCGATTTCATCTTCGGCCTTCTCTGTGAAAGGGGCGTGCAGGACTTGTGACATGACGAGGTCCGTACCTTCCACTTTGCCGAGGTAAGTGCTCATCTGAAGGCTTTTTGCGATCTGGTAGATGGAATTCAATGATGTCCATTCCCGGAGGGACTGCTTTTCGGACTTTTCCATGAAGTTGTTCGGGTCAAGGTAGTACTGCGTTTGGATTTTATAGACGTAACCCATGTCCTCCAAAGTCGTCAGCAGACGGAATGCAGTCGATTTGCTCAGGTTGAATGCCTCCTGAACATCCCGCATGGTCGTCCCCGTTTTTTTCTTGATCAGCTCCAGTACACGCAGCCCTTTTTTTAATGTGGCCGAATGGTTTTTCGTCATGGCTTCCACCTCGCTGTTATAGTATAGGATGCACCATCGATATCTTCAAAATGTACTCCTTCAGTTTCATTATATGAAACTTTCAAGCTGCCTGGCTATAAAATAAAGGCCACAGCATCAAAATGCCGTGACCTTCACCATTTTATTTACATTGCCGTCATACCGCCGTCGATGACGAATTCAGATCCTGTGGAATAACTTGCTTCATCCGAGGCGAGGAAGACGACCATGTTCGTGACTTCTTCAGCCTGGGCCATGCGCTGCATCGGAATCTGCTTCGCGAACTGCCTGATCTGCTCGACCGCATCGCCTTCAGACACCATCGGTGTTTCAATCACGCCCGGGTGGACGGAATTGACCCTGATGCCGAGGGCACCCAGTTGGAGTGCCGCCGCTTTAGTCAGGCCTCTGACTGCAAATTTGGAATCCGTATAGCCCGGCGCACCGCCGACGATCCCGTTCATCGATGAGATGTTCACGATCGATCCGCCTTCGGCTTTCTGCATTGAGGGCAGTACAGCCTTGATGCCGAGGAATACGGAGACCTGGTTGATATCGATGATTTTCCTGTATTCTTCTTCCGTCATGTCAAAAATCGTCTTGCTCATGCTGATGCCGGCATTGTTGACCAGCACATTGACAGATCCGAATGTGGATTCTGCAGTTTCAACGACCTGCTCCCAGCCGGACTGCTCAGTGACATCATGCTTGATGAAAACAGCATTCTCCCCGAGTTCTTCAGCAAGCTTTTGTCCCGCTTCCTCATTGATGTCCGTGAACACGACTTTCGCGCCTTCCTCTAAAAAACGGCGGACATGCGCTTCCCCCATACCTCTTGCTCCACCTGTAACGATGGCCACTTTTTCTGATAATCTTGTCATGAATGAACCTCCCCATAAAATGATAGTCTGACTATCATTTTCATTATACCGCCCGGGAGAATGATGCGCCATCATTTGACCCATGCATTATAATATATTTATGAACCGGAGGTGGCATTATGACAAAACAGCAGAATAACAGGGAAAAAAAGAACCGTGCCATCATCGAAGCGGCGCTTGAGCTCTTCACCCGGAACAGCTGGGACAGTGTCCAGATGCAAGATATCGCCGATGATGCCGGTATCGGGATCGCCACACTTTTCCGGTACTTTCCAAAGAAGCATCTGATCATCGTGGCTGTGGCCGTTGAAATACTCACCGGTGAACTTGATTTTTTCCATAATTTACATCGGCGCACTTTGCCCGGGATTGAAAAGATCGGAATGGTTTTCGATCATATGAACAAGTTCGGGGATGAAGTTTCCCTTAATCAGGCGAAGTTCATCGATATATTCGATGCGAACATCGGGGAAATTTCAGATTATGAAGTGACAGCCGCTGAATACTTCGAAATACGGAATGAAATCTCCGATATCGTCAGTGTACTGGTGACAGAAGGGCAGGCCGACGGTTCCCTGCCGGGAGGAAAATCCGTCACCCATGAAATCATGACGATGATCAACAACTACGGCTTATTTGCCAGGAAGCTTGCCTTGATGAAAAGCGTCCTCGAACTGGAGACCAATCCCGATGGGGATGCACAGCTTAAAATTCTCCGCGGTATATATATGGAGCGCCTGCGTTGAGCACAGGTCTAAAGTCTTACTGATATAAAAAGAAGTCCGGTCATGATGACCGGACTTCTTTCATTTTTATCGGACAGCTTCCGGCATATCCTATGACCGTCCTCTTGTCTTCACCATGGTCGTGCGGAGTATATAAGGCTCTTCGTACTTTAAAGCAAGGTCATGGATAAAGGCATTGACCGCTTCGGGATCCGGATGCTCCGAAAGTTTTGTGTAATGTGCCTTCTCGCTTTCATCCGCTTCATCTTTGAAATGCCCCCACACGTGCTGCAGGTAATTCCGCAGGTGCTTCTCCTCATATTTTAAGGCATAGGCTTCATCAAGCAGCTCCCTGAACCGTGTGGCGGACATGTCTGTGCCTTTTTTGATCAGCTCACGGATTTCATCATAAATCCGCTGGCTTTTCGAAAGGACGAAATATTTCTCCTCCGCCCATACTTCCTCGAGCATCCTGAGGTCCTTCCCGTCCAGCAGCTTCTCTTCCATCCGGCGCAGGAATGAGCGTTTATAGACGTAGTGGCGGAGCAGCGGCAGGTTCCCATTCGGAGGCATTCCCGGAGGTGCATTCAGGACATCGAAATATTTCACTTCCTTCCCGGTGGAATGGGGATCGATGAGTATCGAACCGAGGTGGATTGCCGGTCCCGGATGATAATCCGTGAGGTGCTCATCTTTTTCCGCGTATATTTCAATCCGGTCATTTCCCGGGTGATAATCCAGCTTCATCTTATAGTGTTCCCCGCCGTAACTGTGTGCGGTGTAATACAGGTGGTCCATATCCGTGCGCTTCGGCATCCATTTGAGAATCTTGCCGAGATCCCTGTATAGTCCCCCGGCCCTGAATATATCCATGAAACGGCCTGCACTTTTATCCTCCAGATAAAAATGGATCCTGTAGAGCACGTCCAGAGTCTCTGCAGCCGAATCGAACGGAAAGTAGGGGAAGTTGATGCCGATGATATCAATCGGCCGGAGGGGATGGTTGAACCTCACCGAACATCCCTTTATATTGACCAGCCAGTCCGGCACTTTATCGTTGGTCGCGGCGTTCGACAACCTCACGACCGCATTTTCCACCTCCCCGAAGATGTCTTTCCCCGCCTCATTCAGTTCCACGCGTGCTTTATAATGATTTCCCTTGCCGTGTGCTCTCCTGGAGCCGGCATCATGCACATCAAATTTTTCAACGAGTCCGATGATGATGTCCGCAGCAGTTTTCATGAACATCTTTCCTTTCATTGCGTTTACCTTATACATTCCCCCGAAATCCACGAAGTAATCTGAAGGGGTGAGCCTATTCACACATTTGAAAACGCATTCATTAATTTAAAATTCAGAAAGTATAGAAATTTCTGTTTGAAAATGTTAATGTATTCGGTAATTATGCTCACTGCCGGGCTTCAAGGCAGTCGGGAAATTCAAAATCAGGAGGAGAAGGAATGAAGGAACCCATCAAAAACAAGAAAATCTGGCTCGGTTTTCTGGTCATCTTCATCATGCTGAACCCATGGTACTTCCCGTCAGGGGGAGAACCTGTGCTCATCTATGGCGTACCGCTCTGGGCAATCGTCATCATCATCATGAGCATCGTCTTATCGCTTTACATCACATACGTCATCCATTATCACTGGGATACTCTGGATGAGGAAGAAAACGGGGAGGAGAAGTAATCATGGAAATGGATTTGGCTTTTTCAGGAATGTCCGGCATCCTGATCATGCTGTTCTACGGGCTGATCATGCTCGGCATCGGCGTCATTACATATATGAAGAATAAAAAAGTCCACAGCAGCCTTGATGAGTACTATCTGGGCGGCCGCGGCCTGGGCACGATGGTGCTGTTCTTCACTTTCTTCGCCACCCAGTACAGCGGAAATACGGTCGTCGGCTATTCTGCCGAAGCGTACCGCGTCGGTTATGCGAACTTGGTGACGATACCGTTCTTCATCATGATCATCCTGGTGTACTTGAGCTTTGCGCCGAGGATGTACAAACTCGGGAAGAAACATAATATAGTCACACCCGTCGACTGGCTGGAGATGAAATTCAAATCAAAGGCTGTCTCGATCCTTGCGGCGATCATCATGCTGTATGCACTTGCGAATTTCCTGCTCGAACAGCTTGTCGCAATCGGGCAGGGTGTATCGGGCCTTACGGGGGGCACCGTGCCTTATCAGGCCGGGGTGATATTCTTCATCATCATCATGATCGCCTACGGATGGCTCGGGGGCATGCGCTCGGTCGCCTATACGGATACGATGCAGGGCATCGCCCTCCTTGTCGGGGTTTTCATGCTTCTGATCGGGACCATCATCTATTTCGGCGGCGTGCCGGCTGCAGGGGATTATATGCGCACCTACTCTCCTGAAAACCTTGGCGTGCCGGAAGGCGGCGGCCTTGTCAGGTGGAGCAACTTCCTGATCCTTGTCGGCATCGGGGCTGCAGTCTATCCGAACGCCATACAGCGGATATTCTCCGCTAAAAATGAACGGGCCTTGAAACGCTCGTTCACACAGATGGCCTGGATGCCATTTCTGACCGCAGGCGTGGTCTTCTTCATCGGCATCATGGCCTACACTGCCTACCCGAACCTTTCGGTCGAGCAGTCGGAACAGCTTGTCGGCATCATGGCCAGCACGCTCGCCAATCAGAACATCATCTTCTATATCGCGATGGTGCTCCTGTTCGGCGGCATCATTGCAGCCATCGTCTCCACCGCGGATTCGGTGCTGCTGACATTCTCATCCATCATTTCAAAAGATATTTACGGCAGATACATCAATCCGGAAGCATCCGATACTAAAAAGATACATGTCGGTAAAATCATCGGTGTCATCGTCGTCGCGTTCCTGCTGCTCATCGCATGGAACCCGCCCGGCACGCTGTATCAGATCTTCGTCCTCAAACTGGAAATATTGATACAGGTTGCACCGGCAATCATACTCGGCCTGTACTGGGAGCGCAGCCATGCGAAGTCCGTCTTCACGGGCATGCTGGTCGGTGCACTGGTTGCGGCATCCTTCACCTTCCTCGGACTCACCCCGCTCGGCATATTCAGCGGCATCTGGGGTCTGATGATCAACGTTGCGATCTATGTCGGCGGCAGCTTCATATTCGGCAGAGTGCCGGCTGAAAAAACCGAAACTTCCACAGTGGAGGGCAGCCCTGAATTTACAAGAACATGACCAAAAGCCATCATCTCCTGATCATCGGGATATGGTGGCTTTTTTTATTTCTGTTTCAATATCGTTTTTTCCGAGTTTTCAATAAAAACCTTGATTCTTATTCATATCATGTTAGTATGTATTTAAATCATACTTGATGAGTATGTTATTAAGTGAGGGTGATCCATATGGAATTCAGTATATTGAACCAGAGTCCGATCCTTAAAGGGCATACGGTCAAAGAGTCGCTGCAGAACACGATTGAACTTGCGGTCCTTGCGGAAAACCTGGGATACAAAAGGTTCTTCGTCTCGGAACACCATAACCTCGACACATTGATCGGCACCGCCCCCGAAGTGCTCGTCTCGCATCTCGCTGCACACACCCGGAAAATACATATCGGCGCAGGCGGCATCATGTTGTCCCACCATAATCCGTTCCATGTCGCAGAACAGTTTCAGCTGATCAACCACCTTGCAGAGGGCAGGGTCGACCTCGGCATCGGCAAAGCGCCCGGCGGCACGCCGCTCGCCACAAAGGCGCTCCAGCGTGAACTGAAAGAGGACCGGGCCCCGTTCAATGACCGTTTCATTGAACTGAAAAAATATTTGAACAGCACACATGCCGATGCAGAAGAATTGAAGATCTCACCGGACACATCAAATCCTCCGGGGTTATTCCTTCTTGGCGGCAGTATAGAGTCGGCGCTGTTCGCAGCTGAAGAAAACGTCAATTATATGTTTGCACATTTCATCAATAACGATACACGCCTGCTGGATGAAGCCGCCATGAACTATAAAAACAATGTCAGGCGCGGCAGGTTCATCGTTGCATTATCGGTCCTTGTGATTGAGGAGGAAGCGGACAGGCAGGCTGCCATCCGGGAAAATGAATACTATCAATTGTCTTTCAAGGATGGCAGATCGCTACGCGTCATCACTAAAGAACAGGCGGAGAATTTTGTCAGGAATTCCGACGAAGAGATAGAAGTGACAAAGAAAAAGCCGAACATCATCATGGGCAGCGCCGGCGAGGTGCTGAAGCAGCTTTCAAAGCTGAATGAAAATAATTATATCGATGAATTCATGTTCCATCTGCCGAGCACCGACGCGGACATCCGCACCCGTACGATCGAAGCTCTGGCACCTGTCAATACGATTCATAACAGAGAGAAAGCAGGGATTATATGACCAGTAAAAAAGTACAGTTCGGCGTCATGCTCCACGGGCCCGGCGGCCATATGAACGCATGGCGCAGTGCTGATGTACCGTCCGATGCCAGCACGAATTTCGAACATTACCTGAGTGTCACGAAACGAGCAGAAGATGCAGGATTCTCCTTCGTCTTCGTTGCCGACGGCCTCTATATCAATGAGAAATCCATACCTCATTTCCTGAGCCGTTTTGAACCGCTGACGATACTTGCAGCACTTGCACCGATGACCAGCAGGATCGGCCTGGTCGGCACGATCTCCACTTCATACAGCGAGCCTTTCACCATCGCAAGGCAGCTTGCTTCAATCGATAAGATCAGCGGCGGCCGTGCGGGATGGAATGTCGTGACCTCCCCGCTGGAAGGCAGCGCGGATAACTTCAGCAAGGACAAACATCCCGATCACAGCCTCCGGTATGACATCGCCGAGGAACACCTCGAAGTCGTCCAGGGCCTGTGGGATTCATGGGAGGATGATGCCTTCGTACGCGATGCCGAAAACAACCGGTATTTCGATAAGGATAAGATGCATGAACTGAACTATAAGGGTGAGTTCTTCCAGGTGAAGGGCCCGCTCAACATCGACCGTTCAGAGCAGGGGCAGCCGATCATATTCCAGGCCGGCGCTTCGAAGAAAGGTTCTGCGTTTGCAGCAAAACATGCGGATGCCGTGTTCACCAACGGCGGCACGCTGGAGCAGGCCAAAGAGGCATACAAAGATGTGAAGCAAAAAGCAGTCGAAGCGGGCAGGAGCGCAGACGAAATCAAAGTCTTCCCGGTACTGTCGCCGATCATCGGAAAGTCCCGTGAAGAAGTCCGGGAAAGATATGAGGAGATAAAGCATCTCGTGACCGTGGAGGAGGCACTCGCTTACCTCGGCCGCTACTTCGACCATCATGACTTTACGCAGTACGATCTGGATGCCCCTTTCCCGGAACTTGGGGATATCGGCAAAAACAGTTTCCAGTCGACCACCGACGAGATCAAAAGGCGGGCGAAGGAGGAGAATCTCACACTCCGGGAAACCGCCCTCCAGGAAACGACACGAGAAACACCGTTCATGGGGACTTATGAAGAAGTTGCGGATACGATCATCAGATGGATCGATGAGGGTGCCGCCGACGGCTTTGTGCTGACACCCCATGTGCTTGGTGAATTATACGATGATTTCCTGGACGAAGTGATACCTCGCCTCGTGGAAAAAGGCTATTATGACACCTCTTACGCAAGTGATACATTGCGGGGGGAGCTCGGCCTGAAATTCAAAGAGAACAGGTATGCACAGAAAACCAGAGTATAAGCATATAAAAAGGATGAAGCGGCCGCTTCATCCTTTTTGGCGATTATTTGGAGATGATCTTCAGGACCAGCTCCCCGTTCACCGTCACACTCTCCATATCGACCAGTTCCTCATCGGAAGTGTCGATGACATACTCACCCGACAAGTTGCTCTCATCCTTATAGAACAGTTTGATCCTATCAATGCTGTTGAAGTCATATTCCAGCATGACGAGCATACTGTTGGCATGGTCGAACTCCGGATAATTTTCATGTTCCAGCAGGACTTCGTTGCGTTCTTCCATGTAGTCGGCCAGAGATTTCCGGTCGATGACGAGCTCCACCCGGTCTTCCTTCAGATCCAGGCGGCTGAAATGCTCTATGTTGATGGCAATCTTCTTCTCGCCGAGGCCGACGATATCATCAATGAAAGAGACGGCGGTGAACTTGACCTTGTTGACATCAGATACATCCAATAGTTGATTCATTTACATTTCCTCACATCATTTTAATAATATCCTGATTGTATCATACAACCGTAAAACTCTTTCAGAGGCGTGCTCAAAATAAAAACCCCGGCCTGGAATCTGCATTCCAAAACCGGGGATCAGGCTTACTGGTCGAAAACGATCTGTTCTTCTTCATGTTCTGTGTCAGAACCGTCATCGCCGAGGTTCAGCTCTGTAATATTGCGTGTATTGTAGCCGATTCTTTCCAAAGTGCTGATGAGATCGACGTACAAATGTCCGCCGTCCGTGGAACAGATGCCTTTATTCATCCGCTTCACATGCTGCTTCCGCAGCTTGTTTTCGATGTTCGTCGATTTCTGGGTCATATCCAGAATCATCTCGACATCCTGAGGGTTGTATATGTCTATGGCATTTACAGCTTTCCTGAATGATTTGCCGACATGTTTGATGAAATCATTCAGCCCCTTCTGGGCGGATTCGGATAAATAGATGTTCTTATTATATTTTTTGACGTTCAGGTCCGTGAACTCGACGATCTGTTCACTGACTTTATAGAGCATCCGGTTGATTTCCAGCAGCGTCGTCTGCCTGATGGCATCTTCATTGGAAATGTCGTACTTGGACAATTCCTGCAGATACTTCCTGATGCTTTCAGTCAGTCCGTCGACGACACCGGCCTTTTCACGTATGCGTTTTTCAATCTTCGCATCATTCTCGTGGGTGAAATCCCTCGCATCTTCAAGCATGCTGAGTGTCAGCTGGCCGAGATTCTGAATTTCCTTCTGGGTGCCCTGCAGTGCAATCGACGGGGACTGCTTCATCAGTGATTTATCCAGATGGACGGGCTGATAGTCTTCTGCATAATCCTTACCGGGTACAAGCTTCGTCACGACCCATGCAAGGAAACCGATCAACGGCAGATGTATCAAAGTGTTCACCAGGTTGTATGAACCGTGTGCAAATGCGATGGTCATTCGTCCGTTCAAATCAAGCGCCGTCTCCAGATATCCCACGAACATGGTGAAGAATGGCAGGATGAGCATGAATATGATCGCCCCGAACAGGTTGAAGACGACATGGACCGCGGCTGCACGCCTTGCTGCGATGGTGCCGACGAGCGCTGCAAGCACTGCGGTGATTGTCGTTCCGACGTTATCCCCGAGGAGGATCGGCATTGCCGCAGTCAGATCAACGAGATCATTCATATAAAAGTTCTGCAAAATCGCGATGGTCGCACTCGAGCTCTGAACGATGACCGTCAATACGGTGCCCACCGCAAAACCGAGTATCGGATTATCCGAGAGCATCAGCATGAGGTCTGAAAAGCCCTGCAGATCCGCAAGCGGCCTGACACCGTCGCCCATCAATTCCAGACCATAGAATAATGCACCGAATCCGAAGATGATGCGTCCATAGTTGTTAATCTTGGGTGCTTTAAAGAAAAACAGCAAAATGACACCGAATGCCAGTATAGGCAGTGAATACGCCCCGATGTCGAGACCAATTACAAAAGCTGTGATTGTGGTGCCGATGTTTGCACCCATGATGACACCGATCGCCTGCCTCAGCGTCATGAAACCTGCAGAGACCAGACCGATCGTTATTGCAGTCGTTCCGGAACTGCTTTGAAGCAATGCAGTGATGATGATACCCGCCAATACTCCAAGAAAAGGGTTCGTCGTCATGCGGTTCAGTATTTCCCGCAGACGGTCTCCCGCGGCAGCCTGAAGACCGTCGCCCATGCTTTTAATACCGTATAGAAATATACCAAGTCCACCCAGAAACATGAACAGTACTTCCATCGGATTGAGTTCCATTTTCATTCCTCCACTTTGATACTTTGAGCTTCCTGCTATCTATAACCGACTTCATTTAATTTTTACAATCTTAACCTAAAATTAATTATATACACTCCCTCTTTAAAATGCATTAAGATAAATAAATTAACCCTGCACGCCCCGATTAACGGAATATTGATACTTTCCAAAATAATGCGTCAATTATATCGGGAGTGCACAGCAGAGCGCCATGCAGGCTTGTAAGGTATGTTAAAATACTTTCAAAGACACAAAAAGGATGGGTATTTCAATGCAAAGCTATAAGAAAACGAAAGAGGATCTGCTCAAAGCTGAAGATTATAGAAGTTTCACGGTGCGCTCAAGATATCTGCCTGAAATGATGGACGGGGAAGCAGCACACTTCAAAGAAATCCAGGAGACTTATAAGGAAGAAGGATTCAACCACCTTTCCGCAGTCGAGCTGTGCCGCACATTCATCAAAGTCGACCTGCTGAAACTGTCTTTGATGCAGAGCACACATGGTGTATTCACGGACGGCGATAAACCCTACTATCCGATGGAGCATGAAGTGCTCGGCAAATTCACCCTGAATCAGAGCGACATGGATTTCCACGAACTGGAGCTGCCTGAAGACCTTGAGAAAATCAATATCGAGATCAGGGATAAGATCATCGAATTCACCAAAAGCATCGAGCCGTTCCTCCAGCTGATCGAAAAGAATGCAGGGGATTTCAATGAGACCTTCCGGACGGTGATGACGGTCCTCATCAATGATAACCCGCATATTTTGAGCAAAATCTATGATGCCACATACTACGGCACTGTGCTGGACTATAACATCGATAATGCATTCGAGAAGGCCTGGAAGGAACAGCTCGTCGAAAAACCCCTTGTATCATTTTATGCCGCGTTCACACTGGCGCGCTACGACAACATGTTCAAGTCACAGCTGACATGACCGATATAAAAACCAACCCCGCGGCTGGTTTTTATTTACTTCATCAAGGAAATCAAGCTCCAGATTGGATGTAAATTATGAAGTCCCCTGATTGCCGACGGCCTGCAGACCGGATGAATTTCACGGGCTTGACAGTAATACCCAGTGTGATAGGCTTGGAATTATGTGAAAATTTTTATATTTTCTAAAAACAATGGAGGGATTCATCATTAAAAATTTCAGGATTTTCGGTTTATTCACAGCTTTTGCCTTGATGCTGGTTCTTGCAGCCTGCGGCAACGGCGGGGAAGGTAACGCGGAGAGTGACGCTGAAGGCGGAGCTGCGGACGTGAGTGAGGCCGTGGATTACACGATTTACGGCATCGAACCGGGTGCAGGGCTGACTGAGCTCGCACACAACACTTTGGACACTTATGACAATCTCGACGGCTGGACGTTGGAAGAGAGTTCCACCGGCGGCATGATGACAGTGCTGAGGGAAGCGATCGACAATGAAGAGCCCATCTTGGTCACCGGCTGGTCGCCGCACTATAAATTCGTGGAGTTTGATCTGAAATATCTTGAAGATCCTGAAGGTGCGATGGGAGATGCGGAAGATGTACATACGATCGTCCGCCTTGGACTTGAAGAGGATAAACCAGAAGCATACCAGATGCTCGACCGGTTCTACTGGGAAGTTGAAGACGTGGAGCAGGTCATGTACGACGGGGAAGACAGCACATATCCGGAAGCTGCTGAAAACTGGGTGGATAACAACCGGGATGCCGTAGACGAATGGGTTGCTGACATTGAACCGGTCGACGGCGAGCCGTTTGAACTTGTTTCAATGGCCTGGGAATCCGAAGTGGCATCCGCGCAGGTCGTACGCACGGTGCTTGAGGAAATCGGTTACGATGTGACCGTCACCGACGTGGACCCGGCAGTGGTCTTCCAGGCCATCGCAAACGGTGAGGCTGATGCAACAGTCGCACCATGGCTGCCTGTGACCCAGGGCCATCACTATGAGGAGCATGAGGGAGATTTTGAAGACCTCGGACCCAACTCGACCGATACGAGAAACGGGATCGTCGTACCGGAGTACATGGATATCGAATCCATTGAAGAACTCGAGCCCGCATCTTAAAATGAATTTCAGCCGGCACCCCTCCACCCCTTTCCGGGAAAGGGGTGCTTTTTGAATATTTAACCGGGTTTCGGGTATTTATTGGTAGCATGACCATATGCATATAATGAAATCCAATGAGGAGGAAGAATATATATGGACGAGAAATACAAGCCACTGTTCAAGACGCTGCGGCTGCCGAACGGCGCCGAACTTAAAAACAGATTCGTCCTTGCCCCGCTGACCCACACTTCTTCGAATGAGGACGGCACTGCCTCGATCGAGGAGATTGAATATATGGGCAAACGGTCCAAAGATGTCGGGATGGCGATCTCAGCCGCTTCCAATGTGACCGACCTCGGCAAAGCCTTCCCCGGGCAGCCCTCGGTCGTCCGTGATTCGGACATCGAAGGCTTGAAACACCTGGCGGAGGAGATGAAGAAAAACGGCGCAAAAGCGATCCTGCAGATCCACCATGGCGGAGTGCAGGCCCAGCCGAGGCTGACGCCGGATTATGATTCCGCCGGGCCGAGCCCCATCACGCTGCAGAGCTTCGATGAAACGGAACCGCATCAATCGCGTGAAATGACGGAGGAGGAAATCCTCGAAACCGTCAAAGCGTTCGGCGAGGCCACGCGGAGGGCGATTGAAGCGGGTTTTGACGGTGTTGAAATCCACGGCGCCAACCGCTATATCATCCATCAGTTCGTCTCGCCCCATTTCAACAGGCGCACGGACAAGTGGGGGGAGGACCGCTACTCGTTTGCCATGGCGGTGACCGATGAGGTGCTGAAGGCAAAAGCGGAGCATGCCGATGAAGACTTCATCATCGGGTACAGGTTTTCACCCGAAGAAACCGAGACGCCGGGCATCGATATGGAAATCACGGAGACACTCATTGAAAAACTGATTGAGAAACCGCTGGATTATCTGCATGCATCCCTCGGTGAAGTGCACTCGAAAACACGCACAGGAAAATACGCGGGGACAGAGCGCATCGCACTGCTCCATGAATGGATCGGCGGCCGTATACCGCTGATCGGCATCGGTTCGGTCTTTACAGCCGATCAGGCGCTTGATGCCATCAA
Source organism: Salinicoccus halitifaciens (assembly GCF_021026095.1). GTDB lineage: Bacteria > Bacillota > Bacilli > Staphylococcales > Salinicoccaceae > Lacicoccus > Lacicoccus halitifaciens. The sequence goes on along the minus strand of NZ_JAJNCU010000003.1, from coordinate 399,375 downwards.
AGGCGGCAATATCGAACTGATCGGCCTCGGCAGGGCACTGCTGCTCGACCATAACTTCGTCGGCAAGATTCAGGCCGGCCGCGAAAGCACGGTCAATAATATGTTCGATCCGGAGCGGGAAGACAAATATGAGCTGCCCGAAAGGCTATGGGAGCAGCTTCATGACGGCTTCTATCCCCTGCCAAGAGTCCGCAGCAGACAGCAGTCGCGGTAAACAGAACCGGCCGTCCCAGATAACGGGCGGCTTTTTTACATCCTGTCGTTCAGCATGGCTGCCATCATCGTCTTGGCACCTGTATTCGATACTTCCTCCATCATTGCGGCCAATGTTTTCTCATCCGGCTCGCCGCATCTTTCGATCCACAGCTGGAAGACGCTGATATAGGCCGATATCTGATACTCGATGATATACTCGAACTTCTCCGGTTCCCTGATGCCGATTTCTTCGACATAGCCCATGATGATTTTCCTGATTTCACTCCTGAACTCGTACACAAAGCTCGGGTCGCCTTCCGGCCCGATCATCACCGCAATCTTCTCCCAGTTCTCCCTTATATACGCATTGGTCTTGTCAAAGGATTCAAACACCCCTGCATCATCTTTATCAAGGTGCCTCAGATGCCCGATGATCATATCCTTTTCAGGGATCAGCGAATTTTTGAAGACTTTTTGGATTTCGTAGACATCGGCGAAGTAGGCATAGAACGTGCCCCGGTTGTAACCGGCCCTGTCCGTGATCTCCCTCACCGTCATTTTGGCGAGCGGTTTTTCTTTATACAGCTCCCAGAACGCCTCCATCAGGTTGCTCCTCGTCACTTCAGTCTGACTCATTTTGGACATAACTCTGCTCCTTCCGACATTATCCCGAATATTGTTTATTGAAAGCTTACATCAATACATTTATCATTTAACATTGTACAACACGTTGTCGGGTTACACTTAAAATAAACTACTGTATATATTCAAGGAGAGAAAACAGTTTGAAACTATCGGATTTTTCCATAAAACGTCCCAAATTCACAATCGTCGTCATGATCATCCTGCTGCTGATCGGGGCCGTCTCATTCACACAGCTCCCCCTGCAGCTCATGCCGAACATCAACCCGCCCGTTGCGGCCGTCGCGACTACATACCAGGGCGCAGGGCCTGAAGAGGTGATGGAGGATGTCACCGTGCCGATCGAATCGGAACTTTCATCCCTCAGCGGACTCACCAACATATCATCACAATCGCAGGAAAACTCTTCAGTCATCATCATGGAGTTCGGTTACGACATGACCATCGATGAAGTCGAAAGTGACATCACCCGTGCACTTGACGGGGTCGATCTTCCGGAGCAGGCCGGGGACCCGGTTTTCCTGGAATTCGACATCTCCATGCTGCCGAGCATCCAGATGGCAGTGACCTCGGCCGGTGAAGACGTCGTCGACTACCAGGACCAGGTCGAAGACCTCATCTCTGAACTGGAAAATATTGAAGGGGTCGCCTCCATCACAGAGAACGGCTCAATCACCGAAGAAGTCCAGGTGAACCTCGACATTGACGCACTTTCTGAATTCGGCCTTTCGCAAAACGATATCGCCGGGATCATCGAAGCCAATAATGTCACGATACCCAACACCACAATCATAGATGAGGAAGAGGGGCAGGCGATCTCCACCCGGACAGTCAGCAATATCGACGGGGTCGAAGAACTCGAGGCGCTCGTCATCACCAATCTGCCGGACGGGGAGTCACTTGCTGTTTCCGATGTCGCTGATGTTTCCATCGGCGAGAAGGACAACAACATCATCACAAGGCTGAACCAGGAAGATGCCTTATCCGTCGATGTGATGCTTTCCTCCGATGCGAACGCATCGAGCGTGAATAATGAATTCAATGATATTCTGGATGAAAAGCTCGCCGAAGATGAATTCAGCAATCTGAGAGTGGAGACCTTATATGATGAAGGTGAATTCATAGACATCGCGATCAACAGCGTCTTCACCTCCCTGATCCTCGGGGCGGTGCTCGCGATGGCCGTCCTGTTCGCTTTCCTGAGGAACCTGAAGGCGCCACTGATCATCGGTCTGGCCATCCCGTTTTCGGTGATCACGACATTCGCACTGTTGTTCTTCACCGATATCAGCATCAACCTCATGACGCTCGGAGGCCTCGCCCTCGGCATCGGCCTGCTCATCGACAACTCGGTCGTCGTCATTGAGAACATATACCGCCACCTGTCGATGGGCAAGTCACCAAGGAAGGCGGCGAGTGACGGAACGAAAGAGGTCGCCACCGCAATCACTGCAGCGACCATCACCACAGGCGCCGTATTCGTCCCTGTCGTGTTCGTCACCGGCCTGGTCGGGCAGCTGTTCACCCCGCTCGCCATCACGGTGGTGTTCAGTTTATTCGCATCGCTCTTCGTCGCACTGACTGTCGTGCCGATGATTGCAAGCCGCGTGCTGACTGCGCCGAAGGAAAATCTGGAAAAAGCAAGAAGCGAAAGACCTTATATGAAATTACTGGGCAGACTTTCACGCTGGACGCTCAGGCACCGCCTGATTGTTTTAATCGTCACCGCACTGTTGCTCGTCATCGGCATCGTCGGCATATATGTCAAAGGGCTCACATTGATGCCCGAAAGTGATGAAGGTGCACTCACCATCGAAGTTGAAAAAGAGCAGGGCACCATCTACTCCGAAACCCTCGAACTCGTTGAGGATATCGAGGAGGAACTCGCCGGCCACGATGAGGTGGATATTTACCTGAGCAATGTCGGCTCCCAGCAGATGATGTCCATGACTGAGGAACCGCACAGAGCCATGATCACTGCAACGCTCGTCAGTGCAGGTGACCGCAGCATCACGACAAATGAATTCGTCGACAGCATCGAGGACGACATCGAGGCTCTGGATGAGTCGGCTGAAATCAATGTAAGCCCGATGTCCCAGACGGGGATGGGCTCCGAACCGAATACACTGACACTCAATATTTCGGACGACAATCCGGACCGCCTCGTTGAATCGGAAGAGACCATCATCGCTGAACTGGAGGACGATGCAGATATAGACAGTGTGTCGTCCAGCCGTGAAGATATGGTCGAAGAGATGCAGGTCGCAGTCGACAGGCAGGCGGCAAGGGAGAACGGCCTTCAGCCCTCTGAAATCGGCTCTGCCCTTTACGATGCCTCAAACGGCGTCTTTGCTTCCACCGTCGAGACGGGCGGGGATTACCTGTCCATCAATGTGAGGTATCCTGCGGAATTCCATGAAAGCCTTGAAAATTTCGAGGACATTGAAATACCGAACGGTGAAGGCGAGTATATCGCGATCAGCGAAGTGGCAGATTTTGAAGAAGCTGAAATCCTTCCGGTCATCAACCGTAATGAAGGCGAGCAGACAAGTGAACTGCTGGTGAGTTATTCTTCATCCATGTCACTCGACCAGGCCGGCAGCCATGTGGAGGACATCATCGCCGATGCGGACTTCAGCGATGAAACCTCCTACTCGATCGGCGGGGATCTGGAAATGCTCATGGATGCCATGCCCCAGATGCTTCTCGCTCTGATTCTCGGGATCATATTCATATATCTTGTGATGGTCGCGCAGTTTGAATCATTCAGGCACCCGTTCATCGTCATCATCGCCATGCCGCTCAGCATCATCGGTGTGATGGTTGCACTGTTCATCACGAACAGTCCTTTGAGTGTGGTCGCTTTCGTCGGTATCATCCTGCTGCTCGGCATCGTGGTCAACAACTCCATACTGCTTGTGGATTACACCAACCAGCAGAAGGAAAAAGGCATGGGGACGCTCGAAGCACTTGAACTGAGTGTGCAGCACCGCTTCAGGCCGATCGTCATCACCGCACTCACCACGGCACTCGGCATGCTCCCGCTTGCACTCGGCCTCGGGGAAGGCGGGGACATGATCGCACCGATGGGTACGGTCGTGATCGGCGGCCTTGTGAGCAGCACGATCTTCACACTCTTCGTCATCCCGGTCTTCTACAGCTACATCGACAAGGAAACCCGGAACATGCATAAAAAGTATGTGACGCCGGACGGGCAGGTCATCACCCAGAAGGAAATCGATGAGAATAAGCGCAAAGAAGAACAGCAGGAAAATCCGGCAGATGAGTACGACTATAAAGAGCCGGATGAGGACGCGCCTGAAATCAGGGAATATGATGAGGAACCGTCCCGCGAAGATTATATCGAGGAAATGCAGAAACTGATCGATAAGATAAAGAACGACCGGTCGGATAAATAAAAATCTTAAAACTGAATCATGACCCCCTGCACATCATCTGCAGGGGGATTTTTTTAAATGCTCATATATAATTATGCATTCATCCGCTTGTTTAAACATTCATGGGGGTATAGATAAGAAATGGCTCCGGGGGTGAAATCATGAAAGTCACTATTGTAGGCATGTGGAGCAGCTTCCCTAAAAATAATGAGCCATCTTCAGGCTATCTGGTTCAAAAAGATGAGGCCACCGTGCTGATTGATGCCGGCAGCGGTGTTGCGGCCCATGTCCAGGACTATATCAGTATTCATGACCTTCACCATCTCATCCTGACGCATTACCACCATGATCACGCAGGGGACCTGGAAGCGTTCATGCAGGCGCGGCGGCTGGCAAGGCGCTTCAAGCACCGCAAGAGGCACCTCAACCTGTACGGGCCGGGGACCGGGGATCCGGTCAGGCTGATGAGGCGTGCAAGACACAGTAAGTTCCATCCGATCAAACCTGACAGCAAATTTCAGATCGGACCGCTGAAGTTCGAGTTCCACCGCAATGCACATCCTGTGGAAACTTATGCCGTCAAAGTGACGGATGATACAGGGGCGGTCTTCGTCTACACTTCAGACTCGAGCTATAACGCGGGTCTTGTACGTTTTGCATTCGGTGCCGACCTGCTCTTCACCGACTGCAGCTACTATGAAGGATTTGATGCACGGAGCGACGGGCATATGAACGCAGCGGAGGCGGGCCGGCTTGCGGAGAAATCCGACGCAGCCCTCACCGTGTTGACGAACCTGCCGCACCGGGGGGCACTGGAAGCCCTGCTCGACAGCGCCGTCCAGCAGGGGGGCAAGGATATCAGGCTCGCGGAGGCCGGGATGGTCTTTAATATTTGACCGGCTGATGATTTTTAGGGAATGCAAAAGGGCCTTTTCAAGGCTCTTTTTATTGAATTTAATGATTACTCCGCCAATAAAATATATAATGATTTTATATTATGAAAAATGAGGGATATTTATGCGTTTTGAAACGAAAGCCGTCCACGCCGGACGCGGAATTGATCCGGTCACGGGGGCTGTGACCACACCAATCCACCTCTCGACGACATACGAGCGGTCGGAAGACGGTTCATATACCGATGGATTCATGTACTCGAGAGGGGACAACCCGAACCGCCGTTCACTGGAAGAATGTCTGACTGCACTTGAAAATGGGCATGACTGTGTAACTTATGCTTCGGGCATGGCGGCCATAACATCGGTGATCGAGGCACTGCCCGAAAATCAGCCGAAACGGATCGTCATGGCGGACGATATGTATTTCGGCGTCCGCACATTGCTGATGGAGACGGATATCGGCAGAAGATATGATATCGTCACGGTCGACATGACAAATCTTGATGAAGTGAAGAAGGCGGTTGAAAGCGCAGAGACGGGCCTCATCTGGATGGAATCCCCGTCAAACCCGCAAATCAAGATCATCGATATAGAAGCCGTGGCCGGAATTGCAAAGGCCGCCGGCGCCTATTCGGTGATCGACAATACCGCCGCGACACCGATGCTGCAGCAGCCGCTTTCCCTCGGTGTGGACTTCTCGCTCCATTCCGTGACCAAGTACATCGGCGGCCACAGTGACCTGCTGCTCGGTGCGGTCATAGCGAAAGAGGACAGTGAGATGCTTGAAAACCTCCGGACTGCCCAGCATGCGAAAGGGGCGGTCCCGTCCTCATTCGACTGCTGGCTTGCGCTCCGCGGTGTGCAGTCACTGTCTGCAAGACTTCATATGCAGTGCAGGAGTGCCGCAGCAATCGTGGATTTCCTCGATGCCCACGAGAAGGTTGAAGCGGTTTATTATCCGGGGCTTAAAAGCCATCCGGGCCATGAAATCGCCGTCCGTCAGATGAGCGGCTTCGGCGGACTGTTGTCCTTCCAGGTGAAGGGTGGCGCCGCGGAGGCTTTGAAGGTGGCAAACACCGTCGGCCTCATCACACAGGCGACGAGCCTCGGCGGTACGCACACTTACATCGAGCACCGGGCCTCGGTAGAGAAAGAATTGACGAAGGCACCGGACAACCTGCTGCGCCTCTCAGTCGGCCTTGAACATGTGGAGGATCTAAAAGAGGACCTTGATCAGGCTCTCGGCCATATTACGGTTTAGAACTCCGGTGCTGCGGGAAAAACCCATGTAATGGAGGGATGAAAGATGGATTATACATTACTGGGTGACTCGGGGCTGAATGTTTCAAAATATGCCCTCGGCACCATACCGTTCAGCGGCACGAATGGCTTCGAAGCTGCGGGCGGCATGTCACAGGAGACGGCGGATGAGATGGTGGATTACGCCCTCGACCAGGGCATCAACCATTTCGACACGGCAAACCTGTATGCCATGGGAGATGCGGAAAAAGTGCTCGGCAGGGCGATCCGGGATAAACGCCGGGAGATGACGATCGCGAGCAAGACGGGATTCCGGCTCTCCGACAACCCGAACGACGTCGGAGCAACACGCATCAACATCGAAGCATCGATCGACAGGACACTTCAAAGGCTGAACACGGATTATCTCGATCTGTATTATATCCATACATGGGACGGCCAGGTGCCCGTCGCTGAAACGGTGCAGGCGATGAACGACCTGATCAGAAAAGGGAAGGTCCGCCACTGGGGCGTGTCAAACTACAGCGGCTGGCAGCTGGGCAAAACCCATACGTACGCCGCAGAAAACGGCCTGATACCTCCGGCGGCCCATCAGCTCTACTATACGCCGGAAGCACGTGAAGCGGAATATGAGCTGCTGCCTGCCGGCCGTGAGCTCGGGATAGGCAATACGATCTGGTCGCCGCTCGGCGAAGGTTTGCTGACAGGCAAAATTTCGAGGGATGAGAAAGCACCGCCGGGCACGCGCCAGGGGGAAGGATGGGCAGAGCCCTACATCAAAGATAAGGCACTGTTATTCGACCTCGTCGATCTGCTCAAGGATATTGCAGCACGCCACAATGCCACTGTGCCACAGGTCGTGCTCGCATGGATGCGGGAGAGGCCGAATGTCGACTCCGTCATCATCGGTGCACGCAATATGGAACAGTGGCGCGAAAATGTTGCGTCCTACAACCTGGAGCTCAACGATGAGGAAGTCACTCAGATCAATGACCTGACTGCTCCCGACGCCATATACCCATTTTGGCACAGGGCCATGAATTCAATGGAAAGGGCGTCCGATCCGGAAAAGGTCTACCTGGAATCCTACAATGAAATCATGGAAAATAAAGATCAGGAAATATAATGAAAAACACTTCCACATGATATTGTGGAAGTGTTTTTTCATTTTCTCCCGTCCTTCTAATCTTCCGTCTCATCAAAGTCATAGGGGTTTACGTGGACATTGACGTCCCTCACGATATCGTGTTTCCTGATCAGCTGCTGTTTCACGTTCCTGCCGATCCTGTGGCCGTCCTCCACGGTGATGGAGGCATCCACCGATATTTTAATATCGACGATGACATAAGATCCATGGGAACGTGCACTCAGTGCATCGACCTGCACCACTTTATCGACTGACATCGCCGTATCCATCAGACCCGCGGCCTCCCGCTCATTCAGGACCACTTCCAAAGTCATGCTCACCGCTTCCTTGGCGAGCTGGAAACCCATGTACATGATGATGACCGCGATCACTGCACCTGCGATCGGATCGAAAAATTCGAGGTACGGTATATCATAACGGGCCCCGATGAGCGTGAGGCCGACGCCGACGAGCGCGACGGCAGATGAAATCGCATCCGTGCGGTGGTGCCAGGCATCCGCAATGAGGGCGGGGCTGTTGATTCTGGTCCCCAGCCGGTATTTATACTGGAAGAGTATTTCTTTGACAATCAGTGAAAAAATGATGATATAAAGCACGATCATCGACGTGACCTCATTCGTCGTATCCGACCATATCGATGAGATGGAGTTGTACATGATCTCAAAGCCGACGACGACAAGCAGTATCGCAACGATCAATGTTGCGACATTTTCAGATTTTCCGTGCCCGTACGGGTGCTCCCGGTCAGGCGGCTTCTGCGCGGCCCTGACACCGATGTAGACGGCGATCGAGCTCACCACATCCGATGCGGAATGGGCGGCATCCGCGACGAGTGCACGGCTGTTGCCCATGATCCCGCCGATCCCCTTCACTACCGCCAGGATGAGGTTTACTATGATCCCTATTATTGTTGCCCGCTGCGCTTCCTTATACCTGTTGGTCATTTATATAACTTCCTTTACAGAGCATATTTCCCCGTCATCTGAATCATACCTTACATAGCCTGCTTCCACTTCATTTTAACATCATACTTCAATGAGGTTCCAATCCGTTTAACAAAAAGTATGATGAAAGGTATAATCAGGTTAAATTCAGAAAAAAGGGGAATGGATGATGTCAGTAAAATATGTTGATTTGGGCTACCCCATTTATGAAGGGATGCCCGTCTTTCCGGGACTGCCGGAAGTGAAAGTCGAACTGAAGGAAAATCTGGAAGCGGGGGACCACTGGAACGGCAGTGTGCTCACCACCTACCTGCATGCGGGCACCCATGTCGATGCACCCTTCCACCATTTCAGCGGGGAGGGCCTCGGCATCGACAGCATACCTGCGGAAAATTTCGTCTATGACAAACCGCTGATGCTTGATGTGCCTGCACAAAAGAAGAATGACATGATCACCATCGAACAGCTTGAAGCATACGGCGATGCGCTGCACGAAGCGGATATCCTCATATTCAACACCCACGCATACAAGAAGCGTGACGCCGACTTTGAAGCTTATGCCGACGGCTTCAGCACGGTCAGCCCGGAAGCGGCGGAATATATCCGGGAGAAGCTCCCGAACATCAAAGCAGTGGCCATAGATACTTTAAGCATTGAAAACATCCCCATCGGCAAGACCAACAACTTCAGGACCCACAAAGCATTTCTCGATCCTGAAAAGCCCAACGGCACCATACTGATCTATGAGGACGTCAATCTCGCACCGATCGTCGGACAGACCATCAGACAAATCTACTGCACGCCGCTCAGGATCGTCGGACGGGATGCCAGCATATGCAATCCGGTCGCCATCATAGAAGAATGAGAACGCTCCATTCAGCGGGCCACGCTCCGGTCATCACCGGGCGTGGTTTTTATTTTATTTCCATAATCCATTATTTGAAATAAAAAGATAATTTAAAAAGTTAGCGTTTTCATTTAGTAGAACCTCTGCTATAATTTGACTTACAAACTAAAAGGGAGCTGAAACTCATGATTTTCAAAAAATATCTGGCTTTAATTCTTGGCGCAACGCTGTTCCTGGCTGCATGTGGAGACGACGGGGGCGGTGAAACCGCAGAGGAGCCGGCTGAAGAAGGAGAAGAGTCTTCAGAAGAAGGTGACGGCGGCTCTGCAGAGCTTGAAACGAATATCGTGACCATTGCGACCGGCGGATCATCAGGACCTTACAACATCATTGCAACGACGCTGGCTGACGGATACAGCAGTGAATTCGGAGTGAACTCCAGAACCGAGACGACGGGTGCTTCTGCAGAAAACCTGAACCTCATGGCTCAGGAAAGCGTGGAAATGGCATTCGTCATGAGTGATGCACTCGTACAGGCAGTGAACGGTGAAGAAACATTCACCGAGCCGATCGAGAATGTACAGCAGGTCGCAGCTTTGTACCCTAACTTCGTACAGCTCATCACGACTGAAGGTGCAGGCATCGAAAGTGTCGAAGACCTTGCAGGCAAACGCGTGGCAGTCGGCGACCAGAACTCAGGTGTTGAAATCGCCACACGTTCTGTGCTGGATGCACACGACATGTCATATGACGATATCAGCGTGGATTACCTGGGTTACGCAGAAGCTGCAGAAGCCATGAGGGGCGGCCAGCTCGATGCGGCGTTCCTGACAAGCGGTCTGCCGAACGCTTCTGTGATGGAGCTTGAAAACTCCGTCGACTTGAAGATTGTACCAATCGAACCTGAAGTGGTGGAAGGCATGGAAGAGGATTACTTCACATCGCTCGAAATCCCTGAAGATACTTACGGTAACGAAGAAGCGGTGCCGACTGTTGCCATCATGAATGCATTGGTCGTAAGATCCGACCTCAGCGAGGATGATGTCTACAATCTCACGAGATATATGTTTGAAAACCTGGAGTCTCTTGAAAACTCACACCAGGCAGCAGCAGATATCAGTATTGAAAACTCAATGGATAATATGGTCATAGACGTTCATCCGGGAGCACAGCGCTTCTACGATGAGCAATAAGAAATTATGGGTGGCCTCGGGGAGCATTATTACAGTGCTCCTCTTATTTTTCCTTTGGCCGAGATCTGCACTGATCATCGAGGCGGAAGGTTACACTCCGGTGTGTCTGAAGCCGGAAACATTCGAACTGCACTGGATCCATTCCATCGAACATGAAGAATGGTATGAAGTATATGAGGTGGAAGGTGAGGATCTTCTTCTCACCAGGACCTACTTCAAAACATTCGGGGCCGGTGTGCCGACGGATTCAGAAGTGCCGCCTGAGATTACAGACGATGGCTTCGTCGAATTTACGGTGAACATCACTTATCCTGAATTGAATGTGAATGTTTCCGAAAATGTTAAGACCAGGATCGTCCAGAGCAATCATGAGCATTTACTTTACGAAATGTATGAACCAAACACTTCGGTAAATATCAGCATCGGCAACAAATCAGTATTTTGCAATTCACAGGGGGGGTTAATATGACAAAGGAGCCACAGGTGGCGCCTGATACCCAGGAAGTTCTGGAGAAATATGATAGAGATGCCACCACAAGACAATTCAACAGTAAAACCATTTTTTGGATCGTCACCATCATTGCAGTATTATATTCAGTATTCCATCTTTATATGGTATTCAATCCGATGCCGGCACTGCAGCAGCGTTCCATTCACGTTGCCGTCGGTCTCGCATTGATTTATATGCTCTATCCGATGTTCAAAAGCCAGGACCGTACAAAACTGCCTTTGTTCGACTGGATTCTCGCGGGATTGAGTTTGTTCACTGCAGGCTACATACTGGCGGAATACCAGGCCATCGTCACTGAACGGGGCGGTATACCGAACAATATGGATATTGCGGTGGCGATATTGGCAGTTGTACTGATACTTGAAGCGGCAAGAAGGGTGACCGGGTTGATTCTTCCCATACTCGCCCTCATATTTTTGGCGTATCCATTCTTCAGCCATATGGATTTCCTGCCAAATATGATGCTCACCAGACCTTACAGCGTCGGGGATATATTCGGTCAGCTGTACTTGAGTACGGAGGGCTTATATTCCACCGCAATCGCGGCCTCGGTCAACTTCATTTTCCTGTTCATACTATTTGGAGCTTTTCTCCAGAAGTCGGGTATGGGGCAGTTCTTCAATGATCTTGCCATGGCCCTTGCCGGGGCGAATAAAGGCGGACCTGCAAAAGTGGCCGTCGTATCCAGCGGATTCATGGGGAGCATCAACGGTGCAGCCGTCGCAAACGTGGTCAGCACCGGCGCATTTACGATCCCCCTTATGAAAAAGGTGGGATACCACCGGAACTTTGCCGGAGCGGTGGAAGCGAGTGCCTCCGTCGGCGGGCAGATACTGCCGCCAATCATGGGGGCCAGCGCTTTCATCATGGCAGAGACGACAGGGATCAACTACGGTGTGATCGCACTTGCGGCCGTCCTGCCTGCGATCCTGTATTACTTCGCAGTGATCATGCAGGTGCATTACCGGGCGGGCAAACGCGATCTGAAGGGCATCCCGCGGGCAGATCTGCCGAGGATCAAAGAAGTCCTTAAAGACAGGGGACATCTGCTCATCCCGATTATAGGGCTGATCATCATGCTCTTCATGAACATGCCAATCCCAAGAGCAGCGATCTACACGATTTTCCTCACGATCATTGTAGCTACGCTCCGGAAGACGACACGCATGTCGGTCCGGGAGATATTCGATGCGATGGCAAGCGGTGCCCAGCAGGCGCTGAACGTCATGATCGCCTGTGCTGTGGTCGGCATCATCATCGGGGTCGTTTCATTGACCGGCTTCGGTGCAGTGATGACATCTGCAATCGCAAATATCGGTGCAGGTTCACTCTTCCTGACACTGTTCTTCACGATGATTGCATCAATGGTGCTCGGTATGGGGCTCCCGTCGATTCCAGCCTATATCATCACAGCAACGATGGCAGCACCTGCCCTCGCTGAATTCGGCATACCTATACTGCTTGCACATATGTTTGTATTCTACTTCGGCATATTCGCAAACGTTACACCTCCAGTGGCACTCGCAGCCTTCGCCGGAGCGGGCGTCTCGGGCGGTGATCCGATGCAGACCGGATTCCAGGCACTGAAACTGTCCATAGCAGGTTTCCTCATACCGTTCCTGTTCATTTATGAACCGGCACTGCTCATGGTCGATGTGGAGGGGCTCGCCACAAATGCGAGGGAATACCCGCTCGCAGGCTTCTTTGATATCGCCCTGGTCGTCCTGACGACACTCATAGGATTGACCGCACTGTCGGCAGGGCTCGAAGGTTTCTTCAAGACCCATCTCGATGTGATATCCAGAGCCATCCTGATTGCTGCGGCGCTCCTTTCAGTCGTGCCGGAACCGATCACCGATGCTGCAGGTATAGCGGTCATAATCGTTGTACTCCTGCTGAACTATATGAAATGGAAGCGGCAGGATGCACCAGCGACATCATAAGTGGAGATTCACTTAGAGATATATATGTAAATAAAAAAGGATTAAGCGATGGGAAACCAAAGCTTAATCCTTTTTTTATGTGTTTTAAAATCACTTCGTTTAAATTGCTGTTATCTTTCTGAACGGTTTCTTGGATTGTTTGGATCGTCCGGATTGTTCGGGTCTCCAGCTCTGTCTGTACCGCTCACTGAATCATTTACATTCGGATCTTTAACTCTGCCTTCAGCGTCGCGTCCGTCAGTGCGGGCTGATGAATCTGTACCGGCAGTTGCAGTCGCTGCACGTGGTTCCTCATACTGATCATTAATATGCTTGAAGAACTTAAGTGAATACAACGCTGCAAGACCTACTAAGATGTAAACGATCTTGGAGAGAATGGCATCCTGTCCTCCAAATAACGAAGCAACAAGATCAAATTCAAACAAGCCGACAAGCAGCCAGTTCAAACCACCGATGATGACAAGCGCCAAAGCAATCATGTCTAATGCTTTCATGATGTTCCTCCTTAATAAATTTGTACTAGTCCACTTGTTCCCTCCCTGAATTGATATAAACGTAAAATACATAGATTTAGTGAAAGCATCTCATCGAATTGGCAGAGGACCTTAGAGAAAATACCTTGCGGCACACCAATATTAGTGCTGATTATATATGTTTTCTCAGCCATCTACTTGTGGAGTGTGCTTCATATTTTAATCCAGGACATCAGGTGTCTCAGGTACAATCTGGCCACCATCCACCACCAGCGACTGGGCTGTGATATATCCAGCTTCCTTCGAAGCGAAGAAAGCAACGGCTGCACCGATATCTTCCGGTTTGCCAAGCCTCTTCAGAGGCACCGATTCCGCCCCTTTGTCATATAAAACACCCAGTTCCTTCTTCAATGTTTCTGTACCAACCATACCCGGTTGTACTGCATTGACCGTCACGCCATATTTAGCATACTCCATCGCTGCATTTCTCATATATCCTAATATCCCGGCTTTTGTTGCACCATAAATCGAGCCTCCGGGGTAGCCTGTGATATCTCCTGTAATGGATGAGGTTAGAATTAACCTTCCATAATTTTGTTCCTTCATCGCTTTCAATACAGGTTTTGCCGTGAAAAAGAGCCCCTTCAAGTTGATGTTCTGTATTTTATCCCAGTCCTCTTCCGTCATGTCTTCAATCATGACTTCAGGATAAATGCCAGTGTTGGCAGCGAGTATATCGATCTTGTCGTATTTTTCTAGTATTTCTTCGACAACTCGTTCTGCGTTACCTGGGTCTGTTACATCCAGCCTGAAAAATTCACCATCGATTACTTCTGCCGTTTTCTCACCTGCTTCCTCATCAATATCACAAATCATCACTTTTGCTCCGGCTTTAGTCAGAGTTTCCGCGATTCCTTTACCGATTCCGTTCGCACCGCCTGTAACCATTGCAATATTGTCCGTCAAATCAAACACTAAAACCAGCTCCTTAATATATTTTCTTTTATTGATACGTTACCCCTTTTTCTGAAGTGTCATCCTAATCCCATGCGCCCTTTCCTGTAACGCTATGCATTACCTCTGAAAACGCATAATGACGGGCTTCAAAGATTTTCTATAACACTGAAATAACGCATATAAAATCAGTTATGAAGAGATTGATTAAGCTGTTGTCTGACTTCAAAGAAGGTGACCTTTTGAATCAAGGCATTTTTCTTATGGCTGTTGAACTCGAGGAACCATGCCAATTCAATGCTTTCACCTTTTATTGTTACAGCTGAACCGTAGGCAGCGCCTTCTTTACCATGGATGATGATTGATTTCAAATCCATCATTCTTATATCGTGCCTCTTCTTTAGGAGGTGCTGATGAATTTCTTCCATCCCCTGTAATTCCTTATCAGGGAGTATGTTAAGACTCATGTCTTCATCACAGGTCATCACAAAACCATATTTATTTCCTTCCACATAAGAAATCGCAAAGTCCCTGATGATTTCCCTCTTCGGTGCGTTGTTGCAGTCCAGACTGCCGAAGACGATGAAACCTGGAGTGAAGGGGAGTGGTTCATGCTTTCTGAACGCAAGGTCTTCTCTTTCCAATTCGTTCTCCAATGTACTGATGGCTTTCGGGCCGATGCCATGGATGCGGGATAAACTTTCCTTATCCACACGGGTGAGCTGCTCCAGATTTGTGACACCGATATTCTTTAATGCATTCGCTGCCGGCTTACCTATACGGGGAAGTGATGTCATGGTATCCCTCCTCTTTTCGATCAATAATACTGACAATATGTACCTAATGATAATTACCCGGGAAATATCCTTCCTATGCCGAGTCCGGACAAAAGTTTAAAAAACAGTGATTTCAATATCAAATGAAATCACTGTTACTTTTAATTATTCCGATTCAGGAACTCCAGAATCTCTTCCAGGGATTCTTCCGCTGCATATGCATTCTCCCGCTTGGTGCCCCCGAAATCTATAATCATCCCATCCACATTCATCAGGACATTGGCAGGCATCTGGTTAAAGCTGTATGGAAAAGAGATGAAGTGGCCTGCACCGGGATAATCCAGGTATCGATCGGCCTTATTGTTCCTTTCCTTTTTTATTTCACCGCTGAAAGATGTTGAAGGCCACAGCTTATCCTCGCCGCCTGAAATAATGAGCAGCGGTGCATCGATTCCCGTTACATCGATTTTATGATCAGCTGCTTTTTTCCGCTTCAGGGATTTCTTCCATACATCCAGGAAATAGAACGGACGCTTCTTAATATAGTTTTTGATGGTGGAGAACATGAAACTGACCGGGAATTTCATTTTCAAATAGGGCAGTGCTTCACCGTCATGCGTCCAGCCGGTTACCGGGGCGAAAATACCGCCTTTCATACCTGAAGTGACATAGTTCGAACCTGCTCCTGCAATGATGGTCTGATATGAATTGAATGTCTCTCCAAGCAGCAACGCAAGCTCTGCACCTTTGGAGTAGCCGATCAGATTTACTTTGCCATCGCTTTTTTCATGATTTGATAGATACCCGGAAGCTTGCTTAAAGTAATTTAGATCGACGTTTTCCAAATGTTCATTTAACCCTTCATCATTGAAGTAGGACAGGGAGAGGACCAGATAGCCTTTACCTGCGAGATAAGCTGCGGCATGGGCAGTGTTGCCGCCATCCGATCCGCCGAGTATCATGACGGACGGATAAGTGCCTTCCTCCGCCGGAGCATACAGATTACCCTTCAGTTCAGGGTGTTCTATCTCGAGTGCTACAACCCTTTCACCTTTAAACTGCAGCATCACTTTTTCTGCAGCCAGTATTTCCTCATCGCCGGTGACATAAATCGTCGCTTCCATATCTTCATCCGTTTTTTTAATAAAGTAGTCATCCTGCTTTGTGTCTTTTCTGACCATCGACCAGAACAGTCCGGTGCCGTCTGCATGCTCATATGTGCCGTTGAGCGGTTTAGCGGTGTCCAGATCTATTCTGCCGCTCTGATCAGATATGAATTCGGCACAGGAACGGAACATTTTACCTTCCTCATCTGCAAGTTCCATGCTTATTTTGACCTGCTGCCCCGGTTCCGAAGTCATTACCTTAATATCTATCAGTTCATCTATCATCAATTTATTTTTATTGAGTGTAATTTCAGCCATTTCTTCACCTGCTGTCATAATTTATGTATCACTGCATTATACTTCGCCATGATTAAATTTTCATGAATAATGGGTGAAAATCACCAAAAATTTACTGGGCTATCATAAAAGAAACACTTCCCGGATTCAGACCGACAGGGGAAGTGTTCCTTTATGTTTTGCATCATTTGATCGTACCGCTGATGACTTCTTCTTTATGTGCCGCAAAAGCCTCCAGCACTTCATTTTTTTCTGTTTCAGGCACATTGAAGTGATCGAGCGTATCGGCGAGGACTTTGCCTGCTGCGTCAAATTCTTCTTCAGTCAGTTTCATATCATAGTGTGTCGGTTCCAGATCAAGGGAATCATCGTTCGGTTCTGTGCTCACGTAATGATACGGGCCGCCCGCTTTTTCACAGACCCACAAGGTCGTCAGCACTTTAAAGCCGGGCTCACGCCACCTTCTGTTACTGTACCAGTCTTTGAGGAAAGGGTTATCGGACTGTTCCCCCGCAACGGGGTCTTTCGCCAGTCCCTCCGCAAAATGTTCCACCACTGCTGCAATGTTGTAAATGCCGCCTAAACGTTCATACAATGACTTTTCCATCATACACGGCTCCTTTCATATTCTTATTCATCAAAATCCTTCCCTTGATTATGAAATATTACACCTTATGGATAAGTGTATCATATGGGTTTTCTCTTATCAATTTCTCCATTAAAAATCCCATGCTCAAGCATGGACCCGCTTGAACATGGGAGATTTTAAAAGTTTCTTGTCATGACTGGCTGGCAGCCTGTTCTTTTTTATTTTTACCGAACGTCGGCCCGCCTTTGATGACGAACTGCAGAACGATCAACAGGACGAATATAGGAATGCCGATGACATCGGAAGGCAGTCCCGGATACATAAGGAAAATTCCCGTCAGGAAAGCGATGATCCTGACATACCAAGGAATCTTCCTGTACCAGTAGCCGACCATACTGGCACCTATTGCATTCATCCCCATCAATGCCGTAAGGGTAATGAAAGCCACTTCGCCAAAGGTGGTATCAATCATTAATATCTGCGGCTGGAGTACGAACATGTAAGGTATGATGAATGCGGCTATTGCAAGCTTGACCGCATTCCCTCCAGTCCGCATCGGTTCCCCTCCGGAAATACCCGTTGCGGCGAAAGCGGCAAGGGCCACCGGCGGGGTGATGTCTGCAACGATACCGAAGTAGAATACGAACATATGCGCTGCAAGCACCGGCACTGCGACATCCAACTGGTCATTCAGTGCCAGAATCGCAGGCAGTGCAATCGTCGAAGTGATGATGTAGTTGGCCGTCGTCGGTGATCCCATACCAAGGATGATGGATGCGATCATCGTGAACACAAGTGTCAAGATCAATTGCATCTCAACATTGAACGCAAGTGTACCCGCGATATCGACCAGCATATTCCCGAATTTCAATCCGAGTCCGGTCCTCGTCACAACACCGACGATGATGCCTGCACAGGCAGTGGCTGCGGCCACTCCTAGTGCTGTACGCGCACCTGATGTAAGGGCGATGATGAATCTGCCGGGAGTGATTCTTGTATCTTTACGGAAGAGACTGACGAGTATCGTGATCGCGATACCGTAGAGTGCCGTCCTTTCAATACTGAACCCCTGGAAGAGCAGCCAGACGATGGCTACAATCGGCAGAAGCAGATGTATCTTCTTCAATACTTCCTTTTTAGGCGGAAGCTGATCCTCCGGCAGGCCGAGGAGGCCGATCCGTTTGGCTTCGAAATGGGTCACTATCCATATACCGGTGAAGTATAGAAGGGCAGGGATGGTTGCAGCTTTCGCGATGTCCCAGTAGCTCTCACCGGCAAACTCGATCATCAGGAACGCTGCTGCTCCCATGATCGGCGGCATAAGCTGGCCCCCGGTGGAGGAAGCTGCCTCTACGGCCCCGGCAAAGTTTTTATGGTAGCCTAGCCTCTTCATCATTGGAATCGTGTAAGAGCCTGTGGTCACCGTGTTGGCAACAGAGCTTCCTGAAATCGTACCATTCAGGGCACTGGAGAAAATCGCCACTTTTGCCGGCCCGCCGGTCCTTTTTCCGGCAATGGCCAGAGCAAGATCGTTGAAATATGACCCGACCCCCGTCTGGACGAGGAAGGCACCAAACAGAAGGAACAGGAAAATATAAGTTGAAGATACCGCAAGCGGCGTACCGAGGATACCTTCTGTGGTGAAGAACATCGACGTGACCAGCTGGTTCAGGCTGAGCCCTCTGTGGGCTAGAGCCCCCGGCATATACGGTCCGAAATATGCATAAATGAGGAACGCGGCTGCCACGATGACGATAGGCAGGCCGACAGCCCTTCTCGAACCTTCCAGTACAAGCAGGATGGCTATGCTTCCGATGACGAGTTGGGCTTCGGTCGCGCCTCCAAGCTGCTGCACGATGGTATCGTAATATACCGGCCAGTATCCACAAACTATTATCGATAATATTACAAGGATGTAATCGTACCAGGCAACCTTCCCCTTAGGGCCGCCCCTTCTTGCCGGGAACAGCATGAATATCAGGACAAGGGCGAAGCCCAGGTGGACTGTACGCTGTACATAAGCTGTATATTGTCCGAACATTCCCGTATAGATCTGGAATACTGAAAATGCGATAAGTATGATAAAGACAATTTTTCCAATGATACCGGTGAGATTCCTCGTGTTGGATTCCGCATCATATTTTTCCATCAGTTTAGCCTGTTCTTCCTGGGAAAGTTCTTCTCCCCCGGCCATTTTTTCTTCTATTCTCTCATTTTCCCGTTCCAGGTTTTTCTGTTCTTCCTGCTGTTTCTTTGAATCACTCATGGATTCTCACCCCTTGTATCATTTGCCATAATGATAAATTATCTATTTGTATAGTGAACCATGCTCCGGGTTCGAAGTAGTTATTGAACTCTGTAATATGCTCATGATCCGGTCCCCAGACAAGCCTGTGCTCAGAGACGGCCTTACCGTTCCTCAATTTGATTTCCGGGAAGACATTGTTCATGTTCGTAATATGATATTTACCGTCTTCAGAATGAAATTCTTCTTCCCCTTGAGCATTGGCCGGCATGCCGATCCCAAACTCTTCATAAATCATTTCATACTGTTTTATATGCTGATTTTCCAAAACGACGTATTTTTCCACCACATCGGTCAAGTGGATGGAGTGGGTGAAGATGATTTGAAAAGTTTCCTGATTCTCCAATGGGAGATAAGCCTCTATTTCACTGGTGTTCTCCTTATAAAAAACAAGAGACTGTTTCACAGGAATAAACAACACCAATAGGGCGGCAAATGTCAGAACCACTATTAAGATTAAGACTTTTTTCATAAAAATACCTCTTAACAAACGGATTGACCGGAAGTCATCCATTTAAAGCAAGATTGACTGCCGGTCATATATCCGTAATGTTTATGAACCTTATTCTGACTCTACACCCTGCTCATCAAAGTATCTCTGTGCGCCCGGGTGGATATCGATGCCGATGCCATCCAGTGCAGTGTCCACTGTGATATCTGCAGCCCTGGCGTGCGCCATGGATTCCGCATTTTCATAAATCGCAGCGGTGATGTCATATACCACATCTTCGGACAGGCTGTCTGTAACGGCAATCATTGCACCGACTGCAACTGTAGTGACATCCTCTTCGATACCGTAAGTTCCAGCCTCAACCGTATCTTCCGTATAGAATGGATACTGCTCGATCAACTGATCGATCATATCCTGTTCGACCGGCAGAATTCTTACATCGACTGTGGCTGTCAATTCTTCAACGGCACCTGTCGGTGTACCACCTGTAATGATTGCAGCATCGATGTTCCCATCCTGGATACCACCGGTGGATTCACCGAAGTCGAGGTTTTGAGCATCGATGTCGTCCAGTGAAAGGCCGTGGATTTCGAGGATCTGCTCTGCATTATAGAATGTACCTGAACCCGGTGCACCAACTGAAACAGTCATGCCTTCAAGGTCTTCAACCGATTCTATGCCGGAGTCGGCCGTCGTGACGATCTGGACAGTTTCCGGATAAAGTGCACCCAATGCCAATACGTTATCGACCGGGTCGCCCTCAAATGCACCTTCGCCTTCAACAGCTTGAGCAATTGTATCTGTCTGTACCATGCCCAGTTCCGCTTCGCCGTTCTGCAGATCGATTATGTTGTCAGCAGAAGCGTTTGAAGATAATGCATCCGTCTGAATACCTGTTTCATCAGAAATATTCGACGCCATTTCGCCGCCTAACGGATAGTAAGTACCACTTGTACCACCGGTGAGCAATGTCAGGAAGTCAGGTGTTTCCCCTTCAGCTTCCCCTCCGTCATCCGTCGTTTCCTCTGCGCCGTCTTCCTCAGTTCCGCTCTCTTCAGTCGTCTCCTCTTCGGTGCCGGTATCTTCTTCGGCGCCTTCATCGCCGGTGTCCCCGCCGTTGCCGCAGGCAGCAAGCACGAGTACGAATACCAGGAAAGCAGACAACAACCAAAACTTGTTCAACTTCATAATTATATCCCCCTTTTTTGTTCTTAATTGAAATTTTATCCCTGTTTCAAAAAATTGTCAATACTCTGCAAATTTGTTGTCCTTATATTTTTAGCTTCTGATGACATGGACATGAAGACAACAGAGCATTTACAGCCAGATGCAAATAAAAATCCCGCGCTCTATTTTTGAATGCGCTTACATATGATTATACTGGATGCGCATATGAAGTTACAACATAATTTTTAAGGATTTTATTCAAAAGAAGGGACGGTGTACATTTAGAGACAGATCAACGTGCGGCGGCTTTTTAAAGTTCCACACTTTCCACATTACATCCGCATTACAGTACATGACGTCATTGTAACCTCGTTATCACCGGACTGTAACCTGCCGGGCCTCATTACATGTTACATTGGGTCATGTCCTGGAAATGCAGGACCGGAAGAAAACATCTATCTCAAAAGTTTGAACCATAAGCTTTGAGATAAATCATGTTTTGGAGGAATTTAATTATGAAAAAAACAATACTGACTACAACTTTAGCTCTTGGCCTGGGCATCGGCGGCTTTACGGCAGCGGATGATGCAGAAGCTTCAGAGCACAATATAAATAAACAGGAACTTGCTGAAATGGCGCAGTCTCATTCAAGCGAACTTGACGATGCACCGCTTCATGAAGGCGAGTACCACTACAATTTCAACTTGAACAATGTCGACTATGACTTCAAATCCGACGGTGTCAATTACACTTGGGCATACGGCAACGGCGCAGCACAACCTGAAGCTGCAGAACAGCCTGCACCTCAGGTGAATGAGACGCCTGTCCAGCAGGAACAGCCTGCACAGGAAACTGTTGAAGTGACGCAGGAAGCGCCACAGGTGGAAGAGGCACAGGAAGCACCGGCACAAACTGTACAGCAGCCTGCACAGGACAGCCAGTCTGCAGCACCGGCAGAGAGCGGCTCCACCAAGGCGCAGTTCCTTGAAGCGGGCGGCACTGAAGCAATGTGGGAAAACATCGTCATGCCTGAATCCAGCGGCAATCCGGATGCAGTCAACGAACTTGGCTACAGAGGCCTTGGACAGACGAAAGAATCATGGGGCACCGGCTCTGTTGCAGAACAGACATCCGGCATGATCAATTATGCTGAAGAACGCTACGGTTCTGTTGAAGCAGCAATGGAATTCCGCAACGCAAACAACTGGTGGTAAGATCCACATGAAATAAACCCGTATCGGCCGGACTTTTCCGGATGATACGGGTTTTCTTATGTCTTATAGATTCATTGATCGAGGTTCAGATCCCCGGCGGTCGATTTCCGGATTTGTTTCAATAAAGTGCTGTCCTCTATTAAAGAATGGCCGTAGGAGGGGATGATCTCCTGTATCCTTGGCGTCCATTTTCCAATATGGTCCGGGAAGCTCCTTTCAAAAACTTCAAGCGCCGTTGATACCGATACTGAGGCGCCCGGGGACTCACCGAGCAGTGCGATGACGGTGTTGTCTTCCGAATGGACGACTTCCGTGCCGAACTGGATGTAGCCGCGGCCATGCTCTTCCGTATCCTTGATGACCTGCACCCGTTTCCCGGCCACATGGAGATCCCAGTCTTCATCTTTTGCATCGGGCACGAATTTACGGAGCTCTTTCATACGGTCTTCCTTATCCATCATGACCTGCTGGATGGAATATTTGACCAGCGGCAGGTTTTTCGCCCCGGCGGACAACAGCGTCAATACGTTATTGGACTTGATTGATTTGAACAGGTCCGTATTCGAACCTGCCTTCAGGAACTTCGGTCCGATCGCTGCAAAAGGGCCGAACAACAGGCTCGTCTTATCCTCAAGATACCGTCTGTCCAGGTGGGGGACGGTCATCGGCGGCGTGCCCTTCGGTTCTTTTCCGTACACTTTCGCGTCATGCCGCTCGACGACATCAGGATTGTTGCATACCAGGAACGTCCCGCTGATCGGGAACCCGCCGAGCTGCCTGCTTTCCGGGATGCCCGTCTTCTGCAGAAGGGGGATTGCATGGCCGCCCGCACCGATGAAAATATGATCCGCCACATGGTACTCGATGCTGCCATCTTCAAGATTACGCACTTTCACTTCCCACTGTGAATTATCCCGCTGCCTGAAATCAACCACTTCTTGTCTGTAATGGACTTCGGCATTCTTATGCCCGCTTAAATCCTGAATCATCTTCCGGGTCAGTTCACCGAAGTTCACATCGGTGCCCCCGTCCATTCTGCTTGCAGCAACGCGTTCGCCCGGATCACGCCCTTCCATCATCAAAGGCATCCATTCAGCCAGCCGTGAGTGGTCCTCCGAATATTCCATGCCTGCAAACATAGACAGGGGGGAGAGTGCCTCATAACGCTTCTTCAGGAAATTCACATTATCCTCCCCGTATACGAAACTGATATGGGGAAGGGGACGGATGAACGACTCCGGATCATCGATGCGTCCGTTCCTCACCAGGTACGACCAGAATTGGAGTGACACCTCAAATTGCTCATTGATTTCCTTCGCCTTCTCGATATCCACAGAGCCGTCCGGCTGCTCGACCGTATAGTTCAGTTCACATAACGCCGCATGGCCGGTGCCGGCATTGTTCTGGCCGTGCGAGCTTTCCATGGCCGGTGCATCCAGCCGTTCAAAGAGCTTAATATTCCAGCCGGGCTCGATTTCCTTCAGGAATGAGCCGAATGTCGCACTCATGATGCCTGCACCGATCAATATGACTTTTTTCGAATCCGTATTATTCATAACCAGTCTTCCTTCCATTTAAAGCATTTCTTTATTTTCCCTTAAGCTTTTATAAGAATAAAGTATCCCGCTGATGATTGTTAGGAGGATCGCTGCAATGATGAGGGAACCGGCGTTGAAGCTGATGCCGTTGATCCACACATAGCCGATCGCCCCGGCGAAAATGATATAGAATGCCGTCGGTATCAGCAGCTTGGCGATGATGGAGCCCTCCTTGCCGATCAGACCGACCGCCGCACTCGCCGCCACCACGTTATGCACACAGATCATATTGCCTGCTGCGCCGCCGACCGCCTGAAGCGAGACGATGACGAGCGGGCTGACATTGATCTGGTCCGCCACGCCGAACTGGAACAGTCCGAACATCATGTTGCTGACCGTGTTGCTCCCTGCTGCAAATGCGCCGAGCGCGCCGATGGCAGGAGCGACCAGCGGCCAGCCGTCACCGAATAATGTTGCGGCTGCATGGGCGAGAACCAATGGCATTGATTCATAGCCGGCTTCGTTGATCCCTGAATTGATGAAGACCTGGACGAGCGGCACCGACACGATGAGGGCGGCCATGGCTGAAAGGATCGTCTTCCACGATACTTTGAATGCACTGCCCATCCCTTTGTAGTCCACTTTATGCAGGAATCCGGTTGCAACGGCGACCAGGATGAACACCACCCCCGGAATCATCAACGGTGATAAGCTGTGTGTAATCCCGGTCCCCAATATGTCATCAAACGTCACCTGCCACGCAGAAACGATTGCCCTCAGGCCGAGTGCTTCGATCCTTGTAACGACGAGGAGCAGTGCCACCAGGACGTAGGGCAGCCATGCTTTCATCATTGAAATGTTGCGGGACGCCGCCGCTTCACTTGTAATGTCACTCAACCAGGACTTGGGCCATTTGTCCTGCGATTGAAACTCGAACGTCTCCTTCGGCATCAGGAACCCTTTTCTGGCAAGCGGGATGACGATCAGCATGCCGACGAGCCCGCCTATCAATGAAGGGAATTCCGGTCCGAGGAAATTTGCCGTAAGCGAGTAGGGCACCACGAACGCGAGACCTGCAAAAATCGCAAACGGCCACACTGCCAGACCTTCCATGAAGCTCTTGTTCTTCCCAAAGAACCGCGTCAGCATGGCTGACATGAAGAGCGGAATGAACAGGCCGACCATCGCATGGAATATGGATACCTGGGCACCGACATCAAAGATGAAAGTGGACAGTTCAATCCCTCCGCTGCTCAGATGTTCATTCACCACCGGCTGGTTTTCAAGGCTCGTGTTGACGCCGACCAGTATCGGTGTGCCCACTGCACCGTAGGATACCGGAGTGGACTGCAGCATGAGCGCGATGATGACGGCTGCAAGCGCCGGGAAACCAAGTGCGATCAGAAGCGGCCCGACGATGGTCGCAGGTGCACCCCATCCTGCCGCACCTTCCAGAAACGTTCCGAACAGCCATGCAACGATGATCGCCTGGACCCGCCGGTCAGGTGAGATGCTCGTGAATGAAGACCGGATGGTGTCGACGGCACCGCTCACTTTCATCATATTGAGCAGCAGCACTGCACCGAATACTATGACGCCGACTTCAAGGGCAGTCATCACCCCTTTGAAAGAGGCCGCCGCGATTTCAATGACGCCCATCTGCCAGCCGAAGAAGGCGATCAGGATTGTAATGATGAAACTGTAAAGCATCCCTTTCTTAGCCGGCCATCTCAGGATGACCAGGAAGAAGAAGATCGATAGGATCGGCAAAAGACTTAAAAGCACCAGCATGAAAATTCCCCCTTTGTTCCACATGACATCTAGTCATCTGATGACTAGAGATATAACGACAGTATATGTAACCGCTTTCTGATTGTCAAGGGCTTTTGGAAGGTTTTACGAATCTTCAGTCAAATATAAGAAAGAAGAGGCCCCGGCCTCTTCAATAATGCTTCAATAATAATTCCTCCACCCCTTGGAGGTGGTCGTACATATGGCCGGCAGCCGCTTCATCACTGCCGGCTCTGATCGCTTCATAGATCAGCTTATGCTCATTATGAATTTTTTCAATGGATTTATGGCCTTCATAGAGCCAGATCCGCCGTGTTTCCTTCATCGTGCGGAGCATCGTTTCCGAGACATCTTCAAGCAGGCTGACCAGGAGGGGATTACCTGTTGCTTCCGCTATGCTGATATGGAATTCATAATCCGCCTGCTCGCCGAGTTCATTATTCTCAAGGGCCGTCGGCATTTTATCAAGGGCCGCTTTGATTTTCCCGAGTCCTGACTCATCCACTTTCCGGGCTGCAGTCCTCGCGCATCCCACTTCTATGATTTTTCTCAGTTCCAGCAGATTTTCTATATCCGCACGTGTGATGATTTCAAAATTCTGTTCAAAACCGAGCGGCATCTTCTGTTTGATGAACGAGCCCTGGCCATGCTTTACCTCGATGACATCCATCACCCGGAGACTGTTCAAGGCTTCCCTGACAGAAGCTGAAGATACTTGATGCGCCTTGGCCATGTCGGTGATGGAGGGCAGCCGGTCACCCGGTTCCAACTCACCTGATTTTATATCTTCCAGTATGATATCGACGATTTCCTCGTATATCTTCTTTCTCTTAATGCTCATCCGATCACTTCCGATAGTCTTGATATGGTGTTCAGCTTTCCAGGTGCCTGTATAGTGTCGCTCTGCTGATGTTCGTTTTCTCCTTGATTTCATCAAGCGTATACTGCTTCGACATGTACATTTCGACGGCTTTCTTTATATTGTCATCGCTCCGTCTCGGCCGTCCCATCTTTTTGCCGTCTTTGATTGCCTTGCTCACACCCAACTGTGTCCTGAACTTCACGGCATCGCTCTGGAAGTTGGAGATTTCGTTCAGGATTTTCTGGAAACTGTACTGAGTCCCGGCATCCACCAGAATATCGGGGTTGAGTATGCGTATCTTCACGGATTTATCCATACATGAGTCGATGATATCGACAAGCTGTTTCGTTGAATCCGCAAGGACGCAAAAATCGGTGACAAATAATTCATCGCCGTCCTCCAGTGTCTCCAGCAGCTCTTCAAGTGCCGTCCTCTTTTTATTGTCGGCATGTGCTTCAATGAACAGATGCCCGGTATATTCAAGGATTTTTTTCTTCTGACCTTCAACATCGTCATATAATTCAACAGGTCTTATGTATCCGTATTTCATCGGAAGGCCTCCAGTCTTTACAATATTATAACATGACTGCATCATGCTTTTCTCAAAAAGGGGTATACATATGAAACTTTTCTGCTATAATGACTTTAGTCAATTTATAGAGTAGGAAGTGTATTAAATTATGGTAGAAAAGTTTAAAAGGGAGTGGCTGACCGATCCGGGCACCAATATAATGGCCGGAATCGTCGTTGCACTCGCCCTGATTCCGGAAGCCATCGCCTTCTCGATCATTGCAGGGGTCGATCCAATGGTCGGACTGTATGCGTCATTCCTTATTGCAGTGATCATCTCGTTCGTCGGCGGACGCCCTGCGATGATTTCCGCAGCGACAGGGGCGATCGCACTCCTGGTCGTGCCGCTGGTCAGTGAATACGGCGTCGATTATCTGCTTGCCGCCACGATTCTGATGGGTGTCATACAGATTATACTCGGCATACTCAAAGTCGGGAAGCTGATGAAATTCATCCCGAACTCTGTCATGATCGGTTTCGTCAATGCACTGGCCATCATGATCTTCATGTCGCAGCTTGAACATATTTTCGGCATCTCGATAGATACATATATCTACCTGATCGCTACATTGTTGATTTTATATATATTGCCGCGTTTCTTCAAGAAGATTCCGGCACCGCTGATTGCGCTTGTGGTGCTGACCGGCATCTATATCGCCTTCGGTGCCAATGTGGGTACGGTCGGCGACCTCGGTACGATCGAACGGTCGCTTCCGAGCTTCTTCATCCCGGATGTGCCGTTCACCATGGAAACACTCATGATCATACTGCCTTTTTCATTGTCCATGGCGGTCGTGGGGCTTGTCGAGACTTTATTGACTGCACGCATCGTCGATAATGCGACAGACACATACAGCAGTAAAAACAGGGAATCCCGCGGACAGGGCATCGCGAACTTCGTCACAGGTTTCTTCGGCGGCATGGGGGGCTGTGCAATGATCGGCCAGTCGGTCATCAACGTGAGATCCGGTGCAACGACCAGGCTGTCGACATTCACAGCCGGTGTCGTATTGATGTTCATGATCATCGTCCTTGGGGAATGGGTCGTGCAGATCCCGATGCCGATCTTAGCAGGCATCATGGTCATGGTCTCCATCGGCACATTCGACTGGGGTTCTTTCCGGTTCATGGCAAAAGCCCCAAGGACGGACGCCTTCGTTATGGTGATCACGGTGCTCATCGTCCTCGTGACGGACAACCTTGCCATTGGAGTCGTCGCCGGTGTCATATTCAGTGCATTGTTCTTCGCGACGAAAATTTCAAAAGTGGATGTGCATCTTGAAGAGACGGCCGATGCAATCACACTCCGCTTCGTCGGCCAGATCTTTTTCGCTTCCATCGATACGACGATTGAACAAATCGAGTTCCAAAAGTATGATAAAGATATACATCTCGATTTTGGAGGCGCCCATCTATGGGATGATTCGGCAGTCGATGCAGTCGACACCATCGTCAGGAAGTTCGAAGAAAAAGGGAATACCGTTTATGTCAGCCAAATGAATAAAGACAGCCGGAAAATCGTCAAAGAACTCAGCCAGCTCAATGAACAGCACCTCACATAAAGGAGGAAGATGAAAATGTATCAGTCAATTTTACTTGCAGCAGACGGTTCGGACAACAGTTACAGGGCAGCACAGCAGACGCTGAACTTCATCGGGGAGGGCACCACGGTGACGATCCTCAATGTCATCGACGCGGAGGATTCAAAAGATGAAGTGCTTCACGGGGAAGGCAGCACCTTCAACAGGAAGGCGAAACTCTCCGATATCATCGCCCTTTATGATGAAAATGATGTCACGTACAAGATAAAGTTCGAGCATGGTACGCCGGCACAGACGGTCGTCGATTTCGCAAATGCAGGCAGTTATGGTGTCGTCGTCCTCGGCAGCAGGGGACTGAACACCCTTCAGGAAATGGTCATGGGGGGTGTCAGCCACAAAGTCGCCAAACGCGTAAACGCCCCTGTCATGATCGTCAAATAATCATTAAAGAAGCATCCATAGAATTGTATGGATGCTTCTTTAATGCACCGGTGTCCAGAGATGAAACGTCATATATCGTTCATAAAAGAATGGATATCCTCCCTGAAGTTTATCTCCGGATAAGATATCATTTAAAGTAAGGAACTTTTAGCATATAAGAGGTGTTTTGTTGTTAGCCATATTATTATTCATAATCACATCTGCCGGACTTTATCTGCTCGCAGCCGGGGTCAGGAAGTCAATCAATAAGGAAGAGCCATTTTTCCATTACTTATACAGTACCATCATCCTGGTGCTGGCGATCGCATTTTATATTTATATCGCTTACAGCGACTTTTTGTCATCCATCTCAAACATTGAAGATGTCACTTTTCAATTCATGGTCCTCTGGCTCATCAGCAGCCTGATTGCTGCAGTCTTTTTGATCAGGAATTCCGTTTCAAAAAGATCGATCCTTGTTCCCGGAGTGGTCACGGGGATCGCTTCTTCGATGTTTTTCATGGTCCTGACATTATATATATCCATGGTGTTATTCTAAACACATTAAAGAGGAACTTTAAAAAAGTTCCTCTTTTTCATTCGATGTGTAACGGTGATGCCCATCAGTTCATCGCTTTTTTAATGCCTGCGTAGCCTTTATCTATATTCACGACATTGTTATAACCGCGGGCTTTGAGTGCACTCATTGCGATGGCCGACCGTATGCCGGACTGGCAGTGGACATGGATCGTATCGTCTTTATCGAACGGCACTTCTTTTTCATCGAGATGGCCGAAATGGATATGATGGGCGTTCTCCACATTGCCTGCCTCATATTCGGACCTCGCCCGGACGTCAAGAATCTTCTTTTCCTCATGATTATGAATAAAGTCCTCAACTGACACGTTTTCATATGAATCATCGAAATATCTGTCTGCCTCGTCTTCAGGCACAATCAGCCTGAGGTTGTCGAAGCCGATGGATGCGAGGTCTTTCTGAAGCCTTTTACTGTCTTCAGGCTTGGCAATGACCGTCATCGGCTGATCATAATCCACGTACCATCCTGCAAACTGAAGGAATTTGTCATTGTATGGAATATTGATGGCGCCTTTTTTAAATCCTTTTTTGAATGCTTCCTTACTTCTCAAATCAAACAGCTGGCCGGGCAGTTCATCCGGTGTGCCCACTTCAACTTCCTTCACTTTGAATTCAGGCAGGCCTTCCTTGTTGACCTTCTTCATCTGCGCAAAGTAGCTGGGCGGTTCGGGCTGATCACTCGTCAATTCCTTGATGAATGCATCTTTATCCTCATATTCAAAGACCCAGTTGTTCCTGAATTCATATCCAAGGGTGGATAACGGGACGGCACCGAGTGACTTACCGCATGCGCTGCCTGCCCCGTGTCCCGGCCATACCTGCAGAAATTCAGGATGGTCTTTTATTTTCTGCAGGGAATCGAACATCGCATTGGCGCCTTCTTCAGTCGTGCCTTCCATTTTGGCGGCTTCCTCGAGCAGATCCGGCCGGCCGATGTCGCCGACGAAGAGGAAATCTCCTGTGAAGATGCCCATCGGCTCATCACTCCCGGCGCCGCGGTCGGTCAGCATGAAAGAGATGCTTTCAGGCGTATGACCGGGCGTATGGATGACTTTGAGTTCGACGTTACCGACATTGATGATATCCCCGTCTTTCAGGTAGACGGCATCTTCCGGCATGTTCTCTTACTGCCAGTCATCACCGCCTTCACCGGATACATAAGCCGTCGCGCCG
Organism: Salinicoccus halitifaciens; assembly: GCF_021026095.1. Lineage (GTDB taxonomy): Bacteria > Bacillota > Bacilli > Staphylococcales > Salinicoccaceae > Lacicoccus > Lacicoccus halitifaciens. The sequence continues at coordinate 368,575 of NZ_JAJNCU010000003.1, read as the reverse complement.
AAGCGTTTTGCCGCATCACGGAGCCCCGATGCGAAGTCGGCATGGATATGCGTCTCGGTGACATGGGTGATATCGAAACCTTCCGCTTCCGCCGTTTCACTGTACTCGTCGAGGACGCGTTTCGGGTCGATGATGATTGCTTCCTTCGTCATCTGACACGCGACCATATAGGAATTCTGTGCGAGTTTCTTATCAAAGAATTGTTTAAAGAACATTTGAATGCACTCCTTGGATTTTTTGATTGGGCAGTGTGATCCTATTTCCCATATCTTTTCATATTATTCCTCTTATGGCCACTGAAATTGCCTTTCAATGTCATCGGTGCATCCAGGTCGACGAGGAACAGCACAAGCGTCGAGTCTTCCTTCAGTTTGATCGATGTCAATTCTTCACGGCTGCCGGTGACTGCATCACCTTTATTAAGCGCGTCTCCCGGGATCTCAACACTGCCGTCCATTACATAGAGCCATGGTGTCATGGCTTCTTCCCGGGGCAGGGCGGGTTCGTCACCCGCCTTCCCATGCACGTCGAACACTGCCACTTCATTCCTTATGCGCATTGGCGGATCCATGGAGGCAGGCCCCGCAATCAGATTCCATTCCGCATCATCCCTGATTTCACGCTCCCAGAACTGCACATCGGGCTCGAGGTCCTCCTTTTCCGGACGAATCAGTATCTGCAGCATTTCATTGCCCGCATCCGGTGTGGATTCCTCATGATAAAACTCACGGCCGGCGTTCATCACCATCAGCCGCTCCGGTGTCAGCACCACTTCATTATCCTCCGTGTCGCGATGGCGCATTTCACCTTTGTAAATGTAGCTCATTATTTCATCATTATGATGCAGGTGCATCTTTATGAGATAATCCTGCGACAGATGGACATGATCGATCCGGCTCAAAGGACCGAAGGCATAATCTTCACGGTCGAAATCCTGGAATATCAGGCCCGGCCGCTTCGTGTGCACCTGAAAGTCTTCATCCCCGTAGCGGAAGTACTGGTCATTTCTCAATATATGCATAATATCCTCCTTAAAATGATAGGCTTTAATTTGTTATTCCCTTTTCCCGGACAATCAAGCCCCGTAGGTCACCCGCCTGTATGTTTTAAAAAACAGATTAAGGGAATCATTAAAGTGTTGAATCTTATAAAATTCATCATCAGAAAGGAAGTGTTTGAAATTAAAGGTTGGCAATTCACTAAAACACACGAACCACTCGAAATGGTCGAAAAAGAGACTCCGAAAGCGGAGAAGGACCACGTCGTCATCAAGACAGGGGCGGTGGGCTTATGCCACTCTGACGTTGGTACGATGGAAGACGAAGGCTGGATGGCTTTAATGAATGCCCCGGTCATCATGGGACATGAGAACGCAGGCACCATCATCGAAGTCGGTGAAGGTGTGACGGACTTCAAGGAAGGCGACCGCGTGGCCATATGTCCGACCGGGCCGTCTGGTCTTGCACCGGGCTATGCCTACGACGGCGGATTCGGTACGCACATCCATGCGCCTGCATCCGACCTCGTTCCGGTGCCGGATGAATTATCCATCGAACAGGCTGCTTCAGCGACGGATGCCGGTATGACATCCTACCACGCACTGTTCACAAGAGGTAAAGCCGAAAAGGGCATGAAGATTGCATTGATCGGCATCGGCGGCCTCGGTCAGTTCGCACTGCAGGCAGCAGTCGCCCAGGGTATCGAAGACATCTATGCAGTCGATACTTCTGAGAGGGCCCAGGAACTGGCGAAAAAAATCGGTGCCAAAGAGGTTGTATCCGATATTTCGGAACTCGCCGATAAAGAGCTGGACCTTGTCGTCGACTATGCAGGATTTGACGTCACGACTTCCAAAGCCCTCGAGACAGTGAGACCAGGAGGCACGGTCGTGCTGGTCGGCATGGGTAAACTGCAGACGACGATCAACGTGACGGATTTCATCGTCAATAAAAAACAGCTGCTGGCTTCAGTCGGCGGCAACAAGGAAGACATCGCAGCAATCTATGACTTGATGGCTTCAGGAGATTTGTCACCGACACTGTCGGAGATCACCCCTGACGAAATCCCGGAAGGGATCGAGAGACTCGCCCGCGGCGAAGTCCAGGGCAGGCTGGTCGCCATTTATGATGATGAAAAGTAAATATAGAGAGAAAAGCTTCCTTCGGGAAGCTTTTTTAATTTGTACTCTTTTTACATATTAGAATTAAAAGTACTAATATTATTAATGTTTTAGTACTAAACATACGTAGATATGCCAACTGATGATGAGTATGCTTTTATTTGAATTATCTGAATTGATAGCGTTTTCAATAAGTTATTCGAAAGGAAGTGGAAGCGATAGAGCGATCAGCATGCTGCAGCGTGAACAGAAAAGATATTTCGGGTGTGAGAGGTACAATGACCCAGACACCCGTGGAGGAAATAAAGCCCGCTTCACCAAGAACAAAAAGTAATGATCAGATTTACATCCCCGGCGGGCGCTTCTTCATGGGCACCAACGGCAAGGAGGGCTATCCGCAGGACGGGGAAGGGCCTTCGAAGAAAATTGAAGTCAGCCCGTTTTATATGGATGTACATACCGTCACCAACCGGGAGTTTCAGGCGTTTGTGGAGGAGACGGGTTATGTGACGGAGGCGGAGGCATTCGGATGGTCCTTCGTCTTTTATCAGTTCGTCAGTGAACGGACGAAGAGGAAGATCAAAAGGATGATTCAGCAGACGCCGTGGTGGCTCGTCGTTCAGGGGGCATACTGGAAACATCCGGAAGGCCCGGATTCCAATATCGAAAACAGGATGGACCACCCGGTCGTGCACGTATCCTGGAATGATGCCAATGCCTACACAAAATGGGCCGGGAAAAGGCTGCCGACGGAGGCTGAATGGGAATTCGCCGCGCGCGGCGGTCTCGAGCGCAAAAAATTTCCGTGGGGCGATGAACTCACGCCTGAAGGCGAACATTTATGCAATATATGGCAGGGGGAATTCCCGAAAAACAATACGGCTGAAGACGGCTATAAGGGGACTGCGCCTGCCGTCTCGTTCCCTCCCAACGGCTACGGCCTGTACAACATCACAGGCAACGTCTGGGAGTGGTGCTCGGACCGGTTTTCCAAAAGCGTGCATAAAAGGGGAGGAAGAAAGGACCCCAAGGGTCCGAAATCCGGTGAATTCCGTGTGATGAAAGGGGGATCATACCTTTGCCACGAGTCCTACTGCAACCGCTACAGGGTGGCCGCAAGATCACAGAACACACCGGACAGCGCTTCGGGGAACATAGGATTCCGTTGTGTGTCGGATGTTTAGGAAGACTTTCAGAGCTCAATCATAAAACAGGGGGAAATACATTTGAACGTTAAAAGAGAAGACAAGCCTTGGAAAAAGTATGTCGGTAAGTTCGCAAAACTCAGCACACTCGCACTTTCAGCCGCTCTGCTGCTCGGAGGGGAAACGGCAGGGGCTGCCGGAGGCGGCGGTGCCGGCCATCAGGGTACGGAAGGCACGGAAGACAAGACGAACGTCATGTACATCATCCTTGATGATGCCGGGTTTTCCGACCTTGGGAGTTTCGGCTCCGAGATTGATACAGAGAACATTGATGCGATTGCCGAGAACGGATTGAAATACAACAACTTCCATACATCGCCGGTATGTTCACCCACCCGCGCTTCGTTATTGACCGGCAGGAACAACCATGCTGTCGGGATGGGGAATGTGGCAAACTTCGACTTCGGTGAAGGTCAGCCGAACAGCCGGGCCAAAATACCTGAAGAAGCGGGGTTCGTCACTGAAGTGCTCGGTGAGAACGGCTACACCAACTTCGGCCTCGGCAAGTGGCACATCACACCGACCGTTGAACTTTCACCGGCCGGCCCGTATGACAGATGGCCGCTCGGCAGGGGCTTCCACAGGTACTACGGCAACCTCGAAGATTCTTCAGACCAGTACCGTCCGGAACTGTTCAGGGACAACAGCCCTGCTCCGGTGCCCGATGTAGAAGACTATCATTACTCAGAAGACATCGTCGAAAACGGCATCCAGTACATAACCGACCATGCCTCACTGCGTCCCGATGATCCATTCTTCATGTACCTCGGTTTCGGCGCGCAGCATATGCCGCATCAGGTGCCGGAAGAGTATATCGAGATGTACGAAGGTGAGTACGATAAAGGCTGGGATGTCATCAGGGAAGAAAGGTTTGAAAGGCAGAAAGAGCTGGGTGTGATCCCTGAAGACGCAGAACTGGCGCCCCGCGCAGACGGCATCGCTGCATGGGATGAACTGAATGAGGAACAACAGGAATTATACGCAAGATTCATGGAGACTTACGCAGGGTTCCTGACCCACACCGATGAGCAGATCGGGAAGCTGATGAATCACCTGGAGGATATGGGTGAACTGGACAACACACTCATCATGCTGATCTCCGATAACGGCGCCAGCTTCTCAGGCGGGGAACAGGGCACGATGAACCAGGCCATGGCCTACAACAAAGTGCTCCAGGATTTCGACCATATGTATGAAAATATGGATGAAATCGGCGGCGAGCGGGGCGGCAGTGATTATCCGGCCGGCTGGGCACAGGTCAGCAACACGCCATTCGAGGAATTTAAAGGCACCACCCACGCCGGAGGCATACGACTGCCTTTGATCGTCCACTGGCCTGAAGGCATCGAATCAAAGGGCGAGGTCAGGGACCAGTTCACACATGTCAGCGACCTGACGGCGACGGTTTATGATGTCCTCGGCATTGAACCGCCTGCATATATGAACGATACTGAACAGATGGAGATCACGGGCGTCAGCTTCAGTGCAAGTTTCGATGATCCTGAGGCATTCACAGGAAAAGACACCCAGTACTTTGAACACAGCGGCCATAGGACGATCTACCATGACGGCTGGAAAGCGGTATCCGTCCATGAGCCGGGAACGGACTTTTCAGAAGATGAGTGGAAGCTCTTTGACCAGACCAGTGATTTCTCAGAGCTCAATGACATTTCGGATGAGTATCCGGAAGTGTTGAATAATCTGATTGATATATGGCATGTCGAGGCAGAGAAGAACGGCGCCCTGCCGCTCTCCGAAAATTTCCTGGACGGACTCGGGAATTTACCGGCAGATAACTTAAGAGCGAGGGAGTCCTTCACGCTTTATCCAGGCATGTCACATTTGAGCGAATCCGCCTCACCTCTCACCCTGGACCGTAATTATGAAATCACGATTCCGATTGAATTGGATGAAGGCGATGAAGGTGTGCTGCTTGCGCTCGGAAACAGGAACAGCGGCTACACGTTCTATGTCCAAGACGGCGAGCTGCATTATGAATACAACAACGGTGCAGAACGTTACACCATTTCATCCGGCATCGAGGCAGGGGCAAATGAAATCAGGTACAACTTTGAAAACACCGGCGACAATCAGGGTACAGGCACGTTATATATAAATGACGAACCTGTCGGTGAAGCTGATGTCGAGACGCTGCCGTTCAAGATTGCATTTGAAGGGCTGGATGTCGGCAGAGATCTCCTGTATCCGGTCAGTCCGGCCTATGAAGATGAAGGGGACTTCGAGTTCACAGGCGAAATTGAGCATGTGCATTATCAATTCGAAGAACTTGAATACATCATCTCAGAAGAAGTGACTACAGAAGGCATCCCGATACAGGAATAAACAGCCCCACCGGCAAAGCATCCCCCATCCTCGAGTCATGTTCACTCGAGGGTGGGGGTTTTTATTTTTAAACCATAGAGGGTTACGGCAGGGCTGGAGGGGGAAGTAGAAAGTGTAAATATACAAGCGGAAAGAAGGGGTCGGATGAAGGTGTTTCTGTTTGGCGGCAGTGAGGCGTTGGGTGAATACGTTTTAAAGCAGCTGGCTGAAAAAGGGCATGAAGCTGTGACCGTTGCGGAGAATACAAACAGGGCGGAAGAGCTGAAGATGTTCGGCGCAGCGCACGTGATGCTTGCGGATGATGGGGACTTCACAAAAGCGATTATGGATGTCCAGGCCATCATTTATATCGGGGCGGCGACTTTCGGTGCGGGCGGGGAGCAGGATGCGCTGGTGGACCATGGTGCCGTGATCGAGTCGCTTGAAGCGGCACAGCAGCAAAATATCGGGCGCATCGTCTATTTGAGCCCGGTCCGGCTGGATGAGTCTGAAGCATCAAAAGAGACGGGCGCCAAGGAGAAACCTGAGGAATGGATTGAGAACAGCCGGTTTGACTATACCGTCATACGGACCGTGAAGACCGTGAGTAAGCCTGGGTGTCATTTTTGACGGTAAATTGCATATATTTTAAGTGTTATTTTGCATAACCAACTTTAAAAATCCAGCTGTCTTTATGAAAAATTAGCAGGATTTCTTAACTATAGTGCAAATTATCGCCTAAATCAGTGCAAAATAACATCGAAAATGACAACGTGCGAAATGAACGGGAAATGACAATAATGTAAGCGTTTTAAAAATCATAGGAGGGATTTTAAATGGCTCATGAACAACATCAACAGTTGATTCAAACGTTACATGAATGTATGCAAGCGTGTAACCATTGTTACGATGCCTGTTTAAAGGAAGAAGACGTAAAAATGATGGCAGAGTGCATCCGCCTGGACCGTGAATGTGCGGATATATGCGCATTTTTAGAACAAGCGTTAACAAGAAATTCACCATTTGCTTCTGATCTGGCGGCAGTATGCGCTAAAATATGTGAGGCATGTGGAAATGAATGTAAAAAACATGACCATGATCATTGTCAAAAATGTGCAGAAGCTTGCTTCAAATGTGCAGAGGCTTGTAAAGAAATCGCCTAATCAAAAGTATCCATCAATAAGAAGCATACTGAAAACTGATCAGTATGCTTCTTATTCTATTTCTTCATCCATTTATAACCAAATCCCCATACTGTCTGGAGATATTCGTCAATGGGAAAACCGGTTACTCTTATTTTTTCACGAATATTTCTGATATGTGAATCTACTGTTCGGCCCTCAGTCTCAGATTCCATCCCCCATATCAAATCAATTAATTGATTTCTAGTAAATACTCTTCCCGAATTTTTCATAAACAATCCAATGAGAGCAAATTCTTTTGGTGTCAACTTGATATACTGACTCTTAAAGGACAATTCAAATTGATTCTTATTCCATACCAATCCGTCCATTTCAATCTGATTGCCAGACTGTGTTCTCCGTAACAGTGCCTCAATTCGTGCGATCAATTCTGTTTCATCAAAAGGTTTTGTGACATAGTCATCTGCACCCAATTTGAGGCCTTTGACGATATCCGCCTTCTGCTCCCGTGCAGTCACCATGATGATGGGCACATCCGAATGCTGGCGGATTTCTTTGCATACGGCCCACCCATTCATGTCAGGCATCATGATGTCGAGCAGTACGATGTCGAATCTTTCTTCTTCGATGTATTCAAGTCCTTTCTTCGCCCCCAGGGCGCTTCTGCATTCGTAATGGTAAGGTTGCAAATATAAAGTCAACAATTCCAGCATTCTGTTTTCATCATCAATCAATAATACCTTTTTCATACGTCTTCTCCTTTGGCAAAGATATGTTGAATACTGTTCCTTCACCGGGTTCACTTTCGACTTCCATCCTGCCGTTGTGCAGTTCCATTCTTCATTTTGAGTTTCTTTGTATCCCGAACACGCTGGATGTTGAAATACTCAAACAGAATTATGCAGGTTGGTGGCGTGATCATGATTCTGATGGGTGTACTGTTGTATTTCGATGGCTTAACACAGATCATCATTTGGTTGCAGCCCTTCTTCGGGGATTTCCAAGGATTCTAGCTATAAATACAAAAACCGGAAAACCCGTTTAAAATATTTAAGAAAAGAAAGTAAATGTCATAGTCTGTCTTTTCTTAAATCAATATTTCATATATTCGTTATATTCTCTTATAAAGCAAGTGACACGAATTGATACAATAAAATATAAGGAGGTTTTTTTAATGAAGAAATACTTAATGCCAATTTTTTTAGGATTAACGTTAATTATAGCTGGGTGCGGAAATGAATCAACTTCTAATGAAATAGACATCAAAGAGCTTGTTTCAGAATTAAGTGCCAGTAATACAGTAGAGTCGGCTTCTATTAACGATAAGACCCTTGTTGTACAGGATGATAGCAATGAAGATACTTACACTCTTCCTGAAGATGAGTTTTTCGTTTCGGTGGCTCCTTATCTTACATACACTCATCCGTGCGAATTTCATAGCTTGACAGGCTGTCAAGGTGAACTGGCAAACGAAAAGATGAATGTAAAGATCACAGACGATGAAGGCGAGATTTATGTTGACGAGACATTGACCACCCTTGAAAATGGATTTTTGGATTTCTGGTTACCAAGAGATAAAAATTATACGATGGAAATCAGTTACCATGATAAAGCTGTGAGCCATGACTTCTCTACTTTTGAAGGAGACAGCACCTGCTTAACAGATTTGCAACTTAAATAAATTCAATAAAGTAGTAGACCAACCATTATTCCAGTTGGTCTACTACTTTTTATTTCACACTATCTGAATCATTCCAGAGAATGAGTAATTATACTTATTTATAAAAGTGAAATCACATTAACTATCACTTTCACAGCCACTATGGCCAGTACAGACTTCAATGCTTAAATCTGTATTAGAGCTCACGTGTGTAACCGTCGAGTAGAACTCAACTTTTGAGTCTAGTTTAGCAGTTGCATAAGTACAACTATGAACATCAATATAGAAGAGCAATATTCCACTTTGTTTTAAGAGAATAGAATAGTTTTGATAAACACTACTAATGCCATCTAGTTAGCTAAAAAATAGGGTTTACATTGTTGAGTAATTAAGTAATATTCAACTAAAAACTACATCGTCAACTGATATATTGAGCTTAAAAAAGTGCTCTCTTTATTATCTGATCATTTGACCAACATATTTAACACTCTCAATTTTAATTTGAGGTGATATTGTGTGTATTTATCCTGAATCTTCAAAAGGAGTTTCGTTCTATTTGTTTTAAACTAAATATAGGTAGTTAAATGAAATTCAACATAATAATATTTTCTCCTCGTATACATACAATTTTGAATACTCCTCAAAGACGATAAAATAGCGTTCTTCAACTGGTTATGCTAGTTACATTCTTAAAGGCAAAATAGCGCTTAAAACAGGTGCAAAATAGCGTCTAAATTGACAAGGAGGGACTTTCAAAAGTCCCTATTTTTTGTGGAGTCTCAATAAGCAATACCTACACGTGATTTAATAAATCTGTCGTCTTCGATCTGACTGTATGCAAATTCTGCCGTGTCAGGGACGGAGATCATTTTCCCTTCTTCGGGCAGGAAATCCCGCTCCACACGATATTCACCCGTATACTCACCATCCGGCAGGTAGGTCGGGCAGACGATCGTCCAATCCAAATTCGACCTTTCAAGCAGCTCATAGACTTTATGATGTTCCTTTGCCGCCCGCGTCGTCCTTCTTCTTGATTCATTGGATTGGTAGCGTAATTTCCCGGGCTCGGTCCTGCTGTCCAGAATGCCCGCAGTTCCGATGGTGATGATCCGTCTTATCCCCGCTTCTTCCATTGCTTTGATAACAAAGGGCATGCTCTCTGAGAGTGTCGTCGTCCCGTCTGTACCCAGCGCACTGATTACAACATCCATGCCCGCTGCCGCATTCTCTATGTCTGATTTACTCAGTGCATTGCCCTCCATCACCGTTAAATTGCTGTTTTCCACCTGGATTTTTTCTGCATCCCGCACGAGGGCCGTCACATGGTGGCCATCACCAAGTGCAGACTTCAATATATGGCTGCCGGTCCGTCCGGTTGCGCCTAAAGTTAAAATTTTCATTATTAAACAGCCGCCTTTTTTATCATTTGTAATGATTTAAATATATCATCTCATGAGCAGGCCGTTAAAGTCCCGCCGGAACTAAGAATTAAAACTTATGTAAAAGGCCACTTATGAACCACTCAAAATATCTTCATCGAAGAGCACCTTGAGTGACCATAAATGGCCCATCCAGCTATATGGATGCATTTAATATGGAATTTTACAGTCGGCAGGAAACAACTAGAAAAGAATCTCCCCCCATATTTTCAAAGAAGTTCCCAAAATGAGCAGGGCAAGTATCCATTGAAGAATCTTCGTATTCATGTTCTGGCCTGCCTTGGCACCCAGAGGTGCAGCAATGAGACTGGCTATGATCATGATGACTGCGGGCCCATAGAGTACCTGATCCGTCACAACCTTACCGATTGTGGTACCAATGGAAGAAATGAACGTGACGGCAAGGCTTGTGGCAATGGTTACCCTGGTAGGTATCTTAAGCACTACAAGCATAATCGGTACGAGTATGAATGCACCCGCAGCACCAACGATACCTGCTGCAGCACCGGTGATGAATGCAAGTGCAGCTGCCAGAGGACCATTGAAATCGAGATCATCACCTGGATTGAATGGCACTTCCTTTTTTGGAAGGAACATCATGACTACCGCAATTGTTGCAAGTATTGCATATACGATGTCTATCTGAGTCTCAGTGAGGAATTCCGACCCGTATCCACCGAGCAGGCTGCCGATGAGGATGGCCCCACCCATATAGGCAATCAATCTCATGTTCAAATAACCGCTGCTTTTATATGCCCATACGCCGGCAATCGTTGCAAAGAAAACCTGTACGGCACTGATGCCCGCCACCTCATGGGAAGTGAATGCAGCGATTCCAAGCATGGATGGAATATAAAGCAACATTGGATACTTTATGATGGAGCCACCGATTCCCACCATCCCGGAGATGAAGGAACCGATGAATCCGATCAGGAATATAACGATTATAAAAGTGATGTCCATCAGTTCATCGCTTCTTTAATGCCAGCATAGCCTTTTTCTATATTGACGACATTATCGAAGCCGCGTGCTTTAAGTGCACTCATCGCGATGGCTGAACGTACACCGGATTGACAGTGGACATATATTGTGTCGTCTGTGTTGAATGGCACTTCTTTCTCATCGAGATGACCAAAGTGGATATGATGTGCATTATCGAGGTTGCCTTCCTTGTACTCGGAAGTGGAACGAACGTCCAGGATATGCTTATCTTCATGGTTTTCAACCAACTCTTCAGGCGTTACATTTTCGTAGGAATCATCGAAGTACTTGTCCGCTTTATCTTCAGGGACGATCAGCTTAAGGTTGTCGAAACCGATGGATGCAAGATCTTCCTGGAGAGTCTTGCTGTATTCAGGATTGGCGATTACTGTCATCGGCTGCTCATAATCTACATACCATCCTGCAAATTGAAGGAATTTGTCATTGTATGGGATGTTGATGGCGCCTTTCTTGAATCCCTTTTTGAATTCTTCCTTGCTTCTGAGGTCGAACAGCTGGCCTGGAAGCTTATCAGGTGTACCGACTTCGACTTCCTTCACCTTGAATTCAGGCAGGCCTGCCTTATTGACCTTCTTCATCTGTGCAAAGTAGCTTGGCGGCTCAGGCTGATCACTTGTCAGCTCCTTGATGAAGGCATCTTTATTTTCATATTCGAACACCCAGTTGTTTTTGCGCTCATATCCAAGAGTGGACAATGGCACTGCACCGAGGGATTTGCCGCACGCGCTGCCTGCACCGTGGCCAGGCCATACCTGCATGAAGTCTGGATAATCATTCAATTTTTTGAGGGAATCGAACATCGCATTCGCGCCCTCTTCGGTCGTACCTTCCATTTTTGCCGCTTCTTCGAGCAGATCTGGACGACCGATGTCCCCGACGAAGAGGAAGTCTCCGGTGAAGATGCCCATAGGCTCATCACTTCCGCCGCCGCGGTCGGTCAATACGAATGAAATGCTCTCAGGGGTGTGCCCCGGCGTATGGACGACTTTAAGCTCTACATTACCGACATTGATGATATCACCGTCTTTGAGGTAGACGGTATCTTCCGGCATATTTTCATATTTCCAGTTCTCGCCGCCTTCATCGGATACATATGCTGTCGCATTGAAGCGCTTTGCCGCATCGCGAAGACCGGAAGCGAAGTCTGCGTGGATGTGTGTCTCCGTCACCTGGGTGATGTTGAAGCCTTCTGATTTAGCCACTTCCTCATACTCATCAATGACACGTTTCGGGTCGATGATGATTGCCTCCTGTGTCTTCTGGCAGGCAACCATGTAGGAAGTCTGTGCAAGTTTTTTATCGAAGAATTGTTTAAAGAACATTTAAATACACTCCTTGAAATTTTGATTGATTTTATTTGTTTTTTCCGAAGCTGATCTGCTGAACCCCGTTCAATTATATGAACAGGTTCAGGTTGCCGTTTTCCGCATCACCGAGATAGGTGCCTACGCCGCCGAAATTGACGTTGGGGAGAAGCTCATCTTCGTCGATCGCCATGATATCCATGCTCATCGTGCAGGCGACCATTTTGACGCCGAGTTTATCAGCTTTCTCTATCATTTCAGTAAGCGCGTCAACTTTCTTCTTCTTCATTACATATTGGATCATTTTGGATCCCAGGCCGAACATGTTCATGTTGGAGATCGGAAGTCTGGAGGCGGACTTCGGCATCATCATGCTGAATGCCTTGTCGAGGCCGGTTTTGTTCTTTTTCGGTGCTTTCGGGTCCTTGATGACATTGAGTCCCCAGAAAGTGAAGAACATCGTGACATCTTTGCCCATGCTTTTCGCACCGGTCGCGATGATGAATGAAGCCAGTGCCTTATCCATATCCCCGCTGAATACGACCATCGTCGCGCCGTCTTTCGTTTCGACCATCTGATGGCCTTCGCCGGCTGTTTTGGCCTGAGGTGCGTTCTTTCTCAATACGACCTCAACTTTGTTTTCCATTTTTTCATTTTTAAGGACGGAATGCCCTGTCTTGCGGGCCCATGCTTCAACGTCTGTACAGAAACCGAAGTCTGTGACCGTGATTTCCATCTGCTGTCCCGGTTCGAGTTCTCCCATCACTTCGTTAACCTTAAGAAGGGGACCCGGACATTGGAGACCGCTTGCTTCCACCTTTACCCGGTTCGGATCAATTTCAACATTATCGGCTGAAACATCTTCAGCAGTCGCTGCAGTTTCCTGTGCGCTGTCATATTTACCTGTGTATGCAGAGTAGCCTTCTTCAAGGTTCACTGCATCAAAACCATTGGTCTTCAGTATTTCCACTGCATTTGCTCCGCGTTTTCCGCGCTGGCAGTATACATGGATCTTTCTGTCCTTCGGCAGTTCATCGAGGCGATCTTCAATTTCATTCACGGATACATTGTCCGCCTCAGCGATGTGTCCCATTTCATATTCGAAAGGTTCTCTTACATCCAACAGATATTCATTTGCTTCGACCAGGCGGTCGGCATCATTAATGTGGTACTTTATTTTAGCGTTACTCATATTTTTGAATCATCCTCCTGCTTTTAATACCTATAGGGGTATAATAACAGCGCTCGTTTAATTTGTCAAATACCTGCGGGGGTATTTTTTATCGAAAAAATAAAAACAGATGGAATCATCTGCTCTTATTCAACAATTCTACTGCTTCTTTAACAAGTTCATCTGTATCTTCATCTGGATTGTTCATCGTTTCTTTGACGCACTGAACCAGGTTTTCACTGACAATGATGTTCATCGTACGGTTGAGGGCATTCTTAGCTGCACTCAATTGGGTGACCACGTCTTTACAGTTCTTTCCTTCTTCCATCATCTTCAACGCTCCATTTATCTGTCCCTGGAGACGGCTGATCCTGTTAATCACGGCTTTATCATATACTGTTTTTTCCTCAAGCCCGGTCAATACGATCACCTTCCAAAATTTATTATATACTGTATTATAAATCATCATTTTTACTTTGTCAAATACCCTATCGGGTATATAAAATTATCACCGAAAGATGAATATTTATATTTTGGCAGGAAAAATAAGGCAGCTTTATAAAAGGCGATGATGATTTCGGCTATAATGGAATTAAAGTACAGGAAGGGAAGGATCCAGTCAAATGATGAATTATCTGATCAAGAATCGTGCCGGTCAGTTTCTCCTTCTGGGGATGATTTTCATAGTTACAGGCTTCATCCTCATGCTCTTCACCGACATTGGAAGCACTCTCTCATTTTATGCAGCCATATTCTTTTTGGGATTCTTTGCAGCGAAAAACGCCATGGTGGAAACCATCAGATCAAAATCCCCGAATGTGGATCTGTTGATGATTTTGGCTGCGATCGGCGCAGTGATCATCGGCTTTGAATCGGAAGGTGCGCTTCTTCTGTTCATCTTTGCCGGATCTGAAGTGCTGGAAGATTATGCATCAAGTAAATCCACCAGGGCCATTTCGGAGTTGATGTCGCAAGTGCCCTCGACTGCCCAGTTGCTCAAAGAGAACGGGGATGTCGTGGAAGTGCCCACAGTAGAGCTCACTGCAGGGGACACGGTGGTCGTCTCAAGGGGTTCACAGATTCCAATAGACGGTTATGCCGACAGGGATACGTTCGTCAACGAATCTGCCCTGACGGGGGAGTCCGTACCTGTGACGAAGGTGAAAGGGAAGGAAGTATTTGCCGGAACGATCAATGAAGGTAATTCTTTCTATCTTAAAGTGAACAAATCAAGTGATGACACAGTGTTTTCAAACATCATCCGGATGGTGGAGGAGGCGCAGAATAGACCTTCCAAAATCTCCAAGTTCATCGACCGCATCGAATCAAGATATGTCATCGGTGTGCTGGTCGGCGTGCCGATTTTCATATTCATACTCTATACCTTCAACGACCTTTCCTTCCGCGAATCTTTCTACAGGGGGATGGTCATGCTGACGGTGGCGAGCCCATGTGCTCTCGTGGCATCAGCCACCCCGGCAACACTCAGTGCCATCAGTAACGGTGCGAGGAACGGGGTGCTGTTCAAAGGCGGTGCCGCGATGGAAGCACTGAGCACCATGGATATCCTGTACAGTGATAAGACAGGGACCCTCACTCATGGTGACTTCCAAGTAGTCGATCATGCTGCGGATGAAGAAATATTGAAAGAAGTCATATATATCGAGCAGCAATCGGGACACCCCATTGCAGAAGCCATCGTCAACCGGTTCAAAAACCTGGACCTCGAGGGTCTCGATAAAACACAGCCCGTCGAGGAAATCCCGGGTTCCGGTATGAAGAAAGGGGACATCAAAGTCGGAAAGCCTTCAGCTTTCAATGATTATGATGACCCGATGGACTACATGGCCAAAGGTATATCCGGCAACACGAATATCATCGTAGGGAAGAATAACCAGGTCGTCGGCTACTTTTCACTTGCCGACCGCGTACGGAAAGAAGCCGTTCACGCTGTCCGGAACTTCCAGTCGGAAGGTATCCAGGTCTCTCTTCTGACCGGCGACAACGAAGCCGTTGCCGAAAGGGTCGCAGAAGAAGTTGGGATCACAGACTATGCTGCAGGCTGCCTCCCCGAAGACAAGATCAGGTATGTGAATGAAAGCCAGAAGAAAGGAAAAGTCGCCGGCATGATTGGTGATGGCATCAATGATGCCCCGGCTCTGGCGAATGCAGATATCGGCATTGCGATGGGCAGCGGATCTTCGATTGCAATGGAATCTTCTGAAGTGGTGATCGTAAAAAATAACCTTCAAAAGCTTTTCTACAGTTTCAAGCTGAGCCATAGATTGAATCGGATCATCATGGGCAATGTCATATTCTCAATCAGTGTGATCCTCTCCCTTGTCACCCTGAATATATTCGGACTGCTGAACCTGCCGCTTGCTGTGCTCTTCCACGAAGGATCCACCATACTCGTCATACTGAACGGCCTGCGTCTGCTGCGCCAGGGCAGTGAGGAAGAAACAGCGGCGGAATCGATGACTCTGGCGGAGGCCGGGGATTAGAAGTTCTTGTATGCTTTGGCGGTCTCCAAGAGCAGGTGCAAAAAATCATAGGAAATAATCAAACCGGTCTGGGAATTTTTGAAAAATCCCTAAACCGGTTTTTACACGTCCTCAGTTTCTGATAAGCGGAGAGTGTGGTCACTGATTCATCTTTGATACAGATTGGTTACTGCTCTATTTGAAGTTATATTCCGTGGTGATTGACACGTACCCTATATCATTCTCATCGATATACTCATCTATCTTTCTTATGTCTGCAACATTGCGCAAGGAGAATACATGGGGCTTATCGATACCGCCGATGCTCGGTGGCATGATCGGCTTTGCGCCGGGGGATATGATCAACTTTGAATAAACAGTGACACGGAGAAAATAAAAAACCAATCCACGGGGATCGGTCATTTTTCATCTTCATTCTTCAATGTCTCCTCGAGACGGAACCGGGCGAGCAGTCCTGCGATGAATGGCATCAGTGCCACCAGTCCAATGGCCCACGCCACGCCCATGAAATCCGCAATGACCCCCGCCAGTATCGCCCCGAAAGCATACCCGGCGTCTCTCCAGAATCGGTATACACCCATCGATGAGGCCCGCCATCCCGGAGCGGCAACATCACTGATCGCCGCCTGCAGGGTCGGGTAGACCATTGCCGTACCGATGCCAAGCAGGACGGCGCCTGCAATCCACAACGGATAGCTCTCTACAGCGAGAATGAACCATAATGCGGCTGCCTGCAGCCACATGCCGTAAATAATCAGTTTCTTCCGGCCGACCTTATCACTGAAAGCACCGGTGAAGAGCTGGAAAATACCCCAAGCTGCAGGATATATAGCAACCACCGTACCGATCTGGGTGACGCTCAGACCGACAGTGGTGAAATAGAGGGGGAAGAGCCCCCAGGCCATACCATCCTTCAGGTTGGTCGCCATACCTGCAAAGCTTGCCGTCGAAAGGTTCCGGTCCTGCCATGTCGTCTTGAAGAAGACACGTTTTGCCGACAGGCTGTTCTTCTCCTCCCGGGACTCCGCCATCTGCACTTTCAGGTGTCCTTCGGTGTCCTTCACGATCAAAGCGAGGAGCAGGCCGATCACTCCGATTGCGAGACCTATATAGAAAGGTTCCGGACGTAAGGAATAAGTGGAAGCCACATAGCCTGAGACAGCGGCCATGATGGCGACCCCGGAGTATCCTGCAAATTCATTCAGACCGACTGCCGTACCCCTTTGGTTCGCCTTCGAGAGATCGATTTTCATATTCACGGTCATCGACCAGGCGAGACCCTGGTTGATTCCGAGCAGCACATTGGCGAGCACGATCACCCACCAGGCGTGGGCGAATATGATCAGCACCGGAACAAACAAACCGACCACCCATCCTACCACCAGCACTTTCTTCCGGCCGTACTTATCAGCAATGCCCCCTGCAAAATAGTTGATGATCGCCTTGGAGAAACCGAAGCTGATGATGAAACTCAGCGCGGCACTCGTGGAGGCGAGTCCGAACTGCTCCTCACCGAGCAGGGGCAGGACCGTCCGTTCTATCCCGACCATGGAACCGACGAACAGATTCGCTACCACGAGGAGCACGAACTGCGGCAGGTTGTTGTGTATACCTATTTTGGGTTGACTCATATCGACCTCACCTCCACCTTCGGAATTCTACGTGATATTCATGACAAAAAATATTACCATCCTTACCCATTAATGTAAACGACGGGGCTCCATGACCAGCCCTCCTTTGATGTCCCAGGAGAAATGAAAGAGTATAATATCCTTGATTATATACCCTGTAGGGTATATAATCAAGGCAAGCGGGAAAGTTAGGCGGTTACTATACAACAATGGAGATCGCTGAACCTTCCTTTAAATCTGAATATCAATACTAAAAATTATGGAGGTATCTTTAGTGAAACAAATTTCTGCGAAGGAACTTGAACAGAAGTTGGCGGTGGGAGAAGATCTGAACATCATTGATGTCAGGGAGGACGACGAAGTCGCAGAAGGGAAGATTCCGAGTGCAAAGCATATTCCGCTTGGCGAGCTTGAAGAGCGCCTGGATGAGATCGACAAGGACAAGCATCATTATGTGACATGCCACGCAGGCGGCAGAAGCAGCAGAGCATGTGGATTCCTTTCCCATTACGGCTATGATGTGACGAATATGGAAGGCGGCATGTCCAGTTGGGAAGGTAAGACGGAGTAATTCCCTTTCCTTGCAAGCCTTCAATAAAAAATATGAATGTTCAGGAGTGATTCAGAATGGATTTGATCACATGGATCTTAATCGCAGCAATCGTCGTATTGATCGCAAGCCGTTTCATGCCCGCCAAGGGCATCAACAATATAAGCGTGCATGATGCGAAGGACAAGTTCAATGACAAGGATGTACAATTCATCGACGTCCGTACGCCGGGGGAATATAAGGTGAACCACCGGAAACCCTTCAGGAATATCCCCCTTCAGAGCCTTTCCGGCAAAGTGGATAAGCTGGATAAGGACAAGGAAGTCGTCGTCATCTGCCAGAGCGGCATGAGGAGCACGAGAGCTTCCAAGATGCTCAGGAAGATGGGCTTTAAGAAGATTTCCAATGTCAGGGGCGGAATGAGCAGCTGGTCTTAAAAGAATAAGGATATAGCCATAAGATGGGGCTGGGACATAAGTCCTTAAGAAAGTGTAAATTGAATGAAAGAGACGAAAAATCCGTACGTTTGACTCCTAGGGGAACAGCATCTGCGCAAGACTACAGGCTTGCGTGATGCCCCAGGAAAGCAAGCGTACGGATTTAATTTTCATATCAAGTTCTGTCCCAGCTCCATCTCTGATTTTCTAAAAAGCGCTCTTTATTTTTTCGGCAACCTGGCTGCTGCTCATCCCGAGCGTCGCGACACCGAGCAGACCGGCGATTCCGATCATCGGCCAGATGATAGCTTCCATCGTAGTGTCGGCATTCAGAATACCTGCGATTAAACCGAAAAGAACGATTGGTGTTAAAAACAATTGCAGTTTCATTTCTCTATCGCTTCCTTTTTTGTGTGATGGCCCCATCATTGAATGAACAACAGTTTTCAGGGCAGATGGGTTGGTTCGATTTTATCATAAGTCCTTATATTTCATATGGAATTTACCCTGATGGATCTGACTCGACCGCCTTTTTCAATACAGTCCGATATGTTGAAGAAGAGAGTTTAGGAGAAAATTGTAAAAAGATACCCTTATGAGGGTGGATCAAATGGGTCTTCTATGCCGGATCCGGACGTTTTTCAACTCTTAAAAAGGGTATTTCACCAATAGTACAAGTATTCGAGGAGAGGAGTAATAAGCATGTTCCATTATACAGTGGAGACATCGAAAGGCAGGGAAGAAGCCGTCCGTACACTTGAAGAAAATTTAAAGGAAGAAAAGTTTGGTGTACTCTGGAACTTCGATTTGACCGCCAAACTTCAGGAGAAAGGCACCGATTTCAACACACCATTTACAGTGCTTGAAGTCTGCAACCCCGAGGAAGCGAACCAGGTCCTGTCGGAAGATCTGCTGGTCGGCTACCTCCTTCCCTGCAAGATTGTAGTATATGAAGAAGATGACACGACAAAAATCGGCATGCCAAAACCAAGTGCACTGATTGAGATGGTGCAGAACGATTCCGTGAAAAAAACTGCCGTGGATATCGAAGAGCGATTGATCGGCTGCATCAACAAATCGGTGTAGATGATCTGCTGAATTTATTGCAGGGAAAAATCATGCCGTAAACAATATGCGGCAGAGTAAACGGATAATCCTGACCCGGGTCAGGATTATCCGTTTTCATTTCTTCATCGGCAAGGTCGCCCGTCATGAAGGTGATTTTCACAATGGATTATCGCATGTAATCAAATTTACCGGACAGAACCCTTAATCAATGTCTGTAAAATAAATATCCTCTAAAATGCGATGGGATTCTTCTCCAATTCCAAAGTGATTTCAATTTTGCTTTATCCATCAAGAACCCTCTCACGGTTCCAGCCTATCCAGATACCTCTCACAAAAAATATTCTGATAACTTTTTATAAAAACTTAAATTAACTCTCTCTCCTTGCACTCCTTATAAGGCTTATCTAAAATAGAAGGAAATTGAGTGAAATTACTTAATGTTGGGGCATTTCAGGATAATCAACATGAAAGGCAGGGAGACTATGGTTTCAGCGATTGAATTGATTGAGAAAGTACAGATGACCTTTGCAACCCAGTACGGTCTGACATTTTTCCTGACAGACGAAAAAGGAGAGGTGATTGCTTCAGCAGAGGATGACAATTTATTGAGTAAAACTCTATTGCAACAAGAGGACGGGCTCCTGCCTGAAATCCGGATGATGCTGAAACATAATAAACGCCTCCATAAGACGCTCACTTATGAAATTCAATCTGGTCTGCATATGATGGCCTCTCCCGTCTCGACCGGTAAAGGTACATACCATTACTTATGGGCAGGCATCCTGGTGGAACAGGGCAACCATACAGAGAAACTCCTGAATCAGTGCGGGTATGATGAGGATTATTCCATCCCCATACTGGAGGCGGAAAATAAAAAGGATTGGCTGCGGGTTGTCGATAGATTGGCACAGCTGGCTTCCGTATGCCTCCGTCATGAAGAGCGGAATCCAATGATGGAAATCTTCACCGATGGATGGAGGGACAGCATTAAAGGCAGCAAGGACCCGGTCACTGAGCTGTTCTCCCGGGTGATAGATGGCGGGGGAGACATCGATTTCATGGGTTTGGCTGAACAGACCGGGGAAGACGCATATACCATTACAAAAATTAAAGGAGAGGGAACGGATACTCTGCAGGATGCCAGGTTCCTTGCCGGCGAAGGTTTTTTGGGAAGAACTGCATTGAGCGGAGAACGGTCATACTGGGAAGATATCGACGGGGACAGGCGGTCCAGGATTTTATCTTCCCTGGATAAAAAGCCGAAGTGTCTGTTCACAGATCCGATCGAAAGGCATGACGGCTCGATTTCCGTGCTGTTCGGCGGCAGCTGCTTCAAAGGGAAAGTGACTGCCTCCATGAAAAATACAGCACAAATGACGGCGACACTTGTGGAATCGAGCCGTCTGGTCAGCGGACTGCGCCGGGAGAATTCCCAGCAGCTGAGCCGTCTTTCATCATTCATTGATATATGCAGCCTTATGGCTTCCACACCGGATCCAAGACGGATGGTCCTCATCCTGCTTGATATCAGTATCAACCTTGTGGAAGGTTCTTTCTCCTCGGTCATCATTAAAGACAAGCGGGTGGATAAAGGCCGTTTGATCACCCGGGGAACTTACGACGGTGATATCAATCAGTACGTAAAGGATGTCATGGAACGGACCGGCCATCTGTCCCGCTTTCCCGAAGGGGAGTTCAGTGAGCCGAAAATCCGGGTGATGCCGAATGGAGGGAAAGTGATAGAGGCTCCACTTTCATACGGCAGTGAAATGATGGGCATCCTCTCCGTCGGTGTGACAGAGACAGGCGAACGCGAGAAGCAGGAAAACCTGGCATTTCTTCAAACGCTCTCCATCATCGGGAGCGTGTCACTGCAGCTGGCCGGACGGAGCGAGACGGGTGCCGAGGAGGAAAAGATTGAAGCGCTGCAGCTTGCGGTTGCCGAATTTGATGAGGACATTTACAGATGTTCAAAAGAAAGTGCCGAGTTGGCAGCCCTTATGGCGACTCAGCTGGAACTTCCTTCAGATACCGCACAATCTGTAGTTCAGGCCTGCCGGCTTTCCTATTATTCCCCGGCCTTCATACTTAAAATGCTGCCTGATGGTAAAGTGGCAGCAGTGATGAGAACAGGGAATGCGATACTTGAGAAAAATAGTGAGCCTGAGATGGAATCGGCTGGCACGGCGGGTTACATTTATGCTCTCTGCCTGGTCTACACCAGAAGCCACAATATTGATGAAGCCATGCAGCTGGAAACGATGAATCCGGAAGTGCTCGATATTTTCTTATCGTTGATAAGGACGACACATGTCAGTGAAGCGGAAATCGACCTTGAACTTGATTCCGCCCAGGGGGATGCACAGGATATCAAAAGCGCGGTCAAAGCCATGGAAAACCTTTCTCCGAGAGAACAGGAGGTGCTCCTTCTCATCTCCGAGGGAAAAAATAATCAGGAAATCGCCGAAACACTGTACATTAGTACACATACAGTCAAAAACCATATCACAAAGATTTTTAATAAACTTGATGTATCCGACAGGGTGAATGCCATTTCAAAAGTATATAGGAATATTTATAATCGTTAGCAAAGAAAGGTTCTTGAAATGGGAGCAGAAGTGGATATACCTGGCAGCACAATATGGGTATGATAAAGACAGACCCGGATTCAAATTATATTATAAAGAACAGAAAAGGTGATCGGGGCCCCTCAGGGTCAAGATCGCCGGATCAGAAGAGGAGGGGAAGGGATGAATAACAGGATGATCCTTCCTTTGCAGATGGAATGCCTGATGTTGTTTCAATCCGACCCGCAATCCACCCATTCACTCGAAGACCTCTCAGCCTGTCTGGGCGAAAAGGCGGAATGTCTGGAATCTGTCATCTCCCTGCTTGTCAAACAGGGAATCATTAAACAGATCCAGGAAGCGGAACACAAGGTTTACCGATACCGGGAACCGGAGATTTCTCCGGAGTTTGAAATCGGCCCGTGACGAATGAAGTGCATAGTTGACACAAAAAGACAGGGAGTGACCATTCACTCCCTGTCTTTTTGTATGCAATCCCTGAAACGACCGGCGGTCCCAGGAATAGGAGCCCGCTCCTCCCCTTATGGGAGCCTGCTCTTATTGGAAGCACACTTCCCACAATGAGAGCGATGGGGGATATCTGTTCAGGAGTTATGAGTGCATAATATGACTTGTAGATCACACAGCAAAACGACCACCCCACCAAAGGAGGCTCCATCCGGATGAAACTGATCAACTGCACGACCGGCACCGTGATCGCAGATGACGTCAGACAGGCGCATAATTTCTGGACCCGATTCAAAGGTTTGATGTTCAAGCGAGATATGAACCGGCACGCAGCACTTCATCTCAGTCCCTGCAGTTCAATCCATACCTTCTTCATGAAGTTCGGCATCGATGTCATCTACATCAATAGAGAGAACGAGGTCGTCGGGATTGAAAGGCACCTCACACCCGGGAAGATTGGCGGAAGGTTCAAAAAAGCCCGCTCCGTCATCGAACTGCCTGCAGGGACACTCGGAAACAAAGTCTCAACCGGTGACACCCTCGGATTTGCTGAAAAAATACCACAATGTAACCCGGAAGCACGCCATTAAAAATTAGGAGGAAGTACATATGATGAATTTCATTAACGGTTTATTTTTAGAAGAAGAAGGACAGGGCATGACGGAATACGGTCTGATTTTGGGAATGCTCGTTGTCGTAATCGTAGTCGCTTTTGCACTGCTTACAGATCAGTTCGAGAACATCTTCCAGAATATCGTGAATGCGATAAACGGTGCAGTCGGCGGCGGCGTTTAAGTCACTTTAAGCACTTCACCTGCAGACCCACACTCGTTGATGGGTCTGTTTTTTTATAAGAAGACCGGAAGGAAGAGGATATATGCTGATTAATGTCTTTTTAATTGTCGTACTTGCAGTCTGCGTGGTCACGGACCTCCGCAAAAGAAAAATATATAACAAAGTAATATTTCCCTCATTACTGGTTGCTCTCAGCTTGAATATCGCATCCGCCGGCTTCAGCGGGCTCGGTGATGCCTTACTCGGCTTTGCTGCCGGTCTGGCACTGCTGCTCATCCCTTATATTCTGGGAGGAATGGGTGCAGGGGATGTTAAATTGCTCGGTCTCATCGGTGCGCTCAAAGGCAGTGGTTTTGTACTGGAGACATTCATATATACGGCAGTGATCGGAGCGATGCTTGCGATTATCGTCATTATCATGCGGGGCGGTTTCAAGAAGTCACTTGGTGTCGGCATGCCGTATGGTGTGGCGATTGCGGGCGGGGCTGTTCTGGCACTATTGATGGATGTGGAACTCCTATGATAAGGCGGGAGAATGGTCAATCGACTGTAGAATTTGCGATTCTTGTGCCGCTCATCTTTTTTCTGCTCATCGGCGTCGTCGATTTTGGACGTGTCATCCATTCACAGTTGCAGTTGGAGCTCGTGACACAGGATGCAGCACGCATGGCGGGGCTCGGGGAGTCGGATGCGATGGTGACGTCATATGCAATCGACAATTTTAACGCGGGTGATGCCTCACAACTCAGTGTGAGTGTGTCTCCATCAGGAGAAAAGGATCCAGGGACTTATGTCACAGTGGAAATTACCTACCCCGAGCAGATTTTCAATCCTCTTGGAGATTATGCCCTCCCCTTTACAGTGAAGACGAGTTCGACGACGAGAGTGGAGTGATGTCATGAGAATTTTTCTGAAAAAAGAAGATGGAAATGCCTTCCTCCTCATGGCCCTCGGCATGATGCTCGCACTTGGAATGCTTGGCCTTGTCGTTGATGCAGGCCATCTTTATATGACGAAGAGTCATATGCAGAAGACTGCCAACGCAGCAGCACTGTCAGGTGCACAGGAACTGCCCAACTCAGGTGAGAAGGTCAATCAGGTGGTCGGTGAAATCCTCACTCACCACGGTGAATCGGACAGTCTCCTGTTTTCCAATATAGAGGGTGAGTCCCAGCTTCACGTCGGGGTCGGAAGGGACGTTCCACTCTTCTTTTCATCATTATTCGGCGTCGACAGTGTAATGATCGGTGCAGATGCAAAAGCCGGACTGCATGCGATGACCGCAGGTTTCGGTACTGTGCCGCTTGGGTTGAACGAATCGATGGCACTGGTGTATGGGCAGACCTACACCTTAAAGGTGGACGCAGGAGATTCCGAGATGGGAAACTTCGGCATACTGGCATTGGAAGGGCCCGGGGCGAAATCATACGGAGAATCTCTCAAGCATGGCTTTGATGAAAAACTCAAAGTGGGCGATGTCGTCAATACCCAGACCGGCAACATCGCAGGGGCAACCAGAGAGGGTGTCAACTACAGGATAAATAACTGCCCTTATCCGGATGGGGACTATCAACAGCGGGATTGTTCAAGGATTATGCTGATTCCGGTCTACAAGCCGCTCGGCGGGGACGGTAAACAGGTGAAAAGTGTAGAAATAACAGGGTTTGCTTATTTTTATCTCGCCAAGCCGATGGATTCGAAGGATGACTCCATCAGCGGCATTTTCATTAAGAGGGTCGGCGCGGGAGAATCAGATTCAGACGCACCACTGGACCGTGGTGCATATACGATTAAATTGACACGGTAGGTGGAATGTAATGAAACCGAAAAAAATATTGATGCTGGCGGTACTGTCGGGGCTGCTTACGACAGGTGCCTTCTACATATTCATACAGCAGACCGGTGCGGCCGAGACGGAACAGCCTGTGATGACCCAAGTGGTTGCTGCAGCCATGGATATCGAAGAGAACACACAGCTTACGGAAGAAAACCTTAAAATGATTGAAGTGCGGGAGTCGGAAATGCATCCGTCCGCAATCAGGGACAAAAGTAAAGCGGTCGGGGAATACACGAACGCATCACTTGCTTCGGGTGAAGTATTGCTCACTCAGCGTATCGAACAGGAAGAGCAGGCGGATATGGTATCCAAGAAAGTGGCTGAGGGCTACAGGGCCGTATCAGTCAGTGTGGACTATGTAAAATCCGTATCGAACATGATCGAACCCGGAGATCGGGTGGACGTCGTACTTTCAGCATCGGAAGAAAGTTCGGAAGCAGGACCGCCTGCAGAAATAATATTTTCGGATGTGAATGTGCTGGCAGTCGGCCAGCGCATGAGTGAAAAGGCGGAAGGTGAAGCCGCAGCGGAATATGTCGCTGTAACGCTGGAGATGACACAGGAAGATGCAGTCGGTGTCGTCGATGCAAGTGGACGGGGCAGTCTGCAGCTGATTTTGAGCAGCAGATTGAAGACGGCTGGAGATATCGTTGAAGGAAAAGCTGAAGCATCGGAAATGCCGGCAGATGAAGTTGATGAAGAAGAGTCCCAGAGCGAAGAAGCAGTAGATTCACCGGACATGCTCGTGCTCCCTGAGCGGGCACATGTCAGAAGCGGTCCTTCCCTTGAAGCGGATGTGCTTACAGTGGTGGAAGCGGGGGATTCTCTCATTACGAAGAACGAAGAAGAGACTGATGTCGACGGCCGTGTCTGGATGCATGTGGAAACGAAATCCGGACATCAGGGCTGGATCAGCAGCCGTATAATCAAGCTTGAGAATGAATGATAGAAGAAAGGTGTGGTGGCGATGACCGCTGAAATCATATTGGTGGCAAGTGCAGTGGGAGGTGCGGGTAAGACCGTCATTGCGACGAATCTCGCCCTGACGATGCAGGATCGGGGGAAGCGTACGATACTGGTGGATGGCGATCTGCAATTCGGTGATATGGCACTGGCACTCGATCTGACACCCGGCATCAGCATCAAGGAAGCAGTTGAACGCAATGATTTTACGAATATCCATGCATTCTGTACGATGCACGCTTCAGGTGTGAGGCTGCTGCCTGCGCCGATGCGCCCGGAGTATGCCGACCTTGTCGATGCAGAGGACCTCTCCCTGGCAATTGGAAATCTGAAATCCCAGGCTGATTTAATCATCGTGGAGACGCACCATGGTCTGACCGAACAGAATATGGTGCTGATGGATCTGGCGGATTCCATCATGGTCGTTACAACACCGGGCATCGCAGCCCTGAAGAATACGCGCCTCATGGTGGAGACGCTTGATGCACTTGACCATGAGGAAAAGGTGCGCCTTATCGTCAATAAAAACACCATACCGACATTGATGGAAACGAAGAAGCTGCATGAGCATCTGAAGGTGGCACAGGACAAGTTATTTTATTTGCCTTATGCACTGAAAGAAATATCCTATTCACTGGATCGGGGCGTCCCTTTTGTTACGAGCAGCCCGAAACACCGTTTCTCAAAAAAAATCAGGAAGATTGCCAATCATATCATTGAAACAATCGACAAAAAGCAGGTGATTGAAGTATGAGCCTATTAGCCAGGTTACAGACAAAAGACAAGGGCGACAGCAGTGCCGGTAAAAAAGAAACACCGGTGGATATTGCGCCTGTAGGAGAAGCAGAAGACCAACTGCCGCCGGTCAGGCAGGAGAAAGCGTTGAAGCCGGTACCGAAACCCATCGATGAACCGGATGCCGAGTATTTTGAGCTGAAGGATCTGACACTGAAGTTCATCATGAAAGAACGCAAGGACGAAGATATTGAGGACATCGTCATGGACATGGATGAAATCATCCAGGACATCCTCCAGGAAAACAACCATCTTCAAAATATCGGAAACATCGAGAAGCTGAAGGTCGAACTGAAGAACGATCTGACGGGTTACGGTCCGATCAACCCGCTGCTTCTGGATGAAGATGTGTCGGAAGTGATGGTCAACGGCCCGAAGCACGTCTATGCGGAACGCAAAGGGAAATTGTCCCTGACGGATGTCACTTTCAGGGATGATGACCATGTCATGGCAGTGCTTGAGAAGATCCTCTCCCCGCTTGGACGGCGGGTGGATGAAAGCAGCCCGATGGTGGATGCCCGCCTGAAGGACGGCTCGCGTGTCAATGCGATCATTCCCCCGCTTGCGCTCGGCGGACCGACGATTACCATCCGGAAATTTGCGAAAGATCCATTCACCATACATGACCTCATCCGTTTCGGTACATTGACCGAAGAGATGGCGGCATTCATCCAGGCATGTGTCGAAGGCAAACTGAACATTTTCGTAAGCGGCGGTACAGGCTCCGGCAAGACGACGACATTGAACGTATTGTCTTCCTTTATTTCCAATAAAGACCGCATCGTCACCATTGAAGATGCGGCCGAACTTCAGCTTGGCCAGGAACATGTGGTGTCGCTCGAAACACGACCTGCGAACATCGAGGGGACGGGTGCTGTGACGATCAGGGACCTCGTGAGGAACTCCCTCCGTATGCGTCCGGACCGCATCGTCATCGGTGAGGTGCGGAGCGGTGAGGCCCTCGACATGCTTCAGGCGATGAACACCGGACATGATGGCTCACTCGCAACAGGGCACTCGAACAGTCCGCGTGACATGGTCTCCCGGCTTGAAACGATGGTGCTGATGGCAGGCATGGATCTGCCGATCAAAGCCATCCGCGAACAGATTGCAGGTGCGCTGCATCTGATCATCCAGCAGAGCCGGCTCAACGATGGTACGAGGCGGATCACCAGCATCACGGAAGTGCAGGGAATGGAAGGGGACGTCATCGTCCTCCAGGACATATTCGTCTTCAAACAGGACGGTGTCGGTGGGGATGGAAAAATCATCGGCAAACTGGTGCCTACAGGCATCCGTCCCCAGTTCTACGAACAGCTGGAACAGGAAGGCATCGATCTGCCTGCTGCCCTGTTCATGGAAAAGGAGTGATTGAATGGAAGTCATCCTGATTACAGGTACATTCATGACGTTCTTTCTTATTTTCATGGCCGTCTCTGCCGCAAGGACACCGGAAGGCGTGCAATCGGAAGAACCTTTCTCTTTGAAAGGCGGCCTTAGGAAGGGCAACACTGCCCTTAAAAACCTCCTTGTCAAAAGGGGAAAGAAGAGCCGGAAGCGTGAAAGACTGGAAAGTGAGCTGACTGCGGCCGGTGTCTTGATGAAGGTGGAGGAGTTCACCGCTTTCAGGGTGATGGCCTTCATCATAGCCGGGGGCATAATATACATGATTTCAAACGACTTCATCCTGTCCCTTCTGGGGGCCCTTTTCGGCTACTTCGTGCCGCGTATTCTCCTTGAAAGGAAGAAACGCAACCGCATCAAGCAATTCAACGAGGCGCTTCCCGGAATGATCACTTCGATCAGCGGCTCTCTGCGGGCGGGCTTCAGTCTGCTTCAGGCACTGCAGATGGTCGAGGAGGAATCCTATTCCCCCATGAAGGAAGAGGTGCAGCATGTGCTGAAGACGCTCCAGTACGGCACAAGGCTTGAAGATGCGCTTCAGGACTGGAAACGGCGGATGCCGAGCGCGGAACTCGACATGCTGGTCGAATCCATCATGATCCAGCGGCAGGTCGGGGGTAACCTCGTCTACCTGCTTGATAAGATACTGGAAACGATCCGTGAACGGACAAGGATAGAAAACCAGCTCCGTACACTGACCGCCCAGGGAAAACTTTCAGGATTGATCATCGGGTTGCTTCCTCTGGTTGTGGGCATTCTGCTCTACATCATCAACCCTGATTACATGAGCCTGCTTGTCACTGAACCGATCGGACGCATGCTGCTCGCCGGAGCGCTCGTCTCTGAAGTGATCGGTTTTATATTCATCCGTAAAATGACTATGATAGAGGTGTAGATATGCTGTTTCTGACGCTCAGTTTCTTTTTGTCCATCACTTTGATGATTTACGCAGTTTTTTCCATCCCCGCTTATAAAAACCGGATGGTTCCCGGACGTATCGCCCTCTACTTCCCTGATGAAGATGTGTCGGAGGATATAAATATCGATATGGAAGGCGCTTCGTTCAAGGACCGGATGATCAAACCGGGCTGGAAGAGCATCAAGAAGAAATTTCAGAGGAAACTGGCCAAGGACAAGGTGGATAAGATGGAAGTCCGCCTGCTGCAGGCCGGTATGAAGCTCAGCCCGATCGAGTTCAAGATGGTGCAGTGGATACTCTCAGGCGGCCTGGTCGTACTGTCGGTTCTGGTGATGGTATTCATGAATATCAGCGTCTTTCATGGCATCCTGCTCATATTGACAGGCATCGGTGCAGGCATCACCCTTCCCAAGATGAATATGAACATGAAGGCGAAAAAGCGCCAGGCACAGGCACTGAAGGAACTGCCCGATTTTCTGGACCTGTTGACGATCAGTCTTGAAGCCGGCCTTGGTTTTGATGCGGCGCTCAGCAAAGTGGTCGCGAAAAAACCAGGCGTGCTGTCGGAAGAATTCAAGTTCGTGCTTGAAGAGGTGAGACTCGGCAGAACAAGAAGACAGGGGCTTGCAGCGATGATTGAGCGTCTGCCGGTCGAAGAGCTGAAAAGTCTGGTCTTCAGCATCATCCAGGCAGAAAAGCTCGGCATCGGCATGGTCACGGTGCTGCGTGTGCAGACCGAGGAGATACGCGAACTGAGGAAACAGCGGGCCGAGGAGAAAGCGATGAAAGCACCGGTGAAGATGTTGTTTCCAATGGTTCTCTTCATATTCCCGGCACTTTTCATCGTGCTGCTCAGCCCCGCAATCATGCAGTTCCTGGATGCAATGCAGGATATGTAGAAAATTAAATAATCAAAAAGTCTTCAATCCCTTTAAAGGACTGAAGACTTTTGTATTTCTGCTACTGATTCAGTTCATCAGAAACTTCTTTCATGATTTCATAGGATCTGATTTCACTGTCGGGGTCGTAAATATTGGTGAGAGCAATGATTTCATCAGCCTGGAACATTTCCTGGAACTCCAACACTTCACGTTTGATCCGGTCCTTGTCACCCATAATGGTGTAGCCGAGACGGTGACGGATGATGTTCAGTTCCGACGGCGATAATGTATCAATGAAATTCTCAACGGGCGGAATCAGCTTGCTTAAGTTATTTGTGTAAATATCAATGTATACCTGGAGAAGCGTCGATGAAATAAATTCAGCTTCTTCTTCTGAATCCGCAGCAACCACGTTGATGCATGCCATCACATACGGTTCTTTTAAATATTTGGACGGTTTGAAGTTCCTCCTGTAAATGCTCAGTGATTCGGCCATGGACTCCGGGGAGAACTGGGCGCCGAATGCATACGGCAGTCCGAGATTTGCAGCGATTGATGCGGATGCGGACGAAGAGCCAAGAATATATAGAGGCACGTTTGTATCAAGGCCGGGATAGGCACGCACCTGCCCCTGATCATCTTCATTACCGAGGTAACGTAAAGTGTGGCCGACCTCTTTTTCGAATAAAAACACACCGTTATGATTCGAACGGCGGATGACATCCGCTGTCTGTGAATCCGTGCCCGGTGCACGTCCCAATGCCAGATCCACACGATCCGGATAGATGGTCTCAAGCGTTCCAAACTGTTCAGCCACAACTAAGGGAGAGTGGTTTGGCAGCATAATCCCGCCTGCACCGACACGGACGCTTTCTGTATTATTCAATATATGCTGAACGATGTTCACGGTCGCCGAGCTCGCATAAGCATCGTGATTATGATGCTCTGCAAACCAGATGCGCTTATAACCTTGCTTTTCTGCAGCCTGCGCAAGATTCAGTGCATTGTTGATACCCTGCTTCATCGTCTCGCCCTGCCTTAAAGGCGCCACGGATAACATAGATAAATCATATTTTTTCATAAATTCCACCTCTGAATTAATCTGTATTCATAATGATAGAGATTTGAAGTGGAATATTACATAGAACAATTAAAGAGATTATAAGGTTTTAGTTTATTTTTTAAAGTGTTCCAGATTACTTGCCGATGACGATGGAAAGTTTGTAATTTGCGTATTTGTTTAAGTCCGTCAAAAATTGATCCATCACTTCGTTTGAAGGAAAGCGTGACTCCAGCAAGTAACAGCCCTCTCCGCTCACTTTATAGTTATTGATGACAAATTGAGGATACTCATCCAAAAATTCAAGGTAGTTCTGATGAGTGATGCCGGGTATCATTATATTGATGAACGCATGGACCGGATAACCGATTTTCATTTGATTCACTTCGATGCTGCAGCTTGTAATCACACCATTATCGAGAAGCTTCATCACGCATGCAGCCGCCGCAGCCCCGGTCAGGTGCACCCTCTCTCCGAGTTCCTTCATGGAAATGCGGCTGTTCTCCGACAGTATAGCCAGTATTTCCTGGTCTGTATGATCAATCATTCCATTTATTCCTTTCATGATTATATATTTGGTACATTATATGCCTTTTAATCATGATAGTCCAAAATCCAATATAGTAATATGAAGAGGCTGGATATACAAACTCCATTCTTTTTTAAAAGATTAATTGAGGTTCAGTCGGTTATCCACTCACTTCGGCATATACCTCCTTCCTTAGACAAGTGAAGAGGTCATCTGGAAAGTGTGGCCTCTTCTTCGATAATCATATTTTTATTTACATAACGTTCATGTTCCGCTCACTTTTTCTGACCCATAAGAAAATAAAAGTATTAAGGAGGAAAAATTAAAATGAAAAATGTAATTATAAGAATGATTGCCGTCTTGGGATCGGCTATCATCATCTGGAACTTTATTGCATACCTGAGTGAAACGTTTATGGGAGAGAGATACAATTCTCTGAATCACTTCATAATTGCGCTTATCACAACCATTTTAACTATTATTCTTTTGCAGTTACTGGTAAAAATCGACAAAATTTCATGGAAAGATTTGGGCCAGACCACTTTTAAAACAAACGTCTCTTCATTTCTTCTTGGTTTCTTCCTCTGGACAATCCCTGCAACTCTCGGCTTATTTGCTTGTTTGATGCTTGGGTGGGTTGAAATAACGGCGTATACCGATTTTAATTATCTTCTCTTGAGTATTTTGATTTTATTCATCACTGTATTTTTTATAGAAGCTTTGCCGGAAGAGCTTATTTTCAGGGGATATGTATATCGTTACTTGAATACGGTGCTACCCCACTGGGGTACAATCATTTTACAAGCGTTGTTGTTCACGTTATTTGCCTATTTCATAGGAGCAATCTACTCTGTGGAACAGCTGCAATTTATTCCCGGCTTCGCAATTATTTTAGGTGTGTTCAGGGCGATATCAGGCAGTGTCTGGACATCGATCGGATTTCATGTTGCGATTATGACTGCCATGCAGATTTTAGGACCGGTTCACGGACACTTTGATGTCACTGGCACTTTCACACTTCAATTTATTGCATTCATCTTACTGCCGAGTGTCGTTGGAGCAACCGTCCTATCATTTATCAATTCAAACCACGACTGGAACCAAAAAAACCCTCTACATTGAAAACAGGGGAGACGCCCTCAGCTTCTTTATAATGATTTTCACCGGCTCAGTAGATGGGATATTTCTTAGAATGCCATATTATTTAAAACACCCTTGATTCAGGACTACTGATCAAGGGTGTTCCACTTTCTATATAACTTCTTTTATTAATTATCTGTAGACTATACCGCCATCGGTCAAAATAGATTGACCGGTAATATATTTTGCATCTATTCCTCTGCTGCTTCTGAATCGTTTTTATCAGATTCTGTACTGCGCCAGTAGCGGTAGGAAACCCACGTCAAAGCCAATACTGCGAGCCACGCAATGACTAGTACGACTCCATTGAATACCGAAGTGTTCACTACAAAGGCCCCCAGAGCCACCAGGGAGATCTGGCCGGGGAGGGAGGCCAAAAAAGTCGCGGAGATGAATGTGTACTGCCCTATACCCAAGGCCCCGGCACCGTAATTCACCGGCCAGTACGGCAGGGCGGGCATCAGCCTCACAGTGCACAAAGCCCAGAACCCTGCATTGCTGAGGTAATCCTCCACGAGGGAACTGTGGCGTCCCAGGAGCCGGAAGGTCAGGCGCTTGCCCAAAACACGGGCCAGCCAATAACCGATCCAGGAGCCAATCATCACCCCGGTCAGGGAGAGCAGCGTCCCGCCGATTACACCGTAGAGGGAGCCCGCCACCAAGGCAGTCACTGATATGGGGATGGGGGTGACGGCGATCGCTGCAATGATCCCGAGGAACACCAGCCACCCGGCCCAGCCGTAGCCGAGTATGATCTCGCGCATTTCCTCCGGCGGTGGTGGGTTCAGGTTGAAGCTCACCCATAACAGCCCGGCAACAATCACAACCAGAGTAGCCAGTGATACTATTGAATTTATGGAAAATATCTTATTGCGATCTTCGCCCGAACTCATAAATTTCCCTCTTTCATCTTGGGTTTAAACCATGTTTTATATTCGTTTGACTCTTCAAATTTTCTGAGCATAATACTAAACTTCATTGTAATTTCTCCTAAATTAATCGGCATTAAAATCAATTCCATCATTTCCTCATTTTGAAGATGATAGATAAAAAAGCAACTCTTTCGAGTTGCTCCTATTCTTATATATTTTATCATTTTAAGGCTGTAGCATGCCTTAACTCAAAAGTGATTTCTTTGTTTGAATTAATTGCTTTCAATATCAATCTTCATTGTCCTTATAGTAATATTATACCATGGTCGCAGATGCTTTTAAATCTCCAGTCATGGATGCTGGCGCTGCTTATGATAACTTTCGGTGTATCAATGAATAATATGATTTTATCTAATATCATTCTCTTTAATCAAATCAAGAAATTTATTATGTTTTTTCTTGGAGATTCTTTTTTGGTTAACCACTTCATAATTCTTTAAATTTAAGGGCGCAATCAAGAAACTGTCTAGTGTTTCGAGTTTTCCCGCCTCTCTATTCCTACTAAAAAACTATAAATTTTGTTGACATATAATTTCTTTTGATATATATTAGGCATTACAACTTAATAAATTCAGAATTTTCTTATCCAGAGAGGTGGAGGGACTGGCCCTTTGAAGCCTCGGCAACAGACCGTAACGGTACTGTGCCAATTCCAGTAGCATTTTGCTAGAAGATAAGAGAAGAACCCTTGATCTATATATTCAGCCCCTTCTTCTTATCTTTTAAGAAGAAGGGGCTTTTTAGTATTCAATCAAACTGGAGGTATGTATATGAAAAAGAAACAAATTCACTTGAACGGTTTTATTCAGAATTCGCCATCTCCCCATTCAACAGGGCTCTGGAAGCATGAGAATGACAGGGGGACCAGACATAACAGGCTGAAATACTGGATTGATACAGCGAAGACACTAGAGCGTGGCAAGTTTGATGCGATGTTCATTGCAGATGTCCTGGGGACATACAGTGTTTATGGAAACAGTCATGACGCAGCGGTCCGGCATGCTGTCCAGCTGCCGGCACATGATCCAACGCTTGTGATTCCGGCGATGGCTGCTGCAACGGAGCATCTCGGGTTTGCACCGACGATTTCTACCACTTACGCCCAACCCTATTCCCTGGCGCGTCAGCTGTCCACGTTGGACCATCTGACGGAAGGCAGAGTGGCCTGGAATGTGGTCACTTCCTACCTGGAAAGCGAAGCGGTGAATCTGGGTCTCGATGGGCGTCTTCCGAAGGCGCTGAGATATGATCGTGCAGATGAGTTTCTGGAAGTGGTCTATAAACTTTGGGAAGACAGCTGGGAGGAGGGAGCGGTTCTGCACGACAGGGAGAAAGATATTTTCGCTGATGCTGATAAAGTACATATGATCAATCATCAGGGAGAGTTCTTCAATGTTCCCGGACCACACCTCGTGGAGCCCTCCCCTCAGCGGACACCAGTCCTTTTCCAGGCGGGAGCATCACCAAAGGGGCGCGATTTTGCAGCAAAGCATGCGGAGGCGGTCTTCACGAAGAACCATTCGCTGGATGCACTGACAGCCTATACGAACGATATCAGGGAGCGCACCATAGCCCAAGGGAGGAATGCAGATGATGTATTGATTTTCCCGATGATTCTACCGATCATCGGTGCCACCGAGGCAGAGGCCTGGCAGAAATATGAGGACCTTCAGAACAATGTGAGTTATGAAGGTACGGCCTCCCTCCTGTCCGGGCATACCGGCATCGATTTCTCACAATATGATCCTGACCAGTACATCGAGGATATCGAGACAGAGGCGGTGCAGGGCAACCTGGACATGTATACGAAGGACCCCGACCGCAGATGGACACTGCGCGAAGCGGTGAAGAATCATGGGCTGGGGAATGGTACTGTGAAGTTTATCGGTACACCGGAACAGATTGCAGATAGGATCGAAGAGTGGTCCGAAGTCGGCGGTGCAGACGGTTTCAACATCGCCCAGACCTATTCGCCCGGGACATTTAAAGAGTTTGTGGATCATGTGGTACCGGAACTGCAGAAACGGGGCATCTACAGAACGGAATATGAAGGTGAGACGCTTAGGGAGAACATGTTCGGAAAAGGCAGAAGATATCTTGCCGGGAACCACCCTGCCAAAAGGACGAAGACATTAAGTGAAAGATATTAACCCAAGGAGGTATTTATGGATCAGATTACACTCTATACATGGATCGGTTTTTCCGTATTTCTAGTGCTGATGCTCGTTGTAGGATATTTGAGTTCGAAAAAGATGAAGTCGATCAGGGATTTTGCTACAGGCGGCGGGACCCTTGGACCATATGTCCTTGGATTCTCGTTTGCCGCAACCTATTTAAGCGCTGCGACATTTCTGGGTTACCCCGGCTGGTCATATGAATGGGGCCTGTCGAATCTCTGGCTGTTCCTGGCGATAATCGCCGGCGGCCCGATCGGCGTACTGATGGTGGCTAAAAAGGTGAGAAAGCTGAACAATGGACAGAAGTCCCTATCCCTTCCGGACTGGCTGGGTGATTTCTATAAGAGCGACATCCTCCGCGTCGGAACGGGACTGATTCTTCTTTTCAACATATTCTACATTGCTGCCCAATTCGTCGCTGGTGCAAAGATATTCGAATATCTGCTTGGAATGTCCTATACAAGCGGACTCCTACTCATCGCCCTGATTGTAGTCATATATGTCTATGCCGGCGGTGCGCTTGCGGACATCTATACCGATGCAGTACAGGCTTTCATCATGGCGATTGCAGGTATAGGGATTTTTATTTCAGGCATAGTAATTTTCTGGAAAGGTGGAATCTCCGATACATTTGCAGGAATTTCCCATGAATTGGCTGCACAGAACGAGAATCTGGTTGCGGTATTTAATCCGGAATCCCTGCATTTCTATTCCATTGGAGCAGTGATTGGTGCCATCGTAATACAATGGGCATTCGCATCAGCCCCCCATCTGTTCAATAAAGTACTGGGGCTGAAGAATGAGCAGGACCTGGGCAAGATGATTGCAACCTATGTAGTGGTTGCTGCACTATCCGTACTCGTACTGTTTGGCGGACTTTACAGCAGAGCGGCATTGGGTGATACAGCCAGTGCAGCGGACCTGGCACTTATGGACTATATCATCTGGGCATTCCCAGCCATCGTCGTTGCTCTGTTCGGTGTCGTGATACTTGCAGCAGCGATGTCCACGACAGACGGGATATTCGTATCAATCTCCACCGTTTTTGCGAATGATATCTTCCTGAAGTTCCTGGTCAAGCGGAATATCGTGAAAGTCAGTGATGAAAAGGCTGAGAAAATAGCATTCCAGATCAGCAGGCTGACTGTACCATTCATCGGCTTGTTGGCCCTGCTCATCGTCATCCGTCCGCCGGAATATATGGGAGATGTGATGTGGATCGGTATTTCAGGAATTGCGGCAGGAACGATGGGGCCGATCCTCCAGGCGGTCTATGCGAAAAGGAAAGCACCGGCAAGAGCAGCGGAGCTTTCAATGTTTGTCGGTTTGGGTTCCTATCTGTTTCTATACTTCACCGGTATCATACCGAGTACAATGTCGGCGGGTGCCGTGTCCGTATTCATAGGAATCGCAACGATCAATATCGCCTCATGGATTCTCAGGTCGGCTTCGTCTTCTGAGATGGGGGCTGCAGAGGAAGGAGGGTCCTGATGTTCATTAATGAAATGCTTTCCATATGGTTGTACGGTTTCATCATCGCTTTGATCATCATTGGTTTTTCCCTATGGAAATGGTACTTCAAATAGGTCTTACTGTTAAAGTGGGAGAGCAGTTGTGAAATGCATATTAAACAATAATTTAGGAGGATGCAGAGTGTCAGAAGTAAAAGTGCTAAAAAATTATATCAATGGAAAATGGATTGAGAGCAGGAGTACAGAAATGGTTGATGTGGTGAATCCTGCGACCAGAGAAGTGCTGATCCACGTGCCGCAGTCCACAAAGGAAGAGCTGGATCGTGCCGCTCGAGCCGCCCAGGATGCGTTTCATGACTGGAGTAATACTGCTGTACCAAAAAGAGCGCGCATTCTTTTCAAATACCAGCAGATACTTATGGAAAATAAAGAAGTGCTTGCGGAGATCATCACCAGGGAAAATGGCAAAAGTTTCAACGAAGCATTGGGCGAAGTGCAAAGAGGCATTGAAAATGTAGAATTTGCAGCAGGTGCTCCGTCTCTGATGATGGGGGATTCTCTCTCATCCATCGCAACGGATATCGAAGGGACAAGCTACCGCTATCCTGTCGGTGTTGTCGGCGGAATCACGCCATTCAACTTTCCGATGATGGTGCCTTGCTGGATGTTCCCGATGGCCATTGCCATGGGAAATACATTTGTACTGAAGCCGTCAGAAAAGACGCCACTGCTCGTTGAAAAGCTGGTCGAATATCTGGAAGAAGCCGGTCTGCCCGATGGAGTATTCAATGTAGTCAACGGTGCACATGATGTAGTCAACGGCATTCTGGAAAATGAACATATTAAAGCTGTATCTTTCGTCGGCTCCAAGCCAGTTGGAGAATACGTTTATAAAAAAGGAACAGACAATCTTAAACGTGTCCAGGCCCTGACCGGGGCCAAAAACCATACAGTGGTCCTGAATGATGCCAATCTTGATCAGGCAGTCAAGGATATCATCAGTGCAGCATTCGGTTCAGCAGGCGAGCGCTGCATGGCCGCTGCCGTCATCACTGTAGAGGAAGGGATCTATAACGATTTCATCGACAGGCTGAAAAATGAAGCGAAAAACATCAAGATGGGGAACGGTTTGGATGATGACGTCTTCCTCGGACCGGTCATCAGGGAAGAAAATAAGAAACGTACTGTCGATTATATCGAATCAGGAGAAAAAGAAGGGGCGAAACTGCTGATGGATGGGCGTGAAAGAACATCCGATGAAGGATACTTTATCGGACCGACCATCTTCGAGGGAGTCACCACGGACATGGAAATATGGAAAAATGAAATATTTGCTCCTGTACTTTGCGTTATTAAAGTGAAGGACCTTAAAGAAGGAGTCTGGATTGCCAACCAGTCCGAATTTGCCAATGGAGCATGCTTGTTTACAGATAGTGCCTCCAGTGTCCGTTACTTCAGGGAAAACATTGATGCAGGCATGCTCGGCATCAATCTTGGCGTGCCGGCTCCGATGGCAGTGTTCCCGTTCTCTGGCTGGAAGCATTCCTTCTATGGCTCCCTCCATGCGAACGGAAAAGATGGCGTGGATTTCTATACCAGAAGGAAAGTCGTGACAGCGAGATATAAAACGCCGGACTTTTCTGAGATGTAATGGAGAAGAAATCCACTGTATATAAGATGAACTAAATTACTATCATTCTTTCCAGGAAGAGTCAGTGATTTAGGGTTGACAAGTCACTCAGCGTGCTTGTTCTGTGCAGCAAGCAAAGGATTGGCTCCTTTAAACAACACAAAGGAGCCGAACTGCTTGAAATCCTGAATCATAGAATAATGAAATTTAGAATTGGTTCTATAACTGCCGAATTTTCATTACAAACTAATCCATAAATTAATTCTATTTTTATTTTACTGTGTAATATTTGGAAAACTTCATCACTTATGATAACTCTCATTCCTCAATATCTTATTCACCCTGAATAACTGCTCCATCAGCATGACTTTCATCATCTGGTGGGGATAGGTGAGGGTGCCGAAGCTGATTTCCTGGTCGCTCCGCTTCTTCACCGCTTCGCCGAGGCCGTTGCTGCCGCCGATGATGAAGACGACGTCGCTTTTGCCGGTATTCATCCATCTCTGGTATTCGGCTGCGAGTTCTTCACTTGTATATGTCCTTCCGTGTATCTCGAGCGTTACGACGTGCTGGTTGTCTTTTATTTTAGATAGTATTCTGTCCGCTTCCTTGTTTTTGATCTGTTCGATATCTTTCTCGCCGGCATTGTTCGGCTCTTTTTCATCGGCGACTCCAATGAGCTCGATTTTTGCGTACTTGCTGATCCGCTTCTTATACTCATCCACCGCCTGGACCCAGTATTTCTCCTTCAGCTTGCCCACCGTGATCAAAGTGATTTTCATTCTTCTTCCTCCCTAGTGGCTGTTCGTCATCCATGTCTTTGGTCTTATTTTACCATGTCCGCTGCAAATTAAAATGGACGCTTCCCCCTGAAGCAGGGGAGCGTCCTTTTATTCTTTCATTTAATTGAGTTTCCTCTTCCCGAAGTAGAATAGTCCTACGACGAGGCCGATCGCGGTCATGACGACCGAGAGGAGGAGGAACGGCCACGGCCCCCACATGAATATGAGCGGGGCGGATAGTGCGGTGACGAGACCGCCGCCGAGGAATGGTTCAAACACAAGCTGTTTATAACCGAAACCTTCAGTCGCCGGGGATTTGATCTCCGGGTCGGCGACGCGTATCAGCATCAGACCGGTCGCCGTGACACCCGTGGACTGGCCAAAGTCACCGATGGCTCTTTCAAGCCAGTAGTCCGGCATCATCCTTGGACCGAAGACGAAGAATCCGAATACGTTCCAGGCGATACCGACCGCTGCGAGCAGCAGGAACGGCATGAGGTAATCACCGATGACCGCAATGGAGACGGTCGCGATCGCACTCGTGATTAATATGTCGAGCGAGAAGCCTTGTATGCTGGTTATGGTCTCCCTGTTCACAAGCTTGGATGTATCAAATTTGCTCACGAAGAGCTGTACAACGAAACCGCCGACCATCGCGAGCGGGAATAAAGGCACATATGTCATGAAATCCGAACCGAACAATGTCACTTCCAGCCATGTAATGCCCTGGAGGATGATGTAACCGACGAGGATCGCAAGTCCCACAATCGCAAAATGGAAAGTGAATGTATCAATCGACTCGGGTCTTACCGTCTTCTGAGCACCTTTTCCGCGGTCTTCAGGCTCAACGATGCCTGCTTTCTGCGTCGGTGACAAGCCTTTCACATCAGTGATGATTTTAGTCTTGCCTCTCCTGACGCCCCAGTTGACCAGTGCAATACCGACGACGACACCTGTCAAGATACCGACGGTGGCTAGACCGACGGCGATATCATACGCTTCCGGGAATCCCAGGTCCGCAAATGTATCCTGCAATCCGGCTGCCGTACCGTGTCCGCCCTCAAAGCCGATCTCGATGAGCGCACCGATGAATGGCGGCATATCATAGAATGGCACGAGTACAAGCATCGCAAGCAGTATGCCGACGACATACTGACCCCAGCCGAGCGTCCAGCCGAAGGCGAGCTGCGGCCCACCGACATCCCAGACCCTCTGCAGGTTCGGGAGCACCGTGCCTATGAAGAGCGTGGCAAAGACGATGTTGATCATCAGCCCGGGGAGGGCCGACCACACTTCCATGATTTCAGGCGTCACCAGGCCCGTCGCCCAAAATGAGTCCTCCCCGGTGAAGTTCCGCATGATCCGGCCGAGGATTTCCGGGCCCACTATCAGTGCGAGGAATCCCCCGATGACGGAAGCCGGGAGAAAGAGGTTCTGCATCAGCGTCGAATGCATTCTGATCCATTTCCCAAGCAGTAAAAACAATCCTAAGTAAAGTAATGCAAACCCTATCTGATCCGCACTCATAATATCCATATCTCCTTTTCTTCTCGATTTCCAATCTTCTTCCCCTTAATATGGAAAATTAATCAAAAATATTAAAGAAAGGTTATGAAAGGTCAGCCGACCTTCCTTGAACGCGCGTCCGCATAGTTTTTATTCCTGTGGATGAACATCTTCGAGAGAAAGTCCGCAAACAGGAGACCCACTGCGACACCGCCTGCGATCAGTATCACTTCAAGCATGGTGTTGAGTGATGCACTGTATTCGAACTGGACGAGGAGGCTCGTTGCCTCATAGGCCAGGCCCCCCGGCACGAAGGGGATGATGCCGGGCACCATGAACATCGTCGCCGGCTCCTTCAGCATGCGCGCCATCAGATGGCACATGATGCCGAGCACAAGGCTGCCGAACGCCGTCGCATAGACTTCGTGCATGCTGAACGCCTCAAGGAGTATGCGGCTGAACATCCAGCCGGTCGCACCGGTGACGCCCGCGTAGAAGAATAAGCGCCTCGGTGCATCAAAGAGCACGGCGAAGAAGTAGGATGAAGTGAAGCTGAATATCAAATGCAAAAGCCATGT
This sequence comes from Salinicoccus halitifaciens, assembly GCF_021026095.1. Classification (GTDB taxonomy): domain Bacteria; phylum Bacillota; class Bacilli; order Staphylococcales; family Salinicoccaceae; genus Lacicoccus; species Lacicoccus halitifaciens. Next base: position 326,586 of record NZ_JAJNCU010000003.1, on the reverse strand, counting down.
CATGGCCGTCCCTCCTTTATAAGAATATCAATACCGTCGCGACGCCTGCACCGATGCCGAAGGCGGTGACGAGCGCCTCCAGCAGTTTGGTGATCGACATCAGCATATGCCCGCCGAACATATCCTGGATCGCATTGGTGATGAGCACCCCGGGCACGATCGGCATGACCGCCGAGATGATGATGATGGAGAGCTCGCCGCCGGGCACCAGCATATGGCCGAAGGCCGCGAGCAGTGCAATGATGAATGAGCCGATGAATTCTGGAATGAACTGGGCTTCGATCTTCTGCGATAAATACTCCGTGATGAAATAACCGATTCCCCCGGCAAGTATTGCGGTCGGTACATCAATCAGCAGGCCGCCCTGGAGATATAGGAAGCTCAGCCCGACCATGCCGCCTGCGAATGCCTTGAAGGGCAGGGGATGGTCATCGATCTTTTCATTGATGTATATCAGCTTATCCCATGCCTCATCCAGCGTGATCTTCCCTTCAACGATATGGCGGGAGACGCGGTTCGTCTCCGAGATGCGGATGAGGTTCGTGTCCCTCGTCTGGATCCTGTATATCCTCGGGTGCGTACCGTTATGGAGCAGGTAAGTGATGACCGTGTTCGTGACAAAACTGTTGGATGACTTATAGCCGCACGCTGAGGATATGTACGTCATCGTATCCTCCACACGGGTGCCTTCGGCGCCTGCTTCGAGCAGAATCCGGGCCGCAAGCATCACCACGTCTTTGATTTTCTCTTCATTTTCAAGCAAGTCCGTCATATACATCACCACTTATATTTATTACTTACATTAAAACATAAAAGCGAATGAAAACCCTATTCATGCGGGTTCCACTCGCCTTATCCACGATTTTTTCACAGTTATCCACAGTTATGCACAGGTTACACACAATATTCTGTGGATAAATTCATCAAACTATCCTCAGTCTATCTTTTTGACGAAGGCAGATTTCAACGCCATCTTGCCGAAGCCGGGCACTTTGCAGTCGAGGTCATGCCCGTCATCCGGGTCGACAAGGCGGATCCCCTTGATTTTCGTCCCCTGCTTGATGACATTTGAAGAACCTTTCACCTTCAGATCTTTGATGACAGACACATTGTCGCCGTCATTCAGCACGTTCCCGTTCGCATCCTTCACAAGAGCCTCTTCCTCAGCTTCCAGTTCGGATGCTTTCGTCCATTCATGGCCGCACATCGGGCATACGAGCAATCCGCTGTCTTCATACGTATATTCCGAATCACAGCTCGGACAGTTCGGTAAAGTCGCCATTTCAATTCCTCCAATAAGTTTTTGATCAATCATTCACTTATCCACAATCTTATCAAACTATTCACAAAAAATACACTTTACCCACAGATGTTGTGACATTCTGTGGATAACGATACGGGTGATGGTGCATATTCATTTTATAACTCTGTAAAAGATACACCGGAAGCCTGATATGACAGGGTTTACAAATAAAAAACGCCGCATCCTCTAATTAAGATGCGGCGTTTCTGCATATTTTTATCCACAGTTATCAACAGGACTTATCCACAGCCTGTGGGTAAGTCAGATGGTATAAATCTCCGTCGGAGTGTTTTTGTCCGTATGATGCAGCTGGATATCGTTATCCGTATCGATGTCATACTGGTTCAATATCTGCTCCACACTCATTTTGGCGAGCTCTTTGATGTTATTGTCGAGGCTTAAGTGACTCAGATAGATCCGCTTCGTCCGGTCCGTTATGACGTCCTTCATCGCATGTGCCGCATCCTCATTTGAAACGTGGCCCACGTCCGAAAGGATGCGCTGTTTCGTCACCCAGGGATATCTCCCCATCCTGAGCATGTCCACATCGTGATTGCTTTCGAATATGAAGCAGTCGCTTTCTTTGATGATGCCTTTCATCTGGTCGGATACATAACCCGTATCGGTGAGAACGGAAAGTTTCTTGCCGTCCTTCATGAATGTATAAAACTGCGGGTCGATCGCATCGTGGGACACGTGGAACGATTCGACGTCCATACCGATGATTTCCCGCGTTTCAAGCGGGTTGAAATGGAACTTCTGCTCCGAAGGCACTTCTATGTTCTTCCGGTCAAGCTGCTGCCATGTCTGTGCATTCGCAAAGACCGGTATATCATATCGTTTTGCGATGACCTTCAGACCTTTTATATGATCGGAATGTTCATGGGTGATCAGTATCGCATCTATATTATTAAGGGAGGTGCCGATATGGTTCAACCCTTCTTCTATCCTTTTGCACGTCAGTCCCACGTCGATGAGCAGGCTGCCTTTTTCTGTTTCCACATAAGTGCTGTTGCCTGATGATCCGCTGGCTAACACGCTCATTCTCATGTCACTCACTCACTTTCAATTATTTCACCTGAATCCGTCGTCGCATCCACATACATCGTCTTGTCCAGTTCCTGATCCGTGATGGCGAGTTCCCATTTGGGTCTCAGCATCACGTTGCCGTCATCTGCGAGGATGATGTAATAGCCGAGGCGGGCTTTATTGATCACGGCCTCATCGGATATCTTCTCCAGTTCATACAGCTCCTCGACCACTTCCGTCGGGGATTTGGCCGGGAGATCCAGGGTGTATTCGTTCTCTACGAGGTTCGTGAGCCGGGTCTGTTCCATGACTTTGACCTGCCGGCCTTCGCCCCGGAAGACGATACGTGCCGCCTCATGGTTGAAGATCGGAAAATCTTCATACACCTGGTTGAAGACGAACTGTTCGGGTGTACTCATCACTTCATCATACTTGTACTCCTGCCCTCTGTAAACATAATCATCCGTATAATTTTCAAGATTCTGCTCGAGCATCGTCGGGCCGCTTTCATCGAACTCCACAGTGATCTTCGTGCCCGTCATATCATCCGCTTCAACCTCCGGAGGCAGATCATCCGCGTTTGAAAAATCCTCGATCGTACCGGTCAGTATATTCATCTCGACAGGCTCGTAAGCTCCGACGTTTTCCATATTGATGTCCGTGCGGCTTAAAATATCCGGCGACTGCTCGATTTCATCCACGGCCTCCCGGTGTTCATACATATATATATAAATCAGGGCAATATTCATAAGAAGGAAGACGACGATATAGAGGGACTTCGTCAATTTCCAATCCATCAGTTCAGGCTCCCTTCATCGAACCTCATCCACTGGCCGTCATATTTGACGTACCAGGAAGGTGTATATTGAACGACGTTGATTTCATTTTCGGCTGTTGAAAACGCCATATTATAGCCGATCGTTATTTTCGTCACATGCTGCAGATCGTAATTTTCATTCAGCGCGATTTCGTACCTGACATTTTCGATCGGCGGCAGCTCACTGCTCTCCGACCCCGGCACCTGGGCGTTCACCCGGAGCAGAGGCCTTACGTATTCATAGACGGCGTGTTCGCCGTATTTGACGGAGATCGTCGTGGAGATTTCATCGCTGAAGACGAAATGACCGTTCATCGAAGATCGGTACACCGAGTTGTTCTCATCACCGATGTAGTCGAACAGTACGTGCCGCTCGTCGATCCCGATATGGGACCTCAGGAAATAAAAACTGAGCTGTATCGTCTGATGCGGATCGCTCCCGCCGGTCAGGGATTCCTCCAGATTATTATAACTGTAGGCATATGTGTCGCTGTTGTATGTCGCAATGTTCGATTCACCTTCATATACGTACGGCCCGTCATTGCCTTCCATCGTGTAATCATCATCCAAAAACAGCATGCTGTTCACGGTCTCCACACTGATCACATTGTAGAGGAATGTCTCGACCGGCATCTCGCCGGGGGCGGTGGGGCCGTAAATCGCCGTCTTATTGTTGGATGTCTGCTGATTGGTGATCACGGCCGTATAGTCTTCGAACAATTCGCTGTATGCTTCAAGCAGCGATTTCAAATAGTCGCTTTCGAGATTGGTCTTTGCGATGGCGACCCTGTCCAGGTCTTCATTGATCAGATAGAAGTTGACTTCCGGCTCAACCAGATCCACGATGATGCGGTTGTAGCTGTAGTCCGGATAATCACCTTCATACTCGAAATCAAGCACTTCGAAAAGTGAGTGGGTCGGCATATCGGATGCATAGTCCACGACGAGGAACTCTTCATCGTCTTCTTCATTCCTGCTCGGCGACAGCCGGCTTAAGCTGTTGTAGACATCGATGTCCGTGATTTCCGTTCCGTCGATGTATTCGCGTATGCCGACGACCGCTTCTTCCTCGATCGTCCCCTGAACATTCTCATCATTCACCCAGACGAGCTGATAGGCGCGCATTACTGATTGGAACGGCACGGGTTCACCCGGACCGAGGTTGGCGGTCCTTTCTATTTCGGTCTCCACTTCGGAGAATTCAGGCTGATAGCTCCATACCATGAGGGTGAGGACAAGGCTTGAGATGACGAGGATGAGGAGGACGACTGATTTCACATTCTCCTTATTCATCCCAACCATCCTCTCCAAGTGTCTCACATGGCAGGTTGATGAATATCGTCGTTCCTTCCCCCTCCAGGCTGTTGGCCCAGATGCGTCCGTTGTGCGCCTCTACAATCTCCTTGGAGATGGCGAGGCCGAGGCCTGTGCCGCCTTTTTTGCGCGCACGTGCCTTGTCCACCCGGTAGAAACGCTCGAATATGCGGTCGACTTTGTTGGCCGGTATGCCCATCCCGTTATCCTTGATGCGGATGGTCATGCGGTTGAACAGGACGTTTTGTTTCACATGAAATTCCACGCGTTTGTTTTCCCTGTTCGAATACTTGATCGCATTCGATATGACGTTATCCAGCACCTGGCTCATCTTATCCATGGCGATCTCTGAGAACATCGCGGTGTCCGGTATATTACGGATGAATTCGACTTCCCCCTTGTGCGTCATTTCGAAGCGGTCGATGATCCGGTTCAAGAACATGTTGAAGTCGACGATTTCTTTATTGATCTCCTCGGCTTCATTATCCATCCTGGATAACTGGAGCAGATCCTCCACAAGGCGGATCATGCGGTCGGTCTCATCCCGCGTGACGCTGAGGAAGCGCGGGGCAAGCTGGTCATCCTGCCATGCGCCTTCCTGCAGTGCCTCGATGTAGGAACGCATCGAAGTCAGCGGTGTACGGAGTTCATGTGACACGTTCGCCACGAACTCCCGGCGTTCGTTGTCGATCCGTTCCTGTTCCGTGACATCGTGGAGCACGGCGATATAACCGTTCATGAACCCTGTATCTTTATATATGGTCGAGAAGTTTGCCCGTATGGCTGCTTCATAATCACTGTCTGTAAAGAGCAGCTGGCTTTCATTCATCTCCTGGATGTCTTCAAGCGTCATCTCCTCGTCGAGCCTCAGTATTTTCAGCATATTCTTCCCGTGAAGATCTTCATCTTTCGGTATGTTCAGCATATCGAGGGCCATGTCGTTGATGACCGTGATCCGGCCTTTACGGTCGGTCGCAATGATCCCTTCAGACATGTTCGTAATGACCGAATCCAGGCGCTTCCTTTCACTTTCGGTGTTGGCCTGGGCTTCCTGGACGCGTTTCGACAGGATGTTGAAGGAGCCGGCGAGTTCACCGATCTCATCGTTGCTGTAGATCTTGACCCGGGAGGTGTAATCCCCCTCGGACATCATCAGCGCCTGGTTCCTCATATCCGTGATCGGTTTGGTGATGGTCCTCGCAATGAAGATGCCGAGGATGCTTGTGATGATCAGCGAGATGATCGTGGCGATGATGAATGTGTTGTTGATCGCCTCGAGCTGCTGGTAGACGGTTTCGATATTCGACGACACGTAAACCGCACCCAGCACCTGGCCGTTGCTTACGACCGGGTGGTTGAGCAGCCATGTGCGCTGATTATCCTGGTTGACGTTGACGAATATCTCGTCATTCCTTGAACCCGTGGAAATGGCTTCCCGGGTCAAAGGCTCGTTGATGCGCGAACCGATATTCGGTTCGTTTGAAATACGGGTGGTGGCGACCAGAATATTGTCGCTGTTGATAAAACGGATCTCATCGATTTCAGGACGGTTCCCGAATTCGGACAACAGACTCTGGACTTCCTCGCTCAATGTGCCCAGATCATCCTCATATTCGGTATGTAACTCCTGAATCCTTGTATCGATGAGATCCACTTGTGTTTCGATGTTATCCTGAAAATTTTCGGTCAGTTCACGTTCAAGGGTGTTTGTAAAATACAAACCGATGATCTGCATCCCGATGACAATCAGGAGCACATATATAATGACCAATTTAATATGCAGGGATTGCAGATTTCTTAAGAACTGCTTCATATATTATGCTCCTTTATTCGGTGCCCTGGATGAAGTATCCCACACCTCTGCGTGTCATCAGATATTCCGGATGGGAAGGATCATCTTCGATCTTCTCCCGCAGGCGGCGTACAGTCACGTCGACCGTCCGCACATCCCCGAAATAGTCATAGCCCCATACAGTCTCAAGCAGGTGTTCGCGTGTCATCACCTGGGAGATGTGCTGGGTCAGATAATGGAACAGCTCGAATTCCCGGTGTGTCAGATCGATGCTTTCACCGTTTTTCTTGATCGCATACGATTCCGGGATGATCGTGATGTCCTTGATCTGTATATTATTGTTTTCAGGTTCTTCTTCGACTTTCGCCTGGGCGGTGTTGCGCCGCAGGTTCGCCTTGACCCTCGCGATCAGTTCTCTCGTCGAGAAAGGCTTGGTGACATAGTCATCCGCACCAAGTTCAAGCCCGAGCACTTTATCGATTTCGGAGTCCTTTGCCGTCAGCATGATGATCGGCATATCATGTTTCTTCCTGACTTCACGGCAGACTTCCATGCCGTCCATGCCCGGCAGCATGATATCCAGGAGCACTATATCCGGAACCACTTCCAGGATAAGCTCAAGTGCATCATTGCCGTCATATGCACTGTGGACCTCATACCCTTCCTTTTCCAGGTTGAATTCCAGTATGTCCGCAATTGGACGTTCATCATCGACGACCACTATTTTTTTTGGCATTATCTTCCCTCACTTTAATTATCGGTTATATTGATATTTCTTTCACATTAATGGCCAAATTATAAAATTACCCAATCATAATGTATCATTTTTGAATGAATTTATCCATCTTCCTGAAAATTGGAGATTACAAAAAAGTCATCAACAAGTATGTTGATGACTTTCTGAAGACGGTCCCGACGGGAATTGAACCCGCGATCTCCTGCGTGACAGGCAGGCATGTTAACCGCTACACCACGGGACCATATCTTTAAAGATGTCAGTATATGAAATTGTAAAAAAGTGACCCGTACGGGATTCGAACCCGTGTTACCGCCGTGAAAGGGCGGTGTCTTAACCACTTGACCAACGGGCCATCATCATATGGCACAAGATTGATTATAACATGAAGGTGGTTTTGATTTCAATATGATTATAGCAGATTTATGAGATTTTTTTAAGTTTGGTGGGTTGAGAGTGAAATTTTCCCGGTTTGGCGGCGGGGTGGAGGAGGTGAATGAGGAGGGGGGCGACGGGGTTTATTCGGCTGGGGGGTGGAATCGATTAAGTTGCGGGAAATCAGGTAGTTAATCGAAATGTGGAGGCAAAATCGATTAAGTCCCCGGAAATCTCCAAGTTAATCGAAATGCGGAGCCGGAATCGATTAAGTCACACAGAATCAACAACTTAATCGAAATACGTAACCGAAATCGATTAAGTCACACAGAATCGACAACTTAATCGAATTCACCGGACACAAAAAAGACCCGCAGCAGCGGGTCCGATTCAAAATACTATTTCCAGAAATCCTTCAGAAGGTTGGTCTGTGTGCGGTCCGGGCCGACACTGAAGATCGACACTTTCACATCACACAGTCTTTCGATTTCGCGCAGGTAGTTGAGCGCGTTCTCAGGGAGCTCATCGAGGTGTTTGACGCCTGTGATGTCTTCGCTCCAGCCCGGCAGTTCTTTATATACCGGTTTTGCACGCTCGAGTGCGTCGAGTGTGGCAGGGTATTCGGTGATCTCCTTGCCGTCGATTTCATAGGCGGTGCAGAGCTTGACCGTCTCGAGGCCGCTCAGTACGTCGATCGAGTTCAGGGACAGGTCCGTGATGCCGCTCACGCGTCTTGAATGGCGGACGACGACCGTGTCGAACCAGCCGACGCGGCGCGGGCGTCCGGTCGTCGTACCGTATTCACGGCCGACTTCGCGGATGTGCTCTCCCTGGTCATCGAACAGCTCGGTCGGGAAGGGGCCGTCGCCGACGCGTGATGTATACGCCTTGCACACACCGACGATATTCTTCACGTTCGTCGGGCCGACGCCGCAGCCGACTGTGACGTTCCCTGCGATCGGGTTGCTTGAAGTCACGAACGGGTACGTGCCGTGGTCGACATCGAGCATCACACCCTGTGCACCTTCAAATAAAACTTTTTCATCATTTTGGAAGGCATCGTCAAGGATTTTCGCAGTATCTGCAACATAAGGTGCAAGACGTTTCGCCGCTTCCCGGTAAGGGATGTAGATGTCCTCGAAGTCAAAACCGTCATGACCGTACAGGGCTTTGAGCGTTTTATTCTTGATCTGCAGGTTCTCATCCAGACGCTTCTTGAACACTTCATCGTCTATGAGGTCCGCCATGCGAATGCCGATGCGCTGGACTTTGTCCACATAGCATGGGCCGATGCCGCGCTTTGTCGTACCGATCTTGTTTGCACCGCGTTCTTCTTCTTCCAGTTCATCCTGTGCAAGATGATACGGCAGGATGACCTGCGCCCTGTTGGAGATGCGCAGGTTGTCGACATCGATGCCGCGCTCGATCAGACCGTCCAGCTCCTTGATCAGGGATAATGGATCGACGACCACGCCGTTGCCGATCAGGGACAGCTTATCATCATAAAATATACCTGACGGCACGAGATGGAGTTTATAAGTCTCCCCGCCGAATTGAATCGTGTGACCCGCGTTGTTGCCGCCGGAAAAACGTGCAATGATGTTTGCATCCTCCGACAGGAAATCCGTTATCTTCCCTTTACCTTCGTCTCCCCACTGCGTTCCAACCACTACTGTACCAGACATTTAAGAGCCTCCAATTTATTCAATAGAATACCGTTACATTCTACCAATATAGCATGCAAGATGCAACAAAAAATACGAACGTTTTTATAGACACCCTATAAAAAAATTCGCATTTTAGTTTGGCGGGATGTATCCATCCCCGTAATCCCGTGTATCCTGGTCAAAAAACGTACTATACGATTTATTGAAGATCAGATTGACCGTGCCCGTCGGACCGTTACGGTGCTTGGCCAGGATGATCTCGATTTCATCCTGTTCCTTCTGGGCGCCGGCATCCTCTTCCTCGCCGTCACCGCGCGTGTAGTAATCCTCCCGGTAGAGGAAGGCGACGATATCCGCATCCTGCTCGATCGAACCGGATTCACGCAGGTCACTCATCATCGGCCGCTTATCCTGACGCGATTCCACACTTCTCGACAGCTGTGAAAGGGCGATGACCGGGCATTCCATCTCACGGGCGAGCGCCTTCAGCATCCTCGAAATCTCCGAGACTTCCTGCTGGCGGTTGTCGCTGCCCCGTGAACCGGAGCCCTGGATCAGCTGCAGATAGTCGATGATGACCATGTCGAGCCCGTGCTCCTGCTTCAGCCGCATGCATTTTGAACGGATGTCGGTGACCCGGATGCCCGGGGTGTCGTCGATGAATATCTTCGAATCCGCAAGCTGGCCGATGGCCGTCGTGAAGTTATCCCAGTCCTGATGTTCAAGGTTGCCCTGCCTGAGCTTGGTGGCATCAATCATGCCTTTTGAGGATATCATCCTCGTGACCAGCTGATCGGCACCCATTTCAAGGGAAAAAATCGCCACAGTGTATTTATCCTGTGACGTCCCGACGTGGCCAGCGATATTCAGTGCGAACGCCGTCTTACCCATGGAAGGGCGGGCGGCGATGATGATGAGGTCATTCCGGTTGAAGCCGGATGTCATGAAATCGAGGTCCCGGTAGCCCGTCGGGATCCCGGTGGTCAGCGACTTCTGGCCGGCCCGCGCCTCGACCTGTTCATACACTTCATGGACGACGGATTTCATCGATTTGAACCCTTCGTTGCGGCGGGATTCGGAAATCGACATGATTTTCGATTCCGCCTCATTCAGGATGTCCTCGATTTCAACATCTTCAGAGAAGCCGTCGGTTGCGATCTGGCTCACGGTTTCGATCAGCTTCCTGCGCAGCGAGTACTTGCTGACGATATCGGAATAAAAAGACCAGTTCAGACTGGTCGGTACGAATTCGGACAATTCCCCGAGGTACCGGGGACCGCCGACCACATTCAACTGGTCCATCGTACGCAGCTGGTTGGTCAGCGTCACGAGGTCGATCTGTGTCCGTTCTTCACTCAACAGCGCCATTGCGCGGTATATCTGCTGATGCTCATTGCGGTAGAAATCTTCGGGATCCAGCCTTTCCTGGATCGTGATGAAAATTTCGGGATTGACTAAAATCGCACCCAGCACCGACTGTTCCGCTTCAACATCATGCGGCATCTGGTGATTGCCATTCATAATCAATCCCCTCCTTTACTGTGCATATTACTGTTCAACAACGTGGACTTTGATCTCAGCTTCGACTTCCGGATGAAGTTTCGCCTTCAGTTTATGGTAGCCGAGGCTTTTGAGCGGCTGGTCCATGTTCAGTTTCCGCTTGTCGATCTTAAGGTTGTGCTGCTTTTCGAACGCATCGACAACCTGCTTCGAGCTGATGGAGCCGAACAGGCGGCCGTCTTCGCCGGATTTGGTCTTTATTTCCACTTCTTTGGACTCGAGCTCCGTCTTCAGAAGCTGTGCATCCACAAGTTCCTGTTCCTTTTCCTGTGCCATCTGGTCTTTCTGCTTTTTGAGCTTTTCGAGGTTGGCAGGCGTTGCTTCTTCGGCAAGGCCTTTTTTGATCAGGAAGTTCTGCGCATAACCTGTTGCGACTTCTTTGACTTCGCCTTTTTTACCCTGGTTTTTTACATCACTCAACAAAATTACTTTCATTCTTCTTCACTCCTGTTTTCTAAAGCTTCGTCGATTGCTTTCACTAAATCTTCATATACAAGGTCGATTGGACGGTCCTGGATGCGGGTCGCCGCATTCGTCAGATGGCCGCCGCCGCCGAGTGCCTCCATGACGAGCTGGACGTTGATCTCGCCGAATGAGCGTGCGGAGATGCCGACCGAATCATCTTCGCGGTATGCCATGACGAACGATGCCTTGACGCCTTCGATCTGAAGCAGCTGGTCGGCCGCCTGTGCGACCGTCACCGGATGGTAACTCATCGATGCATCGGATTTGACGATGGCGACGCCGTTGTCGAGGATTTCCGCCGATTTGATCAAATCGCTCCGTGCGATGAACGTATCGATGTCGTCTTTTAAGAATGTCTGTGCAAGCACCGGGTCCGCACCTTGGCTCCTCAGGAAGCTTGCGGCGTCGAATGTCCTTGAACCCGTGCGCAGCGTGTAGTTCCGCGTGTCGACGATGATCCCCGTCAGCATCACCGTCGCCTCGATCCGCGACAGCCGCTTCTCGACGTTCTGGTATTCGATCAGTTCCGCGACCAGTTCGCTTGCACTGGACGCGTACGGCTCCATATAGACGAGGAGGGGATTGGAGATGATGTCATCCCCGCGCCTGTGATGGTCGATGACCACTTTACGGGTCGCCTTGTTCAGTATGTCCTCATCAAGGACCATCGCCGGACGGTGTGTATCCACGACGACGACCGTCGTCTTCGGATTCATCAGGTCCCATGCATCTTCGCTGGTCACGAATTTCTCCATCAATTCCTCGCGCTCGATGACTTCATTCATCACCCTCTGCATCGTATCATCTATATCTTCCTCGTTTAAAATGATACGCGCTTCTATGTCGTTCATCGAAGCCAGGCGTGCCACCCCGAGGGAAGCACCGAGCGAATCCATATCCGGGCGCTTATGGCCCATGATGAGCACGTTGTCGCCTTCAAGCAGTATGTCCCGGAGCGCATGGGCGACGACACGTGCCTTGACGCGCGTGCGTTTCTCCATCGGGTCGGTCTTGCCGCCGTAGAACCGCGCATTGCCGTTGGCGGCCTTGATGGCCACCTGGTCGCCGCCGCGGCCGAGGGCAAGGTCAAGAGATGACTGGGCGAGCTCGCCGATTTCGATGAACTCATCCGTGCCTTCCCCGAGGCCGATGCTGAGCGTGATCTGCACGCCGATCTCGTCGGAACGGTCACGGACTTCATCCAGCAGGTTGAACCGCGTCTCCTCGATATCCTTCAGTATTTTGGAGTTCAGGACGATGATGAAACGATCCTGTGAGAAGCGCCTGATATAGACATGGTGGCGGTCCGCCCAGTCGTTGATCGTATTCGTGACCGAGTTGTTCAGCTCACTTTTCAAAGCCTCACTCATGTTCTGGGTGACTTCATCGTAGTTATCGAGATAAAGGATGCCGATGACCGGCGTCTTTTCCTCCACACGGCTCTCCAGCTGGCGCTGCTTGCTGATGTCGAGCAGATGGAGCGCCTTGTGCTCCTCTTCCCAGAAGATCCGGTAGTCCTTCCCGTTGTGGGAGGACTCGATCACTTTCATGTTGTTCGCCTTGAGTGCGGTCATGATGTTTGAGAAGATCCGGTTGATCGGTTCACCGATCTTTTCTTCGGTCAGTTCTTCCAGTATCTGGGGATTCATATAATCGATCTCGTCATCATCGTTCAGGAGGATCAGGCCGACCGGCAGCTCATCGACCGCATATTTCCGTGAACCGGCGATGCCGTAGACGATCTTCCTCGAGCGTTCTTCGCTGCTTGTGATCGAACGCGCAAGATACATGAACACGGCAAGCATCAAAATGATGCTGAATAACAGTACAATAAGGCCGAGACGCACGTGATTGGCCATCACAAAGATATTCAACACTAGTATATGGAACGCAGCTATTCCAAACGGGATATAAATCAACTTTTTATCTATAATGTTGAACATCTGCTTCACTTCCTTTTTAGTTTCATCGATAATCTGAATCTGAAGACCATTTCCATAAGACCGATTATGACTGTCAAGGGTCTGAGTATCGCAAGCGGGATCAGCAGCAGGATGGCGAGGACTTTATTCATGTTCTTCTCAAGGAAGAAGAAATAGGCGAAACTGAGTCCATGCAGGAACACTGCCCATTCAACCACCACATAGGCGTTGCTGATGATCGTCCCGAATGTGTCTTCAGGAGATGTAAAGAGTGAGACTATATACAAGATGAAAAATAAATATAATATGAACCTCGGGAACGCCCAGTCTTTGAATGACAGGTACGGCCACGGTTTGAGTTCTTTATTCTGTAACAATAATCTTAACATCAATACGGTGTAGAGCACGACAAAAAATGAAATGATCGTGATGAAAGCCGGCAGCTGGATGAACAGCTGGTCGAGCGCCATCCGGAACACATCGATGTCAAGTGCTGCAAAGTTCAGGGCCCCCATGCCTTCAACCTGTTCGACATACCAGTTCCTTACATCCATATATGTATCCGCCAGGGGATTGATGACCCCTGTCATCTGAAGCAGGTTCAATCCGCCCACGACACTCAGCATCAGTGCGAATGTGCCGTAGAAGAGCGTGAGCTCCTGTGAAAAACCTTTGCTCAAAGTATGATAGATCACTGCAGTCAGTATATATAATACCACAAACCACATCCAAATCACGGGGGAGAGGAACAGAAATGCAGGCAGCAGGAAGCTGATGAATATCAGCCAGAAATGATAATTACTTTTATGCTTTATATTAAGCAGATAATAGACCACGAGCGGCAGGATCACCGCGCCGAGTAAAACGCTTATGGTGGTGATGGCAATGAATACGAAGCTGATTAAAATCGCAAGAAACGTCTGACCCAGCGAAACATTTGGTTTCAAATAAACACCCTTTCAATACGCAATAAAGCTCCTATAGAGAATAGGAGCATTGACTATGGTTCATTATACCTTTTTAAGGACTTCCTGACCACCCATATAGGGCCTCAGCACCTCGGGAATCGTGACGGTGCCGTCTTCGTTCTGGTAATTTTCAAGGATCGCCGCCATCGTCCTGCCGACCGCAAGGCCGCTGCCGTTCAGCGTATGGAGCAGTTCCGGCTTCGAATCCCTGCTGCGCTTGAACTTGATGTTGCCCCGGCGCGCCTGGAAATCGGTCATGTTTGAAACGGAGCTGATTTCCTTGTAATCGTTGTAGCTCGGCAGCCAGACTTCGACGTCGTATGTCTTTGAAGAACCGAAGCCGATGTCACCTGTGCAGAGTATGACCGTGCGGTAGGGAATTTCAAGCAGGTCGAGGATGTTTTCCGCATGACGCGTCATTTCCTCAAGCGCCGCCCATGAATCTTCCGGGCGTTCCATGCGCACCATCTCCACTTTGTTGAACTGGTGCAGCCTTATCAGCCCGCGTGTGTCGCGCCCCGCAGAACCCGCCTCGCTCCTGAAGCACGCGGTCTGGGCCGTGAACTTGACCGGCAGCATGTCGTCTGAGAGCGTTTCGTCCTTGTAGTAGTTCGTGAGCGTCACTTCAGATGTCGGGATTGTATACATGTCCGTGTCTTCGAGTTTGAACAGGTCTTCTGCGAACTTCGGCAGCTGGCCGGTCGAGTACATGGCACCCGCCCTTACAATCTGCGGCGTCATCATTTCGCGGTAATCATTTTTATTGTGCACATCGAGCATGAAGTTCATCAACGCGCGCTCAAGCCTCGCGCCGTCACCGGTCTGATAGACGAAACGTGCCCCGGACACCTTCGCCGCACGCTCGAAATCGGCAAGCTCGAGGTCTTCGAGTATATCCCAGTGCGGCTTCGGTTCGAAATCGAACGTCCGCGTTTCACCGCTGCGCCTCACTTCGACGTTTTCAGAGTCGTCCGCACCTTCCGGCACATCGTCGTGGATCAGGTTCGGGATGCCGCTCATGAGGTCATGGAACTTGTCTTCGACCTCGTTCAGCCGGTTGTCGATCTGCTTGATCTCCTCACCGACGTCACGCATCTCCTTGATCACATCTTCGGCATCTTCCTTGTTCTTTTTCTTCTGCGCGATCTCGCCGGATACTTTATTCCTCCGGCTCTTCAGCTCCTCGGTCTTCTGGATGAGATCCCTGCGTTCTGCGTCGAGCTTCAGTATCTCGTCGATCACGCCCGCATCCATGCCCCGTTTCGTCACTTTCTCCTTCACCATTTCGGTATCCTGTCTGATCAATTTTATATCCAGCATAATATCCGCCTCCTGCGATTTTTATTTGTAAAATAAAAAACCACATCCCTTATGCAAGGGACGTGGTTTGGATTACGCGTTGCCACCCTAATTAGCGCCGTCTCGGCACCATCTCATTCGTTTAACGGCACTTGGAAATGCCGACTGCTTTTTGTGCGAAGGATGGAAATTCACATTGTCCGCTGACCATTCCCACCGACCATGGCCTCTCTGAAATTGGATCATGCTACTGTTTCCTTCAAAGCAGTGAATATTCGATTGACTTGGTGCCATTTTATAACGCGGCGCCGGAAAATGCAAGCCTGATAGGGGAGGGTGGTGGGTTTTGGGCTGTATGCCGGTCATTTTTCGCAACTCTAGGTGAGGTTCTGTTCCAACTTTGCGAATCCGGCCCCGCTTTTCGCAACTCTGCGCGGGTTTTCAGGCCAATCTTGCGGATCCGGACATGGTTTTCTCAACCCTGTGTGGGTTTTCAGGCCAATCTTGCGGATCCGGACATGGTTTTCGCAACCCTGTGTGGGTTTTCAGACCAGTCTTGCGGATCCGACCCCGGTTTTCGAAACCCTGTGTGGGTTTTCAGGCCAACCTTGCGGATCCGGACATGGTTTTCGCAACCTTGTGTGGATTTTCAAGCCAACCTTACGAATCTGGACATGGTTTTCGCAACCCTGTGTGGGTTTCCAGGCCAACCTTGCGGATTCCCCCCAAAAGATATCTTCATTATCAAAACTTCAGCCCCGGTCGCTCATACAGCAGGCGTCCGCCGGCGAAAACCTGATAGGCATGGTTCACGCCGTAGTGGTAGGGGATGTACTCATGGTTCGGCGCATCCCAGATGACGATGTCGGCATCATCCCCGGCCTCGAGCGTCCCGCGGTCGGGCGCGTCGATTGCGTGCGCGGCATTGACGGTGACCGCATTCCAAATCTCGTTCGGCGTCATCTTGAGCTTCAAGGCGGCGATCGCCATGATCATCTGCAGGTTGTCGGTCACACAGCTGCCCGGATTGTAGTCGGTGGCAAGGCTGACCGCGCCACCGCCGTCGATCATGCCACGCGCATCGGCGTACTTCTCTTTCCCCAGGTAAAATGTCGTGCCGGGCAGCAGCACGGCGACGGTGTCCGACTCCGCGAGCTGCTTTTTCCCTGCCTCGCTTGCCGCAACGAGATGGTCTGCGCTCACCGCATCCTGCTCGATCGCAAGCTCCAGCCCGCCGAGCGGGTCGATTTCATCAGCATGGATCTTCACGCGGAAACCCTTCTCACGCGCCGCTTCCATGTATTTCCTCGACTGTTCGACCGTGAACACGCCGGTTTCGGTGAACACATCCGCAAAATCCGCATATTCCTTTGCTTCATCCAGGAGGGCAATCATCTCATCCATGAATTCATCCGCGTCCCGGCCCTTAGGTATCGCATGCGGCCCGAGGTAAGTGTGTCGCATCACGACCGGGAACTTCTCTTCCAGTTCCTTCGACACTTTCAGCTGCTTCAGTTCAGTTTCACGGTCCAGGCCGTAGCCGCTCTTGCTTTCGACCGTCAGCACACCGTGCTGAATCATGCGTGTGATGTTGACAGACGCCTTCTCAAGCAGCTCATCGAACGTCGCCTTCCGAGTCTGTTCGACGGTGTTCAAAATGCCGCCGCCCTGTTCCAGTATCTTCAAGTAGTCGACGCCCTGCCGCTTCAGTGCCATCTCATGTTCGCGCGATCCCCCGTGGACGACATGCGTATGCGGTTCGACGAGGGCGGGGGAGGCGATCCTGCCCCCGGCATCGACCACTTCGGACGACTCGTATTCATCCGACGCCTCCCCGGCGTAGACGACTTTGCCGTCATCCACGACGATCATCGCATCATCAATGATTTCAAGATCATCCATCTCAGCGCCCTTCAATGGCCCATCGGATTTCTTCGGCAGTATCAGTGACTTTATGTTCTTTATGATCAGATCATTCATTTTCATTCTCCTCCAGCATCGGTATATTCACGCCGCGCATCCTCGCGGTCTCAATCGCAATATCATATCCTGCATCCGCGTGCCTTACGACGCCCATCCCCGGATCCGTCGTCAGCACACGTTCAAGCCGGCGGGCCGCATTTTCGGTGCCGTCCGCAACGACGACCATCCCCGCATGGAGCGAGTAGCCCATGCCGACGCCGCCACCGTGATGGACGCTGATCCATGAACCGCCCGCAGCGGTGTTCACAAGCGCGTTCAAAATCGCCCAGTCACCGACCGCATCACTCCCGTCCTTCATGCTTTCGGTCTCGCGGTTCGGGCTCGCAACGGATCCGGAATCCAAATGATCCCGTCCGATGACGACCGGTGCTGAAATTTCACCCGACGCCACCAGTTCATTCAATGCAAGCCCCATCTTTGCACGCTCTCCATAACCGAGCCACGCAATCCTCGCGGGCAGTCCCTGGAATGCGATCTTCTCCTGTGCCATATCGAGCCAGCGCAGCAGTTTTTCATTGTCCGGGAACAGCTCGCGCATCTTATCATCCGCGACTTTGATGTCTCTCGGATCCCCGCTCAGCGCAACGAACCGGAACGGCCCCTTGCCTTCACAGAAGAGGGGACGGATATAGGCCGGCACGAACCCCGGAAAGTCGAAGGCATTTTCAACACCCTCATCGAATGCTACCTGTCGGATATTGTTGCCGTAGTCGAAGACGACGGCGCCTTTTTCCTTGAAGCCGAGCATGGCCCTGACATGCTTTGCCATCGATGCAGATGAGGCACTCACATATTCCTTCGGATCTTCCTTCCGCAGTTCCGCCGCATCCTCAAGTGAAAAACCTTCCGGGATATAGCCGTTCAGCGGGTCATGCGCCGAAGTCTGGTCGGTCACCACGTCAATCCTGAAATCCCCCTCCAAAATCTCGGGCAGGAGTTCCGCAGCATTGCCGAGCAGGCCGATCGACAGCGGCCGGCCCTCATCCCGTGCATCACCTGCAAGCTTCAGCGCCTCCTCCAAAGTATAGGCCTTCACATCCAGATATTTCGTCTCAAGGCGTTTGTCGATCCTCGATTCATCCACCTCGACGCACAATGCAACACCCCCGTTCATCGTCACCGCAAGCGGCTGTGCACCGCCCATGCCCCCGAGGCCGGCTGTCAGGACGACCTTCCCCTTAAGCGAGCCGTCAAAGTTCTGGTTCGCAAGTTCCGCGAACGTTTCATACGTCCCCTGGACGATCCCCTGCGAACCGATATAGATCCACGAGCCCGCCGTCATCTGACCGTACATCATCAGCCCCTTTTTATCGAGCTCGTTGAAGTGTTCCCAGTTCGCCCATTTCGGCACGAGTACCGAGTTCGACAATAAAACCCTCGGCGCCTCTTCGTGGGTCTTGAACACCGCGACCGGCTTGCCCGACTGGATCAGCATCGTCTCATCACCTTCCAGCCCGCGGAGCGTATTCTCGATCGCCTCGAACGCCTCCCAGTTGCGCGCGGCCTTGCCGATGCCGCCGTAGACGACGAGATCCTCAGGCCTTTCTGCGACTTCCGGATCCAGATTGTTGTACAGCATCCTGAGCGCCGCTTCCTGCTCCCATCCCTTGCATTCGATCTTCAGACCTTTTTTGGCAGTTATTTTCCTCGACATACCAACACCCCTTATTTTACGGCACTCAGTGCCAGACTTAAATTTTCAATATCCGTGCTGTATACACGGTCTTTTTCAATAAAATCCGCAACCAGTCGGTATTCCTCGAATTTCTCCCTTGTCTTCGGCGACAGTTTTTCCTTCCCCTTCAATTCGACGGCGGTGAGCGCGATCAGCAGTTCAATCGCGAGCACATTCCGCATATTGTCTATGATGTCCCGCGCATGCCGCGCACCGATCGTCCCCATCGACACATGATCCTCCTGGTTCGCCGACGATGGAATCGAGTCGACGCTTGCAGGGTGGGCGAGGGTTTTATTCTCAGACACCAGGCTCGCCGCCGCATACTGCAGGATCATCGCACCCGACTGGAACCCTTCCTCCGGGCTCAGAAACGCCGGCAGATCCCCGTTCAAAGCGGGGTTGACCAGCCGCTCAATGCGCCGCTCCGATATGTTGGCGATTTCTGCTGCGCCGATCTTAAGCAAGTCCATTGCGATCGCAATCGGCTGCCCGTGGAAATTCCCGCCAGAGAACACTTCCTCCTCGCTGAATATGAGCGGGTTGTCGTTTGCCGCATTCATCTCGGTCTCAAGCTTGTCCTTCACATACTCGAGCGTCTGGAATGAAGCCCCGTGGACCTGCGGGATGCAGCGGATGGAGTAGGCGTCCTGCACACGCACTTCCCCCTGGCGTGTGGTGAGGCGCGACCCTTCCAAAAACCTGCGCATCCTCTCCGCCACGTAGATCTGTGCTGCATATCCCCGGGATGCGTGGATTTTTTCGTTATAGGCATCGGTGATGCCGTTCAGTGCCTGGTGGGTGAGGGCGGCGATCCAGAGCGATGCCTCCATCAGGTGTTCCGCTTCAATGTAGTTCAGCACCCCCTGGGCCGTCATCGGCTGTGTGCCGTTGATCAGTGCGAGACCCTCCTTTTCCCGGAGCGTGAGCGGTGTGATCCCAAGCATTTCAAGCACGTCCGCCGTCTGCCTCAGTTCCCCTTCGTAATATACTTCCCCTTCGCCCATCAGCGTGATCGCGATATGGGCGAGTGGGGCGAGATCACCCGATGCGCCGAGCGACCCCTGCTCCGGCACCTTCGGTATGATCCTTTCGTTGATGTAGGTCTTCAGCTGGTCCGCAAGATCCGCCGTGACGCCCGAATGGCCTTTGACCAGCGTATTTAACCTCAGTATCATCATGACGAGCACCGCATCCTCAGAAAACGGCCTGCCCACACCGCAGCAGTGGGAGCGGATCAGGTTCGCCTGCAGGTCGGTCGCTTTCTCCTTTGAGATCAGGACATCGCAGAACAGCCCGAACCCCGTCGTGATACCGTAGATCGTCTTCCCTTCACGGATGATGTTTTCGACGATTTTTCTTGAGGCGTTTATTTTCCTGTAGCCTTCTTCCGTGATTTCCACCACGGCGTCACTATTTCCCAGGAAATCTTTGATATCTTCAATCGTCAGGTCTTCACCCGTCAACTCCAAAACAGTCATGTCTTCCCCTCCTTTTCTCCATTAAAAAAAGACATGGTTACCCCCTGGTAACGATGTCCCTGTTAACTGATATCTATGACAATGATTTTATATATGATTGATGCCGAGACCGAGTGTCTCGTGTTCCTTGCCTTTTATCGGCGCACCGATTGTCCCGTAAAAACAGACGGCGAGCCATTCGCCTTCACGTTCGTCCCCGTAGGGTCTGCCCCTGACCACTGAAAATGACAGTCCCACCGTGCGCATGATTTCGCCCACACTGAGTTTTCCCCTTGTGACACCTTCAGCCGCTTCGATGATGGCATGATACAATGCGTGCGTCTCCCGGTAGATGTCCCCGTCGATCAGACTGCCGCGCTTTGCCGCGGTTTCAACAGACGCGATCACTTTCTTCAGTTCCATCGATCCGACCCTGCCCGTCACCACTTCATACTCCGTCAATTGCGGCGCGATGCCCCGGGCCGTCTTTTCATCCGTCAGCACCACAAGTGCCGCGAGCCTGCCGATATCATTCATCTGTCCATTCCCCATTGTCTGCTTACCTCTTCTATCCACTATTGACTGTCTTAATTATAGCGCTTTCATGAAAAGTTATCAATAAAAGAAGGACAGCCGCAGCTGTCCTTCCAGTATTCATCATGTCCGTGATTTTTTGACCCATCCTTGGGAATATGAGAAGAATAAAATCATCAGTACAAAGACGAGTGATATGCCTATGAACAGCCAGTGCTGTCCGGCCGCGATGAAGAGCGGCCCGAATGTGATCAGGGCGATCTCGACCGGTGCGATCGGCACGTAGGCGAGGCCGAAGTCCTCAAGCGTCTCACTTTCCTGTTTCGGGTCCGCCACCCGGATGAGTGCGATGGCCATCGCCACAGCGCCTGTGATCCATCCGAATGTGAAGATCCCTTTTTCAAACCAGTTTTCCTGGAAATAGTATCCGGAAAGGAAACGGTAGAAAACGATCGCAAGCAGGATGCCGAAAACCATCAGAAGGATGAACGGCACAAGGTTCTGTGCAACGATCGTCAAGTTGATGGATGCGATACCGAAAGCGACCAGGTAATCCGTCGCTCCGCCGCTGATCTTGGAGAAAATCTCCTTATCCAGATACTTGTCCGCACCCGTCGCCTCCGTCGCCAGCCTGATGAGGAGGGCGACGATGAATGCAAGGGAGAATGCCGGTATCGCAACATCCGGAAGGAGCTGTTCACCGAGCACACTCAAGTAATATCCGATGCCTGTTGCAATGACGATGAACATCAGATGATATACAAGCGGATCGACCACGATGGATGAAATTTTGCTTTCACCCGCCGATTTCCATTCATCCTCAGGCAGCAGGCCGGTGCGCAGACCGTTCGGCAGATTTTTGAAATCCTCGATATAATTCGTCTGACCTTTGGACGCAGCCCGCTTGATCAGCAGCAGGCCGACGGTGATCGCCGTCAGCGCCCCGACCGTTGCCGACGTCATCGCGATGGAAGTCGCATCCTCCCAGCCCTGCAGTGCGAAAGCTTCACCGACCGCAGCGGCAGTACCATGGCCGCCGACAAAACCTGCTGCAAGCAGGAGACCGAAGCCGTTATGTAAATCGGTGAAGAAAGGGGACAGGACAACAAGTGCAAACAACAGCCCGAGACTGTAGAAAAGTATCATGATCGTCTGCGAATAGGACCACAGCCCGCCGACTTTGTTTATGACTTCCTTGACTTTGAATTTACCCGTCGCAAAAGGCAGTGCCGCAAAGACGAAGGCGATCAGCATGCCCGGGTATGTACCGATCAGTTCCGAAAATGGCAGAACATCAAGTGCAAACGGCCCAAGTATCAGACCGAGAAGCCCTGCGATGATGCTTGCCGGCATGAATGACTTTTGAATGATGACGAATTTCGCCCTCAGAAGCACACCCACAAGCAGTAACCCTGAAATGATGGAGAAGTCGATCAAGACATCCCAAATACTGAATTCCATAAGAAACCTCCTTGAAGTTAAATGGTCCAACCTATTGAAAGATAGCAGACCAGACAAATTTTGTAAATGATAATTATTTCACAATCAGAATAAAAATCCCTTTCCCACAAAAAAGCAGGGCGTCATTTCATTGACGCCCTGTCATCAATCATTATTCCGGGCGATCCCTCGAACCGTCATCTTCTTCCACCGGTTCTTCGACATCACTCGTTATTTCATGATCCTCTTCATCGAGTCTCTCTTCCATTTCTTCCTCGATCTGTTCTTCAATATTTTCCTCACCGTCAAGGGTGAGCTCTTCCTCTTCCAGCTCCTCCTTGACCTTTGCGACCGTCGCGACGTTATGCTCGTCGGCGAGGCGTATCAGCCGCACGCCCTGGGTGTTCCGGCCGGTCACGGAGATTTCCTCCATCACAAGCCGGATGATGACGCCGTAGTCCGTGACGATCATAAGGTCCTCATCGCCGTTCACAGCCGCAATATAGACGAGGTCGCCGATGCGCTCATTCAGGTTCGCCGTCTTCACACCCATGCCGCCGCGGTTTGCACTGCGGTATTCTCTTTCCGGTGTGCGTTTGCCGTAGCCGTTCGATGTTACAACCAGCACTTCCTGACCTTCGGCGAGGACATCGAGGCCGATGACCTCATCATCGCCGCGCAGCCTGATGCCGCGTACACCGGCAGCGGTACGGCCCATGTTCCTGATCTGTCTCTCATCGAACCGGATGAGGGCGCCTTTCTTCGTGCCGAGGATGATTTCCTTCTCCCCGTCCGTCAGCCTGACGGCGAGCAGTTCATCATCTTCCCTGAAAGTGATCGCAATCTTACCATTTTTGTTGATGCGGTCGAAGTTGTCGAGGGAGGACCGTTTGACCAGTCCTTTTTTCGTTGCGAATACAAGATGCATGCCTTCCGTATCCTTATCCTTCACGCCGATGATCGTGCTGATCTTCTCATCCTTGTCGATTTCAAGCATGTTGACGATCGGGATGCCCTTCGATTGGCGCGACAGCTCCGGTATTTCGTAGCCTTTCAGCCTGTATACGCGGCCTTTATTCGTGAAGAATAAAATGTAGTCGTGCGTGCTCATCGTCACGAGCTGGCTGACGAAGTCATCATCGACGGTGTTCATGCCCTGCACGCCGCGGCCGCCGCGGTGCTGTGCACGATATGTCGATGAAGGCAGGCGCTTGATGTAGCTGTTGTGGCTCAATGTGACCACAATCTGCTCTTCAGGTATCAGATCCTCATCCTCGATGTCGGAGAGGCTGCCGAGGGTGATCTCCGTACGGCGTGCATCACCGTAACGGTCCCTGATCTCAACCAGTTCCTCCCGGATGATTTCAAGCAGCTTCTCTTCGCTTGCGAGGATCGATTTCAGCTCTTCGATCGTCTTCATGACCTCATCATACTCAGCCTGGATCTTATCCCGTTCGAGTCCCGTCAGACGGCGCAGCCTCATATCGAGGATCGCCTGGGCCTGGCGGTCGGATAAATCAAAGTCCGACATCAGGCCGTTCTTCGCTTCTTCATCATTGGATGAACCGCGGATCAGGGAGATGATCGCATCAAGATGGTCGAGGGCGGTGCGCAGCCCTTCAAGGATATGCGCACGGTCCTGGGCCCGCTTCAGGTCGAATTCCGTACGGCGCCTGACCACGACTTTCTGGTGCTCGAGATAATGGACGAGCGCTTCCTTCAGTCCTAATATGACCGGCTCGCCGTTGACCAGCGCAAGCATATTCACGCCGAATGTGGACTGCAGCGGCGTCTGCTTATACAGGTTGTTCAGGATGACGTTCGCATTCTTATCCTTGCGGATTTCAATGATGATCTTGACGCCTTCCTTCAGACTCGTCTCATCCCTCAGATCCGTGATGCCTTCGATCTTCTTCTCCCTTGCGAGCTCGGCAATCTTCTCAACGAGCCTTGCCTTGTTCACCTGGTAGGGGATCTCTGAGACGACGATGCGCTCCTTGCCGTTCTTCATCACTTCGATTTCACAACGTGCACGCATAAGGACGGACCCGCGTCCGGTTTCGTAGGCGCGGCGGATGCCGCTCTTGCCGACGATCAGGCCGGCAGTGGGGAAGTCCGGACCCTTGACGTGCTCCATCAGTTCAGACAGCGTGACGTCAGGATCCTTTGAGATTTCAAGCACTGCATTGATGATTTCAGTCAGGTTATGCGGCGGTATGTTCGTCGCCATGCCGACGGCGATGCCGCTCGTGCCGTTGACGAGCAGGTTCGGGAAACGTGCAGGCAGGACGACGGGTTCCCGTTCGTTGCCGTCATAGTTGTCCATATAATCGATCGTGTCTTTGTTGATGTCACGCATCAGCTCGGCTGAAATCTTGCTCATCTTCGCTTCCGTGTAACGCATCGCCGCAGCACCGTCGCCATCCATCGAGCCGAAGTTGCCCTGGCCGTCGACGAGTGGGTAGCGGTAGCTGAAGTCCTGGGCCATGCGGACCATCGCTTCGTATATCGACGAGTCGCCGTGGGGGTGGTATTTACCCATGACGTCACCGACGATACGTGCGGATTTCTTATAAGGTTTGTCTGCAGTCATGCCGTTGTCGTACATGCCGTACAATATGCGGCGGTGAACCGGCTTCATGCCGTCCCTGACATCCGGCAGCGCACGCGAGACGATGACGCTCATCGCGTAATCCAAGAAGGATGTGCGCATCGTCTTGCTTATGTTGATTTCCTGCAGTTGATCTCGTTTTTCATCTGCCATTGATACTGACCTCCATCATTAAATATCCAGGTTCTGCACATACAGTGCATTTTCCTCGATAAAGTTCCTTCTGTGTTCGACGATGTCGCCCATCAGCATTTCGAATGTCTGGTCCGCTTCCACGGCATCCGTGAGGCGCACCTGCAGAAGGACCCTGTGATCGGGATCCATCGTGGTGTCCCACAGCTGGTCGGCGTTCATCTCACCCAGACCCTTGTACCTCGCCAGTGAAAACTTCGGCGTCGCAGGCAGGGTTTTCTTCAGCTCATCAAGTGCTGCCTCATCATATACATAATATTTCTTCTTGCCCTGTTCCACTTTGTAGAGGGGCGGCTGTGCGATGTAGACATAGCCCGCTTCAATCAAAGGCTTCATGAAACGGTAGAAGAACGTGAGGAGCAGTGTCCGGATATGTGCACCGTCGACGTCCGCATCCGTCATGATGACAATTTTATGGTAGCGTGCCTTCGACAGGTCGAATTCTTCGCCGATGCCCGTACCGAGTGCCGTGATCATCGAGCGGATCTCGTTGTTGTTCAGTATGCGGTCGAGGCGCGCCTTTTCAACGTTCAAAATCTTCCCGCGCAGCGGAAGGATCGCCTGTGTGGTCGAATCGCGGCCGGATTTGGCCGATCCGCCGGCAGAGTCACCCTCGACTATGAAAAGTTCACTTTCCGCAGGATCTTTGCTGGAACAGTCCGCAAGTTTGCCCGGCAGGCTCGAGACTTCAAGCGCCGATTTCCGGCGTGTCATCTCACGTGCCTTTTTCGCCGCCATGCGCGCATGCTGTGCGGTGATGCCTTTTTCGACGATCACCCTGGCAACTGAAGGATTCTCAAGCAGGAACCTTTCAAAACCTTCCGTGAACAGCTGGTCCGTGATCAGACGGACTTCGGAGTTCCCGAATTTCGTCTTCGTCTGGCCTTCGAACTGCGGATCCATATGCTTGATGGAAACGATGGCGGTCAGGCCTTCGCGCACATCTTCGCCGCTCAGGCGGTCCTCATTCGGTTTGATGAGGTTGTTCTTCGTTGCATAATTATTGATCACCTTCGTCAGTGCACGCTTGAAGCCTTCCTCATGCGTACCGCCCTCGTAGGTGTGGATGTTGTTGGCATAGGAGAGGAGGGTGGTCGCGTAGCCTTTGTTGTACTGGATCGCGATTTCCACTTCCACATTCTCTTTTTCCTTATCGAGGTAGATCACTTCGTCATGCAGGACTTCCTTCGCTTCGTTGATCTGCTCGACGTATGATTTGATCCCGCCTTCGAAATAATACTGGTCGCTGACAACTTCCTCGCCGCGTTCGTCGGATAAGTTCAGTTCGAGTCCTTTATTCAGGAAAGCGAGCTCCTTCACACGGTGCTGGAACACTTCATATTCGTATTCCGTCGTTTCAGTGAAGATTTCGGGATCCGCCTTGAAACGGATCACCGTGCCCGTCTTGTCCGTCTCATCGATGACTTTCAAATCGAAATCAGGCACCCCGCGCGTATAGCTCTGGTGATGGATTTTGCCGTCCCGGTGGACGTACACTTCAAGCGTCTCACTGAGGGCGTTGACGACCGATGAACCCACACCGTGGAGGCCGCCCGAGACTTTATAACCACCGCCGCCGAACTTGCCGCCGGCGTGCAGGACGGTGAGTATGACCTCGACTGCAGGCCTGCCCATCTTCTCCTGGATATCGACGGGGATCCCGCGCCCGTTGTCCGTCACTTTGATCCAGTTGTCCTTCTCTATCGTGATGTCGATCGTATCCGCATGGCCGCCGAGCGCCTCATCGATACTGTTGTCGACGATCTCCCACACAAGATGGTGGAGGCCCTTCGAGGCTGTGGAACCGATGTACATCCCGGGACGCTTCCTTACCGCTTCAAGGCCTTCCAGCACCTGTATCTGGCTCGCGCCGTATTGTTCCAAATTATTCTCTTCCATGTTCTCACCTTCCATTATGCTTTGACCTGCCCGTCCGTCACTTTGAATGTCTTCATATCATTCATTATCGCGTGGTTGATGTCGCTGATCGACGTCGTCGTGACGAATGTCTGCACCCGGTCCCTGATCGAGGTCAGCAGGTGCGCCTGCCTGTTCTCGTCGAGTTCACTCAGGACATCGTCCAGAAGCAGCACCGGGTATTCTCCGACTTCCTCCCGGATCAGTTCAAGTTCAGCGAGTTTGACGCTCAGTGCAGTCGTCCTCTGCTGGCCCTGCGAACCGTAGGTCTGGACATCAAAGCCGTTGATGCTGAATGTGATGTCGTCCCTGTGCGGACCGATCAGGGTCTGCATCCGTTCGAGTTCCCTGGGCAGATTTTCCGCGAACAGGCCGCCGAGTTCCCGTGTCAGGTCTTCTGCATTATCGCTTTCGTATTTTATATTCGGTGCGTATTCCACTTTCAATGATTCACTGTCGTTCGATATATCCCTGTGTATCTTTGCGGCGAATTCACCGATCGTCCTTATGAACTCCGCCCGCTTCAATATGACCGTCGCCGCATAATCCGAAAGCTGCTCATTCAGCACTTCGATCATCATCCTGTCCGGATTGCGCTGCTTCAGATACTGGTTCTTCGTCGCCAGCACTTTCTGGTAGTTGCTGAGGGCGTTCAGGTAGATTTTGGATATCTGGCCGCATTCGATGTTGATGAACTGCCTTCTCACCTGCGGTGAGCCTTTGACGATGTTCAAATCTTCCGGCGCAAACAGGACGGTGTTCAAATGACCGATATACTGGCTGAGTTTGGATACTTCCAGATGGTTGACTTTCGCTCTTTTTCCCTTTTTGCTGACGCTGATCGATAAGGGGAGGGTACTGTAGGATGTGGTGATGTGGCCATTCACAAACGCTTCTTCCTGATCGAAACGGATGAGCTCTTTGTCCTTGGCCGTGCGGTGGCTTTTGGCGAGGGCCAAAAAATAAATTGACTCAAGGAGATTCGTCTTTCCCTGAGCATTTGCACCGATGAATATATTGAGCTTGGGGTGGAATTCAAGATCCAGGGTGTCATAATTCCTGAAATTGCTTAAACTGATGTCTGTTAAAATCATTGTTCATACTCTATTTTGTACCGGCCGAATTCACCCAGATCGAGTACATCTCCATGCTGCAGCTTCTTACCGCGGCGATCTTCAATTTCTTCATTCAAACGGACTTCATTCTCACTCAAAAACCACTTCGCTTCTCCACCGCTTCCGATGATGCCTTCATGTTTCAAAAACTGGCCCAAAGTGATGATATCGTCGAAAATTTTAGTTTCCATATACGCAGCCTCCTAAAACTTCACACTATTATATTATACACCATTTTGAGGCAAAATTCACTTTAAAAGCCCAAATTTGGCGCTTATAGCGTTTTTAGGCCCAATTGGTATCAACCTACTTATAAACAAAAAAAGACCGTCCATAGTTTTTATTGCAAAATCTAGGACAGTCTGCCGTTATTCGGTTTTTTAAAAAGGATCAGTAAGTCCTGATCGGCAGGATGAGCTGGACGACTTCATCCGACTCGCTCGATTTCAGGGTGAACGGGCGCATCGTGCCGTAGAATTCTATCGTGACATCTTCGTTGTTGATCGCCCTGAGCGCATCCATCATATATTTCGAGTTGAATGAAATCTTCAGGCCTTCGCCTTCGATCTCCCCGGTGCTGATGTCTTCATTCACGGTGCCGACTTCAGGCGAGTTTGAAGACAGTTCGACACTGCTGCTGTTGACGTTCATGCGGATGACATTGTTGCCGCCTTCCCTTGCAAGCAGCGAGACGCGGTCGATCGCATGGAAGAACTCGGCGTTCTTCACGGTCACTTTCGTTTCATAGTTTTCAGGGAACAGCCTTGATGTGTCAGGATAGTTGCCCTCAAGCAGTCTTGAAATGAAGCGCATGTTGCTGTAGCTGAAGAGGACCTGGTTTTGGGAAAGGTGGATTTCCACTTCCTCATCCGTATCATTGATGATCTTGTTCAGTTCTGACAAAGATTTGCCCGGGATGATCGCATTGCCGAGGTCGCTGTTGAACTGTCCGCCCCTTAATTTGCGCAGGGCGAGCCTGTGCGAGTCGGTCGCGGTAAATGTGATCTCATCGTTGTCGAACTGCCAGTGGACCCCGGTGAGCACCGGTCTCGTCTCCGATAATGAAACGGCGAAGTTCGTCTGGTTGATGACATCCTTCAATACCGATGCAGAAATGACGAGGCTTTCCTCATCGCTCACTTCAGGCAGTAAAGGGTATTGATCCGGGTTGTTGCCGCTTAGGTTGAATTCCGATTTTGACGCGGTGATCTTCGTCTGGTAGGCATCATTCGTTTCCAGCTGGACGAATTCCCCTGAAAGTTTTTTGATGATATCGACGAAGAAACGGCCGGAGAGCACGACGGCACCTGATCTTTCTATTTCCAGGACTTCTTCATTGTCCACTTCCAAAGGAACGGTGATTTCGATGGATACTTCGGAATCACTGCCTGTCAGAATCATATGATCATCTTTTACATCAATTTTAATGCCTGTCAGAATCGGCAGGGTCGTTCTTGGGGAAATTGCTTTCAGGCAATGATTTAATTGTTCGATGAAATATTGGCGGTTGATGTTAATTTTCATGATTCATAACTCCTTATATATTAATTAATTAATTAAAAGATAGTAATAATAGTAATAAGGCCTGTGAATATGTGGATAACTCCAATGAGCTCAATGACACCGAGTTATCCACATGTGCATAAACTGTTGGCTCAAGTGTATCATTTATCCACACTGTACACATCTTCCTATTCTATCAAATCCCGGCCGATTAATTGAGCTTTTTCTCTATTTCATCCAATTCGTCTTTGAAGAGCGAATCTTCATTGACGAGCTTGGAGATTTTTTCATGCGCATGGATGACGGTCGTATGGTCACGGCCGCCGAACACCTCTCCTATTTTAGGCAGTGAATTATCCGTCAGCTCGCGTGCAAGGTACATTGCAACATGCCTTGGAAAAGCGATGGATTTGGTCCTTTTCTTCGATAGAAATTCCTCGGTCTGCACCCCGTAGTAGGCAGCGACGACGTCCTGGATGTCCTGGATGGTGATTTTCTTGGGTTTCTTCTGGGAGACGATGTCCTTCAGCGCCTCAGCGACGACATCCGAAGTCAGCGGCTGGTTGGACAGTTTGGAATACGCCGCAACGCGCGTCAGTGCGCCTTCCAGCTCACGGATGTTCGTCTGGATGTTGCTTGCGATGTAGATCATCGCCTCGTTCGGGATCTCAACTTTCTCCTCTTCGCATTTCTTCCGCAGTATGGCGATCCGCGTCTCGAGGTCCGGCGGGGTGATGTCTGTGATCAGCCCCCATTCGAAGCGCGAGCGTAAGCGGTCCTCAAGCGTCGGGATCTCCTTCGGTGTGCGGTCGCTTGAGATGACGATCTGTTTATTGTCCTCATGCAGGGCGTTGAATGTATGGAAGAACTCCTCCTGTGTGGATTCCTTGCCTGCCAGGAACTGGATGTCGTCGATCAGAAGGACATCGACATTCCGGTATCTGTTGCGGAATTCCTCAGTCTTGTTGTCCCGTATGGAGTTGATGAATTCATTCGTGAACTTTTCGCTGGATAAATAAGCGACTTTTGCGTTGGGCTTGTGCTCGAGCACGTAATGTCCGATCGCATGCATCAGATGGGTCTTGCCGAGACCGACGCCCCCGTATATGAACAGCGGGTTGTAGGCTTTTGCCGGGGCTTCCGCGACCGCAAGGGAAGCGGCATGGCTGAAGCGGTTGCCGCTGCCGATGACGAAAGTTTCAAATGTATTGTTCATGTTCAGCTGCGGCGGGAGCGGGACGTCCACGGGAGATGCGGCGGTATTATCAGCACTTTCAGCAGCAGGCGCATCCCCCGGTGCATCGCCGATCGTGATCTGTATGGACGGCTGTTCGCCGATGGATTCGTAAATCTTCTGCTTGATCATGTCCGTATAGTGATTTTCCAGCCAGTCCCGCTGGAAATTGGTCTCCGCCTTGATGACGGCGGTTTTATTGTCCAGATGGATCAAAGTCGTGTCGTTGAACCATGTCTTGAAGCTCGTGATCGGTATTTCCTCCTGGATCGCATCCAGTGTTTTTTGCCAAATGTCATTAATAGAACTCATATTTATCCTCTCTCTTCACAAAAATCACACCCTGTGGATAAGACAATTCCACACCTCTGGAAAACTATCCACAAGTTACGCACAGTCTGTGGATAACTGTGCTGTTAAATACGGTTGTCCACAGAGATATATTCAAATTCTACCTAAAGTCAGGGTGAAAAACAATGATTCCCATGCAATTTCTCTAAAGTTATTCACATAAACCACAATTATCCACAATTTGCGCATCCACACCTGTGAATAACCTGAATAACCCCGTTATCCACATGTTGATAACTTAAAAAGGCCTGAAAAGTTATCCACACTTTATTAAATGTTCCACAGGAGCAGGCTTGATAATCATGAAAAAAATATTGAAATGGGGAGCTGTTTCTGTTATCCTTTAATAGTTGCAATCAAAGAGAAGAATATGTATGTAAGTGAGAAATGGTCTATGGAGGTGTTTAGAGATGACAAAACGTACTTACCAACCAAATAAACGTAAACACAGCAAAGTGCACGGATTCCGTAAGAGAATGAGCACTAAAAACGGCCGCAAGATTTTAGCGCGCCGCAGAAGAAGAGGAAGAAAAGTACTTTCCGCATAATCATCCAAAGATCATCTATGTCAAGAATAGGTGATCTTTTTTTATGGCCTAAAGTGGATGATTTTTTGATTGGTGTAAATTTTGCTATAATAATATATCATACTGTGAAAGAGCGTAATAATGATGAAAAAACGGTTCAGGATCAAAAAGGAACAGGATTTCAAGCTTGTCTTCAAAAAAGGGAAATCATACGCAAACAGGCAGTTTGTCGTTTATTTAAGTGACCATCCGGAAGTCGCTCATTTAAGGCTGGGCATAAGTGTCTCGAAGCGGCTCGGGAATGCTGTCAAAAGAAATAAGATCAAAAGGCGCATCAGGGCGTTTTTCCAGCAGCACAAGGACGAACTCAAACCGAAGGAATATATCGTCATAGCGAGGAATCCGGTCAGCGATATGGACTACCACCAGATGGAGAAGTCATTATTACACGTGTTGAAGATAGCGAAATGTATAAAATGACGCGGAGGTACTTTCAATGGAGAGAATTTACAGAGCAGGAACAGTCGACCATGCAATCGCACTCGGGCTTGAAGAACTGAAAGTTGCTGAAGAGGATGTCAGGATCGACGTATTGGAAGGCGGATCCAAAGGTTTCCTCGGCTTCGGGAAAAAAGATGCCGAAGTGAAGCTCACCATCATAAACCCTGAACTCAAAACCTACGGGAGCATCGAAGAAGTCATCAACCGCGGACAGCCGGAAAGAGCTGCGGCGTCCTCGGCCGAAGAGGCAGAAACGGACAGCGGAGCCGCACCTCACCCTGAAACAGAAGATGACGTGCAGGAAGAAGATGCAGTGCTTCAGGATGCTGCACAGCCGGAAGCTGAAACGGAAGTGTCTGATGACGAAGTTTCCGTCGGGGCAGCGGATGACCGCCTGTCATTCGATGAGGCGGCAGCCCGTACGGCCAGGTACATCCAGGATGTCATCAGCGATATGAACATAGATAACGCAGCCACATATAAGATAGATAATAACCGTGCATACATCGAACTGGAGTCGGACCTTGCCGCCAAACTGATCGGCAAACGGGGCCAGACTTTGAACGCCCTCCAGGAAATCGCGCAGAATTATTTAAATACCATTTACAGAAGCTACGGCATGATCATCCTCGATGTGGAAAACTACCGCGAAAAGCGGCGTGAGACACTTGAGAATCTTGCGGTCAACATGGCGAAGAAGGCGCTCCGGACGAATCAGCCGGTCAGGCTTGAACCGATGCCTTCCTTTGAGCGGAAGATCATGCATAATGTGCTGAGCGGGCGAGATGACATCAACACATATTCGGAAGGCAGCGAACCGAACCGTTATTTAGTGATAGAAAAGAAGTAAAGGAGTCATGCCATCATGCAATTAGAAACGATTTCCAGTATCTCCACCCCTGTCGGGGAAGGGGCGATCGCCATCGTCAGGCTGTCGGGCATCGATGCATTGGACATTGCCGATAAATTGTACCGGGGGAAACAGACGCTGGACGAAGTGGAATCCCACACCATCAACTACGGCCATATCATCGACCCGGACACCGAAGAGGTGGTGGAGGAAGTGATGGCCGCTGTGATGCGTGCACCGAAGACATATACGCGTGAAGATATCGTTGAGATCAATTGCCACGGTGGCATCAACACGATCAACCGCATACTGCAGCTGACATTGAAGCACGGCGCACGCATGGCGGAACCGGGTGAATTCACAAAACGTGCATTCCTGAACGGACGGATCGACCTGTCACAGGCCGAAGGCGTGATGGATTTCATCCGTTCGAAGACGACCGAAGCGTCGAAAGTCGCAAGCAACCAGATGCAGGGCCGCCTGAAAGTCTATATAGAGGGCCTCAGGCAGCAGATTTTAAATATACTCGCACAGGTGGAAGTCAACATCGACTATCCGGAGTATGACGACGTCGAGGAAGCGACGACGGAATTCCTGCTTGAAGAAGCTGAAAAGGTGAAGAGTGAGATCGAAAGCCTGCTGAAGTCGAGCCGCCAGGGCCGTATCATGCGGGAGGGGCTCGGGACGGTCATCGTCGGCAAGCCGAACGTCGGTAAGAGTTCACTGCTGAACTACCTCATCCAGGACAATAAAGCGATCGTCACCGAAGTTGCGGGGACGACCCGGGATATCCTCGAGGAATACGTCAACGTTAACGGCATCCCGCTGAAACTCGTCGATACCGCAGGCATCCGCGATACGGATGACATCGTGGAGAAAATCGGCGTGGAGCGGAGCCGCCAGGCACTCGAACAGGCCGAACTCATCCTTTATGTACTGAATAATAATGAAGAATTGACCGAAGGCGACATCGAGATTCTCGATTCCGTGAAGGATGACAATGTCATCCTCATTATCAACAAGCTGGATCTTGAAAACAACCTGGATATCGGCGAACTGGAAGAGAGATATGAGTTCCCGATCGTCAAAACATCCATCATCGAAGGCACCGGCGTCGATGACCTTGAAGATAAAATCGCAGAACTGTTCTTCGGCGGTGCCGTCACAAGTGCGGATTCGACATATCTCTCGAACAACCGCCATATCGGACTGCTTGAACAGGCCAACAGCGCAATCAACGATGCAATCGACTCGGCGCAAATGGACGTGCCGATTGATATCGTGCAGATAGATTTAGTGAAAACCTGGGAATTGCTGGGTGAAGTGATCGGAGAAGATGTGAGTGAGCAGCTCATCGATCAGCTGTTCAGCCAGTTCTGTCTCGGTAAATAGTAATTAGGAGGAAAATGATGAACGAAATGAATTACGATGTCGTCGTCATCGGCGCAGGCCATGCAGGCGTTGAAGCGGGACTTGCCGCAAGCCGTAAAGGCCTGAAGACGCTGATGCTGACCATAAATCTGGATAATATCGCATTCATGCCCTGCAACCCGTCCGTCGGCGGCCCTGCAAAAGGCATAGTGGTGCGTGAAGTCGATGCACTCGGCGGTGTCATGGCCAAAGTGACGGACAAGACACATATCCAGATGCGCATGTTGAATACAGGTAAAGGACCGGCTGTCAGGG
This sequence comes from Salinicoccus halitifaciens, assembly GCF_021026095.1. Classification (GTDB taxonomy): domain Bacteria; phylum Bacillota; class Bacilli; order Staphylococcales; family Salinicoccaceae; genus Lacicoccus; species Lacicoccus halitifaciens. Next base: position 291,760 of record NZ_JAJNCU010000003.1, on the reverse strand, counting down.
CACTCCGTGCACAGTCCGATAAAGTGCTTTACCAGCAGGAAATGAAGAGCATACTCGAAAATCAGGAGAATCTTGATATATTACAGGGCATGGTCGATGAACTGATCATTGAAGACGGTCGGGTGACTGGGGTCCGCACGAATATCGGTGTGGTCTACAACGCAAAATCCGTCATCATCACGACCGGCACGTTCCTGCGCGGTGAAATCGTCCTCGGACCTTTGAAATATTCAAGCGGCCCGAACCATCAGATGCCGTCGATTGCACTCGCAGACCAGATCCGGGACCTCGGATTCGATATCGTGAGGTTCAAGACGGGTACACCACCGCGTGTGAACGCCGACTCGATCGATTACTCAAAAACTGAAATACAGCCGGGGGATGATGTTCCACGTGCCTTCAGCTTTGATACGACCGACTTCATCATGGATCAGCTGCCGTGCTGGCTGACATACACTTCAGAAGATACACACGAAGTGATCAATGAAAACCTGCATTTGTCACCGATGTATTCGGGGATGCAGATGGGCACAGGTCCGAGATACTGCCCGTCCATCGAGGATAAGATCGTGCGCTTCAATGATAAGCCGCGCCATCAGATCTTCCTTGAGCCGGAAGGCCGCAATACAAAGGAAGTTTATGTACAGGGACTGTCTACAAGTCTGCCGGAGGATGTGCAGCGTGAAATGCTCGCAACCATCCCGGGCCTTGAAAATGCGCGCATGATGCGTGCAGGTTACGCGATTGAATATGATGCACTCGACCCGACCCAGCTGTGGCCGACGCTCGAGACGAAAAAAATCGAAAATCTCTTCACTGCAGGACAGATCAACGGCACAAGCGGCTATGAAGAAGCGGCAGGCCAGGGCATCATTGCAGGCATCAATGCCGCAAACAAGATCCTCGGCGAAGAGCCACTCATCCTGAGCCGTTCGGATGCGTACATCGGCGTACTGATCGACGACCTTGTGACCAAAGGTACGAATGAACCGTACCGTCTGCTGACTTCCCGCGCGGAACACCGTCTGCTCTTAAGGCATGACAACGCGGATATGAGGCTTACAGATATCGGTTATAAGAACGGCCTGATTTCAGAGGAGCGCTACGCAAGGTTCAACCGGAAACGCGATAATATAGAAGCGGAGATGGAGCGTCTGTCCAAGATCCGCATCAAACCGGATGAGCACACGCAGGGCATCATCAAATCCCGCGGCGGCACGCCGCTGAAAGACGGGATACTTGCACTCGACCTGCTGCGCCGCCCTGAAATGGACTACATGTCCATACTGGAAATACTCGGTGAAGAAAACAATATGGATCAGCTTGAATATGAGCAGATTGAAATCAAGACGAAATACGAAGGTTATATACAAAAATCCCTTGTGCAGGTCGATAAGATGAAGCGCATGGAGAAGAAGAAGATACCTGAAGACATCGACTATGATGCGGTGAATTCACTTGCGACCGAAGCCCGTGACAAACTGAAGAAAGTGAAGCCGCTCGACATCGCCCAGGCATCCAGGATTTCCGGCGTGAACCCGGCGGACGTTTCAATACTCCTCGTCTACATCGAACAGGGGAATGTGAAAAGAGTGGAAGCATGAACCGGCAGCAATTCACAGAAGAACTTAAAAACCACGGCATCCAGCTGAATGATGAACAGATTGCACAGTTCGAAAAGTACTATGAAATGCTGATCGACTGGAATGAAAAAATCAACCTGACGGCTGTGACGGATGAAGAGGAAGTTTATTTGAAGCATTTCTATGATTCGCTCACACCGCTGTTCTATACGGATATTCCGGAAGGCACGCGCCTCTGTGACGTCGGGGCGGGTGCAGGATTCCCGAGCATCCCGATGAAGATCGTGCGGCCCGACCTTAAAGTCACGATTGTGGATTCTTTGAATAAACGGATCACTTTTTTGAACGAGCTGACGGCGGAACTGTCGATTACAGACATGCACCTCGTCCATGACCGGGCGGAGACTTTCGGGCAGCATAAGGGCAGGCATATGTTCGACATGGTGACGGCAAGGGCGGTCGCCAATATGAACACACTGCTCGAGCTGTGCCTGCCGTTGGCACGGACAGGCGGCAGATTCCTTGTCCTGAAAGGGAAGAAGGGCCTTGAGGAGCTCGCTGAAAGCGACTTTGCCCTCGACCTGCTCGGCGGTGAGGTGGTTGAAACGCACCGCTTCACCCTGCCCGAAGAAGACAGCGAACGTTATATACTGGATATCAAAAAGGTGCATAAGACACCCAAGAAGTATCCAAGGAAACCTGGCACCCCGAACAAATCACCATTAAAATAAAATCAGGGAGGCGGTGGGACAATGAAGAAGCCATTTTCAAAGTTATTTAATTTAATTGATAAAAGCAGCGAGGCGAAGCCCGATACGGAAAGCCTGCAGAAGCTGCCGCTTGAAAATATTGTTCCGAACCGCTATCAGCCGCGGACCGTGTTCAATCATGAACGGATCCAGGAACTGGCCGACTCGATTCAGGAACACGGCCTCCTGCAGCCGATCACCGTCCGTCCGATAGAAGAGAACATGTACGAGATCATCGCAGGCGAACGGCGTTTTCGGGCGATGAAGCTTCTGCACATCGAGGAGACGGATGCATTGATCCGCTACCTGACGGACCAGGAAACGGCGGCGGTCGCCCTGATAGAGAACATCCAGCGTGAGAACTTATCAAGCATCGAGGAAGCCCGCGCCTACCGTAAGCTTTTGGAGATGGAGGACATCACCCAGAAGGACCTTGCGCAGAACCTCGGCAAGTCCCAGTCCTTCATCGCCAATAAACTGCGCCTTTTGAAGCTGTCCGACAGCGTGATCGAAGCGCTCGGTTCGGGGGAGATCACGGAGCGGCATGCAAGGAGCCTCCTCAGCCTGGAAGATGCGGAACAGGGCGAGGTGCTCGGCGATATCAGGGAGAAGAAGCTGACCGTCAAGGAGACCGAGGAAGTGGTCAGGAAGCGGTCGGATAAGGATATACAGCAGATCGACTTCAACAATGATGCCTCCTTCGTCGTCAACGATATAATGGCCCAGATCGAAAAACTCAAGGAAAAAGGGCATGCGCTCGCCTATGCGAGTGCCGACAAAGAGGACCATGTCGAAGTGTCGATAAAGATCTACAAGTGATGCACTCAACTCCCGTTGGGTGCTTTCATGTTTTGTGTTACTTTTGACGGCCTGCTTGCTATAATGTGCATATGTGATTTTGATAAGGAGCGACATCCCATGAAGACTTTTGCGATTGCCAACCAGAAGGGCGGCGTAGGGAAAACTACAACAGCGGTGAATTTAAGCGCCGCTTTAACGGATTGCGGAAAAAAGGTGCTGCTCGTCGATGCGGATCCCCAGGGCAACGCGACAAGCGGGCTCGGCATCGAAAAGAATGACCTCGGGCAGTCCATATATGATGTACTGATGGATGAGGCGGACGTGGATGATGTCCTGCTTTCGACACCGAATGAAAACCTCGACCTCATCCCGGCGAACATTTCGCTTGCCGGTGCCGAGATCGAGCTCGTGTCGGCGATGAGCAGGGAACTGCGGCTGAAGAAGGCATTTGAAAAGCTCACCGGGTATGACTACTGCATCATCGACTGCCCGCCGTCACTCAGCCTGCTGACGATCAACGCCTTCACGGCTGCAGACAGCATCATCATCCCTGTGCAGGCGGAGTACTATGCACTTGAAGGTTTGAGCCAGCTGATCAATACGATCGAACTGGTCCGGCGCCATCTGAATACGGACCTTGAAATTGAAGGGGTCCTCCTCACGATGCTCGATTCCCGGACGAACCTCGGTGCCCAGGTTTCCGAAGAAGTTCGGCACCACTTCGGGGAGAAGGTCTATGATACGGTCATCCTGAGGAATGTCCGTCTCGGCGAGGCGCCGAGCTACGGCCAGCCGATCACCGTGTACGACCCGAAATCCCAGGGTGCTGAAAACTATTCACGTCTGGCCGAAGAGGTGATTGCACGTGGCAGGTAAAAAAAGGCTCGGCAGAGGGCTCGATGCCCTGTTCAATACGGATACAGCCGATACGGAAGCGGTGACCGAGGTGAAGCTTTCGGAAATCCGCAAAAACCCGTATCAGCCGAGGGTCGAATTCGATCCGGCAAAGCTGGAAGAGCTTGCGGACTCCATCCGCACCCATGGGGTCCTGCAGCCGGTGATACTCAGGAAATCGGTCAAAGGCTACGACATCGTCGCCGGGGAGAGAAGATACCGCGCAGCCGGACTTGCAGAAATGGAGACCCTCCCGGCAATAGTGAAGGATTTGTCGGATGACGACATGATGGAGCTTGCCATCATTGAGAATCTGCAGCGTGAAGATTTGAATCCGCTGGAGGAAGCGATGAGCTATAAGCAATTGATGGAGAAGCGCAGCCTTACACAGGCTGAGACCGCTGAACGTCTGGGCAAATCCAGGCCCTACATTGCCAATATGCTGCGCATACTCAACCTCCCGGCAGCGGTCAAAAAATTGATCAATGAAAAGAAATTGTCCGGTGCACACGGCAGGACGCTGCTCGGCCTGAAAGATCCAGTTTCACAGGAAGCGGCGGCTAAAAAAGCCGTTGCGGAAGATATGAGCGTCCGTGCACTGGAAGAGTATGTGAGAAGCATGCAGACGATGAAAAAGAAGCAGGCGCCAAAGGATAAACCGAAATTCCTGCTCAGGCATGAGAGCAGCCTGAAGGAGAAGTTCGGGACAGCCGTCGAAATAAAAAAGACCCGCAACAAGGGCCAGATAGCCTTTGAATTTAAAAATGAAGAAGAATTCAACCGATTGATGAAATTGTTTGAAGAATCATAGGGAGGCTTAGTATTGGTTTTATCGTTTTTATTCAATATATTAAGTACCGCGCAGAGCGGGGTGGATGAATCGCTGACATTCTTCCAGGAAATCGCTGAGGAGATGAGTGACCCGGAGCTGTGGATGAATATCGGCATGAGTGTACTGTTTGCCGTCGTTCTGATTACGGTCGCAGGCATCATCATCAAAGTAGTCAACCGCATCATCGAAAATTATTTTACATTCAAATCCAAAGCGGCTCTGAAAGCCAATGGAAAACGTAAGAACGGCAAGAACGGAAAAAATAATGAAAAGCGCAACAGGACACTGATCAATGTGCTCCAGAATGCAGTGAGCATCGTCGTATGGTTCATCGTATTCGTCATGATTCTGGAAACGTTCGGCGTGCCGGTCGCCACACTGCTCGCCGGTGCCGGTGTCGTGGGCCTTGCCATCGGTTTCGGTGCACAGAGTCTCGTCAAGGATATGCTGACCGGGTTCTTCATTTTACTGGAAAACCAGTTCGACACCGGTGACTTTGTACGCATCAATACGTCGGGGACGACGGTTGCTGAAGGTGAAGTGCTGTCCATGGGGCTGCGCATCTCCAAAATTCAAGGGTACGAAGGTGAGTTGTTCATCATCCCGAACGGTACCATCAATGAAGTGATCAACTTTTCGAAATACAATTCAATCTCATTTTTGGATATCAATCTTTCGCTGAATGAAGATCTGGACCATGTCGAAGACCTGCTCAACGGATTTGCTGAAACTGCCATGGCGCTTGAGGAGACGCTTGTCGAGAAACCGCAGGTGCTCGGCCTGAACGGCATTGTCAACGGTGAAGCGATCATGAGGGTGATGATCGTCACACAACCGATGGAGCATTTCGGGGCGACGAGACGGGTCAGGAAAGAAATCAAGAAACACCTTGAGAAGAACGGCGTTCAGATTTCCGTACCGACCATGGACATCCAGGATTTTGATGAGACGGCGAGAAAAGGTGAAGAGTGATGAAAAAAGAATACGAATTAAATGATATAGTCGAGATGAAGAAGCAGCACCCATGCGGCAACAGTAATTTCCAGATCACCAGGATGGGTGCGGACATAAAGATAAAATGTACAGAGTGCGCGCGCACCATCATGATGACAAGGCGCGACTTCGAGAAACGCATGAAACGTATCATCAAAAAAAAACAATGACAATTAAAGGAGAAAAATTATGGCTTTAACAGCAGGCATCGTTGGATTGCCGAACGTCGGCAAGTCCACATTATTCAATGCAATCACAAAGGCGGGTGCACTGGCTGCAAACTATCCTTTCGCAACAATCGATCCGAACGTCGGCATCGTCGAAGTGCCGGATGCGCGTCTTGAAAAACTGACCGAACTCGTGAAACCGAAGAAGACGGTGCCGACGGCATTCGAATTCACGGATATCGCAGGCATCGTCAAGGGTGCGTCAAAAGGAGAAGGCCTCGGGAATAAATTCCTCGCAAACATCCGCGAAGTGGATGCGATCACCCAGGTCGTCCGTGCATTCGACGATGAGAACGTCACCCATGTGTCGGGGAAAGTCGATCCGATCGAGGATATTGAAGTCATCAATATGGAACTGATCCTCGCGGACCTTGAAAGTGTGGAGAAAAGGCTGCCGAGGCTCGAGAAGATGGCGAAGCAGAAGGACAAGGATTCAATGGCGGAGCACGCCGTGCTCACAAGGATCAAGGAAGGCCTGGAAGAGGTGCTGCCGGTCCGTGCTTTGGAATTTTCCAAGGAGGAGCAGGCTGCAGTGAAACACTTCCATCTCCTGACGGCTAAACCGATGCTGTATGTGGCGAACGTCTCGGAAGACGATCTGATGGACCTCTCCGGCAATGAGTATCTGGCCGCAATCAATGAGTATGCCGAAAAGGAAGGCTCCCAGGTCATCGTCATCTCGGCGAAAGTCGAAGAGGAAATCGCCGTGCTGGACGATGATGAGAAAGATATGTTCCTGGAAGAGCTGGGCCTCGAAGAGTCGGGTCTGGATAAACTGATCCGCGCCTCCTACGACCTGCTCGGCCTCGCAACTTACTTCACTGCAGGTGAGCAGGAAGTCCGCGCATGGACATTCAAAAAAGGGATGACCGCACCGGAATGCGCCGGCATCATCCATACGGACTTCCAGAAAGGATTCATCCGTGCAGAAACCGTGGCCTATGACGACCTCGTCGCAGCAGGCAGCGAGCAGAAAGCCAAAGAAGCGGGGAAAGTCCGCCTTGAAGGCAAAGATTACATCATGAAGGACGGCGACGTCGTCCATTTCAGGTTCAACGTATAATAAAGATCACCGCGGCCCTTGTGAGCTGCGGTGATTTTTATTTCGTGATGTATTTTTTGCGGGAGCGGCATAAGTCATGGCGAGAGAGACAAGTTATGCCGGAAATGGCTTTCAAACGACATAACTTGGGTTTGAAGCGGCAAGTTATGTCGCAAATCGCCTCGAAACGACATAAGTCAGACCTGGAACTGCAAGTTATGCCGGAAATGGCTTTCAAACGACATAAGTCAGGTTTGGAACTGCAAGTTATGCCGTAAAAGGCCTCAAAACGACATAAGTCAGGCATATGACATCAAGTTATGCCACCTCCCCTCCGATACAATTCCCCGGCAAGACGGCTAATAAATTCACCATATTGAAATCGCAATTAAATGCGATAAAAATATTGTAATAACTCCTCTTTACTGATATAATAACTGATTGTGAGTAATGAAAATTATTCCTTGCTGATGGCCTATGGTCATCAGCCGCCAAAGTCCATAAGGAGGTGCAGAAGATGAGAGCATATGAAATTTTATATGTTATCCGCCCAAACATTGAAGAGGATGAAAAAACAGCTTTAGTAGAGCGTTTTGACGACCTGTTGACTTCAAACGGTGCGGAAATCGTCGAATCAAAAGAGTGGGGTAAACGTCGTTTAGCTTATGAAATCAATGATTTCAAAGATGGTTTTTACCACATCATCAAAGTGAATGATGATGGAACAGCTACTCAGGAATTCGAACGTCTCGCAAAAATCAGCAACGATATCATTCGTCATATCGTTGTCCGTGATGAGCAGGCAGAAGAAAACAAGCAAAAATAAGTTAGTCAAATAATGACATGGAGTTGATTGCATGATAAACCGTGTTGTACTGGTCGGTCGCCTCACCCGCGATCCGGAACTTAGAGTCAGTCAGAATAATGTATCTGTCACAACTTTCAACCTGGCGGTCAATCGTCCTTTCACAGGACAGAATGGTGAACGTGGTGCGGATTTCATCAACTGTGTGACTTTCCGCAAACAGGCGGAAAACGTCAATCAGTATGTTAAAAAAGGCAGTCTTGTCGGCATTGACGGCAGGATTCAGACGCGGAACTACGAGAACAAAGATGGCCAGAGAGTTTACGTGACCGAAGTGGTGTGCGACAGCGTGCAGTTTTTGGAGCCGAAAGGTCAACAGGGCAGTAATCAATCTCAAAGCAACTATAACTCAGCAGATAATTATGCGAACGCTTATGGCGGAGGCGGCGCGGCTGGTGGAGCGGCAAGCTTCGGAAACCAGTCCACCGGTTCAAGACCAGCGCAGTCATCACAGGGACAGAACAGAACCGAGGAGAACCCGTTTGCGAATGCGGACGGCCCGGTGGATATCAGTGATGACGATCTTCCGTTCTAAGATGCAGCGAAGATATTCAATGATATAGAAATGATTTCGAATTACGTGTGTGAACTGTGTGTGTAAAATAAAGGACATTCAAGTGTGTGGATGTCCAATATGTGTGTGAATCCCGTGGATATATTCCGCGGGATTTTTTTATTTGCAGGATAATATGATTATCACATACAGTACTATTTATGGTAATGTGACATTGAATATCATCCGGTTCGGGATATATCCCGGACTCCAAATAAAGGGGAGAATGGAATGTTAAGACTGATGTGCAAAGGGAAGATCCACCGTGCGACCGTGACGGAGGCGGATCTGGATTATGTGGGCAGTATCACGATCGACTCGAAGCTGATGAAGGCGGCGGACATACGGCCGTATGAAATGGTGCAGATCACGAACTTGAGGAATGCCACAAGATGGAAGACATATGCACTGCCCGCCGAAGCGGAGTCGGGGAAAATCTGCCTGAACGGCCCGCCGGCCCATCTTTTTTCAGAGGGGGACCTTGTCATCATACTGAGCATGGCGCAGATGTCCGAAGAAGAGGTGGAGGCGTTAGAGCCGCATGTCGTCTTCGTCGATGAAAAAAACCAAATCACACATGTTGAATCACACGAACTCCACTGGGGATAAGGTGTCGGCAGTGGTCCGTGACAAGGGAATCTTTCCTGTCACGGTTTTTTTATGCACCGGAAATCCGCCCCCGCTTCCATGATTTTCAGATTCCCTGTTTATATATATATGCGCCGGGTATATAAATAATGTTTGAATCATTAAATAAATGGAGGGGTAACATGTTTTTACATGATAAACATCTACAGTTCGAAGCAAAGCCGGTCAATCCGGATCCATTAATGGCGAAAAAAGTACAGGAGCTCATCGGCGGACAGTACGGAGAGATGACGGTTGCGATGCAATACTTATTCCAGGGATGGGGTGTACGTGCAGGAAACGAGAAATATAAGGACCTGCTCCTTGATATCGGTACCGAGGAACTCGGCCATATCGAGATGCTCGCGACAATGGTGGCGAGACTCCTTGAGGGCACTTCCCTCGACCATCAGGAAGAAGCGATGAAAGACCCTGCAACGGCAGCGGTCCTCAGCGGCATGAACCCGCAGCACGCAATCGTCTCCGGCCTGAACGCACGTCCTGCGGACAGCATCGGCAATCCGTGGCAGGGCAACTACATCATTTCAAGCGGGAACCTCCTTGCCGATTTCCGTTCAAACTTGAGCGCGGAATCACAGGGACGCATCCAGGCAGTGCGCCTTTATGAAATGACGAATGACCCTGGACTGAGAGACATGCTGGCAGTCCTGATTGCCCGCGATTCCTACCACCAGAACCTGTGGATGCAGGCAATCAAGGAACTGGAAGAAAAAGAAGGCAGCAAGATTGTACCGACCACATTCGACCGTGCACAGCAGCGTGAGGATATCGCATTCAGCCTGTACAACCATTCGCAGTCTGAAGAAAGCAAGGAAGGCAGCTGGGCCGAAGGGGAGACCCCTGCAGGCGACGGCCACTTCAGCTATGTCGAGAAACCGCCGTTCGAGGGTGAAATTCCGGCCATCCAGCCTTCACCGAAATCCGTACACAATACGCTGCCTGAAGATAAACTCTAATATCGGCAAATATACAAATAAAATAAATACAACAAAACATCGGGGAACCGGTGTTTTGTTTTTAGGAGGATCAATATGGACAAGATGAAATATGGCGATGACTACAAAAAGCTGCCGGTGACATCCGTCAACAGCGGCAAAGGTGTGGAGGTGCTCCCGGATCTGTATCAGTATACGGTGCAGATCGTGAACATGGCCTTTTACGGCAAACCGGAATCAGGAGACGGAGACTACGTCATCATCGATGCCGGCATGCCGAAATCATCCGAAGACATCATTGAAGAAGCGGAAAAGAGGTTCGGCACCGAAAGCAAACCGAAGGCGATCATCCTGACACATGGCCATTTCGACCATGTCGGCGCCGTGATAGAGCTTGTCGAGCATTGGAATGTGCCGGTCTACGCCCATAAAGAAGAACTGCCCTACCTGACGGGGAAAGAGGACTATCCGAAGCCGGATCCTTCCGTGGACGGCGGTATGGTGCCGAAAATGGCGCCTGCCTTCCCGCGCAAGGCGATCGATCTCGGTGACAATGTCGAGGCACTGCCTGAAGACGGCAGTGTACCGCATATGCCCGGATTTGAATGGATCCATACACCGGGGCATTCAGCCGGACACGTTTCGCTGTTCAGGGAAGAGGACGGTGCACTGATTTCAGGCGATGCATTCGTCACGGTCAAACAGGACGCCCTTTACAACGTCCTCTCGCAGAAGGAGAGCATCTACGGTCCGCCAAGATATTTGACGACGGATTGGGACCTTGCATATGAATCCGTCAAGAAACTGCATGACCTCACACCGAAATATGCCATCACCGGCCACGGCCCGCCGCTCACCGGTAAGGCGCTCGGCGACCAGCTGGGTGAGCTGGTCCAGAATTTCGACGAGATCGCAAAGCCCAAGAAGGGCAAGTACGTCGATGATGAATAAAAAGATTCAAAGCGTATGATATTACCCGGATGACATCACTACCCCTCCATGAACTTATAGTGTAAAATTATACTATCAATATTGGAGGGGTGTTTATTGTGACCTATCAGAAAATAGTCCCGCATTTATGGTTTGATACGGAAGCTGCCGCAGCCGCTGAATTTTACGCAGATTTGTTTCCGGACTCAAAGGTGCATTACACCAACGCCCTGGAAGGTACCCCGTCGGGGGATGCCGATCAGGTGGATTTTGAAATCATGGGGCATCAGTTCATGGCCATCAGTGCCGGCCCGGAAATCACTAAAAACCCGTCAATCTCCTTCATGATCCTCTTCACTGCGGAAGAGCGGGGAAAATTCGAAAGGATATGGGAAACGCTCACTCATGAAGCTGAAATCCGGATGCCTTTCAAAAGGTACGATTTCAGTGAGCTGTACGGATGGCTGGATGACAAATATGGGGTGTCGTGGCAGTTTTATTTGTCGGAGGAAAAGCCTGAGGCCAGGATCATCCCGACACTCATGTTCATCAATGACAACCTTGGGAAGGCCGAAGCGGCGATGAGGTTCTATATGGAGATTTTCCATGATGCTGAAATAGAAGGCATCCATTATTACCCGGGAAATGATGGGCCTGATTCAAAGCAGCATGTCATGCACGGCCAAGTCAGGCTCGAAAAACTGTCATTCGCCTTCATGGATTCAGCGGAAAAGCATGATTTCGACTTCTCCGAAGGAGTATCATTGATCGTCAAATGCGATGACCAGGATGAAATCGACTATTATTGGGGTAAACTCTCCCATGTGCCGGAAGCGGAGATATGCGGCTGGCTGAAAGACAAGTACGGCGTATCATGGCAGATCATTCCCAAAGTGATGGACGACATGGTCAGGGACGGTTCAAGAGAGCAACTGCAGCGTGTCACCGAAGCTTTCCTTAAGATGAAGAAATTCGACATCGAAGAATTGGAAGCGGCATATCGAGGCTGAGTGGAGCACCCGCGGGGGTGCTTTTCTCATGGCATGTTTCTCCCGGGAAATTAAGGGGTAGCGTTTATATAACAACTGATAAGGGAGTAGTGATCACATGCTGAAATTATCGGAAAGTGAATTTCCAAACGTCGTCCATGTGGAGGTCGACGGCAACGTGATGGATATAGATGCCAAAAAATCAGAAGCCTTCATAAAAGAGCATTACGGTGAGGATGCGGAACTGAACGCGCTCATCTACGTCAAAAAGCTGGAAGGTGTGACACCCGGGGGTGCGCTCCGGGGCATACCGGTCGATGTCCAGCACTGGAACCAGTTCAACAAGTTTGCGGTGGTGGCGGATGATGAAATGCTCAAGAAAATCGGTTCTTTTGCGGACATGCTGCCGGGCATCAGCGTCAAATCGTTCAATAAGACGGAAATCGATGACGCCTGGCGCTGGGTTGCAGAATAAGTCATCATGATATGACAAAGTAAAGGAATGAATGCTGATGGATGTAATGACGGAATATCTTCATATGGCATCAAAACTCATCGTCGGTCTGATCGGCGTCATCATCGTCATCCGCCTGCTCGGCAAAAAAGAGATGGCGCAGGTGACGCTGCTTGACTTCGTCTATGCACTGGTGCTCGGCGGCGTCATCAAGGATGCGATGTATGACCCGGCGGTGACGATACCGCAGATGCTCTTCGTCCTCGCCGTCTGGAGTGCGCTCATTTATATATTCGAGAAACTCACCCAGAAGTCGGGCGTGCTGCGCCATGTCATCAAAGGCAAGCCCATCACCCTCGTCAAAGATGGAAAATTGCGCCGTGATCAGATGCAGCGGCTGAACCTGGAGCTGGAGGAACTCAGTGAGCTGCTCAGGGAGCAGGGCATATTCTCCTTCAGGGAAGTGAACTACGCCATGTTTGAAAACAGCGGACAGCTTACGGTACTTAAAAAACGGTCGGAACAGGACCAGGTCGTTGATGTGCCCTCCTATACACTGGTCGCCGACGGTAAGATCATCGACTATGAACTGAAGGAGCTGGACCGGGACAAGAGCTGGGTCGAGGAATCCCTGGAAGAGACAGGCAAACGCATTGAAGATGTTTATTTCGCCGAATGGAACCCTGAGATCGGCTGGCATATCCAGGATTACGACAACAATTCATATGATCTTGACTGATATAAAGACCCGGCTGCCGGGTCTTTTTTTCGTATTGGTTGTGGTATCGGGCGCTGTGCTGTGGTTAAATGGGGATAAGTAAAAAATATTAAGGTGAATCTGATGAAATATACCATATATGGAAAAATATCCGGTGCACTCCTCCTGATTCTGCTCCTTGCCGGCTGCGGCGGGACGGAAGAGGAAGCCGTGCCGGAAGAGGAACAGACGGAATCGGAGGCGGATGAATCACCGGATGAGGAAGCGGAATCCGAGGAAATGAATTCCGAGGAGCCGGAACCGTTCATCGATGAGGAGGATATCGCCGATGAGGGAAGCATCCAGGCCCTCGTCAATAAAGAGCATCATCTGAGTGCGGATTATGTGCCGGAGGACCTCGTCCCCGTCGAAGTGCCGACCGTGCTCGAGAGCCCGGAGATCAACCAGCTGAGGCAGGAGGCGTCGGATGCCCTGACGGAGATGTTCGATGCGGCGCTCGCAGAAGGCATCACTTTATATGCCCGGTCGGGCTACCGTTCCTACAATACGCAGGCAAGCCTCTATGACGGCTACAGGGCGGCGCACGGTGAGGAAGCGGCCAACCGTTTCAGCGCCCCGCCGGGTGCGAGCGAGCATCAGACGGGCCTTGCGATGGATGTGACGGCAGAAAGCGTGAACTACGAGCTGCTTGAAGCTTTCGGGGAGACGGATGAAGGGATATGGGTGCGTGAAAATGCACATGAACACGGCTTCATCATCCGGTATCCTGAAGGTAAGGAAGAAATAACGGGTTATTTATATGAGCCGTGGCATCTGCGGTATCTCGGGGCGGAACTCGCTTCCGATATTTACGAAAGCGGTCTCACGTACGAAGAATATATCAGGGAGAGTGGGATGGATATTGAAGAGGACGGAGAATAACGGAAACAGATCGATGTTGAAGATACTGGTGCCGATACTGTTGCTGATCATTGCAGCCGGTGCAGTCTTTATGGCTTTCAGCTTTTCAGATGATGGATCTGAAGAGGAGGCGGCAGTGGAAGAGACGGCTGGAGAGGAAGAAACAGTGGAAGATTCAGAAGAGGGCGGGCGGACAGTGGTGCGGCGGATGATACGGAAGGGAATGCAGAAGCGGCGGCTGAGGAAGGAACGAGTGAAATCACTATTTCAACCGTCGGCGACATCATGGTGCATGATGAGCAGTACTGGGGTGCTTATGTCGAAGAGACGGATTCATATAACTTCAAGCCATGGTTTGAGCATGTGAAGCCTTATCTAGAGGAAGCGGATCTTGCGATCGGCAACTTCGAGACGACGGTCGCAGGTGAAGACCGCGGCTACACAGGCTATCCGCTGTTCAACACGCCGGATGAGATTGTTGAGGATGTGAAGTATGCAGGGTTCGATGCCCTGGTCACTTCGAACAACCACAGCCTCGATATGGGCGCACAGGGCCTTGAACGCACGGTGCAGATGCTGGAGGACGCAGACCTTGATGTGGTCGGTACATATGACGGCGCACCGGAAGAGCGGCACGTGATCAGGGAGATTGACGGCATCAAAGTCGCCATGCTTGCATTCACGGAGATGCTGAACGGCATGGAAGGACCTTACACCGATGAGGAAGTGTACAATATGATCGATGTCATTTCCGAGGAGAATCTCACGGAAGCGATCGATGCGGCGAAGGCGGACGATCCGGACATCATATTGACGTACATGCACTGGGGTCCTGAGTACGTCGAGGAGCCGAGCGACTACCAGAAGGAATATGCACAGTTCCTGGCGGATCAGGGCGTGGATCTGATCATCGGTTCCCACCCGCATGTCATCCAACGGGCGGAATACCTTGAATCAGCCGACGGGGAAAGCGAGTCATTCGTCGTTTATTCCCTCGGCAACTTCATCTCCAACCAGCGTCTGGAGACGATCGGCCCGGACTTCGAGCCGAATGAGGACGGCGTCATATTGAATTTTGATATTGAGAAAGACCACGAGTCCGGTGAGACGGTCATCGCTGATGTGCACTATACACCGACGTGGGTGTACCGCCACAGCGATACGAACGACACACCGTTCGATTATGAAATACTGCCGGTGGAGGATTTCCAGGATGATGAAAACCTGCCCGCAGATATACGTGAGCGTCTGGACCGCTCGCTTGAACGCACACATTCAAGACTGAACCTGGAGTAAAAATGAACACGGACGAACGATGGCTCAGCCGCATGGCTGGTCATTGTTCGTTTATTAATTTATAACGGAAGATTGCAGGTGTTAAAATGAAAAAATGGATTGGAATCATCATCGGGGGCATCGTCCTCCTCGCAGCGGCCGCATTTCTGCTGATCAATTACACGAACATATTCCAGGCGGGCGAGGAAGCGGCGCTGGATGATTATGTATCGCAGTATGAAGCCGGGAACTACGAAGAGATATATGAATCGCTGCACATCGACAGGCAGGAGAGATATGGGCCTGAAGAGGTCACCGAAAGATATGAGAAGCTGTATGAGGACCTCGGGGTCGAGTCACGGTCCATCGACAACCTTGAATTGAATGAGGAAGAATCGACGGAGCAGAATAAGCTCTATGAAGGCGACTGGACGGTGGAGACAGCGTACGGCGAGCTGACGCGGGACATTGTGATCAGCCTGCTTTACGATGAAGCGGAAAATGCGTGGCATGTGGAATGGACGCCGGATATGATCATCCCCGGCCTGAACGGCAACCGCACGCTTGATTTCAATTTCACGAGCGGCGTGCGCGGTGAGATCCAGGACCAGTCCGGCGAGCCGCTCGCCTTCAACGGCCGTAAGGAAGTGGTCGGTTTCACGGCGGGTGAAATGACCGAAGAGGAATTGACCGACCTTGCCGATGTGCTGGAAGTCAGCGAGGCATCACTCGAGAACACATTCAACCAGGAATGGATCGGTGAGGGCATGTTCGTGCCTGTGAAGGAAGCCCACCGCTTCTCCGATAAGGAAAAATCAGAATTCAGCTATGAGGGTCTTCAGGTCCAGGAACAGCCGTCACGTGAATATCCACTGGATGAGGCAGCCTTCCATCTGATCGGCTACGTCGGGGCGGCGAGTGCCGAGGAGATCGAGGCGTCGGATTACCTGGCTGCCGGTGATGTGACCGGCAAGCGGGGGCTTGAATCATTATACGATGAGCGCCTGCAGCCGTCAGGCGGATATGAAATAACAATCGCGGATGTGAACGGTGATGCCGTCGACACGTTGTTCAGCGAAGAGGCCGAGGACGGTTCGGATGTGGTGCTCACCATTGATGGGGACCTCCAGGAAATCATCCACGGCGAGCTTGAAGAGGATTCAGGTGCAAGTGTCGCCCTTGCGCCTGACAACGGGGATATCCTTGCCGCAGCGAGCTATCCGGCCCCGAGCCCGTATGACTTCATGTTCGGCATCACGCAGGAGGAACTGGATGCGCTCGAGGAGGATGAAGAAAACCCGCTGCTCGGCAAATTCAACCGGGCGACTTCACCCGGCTCCACCCAGAAGATCCTCTCCGCACTCGTGGCTTTGAATACGGAAGGTTTCGACCGTGATGCGACGCGGACGATCACCGGAAGCAGCTGGCAGGCGGATGAATCATGGGGCGGGTATACCGTGAACCGCTACCATGTGGAAGACGGTGAATTCGACCTCGCCCGGGCGATCACGAGTTCCGACAACATCTACTTCGCCCAGACCATGCTTGACCTTGGTGCAGACCGCTTCGTCGAAGGGATGGAGGCACTCGGCATCGGTGAGGAGTACGACAGCGACTATCCGATCTACACGAGCCAGGTGTCGAACGACGGCACCATCGAAAGCGAAATACTGCTTGCAGACAGTGCATACGGGCAGGGTGAGCTCCTGATCTCGCCGCTTCAGATCACCGCCATCTATTCAGGGGTGGTCAACGGCGGGGACGTCTACGTCCCGAGAATACTCGCAGATTCTGAGGCCGAAATCCAGGTGGAAGGCATCGCGGAAGCGGATGACCTTGCATATCTGGAAGATGCGATGAGAAGTGTCGTCACCGATTACCATGCAGATGATATGGAACGGGATTATGCATCCTTTGCCGGCAAGACGGGGACAAGCGAGAATAAAATGTCCCAGGATACTAGAGGATCGGAGACCGGCTGGTTCATCGGCTATGACCAGGATGAGAAGGATATGATGCTCGCCCTCTATGTCGAGGATGTCGAGGACCGCGGCATGAGTGAATACTCTGCACAGAAATTTGCAGATATCCACGATGCTTACAGGGACCTGGAATGATAAAATTTAAAACAGTCCTGTGCCAATAAATATATGGCATAGGACTGTTTTTTGACTGCATAATAATCCATCCCGCGGTTTACTAAGGCCGCTCAATGTGCTACGATTTTTATAATTATCAGAAGTATCCGGTGTATTCGCTTGACAGCTTACCGTGGGATTCAACATTAAAAATATAGAGGAAAGGGGATGTTCATGATGGACGCTTTTCCAATATCCGGGTGGCTGATTTTGATTCTGCCGCCTATTCTTATGATAGGTTCCGTAGCCATATGGTATGCACGTGAAGTGAAGATGGAAAAACTGGAAAATGATTTATTCAGAAAAAAATATGATGACAAGGGGTTGTAGGGTATGGGTGGTATTGGCATATTAAGCATAGTGATCATATACATGATATTACTTCTCGCCCTCGGCATCTGGTCGGCGAGGATCAGTTCACAGGGTTCCGCCGCATATTTCCTCGGCGGGAGGAAACTCGGGCCATGGGTTTTATCCATGAGTGAGAAAGCATCCGAGTCGAGCGGTTTCATGACCGTGGGGCTGCCGGGTGAGGCATATTCGACGGGTATGAGTGCGGCGTGGAACGCCGTATCAAGTGTCTTCTCGATCTTCAACTGGCTGTTCTTTGCGAAGAGGATCAGACGCTTATCGGAAATTCAGAATTCAATCACGGTGCCGGATTTCCTGTCGGCACGTTACAAAGATGATACACATATAATGAGATGGGTCTCCATCATCGTCATGACGGTTTTCATGACCGTCTACGTCTGTGCCCAGTTTGTCGCGTTCGGTGTTTTATTTGAAGTCGTCCTCGGCGTCAACTTTGCGACAGGTGTGGTCGTCGGCGGTATCGTCACGATCATCTACACGATCATGGGCGGTTTCTTTGCGGTGTCACTGACCGACTTCATCCAGGGCCTGCTGATGGCGTTCGCATTCCTGGTGCTGCCGATCCTCGCGATCACCGAGCTCGGCGGATTCAACGAACTGGGTTATCAGCTCACCGATATGATGGGTCAGGAGTTCCTGGCACCGTTCTTCGGCAGTTCTGCACTGACATGGGCGGGTCTCATCGCAATCATCAGTTACTTATTCATCGGTATCGGTTTCAACGGTTCCCCGCACGTCCTCGTGCGTTATATGGCACTGCGCAATACGCGCGACGTGAAGCGCATCGCGATGATCGGCATCGTATGGATGATGATCGCATACTACGGTGCGGTGCTCATCGGCCTGTCGGGGCTTGCTTTATTCCCGAACCTTGCAGATCCTGAGCACATCTTCCCGACGATGGCCGTGGAACTGTTCCCATGGTGGCTTGCAGGCATCATCATCGCAGGCGCACTGTCGGCGATGATGTCTTCGATCGACTCGATGCTTTTGATCGCATCGTCGACGATCGCAGAAGACCTGTGGAATAAAATACTCAAAAAAGGTGAACTGAGGGAAGACAAGACGATCCTCATCTCAAGAATCGCAACGGCGGCCCTCGGTGTATTGGCGATCATCATCGCCCTGAACCCGCTGGATACGGTGTTCTGGCTTGCGGTCTTCGCATGGGCGGGGCTTGCGACATGTTTCGGCCCGCCGATCATCCTTTCCCTGTTCTGGAAAAGGGTCACGAAGGCAGGCGCAATCGCCGGCATGATCGTGGGTCCTCTAGTCACCGTCATCTGGTATTTCTGGTCGCCGGTCGACATTTATGAAGGCGGACCGGCGTTCATCGCGGCGATGCTTACGATCGTGATCGTCAGCCTGATGACGAAGCCGCCTGAAGGTGATGACTTCGAACGCCTGTGGGATAAGTATTCCGAGAAGAACGAGCTCGGCAGATTCTCATTCCTGCCTTCGGATGAAGAAGTCATCAGGAACCTGAAATCGAGCAATCTCGATAACAAGACGGAGAAGGAAATCATCATGGAGCTGATCGACCGTGACTTCAAGTCGGCCAGCACATTTCAGACTAATGGATAAAAGGATGAAGCGGTATGGATAACGCAGAATATGAATCAGTCTCCCTGATAGAGACACCGATGGACTTGAATGGAAGAGAACTGGTTTGTTATCCTTATCTTATCGTACTCTGTAAAGTGTCCATGCCCCGGATGTTCATGAAACCGAGGATCGCATGGACGGTCATCACGGTGGACCTTGTCAAAGGTGTGCCGCTGCGTTCGAACATATTCCCGGAAACGGTGGACATCAATATCAAACCATCGGCACTTGTGCCGGCCGTCGTCTCACATGAAGAGGCGATCAAAAAAGCCCGCAAGCTGGTGCTGAGATGGGTGATGTTCAAGTTCCATGCATTTAAGAATCCCGAAATTGAAATCGTGAAGGAGCAGGCAGTCCATAAAGCGTTTTTCTTTGCTGAAGCGGACGGCAGGGAAATCCTCGTCGACACCGTCAAAGGACTGACGGGCGAGGACTTATAATTCCAAACGAAAGCAGGGTTATAATGTTTGATTTCAAATCGAGAAGGTCACGCGTCATCGACAAACTTCAGGAGCAGGGTGATGCCGTCGCAATTGTGATGGACCCGAACTACGTATACTACCTGACAGGCTATCACGCCGCCCTCGGCATCGATTGGGGCAGGCCGAACATCTTCATCCAGACCGTGGACGGGGAATCGGTGCTCATCGTACCCTCCATGGAAGAGGAGATGGCAGAGCGCCAGACTGATGTCGCCACGGTGATCCCGTGGACCGACGGCACAGACGGAGAATGGCGCCCGCCTCTGAAGAAATATCTGGAGAAATATAAAAATGATAAAGTCGCCGTCGACTACATGTCGTTCCCGAGAATCGTCTGGGACTACATCGGTGAAGTGATTCCAAAAGACCGTATATCCGATATCGGCCAGGAGATCGACAGGCTGAGGAGCGTCAAGGATCCGCAGGAAATACAGATTGCACGGCATGCCGGCGAAGTGGCCGTGGAGATGCTGAAAGGTGCGATGAAAGTCGCAGCACCGGGTGTATATGAATATGAAGTGGAACTCGCTTCAAAACAGGCAGGTACCCGCCACGCCGCAAAACTGATGGAAGAACATTACCAGGAGGCCGACCCGTTCAACTACCCCGGCATCGGCAATAAGCTGATCATGGGCTCCGGCCACGACATCACGATGACCCATCACAGAAGCAGCATGACGAAGCTCGAGCACGGTGAGCCGCTCTTCATCTGCCACTGCGGCACTGCAGAGTTCAAGAACTTCTTCGTCGGCTTCGACCGCACTTTATTCGTCGGCGACATCAACAAAGAAGTCGAAAAGATGCTGGATATTGCGGAAGAAGCACAGAAAGCGGCCTTATCCGAAATCAAGCCCGGGGCATACGCCAAAGATGTGTTCAAGGCATATGCAGACGTCATTGAAGACAACGGCTACCCTGTACCATTCAGGGCCGGCCGTTCCCTCGGCTTCTCATACACCGCCTATCCCGAACTCGCCAAGGACAGCGAAGCCGTTCTTGAAGAAGGCATGGTATTTGCCGTCGACGGCGGTACGGACTCTGAAGACTACCGCACCCAGGTCGGCGACAGCATCCTCGTCACAGAAGACGGCTTTGAATATCTAACGCCGTTCACAAAAGACCATAACGACCTGATCGTTGGAAAATAAACTTCATAATTATGCCCGGATGAGCGTGTGCTGCTCGTCCGGGTTTTTTGTGTGTGGCGTGAAGTGGTCTGTTGTGGACGTTTCGTGTCACGGGAGCGTGCTTTTTGCCATGAGATGGTCTGTGGGAGGTATTTCGTGTCACGGGAGCGTGCTTTGTGGCGTGAAGCGGTCTCTGGAGGGTGTTTCGTGTCACGGAAGCATGTTTTGTGCCATGAGATGGTCTGTGGGAGGTATTTCGTGTCACGGGAGCGTGTTTTGTGCCATGAGATGGTCTGTGACGGGCGTTTCGTGTCACAGCAAGTTCCCGAATGACACAACTTCAGTCCCAGGCGATGACTTATGTCACAAGCCGTCCTCCGCCCCCCCGCTCCCAACTCAATTTAAAAAGAAAAATAAAAACCCCCTCATATCCATGGATATAAGGGGGTTCCCGCTTCCAAATCCTAAAACATCCTAAAACATTTCTGAAACGACTTTCTGGTTGACGAAGTTCAGAAGGTAGTCCGGGCTGCCTGTCTTCTGGTCGGTACCTGAAAGTTTGAATCCGCCGAACGGGTGGTATCCGACGACCGCTGCGGTACAGCCGCGGTTCAGGTAAAGGTTGCCGACATCGAATTTGCGGCATGCGAGGTGCCAGTGCTCACGCGTATTGGTGATGACTGCACCGGTCAGGCCGTACTCGGTGTTGTTCGCAACTTCCAGTGCCTCGTCGAAGTCCTTCACTTTAGTGAAGCCGACGACAGGTCCGAAAATCTCTTCCTGCATGATGACCGCTTCAGGGTCGAGGTCTGAGAAGATCGTCGGATGAATGAAGAATCCTGTGGAATCATCCGTTTCACCGCCGAATTCAAGCTTGCCTTCCTTCTTGCCGGTTTCGATATAGTCCTTGATGCGGTCGAACTGCTTCTGGTTGACGACAGGTCCCATATAAGTGTTTTCCGTCGTGTCACCGACTGTCAGTTCCTTCGCGAGTTCGATCGATCTTGCGAGCACCTCATCATGCACATCCTCATGAACGACGGCACGCGAGCAGGCTGAACATTTCTGGCCGGAGAAACCGAACGCAGAATGGACGATCGACTCGGCTGCAACTTCGATGTCTGCATCCTTATCGACGATGATCGTGTCCTTGCCGCCCATCTCGGAAATCGTGCGTCTCAGGAAGTGCTGTCCTTCCTTGACTTTGGCCGCTATCTCCGTGATGTGGAGGCCGACTGATTTCGAACCTGTGAACGTGATGAAGTGATTCTTGTGGTGCTCGACCATATAGTCGCCGATGTCCCTTGAAGAACCTGGCACAAAGTTGACCACACCGTCAGGGAGCCCTGCTTCTTTAAGGACTTCCATGAATTTATACGCAATGATCGGCGTATCGCTGGAAGGCTTCAAAAGTACGGAGTTTCCTGCGACCACAGGTGCAATCGTCGTGCCCGCCATGATGGCGAACGGGAAGTTCCAAGGTGAGATCGTCACCCCGACGCCCATCGGCTGATAGAAATATTTATTGGATTCACCTTCACGATCCATTGTCGGCTTGCCATCCGCAAGATCCATCCATGAACGCGCATAATACTCGATGAAGTCGATCGCTTCGTTCGTATCACCGTCAGCTTCGTTCCAAGGCTTGCCGGCTTCATAAACCATCAGTGCTGAAAATTCATGCTTGCGCCGGCGGATGATCGCCGCGATTCTTAAAAGAAGATCGGCACGTTCCTTCGCTGACCAGGTGCTCCATGATTCAAAAGCCGCTTCGCCGGCTTCGAATGCCTGCTCTATATGCTCAGGCTTCGATTTTGAAACATTTCCGAGGACCTGTTCTTTATTGGCGGGGTTGATCACGGTCGTCTTATCATCCGTCATCACTTCTTCACCGCCGATGATGAGTGGATAATCTCCACCAAATTGTTCCTTGACCTGTTTCAGGGCTTGCTGAAATGCCTGCTTGTTTGATTCCACCGTGAAATCGGTTGCAGGCTCTGCTTTATAAGGCGTTACCATTGAAAATTCCTCCTATTGAATGAAAATATCGCTTTGTAAGCTCATACATTTATTCTACCCCATATAAAGTAAATTATGCAAAACATATAGTTAAGCGCTTTCATCAAAGGGCCCGTCTTTGTACATCAAATATTTTTGATATATACTGAACACATCAGAATGAATGGATATGGAAAGCGGGCGATGCAGCATGCAGAAGGATATGGTCAAAAGCGACCCTTTAAAAGAATATGAGCAGATATTCAAAGCGCTTGCGGATGAAAAGCGGCTGAAGATACTTCATCTGCTGGCAGATTCACCACTGGAATCACAATGCGTATGTGATTTGACGGAGGATATGGAGATGGCGCAATCGAAGCTCTCCTATCATCTGAAGATACTCCTCAGGGCAGGTCTGATCAACCAGACCAAAAAGGGGACATGGCATTATTACTCCTTGAATGATGAAAACATCAGCGCGGTGCTTTCAGACGGCATTTTCCAAAATCCCCGGATAAAAAGAAGTTCCGCCGGAAAATGAAGGAGAATAAAAACCCGAACACGATAAAAGTCGTCGCGCTGGTGACCGCGCTCAGCCTGCTCGGTGACTCCATGCTGTATATCGCCCTGCCGATCTACTGGGAGCAGGCGGGGCTTGAGTCACTGTGGCAGGTGGGTGTGCTTCTGTCGATCAACCGTTTCGTCAGACTGCCCGTCGCCCCCTTCGTCGGCTGGCTGTATAAGCGGATCTCACTGAAGACGGGTCTCATCATCGCGACCCTGCTCGGTGCATTCACCACTCTGGGATACGGACTCTTCAGCGGCTTCATCGCATGGGTCATCCTACGGAGCCTGTGGGGCGTCGCCTGGTCGTTTTTCAGGATCGGCGGCCTGGCGAGCGTCTCCGTTTATTCAAAAAAGGATGAACTGGGAAAATCCATGGGTACATACAACGGGCTGCACCGGCTGGGCAGTTTATTCGGCATGCTGCTGGGCGGGATTTTCGTCCCGATCATCGGTTTGAAGGCGGTGGCTGTTACTTTCGGCATCCTGACTCTGTGCGGTCTGTTCATCATCCTCATCTACATGGAAAGAGACAGCGGGAAGGCGGTCACCGCCGGCCCTATGCCGGGGATTTCATTCACCGCCGCCGAAACGGTGCATGTCAGGAATAAACTGCTGCTCGTCTGCATCACCGGATTCTTCATGACGATGCTGATCCAGGGTGTCCTCGCCTCCACATTGAGCTCGGTGATCGAAAGCAGCCGGGGCGAGTTCGTTTCACTGTTCCAGGTGGTGGTGAGCGCGGCCTTCCTGTCCGGCCTCCTTCAATCATGCAGGTGGCTCTGGGAACCTTTCCTGGCGAGGCAGATCGGCATATGGTCGGACGGCAGGATCGGCAGGGTGCCGCTGTTCATCTGCTCACTCGTCTTCACCGGCGTGCTGTACGGGCTGATCGCCTTTGATCTGCCGATCATCTTTTGGATTGCCATCACACTGCTTGTCATGGCGGGTGCCACCGTCATGACGACACTGAATGATGCCATTGCGATCGATGATGAGAAAACATCGATGAACTTTTTGACGGGTTATACGATCATCCAGGACGTCGGTGCCTCCATCGGGCCGTTTGTGAGCTTTATGATCATCGGCATGGAATACGGGTTCTCCTACCTTTATATCGGCGGTTCCGTCATTTTATTACTGCTCGCATTCTTTTGGACGCTGTTCCATCTGAAAGAGAACGCACAGTTCCGGAACCAGGCGTGATTGACGGCAGGGAGGGTGGACCTTCCTGCCGTCCTGCTTCATTCTTATATGAACATATGTTAATATAATGATATACATAATAAAAACCAGAGGTGACCAGATGGATTACAAAACATTGGATGACGATACGATGGAACGGGTGACGCAGACTTTCAAGGCACTCGGGGATCCGACGCGGATGCGGATACTCACTTATCTTTTCAATAATGAGCATTCGGTCGGCGACATTTCTGAGACGCTCGGCTTGAAACAGTCGACGGTGTCGCATCAGCTGAAGACGCTGAAAAACTTGAGGCTCGTCAAATCGAGGCGGGAAGGGACGACGATCTACTATTCCCACGATGATGCGCACGTGATGACGATGCTCGATCAGATGATCAGCCACGTGAAACACGATTAAGGAGGACTCACAATGAGCCATGATCATTCACACGATAAAAATAAAAAGACGCTCTTCATAGCATTCCTGATCATCACTTTCTTCATGGTCGTTGAGGCGGTGGGGGGCTTCCTCACCAACAGCCTGGCGCTCCTTGCGGATGCGGGGCATATGCTGAGTGATGCGATCTCCCTCGGGGTGGCGGTCGTAGCCCTGACACTCGGGGAGCGGGCCGCGAACTACAGCAAGACGTACGGCTATAAACGGTTTGAAATACTCGCAGCTGTCTTCAACGGGGTGACGCTCATCTTGATTTCCGGCTTTATATTCTACGAGGCCGCCGGCAGGTTCCAGGACCCGCCGGAAGTCGCTTCCTACGGTATGCTCGCCATTGCCACGGTCGGCCTCGCGGTCAATATACTCGTCGCATGGATGCTGATGCGTAGCGGGAGCACGGGCGACAACCTCAATATGAGGGCGGCGTTCCTGCACGTCATCGGCGACATGCTCGGCTCGGTCGGGGCGATCGTTGCCGCACTCCTTATGATATTCTTCGGCTGGGGCATCGCCGATCCGCTGGCGAGCGTCATCGTAGCCGTGCTCATCCTGATCAGCGGCTGGCGGGTGACGAGAGATTCGCTCCATGTACTGATGGAAGGCACACCCGCCGATGTCGACCTTGATGAGATCGTCTCCAGGATCAAAGCAATCGATGAAGTGAAGGGCATCCACGACCTCC
Organism: Salinicoccus halitifaciens; assembly: GCF_021026095.1. GTDB lineage: Bacteria > Bacillota > Bacilli > Staphylococcales > Salinicoccaceae > Lacicoccus > Lacicoccus halitifaciens. The sequence continues at coordinate 265,762 of NZ_JAJNCU010000003.1, read as the reverse complement.
ATGCCTGGACGATCACAAGCGGCATGAACGCCTTATCCGCCCACGTCGTCGTGGACGGTGATATGACGGTGTACGAGTCCCAGCATCTGCTTGAAAAAATCGAGGACGGCCTCGAAAAACACAACATCGGCCATGTGACGATCCAGATCGAATGCGGGGACCACGCCCACGGGGAGGACATCATCTGCGACATGGCTTTCCAGACCGAGACTTCCCACCACGGCCACGTCCATTAATAAAAATCAGGCGCTTCTATAAAGCTTGCGATGAGTGCCGCCGCCTCTCTGCGGGACTCTTCCGGGTAGGGCAGATCTCCGGTGGATACGGTGAGGTACTGGACCAGATCACCAGCATCAATCCCTTCAGCCTCCATATACGCCCTGTAGCGCGACCGCGTGTACGCATCGATATAGAAGTGCGGCTCGGAACCGTCACCGCCTCCGCCCTCCATCGTCTGGAGGACGATGAGCATCACGAAATGGTTGAGGTGATATATGGATGCCTCCATATCCCGCATTTCTTCCAGGGCATAATTCGACAAGAGGAAATATGCCTTGATTGCGGTGTATTTATTGGCATCGTGTAAATGACGCGCCGCCTTCCCTTCCAAAAACGAGACAGCGGTCCGGTGGGGATCCGGCTCACCGGACTCGAGATAAAAATCATACACTTCATGCAGGTCGAAATTGCCGTTGAAGTGGAAGAAGTTCATAAATCCCGTGGCGGAATAAAAGTCTGCATGGCTGTCTGAGAGGACATACACATTCTTCAGCGGCACATCCGTGAAATCGATCGTCCCGGCATGCTGCAGTATTCTTTTCACCAGTTCCGGCTTGTTGCCCGAAATCTTCAGGCCGGCCCGCTTCAGGATGAATTTCAGCTCGAAGACCCTCAGCTTCGGGAGGGTCGCCGGCAGGCTGTCGTCTTCGTATATGACGCCCGCTTCCATCAGCCGCCTGAGCAGATCATCCGGTCTCCTGCCGTACTGCAGCTGCCAGAAATCATATTTGTTCACTTCATCCGGCGTCCTGCCGGTGATGTAATGCATAAACAGCACATCTATCGCATCGAGGTTCAATCTTCACACATCCTCAAGGGTAAAAGTAAGAACACCGGAAGCCTTCCGGTGTTCTTATTTTTTCTTATAACCGTATTCACTGCCCGGCACTTTTTTATACCCGTACTCGCTTTCGTCGAGATTGCCGTACCGGCGGTCTTTCTGCTTATACGGCTTCGAACTGTAGCCGTACTCTCCATCGTCCACTTTGCGGTAGACGGCGGTCTTCTCTTCCTTCCCGGCAGCGCGTGATGCATCCGGATAGTCATACGACGCATCATCATACCGTCGGCGCATTTCCTTCTGGATTTCCAGCCTTTCATCCCGCATCGCTTCGGATTCAAGACCCTGCGCATCCTGTCGCTGGGTTTCATGGAAGTCCCGGGTCTCATTCCGGACGTAGCCTTCTTCACGTACACCGTACTCGTCCTTCAGCAGCAGTATCTCGCCTCTGTCGAGCGCTTCTTTGAAGTGCTCCTTTTCGGTTTCGGAGATGTCCAGGTCACCGAGCACTTTATCTTCAGGGCCGCCATCGGAGAACATGGAGATGAACTTATCCCATGTCGTACCTTCGGAATCCCTGAAATTGACATCCCTGAACTTCATATAGGCGTATTCCAGCTTCTGCCTTGAAATCACCGTGATCTCATCATCCCGGAAACCATCGTCCCGGAGCGCTTCTATCCTTTCAATGACATCCCGTTCAGCGGCAAACTTTTCAAAACGGCTCATGATCATCCCTCCCGTCTTTGATCCATTCAATTTTCAGTACCCATTCCGGCAGCATATAAACTGGGTGGACGTCTTTACGCGTCCCGTTCCTCAAGCTGCCGTTCGCGTGTTTCCTGAATCAGCCATTTGGAGTCCTTCTGGGCTTCGAGGCGTTTATTGTCCGCCTTGATGCGGTCGAGGACGGTGCGCATCTCCTCATTTTCAAGCAGGTAGTTCTCCTGCTTCATCCGCTCCAGCTCGATTTCCTTATCGATGTGGTCAAGCCGCATCTGCTCCATTTTCCTGCGGTGCTTCAAGTATTCACTGATGACGCTTGCGAGTATGCCTGCAAGTACGATGACGAGTATCCACATAATATCAGTCCATTCAATTGTTATTTTTCATTGCGCCAAGCGCCGTGCCGAAAAGCAGACCGAAACTCATCCCGAGCGAAATCCCTATTCCGACGTTGCCGGCGAGCATGCCGATCACCATTCCGAAAGCAGGACCGAGTGCGAGCCCGATGGCAAGATATTTTGCATCCACCTCCCCGGTGCCTGCCTGATCTTCATGCCGTTCATCTTTTTCATTCGCCATTGCCTCATCCCCTTGAATGACAGAATATTCACTTAAATTATAGCAGAAATCTCTATATAAGAATATATAAAAAAGAAGCCGGGACAAAAGCCTTGAAGCAGTAAAAGAACCGGCCCGGTCATCCTGATTTAAGATGTCCAGGCCGGTTTGAACAGGATGGATAGCGATATCCGGATTTTCCTAAGCTCTAAAGCGACCGGCTTCCTTCTTTGGATAATATATAATCTTTGTAATCTTCAATGTCGATGCGCTCTTTGATTTCCCGCTCCAGACTGCTGATATGATTCGACTTCGCTATGCTGCTCATCGTGCTGGCCGGTTTGTAGGCCTTCCAATCGTCCAATTCTGAAAATAGTTCGCGTACGTTTTTCATTTGATTACCACCTTTTTATTTTTTCAAATAAAATAGCTCTTCCTGAATTAAGAAGAGCTTTAACACGACTTCTTATCATCCAGTTTATAGAAACTGTTGGATTTGGCACATCGCTTTTACAAGCTGTTGCCGGAGCTTCACAGGGCCAAGTCCCTTCACTCACTCTTAATAAGAGAACTATTTTATTTAATTGTATTATACTGCCTGGCTTTAATTATTTCATCTTATTTGTTCATTTGATGATCAGTCATACTGGAAATGATCGACGTACTGCCTGTACTCTTCGATCCATCCGAACTGCGGCCAGTCGTTGCCGCCCTCATTCTCCTGCGGTTCACCCGGCGTCGAACGGCCGAGGCGGATGTATTCTGCAAGCGAGCCGACCATATCTTCAACCAAATCCGGATGTTCATCAATCAGGTTGTTCTGCTCCCGGATATCCGCTTCCAGGTCATACAGCTCGGTCGGCTTGAAGGAAGGCTGTTCGCCGCGTTGCATCTGCCTCTGCGTCACTTCCATGCCGCCGCCGTCTTCAACGAGGTCGAGCTTCCATTTCCCGCGGCGTATGGCGAGCCCGCCGTTGGCCGAGGAATGGACGACGTCCTCCCGGACCTCCTCCGTCCGGCCTTCGAATATCGGCGACAGTGAGTAGGAATCCTCCGCCGCATCATCCGGCACATCCGCATCGATCAGTTCGGCGATCGTGCGGTACAGGTCGGATAAGCTGATCAGGTGGTTCGACACCCCGCCTGCCTCGATCGCCGACGGATATGAGATGATCGTCGGCTCCCGGTGGCCGCCTTCCCATATATCGCCTTTTGCGCCCTTGAATACATGGTTCGGGTAGTGCCCCTTGGCATGTAATGCCTCAAAGCCGGCAACGCCGGAAGCCCCGTTATCGCTTGTGAAGATGAAGATTGTATCGTCGAATATATCCTTCTCTTTAAGCTTGTCGATGATCTCCCCGACGTAGTGGTCGAGCTGCAGGATGAAGTCGCCGTATAAGCCGATGCCGGATTTCCCTTTGAATTCCTTATTCGGCAATAAAGGCCCGTGGACGAGATGGTTCGGATAGTAGAGGAAGAATGGATCATCACCCTCAGTGAATTTATCGATCGTCTCAAGCGCCTTTTCCTGCATGACGTCCGGCACCTCTTCATGGACGAAGTCCGGTGCGATGACGCCGTTCTGCCACTGCGTCTGGTTGTTCGGACCGAGGCGGTCGAGGTTCGACACGCCCGTCGTGCCATTCGGTTCCGCAGTCACACGGTCGTTTTCGATGTAGACGAACGGCGGCTGGTCGAGGGAAGCCGGTGTGCCGAAGAAATAATCGAATCCGAGCTCATTCGGGCCGAAAGTGATCGGCTTGGAGTAGTCGATGTCGAGACCTTCAAAATCCGCAAGCCCCGCCCGGATGTCGAATATGCCGGCCCGTCCGTGGCGCTTCTCCATGCGCGGGAAATCTTCAGGATCGAGGCCGTATTTCTCAAAGTCCGGCTCATCCGTCAGCTGCCATCCGAGCCCCAGGTGCCATTTCCCGATGGCTGCGGTCTGGTAGCCTTCGTCTTTGAGCATATGCGCAAGCGTCCGGCGGTCCTCCTCGATCAAAGGCATCGAATCGCCGGGCAGCACGTAGCTCTTCAGCTTTGAACGCCAGTTGTAGCGCCCGGTGAGCAGGCCGTAGCGGGACGGCGTACACAGGGCGGAGGTTGCGTGCGTATTCGTGAAGATCATCCCGGACTCCGCCAGGCCCTCCAGATGCTTCGTCTTCACTTTTGAATTTTCATTGAAACAGGAGACGTCCCCATACCCGAGATCATCCGCAAAAATCAGTACTATGTTCGGTTTCTTTTCAGACATGTCTACACTCCTTAAATTTTTGATATATTCTGTTATCATACAATTATGATTATAAAGGAAGCTGGAAATCTTATGAAGCAGAACCCCTTATAACGGGTGAGGAGGAAAAGCATGAAAGAACATAAAAGCTGCTGCGCCCCGTCGAGGGGTGCGGATGAAATCAGGGAGATACAGGAAATTAAAGATAAAGAAAACCAAAATACGGAAGATATGACATTCATCCCGGGCGGCACCTTCCTCATGGGTTCGGAAGATGCGGATGCGAACGAGGGGGACAACGAAGGCCCGGTAAGGGAGGTCGAAGTCGCAGGCTTCCATATCGACAAGTACCAGGTGAGCAACCGGAAATTCAAGGCCTTCATCGATGAGACGGGCTACGTAACCGATGCGGAGCGGTTCGGATGGTCGTTCGTATTCCATATGCTGCTTGCGGAAGCGGATGATAAACATGTGAAGGGGCAGCTGCCGAACACCCCGTGGTGGCTTGCGGTGGAAGGCGCGTCGTGGAAACACCCCTACGGCCCATCCTCCACTATTGAAGACATCATGGATCACCCGGTCGTCCATGTATCATGGAATGACGCGGAAAGCTATGCCAAGTGGGCCGGAGGACGGCTGCCGACTGAGGCGGAGTGGGAGTATGCCGCACGCGGCGGGCTTGAACAGAAGCGGTTCCCCTGGGGGAACGACCTCGAACCGGGCAGACATATGTGCAACATCTGGCAGGGCGAGTTCCCGATGGATAACACAAAAGATGACGGCTATATCGGCACAGCACCGGTCGATTCTTTCGAACCGAACGGCTACGGGCTTTACAACACTTCAGGCAACGTATGGGAGTGGTGCGGCAACTGGTTTGATGAGACCCGGCAGACGAAGGCCATAAGGGGCGGCTCATACCTCTGCCATCACTCCTACTGTAACCGCTACAGGGTCGCAGCAAGATCGTCCAACACGGTGGACAGCTCGACCGGGAACATGGGATTCAGGACGGTGAGGGATAAATAGGATTAATAATCCTGCTCTAAAACGAGAAAAAGTGCGGACCGGAGGCCTGCACTTTTTGACGTGGAAGTCAGTTTTTACTGTTGTAGAGATAACCGACTACAGTGCCGAGTCCGGAACCCGTCACCATGCCGAGTATCGTACTGTCGAACATGCCGCCGAGTGAGATGCCAAAAGCCGTGCCTGTGACTATGCAGATGCCTACATAGTTGATCCTGTGCTTTGCGTTTCCCGTTTCCCTGGTGGCCATTCATATACCTCCCATGGATTTTTACTGCCCGCGCTGTTTGTTCATTGGAAGTGACAATAGACACTTTTAGGGTACCAGATAAACAATGGAAAATAAAATGATATCCTGAAAAGAAAAAAGAGCTATGGTAAAATATAGGAAATATGTTTTCTAGTAACATCTAAATTCATTAATATACGGAATTAATTTCAATTCATAGAGCTTGAAGGGGGATTTTAATAAATTGAAAAAATATTTAATTATATTTTTAGGTTTATTTTCTTTGGCTGCTTGTAATAATGAAGAGAAAGTTTCGATTGAAGAATACGAAAACTTACAAACAACGAATAACAAACTCAGAGAAGAAATCAGTGACTTAGAAACTATAGTCGAAGAGAAAAGTGACGTTACATATACTACAGCGGGGATTGATATATTAGAGTTTGAAAAACCAAAAGATATTGCAAATTATTACTATGGTGAGATGTCCGAAGAAGAATTCATGTATAGAATGGATAATACAATAGAATATTTAGAGACAGATTTTGATCACTATTTTGAACAATATAAAGAACTAGAGAATAATCACCTGGATACTATTAATGAAGAATTTCAGAGTTCAGAGGACTATGAGATAGTTCACAAAAAATCTAAGCTATTATATTTCGAGCTTGATGAGAAATGTGACACTTTGTTTTTAGAAGACTCTTTAGCTACTAATATTGGAGATAGTGCTTTTATGACTAGTGTATCTTCGAGTTGTAGTAACTTGGCTAATGCTTTCAGATATTTAGACATATATGATACGGACTTAAATAATACAGATTTATATATTTCAAACTCCAAAAGAAACTATGAAAATGCTTATAGGTACTATGAAGAAGAATTCGAGTGAGTTTTGCAAAAGAATAATTATAGTAAGTTAAAGTGCGGGTGTGAACTATATGGAGCATTTACAAAACAATTTATTGAATGCATACGAACGGGGCTTTATTGATCGCTATACCGGTAAAGTGTCTCATCATCCGCCGGAGTTGATCATCAATTCAAAAGAAGAAAATGTGCTCTCACCTATGTTGGATGCACTGGAGTCATGTGAGTCTTTTGTGATTTCTGTGGCTTTTATCACTGAAGGTGGCATTGCTTCTTTAAAAACGGCACTTTACGAGTTAAACAAACGCGGTGTCAGCGGAAGAATTATTACGTCTACATATTTAAATTTCAACAAACCGACAGTGTTTAAAGAGCTGCTTAAAATACCCAATATCGATGTACGGATTACCCACCAGGCAGGCTTTCATGCGAAGGGTTATATATTTGATAACAGCAGATATTCCACCATGTTTATCGGCAGCTCGAATTTAACGGATTCGGCTTTAAAGAAGAATTATGAGTATAACTTGAAGCTCACTTCTTTGGATAACGGGGAAGTCATACATAATTTTAAAGAACAGTTTGAAGTACTTTGGGAAAATTCTACAGCGCTTTCTGATGAGTGGATTAGAGATTATCAAGATCTATATAAAGAATTGAAGCATGACGATAAAGTACTACATTTAATCGAGAATAAACAACCGTACCGCTATACAAACAATGATCCGAAAGAAGTTACGCCAAATATAATGCAGAAAGAAGCATTGGAATCGTTAAAGGGTTTGAGGTTAAGGGGAGAAGATAAAGGACTCATTGTTTCTGCGACAGGTACCGGTAAAACGTACTTATCTGCTTTTGATGTAAAACAGTTCAACCCCGAACGGGTATTATTCATTGCACATCGTGAGCAAATTCTACAGAAGTCATTACAGGACTATCGGGATTTAATTGATTCTGAACCTCAAAACTTTGGAATTTACAGTGGGACTGCCAGAGATAAGAGTGCAAAATATCTTTTTGCGACGGTCCAGACATTATCAAGAGAAGATCATCTGTACCAATTTAACAAAGATGATTTTGATTATATTGTGATAGACGAAGCGCATAGAAGTGGGGCAGATTCATACCATAAAATTATTAATTACTTTACTCCAAAGTTTTTGCTGGGTATGACAGCAACACCGGAAAGAACGGATAACACAGAGATATTCAGTTTGTTTGATTACAATATTGCTTATGAAATCCGACTGCAGAAAGCATTGGAAGCGGAAATACTCGCACCGTTCCATTACTTTGGTGTTACTGATTTTGAAAGTAATGGAGAAACAATTACTGATGATAGTGTGCTAACAGATCTGATCCATGAGGATCGGATCGACCATATTATAGATAAGCTCTACTATTATTCCCATGCTGGTGAAAAAGTCAGAGGATTAATGTTCGTCTCTAACAGAAAAGAAGCAGCAGAACTATCCCGGTTACTAAACGCGAGAGGGTTTAAAACAAAATCACTAACCGGGTTGGATTCACAAGAGGATCGGGATAAGGCGGTAAAACAGCTTGAGAAAAACCAGCTGGATTATTTGATTACCGTAGATATTTTTAATGAAGGCATTGATATCCCTTCAGTCAATCAGGTGGTAATGTTAAGACAGACGGAATCGAGCATAATCTTTGTTCAACAACTTGGCCGGGGCTTAAGAAGACATGAAAGTAAAGAGTTCCTTACTGTGATCGATTTTATCGGTAACTACAAAAATAACTATTTGATCCCAGTCGCTTTAACAGGTGATAAGTCATTTAACAAAGATAATTTACGTCGAAACTTAATGAATCGCAATATGATCTCCGGAGAATCGACAATTAATTTTGAAAGAATTGCACAAGAACGGATATTTAAGTCGATTTCCAAAAACCGTGCGAGCGATCTTTCTAATCTGAGGAAGATGTATGCTTATACAAAAGATAAGCTAGGTCATATACCATCACTTGTCGATTTATATAATGACCAGGACGCTATGAGTCCGATGCTTGTGTTGAATAAGTATAATCACTATCCTGCATTTTTAAAGAAATTGAAAGAGCCTGTAGAAGCGCTGACAAATGGGCAGGATAAGATCCTGACATTTTTATCGAAAGAAGTCGTGGATGGTAAAAGAGTGCAAGAAGTACTTTTGTTGCAAGACTTGCTCGTAAATGGTCATATCCATAAAACCGATTTTCAATTGGAGATGCATGAAAAAGGATACTATATGACTGACCGTACAATGCGCTCTATTTTAAGAATGTTAACATTAGAGTTTTATACAAGTCAGTCAGTTAACAAATATAAATATCCGTTAATTAAAGTAGAGGGTAATAAAATTACCTTGAGTAAAGAATTTAATGATGCTTTGAAAGATGGGTATTTCAAGGCTTATGTGGAAGACGTTTTAGCCCTCGCAGTATTGCAGTCCGAAGACTATGACCAGAGCGAGCCGCTGACGCTGAATGAAAAATACAGCAGGAAAGACGTCTGCCGAGTACTAAACTGGGATAAGGACGAGTCGAGCGTGATGTATGGTTATAAAAATAAGCATAATACAGTGCCGATATTCATTAACTACAACAAGAGTGAAAAGATCGATGAATCAGTTAAATATGATGATCGTTTCTTAGACTCACATGTGTTCCAATGGTTTACCAGAAAAGGCACGGATTTAAACTCGAAGATTAACAAAGAGATTATAGAGGATTATAAAAATGATGAAGTGACGTTGCATCTTTTTGTGAAAAAAGATGAGGCAGAAGCGGAACATTATTATTTAGGGGAAGTAGATATCGATTTGAATTCAGTCGAGAATGTCGAGGATGGGATAGGGAACGGGCAGCATAAAGTGGCGAAGATGAACCTTATATTAGAGCAGCCAGTAGAGTATGGGATATATAGATATTTTGAGAATAAAAAATCAAAGGAGGAAGAAAAATGAAGTATAGAACTGACATGGTTAACTTTAGTGAGCTTCAAGAAAAAGCTACAGTAAACAAATTTCAAAGACGCTTAGTATGGTCTGAGAAAGAAAAAATAGCTTTTATTGAAACCTTAAAAAAAGGTTATCCATTTGGATCTATTCTTATTTATAAATATCCAAATGATAATAGAGAAGAAAAGTTTAGCATAATTGATGGTTTACAAAGGTACACTACTATGGAAGATTTTAATGAAAATCCACATAAGTATATTCGAGATATCGATAAATTCATTGATGATATTAATAATCGAATTGTAGATGACGGGATTAGCGCAAATACTAAAAATAATTATAAAAAACATATTAGCGATGCTGTTAATAAATTGTTCGAAAAGTATGAGGTAAAAGAAAGGAAATACAATACATTATATAATATTTTATCCAACGATTCATTAATAAGAGAAAATATCGTGCCGTACAAAGAGTTTATATATGAACAACAAGATAAAATATTGAATCATGTAGATGAATATTTAAATGTAAATGATATTAAGATCCCATGTATCGAATTTACAGGAGATGAAACAGAGTTAGCGAATGTTTTCCAAAATTTGAATAGAGGAGGTAAGAAACTTTCTAAATATCAAGTCTTTTCAGCACAATGGAGTAATTATACGTCACAATTAAGTAAAGATAAATATAATAATAAAATACTAGAAATTGTAATAAATAGATATACAGAACTCACAGAGAACAGAAACGTTGATATACATGATTTTGATGAAAGTGAAATGAGAACCAAAAGAGAGATTAATCTGTCTGAGTTTTGTTATGCACTAGGCATTTTAATTATTGAGAAAATGAATGTTTTTTGGTCTAAAAATTCTTCCAATCTTGAAGATATTGCAAATGAAATTGGATATTCTTCGTTAGGGATAATACTCTCTGTCAGTAATAATAAATTACATGCAATCCCAAGTAGAAGAAATTTTTTCAGTGATCCGTATAAAATTGAAGTATTAGTAAGTAGTGCATTAAGTATCTTTGAAAATATAAATAATCATTTCAAAAAATATTTGCGAGTCCCGGGGGCTGCTGAAAAATATGAGGCAAAAGTAGCTTCTAATTTCCAAGTATTATCTTATTTTGCTGCTCTCTGGGTGACTAAGTATAATTATGATGAAGAAAGTGGCATTGTAACAGAGAAACAGGGATATAAGAAAAAATTTGATGAGAACCTTAAAAACTTCCTATTATATTTCATCCATGATTTGGTTATTTATAGATGGTCAGGGACTGGTGATAAAAAATTAAATGACATTTACATCAATAACAATGAAAGATATTTATACCCTATAGAGTTAGAAGATTTGGAAATAGAAATAATGAATTGGAATGAAGAGCAATTGAATAAAAGCTCTATCAGACATGACAATATTGCTAAAACATTATATATAATCTATTTATCTTTCTATATAAATAATCACAATGAAAACAGCTATGATTACGAACATATTTTTCCAAAAGCTAGATTCGATAAGTACTATAAAGACTTTAGAATTCCTTTAGGAAGCTTAGGTAATATCATGTTATTGGAGAAGGGTATTAATAGATCAAAAAAAGACAACCATATTCTAGGTAATTTAGTTAATATAAGCGAATTAAAAAAAGATTTCATAGAGATACATGAATACCCTAATACTAATGTTTTAAGTTCTCTTAGTGATGACTTAAGGGAAAAAGACCTGGAAAAAGTGAAGAAGGAAATTGAAAATAGGTCTAAGAAAGTTATTACAAACTTAAAGGAAAATTTATCGAAGTCATTCTAATTATTTATTAACTTCCTACAACTATTTATTTGAAAGTAAAGATTGTTTGTGTAATTTTAACATTCTCCTAAAGTAGTATTCTCATCTAAATTTTCTAAAGCACATACTTTTTACTTTACGTACAAAAAGGGTGAGTGTAATGATTAGTAAAGAAGAAAGGGAAGCACTCCAAAAATTTTTAATGGATACAGATGAACTGGATCAGATAGAAGAGAGGACTTCTACATTCAATGCTTTTGAAACTTTAGGGATCGTCAATAAGGAAATACGTCACAGTAATGTACTTGGATGGTTGATGACACCTAATGAACAACATGGCTTGGGAGAAGCTTTCGTTAAAAAGATGCTCCAAGAGATAACTAAAATCTATGGAGATACTTTGATTGGTCATGATCCCTTACAATTATTATTATGGGACTATCATGACCTGACAGTAAGAAGAGAATGGCGCAATATAGATCTACTGGCTATTTCCGAATCGAATAAGTTTATCGTTGTTATAGAGAATAAGGTATGGAGCAAAGAGTCTAAACATCAGTTGAAGAAATACCAAGAAATCATACAGAGTGAATTCCCTGACTATCAGAAGTTATTTATTTATCTTACTCCTTTTGGAGATGAAGCTAGTAATCCAGATTTATGGAAAAGTTTAAGTTACACTCAAATTATTGAAATGATAGAATCCTCTCTAAATCTTAAAGCAAATGTGATGGAGACAAGTGTTAAATTATTCATTCAACAATATATTGAGACATTGAGGAGGTATGTTGTGGGAGATTATGAACTTGAAAAGGCATGTAGGGATATATATTTTAAGCATAAAAGAGCCTTAGATCTCATATTTGAGTTTAAACCGGATATTTATTCAGAGGTAGCAGAAATCCTTCAAGAAATTATTCGAAACAAGCCAGGGTTCATACTTGATGGAAGCAATAAAACCTACATACGCTTTACTACTGAAGTCATAGACCAAATAGTAGAACAGAAGGGTCAAGGGTGGACAAAATCACATAGAATCCCACTTTTCGAATTCCAGAATCGCGGAGATAAACTGGCTCTTAAATTTATTATAGGACCAGGCGAAGAGTCTATTAGAAAGCATATCTATGAAATAGCCACACGCAATCCTTCAGTGTTCAAAGGCCGGAACAGACAATTTAAACCTGTATACACTTCACTCTATTCGAAGAGAGTAATTGTGTACGATGAAACTCATGAAGTTGATTATGAAAATTTAAAAACTACATTGGAATTAAGATTGGATAAGATTTTTGATAATGAAGTGAAAGATGTCGAAAAGATATTATTAAATGAATACATGTTATAAAAAATAGACAGTTCTAGATAGTCGAATTATAAATAGTTAAAAAACCCCTGAAGTGAACTGTACCTTCAAACTTAGGAAGTACAGTTCACTTCAGGGGTTTAACCATATTCATAATATTATTTTCTATCTCCTATCTATCTCTCCCTAACCCCAACGCCACATTCACATGTGTCCTGACCCCATCAATCAAGACATCCTCATCAATCTTGAACTTAGGGTGATGGTGTGGGTAGATGCAGCCTTTTTCTTCATTATACGTGCCAATCATGATGTAGACGCCGGGGAGGTTTTCAGTGAATGCGCCGAAGTCTTCGCCGCCCATCATCATGATCATTTCCTTCACTCTCTCAGCTCCGAAGGTTTCGGTCAGTGTCTCCTTTACTTTTGTAGTTTCCGCTTCATCATTGATGACTGAGGTGACACCGTACGTGTAATCAAGGTCATATGCAGCACCGTAGATTTCACAGTTGGCTTTTGTTATGGCTTCGATTTTCTCTTTTGCAAGTTCGCGCATCTCTTTGCTCGCGGAGCGGACGCTGCCGCTGATCTTCGCGGTTTGCGGAATGACGTTTTCCGCACCGGTGCCGGCATGGAAGTTCGTGACTGACACGACAAGGTTATCCAAGGGGCTTGCCAGGCGCGAGACGATGTCCTGCACCTGTGAGACGATGCGGGAGCCGATGAGTACAGGATCGATCGAGTTCTCCGGCTGGGAGGAGTGGCCGCCCTTGCCGGTGATGGTGAGGTTGAATATATCCGAGTTTGCAGTCACGGGTCCCGACTTGATATGGATCTCACCGACGGGCAGGGTGGTCATGATGTGCTGGGCGAAGACGACATCCAGGTCGTCAAACTGACCCGTCGCAACCATTTCCCGTGCACCGCCCGGCGGCATTTCTTCGGCATGCTGGAAAATTAGGTAGATTTCACCGTGGATATGATCTTTATTTTGAGAAAGCACTTTGGCGGCACCTAAGAGCATCGCCGCATGGGCATCGTGGGCGCACGCGTGCATCCTGCCGTCGATTTCGGAAGTGAAGTCGAGGTCGTTACGGTCTTCCTGGATCGGCAGTGCATCGATATCGGCGCGTAAGCCCACTTTCCTTCCGGGGTGCGCTCCCCTGATGATGCCGAGCACGCTGGTTTTTGTCGGACGGCTGATTTCGATGCCGTCCATCTCTTTTAATTGTTCTTCGATATAGCTGCTCGTCCAGTGTTCCTGGTAGGAGAGCTCCGGGTGCCTGTGCATGGTGCGGCGCCATTCGATGACTTCGGGTCCGACTGTTTTTATTTCCTGATCCAACATATAAAACCATCCTTTGATGAGACTTAAGTTCCGTTACTGACCCGGTAGGGCCTTATCCTTCTTCTCCATGATCCGTCTCCGGTACCACTTGAACACCGGGATGAGCAGGCTCAGGAATGCAAGGGCGAGCAGCACGGCGCTGATCGGGCGGGTGAAGAAGATGCTGAAGTCGCCGCCGGAGATGATGAGTGCCCTTCTGAAATGGTCCTCGATCATGGTGCCGAGGACGAGTCCGAGTATCATAGGGGCAAGCGGGAATTTCGCCTTCGTCAGATTGTAGCCGACGATGCCGGCAATGACCATGACGACGAGGTCGATCATCGAGTTGCGAACTGCATATGTACCGATGAAACAGAAGATGACGATCATCGGTCCGATGATGTAGTACGGCGCCTTCAGTACATACGAAAAGATGCGGATGAACGGCTTGCTGAAGATGATGACCGACAGGTTCGCCAGCAGCAGGCCGCCGATGATGGTGTAGACGAGCATGCCCTGCTGTTCGATCAATAAAGGGCCCGGCTGGATGCCGTTCATGATGAATGCGCCCAGTATGACGGCGGTCGTTGCACTTCCGGGTATCCCGAGTGCAAGCAGCGGGACGATGGCGCCCATGGCTGCAGAGTTATTGGCGGATTCCGGTGCTGCGACGCCTTCAGGTATGCCCGTACCGAACTCCTTCGAATTTTTTGCGAAGCTCGAACTCATGCTGTAGCTCACCAAGGATGCGGTCGTTGCACCGACACCCGGCAGGACGCCGATGAAGAAGCCGAGCAGGGACGACTGGCCGATGGTGCGCTTCAGCCTGTTCAAAAGGCCGAGCCCCGGGAATTTCGTCTTCGGGCTGGCCGTCTTATCTTTCGTAAAGTAATCTTCCTGCACTTTACGCAGCACTTCCGCGAGTGCGAACAGACCGATGATGACCGCAACGAAGTCGATTCCGGAGCGGAGCCCGGTGACATCGAACGTGAATCGTGCAACGCCCGAGCTGCTGTCGAGGCCGACGGTCGCAATCAGCAGCCCGATAAGTACACCGATCATCCCCTTGACGAAGCTCCCTCCGCCGAGGACGCTCACGATGACGAGGGCCAGGAATATCAGTGCAAAGTATTCAGGGGAGGAAAAGTTCAGCGCGAAGGAAGCGAGCACGGGCGTGAGTAAGATCAGGAACAGACATCCGATCAGTCCGCCTATTGCGGAACTGAAGATGGCGACACCGAGTGCTTCGCCTGCCTTCCCTTTCTTTGTCATTTCGTACCCGTCGAATACGGTCGCAACAGCCTCCGGCGTCCCCGGCGTATTGAAGAGTATGGCACTGATGGAACCCGAGAACACGGACGTCGTATAGACCGCGGTCAGGAGCAAAAGAGCCGGGATCGGGTCGAGGCCGTATGCCACCGGGAGCAGTATGACGACCAGCATGGTGCCGCTGATTCCGGGTATGGCTCCGCCGAGGATGCCGATGAAGACCCCCGCAAACAGCATGATGATATGGATCGGTGTGAATACATTCGCAAAACCACTCAACAGATCTTCGAACATGATTTTTCCCTCCTTTTATTCAGAACGATGAATTTTATTAAAAAATTGCTTAATAGAAAAAGTATGAAACTTCCCGCATGATTCCGACACCCCGCGGCATGGAAATCCTGAGCAGCACGGGGAAGAGGAATGTCACCACTGCCGTGCCGATCAAAGGCGTGAGTATCAGCGGCAGCACCTTCCGCATGCCGGCGATGAATGCGAGTATGAAGATCCAGATCGGTGTTGCGATGATGAAGCCGATATATGTGAGTGCGGGGATGTACAGGATGATGAGTATCAGGAAACCCCAGAACTTCACGGCATCGAACCGGTCCCCGGATTTTTCCGCCGACTCCTTCTTCAGACGGTACAGGGACTGGACCAGCAGGGTGAAGCCGAATACAAAGAGTGATATCAGCAGTATGCGCGGCCACATCACCGGGCCGATTTCCTCACTCTCTGCAACCTCAATGCTGAAAGTGTCATAAAATAAAAAGACGGATAACAAAATGATGATAATGGAAATGCCTATATTCCGCATCGGGTCGACCTCCATGTATAAATTTTGAAAAGAGGGCAGCCGTGACGGCCGCTCTCTTTTCAAGTGGTGTGTGATCTTTAGTTCAGGGTTTCTTCATATTCTTCCAGAAGTTGTTCGTTGAGCTGCTCATATTCTTCGCGCGGCAGGTAGCCGTCTTCTCTGATATGGAGGTAGTTGTCCTCTTCATACTGCAGGTACTCCTCATCTTCAAGGATGACTTCCGCATACGCTTCTTCCAGTACATTGATGATCTCTTCAGGTGTATCCGACTTCACGTAGAAGCTCCTGGCGTTGCCGTCGGTGAATTCCCAGCCCCTCTCAGGGTTGGTCGGTACATCTTCAAAGCCTTCGACTTCCTCGTCATCGATGAAGATCGCAAGGACATCCAGGTCTCCTGACTCGATCGTCGCTTTTGCCGGACCGATCTCTTCAAGCATCAGGTCGGTGTGTCCGCCGAGCACATCACTGTGCATCATGCCTGCTTCGTCATATGGCACATATCTCAGTTCAACACCGAGGTCCTCCATGACCCTGTTGGCACTCAGTTCATCGAAACCGTCGGCGGAAGTGCCGCCGATGGTGATGGTGCCCGGGTTTTCCTCGGCCGCTTCAATCACTGCATCGATATCATCGAATTCACTGTCCGAGCTTGTCTGGATGGTGTATGTATCCAGCTGGCCGCGTCCGAGCGGTGTGTAGTCCTCCAGAGGATACGGCGTTGAATCCGTTGCTATGTTGACGAGTATATCCGGTGTCGCCACCCAGATCGTATAGCCGTCCGCCGGCTGATTCTGTACATATTCCTCCGCGATTGCACCGCGTGAACCCGGCTGGTTGACGACGTTGACGTTTTCGCCGAGTTTTTCACTCATCTTCTGGCCGACAAGGCGTGCGAAGTTGTCCGTACCGCCGCCTTCGCCGTATCCGACGACAAGCTCGATCGTACGCTCAGGGTAGTTCGCCGCTTCACCGCCGGCATCACCGTTTTCCCCGTTTGATGCCTCTTCCCCGCCGCCGTTGCCGCAGGCCTGCAGGAAAATCACCGACAAAAATATAAGTGCCGAAAATAGTATATGGTTCTTCTTCATTTACCTCTTCCTTTTCATTTATGCCCCATGGGCATTTTATTGGTGTTTATTCGTCGAGCAGCGTCTCTTCCGCCACTGCCTCATTCAATTCCATGCCGAGACCGGTCACGTCCGGCGCTTCAAAGTATATGCCGTCCGCTTTCCTGACTTCCTTCAGCGCAGGGCCGTCGAACAGCCTGTTCTGGAAGAAGCCGCGGTCCGGCGTGAAGTACTCGATCCACTGTACATTCGGCAGGCCGACGGCCATATGGATATGGACCTGCTGGAGGTTCCACGGAGCGACGGGTATGTTGTGCATCGTCGCGAAATTATATATCTTCATCCAGTCAGTGATGCCGCCGGTCGTTGCAGCGTCGGGCTGTGCGATATCGAGGGCATTGCGTTCGATCAGGTGCCTGAATTCATCCAGGCCTTCATGCTGCTCGCCACCCGCGATGTAGGTGCTGCCTGCGAACTGTTTGACGTGCGCATATCCGGCGGTGTCTTCGTAAGGCACCGGCTCCTCAAGCCAGTAGAGGTCA
Source organism: Salinicoccus halitifaciens (assembly GCF_021026095.1). GTDB lineage: Bacteria > Bacillota > Bacilli > Staphylococcales > Salinicoccaceae > Lacicoccus > Lacicoccus halitifaciens. Next base: position 247,970 of record NZ_JAJNCU010000003.1, on the reverse strand, counting down.
TATTTTTCCCATTTCTTCAGCTGCTGTATGGCGGTTTCTGCATCCCATGAGCCGTTGACGTCGACCATCAGCTTGATGTCCGGTCCGATGGCTTCCCTGACGAGGCGCACCCGCTCATCCGCCTCTTCGATCGGGACGGCGCTGGTGCCGCAGCGGATCTTCAGGGCCGTATGCCCCTGCTCCGTGTATTCCACAGCCTTCGCTGCGAGTTCATCCGGCGGGAGCTGGTGGGCGACGTTCGCATAAGTCTTCACATGCTGCTTATGTCCGCCGAACAATCCCGAGACCGGCAAGTTCGCCGCTTTACCCTTGATGTCCCAGAGGGCGATGTCGATGGCACCGATGCATTTACGGAAGATGCCTTTTCCGCCGAGTTTCCAAGTGGTGCTGTACATGCGCTGCCAGACATCTTCAGTATGGAGCGGGTTTTCACCCAGTACGACGTTCCGCAGGTTGCGCCCGATCAGGGTGGCGATGACATCGCCGATATGTCCGTGGGAGAAGACGGGCAGTGAAAGAAATCCTGTGCCGCTGATGCCGGCATCCGTCTGCACCTCGACCGTGATGACTTCATAGCCGTCGGCGTGCTTCATATCCGGGCGCTGGTTATCCCAATACCTTTTGACGATCACATCTGTTATTTTCATGTTCGACCATTCCTTCCTTTATGTATATGAATGATATTCATGAGACCATCAGTAAATAAAAAGACCCCTTCTATATGTAGAAGAGGCCGGATCCGACTGGTTGATGCTCTTCTTATCTTCAAAGCCTTCGGCTTCCTGGAATTGGCACAGTACTGAACAGTCTGCTGCCGAGGTTTCAAAGGGCCAGTCCCTCCATCTCTCTGGATAAGTGTCATGAATATTCTATTCTTTTATTGATTTAGTCAAGTAATGTTAAACTAAATAATCAGACTTGTCAATTGAATTCTGACATTTATTTATGACATTTGGATGTCTCCTGCGAATACCGACACTTGAAGGCTTGTGTTATATTTAAGTGGATAAGATCAATACTTTAAAAGGGGGTGGAGGACATGACGGAGAAGCTTTTTACGAGGGAGGAATTCCAGTCCCTGATCGATTCTTCCTACGACGGGATACATATCACCGATGCCGAAGGGGTGACGCTTTTCTATAACAAGGCGTGTGAGGAGATCGAAGGCATCAGGCGTGAGGACATCATCGGGAAGAACGTGCAGCATTTTGTGGATACGGGGGTGTATCCGGAATCGATCACCCTTGCTGCGATCGCAAAGAAAAAACGTGTGAACATGTTCCAGAACATCAACGGCAAACTGGTCATGGCAAGTGCCACACCGTTCTTCGACGGGGAAGGGCGGATGAAGGGGGTCGTCGTGAACTCACGGGACATCACCTCACTCAACAATCTGCGGGATGAGCTGGAGCAGGCGAAGCACCTCAGCAAAAACTACCATATGGAACTCGAACAGATGAAGTACCGGGAGATAGACAGCGCCGTCATCGCAAGGGATGCGACGATGGAGAAGATCATCCAGCTGGTCATGCGCGTCGCCTCGGTCAAATCGTCGGTGCTCATCCAGGGCGAGCCCGGCGTCGGCAAGGGCGTCATCGCCCGCCTGATCCACAGCTACAGCCCGGTGAAGGATAAACCGTTCATGAAGCTCGACTGCGGCGCAATCACGGAAACGCTGCTTGAAGCGGAACTGTTCGGCCGTGAAGACGGCACTGGCAGCGTGAGGAAAGCGTTATTTGAGCTTGCGGACGGCGGCACCTTGTTCCTCGATGATGTAGACGAGCTGTCGCTCTCCCTCCAGAGCAAGCTGCTTGCGGCCATCCAGGCAGAGAAGTTCACCAGGACCGGCGGTGATGAGGAGATCCCGATCGATGTGCGGGTGATCGCCGCGACGAATAAAGACCTCGAGGAGATGGTGAAGGAGAAGCGGTTCCGGGAGGAGCTCTACTACCGCCTGAACATCATTCCGATCGACATCCCGCCGCTCAGGAAGAGAAGGGATGACATCTATCCGCTCGTCATGCAGAACCTGAAGAAGGTCAATGAAAAATACGGGCTCGATAAACGGCTCGACCCGAAGGCGATGGATGCCCTGACCGGCTATCACTGGCCGGGCAACGTAAGGGAGCTTGAGAATATCGTTGAACGGCTTGTTGTCACGAGTCCGGAGTCCGTCATTGATTATATCGACATCCCGTTTGAAATCAAAAATTCCCAGGTCGACAGCCTTGCTTTCATGGAGATGGACGGCACGCAGTCGCTTGCCGACATCATGGCGAATTTTGAGAAGCAGGTGCTCATGAATGCGATGGAGGCGGGCGGTGATGTTGCGGACATGGCGAAGAAGCTCAAAGTCGACCCGACGACGATCCGGCGGAAGTTCCATAAGTACGGCATCAAATTCAAATGAAGTTCATATAAAAAGTGGCTGTGCTTCCAAAATGGAAGTGCAGCCACTCTTTAGTTTGATCAGAATAATAAATGCATGAATACAGCGACAAGTGGCATTGCGATCAGCGTTCTCAATGTAAAGATGACGATCAGTTCCCAAAGTTTGAGCGGAAGTCCCGTCGAAAGCATGACAGCACCCGTCTCAGCGAAGAATATGATCTGCACCATTGAAACCGCAGTGACGAAGTATCTCGCCTGTACATCGAGTGTACCCACCATATCGGCAATGTAGAGCACCGGCAGGAACATTTCAGCAAGTCCAAGTGCAAGGGATGGTGCGATCAATGCGGCATCCGGTACCCGTAAAAGCTGGATGAACGGTGCGATGACGGCGCCGATGATCTCAAATGTCGGCGTGTATTCTGCGAGTATCAGCACCGACACCCCGATGGCGAACAGCATGGACAGCACTTTCGGCAGAACCGCGAGACCTTCCTTCAGGCTTTCCTTGATTTCAGAGAAGAAATCATTCGCATCGGCAGCCTGGTCTATCGCAGAATTGACGGCGATGCCGAGCGTGTTTTTATTGTACGTTTCTGCGACCCTCTCTTCCGGCGTCTGTTCGGTGTCATCGATATAGACATTCTTTTTGAGGGACAGCGGCGGGATGCGGATCATGATGAACGCGATGATGAACGCCACGAGGAACGACGAAAAGTACACTTTACCGAAATGTTCCATCAGGCCCGCCGTATCGATGACGACGGCCGCAAATCCGATGCTGACGGCACTGAAGCTCGTCGTGATGACGGCTGCTTCCTTCTTGGTGTAGAACTTCTTATTATACAGTTTGGTGGTGAAAAGCACCGCCACCGATGACGATGTCAGAAATGAAGTGATGGCATCCACTGCACTCTTGCCCGGCACCTTGAAGACCGGGCGCATGATCGGCTGAAGCAGTGTGCCGACAAAATCGATCGATCCGTAGTTGACGAAGAACGGTATGAATATCGCACCGAGCGGGATGACCCACATGACCGCAAGTGCGATGCCGGACATCAGTTCACCTGTGCTCGATCCGACGATCGCCTCCGGACCGTTGAAGGCCGGTATGGAAACCTGCAGTGTATATAGTATGGAGTACGCCGCCCCCAGAAAGTATATAGGAATATATATTTTTGAATCCTTTGCGTAATAGCTGTGCAGCTTCGTGCCTTCCTTCGATACGAATTTACCGACGAGGCTGAGCAGGGCGTTCCCCGCTGTTATGATGCTGATCATCCATATGCCGAGGATGCCGAATAGATCGATGAGTGTATTATAGATGAAGCCGAAAAGTATCTCCCTGTTGCCGTTGATTTCAAAAGGTATGAAGAATACCAGCACTGCGATGCTCGTGAAAAATATGAATCTGCTTACCCCTGTAAGATAGCGCTTTCTACTGAGTGCAACTCCCGCCTTATTGAATGGATCATTCATGTCCAGTCCCCCTTGTTAATTAAACATTCATTATTTTCAGAAACCCATCTCCCTGGAAACCATTATGCACGGGAGCATATTATTTAACAAGGGTTTTCCGACATAAAATTTTATAAAAACAAAACTTTTAAAATGCAATAATGCATTTATTTTATCATAGATTATTTATAAAAGGCTTTATTATAGATATTTATCAGTTAAAATGTAATTCTGCATTTTGATGCAATAATGCATTTATGTTATTATTTTTATCATTTTAATGAAATTATTTTGCGTTTTTGTATTGTATTTATGGAGAAACCGTGATAGATTTTAGTCACTGATAGATTTAAGAAAAGTCAGAAACTTAATGTTCATATAAAACAGGGGGAATGTATCATGGTAAGACCGGATGAAAAACAATTTTTGAATCTGCCGTTCACAGGCATCAGCACTTTTGGAAAGTATCCGATTTGTGATGAGGTGGAGAAGCTTTCCGAGATGGAGGCGGATGTGGCAGTGATCGGTGTACCGAACGACATGGGGACACAGTGGAAGTCGGGTGCAAGAATGGGCCCGAGGGCGATTCGCGAAGGTTCGACATTATACAGTTTCGGCCTGGAAGGTGCGTATGATATCGAAAATGACATCACTTACCTCGGACCTGATTGGAAAGTGCTGGACTGCGGTGATGTGGACATCGTCCATGGGGACATCATGCAGAGCCATGACAACACTGAAGAAATGGTGCGTAAGATCGTGGCACAGGGCGCTATGCCGGTGATCATGGGCGGCGACCATTCAATCACGGCACCTGTCGGCAAAGGCCTTGAGGAACTCGGCCCGTTCCACGTCATCCAGCTGGATGCACACCTTGACTGGGCGGATCACAGATCCGGCATGCGTTACGGCCACGGCAACTGCATCCGGAGATTATCGGAGCTTGACCATGTGGAGAACATCTACCAGTTCGGCATCCGCGGCATCAGCAGCAGCAAGAAGGAAGACGTCGATGCAGCAAGGGATTACGGTTCCACAATACTGTCGCCTAAAAAGATGCGCGAGAAGGGCATCCAGGGTCTGCTCGACCTCATCCCGGCGGGTGAGAAGTACTATATCACGATCGATATCGACGGTGTCGACCCTTCCATAGCACCGGGGACGGGCACACCTTCACCGGGCGGACTGCTCTATGATGAAGTGAACGACCTTTTGAAGGCGATTGCGGGCCACGGGGAAGTGATCGGGTTCGACCTGGTCGAAGTTGCACCGCAGTATGACCCGACAGGGATGACAGGACAGACGGCGGCAAGGATCATGCTTGATCTGTTGAGCTATGTCCTGAAGGAGAAGGAACTGAAGGGTGAAAAGAAAGGCAAGCGTTACACGCGCGAACCATTGAGCCTTGAAGTGATGCCTGCCCAGGATAGAAAATAAAATATATAGATGACGGCGTGGAGGCTTAGGCTTCTGCGCTGTTTTCGTTTGTCAGGTCAAGTTGATACATTCCTTATGCATACATACATCCCGGACTGTGGGGTATAAGTACCTAACTAATGATAAGGGGTGCTGACATGAAAATATTGTTGACCGGCGCATCAGGATATATCGGCGGAAACCTGATGGAAAGCCTGAAGGAAGAATATGAAATCATCGCAATATCAAGGAACACATCGAATAAGGAAGACGAAGAGAACGTCACCTGGAAGGAGGCGGATCTTTATTCGCAGCTGGACATCGAGCAGGTGATGGAAGGCGTGGATATCGCGATATACCTCGTCCATTCCATGCAGCCGTCGTCGAAGCTCGACCAGGGGACGTTTGGTGATAAGGACGCGATTCTCGCGGATAATTTCGCCTGGGCGGCGAAAAAGCAGGGTGTGAAGCGGATCATCTACTTAAGCGGGATCATCCCGGACGATGATGAGCTGTCGGCCCATCTGGAAAGCCGTCTTGAGTGTGAAAAAATCCTCGGGTCATACGGCATTCCTGTCTCCACACTGCGTGCGGGGTTGATCGTCGGGCCGAAGGGATCGTCGTTTCCAATCCTCCATAACCTTGTGAAGCGTCTGCCGGCGCTCCTCCTGCCGGCATGGGCATACAATCGGACGCATCCGGTGGCTTTGAAAGATGTTTTGTCCGGATTGATGGAGGTCGTCAAACGGAAACCTGAGCAGAATGAATCCATCGATATCGGCGGGCCGGAGGAGAAGACATACCGGGAGCTGTTCGAGGAGACGGCGGAAGTCATGGACAAGAAACTGCCGATGGTGGACCTGCCGATCATACCGATCTTCCTGTCGAAACTGTGGGTGCGCCTCATTGCACAGAAACCGAAGGAGATGGTCTATCCGCTGCTCGAGAGCCTCACACACGACATGGTCATGCGGGAGGAGAATTACGTCGAAGGCATCTCCAACGCCCCGACCACCTTCAAGGAAAGCGTCAGGATCGCGCTCGACGGGGAACTGGATCAGAGCAGTCCCTCAGCAGGCGGCATACTGCAGAAGAAGGATGTGCAGAAAAATGACGTGAAATCCATCCAGCGCATCAAAATCCCGGAGCAGTGGTCGGTCGAGGATACGGCTGATTACTACATCAACTGGCTGTCGAGGATCGGCGGCAGGCTGATCAATACGAGCGTCGATGATAAGGAGACTTCCATCACGCTGCCTTTCTTCAAAGATCCGATACTGATCTTCGAAAAATCGGAGGAACGGTCATATGAGGACAGGCTGCTCTTCTACATCAAAGGCGGTCAGTTTTCCCAGGAGCGGGAAGGGGGCCGCGCCCGTATGGAATTCCGCCGGGTGCTGGATAAAGATGAGGTGCTCATCGCCCTCCATGAGTACGAACCGACGCTGCCGTGGTTCGTCTATACGCTCACCCAAGCGAAGATCCACCTGATCGTCATGAAGGCCTTCGGCTTCGAGACAAGGCTCCTTGCCAATATGCTCGGTTCAAGGTATGCAAGATACGTATCCAGCCCGCATGCCGGAAGGACTTAAGAAAAGATAAAACACACTTTCAGATGAAAGTGTGTTTTTTGTCGTGTAGAATCTTATTTAAAGTAAGGAGTGCGTGCAGGGAGTAGCTGATTTTAGTAATTATAAAAAGAGTATAGAATAGTCTCTTTGTAAGAAGCTCAAGAAATCCCTGTATAAACTTCACTGATGGAAGGATGATTGGATGTTTGATACATCTCGGCTTGATACAATACTAGTGAATTACAAAGAAAGTTTTGTAAGTAAACAGTGGCCTGAAGAAAAATATAAGTGGGAAGCAGTAAAATGGTTCCAAGATCATTGGGACATAAATGCGCCCGATTTTCCTGAAATGTTGACCCAATCTCTGAGAAAAACTTCTAATCTTTTGGCTTCATCCGGTAACTTTCCGGCATCAATGATACAAAATTTTGCCAAGGCTTTCCCCGAAGAAGTACGGACAATGTTCATTAATCTTTTTGATGAAAGCCAGGATGTAGTCACCAGGATTCTCGACTTCAAAGAAAAATCCAAGACTCTTCTTGAGAACTATAATATTGAGCGGCTTGAAAAACATTACCAAAATGAAAACGCGATAAGTACATATTTATGGTTGCGTTACCCAGATAAGTACTACATCTATAAATTCTCAGAAATCAAAAGGGTTATAGAAGAACTCAGAAGCGAAGAGAGTATAAAAAAAGGGGCATATGAAACTAATCTTCGTACTTTCTATGCACTCTATGATGAAATTCGAAGAGTACTAAAGAAGGATGGTAAACTGGTTAATTTATTGAAATCACAATTAACTGCTGACTGTTATCCAGATCCTGAGCTCTGCACATTAACAATTGATGTGGGTTATTACATCAGTCGGAAACTCAATATACAAAAAGAATCCCCCTCTACAGAGGAGGAGTGGTTTCCTTCAGATTACTCGCCTGGCTTTACTGTAGATAGATGGGTTGAACTGATCAGAGATGAAGAGATTTTCGACTCCAGCAGCCTTGCAGTAATGAAACGCCTTAAAGATTACGGGGGGAAGGCGACCTGTAAGCAACTTTCTGAAAAATATGGTGAAACGCCAAACTTTTATAATAATGTTTCAGTGCATCTTGCAAAGCGCATAGCAAAGATAACAAAGTGTCCTTTGATGCCCAAAGATGCTGATAATTCCCAGTGGTGGCCAATCCTTTATATCGGTAAGCGCACAAACGATAAGGAGAAGGGTTCCTATATTTGGAAACTACGCGATGAACTCTCTGAAGCCCTCGACAAGGTAGATCTTTCTGAAGTGGAATTGTATATTACAAACCCTTCAAGCGAAACGAATGAAAATTACTGGTGGCTGAACACCAAGCCAGCCATCTGGAGTTTTTCTGATATAGCAGTAGGAGAAACACAATCCTTTTCTCTCCATAACGAACGTGGTAATAAGAGACGCATCTTTCAAAATTTCTTGGATGCAAAACCGGGTGAGAAAGTAATTGTGTATGAATCCCATCCAACTAAACAAATTGTGGCGTTGGCTGAGGTCCTTGAAGCACAAGAGAATAACCAAATCTATTTTAAAAAGCTTGAAGGTCTTGCTGTACCAATAGACTATCAAGTAATCAAAAATAGTCCAGAACTTGTAGATATGGAGTTTAATCTCAACCTTAATGGCACTTTGTTTAAAGTGAAAGAGGGTGAATACGATTTTATTCTGGACTTGATCCGTGAGGAAAACCCTTATGAATTGAAAGAAGAATCTGTGGAGTATAGTAAAAATGATTTTCTCAATGAAGTTTTTATGTCAGAAAATGCCTACGATACTTTGGTGACAGTGATCAAGAATAAGAAGAATATTATCCTGCAAGGTCCGCCGGGTGTCGGGAAAACATTTACTGCAAAACGCCTTGCGTATTCAATTATGGGAATTGAGGACGATCAACGTATTAAATTTGTCCAGTTCCATCAGAATTACTCTTATGAAGACTTCATGATGGGTTATAAGCCAGCGGGGGACACTTTTGAATTAAAATACGGGATTTTCTATCATTTTTGTCAAAAGGCTGCAAACCATCCCGAGAAAGATTTCTATTTTATCATTGATGAAATCAACCGTGGCAATATGAGTAAGATATTTGGTGAATTATTGATGTTGATTGAACGTGACTACAGAGGAACGAAAGCGACATTGGCATACAATGGACAAAAATTTTCGGTGCCTGAGAATTTATATATCATCGGTATGATGAACACGGCTGACCGCAGTCTCGCCATGATTGATTATGCGCTGCGAAGACGTTTCAGCTTTTTTGATATGGAACCGGGTTTCGAATCAGAAGGGTTTAAGAGATACCAGGAGAAACTGGAAAGTGAAACTTTTGATCTTTTGATAACAAAAGTGCAAGAATTAAATAAGGAAATAGCAACGGATCCGTCCCTTGGTTCAGGTTTTCGTATTGGACATAGCTATTTCATTAATCCGGAAGACAAGGACAATAATACTGATGAATGGATGAGGTTCATCGTCGAATATGATATTTTACCTATGTTACGCGAGTACTGGTTTGACGATGATGACAAGTTGAAATCATGGGAGAGCACATTACGTGGTGTGTTCCGATGAAGAAAGATAATACGATATTCATAAAAAATACCTATTATATGCTATCATATGCTTTCTCTGTTCTGAAGCAGTCGAATTATGATGAAATAGAAGGTGAAGACTTTGATAATATTCATAATTTATTTGCCGCTATCCTTTCAAAGGGTCTCAGCCAACAGCTGAAGCAGGGATTATACCGGGAATATACGAATCAAACGGAAGATTTGGCTGTAATGCACGGCAAGATTGACATGCAGGGCACCATCCGGAATAAAATTGCGAGAAAGCAGATGCTCACATGCAATTATGATGCACTTTCCGAAAATAACCTTTTAAACCAAATAATAAAAACCACAGTTCTGATGCTGATTCGCCATGCAGATGTAGACATTGAGTACAAAAGTATTCTGAAGAAGGAAATGCTTTATTTTTCTGATGTGGAAATGATTGAGCCAGGTGCCATCAACTGGTCAACTATTCGTTTTCACCGTAACACGCAGGCTTATCGGATGTTGATCTCCATATGCCGATTCATCATCGAGGGGATGCTTTTGAGTACGGATAAAGGCGGATATAAGATGGCTACGTTCATAGACGAACAGAGGATGAGCCGTTTGTATGAAAAATTTATTCTTGAATACTACCGAAAAGAATATCCTCACTTTGATGTAAGGTCTTCTCAAATCCCCTGGGGTATTGACGATGATATGAATGACATGCTGCCTGTGATGCAAAGCGACATCACACTGACATATGGCAACAGAGTGCTGATAATCGATGCTAAATATTATGCTCATAACACCCAATCGTACTTTGGTCCTAATAAAATACACTCGAGTAACATGTACCAGATTTTTGCTTATGTAAAGAATAAGGCCTATGAAGAAAAGACGAGCTCCCGGGAAATTTCCGGGATGTTGTTATATGCCCGTACGGATGAAGCGGTACAACCCGATAATGAGTATAGGATGAGTGGTAATAAAATTAGTGTAAAAACACTGGATTTAAACCAGGAGTTTATAGCAATAGCTGCTCAGCTTAATGCCATTGCTGATGAATTGGAAGGTTAAGTCAGATTCCCATTGCAAGAGAACACCCCTGAAAGCTTTTCAGGGGTGTTTTAAGTATGTCATTCTTTTGGATTCAGATCTTCGATTGAATCGATATCCATATATTCAGGGACGGCGATGCCTATTTTGGCACCTTCCGTATGCGGCCCGAGGTCATCAATCTGATCTGCGTATTCATCATAGTAGGTGCCGTCTGTTACAGGGAGCCATGGTGAGAGGGATGCATCCGCGTCACCTGCGGCAATGGTTTCAAACAAGGCGAGTGTATCCACTGCACTCAACGTGACATCAAAACCATGCTCGCTTAAAACAACGGCGGCGACGTTTGCGGTGAATAGTGAATCATCCCAGTGTGTGGTGACGAGTTTAACGGGTTCACCTGCTGCAGGTGTGGCGCCTGCTGTCCATTCCTCAACCGTATCCGCATTTTCATTCACCCATTCACGGGCGACTTCAGTATAGTCCGCATCCGTGCCTGCATTTTGTGCCACTGCGTCCTCAATCATTTCAGGTTCAAACTGGATCCTGTCCAGGATCTTGTAGGCGTGAGGCAGATCTTCTTCGAGGTCCGTTCTGGCTATCGTCCTTATGGCCTCTTCTTCCCCGAAGATGCCTTCAGTGTCCTCCAAATATTTGAGGTCATACTGTGAGAACTTGAAGTGGGGTGACCATGCAGCTACGGCAATCGGTGCTTCATTTTCAAAGGCCTCATCAAGTTCGGCGAGCATTGCAGCGGCGGATGAAGTCTTCTGTTCCCATCCATCCAGGCTGTCATATGTTTCTATGGCATCATTGATCGCTTCAGTCTGTCCGGCGCCGGGTTCAACTCCGGTGATTGTGTAATCCATTTCCTGACTGTAATCCCCATTTCCGGCATTATCGCTGATATCATCAGCTTCTGTCATGTTAATGCTGCAGCCTGCTGCAAAAAGTGATGAAAATAAAATTCCAACCAGCATGAATCTCATGAAATTGAAATTGAACAAATTGCATAGACTCCTTTTTAATGATGATAGAGCTTATGAAAGCTTCGGATATATTATAACAATCATGTGATTTAATTCCCAATATTATGATGTAAGCACTGGTGCAAAAGGAAATTTCACCAACAATAAAGCTCTTAAATCACTCTGATGTCCCGTAGCATATATTGAGACCGCTTTGTCATCCTGCTTTCAGCTGGGAACTATATTTTTATCCTCGCTAATTGTCCCCAAAATAATTTGAACTATTCAAAACATTCATATATTATAAGTGGGTATATTGCTGCTGAAAGGGTGAGGGTTATGGAAAGGGCTGCTGATCGTTCAATATCAAGGAGTTTAAATTTCATCGACCTATGGTCCATCGGTGTGGGTGCTTTGGTGGGCGGCGGAATATTCACCGTCATCGGTCCGGCGATTTCCGAGACGGGGCCTGCTTTATTCATCGCCTTCCTGATTGCGGGTGCTCTGGCGATCATGTCATCGATGAGCTATGCCGAGATGGCTTCAAGCTGGCCGTATCAGGGGGCTTCATATGTTTATTCCAAATTTGCTTTCTTTCCGATTTCAAAAGATTTGTCGAAACTGATTGCACTGTGGTGTTCAGGATTATATTTTCTTTCATTTTCTTTTGCCGCAGGCGCAGTGAACCTCGGGTTCGCGGGCTACCTGACGGTGCTTGTGCCGGGTGTGCCGCCATTCATTTCCGGGCCGGTCATCTCCGTATTGATCACTTTGATGCTGCTTTACGGCATCAATTTCACCGGTAAGGTCAATACTATATTATCGATTATACAAATCATTTCACTGTTTGCGATTGCGCTCTTCACGATAGGGAGCAATCCGGCAGGGCCGTTTACATATACGGACTTGTTCACGAACGGCGTCGCCGGCCTGTTTGCCGCCGTGGCGCTGATCGCTTTCGGCCAGATGCAGGTCGAAGCGGTGCTGACACTCGGTGAGGAGGCGAAGAACCCGCGGGTCAATCTGCCTTATGCGCAGGTTTCGGCACTCGTCACCGTGGTCATCTTATATGTGCTCGTCGGATACGGCGTGGTATCGAGTACACCGATCGAGGACCTTGCAGAATCCGCCGCCCCGCTTGCACTTGCGGTGGAGAATGTGCTGCCGTCATACGGTCCCGTGCTGATTGCGATTGCGGCCCTGACCGCCACAGCAACATCGACCATCGGCTGTCTGCTCGGCGCTTCGAGGATGTTGTATGCTGCGGCGAGGGAGCATGCTTTTCCGCCGGTGTTTGCGAAACTATCGAAAGCCGGGATTCCCTATAACGCAGTGCTTGCGACAGGTATCCTTGCGCTGGCCGCGACATTCATGAGCATATTCGGCTACGCGGAAGTGCTCGGCATATTGATCAGTGCCGCGGTGTTTTCCAACTGGCTTATGATGATCCTGATGAATATCGCACTCATCGTTGTGAGAAAAACGAGGACGGACTGGAGCCCACGTTTCAGGTATCCGTTCAACATCAAAAACGTGCCTGTCCTGGCAATCGTCGCTTCCCTCGGCTGTCTGGTGATCATCACCTATGTCAATCCGATTGCGATCGCAATCGGCGTCGGATGGATCGTGCTCCTCACCATATGGTACTTCGCCTATGCAAGGAAGCGCTGGAAGTTTTTAAGTCCGGAGGATGTCGAGAATCTATGGGTAAAGGAGAAGAAATGATGAAATATTATCTGCATGAAAATAAATGGGAAGACGTGGAAGCTTATCTAAAGGAGAAGAAGACGATCCTTCTGCCCGTTGGCAGTGTGGAGCAGCATGGAAAGCATCTGCCGCTCGGCACCGATTCACTGCTGGCCCAGGACATCGCGATGGATGTGGCCGAAAAGACCGGTGTGCTCATTGCCTCCCCATTGTGGTACGGCTGGGCACCGCACCATATGGCCTACCCCGGCACGGTCACGTTAAGGCCGGAGACATTGACGCATGTCGTGGAGGATGTATTGAATTCTTTGATCTATCATGGATTCGAAAAGATACTGATCATCAACGGGCACAGGGAAGCGAACCTGCCGCCGCTCCGAATCGCCCTGACCCGGGTCAGGAATAACACCGGCGCCTTCGTCGGGATCGCCGATCCGTTCTACATCAATGCAGTTGCGGGCAGGGAACTGAGTGAAGTCGAACCCGGCGGCATCGGACACGCTGAAGAACTCGAAACATCCATCATGTACGACAGGCACGCTGAGCTGTGCAGCCCGGAAGCTGCCGTCAAGAACATCCCGTCAGACCATAACAGGTTTTTACAACACGATCCGAACGTGCTGACGGATAAGATACTCACTGCAAGCGACGTCGCCCACTACAGGGAAGCGACAAATGGTGTGGGCGTGATGGGGGATGCAACACCTGCGGATAAAGATAAGGGACAGGAATACCAGAAGCGGATGGTGGACAACATCTCCGAGTTTGTTGAGTATCTCGAAGAGTTGGAAGTCGAGATCAGGAAAAAGGAAATACCTTTGTAAGCATTAAAAAACGGAAGCAGGACTTTATCCTGCTTCCGTTTTATTTATCCGAGCAAATCTTTTTTACTCGTCCATCTCTCACTCAGGAACTGCTCGTCTTCCCCCGTATTGGCATTGATGTAGAAAGTTTCGTCCACTTCAGCACTCTCCACCTTCACCTCATAAACTGGCAGATGTGCCAATGTGGTCTCGACTGTTTCATGCCGCGGCTTCTTCAGCATATACTGCTTGTCGATCTGCCGCTTCCTCACATCGTCCACATATTTCTGCAGGTCTTCCTCTGTGATATGCGGTTCAATTTTCTCACCCGGAGCTTCTTCGGTCACGGGCGGTACATGTGAGAAGATGCCCCTGTAGCCCGACACCGCGTCCACGAAAATCATGCGCGGAATCTTCCTCGGCGGGAAGGGCGGCCGGTCGGCAAGCACCATGCTCTTCACCATCCAGAACGGATGGTGTATCAGCGTTTTGCTCACTGTGTGTGATTGAAGATGCCCGGGTGTGATGGTTTTATTCATACGGGCCTTCAGTCCCAGGCTTTTATATATCGCCCGGTATAATGCTTTTTCGGATATATTTTTACTGCCGATGCGTTTTATCATCATGTCATCCTTTTCCATCAGTTATCCAGGTGTGTGTGGTACATGTCCACCCTGTCCTGCTGTTCTTTCGGCGGCGGTGATGTCATCAGGCTGACGACGATGACCAGTATGAGCGACACCGGTGCAGCGATGATCGGCTCTGCGTTCGTCGGCAGTGCCTGGCTTGCGACGAGTATGAGGAATAAAACCGCACCGCCGAGCATGCCGGTGAATGCCCCGATCTTATTCGCGCGCTTCCACCATATGCCGAGGACGAACGGAAATCCGAATGATGACAACAGGAATCCGCCGACCCATCCGACCATGACCGCAATGATGCCCGGCGGGTTGATGGCGATGACGATGCCGATGATGACGGCGACGAACATCGTGATCAGTCCGAGCAGTGTCACGGAACGTTCGGTCGCATTCGGGTTGATGTGCTGTTTATAGACGTCATGTGCAATACCTGCAGAGATCGCGAGCAGCATCGCATCGGCTGAAGACATGATGGCGGCAAGCAGCCCTGCAAGCATGATGCCCCCGAGTATCGGCGGCAGATATTCCTCCACGACGGAGACGAAGATCATATCCGTGTTCTCGAGCGTCCCCACGATACCGAGTGTGACACCGGCGATGGTGATGAAGAATCCGCTCAGGAACAGGATGATGTAGATGAACGTCCCCCACATCGAGGAGCGGCGTGCGGTCCGTGCATCGCGTGATGCGAAGTTACGCATGACGACGGACGGTGAAATGATGCCGAACCAGATGAAGGCGATGAACAGTCCGAAGTAGGACATCCACGGCTGTGTCACGTCACCGAAGGCCGGGTCCGTGGCAAGCGCGCTGTCGAGCATATTGCCGATGCTGCCGAAGTCCACCCAGATGATGGCAGCGAGCGTCACCGCACCGAAAAGCATGATCATACCCTGGAACAGGTCGGTGTATGTAATCGCCCACATGCCGCCGAGTGCTGCGTATATGGTGAACCCGAGTCCGAGTATGATGGTCGCCGTCGCGTACTCAATGCCGAGGACGTATGAACCGATGATGCCGGCTGCAGTCAGCTGCGGCACCATATAGAACGTCATGGCGAGCACGACGATGATTGCGGATAATATCTGGACCGATGTGCCGAACCGCTGATGGAAGAAGTCCGGCATGCTTTTGGCACCGGAACGCCTGACCTGGCCGGAGATTAGGAACATCGCGAGCGGCAGTGCCGCAAGCACCCCGAATGCGTACGTGAAATAGTACGGCAGCCCGAGCGTGACACCGGAACCGACCGCGCCCATCAATGAACTTGAACTCGCGATGGCTGCAAATATTGCGAAAGCACCGACGAATGTATTGATGCTCTGGCCGGCTGTGAAGTAGTCGCTCTCACTCTGGCGGGCGCGCCTGTAGAAGTAGATGCCGATGATTGTCATGAAGACAAGGTAGATTAATAAAATGATTCCTTCAGTAACCTGCATGTCCCATACCCCCTAATCCTTCTCAATTTTTTCAATCCATACGACATAGGCTGCGGTGATGATGAACCATAGGAACAGACCGAAGAACATCAGCCATGCAACCAGCGATATGCCGGCCATATAGATGTCGGTCGGCCACCATGCGAACACGATGGTGGAATAGATGATGATGATCAGGGTCATAAAGAGCCCCGGATCTTTGAACTTTGATCTTCGCGCCATGTGTAACATCCCCTTTTTGAATATTTGGTGTATTCAATCAATTGCGTAATTTAATTATATATAACCGGGAAAGCACTTTCAATGACCAATCTGGATGCCCGTCATAACAGTCTCCCGAGCGCTTTGACTTGCACCGCAATCATGATATACTGATTTCACAAGTGAATAATGATACATAGGGGAGCCGTACGGCTGAGAAGGAGGAATCCTGACCCTTTGACCTGATCTGGATAATACCAGCGTAGGGAATGTGTGATGGATGGACTGCTTATGGTCCGTCCCCGCTGTTCTTGACGCCTCCGGATCGGGAAGGCGTTTTTTTATGCCGTTTTTGAAAGGAGCGTTCATCATATGTTTAAGTTTATTTTTCCAATCGTCCTGCTTCTGCTGCTTGCAGCATGCGGCGGAGAGGATGGCGGTGGAGCCACGGACGAGGCCGAACTGACCGAGGTCACGTTCGTGCTCGACTGGACACCGAACACAAACCATACGGGCATCTATGCCGCAAAAGCTGAAGGTTACTACGAGGACCAGGGCCTTGATGTTGAGATCGTCCTGCCAGGTGAGGCGGGGGCCGAGCAGACAGTTGCGACCGGCAATGCGGACTTCGGCATCAGTGCCCAGGAGAACGTGACGCAGGCGCGCCTGCAGGATGTATCAATCGTCTCGCTTGCCGCAATCATCCAAGATAATACTTCATATTTGGCATCCCCTGAGGAGTACGGCCTTGAGACGCCTTCAGATCTTGAGGGTCACACATACGGCGGCTATGGCTCCCCGATTGAGGAGGAGACCATCGCGTCAATCATGCAGGCGGACGGTGCCGACTTCAGTGAAGTTGAGATCCTGAACGTCGGGGATGTGGACTTCTTCACGACCGTACAGCGGGATGTGGATTTCGCATGGATCTATTACGGCTGGACGGGCATTGAAGCCGAGCTCCGTGATATGCCGCTCAACCTGATCGACTTCACAGAATACTCGGATGCACTGAATTTCTATACACCCGTGCTGATCACGAATGAAGGTCTGATTGAAGATGATCCGGAGATGGTCGAGGCGTTCACCCATGCGACAGCGGAAGGGTACAGACTCGCGATGGAGGATCCGGAACGGGCGGCACAGCATCTGCTTGAGGCCGAACCTGACCTCGATGAGGAACTCGTCATGGCAAGCCAGGAGTGGCTCGCCGATGTCTACCAGGGTGATGCACCTTACTGGGGACATCAGGAACGTGATGTCTGGCAGAACTATATGGACTGGATGTATGAGAGTGATCTGATCGAATCGGAACTGGACGTCGATCAGGCGTTCACGAACGAATTCCTGCCCGGCGAAGCGGGGGAATAGGTGATGCGCCGGCTGTTTTCGTGGAATGTGGCCGCCCCGGTCCTTGCGATCTTTATTGTACTGGTGATCTGGCAGGCCGCTGTCAGCATTTTTGATATCGAAGCGTGGATGCTGCCGGCGCCTCTTCAGATCATACAGGAAGGCATCGAGATTTATCCGCGCCTCTTCAGCCACAGCATGTCGACTATAACCATCGCACTGGGCGGATTTGCGATCGGCGTATCGGTGGGGCTCATCCTCGCTGTTCTCCTGCATCTGATGCCGCGGGCGAGGCAGGCAGTATATCCGCTTATGGTTCTTTCGCAGAACGTGCCGATCATCGCACTCGCACCGCTCCTGGTGCTGTGGTTCGGTTTCGGCGCACTGCCGAAAATACTCATCATCACACTCGTCTGCTTCTTCCCGATTGCGGTTTCGCTGATCGACGGGTTCCGGCAGACGAACCCGACGCTGCTCAATTATATGCGGATGATCGGTGCAGGCCGCCGGCAGATTTTCTTCAAGCTGGAATGGCCGAGTGCACTGCCGTATTTCTTTTCAGGGCTTAAAATCTCCGCCACATACAGTGTGATGGGCGCGGTCATCGCCGAATGGCTCGGTGCACAAGAGGGGCTCGGCGTCTTTATGACCGTCGCCTCGTCGGCATTCCGGACGGACCAGGTGTTCGTATCGATATTCGTCATCATGATGATCAGTCTGGCTTTGTTCGGTTTCATACTGTTGCTTGAGAAATGGCTGATCCCATGGAATGCGGATGAGAAAGGGAGTGGAAGGAATGGCTGATAAACTGCAGGTTGTGAACCTGTCTCATACGTTCGACGGGGAGTCGGCCGAAGGCGTGCTGGATAAGCTGTCGCTCAATGTGGCGGACGGTGAATTCGTCACGCTGATCGGCCCCTCCGGCAGTGGGAAGAGCACGATCTTCAACATCATCGGCGGGCTGATCGAAGCGGATCAGGGTGATATATACATTGATGGGAAACGCGCCAACGGCACGCGGGGCAACATCAGCTACCTGCCCCAGCAGGATTCGCTTTTGCCATGGCGGACGGTGGAGGACAACGTCGTCCTCGTCCAGGAAATCAACGGCAAAGTCGACCGGGAGGCGGCACGGAAGCTGCTGGAACGTGCAGGCCTTGCCGGCTATGAATTGGCACGTCCCGATACCTTGTCCGGCGGCATGCGGCAGCGGGTCGCCTTCATTCGTGCACTCCTCAGCCCGCAGGATCTGATGCTGCTCGATGAACCATTCGGTGCGCTCGATGAGCTGACCCGCCTCGACATGCAGGACTGGCTGCTCAGGATGTGGGAAGCTGACCGCCGCTCCGTGCTGTTCATCACCCACAGCATCGAGGAGGCACTGTACTTATCCGACCGCATACTGATCCTGTCCGATAAACCGGCGCGGATCATCAGGGAGATTAAGGTGCCCTTCAAACGGCCGAGGCATCACGACATCACGCTTGATGATGAATTCGTTCGGCTGAAAAGGGAAATCTACGGATTATTGAAGGCGGGGTTCCACGATGATTGATGAAAACATGATTGAAATGATCCGGAAAGCGGCGCCCTGCATGGAGCGGGAAGGCAGGCTCACCAATGAGGTGCTCCAATATATATACGATAAAGGGCTGTTCAAATTATTCTTACCTGAAGAAACCGGCGGCAATATGCAGCCGCTCCCGGAAGCATTGAAGATATTCGAGGAAGCAGCCCGTGCGGACGGCAGTTTCGGCTGGCTCGTGCAGATCGGTTCTGGCGCCGGATTCTTCGCCGTGACGATGGAACCGGATGAGGTGAGGGAACACTTCACCGCACGCGACTTCTACATCGCAGGCAGTGACCGGCCGGGAGGTACCGCGCGGAAAGTTGATGACGGCTATATCGTGAATGGAACATGGCCTTTTTCAAGCGGTTCAGATCATGCAAGCCTGTTCACTGCGACATGCAGGATAAAATCTGGAGACCAGGATAACGGGAAACTGTATGCCTTCGCCTTCACGCCGGACCAGGTGACGATTGAACGGGACTGGGATGCATTCGGGATGCGGGCGACCGGCAGCCATACGATTCGTGTGGAGGATGCTTTCGTCCCCGCCAGCCGCCGTTTTGATGTGACTCGTCCGCATTTTTATTTCGATGACCCAGTCTATCATTATCCATTCAGGGCTTTTGCGACGGCGAATATCGCCTCGACCGCGATCGGGGTTGCGAGACATTTCTTTGAAGCGGCGCGTGAACACATCGAATCCAAAAAAGACGCATGGGGCAAAGCAGGCTCCAGCCGTTATGGTCATGCGGTTGAAGTACTGGAAAAGAACGAAGCGGCATTCCTCGAAGCACGAAAAGATTTCTACCATTCCGTTGAGAAATCGTGGAAAGCCCATGTCTCAAGGACGGCTGACGCGGCAGATATGACGGACATCTCAATGCAGAGCAAAATCGCTGCCCGCGCTGGCATCCGGGGTGTACAGAATCTTTACTCATATTTTGGGATGGATATCGTTATGAGGCACCATCCGCTGAACCGCATCTACCGTGATTTGCTCACCGCTTCTCAGCATGCACTGCTTGTGGATTCGGAAGGGGAGCTGGAAGGGTATCAGCGGAAATGAATTCCATGAAAAAATGCTCCGGCACAATGAGCCCGGAGCATTTTTGTATTACCGTTCCGCTTCTTCAACGAATTCCTCATGCCTGCCGACGATGAAGTTCTGGTATTTTTTATTCCAGGATTTCAGGGCCAACATGTACAATAAGACTGTGACAATGATCAGGCCTGCAACGACGGGCAGGAACCAGCCGGATACGATGTTTTCAGGGCTCGCAAGGCCAATTGTGGAGAAGAGTATAAATACAAACACCATCGCACTGGACAGTATGACCGTGACCGGGATGGCATACTTCCATGGGACCATGCTGACGGATGCATTCGGTCTGAACCTGAAGGGCTCCGACAACGGTTTGATGAGCCCTGCCATCAGCATGATGAGGACTGCGACCGCAAACAGTATGCCCTGTATATGGATGAAATTGATCGGTACTTCGATGTTGAAGAACATCGGCAGGCCCCACATCAGCATGTAGTAGCTGATGACATGGACGATGATCGCGACCTTCGGGCCAATCGGCGGAATGTATTTTGAAAATATACCGACGAGGACAATCGCTATAATCGGGATGTTGAAGAAACCGGTGAATTCGCGGATGACCGTCCAAAGCCCGTCCGGTGCGTTGAGCAGGAGTGGCGCAATGAAGAAAGTGACGAGCGACAACGCCACGCCGAACCATTGGCTGATGCGGATCATCTGGCGGTCCGTCGCCCTTTTATTGATTAAAACCTTGTAAATGTCATATGCAAACATCGTAGCGGCACTGTTGAGCAGCGAATTGAAGCTCGAAAACACGGCACCGAGCAGCACGGCCAGGAAAAAGCCGCTCAGGAACGTCGGGAGGAGATCGGATATCAGCGCAGGATATGCCAGGTCCATCGTTTCAAGGCCGGGACCGTAAAGATGGAATGCGATGATTCCGGGAACCATCATCATAAATGGCACGAGTATCTTCAAAAAACCTGTAAGTAAAGCGCCTTTCTGACCTTCTGCGAGGCTCTGTGCGCCGAGCGTACGTTGGATGGCATACTGGTTCGTCCCCCAGTAGAATAGGTTCGCAAAAATCATACCTGTGAAAATCGTACCGAACGGCACGCCGTCATCGCTTCCGCCAATGGCATTCAATTTTTCCGGACTTTCAAGCGTGATCGTCCGCATCCCGTCCAGCATATTACCGTCCCCGAGGGCGATGAAGCCGAGCACGGGCACAATGAGCCCGATGATGAAGAGCCCGATGCCGTTCAGTGTATCCGAAATCGCGACGGCCCGGAGCCCGCCGAAGATTGCATAGCAGGATCCGATGATACCGATGATCCACACCGTGAGCCACATGGACTGCTCGAAAGTGATGCCGAGCGCCTCCGGCACATTGAAGAGCTGAAGCACGGCGATAGCACCGGAGTAGAGGACCGACGGTATGGTCACGAGCCCGTAGCCGAGCATGAACAAAAGCACGACCAGGATGCGCGTGCCCCGGTCAAAACGGTCGTTGATGAATTCAGGCAGTGTGGTGAACGACCCGCCGAGGTAGCGCGGCAGCAGAATCAGTGCCAGAACGATCACGGAGAAGCCCGCCGTGACCTCCCAGGCCATATTGGTCATGTTGCTGCTGTAGGCCTGGCCGTTCAGCCCGATCAACTGCTCTGCGGAGAGGTTGGTGAGGATGAGCGACCCGGCGATGAAACCGCCCGTCAGGCCCCGCCCCGCGAGGAAGTAGCCGGTCGAATCACCGATGGTGTTCCTTGTCTTCAGATAAGAGTACCACGCGACCAGAAACATGAAGAACGCAGCGGATAGGACGGTGAACAAAAACTCTCCCATATGGATACCCCCTGTTTTATCTCGCAATTTACTTCTCTATTCACGTAAATTTACAACTTAAACTAGGGGGGACGAAATTTACATATAAAAAGTCGTTTTATCTCAAATTTTCCTATCTAGGTTAAAAGGCTCTTTTCATTAATAACCAGTTAATGATAATATTTCTATATAAAGGTATTATCAGTTTTACAGGAGGCATATTTTTGAGTACATCATTGAAGCTTATCCTTGGCTTCTTCTCCACGATTTTCCTTGCTTCCATTTCCTTAGGTATATTCTTTTATGTGACAGGTTCCGAAACTGAAAATGTTGCCGATGGCACGAATCCTCTTGAAAATCTGTCGGGACCTGCTGATTCAGAACTCGCACAGCTGGAACGCGGTGAAAAGGAATTTGAAGTATCCCGCGCCCGGCAGGGGAATGAAATCAGTGAAAAGGCATTCGCCGATGATTTACATAAGATGACGCATCAGAAAGTCATGGCGGAAGAGAAGTGGGGGCATAAGCGGATAACGGAGGAGAGTATCGAGGAGATGCTCAGAATCGCTGAAGAGTCCAATTATGAGTATAAAGATTTTTATATCGATACACTGAAGCGGTGGCAGGCAGGGGATTTCAACAACGCCGTGAAGGTGCATAACATCATTTGGAATGCGAACCACGGCACCATCGGCAAAGCCGAGAGACTGTTGTCGCCGCGCGAAGAGCAGAATTACATAATTGAACATTTTGAATGAAAAGCGGCAGTGGAATTTATTATCCACTGCCGTTTCATATTTTATGGTGTTTACGAT
This sequence comes from Salinicoccus halitifaciens, assembly GCF_021026095.1. GTDB lineage: Bacteria > Bacillota > Bacilli > Staphylococcales > Salinicoccaceae > Lacicoccus > Lacicoccus halitifaciens. Next base: position 225,138 of record NZ_JAJNCU010000003.1, on the reverse strand, counting down.
GACAACGCTGATGCGCCGCCGTCTATCCTCTGGTAAGTGCCGGTGATGAAGGATGCTTTGTCGGAACCAAGGAAGATGACGAGATCTGCGATCTCCTCAGACTGTGCGTATCTGGATAATGGTATGCCGTCGGTGACCGCCTTTTTCGCAGCTTCCGCTTCTTCAGGATTCCGGTTCGCTTCAATCCTTCTCATCATTTCCGTCTCGACCGCATGCGGTGATACAGCATTCACACGCACACCGTAATCCGCCGCTTCAAGCGCCGCTGATTTCGTGATGCCAACGACCGCGTGTTTGGATGCGACATAAGGACTCATGGACGGTGAACCGATCCAGCTTCCGATGGAACCCATATTGATGACCGAGCCGCTCTTCTGCTCTTTCATCACACGGAGCACATGTTTCAATCCGTAGAACACACCGAATACGTTGACTGAAAACACACTTTCGATGTTCTCCTGCGTGATATCGACGAGATCTTCCGTCTTGCCATTGATGCCCGCGTTATTCAGGAATACATCAATACGACCGTAGTGGTCCTTCGTTTCCTTAACGAACTTCTCGACTTCCGATTCATCCGTCACATCGGCGCCGAAAGTGATGACTTCGGCATCCTTTATCTCCTCCGCCGCTTTATCGACGGATTCTTTATTCAAATCGACCAAAGCGATTTTTGCGCCCTCTTCGGCAAATTTCTTCGCTGATGCCAGTCCGATACCGCCGGCACCGCCCGTAATTAATACAACTTTATCTTCATACAGTTTTCCCAAGATGTAACCTCCTAGTTATATTGTTTCTACTATCAATGTTAAAGAATATTCATCTCAGTTTCAAAATATATGCTTATATTAAAATGATATGAAGTATATTAAAGTAACTATTGGTACTAAGCATAGTTGACCGTGAGTTAAAGAAAGGTGATTGTGCCAGCATTATTTCTATAATACTATTGTTATGTGTCGCAATTTTCATATAATGAAGAAAGAGGATAGAAATACGTTTCCAGATTTGAATTTCAAATGATGATGGGTGCCTGATAAAATGAGGAAATTATTGAATATGGGGCTTGAAGCCAAAATCAATGGGATACTGATAGGAATCATCACATCCATTGTCGTGATCATCTCTGTATTTGTACTTTATGATTCCACTAATGAATATTATGATAACGCTGAAAGATTGTCGTTGCAGTCGGCAAAGACTATCTCGTTTCTTCCTTCCCTCGTTAACAATCAGGGTCTGTCCGAAGAGGCGGTGCAGTCAATTGCCAATCAATACATCTTTGAGAACGATATAGATTTTGTCATCATAAAAGATAGTGATGGAATAATCGTCACACATCCTGACCCGGAATTCATAGGAGAATACGAAGCTTATGATGAGCACGATGCTAAAACTAAACTTTTCGGAGCTTATCTCACCTATGAAACTGGCAGGTATCAGGAGCCGGCAATCGTATCCACTGCACCAATCTACCAGGGGGATGAATTCAGGGTGCTTGAAGGGGTCGTAAAAGCAGGATACTTCAAGAGTTCCATCACCAGCAATATATTGGATAAATTATCCACTCTGATTATTATCGTAGTCGTTTTTCTTCTCCTGAGCATGCTCGTCAGTAGACTCTTCACGAGGTACATCAAATCCCAGACATTGGGATATGAACCGAGGGAAATTACAACTATATTGAAGAATAGGGAGAAGATTTTCTCCTCACTGGATGAAGGGATCATCGCTGCGGATCATTCAGGAAATATCACCTACGCGAATGAATCAGGAAAAAGTTTCCTGCCTTCCAATCATGATGGTGCAAATAATATCTTCCATGCACTGCCCCCTGAAGTCGGCGAGATGTTGAAAGAAGAGGAATCAATCGCAGAAAGGTATTTCGGAGTCACCATCGATGGGAGAGAAATAGTGATCTTAATGAAGTACCTGTATGAAAAAGAAGAAGCAGTCGGGCGTATTTTCATTCTGAGGGATATATCGGCAATCGCAAAATTGACGAATAAACTTACAGTGGTGGAGTCTCTATTTGATGATTTAAGAGCCCAGAGCCACGAATATAAGAATAAACTGCACTTGATCTCAGGGTTGCTGGAGATGGATAAATACCAACAGATACGTGAAGTGCTGAATGACGAAATAGACAATTTCGATTCTTATAACAGCAGCCTGGTTAATATCAAGGAAGAGCATATAAAGGCCCTGCTGATCGCCAAAATGAATAAGTCATCAGAAAAGAGGATACCATTTAATATAAACGAGGAGAGTCAGTTGGATAAGGCAGCTGTTAGCGAGGGGATGATCAACCCCTTGATCACGATCATAAGCAATCTTATCGATAACGCCATTGAGGCGGTTGCCGGGATAGAGCATCCTGAAGTTCATTTTTATATAGGAAACTTTGAAGGGTGGATGGAAATCATTGTTGAAGACAACGGCAGCGGATTTGACGACGAAGGAAAACTTTTTGAGAAAGGTTTCTCTACAAAAGGTACCAAAGAGGAGCGGGGTTATGGTCTTTATAATGTAAATAACAATATAAATGCTTTAAACGGTTATTTGGATTTCTCCCACACAGATGGTGTGACACGTTTCATTGCAGAAATTCCATATCAGAAAGAGGGGAATGAATAATGAAGATACTAATCGTCGAAGACGATTTCAGGATTGCTGATTTGTATAAAGAATATCTACAGCAACATTTGAAATCAGTTGAAGTCCATAAAGCAAACAACGCTTCCGAAAGTTTGAAAATTCTTGAGGAAGTAGAAATGGAATTGATGCTTGTAGATATATACCTGCCTGATATGCTGGGCGACGAACTCATGGAAGCAGTCATCAGAAAACATCCGTATATGGATTTCATCGTCATCACCGCCGCCCAAGAAGGGGAAGTCTTCAAAAAAATGATGCAGCTCGGGGCAAAATACTATCTGGTGAAGCCCGTCAAGCTCCAAAGACTGGCAGAAACTGTAAAAAATTATATGGAAAAGCGGAAGTTCATCCAGGGAACACACGAAATAGATCAGGACAAAATCGATGAATACTTTGGACAAAATAAAAAAATACCCAACGAAGAGTTTTTGCCGAAAGGCGTTGATCCGGTCACTTTAAGGGTGGTAGAAGAAGCATTTGAAAAAGAAAAAGAATGGACTTCATCAACACTCGGGGAATACTTGGGCACATCGAGGACCACAGTCAGGCGATACCTGGAATATTTGAAAAGCGCCGGCAAATTAGAAGTCAGCCAGGAATATGGAGACAAGGGAAGACCGGAGAAAAAATATAAGAAAAAATAACCCATGAACTTTATGTTTTTAATTAACATAAAGTTTTTTATATTCTTAAAATTGGTAGCGTTTACATATATGAATCCCTTTGCTAGAGTAATTAAACATAAGCAGTACATATAATGAAAAAGGGGACGATCTTTATGAGAAGGAATACCAAATTTTTGGGATTATTGATGGCGGGAATGATGGGTGTTCTCGCTGCATGCGGCAACGCTTCAGGGGAAGCCGAATACCCAAATGGAAACATTGAAATCGTTGCACCGGCCACTCCGGGTGGCGGTTGGGATACCACCGCTCGTGGTATTCAGAATACTTTGGATGAAAACGGCCTTGTAGAAGAAAATATGAACGTATCCAATAAACCGGGCGGCGGCGGAGAAGTCGGCTGGCAGTACCTGGCGCAGCAGGACAGCCATGCTATATCCATCAACTCAAGTCTTTTGCTGACGAACAATCTGCTGGGGCAAAGTGAATTGACACATGAAGATTTCACTCCGCTCGCAACACTGGCGACTGAATGGATATCAGTTGCCGTACCGGCCGATTCCGATATTGAAAATGGCATCGATATGCTGGATCGCCTGAAAGAGGACCCGACTTCATTGAATATCGCAGTCGGCCCGGCGCTCGGCAATAATGACCATTTGTCATTTGTAAGTGTCGCGGATGAATATGGAGTGGATGTATCGCAGCTGGAGTTCATGATCTATGAGAGCGGCGGAGATGTATTGACTGCACTTTTAGGCGGCCATGTGGATGTGGCGACAATGGCGCTCTCTGAATCATTGGAACAGCATTTGAATGGTGAGATTGAAATAATTGCGACTACTGCGGACAAACCGATACCGGAAGATGAAAGCATCCCTTCCTGGCAGGACCAGGGAATCGATTACACTTTCCCTCATTGGAGAGGCATCATGGGTCCGGCTGATATGACTGATGAAGAAATCGCTTATTGGAATGATACTTTCAGCCAGATGGTTGAGACTGAAGAATGGGGCACATTATTAGAAAACCAAGGCTGGGATGATTTCTATCTGGATCACGAAGGATCAGTCGAATTCCTGGAAGAACAGGATCAGATGTATGAAGAACTGCTGGATACAGCCGGTATGACTGAGTAATACTTATCATTAAGAAAAGAAGGTGGATGTCATCAGATATATCATGCCAATCTTTCTTATACTCATAGCATCAGTATATTTAATTCTTACATTCAACCTTCCTGAGGCAAATATAGGTAATCCTACAGCAGCGATGAACTATCCGCTGCTGATAGGATTTTCATTATTAATCCTCTCTATACTGTATTTGCTCAATGAGTATAAATTAAGCAGAAAAGAAAAATTCGATAATTATAACGTATTCAAAGATAAGGAGCTGACAGTGAAGTTTCTTATCGTATTGGGACTTTGCATAGTGTATTCATTGATATTTGAACAAGTTGGTTTCCTGATTTCGACCTCATTATTTTTACTTGCTTTATTATTCGTGGTGAATGGTCGAAAGCAATGGCTCATCAACATCATTGTAGCAATCACATTTTCATTCGCTACATGGTATTCATTTTCAGAACTGTTAGGTGTCAGCTTACCGTAGAAGGAGGGGGAACATGGGAATAGATTGGAACAGCTTTTTGGAAGGCTTGACTACAGCATTGAGATTTGAAAACCTGTTATTCATCATCATAGGCGGTTTCCTCGGTACAGTGGTCGGTATGCTGCCGGGTCTTGGTGCAGCGACTGCAGTGGCAGTCCTGATACCGATCACTTTCGGTATGGATCCGACAAGTGCGTTGATTCTGATGGGTGCAATATACTACGGCTCGATGTATGGAGGATCGAGATCTTCGATTCTTGTCAATACACCGGGTGATGCATCATCAATAGCAGCGACATTCGACGGCTATCCGATGACCAGGAAAGGTCAGGCCGGTCAGGCATTGACTCTGGCGACATTGGCTTCATTGATCGGCGGATTCTTTGCAATCATCGGCATGATGTTCCTGACGGAACCATTGTCCAGTTTTGCACTACAGTTCGGTCCGGCTGAATATTTCTTCCTGCTGCTGTTCACTTTATCCGCAGTTGTTTCATTATCCAGGGGGAATTTGATCAAAGGTTTCATTTCAATGTTCCTTGGACTGATGATGACCACCGTGGGAGTCGACAGCCAGTCAGGTGTTTACCGTTATACATTTGATATACCTCACTTGAGTGATGGTGTGGATTTCCTGATTATAATCATTGGTATTTATGCTGTAGGTGAAGTTTTTTATAATTTGTTGAATATAAAAAACGAAGATTTAAAAGTGAAGTCGGATGTCGGTAAAGTCTGGATCACGAAAGAACAGTGGAAGCGGATGCTCGGTCCTGCAATCCGTCAGGGGCCTGTCGGTTTCCTGATAGGAATACTGCCCGGGGCAGGCGGTTCCATCGCCTCCATGATCAGTTATTCGACTGAGCAGCAGATTTCAAAAAATAGAGATGAATTCGGTAAAGGAGCACCGGAAGGGCTGGCGGCGCCTGAGTCATCAAATAACGCTGCCGGAGTGGGAGCATTCATTCCTTTACTGACGATGGGCATTCCGGGATCGGGTACGACAGCGGTGATACTTGGTGCCCTGATCATGCTCGGTATGCAGCCGGGACCGATGTTATTTGAAAATCAGCCTGAAATCGCCTGGACGTTCATCAACAGTCTATTCATCGGGAATATCGTCCTCGTGATCATCAACCTGGCGTTGGTCGGTGCTCTGATTAAGATACTCAAAACACCGTCCAAAATACTTTATCCGATTATTTTGGTGCTGGGTTTCATAGGCGCTTATACATTGGGTTACAACATCATCGACTTTTATATACTTATCATCTTCGGTCTTCTGGGGCTGGCCATGAAATTATTGGACATCCCGCCGGCCCCGTTGATTCTTGCAGTAATTATAGGAAGTTCTTTGGAACAGAATTTCCGTATGGCGAATGTCAGATATGACAGTTTCATGGATATATTGACGGCTTCACCCATCGCAATGGTTTTTGCTGCGTTGACGATCCTGTCGATATTCTTACCAAAAATATTAAATTACTTAGCCAAACCGAAAGTTTAATTATGGAGGAAGAAAATCATGACATGGTTGACGGAAGAAAGGAAAGACCAGCGGCAACTTGCAGAAGAATTCATGTCGCAGGTGGAAGCCGAAGAGACACTTCAGGTCGCCGGCGCCCATGATGGAATGAGCGCCCTGCTGGCCAGGGAAAGCGGCTTTAAGGCGCTTTACCTGTCAGGCGGTGCACTGTCAGCGAGTAAAGGGATACCTGATATTGGCTTATTGACGATTGATGATGTCGCTCACAAGGCACAGGAGATCATCAGAGCTTCGAATATGCCTGTGCTGGTGGATATTGATAATGGCTTCGGCGAGCCGCTTAATGTAGCGAGGACCTGTCATCAGATGGTGGAAGTCGGAGTTGCCGCAATCCAGATTGAAGATCAGAAAATCCCGAAGAAATGCGGGCATCTGAACGGAAAGCAACTGATTACGAAGGAAGACATGGTCAAAAAGTTACAGATGATAAAAAAAATCTCCCCTTCATTGAAAATCGTCGCCCGCTCTGATGCCTTTGCGATAGAAGGGATGGAAGGGATGCTGAACAGGCTCAAAGCCTATACTGCAGCCGGGGCGGATATTATATTCCCTGAAGCGATGACGGATTTGGAAGATTTTAAAAAGGTTAAATCCTCCATAGATATTCCTGTTCTTGCGAACATGACCGAATTTGGGAAAACGGACTACATTTCCAAAGAAAGTTTCGACCAGATCGGCATCAATCTGGTGATATATCCGGTTTCTTCATTAAGAGCAGCGGCACAATCCGTAAAAGAGCTTTACAGAACCATATTGGAGGAAGGCTCACAGAAGCCCTTCCTCGACAAGATGCAGACACGGAAAGAATTATATGAAATATTGAACTTAAGAGAATATGAGGAGATGGACAATAATATCAGCAAGACCATCCTTCCTCAAGATAAGGTGTGACATATCAAGTGGGGAATTCCGATATTTTGGAAAATATAGCTGCCTATTGTGATCAGGATATCGAGTTTGATGGCCGAACGATGGAAATAGCCAATTTAGTTCTGAAGGACAGCCTCGGCTGTATGATTAAGTCTTTGGATAACGAGGAGTGCCAAATGATGATCGGTCCTCTGGAGGAAGATGACTTCAGGGAAAATGGTATTAAGGTGCCGGGGATCGACAAGCCAATGAGTTTGCTCGATGCCAGTTGGAATATCGGCACACTGATACGTTGGCTGGATTATAACGATTGTTTCCTGGCGGAAGAATGGGGACATCCATCGGACAACCTCGGCGGCATTATTGCGACAGCCCTCCACTTGGAGAAAAGCGGCCATCGCATGACCGTGCGTGATGTATTGGGCTACATGGTGAAAGCACACGAAATTCAGGGTGTCCTCTCACTTTCCAACAGTCTCAACAGGAACGGCTTTGACCATGTGTTCCTGGTCAAGCTCGCCACAGCGGCCGTCACCACAAAGATGATGGGCGGCGGCAGAGAAGAAATCAAAAACGTTTTAGCCAATGTATTTATCGATGCCGGACCGCTCAGGATCTACAGGCATTCACCGAATGTCACGACGCGTAAATCCTGGGCTGCAGGAGATGCGACTGCACGCGGCGTCCACCTGTCCTTGTTGAACAGGAAGATGAGCGAAGGCTATTTGAATGTTCTGGAGGATGCAGACTGGGGCTTCAACAACGTGGTGATGAACGGTAAAGATATTACGGTGACTCAAGAAATGAACAGCTACGTCATCAACAATATATTGTTCAAAGCAGGATTTCCTGCAGAATTCCATGCACAGACTGCGGCAGAAGCGGCGATGGCACTCCATGGGAAGTATGGGGACAGGCTTGCTGACATTGAAACGATCAAAGTCAAAACCCATGAATCCGCCATCCGGATCATTGCGCATAAGGATAAGTTGGATAATCCATCGGACAGGGACCATTCACTGGAATATATCATCGCAGTTTCTTTATTGAATGGGGATTTGAAGACGGAATATTATTATGATGAATATCATCAAGGTTTTCCTGTCATCGATGATCTGCTCGGGAAGATGGATGTGACGGAAAGTAAGGATTACTCGAGGGAGTATCTTGAAAGGGATAAACGATCCATCGCAAATTCCGTGCAGCTGATCTTCAAAGACGGCACGGAATCCGAGGAAATTGAAGTGAAATATCCGGTCGGCCATAAGTTCAGAAGAGATGAAGTCAGGCCGATCCTTGGTGCGAAATTCAAAGATAATTTGAAAGACTTTTTCTCCGGGGAAAAGATAGAAGATTTGCTGGGTCTGTTTGAAGACAGAGAAACGCTTGAAAAAATGAAAATCTCGGAGTTCTGGAATAACTTTTTAGATGATTGATATAAAAATGGAGCATACCAATGTATGCTCCATTTTAATTACTTTCCATGTTCAACGTCCTGATGAAATCCTCCAGAAACCGTCCGCTGTCCACTGCGGTGCAGATGTTTACGTTCGGCTCTTTCCCAAGCAGTCCCCTGAAGTCGCATATGGTCTGGCCATAGCTGAGAGGGCTTGAGGTTTCGACATCTACATAATACTTTTCCGTCTTGAGGAATGCGGGATCGAGCACGTAGCCGACGGTAAGCGGATCATGCAGTGCGCACTGTCTTTTGCCGTAGGTCCTGAGACCGTATGTCATATATTCATCCATGGACACTTAGATAAAGTCATGGTATTTTGTACATTCAATTATTTTTATCTCTTCTTTTATTATGGCTTTTTTTTAACTCTCCAATCGCAACTCCTGCTCCAGTACTCAAAGGAAATCCTATAACTAAAGACATAAAAGCATCCAAGATAATTGTGCAAGAAATAGAGTTCGAATCGCTTTTAAATTTCCTAAATATATCGTTTCTTCTCATTTATAGTTCCTGGGTTGAAAATAGGAGTTAAATTTCTTTAATCCTTTTATCATTATTATTAAAAGCAGCAGAAAGAATTACAACCAATAAAGCTCCGAAAAAAGCTTTAAATAGGTCTATCTCACTGGAAAAAATATAATCTAAAGCTATTATTATAATAAATATAATTATATATAATAAAATATCTTAAAATCGGATTTTCTTTAAAGAACATTTTACCATTCTCCTCTTTTATTTACTTACTCCCTTTTGATAAAGTACACATTACAGGATGATATATTTCATATGAAAAACGGTTTTCCCTTTTAAAAAATATCCCTTTTTATCTTACATGATCTGAATACATTAAAGACATAACCCATAATAACAGAGGTCTTAAAATGAAACGATTACTAAAGAAGTACATCCCTATTGGATTAACTATGTTTGCTATCACTCTAACTTCCAGAGTCACTTTGAATGACGGAAATTTTGAGCTTTCACATATTTTAACAGCAACCATTATGGCTATAGTCATGATGTTAACAACTGCTTTTTTTGATTCTCATCCAATGAATAAGGAAGAAAAATAAAATTTATTCCAAGATCCTTTTGTATGAATCAACAGTCACTTCAAAAGCTTCCGTTTTATGTTTAAAATAGAATACATCCGCTAATAGTCAGGGAGAATAGGAGTTTTAATAACATGAGTGATAGATTTGCACAGATACTTAGTTTCATAATTGGTTTTGTTTTTTTCTTGTTCTATGTCGTAATAGTAAATTCGATACTTGATCACGATGTCCTGAGCTTCCCCTATATAATACTGACAATCTATTTTTTTATTTCTATTTTTACATTCCCTATAGTCAGTATAGAAACTGAAGAAAAAACTCCAAGCTGGGAACCTTTAAGCTCTCGTTATTCTCTAATAATTGCCTATTTAGTTTCCCCAGTATGGGTAATTATAAAAATTTTAAAAAATAAGGATTAGTTCTTTTTATATAAAAACCACTACTCTCCTTAACAATATCTTTGAATTCATTTTTACGTTCAAGTATTTTTTCTGACATAACATTTGCAATAGAAGTAAAGAAGTATACCTATTTTTTATACTAAATATAGGTATATTAAGGCAGAGAGATCACCAGTCGTAAACCGAAGATGTCACCCTTAGTATTTAATATTAAGTTAAAAAAGAATAGTTCAAAACTAATAAAGAAGGAGTTCGAAATGTTAGAAGCTTTTACAGCAATAACTACCTCCATAACTGCAATACTTAGTGTTTATATAGCATTTAAATCCCATAGAACAACAATAAACGAAAAGAAAATAGAAAAAGATGAATTCAGTATAAAATTAATGGATTTACACAAAAGTAAAAACAGTCATTATTTTAATATAATTTTTGTATTGAGTATGTTGGAAACTCCAATCAATGAACCTAAAAAAATTTATAAATATATTGAGCAGAAAGATATATATGATCATACTGTCCAATACGTAAGAAATACTGAAAAATTCAAAGAAGAAAGAATCGAACAGTTAAGTTTAGAAGATACAGAGAGATTATCAGAATCAATATCACAATCTCTTCACTTATTAGCACAGATAGGACTATTAAATGAATACATAACTGACGATAATTTAAGAAGTGCCATGTTAAAACAATATCCAAAAGAAGAAGATATCTACCAAGAACAAAACAAAAAAATCATAACAGCTGCTAAAGATTTATTAGATATCTTTTAAGTAATGTTTCTTCCAATTTCCTTTTGGTGTGAACCAACGGCCACCTTAAAACCCAAAAGCTATCAGTAGGCGATCTTGATACTTCATAGTATCCGCCTACCGACAGCTTTTTAATTTATTCAGGAGTGCTTTTTTCACCAAAAGCATTCTTGGCATAAAAGAATCCTTCTCATAAGCCTTTATAGCTGTATAAGCTTCATTTCCTATATCTAAACTTACTGTTGTTTCGTGTGACAATTAAACTCTAGTTGATGAAATTAATTATAAGTTCAACGTCCCAATGAAATCCTCCAGAAACCGTTCACTGTCGACCCCGGGGCAGATGTTTACGTTTGGCTCTTTGCCAAGCAGGCCCCTGAAGTCGCATATGGTCTGGCCGTAGCTGAGGGGGCTTGAGGTTTCGACATCTACATAATACTTCTCCGTAGTGAGGAGTGTGGGATTGAGCACATAACCGACGGTGAGCGGGTCGTGCAGGGCGCACTGCCTTTTGCCGTAGAGTCTCAGGCCGTATGCCATATATTCGTCCGTCGCGTCTTTGACGAAGTTGTAATACTTCGTATCTTTAAGTTTCTCCACATGTTCATCCGTCATCATGACCTGATGGGTGACGTCGAGGCTGACCAGGGTGATGTCGAGCCCCTTATGGAAGACGACTTTCGCCGCTTCGGCATCTGCGAATATATTGAACTCGGATGTCGGCAGCATATTGCCGTGTCCGGCATTCGACACCACACCGCCCATGATGACGACTTCCCCGATCATATCCTTGATGGCCGGATCCTTCTTCAGGGCGAGGGCCAGGTTCGTCAGCGGCCCGACCATGATGAGGGTGAGGTCTTTATTGTGCTCGTATGCACTCTCAATGATGAAATCGGCAGCGAAGGTGTCTTCCAATTCCTTCGTCACGGTCATATCGTCGAGTGCGTTGCCGATGCCGTCATTGCCATGCACTTTGAACTCATGGACGGCTTCCCTCAAATAAGGCTCGACGGCGCCCGGGTATGCCGGGATATTTTCCCCTGCAAGGTGCAGCACTTTTAGCGTATTCTTTGTCACGTAATCGAGCGGCACGTTGCCGTTCACGGTCGTGATGCCGAGGATATCGAGCTGCTTGCTCTCAATGGCATACAGTATCGCAAGGGCATCATCGATGCCCGTATCCACATCCATTATGACTTTCTTCATCATTGATCATCTGTCCTTTCAAGCGAATGTTTCGCAAGGTTCACAATCACCATATCATCCATCGGCGGGTTATGGAGACCGGCCCGCACGTTCCTGTAATGGCGCTGCAGCTCATTGTCCGCATTTAGGCTCTTTGCGCCGACGACGCGCATGGAGAGATCGACAATCTCCACGGCTTTGTTGACTATGGATGTCTTGACGGCACCGAGCTTCGGCCCCATGTCTCTGCGTGCCTCTGCATCCGCCTGATCCCATTCATTTGTAGCAGAATAAAGAAACGCCTCAGCTTCCATTGCAAGCAGTTCAATCCTGCCGAGCTTCTCCTGTACGTTCGGTAGCTCCGAAATCGTGCCTTTGATGCTGTTGGGGGAGTAGCTTTTGGCAAACTTCAACGCCGCTTCCTGTGCGGCCCGTGCGATGCCGAGGTAGCAGGCAGGTATGTGCAGGAGCCACCCCGACGGATCTTTTTTGCCCGGTGTCCGGAAGGCAACGAGGTCTTCTTCTTCCACCACAGTGTCTTCAAGGATGACATCATGGCTGCCGCTCGCCCGCATGGCGATGGAATTCCATGTCTCCTCGATTTTGACACCCGGGAGTGCCATGTCGACGAGGAATTCACCGACTTCATCGGTCTCTTCGATTGAGGCGACGATAATGGCATATTTCAGGACGGGGGAGAGTGTGGAGAACGTCTTCCTACCGTTCAAAATCCACTGCCCACCTTGCTTCCGGGCGGTCGTCTCCGGCTTCCCGCCGCGTGTCGGGCTGCCCGTCGCGGGTTCTGTCGCGAGGTTGTTGATCAGGGCGCCGTTTTCTATGACGTCGGCGACGACCTTTTTATAATTTTCTTCATCCCATGTCTTCTTTTCACCGATGTCCATGATGATGCCCATATGCCAGCCGATGGAGAGTGCCGTCGCACCGTCATATTTTGCGATTGTTTCCTGATGCTTCATCAGTTCGGTGAGGCTGATGCCCCCGCCACCGTATTCCTTCGGGATGGACAGTGCGGGGTAGCCGACCGCCTTCAGCTTGTCGAAATTCTCAAAAGGGAAGGTCAGGTCTTCATCATGCTGCTGTGACGTTTCCCTGAACTGCTCAGCCGTTTTTTCCATCAATTGTATGCGCTGTTCATAGTCGAGATCCTTCAATGTTTCCAAGGTCGTATTCCTCCCGGACATTCATGTTTAAAATATATATCCTTATAATTATTTCACAGCGTGCGGGTTTAATCAAAGGTGCAGAACATGGGTATAGTGTATAATTTCATTGAAAGGGGGATGGCCCATGCTGAAACATCTGCTGCTCGCTCACGGTACACGACGGGGCGGCCTGAATAAGAGACTGGTGTCGCATATTGAGGATGTGATGGCACCGCATGAAGCGGAATTTTCAATCGCATTTCTGGAGAGTGAGACCGAGGATGCCTATACCGTAATCGGACGGCTGATTGATGAAGGGACAGAGCATATCGTCATCACACCGCTTCTCCTGCTGCCGGCCTCCCATCTGAAGAAGGATATCCCCGAGATCGCATCGTATTTCAGATCTTCATATCCCCGGCTGAAGATCGATATCCGTCCGGCGCTTGTGGGCCATCCTTTGATTCAGGAAATCGTCAGGCAACGGATCAGTGAAGCTGAGGAGAAGGGTAACACGGGCATTGCCGTGGTGGCGCACGGCAACCCGGACTATCCGGATGCTGAGACAGCACTTGCCGCGTTCACTGAAACACTGGAGGCGGGGTATCCTGCACACCCGATGACGCTGTACGGAGACCCGGGCCTTGAAGAAGCGCTCACGGAAATAGCTGGACGGTATGATCACATGATCATCGTGCCTTTATTTCTATATGATGGTGTGATGACGGAGAAGGTGAAGAGCGCTGCTCAATCACTCGACCTGGGGATATCTTATGAAGTCACGCCTTCCTTGAATTTCGACCCGCTGCTCGGCCGGGTGATTGTGGATCATATAGACGGGCAGCTGATGTAAATGGGATTGGTGTAATAATTCCCTTTGAAGTGAAATCGTTGTATAATAAAACCGTTAAAAAACGTTTTCACAGGAGGGATATCATGTTCAAGGCAGTGCCATACTTCAATTTCAAGGATGCACTCGAGGCGATCGATTATTATGTGGAGTATTTTGATGCAGAAGTGGTGGGTGTGACGAAGGAGGATCATGAGATGTTCGAAGGTTCGCTTGATGAAATGAATATGACCAGAGAGGAAGCGGAGAAGTTCATCATGAATGCTGAAATCCGGATACTCGGTGAGCCGATCTACATCAGCAGCACATGGGGCGGTAAGGAGATCAGCAATGAAGGGACGCAGGTGGCCTTCATCTTCGACGGCGATGACGAAGAGGCGGTGGAGACGGTGACGGCGTTTTTTGAGAAGGCATCCGCGGCGGCTGCCGAAGTGAGCATGCCCCTCGGGCCGGTTGAATGGTCGAAGCTCTTCGGCGCATTCACGGATAAATACGGCGTCGACTGGATGATCAGCGCGGAATAATTTTGTATTCCATGCCCGAATTCAATATAATATGCATTATAACGACTATAGGAGGCATCACTGTGCAGGATACTTTTCACTACGAAGTCAGAACTCCCGAGAACTATGATGAAAGCAAAAAATACCCGATGCTCGTCGGGTTCCACGGCATCGGACATAACGAAAGCTTTACATGGAACACATTCGATGAGCTGACGGATGAATTCATCGTCGTCGGTGTACGCGGCCATCTGAATTACAACAACGGCTATGCCTTTTATTATCTGGAAGGGTTCGGCAAGCCGGATATGGAAACATTCGATGACTGCATGGAGAAGCTGCCGGCGTTCGTCGAAGAACTGATCAAGGAATATCCGGTGGATGAGGATCACGTTTACCTCGGCGGCTTCAGCCAGGGCGCAATCCTCTCCAACACACTCGCTCTGCTGCTCGGCGGTAAGATCAGCGGCATCGTCTCCATGAACGGCTACGTGCCGGACTTCCTGGAGGAGCGGTACGGGGTGAAGGATGTCGGCCATCTCGATGTCTTCCTCTCGGACGGCAGGGAGGATGAATTATTCCCGCCCGAAGTCGGCGGCAGAAACGCGGCGTACTTCAAGGAAAAGGGCGCGAGCGTCACGTATACGACTTACGACACGGGACATACGATCGGTGACGAAAACAAGGCGGACGCCGTGCAGTGGCTCCGCGATAAAATTTAGAAACCATTTTGAAAGGCTCTGTGGAATAAACTCCGCAGGGCCTTCTTTATTCAAAAATCACGGTGTGGAGGCATGCCGCGATTGCATCGGCTTCCTCCGTATCGAGGTTTGCGAATCCGAGTACATAATCTTTCCACTTATCGTCATCTGCGACATACCCGGTTGAAAAGCGTCTGATGTCATACAGTTCGAGGGAGGCGGCCTCCGCACGGGCCTTTACATCGTCGTATGAACGGGACGTTTTGAATTTTGCGATGAAGTGGAGCCCCGCCGGAACATCCACGATGTCGATTGTTTTTCCGAAGCGTTTCCGGAGCGCATCGATCAGGATGGTCCTGTTGTTCTCATAATGGCTGTTCATCTTTTTGACGTACCGGCTGTATTCCCCCGATTCGATGAAGTATTTCAACGTGTAGAGCTGGAGGCTGTCATTGCCCTGAAGCCAGTATTTATACCGCGCCTTATATTTTTCGAGCAGCTCCGGCGGCAGGATCATATAGCTGATCCTGAAGCTCGGCAGGAGGGTTTTCGAGAATGTCCCCATGTAGATCACTTTCCGGTTTTTATCGAGGCTCTGCAGTGAGGGGATGTTGTCGGTGCCGTATTTGAATTCACTGTCATAGTCATCCTCGATGAGGTAGCGTCCCTCTTTTTCGGACGCCCAGTTCAGCAGGTCGATCCTTTTCGATATCGGCATGATCATGCCGAGCGGGAACTGATGGGACGGTGTCAGAAACTGGATGGCCGGGTCTTCTTCCTCCATTCTCTGCATGTCGACGCCCTCATTATCAAGGGGGATGTTGACGACATGGATGCCCTTGTCGTTCAGCATATCCCGCACCCTGGAGTACCCCGGGTTTTCAATGCCGACTTTGACATCGGGTTCAAACAGATCGATGAGCTGGCTGATCAGCGGCTGGGTGCCGGTGCCGATGACAATCTGTTCCGGGAAGCAGTTGATGCCGCGTGTGACGGAAATCAGGTTCTTGATCGATTCCCGCACTTCAAGCGGCCCCTGCGGATGATTGAGGCGCGAGATGTCGAACTGGTGCTTGTTGATCACTTCCCTCTGGAAGCTCATCCACTTCTTGTATGGGAAGTGTGTGCTGTTCACCGTCATATGGGAGAGGGAATACTGATACCGTTTCTGTACTTCGTCCTCTTCCAATGACTCCGGCAGTGCTTCCGGGAACTTCGTCTCCGGATTGTATTTATTAATCGCTTCCGTATAATAACCTTTCTTTTCGACGGCATATACATACCCCTCCGCGATCAGCTGATCGTATGCCGTGGCGACCGAATTCACGCTTACGTCCAAATCTTTGGCGAGCTCCCTTTTTGAAGGCAGCCTGTAGTCTTTCGGTATCTTTCCGGAGATGATCATATCTTTTAAGCTTTCATATATCTGACGGTATTTATACTTCGAATGGCTTTCCGACAATCTGATTTCAAGCATGGCCTGCCTCCCCTTTAAATCTGGTGCCTAAACTTTTACGAAATTGGTACTTTCAATTATACCAATTTTTGAAATAATGGCTATAATCAATGAAGTGAAAGGGGTTTCAAATTATGACAAGAAGCGAGGAATTACAGAAAAAAAGGGAGAAATACGTTTCAAGGAGCGTAAGCAACGGCAATCTGGCCATCGCGGACCAGGCACATGGTGCGACAGTGACCGACCATGAAGGGAAAACTTTCATCGATTTCGCGGGTGCCATCGGTGTACAGAACGTCGGCCACACCCATCCAAAAGTGACGGAGGCGGTCAAGAACCAGATCGACCGGTATCTGCATCCGGGCTTCAACTGCATCATGTATGACGGCTATATCGAACTTGCGGAAAAGTTATGCGGCATCACGCCGGGGGATTTCGATAAGAAGGCGATCCTGTTGAACTCCGGTGCGGAAGCGGTGGAGAACGCGGTCAAGATGTCCAGGAAATATACGGGCAGGAATGCGGTCGTCTCCTTCAAGCGCGGCTACCACGGCCGCACGAACCTCACTATGAGCATGACGAGCAAGGTGAAACCTTACAAGAACGGCTTCGGACCGTTTGCTTCGGATATTTATCCGGCGCCGTTCCCGTACACTTACCGCAGGCACCCGTCACTCTCCGAGGAGGAATACATCGACCAGACGATCAAGGAATTCCATGATTTCTTCATCGAGACGGTCGCGCCTGAAAATGTCGCGTGCGTCGTCATGGAGCCGGTGCAGGGCGAGGGCGGCTTCATCATCCCGCCGAAGCGCTTTGTCCAGGCGGTTACGGAATTCTGCAGGGAACACGGCATCATCTTCGTTGCGGATGAGATCCAGACGGGCTTCGGCCGCACAGGTAAATGGTTCGCATCCGAACACTTCGATATCGAGCCCGACTTGATGCTCGTGTCGAAATCACTCGCAGCCGGACTGCCGCTCAGCGGTGTCGTCGGCCGGGCGGAAATACTGGATGCTGCGGAACCGGGTGAACTCGGCGGTACATTCGCAGGCAACCCGGTCGCCTGTGCGGCGGCACTCGCCGTCATCGATGTGGTGGAAGAAGAGGATTTATGCAATAAGGCTGAGCGGATCGGTCAGAAGCTTGAAGATATATTTAAAGTGTATCAGGACAGGTATGGATTCATCGGTGAAGTCAGACGCCTCGGTGCGATGGTGGCGGTCGAGATCGTAAATGACGACCAGTCGCCTGATAAGGCGCGCACAGGCAAAATCGCAAAGTATGCGAACGATAACGGTTTGATACTGCTTTCCGCCGGCATTTACGGTAACGTCATCCGTTTCCTCATGCCGCTCGTCATCACGGACGATGAGCTCAATAAAGGACTCGATATACTGGATGCAGCACTTGAAGAGGCAGGTGAAGTGCAGTGACGCAGACTTTCGAAATAAAGAACCCGGCGACGGGTGAAGTCGTGGACACTCTGCCGGTCAATACGAAGGAGGAGGTCCAGGCGGCGATCGAGGCATGCCACGAAGGCTTCAAGGCGTGGCGCAAAACGGATGCCCACCATCGCTCGGGGATCATTAAGGAATGGTTCCGCCTGATCAATGAACATAAGGATGAACTGGCTGAGATCATCACAAAGGAGAGCGGCAAACCGCTTCACGAGGCGCTCGGCGAAGTCGCCTACGCAAATGCCTACATCGAATGGTACGCTGAAGAGGCGAAGCGCATCTACGGCCGGACGGTCCCTGCCAATTCACCGAATAAAAACATCATCATCAAAAAGCAGCCGGTCGGCCTGGTCGCGGGCATCACACCGTGGAATTTCCCTGCGGCGATGCTGACGCGGAAAGTGGCACCTGCACTTGCGGCGGGATGTTCCTTTATAATAAAACCAGCGGCGGAAACGCCGCTCACGACGATGAAGCTGGTGGAACTCGCATATGAGGCGGGTGTGCCGGAGAATGTCTTCAAGGCGGTGAACGGCTCCGGCAGGGAAATCGGGTCAATATTTACCGACAGTCCGCTCGTCAGGAAGATCACTTTCACGGGCTCGACGCCGGTCGGCAAATCGCTGATCAAAAACAGCGCGGATACGGTGAAGCATGTGTCGATGGAGCTCGGCGGGCATGCGCCGATCATCGTCTGCAGGGATGCGGACATCGATATCGCGGTCGACCAGACCATCGCATCGAAGTTCAGGAATGCCGGACAGACGTGCATCTGCGCGAACAGGCTGTTCGTCCATGAGTCGATCGTGGATGAATTTTCGCGGAAGCTGAGTGAGAAAGTTTCGGGGCTTAAAGTCGGCAACGGACTTGAGGAAGGCACCCAGGTCGGCCCGCTCATCAACAAACAGGCGTATGAAAAGGTCAGCGGCCAGGCTGAAAATGCGAGGCAGCTCGGTGCGGAGATTTTATGCGGCGGCGAGGGTCGCGCGGATGAGGAGAAGGGGACTTACTTCTATAAACCGACGGTGATAAAGAACGCAACACAGGAGATGGAGATCATGAACGAGGAAACGTTCGGCCCGTTGATTCCGATCCAGCCGTTTTCGAAAGTGGACGAAGCGGTGGCGCTTGCGAACAGCCTGCCGTTCGGACTTGCTGCATATTACTTCACGAATGACTACAAGATGGGGCTTTATTTGTCCGAACAGCTCGAGTTCGGCGTCATCGGCTGGAACGACGGCGCACCATCCGCCGCCCACGCACCATTCGGCGGCCTGAAAGAGAGCGGCCTCGGCAAGGAAGGCGGCCCCGAAGGCATTGAAGCATATCTGGATACGAAATACTTGTCGATAGGGAATTTGATTTAAGAAGGAGCAAGGATATTTATGTATAAGCCAATAGATTCATCAAAATCACCACGCTTTGTGGGACCAAGAACTTTTATGAGATTGGAGAATATCAGAACGACAGAAAATGTGGACTTCGCTGTCATCGGTGTACCTTTTGACACCGCAGCGTCGAATCGGACGGGGCAGAGGT
The DNA here is from genome assembly GCF_021026095.1 of Salinicoccus halitifaciens. Lineage (GTDB taxonomy): Bacteria > Bacillota > Bacilli > Staphylococcales > Salinicoccaceae > Lacicoccus > Lacicoccus halitifaciens. The sequence goes on along the minus strand of NZ_JAJNCU010000003.1, from coordinate 205,297 downwards.
ACGGCCCCCAGCATATCAGGGACTTTTCAGTTTTGCTCAGACCATATAATCCTGACCAGGATATAAACATATTTGATTATTGTTCCGGCGTCGATTATGGAGACATCAATGTGATACCGGGTAACATCCATGCAACTTATGACAATATAGTGGAGTCTTTGACCCCGGTCCTGGACAGTGGCATTACGCCCGTCATGATGGGTGGAGACCACTCCATTTCCCTCGGTCATCTCAGGGCATTTCACAAGAAGTATGGACCGGTTGCATTGATTCATTTTGATTCACATGGAGATACTTGGGACAACTATTATGGGGAGAAATATATGCACGGTACGCCATTCAGAAGGGCTGTCGAAGAAGGGCTCATTGACACGGAGCATTCAATCCAGGTTGGAATGAGAGGGCCATTATACGGACCCGGCTGCATTGAGGATGCAAGAGATTTAGGCTTTGAAGTGATCACCATGAGGGAAGCAAGAAACATGGGATTCGATAAAGTATCGGAAAGAATCAGGGAACGAGTTGGAGATGCGAAAGCATTCGTCTCTTATGACATCGATTTTCTGGACCCTGCGTACGCGCCGGGCACAGGAACGCCGGAAGTCGGCGGGCCGACATCTTTTGAAGGGCTGGAGTTTGTAAGAAATCTGAAAGGATTGGATATTAAAGGTTTTGACTTGGTGGAAGTGTTGCCGACTTATGATAGTGGTGAGATTACCGCTGTAGCAGCTTCATCAATCATTTTTGAGATGATCAGCTTGATAGCAATCAATAAACGCGATTCTTCATCTTAGAAATGAGACAGCTCACACAAACAGGGGGATAAGGATTTATGGAATTTTTAGACTATCTTGTATTTGCGGTATATTTCCTGCTATTGATCAGTGTAGGCGTGCTTGGAATGATGAGGGCGAAAACCAGTGAGCAGTATATGGTGGCAGACAGGAACCTCGGCGTCTGGATGTTATTTGGATGCTTGACCGCTGTATTCCTGGGCGGTTCATCCACCATCGGCTCCTCGCAGCTGGGTTATGAAATGGGCCTTTCAGGCATCTGGTTTGTATTCTCGATGGGGCTGGGTATCACTTTATTCGGCTTACTATTCCTTGATCGGGTGATGGGGTATAAACTCCTGACGATCAGTGAACTTTTAGGAAGATTGTTCGGCACCAAATCCAAGCTTATAGGAGCGGTCGTCGCAGCCATCTATACTTTACTTATCAGTGTGACACAAATCATCGCAATCGGGGCACTGCTTTCGGGCGTTTTTGATTGGGGTCTTACACAAGCGATACTGGTCGGCGGTGCCATTGTATTCGGTTATACGATACTAGGAGGGATGTGGACACTGTCTATAACCGACGTCGTCCAGTTTGGCATAATGACTTTAGGGATATTTATAATCATGCTGCCTCAAAGCTTAAGCGCGGCCGGCGGATTTGAAGGGTTGGCTGCGAACTTGCCAAGCAGCTATTTCAATGTCACGGAGATTGGCTTTAGAGAGATACTATCATATTTATTGACTTATACATTGGGAATGATGGTCGGGCAGGACATCTGGCAAAGGTACTTCACTGCTAAAAATACGAAAGTTGCTAAAACTGCCGGGGTTTTGGTAGGCGTATACAGTCTTCTGTACTCACTGGCCATGGTGCTCATAGGTATGGCGGCACTCGTCGTGCTCCCGGGAATCGAGAACACGCAGGATGTTTTCACAACGATGGCTTTTGAGACAATTTCAACTGGATTTTTAGGTATAGTATTCGCAGCAGTGGCGGCAGCGATTATGTCCACTGCTTCCGGAACATTACTCGCATCTTCAACATTGATATCCAAAGATATTTTGAAAGACCATTTCTTTACGAAAATCAATGACACGCAATTTTTATTGCTTTCAAGGATAACCACTTTTACATTAGCCATATTCGCAATTATAATTGCCTTATGGATTGAGGAGCTGCTTGTGGCAATCGATGTTGCCTACGCAGTTTTAGCGGGTTCAATATTCATTCCGATCCTGTTCGGACTTTTCTCCAAAAAGGTTACAGCGAATGCGGCATTTTCCGCTATCTTGCTTTCAGCCTTTGCTGTACTGATTGGGTTATGGGTGGAAGGACTTGGAGCCAGTAACCCTATAATTTACGGTATTGTCGTTAATATAATAGTGATTCTTACCGTCTCTTATTTTGATAAAGGCGGCAGGAAGAAAAGAGAGAATCAATATAGAATTGAATGAACTTAAAAAATTTCATAGATAGATTTTATAGGCGGCACAATAAAAATCATTATCAACGAGTAATAAAAAAAAGACAAAAATAAATTTTGTCTTTTTTTATTTGTTGACCAACTTGAACGTTTTTATTAAAAATCGATTGTTTGTAAGGCGCTCTAGATTAATCTCAGTTTTTTATATTACTTAGCTCAAGAACCTCTTCTACCTAAGACTTGATGGAAAACTAATTTCATTCTATAAGGAGTTGTTTTTTTAATTAGTCTTCTGGGCATTTATTAATCTCGTAAACTAGGAATCCAAGTTGATAATGGAGGGAAATAAGTTACAATCATTAAGGCAATCAGCATGACAACTAAAATAGGAATCATCCCTTTAGCAATCTTATCAAATGGAACCTTACCTACATTTGAGGCGACAAACAAGTTGACACCAAGTGGTGGAGTGACAAACCCAATGGCGAGGTTCATTACGAGTATTACCCCAAAGTGTATTGGATCTAATCCAATATTCGTTACGACTGGAAGTAAGATTGGAGTCAGAATAACTATTGCTGATATTGTATCAATAAACATGCCTACAATTAATAAAAAAATGTTAATAATTAACATTATGACAAGAGGGTTTTCTGATAGGCTGACTATAAAATCTGCTACGATGGACGGGATTCTTTCTCTTGTCATCAGATAAGCAAATGAAACTGAAAACCCTATAATGATTACTGTGGCAGCATTTGTAAGGGCAGCGGAGGAAAAACTCTGGTAGACAGATTTCCATGTCAGTTCCTTGTAAACAAAAACTCCTATAAAAAGTGCATATACCGATGCCACTGCCGCAGATTCTGTTGGTGAAAATAAACCTGCATAGATTCCGCCTAAGATAATAACCGGGACTAATAATGCAAACTTCGCTTCATTCAACGCTTTTAAAACATCTCTGAATGAAGGCGTCACGCCGGATCCCTCAATCCCATTTCTCTTGGCATTAATATAAGAGATCACCATCAATGCGAAGCCAAGTATCAGACCGGGAATGATACCCGCTAAAAACATGGAACCGATTGAGACTGTCCCCACGACCCCATACATGACAAATGGGATACTTGGAGGGATTAATACGCCTATGGAGCCCGCTGAAGCTGTGATAGCTGCAGCAAAGCCACTACCATAATTATTTTCCCTCATTGAGGGAATCATGAACGAACCGATTGCAGCTACCGTTGCGGGGCCTGAACCGGAAATAGCGGCAAAGAACATACTTGCCAAAACGGTTACCATTGCCAGCCCGCCAGCAACAAAGCCTATTAATACATTAGCTAGATTTAATAACCGTTCTGAAATTCCGCCTGTACTCATCAAGACACCAGCTAATATAAATAAAGGGATTGCCATCAGAGGAAAGCTGTCAAGAGATGTAAAAGCTTGTTGTATAATTATGGTTGGAGAATTCTCTGTCGCAAATACCATTGTAACCAATGATGCTATACCCAGGGAAAGTGCAATAGGGACACCTATAAGCATCAGGAGGAAAAAAGAAATAAATAAAAGGGCTACAGTCATTCTATTTCCTCCGTTTCGTTTAAGTTGATTTTATCAGTGATTAATAAATAAAGTTGCTGAATTAACCTAATAATCATTAATACTCCACCGATGGGAATTACCAGGTATGGAATCCACATTGGTATGCGAAGTGAGGGGCTTGTTTGGCCACTACTCATTATATCTAAAATATATTGTGTTCCAGCAATTGCCAGAAAAGCAGCAAATACAAACCAACAAATGATTACTATGACTCTGAAGATTTTTTGTATAAAATAAGGAAATAATCTCACAAAGACATCAACGCCTATATGGGATTGTAAGCGAATCGCCAAACTAGCACCAATCCATATCTGCCAGATATGAAGGAACTGTGCTAACTCAGCTCCCCAGCTTAAAGAAAATCCTCCAAAAAATCTTAGAATGGACTGAGTGAAAAGGATCGCAACGATAAGAGCCATCGTTAGAACAAGGATGAATTCTTCAATGCGTTTGTCAAAGAGATTTTTTAAATCCATTATATCTACGCCTCACTTTTAATTGAAATCCAATTAGCTATAAAAAGAAGTTTAATAAGTATAGTCGGGAAGAGATAGTCTATACTTTTCCAACCATACAAATTAAACTTCGAAATAACTATATTGGTAATGAGCTGAAATTATTGTGAATATGAACGTGTCAATTCCATTAAATCACTGCCAATTTCATCTTCATATCTTTCAAAGATTGGTTCAGCTGCTTCAATAAATTGTTGTCTCTGTTCCTCACTCAATTCATTGATTTCCATGTGACCTTCGATATTTTCCATACCTTCCTCATCTTGCTGTCTTGCTACTTCTCTTTGATAATCCATGGACTCGAGAGCGGCTTCTTCCAGTGAAGCTTGAATATCTTCAGGTAGGTTTTCGAAGTAATCGTTATTGATAAAAGCTACGGTAGCCGTATAAGCATGATTAGAAATAGTTAAATATTCTTGAACTTCGTAAAAGTTCATTTGGTCTATTAAGTTAATCGGATTTTCCATACCATCATACATATTTTGTTGTAATGCACTATATAGCTCTCCAAAAGCAAATGGGGAGGCGCTGGCACCATATTCATTAAATGTATTTATGTGCACGTCATTTTCCATAGTACGGATTTGTAAACCATTTAGATCTTCAGGAGCTTCAATAGGATGACTGTTGTTTGTTATTTGCCTCATTCCAGTTTCTCCATAAGCTAATCCTGTGAGGCCTATCTCAGGAAGACCATCCAGCAAGGTTTGTCCTAATTCGCCATCTAGAGCTTCATAAGCAGTCTCATGATCTGGAAAAATGAAAGGTAAGTCTATTGCTAAAAATCTTTCGTCAAAACCAACCACAGGTGCTGAGGCTGCAACAGTCATTTCAACAGTCCCCGACTGTACAGCTTCGATCGCTTCACGTTCAGAAGCATACAATTGTCCATTAGGGTATAATTCTATAACTACTTCCCCGTTCGTCTTCTCCTCTGCCAACTCTTTAAAATTCTCCATCCCTATATGAGTAGAACCAGATTCTGGTGTAGTATAAGATACGCTTATTGAGTACTCACCTGATCCTGTAGCTTCATCACCCTCTGTAGTTTCGTTTGAGTCAGAAGCCTCTTCCGAATCCGCTGATGTATCTCCGTTCTCCTCTGAACCGATTGTGCATGCGCTTAATAATAGTAGTACAGTCATTAAACCTAATATGCTAAGTAAATTTTTCATAATATATTTCCCTTCTATAACTTGATAATTTTATTCGTTGATTTCACACCATTCAATTATTGATAGTGCAGTAATTTCAGCAGTTCTAAACATTTTTTCCAAATCGACATACTCATCAGTGAAATGAGCCATACTTGTCGTACCTGGACCAAAAACTATTGAAGGAATTCCTCCTGCTTGTGTAAGCAAACCACCGTCGGTTGCCCAAGTAGAACCGGCTATTATAGGCTCTTCCTTTTCAACTTTATAATAGTTATTTTTAAGGACTTCCAGCATGGGGTGGTCGTCGTCACACCCACCGGGTGGGAGATGGATGCCTCCCCATTCAACGGATACTGGGTACTTTTCGAACCATTCATCAATAGACTTCAAATTTTCTAACATTGATTGAAACATCTCTTTGGCCTCTGTAATAGTTTCCCCTGGAGCTATACCATATCGACCTTGAATCTTTGCTTCTTCTGGGACTGCCGAAGGGAAATAACCCCCATTAAATTGTCCGATATTAATAGGAATAGGTATGGGGTTGTTTTTGTAGAGGGGATCTTTACGCAAAGGTTTATTTCTTGTTTCTTCTAATCGTAAAATTTCTTGAAATACAATCCATCCCTTTTCAATAGCACTCACACCTTCATATCTGGTCCCGCCATGAGCCGATACACCTTCTACAGTTACTTCGAACCACAATGAACCTTGTTGTTTGGGAAATATTTTCATCTCGCTAGGTTCTGGGATTAATGCAACATCAGCTTTATACCCTCTTTGAATTGCAGCGAGTGTTCCTGCTCCTCCAGTTTCTTCCTCAATCACACTTTCGTAAATTACATCACCCTTTAGTTCTATACCAAGATCGATTATCGTTTCGAGTGCTATCAAAGTAGACATATTACCTCCTTTCATATCTGTAGTGCCTCTGCCGTATAATTTACCTTCAATAACTTTTCCGGAGTAAGGATGATCAGTCCACTTACTTTCGTCTCCAGCTGGCACAACATCGATGTGTCCATTTAAAATCAAAGATCGTCCATTCTTCTTACCTTTCAAAATACCAACTACATTAGGACTGTTTTCATAATTATCTCTACGAGGATTGAAGAACTCACTCTTTTTCAATTCCTCAAAATCCGGAACCCATACGTCCACCTCTAGCCCTAATTCTTTTAATCGATCAGCGACAATGGTTTGTGCTTTTAATTCATTTCCAGTTGTACTTGGTTGTTGTACTACGCTCTGTAAAAACTGGGTATACTCTTCTCTTTTTGAATTTATCTTTTCTTTAATCGCTTCTTGCAGATTCATTTTGCTAACATCCCCTTATGAATATGTAATGAAAATCGAGAGGCAAAAGCAAGCGCTTACAAAAGTTATTTGTAGACTGTCGACAATTATTAATACTAATGTTAGACTATGGAAATTTTAATGTCAACTAGATAATTAAATATTTGAGAAATTAGGAATAATCTAATAAATAAGATTATCTTATTGACAAAGTTCAATTTCAATGACTATTTTAGTATATAGATGTCAATTTATAAAAGAAGGACAGGAGGAATAGAGTGAGAAAAATAATAGCCTATACAAGAGTTTCCAAACCCGTGATAGAAGATTTGAAATTACAATTTGATGTCTCGTATTTTGAAAACTATGAATATCTGGAAAGTGCAAAATTTAGAAAAGCACTTGGGGAAGCCGAAGGAATTATAGGATTGGAATTAAAAGTGACTAAAGAACTTTTGGGACTTGCGCCCAATTTAAAGATTGTTTCCAATGTATCAGTTGGATACGACAACCTCGACCTCCCAGAGATGACCAAACGTAAAATAATGGCAACCAATACACCAGGGGTTTTAACTGATACAGTGGCAGATGCAGTTGTGGGGATGCTTATAGCCTCGGCAAGACGAATACCTGAGCTCGATAGATTCGTTAAAGAAGGAAGATGGAAAGAATACCTTCAACTAGACCGATTTGGGACCGATGTTCATCATAAAAAAATTGGAATAATTGGAATGGGAGCGATAGGGCAGGCTGTTGCTAAAAGATGTCATTATGGTTTTGACATGAAAATTCTATATTATAATAGATCACGAAAACCGGAAGTGGAGGATAGCTATGGTGCTGTTTTTCATAATGTGGAGGATTTATTGAAAGAATCGGACTTTGTAGTTTTGATGATTCCAGGTTCTAGAGAAACAAAACATTTTATTAAAGCTGAACATTTTAAAAAGATGAAAACAAGCGCAATTTTCGTTAATGCTTCTCGAGGAATGAACATCGATGAAAATGCATTATATAACGCTTTGAAAAACAATGAAATATTAGCTGCAGCACTTGATGTCTTTGAAAAAGAACCTGTAGGAACCGATAATCCATTATTATCGTTACCAAATGTAATTACTTTGCCTCACTTAGGTGCAGCAACAATAGAAAATGAATTAGCGATGTCCAGGTTAGCACAAAAGAATCTTATCAGAGGTTTAAATAACGAAATTCCACCAAATTTAATAAATCAAGAAGTAATAAATGATGATGATATTTGATTACAAATAATATATTTGACAGAATTTTTAACATAGTCTATTGTATATTTAAGTTTAATTGTCGACAATCGACTGTTAGCTCTTTTAAAAGTTGAAGGAAGGGTTAATCATATGAAATCAAATATAATCAAAGGTTCTTTAGGAGAAATTATCGCCGAAGAACTGAGACGAAGCATTTGGAAAAGAGAAATAGAGTTTGGAGAAAGGTTAATCGAGAATGAACTGTCTGTGAAGTACGATGTAAGCAGAAATGTCATCAGGGATTCTTTAAAAATATTAGAAAACGACGGGATGGTAATCATAGAACCTAGAAAAGGTACATATGTCTCTGACTTTTCTAATGAAGATTGGAAAGAGATTATTGATTTGAGACTGATGGTCGAATCTTATGCCTTTTTAAAAGCGCTTCCCCATCTAGGAGAAAAGGAATTTGCTGAGCTGCAGACTATATTGGATGAAATGAAAGACAAAAATAGTATTGAAGACTGGATTGACTTATTCGATCTAGATATGAAATTTCACAGCTATATCGTTAACTTATCGGGGAATTCGAGGATTATTAAATTGTATGAATCGATTAAAGTGCAAATAAGAACTTTTCTATTGTATTTGGATGAATACTATACCAGTCCCAAGGCATTCTATGAAGAACAGGAGGAGCTTATGAAAGCACTGTTAACAAAAGAGCCGAAAATAGTAGAAAATAAGATTCATACTCATATCAAATATGTCGAAGGAAAATTTTTGGGATAATAAATTTAAAAAATTGAGGTGTAGTCATGCATAATTTACTTTATATCGACGGTGAGTGGACTGGAGAGGCTTTAGAAAAATTATTGGTTCATAACCCAGCTACAGGAGAATTAATATCAGAAGTTCCTAAAGGTGGAAAGAAAGAAGCAGTGGCAGCCATTGAAGCAGCGGATGACGCATTCAAAATTTGGTCTAAGACAACTGCATTTGAAAGAGCAAAGCTTTTGAAAAGATTTTATGAATTAATGATTGAGAATGAAACAGAGTTGGCCGAACTGATGACGAGCGAAATGGGTAAACCTCTATCAGAAGCGAGGGGTGAAGTACATTATGCAGCAAACTACATTGAATGGTATGCAGAAGAAGCGAAGCGAGTTTATGGAGAAACAATTCCAACACATGACTCGAATAAGCGCCTTCAATTATGGAAGAAGCCTGTAGGCGTAGTTGCAGCAATTACCCCATGGAATTTTCCGGCTGCGATGCTAACTAGGAAAATGGGACCGGCCTTGGCTGCAGGATGCACCATTGTTATTAAACCATCTAGTGAGACACCTTTAACAGCAATCAAACTCGTACAGCTCGCCGAAGAGGCAGGATTTCCTAAGGGAGTGATTAATATTGTTATAGGATCTTCCAGTGAAATTGGCGAAGCACTTTTACTTGATTCCAGGGTAAGAAAAGTCACCTTTACCGGTTCGACGGAAGTGGGCAAGATTTTGATGAAACAAGGTTCCGAAACTATAAAGAAGCTTAGTCTCGAACTTGGCGGCCATGCACCAATCATTGTACTTGATGATGCGGATATTAATAGAGCGGTGGCAGGTACTATAGCTTCAAAGTTCAGAAATTCAGGGCAGACTTGTGTTTGTGGTAATAGAATTTATGTTCAATCAAAAATCTATAATAAGTTCATCGATTTGCTGACTGAAAGAGTAAGGGAGCTTAAGGTCGGCAACGGTATGGCGGAAGGAGTTAACATCGGGCCGTTAATAAATAAAGCGGGTGTGGAAAAGGTATCGACCCATGTATCGGACGCCCTGGAAAAAGGGGCGCAACTAGTTTATGGAGGAAAGCAACCTTCCGAGAAGGGGAACTATTACCTTCCCACAATTATCAAAGATGCTACAAATGATATGTTGATGATGAATGAAGAAACTTTTGGCCCTGTTGCCCCGATTCAAAAATTTGAAACCATTGATGAAGTGGTGCACTTAGCCAATGATACACCTTTTGGTTTAGCAGCTTATGTTTTTACAGAGAGTATATCCAATGGGACAAGAATAATAGAAGAAATTGATTTTGGGATAGTAGGTTGGAATGACGGTGCTCCTTCAGCGGTTCAGGCACCTTTTGGAGGTTTGAAAGAAAGTGGATTAGGTCGCGAAGGTGGGCATCAGGGAATGGATGAGTTTTTAGAGATGCAATATGTATCGATAGGTATTTAATATGTAACATTTAAGGGGTAGAATATGAAGAATTTTAACATCGCGCTAATACCTGGTGATGGAATAGGTGTTGAAGTAATAAATGAAGGCGTAAAGGTTTTAAAATTTATCGAAAAATTAGATGACAATTTATCATTTTCTTTTGAGACATTTCCCTGGGGTTGTGAGTATTATTTGGAAACTGGAAAAATGATGGATGAAGACGGTATTGACAAGCTGAAAGGTTTTGATGCAGTTTATCTTGGAGCAGTTGGCTACCCTGGGGTACCCGATCATATATCTCTAAGAGATTTGTTGATAAGAATACGAAGGGAGTTTGACTTGTATGTTAACCTTCGGCCAATCACATTATTAAATGAGGAACTTACACCGTTTAAAGACAAAAGGGAAGAGGATATTGATTTCTTAGTGATTAGAGAAAACAGTGAGGGTGAGTATTCTGGTGCGGGTGAGTGGTTATACAGAGGAAAGCCTGAAGAAGTTGTACTACAAACAGGTGTGTTCTCCAGAAAGGGTACTGAAAGGATTATTCGTTATGCATACGAAGAGGCACGCAAACAAGCTAAAACTTTAACCAGTGTTAGTAAGGGTAACGCCTTGAATTATTCTATGGTCTTCTGGGATGAAGTTTTTGAAGAAGTAGGGAAAGAGTATCCTGATGTTAAGACATACTCATATTTGGTTGATGCAGCCAGTTTGTACTTTGTTTCAGATCCTGGAAGATTTGAAATCGTTGTGACTTCCAATCTTTTTGGAGATATTTTAACAGATATAGGTGCCGGCATCACAGGAGGTCTCGGCTTAGCTACCGGAGCCAATATCAATCCTGAGAAGAAATATCCCTCAATGTTCGAACCCGTCCATGGGTCAGCACCCGACATTGCGGGAGAAGGCATTGCAAATCCATTAGCTGCAATTTGGTCGATTAGTCAAATGATGGATTATTTTGAAGAGGAAGAATGGGGAGAAAAGATATTGGAATCAATAATCGCTATTTTAAAGAATAAGGAATTTTTACCAAGAGATCTTGGAGGAAGTGCATCGACTTCAGAGGTCGGAGATTATTTTGTTGAGTTATTAGAAATAAAATAAAAAATTTTAAAAGAATATGAAAGGGGTTACATTTGTATGAATAGAACTCAAGAGCTTCAAAAGAAAAGAGAACAATTCGTTTCTCAAAGTATCAGTAACGGAAATAAAAGCATAGCAGCTCATGCCAAGGGTGCAACGATTACCGACCCTGAAGGTAATGAAGTGATTGATTTTGGAGGGGCAATTGGGGTCCTGAATGTTGGGCACAGTCATTCCAAGGTTACAGAAGCAGTTAAAAATCAGGTTGAGAAATTTCTCCATCCGGGGTTCAATTGTATTATGTATGAAAGTTATATAGAGCTGGCCGAAAAGCTATGTGGTTTAACACCAGGGGACTTCGATAAGAAAGCTGCATTTTTTAATTCTGGTGCGGAAGGGGTAGAAAATGCAGTAAAGATGGCAAGGAAGTATACCGGCCGGTCGGCGATTGTTTCCTTTAAAGGAGGCTTTCATGGTCGTACAAACCTGACGATGAGCATGACCAGTAAAGTTAAGCCATATAAAAATGGTTTCGGTCCCTTTGCTTCAGATATATATCATGCTCCTTACCCTAATGTATACCGTAGGCACCCTTCGCTGACGGAGCAAGAATATACTGAAATGATAATAGAAGATTTTCATAAGTTCTTCATTGAAACAGTTGCACCCGAAAATGTAGCATGTGTAGTTATTGAGCCAGTTCAGGGTGAGGCAGGATTTTTAATTCCTCCTAAAAGCTTTATGAATGCTGTGGCAAAGTTCTGCAAAGAAAATGGTATTGTTTTTATTGCTGATGAAATTCAAACAGGTTTCGGTCGCACAGGTAAACTATTTGCTTCTGAACACTTTGGAATAGAACCGGATTTAATGGTGGTTTCAAAATCACTATCTGCAGGATTACCTCTGAGTGGTGTAGTTGGCAAGTCTGAAATCTTAGATTCAGCTGCAACAGGTGAAATTGGTGGAACATTCGCTGGTAATCCAGTCGCGTGTGCAGCTGGTCTGGCAGTTTTAGATGTTATTGAAGAGGAGGATCTTTGCAATAAAGCAGAAAAAATTGGACAAAGTTTGGAAGATGTTCTAAAAACTTACCAAGAGCATTACTCTTTCATTGGAGAGATCAGGCGCTTAGGAGCAATGGTTGCAGTAGAAATTGTGAAAGATGATGAGAAGAATACACCGGATAAAGAAATAAAAAGTAAAATCACAAATTATGCAAATGAGAATGGTTTAGTACTCTTGTCAGCAGGTGTTTTTGATAATGTCATCCGTTTCCTGATTCCGCTTGTAATCACAAACGAAGAATTAGAAAAGGGCCTTGAAGTGTTGGAAAAGGCATTTAAGAATGTTGAAAGTGTATATAGTCAATAAAAAATTAAATAAATTGATTTTAAAGAATAAAACCTGCATGGGTTTTATTCTTTTATCTTATAAGTAATTTAGAAGGAATTAATTCATCTACTAAAAGAAAATATGTATGTTGAGATGTTCGTAGCTAATAAACTTACTTCCAAATTCACTAGATAGAATCATGAGGCACCATTTAGCGACCCTGAAGGTATTGAAGTATATTTCTATATAAAATACTTGTTGATAGTGAATTTGATTTAAAGAGCAAAGGGGAGTTTTAATGAATATTGATGTATTTATTCTATTTTTCAATGCCACATTCGTGACCATATTATCATGTGTCATCGTTCTGGGAATACTGAGGAAACAATACTTACCTGTCATCAAAGAAGAAGAGAAAAAGCAAAGGGACACCTCCGGTATTAGTGAGCAGGAATCGGAGGTTAAGGGGGAAGACAAGGCATGATCATAGGTATAATGGTGGCAGTGCTCATATTCTATGTAGCAGTTGGGATTTCGTTAGTAAAAGTTGTTAAAAATGAGGACGATTTTTACATTATGGGTGGTCGGGGATCCACGTTGTTGATTGTTGGAACTTTGTCAGCAACATATTTGAGTGCCACGACTTTACTGGGTATCGCCGGACAGTCTTATACTGAAGGTCCCCTTGTCATTTCTGCGTTGGGGTCATTTGGTGCATGGATCGGTACTTTGCTGGCAGTGGTATATGTCGGTAGAAAGATGAAAGCGTACGGCAGTACGACCATGCCAGATTTTTTTGATAAAAGGTTCAAGAGCAAATGGGTCAGTGTAATAGCAATCATTATAATGATTGTAGGACTAATCGGTTATGGAGTAATCCAATTTATTGGTGCGGGAATTGTGCTGAGTGAGGTTACAGGTATTGATTACAGGTGGATAGTCATCCTCTTTACGTTGGCTATGTTGGCTTTCACTGCCATTGGGGGCATGTATGGAATAGTTGTCACGGACACACTGATGTTTTTTACAATGCTGACGATATCTATTGTCATCGTTCCGCTTCTGATTGGTCAAGCCGGATTCGATCAGATGAGGGGTCTGGCTGACACTCTTCCGGGTTATTGGTCGATAGCCGGTACAGAAGATAGACATATTGGTTGGTCTATATCACAATTTTTAGTATGGATACTATTCTTCGCATGTATACCTGCACTTGTATCTCGTGTTTTCCCTGCAAAGAATGACTTCGTCATTTTAAAAGTGGCGATTATAGGGGTATTTTTCGCACCTTTCATGCAGTTGACAGTATTTATTGCAGCTGCAGCAATAAGAGTGCTTGATCCTAACATCACTGATCCAGATTATGCAATGGTGAGCGGATTTTTGGATTTCACCCCTCCAGCAATTGCCGGTATTGGATTAGCAGCGCTGATGGCTTCTATAATGTCTACCGCATCAACCCTATTTGTGTTAGTCGGTTTTGCTTTATCGAGAGATTTATATGAAAGGTTATTTGATAAGAAGCTGGATTCAAAGCAAAGTCTTTCAGCGGCGCGTGTTGGACAGATCATAGTAGGAATAATTGTATGTATAATAACTATTATGAGACCTTCTGCAATTTATTGGATTTCTATATACGCAGGTTCGATTTTTGCGGTCGGTTGGCTGCCGACCATCGTCGCTTCTTTTGAATGGAAGAGGATGAACAGCAAAGCTGCCGTTGCCAGTATGCTGATTGGTGTCATTTCCTTTGTAGCGCTGGGTGAGATTTTCAGACAAGGAATTATCGTGCCTCCTGAAGGAATTGATGAGTTGATGATTGCCCTTGTTTTATCTGTAGCCAGTTTAATTATAGTAGCACTACTCACTCAACCAAAAGAATATGAACTCGAATCGTATTATGACATGAAGTCAAACAGTATGGCTAAAATCACTATTAATGAGTATTTGAGCAAACCAGATGGATTGGTCAAAATAAAGAAGGAATACAAGCAGATCCAAATAACCGCAGTTGTCATGACGATTATAGCAGTTGCAGTTTGGGGCTATTTCTTCGTTATGCTAGGACTTTAATAAAAAGGTGGTTCATTGATGGAAGATATCAATAAGGAATTGGAGATTGACTTCAACAGATTTCTTGCTAATTTAAACAACAGTTCTGAAATAGGAAAAGTCTACGAAACAGGCCTTAACAGACTGGCACTTACAGATGAAGACAAAAAAATGAGAGACGTTTTCACTGAGTATTTGAGAAACCTGGGTTTGAGTGTAAGAGTCGATGACGTTGGTAATATATATGGCAGAAAAGAAGGGGAAGAGAATCTGGCTCCTGTGGTGGTCGGATCCCATCTCGATACACAGCCTAATGGTGGCAGATACGACGGTATAGCAGGTGTGTTGCTCGGCTTGGAAGTCATTGAGACACTTTTAGAGAATGGCATTAAAACTAAAAGGCCTATTGAAGTTGTTAACTTCACTAACGAGGAGGGAGCGAGGTTTTCTCCTCCCATGATGGCTTCAGGCGTACTTTCAGGTGAATTCACCAGAGATTATGTATATTCAACCAAAGATAAAGATGGCCTGAGTTTTGGAGATGAATTGGAAAGAATCGGATATAAAGGGCGGAAAGAGAATAGACTGGCAGAAATTCATTCTTATGTGGAAGCCCATATAGAACAAGGTCCGATTCTTGCTGACGAAAATTTGGATGTGGGTATTGTTACCGGAATCCAGGGTACGAGCTGGTTCGAGATAGCTGTTGAAGGAGATTCCAATCATGCAGGGACGACGCCTATGGAAGTGAGAAGGGATCCTATGCTCGCAGTTGCTGAAATCATTCATAGATTGGAAGGTTTGGCTAAAGAGAAAGCCGTCAAGCTGACCATCGGTAAATTCCTCGCAGAACCGAATGTACCGAATGTAATACCTAAAAAGGTCAAGTACACTGTAGATGTCAGGGCTGATGAAAATTACTTGAGGGAAGAATTTATTGAAGCAATGAAAGAAACAGTCGAAGCTGTCAGCCATGACCGCGCAGTCAATGCTGAAATTCATGAATTGTGGGAGTCCCCGACTGTTAAATTTGATGAAGAGATTATAAAACTCATTACTGACAATAGTAATGCATCGGGCTATAAAAGCAGAAAAATCATCAGTGGTGCCGGCCACGATGCAAGATATATCAATGATATCGCGCCTGCAGCCATGATTTTCATGCCGAGTGAAGCGGGGATAAGCCATGATATAAAAGAACATACCGAGGAAAAATATCTGAATATTTGCGGTAATCTTCTTTTGAAAGTAATTCTCGAATTAGCGAATAAATGAGCAATATAATTAATGGGGGTTGGATTTGTGAGTTTTGATGAAAGGTTAGAGAAAGCAATAGACGACTTATGGGATGAAGAGTTATTGTTTTTAAAAACCCTTGGTTCTTTTGACAGTACGCTTGGCAATGAAAAAGGAGTTCAACAATTCATAGAAAACTATCTCAAAGATATGGACTTTGAAACAGCTTCTTTTGATGTAAATAATGATGAGATCTCCAATTATAAGAACCATGGAATACCGGTGATCGATTATAAGGACAGACCGGTAGTCGTGGGTTCGAAAAAACCAGAAATTAATGACGGTAAAAGTTTGATTTTGCAGGCTCATATTGATGTGGTGGATGCGGGACCCAAGAGTCATTGGGAGACAGAACCTTACATTCCAACCGTAAAAGACAATAAGATGTATGGCAGAGGCATCCTTGATATGAAAGGTGGACTTGCTGCCAACATATTTGCGGTGAAAGCGTTGGAAAAGATGAATGAACCACTTCATGGAGAGGTGCAGATTCAGACCGTTATCGAGGAAGAAGTAACTGGGAATGGAGCATTAGCTTTATTGCAAGCTGGTTATACCGCTGATGCTGCATTGATACCGGAACCTACACAACATAGAATCTTGACTTCCCAAGTCGGTGTCATATATCTGAGAGTGACTGTCAGAGGTGTGGGCGCCCACGTTGAAAAAGCAGATGAAGCGGTTAATGCTACAATGAATGCTTTTAAGATTATTGAAGCCCTTGAAAAATATAGAGAATTCATCAATAGTCAGGAAAAACATGAAGCATTCAAGCATCATCCACACCCATTGAACATTAATATTGGGAAAATTCAAGGTGGAGACTGGACATCAAGTGTACCGGTGGAAACCACATTTGAAGCAAGAATCGGATGCTATCCTGGTACTGATCCGGCAGACATCCAAAAAGAAGTCAGAGATTGGATCATCGAAGCTTGTGAGAAAGATGAATGGTTGAAGGACAACCTTCCTGAAATTGAATTCTTTGGATTCAAGGCGCATGGCTTCGAAATGGATATTGAAAATGATTTATATAGGATATTGGCAGAAAGTCATAAGGAAGTGACCGGGGAAAAAGTGGAGAACCTTTCATTTACAGCTACTACTGATGTCAGGGCATTTGATGAATTTGGCATCCCGGTAACATGTTACGGTCCTTTAGGAAATTACATGCACGCTCCCAATGAATATATTGATTTGGACAGTTTAAGATACACCACGAAAGTAATTGCGTATTTTATAAAGAATTGGTGTAATCAATAGAAGGCAGCTGAAGGAATAAGGCTTTGGAGCCTTATTCCTTTAGTGTTTATTCACTAATTAAAATAGAATCGAAAGAGGAGGTTTCTTTAATGCTGAAAGAAAAGATGCATGTAGCTGTACCTACGGCATTTGGTCTTCATGAAGTTCTGGAGACTGACAAAACTATAGACCATATTAAATTACTACATGATAAAGGTGTGAAGTCTGTTTTGATAGGTGGCACCACCGGTGAACAGCATAGCCTGAGTTTGGAAGAGAAGGTAGAAATACTTGAGGTAATTGAGAAAGAACCTGAATTGACGACAGACATGGAAATTATTATGGGCGTCTCATCAATCAGACAAAAAGATGCAGAGAAATTGGCAACCAGGATAAATGAATCAAGTATTTCAGCAATAATGTTGGGATATCCGCCTTATATAATCCCGTCACAAGAAGAAGCTTTGTCCTACTCGGAGCGAATCATAAAATTGGCTGGCAAGCCTGCTATTTTATATAACAACCCTAAAAGGACAGGTTTTGATTTATCAGCGGACAGTATCATCACATTGAGTGAAAACGAATTGGTCATAGGAATAAAAGACCCCGGTGACAGAGATAAAATGGAGATACTGAAAAAAGGAATCAAAGGTGACTTTCTTTTTTATGCCGGTGGGGAGATGGAGCTGGAAGATAAAATATCATGGGGATATAACCGCCTTTCATCAATTGCAGGCAATATCTACCCTGAGGAAGTGAAAAGCTGGTTCGAGAAGTTGATATTAAATGATTTCATACCTGAAGACGATGTCAGAGTTTTAGAGGAGATCAGAAATGAAATCTTTAAAGGCAACGCCATATTTAATATAAAGAAGACACTGGCCGATGATTATGATGAAGCATGGCTTTGCAGGAGCCCTATAGGTAATCGAGGAATTATTCGATGATATTCAGAGACGAAACTTCGGTTTTGTCTCTTTTTATTTATGACTTGAGAGATAAAGGATTGGAGTCTGACACGAGTGGGGTGAGAATTAGAGTTTCGTGTCACGAGGGGGCATTTTGTGACACGAGAACAGTGAAGATCGGAATTTCGTGTCACGGAGAGACGTTTTGTGACACGAGAGCTATGAAAATCGATGTTTCGTGTCACGAGAGAGCGTTTTGTGACATGAGTGCTGTGAAAATTGATATTTCGTGTCACGGGGAAGCGTTTTGTGACACGAGGGCAGTGAAAATTGATGTTTCGTGTCACGGGAAGGCATTCCATATCACCCCCAAAATGAAATCCCCCTGAAATCCTGCTATACTCCAATAAAAAGGGGTGAGGCAATGGATTTCAGAATGGCGGAAGAAGGGGATCTGCAGGAAATCGTGGCGATGCTTGCGGATGATGAGCTGGGCAGAGCGCGTGAAGCAGTCGCTGATGAAGTAGAGGAGAAGTACATACAGTCGTTCAGGGATATCAGGGCGCAGGCGGGCAATCAGATCCTGCTTGCCACCGAAGACAACGCGATCACCGGCTGTCTGCAACTCACGTTCATCCCGACGCTTGCGCGCGGGGGACAGAAGCGCGCCCAAATCGAAGGGGTCCGGGTGCATAAGTCCCATCGGGGCAAAGGTGTGGGGCGGGCTTTATTTGAAGAGGCGATCCGGCTCGCTGAAGAGAACGGCTGCGGCATCGTCCAGCTCACGACGGACAAGCGGCGCAGCGGTGCACATGCGTTCTACGAAAAGCTCGGCTTTAAGGTGACGCATGAAGGCATGAAACTCTTCCTATAAAATCTCATAGGACTCGATGCAGTTTTCAAGCTCCTCCAGGTACAGCTTCGCCATCCGGCTGAGCTGTGCTTTTTTATTGGTCAAAGTCCCGACCGTGATCTGATCGTCGATATCGAGCCTCACCGGGATGATATCCGTACCGTTCAGTTCTTCGCTTAAAATTCCGGTCGAGATCGTATAGCCGTTCAGGCCGATCAGGCAGTTGAATAAAGTCGCACGGTCACTGACGAGGATGTTCTTCGGGACGTCGAGCGTCCCCAGAATCTCTTCCGAGAAATAGAAGGAGTTGTTCTTCCCCTGCTCGAATGACAGCCTCGGGTAGGGCTCGAGGTCCTCAATGGTGACGAGGTCCTTCTCCGCAAGGGGATTGTCCCTGCTGATGAAGACGTGGGGATTTGCAGAAAACAGCGGCTCGAAGCCGAGCTGGTTCTCCCGGATGAGCTGGGAGAGGACCTGCTCATTGAAGCTGTTCATGTACAGCACGCCGACTTCGCTCGTCAGGTTCTTCACATCGTCGATGATTTCAAACGTCTTCGTCTCGCGCAGCGTGAACTGGTATTTATCACCGCCGTACCGGTCGATCATCCGGACCATCGCATCGACGGAGAAGGAGTAGTGCTGGGTGGACACCGACAACAGCCGTTCCTGATAGGGCGAATCGAGGTACCGGTGCTCCATCAGATTCACCTGCTCGACGACCTGTCTGGCATAGCTCATGAATTCGGCGCCGTCGGATGAGAGGACCATGCCTGTGGAAGTCCTCGTAAATATGACGATCCCCATCTCCGCCTCGAGCGTCTTGATCGCCTTGGATAATGTCGGCTGTGAGATGAAGAGGTTTTTGGCCGCTTCATTGATCGACCCTGTGTTCACCACTTCTATTAAGTATTTCAACTGTTGTATCGTCATGGAACCCCTCGCTTTCAAATTTGATGAATAAAATTATACCTTAAGATATAGCTTAAAGCTATAGCGAGACATGAATTTAAACTCTTATGCTATCTCTCAGGGGTGTGTTAACCTTGAGATACCAATAAACAATAGAGGAGTGGCCAGATATGACTGTGAAAAATATAAATGAACGAAAAACTGCACCTTACAGATTTGATAACGTGGGCAGCTTTTTGCGCCCGCTGCGATTGAAGGAAGCACGTGATGCATTCGCCAAAAACACGATTTCTGCAGAGGAACTGAAATCGGTTGAAGATGAAGCGATCGAAGAGCTGATCGAGAAGCAGAAGGAGATCGGCCTGAAGGCAATCACGGACGGGGAATTCCGCAGATCATGGTGGCATCTTGATTTCATGTGGGGCCTTGAAGGCATGGAGAAAGTGGAAGTCGATGAAGGCTACCAGTTCGCTGAAGTCGAAACGCGCGCAGAGTCCGCACGTCTGACGGGCAAGCTCGGCGGGTCGGGGCATCCGTTCATCGAGCATTTCAAATTCGTCAATCAGTTTGCGGATGATGAAGTCATCGCAAGACAGACGATTCCTGCACCGGCCCAGTTCCTGGCGGAGCTGCTCCGTCCGGACAACAGGGAAGCGACCGAGAAAATCTATCCGAATGAAGAAGAACTGCTCGAGGACATTGCGAAAGCCTATCAGACGTTTATTAAAGAATTGTATGACGCAGGCTGCCGCAACCTGCAGCTCGACGACTGCACGTGGGGCATGATCGTCGATGAGGACTACTGGAAGAACATGGCGGGCGACTTCACGGTTGAAAGCCTGAGCCGGAAATATGTGGGCGTGAACAACAAGGCAATCGAAGGCGCACCTGAAGACCTCGTGATCACCACGCACGTATGCCGCGGAAACTACCGTTCAACTTGGGCATCCTCCGGGGCGTATGACAAAGTTGCGGATATTCTTTTCGGCGAAGAAAACGTGGAAGGCTATTACCTTGAATTCGATACGGAGCGTGCCGGCGGATTCGAATCACTGTCAAAAGTGAGCGGCGATAAAGTGGTCGTGCTCGGCCTGATCTCTTCGAAAGTGCCGGAGCTTGAAGATAAGGAAGAAATCAAAGGCCGCATCGAGGAAGCGGCGAAGTATATCGATAAGGACAGACTGTGCATCAGCCCGCAGTGCGGATTCGCCTCCACTGAGGAAGGCAACAACCTGACTGAGCAGGAACAGTGGGCGAAGCTTGAACTCGTCAAGGAGATTGCAGACGAAGTCTGGGGTAAATAATGGAATAAAGAACGAAGGCCGCGCGAATGCGCGGCCTCTTTTTTTGTTGGTGGACGCTTGTGGCAAAACTTCTTGAAAAACTTTATTTCCCTGAATTACCGGAAATTCTCTGAAGATGATTGACTTCTTTCTAATTCATAGTGATAATATAGGATATAAAGCGTATTAAAAAGGTAGGGATTGAGAAATGAAGAGATTTTCAACAGTAACTTTGTTACTCGCGCTGTTTTTAATTCTTGGGGCCTGCTCTGATGATGGAAACATGGAGGAAGAAGCACAGGCAGAGGGAGCACAAGAAGAAACCGGGGATAGGTCCATTGAATTGTCATTACCATCAGACGCTGTTTCCGTTGACCCTCATGGAAGTAACGATACGCCATCTGAAAGAATCAGAGAACATATCTTTGAAGGACTTGTTAAACAGAATAATGAGTTTGAAATTATTCCTTCACTTGCAACTGAATGGGAGCAACTTGATGAGCTGACCTGGCAATTCACTTTGCAGGAAGGTGTGACTTTCCATGATGGGTCTGAGTTCAATGCAGAAGTCGTTAAAGCAAATTTTGATCGCCTGCTCGACCCGGGACGTGCTGCTTCACGCGCTCATGTTCTTGAAATGATTGAAGAGGTAACAGTGATTGATGATTACATAGTAGAAATAAAAACTGAATATCCGTTTCAGCCGCTTCTAAGTCATTTAAGTCACGGTGCAGGGGATATTATATCCAGGGAACAGATTAATGAAGATTACGAGTTTGCTTTGGAAGAAGCAGAAATCGATATTTCAGTGGAGGAGTATTATGAAATCCGAGCTGAGGGTGGAGAAGAATACCAGGAAATTGCAGAAGAAATCTCTCAGTTTGCAGGTAGTGTCGTGGAAGAACATCCAGTCGGCACAGGATATTTGGAGTTTGATGCACGTACGCCGGGCGAAAGCACTGTGCTTGTGAGAAATGACGAATACTGGAACGGACAAGTGAATATCGATCAGTTGATACTCAGGGTAGTACCGGAAACGGGTTCCCGTATCGCAGAGATTGAAACCAATGCAGCAGAGGTTATTGGTGATGTACCGCCAAGTGACAAGGAACGTCTGGAGTCGAACGAAGATACGGCACTTGTAGAAACTCAGACGGTGGCACTCGAATATATCGGGATGAATACGGAAAGTGAAATTCTCCAGGATAAAAGAGTTCGTCAGGCAATCACTCATGCATTCAATAAGGAAGCGGTTATTGAAGGGGTATACGATGATGCGGGAATTGAAGCCGTATCGCCGCTCGCCCCGGAAATATTTGGACATCATGAAGAATTGAAGTCTTTAGAGTATGATTTGGATGAAGCTCAAAGATTGCTTGAGGAAGCAGGCTATGGGGATGGTTTCGGTTTGAAAATGTATGTAAATGATGACAACCCGCAGCGTGTTGATACAGCAGTATGGCTTCAGGAATCTCTTCAGGAAATCGGTATTGATCTTGAAATTGTCCAGCTGGAGTGGGGTTCATTTTTGGACGCTCTCGGCAACCAGGAACATGATCTTTATATCATGAGTTGGGGGAATTCCACGGGAGACCCGGACAATGGCATCCGACCGGTTTTCCACTCAGACAGTAGTAATCCTGGTGCAAACTTCATGTACTTCAGCAATGATGAAGCAGATAGATTGATGGATGAGGGCAGACAGGAAGCAGATCTCGAGAAGCGTCAAGGAATATACGAACAAGTGCAGGAAATCCTTATTGAAGAAGCACCCGCAATCTTTATATTGCATCCGACAGATTATAATGCACATTTAGATCATATAAAAGATATTCGCATCAGTCCATACGGCGAATTCGATTTTAAAAATGTAAAATGATTAACCCCCCCATCTACTGGAGGCTGCGCGAATGCGCGGCCTCTTTTTTTGTTGGTGGACGCTTGCGGCATAAGTTACCTCCTGCAGCCCGAGTTATGTCGTTTCGAGGGCATTTGTGACATAAGTAAGGTACTGACAGGCAAGTTATGTCGTTTGGAAGGCATTTGCGGCATAAGTGGTACCTTGTCAGGCAAGTTATGTCGTTTAGAGGGCGTTTGTGACACAAGTAGTGCTCTGACAGCCAAGTTATGTCGTTTCGAGGGCATTTGCGGCATAACTCACAACCCGCCACCCAAGTTATACCGCAAACTCCCGCCAGGCCCAATAAAACCCCGCCTGCCGGGCGGAGTTTCAAATATAACTGAGCATCGTCGTGGCGATCGTGAAATAAATGAGCAGCCCCATGATGTCGTTGATCGTGGTGATGAAGGGGCCGGATGCGACCGCCGGGTCGATGTTCAGTTTTTTGATGATGAGCGGGATGACGGCGCCGACGACGGCGGAAACGCTCAGCGTCGCGACCAGTGTCAGCCCCACGATGACGGCGAAGATCATGCCGCCGTCGGGATAGAATATCGGGATGAGGATCATCAGTGCAACCGAGCATGCCAGCCCGATCAGGAATCCCGTCCCGAGTTCCCGCCATAGTGTCCGGAGTATCGTACCCGGGCCGATGTTGCCGAGCGCCAGGTTGCGGACGGCGACGGTGAGGGCCTGGGTGCCGGTGTTTCCGGCGGAATCCATGATCAGGGGAATAAACGCCGACAACAGCACGACGGCTTCCAGCGTCTCTTCGAATGCCCCGATGATATTTGCCGTGATCATGCCGAGAAGCATCAGGACAAGAATCCACGGACCGCGCTTTTTTGCGGACTGGAAGATGGTGAGTTTATGGTCCATCGCGCCCCTTGTCGTACCAAGTTCCCCGAAATCCTCCTCGATTTCAATATGTACGACATCGAGGATATCATCCACCGTGACGATGCCCGCAAGCAGTCCGTATTCCGTGACAACGGGCAGGGCGCTCAAGTTGTACTTCTGTATCACTTTGGCGACATCCTCCTGGTCGTCGTCCACTTTCACCGAAATGACGTTGGTCCGCATGAGTGACCCAATTTCATCGTCTTCACCGGCCATGAGCATGTCCCTCAATGAAGCGACGCCTTTTAAACGGTGGGCCTCATCAATGATGTACACATAATAGATGGTCTCGGCGTGTGAGGCTTCCGCCCTGAGTTGCTCGATGACCGCGCCGACGGTTTCATGTTCCCCTGCGGTGATATACTCTTTGGTCATGATCGTCCCGGCGCTGTCCTCCGTATAGTTGAGGAGCTCCCTCACTTCTTCGCTGCCCTCCCGGGACATGAGGGATATGACCCTCTCCCGGTAACCAGGTGTCTGTTCCTCGAGGAAATCGGCGACATTATCGGCATACATGGCATCGAACATGTGCGCGATGTACTCGTCATCCATATCTTCGACGGCGACTTCCTGATGTTCCAAGTCGAGTGCCTGGAAGACGGCGGAAAACTCCTTCGGGGACAGGAACTCCTGGATCTGGCGGTGGTCACGGGCATCCAGATCCAGATATATGGCGGCCTGGTCCATCGGATGCAGGTTCAGGAATACATCCCTGAAAGCCGGGCCGTCCTTTTTCTCCAGTGCCATTTCAATCTCATGATGATAACTGATGATTCGCTCCATTAAGAATCCTCCCTCTCTTCGCCCACCCCTCTATCTAATGTTACCCTTTACGTCAATAAATATATCCCTTCATCATATAAAAATTAAATTTCCCATTTTTATAAATTTACACGAATTTTTAAATCAAAAGTTGAAATGACCTCCCATTTACCGGAAACTTGTGTAATAATAGCTTTTATGTGAGTTGTTTTAATTTTTAAAATATTGATTGGAGGTTTTAAAATTGGCAAAAAGTACGACTAAACGCAAATTTGAGATGCCGCATATCTACGTCATCCTCTTCATCCTCATCACCCTGGGCGCCATCGCATCATACATAGTCCCGGCGGGGGAGTTCGACCGTGAGGAAGTGGACGGGCGCTCCGTCATCATCCCGAACACCTTTGAATACATACAACAGAGCCCGGTCGGGATATTCGAATTCATGACGGCCATCCCGCGCGGTGTGGAGCAGACGGTCATCATCATCTTCGGTATCATGGCCATCGGTGCAATGTTCCGGGTCATTGAAAAAGCGGGGGTCATCGATCTGATCATCAACTTCCTGATCAAGCAGTTCGGGGATAAAGGTCTCCTGATCATCCCGACGATCATTGTGCCCCTTGCCCTTTTCGTGGCATTGACGGGCAACATAGAATCATCGCTGATTTTCCTGCCTGCCCTGCTGCCTTTATTCCTGCGGCTCGGTTTTGACAGGATGGCGGCGACCGCGACGGTGCTGATCGCGACCGTCGTCGGTTTCTCGGTGGCGCTGACGGCGCCGGCGAACCTTGGAACAGCCCAGACGATTGCGGAGCTTCCGCTGTTCTCGGGTATGGGTTACCGTGCAATTGTATTGCTTGTGATGACGATCATCGGTATACTGTTCGTCACCTACTACATCAAACGTGTACAGAAAGATCCCAGCAAATCTCTGATCACGGATGATGTGGACGATTCGCAGTTCACCGAAAAGGACGACGACATCAGGGAAGTCAGCACGCGCACGGTCGTTGCGACATGGGTGTTCATCGCGGCGCTCGGCTTCATGCTGTTCGGCATCTTCCAGTACCAGTGGTACTTCATCGAACTTGCCGGCTTCTACATCATGACGGGGCTGATCGTCGGCCTCATCGGAGGGCTCGGACCTTCAAAAATTGCCGAAGCGATGAATGAAGGCATCAGGAACATCCTTCTCGGCGCCCTGATCGTCGGGGTCGCCCGTGCGGTTTCCGTGGTGCTCGAGGACGGTTCCATCATGGACACCGTCGTCCACGGACTGAGCCTCGTCATTACGTTCCTGCCGGACTGGCTTGTGCCGGTCGCCATGATGATCGTACAGGGCCTCCTGAACTTCCTGATCCCTTCAGGAAGCGGACAGGCGGCTGCGACCATGCCGATCATGGTCGGGCTCGTGGATCTTGCGGAAATGACGAGACAGACCGCGGTGCTTGCCTTCCAGTTCGGTGACGGCTTCTCAAACATCTTCTATCCGACATCCGGATACTTCATGGCGGCACTTGCGATCGCACAGATCAAGTATACGGACTGGCTGAAGTTCATCTGGCCGTTGCTTCTGCTGTGGTACGGGGCAGCGGCGGTGTTCCTGGTCATTGCGTTCTTCATTGACTACGGCCCGTTCTAAATCATGAATGAAAGGGTGCATGAACATGAGATGCGGCACCAAATGCTTTATCGTGACGATGGAAAAAGACGGCGGGAAAGAGACTTATGAAATCCCAGCACGCAGTTCTGCCGATGCCAGGAAAATCAGCCGCCGGCGTCACGGTGAAGATGTAATCATCCATTCTGTCCAGAAAAAATGAATATACGGAGCAGCTCCCTGCCATGCCGGCGGGGAGCTGTTTTTTATTATTTAAATTTGTGTAATAGTAAACTGATACTTATAATTGAATTGTAAGGCAGTACTTAGGAGGGGGAGTTTGTATGATAGACGGTTTGGAAAGTGTCATGCTGTATGTGGATAATCAGGACCAGTCCGTGGCGTTTTGGACGAAGGACCTCGGGTTCGTCATCAGATCGGAGGATCTCATCTACGATGATTATAAATCGGTCGAAGTGGCACCGAGCCTGAATTCAGAGACGAGTATCGTGATCTTCGACAAGGAATTCATAAGGGAAACCGGCCATGAAGTGAATCTCGATACCCCTTCATTGATGTTCCGAGTGAAAGATCTGGATGCGCTGTATGCCGATTTGAACAATAAAGGCATCCGGTGCGGGGAGATCGTCAAAACCCCGGACGGGCGCGTCTTCAATTTTTCGGATGATGAGGATAACTACTTTGCGGTGAAGGAAGCCGGATAAGAAGCAGGGAATTGAATATATAAAAAATCAGCAGGGAGTGGATATCCACTACCTGCTGATTCAGTTTGCCGACGCTTATTCCGCCAGGTTCGGCAGGAACATCGAGATTGCCGGCACGAATGCGAGTATGAGCAGGCATAAAATCATCACTGCAACGAAAGGCAGCACGCCGACGGCGACCTGTTCGAACTTGACCTTGCCGACGCTTGAAGCAACGAACAGGTTCACCCCGAGCGGCGGTGTGACGAAGCCGATCGCAAGTGCCACGACAAGGACCACACCGAAGTGGACCGGGTCGATGCCGACGGATGTGACGACGGGCAGCAGTATCGGCGTCAGGATGATCAGTGCAGAAATCGTATCGATGAACATGCCGACGATCAGCAGAAGTATGACGATCAAAGTCAGTATGAAAATCGGATTTGATGTGAGCGCCATCAAGTTCTCTGCGATCATATTCGGTATCTGTTCAAGCGTCATGAAGAAGGCGAACGACACCGAGAAGCTGATGATGATCATCGTCGTCACGTTGATGATGATCGTCTCCATGAAAGCATCATACAACGCTTTCCAGTCGAGTTCCTTATAGATGAATACACCGACGATGACCGCATAGACCACCGCGGTCACCGCAGCCTCGGTAGGCGAGAAGATGCCGCCGTATATACCGCCGAGGATGATGACGGGGACGAGCAGCGCCCATTTGGCTTCCCACGTCGCCTTCAGCACATCTTTAAAGACGAACTTTTCCGCACCTTCCTGCGGCTTGTAGTCACGCTTCTTCGAGATCAGGTAGGCTGTGATCAAGAGTGCAGTGCCGATCAGCAGCCCCGGCAGTATGCCGGCCAGAAACATCGCACCGACCGAGACGCTCCCGACCGCGCCGTAGACGACGAAGGGGATCGAAGGCGGCAGTATGACACCGATGGATCCGGCTGCAGCAGGCACCGCGGCAGAGAAGCCCACATGATATTTATTGGCGATCATCGCCGGGATCATGAAGCTTCCGATGGCGGCGACGGTGGCCGGACCGGACCCTGCGATCGCGGCAAAGAACATGCATGCAACGATCGTCACAAGCGACAGCCCGCCTGTGACCCAGCCAACGAGTGCGGTCGCAAGGTCAAGCAAGCGTCTCGATATCCCGCCCCTTCCCATCAGCACCCCTGCAAGGATGAAGAATGGGATTGCGAGCAGCGAGAAGGAGTCGAGGGACGTGAATGCTTTCTGCGCAATCAGGTTGATCGGCAGATCCGTGCCGAACCATATCGCAACGAGTGCCGAGACACCCAGTGAAATCGCAATCGGGACCCCGATCAAAAAGCAGACGATCAGAACGCCGAACAGTATGAGCATTATATTCATAGAGGTGCCTCCTTTTCCTCTTCTTTGATGTTGGAGTAATCCCGGCGTAAAATATCAACGAACTGCTGGATGAGGCGGACAGTCATGCTGACGGCCCCGAGCGGCACTGCGAGATAGACGATCCAGATGGGTATCTGCGACGCAGGCGAGACCTGTTCATACTGGAATGAGGCCATCACGAGCTGGGTGCCGAAGATTGCGACGAGGACGACGAATAAAAACCAGATGACCGTCGCTGCGATGTCCATCACTTTCCGCGGTGTGCCGTTGAACATCCCGACGAAGGCGGTGACACGGATATGCTCGCGTATTTTGACTGCATATCCTGCACCGATCCAAACCTGGAATATATGGATGTATCTTGCGAATTCCTCCGTCCAGCTCGGTGCACTCTGGAAGACGTAGCGGCCGACGACCTGGCCGAAAATCAGGGCGACCATGAGCACCAGCGTGGCGATCAGGAAACCTTCTTCAAACCTGTGAAATATTCTTTTCATATTCAGACCCCCTCATTTAATGACAGATTCACTCTGCTTCCTCAATTGCTGCTTCCAAATCTTCAAACAGTTCAGGGCCGAGGATGTCCCGGTATTTCTCATAGACAGGTTCCGCCCTGTCCCTGAATGCCTGTTTTTCTTCATCTGTCAAATCGTTGACCTGGAGGCCGGCTTCCTTCATTTCCTCAAGGTACTCGACGCTCTGTTCCTGTTCGAGGATCCGCTGTTCCTCCCTGAACATTTCAGCGGCGTCCATAAGGATTCCCTGATGTTCTTCTTCAAGTGATTGGAAGAAATCGTCGTTCATCAGCAAGGCGATCGGCATGTAGACATGTGAAGTGAATGACATATATTCCTGAACTTCGAAAAGCCTGCTCGTGTACATCAGAGCGATCGGCGCCTCCATGGCATCGTAGGAGCCCTGCTGGAGGGAGGAGTACATCTCGCCGAAAGCGAACGGTGAGGCGTTCGCACCGAAGGCGTTGAAGAAGTCTGTATGTACCGGACTCTCAAGTGTCCTCAGCTTCTGGCCCTCGATATCCTCCGGCGTGTAGACCGGACGGACGTTGTTGGTGATGTGGCGGAATCCATTCTCGCCGTAGACCAGGCCTTTGATGTTGACCGCCTCCAGGCTGTCGAGCAGATCCTGTCCGAACGGACCATCCAGGACGGAATAGGCCTGTTCCTCATCTTCGAACAGGTACGGCAGGTCCAGGATCATGAAGTCCTGATGGAAGCCTGAAAGGCTGGCGAGTGCCGGGACGGTCATCTCGACGTTGCCGAGCTGTACCGCTTCTATCGCTTCCCTGTCGGAAGGAAATAAAGACCCCGCCGGATAAATCTCGACCCGCAGCTCCCCGCCGGATTCCTCCTCGACCTGTTCCTGAAATGCTTCCAGCAGGATATGGGAAGACTGGGTCGGATTGACCAGGTGTGCGATGCGGATCGTCGTCTGACCGGTCTGTTCGTCTATATTGGGCCTGCCGCAGGCGGATAACACCAATACAGCGATCAGCATGATGAAGCTCAAATTCCTCATATAAAAAACCTCCCTTTTTCTGTCGGTGCTCAATGTATATAACTTTTGACCAGTTCCCTCAAAACATCCGGGGTGTGGATGAATGCACTGTCCTTATGCAGCCGCTCCGTCATCTTGTGGGCATCCTTGCCGTAGGGCCCGACATTCAGGACGGGTGCCTGCAGATTCTGCATCGCCTTGAATGGAATCGTATAAGGTTCACCCCAGACGGGCAAGTTCTCTTTGAACGACATCCATCCTGCGTCACTTCCGGTGTAATTGACATAACTCAAATCCGAGATGCCGTTGAAATAGTGTATCTGCTTCGCATCCACACCGTGCCTGGACGCGAAAATCTCCTGTATGTCCTTTATTTTCCCTTGCAATGCCGGGTCGTCCGAAGCATTGACGGCAGGGTAGTAGGAAGGGGCGAGGAACAGCACAGTTGCCGGCACCAGCTCTTTCGCATAACCCATCAGCCGGTCGACGACTTCGACCGCTTTTTCACGGATGTTGAGTGTCTCATCATTGAATATACTGCGGGTGATCAGGTCATACTGTTCCTGCCCGGATTTTGAGATGACATGCTCTCTGAGTTCATGGAAGGTCAACGTATTGATGCGGGGAAGCGGCTCTGCATCAAGCTGTCTGCAGCGGGCGGTGTAATCCGCATAGCACTGCGCCATCGCCTGTTCTGCAACACCCTGGTAAATTTCCATCACTTCGCTCGGACTGTGCTCCAGGGTGAAGACGTTGTATAACGCATAGGAATGGTGGGAGGTCTGGGTGGAATAATCTTCCTTCAAGTCGTTCTGCTGCAGGCAGACGGGCGGGGGCGTGGCCTCGCCGTACTTCTCTTCATGGAAAGCGGGGTTGAACTCCATCTCCTTCGTCAAATAAGCGCTCATGAAATGGCTCGTGATGCCGTGCAGCGGTTCGCCCGCATGTGTGCCGACCCCGTAAAATAAGGCAGACGGCATGATCTTGCCGATGCTGCCCGAGTAGATGTAGTAATTGGTGTCCCCGGTATGCCTGCTGAATGATGCTTCTGCGTTCAGCACCAGTTTTAAATCCAGTTCTTCATAATCTTTCAATTCGGATAAGTATTTCACAGCCGCACGCATCCCGTCCGAGTTCACTTCCTCATCGGGGGTGGTGACAAGTATCAGGTTCAGCGGCCATTCCTCTTCGCTTGCGAGTTCCAGTAAGCTCATATGCAGAACAAGACCCATCTTCATATCCATCGTACCGCGGCCGAATATGTATTCACCCGACTCGATGTCTTTTTGGACTGCCGCATTGAAACTGTCCTTCCTCTCCTTGAACGCTTCCGTCAATGCCTCGATGTCAAAGGCGGTATCTTCAAGATCGCCGAATTCCTTGGTATGTACGACATCAAAATGGCTGATCAGGATGATGGTGTCTTTCACATCACCCGGACTGTAATGGGCGACAAGGGCGTTCCGCCCGGCCCCGGCATCAACCAGTCGCAGGCGGTGCCCATTCTGTTTGAAATAGGGTAGGGAGGACAGTTTCTCCTTCACGAAATGGGGGAAGCCGATCTCCCCCTCGGTGCCGGACCTGCTGTCGAAACTGACCAATCGGCCGAGCAGTGTATATAATTGTTCAGGCGTCTGCCATTGTTCATTTGAAGCTGTCATCGTCATCCCTCTTGTCGTCATAAAATTTAAGGAAACGTGCTTCGACGTTGTCCAGGTGCCGGGTCATCGCTTCTTTGGCCGAAGGCAGGTCCCGGGCCTCCAAAGCGCTTAAAATCGCCCGATGTTCGGCAAAGGCGCTTTCCAGGCTCGGTTCAATCGTATTGGAGAGCGTCAAAAACGCCCTCGATACGCCCGTGCCGAGCCTGCGCACCATTTCATAAAATAAATGATTGGGGTTCGCTTCGGTGAGCAGTATATGAAACGTGCTGTCGAGCTCCAGATAAAGCTGATGATCCCCGTGATCCATCGCCTCCTGCTGATGTCTTAAGTTGTCTCTGAGCTTCTCCATGGTTTCATCATCGAGTTTTTCGATGATCCGCTCGAGATTTTTGACTTCAAGAATACGGCGCATATCGATATGGTCGAGGGAGTCCGCCTTTGAAAAGCCGGCGACCGTCGCCGGCTTGCCCGCACTCACAGTGACCAGGCCTTCATTCTCCAGTTTTTTCAGTGCATCCCGGAGCGGTGTCCGGCTGATGCCGAGCTGGGCCGATATCTTCTCCTCCGGAAGCGGATCGCCGACCTGCAGCCGGCCTGTCGCAATCTCTTCTTTCAATATATTGAATGCCTGTTCGGCCAGAGAGACTTTCGTCTTTACAGTTTTCATGACTTCGCCTCCAGATTCATTAAAGTGCGTTGATAAACCTCTCGATGCGCTTCAGCCCTTCGTTGATGTTCTCGATTGAAGTGGCATAGGAGATCCGGATGAAACCTTCCCCGAACTCCGTGAAGCCGCTGCCGGGAACGACCGCAACGTGTTCCTTCTCAAGCAGTTGATCCGCAAAATCAAACGAAGTCATGTTGAACTTCTCTATCGAAGGGAAGACGTAGAACGCACCCTGCGGCACTTTCGTTTCAAAGCCGAGGGCCGTCAGCCTTTCGATGATCATATCACGCCTTTCCCGGTAGACGGCGGCCATTTCATGCGGGCTGTGGCGGCTGTTGTCCAGCGCCTCGATAGCTGCATATTGGCTCGGCAGCGAAGCGCAGATCGTATCGTACAGATGCACTTTCAAAACATACGGCATCAAAGCGGCGGGCCCGAGGACGTAGCCGAGCCGCCATCCCGTCATCGAATGTGATTTAGAGAGTCCATGGATGAGGAACAGCTTGTCACGGAGCTCCGGATACTCCGAAAATGAAGTATGCTTCGCATCGTAAGTGATCTCACTGTAGATCTCGTCCGCGATGACGAAGATGTCATGGCCTGCAAGCTCCTCGACGAGCGGTGCCATCTCTTCTTCGGATAACACTTTGCCCGTCGGGTTGGACGGGAAGTTGAGGAGGACGGCCTTCGTCTTATCGGTCATCATGCTTCTCAGCTGTGCCGGGTCCGGCACGAAGTCAGTATCCGACGTATCCATATATTTCACGCTTGCCCCGAGCAGGTCGACGAGCGGTTCGTAGGCCGAGTAGCACGGTGCAGGGATGATGACTTCATCGCCTTCGTTCAGGATGGTTTCGAAAACGGATCTGATCCCTTCACTTGCACCCGTCGTCACGACGACTTCATCCTCGGGGTCATATTTGACGCCATAGACATCCTTGAAGAAGTTTGATATGCTCTCCCTTAATTCAAACAGACCCGCATTATGTGAATAACCGGTCCGGTTGTTTTCAATCGCCTTGATGGCTGCCTGCTTTACGGTATAGGGCGTCGGGAGATCCGGCTCCCCGATGGTGAAGTTGATGCCGTCCCTGAATGCGGAAACCCTGTTCGAGAATTGACGTGTGCCGGGGATTTCGAGCGCCGTCACTCTTTGATTTATATTATCCAAAATGTTCGACCACCTTTTGTATACTGTATACGAGAATGATAATATAACGGTCGAACATTGTAAAGATTGGGAGAGTTTAGATAATTTCAAGGATAATGGCAGAAATATTGGAGATGAACGCAAAACGGGAATGGCGCCGGTGTCCGGTCCATTCCCATTTGTTTTATATATCAGCTGAAAATTTCATCGATCCTCTGAATATCCTCATCCTTCAGTTCAATGTCAGCAGCCCGCATGTTCTCCTTGATCTGGGCGCCTCTTTTGGCCCCCGGGATGATGACGCCGACGGACGGGCGTGTCAGATAGAACGCAAGTACAATCTGGGCCACGTCTTCCTCATACTTTGCCGCAACTTCTTTCAGCTGTTCCACCTTCTCGA
The DNA here is from genome assembly GCF_021026095.1 of Salinicoccus halitifaciens. Classification (GTDB taxonomy): domain Bacteria; phylum Bacillota; class Bacilli; order Staphylococcales; family Salinicoccaceae; genus Lacicoccus; species Lacicoccus halitifaciens. The sequence continues at coordinate 171,462 of NZ_JAJNCU010000003.1, read as the reverse complement.
GGTTCTCCCTGAACTGATCTTCCTGGTAGAAGGGCAGCTTTGAACGCAGATCATCAAACTTGGAGTCTGCATCATACTTACCTGCAAGCAGCCCGGCCGCCAGCGGATAGAACGGGATGAAGGTGATGTGATTTTCCTTGCAGTATTCGAACATGCCGTTCTCGGCTTCGCGGTTAAGTAAATTGTACTCATTCTGGATGACGTCGACATGGCCATCCTTATTCGCCTGCTTCAGCTGTTCAAGTGTGAAATTGGACACCCCGATGGCACGGATCTTACCCGCATCCTTCGCTTCCTTCAATGCACCGACCGCTTCATCAAAAGGCGTCTTCTCCTCCGGATCAGGATGGTGGATGTAGAACAGGTCGATATAATCGAGCTGCATGCGCTGGAGCGACTCATCCACTTTCTGCTTCAGGAACTCCGGACTGTTGTCGATGACCTTCCCGCCGTTCCCATCATCACGGCGTTCGGCTTTCGTCGCCACGACGACCTTGTCCCTCTGATACTCCTTCAATACTTCACCGACCAGCTCCTCCGAGCGGTGGGGCCCGTACGACTGCGCCGTATCAAGCATTGTCACGCCGTTATCAAGTGCATCGCGCACCGTCTGCTTGCCCGCTTCTTCATCCACGTTCTTATACAAGTTGTGTCCACCTACAAAGTTTGTCCCGAGTGCGATAGGGTGAACGTAAATACCTGACTTCCCAAGTCCTGCAAGTTGTGCCAAATGAATACCCCTTTCTGAAATCAGACTTACATTCATTATAAATGTAATATTCAAAGGATTGAAATATTAACACTTATTTTTATGAAAATTATTGCTATTTTATTCATCACTGGCATCTGCCGGGCCTGGTTTTTCACCCTATTGTCCACATCATTCCAACAAAAATCCATGTCGTCTCAAATCATCCACTGCGTTATCCAAAATCTTTTCGGTATGGGCGGAAATCGTGTGCAGATGCACATTATCCGTCAAATCTGCGAGCATCCTGCTCTTATTGCTGTCCATCAATTTCAGAAAAGATTGCAGCTCTCCGGCATCTTCAATCATCAGCTCCCCGACGAGTTCACCGTAGACGGGATGGTCGATGCTCACGTCATCGATCATCGCGCCGTTATCCAGGATCAGTGACAGTTCGTCTTCCATCTCACTGAACTTGTGCCGGCAGGCGATGACCCTCTTGACCGGCCTTCCTTTTTCACCCGCCGGCTGGTATACGTATCCCTTGCTGGTGGAGACCACTTCATGCTTCTGCGACTTCAAAATGGAGATGTCCCTGACGATGATCTGCCGTGATACATCATACTTTTTTGCGAGTGATGCACCGCTGACGGCAGCATCCGTCCGCATCAGATCTTCGAGTATACTCCGGCGGCGCCGTTCTGCCTTACTCATGCTCATTCCTCCCTGACGATTTTTTCTACATATCCGGTCAGTTGCCGAACTTCCTCCATATTATTATACCGTGATAATGAAATACGTATATACTGATCCGCCGATGCACCATATCTTTCAGCGATCAGTTTCCCGAGGCCGCGGCTGACAAGTACACCGTGGCCGCATGCGCTGCCTGTCGAGATATAAATGTTCCTGCTGGAGAGGCTCTGCATCAGGTACTGGCCCTCCATACCCGGCACGATGAAACTCGAGATGTGATCCGCATGATGATTCAGATCCAGCGCTCTGAGACCCAAGGCAGAGAGAGACGTGTTCAACTGGTCCCTCATTTCTTTAATGGGGCGGGGGTCGCCGATTTCTTCAAGGGCCTGGATGATCGTCGCAATACCCGCTACGTCCAAGGTGCCGTTCTGTGTGCCGTATTCATGGTGGAAATGGGGGTTGAGCGGTGTGAGGTGTTCATAATCCACCATCAGCACGCCCACCCCTTTGACACCATGAATTTTATGTGCCGAAAAGCTGTGTGAGGTGCACAGGACATCGAGCTCCAGTTTATCGTACATGCCCTGCACGCCGTCAATGTGATAAGGAACCCGGTGCGAAGCGGCGAGTTCGGCAATCCTTTCAACCGGCAGCCTGTAGCCGGTCTCAGAGTGGACATGGGCGGAAATGATGCATTGTGTATCTGCCATCATGTCTTTGAGTGTTTCAATATCAATTTCACCGTCATGTGTCGTCGGCATATGAACAATATCGTAAAGGGGGCTGTAGTGATGGAGGCTCGCTGAAATGGACATATGCTCATAGGGCGACACCAATATTTTATTTGCTTTTTTGTCTTTAAGCAGCAATTGAAGCGCGATATCGTTTGAATGTGAACCACTCCGTGTGAAGATGACATGCTTATCAGTATTGAAATATTCACGGATATAATTGCGGACATTGTCCAGTATGAACGCTGTATCGAGGCCGCCACCGTGGATGCTTTCACTGTTGAAATACATCTTTTCGGATATTTCCAAATAATTTTTTAAAACTGCTTTTGACGCCCGGGTGGTTGAAGCATTATCGAAATATATCATATGAATCTCCTTGATTTATTTTTGTTTTTCCTTTAATGTCTATATTAATGTAAACTATACTGTAAATAAAGGTGTAAACTATGAAAAAGATAATCATTGTCGGTGCCGGTCTTGCCGCGCTCAGCTGCATCCGTCATCTGGATGGGGAAGCAGAAGTGGTTTTATTCACAAAAGACCGGATGGAAGAGAATAACAGCCACCTGGCCCAGGGCGGCATCTGCCACTCGGGCAGGGAGGGCGACGGCGGGGCGGGGCATGTTGAAGACACATATACAGCGGGTGATGGACTGGGTTCAGAAGAAGTGATCGGTGAAATGATCCGGGCAGGCCATCCGCTGATAGAAGAAATGATTGCCGGGGGAATGGCGTTTGATGAGGATGACTCCGGCGGGTTGGATTTTGCTTTGGAAGGCGGACATCACTCGCCGAGGATCCTCCATGCAGGCGGGGACCGTTCGGGTGAACATCTGTGCCGCTTTCTCGCGAAAGGAATAGACCGGGTCAGGATGGAAATACATACAAGTGAGACGGTGATCAAAGTAATCACCGGTGAGGATGGGGCTGCCGGGGTGGTGACTGTGGACAGTGAAGATGTGCAGCACCAGCATTTTTGTGATGTGGTCATCCTTGCGACCGGTGGGTTCAGCGGACTTTACACTGTAAACTCCGGTGCGTCACCCCGGATGGGCAGTGGTCATATACTCGCTTTTGACGCTGGAATCTCACTCCGGCAGATGGAAATGGTCCAGTTTCATCCGACATTGCTCGGCACGGCCGGACAGACGTATGGATTGGTCTCTGAAGCGGTGAGGGGTGCGGGTGGCGTGCTGAGAGATGGATACGGCAGACGGATCATGAAGGATGTGCATCCACTTGAAGACCTGGCCCCGAGACATGTAACGAGTTATGAAATTCATAAGCGGGCATTAAAAGGTGAACAGATATATCTGGATATCGGCGGTGTGAAGGATTTCCCGGGAAATTTCCCGGTAATCCATGAAAATGTCAAAAAGCATTTCAAAGCGGACTTGAAAAAGGGACGGATCCCCGTGGCTACGGGTGCACATTTCACGATGGGCGGAGCGGTGGCCGGCATCGACGGCAGCACAGCGGTTCCGAACTTATACGTCATCGGGGAAACGGCGAACACACATTTTCATGGTGCGAACCGCCTGGCCAGCAATGCATTGCTGGAGGCGCTCGTGATGGGCAGGAAGGCGGCCGAAAAGATCAACAAGACAATGCACAGACCAAAAAACAAGATCTTTACAGGCGAGGTCAAAGTGCCGGTATATGATGTATCCATGTTCAATGAAATCAAGGAGCGGGCGATGAGTGCAGCAGGAATCATCAGAAATGGCGGTCAGCTTGAGACACTTCTCCATTTAATTGAAGAGGCACATCATACGGCGGGAACAGGCACCGCAACGAATCAAAATTTTCAAGTCCATGCTGAAATGAAGACGATCGAAGCCGTGGTGAAATCTGCTCTGCTTCGTGAAGAGACGAGGGGCGGCCACCGCAGAACAGACTTCCCGGACGCCGCCCCCGGTCCGCCAATGGACACGGTCGTGAGTATGAAGGAGGGAAAAATGGATGCTCAATATATTGAACGTCAGGGAAAAGCTCAAACAATTCTACATTGAAGATAATCATCATGGTGATATTTCCACACAGATTTTTGACACGGATCTGACCGGTCGTGCGGAAATGAAAGCCAAGGAAAGTGGCTACTTTTCGGGGAGCGTAATCATAGAAGAAGGGTTCAGGATGATCGATCCGGATATGGAAGTCGAAGTGCTGCTGGAAGATGGCGGGGCAGTCAGTGAAGGGGATACCATCGCCAGGATCAGCGGCAGCGTCCGGGCAATCCTGACGATGGAAAGGACGGTGCTAAACCTCGTCCAGAGAATGTCGGGAATAACGACGCAGACGCGTGAGTATGTGGAGAAGGCTGCCGGCACAGGGGCTGAAATCGTTGATACGAGAAAAACGACACCGGGCCTTGGCATGTTCGAAAAGTATGCGGTCATCGCCGGGGGCGGCCGGAATCATCGCCGGACATTGAACGATGGACTGATGTTGAAAGACAATCATATCGATTTCATGGGTTCGGTGACCGCAGCAGTCGACCGGGCGAGGAGGCTGACCGGGCCGATGGACAAGGTCGAAGTGGAAATCGAGAACGTGGAAATGCTGAAGGAAGCCGTGGACAATGAGGTCGACATCGTCATGTTCGATAATTGCGCGCCCGGATGGATCAGGGAACACATCCATCTGGTGCCGGCACATATTCAAACGGAAGCCTCCGGCGGCATCAACCTGGCCACGGTCGAAGAATATGCGGAAACCGGTGTGGACTACATATCGGTCGGCGCGCTTTTCCATCATCAGGAAGCGCTGGATATTACATTAAAGGTGGTTAAATGACATGAATATAATGACTCAGGTGCCTGAACGCATACCTGAATACTATTTGGAGGCAACGACGGAGGAACTGGAGAAAAAAGTCTCCGGCATCAAAGAGGAAATGGGTGCGAGACTCTTCATGCCCACTCACCATTACCAAAAAGATGAAGTGGCGCAATTTGCGGATGTGATGGGAGACTCGCTGCAGCTTGCACGTATATGTAAAGAGCATGAGGCGGAATACATCATTTTCAACGGGGTGCACTTCATGGCGGAAACGGCTGATATACTGACTGCGGATCATCAAAAAGTCTATCTGCCGGATTTGAATGCTGGCTGTTCGATGGCTGATATGGCAAACATCGATCAGGCCCTTATCTGCGACAGGGAACTGACCGGAATTTTCGGGGAAAGTGTATTGCCGCTCACTTATGTCAATTCGAGTGCCGCGATCAAGTCTTTCGTTGGTGAACGCGGCGGTTCATGCGTGACGAGCGGCAATGCGAAAAAAGTCATCGAGTGGGCGCTCGCCCAGGGTCGGAGGATTTTATTCCTGCCGGACCAGCACCTCGGGCGCAACACGGCCTTTGAACTCGGGGTGCCTCTGGACAGGATGGCTGTGTGGAATCCCGTCAACCGCAGGCTGGAGTTCGAGGGGGACAGGAGGGATATCCAAATCATCTTATGGAAAGGGTTCTGTTCCGTCCATGAGAAATTCTGGCCCATACATATCAAGAATATCAGGAAGAGGATGCCGGATGTGAATGTCCTCGTACACCCTGAATGTACGCATGAAGTCGTACAGATGGCGGATTATGACGGCTCAACCAAGTACATCATCGACATGATCAATAATGCCGCCCCGGGTACAAGCTGGGCAATCGGCACGGAAATGAACCTGGTGAACCGGCTGAAGGAGGAAAACCCGCATCTGCATATCGAATCGCTCAATCCGATCATGTGCCCGTGTCTGACGATGAACCGCATCGACCTGCCCCACCTCGCATGGTGTCTGGATAAGATTGTGGCTGGTGATACGCAGAATCTGATAAAAGTTGATGGGGAAACGTCACGGTACGCCAAGGAGAGCCTCGAGAGAATGTTGTCGATCGTATAAAATAAGGCGCAGGTCACTTGGGACCTGCGCTTTTTTCATGTTCATCGGTTTGACGGACTGTTGCACGAAATCGTGAAAGGCATGACCACGTGCTCGCTCGTCTCCTGAATCTCGGTGAATGTCGCTTCCAGAGCTTCAAAAATATCATTCACTTCACCGTCGATACGGGTCGCAAAAGGCACCATGCTGACCTCGACACCGTAATCCGGCAGCTTCTCCACTGATTTTGTGATCTTTTCAATATAACCTGTCTCGCCGAGGGGATAGATTGAAAATCTGCAGCCCGCCTTTTGGGAAATCCGTCTAGATGTCTCATCATTCAGGCGGACTTCGTTTTTATCATTCTCATCCTCTCCCGTGTTGCAGCCGCCAAGGACGATGTTCCCGCTCATCTCCACATGCAGGCCGGTCTTTGACGCATTCAGGTAGATGGCCTTGACCACGTCGAATACATCCGCGATGCTGCCGGTCGCAGCGGTTGCCACATCATCCGTCTTCATCCACACTTTCTTCGCATCCACTGCATCCAGGGCACTTAAAATCACTTCGGCAAAGTCGTCGCTCATCACGCTCAGGTTGAACTGTGCGCCCGCTTCTCTTTCCACTGCATTTTCATTCGTCATCATAATCCCCCTAAATTTATTCTTCATTCAATTGTAGGGGAGGGACTGGTGCGGGTAAAGCGATATAAATTGCGGGTATTGTCAAATGGAGCTCCCCTCCATGATTTACTTTGATAAACCAAACCAATATACTTGAATAAAATAAACTCAGTGAAAGGAGGCTCCGGTAAATGAAATTTGCAGATGGATTGAAGTTTTTGATGCTGTTCCTCGCCGTATTCATTGTTGCGGCATGCGGGAACGGTGAAGTGGACGAAAATATCATAGATGATGAGGATTCGACGGATACGACGCTTGAATCGCCCGAAGAAGCGCCTGAAGACACGGCAACTGATGTTGAAGGTACAATCACGGTCTCTGCTGCAGCGAGCCTTGTGGATGTGCTTGGGGAGATCACCACACTTTTCAATGAAGAATACCCGGATGTCACGGTGGACTATAATTTCGGCGGCTCGGGTGCACTGATGCAGCAGATCATTCAGGGGGCGCCGGTGGATTTATTCTTCTCGGCCAATGTGGATCACTTCCAGGAGGTCATGGATGAAGGGTACATCGATGAGGAAAATTCGGTGGATCTGCTCACAAACGAGCTCGTTCTGATCGTACCGTCGGACAGTGATTCGTTGACGTCTTTTGATGATCTGGAAAACGCAGATCAGATCGCAATCGGTAACCCTGAATCCGTGCCTGCAGGCGAGTACAGCGTCGAGGCCTTCGAAAACATGGATATAATGGAAGGAATCGAATCGAAATTCGTCTATGCCGAAGATGTGAGGCAGGTGCTGAACTATGTCGAGACCGGCAATGCCGATGCGGGGATGGTGTATCATACCGATGCGATGATGAGTGACGGGATCGATGTGGTGGATGCGGCACCGGAAGATGCCCATTCGCCGATCGTATATCCCCTCGGCATGATGAACGATACGGATAATGAAGCGGCCCAGCTTGCCTTCTTCGAGTTCATGCAGAGTGAAGAAGCCGGTGAGGTTTTCAATGAATATGGTTTTATTGTCCAGTAACATCACGGCCCAGGAGTTCCTGACGCCGGTGCTGCTTTCCCTACGGGTCGCCTTTATCGCGCTCGTCATCGTCCTGATACTCGGCATCATCATTGCGCGCTTTATGGCGAGGAATGATTTCAAAGGGAAGATCGTCGTCGAGACGGTGCTGATGATGCCGCTTGTGCTGCCGCCGACGGTCGTCGGGTTCCTGCTGCTCGTGCTGTTCGGAAACAACAGCGTCGTCGGGGAGGCGATCGCGTGGATCTACGGCGACACCATCATATTCACATGGTATGCGGCGGTGGCTGCGAGCACGGTGGTGGCATTCCCGCTGATGTACCAGGCAGCGAAGGGCGGATTCCTCAATGTCAATGAAGATATAGAGAACGCCGCGCGGGTAGACGGGGCGAACCGTTGGCAGGTATTCACGAGGATCACCCTGCCGCTTGCCAGGACGGCCCTGATCACAGGAGCGCTCTTAAGCTTCGCCCGGGCGCTCGGGGAATTCGGTGCGACCATCATCATCGCGGGCAATATCCCCGGGCGCACGCAGACACTGCCCACCGCGATATACGTCGCACTCCAATCCGGCAACATGTCACTCGCCTGGGCATGGGTGATCGTCATCGTCATCCTGTCCTTCTTCATGCTGATGTTCATCCGCGTGAAAGCGAATGAATCATAATTGTGTATATTGACAATGACCCTTCAATATTGTATTATTAATCGTGCACATACACACAGGACATATTCACACGTGATGAACGAAATTATGGATTCGTAAGGTCATGAGCCGACCACACACACGAGGCTCACCAGACAATCTGTAATTAAAGGAGGCTTTTCTCATGGCAGGTCCAAGAAGAGGCGGTCGTCGTCGTAAAAAGGTTTGTTATTTCACAGCAAACGGCATTACGCACATCGACTATAAAGAAGTAGAAATGCTTAAAAAGTTCATTTCAGAACGTGGCAAAATTCTTCCTAGACGTGTAACAGGTACTTCCGCGAAGTATCAGCGTCCATTGACTGTAGCGATCAAACGCGCACGTCACATGGCATTGTTACCATACGTTAAAGAAGAAGCATAATAGTATATATGTTCATAAAGCCTATCAAACCAATGGTTTGAGGGCTTTTTCTTTTGTCTAAATATCGGTTTCAGGGCAATTTCGGGCCAAAGTGTGAGAGGTTCCATAGAAAAGACACCTTATAAGAAGGTGTCTAGAGACTCAGTTTTTCCCTTATAGTCTTTTCAAAAGATGAAATTAAACTCAACATTCCAGTAGTATTTTTTTTATAACCTGTATTTAAGTGATCAAGCAAAAGTTTATATTGCTCCTCCAAAGGCTTTTCGAGAATATTTTCAGCATCATATAGTATTTGTTCCGTTCTCATTCCTAAATTAGTAAAGGCTCTAATAATTTTAATTTCATCCTCACTAAACATGAACTCATTTATAGTCAAATAATTGTTAAAATCTCTCCTGCCGTCTTCTATTTTTTGCATAGTCATATCAAAATTAGCTGCGATTCTTTTATTCTCTTCTCTATTGTAATCCAGTTCAAAGGTGTTTAATTCATTTTCTTGGGCACCATTGTCAATCAAAAATTCTTTGTAATGTTCTATTGCATCCTTCTGTACTGAAAATAATATTCTTTCGAGATGATCGGGATTAAATGCTGCCAGACTCCCGTGATAGTACTTCATTTTAGCATATACGCTTTTATACAAATCATATTTACTATCAAATAATAGTCGCTTTTGATAATATTCATGCTCCACATTAGCTTGTTTTCTTATAAATTTATCTTGAGAAATCTTCGCCCAAATTTCTCTAATTAACCACCCGATTATTGGTATAACAAAAGCCCATTCAAACCATTCCAATATATAGCATCCTCTCCATGTTCAATGCTTTAATTGTATCAAAGAAATACCTGGCAAAACATCAATCCCAAGGGCCAGTAATTCTCTTTTTCAAATTTCTCTATCATTGTCTCATTCATCTTCTTCGTAACATGGGTATATATATGTAAGATGTCCTGTAATTAGAGTAGCCGAAATGGTCCATGGGCGCTTTAATGCCAACATTGAGGAAGCACTGTCATGAGTAGTCCAAAATGTATGACTAACCATCTTAGAGTATTAAAAGTATATACAGAGATGAGGCGATAAAAATGAAAGTATGTAAACGGTATGAAGGCACCGACCCGTAGGACAAAAGAGAATTGATGACATGTTTGAAAGAAGGACTGGCACAACAGATTGAGTTGAATGTAAATAAAGCAGATAAAATTGAAGCTAGCTATTGTTTAGATTTAACCAATTTTCTAATCTCTTTATCCAATTCCTTTTCGAAGTCTACATTAATAGAATGTTTAGATTGTTTTGGTTTTGATGTATAAATCTCTAATCGATTAGGAGATTCATCTAAATAATACGAGAGATGAACAGAGTCATGAGGGAAGAGAACCAAATCACTATCGAAATTTGAACTGTCCATTCCAATCCTTGGAAATTCAGAATAACGTTGCTGACCAGTAAATATATCTGGAGGCCCTAGAGGGACCTTATTAGGACTCGGATCATGACCATTATCCAATAATTCTTTATCATTTTTAAAAAGTTTAACGTCGGTTATTACAATTGGATGCTCAGATAAATTATTTACATAAAAGCTATATTTGACTTGTTTGTCTACCTTGTCCATTATGACATCCACATTTGAAATTTCAATTTTGATTCTATCTTTTAAGATATCTCTGAATATAGCCCAACCTGAAAACCCTGCACTAGCTACTGCAGCTATAAGAGTAATCCATGTCATTATGTCTTGTTCCACTAGTATCACCTCATAAATAAATTAATTAAATTATATCAAAAGGAGACGATTAAAATGTATAGAATTTTTCTTAAAGCTTATAAGACTTAGAAATGCATTGGTTTAATTAGGATTTAAAAATACAATATTGAAGAAAATGAAATGAAGTGAAGGAAGCTTTTATACCATTCAAATTATTAAAAATTATCGACGAGGGGAGTAGTAATAATGAATTATAAAGAAATTGAGATGAACAAATTCAATGAAACCAAACTATCTGACGTAAAGTATTTCAGAGAGAAGTATATCGAAAGAGAAAATGAAGTTAATGATCTTTTAATAAACAAGGAGCAACTGCACCATTTACTCATACATGTCGAGCTACAGATGGAGGAGGTGGAGAGCATTTATCAGATGTTGAATAAATATTCCGGCAAATCAAACACTAACGACTACATGAATAGTAACTTTGCACAGTTAAGAAGCTTGATAGAGATTGCTCAGGAACATAATATGAAGCACCTGGAAGAGCAGAAGGAACAATAAAAAAGCCGAGTGCAGGCGGTTCATGAGTGTTATCTTACTTCAATTTATGAGGTTGTATAGATACCATAACTAACATTATACGACCTCTAAAATTGATTTTCAGCGATATTATTATTTAGATCATCGAGGGATTCGGAGTTATGCTATGAACAAAGAAACTATATAAGGAGGTATGTATGACGGCGGCAGTTATGGTTTAATTCCTAAAATATTAATGAGGGGTGATCGGTTCAGTCCTGAAGCAAAAGTTATAAAATCATACCTGTCTTCTTTTACTCGCAACAGTAGCAGGGCATATTTTCATTTAAATATGATTTTAGATGGAATGGGTATATCAGAGAAAAGATTTTACAAATACCGGAAAGAGTCACTGGATTATGGATATATAAATGAAAAATCGGAATAAAAATAATTCATTTATATATAATATTTATGTATTCTTTCGAGAAATCCCACACAGTCAGAACGACCGTATGAAAGAGAACACTGAGGCTCTTGATAAATTAACTTTTCAAGAGAAGAGGCATAAAGTCGTTTGAGAAACAGACAAGACCAATAAGAGATTGATACAATCTCAACAAGGGCATATCGAAGTGAAGCAGCTGGGTAGGCAACTTACGGATGATGATAACTTCTCTTATGAAAGGGAATTCCGTGATACATAATAATCACTATTATGCCAATATAGTTAAGATGTCTTATAAAACATTGAAATAAAGAAGAATCGGATAAAGCAGGCACCTTAAAAAGATGCAGAAACATTATTACAAAGAAATAACTCAACCCGAGTAAGCATGCAAAACTTTCCTTTTTTGATTTATGTAAAGTCCGACTGCTGAGGATGCCGCGCGTTGGATGGTTTAATAACCGGGAATCTTTATCTTACAAGGATTAAGACGCTTAAAACGCATATAGTGAGTGAGAAATCTTAAAAATTGATGCCAACTCTTTCTTATATTGTTTTAAGGACACCACCAAAGATAGAATATAAATTAAACTTTAAAACAAGCTCTTACATGGGAGTCATAACACGACGGGATGTAGATAGAATGACTAAGATTATACAAAGGTTAAGATATTAACTTTCTAATTAAGGATAAACAATCTAAGGATGAATATTTCACAGATAGTCCGGAAAGAATTGGTATCACAACATCGTGGTTAAATCTAAACGCTTTTTAATCCACTTTACATATAAGAAGAATAATAATAGTGTAATCTAAGTGCAACCCTCTTGATGTAACGACGTCTTAAGGAGCTTTTTTTATGTCTTTTTTAGTCTTCAAGGCAGAGTATCGGTAGACACAATTTTGAGGACGACAATAATACACATATTTGTACATACGAGCTAATGTATCAATAACAAAGATATAACTATTTGAATGATTATAGATTAAGTCATGTCTGAGGTATTCTCTCAAATAAATCAATTAAATTATTTATATTGAGCTCTGGAAATTAAAGATGACCGGTTTCTCTTGCAAAAACAAAGCTTCTTGTTTCTCTTTTCTTATACCTTGAAACTGCTTTTCCTTATATATTTTAAATAAGATTGAAAGAATAGATCTACTGTTTTAGGTAATCTTTTAATTGCTATCTCATTAATTCTCTTTCGCTATTTTCAATTCATTATTTATGTATTTATTATGATTCCACAAAAATAGCCTACTTAAGCACATGAAACTACTAAAAAATTTTTAACCCTAGTGTAAGTAATAGGTCTTAATTATTGATAAAATAAATATACAAGGACGGTGATTATCACTTGGACATAATCTTGATGCTAATTACATCTGGCGTACCCGGATTTATAGTCTATAGTATTCTATATAAAAAAGTTCTAATTTCGGAACATAGATATAATGTTCATAATAAAGTATATTTGATTTCTCTTTATACTGTCTTAGTTTTTGCTCTCACCCTGATTGCTTTAAGTTTTATAATTTCTATTGATTCTATAAGAGAGATAATACCGGATAGTCAATATCTGAGGTTAGGTTTAAAGTTGTTGGCATTTTTTGGGACCTCATTACTTGTAGCAGTAATCCTAGGTTTTTGGATATTGCCATTAATTATTAAACCATTAAATAAAATTAATTTTAACAAGTCCCTTTTTCAAGATTCAAAATCAGCCTTAAGTGAGGCAATAACCACATATAACTTTGAAACTTATACACCTTATGTTTATGTGTTTGATTTTGAAAATAATAACATTATTGAGGGGCCGGTTAGATATATAGGACAAGATGACATACTGCAATTTTATGGCCCACAGGAAAATGAAAGAAGCGAATTTGAAGAAGTCGTAGAGCTCTTTAATGAGCAGTGTGACGAAAATTTTGAAAAAGCCCAGATTGTTCTTGATAGTGTAAATAAACTAAAATACTATGTACTTCATGTTGATATAGAGGATTAACTTTTTTTGCCTTTACCTGCTTTTTTAGGAGGTTTAGCTGGTGGTCTTTTTGTACCAAAATTCCGTTTAGTGCTTGCTGACTTTTTTAGTTTGTTATTCACCTTTTTAGCTGACATCTTTTTCTTCCTTTCATGATAAAATATTGTGAAGCCTCAATAGTTTTCAATAACATCTTAGTTTTGAAGGGCAAGGTAGTTATTTTTGATATCAATTGTTAATAGAAAATTTGTCATATAAGTGTTGGATATAGAAGTACTGCAAATCCAGTTAGTGAACGAAGAAGATTTAAAGCTGATATTAGAATTCGAATTATGATTTCACAGCTTGAATCACAGGGAACTTACATCTGTTTCCTTTCAGATAAGGGTTTATTTAATATATCCTTTGATAACTTACTGAGTGAATTTAAAAGGATATGACCTTCATAAGTAATTTTAAAATTTCTTAAGTTAATGGGTTTTAGCTTTTATAGAAGGCTTCGTAATTAATACACCTCTAGGCAGTCGTCCAAATTATGACTGAACTGTTGACCATTAATATAACATAAGTTTGAGCGATGTTATTCATACATCTGCTGGAGCAATTTAAGAAGTCTTAAAGTAAGTAGTTTCTTTAAAATTTAATGAATTAGTTTTATCTTATGATATTTCAATCTACTCATTTATCAGGATATTCAAAATATTATAGAAATATTAAACTTCCTTCGTTTCCAATATTATATCAATAAATAGGTTCAAAGAGGAGGGAGGAATCCATACTATTTCTAGTATTACATTAATTAATGATTTACCATCATTACTAAAAGGTATTTTAGTCGATTTATGAACATATTTAGATGTAGAGATTTCTGACCATAATATTGATTTCGTAAGAAGGATTCAAGATTATATAAGAGATTCATCTAATAATAAACTTCTTGAAAGAGCAAACAGTTTTGTCCTAGTAGGTAAAATATCATATCGATGTTATAAATAATTTAATGTAGTTACTCTCAAATACATAACAGCAAAAATTGAAGAAAAATGAAAGGTTACACCATTTAGTAATATTGCAATCCCTGTCATAGATTCTCTTGCCTCTACTCCCATCTTAATCTCGGCTGCTCGAGGCGCAGAGACGAGAGATATCTCCGTGCGTTTTATATTTATAAATAGTGTGACCCAATAAGTTTGTTGTCTTGTCGGGTTTCTTTTGCTGACATATTGTATATTAGTGGAAGTAATGAAATAAGTCACTTTCAATCAACCAAGTTATGCCGCCGCACCAGCAAAAAACCGGCACTTCCTGTGCCGGCCGGATCACCTTACTCCGTCGAAGTATCGTCTTCGCCTTCTTCTTCCTCAATATCTTCGCCTCTGTCCTCCTGCTCGATCGGCTCGGTCTCAGTGTCCGTCTCGATATTTTCTTCACCGCCGCAGGCACCAAGCACCACAACAGCCGACAGTCCGCCGGTCATCAGAAACTTCCGCATCAGCATCAATATCACTCCTAAAGAAATGTTACATACAATTTACCCTTTATACCAATAAATTACACACCACAGCATGTTAGAAGCATTCATCCGAAGGGAAAGAGCATTATAAAAAACGACAGGTGATCAGATGGAGAACAAAATCTACAAAACCTACGCCCGGACCTATCAGGCGATCCTCAGACAGGCGGTGAAGTTCCTTGATTGGAAGCCGCCGGTACTGCTGCGCGGGGAGGGGATGCTCGAGCTTCTTCCCAAAACTCTAAAAGCAAGGAATTACAATAAAGTGCTTATCGTGACGGATGAAGGCATCAGAAACCTCGGACTGATGGACGACTTACTTGAAGACCTCAAGTCACAGAATATCGAGTATTTCATCTACGACGGTACGGTGCCGAATCCGACCGATCAAAACGCCATCGAAGCGGCTGATATATATAATGGAAACAACTGTGACGCCATCATCGGTTTCGGCGGCGGTTCTCCGTTGGACTGCGCAAAGGGGACTGCGGTGATGGTGGATGCGGAACACAAGAATCTTAAACAGTATCACGGTCTGCTCAAAGTCCGCAAGAAACTGCCGCCGGTGATCGCGGTGCCGACGACTGCCGGCACGGGGAGTGAGGGGACACTTGCTGCGGTCATCACAGACAGTGAGAGCAGGGCGAAGTACGCCATCATGGACCCGGCACTCGTGCCTGAAATCGCCGTATTGGATGCCTCACTCACGACGGGCCTCCCGCCCGAGATCACTGCGCACACCGGGATGGATGCAGTGAGCCATGTCGTCGAAGCCTACATCAACCGCAGCAATACGAAAGCGACGCGCAGCATGGCGGAAGAGGCGATCCGGCTTCTGTTCGAGAATCTGCCTATTGCTTACTGCGATGGGAATAATAAAAAGGCGCGCGATAATATGCTGTACGGGGCATACCTTGCAGGGCGGACGTTCACGAGGGGTTACGTCGGCAACGTCCACGCGATGGCGCACCGGATCGGCGCGCGGTATCCGGTGACGCACGGTGAGGCGAATGCAATCATCATGCCTTATATCCTTGAAGAGTACGGAAGAGCGGCCCATAAGGATCTTGCAGGGCTTGCGGATGCAGCGGGAATCTCCCGGGACGGGCAGGGAGACGCAGAAAAAGCGCAGAAGTTCATAGAACATATCCGGGATTTGAATAAAGCCCTCGGCATCAGGGAGGCGATCCCCGAAATCGAAGAGGATGATATAGATGAGATGATTGAACATTCGTATGCCGAAGCCAATCCGCTCTACCCGGTGCCGGTGATCTTCACGAGGGAAAAATTCAGGGAAATGTATATGAAAGTAAAAAACGGACCTCAGTCAAACTGAGGTCCGTTCATTTAAATTCAATTTAAAATTCAACCTTGACCGGGCCAAGATTCTCAAAATGTGCTTCGAATACATCGCCTGCTTCCACGTCCATCGCTTTGGTCAGTGACCCGGCCAAGACGACCTCGCCTTTTTTTAAGCCGATATCGTACTCGTCGAGGGACTTCGCAAGCCAGACGACAGCTTCCAGCGGGTTGCCGAGCACCGCGCTGCCGTAGCCTTCATCGATCTTCGTGCCGTTTTTGAAGATTTCCATCCGTTCTGCCGGCAGGTCGATATCGTCAAGCTTCAGCTGCTTTTCGCCGAGCAGTGCACCGGCGGAGGAGCCGTTGTCGGATACCGTATCCTCGAACTTGATCTTCCAGTCGGCGATCCGGCTGTCGATGAGTTCCGCAGCCGGCACCGCGTAATCGATGTAGTCCGCTGCATTATCCGCTGTGATATTCTCTGCATCGATGTCTGCCTTCAGCACGAAGGCGATCTCGAATTCAATCCTCGGCTGGATGAACCGGCCGACATCGATTTTCTCGCCTTCCTTGTAGATCATATCATCGAAGATATGACCGTAATCCGGCTGATCGACGCCGAGCATCTCCTGCATAGCCTTGGACGTCAGGCCGATCTTCTTGCCTTTGACGACCGCGCCGTCATCCATCCGGCGTCCGGCATATTTCAGCTGGACCGCATAAGCATCCGCAGCTGTGAGCTCCGGATGCCTTTTGGTGAGCGGCTGGATGGGTGCGCCCGTCTTTTCTGCTTCATATATTTCATCTGCTAATTTCTTGATATCTGGCATTATGCTGATCTCCTTCTACACGGTGGCATATTGCTTGTACGCAAATGCAGCTGTTTTATTGAACCATGTGATCTTGATATTCCTGTTGTTGAAATGCTTCAACAGCGTCTTGTCGGTAAAGCCGATATGGTTGTTCTCATTATCTACATATAATGTACACTTCAGCTTGTGGAACCGTGATTCGAGCATCACGTCATAGTAGCCGCTCTCCGGCAGTATGAATGCCGGCTGATGCTGAAAGTAGCCGTTTGAAATGCGGGTGTGGGTGGTGAAGGGCCTGCCCATCAACTCCTCCACTTTCTGCATGCGCCCGGTGAGGATCATCTCCCGGATCAGTGTCGAGCTCACTTTCTCGCCGTGACATTCCACTTTGCCGATTTCCGTCGCTGTGATCCTGCGGCCGGATGTCTCGTACAACGTGCCGATCGTGCCTGCCCCTTTGGAACCGTATGTGAAATCGAATCCTGCCACGGCATGCACCGTACCGAACTTGTAGAGATATTCTTCGATATATTCCTCCGGCGGCAGCGCGGCGAAGGCTTTGGTGAAATTGACGATATAGAACCGGTCCACGCCCATCGCTTCCAATGCTTTCGCCTTTTCATCCAGCGTCATCAGATACTGGACGACGATTTTGCCGTTTGAGAGCACTGTCTTGGGATGAGGAAAGAAACTCATGACATCGAGCGATACGCTCTTCTCATCCGCGGCTGCTTTGGCTGTATCAATGACATGTTGATGACCTTTATGCACCCCGTCGAAAAAGCCGAGTGCGACAACATTTTCCCTTGAACGTGTTTGCCAATACTGCAGATTGGTATCTTTCAGGTGTATGATTTCCATTTCCAACATCCCCCTTAAAAGTGAAGTGCGTCTATCTGACTTCTTCCAGTTCCAGTTCTTTGAGCTCCCTGTACTTGCCGCAGTTGAAGATGAGCGGTTCGCCGTCGGTCAATGTCAGGTCGTTGACCTTGCCGATGAAGAGGACGTGATCCCCTTCCGTGTGCTCGTTGTACACTTCGCATGACAGCTGACATACCGCGTCTTC
Source organism: Salinicoccus halitifaciens (assembly GCF_021026095.1). Lineage (GTDB taxonomy): Bacteria > Bacillota > Bacilli > Staphylococcales > Salinicoccaceae > Lacicoccus > Lacicoccus halitifaciens. Next base: position 153,367 of record NZ_JAJNCU010000003.1, on the reverse strand, counting down.
AACGACCGGCACACCTGCGAGTTCACCGAATTCGAACTTGTCCTCGAACTGCTTCTGGCCTGCAAAGCGCATGGATTCTTCCTGCTGCTCGCATGACAATACGTTGACTGAGAACTTGCCGCTCTCCCTGATGCGCTCGAGCATTTTTGCTTTATCTCCGATTGAAATGACGATGAGCTTTGGATCGAGTGAGACGGACATGAATGCATTGGCCGTCATGCCGTATGCTTCACCATCCACCTCCGTTGCGATTACGTTGACACCTGTAGCAAATTTACCCATTGCGTTTCTGAATTGACGATCTTCCATTATAATTGCCTCCTTGAATTTTTTTAATAATTATCCGAGTGTGCTATTGATTGCATAATATGCTTCTACTGCCTATAATGAAATCGCTACCAACTCAGTGTGATTTCTGATATGTGCCCTCTGGATAGGATACTTACATGCTACCACCGGCTGAATGTAAATATAAGCTATCAACTATGCTAAAAAGGTAGTATGATTAGTACAGAATATACTAATAATTAAATCTATTCTGTCTAGTCGACATATTTTACAAAGGGGTGCTTGGTTTATGACTTACAATGTGAATGACCAAAGAAATGAAGTGAGGGATCTGGAGGAAGTTTTGAAGCTGCCGGACGATCAGCTGTCCCGTATCTTCCATAACCGCACAGTGAGCATACCGGTCTCCGCGCTGCATGCTTTAAGGCAGGAGCTGGTCTTCAGCATCGGGGAGGACCGGACGAAGGGCGTATTTATAAGATATGGCTGGCATACAGGCGTCACTGAAGGGCAGAAGATGAGGGAACTGAACTGGAAAAGTGAAGAGGAACTTGTGAGGGCCGGCCCGATGCTTCATAAAATGCACGGTCATCTGGATGATGTCATCGTCGAAGAGATGAAATATGATGATGAAGAGGAAATGAACTACATCCGTGCCGCCTGGTACAACTCGTATGAAGTTGAAAAGCAGCTGGAATTTGCGGGGCCCGCCGATCAGCCGGTCTGCCATACGCTTTGCGGTTTTGCAAGCGGTTACTTATCCAGTGCACTCGGCCGGCCGATGCTCGTCAAGGAGACGAAATGCATGGCGGTGGGGGATGATAACTGTGAAATGGTCTGCAAACCCATTGAAGACTGGGGCGCAGATGAGCATGAAAACACATATTACCAGTCCTCGAGTGTCATAGAGGAGCTTGATGAAGTCACTGCAAAACTGAAAAGGGAAAGGGATTATTTGACGACGGCACATGATGTCCATAAGCAGATGATGGAAATCATCCTGTCGAAAAAGGAGCTTGAGAACATCGCCGAACTGCTGCATAACACGACAGGTCTGCCGATTTTCATCGAAGATGAGAATCACAATATTACAGCAAAGTGCAATGGCACAACAATCGATTTCGATCTGAGTGAACTGGATACAAGGGTCACGCATTTCTTCGAATTATCCGGCGGTGAAGGGCTGCTCAGGACCCCGATCTACTTTGAAAATAAAATCCGGGGCTACTGTTCATTCATCTATACCGGGGGAAGCAGGCCGACACCGCTTGAATATATGATCATAGACCAGACTTCGCTCACCGCCTCCATAGTGCTGCTCCATGAGAATATCCGGATCCAGACAGCCCAGAATATCAGAAGGAGTTTCCTTGCTGATATTCTCGATGAAAAAATGGATGAGGATGAACTGTACAAGGTCGCAAAGTACCTCGATTTCGATCCGGAAGGGGATTACTGGGTCTTCACGATGGAGAAGATAGGTAACGAAGACGAGCTGAATCTTGAGATAGAAGCGAATGAGAAGGTGCTGAAACACGTCAACCTGTTCTTCAAGCAACGGGGCATTGAAACTTTTGCCTCCTATAAGTTCAGCCAATTGATCGTTGCACTTGAAGAGCGGCCGGATAATATAATGATGAAGGATAAGGCGGGCATGATCAACGCACTGCTCAAGCACTGCAAAGAAAAATATAAAAATTACAAATTCGATGTAGGCGTCAGTTCCGTTGAGAACAATATCCGTTCCATCCCGGATCTTTATAAAGAGACGGAAATTGCACTGAACACCAGGACGGATGACAGCGGGGGCAATATCCTCTATTACGACGATCTCGGTGTGGAAAAGCTGCTGTTCCAGATTTCCGATCAGTCGATGCTGAACAGGTTCGTCGAGAGCCAGATCGGGGATCTGTTGGAGGCCGACAAGCATGATGAATTGACCGATACTCTGAAATATTACATCGAGAACGGCATGAGCATCAATGCAACTTCAAAGGCGATGGCGATGTCGATCAGCGGCCTCCGGTACAGGCTGGAAAAGATCAGTGACCTCCTGGGTGTTGAAATGGATGATACCAAAGCGTTGTTCTCCATCTATATGGCGTTGAATGTAGCTCAGGTCAAGAAGAAATCATAATGCAAAAAAGCACGCATCCCGGCTATGGGACGCGTGCTTTTTTAATTTCTACTCACCTTTTGTGAAGGCAAGGATATGGTCGATGAATGGTTCGGTCTTTTCAATCTGTGTCCAGTGACCGCACTGGTTGAACAGGTGCAATTCTGCATTCGGCAGTAATTTCATCAGCTTGTAGCTTGTCGCTTCAAATGGGATGACCTGGTCTTCAAGACCATGGAAAAGGATGGTGTCTTTTTCGATCTGCTTGATCTCCTCGTCTTCAAGGGACAGCTCGTCCAGCCTTTCCTGCTGGTTGTTGTAGAACATGTTATGGAAAGCTTCTTTGGATTCCGGCTCCATGCTCGCCTCATATCTCAATCTGACCAGTTCCTCATTGTTTGCAGCTTCCTGGTTATACGAGAACAACTTGATCAGCTCGCGCATGTTTTCAATGCTCGGGTCATAACCCCATACTTTTTGAAGTCCCGGGGACAGTTCATGCTTCACGCCGACTGTTCCCATAAGGATCAGTTTATTGATCAGATCAGGTCTTCTATGGGCAATCTGCAGTGCCATCGCGCCGCCGAATGAGTTTCCGACGATATGGACAGGGCCGTCCGCCACTTCTTCGATGAAGTTGATCAGGTGGTTCACCCATACGTCGAGTCCATACTCGTTCTCTTCGAGTTTCGCGGTCTTGCCGAAACCGATCACGTCCGGTGCAAAGACGTGGAATGTCTCGCTCAGGCGTGGTATCACCAGTCTCCAGTTGGCGAATGCCGAGACCCCGGGGCCGGAGCCATGGATCAGGACCATGGTCTCCTTATTGCCGGCGCCTGCTTCAAGGTAGTTTGTTTCAATGCCGTCAACTGTCATCTGTTTTTCTATTTCCTGCAAGTTTGCTTCTTTGACTGCCAAATTCATTACCTCCGAATGTATTAGTTATTGATAACTTCTATATTACTTGCTAGTGACTTCTTCTTCAACTTCTGCTTCGGCTGGCTGTCTGTCAGGCGTGCCGTATGCAAAGAAGTTCTCAGGCAGGTTGCTGCCGCCGTGCCAAAGGATTGCTCTCGCTGCATCTTCGCCTTTCCATTCGACTGTCTTCCAGTCCGGATCGAAGATGAGGTAACCTGAGTCACCGAAGAGTTCAACACGGTTGCCGCCCGGCTCGTACACATACATGCAGTATGCCTGGGAAATACCATGTTTGATCGGTGCAACTTCAATGTGGTGGCCCGCTTCAACAAGCAGCTCGGAAACCTCGATCAAGTTCTGAGGCTGGCCGTACCAGTAGCAGATGTGATGGAGACGGCCTTTTTCACCGAGTGCATCTCCCATGATCGCAACATCATGTACAAGGTTTGTGACGCTCAGCCATGCTGCAACATGCGTATTATCTTCGTTCACGATACGTTCGCGTGTTTTGAAGCCGAGTGCTTCCTGCATGAACTCAACGTTTTTGTCAGGATCGCCGGCAAGAAGGTTGATGTGGTCGATACGGCGTACCGGTACACCACGGTTAGGACGCTTCTGCGCACGGTTCAGCAATTCTGTTCTTTCCTCTTCAGGGCAGTCGAAGTAGTCAACTTCCCAGAAGATTTCCATCTTGTGGCCGTCCGGTGATTGGAACTGGTATGCACGGCCGTGGCCGATATCGCCGTCGACCCATCCGATGCCGTAGCCCATTTCTTCGATTGCAGCTGCACGTTTCTCGAGTGCCTCCGGTGATTTCGTACGGAGTCCAAGGTGGCCGAGACCTGCCTCGTGGTGCTCCGTGATGATCAGTGAGTTATGGTAGTGATCTTCGTAAGCACGCATGTAGACGGATTTGTCTTTCCGCTCTACTTCAATCATACCGAGCATTTCTTTGAAGAATGATACTGATTCTTCAAGTTTAGGGCTGTAGATTTCCATATGTGCCAAATGTGCAATATCTAAAATTTCTTCATTAGTCATGTTCATTTCTCCCTTAATATCAATATAGTTTTATTTTAAGTTTTAAAGCTTTTACCACATCGGGTGGCCGTCCTGGCCGACGATCGTCTTGCCGTAACCGACCATTGCATCTTCGTACAGGTGGGTCGGGTGGCATGAAACGGCGATGAGGTCACGGACGAATCTTTCTGCACCGGACTCTCTGTAAAGTGCGTTTCCACCGAGTACCGTCAGCAATCTTGTGGCGATGAGCGGTGCATGTTTTGCGACGTAGCCGCGCATTGCGAACAGTTCCTGACGCTCTTCCTCTTCAAGGACACGGACGCCTTTTTCAGCATAGCCCTGCATCCTTACAAGGTAGTCATCGGCAATCTTCTCAAGAGTGTTGTACTCCATCTTGATTTCGCCGAGTGTTCTCTGTGCACTGCTGTTGTCCTTCTCCTGTGAATTGTTGTTGTATACTCTGACACGGTTCTGTGTCCTTTCAACGAACTCATCGACAAGTCTCTTAAGTCCGCCGACCAGGATCTGTGAGAACCCGGAAAGGAAGTAGGCGATGTAAGGTACGTTGAACAGCAGGTAATCTTCTTCATAGTTTCCGTCCGGTGCAGTTGCACCTTCGACGACTCTGCCGAGCGGAAATACATATTCCGGCGCCACATAGTTGCGATCCAGCTTCACTGCATTGCTTCCCGTGCCGCGGAGGCCCATCGTATCCCAGTTGTCCACGACTTCAATATCCTCTTTACGGACTATGAAGAGGCTGAGTTCAGGTTTGTCGCCGTCCCGCATCTTATGGAAAGCACCGAGGGCAATCCAGTCGGACCATAACACACCGCTGCAGAAGTTCCACTGGCCGCTGACCAGGTAGCCTTTGCCGTCATCGGCATCTTCCACTTTACCGACCGGTGCGAAAACGTCCGCCATCAGTTCGTTGCTGTTGAACATTGCATCCCGCGCATCTTTAGGTATGAATGAAGGCCATGTTTCGTGGATGATGACGAAATATGTCGCCCATGCCGCCGAAACACTGTGGTATGCGACGGTGCGGATGATGTCTCCGAATGTTTCGAAGTCCAGGTCCTGTCCGCCGTATGCCTTCGGACGGTGGAGCAGGTGGAAGTTGGATTCCTTCAGTTTTTGGATGACTTCTTCAGGGAGCCTCCGGTCTTCATCTGTCTGCATTGCATATTTTTCAGCGAGTTCGCCGATTTCTTTAGCTCTTCTCAGCAGTTCTTCACGACTGACTGTTTTTTGTTTAGTTGTGCTAGTTGTGCTACTCATAAAAATCCCCTTTCTATTTGTAAGCGCTATCACCTAATGGCTTATATCGAAGTATAGAACAGCCTTTGGATAAAATATACATACGTTTCCTACGAATACTTCAAATATTTTGACATATTTTGTACTAAAAGTTCAGAAAATTAAAAATCCGTCCAGCACTGAACCCATACGGGTGCTGGACGGAGTACATTATTTTTCTGAAGTGACCGTATTCATCTGTTCACCAAGATCGATGGAGCCATCCGGGCTTTTAATGGCGGCGCGGATGACATCGCCATCTTTTAAGTAATTCTCATTATCCGCCTGGGACGCGTTGAAGACTTTCACTTTCTCACTCAACGGCGCTGTGATTTTCGTTGCAGCTTCCATATCTTCCTTCGTCAGATTCATAGCGACGCCGCCGGGTGTCCCTGTGAGCAGGACATCACCCGGCGCAAAATTCATCACCCGGGAGAGTTCGGTCAACGTCTCTTCTGGTTTGAACAGCAGCTGAGTTGTATTGGCAGACTGGCGAAGCTCATCGTTGACCCATAAGTTCAGTTCCAGGTCATGGATTTTCGGGTATTCATCTTCATCAAGGATATAGAGGTAAGGGCCTGTGGGTGCGAAAGTGCGGTAGCTTTTCCCGCGGAGCCACTGGCCTTCCGGCAGCTGGACATCACGTGCGGAAATATCATTCATGATGACAAGGCCTGCGACATACTGATGGAGATTTTCATTCGTCACATCGACCGGGCTGTCGATTTCGCTTCCGATGACGAGGCCGAGTTCGATTTCGTAATCCAGGAAGTTCACGCCTTCCGGACGGATGACGTCCGAGTCATGGCTGCACAGCGCACTGTCCGCCTTCCCGAAAATCAGATTGAACTCGGGACGTTCGGCGGTCATTCCGGATTCCTCGCGGTGGCTCGAATAATTCGCACCCTGGCATGTTATCGTGGACGGCTTTGTTACAGGGCTCAACAGTTCGACCTCATTCAGAGCGGATGTTTCCCCCTGGTCATCTTCAAGCGCAGCTTTGGCCTGATCGGGGCCGGTACTCAAAAACCCGGCAAGCGTCGAAGCATCGTTTTCGATATGATGGACACGGTCTCCGGAGAGCACGCCCCATCTTATATCACCGTTACTTTTGTATCTCACTATCTGCATTCCCATTTCTAGACACTCCTTTATGTAAATTAGTTCATATTAAACTATTGAAACTTGGGGGTGTCAAACGGAGGGTATTGCGAAAGCGCTTTAAAAATTAGTATTATTCATACTATTCAACGGCAGTGAAAAAGTGCTATATATGAGGAAAGTGCCTCCATCAGCCAGTTTTTTATTCTCGAAAAGCAAGAATTTTATTTTGAGAATTGACAAATGCGCTGTGTTGCCTTACACTTCACAATATAAATGTTAACATTTCAGAAAATTAAGGTAAAGAGCGGAATTGGAAGAAACGGACACTTCATGCGTAAAAAATAACCATAAATTATGGGGGATGAGAAAATGGAAAAAGTGAAATGTGCAATCATAGGTTCCGGCAACATCGGCAGTGACTTGATGATGAAATTGCTGGACAACGAGTATTTGGAAGTGACGGCGCTGATCGGCATCGATCCTGAATCTGAAGGGTTGAAAAGGGCGGAGAAGCACGGTGTCAAAGCAGTATCGAACGGCATCGACGGACTGGTCGAGAATCCGGATCTTGCAGATATCGTATATGAAGCGACGTCGGCAAAAGCGCACCTGCACAACTCGAAAATTTTGAAGGAGCTCGGCAAGAAGGCGATCGACCTGACACCGGCGGCAGTCGGCCCGTTCCTGGTGCCTTCCGTAAACTTGAAGGAAGAGGAGATTCCTCAGCTTGATAACGTCAATATGGTGACATGCGGCGGCCAGGCGACGATCCCAATTGTGAAAGCGGTATCGGACGTGCTTGAAGTGGATTATGCAGAAATCGTCGCATCCATTTCCAGCAGAAGTGCAGGACCGGGAACAAGACAGAACATCGATGAGTTCACGGTGACGACTGCGAATGCCCTAAGGGAAGTCGGAGGCGCCAAGGAATCGAAGGCGATCATCACTTTAAACCCTGCCGACCCGCCGATCCTGATGAGGAATACGATTCATCTGAAGACAGCGGGCAACGCAGAAGAGCAGAAGGATGCCATCCTCAAATCACTGGACAATATGGTTGAAACCGTACAGTCTTACGTACCGGGCTACCGTTATAAGGCACAGCCGGTGGTCAAGGATGATATCGTGACCGTTTCCGTTGAAGTTGAAGGCAACGGGGACTTCCTGCCGAACTATGCAGGCAACCTCGACATCATTACTGCCGCTGCAGTTAAAACGGGCGAAGTCATCGCGAAAAGTATGCTTCAGAAGGAGAGAGTATAATGAGCCGTAAAATATTGATCAATGACGTGACTTTAAGGGACGGCATGCATGCCATCCGCCATCAGTATTCAAAAGAACAGATTGCTGAACTGACCCGTGTGATCGACGATTCCGGTGCAGATATCATCGAGGCGACACATGGTGATGGACTCGGCGGCAGTTCCATCCAGTATGGTTTTTCAAAAGAGAGTGAGGAAACCATCATCAGGACGACGGTCGAGAATGCGAAAAACGCCAAAGTGGCTGTTCTTCTGCTGCCGGGCATCGGTGTGATCGACCACCTGGAACAGGCGCATGATTGGGGTGCGAGCGTTGCACGTGTTGCGACGCATTGTACGGAAGCGGACGTCTCCGAGCAGCATATCGGAAAAGCGGCAGAGCTCGGCATGGATACGGTCGGATTTTTGATGATGTCCCACCGTACATCGCCTGAAAACCTGCTTGAAGAAGCGAAGAAGATGGAATCTTACGGAGCAGGCACAGTATATGCAGTGGATTCTGCAGGTGCATTGACGATGGATGGTGTCAAAGAACGGGTTTCATTATTGAGGAACAACCTTGATCAGAAGACGGAAGTCGGATTCCACGGACACAATAACCTCTCCCTTGCTGTGGCAAACTCGGTGGTGGCGATCGAAGAAGGTGCAAACCGCATCGATTCAAGCCTGGCAGGAATGGGTGCAGGCGCCGGCAATACAGCGACGGAGCAGCTTGTGGCAGTGCTCGACCGGATGGGAATCGACCATAACCTGGATCTGTATAAGACGATGGATGCAGCTGAGAACCTCATGAAACCGATGATGGAGCGCCCGGTGCAGATCGACCGTCTGTCCCTGACCCTCGGTTATACCGGCGTCTACTCGAGTTTCCTCCTGTTCGCCGAGCGTGCAGGCAAGGAGTACGGTGTGGACCCGCGTGACATATTGACGCGCATCGCAGAAATGGGTGCTGTCGGCGGCCAGGAAGACTGGATCGTCGGTGTGGCACAGGAACTTGCTGCAGGTAAATAAAAATGAAAAAGAATGTAAAATCGACTCCGATTTTACATTCTTTTTTTGTTTCAATCAGTGTTGAAATTGCGGCGGTCCGGGTCATGTTCAGTAAATTCACTGTCCCTGACTTCCTGGGACTTATATTTGTTCCTTATTGCGCGGTCATCCCTTGTCAGGTCTTCATCTGTCAAAGCGTTGCCGCCGTCGCTGGACGTTTCGATATCGTCGCGGTTGACCGTGTCATCATAACCGTATGTGGAAACATCGACCCTCTCTGCCGTCTCGTTGGTCACATACTCCTCGAACGGCTCCTCATCGACGACACGGGCATCCCTTTCAATATCTTCATCACGGATGATAACCTCGTCGTCCTGGTCTTCACCCTCATAGCCACCAGCACGCATCGTGCCTTCAAAATCTTTATCCTGTTTATCTTCTGAATCCTCACCATACGTCTGATCTGCTTCCACTTCAGTGATCCGTGCATCTGACCCGGTGGCGCGTGCAGCATCGTCTCCGTCGCCTCCGGCGCGCATCGTGCCTTCATAATCTTCATCCTGTTTATCTTCTGAGCCCTCACCGTACGTCTGATCCGCTTCCACTTCAGTAATCCGTGCGTCTGACCCGGAGGCGCGTGCAGCATCGCCTCCATCACCCCCGGCACCGACGACATATGTCTCGTTCGGCTTCAGTCTTTTTGTCCTGCCGGAGTCATCGGAATCATGCCCGTAGCCGCTTACATCTTTATCCTGACGTGTACTGCCGTCCGAATTCGTACCAGGCTGATTACTGATGCCGCGCTCATCCACATTCACTTCTTCATCACGCACATCACCGCGCTCGTTCACATTCGAAGGATCGATATCGCGCTGATCTGTATCCTGTTCAATATCCCTCGCGAGCCCTTCTTCAACAGACTGATTTTCCCCCGTGAGTCCAAGATGGCCATGTCCTTTCGCATCTGCACTTAAAGTGGATCCGCCAACGGCATCTGTACTTGAAACGGCCTCCCGCCTGTTCGTGCCCGGCAGACCCGGATCATCTTCTTCCGAAGTGTATTCAGCATCGTGGGCCTTGCCGCCGACCGCGTTATCATCGCTTTGGTTGTTTCTCTCAGTTGTTTCATCCTCCATGTTCTCTGTGGAAGCACCCTGTGTCTCTTCACTGACGAACAGTAAAATATCGCCGGCCTGCAGGGCTGTAAGATATTCCTGCTTATTTTCATCGTTCAGGCCAAGATCCGCCATCGCCCGTTCTTCAGGCGCTTCTGAAGTGAAAAATGAAACGAATTTATCCCATGCGGTTCCATCTGCACTTTTGAAGTTGACGTTGGTATAGTTTAAGGATGTACCCTCCAGTTTTTCTTTTGAAAAGACAGTGATGTCATCGTCATTGACACCGTCCGCACGCAGCTGCTCGATTCTTCCAATGAGTTCCTGTTCGCTTTTAAATTGTTCAATCTTGCTCATCAAAATCCCTCCACTTATGATTAAAATTATTAGATAATCGGAAACATCGTGTACTTCCACGATACCCTTTCACCGTGCGGATAAAACGATGAAGCTCCCGCCGGCGGATACAAAAAATCTCCCTGAAAGAATTCAGGGAGATGGGAATCATTTTTGAACGATTAGAATTTATCTCTGTCTCTATCAGTGTCACGGCCGAGTGTGGAATCTTCTTCACGGATATCCACTTCTTCGCGGCGGACATCCTCTTCGATATGCTCAGTATCAGTGACTTTATTTTTCTTGACGACGACTTCTTCATCGACGACGTTGTCTTTTGATACATTCACTTTCTCTTCATGGACAGGGACATCAATCGATTCATCGCCACGGGTCGTGTCATCGAATGAACCGCCTTCCCTTCTTTCACCGGCTACCGGACGGCGTTCAATTTCCACTTCTTCCCTCTCGACAGGGACATCGACTTCCTGGCGCTCGGTTTCAACGTGTTTGTCCACATGCACTTCACCGGTCTGGACATTCTCTTTATCGACATTCAGGCGCTCTTCATGAAGTTCCAGCGTTTCTTCCTCGCCTCTGCCTGCAGTTCTGCCTGCAGTTCCGGTGCCCGTAACATCATCTTCTGCACGCATAGTGCCTTCATAGCCCTTGCCCTGCATGTCGTTGTCAGTGGTGTTCGGTGAATCCGGCCGGTTGCCCTCGGCAGTGTTTGGCGAAGGTTTCAGAGCTTCATTCTCTTTCAGGCCGGCACGGTCACTTAACGTCCCTTCATTCTGAGCGACGGCATCGCCATCCGCAGGGTCCGGCACCCGGTCACCTTTGCTGGTTGAAGCGACGCTTGATTCCGTCGTCTCGTGTGTACCGGCTCCGGCAGCTGTGCCCATTTCTGATGCAGGCGGTGTCGCCTCATCAACATACAGCAGTATATCTCCGGCCTGCATGGCGTTAATGTATTCCTGCTGCTCCGATTCACTTAAATTCAAATCTTTCATTACACGCTCTTCGGGTTCTTCTGACGTGAAGAATGCAGCGAATTTATCCCATGCAGAACCTTCTGCATCTTTGAAATTGACATCAGTATAGTTTAAAGATGTATTTTCCAAAGAGTCTTTCGAGAATACCGTGATTTCATCATCGCGTACCCCTTCGGCACGCAGTTGTTCGATTCTTCCAACGAGTTCCTGTTCACTTTTGAACTTTTCAATCTTGCTCATTCAGTACCCCTCCAGGCATAATTATATTTTCTCAATAAGTGATTCCAAACTTAAATTGATCTATAGAAAAGATACCCTTTCATGAAAATCTTAAACAGGAATGAAAATAGTTGTTGACAAAACAGTCCGGCAATATATATTTGAATTATTATAATAAGGGGGCAGTGTATTGAAGACAATAGGGGATAAGATCAGGCGTGAACGCATAAGGCAGGGGATTTCCCAGAAGAAGTTGAGCCTGGGGATATGTTCACAATCCAGCCTCTCCAGGCTGGAAAACAACGATATGAGCCTTTCAATGAGGAAGGTGAATCAGATTTTGGAAAGATTGGGTTTGTCATTCATGGATCTGGCGGCAGACGAAGGAACGGTCAAAGGGGAGACGTTCCTGAAGGGGCTTGATAAAACAAGGCATCACGATGATTATGATGGCATGGAAGCCATTTTAAGGCATCATCATGGGATTAAGGCGCCCGGCGAAAAATCCATAATGTATATGAAATGGCATCATGGTCTGGTGGCTTTACATAAAAAAGACTACGGGGAATCCGAGAAGCAGCTGAGGCATGCAATCTACATAGCTGAAAAATTCAAATTCAGAAATCATCTCCCTGAGCTCTATATGACGATGGGAGACATAAAGCACTTCCTTGAAGAGCCGCCATTGAAATATTACACGGGGGCATATAAAATTTACAGGGAACTTAACCTCACCGATTTCAGGCTGGAAATAAAAATCCTCTATCATCTCATCGTCTGCAACAGCAATGAAGGGCAACACCATCAGGTGATTTTGAAATGTAAGAAAGCAATCAACATATTGAGCAGGAATTTCTCATCATATATGATGTGTGATATCTATGATTTATGGTTTAAAGCCCTGGCCGGTCTGAATGAAGAAGAGGAGTACACCAGGTTGAGATGCCGGACACATATCATTTTTGAGCAGCACAGTTGTTTGGATATGTGGGAGAAATTAGAAAATTATCCAGCTGTGAATAATTAGAGACATACTATTCCAATGCATGCAACTCTCATTTATTATTTATATTAATAAAGGGGGTTCACTAATCATGAACAAAGAAGACAAGCTTTTCTCGAATGGATTCACCGCAAAATTGATGCAAATGGGATTTAAAAAAGCACACTATAACCTGCCGGACCGTGAATTTTAGATGAGGATGGAAGATAAGCCGCTCAGTCGCAAGGAAGAACGCCTGCTCGTATATCTATTATTGATGGAACGGCGCGACCGGTATAATGAAGGCAGCGAGAATTACAGGAATTATGAATATTACATCGACATCGTGATCAACGGCATCGAAGGTAAATATGATGAGATTTTTGAGCATATTCATCATATGGACGAGGGGATTTCCAAAAAGGTGAGTGAAGAAGTCGAGATCATTTTAAGGATGTATCACTGCGTCGAAACTTCATTCGAATTTTTAAGCCATTCCGATCAGCAGTGTTTACGGAAGAAGTATATTATAGATTTTGCAGGATTCAGGAGCGATATCGAAGGGGAACATAAATATTTGAGCTACTATAGATTCCTGAAGAAGCATGAGCAGCAGAAGCTGCCGCGGGTCATTGAAAACCCGGATATAGATATTGAAACGTACCGTAAAATGCTGCTTAAATTCAAGGACTTCGGCATGCCGAAAGTTGGCATCCCGACTTACATAACGAAGCAGCAGCTGATTGAACTCTTTTCAGTGCAGGATGAAAGTTCGGGAGTTCAGAAGCCCGAAAACAACAGGCGCCCGCATCATAAATGATGCGGGCGTTTTTCATTATGGTGACTCGGCACCGGCGTCCGGTGTGCGGCCGGCATCTTTTTCCCTGGCATACTTATCTTCATCCGTATAATAGAGGAAAAATTCCCCGCCCTGGATCCTCTCCAGGTACTCCACCGATGTCGCATCACTCAGCTCAATCCTCTGCATGAAGTTCTTTGCCGGTTCATTGGCAGAGAATATCGATTTCAACCCTTCGCCCTCGGAAAAATAAGGATGGAAATTGATATCCGTATATTTGATCCACTGCATTTCATCCGGGTCCGCCTCTTCGACGGCGAGCACATGGAAATCCGATTCGTAATAACCCTCTGCTTTCAACAGTTCAATTTCCTCAAGTAACTCATCTCTGTTTGGAAAAAACTCATAATAATTCATATCGATGCCTCCGGTCATTAATGTATTATTATGTATCTACCCCCGCCCCTCGAATTTTACTCATTTCACAAGGGAGATATTTGTACTATAATCATGTACAATAAAGTTGTATACCATCATGATTTTTGTTATCATAAGTAATTATTTATTTCATATAATCACAATAATATGGATTGTGAGTTTCTAGGGTTTTCCTTAAAAAAACCTACTATGAGATAACAATTAATCGAATACTTTAATTGTTCTTCGTCATATTCATTTATTGGAGGTTATCATCAAATTTTGGAGGCAAATAATATGTGGGAAAGAAAGTTTGAAAAAGAAGGTTTGACGTTTGATGATGTATTGCTGCTCCCTGCGCATTCAGAAGTGCTGCCGAAAGATGTTGATCTATCCGTACAACTGTCACCGCAAATCAAGTTGAACATTCCTGTACTGAGTGCAGGCATGGACACTGTCACAGAGTCGGCTATGGCTATTGCGGTTGCGAGGCAGGGCGGACTCGGCGTGATTCACAAGAACATGTCGATCGAAGCACAGGCGGAGGAAGTGGAGAAGGTCAAGCGTTCTGAAAATGGTGTAATAAAAAACCCATTCTTCCTGACCAGGGAGGAGCAGGTTTTTGCGGCGGAGCATCTGATGGGCAAATACCGGATTTCCGGTGTGCCGATCGTGAACAACCCTGAAGAGAAGAAGCTCATCGGCATCATCACGAACCGTGACCTGCGCTTTATTGAAGACTATTCGATGACGATTGATGAAGTGATGACGAAAGATAATCTGGTGACCGGCAAAGTGGGTACGACGCTTGAGGAAGCAAGTCGCATTCTGCAGGAGCACCGCATAGAAAAACTGCCGCTTGTGGATGACAATGGTGTACTGCAGGGGCTGATTACAATCAAAGATATCGAGAAAGTGATCGAATTCCCGAATTCCGCAAAAGATGAGCAGGGGCGTCTGCTTGTCGCAGCTGCGATCGGTGTGGCCAAAGAGACCGAGAAACGCGCTGAAGAACTTGTCAAAGCGGGTGCGGATGCACTTGTCATCGACACTGCGCACGGCCACTCCCAGGGTGTGCTGGATGCGATAAAGGACATCAGGGACAAACATCAGGACATCACCCTGATTGCAGGCAACGTTGCCACTGCAGAAGGCACTGCAGCATTGTTCGATGCAGGGGTGGATGTCGTGAAAGTCGGCATCGGACCGGGCTCGATCTGTACAACACGCGTCGTCACAGGCGTCGGTGTGCCGCAGATTACTGCAGTTTACGACGCGGCGACTGAAGCAAGAAGACGCGGCAAGGCGATCATTGCGGACGGCGGGATCAAATTATCCGGTGACATCACGAAAGCACTCGCTGCAGGCGGACATGCAATCATGCTCGGCAGCCTGCTTGCAGGCACGACCGAATCCCCGGGCGAAGTTGAAATGTTCCAGGGCCGCCGCTACAAGACGTACCGCGGCATGGGGTCGATGGGCGCAATGGACCAGGGCTCGAAAGACCGTTACTTCCAGGAGGACAAGGAGTCCAAAAAGTACGTTCCGGAAGGCATCGAAGGCCGCACCGAGTACAAGGGGCCGGTCGAGGATACAATCTACCAGCTGATGGGCGGACTGAAGTCCGGCATGGGTTATACAGGAAGTGCAGATCTTGAAGCATTACGTGAAAACTCCCAGTTTGTAAGAATCACGGGTGCAAGTTTAGTGGAAAGTCATCCGCACAACATCCAGATCACTAAAGAAGCACCGAACTACACTACCTAGACAGGAGTTTTTTATAAATGGATATGGCAAAAGAACAGGAACTTATTTTAGTAATAGATTTTGGAAGCCAGTTCAACCAGCTGATCACGCGGAGGATCCGTGACCTTGGCGTATACAGCGAACTGCACAATCCGAGCATTTTAATAGAAGAAATCAAAGAACTCAATCCGAAAGGCATCATCCTTTCCGGCGGGCCGAAGAGCGTCTACAACGACGATGCCTACAAAGTGGATCCGGAGGTCTTCAACCTCGGCGTCCCGGTCCTCGGCATCTGCTACGGCATGCAGCTGATGGTCGACACCCTCGGCGGGGAAGTCGTATCTTCCCCGGGCAGGGAGTTCGGTGCAACGGACCTCACCCTGGACCCGGCAGAAGAAATCTTCAAAGGGCTGAACACGCATGAAATCATGCTGATGAGCCACAGCGATAAAGTGACCCGGATACCGGAAGGCTTCCGTAAAATCGCGCATACCGAAAACTGCGAGTATGCAGCAATTGGACACGATGAGAAACCGCTGTACGGTGTACAGTTCCACCCGGAATCCAAACATTCCCTGAACGGTGATACATTCCTGAAGAACTTCATCAGGAACATCTCAGGATGTACAGGCGAATGGACGATGGAGAACTTCATCGACATTGAAGTCGAGAAGATCCGCGAACAGGTCGGTGACCGGAAAGTCCTGTGTGCGATGAGCGGCGGCGTGGACTCATCCGTCACTGCAGTGCTCCTGCACAAAGCGATCGGCGATCAGCTGACGTGCATCTTCGTTGACCACGGCCTTCTGCGTAAAGGCGAGGGCGAGATGGTGATGGAGCAGTTCGGTGAAGGCTTCAATATGAACATCATCAAAATCGATGCCAAAGACCGTTTCATGGAAAAGCTGAAGGGCGTTTCCGATCCTGAGCAGAAACGCAAGATCATCGGCAATGAATTCATTTACGTATTCAACGATGAAGCGGCGAAGCTGACAGAAGTCGACTTCCTTGCACAAGGTACGCTGTACACGGATATCATCGAGTCCGGCACCGAAACGGCGACGACGATCAAATCCCACCATAACGTCGGCGGTCTCCCTGAAGATATGGAGTTCGAACTCATCGAGCCGCTGAACACTTTATTCAAGGACGAAGTGCGTCTGCTCGGCATCGAACTCGGCATCGCAGAACACCTCGTATGGAGACAGCCGTTCCCGGGACCTGGGCTCGGCATCAGGATACTGGGTGAAATCACCGAGGAAAAACTTGAAATCGTAAGGGAAACCGACTGGATCCTGCGGGATGAAATCAGGAAAGCGGGCCTCGAGCGTGAAATCTGGCAGTACTTCACCGTACTCCCGGACATCCGCTCCGTCGGCGTCATGGGCGACTACCGGACGTATGACTACACGATCGGCATCCGGGCCGTGACCAGCGTCGACGGCATGACCAGCGAATTCGCGAGGATCGACTGGGAAGTGCTGAACAGGATTTCGAAACGGATCGTGAATGAATCCAACCACGTCAACAGAGTCGTATATGATATAACGAACAAACCACCAGCGACGATCGAGTGGGAATAGTATTAGGTGCCCTAAAAGCCTTGGTAACACTGGGTTTTTAGGGCTTTTATATTTTCTGTGGCACAGTTATGGCACACTTTGAAAAGTCGTGTTTACAAATTGGTTGCTGCTGTAATGTTCGATTTGGGTATGCTCACTTGTTTTTAGTTGAACAAGACTGCTTAATCTATCGGCAACTTGAAAATTACTGTTTGGATAGAGGTGGCCGTAAGTACCTAAAGTCGTTTGTATATCTTCATGTCCCAGTCTGTCTTTAATCACCAAAGGATTTTCCCCCATACTAATTAACAAAGAAGCATGGGAATGTCTGAGTCCATGAATTTTGATGCGATGGATATTTGCAGCCTTGGCAAAGCGAGTGATCGCATAGGATATGGTATGTTTTTGAGTGGGCATGCCGTTATACGATAAAATGAAATGCGTCTTACATTGGTTCTCCTGGACAGCCTGCCATTCTTGTAATAAACGTAATGTATCTGAGTCTAAAGCGCTCGCCCGTCGATATTGTACAGTGCTACGTGGCACCTTAAGCTGTTCACTAATTTCCTGATCAGATAGTTGTAGGAAATAGTATAAGAGGACTGTATTGCGCTTTTCTTCTGGCAATGTATGCATCGCTTCTGCAAGCAAATGTGTCGTAATTCTCTTGTCTGCAAGTTGAAACTTTTCTGTATTGTCTTCACTATAGTGATCGACGGAGTACAGCTGATGAGCTTCTTGAGGTGTTAAATCAGAAAACGTCATCTCTTTAGACTGTTGATGGCGCCGCTCATTGTAGATATCAATGGTGGCACTCTTTAACACCCGTTTACAGAACGCATTAAACGCACAGCGTATTTGCCATTCGGTACGATCGGATTCTATCATGCGTGTCATCTCCCTTCGCAATACTGCAAAGGTGGGCGATGATTTCTCCTTTCATATCCTTCAACGGGAGAAACTTCAAAATTGCCAAAGATTTTAAAGATTTTTTTCAGAAAAAAATAAACCCAGCTGAAGAATAAACAGCTGAATTTATTTCCGACCCTTAATATCATGAGTGAAAAATATAAGGTTGAATCAATATCGTTTAATATTATTGCTATATTCAAAGTACTTAAAGTAACAATAGAATCAGCTTTAATCTTATAAAGAATTAACAGAATAATTTTGACGCTATGTAGCAATAATTATGTATCAGAGGGCTATTAGTCCCCCCTCACTTATAATTTTTTCATTTTATTTTCATCCTTTATTATTTACCTGAATTTATTTAAATGAATTAATTTTATCACCTCTAAAAACATTAGCTTGATTACTCTCTCCCACTGGGCTTCAAGCTCTATTAATTTACAATTATTTACTTATTAAATAGATTTCCCTATATTTTAAATTTTAAAACATTGTATATAAAAATAAACTCTTCGATTGTTTCTTAATTTATGTCATAACAGAAGGCTTATTCTAATCTAATCCATAGTATAAGAAATGACTAACACAGTCCTATTCATATAAATAAAAATGAATGGATTAGTTGATTCCATTTGAAACCATTTGAAATGAATCAACTAATCCATTTTGCTTATATCCACTTAAATATTTAGTTTAAATTCATGGCTGTGTAGCCAAGAACTAAGGCAAAGGTCTGCGAAGCCTTGATCGCCGTGTTCGATTCCGGTTACTACCGCTATATTATCGTTAATAATGTAAGCAATTGATAGGAGAAGGAATTATAGAAAAAATCTTGACAAATTATGATTACGGTTGTAAACTAAATGTATATAAATAGATTACAAATGTAAACAAAGTAGATAGGAAGATTATGCATTCTGAAATAGATTCTAAGATTACCGATTTCGAATGGGAAGTAATGCGTGTTGTTTGAGTGCAGAGCAATGTTATAAGCAATGATATTGTAGAAGTTTAACAGCAGAAGAAAAAATGGAAACCGGCAACAATCAAAACGTTTATCGGAAGCCTTGTTAAAAAAGGAATGCTTTGTACAGAAAAAGAAGAGTAAAGTATACTTATTTCTCTAATATAAAGAAAAATGAATTTATGAAAAGTAGTTTGGATGAAAGTTTCTCTAATATTTTTAACGGGGATGCTGGTAAGACAATAGAAAAATTAATTTTAAATATTTAGAAAGGAATGAGAATTATGGAATAGGGACTTTAAAGATTACGGGAATGAACTGTGCTCACTACGTGAATAAAATTGAAGAGACATTGCTAAGCTTGCAAGATGTGGAAAATGCAAGAGTCAATTTGAAAAAAGGAATAGCCAGAGTTAAATTTGATGAAACCGTCCGGGCAAGTAGATAGTTTAAGGGAATCTATAAAGAAGATTGGTTATGAAGCTGAATCAATCAATTAGAAAAGGAGTTGATAATAAATGGTAACAAAATCATTTAATATAGAAGGTATGTCCTGTGCATCATGCGTACAAACAGTCGAAAAAGCGACCAAGAAGTTGCCAGGTGTTAAAGAATCAAACGTGAATATGGCTACTGAAAAACTGAATATCAGTTTCGACGAAAATGCACTCTCTGTACAGGAAATCCAAGATGCAGTTGGAAAGGCCGGGTATAAGGCTTTAACAGATACAGAACAAAAATCATTTAAGATAGAGGGGATGACATGTGCATCATGTGTTCAAACCATTGAAAAGGCCACAGGAAAACTTGATGGCGTGTTGGATACCCACGTTAACTTAGCTACAGAAAAAATGAATATTGAGTATGATCCATCCGTGGCTTCAGTTTCAGATATTCTGGATGCAGTATCAAATGCAGGTTATGAAGCCCATGAAGATATATCTTCATCAGAATCTGTTGATGAAGATCGTAATAAAAAACAGCAAGCTATAAAAGGTCTTTGGCAAAGATTTTTGATATCCGCGATATTTACTGCACCTCTATTATACATTGCGATGGGCCATCTGATAGGCGCACCATTACCTGAAATTATTGACCCGGCAATCAATCCAGTAGGGTTTGTGATGATACAACTCATACTAACTTTACCTGTAGTCTATATGGCTAGAAGCATTTATTCATCAGGTATTAAAACATTATTTCGCGGACATCCAAATATGGATTCTTTAATTGCTGTCGGTACTGGTGCAGCATTCGTGTACGGTATCTTTGCAGCAATTATGATCTTTTCCGGTGATGTGAGTTTTGCAAATGATTTATATTTTGAAACGGCAGCAGTAATTTTAACTTTGATTACATTAGGTAAGTATTTGGAAACTTTAACTAAAGGAAAGACTTCAGATGCGATCAAGAAGCTAATGGGACTCGCACCTAAGAGTGCGATTGTAGTAAGAAATGGACAGGAAATAGAAATATCAATTGATGAAGTGGTGGTTGGTGACACAATCATTGTTAAACCAGGAGAAAAAATGCCTGTTGACGGTGTTGTTACTGAAGGTATGACTGCAGTGGATGAATCCATGTTGACAGGTGAAAGTATTCCAGTAGAAAAAACCAGTGGAGATAATATCATTGGAGCGAGTATCAATAAAAATGGATCAATTCAGTATGAAGCGACTAAGGTCGGAAAAGACACTGCATTGTCTCAAATTATAAAGCTGGTAGAAGATGCACAAGGTTCAAAAGCACCTATTTCAAAGCTGGTTGATATTATTTCTGGATACTTTGTGCCAATTGTCATTGGACTTGCCATCCTTGCAGGGTTGGCATGGTTTATAAGTGGACAGTCAGTACTCTTTGCTTTAACTGTTTTCATCACCACGTTGGTTATCGCATGTCCATGTGCACTTGGTTTAGCGACTCCGACCTCCATTATGATTGGAACAGGTAAGGGCGCTGAAAATGGTATATTAATTAAAAGCGGTGTTGCCCTTGAAACCACGCATAAACTTCAAACGATAGTTTTTGATAAAACAGGAACAATTACAGAAGGGGAACCTAAAGTCACTGATATTATTACTGCTAAGGGGATTTCAGAGAATGAATTATTGATGTTGGCTGCATCCGCTGAAAAAGGTTCGGAACATCCTCTTGGTGAAGCAATAGTCAATGGTGCCGAAGATAAAGGTTTAGCTTTACAAAAAACCAAAAATTTCAATGCAATAACAGGTCACGGCATTGAAGTGATGGTTGACGATAAAAATATGTTACTGGGTAATAGGAAATTGATGGATGATCAAAACATTGCTTTAGGAGCACTGGCAAGCACTTCAGATGAATTAGCGAATCAAGGGAAAACACCCATGTATATAGCAATCAATAGTGAAATTGCCGGGATTATTGCAGTTGCAGATACGGTAAAAGAAAGCAGCTTAAAAGCGATTCAAAAACTGCATGAGATGGGCATAGAAGTGGCAATGATAACTGGTGATAACAAGCGGACTGCGGAAGCAATTGCCAAGCAAGTCGGGATTGACCGGGTCATGAGTGAAGTGTTGCCGGAAGATAAAGCAAGTGAAGTGGAAAAACTTCAGGATGAAGGTAAAAAAGTAGCCATGGTGGGAGATGGAATCAATGATGCACCAGCTCTTGCTCAGGCAGATGTGGGCATTGCCATTGGCTCCGGTACGGATGTAGCTATGGAATCTGCTGACATTGTTCTCATGAGAAGTGATTTAATGGAAGTTCCGACTGCAGTAGAACTAAGCAAGTCCACCATCAGAAATATCAGACAAAACTTGTTCTGGGCATTTGCTTATAATACAGCGGGTATACCAGTTGCAATGGGTCTTCTGTTCCTATTCGGCGGGCCACTGATGAGCCCGATGTTTGCAGCAGCAGCGATGAGTTTCAGCTCGATATCCGTGTTACTCAATGCACTGCGTTTAAAACGATTTAAACCGTCTGTTGATTCGTCTGATGATTCGTCTGTTGGTCCTTCTGTTGGCCCGTCTGTTGCTCAATGAAGGATAAAGTGGAGTGATAGATAAATTTTAACTTGAATTATATAAGAGAACCATGTACTCATATTTCAACAGATTCTCTGCCATGAAATGAATCTTAAATGATTGTAAGGGGGTGGCTCTGTAAGTTCAGCAAAATAATCATTATTCTAACATTTGAATACTTTACCGCGGTAAGGCACAAAGTGTGTTACATTAATAGAAAATTAAAAGGAGGAATGTATATGCAACAAAAAACATTAAATGTCCAAGGAATGTCATGTGGTGGATGTGCTAATAAAGTTGAAGGGAACGTCAGCAAGATTAGTGGAGTTGAATCAGTAAAAGTGCTGCTTTCAGATGGAAAAGTTGATGTGTCATATAATGACAATGATGTTAAATTAGAAGAAATTAAAAGTACTATTGAAGATACAGGTTACAAGGTTATGGATGAATCTGAAAAGGCGGGCAACAGTTGCTCATGTTGTCACTAATCCAAAAGAGTTGGAGCCATCTTACACCAGGTAAAATAAAAAATAGAAAAGACATTACTATATAAAGTAGCACCTCCCAAGTTCACACAGGAAAGAGATGATCTTTGAACTTGGGAGGTTTTAGTTTGAATAGGCGTAGAACGTTTGGAACATATTGCCACTATGCAGTCGAATCCAATTTCATTTTTATAACTCCATATGAGCTATAAAAAATTCAGGAAGTCACTTCCTGAATTTTTTATGATCTTTATTCATTTATTTGAAATATTCGATTTTACTCTACCTTGACCTGTCCCATCATCCCATTGTCTTCATGTTCAAGGATGTGACAGTGGAACATATATACGCCTTTATTTTTAAATTGAATGGCGATTTTTACAGTCTCATCCGGGGCGATGGAAAAACTGTCTTTCCAACCTCTTTCATTCTTGGGTGGTGTCTCTCCGTTTCTTGAAAGGATTTTAAATTGAGCCCCGTGGATATGGAATGGATGAATCATCCCGCCCATCATATCAGGTTTATTATAGATTTCCCATACTTCCGTAACACCTTGTTCCTGAGTGAAGTCAATTCTTTCAGGGTCAAACTTTTTACCATTTATCGTCACCATGTCCATCATTCCGAACAGTTCGATTTCTTTTGTCACCGGCAAGCTCTTTTCTTCTTCTGTGACTGAAAAGTCATTCATTTCATCAGGTATCTCTGTATTTTTACCTGTTTGATCTGTAATTTCAAAAGGCAGGAGCGTAGCACCATCTTCATTTATCAAAGCTATATTTTCATCACTGTCCATTTTTGAAAAATCAATAATTACTTCAGCCCTTTCTGAAGGTGTGAGCGTTAACTCATTCATTGAGACCGGTTCATTCAAGAAGCCACCGTCCGTTGCAACTTGTACAAAATCATCTTCCGTATTCAATTTAAAGGTATAGTTTCTTGCATTCGAGCCATTTAACAGTCGAAGCCTTACTTTTTCTTTATCTACAGTCAATTTTGGGTTCAACGTGCCGTTAATTAACGATGTATCGCCAACTGTGCCGTCTTCATTTGCCGCTGCTTCATAGTTCAATTGTTTTTCATCATCAAATATTTTGTCCTGGAAAACAAGTGGAATATCATTTTTTCCATAATCACTTGGTAATTCAAGATTTTTTGAATTTTGATCTTCGATGTATATTAAGCCGGCAAGACCATTGTATACTTGTTCAGAGGTGTCTCCCTCCGGGTGGGGGTGGAACCATAAAGTTGCAGCTTCCTGTGTTACCTCAAATTGAATGGTATCTTCATCGCCCGGTTCCAATACTTCGTGTGGTCCGCCATCTTCACTTCCCGCCACTTCCAGTCCATGCCAGTGAAAAGTGGTATTTTCATCAAGTTCATTGATTAAGTTTATAGTCACTGTCTCTCCTTTTTCAAATTGGAGCATTGGGCCAAGAAATGAACTATTATAGCCATATGTTTTCGTTTGAACACCGTCAAATATTTCTGTTTCCCCTTTTTGAGCGCGTATTGTATACTCGGTTTCTGCGTCACTTTCACTTTGTAGTAAAGGTGGGATGCCCAGTTCATTCTCTCCTGTCGAATCATTCAGACTTACCACATTATCATGATCCATATGCCCATCCATAGACTCGTCCTCCATTTCCTCTTCCATGGAATGATCGTCCATACTTTCATCCATGGAACTTTCATCGTGTCCTTCCATATTCATTCCTTCGTTTTCTGCAGATGCTTCTCCAGCATTGTTTGTACAAGCTGATAATAAAGCAACTACTGCTAGAAAAAACATGCTGATTAAAAATTTATTTCTCCTCATATTACACAACTCCTTCTTTAGACTTTTGCAAGAAACTTGCCATGTATCATGCTAGATTAAAATTTTCGAGAAATTATGCATAAAATAAGTATTTAATATGACTAAAGAGGAAGTTAATCCCTAAGGAAAACTCTTGAGAATATTTCTCCATTTTCGAAAGAAGTAATACCTGTTTGAAAGACCTAAAACTTAACTAAATTTCAATGAAGGATTAGATCAACTGTTTTTAAAGTAGGCTACTATTTCTTCACTTCCGAGCATCTGGATAATTTCTGCAGAAATATACTATATAATCATCTAATGTTATGGTCTGAACAATTTTTGCCATATCAATATCAGAATTACACAATATTTAATTTAGGAGGTTTTTCTAAAGTAGACATAGAAGTTGTTAAGGGAAATCAGGGATAGTGAAGATCTATTTAACTATGAATGATATATAGGAAAATGTGAAGTAGGTGAAATATATGAAAAAGCAAACAAGAAATATACTCAGGATCACTATCATATCAAGTATTGTCATTTTGGTTGGTGTGACTTTATGGTTCAATTTAACTTCGGATATACAGGCAATACAAGTCGGTGATGAAGCAGTCGATTTCCAGCTCGAAACACTCGACGGGGGGACTGTACAACTGTCGGACATCAATGAAGATAAAGGTGTCATCCTGAACTTCTGGGGTACATGGTGTGAACCCTGCCGCGAGGAAATGCCGGATATGAATGAAGTTTATAATGAAGGGCATGACGACTATGAGCTGATCGCTGTGAACGTATCTGAAGGCGAGCAGCAGATCAATCAATTTCTAGCGAGTCTTGATGATGAACTATCATATCCAATTGCGCTCGACCGTAACCGGGATGTGACTAAAGCGTATCAGATCGGACCGTTGCCGACGACGATTGCCATCGATAAAAATGGAGTGGTCGTTGATAAACAGGAATATCAGCTTTCCATAGATGATATTTATCGTTTTGTGGAACTTGCAACTTCGGAATAGGGTGAAGTGTTGTGGAATTAAAAGAGATAAAATGCGGGTCCTGTGGTCATGTTAATCCGCCGGGCACCCAGCTGTGCCAGTCTTGCGGAAAGATGATCAACAGTGATTATGATAAAAAGAAAATAAAAGACCTCATGCGTTATGACGGCAGTGCCATCCGATCAAAGACAAAATCAAAGAGTATTTTTGATAAGATCTGGATTTTCTTCACTTCCATAAAAGTCGGGGTGGCAATCATTCTTATCATCGCAATTGCTTCCTCCATCGGAACGATCTTCCCGCAAGAGTATTTTATACCCGTCGGTGCGGATCCGCTGCAATATTATACGGAGAACTACGGCACATTGGGCAGGCTGTATTATGAGCTTGGCTTCCATAATCTTTACTCTTCCTGGTGGTTCATCGTGCTGATCGGCATGCTGGCACTGTCGTTGATTGCAGCAAGTATTGACAGAGGTGTGCCGTTGTATAAATCTTTAAAGAACCAGCGTGCCAAAAAGCATCCGACTTTCTACAAGAGGCAGCGCTTAAACTTGCAGCAGGCAAACACGAAGAATACTGATGGGGTCATAGAAGGACTGAAGAAAAAAGGTTATAAAGTCAAATCAGACAATAAACATCATCTTCTTGAGAAAGGCAGGCTTTCAAGATGGGGCCCATACATAAACCACACAGGACTGATTCTCCTTCTGGCCGGCAGCATGTTACGGTTTTTCCCCGGGATGTATGTGGATGAGCTCATCTATATCACCGAAGGTGATACGGTTCAGGTTCCTGAGACTGAA
Organism: Salinicoccus halitifaciens; assembly: GCF_021026095.1. GTDB lineage: Bacteria > Bacillota > Bacilli > Staphylococcales > Salinicoccaceae > Lacicoccus > Lacicoccus halitifaciens. The sequence goes on along the minus strand of NZ_JAJNCU010000003.1, from coordinate 127,222 downwards.
GGCCAGTATTATGTGGAGAACAATGACTTCATAGTGGATATTTATGAAGAGGAAGGTACAGTATTTGATGAGACCGTCCAGAACACCAATGAAACCATCGTCAGTAATTACCAGACGGACATCACGTTCTATGAGAATCAGAATTTAGATGTCGTCGGAGCGTCCCCCGACCTTGAAGTGGTCGAGGATTACAGCCTCCAAGTCAACCATCCATACCGGTTTGAGCAGTTTGAACTGTATCAGTCGAGTTACGATAACACCCAGATGAAGTCCATGACTTTCCAGCTGGAAGACAGTAACGGAGAAACTGTCGGCGATCGATTCACTGTCGCTCTGGATAATCTCGAAAGCACTTATGAGGTAGGTGAGGGGCTGGCTGTGGAGGTACGCGCTTATGCACCGGACTTCCTGGAAATAGATGAAAACGGCGCATTGATTTCTGAGACACCCACGCCGGTAAATCCAGCGTTTATATTTGAGGTGACAGATGATACTTCCAGTGAACTTAGTCTGCTGCAAATCATGAGCTCAACCGACATCACCCCGGACAATGAATACAGTGTCAAGTTCGTTGAAAATGAAAATCACTGGGCCACCGTTCTAACATTGAAAAAAGACTTGACCCTGCCACTTATAGCGACAGGTTTCGTCATCTTTCTTATCGGTCTCTTTATCGGCTCATACATCAACCATAGACGTATATGGATCAATGATGAAAATGGGTTCAATATCAGTGCCCATACAAATAAAAACTATTTTGGTTTGAAAAAAGAGATCAATCCAGTGTTGGAAGAAAACGGTTATAATCACATTTTTGACAGAGACGGCAAAGATGAAAATGACAGCGTAAATACTGATGAGGAGAATTAATTATGGAATCAACACTTTTATCGATAAGTAACGGTCTGATTACGGGCGCATTTTTCATTCTATTGATTGCATTGGTGCCACTTGCACTCAGTGTGAAAACAGAGAAGAAGAAATCTGAGAAACTGGCCATTTTAATGACTGTCATAGCATTCCTTATGCAAATTGGCTATTTTATATTGAGATGGGTTGCAACTGAACAAGCACCGGTATCCAACATGTATGAATTCATCGCAACGTTTTCAATCATGATTATTTTAGGTTATTTGATTACATATCATTATTATAAAACGAAAGTCCTGGGGTTGTTTGCGATTCCCGTTTCATTGCTTTTGATCGCTTACGGCAGTTTGTTTTCTACCGCTGTCAATCCTTTGATTCCATCATTGCAGAGTAACTGGCTTGCAATTCATGTGATTACTGTATCAATATCCTATGGTATCCTTTCCATGAGTGCGGTTGCAGGATTGATCTATCTGCTCAAAGCGATACCACAAAATGAGAAGTCGTGGCGGGCACGTACTCTGGAGATGATCATGGTGGGTATAGTGATCGTTCTGGTTTATATCGGAACGACGCTGGTCATGAAAGGTGCAGTCGGTTACAGTGATGAGTTCATGTATACCAGTCAGCGCGGGGAAACGATGATTGCAGAGTACCATCTGCCAAGTCTCATCAACTACGCAGACGCAGTACCGGTCGAACATATCGGAGATAATCAATATGAACCTGCGGATCATTTCCATACCGGCATCAATTTGCCGCCTGTAATCAATTCCCAATCATTGAACACAGTAATCTGGTCAGTCATCCTTGGTCTGATCGTATACGGCATACTCCTTCTGATCTTAAGAAAACGACTGACTGCATTGGTTAAGCCGCTTGCAAACAAAGCGGACTTGAACTTGATGGATGAAATCGGCTACCGTTCGGTCATAATCGGTTTCCCATTATTCGCACTCGGTGGTATCTTTTTTGCGGCCATCTGGGCACAGATTGCCTGGAGCAGATTCTGGGGCTGGGACCCCAAGGAGACCTGGGCCTTCATCACATTTATGTTTTATACTATTTTCTTACATTTGAGACTGAACAGAGGATATGAAGGGGAGAAATCTGCATGGCTGGCAGTAATCGGCTTCGTACTGATACTCTTTAACCTTATTGCAATCAATCTGATCGTTGCAGGACTTCATTCATATGCATAATTAAAGAAGAGGGTTGATATGACAAAAGATTCTGATTGTTGATGATATATCCCGTTTATTAAAAAAATATTATTAATGAAATTATACATCATCTCCACAATTATGGCAGTGTACCGGAAGTTTATAAATTCTATGAATTATTTTCATAAGGAGGTCTCTATAAATGACTAACAGATACAAAAAGGCTCAGAAGATTACAATAATCAGCATGGTGGTTAATATCATTATGACCATCATTAAATTTATTGGCGGAATTGCAGGCAACAGTCGTGCGCTCATTGCAGACGCTATACATTCTCTCTCGGATCAAGTAAGTTCGATTGCTGTAATGATCGGTCTCAGAGCTGCTCAGAAACCACCGGACAAAGAGCATCCATACGGTCACGGAAAATCAGAGAATGTTGTAACACTGATTGTGGCTATTATTTTAATTATAATCGGCTTTGAAATTGGGTATACCTCCATTGAATCAATCTGGACGGGTACGACGAGTGAAGTCACTTCAATGATGGTGCTCTATATTATTATACTGGGGTTGATCGTCAAAGAGCTGCTTTTCCAATATAAGTTCCGGGCAGGCACCAAATTGAACAGTCCTGCACTTATTGCAGATGCATGGCATCATCGTTCGGATGCAATATCGTCAGCTGTTGCACTGGTCGGTGTCGGTCTCGCATTAGTCGGTTCCCATTACGGTATACCATATTTAAGTCTTTTTGACCCCATTGCAGGTGCAGGTATCGCAATCTTCATAATGTATATGGGTTTCAAGCTGGCCAAAGAAGCAGTGAGTATAACTTTGGAAGTGGTTTTGAATGAAGAAGAGACGACTGGTATGAAGAAGACAGCCACGTCTGTGGACAAAGTGATCCAAGTTGACGACCTGCGTGCACGTTCTCATGGCTCCTATGTGGTAGTGGAAATGAATATCTCGGTAGAACCAAACACCACTGTGGAAGAAAGTCACAGAATCACGAGGAATGTAAAACAAAAGCTGATCAACGAACATGATATAGTGAGAAACGTCCATGTCCATGTTGATCCGTATGATCAGGAAGATGAAAATGAGATTTAAATATAAAGATGTTAGGGGAAAACCCTCAGAATAACTGAGAAAAGTGAAACCACCGATATATTTTTATATTATTATGCAAATTGTAATAAAAACTTTTTAAGTATAAGTTAACGGCATGAGACTGTACTTACCATTTCTGTTAAGATAAATTACGCAAAGGAGGTATTTGCATGGGAAGTGAAGTAACGTTTCTCCTTGCATTCGGAGCCGGGTTCTTAAGTTTTGTCTCGCCCTGTGTGTTGCCGGTCTTTCCTGCTTTTGTCTCATACATTACAGGTATGAGCTATAATGAAGTGGAAAATCAAAAATTTAATGTAAGGGCGATATTACATACACTATTTTTCCTTATTGGATTCAGCCTGGTATATATTGCACTTGGTTTTGGTACAGTGTTTCTCGGTGGGTTCCTTGTCGAGCATTCGAATTTGATCAGGCAGCTCGGCTCCATACTGATAGTGGTATTTGGACTCATCATTACAGGTGTGATTAATTTCAATTTCCTGATGAAAGACAGAAAGATACAGTTTAAGAACAGACCATCTGGATTTTTAGGTTCTATTTTTATCGGGACGGCATTCGGTGCTGGATGGACACCTTGTAATGGGCCAATTATCGGTGCTATCTTTGCTATGAGTGCAACAGCACCAAATAATGCTCTAGCTTTAATGATTGTTTACTGTCTTGGGTTCGCAATACCATTCTTCATTTTGAGTTTCTTTGTATCCCGTACACGTTGGATGTTGAAATATTCAAACGTAATTATGAAAGTTGGTGGTGTCATCATGATTTTGATGGGCGTGCTGCTGTACTTCGACGGTCTGACACAAATTATTATTTGGCTCCAGCCATTCTTCGGAGATTTCCAAGGCTTCTAGCTATGCATAAAGATATTGGAAAAAACAAGTATGAAGTTAGGCTGGAAAACGGACTGCTAAATTACTAAGGGAAAAAGAAAGTGAAAAGCAATGGTGTTACCTTTTCAAGATCAAAATTTCAAATATTTGTTATATTTTCGTGTAAAGTATCCCATTCGAATCGATATAATAAAATATAAGGAGGAGTTTTAAATGAAAAAATATTTGGTATTTGCTTTTCTGAGTGTAACTTTAATTGTAGCTGGTTGCGGTAATGATTCAGCTTCAAATGAATCAACTTCAAGTGAAATAGATGTCAAAGAGTTCGTTGCAGAATTGAGTGCCAGCAATATAGTGGAATCTGCTTCTATTGATGATGAAAATCTTTTAGTAGAAGACGGTGGGGATCAAGATACTTACGAGCTTCCTGAAGATGAGTTCTTTGTATCAGCGGCACCTTACATGACATATACGCATCCGTGTGAAGTACATAGTCTGACAGGATGCCAGGGCGAACTTGCAAATGAGGAAATGAAAGTGAAAATCACCGATGAGGAGGGTGAAGTTCACATCGACGAAACAATGACGACGCTGGAAAACGGCTTTTTGGATTTCTGGCTGCCGAGGGATAAGAATTACACAATGGAAGTCAATTATGAAGGTAATACTCTCGAACATGACTTTTCCACTTTCGAGGGCGATAATACCTGTTTGACGGATTTACAACTTAATTAAAAATCAAAAAGTGGCAGATCAACTGAAAAATGTGGACCTGCTGCTTTTTCATTTCAAATCATCTGGATGGTTTCTGGATAAATATAAGATATAATTATTTATATGTGATATTTCAGAAAAATTCAAATCGCTTGTAACTTTAAAGGTCTTTTAACTGTAGAATAATCAAATCGACTTATTTATTGGAGGAAATCATATGACTGCAAAAGTAGCAATTAATGGATTTGGACGTGTAGGAAGAACAGTGTTAAGGAGATTGCTCGATACAGATTCAGAACTGGAACTGGTGGCTGTAAATGACGTTGCTGATATTGAAAACCTGGCATATCTGCTGGAGTTCGATACGACATACGGCCGGTTGAAGCGTAATGTGGAAGTACGCGATAATATTTTGGTCGTCGGAGAAAGTGAAATGAGGGTCTGCCAGGAAGCCGACGCAAAAGATCTTCCGTGGAAGGAATTGGAGATAGATATCGTACTGGAAGCAACCGGTTTGTATACAACTGAGGATAAGGCAAAAGCACACTTGGAAGCGGGTGCTGCTAAAGTCCTCATAACTGCACCGGCGGATGAAAAAACAAAGATGATTGTACATGGGGTCAATGAGGATAACATTGAAGATGATAAAATCATATCTTCTGCTTCTTGTACAACCAATGATTTAGCTCCGGTTGCTAAAGTCTTAAATGACAACTTTGAAATTGTGAATGGCTATATGACGACAGTGAAAGCCTATACACCTTCGCAATCATTGCATGATGGTCCCAGCAAAGATTTAAGGCGTGGCAGAGCTGGAGCGATGAATGCAATTCCAACTTCCACCGGAGCAGCAAAAGCTGTGGGGAAGGTCATCCCTGCACTTGAAGGGATTGTTGATGGTTCAGCCATAAGAGTGCCGCTTGCAGGTGGTGCATTGGTTGAGTTCTATACCAATTTGAAAAAAGAAGTGACAGTTGAAGAAGTGAATGAAGCGATGAAAAAAGCATCCAATCCATCATTTGAATACTCTGACAAACCAATTGTATCTTCAGACGTCATCGGAACGTCAGCCGGTGGTATTTTTGATGCAACACTCACAGACATTGTAAATAATGGCGACAGTCAACTTGTAAAGACCGTCTCCTGGTATGATAGTGAATATGGATTTGTATCTAATCTCGTCCGTCTGACCGAGCATTTTGCCGACACTGAATAATTATTACTGAAAATAAGATGATTCAAACTTATATGTATGGTAATGATGGATACCTGCAAGAAGACTGAAAAACAACGGATTGACGAAATAAAACCCCAGGGTCACAGATTTTTGTATCATCTGTGAACCTGGGGTTTTTAATATCGTTCATGCTATTTGTTGTGATAAATTATTCTACAGGTGCAAGTTCGCTTTCAGTCACCCATTTATGATTCTGAACTTGTTCTTCAGTATCTGTGGTCACGAAATCCACCATATAGACAGTTGTTTCTTCTGATGAATCAATTGTTGCAGTGGCACCTTCCATGCCTTCCATATGCGTCGCATTCATCACTGCTTCATCTCCTGGTTCCAATGGGGCATCTCCCGGATTTTCCAATTCTTCATGGATCACCCATTTATGATCTTCAACAAGTTCTCCACCGTTTGTTGGAATATACGAGACAGTATAGACTGTAGTATCAAATGCGCCTGAAATTGTTGCTTCAGCACCGTCCATGCCCTGCATGTGGGCCCCCTCTATGATTGCCTGGCTACCAACTTCATATGTTGGATTTTTTGCCAGTTCTAGGTCTTCTGGGACTTCGCCGGAACTTGACATTTCTTCAGCTGAGTGTTCCATGTGTTCCATTCCTTCCATGTGTTCCATGTGACTCACGTCTCCTTCAAAATGTGGTTCAGATTGCATGTCGGAGTGATGTAACATTTTTTCCAGTTCTGCCTTGGTCAATCCATTGATATAGTTCGTTTTTTCTCCGGATGTATTCACTTCATAGTAGTAATGGCTGCTCTCTCCGTTATAAGGGAAACCAAGTTTATCTTCCAATTCTTTTTTGGTCAAACCATCGATGTACTTCGTCTTATCTCCAGCTTCGTTCACTTCATAGTAGTAATAACTTCCGTCTTCATGGGCAGTAGTATCAGAACCACCTGCGTTTGCTGCTCCTGTACTAAGCCCCAAAACTAATGCGGAAATCATTGCACCTGATAAAGAGATTTTTTGAAATTGTTTCATCTACCTAGCCTCCAATTTTTGAGATACTAAAACCATACACTTATATTGTGCAGTTTAAGTGCAGGTTTCATGAAAATTATATGTATTTAAAAAAGCAGAGCTCTTTGCATTTGCAGTACCTTGAATTTTGGACAATTTTAAAAAGGTTTGATATATCACATCTCTGCTCACATCTGCACAAAAAATCCACATAATAATAATAGAATGTATGAGGGTACTACAGCATTAATTTTGTGATAAGTTCAGGGGGAAATAACAATGAGGTCAAAAAGACTATTCGTCAATATAATAATATCGGCAATTTTTTTGTCAGGGTGTACCAGTAATTCAGAGGGAGACTTTGAAGTTGTTTTTAATGACAAAATAGAGCATATTCATGGAATGGGATATGCAGGTCAAACTGATGGATTATACTTCGCGACCCATGGTGGCCTGAAAATATATCGCGATAGTGAATGGTATGAAACGACTAGAAATTATAATGACTATATGGGATTCAATGCCGTGGACGAAGGTTTCTACACTTCTGGCCATCCAGGAGGAGATTCTGATATACTCGACCCATTTGGTATTCAACGCAGTTTCGATGGGGGACGGACTCTTGAGCATATTAAATTCGAGGGGGAAACAGATTTCCATGCCATGGCAGTAGGGTATAACAGCCACGATATTTTTCTCATGAATCCTGAAAGAAACTCAGAACTGGAGAAAGGGTTTTATAGAAGTCTGAATGAAGGAGAAACTTGGGAGGAAGTAGATGCTGAAGGGTTAGAAGGAGGCGTGTTATCATTTGCAATGCATCCAGCGGACTCTAATTTTATTGCAGCTGCCACTTCCGAAGGGATCTATTTGTCAAAGAATGGTGGAAATGACTTTAAAGTATTAACGGATGCCGGCCATTCAGGCACAGCTGTATATTTCTTTGAGGATGATTTATATTATGCAACATATGGGGAGAATGGGAATCTGCTTAAGAGAAATGTCAGAAATGAGGATGAGATTGCTATTACTATACCTAAAATGGAGGATGATGGGATTTTATATATTACGAAAAACCCGCAGGACACAGAAGGACTAGCAATATATACTGTAGATGGTGATGCTTACTTGTCTAAAGATGGCCAATCAGAGCGATGGGAGAAAATTTTGGAGGAAGGAGAGGTCAAATGAGTGAAAAAATTTAATAGTACTCAAACATCCATGATTGAACGCTTTAATAAAACATTTAAAGAGACTTGTTTTCAAAATTCATAGTTTATCGATATATCATAAAAAAGAGGGTTGTTATGTTAAACAAATTATCTTTGAAAATAGGGCTTTTGTTTTTCCTGGTTATATTGACAGTGGAGATTATACTGTTTTATATCTTATACACTAACCTGGTCGACGATCGTGTTGAAGAAGTGATGAGAGACCTACTGGCACGGGGGAACGCCCACAGCGACGTACTGGAAGAAAACTATACTTCTTCCACTATAGAGCATGTCGCCATTATGGAATCCGAATCTGAATTTAAAGTCGTGGTAACAGATGATGTCGGAGAGGTGATCACAAGTTCGAATCCGATTGAACCAGAACTGGAAGCAGTTGTTCAACATACTGATCATGATGGTATTCCGGAGGGAGGGGCCATCCTTGAATCAGACTGGTCTAATGAACCCTATGTATCTACAGACAGTCCGGTCACCATAAATGAAAACCATGTAGGGCATGTATTCATGTTTGCTGACAGCAATAATATTAAAAGAATCATCGATCAACTCAGCCAACAATTTTTATTCGTCGGTCTGCTCACTGTTTTCTTAACAATCTTTACTGTGTTCATACTTTCAAGAGTCATCACACGACCGTTACTGAAAATGAAAAAAGCGACGGAACAATTAAGCAGAGGGCATCATGAAGTGGAGCTGTATACCCATCGGAAGGATGAACTCGGTGAACTGGCAACTTCAATTTCAAGGCTGTCAAAAGATCTGGAACGTTTAAAAAATGAAAGAAACGAATTTTTAGGAAGTATTTCACATGAACTCCGCACCCCCTTAACTTATATGAAAGGGTATATGGATATCATCAACCGACAAGACACAACTACAGAGAGCAGGAAACAATACATAAAAATAATTCAGGAAGAAACAACACATTTAGCCGGACTGATTCAAAATCTATTTGAATTGGCTAAAATAGATTATAATGAATTTGCCATCAAAAAAGAAAAAATAATGCTTGGCGATTTGATTCGAACTGTGGTGGCAAACATTCAACCCGCTATTAATAAAAGAGGCATAAGATTCACTGTCGATTATCCAGACGATCTGGTTGCATATGTCGACCCCGGCAGAATCAGACAGGTGTTGCTGAACATATTAGATAACGCGATGAAATATACTAATGAAGGAAACAGTATCGTTATGACAGGAAGTCAAGATAAAGATGAAACTGTAATAACCATTTCCGATACAGGAGAAGGCATCCCTGAAGAAGACGTACCGTACATATTCGAACGGCTGTATCGGGCAGAGAAATCCAGATCACGATCTAGCGGCGGCTCCGGTCTTGGCCTCGCCATCGCCAAAGAAATTGTGGAACTGCACGGTGGTGACATCACAGTGGAGACTACACAGGGGGAGGGGACTGTTTTTATCATATCTTTACCTAAAGGAGATGCAAATGAATAAAGTCCTATTAATCGATGATGAAGAAAGAATGTTGGAACTCTTGGCTTTGTATTTGGAACCTTACCAGTATGATTGCAGAAAAGCATTAGGTGCAAAAGAGGGGCTTAAATATCTCAAAGAAGAAAGTTTTGATATAGTATTGCTCGATATCATGATGCCTGAAATGGATGGTTGGCAGGCCTGCAGGGAAATCCGGCAATATTCAGATGTGCCGATCATCATGGTGACTGCACGCGAACAGAAAGAGGATACCGTCAAAGGACTCAAACTTGGCGCAGATGACTATGTTACAAAACCTTTTGATGAAGCTGAACTGATTGCACGGATTGAAGCCTTGTTAAGGCGGACCCAGACCGGCAGTCAGTTTGACATAGGCGGTTTATCATGGAATGAAGATCGATTTGAACTTTCTTATAAGGGTCGATATATCAAGTTGACACCAAAAGAATTTGCACTCGTTGGATTGTTTATGAAAAATCCGGATAGAGTGTTCACCAGAAATCAACTAATTGATTTGATATGGGGTATGGATTCTGAAACTGAAGGTCGGACTGTAGATTCGCACGTAAGAAATATGCGTGAGAAAATAAGGGAAAGCGGTTTTCCCATTGATGAACATTTTCACACCGTCTGGGGCGTCGGCTATAAATGGATAAGAAAATAAAAAAGTGGCATCCTGATGTATTTTCAGTATGCCACTTTTTACTGGGTAAACTTGATTATGCGACTTCTTTACAAGCTTCTGCACACTTGAAGCATGCCTCGGCACATTCTTTACAATGGTCATGATGATCATGTTTCTGACATTCATTACCACATGCTTCGCATATTTTGGCACACACTGCGGCCAAGTCAGCAGAAAATGGTGAATTCCTCGTCAGCGATTGTTCCAGAAATGCACACATATCTGCACATTCACGGTCCAGGCGGATGCACTCTGCCATCATTTTTACGTCTTCTTCCTTCAAGCAGGCATCGTAGCAATGGTTACACGCGGCCATACATTCATGTAACGTTTGAATCAGTTGTTGATGTTTTTCGTGAGCCATGTAAAAATCCCTCCTATGAATTTTAAAAACTCTTACATGAAGCGAATTCCCGTTTATCTTGTACTTAAACCGATTATGATGAACTCCATAGAAACTGCACAAAACTTTAATACTATGACCATATACTGTAAAACCTAATACCTAAATCTCCGATTTTGATTCATAAAAAAGCAAGGAGGCCTTGACATTTATTGATTACAAATGTAAACTTTAATTAAGAACAATACAAATGTAAACGATTGGAGAGGTGAATATGCCACAGCAGAATTTAAAGATTACCGAGTCCGAATGGGAAGTGATGCGTGCTGTCTGGGCGCAGGATAAGATGGCCAGCAGAGAAATCATAGAAGTACTGCAGCAGAAGAAGGATTGGGGCACCGCAACGATTAAAACTTTTATCGGACGGCTTGTTAAAAAAGGAATGCTTGAGACAGAAAAAGATGGAAAGAAGTTTTTGTACTCAGCCAGTATTAAAGAGAATGAATTCATCAGTTACACTCTGGATGAGACTTTCGATAATATTTGTGATAAGGACGCGGGAAATACGATCGTAGGCTTGATTGAAAAGTCAGTTTTGAGCTTTGATGATATTGAGCAACTTGAAAGAACGATAGAGATGAAGAAAAAAGACGCAGTGAAGGAAGTGCCGTGCAGTTGTACACCCGGGCAGTGCAAATGTCAATCGCATCATCATTGAGAAAGTGATTGTATATAAATGGTAACTTTAAGTTTTAAATACCCCGTGAGGGTATTGAAGTGAAGGAGATAATTTCACTATGCTTCTCCTTAATAAAAAGAAAAGAGGGATAAAAATGTCAGAACATGATCATAAACATCATGGGCATCACCATGACGATCATAATCATCATGACGACCATAACGGTAACGCGAAGCACGGTGACCACGCCGAGCATGGCCACCATGGCCACGGAGACTATGATGGCCACGACGGCCACCACCACCACGGAGATTTCAAGAAAAAGTTTTTTATTTCACTGATTTTTGGTATACCGATCATCTTTCTCGCCCCGATGATGGGTCTAGAACTTCCGTTCCAGTTTACGTTCCCAGGCTCTGAGTGGGTGGTTCTGGTGCTTGCAACCATTCTTTACTTCTACGGCGGTCAGCCTTTCCTAAGCGGAGCCAAAGAAGAGTTGAAAGCTCGTAAACCGGGCATGATGACGCTGATCTCAATGGGGATTTCCGTTGCATACTTCTACAGTCTGTATGCATTCATCATGAATAATTTCGTTGCCCCGGATGCGCACACGATGGATTTCTTTTTGGAACTCGCGACATTGATCCTCATCATGCTGTTTGGACATTGGATTGAGATGAATGCTGTAGGCCAAGCAGGAAATGCCTTGAAGAAAATGGCCGAACTGCTTCCTGATACTGCTGTCATAGTAGATGAGGACGGCAACACGAAAGAAGTCAAACTCTCTGATGTGAACGAAGGTGACGTCGTTCAGGTGGGCGCAGGGGACAATATCCCTACGGATGGCACCATCATATCCGGACGCACTTCGGTGGATGAATCTCTGGTCACGGGAGAATCAAGGAATGTTGAAAAAACAATCGATGATCCCGTCATCGGCGGATCGGTGAATGGTTCCGGTACGATCACGGTGAAAGTGACAGGGACCGGAGAAACCGGTTATATGTCAAAGGTGATGGGACTGGTGAGTCAGGCCCAAAGTGATAAGTCACGCGCAGAACTGATGGCCGACAGGATTGCAGGGTATTTATTCTACTTTGCGCTCAGTGTTGGTTTCATTGCATTTGTAGTATGGATGATGATTTCGAACAATGTCGACTTTGCACTTGAAAGACTGGTGACGGTATTGGTCATCGCATGTCCGCATGCGCTCGGACTTGCCATTCCACTGGTGACGGCACGTTCGACCTCAATCGGGGCGACAAACGGCTTAATCGTGAAAAACCGTGAGTCCCTGGAAACGGCCAGGCGTTTGGATGTAGTCATGATGGATAAGACAGGTACGCTGACAGAAGGCAACTTTGCAGTGAACCATTTTGAAAGTTTCAATGATGCATATTCCGATGAAGAGGTGCTCGGTTTCATGGCGGCAATAGAAAAAAGTTCGAGTCACCCGCTTGCAGTGGGGATATTGGACAAAGCAGCAGAAGAAGATGTGAACATCCCGCAGGCGGAAAATGTCAACAACATACCGGGTATCGGGCTGGAAGGCACCATCGATGGCAAGGATATGAAAATCACAAGTGTCTCATACTTCGAAGATAATGATATGGATTATGACAAAGACCAGTTCGAATCCCTTGCCGGCCAGGGGAACTCGGTCAGCTTCCTTGTCATAGATGGTGTAAACAGCGGTATCGTCGCACAGGGTGACCAGATCAAGGCAAGTTCGAAAGGCATGGTCAGAGACCTGCTCGACCGGGGGATTGAACCGGTCATGCTGACTGGGGACAACAGACAGGTGGCAGAAGCCGTCGCAGCAGAACTCGGCATCACTGATGTCCATGCGCAGATGATGCCTGAAGATAAAGAGGCAATGATTCAGTCATATCAGAAACAGGGTAAGAAAGTGATGATGGTCGGAGATGGCATCAACGATGCACCGAGCCTTGTACGTGCAGATATTGGCGTGGCGATCGGTGCCGGTACGGATGTTGCAGTCGAATCCGGAGACGTCATACTGGTCAAGAGTGACCCGTCGGATATCATGAATTTCTTATCACTGGCAGAGAAGACGATGAGTAAAACAGTACAGAATCTGTGGCTCGGAGCAGGGTACAACATAGTCGCAGTCCCGCTTGCAGCAGGTGTGCTCGCTGGAGCAGGGCTCATCCTTTCACCCGCTGTCGGTGCCATACTGATGTCGATCAGCACAGTGGTTGTTGCACTGAATGCAATGACACTAAAGTTGAACTAGTAAAAAAGCAGATTGTGAGCCACTGTGAACTGTAACTCATAATTTAGACATTTAAAAACGTTAAGCTGTGAGTAGATGACCTCGGGGTATTGAACCGGGGTCATTTTTTAATTTATTATTGATAGTCAAATTATAAAATTAAATTTGATGTTATTCTTTTTATACTCACAATGATAATATTTTTATTCAACAATCATCCAGTTCATATCTTTTTCTAGTATCAGTTCATATTGGGAAAATAGATTGGCTTTTGTAGTTTCATCCAAATACTTCACTGTGACCCATGTTTTGATCTGCCCATCGTGTGCTTGGAAGACCGGGTCAATCAGTTCAGAAAACGAATAGTTTTCATTAATCGGTGGCAGGACATCATCTTTGACATAATAGCTGAGTTCTTGCTCTGTGGCCGTCGGATAAGCGGTAAAGAAAGTTTCTAAGAAAGCGATGATTTCTTCTTCCGTCTCGGAATCGACAGAGTTATTATTTTCCACGGTTTCTGGTTCATAATCTGATTTTTGTATGTCATTCCACGGGGTTGGATTTTGGGTGATGACCAGATTACCTGTTTCATCTTGATGCAGTACAATGCGATAGGTCGATCGGGTGGATATGTCGTCATCATCTTCTGTAATCTCTTGGTGCACAGAATAGATTACGGCATACGTATTTTCCGTTTCTTCGGCCACCGACCAAATGCTCACATCTATGACATCCGCGCTTGTGAGTGTGTCCTCTCCAAGCACATCGGCATTTAATGCCTGTAAATCATCGGTCATATACTCACTGAGTTCGACAGTGCGGGCTTCCAATGCTGCCGTTTCATTTTCCCACGAGTGATACACTGCCACAAAATTATGGGTAAAACTCTCAATCGCATTCGTATCGATCATCTCTGTTTCTATGACTTCCTTTTCATGCACCGTATGTTGGTCAACCGCCGTAAAGTTCTTATAAATCCCAAATGCGAGACTGCTGATTAAGAGCACCCATAAAATCAGTACTGATTTTTTCCGGGTACCCACTGTCTTCACTTTCATTCTTTTCTCTTCGGTCGGTTGTCTCGTTTTTTCTTTTTGTCTAAAAGGTAATTTCATCCTGTCTCATCCTTTCTTTAATTCATTAATTGGGACGACTTAAAGGTTAATAAATATATTCGAGTTGACTGGCATCTGAAGCGGAGACCGTCCGGTAATTGATGACGTTATGCGCTTCCCAGTTCATTTCGGAGACGACGACGGAGCCGTCATCATTCACCGTCTCAACAAATGCCACATGCCCATACCGGCAACTGACATTCAATTGACAATAACCATAGACCATGACGGCGCCGGCTCTGGGTTCACTGCCGGTCGACATCCCCGACGCTTTGGCTTTTGGTGTCCAACTACCGGCATCGCCTAATCGTGAATTTTCTAAAGGCGCACCAATCTCTCGCCTGCGATTATCGACATAGTACGTACATTCGCCTTCAGGATGGATGCCACTGTAATCGGACGGATCGGGTGTGGGAAACTCACCATCTGTTATACGTTCTATACTTTCATTACTGTCATCATCTGTATGATTTAAATGTTGAAGCACATGATCGACATAAAACATGTTGCCGTAGCCATAACGCCACCCGCCATTTTCTGCCACGGCGACAGGGTTGTTGTAAGAGACTGTTTCCCCGTCTGACTGTGCTTCTGCGAATGCTTCGGCCAGCTCAAATGAATAGGTACTGCCGCGTTCAGCGACATAATCAATGAAGCCACCGCCGTAATTATAGGCTTGAAGGACAGTTTCATCATCCACACCTTTCAATTCAGCATCTTTTAGGAGTGTCGCCAGATATTGAGTGCCTTGTTCAATGGAGGCCTCCGTATCCAACGTATTCGGCGGTAAGCCGAAATATGCATAATTTTCCCCGGTTTTGTAGTTCGGCATGTCTTTCATATTCTCATTCCGCGTCATCATATCTGCATAAAATTGGTCAATACATGTGATCATGTCGGCTTTTGTATGGTAGACATCAGGCATCACCGTCGATAAATCCGCCAAATCCGCATTCTTCGGATCGAGCACATATAACTTTGCATCCGTTTTGGATAGGGCTTCAATCAAAGTCAGGATGAAATACGTCTTTCCGCCGCCGGTGCCACCCACAATGAGCATGTGCGGCAACTGATCATATTCCCAATAGAGGGATTTCATCAATTTCAAACGGCCATTTTGCGCCGTCACCGCATCAATCGAAATCCGGTTCGCCCGCATATCATGGACCATCACATATTCGACATACGCATCATGGAGCTCTTTGGATACGAGTTCACAATACAAGCCGCTTTCCAGTTTCTTTTCCAAATTCAATAAGGGGTCCTGGTATTTACCCAATGTAATTTCCACTTGAATATGGAGGTGCCCATTTTTAAGCCGGTAATACACTTTTGGAAACGTACTGATTGTCTCTTTGGTTTTTCCACTGGGAGCATCCTTGAAGAAACTGTCTGATGTCACTTTTTTGGTTTCATACCACCCATTTTCGAGTATCATTTTAGCCAGTTTCTGGCGATGGATGATCTGTTTGAAATGCCGATGGTGATATCGGTAATACAAAAACGCACAGGCCGCTGTGATGAACAGACTGATGCATAGCGTCACGAGGCCATGTGGCCGGATGAAGTGGGCTTGAAATGCATCAAGTGTCCAAGTGCTCGACCATAGAAAAGGGAGGTGAAACGGTAAAAAGGCAAGCAGCCATATGCCCACTAATGCACCCGTCACAAAGCGGTAAACCAAATACTGATCGCTGGGTTTAATACGTCTGCCTTTATAATGAAAGAGTTTCATAAGCCCTCCTTTCAAAAATTCAATTTAATGCACCTTTTGCGTATTATAGAAAGCAACGTGTTTATCAAACGTCGGTTGGGATATCTGTTCATATTTCCGGTGGGCAATCCGCTTTTCAAACAACAAATCTCTCTGTTTCGGATAGTCCCTTTGTTGGTAGGGATAAGGAGCTAACAGGCGTTGGCATCGGTCGTCAGCGGATAAATATAGCGAAACATGCGGCTGTTGATTTTCTCAATGCCTCTATATTCACAAAAATCCTGCGTGAGCCAATGCTTTTTCTCCACATTATCAAAACGCGCATTTTTTTCTAATAACAATCGGGCACTTCGTGGATGAATTTTCTCGTATGTCTGTGCGTCCCGATAGACACTGGTTTTAAAATGCCCACAATAATAGAAGTTCGATGCCTGGTACACGTAGCCGCATTTACCTTCGATGCCATCGGCGAGTGTATATAAAAATAGGCAGTCGGTATGCTTTCTTAACCACTGAATCAGCGTGGAAAGTGCGCGACTGCCAAAATATTGATTGTGGTTCATCTCGGGCAAAAAGCACATTTTGCCAATTTCCAAATAATCTTTGGTTTGAAGGTTTTCATCTGGAAAGAGTTTACGAATCGTCTGTAAGGGCTGTGTGCCCCAACTCAGTTCAACAACCCCCAACAGCTTTTCTTCTGAAAAAATTCCTAAGAAATATTTACATAGCTTCGGGATGATTTTAGCGTAGTGATAGTGACGGATAAAATTAATGGCGTCATCTTTCGGGATTTCTTTGATCGCCAGTGGTGTTTTTGTCATAAGCAATGCCTATTTTTCATTGTCCAGTTCATCTTTCTTCGGCTTCTGCGGTGGTTTTTGGGCCTCTTTTAATACAATGTCATCGGCCTTGATATACCAATCGACGTCGGCGCCGCGAAACGTTGCATTGGCGACCGTATCCGCCACTGGATTGATGATCGTCACTTCTGCGTTATAATCGAATGTTTTTAACGGGACCGATGCCGGAATACTGACTTGAATCATGCGGCCTTGGGCTTTCGATTTTAAATCATAGGTGCGTTCTTTGACTTCGGATGATACCGTCCCATCTTCATTTTGTAGAAAGACTTCCCGACGCAACGCCGAAAACTTCAATAGACCGAATGTATCTTCCTTATTGATGACAATCCCTTGTGCGAGTCTCATATGATTTCCTCCTCTTATGCTTTGACCATGTCGTCAGCATGTAGAATATATTTTGTGAAGCCCCGTTCTCCAATTTTATAGCCTTCTGCGGTGATGCGTGCATTGACCAGTTTCACCTGATCTTCATGTTCAAAGAATTTTTCTCCGGCTTCCTGGGGGAGGATGACTTCCACATCATCCGCCCGTTGGACATCCGAATATAGATTATAGCGACGGGAGAGTGTTGTCATTCGGCCATTGACGCGGCGTTGTTCCACTTTGCCTTCTCCGGCGTATTCTAAATTGCCAAATGTCTGTGCCATGTTCGGAATCACATATTTTAGTTCCATTAATTTGACCTCATTTCTAAATTTGATTTTTATTACGATGGAGATGTTTACAACAAATTAGAAGGGGGAGGGGAGCGAGAATAAAAAGTGGTCATAATCTAGCACCTCCTTAGCAAGGTTATTTAGTAAAATTAAATATTTCATCAAGATGCGTAACAGAAAGATGATATTGAACGAGTCATTTCCATCGTGGCAAATTGTATATAAGAATGTTATATTTCATAGAACATTACTTCCTATTTAAGAATAAAAAAGCCGAAATGATTTCTCATCTCAGCTTCATGATTTATTAAAATCTGTGGCACAGTCGTGGCACACTTCATATCAAATTGAATGTTTTTATAGTTGTTGATATTTTATAAAAGTCTGTCATATCAACGATGTTGCACCATATTGTATTGGCGAAGTATAGAGTGGGAATAGTATAAAAAGCTGCAGACCTTTGAATTCAAAGGTCTGCAGCTTTTTTCATGCCGTGATAATTACAGTCGATTTAGAATAGATCGGTACCTCTCAGCTTGAGGAGTGTCCGGACGATGTACCTTTTTCCGGATTCATCTTCGTCAAAGCTTTTCTCATCGAAGATGCAACCTCTTTCTTTAAAGAAAGTGTGCCATCTGCCGTTTTCTTTATAATAATGAAAGCCTTCAGTCATGGGATGCCTGCTCGAAGATTCAGTTTGTGGAAGCCCGTGTAACTGAATATACTCATACACTTCTTCAAAATTAACAGTGAAAACTTCGGAATAACTGTTGCTCCTCATATTTTCAACATCGAGCATTTCACAGGCAAAACCAAATGGGTCTCCATACAGCAGCACTTCTATCTGGATTTCTTTTTTAATCAATACTATCAACTCCATATTGAGATGCAGCGGTGAAAAAATAACTTCCCCTAATTTAAAAGTTACTGTCATTTTTCTTATGCCTCGATCTCGATAGATGTCCCAGATCAGACGTTGACCGGGCTTCATGCTTAATCTCTGACACGACTTCTTTATCGTAATGATAGTCCACTCTGTCCATCAATTCATAGAGATGGAGCCAGTGCAGCAGATCATCCGGCGAGTTCAGTTCGGCAACAGCAACTTTGAAAATCCTATCAGTCAGGTGATAGATCTGTCTATAATCATCCACTTCAATGATTTGTGACGCCAGGAAATCAATATGTGCTCTCGCACATGTTTCAAACGACGGCTGCTTTGTTCCCAGCTCCTCTGATGATCGTTTAAAATAAGACTCTATTTCAAAGAGGTTGTCCAAAGGCGAAAATGATGAAATGATTTTCAATGAAGGCGATGAAGTACCTTCACTTAATAATGTGTGGGACCAATTGATATAATCCCGGGCCGTGATTGTACCTTTATGTATTTTATAAAAAAGATGGTTTGTCTCCATATTTTCTGTATTTCCCTGCCCTTCTGTCCGAACTTGCAATCGTTTGTTATGACAATATTATAAATCGCCTTGAAAATAAAATCCCGCATACCGTCTTCATCCCTTAAGGTTTGGACCAGCCTTTCCCTGGCAACATGATCATCATCTTTGTGAAGCGTTGTATGGATGGGTATACTTGAAAATGAAGATGAATATTAAAAGGATAAAGCAAAAATATATTTTACGACATTACCATGAGAGGAGAATTTAATTGAAGACGATCATAACAGAAGCATATGGCGGTGTAGAAGAGTTCAAGGCAGCCGAGCTGGAGACGCCGGGGGTGACAGGAAATGAAGTGCTTGTGGAGGTTCATGCAGTAGCTGTGAACCGGATGGATGTGAAAGTACGTGCCGGGGATTTCAAGAAAGTGATACCTTTATCATTCCCCATTATTTTTGGATGGGATATTTCAGGGACTGTAAAAGAAGTGGGCGGACTTGTTGAAAAATTCAAAGTCGGAGATGAAGTAGTCGGCAAAGCAGAACTTAAAAAGCCGGGTGGATTTGCGGAATACATCGTAATGGAAGATAAACTTCTTGTGAGTAAGCCTGAGAATGTGTCTTTTGAAGAGGCGGCTGCGGTGCCGCTGACAAGTATGACAGCCTGGCAGATGCTTAAAGATAAGGCGGAAATCGAAGCCGGAGAGAAGGTCTTCATCCATGCAGGTTCAGGCGGTGTCGGCAGCTTTGCGATTCAACTTGCCAAGTATTTTGGAGCAGAAGTCACAACGACCACAAGCGGGAAAAATGCAGAGTTCGTAAAAAATCTGGGTGCAGATACGGTGATCAATTATCGGGAAGAAGATTTTTCTGAACGTAAAATGGAGTTCGACGTCGTGCTGGACACACTCGGCGGAGAGATACAGGAAAAAAGCTATGATGTCCTGAAACCGGGCGGCAGACTGGTATCCATTGCAGGAAAGCCGGATAAAGAATTGGCTGAAGAGAAGGGTGTGACTGCAATGTATCTGAATTCCTCCACCAAAGTCGATCAATTGGAAAAGATTATGGGGCTGGTCTCGGAAGGAACGGTGAAGCCGGCTGTCGGTGAAATATTCCCCTTCACTGTTGAAGGTGTGCAGGAAGCGCATAAACTGAGTGAATCCGGACATGCAAAAGGTAAAATCATCGTAAAGATCAAATGAACAAAATAGAATATCAGAACAATGAAAACCACCCGCAGACTGCGAAATCTGTGGGTGGTTTGATATTTGGGAAATCAATCATATCTGCTTCTTCTGTGAATCCATCATTAAAGATTCATCTGAATTTTAATTTCCGGTTCCATGATTAAAACAATGTTTACTGTTGATCATTAAAGATGCTGTTGTTTGTCAGCCTGGCTGCCATCTCCACGCTGTGCTTGAACATCACTTCATCTGCTGCCCCGTGGGTGATGACGACGGGGGCATTGATTCCGAGGATGAAGCCGCCTCCGATGTCTACATTGGTGTAGCGTTTAATGCGTGCATCTACCGCTTTTTCAATGACCTGCACTGCATCTTCATCCAATTGTTCGTCTTTCTTAACATTGTTTAACAGATCATTTAACAAAATTTCTGCTGTGCCTTCGACACTCTTCAACATGATGTTTCCCGTAAAACCGTCAGCGAGGACAATATCATGTGTGCTGTTCAAAAGGACGGACGGCTCAACATTGCCGGTGAAGTTCAAATCATCCTCTGCAGCAAGCATCTGGAAGACCTCTTTTGAGAAGGCATTGCCTTTGGAAGGTTCCGAACCGATATTGAGCAGCCCGACCCGTGGATTCCGGTTATTGAGGAACTGTTCGGCCATTCTGCTTCCGAGCCTCGCGTATTCCACGAGATGTTCAGGTTTTGCCGTAATGTTTGCGCCTGAATCGATCAACATGTAGTAGGGGGAATTCTCTGAAACCGTGGGCAGGATCGACACTGCTGCCGGACGTGTGATCTCCGGTTTTTTTCCTATCAAAAACAGCCCTCCGGCGTAAATCGCACCGCTGCTGCCGGCGGAGACGAAGGCATCGGCTTCACCTTCCGCAACAGCCTTCAGACCCTTCACAATCGTGGAGTCTTTTTTTCTGCGCACGGCACGCAACGGGTCATCATCATCGGTGATGACCTCGTCTGCCGCAATGATTTCGATCCGTTCTGTATCCGCAAAGTCTGGCAGGGCATCTTCAATCTGCTTCGGCTCTCCGAATAAAAGGCATTCCAGCTCCGGATCCTCCCGCATCGCAAGACAGGTACCGTAAACCGTCGTTCCCGCGCCGTGGTCACCGCCTGCCGTGTCGACTGCAATCTTAACCATCTACTCCACCCCGCACTTTGGCATCAGTCCGAACGACAATGCATCTCTGCCCAGATGAGAACAGAATGCTGTGCCGATCATGCGTATTTCAACAGGCTGTTCCGGAAGCAGTTCCTGGATGGCTTCTTTCAGTTTAAGAGCTTTATTTTCTGAAAGTGCATGGCCTATGCCGATTTGGATTTTTTGGTTGGGATACTGTGCCTGATACCCGGCCGCAAGTTCTGCAAGCTTTTTATTCCGCTGCTTATTTGTACGGTACGTTTCTGTGAGGACCGGCGTATCTCCCGGTATGTACTCAAGGAGGGGGAGGGTCTTGAACGCGTTGTCTTCCAGCTCTTTTAAAGATTCACCCCTGCCGCCTTTAATCAGGTTGTCATGCTTTTCGAGAGCGATGAAGAAGCAGCTGTTTTCATTCAGCCATGTGGCTGTTTCTTTGATTTCTTCAACCGGTTTTCCAGCGTCGATCATGATGGTAATCTGCTGTATCAGCTGCTCCATATTCACGGATAATCCGACCGCATCAAAATTGATGATATTCAGCTGATCTGCATACTCTTGACTGACGGAACGGGCGGTCTGGAATGTGCCGCTGACACCGGAATTTAAATAAACACCGAAGACGGTATCGTAACCTGCATCGATGATTTTTTGGAAGGCATCATGATAATCCCGGATACCGGGCTGCGCCGTCTTGGGCTGTGCCGTGCCTTCCTGCATCCATTCATCGAAAAATTTCTCGAGATGTCTCTCCTCCGTCGACTCGGTGATGACTTCACCGTTTGGAAGTGCAAGGGTGAAGTCAACGTGATATATATCGTTTCTGTCTTTTAAAGGTGAAGCGAGATAAGCTGAGCTGTCGCATAATATCGCTGCTTTCATAAATCATTCCTCCTGATGTTTGAATGTCAGCCGTTCCACCACTTGATGAGCAGTGAGCTGTTATGGCCGCCGAAACCCATTGAATTGGATAAGGCGTATTCAAGCGGTTGTCCCCTGCCTGTCAAAGGCACATAGTCAAGGTCACATTCCGGATCCGGGTTTTGAAGGTTCAGTGTCGGCGGGATGAATCCTTCCCTTAGTGCCTGTATGCAGACGATCGCTTCGGTGCTGCCCGCGGCGCCGAACATGTGGCCGAAGTAACTTTTTGTGCTTGAAACAGGTGTGGAGTAAGCTGCCTCTCCCAAGGCGTATTTTATCGCCTCTGTTTCACTTGAATCATTTGCCGGTGTGCTTGTGCCATGTGCATTGATGTAGGACACCGCTTCAGCCGTGATGCCGCCCATGCGCATCGCTTTCTTCATGGCAGTGCCTGCAGCACGGCCGTCAGGCAGCGGGGCGGTGACATGATGTGCATCGGTGGTCGCACCGTAGCCGGTGATTTCTGCATATATTTCCGCACCTCTGGCCTGGGCGGATTCCAGTGACTCAAGCATCAGTATGCCGGCACCTTCAGCGGGCACGAAGCCGTCGCGTTCCCTGTCGAACGGGCGGGAGGCTTTACCCGGATCGGACTGTGCCGACATTGCCTTCAGGACGGAGAATCCGCTGAATGAAGAATCATTCAAAGTCGCTTCGGCGCCGCCGGCAAGGCACGCAGTGAGCTGGCCCTGGCTGATCTTCATGAAAGCCTCCCCGATCGAGTGGCTGCCGCTTGCGCATGCCGATGAGACGGACATCGAATCACCTTTCAGGCCGAAGCGCATGGCGATGTTCGCAGCTGCCATGTTCACGGGCGTCTTGATATGGAAGAGGGGTTCGACTTTATTCGGACCTCTTTCCTGCATTCTTCTGACATTATCCTCCATGGCGGTATACCCTCCGCTGCCGGAACCGACGATGACGCCGGTATCGAATGCATTCTCACTGTTGATTTCAAAGCCACTCATTTTGAATGCCTCATCTGCAGCGGCGACCGCATATTGTGCGTACAAATCCATCCTTTTGGCTTCCCGCTTATCCATCACCGCTCCCGGATCAAAGCCCTTCACTTCTGCCGCCATCGACGTCCTGTAATCATCCGGGTTCACTTTAGTCGCAAGCCTGATGCCGTGCCTGTATGTACGGATATTCTTCCACATATCTGCAAGGTTGTTTCCAATGGGGGTGACTGCACCCATACCTGTTACCACAACTCGAACCATTTGATCATTCCTTCAATTTTCATTGTATGTATATTAAGAAAACATTCACTTTTTCATTGTAACACTCAGAGATGAGAGACTGAAGCGGGGAGGATTCATGAGGGAGGCGGGTGAAATAAAATAAAAAAGACATGCTGCAGGTGATGACTGCAGCATGTCCTATTTTGATTATGAAATTAATTCAATTCATTATGTGTTTTAATGACCTACAGGTGCATACGACCAGATCCAGCAAACACCGTCGAACATGAAGTGGTATTCATAACCATCATGGATGAAATAGTGTTCGTAAGGATGTGCATTCAGCGGTCCCGAATTCAATGTTTCAGGTTCATGCATCGCAAGATAAGCCAGGGTGTCATATGAAATATCGACATTTATTGGATGGATTTCATCATGCCATACCTTGTCACCGTGATAGTCGTAATAGTAGTCATCGTCATAATAATGATCATCAGGGTAATCATAGTAGTAAGGGTAGTCATAGTAATTCAGGTCGTGGTCATAGGGATAGTCAAAATAATCATAGCCGTGATGACCATCATACCAGCCATCGTCGTAACCGGCGTAATAGCCGTCATACCAGCCATCATCGTAACCCATTTCGTAGTCAGTGTAACCATAGTAATAGTCATCGTAGTAATAATCGTCTGAGTAGTCATAATACCCGTCGTCGTGTCCTGACATCTGCATTTCTTCTCTTTGCCATATCATCGCAACAGCTTCATTGAATGCAACCTGGGACAAATTGCCGAAATCCTTGTCGTAAGCTAGCTGGCTGATTTCGTTCTGTGCTTCCTGTGACATCCACGTTGAATCAAAATCGGTGTTCGCCCAGCCGTCACCGTCGGGATCCGTTTCAGCAGGGAGTACTTCTCCCCAGACCGTCTTCGCGCCTTCTGTCTCGTTCGCTTGTGCCGTGTCATCCAGCCCTGTAACCATCAGCGCGAGTGCAGCAAAAAGTGGGAACAGCCAAAATCCTTTCTTCATTAGAGCAGTCTCCTCTCAGGAAAAGGGTATATTCACACTAATGATACCATAGAAAATTGAATTTTCAAAATATTATTTAAGATTTAGCAGATGTTGACAGTTGATGAAGGAGGGTCGGATGAATTCGACGGAATTAAATCATTTTCCCTTCAATTGAACCACGAACGGGTCAGGAATTTCTCTGTATAGAACGGCTGGTCGTGCTCATTGAAGGCGACGCCTACGCCGAGTTCTTCAAATCTATTGTGCAGTATGTTCTCACGGTGCCCTTCGGAGTTCATCAGCCCGTGATGGGCGAAGATGCTGCTCGGCTGGCCGGCGGCGAGGTTTTCACCTGCGGTGCTGAATGAAATGCCATCTTCCTCCATCCGGTCGAACGGGGACTGTCCCTCCTGGTTCTGATGGCTGAAATAATTGTTCTCGGCCATATCCGCACTGTGATCCCTTGCGGTGACGCTGACTTCCCCATGCCATTCAAGAACCGGCAGCTCGTGTTTCACGCGTGCGGCGTTGGTCAGGTCGAATAACTGGTACTCCAGGCCCTCACCCAATGACTCACTGGCTGGCGCAAAGAGTCCGTCTTTCGATGCTTCAAGCGATTCATCGATCAGCTGGATGGCGGTCATCTGATCTTCCCGGTGGATGTCATAGAAAATAGTGGTGTGCACACCCTCCAACAGGTACAAGTCATATGCACTTTCTTCATCGAGCTGATAAATATGATAACCGCTCTGAATCGTTTCCTCGGGTTTGCCCAATATCCCGTTCACTGTCTCCTGGGAAGTCCCGAGCGAAATGTCGGACCGGGAAGAAATCAGGTCATGATTGGTGTACAAACCGCGGACCGTGTCCTCCTCATCATATGCGACCATCATGAAGTTCTGATAATTTTCATGGTAGGCGGACCACTCCACGCCATATTCATTCATACTCTCACGCTCCGGTGCACCGTACATTTCCTCAACGGCTTCCCGTGAATCACCAAGTTCAATATTCCCGACGGAAAAGAACTGTTCATCCGGGGCTGATAGTTCCGGGAGCATGACTTCTTCATCATCGGTTTCGCCTTCGGTAGATGTGATGTCGGAGAAGAGTGAGGCAGCACGCTGCTGCAGGGCATCGAAGTCGATGCCTTCAATCACGCCCGTGGTGAACTCACCTGCGATATCGAACGCTTCTGAAAGCTGCTCCGGCATGACCTGCCGTACAGGTTCTTCCCAATATGGTTTTGTGAAAACAGCTCCCGCCATAAGCAGGAGTACAAGAAATAAACGTCTTAAAATATCAACCACCATCTTTCTTATATAAAAAAATAAACCAACTGCATTTCATTAAGAATGAGAAACACAGTTGATTTATGAACCGTAAATCAAAGATCTACTTTTATGTTGTATTTAATTTTACTTCATTGATATCCCCAATCTCAAGTGAAGAGGGCCGGAATGCGCGGGTGCCACATAAGGGGCGGGTGTGCCCCGGGCTTTTGATATGATACAGTAATATTAAAGCAAAAAAAGAATAAAGCATTCAAGGAGGTATATGATGGAAAGAAGAGGCGGTTTTTGGATCAGGCTGGGTGCCAGGATAGTGGACGGGCTGTTGATGGGTGCTGTGGTGTACCTGCTCATAATCCTGTTCACCCTCGACACGCAGAGTCCGGCAGTACAGGCTGGTGAAAGCCTTTTGATGATCCTTTATTTTGTGCTGGTTCCTGTGCTCTGGGCCGGGCATACAGTCGGGAAGTGGCTGCTGGGCATCCGTATTGTACGTGATGACGGCAGTGAAGTGAATCTTGTCACCATGGTGATACGTGAATTCCTCGTCGGGCTGCTGTATGGTATCACACTCGGCATCGGCGTGATTGTTTCAGGATTCATGATCGGTTTGCGCGAAGATAAGAAATCGATACATGACCTGATCGCTAAAACGAAAGTGGTCTACGGAAGAGCATAGATGTGCCGTGACCCGTGTAGTTGTGGACAGTGAATGCTTTCCTCCCCGGCCGCGGCCCGGGAGGGATTTTTTATTCAGTCTTTGAGAAATGCTTGAGGCGGATGTTGAACTTATGATATCAACGTTTGCTCTGATGGTGCTGAGGGAATAGATGTATGATTTACATGATAAAACTTGAGGGGGATCTGATATGGCATGGCTGACATTTGAAAATCTGTCCAATTACATAAATCTCTATTTATTGCTGGATATCATCCTCATCTCCCTCTTCATCATCAACATCATATTCGCAATCAGCCTGATTTTCCTTGAAAGGCGCCGCAGCCCGCAGAGCGTGTGGGCATGGCTGCTGATCCTGCTCTTCATCCCTATTGTCGGCTTTATATTATACATGCTCTTCGGCCGGACGATCTACAGGCAGAACCTGTTCCAGATGGATGAAGAGGAGCAGGCGAGACTTGAAGGCATCGTTGATGATCAATTGGAGAAACTGCAGGACCGGGGAGGCGAATTCCCAAACACAGTCACTGAAAAGCACAAAGCCTTCATCCATATGATGCTGAAAAGCCATCTGACTTTTCTGACTGACAATAACAGTGTCAAAACATTCACCAACGGCCGGGAAAAATTCGACCATCTGCTGGAGGATATCAGGAATGCCGAAGACCATATCCATCTTCAATATTACATATTCAGGATGGATGTCATCGGACGGGAAATTTACGATGCCCTCGTAGAAAAGCAAAAAGAAGGCGTTGCAGTGAAAGTCCTCTATGACGATCTCGGTTCAAGAAGTCTTGGTAACCGCCACTTTAAAGAATTGAGGAAAGCGGGCGGTGAAGTCTCGGCTTTCTTCCCGAGCGTCCTGCCACTCATCAACCCCCGCCTGAATAACAGGAACCACCGGAAGCTCGTCATCATCGACGGGGTCACCGGATATATCGGCGGCTTCAATGTGGGTGATGAATATGTGGGATTCGATAAACATAAAGGGGAATGGCATGAAGCCAAGCTACCGCCGCGCCGTGACACGCACCTGAGGATAGAAGGCGATGCCGTCAAACTGCTCCAGCTCAGGTTCATGCTCGACTGGAACTCCCACAATAAACGGAGCAATCTGAGGTGGGAAGAACATTACTTCCCGTCGGTCGAGTATGATGGCGATGTGGCCATGCAGATCGCTTCCAGCGGTCCCGATGAAGAATTCCAGCAGGTCAAGAATGGCTACTTTGATATGATCAACAGTGCAAAAGAAACGCTTTATATACAGACACCGTATTTCATCCCGGATCAATCAATATACGAAGCGATCAAGTCGGCGATCTTAAGGGGCGTCAAAGTCCATCTGATGATACCGGACCACCCGGACCATCCGTTCGTCTACTGGGCGACTTATGCCAATGCCGGTGAACTCGTCGACCTGGGTGCAGAAGTCTATATTTATGAAACGGGCTTTATGCATGCCAAGACGATAGTGATAGATGATGAGATGGTCAGCATAGGCACCACTAACTTCGATGTGAGGAGCTTCTATTTGAATTTCGAGGTGAATGCATTCATCTTTGATGAAGAAGAAGCGGTACGTCAACGTCATACTTTTGAGGAAGATATGAAATCGAGCACATTGCTGACAAAGGAGAAATATGAATCAAGAAGCAACTGGATCAAGCTGAAGGAAGTATTGGCGAATCTGATTTCACCGATTTTATAATATGATTTTATAAGACATGCTGCAGGAATCTTTTCCTGTGGCATATTTTTCATTATTGAATCTTTGCCGATTGATGGCCATCGTTGGAAGCTTATTAAAAAAGACAGTTGAACATCATCAATTCCCAGTGGTAAGATATACTTTAATAACATAGTTATTTGCTATGACTTTTAGAGAGGGAGCATATACATAATGAAGAAGTATATTATCATGCTGATGTTGATGGTGAGCATACTGGCAGCATGTACGAATGATGATGCAATCGACGGCAGTGCGGCAGCAGAAGGGGAAGATATTCCGGAAGGCGGTGATTTCATCGTGTCGACGGGCACTGATGCAGTGTCGTTGGATCCACATGGCAGCAATGATCTTTATTCCGACCAGGTGAGGAATACCATCTATGAAGGGTTACTCAAACTGGATGAAAACATGGATATCGTTCCGTTGCTTGCAGAAGATTATGAACAGGTCGATGAGCTGACATGGAGATTCTCCCTCAGGGACGATGTAGTGTTCCATGATGGCAGCGGATTCGATGCAGAAGTCGTCAAGACGAACCTGGAAAGGGTGACTGACCCGGCGGTGGCATCTGCACGGTTGAACATATTCGAGATGATTGACGAAGTGAATGTCATCGATGATTACACTGTGGAGATTGTGACGGAATATCCTTTTTCGCCGTTCCTGAACCACCTGACGCATAACGGCGGCGGAATGATCAGTAAAGAAGTCATTGGTGAGGATTATGAAAATGCACTGGAGAGCGCAGGATATGAAATAACAGCTGCTGAGTATTATGACTTAAGGGAATCAGGCGAGGAAGAGTATTCAGATATCGCAGATGATATTTCCAACCATATCGGGGAAGTTGTGGAAATGAATCCGACCGGCACAAATTATGCAGCTTTTGCCTCACGGCTGCCGGGGGAGGAGACTGTCATTGAACGGTTCGATGATTATTGGGGTGAACCGATGAGCCTGGACACTGTGACTTTTAAAATCATCACTGAAACGAATTCACGGATTGCAGATTTGGAAACCGGGAATTCACATATGATCATGGGCTATGAGGGCAGCCACCTTTCACAGATCGAGCAGAGTGACGTGATGGAGCCATACACTCTTTATAATATGGCTGTGCAGTATATCGGATTCAACACAGAGCGCGAACCTTTGGATGATAAACGTGTAAGGCAGGCAATTTCCCACCTGGTGGACAGGCAGGAAATCATCGACGGCATCTATAGCGGTTCGGGCAGGTTGCCGAAAGGCATCGTGACGTCCAACCTGCTGGGGTATGACGATAGTCTGGAAGGTTATCCATACGACGTGGAAAGAGCGAAGGAACTGATAGAAGAAGCGGGTTATGAAGATGGCTTTGAAATATCGATATTGACGAACGATGACGACGAACGCATCAATGTCGCCGTTTATTTACAGGAAGCCCTGGAAGAAATCAATGTCAAAGCGAGCGTGGAGCAGTTGGAGTGGGGTGCATTCCTCGAGAAAGCAGGACAGGGTGAGCACGATATATTCATACAAGGTGCACCGAATGCGACCGGCGACCCGGATCAGATGTTGTGGGATGTTTTCCATTCTTCCATGAAAGGGCAACAGGGCAACCGCACATTCTTTGATAATGAAAACTTTGATCAGCTGCTCCAGGAAGGTCGGGAAGCGACTTCCAACGAAGAACGCGAAGAAATCTATAAAGAAGCACAGGCGATATTGGAAGAGGAAGCGCCGATGATTTATTTCAGGGAGACTGAAAGCATGAATGCGTACAGGGAGGAAGTGGAAGGGCTGTATATCGACAGCTTCAACAGGCCGGACTTCCGGAATGTCACCATTTCAGAATAGTTTTTACAGGAGAGGGTTAGCAAATATTAATAATAATATTCAGGAACCTGTCGGATGAACCCGGCAGGTTTTTTGTCATTCCGTGAATGTGTGAAGGTACTGACTTTTAAGGCGAAGAGCTTATTTTAACCCAGTGATAAAGTATATTGTAATAATTTTTTACATATAATAGTTTAATATTACCCTTTAATATTAAAATGACATTTTATATAATTGAAAATTCAAAAATTTGCGTCTTTTATCTTGGACAGGGAAACGCTTTCATATACAATGATGGTAAGAAAGCTGGATTACTGATATTAGAAAAAGATATAAATATTGTAAGCCGGCTCAATTTATTTAGGGGGATGGAAATGAGAAACTCAGAAACTTTAAGGAAAGAACATGAATTGGTAAGGGAAAAGGTGGCTTTCTACGATTTCACACTGGAGACGTTGGAAGTGACCGGCAAAGATGCAAGGGAATTTTTGGACTACATCTTTGTGAATGATGTTGCCAATATGAACGAAGGGGATGCTCTATATACATCCATGCTGGATGAAGACGGTTATACACTGGATGATTTCATCATGTTCTGCCGTTCATCGGACACGTTCTGGATCACCACCGGCATGATCGACCAGATGAAGGACTGGGTCGGTAAACATGTCGGGGACAAAGAAGTCGAGTTCAATGACATCACTGAAGAGAAGGGCATCTATGCGGTACAGGGACCTCAGTCAAAAGAGATCCTGAACGGTATTCTGGAGGACAATTTGAACGATCTTGACACTTTCAAGTTCAAAAACACGACGGTTGCGGGCGGCATCGAAGTCATGGCGGCAAGGGTCGGCTTCACAGGTGAGCTCGGATATGAGCTGCATTTCAACCCGGAAAACATGGAGAAGATCGCAGAGGAACTGCGAGGAAAAGGCGTTGAAGAAATCACGGCTGAAGAGGTCACACTGGGCAGTCTGCCTGTTGAAAAAGGCTTCATCGCAGACAGTGAATTCATCGGTGCAAATCCTGTTGAACTCGGGCTCGGCTGGACTGTGAACTGTGAAAAGGATTTCATCGGGAAAGAAAGAACATGTTCTTATAAGAACGATGGGCCTGAGAGATGCCTGCTCGGCTTCTCGGTGGAAGAAGACGGTGTGAACATTGAAAAAGATGATGTTGTGGAAGCGAACGGTGAAGAGGTCGGTAAAGTGACCAATTACACATATGGCTTCTCCGTGGGGAAATATATCGGCTATGCACTGGTGGACAGCAAGGTCCAAAAAGGTGACGAAATCACCATCAAATCAGCAGACGGTGAAGTGAAGACGACCTTACAGGATAGAGTATTCCACACAGCTTCAAGCACTGCCGGAACGCACTAAACGAAGAGCGATGATCCGGTTCCCTTGCCTGATGACCCTTATGCAGAACATTTGATGTCCCGGGGGACTGTTTATGTATAAGGGGCATTCCTGCATTGATGATGAAGGTACAATTCAAACGACAACACAATAAAGTCAGAGTGAAATCAAAATTGGGAATTAACACGAAATGTTGAGATGCAGAAGCATATATCGCACATTGGTTAATTTAGAACGAAGTAATTTTGGACTATATTAATCACTCCAATCCAATATCTGAGGGGAAGATATTCAATGACTAAAAATAACTATGATGTAATCGTTGTCGGTGCCGGTTTTGCAGGAGTGACCGCGTCAAGGGAGTTGAGCAACAAGGGGTATGACACTTTGACCCTGGAGGCGAGGGACCGCATTGGCGGACGGACATGGTTTGATAAAAGACTGGGCAAGGAAATTGAGATGGGCGGCACCTACATCCACTGGAACCAGCCGCATATGTGGGCTGAGATCACACGTTACGGCATTGAGGTCAAGGAGTCACCGTCGGCAGAGCATGCGTATCTTGCGACGAAAGACAAGGTCATCGTCGATACACAGGAATTCATGACTCAGAAACTGATGGAAGGCATGGAGGTGTTCCTGGCGGATGCGGCTGCAAACCGGTACTTCGAACGTCCTTTCAATCCTTATCATGACGATTCCTTGAAAGCGGTCGACCAGTATTCGGTGGCGGATAAGCTCAGGGAAATCCAGCATGCAGTCACGCCTGAAATGAACGGTCTACTGAATTCATTGTGGAGCGGCTATACGAGCACCTCCAATCTGGAGGCGCCGGGGCTTGCCCATGCCTACCGCTGGGCTGCGCTCACGGGGCATGATATGCAGGAGTTCCAGGCGACATTCGAGCAGTACAGCATGAAGACGGGAACGAAATCACTGATTGAGAGCATGATGGCCGACAGCAAGTCGGAACTCAGGCTGTCCACACCGGTGGACTCCGTCGTTAAGACGACCGAGGGTTATAAAGTCGTCTCAAGGGAAGGTGAGGAATTCACCTGTAAGGCGGTGGTCGTTGCCGTGCCGGTGAACGTGCTGAACGATATCAAGTTCACACCGGAACTTTCGGAGGAAAAACGTGCGTTTTCCGAAGAGAAGCAGGCGAGCGAGGGCATCAAAGTATGGGCCAAAGTCCGCGGGCTGAAAGGACCGTCCACCTTCAAGGCGACGGCCGAATTCCCGGTCAACCTTGCCCACACGGAATTCATCAATGAAGCAGGGGATGAGGGGATCATCATGGGCTTCGGCTCGGATTCCACGCTTGATATGAACGACCCGAAAGCAGTCGAGAAGGCGCTCAGGGTCTGGATTCCGGACCTCGAAGTCATTGAAAGTGCCGGCCATAACTGGGTGGAGGACGAATTCGCCAAAGGCACGTGGGGTGTCATCAAAAAAGAGCAGCTGACCAAGTACGGCCAGGAAGTGAAACGGCCGGAAGGCGGCGTGTTCCTGGCGGGCTCCGACTTTGCGAACGGCTGGGCCGGCTATATGGACGGCGCCATCGAGACCGGACTCACGACCAGCAGGGAAGTGTCCAAGTTCCTGCAGGTGGCACAGACTTTCAATGAAAATCTGGAAGATGGAAACCTGGAAGATGAAAACCTTGCCCAGGTGGATGACTGAACCTGAATGAACTTTCCAAACCCTCCGGGTCTGTCCCGGAGGGTTTGTTTTTTGCTGTAAGATTTTTGATGTCCGGTTGTCCCAATTGTTCATATAAACGAAATATTTAAAAAATACTTTGACAAATCCATATAATCATAGTATTGTAATATGCATTAATAAAATAATGAACCAGCTTATCAAGAGAGGCAGAGGGACTGGCCCTGTGACGCCCGGCAACCATTAGGCAGCATTGCTTAAAAAGGTGCTAATTCCTGCAGGATTTTCATCCTGGAAGATAAGAGGAGTAAAGGCTCTCTTCTTATACACAAAAGAAGAGGGCTTTTTCATTACATAAAAAATTGGAGGAATGGACATGTCAAATTCACATAACTCAACATACGATCTCGAAACCATATCACTGCACGGAGGCCAGGCGCCGGACCCGACGACGGGCTCGCGGGCGGTGCCGATCTACCAGACGACTTCTTACGTATTCCAGGATACGGATCATGCGGAAAGCCTGTTCTCGCTGGATGAGCCGGGCAACATCTACTCCCGCATCGGAAACCCGACGGTGGAAGTGTTTGAAAAGCGCATGGCACTGCTTGAAGAAGGGGTGGCGGCAGTGGCGACTTCCTCCGGCATGGCGGCAATCACACTGTCCATCCTTAACCTGGCAAGTGCAGGGGATGAAATCGTCGCCGGTGCGAACCTGTACGGCGGTACATACAACCTGTTCGCAGTGACGCTGCCGCGCTACGGCATCAATGTGAAGTTCGTCGATCCGACGGATCCTGAGAATTTCAGGGCAGCCATCACGGACAAGACGAAAGCGGTCTTCGGTGAGACCATCGGCAACCCGGGGCTGCAGGTCCTCGATATAGAGGCTGTGGCGGATATCGCACATGAGGCGGGCGTGCCGTTCATCATCGACAATACATTCGCAACACCGCATACATGTAAGCCGATCACGCTCGGCGCAGACATCGTCGTCCATTCCGCAACAAAATGGATCGGCGGGCATGGCACCTCGATCGGCGGGGTCGTCGTCGACGGCGGACGCTTCAACTGGAATACGGAGAAATTCCCGGAATTCACGGAGCCGGATCCAAGCTACAACGGCCT
Source organism: Salinicoccus halitifaciens (assembly GCF_021026095.1). Classification (GTDB taxonomy): domain Bacteria; phylum Bacillota; class Bacilli; order Staphylococcales; family Salinicoccaceae; genus Lacicoccus; species Lacicoccus halitifaciens. The sequence goes on along the minus strand of NZ_JAJNCU010000003.1, from coordinate 92,780 downwards.
AAGCTATGCAGCGGACTTCGGCACGCTTGCATTCAGCACAAAGATCCGTGTGCAGCTCCTCAGGGACTTCGGTGCGACACTGAGCCCGCAGAACGCATTCAATCTGATCCAGGGGCTTGAGACACTGCACGTCCGTGTGGAACGCCATAATGAAAACGCTGAAAAGCTGGCGAAGTTTTTGACGGAACATCCGGCAGTGGAATGGGTCAACTACCCGGGCCTTGAAACGCATCCTTCCCACGACCTTGCGAAGAAGTACTTCAAAAACGGCTACGGCTCCATCATCACATTCGGCATCAAAGGCGGCAAAGCGGCCGGCAAGAAGCTGATCGACAGTGTGGCACTGTGGTCACATGTCGCGAACGTCGGTGATGCGAAATCACTGATCATCCATCCGGCTTCTACGACGCACCAGCAGATGACGAAAGAACAGCTCGATGAAACGGGCGTATACGAGGAACTTGTGCGCCTGTCGGTCGGCATCGAATCCGTAAGGGACATCCAGAACGACCTGAGCCAGGCACTGTCGAAAGCGACAGGAATTGATACAGGCGAAGCGGAAGAGATCGTCATCAACGATGAAGGCGTGATCAAGAGGATATTGAACGCAGCGACTGAGAAAGTGACGGAGGACGGCGAGGAGAAGACCCGCCAGAAGACATTGGCGGTCGTCGGCCTGAGCGGCAAGGAATCACGCCCGAGCTACAGGCTCGCCCGGAAGATGCAGAGGCTCGGCTATAAAATCATCCCGGTCAACCCGAGGGAAACCGAGATACTCGGTGAAAAGGCATATCCGGATCTGAAGAGTGTGCCAGAACATATCGATGTTGTCCAGGTGTTCAGAAGCCCTGAAGCGGCGGTGGGCATTGCCAAAGAGGCGGTCGAAGTGAAGCCTGAAGTATTCTGGCTGCAGGAGGGCGTGATTTCGCCTGAAGCTGCAGATATCGCAAAAGACGGCGGCCTCCAGGTCGTCCACAACCGCTGCACATATAAGGAGGCGCAGCGCCTCCGCGGCACGATATCAACATATGCATGCGAGATTTAATTGAGGGGGAACCGGAATGAAGAAGATATTGAACGGTAAATACAGGTTGCCGGCCGTACTGATTTCACTTGCGCTCCTTGCGGGATGCGCCTCCGGCGCCGCTGAATCTTCGGATTCAGCGGAAGGACCGGAAGAGATACGCCTGGACTATGCTTATTACTCACCAACGAGCCTCGTACTTAAGGAGTTCGGCTGGGCCGAAGAGGAATTTGAAGAAGACGGCATCGATGTTTCATGGACACTCAGCCACGGGAGCAATAAAGCGCTCGAATTTCTGAACAGCAACAGCGTCGACTTTGGTTCTTCCGCCGGGGCTGCTGCACTGATGTCCAAAGCGAATGGCGCACCGATTAAAAACGTGTATATATATTCCCAGCCGGAATGGACGGCGCTCGTCAAAAGTGCAGAGTCGGACATTGAATCGATTGGAGACCTGAAAGGTAAGAGGGTGGCGGCGACCCTCGGAACAGACCCCTACATATTCTTATTGAGAGCCATGGCCGAGGAAGGGCTGAGCCAGGATGACGTGGAAATCGTCAACGTGCAGCACAGCGATGGCGCAACAACGCTGAATAATGGCGGCGTGGATGCATGGGCGGGGCTTGATCCGCATATGGCACGCCTTGAGGTCGACTCAGGCGCGGAGCTGTTTTACAGGAATCCTGACTTCAACACTTACGGCTTCTTGAATGTGAGGGAAGCATTCGCAGAAGACTACCCTGAACATGTCGGACGCGTGATTGAAGTGTATGAAAAAGCGAGGGAATGGATACAGGAAAACCCCGAAGAAGCAGCTGAAATACTGATGGAAGAGGCTCAAATTGATCAGGCTGTTGCTGAAAAGCAGCTTGAAAGAAACGATTTTTCAAGCCCCGTCCCGGGCGCTGCCCAGCATGAGTCGGTGCTGGAAGCGGGCAGGATACTCCAGGATTCGGATGCCATCGGACCGGATATTGATGTGGAACAGCTGACGGATGACCTGATTGACCCGTCATACGCAGAAGAAACGATAGAATCTTCGAATTAGAGTGGAACGGAGTGATTTTAGTGAAAAAAAGTTCGGAATTGACCGCAGGTGAGCTGCATGGCACCAAACCACAGGGCAGGGGCGGGTTGAAATCTCAAAAGAGCAGGGTGCAGACCGTCATACTCGGGAGCATACTGCCGATCATCCTCATCATTGCATGGGAATTGCTGAGCCGTGCAGAGGTTTTCCCTTCTTATCAATTGCCGGCACCGACGGTCATTTTGGATACCATCGCCGGCCTCGCCGCCGACGGCAGCCTGTGGGGCCATGTCGGCATCACATTGTACAGGGTGTTGATAGGGTTCCTGATCGGTACGGCATTTGCGGTGATACTCGGTTCGATCGTCGGCTTCTATAAGAAGGCGGAGCAGTTGTTCGACCCGATGATACAGGCATTCCGTTCAATCCCTTCCCTTGCATGGGTGCCTCTGTTCATCCTGTGGATGGGCATCGGAGAACCTTCAAAAGTCACGATGATTGCTGTCGGTGTCTTTTTCCCGGTGTATCTGAATGTCGTCAGCGGCATCAACGGTGTGGACCGGAAATTGATCGAGGTGGGGAAGATGTACGGCCTGAATACATTCGAGCTGATCAGACGTGTGATCCTCCCGGCATCCCTGCCGTCGTTCCTGACGGGGATCCGAAGCGGCCTCGGCCTCGGTTGGATGTTTGTGGTGGCAGCCGAGCTCATGGGTGCGAGTTCAGGTCTCGGTTATCTGCTTGTGCTCGGCCAGAATACATTGTCCCCTGAGACCATTTTGGCAAGCATCATTCTTTTTGCGGTGGTCGGCAAGTCAACCGACTGGCTTTTAAAAATTGTGGAACAGAAATCCCTGCATTGGCAGGATAATGCTGTGAAAGCTTAGGAGGGATCAGATGAGTCTGAACATCAATAATATTTCCCGGTCCTTCAACGGCAAAGAAGTCGTGAAAAATGTTTCTTTCGAAGCAGATCCGGGTGAAATCGTCGGGTTACTCGGGACAAGCGGATGCGGTAAAAGTACTGTCCTCAGGGCGATTTCCGGCCTGGATACAGGGTACCGCGGCGAGGTTGAAATCAACGGAAAAGCATCGAGGAAAGTCGAGGCGTCCACAGGATTCATATTCCAGGAACCCCGTCTCATGCCATGGCTGAATGTGATGGAGAACGTCACGTTCGGTTTGAAAGGCAAAAAGGAATCGAAGGATGAAATTGGGAGAAAATATTTGAGGGATGTTGGTCTTGCGGGCAGTGAGCATCTTTACCCGAAGGAATTATCCGGCGGTATGGCCCAGCGTGTCGCCATCGCCCGTGCGCTGATCACTTCTCCCGAAGTGCTTCTGCTGGATGAGCCGTTCAGTGCACTGGATGCTTTCACTAAAATGCAGCTTCAGGACCTGCTCCTGGAAATTTGGGAGGAATACAGGACCACGATCGTCCTGGTCACCCACGACATAGAAGAAGCGACATATTTATGCGATAAAATCGTCATTTTGAAAGACCGGCCGGGCAGGGTCGGGCAGGAAATCATTTTGGATGAGCCGCGGCCGCGCCGCAGGGGCAGCAATGCACTGGCGAATTATAAAACGGACATTTTGAACAGCCTGGATTTGAGCAGGGTTTAAGGGATGGATGCATAACCTCAGTAAAGGAGTTTTTATTGTGACTTTGAATCAGTTGAAAATCATCGAACCGGTGGCCGGGGATTACAACCTCCCCAATTATTCGGAAGTACGCAGAAGTTTTAAATGGGAGGATGCCGGTGAAGACTTGAGCTTCAATAAGACCGGACGCTTGAACATGGCCCATGAGGCGATCGACAGGCACGTCGAGGACGGATACGGCCATAAGACGGCGCTCCATTATGTGAACGGGGATGAAAGGGTCAGCTACACCTTCAAAGAAGTGAAGGAGAAGACCGATCATTATGCACGTATTTTGAAGGAGAACGGCATAGAAAAAGGTGACAGGGTGTTCATCTTCCTGCCGAAGACCCCGGAGTGCTACATAGCGATCCTTTCTGCGATCAAGATCGGGGCGATTGCGGGACCTTTATTCGAAGCGTTCATGGAAGATGCAGTACGTGACAGGATGAACGACTGCGGGGCGAAACTCCTCATCACGGATAAGGAAATGGTGAAGCGGGTGCCGGAGAAGGATATTCCGACACTTGAGACAATCCTTTACGCAGAAGATATCGAGGCTGAACCGTTCATTGATGACGGGAAACAATATACGGAGTGGATGGATGCTGAAGACGGCATGCTGATCCACTATACGAGCGGGTCGACGGGCAAGCCGAAAGGTGTGCTGCATGCGCACCGTGTCGTGACGCATCAATACCAGTCCGGAAAGTGGGTGCTCGACATCAAGGACGACGACGTCTACTGGTGCACCTCGCACCCGGGATGGGTGACGGGCAGCGTCTACGGATTGTTCACACCGTGGCTGAACCGTGCAACGGTCGTCATCCAGGGCGGACGCTTCAAAGCGGAGCACTGGTACAAACTGATCGCAGAACTCGGTGTCACCATCTGGTACAGCGCACCGACCGCCTTCAGGATGCTTTTATCCCAGGGCGATGTACTGAAGGATTATGACCTGTCCTCCCTGCGGCACATACTCAGCGTCGGTGAACCGCTCAACCCGGAAGTCATCTACTGGGCATGGGAAGAACTCGGCGTGAGGATCCATGATACATGGTGGATGACGGAGACGGGCGCGCATCTCGTGGTCAACCTGCCGGGCGAGAAGATCAAGCCCGGCTCGATGGGACGGCCTTTCCCGGGCATCGAAGTCGGCATATTGGATGAGGCCGGTGAAGTCGTGCCGCGCGGCACGGTCGGGCAGCTTGCAGTGAAGACGCCGTGGCCGGGACTCATGAAGGAGATATGGGGGAACAAGGATAAATTCGACTCCTACTTCAAATATGAAGGATGGTATGTATCCGGTGACCTCGCTTATCAGGATGAGGAGGACTATGTGTTCTTCCAGAGCCGTGATGATGATATGATCAACTCTTCAGGAGAGCGGATCGGCCCGTTCGAGGTGGAAAGCAAGCTCATCGAACATCCGGCGATCCAGGAAGCGGGCGTCATAGGGAAGCCGCATGAAGTCCGCGGCGAGATCGTGAAGGCTTTCATCGTCCTCCGCGAAGGATACGTGGAATCTCCTGAACTGCTGGAAGAGATCCGTGTATTCGTCAGAAACAACCTTGCAGCACACCTTGCGCCGAAAGAGATTGAAGTGATGGATGAACTGCCGAAGACGACCATCAGCGGTAAAATACTGAGGCGTGAACTGAAACGGATGGAAATAGAAAAATCCGCCGTGGACCAGAATGCATAAATGAAGCGCCCCTCCTCAAAGGAGGGGTGTTTTATTTTTCGCAGGAAAAGGAAGGTATGAAGTTGTACAGCATCGGAGGGCAAAGTATACTGATTGTATAATCCCGCTCATTTTTCCAGTCAGGAGGATGATCATGAAACAGGAAAGGACCGAATATGATAAGACATTGACGGTTCTCACCGTCTTTTCCATTTTTCTGATGGGGTTCATTGATGCCTTCACCTTCATCACCCAGGACGGCCTCTTCGCCAGCGCCCAGACGGGCAACATCGTCGTCATGTCGGCAAGGCTGTTTTCAGGGGATTTTCTTGAAGCGGTCGTCCATGTGGCATCCTTCGCCGGTTTTGCCGTCGGTGCATTCCTGGCCCAGGGCATCGTCATGCGCTTTAAGGATCATGGATGGCGGAAGTACCGCACTTACCTCTTTCTCCAGATGGTCTTCCTGATGTTTGTCGCACTGTTCCAGGATGTCATCGGTGCCTATGCGCTCGGTTTTCTGCTGGGGCTGCTTGCCGGGTATGAACTGACCGTCTTCCGTAAGATCCAGACGACGAGCATCAACAACGGCATCATGACAGGCAATGCGAAAAACATGATGAATAACCTCTATCTTGCCATATTCCATAATGATAGAGCAGCCCTGTCCACCTTTGTGACACTGCTTGCAGGGCTCCTTGTATTCATGGTCGGTGCCGGTGCAGGGGCATTTATCCTGCTTTTCGGTGAGCAGTGGAACCTATGGGCAGCATTTTTACTCAATGTTATTTTTTATGTATGGCTGCTGATCAAAAAAGATTAATTTCGAAGGGGTGGAAGACGTGGAGACAGTATATCTCGCCGGGGGATGCCTTTGGGGTGTCCAGGCTTTCGTAAAGACACTGCCCGGGGTCGTGTCGACGGAAGCCGGCAGGGCGAACGGCAGTACAAGCTCACTTGAAGGTGAATATGACGGTTACGCGGAATGTGTGAAAACTGTGTTTGATCCGTCGCTCATCTCAATCGAGGCACTCATGGATCACCTGTTCGAGATCATCGACCCTTACAGTGTTAACCGGCAGGGTGAGGATATCGGAGAGAAGTACAGGACGGGGCTTTACAGTAAAGATCCGGCGCACTTGAAGCGGGCGGAAGTTTTCATCAAAATGCGTGAAGACCATGCGAGGATCGCGGTGGAGGTCCTGCCGCTTAAAAATTATGTAAGAAGTGCAGAAGAACATCAGGACAGGCTCGATAAGCATCCTGATGATTATTGCCATATACCTGCGGGACTGTTAAATAAATATAGAAATGAAAAAATCCTTTGACTCGAGTCAAAGGATTTTCTTATTTTATCATATCAGGTTGCTTTTTCTGTTCGCCTGAACCAGCTGGCCCTCTTCTTCATCCATATACATCAGGATGCCTTCAGCGGCACGGTAGGCGAGTGCCCCGATCGTCGGCGTCGGATGGTGTCCGCCGTGCTGAGGGAATGCCGAGCCGCCCACTACAAACAGGTTGTCGACATCCCACATCTGAAGGTAGCTGTTGACGACCGAAGTTTCAGGGTCGTCGCCCATCACGACACCGCCGGTGTAATGTCCGCCCGTATAGACGTGGTTGAACTCCTCGGGCATGGTTCCGGGCTCGACGATGTCTGCACCCATCTCTTCCATGATCTCTGTGCATCTCTCGATGCCGAACTCCCCGATATTCCTCTCGTTGTCACCGAATTTATATGTGACGCGGAGCAGCGGATCACCGTACTCGTCGGTGTAGGTCGGGTCGAGGTCCACATAGTTGTGCCAGTAGGACATCGCATTCGCCGTATACCAGATGGTCAAGGTACGGTATGCATATTTCAGCGATGTATCCTTATACTCCCTGCCCCAGCTCGGTGTGCCTTCCGGCAGGTTGCCGCTGCTGGTGATGGCGGCGTAGCCGTACTGCCTGAGCTCGATTGCCCCGCCGCCGAGGAAGTCGAGATCCGTGTGGTCGAAGTTGTCCGCGGCATAATCGCTCAATGTCGCACCAAGCGCACCTGCCCCCATGTACAGGTTGAACTTTTCATTCTCGAAATAACCGGTCGCCCCGTGGAACGCATGGTTGTACTGGCCGTTGAAGTTGCGGCCGAGCGTGCCTTCCCTTGTCTCAGGATCGTATTGTTCCCCGATGCCTGACAGCATCAGAAGGCGGTTGTTCGCGAATGCGAATGCTGCAAGCACGACCACATCCGCAGGCTGTTCATATTCAAGGCCGGTGTTTTCATCCACATAAAGGACGCCTGTCGCCATATTTTCATCCTCGTCATACAGCACACGTCTCACGTTCGCCTTGTGCCTCAATTCAAAGTTGTCATGGCGGTTGGCCGTCTTGATCACCGTCGCGATCGGATCCGACTTCGCATCAAAGTCGCAGCCGTGCCTTGTACAGTAGGAGCAGTACATGCAGGCATTGAGCTGTTCACCGTCCGGATTTTCATAGTTCTCCGTCATGTTCCCTGCGGCAAGCTGATAAGGGTGCAGCCCGAGGTTGGTCGCCGCGTCCTTGAAGAGCCTGAGTGACGGCGTTTCTTTCATCGGCGGGTTCGGCCAAGGACGGTTGCGCTCGGGTGCGAGCGGATCCTGCTCACCGCCGATGCCCGCCATATATTCCCACTGCTCATAATAGGGCTCCATCTCTTCGTATGTAATGCCCCAGTCCTGCAGGTTCATATCTTCAGGAATCTTATCCTCCCCGTAACGTTCGATGGTCTGGCTGCGCATTTCAAATTCATACGGCCAGTAGCGGTATGTCGCACCTGCCCAGTGCACGCTTGCACCACCTGTGTCGATGCCAATCTGCATCGTCTGCGGTGAGCGGATCGGGAGTGCGGTCTCATCGATTTCATTCCTTGAAGTCACCGTGTCACCTTTTAAGTTCTGCATGATGTCGTAACGGTTGTCGAACCTCAGTTCATCCTTCACACCGATATAGTCGCTGCGGACTTTTTCCTCCCCCTTTTCAAGGGCGACGACATTCTTTCCTGCTTTCGCGAGTTCTGCACTGACCACGCCGCCGGCCCATCCGGTACCGACGACGACAACGTCGACTCTGTCCAGTTCTTCAGCCATCTACATTCCTCCTCCTTGATAAGTGCGCAGGCCTTCAGGTTCTATCTCCTGAAATTCCTCCGATTCGATTTCATTCGTCCAGCCCATGCGTGGTCCAGGGAACTGTATCATGCGCCAGCCGCCATAGTCCCGGTTGCCGCCGTAGACGGGATCCGCGTAGACACCCTGGATCGTCATGCTGCGGAGCAGATTGAAGAAGTCGCCAGGAGCCGCGCCCGGCACATCCACATCACCGGATTCAAAATCTTCCAGAATACTGATCTGCGTATCTTCATCCAGGTTGTAAAATTCATCGTCGTGGTCTTCCAGACTGAGTTCACGCATGCGGCGCACACCGTTCAGCAGCATTTCGGCGCGTGTGATCTTCGCCTGATAGCCGTGCGTCGCCGAAGCCGTATAGTCGAAAGGCCCCATCATATATTCCCTGGCATTCCTGCCCCAGAATTCATTGCATTGCCTGTCGATGAAATAAGGTGCACCGAGTTCGATGGCGCCGGGCCCATTATCATCTTCCGGGTAAATCCTTTCCGTCGCCGCTGCAAGAGTTTCAAAATCTTCACGTCTGCTGAAGTAAGTCCGTGCGTCATCCAGGGGTTCACCGTCGGACGATGCAGTTTCGCCTTCAGTCTCTGTGCCGGGTTCAGCCGTCTGGGTGTCATCCTGGGAGCTGTAGAGGCTGCCGACTACACCTCCGAACATGGCACCGCCGACGATACCGCCTGCCGCGACCCCGGAAGTCTTAAGGAAATCACGTCTTGAAAACTTTTTTTCCTGATCAGCCATTGGAATTCCTCCTTCATGCTTATATAGTGAAAATAAAAAACTTAGTATACTTGAATTGTATAGTTGTTGCATATAATTGTCAAAATGTTTCAGCAATTTCGGCGCCTGGAAATCCTGTACTGTTAACTTTTCATATGACGGGTATGGATGTAGTAAGAAATCAGAGAGAAGGAATGAGTGATACAGGGAGGTATTGATATGGAAGAAAAGGTTTTGATATCCGGGGCCGGACCGAGCGGGCTTGTACTCGCACTGTCTTTCGCCAGGCAGGGCATCCCGTTCACCATCATAGACAAAGATGATGGGCCCGGGACGACTTCGCGCGCGATGGCCGTCCATGCCAGGACGCTCGAGTTCTATGAACAGCTGGGCATCGCCAACAAAATCGTCATCAACGGCATGATCGTCAACAAAGTCAATTTTTTCAGGAATAAAAACCATCTGGCTGATATCCCGCTCGGGCTGATCGGGCAGGACCTCAGCGAATTTCCATATATCCTGATACTGCCGCAGGATCTCCATGAGGAGATTCTTGTGGATGCCCTGCATGAGGCGGGGCATGAAGTGAAATGGCAGCATGAATTGAAAAACTTCAAAGATGATGGGGAGACGGTTGAGGTTGAAATGGAGACACCGGAAGGTACAGTGACCGAAAATTTTGCCTATCTGTGCGGCTGCGACGGTGCATCCAGCACTGTAAGGAAAGCGCTGGACATCGATTTCACCGGAGGCACATACGACCCTGTGTTCTTTGTGGCGGATGTGGAAAATGGGACATTTCTTGAGAATCCGGCAGTCGGTTTCCACGAAGAGAACTTCTGCCTCGGTTTCCCGATCAGGACGATGGATCAGGTCAGGCTGATCGGCCTGATCCCCGATGAATATATGGAGGATGGTAAGGCACCTGAAGATTTTTCCGGTATGACTGCTTATGCAGAGAGCGTCCTCCCGGTCAAGATTGAACAGGTGAACTGGTATTCCTCCTACCGATCGCATCACCGCGTGGCGGAGTCCTTCAGGAAGGGGCGGGTATTCCTCGTCGGGGATGCCGGCCATATACACAGCCCCGCCGGCGGGCAGGGGATGAACACCGGAATCGGCGATGCAGTGAATTTATCTTGGAAGCTGAGCGCGGTCCTGAAAGGGCGGGCTGCAGAAGAAATCCTTGATACGTACGAAGCAGAGCGCATCAAATTCGCACATACGCTTCTGCAGACGACCGACCGGATGTTCAACTTCATAGTGAACAAGCAGCGCCTGAGGAATTTTGTAATCCCCGTGTTCATCCCCCGGATCCTCCGTTTCAGCAATATGAAGGACCGGCTTTTCCGGACGATTTCACAAATACATGTCGAATACCGGGAAAGTGACCTCAGTGAAGGCGCAGCCGTCAAAGTGAAGGGCGGCGACCGCCTGCCGTGGACCGGCCGCGGTGAAGTGAACAACTTCCGGCCCTTAAATTCCCTCGACTGGCAGCTCCATGTATATGGGGAAATGAGTGAGGAAGTTGCAGCCCTTGCAGAAGAGACGGGCTTTGAGCTCTTTCATCTGCCTTGGGAAGAATCCTTCGAAGACGCGGGGATAGAGGAGGATTCGGTATATCTGATCCGTCCGGACGGCCACATTTCAGTTGCCGTAAAACCTGAAAATATTGAAGATATACGCGCCATGGTCGAGAAATACAGCATCCGGCGCCTGCATTGATCTTTGAATTCCCAATAAAAAATGCGCCTGTCCCGGTAATACGGGGCAGGCGCATTCAAATGTTCAAGTTCTTTTCCTGGCCTTGGGATAGGCAAGGATCATCCCGAAATAAATGATGATGAATAATATGAGCAATAGAAGCCCCATGTAGGGGAATGTGATATCAAACAACTCCAGTATGGTGAAGATGATGACCGGATACGTCAGGGCATAGACCGTCATCCTCCAAAGGAGAGGATAGACCAGTTTTCTGCCTGTCAGCCACCTGAACAGCAGGCCGAGCGATGCCAGGAATGATATCGCAAGAATGCCGAAAAGTATGACGAGCGACGGGTACAGTATCAGGATGATCAGATATTCCTGTGCGAATCTGCCGCGGCTGACGGAATCAGCGATCAGCTGGATGCCGTTCGGCAGAAATATCAGCAGAAGCAGGAAAAGTATGTATCCGAAAAAATGTTTTGTCTTCACACGGTTCAATTGAAAAACGGCCCGCCGGGACGGTGCCGCGAGGCTCAGCTTCAGTACATGCAGAATACCCATGTGTTCGATCCTCCGTTATTGTATATTGAAATCTGTATCAGCGGAATCAGTTATAACAACCTTCCGGTATGTAAGCTTTTTGATTATAACATCTCCGGGATATTTTATTCCAACCGGCGGTTTGCTTTAACCATGACAGTGATATTAAAACTTTTAAATCATCCATGGAACGAATCAACCAACAGTTGACTTTTATGCATAAAAGTAACTAAAGAAGTAATATATAATCAAAGACATCCGATATAAAATGGACTTAAAGGGGGTGCGGTATGTCAGAGATGAACATCAGTCAAAATATACTTTCACACAGGAAGAGGATCGGCTTCACCCAAAATGAACTTGCGGAATTCCTGAATATCAGCAAGGCGGCGGTCTCGAAATGGGAGAAGGGGCACTCGATCCCCGATATCGGTTACCTCGGCGAGCTCTCGGTGCTGTTTGATATCTCGCTCGATGAGCTGGTCGGTTTTTCCCCGGACCTCAACAAATCGCAGATCAGGCAGATCTACAATGAGTTTGCGGAAGCTTTCAGCAGTGAAGATTTCGAGGCTGTGCTCGGCAGGGTGCGGAGCTATTCAAAAAGGTATTATAACTGTTATCCATTCCTTTCCGCAATGATCAAACTGCTGATCAACCATGTCAATTTCACTGAAGATAAAGATCCGGTCCTCGAACTTGCCGAAACTTACATCGGAAGAGTGCTTGAGTTTTCAGAGTCGCTCCACCTGAAGGAGGAGATGGTCTTCTACAAGGCCGTGATCCTGATCATGAAAGAGCAGCCAGGGGAGGCGAGCGAACTGCTGAAGGACTTCAATCTTCCAAAGCTGCCGGTCAGTTCGGTGCTGGCACAATCATATCTGCTGATGAACGAGCCTGAAAAAGCGAAATCGACGCTGCAGATCCAAATATATGAGGGCGTCATATATATGATGAATGATTTGACGATGCTTCTGCACTCCGGCCTCTATGATGATCTGGATGGAGTGATTGAAAGAGGTTCGGGGCTTGACCGGACTTTCAACATGAAGTCCCTGCATCCGAATTCCATTTTGAACTTCTACCTGGCTGCTGCGATGAAATACGTTCATGATAAAGAGCAATGCCTGTTTTATTTGAGGGAATTTCAGGAATGTGTGAAGAATCTATTCAAAGAATACTATATCCACGGGGATGAATTCTTCTCCGAAGTGGATCAGTGGATCGCGGATATCGACACGGGCAGGGACGCCCCGGTTAAAATCGGCCTGGCCAAAGAGCAGCTGATCGATGTCGTCGAAAACAGTGCAGTCTTTTCAGCATACAAAGATGACATCAGCTTTAAAAACATCGTCCATAACCTTAAAAAATATATCGGAGGCGAAAAAAATGAATAATGAAATCAATGAGCTTCTGCCATTCCTCATCCCGCTTGCAGCGCTCCAGCTGATCCTCATGATCACAGCCCTTGTGATGGCGATCAGGCAGCAGACTTTCAGATACTTGAACAAACCGGTCTGGGTGCTCATCATCATCCTGTTCAATCTGATCGGCCCGATACTCTACTTCGTCCTGGAGCGCCGGTGATATGAGCATCCTGAAAATTGATGATCTGCACAAATCCTTCAGGGACAATAAAGTGATAGGCGGCCTGGACCTCGTGGTCGAGGAGAATACGATTTACGGCTTCATCGGCAACAACGGTTCCGGAAAAACAACGACGATGAAGATGGTTCTCGGCCTGCTGAAGCAGGATTCGGGGGAGATTCATGTCAACGGTGAAAAGGTCGTCTTCGGGAACACGTCAACGAACAGGCATATCGGCTTTCTGCCGGATGTACCCGAATTTTATGCTTATATGAATGCAGGGGAATACTTGGAATTGTGTGCTGAAATCACAGGTATTAAAAAAGCCGATAGGAAAGCGCGCATCGACCATCTGCTTGAACTCGTCGGTCTGCAGGGCGTGGAAAAAAGAATCAAGGCCTATTCACGCGGCATGAAGCAGCGGCTCGGGATCGCCCAGGCGCTGATCAACCGGCCGAAGCTGCTGATCTGTGACGAGCCGACGAGTGCGCTCGATCCGAAAGGCCGGAAAGAAATACTGAATATACTGCACCAGGTCAAAGGCGAAACGACGGTCGTCTTTTCAACGCATATATTATCCGATGTGGAGCGCATCTGTGATAAGGCCGGTATTTTGTATGAAGGGAAACTTGTACAGGAAATCGACCTGAAGGATGGGAATTTTGGTGACAAAGGCATCGTAGTGAAACTCACCCCGGAAGAACGCAACAGGCTCGCCGGTGACCTCATTCTGGAGCGGATGGCTGATAACATGTACCGCATCACCGGCTGCACACTTGAAGAGGTCTACCAGCTGCTCAACAGTCATCATGTCTACCCGGATCAACTCGTCAGGGAGAGGAAGACACTTGAGGATGTATACCTGGAGGTGACGTCATGAGCCAGGTGAAGGCGCTCTTCAAAAAAGAGGCCATAGAGTCCATCAGAAACTTCAAGCTGTTCGCCCTTATCATCGTCTTCATGATCATCGGGGTCGTAAGTCCGCTGACGGCGCTGCTCATGCCGGATATACTGGAAGCCGTCATGGAGGATTCCGGCATCGCATTTGAACTGCCGCCGGTATCCGCCTTCGATTCCTACAGCCAGTTCTTCAGCAATGCTAATCAGATGGGGCTCGTCATACTTGTCATCATCTTCGGCAGCATACTGACCCATGAGTTCAGCAGGAATACGCTGATCAACCTCATCACCAAGGGGCTCAAGAAATATAACATCATACTCGTGAAGGCTGTATTTGCTGCACTGGCATGGACTGTGGCATTTGTGATCAGTGCCTTGATTACGTATTTGTACACGATCTATTACTGGGATGACGAAGTTCTTAATCTCTTCTGGGCCTTCGGTTTGACGTGGCTGTTCGGGGTATTCCTCATCACTTTGATCATGGCGGCATCCGCAGTGTTCAGGTCGAGTTTTCCGGGTGTGCTCATCACGGTGCTCACCGCAGTGATCATCATGATGATTGCGGGCATCCATCCGGATATCGCAGAATTCCTGCCTCAGTATCTGATCGGCAGCAATATGGCGCTGGTGCACGGCGAGCTCGAAATAGGGGATATCATCCCGGCTGTGATCGTGACTATCATTTCATCTGTTTTGATGATTGTTTTGTCGATACTCATCTTCAATAAGACGGAAATGTAAAGATGTCCTGCTGCCTGCATTTTTATTTTCCCATTTTTCATGAAAATGATTATAATAGGAGATAACTTATCAGACGAGGTGGCATTTATGGAATTGCTTTATAAGGGCAAAACGAAAGATGTGTATCAGGATCAATCAGGGGAGATCATCCTCTACTTCAAAGACGATATGACCGGTAAGGACGGGGTGTTCGACCCGGGTGAAAACCAGGTCGGGCTCACGGTGGAAGGTTCCGGCAGGGCGGGCCTTGAGATGACGAGCTTCTTCTTCGAGAAGATCAATGCAGCAGGCATCCGGACCCATTACATCAGTGCCGATATCGAAGCACGCGAAATGCGCGTCAAAAAAATATCGGTGTTCGGCGAAGGGCTGGAAGTGATATGCCGATACCGTGCCGTCGGCAGCTTCATCCGCCGCTACGGGAACTATATCGAAGAAGGGGCGGCGCTTCCGGCTTATGTGGAGACCACATTGAAGGATGATGCACGCCAGGACCCGCTGATCAATGAAGCGGCACTTGAAGCGCTCGGGATACTCGAGCCCGGCGAATACGAAAAAATCTCCGATATGACGGTGAAGATCAGCGAACTGGTCAAGGATGAGCTCAGCAGAAAAGGCCTCGAGCTTTACGACATCAAACTGGAATTCGGCCGTGATGCCGAAACCGGTGAAATACTCCTGATTGATGAACTTTCAGGCGGCAACATGCGTGTCTTCAAGGACGGGGAAGCCGTGGGCCCTCTTGAGATCGGTGAATATCTGTTGAATTGATGAAGAAGGGTGGATAAAAAAATCCACCCTTTTTTCATTTTCAAAATGAAAAGGGTGGAAAGGATCATTCATGTAATGGAGCCAAGGGGGCTCGAACCCCTGACCTTTGCACTGCCAGCGCAACGCTCTCCCAGCTGAGCTATGGCCCCTCAATCTGTACATGAATAATATTATATGATATATCGGCACTTAACTCAAGTGTGTTTTTCAACTTTTCCCTTATTCTCCTGGATGGCCCAGATGACCATCGGGACGACGAGGAGAGATAAAAGCCCGCCGGCGAGCGAAAGCACTTCAAAGCTGAATCCGGCGACGATCATGCCGGACATGGCGCCGCCCCCGGCACCGCCGAGCGCGATGAAGACATCGACCGTCCCCTGGGTCTTCGGACGGGTGGCCGGATTGGTCGAATCGACGATCAGGGCAGTACCGCTGATCAGGCCGAAGTTCCAGCCGAGGCCGAGCAGGATCAGTGCGACGTTCATCATGAGGAACGACTCCCCAGGAGCGGTTGCTGCGACCACGCCGGCGGCGAGCAGTGTCACACCGGCGGCGATGGCCATCGTATAACGGCCGAGCTTATCCACCAGGATGCCGGTCAGGGGCGAAGGCAGATACATCGCTGCAATATGCAGTCCGATGACAAACCCGATCGCACCGAGCGTATGGCCGTAGTCGCCCATATGAACAGGCGTCATCGTCATGACGGTCACCATGACGATCTGCGTCATAATCATGATGAATGCCCCGGTTATGATCAGACGTCTATTGGACTGGAAAGGCTCCGGCGCCTGTTCGGTCTGCGATGCCTCCCTCAGATCTGAAATCTTGCGCGCAATGATGAAAGGGTCCGGGCGCAGGAAGGCGAATAAAAACAGCCCGGCAAGCAGATAGGCGGCAGCCGCCAGTATGAACGGTCCGGCAAGTGCAGGCACTCCCACCGACAGCGCAAAGCCGCCCATCACATCGACAAGGTTCGGGCCGGCGACGGCACCGAATGTGGTGGAGAAGAGGGCGAGGCTGACCGCCGTACCCCGCTGCTCCTTAGTGGCGAGGTCAGTCCCTGCATACCGCGCCTGCAGATTGGTTGCGGTCCCTGCACCGTAGATGAACAGGGACAGGAAGAGCAGGAATACGCTGCCTGTCACTGCGGCCAGGACGACCCCGGCGGAACCGAGTCCCCCGGCGATGAAGCCTGAAGAAAGCCCAAGCCTTCTGCCGAAGCGGTTGGAAAGCCTGCCGACGAGAAATGCGGCACCCGCCGACCCCAGTGTGAACAGTGCAGCAGGAAGCCCGGCGAGCGCATTCGTACCGAGCATATCCTCGGCCAGCAGCGCCCCGACGGTGATGCCCGCAGCAAGGCCTGCCCCGCCGAATATCTGTGTAATGACGATGATGATCAGCGTGCGCCTGTACAGCTTCCCCTGCTTTTCAGGAGAATCAATATAGCTTTGTACCGAACGATCTGATGATGCCATGATTACAACCCCCGAGTTTCTTATGTATTTTGTAACATCTTACAACTCTACTATACTCGAGAAGGTTTTGCCTATCAATGTTTGGCGGCGGAACGGCAGGTTATGTTACAATGTCTCTTGGATAAATGACTATCGCATATATGAGAACCGGGAGGTCCTGACATGTATAGAGATACGATTGATGAATTGAACAACCAGGCTATGAATAAAGTGAGCATATACAAAAACGATCGGATGAGATATCTGATGGCTTCCATACTGGCCGGCGCCTATATCGGTGTCGGCGTAATAGTGCTCTTCTTCATGGGCGGGCCGCTGTACGCAGCCGATTCACCATACTTGAACCTGATTACCGGGATCACATTCGGGGTGGCGCTCGCAATCGTGATATGGGGCGGCTCGGAACTGTTCACGAGTAATGTGATGACGCTGACCTTCAGCGCCCTGTCGAGAGTCACATCATGGAAAGATACGTTCGTCATCTGGTTCTGGTGCTACGTCGGCAACCTGATCGGAGCAATCATATTCTCCTATCTGATCTACTTCAGCGGTATACTCGCCGAAATCCAAATGGATGGATTCACTGTGGCGACCGCAGCGGATAAGATGAATGACGGCTTTGTGAATCTGCTGTTCCAGGGAATCATGTGTAACTGGCTCGTCTGCCTTGCGATCTGGACATCGACACGCGCAAAAGGCGACGCGGCGAAGCTTGCGCTTGTATTTGTGTTGATATTCGCATTCGTTGCGACAGGATTCGAACACAGCATTGCGAACATGTCGATACTCGGCATCGCACTTCTGCACAGCAGCGTGGAAAGTGTGACCATCGGCGGGTTCATCTACAACCTGATCCCCGTGACGATCGGCAACATCATCGGCGGCGGACTGTTCGTTGCCTGCGCATATTATTATTTGAGCAGGGCGAAGACAACTTCATGATAAGAAAAGGAAGCAGTGGGGATATCCCACTGCTTCCTTTTTTAATTCCCACTGTGTTTATTGGCCTTGACGTTGAAGAAGTCCCCGCCTTTTTTCTTCACGTCATCGGTTCCCCAGTCATTCGAAGCGTTCTTATCCACGAAATGCGGGATATGCTTCGAACAATGGATGTAGGCTTCATGCACCGAAATCAGCACCCAGCGTTCTGCACGGCCGGCATGCTGCGCCGTCAATGCTTCAACAGTACCTTCATCAACGACGGTGTGCAGCTCATCGTTTTCAATGATTTCAGCCCCGCCGTTCACGTGGAGGCCGATATGATGTTCTGTAAAGTCCATGAAAAGCAAACCGATATGCGGGTTCTCGGTGATGTTGCCGATGGAAGCCATCACGCCGTTTCCGCGGTACTCTGGATACATGAGGCGCTTCTCATCAATGATATGGACGAACCCCGGCTCCCCGGCTTTGAAGGTGGAGTCGCAGTTGCCGGCAGCGTCACTTGTCGACATGAATATGAAAGACTGCTGTTTGATGAATTCCTGCATATCCTCATTCAGAAAGTCGATCATCTGATTATTATAAAACGCGTTCGCACGTTTGGTTGTGTTGAAACGTTCCTGTAAAATCCGTTCACCTTGTGACATATAACCACTCCCTGTATACATAACGTCCATTCTATCATTGGAACAGTATAAAATTACTGTTGAAAAACAGATATTTTATGACAAACGAGAACTGAATAATGTTGATGACTAAAATAAATATTGTATGAATATTAAATATAAATTATAATTATAAATATTCTAAAACTTATTAATATAAAGGGGACATTTTATGAAGAACAAATTTTTTAAGAGTATTATACTGGTTACAATCATCTCCGTATTTCTGGCAGCCTGCAATGATGATTCAAACGTGGAGCAGCAGACGTCGGGTGAAGCAGGGAATGAAGGAGAATCCGCACAGGAAATCTCATTTGCCACCTCATCGGATGCAGTGGGTCTGTCTCCAATAGACACTAACGATTCCGTGTCTGCCTATATGCTTGAGCAGCTGTATGATACGCTGTTTATACATAACCCGGAAACGATGGAAATCGAACCGCATCTGGTGGAGTCCTATGAAGCTGTGGACGATACCACATGGGAATTTAAGCTGCTGGAAGGTGTGGAGTTCCATGATGGTACACCTTTGAATGCGGAAGCTGTAAAGTATACATTCGAACAGCTGCTGGATGAAGAGAGGGCCGCACCAAGGGCATCCCTGCTCGAGCCGGTTGAATCCATTGAAGCGGTGGATGAATATACCGTCGTGATTAATACGGAAGAACCGTATGGTCCATTGCTTGCGGCACTTTCCCATGTCAATGCTTCAATCGTATCGCCTGAAGCGGATGAAGCCGGTGATATCATGACTGAACCTGTCGGCTCCGGCCCTTTCAAATTCGAATCCTGGGCGAGCGGGGATAATATCGTCCTCACAAAGAACGAAAATTATTTCAAAGGCGCACCTTCATTGGATACAGTCACCATGCACGTCATTCCTGAGTACGCTTCTGCTGTAGGAATGCTGGAAACCGGCCAGGTGGATTTCCTTCCGAATATTCCTTCGGAGCATATCCCAAGGATAGAAGAGATGGATGGTGTTGAACTGGATTTGACGTCCGGCACCGGCATAAACTACTTGACCTTCAACATGGAGAAGGCGCCTTTCAATGATCTTGAATTCAGGAAGGCGGTTTCCCATGCGATCGACCGCGATGAATATGTGGAGCAGCTGAACGGCGCCGGCATTCAGAACAACAGTATCATTGGCCCGGAAGTGTTCGGTTATGATGAAGCCGCTCAGGAGTTCGGATACGATTATGATTTGGAAGAGGCCCAAAGAATTATAGAAGAGAATAATTTTGATGAGACCCCGATCACTCTGCTTGTGGCAAATGAAGGTCATTTCGTTCTCATGAGTGAAATCGTCCAGGCACAGTTGATGGAAGCGGGATTCGATGTAAGCATCGAAATGATGGAATGGGGCGCCTTCCTCGAGCAGGCGGCCAATGGAAACTTTGAAATGGCATTTGTCAGCTGGGCGAACAGCACCGCTGACGGCAGTGAATTATTCTACCCGAACCTGCATTCTGACAATATAGGTTCCACCAACCGTGCGAGATACAATAACGAGGAATTTGACGAACTTGTGGAACAGTCACGCACAACCATTGACCAGGAAGAGCGTCTGGAGCTGCTTCACGAGACAAATGAATATGCGACGAATGATGCAGTCTGGATTCCGATGCATCATGCAAATGTGAGTGTTGCATACCACGAATCGGTGAATGATTTGATCATCTCCCCAAACACGAGCTTTTTCTTATATGAAGTGAGCATTGAGGAGTAAAAGTTCGTATAAGACGCTTCCAGTCATGACTGGAAGCGTCTTTATCTTCAACCCATTTCGAGTGCTTATATTAGATTGCAGAGGGTAAAATATATTTAATGATAAGGAGGATGAAGATGAGTTCCTACAGACATGCAAATGAGAAAATCGGAACCATTGAAAATATCTATAACGGGGATATGTTCCCTGACCTGGCTATCAACACATTTCGGAATATTGAACGGCTTTTTCCGACACGCAAAATTCCCGCTTCAACCACTCCGGAGCCTTTTGAACAGTCAAGGCTGTCTCTCCAGCCTTTCAAATCGAAAATCAAGGACAGGACGACGGATAAGGTCGATCAAAATTATGATTTATACGACTACCTGACTTTGAATTCAGTGACCGGCATCGTCGTGCTGAAGGGAGGGCGGCTGGTTTATGAGAACTACCTCCGCGGCAACGGGCCGGATACGCGCTGGATGTCGATCTCGGTCGCAAAATCGATCACTTCCACTTTGGTCGGGGCCGCCATCGAAGATGGATATATTGCAAGCATCGATGACCCGACGGTAAAATATGTACCGGCATTGAAGGGCAGTGCCTACGAAAACACGACCGTCCGTCATATTTTGGGGATGAACTCCGGCGTGAAGTGGGACGAGACGTACACCGACCCGGAATCGGACCGCCGGGCGTTTTTGAAAGCTCAGCTCTCCCAGGAACCGGGCGCACTGCTTGAAGTGATGGCGGGTCTTCCAAGTGCGGGGGAGCCCGGATACCTCCACAACTATTCCACAGGGGAGACAACGGTGGCCGGTGAAATCGTCATTGGTGCCACGGGTAAGAAGATGTCTGATTACCTCCATGAGAAGATATGGGAGCCGTACGGGATGGAAAGTGAAGCAGGATGGTGGCTGGATTCCCCGGATGGTAATGAAATCGGAGGCAGCGGCTTTTCCGCCGTATTGAGAGATTATGCACGCTTCGGCCAGTTTTTCCTCGAAGGCGGAAAAGCAGGCGGCAGGCAGGTCTTGCCCGAAGGCTGGACGGAGATGGCAGGGCAGCCGGTGACCCTTGAAAATGGGGAGACAGTAAATTACGGTCTGATGTGGTGGCCGGCATGGACGGAGAAGTCAAAAGAAAATAAAGCCTTCCAGGCAGTCGGCATCCATGGACAGGTCATCCATATCGACCCGAAGGAAGAAGTCGTCATTGCGATTTCATCTGCGCGCCCGAAACCGATGGGCACCCAGCCGGTTGATGACATGTCATTTCTTGAAAATCTGATTGAGAACATTGAGTAAAAGAAAACCCATCAGCTGACTTATACCTGTCGGCTGATGGGTTTTTTATATATAAATTTCGGGGCTTCTTAAAATAATATGAAAGCGCTTTATTTTTTTATTGTAAATTTTCATTTTCAGCAGTATGATATAAGTGTATTTTAACACCAAGGAGGATGATTTAATGTCTAAGAAGATTTTCGAAGTAGATTTGAACAAGAAAATGCACGAGCAGAAGCATCCCGGACACAATCGTTGGCATCCTGATATTCCCGCAGCTTTTTCGGTGGAACCCGGTGAGGCATTCAAGATGGAGTGCCTCGACTGGACGGACGGTCAGATTTCGAATAATGATGACCCTTCGGATATTGCGAAAGTGAACTTGAAACGTGTACATGTATTGAGCGGGCCTGTGCACGTAAATGGAGTGGAACCCGGTGACCTGCTCGTCGTGGACATTTTGGACATCGGCACCTTCAGTGCGCATGAATGGGGTTTTAATGGAATTTTTGCAAAGGAGAACGGCGGAAGTTTCTTAGTCGACCACTATCCTGAAGCGGCTAAATCCATTTGGGATTTTGAAGGCATCTTTACGACAAGCCGGCATGTACCGAATGTGAAATTTGCGGGAATCATCCATCCCGGGTTGATCGGTGTGGCGCCTTCCCAGGAATTGCTGGATGAATGGAACAGACGTGAACGGGCATTGGTGGATACAAATCCGGACAGAGTGCCGCCCCTGGCAGAATTGCCGGATCCGGACTCCGTCGTCGCAGGTACTTTGAAAGGTGACGATTTCGACCGGGTGGCGAAAGAAGGCGCAAGGACTGTCCCGCCTCGTGAGAATGGCGGAAACTGTGATATCAAGAATTTATCGAAAGGTTCGAGAATTTATTTCCCGGTGTTCGTGGAAGGTGCCAAATTATCGGTCGGGGATCTGCACTTCTCCCAGGGTGACGGGGAAATAACGTTCTGCGGCGGTATCGAAATCCCGGGATGGATCGAGCTTAAAGTGGATGTCATCAAAGGCGGTATGAAGAAACATAAGATTGAAAGGAATCCTGCCTTCCAGCCCGGACCGGTCATGCCGCACTATAATGAGTACCTGGTCTTTGAAGGCATTTCAGTCAACGAATTCTCAGGGGACCAGAATTATCTTGATGCGCACGTCGCATACAGGAATGCCTGCCTTAATGCAATTGAATTCCTGAAGACATGCGGCTTTACAGGTGAACAGGCGTATATGCTGCTCGGCACTGCACCTGTACAGGGGCACATCGCCGGCATCGTGGATATACCGAATGCATGCTGTACATTGTCGCTGCCTAAAGAAATCTTCAATGAAAATATCATCCCGAGGCTGGAGTGATCAGATGCCACAGTATACATTTAAATGTAACAATTGCGGAGAGTATGATGTTTGGAAGTCCATGAGCGATGATCTGGCAAGGGACCGGTGCCCGGGATGCAGTTCGGAAACATACCGCGTCTTCACACTTTTCAATGTCAGCCAGATGGATGCGAAGCTGGTTAAGAAGATTGATGAAGGCATGGTGCCTAAAGTTGTAAAAAGGGAGGAACTGCCGAAGAGCAACATCCGCAAAAAGGAAAAGAACCCAAGACCGTGGATGGTTTGATATTAAGAAAAATCCCCGCTTATCGATGATTGATAGGCAGGGATTTCATTCATCATCTATACATATTTTTTGACATGGTCCACGAATGCATCCATTGCGGACTGGAGGAATGCGACTGTATCTTCAGATTTGATCTTGTCGTTTTCATCAAACAGTTCCGGGCTGTTCGCGATATAGACTTCCGGCTGCTGGAGCACCGGCATGTTCAGAAAAACCAGTGACTGGCGCAGATGGTGGTTTGCACCGAATCCGCTCAAGTTGCTGATGGACTGGCTCGCAACGAGTGCGGGTTTGCCGTCCCATACGCTGTGGCCGTACGGTCTTGAAGCCACATCGATGGCATTCATCAGCACGCCCGGCACCGACCGGTTGTATTCAGGGGTGACGAACATGACTGCATCACTGCTTTTGATCTGTTCACGGAAATCAAGATACTCCTGAGGTTCATTGCCGTCATAATCTTCGTTATACAACGGGAGGTTGCCGATATCCACAAACTCAGCTTCAAAGTCTTCCGGCAGGAGTGCTGCCATATTTTCAGCGAGTTTTTTCGAATAAGATCCCTTGCGCAGACTGCCCACGACAACTGCAACTTTTACCATATTGAAAATCACCTCTTAGATTATTGCTTGCATTAGTCCTATAGACGTTAAATGGAAATCATAAACAAATCACCATCTTTCTGTTAGTTTTTTGTATGGAAATATTTAATTATAATATTTGATTCCGGGTACATTTGTACTAAAGGAGTGATCATATGCTTCAGACGGAGCTTGGAGATATCACAAAAATTAATGATGTGGAGGCAATCGTCAACGCGGCCAATAAGAGTCTGATGGGCGGCGGTGGTGTGGACGGTGCAATCCACAGGGCGGCCGGCCCGGAACTGCTTGAGGAAACGAAGAAGCTCGGCGGCTGTGAGACGGGAGATGCGAAAATATCCGGAGGTTACAACTTACCGGTCGATCACGTCATCCACACGGTCGGACCGATTTGGAACGGGGGCAATTCGGAGGAGGCGGCGCTTCTCGCCCGCTGTTACCGCAGGTCTTTGGAAGTCGCGATGGACAATGGCATAAAGAAAATCGCATTCCCCTCCATTTCAACCGGGGTCTATCACTTCCCGGTGGATCAGGCGGCATCCATCGCGGTGGATGAGGTGCGGAAAGTGATTGAGGCGCAGCCGGAGGCTTTCGACCTGATCAAATGGGTGCTGTTTGATGAGGAGACGAAAGCCGCATATGATGCTAAATTGAATGCAAGATAAAAATCCACCATATGATGGATTTTTATCTTGCATCTTAAAAGAAATCGAGGAGCGAAGTTGCGATGGAGAAATATATGAGGAGACCGAGTATATCATTGATGGTGGTGATGAAAGGACCGGAAGCGATGGCCGGATCGAGTTTGATTTTGTTGATGATCAGCGGTACGGTCGCCCCGATTACGGTAGCTATACTGAGTGTGCAGAAAATCGAGAAGCCGACCACCAGGGCAAGCAGCCACTGGTCATACAGTAAAGTGATGGTGATGCCGAGTACGGCCATACAAATCATCCCGAGTATGACGCCTGTGCCAAGCTCGCGCCTCAGCATCTTTCCGATGGTCTTCTTTTGGATGGTGCCGAGCGCCAGGCCGCGGACTGCCACCCCGAGTGACTGGGTGCCTGTATTGCCGGCAGAATCCATGATCAAAGGTATGAAGATGGCAAGAAGTACGATTTCCTCCAAAGTCTCTTCGAACTGGCCGATCACTCCGGCGGTGATCAAACCGAAAAACATGAGGAGGACAATCCACGGGGCGCGTTTGCCCGCGGCTCTGAAGGGGCTGATGTTGATATCGGTGGCCCCTTTCACGGCTGAAAGCTCACCAAGGTCTTCAGTTGCTTCTTCCTCGAGTATGTCGATGACATCATCGACTGTGACGATGCCCAGAAGCTGACCATCTTTGGAGACGACGGGCACAGCGAGGAAGTCATAGTCACCGATCATTCTCGCCACATCCTCCTGGTCGACGTCCTCTCTCACGGATACAAGATTTTTGCTCATTATATCTTTTATCAATTCTTCAGGCTGCGCAGTGATCAGATCCCTCAAGGAAATGACACCGGCCAGCCGGTTTTCGGCATCGATCACATAAAGGTAGTAGATCGTTTCGGCGTCTGGTGCGACCCTGCGCAGCTGTTCCAGAACTTCGGCAACAGAGTCATCTGCGGAAATGCTCACGACTTCTTTTGTCATCACGGCACCGGCGGTTTCAGGTGCATAGCCCATGACTTCCCTTGCTGCTGCGGCTTCATCCGGATCCATCTCCAGAAGTATCTTTTCAGCACCATCATCATCCATCTCATTGAGGAAAGTGGCTACATTATCGGTGAACATCTCGTTCAGCATCAATGTTCCATAGTCACCGGGCAATTCATCGAATATGACATTCTGCTGGTATTCATCAAGTGCTTCGAAAATATATGAGAACTCTTCCGGGGGCAAGATGTCATAGACTGACTGTCTTTCCCCCGCATCAAACCTGATGAAGATGGCAGCCTGATCGGTAGGATGGAGAGCGAGGAACTCCTCTCTGAATTGGGCATGATCAACCTCCTCCGCGCGCTTTGCCAAAAGTTTTTCAAAGTGTCCGAAATTTTTTGCTTTTGTATTTGTCATATATCCTCCCGGGTTTTTCAGCCCGCCCCCATCAAGTCACAAGAAAGTGAGATGGTGGAAGGCCGTCATATTTTTCAGCGTTCGTATTTTCCGTCGTTATGGGTCGGGGGTCAGGGTCTGCGGCACTTTTTTTCTTCATCCATCTCACCTCCATAATAAAAAGCACACCTCTCCTGAAAGGAAGGTGCGCATGCTTGATGAGGCCGTTGGAAAGACGGCAACCCCTCCATTCGTAGAGCTTTAGCACTGTGCGGCATAGGGTATGGACCAGCTGCATTAAAAACCACCTTATATCGATGGTTCCTGTTGACCCATTGGCGTCTTTGGACATTTTTGGGCAGCAGCATATCTCCGGCACAGGAGCCTCACCTAACGAGGATGTATGCATTTGGTTGAATCAATGATTTTCCGATTATGCATGCAGGAAGCCTGAATCAAAGTCATCGCTTTTGCGGCATGAGTCTTTCGGTCACTCCCAGACAGGCAAAGAACCAGAAGACGGAAATGCTCACAGCAGCCAGGATGTCAGTCGGAAAGTGCATATCCACAAGAATTCTGCTGATTGCGATGAGCAGCATCAAGCAGAGCAGCATTAATGTGAGCACGACTTTCATGACCTTGCCTCCTGCATGGCGCAGAGACAAAAGGATCAGAAATGAGATGAGCAGTACGCTCCTCATCGTATGCCCGCTTGGAAAGCTGTAGGATGCCACTTCAAGTGAGAAGCCGAACATTTCGATCACCGTCATATCCCCGGGCCGTTCACGCTGAAAGAGGATTTTCAGCAGAAAGTTGAGCACGATGCCCCCAATGCTGACCATCAGGAGCATCAGTGCATACTCGAACCTTTTATACAGCATCAATGCTAAAAAGATGATGAAGGTCAATATGACAATGACTTCACCGGACCCGAGAATCGTCAAGGCGGACACCAACTGGGATACATATCCAGGTGTGACTTCGGTGAGCCAGTGCATTAATCTGCGGTCGAACGTCACCATATGATGTTGTAATGAAAGAAAGGTGATCACGATGAAAATACCGAGTGAAATCATCATTATGCCGTTTCTGTAACGATTTGAAATCATAAAGCGTCCAATCCATGCAGAAAGTCATCCGGTTCAAGCGACGTTGGATGACGAT
This sequence comes from Salinicoccus halitifaciens, assembly GCF_021026095.1. Classification (GTDB taxonomy): domain Bacteria; phylum Bacillota; class Bacilli; order Staphylococcales; family Salinicoccaceae; genus Lacicoccus; species Lacicoccus halitifaciens. The sequence goes on along the minus strand of NZ_JAJNCU010000003.1, from coordinate 65,761 downwards.
AACCTGCATTAATCGTAATTACTACGTTTTATATTCTACAATAACATGAGCCGCTTTTATAGTAGTATTTTTCAATTTTTTGTCTGTCCGGTGACACGGCCCGAGCATGGCTGAAATATAAAAAACCACTGGCCCCTCAGCAGAAAACACACTTTAAATGTTAAAATGATACGGAGGATCGTATGGGACGATGGTAATGATTGAGTCTCGGAAAGAACGGTGAGGAGGAGAGCGATTGATTTATGTATTAGTGGGCATTGCGGGGGCTTTCGGTGCGGCAAGCAGGTATTCGGCCGGAGTGCTGTTATACACGGAAGGGGCTTTTTTTCCGGCAGTGACTTTGAGTGTGAATCTCCTCGGAAGTTTTTTGATGGCCTGGCTGGCTGCCGGGATGTTTACAAAAATTTCAGTTCCCGAAAATATAAAAACTGCAGTAACCTCAGGGTTCATCGGATCGTTCACGACATTTTCGGCATTCAGCATCGAAACACTTGAAATGTTCCAGGAGGAAAGGATAATGGCAGGCGGGCTGTATATATTCGCGAGCCTCTTCGGAGGGGTCTTATTGAGTTATGCAGGTTATTACATTGGGACGGGGAGGCGGCGGTTGAGATGATATCCTTAATGCTGGTCGGGACCGGCGGTTTTTTCGGGGCCATTGCCCGCTATGCCATCAGTCGCAGGTGGAACAGAGATGGTTCATTAAAAATACCTGCAGGTACGCTTTTTGTAAATTTATCCGGCTCATTTCTGATTGGTCTCCTGACAGGGGCGGGGGTCGGCGGAATGGTGATGTTTTTGTTCGGGGTCGGTTTTTTCGGGGCATTCACGACATTTTCCACCTTGAATTATGAGGTGCTTCAGTTGCATTTAAAAAAGCATAAAAAGGAATTGCTGATATATATGCTCTTCACCTATGGCGGAGGGTTATTGTTTGTTTACCTGGGCTTCCTTACAGGCGGGATTTTCACGCTCTGATCCATTCCGTGTCACTGTTTTCTGCCTTCGTCCTCTTGAGAAAGCCCGGCATCTGGTCTATAGTGGAAAAATGTAAATAACTTCACTTTGTTTTCTTATGTACTTAAAAAATGAACAGAGGAGCTTTTTATGAATTTAAAATCAGTTTCTTCGGTGTTCTGGGTTGCGCTCGCCATTTGTGTGATCTTTGTCGGATTTGGTGCCTTCGTGCCGGAGCAGACCGAACAGGTCACGGGGGACATTACAGCCTTCATCTCTACATATTTCAGCTGGTACTATTTACTCCTGATCATGGTCATACTGGCCATCAGCGTATACCTGCTGTTTTCCCGTTACAGCAGCATCAGGCTCGGCAAGGAGGATGAGGATCCTGAATTCTCACTGCCTTCCTGGTTTGCAATGCTGTTCAGTGCAGGAATGGGCATCGGCCTTGTATTCTGGACGACGGCGGAACCGATCAGCCATGCATTCAACTCGGCTCCTGTATCACAGCCTGGTTCGGATCAGGCGATCGAGGAAGCGCTGCAGTATTCGTTTTTCCACTGGGGTATCCATGCCTGGGCCGTTTACGCAATCGTCGCGCTGACTTTTGCTTACTTCAATTTCCATAAAGGGTACCCGGGTCTTGTCAGTGCCACGCTGACGCCGCTCATCGGCGAGGAGCGGGCGCAGGGGATCTTCGGTAAGATGATTGATATCCTTGCGGTCATCGCGACGGTGACCGGGGTTGCGGCAACGCTTGGTTTCGGTGCGATGCAAATCAATGAGGGACTCGGCTATCTGTTCAACATCCCGTCGAACTTCCCGGTCCAGTTTGCGATCATTGCGGCATCCACAGTGCTCTTCACATGGTCCGCCTGGGCGGGGATCAACAAGGGCATCAAGCGGCTGAGCAACTTGAATATGTCGCTTGCGGCGATCGTTTTACTCGCGCTTTTCATCATCGGTCCGACGCTGTATATCCTGAACATGTTCACACATTCGATCGGGAATTATATTGCGAATTTCTTTGAGATGGGTCTCCGTCTTCCGATGAATGATGAGGCGCAGATGAACTGGGTGATCGACTGGACGATATTCTACTGGGCCTGGTGGATTTCATGGGCACCGTTCGTCGGCATCTTCATCGCCCGGGTTTCAAGAGGCCGGACGATCAAGGAATTCATCATCGGTGTGCTCGCCGTCCCTTCACTTGTCATGTTCATCTTCTTTACCGTTTTTGGCGCTTCAGCCATCAACCTGGAGGCGAACGGCATCGCGCAGATTTCGGAATATGCCACTGAAACGGCCACCTTCGCCATGCTGGAACAGTATCCGTTCGGCTACCTGATGAGTTTATTCACGGTGACGATCGTCGTGATATTCTTCGTGACATCCGCGGATTCCGCGACGTTTGTCCTCGGTATGCTGTCGACAAACGGCAATAACTATCCGGCGGGCTTTGTGAAAGTGAGCTGGGGCGTGATATTATCGGCATTTGCGGTCATCATGATCTATACCGGCGGCGTGCAGTCCATACAGAACATGCTCATCGTCGCAGCACTGCCTTTCTCGGTCGTCATCATACTGATGACCTGGTCACTGTTCATATCACTGAATGAAGAACGGCCGAGGTACAAGAATCAAGGCACCAGAAGATTGTTTGTAAAGAAGCAGGACTGATACTCTTTATCTGAAAGCCCTCCGAGTGAGGGCTTTTATTGTTGCCGGACAACGTATAGTATAGAGGAAAGCTGAATTCGAACTGAAAGGAACTGCCATGGTCATTACAGAAACCCTCATTTCGGTTGCGGTCCTCGCAATCAGTGCCGTTTTCGGCGGTACAGTTTACATAATTAACCTGGATGAACACAATAAAAACCCGTACATCATTTTGATGTACGGGTTTCATTCTACGGCAATATTCATGTCAGGTGATTTCCCTGATCAGCTTTTCGGACAGCCGGCTGTGTTTTTTGAGGAAGGCGGCGATGCCTGACTCTCTTATCAGAGTGTTCATCCTGGTCTGCTCGGGATCTTCAGTATTATCAAACTGCAGTGCAAAAGACACCAGTCTTGCCAGTGCATCATGCTTCAACCCGTGCTCATGGAGCCAGGTGAGCGGTTTGATGATGCGGTCGTCCGGGCCGAGTTTCCTGAGTACGCCGCGTCCAACCCTGTTCAAGTCATCGGAAAGGTGCGCATTTTTAAAACGGCCGATGATTTTCTCTATATATTCATCCTGCTCCGCCCGGCTGAAGTCATAGACTTCCGTCAGGTAGACGGCGGTTTCCGACAGCACGTCCCTTAAAAATGATTCTATTCTTTCATCGCCCATTGCTTCCGACACCGTATCAAGTCCGAGCGTGCGGCCGTAATAGGCGATGGCGGCGTGGCCGGTATTCACGGTGAAAAGCTTCCTTTCAATATAGGGCATGAGGTCCGATACATAAGTGACGCCTTCAAGCTTTTCTTCACCGGCCCAGGCGTCTTCCTCGATCACCCATTCGAAGAACGGTTCGACTTTGACATCCAGTATATTGTCGTTGGTCTGCATCGGCACGATGCGGTCGACAGCGGAGTTCGGAAAGCTGACGATGTCTGGATCGATGCTGCCGGTGGTGTTGAGGATCGCTTCCTTTAAAGCATCCGTCGCCATCACCGCGTTCTCGCATGCGATGATATTGAGCGGCCGCCCGGTTGCTGCGCGTGCTTCCAGATGGGGCGCGATGGCGTTCGCGATGACGGGCAGGATGTTCACGCCGACGGCGGTCGTGATGATGTCCGCTTCCATGATTGCTGCTCTCAGCGCCTCAGGATGCTGGGCGGTGTTGATCCCTGCCACATCATCGATCGTATACGAGGCACCATTTTCCTCTGCGATATGGACAGTGTAGGCGCGGTCCTGATTGAGTGCCTCTATGATGTCCAAATTGACATCGGCGAACGTCACGGAATAGTCGTTGTCATGCAGGACCTTTCCGATGAACCCCCGGCCAATGTTGCCTGCGCCGAAATGGACTGCTTTCATCCTAATCTTCCTCGCTCTCGAAAATCTCGATGATTTCTTCGGCGGAAGATGCATTGATCACTTTCTCGGCGTTTTCCTCTTCGGAGAAGATGATCGCAATCCTTTGGAGCAGTTCTAGGTGTTCATTCCCCTTGCCTGCAATTCCGAGCACGACTTTCGCCTCGTTGCCGTCGAAATCGACGCCTTCCGGAATCTGGATCAGTGACAGTCCGCTTTCTTTGACTGAAGACTTGCCGTCCTCCGTGCCGTGGGGAATCGCAAGGCCGTTGCCCATGAACGTCGATACGACGGATTCACGTTCAAGCATGGAATCGATATACGCCGGTTCCACAGCACCTGCATCCACTAAAATCTGGCCTGCCGCCTTGACTGCCTCTTCTTTTGTAGCTGCACTCTGGTTCAGTTTGATGTTCTCTTTTTTGATCATAAAACATTAGTCCTTTCCGTAATTGTATTTGATATGGTCTTTAATCGTCTCTTCGATTTTTCCGCTGTCGATGAGCGAAGCGATGTCTTCATGATATTCACCGAGCAGCACGCTGATATCGCTGATCAGCTCGTTGATCTTTGTGGCCTCCGGCACGAGCAGGAGGATCTGATGCTCCACCGTGACTTGTTCGCCGCGGTAGTTCTTATCAATGAACCCTTCACGATTTTTAACGATCAGCATTTCATGTTTAGTAATGGATCCGGATTTGACGTGCGGGAATGAAAATCCGGATTCCCCGATGATGAAACCAGTCATCCTGTACCGCTCATTTAAAATGCTCATAATCGCCTCAATGTCCTGAATGCTTGAATGTTCTGCCAGAACCGCTCCCGCTGCAGCGGGTGCTTCCATCTTTTCATCCAGTTCAATGTGCTTTTTGAAATGGAACAGCTCCGTCGCCTGCAGGATCTTGTCGATGTCGATATCTTTATTTTCCTGTTGCCGTGACTTTTTGGCCGTGTAAACTCCCGCGGTGCCGCTCTCCTGGATGGCTTCGGAAATTTTCTTCACGCTGTAGTCGTCGAGCAGCGGGGTCACCAGTATATAATTGTCGATATCGAGCGGTACGGTGCTGAGCACGAGTTCATCTTCGCCGAACTGCGTGTCTGCGAGTTCGGAAATCGACAGTTCACGCTTGATATGAATGTTCTGGAAATGCGTCCGCAGCTGATTGGAGAGGATGCGGCTCGTGCCGATTCCGGACGAACACACCGTCGTGATTTCAACAGGAGGGTTCGCTTTCAGGATACCCCCGAAATGGATGGTTAAAAACCCGATTTCCGATTCATCCACCTTTTCAATGCCGAAGACTTCCCTGAATGCCTCCCCGCTCGCCCGGAACAGGGCGGGGTACTGGTCCTTGATCACTTCAAGCAGCGGGTTCGCCGTGATGATGTTGGATTCCAGGCGGTGCAGCATCGGCTCGATATGGAGCACAAGGCCTTCCTGCAGCTCCGGGTATGCATGAAAAGGGTAATCCATCTTTTCACCGACCTTGCGGATGAACTTTTTGGTCTGTGCCTCCGTCCTGCCGGAGCCCGCCTCCGCCTGGGACTTCCTTTTGCTGCCCCGGAGATGCATCGTGATGAAATAAACTTCTTCATCCGGGAATGTGATGCCGAACGCTTCTTCGATCTTCAGCGTCAGCGCTTTTGAGACTTCGTATTCCTCGGTGTCCGCGAGCTCTTCCTTGATTGCGGGGCTTATTTCCACGGCCTGGGTGTTGACTGTCCGCTCGATCGCGAGGACGATATGGAGCGTCAAGTTCAGATAGGCGTTTTCGGTGAGCTGATAGGGCAGGATCACCAGTTCATCCATCAAGAGCCGCTCGACTTTGAAGATATGGTCGACTTCAAGGACGCCGAGCAGTTTATCGTTGATGAGGGAACTGAACACGAAGTTGTTCTCGATGACCGAGTAGATGCTGTTGGAATTCAGTTCATCGACCATCATGTTGGTGAGGAAATTCTGCTTGTTCAAAGTGTCGCCATTCAGGTGGACGCCTGCCCGCCGGTCCTTTGTGATCGAAAGATCATAAGGGGATAGTTCCCGGTTCAAGTCGCTGATCAGCTCATCCAGTGCGTGTTCGCTCGACCCGAGTTCAAAAGCGAGGGCACTCTTCTTCGTGCCTTCCGGCCGGAGCATCAGGTTGTAGATCAGTGCGACCTGCTTCTCCTCCGCACTCAAGTCTTTTGCGGAGTTCTCAGCGATGTAGCGCGTCAGCGCATCCCGCTCAAGGGGTGTGATGTCGATGCGGATGCCGCGCCTGTACTCGCTTTCGAGCGGGATATTCAATGCATCGAGCGTTTTTCTGACATTGACGAGTTCACGGTGGACGGTGCGCGAGGAGACGCCGAGCTTTGAAGCGATTTCGTTGATCAATAAAAAGGCGCCATTATGATATATGAGTTCAGTGATGATTTTCTTTTCCCTTGAACTGATCATAATGGCGTCCTCCCGGATTCATTTATTCTGTTGATTTAAATCCAGTTTATTGATGTTTTTTCAATTCTTCAAGCAATTCGTCGTATTTCGGGCTGTTCAGGAAGTTGTCGACCGAAATATGATGGGCATCGGGCACTTTATTCTCGGCGCGTTCTGTCAGCGTCTTCTGCGTGATGATGATGTCTTCATCACCTTTCAGCTGGTTGATGGCCGAGTTCGTGACATCGATGTCGAGGCCCGCTTTTTTGAACTTGTTCTTCAGCATGCCTGCGCCCATCGCACTCGAGCCCATTCCGGCGTCGCATGCAAAGACGATTTTCTCGACGTTCGCATAATCGATGCTGGAATCCACATCGGTGCTCTCTTCCTTCAGTGCCTTCATCGCTTCGGATTCCCCGTCGGCGGCGGAGAGCGTGCCTGCAACGGAGGATTTTTTGCCTTTCTGCGCTTCCATCTGTGCAGTCGCCTGCGTCAGGTCGCCTTCAGGCTGTTTCGTATACCTCAGTATGAATGCGGAAACCGTGAATGAGACGGCTGTCGCGATGGCGACACCTGCAATCATCTGGATGTATTCCCCGCCCGGTGTCGTCAGCACGTAGGCGATGATGCTGCCGGGTGCCGGCGGTGCTGCCAGGCCGAAACCGAGAATGCTGTAGGTCAGTATGCCGGATGCGCCGCCGAGGATCACTGCGATCAGGAGCATCGGCTTCATCAGGATGTACGGGAAGTAGATTTCATGGATACCGCCGATGAACTGGATGAATGCCGCCCCCGGCGCTGTGGCACGTGCCGTGCCTTTGCCGAAGAACATGTAGGCGAGCAGTACGCCGAAGCCCGGTCCCGGATTGGATTCGAGAGTGAACAGGATGGAACGGCCCATCTCCGACGCTTCGATTGTTGCGAGCGGCGTCAGTACACCGTGGTTGATCGCGTTGTTCAGGAACAGGACTTTCGCCGGTTCAATGAATATGCTGACCAGCGGCAGCACACCCCAGCCGATGATCAGATCGACGCCCTGTCCAAGCAGTTCCGTCAGTCCAAGCACAAGCGGCCCCAACCCGTACATGCCGAGGAGGGCAAGCAGGAATGCGAGTATACCGGCCGAGAAGTTGTTCACCAGCATCTCAAGCCCCTGCTTCGTCCTCGGGATCAGGAACTCATCGACTTTCTTCATCAGGTAACCACCGAGCGGACCCATGATCATGGCGCCGAGGAGCATCGGCGAATCCGCTGCTGCGATGATACCCATCGTCGCCGTCGCACCGACGACCCCTCCACGTGTATCATGGACGAGACGTCCGCCCGTGAATGCGATGAGGAGCGGTAAAAGGTAGATGATCATCGGATCGACCATGCCGGCGATGTTCTCATTCGGGAAAAATCCGGCTTCGATGAATAATGCCGTAATCAGGCCCCATGCGATGAATGCTGCGATGTTCGGCATGATCATGCTGCTCAGGAATGATCCGAACGCCTGCGCTTTACGTTGAATGCCGCTCTTTCGAGCTGTTTCTTCTGCCATATGCGTCACCCCTTCAGATTGATATTTATTGTTGATTCAATTTTAAGGTGAATCGTCCGCATAAACAATCAAATCCCGCATCGGCTTTGTCACAAAGTCCGTGACAAAAATAAAAGGAGCGCACCCCTCCCGGAGCCGCTCCCTGCATTTAACAAATCCAGTATATCATATGGGGCATACAAACATAAGACTACTTTTTCTGCCTCAATCGTTGTATTATAAGCAATGCATTTAAAAAGAGGAGTGGTCTGATGGGGAATGAATTTGAACATGAAGCGGGGCATCTGGACTTCACGGTGAATTTCCTGAAAGCATATAATGCGAGCCTTTCGAAACAGCTGGATATGACATCCGGAGATATTCTTGAGACGCGGAAAGCACTGAATGACGATGTGTCCAATACATTCGATTTTGAAGACGGCAACGTCATGGACTTCATTTCGATGGTGCCGGAAATGCGCATGACTGAAATGAAATTCAATTATATAGAAGACATGCGGGAGACGACTGAGCGTCTGATGCATAAGCCTTACTTCGGCAAGCTGGTCGTGGACGGGGAGCCGGTGTACATCGGCGGTGCGACCATCCAGGATAATGAACACAATATCCTGATCTACGACTGGCGTACGCCGATTGCGAGTTTATTTTACGAGAACCGCGTCGGTGAACTGACCTACAGGATTCCCGACGGTACGAAAATAAAAAGCGACGTCACGCTCAGGCGCCAGTTCCAGATCGAGGGCGGGAAGCTTTTGAACATGTTCGACAGCGATCTGTACATCGGCGATGAGATGCTCCAGCAGCTGATCACCGATTCTTCCAGGTCGAAACTTAAAAATATCGTTGCAACGATCCAGAGCGAACAGAACATCATCATCCGCCAGCCGCTCAACCAGGACACGCTCGTCTACGGTCCGCCGGGGAGCGGTAAGACGTCGCTTGCGATGCAGCGCATCGCGTATTTGATGTTCACGTACAGGGACCGCCTGAAGGCGGAGAACATCATGCTGATGTCACCGAATGAAGTGTTCAACGACTATGTGTCCGACGTGCTGCCGGAGCTCGGCGAGGAGAATGTCAAAAATATGACGTTCTACCGCATGCGTAACGCATTCATTTATTTCAACGGGCGCAGGTTCGAGTCGCTCGCAGAAAACATCCAGCGGCTGGGCCACGAGGATGCATCGGCATATAAGTACAAGACGTCCGTTGAATACTTCAGCCATCTGAAGCAGTATATCGAAAGACTCGGTGAATACGGGATGCATTTCCGGGATTTGAAATACGGCGGGAAAGTGCTTGTCCCGAAAGAACTGATTGAAAGGGTGTTCTACGAGGATCTGGGCGCCCATCCCGTCACGCGCCGTCTGCATAAGATCTATGAAGACCTGCTGGATATATACCGTAGGGAGCTGAAGCAGCTGACTGGGGAGAAGTTCAAGGCGCTCGACGAATCGCCCGAGTATATCGGTGAGAGGGAAGAGTTGAAGAAGATGGCCAATGATGAGGCCACAAAAGAGCTCGCAGCCCTCCATGCGCAAATACGCCGGTTCAGGTTCGTCCAGCTTGAGAAGGTGTATGTCCGGTCGATTGCGGACAAGGCCGTGCGGCGCGAAACGATAGAAAACATCAAGCGCAACGACTTCAAATATGAGGACCTTGCACCCATGCTGTACCTGTACATCCATATCATCGGCGCGGGCAATAAAAAGATACGCCACGTCATCCTTGATGAAGTCCAGGACTATTCCAACATCCAGTATGCAGTGATGAAGGACTATTATCGGAATGCGACATTCACGAGCCTCGGCGATAAGCACCAGCAGATCCATCCGGTCGGCAGTCCGGAATTGATCGCAGACGACCATCATGTGATGCAGCTTCAGAAGTCCTACCGCTCGACGAACCAAATCAACGATTATTTGAATACCATCGTGCCCGGCGGCATCGATTCGGTCTCCGTCGACGGACAGGACGTGCAGTTTATTGATGTTGAAGATGAAGCGGCGCATATCCGGTCGATGGTAAGTCGGGACATGCCGGAGCAGATGGCGATCATTACACCGTCACGGGAAGCGGCGGACCGTATTTTTGAGGAATTGAAGGATGACATTCCGGGTTTGAAAAACCTGCAGGAAGTCGACACGATTTATAATCAGGATTATCTCGTCCTGCCTTATTACTTGTCGAAAGGCTTCGAGTACAATACCGTCATCATCACGGAATCGTCGTTTTATGACGACCTTCCCCTCGTCAAATACGTACTCGCATCCCGTGCGACGAGGAATCTGTATCTGCTGGACTGAGTGCCGGAGCCTTCAAGTGTTCAGTTATCCTGATTTCTGGGCCTATCTAAACAGCAACGGCCTTCAGGTGTTCAGTTAGCAAGATTTCCAGGCCTATCTAAACAGCAACGGCCTTCAGGTGTTCAGTTATCCGGATTTCCAAGCCTATCTGAACAGTAACGGCCTTCAGGTGTTCAGTTATCCGGATTTCCGGCTCTATCTAAACAGCAACGGCCTTCAGGTGTTCAGTTATCCGGATTTCCGGCTCTATCTAAACAGTAACGGCCTTCAAGTGTTCAGTTATCCGGATTTCCGGTCCTATCTGAACAGCAGCAACCTCCCGGCATGATTAAGGGGGACTCCATATGGAGTCCCCCTTTTTAGTATCTCGAGATCATATAAAAATCAGGCGGCTGTCTCTTTGCGTCTGTCGATCAGGAGCATGATTCCGACGACGAGCAGCACACAGAGTAAATTTTTGGCGAATAAAGGCACCGGGGAAGCGTTGACAAGGAAACCGATGGCGAGTGCCAGGATTCCGTACCACGGCAGCCTGCCGGCGAATTGTACGAATACCGCCCCGAAGATGGCCGGGAGCACGTACGGGAAGATTTGCTGGATGTCTTCCGGTATGACGGTCAACAGCCAGAGCCCGGCAAGTATCACGGGCACGAGTATGAGCTTGTTCACTATGGATGCTGCACTGATGCCGAGTGTGGCGACGACTTCCCCTTTCTCAGAACTCGGTTCGACACCGACTGCGTCCTGGCATGCTGCGACCGCAGGAAGACACATATTTGAAATATTCCCCGTAAAGAAGGCAATGTATGTACCAGCGGATCCGAGCACCGGGTAGTACATGATCGGTTCAAGGAACCAGACGACCCCTATGACTGCGGCATAGGCGAAAAATGCGTTCAATATGAGAGGGAAACCGGGATGGTACCCCATGACGAATGAAAGGTAGAGGGGCAGTGCGAATGAAATCAATATTCCTATACTGAGTGTAAGGCGGCCCCAAAAGTGTGTTGATTTAGCATAACTATCCATTATTGAATACCTCCTATACTATAAAATATACGGCGATCAGGCTGGCGAGGATCGAAAAACCGAGTGACCATTCCTTCAGCCAGCCGATATTTTTCTTGTTTGCGGTCGTATTGATGATGAACGAGACGACCATGGCGACCACCCCGGCGAATATGTAGGTGCCGCCGTTTAAAAACTCATTCGACAGAAGTGAACCGAATATGGCGATCATCGCACCGCTGGCTACGATGCCGAGGATGTGTTTGCCTTTCGGTTTACGGCTCAATCTTTCCTGGATCTTATTCAGCGACGGTGTCGCAATCACTGTGAAGATCATCCAGCCCGCACCGCCGACGCATAGCACCCAGACGATGAGGGAGAAGACCTCTGGAGTGAAGCCTGCACTGCCGAGCTGTACGCCCGCAGCCTCTGCAGAAAGCTGGGCGCCGACACTCTCAATCGGTGCCGAACCGATGACGCCGATACGCATCAGGGTCAGCGGGTTCCCGATCAGTGAAATGAGGGAGACCGCCACGATGATGATGCCGATTGAAGGGCCGATTGCCGTGATGGCGCCTGTTTTTATGGAGCGGTTGATTTCTTCATCCGTAAGGCCGATCTCTTTTGCCCGCTTCTTCGACATCGAAAGAAACTTGAATGCCTGGAACATCACGACGATGATGATCGCCGAAGCGAATATCCAGACGACTGGATGATTTGCAAATTCCATGCCTGTCATATGTATAACCTCTTTCTTTTTTTAAAATAAACTGCCCGCGATAAGGCCGGTCGGCACACCTGCAATGTACCACATCAAAAACGCTTCCAAAATTCAGACGGATTTTGATGTTGAAGCGGTTACATTCTTCAGCGTATGGACACTTTCCGTCCCAACCGGACCTTATCCCGAAGCTATATTGTATCAGTATTGAAATCCCGCCGCAACTGAAAATTCAGATTACAATACCGGGAAATAAAACATGGAAACCCCTCCCGGATTTCCACGTTTCAGTCAATTTCCGTATTTGATGTTTTCCTCGAGGCGCTCAAGTGTCCCGATGATGCAGAGTGCTGCAAGCGCGCTCGTTTTCGGGTTTTCAGGGAGCGGGTCATTTTTGATGGTGAGTTCCGCTTCCCCGAAGCCGCCCGACAGTTTGATCTGATGGATGTTCTTATCGATCCCGGGGTCGGCGATCAGCCGGACGTCCGTGTCCCGGATGCCGAGGCCCGCCAGTGACAGGATGATCGAGACATTCATGTTTTTCGGGAACTTCTCGATGGCTTCGTACGCTTTGCCGCTGAAGACGGTCTTTTCCTCCGTAAGTACTTCCTCCGTCAATGAATGTGCGGGCTTGCGTGTAATCAGTTCCACCTGCTCCAGGTTGCCGAGTGCTTTCGCATTCTGGATCAGGTCGAGGCCGCCGATCGCGCCGGATGGCAGATGCAGCTTATGTCCATGCGCCTCTGCAAGGCGGCCGGTTTCCTCAAGAAGGGCCTCATCGACCAGGGCACCGACACTGATCAGCATCGTGTCTTTCTTTTGGATCACTTCCGGAAGCAGGGCGCGCACCGTCTCGACGTTCGCCGCTTCAACGACCATATCGATGTCCGATGCGAGAAAGGCCTCCCGGTCCGTATGGAGCGTGACGCCGTATTCCGCCTCGAGATGCTGATACTTTTCCCTGTTCCTGACGAGTACACATTTAATGGCGAGTGCCTGATGCTTCTCCTTATTGATTTTTTCAAGCAGATACCGGCCGATCGCACCGGATCCGATTAAACCTATATTCATGATATCCCTCCGTATCGTCTGTTGATATCAGTGTAGATGTAAAGGCTGCCGGTGACAATAAAAACCGGCCGGGGTGTTTTATTTTGGGGGTGGACATGTTACCATGATTAGGTTTGGTGCGGTAAGTGCCTGCTGTTATATGGACGGAAATGCTGCGGGTTCTGGATTATGGGGGGTCTTTTAGGGTAAGATTTTACTATAAAGGCCTTTTTTTGTCCCGGGCCGCAAAGTCTGTCTTCGTCTACATCAGTGGATGGCACAAAATTTTAGGAGGGTTTATGAATGAATAGTAAGTCAAAGGTCACTTCAGTCTTTTATATCTCTCTGGCGATAGCGTTTGTATTCATATTATGGGGCGTCTTCTTCCCCGGTAACCTTGAGATGATACTCGGTTATGTGAATGATTTCATATCCAATACGTTCGGATGGGTATATATGCTCGCGATGACCGGCTTTGTACTCTTTGCATTGTTCCTGATCATCAGCCCGTACGGTAAGATCAGGCTCGGCAGGCAGGATGAAAAGCCGCAGTACAGAGCATTCACATGGTTTTCATTCCTGTTCACGGCAGGTATGGGTGTCGGTCTTGTGTTCTTCGGTGTCACCGAGCCGCTGACCCATTACTATAATCCGCCGACGGTCGAAGGTGAATTGGTTGCCGCCCAGCAGGAAGCGCTGCAGTATACATTATTCCACTGGGGCCTGCATCCTTGGGCCGTGTATGCGGTCGTCGGACTGGCGCTTGCGTACTTCAACTTCAGACATAAGGCACCGCTGCTCATGAGTTCATCGCTCGTCCCGCTGCTCGGCGACAGGGCGAATGGATGGATGGGTAAGAGTGTGGACGTGCTTGCGGTATTCGGTACGATATTCGGTATCGCAACGTCCCTCGGTCTTGGTGCAACGCAGGTTTCAGCAGGACTCAGCTACAGTTTCGACTTCATAGAAAACACCATCGTCACACAGATGATCGTCGTCATCCTGATTACACTTGCATTTGTGGCATCGGCTGCGACGGGTCTGAATAAAGGGATCCGTTACTTGAGCATCGGCAACGTGATCATGGCGATAGCGCTCATGCTCTTCGTATTCGTCTTCGGATCTTCCGTGAAGATGATCGAGGCGTTCATGACGAACCTCGGTAACTATGTGCAAAATCTTCCGAGCATGACGCTCGGCATGAATGCATTCGAAGGTGACCGCGGTTTCCTGAATGACTGGACGCTGTTCTACTGGGCATGGTGGATCGGCTGGGCGGCTTTCGTCGGCAGTTTCATCGCGCGTGTCTCCCGCGGGCGTACAATACGTGAATTCATCCTTGGCGTAATGGGTGTGCCTGTATTGTTCAGTGCCCTCTGGTTTGCGGTCTTCGGTGTCGCAGGCATTGAAACCGACGGCATCCTGAATGGCGGGCTCTACAGCCTGATGGTGGATGAAGGGAATGAGGTTGCACTCTTCGCCTTCCTCGAGAACTATCCGGCAGCACCGATCATCATGGGGATCGCAATACTGCTGATTGCGTCATTCTTCGTCACATCCGCCGACAGCGGTACATTCGTGCTTGGCATGCTGACGACCGGCGGTTCCTTGAACCCGCCGCTTAAAGTGAAGCTTACGTGGGGTGCAATCCTTGCCGGTACCGCAATGGTGCTGTTATTCTCAGGCGGCCTGAATGCCCTTGAGATGGCGATGCTGATTGCCGCATTCCCGTTCACCTTCATCGTCGTGCTGCTTGCGATATCCTTGTATAAGGCGCTGCGCAGCGAATACCACATCATCGAACTTGAAAGAAGACACCTGCTCTATGAACCTGGCTACGAAGAAGAGACCAAAAAAGAGCTGGAAGAAAAAATTGAAGCATTCGAGAAGACACTGCCTGATGAATTTGAAGAAATTCCTGAAGGTGAAGAAGTGGGCAAAGATGAAGATACGGAAACAAACAAGGAAACAAAAAAAGGTGAGTGACCATAATTTAAGCGGCTGTCCTGATGGACAGCCGCTTTTTATAATGCCTCAAACTCTTTTTCCGATATGACCTTGATGCCGTTTTTCTCCAAAAGGGCCGTCGTCACACCGGCGCCGGGGACTTTATTGCCGCTGAAGGTGCCGTCGTAAATGGCTTTGCTGCCGCATGACGGGCTGTTTTCCTTCAGGACGACCATTGTGGGCGCGTATTGCCTGAAAATCTCGAGTGTGTCGTATGCACCTTTTAAAAAGTGTGCGGTGACGTCTTTGCCGGCAGTGTCGACGACCCTGGCCCTGCCTTCCAGCACATCATGCCCGTCCCCGCCCTGGATTTCCGCCGGATGCCTCGGTGTCGGCAGGCCGCCGAAAACTTCCGGGCAGACGGGCAGTGCGCGGCCCGCATCCATCAGGCGCCTGATTTTCTCATTTAGACTGTTGTTGCCGTCATAGCGTACATTTTCTCCGATGAGGCATGCACTGACCAGTATCATTCAAACCCCTCCCGGTTATAAAAGTGACCATTTATATAGTATCATGAACAATGATTGAAATTCCGACAGACAGGTGATGGATATGACTGAAGAAGTGAAGCTGAAGTTCTACGATGATTCATACTACGATGACTTGAAGGCGTATGTACTGACGGATGAGGATGCGCACTTTTCCGCCCGGCCGCTGGATGTGCTCGAAAGCTGCCTGCATGATCCCCGGCGCCGGATGGTGCTGATCATCCAGCGCAGTGTTGCCGGGGTCTTTATTTTACAGAGCGGCAGTGTGGTGAAGGAATACAGCGACAATCCGGATGCGCTCGTGATGTTCAGCTATTCCGTCGATTCGAGGAAGCAGGGCCGGGGCATCGCCAGTGGCTCATTTCGGAAGCTCGATGCTTTCGTGAAAGCACATTACGGTAATGTCGACGAAGTGGTCCTTGGCGTCAATGTCAGAAACAAAGCGGCACAGCATGTATATGAAAAAGCCGGATTCAAAGACACGGGCCGCAGTTTTGAAGGGCCGGTCGGCCGGCAGATCATCATGAGCAGGCCAATAGGGTGATCACGCATCACTCGGACTTGTAAGGCGGCCAGAAAAGTACATCCAGTTCCGGCGTATAGTGCGCGATGACGGGCTCCCCGGTCATATCGCCGGGCAGTAGTGAATTGATGGAATCGGGATCATAGTCGACTGAGACGTCGGCAAGCTTCCATTTCAGATGGTGGATGCCGATATGCATCACTTTCCCCCCGAGCGTCTTATACAGCCTGTAGCGCTCGAACAGCCAGTGGTCCAGCGTGCCTTCCTCGGACGGTGCGGCACTGGACAGGACTTTATACCTGCCGTCGAACCATGCTTTTGCGTCATGCTGGCGTCTGCTGTAGAAATGTGTCCATCCGTTTTTCCTCTGCCTCTTCATCTTCGCTTTATAATACGGGAGCGTCGCCGTCCGGGCACCGAGCACCGGAATGATCTTTTCGGCATCCAGGCTGAAGAAATAAACACCCGGTATGCCTTTATGCTTCACGTAGGTCCTCGTGTTCAGCTCCAGAAATTTATGGAAATACGGGAACCTCGGTATATTCCTGAACTTCAGGTTCTTTACATTGAACGGGAATATCGAGATCCATGCCCGCCCTTCATATACATCCAGCTCAAGCTCATCGGGCACATGATGGGATAACTCCTCCGGATCGACGGGGATGTGGAGGGTCACCACCTCTTCCCATTTCTGGAACATCACCCACGGGCCGGAGGGCAGGGGTGCGGTCCTGTGTTCCGTATAGTTCAGCAGCTCATTCATTTCATTCACCTTCCGATCTTTATTGTACTGTAACCCGTGGGGAAGACGGCTAAACGTACAGCGAATTCCCTTTTCCCCCAATTTCTTCAAAAAAAGCAGGATTATACATACCTTTTCCATATATAGTTGTTATAATGGCTCTAAACCAAATATAAGGAGATATGTATGAGACAAGGATTGCAAAAAATGTTTTTATTATCAGGTGTCATATTAGTGATGGGAGGGTGCGGCAACGCCTCCGCCCAGGTGGAAGACCAGATGGAAACACTTGAAGAATCATCATTACAACAGGACTTGCAAACACTCATCAACTACGAAGATCAGCTTCAGGAGGATTTTGAAACATCGCTTGAAGGAGAAAATTTATCGAATTTTGCCGACTCCTCGGCAGAAGTGTTCACGAATGTGGATGAAAGGAGCGCCGTCCTGGAGAACTTGAGGGAAGGCGTCTCGACCCATGAATCCGTGAATGAGGAACTGCAGGAGGTCACTTTCCAGGAAGACGAGGCGGAGATCGAGGACACCGTATCATCCATTACGGAAAACCTCGGGTCGATCAATGGGACGATGGAAGCGTTCATCCCCCAGTACGAAGAAGTATTGGAAGCAGAACGTGAGTATTACAATTCACTCGGGGAGTCATCAGCAGATTATGAGGATTTCAACGAAGGCCTCGAGACGGTGAACGAGCAGCATGAATCACTCGATGAGCATTACCGCTCCCTGAACGAATCCCTGACGAATCTGGAGGAGAATAAAAATCATGCAATGGAACTCCTCAGCGGGGAGGATGAGTCATGATGAAACATATATTCATGCTGATGTTCGTCCTGCTGCTTGCAGCCTGCGGGGGTGCCGGCGATGAAGAGGACGCAGAACAGCCGGAGGCGCCTGAAGACCAGGCTGCCGAAGAGTCGGAAGGAGAAGCGGCCGGGGAAGAGGCAGCTCCTGAAGAAGGCACAGCTGACGAAACGGAAGCAACGGAAGAAACCGAGCCTGGGTTCTCCTATGAAGTGCATCCTGAAACATTTCAGATCGTGCCGATCGATGACGCAGATCCCGAAGTCGCATTGATCACGATCGATGATGCACCGGACGGACAGGCGGTCGAAATGGCGGAAACATTGAGTGAGATGGATGCCGGTGCGATATTTTTCGTAAACGGCATGTTCATCCAGGATGAAGCGGGCCAGGAAGCGCTCGAAGAAATCCATGCGATGGGCTTTGAAATCGGCAACCACACCACGACGCACCCGTACCTGAACCAGATCACACCGGAAGAGACGAGGGAAGAGATCACCGTCACGAGCGACCTGATCGAGGAGATCACCGGTGAGCGTCCAAGATTCTTCAGGGCGCCGTTCGGCATCAACACCGAAGAATCGGTGCGCATCGCTGAAGAAGAGGGCATGACACTGATGAACTGGACTTACGGCTATGACTGGGAGGCGGATTATCAGGATCCCGGGGCGCTGGCGGACATCATGGTCAATACGGAACTTCTCACGGATGGCGCAAACCTGCTCATGCACGACAGGGAGTGGACTGCCGCGGCATTACCGGACATCGTAGAGGGGCTTGAAGCAGAGGGGTATGAAATTGTAGACCCTGAAAATATTGAGAGCATGGAAACGGAGGATTCGGAATGAAGATGAAATCATTAATGGCGGTCATGCTGTTTGCTGTCATTTCCGCGGTGACTGCGGGAAAGGCGGATGCCGATGTGCTGGACATCAGCGATGAGCCGGTTTTAAATGCGCCGGAAGAGATGCCGTCACACTTCACCTATGACAGCGGTGTTGAAATACCTTATCCGGAGGAGGGTGTCAGGGGCATATTCGTCTCGGGCTACATCGCCGGGAGCGAACAGCCGATGAACGAACTGGTCGACTATGTGAGCACTTCCGGATTGAATTCGATGGTCATAGACGTGAAAGAGGACATGGGCGACATCATGATGGAGCTGCCGCTTGAGAATGAAGTTGCAGTCGATAACATGCATTCGTACGTCGACCCTGAGACGCTGATGGCGCAGATGGAAGAGAATCAGATTTATCCGATTGCACGCATCGTCGTATTCAAGGATTCGAGGCTTGCTGCAGAGGCACCGGAGTTGTCCTTCCAGAACGCCGATGGCTCGGTTTGGGCGAACGGACGTGGTGAAAACTTCGTCAATCCTTTCCTGAAGGAAGTATGGGATTACAATGTCGATATCGCGGTGGAAGCGGCGAAGCTCGGATTTAAGGAAATCCAGTTCGACTATGTCAGATTCCCGGAAGGGTTCGAATTTTACGGGGATTCCCTTGATTATGACCTTGGGGAATATGACGACGACAGGGAAGCCGGTGAACGGAGGGTCGATGCAGTGACCGACTTCGTTGAATATGCATATGATGAGCTGCAGCCTTACGGTGTGGACGTATCCGTCGACATCTTCGGGTACTCTGCAACGCATGGTGCGGCGGAAGGTATCGGACAGGACTTCAGCCGTATCTCGGAAGAAGTGGATGTCATTTCTTCAATGATCTATCCAAGCCACTGGGGACCGGGATTATTCGGCATCGATGCCCCGGATACCGAACCGTATGAAGTGATCAATCAATATGCGCAGGAAGAAAACGCAGTGCTTGCAGAACTTGACGACCCGCCGATCAGCAGGCCGTGGCTGCAGGACTTCACCGCATCCTACCTCGGTGCAGGAAATTATTTGGAGTATGGCGCAGATGAAGTCGAAGCACAGATCCAGGCACTTAAAGACAACGGTATAGATGAATTCCTGCTCTGGGATGCATCCAACCAGTATTCAAGAGGTGCCAATTACGATTTGGAATGACGTTTAATGCAGAACCGGTTTTATTCCACCCTGAACAGGGAACAGACCCAGTAAAGTTAAGGAGGGATGTTTAATGAAGCGATGGGCATTTATACCATTGTTCATGATGGTTTTTGTACTGGCGGCCTGCGGTGCGGATGAAGAATCCGGCGGGGGTGCCGAGGAAGATGGAAACGGCGACGGCGCGGCAGAGGCGCCTTCGGAGGAAATCGAAGTGACGATGTACGACACTGAGGAAGAGCCGATCGGCACGGCGGTGCTGTCTGAATCTGAAGAGGACGGCCTCACGATTGCGCTTGAAGCTGAAGGGCTGGAGCCCGGCGAACACGGCATGCATATACATGATGCAGGAATGTGCGAAGGACCGACCTTTGAGACGGCCGGAAGCCACTTTAATCCAACGGATGCCTCCCATGGGTTCGACCATGAGGACGGCCCGCATGCCGGAGATCTTGAAAACATAGAAGTGGCTGAGGACGGCACAGTGTCGACCGAAGTCCCGGCTGAAAACGTGACGATCCTGGATGAGGAAGTCGAGACTTCCCTCATGACCGACAGCGGTACATCTTTAATCATCCATGAAGATCCGGATGACTATGTCTCCCAGCCGTCAGGCGATGCCGGAGACCCGGTGGCTTGCGGTGTCATCACGGAACCACAGGAGTAATGATTGATGCAGAGCAGAACCCCTTATTGGGGGTTCTGCTTTTTTTGATGAATAAAACCCCATCGGCCAAGTGGGGTCTCGTTTGGCCGGTAGACTGTCCCCATCGGCCAAGTGGGGTCTCGTTTGGCCGATAGACTGTCCCCATCGGCCAAGTGGGGTCTCGTTTGGCCGGTAGACCGCCCCCATCGGCCAAGTGGGTTTTCGTTTGGCCGATAGACTGCCCCTATCGGCCAAGTGGGGTCTCGTTTGGCCGGTAGATTGCCTCCATCGGCCAAGTGGATCTTCGTTTGGCCGGTAGACTGCTCCCATCGGCCAATTGGGGTTTCGTTTGGCCGGTAGCGACAGCACAGCTCTACCATTGCCGGACCAAATAAAAAGAGCCCCGAAATCCGGGGCTCATCAAGTGCACTTATCTGTCCCATACTCTGTGATGCTTGACGTCGTCGAGGAATATATCAAGGTCGGTCTCTATATTGGATACGCCTTTTTCCCCATCGGAGAAGGAGAGTTGATCAAAAGAGACGTTTCCGCCGAAACCAATCGCTTTTTTGTGCTTATACGCGATCTCCAGCTGCTCGACCGCCGGTGCCGGCAGCTCTGATTCGCCAGTCATGATAATCATGGAATCGAACAGGACGGAGTGCACCGTATCGAACGTCTCATCCAATGTAATATCGCCGATCTTATGCATTTTATCCGAGATGAATTTGACCTGCAGGCCATTATCTTCAAGCTTCGATTTTGTTTCATTCAAAGTGTCTTCTGTGACATCTGGTGTGACGATGACACCGACTGTGCGAGTCTTCAAGGAAAAATTCGTGTTCATCATGCTGAGTGCAGGAGAGCTTTTTCCGTATGTGGATTCTTCATTCTCTTCAGGAAGCTCGGCTCCGGTTTGATCAGCCACATACTCCGCGAGGTCACGGTCGATTTTATTGATCAGTTCCTTCAGTACGAGGTTCCGGATTTCCATATCACATTTGCCGAGTTCGAAGCTGAATGCATCGTAAAGATGCTGCTTCTCCGGTTCTGACAGGGAGTTCAAGAACATCTTCGCCTGGCTGAAATGGTCTTTGAAGCTGTCGCTCCTTGCGCGTACTTTCCGCCCTTCGACTTTTTCATTATAGTGTTCATATCCGCCTTTTTCCGGGCTGAGCGGCTCAGGCTGGTTGTTGTTCATATGGTTCTTATGATGTGCCGTACCGCCTTTATGGATGTAAGACTGATGGTAACCGTCACGCTGGTTGTTCGAAAACGGGCATATTGGGCGATTGATCGGAATCTGGTGGAAGTTCGGTCCGCCGAGACGGATGAGCTGTGTATCCGTATAGGAGAATAAACGCCCCTGCAGCAGCGGGTCATTGCTGAAGTCGATGCCCGGCACGACATGCCCCGGATGGAATGCGACCTGCTCGGTTTCCGCAAAGTAATTATCGACATTCTGGTTCAACGACAACTTGCCGACAATCTGTACAGGCACGTCTTCTTCCGGCCATAATTTCGTCGGATCCAAAATATCGAAGTCCATCTTGAATTCATCCTCTTCGGGAATGATCTGGAGGCCCAGTTCGAACTCCGCGGGCTGGCCATTTTCTATATTTTTCCACAGCGTCTGGCGGTTGAAGTCGATGTTCTTGCCGTTGATGAGCTGTGCTTCGTCCCATAGGACAGAGTGGGTGCCGTCCAGAGGTTTCCAGTGGAATTTGACGAAGTGGCTTCTGCCTTCGGCATTGACGAGCCTGAAAGTGTTCACACCGAAACCTTCCATCATGCTGTAGCTTCTCGGGAGTGCCCGGTCGCTCATCAGCCACATGACCATATGGGCACTTTCAGTATTCATGGCCACCCAATCCCAGAAAGTGTTATGGGCAGAAGCTGCCTGAGGAATCTCATTATGTGGTTCAGGCTTGACTGCATGCACCATATCCGGGAATTTTATCGCGTCCTGCATGAAGAATACAGGCATGTTATTAGCCACCAGGTCGTAGTTTCCTTCTTCGGTATAAAATTTCGTCGCAAAGCCACGGACGTCACGGGGTATATCCATTGAACCACGGTTTCCGGCAACAGTCGAAAAACGTGTGAATACAGGTGTCTTCTTACCAGGTTCCGTCAGAAATTTCGCCTTCGTGTACTTCTCAAGTGATTCATATAACTCAAACTCACCGTGGACGCCGAAACCCCGGGCATGGACGACGCGTTCGGGAATCCGTTCATGGTCGAAGTGGGTGATTTTCTCGCGGAGATGGAAATCCTCCATCAAAGTCGGTCCCCTTTCCCCCGCTTTCAAAGAAAATTCATCTTCACTCATGGGCAACCCCTGGTTCGTCGTCAGCGGAGCTTCTTTGGTGTTATCAATCGTGTCGCGTTGCCTCAGTTCGTCTTTTTTCTTAGACATTCAAAACCCCTCCTGAAATTTTAATCTATCTATTCAATACCCTGAATTTTCTGCCATTAATCCGGTATTAAGGCAGGAATATTATGAAAATCCCGAAGTATTTTCCCTTTGGAAGCGACTGCATTCATGTATACTTGAAGTGAGAAAACTGATTAAGCGGGTGAGAAAATGACGAACTTGAATGAATTGAGGCACCTTGTGGAAAATACGGATCAGGAAACGCTGCAGAATTTCGTGGTGGATCTGCTCAGTGAAGACGAGAACCTGGTGATGCGCCTCAGGCTCCTCAGCAACAATGAGTTGACCGAAGGAGACTTCGACCAGTATAAGAAGCGGTATCAGGAAATCGTCAATCCGAATGTCGACAAAGGCAGCTTTGTGCCGTATTCGAAAGCGAGAAGGATGGAGAAAGGTTTGAACGACTTCCTGAACAATGAAGTCACCGGCCTCGTCAACAACAAGTATTTCGAAGAAGCATTTGATATCACCAAGCTGATTTTCCTCCGTATCAATAAACTTCATATAGAAGATGCCGGCGGGGTGGTATCTGAAATCATGGATGAAATCTTCAGGGTGTGGCAGGCGATCCTGAACAACGGGCCGAGGTCGGTGGCCGTCACAATGTTCAGATGGATCATTTCAAGGCATGCGAGCCTGGGTGATGCGACGGATACGGATAAGTACCTTGAATTCCTGCTGGATAATTTCAGGGAACCGAACCAGATGGAAAGAAAGCTGCAGATCGCGGGCCAGCAGATCGGGTCGCTGGTCGGTGAAGCCGCGCCGGATAAAGCGGAGCTTGAGAAATGGGCGAAATTCTATCTGGAACTGGCGGAGCAGATGGATGATGAAGATAAGATGGATGCGTTCATCGAGGATCATCTGGACCTCTTTGAAGTGAGGCGGTTCGCGATAGACCGGCACATTTCAAACGGGGAGTATGATCAGGCGATTGAACTGTTGAGAGCAGGCAGGGAAATCCATCATAAGCCGCATGGACTCAGCCGGGAGTATACGGTCCAGTTGAAGGAATTGTATAAGATAAAGAAGGATCATGAGGCTTACCTCGAAGAGCTCTGGCTGCTCACCACCCGGTATGATGTCAATAACATGGAACCTTTCAATGAGCTGAAGGCGCAGTACAGTGATGAGGAATGGCCAAAAAAGCGCGATGAGGTGCTGAAGGCCCTTCCCGAATATGCACGCCTCGGCGATTATTACAGAAATGAGGGCATGGAAGGCTGATGCAGATATTCAGGGTGAGTCCGGATCATAATGTCAGTGCGAGGTTCCTCGATAACAGGCGGTTGTCGAAGCAGGTGCTGGAACTGTATCAGATCATCCGTGTCTGCCTCGGCGGCATGGGACTGGTCGAAGTGAATACGCGGTACCTCCACCACCCTGTGGTGAAGGCGGTCTACAATGAAGGCAGGCCTCATCTGCCGGATGCGCTCGCTATGCTCAAGGCGATGGATGAGGAACACAGGCGGCGGGGCGGCAAGCGGTCGGCGGCATTCCGTGAGGACCTCGCGGGCCTGGACCGGCTGATCAGGGAAGAGCTCGATGGAAATCTGTTCAGCGAAGAAAAGATTCCGCCGTTTTATGTGTACGGCACGGAGCGGTGTTATACGGAAGAAGCGTATGAAAAATATGAAGCACTGCTGTTCAGCAAGTGGGCAGCGGATAGGATTCCGCCGAGATGTAATATCGGAGTAGGGATATGAGATTTTTATTTGAAGTAATATTCAGAGGTCATTTATTGTATAATGAAAATAAAAGGATGCAAATACCCAAAAGAGGAGCCGGTTATGAGTTCAATAGAGATTATCCCGATGGAAAAAAAGCATATCGAACAGGCAGCGCGTGTAATCTCAAAGAGTTTCCAGACAGAGGAGTTCGCCAGGAACACATTCGATTTCAGCGACCCGGAAACGGAGGCGCTTTTCGCCGAGCTGCTGCAGATTGAACTGACGGTGTTTAAAAAGCACGGGGAAAAGGTTGATGTTGCTTTGTATGAAGGTGAGATCGCCGGTGTCTACTCGATGAGGATGACGGGTGAGGGGCATGGCCTTTCGAACTTGAAGCAGATCATCAGGAAGCTTAGGAAGGTCGCGCCTGTTGTGAAGAGAGTCAAATATAAAAAGCTCTACAGGCTGTATAAAGCGATGCAGCAGCCTGCGGCCATACCGAAAGATGCGTTGCTCCTTGAGATGCTTGCGGTGGACCCGGATTTCCAGGGCAAGGGGATCGGACGTGCGATGATGGCGGCACTCGATGAATATTCGGAGTCGGTCAGACGCCCGCTCTATCTTTATACGGCCAACGCAGAAAATGTGGCTTATTATGAGAAACTCGGCTACAGGACGATGGAGACCATTCAAAAGAAGGATTTCACAGCCTACCATATGCTGAAACGTTTGAGCGACGACTGATATGAATGGGGGAGGGAAGCATGAATTTCGTTTATCACCTGGTGCCTGAAAACATGTCCGGCCATCATCTCATACCTTTGAACTGGATGAAGGCTCTGGATGAAAATTTGTATGCGAAGTACATCAGCAAATATGATGACCACCCGGAAAGGGAATTTCTGATGGACAGGAAAGTGCCCTGTCTCGACTGCCTGTGGAATGATGTCGTCCATTTTTCCGCATTGCATCCGCATCATGTTTACAGGGAATTGAAGAAGCTCGACCTGAACTTGAAGGATGACTTGAAGTTCTATAAGATACCCATAGAGCACTTGAAAGACAACAAGAATGTATTGTACCGCTTTGATAAAAAATATTATAAGGGGGCGGAAGCGCCCATCGCCATGGAAAATGTCGAGGTGTTGGATATCGGTGCGTACAGGGAAGCGGAAGCACTGCCGATGGAGACGCTCGAGTATTTCGTGGAGGAATGTAAAAAGGGAAATCGTGTGGCCATGTTCAAGTTCGTCCCCCACGTGCTGAGCAGGGGGAAAGTCTCCGTCGAGGGGGCTGAAATCATCAATTGGAGCGACAGTTTTGAATGATCGGCCGGGGTTTTATTACCCGGGAAATATATTAAAGGGAAGAGGATTCCATGGGAATATTTGATATGTTCAGAAGCAGTCAGCCGGCAGGTGATAAAGATAGAGACCCGTATACATCGCTCACTATGGATCAGGGCGGCAATGACGCACCGACCATCGATGACGTGTATAAAGCGCTGGAACTGCTTGAAGAAGGGCAGACCGGATTTGTATCACTCGCACAGCTGAACCAGGAGCTGGATATAGGGGTGGTGCAGGCAACCGGGGAAATGGGCATGTTTACGGTGGAGGCACTGCCTTCGGAAGATTCACCGGACAAGGGGAAAGTTTATTATAAAGAGCATCTGGATGAGTACTCACTGCAGCACTACTTCCACACTTATTTTGAAACCGGGAAAGTCAAAGGGCTTGAAAGTTTCGAAGTCAGGAAATTATAAAAACGAGGATGCACGGGCATCCTCGTTTTTTATATGAATCATTCTGCTGTCTGTTCTTCCTGCCAGATCTGGTTCAGTGCCTGCTGGAACAGTTCGACCGGCTGTGCGCCTGAAATCGAATATTTGTCATTTACAAGGAAGAATGGCACGCCCTGCACGCCAAGCTGTCTGGCCTGGCTGATGTCCTCCTGCACTTTATCCGTGTTCTCTGCATTTTCCACAACGTTTCGCACCGCGTTGCCGTCAAGTCCGATCTCTTCGGAGATGCGCACAATCGTATCCGTATCACTCAGCACTTCACCTTCCGTGAAATGGGCAGCGTAAAAGCGCTTGAAGAAATCCGTGCCTTTGCCCTGATCTTTTGCATACTGGAAGGCACGGTGGCCGTCAAATGTATTGGCGATTTTGGCGATGTCGTGGTTCATGACGACGCCTGATGCTTTTGCCGACTCGGCCTGCTGTTTAAGCTGCTTCTCGGCTTTTTCGACCGTCATGCCGAATTTATCCGCAAAGAATTCATAATAGGAAAGTCCCGGCTGATATTCAGCATCCGGCATGAGCAGGTAGCTCTTATATTCAACTTCCACATCATCCTTATGCTCGAAATTTTCAAGTGCCGCATCCAGGTGTGCCTGTCCGATGAAGCAGAACGGGCATACGAAGTCCGACCATATTGTTATCTTCATTTTTCATCCTCTTCCTTTTCCTCTTTGTCCACCGGTCCGCAGATGCCGGTGTTGAAATCACACATAAGGCCTTCGGAGGAATCCAGGCTGAATGATTTCAGTTCGATCACTTCACTCTGCGTATCATTTGTTTCGCTGTCTTTAGGGGATTTTACCCCATCTTCTTTAAGGTTCATAATTGAACGCCCCCTTCTTCCGGGAAAATATCCACTGATGGCATCAATTGTAACATTTGAGGCAAAAGAGGACGATTAAACTGCCTGCTTCAGGGTATTTGAAAGACAAAACAACATGCACAAAAATATTGTGTCAAAGGAGAAAGATATGGAAGTCAGAAGCATCAAAGTCACGGAATTCAATGAGGTGGAGTTACTCCTCAGGGACAGTTTCACGGAATCCGAAAAGGGATATCAGGGTGAAGCGGAGCTTGTGAAAAGGATACGCGCCGAAAAGTCCTACAACCCGGCATTCGAACTCGTGGCTGTGGAAGCCGAGCAGGTGCTCGGACACATCTTGATGAGCGAGGTGAGTGTCGACGGCATTGAAGGACTCGCACTCGGGCCCGTCGCGGTGCGGCCGGGGCTGAATCATCTTGAAATCGGCAATGCCTTGATCAGGGGCGCGGAAAAGACGGCGGCGGATGCAGGATATACATATATCAGCATTTTGGGCTCGCCTGAGTTTTACGGCACCCCGGGTTACGTGCCGGCCGCTGATCTGGGTATTTCCGCATCGTTTGAAATGCCGGAAGCGGCATTCCTGATCAAAGAACTGGAAGCGGGCGCACTTCGAAATGTGAAAGGGATGTTCAGCTATACCGGCACATTCAGTAAAGGGTGATGATGTGAACCATGAAATCGAAAAGACTTTCAATGAACTCGAAGCACTGAGGGACCATTACTTCAAAACGGCAGAATTCAACGGGGACATCTACAAAAGGGCCGAGCCGGATAAATGGAGCATCGGGGAAGTCATCTACCATTGCTACCTGCTGCTCAGGCTCACAAGACAGTTCTCTCAAGTCTACCTTCCCGCAGCAAGGCTCTTCATTAAAGCAGGCGGAATAAAGGCCGCTGAACAAAATGGCTATATGCACAACATCTATGCCGGTCCCACGATGAAGGCGCCGAAAATACTGGAGCCGAAGATGGATCGAAGGTATTCAAAAGGCGAGCTCAGGCTGATGCTTGAGGCGGAGACGGAAAAGCTTGAAAAGATGGTCATGGACCTCACGGACAGGGAGGCCTATACGATCAGATACCCCGACCCTGTGCCAAACTGGCCGAATGTCGTGCAGATGATCAAAGTGGGGTATATCCATGAAAAGCATCACTATAATGTTTTGATGGAAAGGGAACGGCGTTGAAGTTGTAAAACAGCCCCTTTATTCATAGTGTGTTACTAGGTATAATGAAGGTAATCACTATCAGGAGGCTGTTTTTTAAATGAGGAAATATTTATTGTTGGTTTTTTCTGCGCTTTTCGTGCTCGGCGCCTGCACCGATGACGGCGGAGTGGATGAAGCGGCCGAAGAAACTTCTGAAGAATCGGCGGAAGCTGAAGGGCAGCAGGATGAGGAAGCGATCAATATGAGCCTGCTTGCGACACCGAACTCACTGGATCCGCATGCGGCGAATGATCAGCCGTCGAACCATGTGAACGTGAACATTTATGAAAGGCTCGTGGAGTTCACCCCTGAACTTGAGCTGGAGCCGGGGCTTGCCGAAAGTTATGAACAGGTCGACGACACGACATGGGAATTCCAGATCAGGGAAGGTGTGGAGTTCCATGACGGGGAGGTGCTGGATGCAGAAGCGGTGAAAGCGAATCTCGACAGGGTGACGGATGAAGCAGTCGGATCGCCAGTCGCATTTTTATTCGAGCTGATCGAAGAGGTGGAAGTCATCGATGACTATACGGTACATATCCATACTTCCAGCCCGTTCGCAGCACTTCCGTCACACCTTGCACATCCTGCAGGCGGCATGATCAGTCCTGCAGTGATCGAGGAGGACTATGCGGCTGACGAGCAGTTGACCGCCGTACATCAAAACCCGGTCGGGACCGGCCCTTATCAATTTGAAGAGATTTCTGAAGGCGACTATGTGACCCTCGTCAAAAATGAAGCGTACTGGGGCGAGGCGGCGGAAGCGGATGTATTCACATTCAACGCAGTGCCTGAAGATGCGACGCGCATCGCCGAACTTCAGACGGGTCATGCGGACCTGATTTTCCCGCTCGATCCGAATGACTTCGAACAGATCAATTCCGGTGAAGGCACGACGGTGAATGAAACGGAAAGTGTCAGGATGGAGTATGTCGGCTTCAACACTGAAGTTGAACCGTTCGATGATCCGCTCGTCCGTCAGGCAATCGCCCATGCGATTGATAAAGAGGACATCATCAGCATTATGCTTGAAGGCAAAGCCGTCGTTGCGGACACTTTGCTGAGCCCGGCGGTGTTCGGCCACAGTGAGGATATAGACGGCATCGGATATGACGTCGAAGCGGCGCAGGAGCTGTTGTCAGAGAACGGCTATGAAGAAGGCTTCGCGGCCGAAATCGTCGTCCAGGACAGGACGGCCGCCGATATCGCGACATATATCCAGGAGCAGCTGCAGGAGTTGAACATCGACCTTGAGATTTATCAGATCGATCCGGGCGCATATCTGGATTACGTCGGCAGCGGCAGCCATGAAATGTTCATCGGCGGCTGGGGGACGGTGACGATGGATGCGGATTACGGTCTTTATCCATTATTCCACTCTTCGAGCATCGGGGATTCAGGCAACAGATCCCGTTATGCAAATGAAGAAGTCGATGCACTGCTGGAAGACGCAAGGGTTGAAATTGATGAAAATGAACGTCTCGCACTGTACGAAGAGGCACAGGAGATCATCATAGAAGAAGCGCCGATCATCCCGATCTATCATCCATATCTGCTGACGGGTATGAGTGAGGATATCGAAGGGTATGCCCAGCATCCGGCGAGCTTCCACTTTTTAAGCGACGTCAGTAAAGAGTAAATGAAAACAGGACTGAATAAAATTCAGTCCTGTTTTTTGTCTTCTATAAGGCGATTTCCCGCAAATCCCTCGGATAGTTCGTCAGCACTTCCGCTTTGCCGTCTTCATTGATGTAGACTTCCTCTTCGATGCGGACACCGCCGTAACCCGGGATGTAGATGCCGGGCTCGATTGTGAAGACCATGCCTGGTTTTGCGATGTCTTCATTCAAATGGTGGATGGACGGTGCTTCATGCACTTCAATGCCCAGGCCGTGGCCCACCCTGTTGTTGAAGTATTCGCCGTAGCCCGCTTCCTCGATGACATTTCTTGCTGCGATGTCGAATGCCTTCAGCGGCACGCCTGCTTTCACCGCATCCACGCCCGCCTGGGTGGAGCGCCTGACGATATCGTAGATCTTCCTCTGCTTTTCATCCGCTTCACCGATCACGAACGTCCTTGTGATGTCGGAGCAGTACCTGTCATAGGTGATGACGCCGAAGTCGATCAGGAGGAAATCCCCATCCTCAAGCTTCGTATCATCCGGATTGCCGTGGGGGAGGGCAGCCTTCTCACCGGAAAGCACCATCGTGGAGAACGACGGGCCCGATGCGCCGTATTTCTTCATCAAGTATTCGAATTCAGCGACGAGATCCGCCTCCGTCATCCCCCTCTCAATGGTTTCAAGTCCTTTATCCAGCACCTTTTCAATGATCTCCACCGCTTTTTTCAAGCCCTCGACCTCATCCCTCGATTTATAGACTCTGAGGGCATTGATCTCGGACTGGATGTCCACGAACGACGCTGTATCGTAAATGGACTTGATGCCGTTCTGATGCGCGACCGTCATAACGTTCATCTCCACCCCGATGGTATGGACGGAAGCTTCGAGATGCTGCCCCAATATATCGAACGGATCCTCCTCGTCGGAAATGGGGATGATATGATCGACCTTTGCCTTTTCAACGGCCGCATCCCGGTCCAGCGCCGGAACGAAGAGATGACTCTCACCGGCAGAATCTATGACGAGCGACATATACCGTTCATGCGGATCCGCATAAAAACCGGTGAAGTAGAAGATGTTGACCGGGTCGGTGATGATGAGCAGCCCGGTATTTTTATCTGACGCAGCCGAAATGAATTGATTCAACCTTGAATGATAATCGATTGCCATGATATTCCTCCTAGTGGTATTCAATTCATTATACTACAGGAAATTTTACGGACGGTAAAAATTACGGAATAAAATGAATATTCATGCAGGTTCCTACACAATGAATTTGCACTGTGATAGACTGGGGGCAGCAGCATGAATCACATCTTGAGCAAATACATGGATCATTAATTAAAATCAGGAGGTACTCTAGTGAGTGAATTGAATTTGGAACTGGCGAAGAAACTGATTGAAAGCGCGGAAAAGGAATCATCGGACATCGGTGTACAAATGGTGATTTCCGTTGTGGACGCAGGGGGCAACCTGATTGCGACACATCGTATGGATGATGCATGGATCGCAAGCCTTGACGTTGCACAGAACAAGGCATGGACTTCTGTCGCATTGAAAATGCCGACATCAGCGCTTGAAGAGGCGACAGTGCCGAAAGCTGAACTGTTCGGCCTGAACACGACGAACCAGGGACGCATCGTCGTATTCGGCGGCGGTATCCCGCTTGAGAAAGACGGCAAAGTCGTCGGTGCAGTCGGCGTGAGCGGCGGCTCGGTGCCACAGGATGTACAGGTGGCTGAAGCGGCTGTCAAAGCTTTTGAAGACAATAAGTAAGATTATAGAAAATGGACAACATATAACCATCACTTTAAAATAAAAGTGATGGTTATTTTTTATGGACAGGGGATGAAGGTGTGATTCAATTAAAGGAAATAGGGGAAGATAATTTTTACGAGGTCATCGGCTTGAAAGTCCATGACACACAGGAGAAGTTCGTCGCACCGAATGTACGGTCGATTGCGGAATGCTGGCTGTACCGTGAAAACGGGGATACATTTCCATACGCAGTATACAAGGGCGATGAGATGGTCGGTTTTCTGCTTTTGGATCTTGATGCAGAAGAGCGGAAGTATATGATATGGCGCATGATGATTGATGAGTGCCACCAGGGCAAGGGATACGGCCGTGAACTCGTGGAACACGTGATAGAAATGGCGAGGAGTGATGACGGTTATGACGTTCTGATCGCCGACTACGTCACGGGCAACGAAGCAATGGAAAAATTGCTCAGAACTCTGGGTTTCGAGGAATCCGGGTTTGAAGAAGAAGTGAATGAAGTGGTGATGACACTGGATATTCAAAGTCCTCTCCTGTAAAGGCGGCGGGGTGTGCAGAGAATGTTTCAGATTTAAACGGGTATAGACATGCATCCGGGAAGAAGTGGAAGTACAGAGGAAGGCGGTGGAAAACAATGAAGAAAATGGTTGTCGGTGTGGTTTCGGCGCCCGGCCTGCCCGAGAAGTTCCTGAGGGATATCATGGAGAGCTTGAATGAACTGGAAGGTCCCTCCATGGAGGAGGATATCGACTGGGACATCGACTTTAAGACAGACCCTCTGGCAAGCTCAGCTGAATATATCAATGAGATTTTCGACAGGCTGGGATCAATCCAGAAAGAGAATGATTGGGATATGGCGATCGCTGTCACCGACCTTCCGAGTATATCGAACAAGAAAGTTGTCCTCTCCGAATTCGATTACGACAGGAAGCTTTCACTGGTTTCCGTCCCTGCAATCGGGGTCTTCAGGAATAAAAAAAAGCTCGAGACCCTCCTGGTCCACCATATGGAAATACTGTATGGCAAAGGATCGGAAGAAGACACAGAGGACGTCCAACCGGATTTCATAAACCGAATCGCCTCGGTCAAGTCGATAGATGAGGAGGACGAGAGGCACCGCTATATACTCAAATCGACGGTCGGCGGCTGGCTCCGGCTCATCGGGGGCATGACCTCCCTGAATGAACCGCTGACGGAGTTCCGTAATTTCAGGACGATTGTGGCATTGGCATTTGCGACCGGGACTTACATATCAATATTCCGGACACCTTGGGAACTCAGTCTCGATTACTCCGCATGGCGGTTGATTCTGCTGATGGTGATTGCTGTGGCGGGGATGGTCGGTTGGCTGATTTATGCCCATAACTTATGGGAGATGCGGTCATCACGGAACCAGCCTGCATACAGGCGCCTTTACAACTTCACGACCCTGCTGACCCTCCTGATTCTGACGCTTGTGAGTTACGCCGTGGTCAGTCTGCTGCTCACGATCTCCATCCTCACCTTCGTCCCAATGGGGCTCTTTGAAACATGGACCGATCCGAATGTCGAATTGAATGTGGAGTGGCATGACTATCTGGATCTGATATGGTTTGCCGCCTCCGCCGGGATCCTCGCCGGTGCATTTGGTTCAACCGTGGAAGAGGAAGACAAGATACGGAACATCACTTATTCCTACAGGCAGTGGTACAGGTACAGGCAGCTGGAAGAGGAAAAAGAAGAAGAATCAAAAGCGGATGACGAGGAAGCTGATGAATCCGGTGAAAAGCAGGAGCACGATGAAAAGGATGAAGAAGAAGAATCGTATTCCGGCGAAAAGCAGGAGCATGACGAAGCGGAGGAGGAGAAATGATATGACGGAAAAACATATCGGCATTGTTGCAGCTCCCGGGGCGCCGGATCGTCTTGCGAAACAAATCAAAGCAGAACTGCCGGACATGCTCGGCCGGGAACTGGATGAGGACATCGAATGGGAGGTAAGCACACATGTGGACCCTCTCACCGGCTATGCGGAGCTGATCGAGGAACTCTATGAGAAGACCGACGAGTATCGGGAGAAGTATGATTGGGACCATACGATCTTCATCACTGATCTGCCGGTCTATCATGAAGAGATGATCACGACGGTTGATATCAACAATAAGACAGGGGTCGGCCTGATCTCACTGCCGGCATTCGGCTGGCCGCCGATCAAGCAGAGTGTGCTCAAAACAATCGTTTCAATCCTTGGCAATATCCGCGAAGATGCGGGCCGGGAAGAACTGACGGCGACATTCAACAACTACTTGAAGACAAGCCGGGTCTACTATGAAGAGGTGTTCCTGGATGAAACGGAGTCCGACCATTCGGTCTACTACATCAAAGACAGCTGGCGCGGACGGCTGCGCCTCATCGCCGGCATGTCCTGGGCGAATAACCCGTTCAATATGATGCGGAGCCTGAGTTCGGTCGTGGCGCTGGCCTTTGCGACCGGCACATTCAGTATGTTGTTTTCAACGATGTGGAACTTGAGCAACCTCTTTCCGCTCGGCCGGATGATTGCCATATCACTGCTTGCGGTCTCTGCGATGGCTTTATGGATCATCATTTCCCATGATCTTTGGGAGAAGGTCAGGGGGAAGGAGAATAAACGGATCCTCATACTTTATAATGGCGCGACGGCCCAGACACTCTTCATTTCCGTGTTATTCTACTTTGCCGTATTGTATATGATGTTCTTTACAGCGGCACTGGTCCTGCTTCCACCCGGGTATGTGGTCAACCATATCGTCCCGGATGAAGTCACGATCGTGTTCTATATCGAAGTCGCATGGTTTGCAGCCTCACTCTCCACGGTGGTCGGCGCAATCGGCGCAGGCGTCCAGGATCAGGACCTGATCAAGAAGAGCACATACGGATACCGCCAGCGTTACCGTGAACAGTACAAATCGTCGAATGATGTATAGGGATTCATATAATGAAATTTCAGCAAAATACTATATATATATTAATTAATTCCCAAAGTTCAACGACCCGCGCCCATACTGGGTGCGGGTCGTTATTTATCACTTCTAATCTTCATCTGCCTTTTTAATCATTTGATATATGTTAGCTGTATAAGCACCAGTAAATGAGTGTTATATAAAAGATTTGGGTATAAAACCTATGATTAATACAAAGGAGGTATGCAATTTGGATCTTAAAGATAAAGTGGCGGTAATTACAGGTGGTGCTTCGGGAATTGGTCTGGCGACAGCGAGGGCGTTTTTGGAGAAGGGTGCCAAAGTCGTGATCGGTGACTATAATGAAGAAGCGGGCAAATCGGCGGAGAAAGATTTGAGCCAGTACGGGGATGTGCTGTTCACGGTGACTGATGTATCTAAGGAAGAGGATGTCAAAAACCTGATCGCAAGTGCGGTCGATAAGTTCGGCAGGCTGGATGTGATGTTCAACAATGCAGGTATCGGTGCACAGGGTGAGATGCACGAGTTATCTTATGAAGATTACAAGAAAGTCATCAACATCAACCAGGATGGTGTATTCTTTGGATCCAAGCATGCGATTCCCGAAATGAGGAAAGCTGGGGACGGTGCGATCATCAACACCGCTTCGATACTCGGCAGCGTCGGTGAACCGACTGCGTTCGCATACAATGCCTCGAAAGGTGCGGTCAATCTGATGACGAAGTCGGTTGCGCTGCAGTATGCGGAAGATAAGATCCGGGTCAGTGCAGTTGCGCCGGGTTACGTGGAATCGGGTATGGTCAACAGGGATGCACTGGGGGAGTATTATGATAATCTGGTGGCTAAGCATCCGATCGGCCGCCTCGGTGAACCGGAAGAGATTGCGCATGCAGTGATTTTTCTTGCAGAAAATGAATTTACAACCGGTATCACACTGTTGGTCGACGGCGGTTATACCGCACAATGATATGAAGATACTGGACCGCTCCGGGAATGATTTCCGGGGCGGTTTTTTATTTTTTAACCACGATGTTTATTGTGCCAGGCCGGATTCCGTATTATAGTAAATGAAAAGTTCAGATGAATTATATTGGAGGGAGTCGACGGCATGGCAGTAATTGAAGAATTAAAGACCATGGATGAGCTGGCCATGGTTCAGGATATAGAACAGCAGATATGGGAGCAGGTGCCGGTGCCTCTGCATCAGACGTATACCGCCGTCAAAAACGGTGGCATCATGCTCGGGGCTTTCGAAGGCGGTGACATCGTCGGGTTCAGCTACGGGTTTGCCGGATTCAGGGACGAGAGGACATTTTTGTGCTCCCATATGCTCGGCATCAGGCCGGCGCACCGCTCCCGGAAAATCGGCGAGCAGCTGAAATGGCGGCAGCGGGAAATTGCCATCGCAAAAGGCTACGACCTCATCCGATGGACATTCGATCCGCTTGAGACGCGGAATGCTTATTTGAACCTGACCAAATTAAACGGCATCTGCAATACATATATCGAAAATTGCTATGGTGAAATGAAAGACGGGATCAATAAAGGACTCCCATCCGACCGATTCGAGGTGGACTGGCATCTCGACAGCCCTCATGTCAAGGAGCGGCAAATACAGGCTCCAGATGATGCGGTGCCTTTGAATGCTGTAGGGAGGAATGGAAGCGGCCTCCCTGTATATATTGAAGGGGAAGCCGGGGGCCTGGATGCGCCTGCCTACATGCTTGCGGTTCCAAAAGATTTCCAGCAATTGAAAGCGGAGGATCCGGAGCTCGCACTGGACTGGCGGATGAAGACGCGGGAGAAGTTCGGATCACTCTTTGCAGCAGGGTATTCTGCGGTCCATCTCCGGCCATATGAATTCCATGCAGAATATACTTTTGTAAAAACAGATGATTTAAAACTTGGCGTAGTTTAATGCCAGATTGACAAACCGGCCGGTGTTTTCTAAACTTATAATATAAATTAAACAATTCTGAAAACTCAAAGGAGTGAGTTCATGCAGTATAATGCCGCAGAAATAGCGGATCAATTGAGAAAAGAAATCGTCCTTGGAAAATATGAACGGGGGGAAGGGCTTGGGGAAGTGACGCTTGCCAAGCGGTATGAAGTCAGCCGGGGCCCTATCCGTGATGCACTGATGATATTGACCGCCGAAAGGATGGCCGAGAAACGTTCGAACGGCAGGACGGTGGCCGTCGGTTATGACA
This sequence comes from Salinicoccus halitifaciens, assembly GCF_021026095.1. Classification (GTDB taxonomy): domain Bacteria; phylum Bacillota; class Bacilli; order Staphylococcales; family Salinicoccaceae; genus Lacicoccus; species Lacicoccus halitifaciens. Next base: position 28,974 of record NZ_JAJNCU010000003.1, on the reverse strand, counting down.
TCAAAGGCATCCGGGACTTGTATGATGCCCGCATTTTATTGGAGACGCACGCCATCAACCGGATGGACCGTGAATTGTTCGAAAAATATAAAAGCCACTTGTATGACTATATCCGTATGATGAAGAATGCCAGTGATTTTGAAACACGTGATATAGAAACGGATTTATCCTTCCATTACCTTCTTGTAAAGATGTCGGGGAACGAAACGCTGATGCATCTCTGGAATACGCAGCGGAATGTGTTCCGTACGCTGGTGGACATCACAAGTGAAGTGACGATCGACCATCAGGATGAAATCATCAGCCAGCATACACGGTTGGTGGAAGCACTGGAGGACGGGGATGTGGCGCGTGCATCCGAATTGCTCCGAAGGCACCTGGAAGAGGCATGTGAATACTGCTGTAGGGGGAAGTCTTTAATTTAAATACGAACAAAGAATAAGATGGATTAATCAGGAGGGAAGGCATGAAAGTTTCTGTAGGGGAAAACCGTGTGAAACCCATGAAATCGGAAGGAAACGAAAAACTCAGGTTATCCAAGTCTTCCATGGGGATATTGCGTCGAAATATCGCCAAACATATCGGCGAATCCCGCCTCGACAGTTTCCTGTTCCAGTTCGGCTGGGACATGGGTGTACAGGATGCTCATGAACTGCTCAAGGTACCGAAACCGTTGGAACAGTATGTCATTGAAGGGCCGCAACTGCATATCCGGAACGGTCATATAAGCGGGATCGACCATGAATGTGACATCGAGTATAACGAGGACGGCACGCTTAAGACATTGGTGGGAAGGGGCGAATGGCATGAATCTTACGAAGTGAAGGAACACCTGGATCATTTTGGCCCATCGGAAGTCCCTGTCTGCCATACTCTGGCAGGCTATTCTAGCGGCTTGATGTCGACCATTTTCAATAAACCCCTGATTGCGAAAGAAATCACCTGTGTTGCGAGTGGTGACCATGCATGTCAATGGATGGTCAGGCCGAAGGAGGAGTGGCGCGGGGATGTGGATCATCTGCCCGTCGGACTCCTGGACAGCACACCAATCGTCAAGGAACTTGAAGTGACCTATGACCAACTGTTGGAGCAGACAACATTCATCACTTCACTCTCAGATTATCAAAAAGAGCTGACTGAAGCGGTGGTGAACGGCAGGGACCTGGATTCCATCGTAGAGACGGCACACATATTCACCAGAATGCCGCTGACAATCGATAACCAGGAGTTCGAAACCATCGCTTCCGCGGGCTTTTCAAAAGAAGATATAGAAGTGCTGCAAAGGGACAGTGAAATCGATATACCAAAATTCCTTGTTGAAGAAAAAGGGCGGTATATCTTCCCCTTTAAAAAGTATGTTCATGAGATGGAGTATTATCATCGGCTTATAGTTCCTATACTTGTGGAAAAGGAGATTTTCGGATACTGTTCGACCATCGTCAGTGCAAGGAAAGATTCGACTTATCACGAAGAGCATTTATTCCTGGAGCATTTATCTAACTCCGTCGCCTTGGTTATGCAGAATGAAAAAGCCCAGGTTGAAGCACTCGGACGTATGAAAGGACATTATCTCGAGCAGGTGATCTATAAAGAAGGCTCTAAATCCGAACTGCTGCGAAGAGGAAAGTATATCGGCATTGACTTCGATGAACCTTATGCAATTTTTGTGTCGGATACGGATAAACCTTTCGATTCAATTGAAGCGGAGTTTTCCTTCCAGGAAAAAGTGCAGGAGGAGACGTATACTTACTTTAAAGAGCAGGACAAGACAGTGCTGACCGGCATCATCAATGACCGGATCACGACGCTGGTGTTGTCACCTGATGATATCCATTCATTGATTGAAGGTTACAGGAAGAGAATCAAGGACAAACTGCCGGGCAATAACCTGCTGGTCGGGGTCAGTAATCTCCATACCGGCATTGAGCATACCGGACAGGTCATGGAAGAAGCGGTGATCGCAAGACATTTGGCTATACAGAATGACACAGTCTACTATAAAGAGCTTGGTGTGGTGGGGGCGTTGATCAATGCCAATAATAAGAGCAGTATCGAGCATATTGCTGATGAAGAGCTGAAAGGATTATACGATGAGGACGGCAAACTGGACAAGGAGCTGTTGAAGACCTTGTATTACTTCTTATCCAATGGAGGGAATTTAAAAAACACTTCAGCAGATCTGGCATTATCCATGAGCGGTTTGAGACATAGACTTCAAAAAATTGAAGAATTACTTGATAAAGACCTGCGGGACCCCAATGTAAGCAACCATCTGCTGCTCGTCATAAAAGCGGTCATCGTCATTAAAGAAGTCAGTCTGACATAGGCTGACTTCTTTTTTTGCCTTAAAAGATTGATTTTTAAATCACAATGTGACAAAGTTTGTTCATTTTATCTAAAATCTCTGACATTCGATGTCCTAGTTTTCTGAAAACTCATGATATAGAATAAATGACATAGTTGAAACCGTATACAAAACAGAAAATTTAAATAAAAGGGGTTTTGAGAATGACACAATCAGTTAAAAACTATGCTTCATTAACTGAAGAAGAGTTACTGGAAGGTGCCAGAAGAGTTGGCGAACTTGCAGAAGAGAAAGCGCAGCAAGCTGAAGAGGATGCGAGTGTCTCACCTGAAGTGGTCGAACTCATGAAGGAAGTCGGCATCACTAAGATGATGATTCCTAAAAACCAGGGCGGTCCTGGTGTGGAACTCAAAACATTTGTAAAGGTACTGCGCAAGGTCTCAAATTATAACTTATCTGCAGCGTGGTTATCATTTTTATATCCGCTTCATAATATGCTGCCGGCATACCTTCCTCAGGAAGGACAGGATGAGATTTATGGACAAGGCGGTTTAATTGCAGATATTTTTGCGGCTGTCGGCGAAGGCGAACGTGTTGAAGGCGGTTACCTCATCAGTGGAAAATGGAGCTTTGTCAGCGGTGTGAACCATGCAGACTGGGTAGGTGTCGGTTTGAAGGCGGACAATGAAAACGGTGAAAATGAATTCATTCTGCCAATCGTCCCGAGAAAAGAACTTCAGGTTATTGAAAACTGGGATACTTTCGGATTAAGAGGCAGTGGAAGCAACCAGGTTGTCCTTGAAAATGTATTCGTCCCGGATTCGAGGATCTTTAAGGTGAAGGAAGCTGAAGAGACGAGAAGACCGCCTATGGAGAATTATGAAAAGGACTACCCGTTCTACCATAAGCCATTGTTCCCTACTTTCTATTTTGGATTCCCGGTAATGGCAGTGGGAGCTGCGGAAAGAATGATTGCAGAATTCAAAAAGCAGACTGAAAAAAGGTACCGTCTGATGGATGGCATATATGAAAATGAATCACCTAGAAGCCAACGTGTAATGGCAGAAATATCCCAGGACTTCATGGCGGCGGAAGCAATGCTCGAAAAATACATCAATCTGTTGGAAGATTATGAGAAAGACGGCTGTAAAACTCAAAATGGAGAGTTCTTCGCCCTCCGTACGAAACTGATCAAGCTATGTGTGGACATCGGGATGCGCATCATCCTGACACTTGGTGGCGGGGCACTGTATAAAGGCGGCCCGATAGAATTGTTCTTTAGAGATTTGATTTCACTGGCGACACATAAAACATCATTGAATGAGGACGCAGTGGCAGCTTACGGACAGGATCTGTTCGGCTTCGACAGCGGCACCAGAGGCTAAAAACTAAATATTGATAAAGGGTGGGAAATTATGATTTTAAGACTTGGACAAATCGAATTGTACGTTTCAAATTTAGACGCATCAGAGAAGTTTTACGTGGATACTTTAGGGTTCATCAAGGTGGACCGCACTGAAAACAGTTTATATTTACGGGCGACGGATGAGTTTGATACCCATACGCTGGTCCTCACTGAAAGTGAAGAGATTGCACTGGCCAACTTCGGCTTGAGGGTATCAAGTGAAGAATACCTGGATGAGCTGGAGGCGCTGCATCATGAAATGGGTATCGAAACGGAAATGATTGAAGGCGTCCATCCAGGACGAGGCAGAACGTTACGAGTGGCAGAACCGAGTGGTCACCCGGTGGAATTCTATCACTCCATGCAGCAGATTGATGTTGGTCAGGGAAAACCGGGCGTGGAAAAGTTGCCGATGCGTAACACACACATTTTCAACGGTATCCCTCCGGTGCGGATCGACCATATGAACCTCCGGGTGAAAAGTGTGGACGAAGCATGGAACTACTGGGAGAAGATCGGCTTCAGCATTTCGGAATATGTGCAGGACGGCGATGAAAAATTCGCTGCATGGACAAGGGCGAAAACATCGACGCATGATGTGGCGCTCGTTAAACAGGAAGAAACCGCGCTTCACCATATTGCTTACATCGTCGACGGTGTCTCAGCAGTTGTAAGGACCGCCGACCTGCTGGCTGATGCAGGCTACCGCGATTCCGTCGAGTACGGCCCGGGCCGTCACGGCGTATCAAACGCATTCTTCCTATATATACGCGACCCGGACGGTCACAGGATTGAAATCTATTCCGGCGACTACAACCGGGATCAGGATCTTCCGCCGATCGGCTGGACGAAAGAGGAATATGACGAAAAAGGCAGATTGTGGTGGGGTCCGGCTGTACCTGATGCATTCTTTGAGACCACTCCTGTAAACAAAGAGTGGGTAGGTTCGAAAGTCAACAATTAAAAAATAAACATAATTTATAAAAACATAATTTTAGTGGAGGTATTTATTCATGTCACTTTGGACAGAAGTACAAGATACAGAATTCAGGTTGTTTTATTTGGATGCCAACGGTGTGAAAACTCGTGTGCTGGAAGCGGGCGAAGGTGAGCCGCTGATTCTGCTGCATGGCACCGGAGGTCATATTGAAGCATATGGTAAAAACGTCAAGGGCCTGGCGGAACACTTTAAACTCTATGTTGTGGATATGCTGGGACACGGCTATACCGATAAACCGGACAAGCCTTACGGCATCGATACTTACAGTGACCATCTTTTGGATGTCATCAATGCACTGGGTTACGAAAAAGTGTTCTTATCAGGTGAGTCACTTGGCGGATGGGTATCGGCATGGTTTGCAGCCGAGCATCCTGAATATGTCAAAGCCATGGTCCTGAATACACCAGGTAACGTCAACAGTGATCCTGAAGTGATGGAGAGATTGAAGGCATCCACTTTGAAAGCGGTGCTTGAAGCAAACTATGAAAACGTGAAGACACGTCTGGAGTGGCTGATGTATGACAAGAGTGTCGTGACCGATGAACTGATTCAGGTCCGCTATGACATCTACACTCAACCTTCCTATCAGAAGGCGGTGCATAACATCGTCTATCTGCAGGAACCTGAAGCAAGAAAGCAATATATCTGGGACCCTTCCTGGTGCGGAAAAATCCAGGCGCCTACACTGCTTGCTTGGACCGATCATGATCCAACGTCGACTGTAGAACAGGCTGGCCCTATAAAAGATATGATACCAGGCGCAGAGCTTACTGTAATCAACGACGCGGGTCATTGGCCGCAGTGGGAACAGGTCGAGGAATTCAACAGAGTGATCATCGATTTCCTGGAGCCGTATAAAGATTAATGAGGGATGGTCTGTATGATGAATTCATCATACAGACCATATCATCAAGGGGGAAATTGATATGAGCTTCTATAAAAGAAAAGATGGTGAAGAACAGCCGTATTGGCCGCTCGGATCGTTGAAGATCAGATTGCCATTCCTGCATTACCGGATTGAAAAAGCGGAATTTTTTCAAGGGCTGGTTTTATTTACAGCAGGTTTGAGCATGGTGGAAATCATGACGAGCTTTATGGGGATATCATTCAGCGCGGCTGTGACGATAACCGTCATCAACCAATTATTGATGCTGCTGCCATCTTCGATGGGGGTACCGTTCGTCTCGGGATTCATCACTGCACTCATCCCGCTGATTGTGGTATTTCTGCAGGGGTACGAAACAGGTACCGAGGCGGTCCATGCCATAATCGCCGTCCAAATAGTGCTCGCCCTCATCTATTTCTTGTTCGCATTCAGCGGTATAGGTGAAAAAGTTGTGGCTAAGCTGCCGAATTCATTGAAGGCAGGAATATTGATAGGCGCAGGTATTGCAGCAATCATGACGGAACTTGAACCGGGGGGACGTATGTCTGTGACGCCGGTTGCCATAACAGTCGGAGCCGTACTTTGCCTGTTCATAATGTTCTCAATGTCCTTTAAGAAGGTCACCAAAAATCACAACTGGGTAAAAAATATTGCAAACTACGGGATTTTACCGGCTATACTGGTAGCTATCGTAGTGGGAGTGGTTGTCGGGGAGTATGAATTGCCGGTGATAGAATGGGGTCTTACGCCTCTGGCTTTTCAGGAAGTATGGGCGATTACACCTTTCGTAATTGGTTTTCCCAGTATTGATATGTTCATTTCAGCTATTCCGATCGCAATAATGGCATACATCATTGCATATGGTGACATCATCGTCGGGGATCAATTGATGAAGCGTGCCGAAAAAGCGAGACCGGATGAAAAGATTACTTACAGCTTCAGTAATCTGCATAAGATTACAGCACTGAGGAATTTATTGAACGCGTTGATTGCACCACATCCGGGCATGTCGGGTCCGATATTCACGGCAGGCACCGCCTCGGTGGCAGAGCGCTATACTTACGGCAAGAAAGCGATGGACTCCATTTATTCCGGCGCAAATACGATGCTGATTGCTTTCACTGTAGGAATACTGCTGCTTCCGATCGTATCCTTTTTTGCACCGTTCCTGCCGATCGCTTTGTCATTAACGCTGATATTGACCGGCTATTTATGTATTACAATCGGCATGAAGCAGGTGAGCACTGAAAGTGAAATGGGCGTGGCCGGACTGATGGCAATCATTTTGGCATTATACGGTGCGGCTCCTGCCTTAATATCAGGTTTTGTGCTTTATTTCCTGATTCAGAAGACAAGCTTGCTGGGTGATAAGAAAAAGTCTAAAGAAGAAGAAAATGCTGCAGAAAGCACGACGAAACCAATCATAACCAAAATCAGTGAAGAACCAAAATAGGAGGAATTTTTCATGGATGATCGTCAATTCAGAAACGCAATGGGTAAATTTGCTACAGGTGTCAACGTAATCGCAACGGAGGTGGATGGTGAAGCATACGGCATGACGGCCAATGCATTCATGTCCGTCTCACTCGATCCGAAACTTATCGTCATTTCAATCGGGGACAAGGCGAAGATGCTGGATCGCATCAGACAGAGCGGCAAGTTCTCAGTCAATGTATTGTCATGTGAGCAGCAGGAGGAATCCATGCGCTTTGCAGGCCAGAAACAGTTCGAGGATAAATACGAATTCGATGAACTCGCCGGTGTGCCGGTCGTATCCGATGCGGTATGTCAGCTGTCATGCGAAGTGTACAATGAGCACACGGAAGGGGATCACGTCCTCTTCATCGGCAAGGTCAACGACCTGACATTGACCGACGGCGACCCGCTCATCTTCAACTGCGGCAAGTACAGGGAGCTCAAGGAACTGGAACTGGAAGAGGTCAGATAAGCCGATCTATATTCAAAAGGAGGCGTTTAAGATGGAAGTCATTTTTATCAATGAATCTAACCTCGGATATTGGCAGGATCAGGCAGAGGAGAATGTCGTTGCGCTGGGTTTTTTCGACGGTGTGCACAAAGGTCATATGAAAGTGATCGGGACAGCCCGGGAAATTGCGGAGGAAAAAGGTGTATCCACCAACGTTATGACTTTTTTCCCGCATCCAAAAGAAGTGCTGTCAGACGGCAGGAACAAAGTGGACTATTTAATTCCATTGGAAGAAAAGATCAATGCTTTTGAAGGATTAGGGGTCGACACTGTATACATCATTGATTTCACCAGGACTTTCGCTTCAATGCCTCCTGAAGAATATGTACAGGAATATTTATTGAAGTTGGGTACGCTGCATGCGGTTGCCGGTTACGATTTTTCATACGGGTTCAAAGGCGCAGGCAGCATCGATACTATTTTCAACGATTCGGGAGAGGAAATTACAGCGACCAAAGTTGAAAAGGTGGAGTACCAAGGCGAAAAGATCAGTTCCACGAAAATACGTGAGGCTGTCGCACAGGGCAGAATGGACGAATTGACCGAAATGCTTGGCAGGGAATATCGTACACGTGCAAGCATTGAAGACGGGTACATGGATCTGGAAGATTATTATATGCTGCCGGGTGACGGAGTTTATGAAGTTTCAATCAGCCTCGGTGACGTGGAATATGACAGCCAGATATATATCGACAAAGGGGATCAGAAGCTTTATTTCACGCACAGGTGCCTGATGAAAAAGATAAATCACAGAAGCATTAGTATCGACTGGAAAGATAAAGTTTCATCTAGTACAAAATATCAACTTGTGGCAAATTAGAAAGGTGACTGGATGATGGATGTTAAGGAACTCGGATCAGAAATATATGAATCCGAAAAAGAAAGAAAGCCGATAGAGGCGCTCACTGGGCGGTACCCTGAGTTGACCGAACAGGAAGCCTATGGCGTACAGCTTGCGTATGTCGGGAAACGTCTGAGCGACGGGGTGGAGATTGCAGGTAAGAAGATAGGCCTGACGAGCGAAGCAATGCAGGAAATGCTGGGTGTCGACAAGCCGGACTACGGCCATATATTCGATGATATGATATATGATTCGACAATCAGCAGAGATGATTTCATATGGCCAAGGGTCGAATTCGAAATCGGTTTTAAACTGAAGGAAGATATCGACGGCGGTGACATCACGGTCGAACGTGTCGCTCAGGCAATCGACTATGTCATGCCTGTAGCGGAAGTGATAGACAGTCGTATAAAAGACTGGAAGATTAAATTCGAAGATACCGTCTCGGATAATGGCTCGTCTGCGGGAATGATTTTAGGCGAAGGTCGGAAGAAATTACATGAAATTGATTTGCCTGAAATTAAAATGGAAGTGTTCAAAAACAATGAGAAGCTGGATGAGGGCTATGGTTCGGCAGTTCTTGGGAACCCATTGGAAGCCGTGGTCTGGCTGGCCAAATCGCTGCATGAATATGGCATCGGCCTGAAAAAGGGCGAGGTTATACTTGCAGGTGCACTGACGAAAGCCTTGGATGTCGAAAAGGGCGATCAGTTCAAGGCAGTATTCGAAAATCTGGGTGAAGTCAGTGTCACAGTTGAATAATTGTTAAACACCGGACAATATAGAGATGTCCGGTGTTTTTATTATGTATAAACTTTTGAAAAGTTACAAGACCGGGCCTCAAGTTTTCAAATTTATCGTCAGTAAAGTTATAATTATATGGAGTGTCTACAAGTGAGAGGGGTTTATTATGGACATTAAAAAACTGATATATAAAAGTCCTGCACTGGCAGGCGACTATCCTGATTTTAAGGTGGAGACAGCACCGGATGATCCATTCGAGACTTTTTATGAATGGTTCGGGCATGCAGTGGAAGCGGGGGTTTTGGAGCCGAGTGTATTCATGTTCAGCACGGTGGATGAGGAAGGGGCGCCAAGCTCACGGATCGTCAATCTTCGGGATATGGAGGATGATGGCTTCATCATCGGTTCGAACGCCGAAAGCCGGAAAGGGCAGGATATGGAAAGCAATAAAAGTGTTGCGATGACGTTTTACTGGCGTGAGGTCGGCAGGCAGATCCGCATCACAGGGCATGCGGAAGCGGCACCTGAAGAAGTGAACAGGAATGATTTCATCCGGCGTCATCCGGCCTCCAAAGCATTGTCGCTGACCGCAAAGCAAAGCTTTGAGCTTGGAAGCATGGAGGAACTGGAGCGGGAAATGCGGGAAGCAGCGAGACTGGTTGAAGAAAACCCGGAAGCTTTCAAGACATGGACGTTATACAAGGTGGTTCCGTCGGAAATGGAGTTTTTCCAGGCGCGTAAAGACCTCGTACATACCCGCCTCAAATATGTAAGAGTGGATGATGGGTGGGAAAAGTTGCTGCTCTGGCCGTAAGGCATGTACATATCGTTTCAATTCATCCATACCGGGAATATATATAATATTGAATATGACGGGAGGGTGTTAAATGGACTATGACATTATCATCATCGGTTTCGGCAAAGGCGGCAAGACACTCGCAGGGGCCCTCGGTGAAGATGGCCAAAAGGTGGCGCTTATAGAAAAGAGCCCTAAAATGTACGGTGGTTCATGCATCAATACAGCCTGCATCCCCTCAAAGACATTGATTGAAGAAGCGGGACGCGGCCGGAATTTCAGGGAGGCAATGAGCCGGAAAACCAATGTGGTCAACGATTTAAATGAGAAAAATCGTAAAAAACTGGAAGACAACGAAAATGTGGATATATATACGAACACTGCACGTTTTAAAGATAATAAAACGGTTGAAATAGTGGAGGAAGATCAGGTCATAGATGAACTCACCGCGGAAACGGTCGTCATCAATACCGGAGCGAAAAGCAATATACCGGACATTGAAGGCATCGACACCACAAATAACATCTTTGATTCTGAAGGCATCATGGAGCTTGATGACCAGCCGGATTCCCTTATCGTGCTCGGTGCGGGCTATGTGGCATTGGAATTCATTTCATTGTTCACCGCACTCGGCACGAAAGTGATAGTCATCGACAGGTCTCCGCATGTTCTGATCAAGGAAGATAAAGATATCGGGACGGCGGTCTATGATGATATGGTTGAAGCGGGCATCGAATTCGTAAGTGATACAGAAACATCCAAAGTCTATAATGACGGGGATGCTGTGGTGGCCGAGACGGATAACGGCACATTCAAGGCGGATGCGATGCTCATTGCGACCGGCCGGAGTCCGAACACTGAAGGGCTGGGGCTAGAAAACACGGATGTCGAACTGGATGAGGACGGTGCGGTCAAAGTGGATGAACACCTCCGCACGACTGCAGATAATATTTTTGCGCTCGGCGATGTCAAAGGCGGGATGCAGTTCACGTATATCTCTCATGATGACTTCAGGATCGTCTACGGTCAGCTGAAGGGTGACGGCGGACGGACGACTGAAAACCGCGGGGCGGTGCCTTATACCGTCTATATCGATCCGCCGTTTTCAAGGGTCGGCATGACCGCTTCACAGGCGAAGAAGAAAGGGCATGAAGTGGCCGAAGGCAAACTTCCGGTCAAGGAGATACCGCGCCATAAAGTGGATGACGATGAGCGGGGCGTCTTCAAAGCCGTGGTGGACAAAGAGACCGATAAAATACTCGGGGCGAGCCTCTATGGCAGGAATTCCGAGGAAATCATCAATATCGTGAAACTCGCGATCGACCATGATATCCCCGCCACCGCTCTGAAGAACAATATTTACACGCACCCGACGATGGCGGAGTCATTTAATAATTTATTTGATGTATAAAGTGCTTTTGGAATGAGGCCGGGACAGAGTTCCCGGTCTTTTTGTGCCGTTCGCTGCGTTTGCACATACTGTTTACTGAAAGGGAAAACAGGGCAATATAGGTTAGATTGAATATATTTGCAGTGACGATAAAATGATGAGCGTAAGTTCAAATCAACCGAAGGAGATCAGTCATGAAAAATTTACTTAAGTTATGTACCATCGGCGGCATGGCACTGGTAATCGCTGCATGTGGGAATGGGGAAGATGCGGCAATTGAAGAAAGCGATGAAGTTGAAGAGGGCGCCAACAGCCCTGGAGATCCTGTGACGGAAGAGGAAGAAGTCGGGGAAGGTGAATCGGATTCCAGCGATGGTACAGAGGAGGATGCAACTTCTGAAGAAGAATCGAAGACATTCGTTTATGAGCAGGAAGGTTATGTCAATGAATTGGTGTACTACTATATAGGTGATGAAGTTCAAAGGCAGACTTCTGAAACTGAGATGACATATGAAGCGCTCGGCGTAGCGGGGGAAGAGGAAGCGCGTGAAGCACTGGATGCCATCGGGGCACAGTACAACGAAGTCGAAGGCGTGACCCAGAGCATCGAATACGGGGAAGAGGGCATCGTCGAAAAGCTTGAAGTGGATTATTCCGTGGCAAATATTGGTGATATAGTAAATCTGGAAGAGGAAAGTTTTGAAGAGGATGCTTCGGAAGCAGATTACATCAGTATGGAAGATTCAGAAGAGCAGCTGCTGGAAGAAGGATATGAACTGGTTGAAGAATAAACACATAAAATTTAGAATAATTTGAAGACAGGGCGTGTCCTGTCTTCTTTTTACATCAAAAATTGATTATGATATAGGTAATGATTAAATTGGAGTGATACATATTGGATAAAATCATCGACATACAAAACGTGAAATGGGTCAAATCAGGCCAGGAAATCCTGAAGGATGTCAGCTGGTCTGTGGACCAGGGGGAGCACTGGGCGGTGCTCGGGCTGAACGGCTCGGGGAAGACGTCGCTTTTGAACATTGTCACCGGATACAATTATCCGACGAAGGGCAGCGTCACGGTGCTCGATACGACTTTCGGCAAGGCGAGCATACCGGAGATGCGTAAAAAGATCGGTGTCGTTTCCACGGCATTGGAGCGTTTTGATGTGACATTGAACAACCAGCTTGTCGAGGATATCGTACTCAGCGGGAAATTCTCATCGTTCGGCATCTATCAGGAAGTGACCGACGCGGACCGTGAAAAAGCTGAAGGCATCATGAACGACCTGCGTCTGGATTATTTGAAGGGCCAGGTGTTCCGGACACTCTCACAGGGTGAGAAGCGGCGGACGATCATCGGACGGGCGCTTATGGCGGACCCGGACCTCTTGATTTTGGATGAGCCGTGCTCGGGCCTCGACATACTCTCGCGTGAAGACGTCCTCAGCATCACACAGAGCATCAGAGACAGGAACAGCCACCTGATCTATGTGACGCATCATATCGAGGAGATCACGGATGTGATCACACACGTGCTCCTGATGAAGGACGGGGAAGTGGTGACCGGCGGCAGGAAAGAAGATGTCCTGACATCTGCGAACTTAAGCGACATCTATAAAATTCCGGTCAAAGTCCACTGGGAAAATAAACGTCCGTGGCTTTCAATTTCCAGTCAATAATCTGCTGCGTTTATGATATATTTAAGTGTGGATATTCAACAAACCAGTAGAGGAGTGGAAGTCATCAAAGTCAAACTGCTGTTTATAATATCGTCACTCATGTTGGTCCTGTTTCCGGCCGGCGTAATGGCAAATACATTTCAGCCCGGTCAGAGTATGAATGAACAGGCCGTTGATGATCAGGAGGAAGAGGACACGGACAACAACCAGGAGTCAAACGGCGATACCGGTGATTCAGAAGAAGAGCCGTCCGGCACCTTCCCGGGTGATTCGTATGACGATAACACCTACTATAATGATGATTACAACAATTATAATGACAATGGCTACAATGAGTTTAACGATGGTTACTATAACGATGAACCTTCAGAGTGGGAACCTGTGGAAGAGTATATTGAGCCTGAGCCGGAACCCGAGCCACAACCAGAACCGGAGCCTGAGCCGGAACCGCAGCCAGAACCCGAACCGATAATAGAAGTGCCTGTCATCGAGGACCCGGTCGTGGAAGAGCCTGCAGAGGAAGATGAACCGCGGGTCGTGAATGTGGACATCCTGCCGGTCGAGGCGTTCTCGATTGAAGGCACTGTGATGGATGATGAAAATCTTGGTGTCGGCGGTGTGGAGCTGACTTTGACAGGTGACGGATTTGAAGAACAAACAATAGAATCTGAAGAGGACGGCAGTTTTTCCTTTGAGGACATACCTTCAGGACAGTACGAAATTGAAGTGGAAGCTGCTGAATATGAAGTGGCGGAAGCACCTGAAGAAATCGAATTGACGGACAGATCCAAAAGAGGGCTTCGCATTGCCCTGGCTTCAGCGGAAGAAGAAGTGACTGAGGAAGAAGATGAAGCGGTGGAGACGGAAGAAGTGGTGCTTTCAGAGGAGGCGGCCGGGTTCACTTCAATGGACTGGACGCTCATTATCACTGGAACGGTCTTTATTTTAATCAGCCTTTTTGTATTTATTTTAAAAAAATTGAGAAATAATTAAATTTATATGTTTTAAATGGTTAAAATGTGGTATATATTAACTGATAATAATAAAATATTTCCTATCCTAAAAAATCACCGGATTCGGTTCGCCGAGCCCGGTGATTTTTTTATTTTACAAAAGAAAATTGAGTTTTTGGAAAATACAGATATCTAAGGTGAAACTGCTTGTGTTCGTTGTATATACATGATAAAGTTTTTTGTAAATGAAGGGGTGAGTGGAATGGCGGTAAATCGTGATGATGTCAGGAAAATCATTGAAGCCATCGGCGGTAAGGAAAACGTCAATGCAGCGACGCACTGTGTGACAAGACTGCGTCTGGCACTTGAAGATGAAAGCAAAGTGGATAAGGAGAAATTGGATCAGATCGACCTCGTCAAAGGTTCCTTTGCAGCAAACAACCAGTTCCAGGTGGTCATCGGCCAGGGGACGGTGGATGAAGCTTTCAAGATTTTTGAAGAGGAGACGGGTAAAGGCGGCGGCTCCAAAGAGGAAGTGAAGAAGGCCGCAGCGACGAAGATGAATCCAATCCAGCGGTTCATCAAGATGCTCGGTGATATTTTCATACCGATTTTACCTGCGATTGTTACCGCCGGCCTCCTGCTCGGCATCAACAACCTGTTGACGGCGGAAGGTCTGTTCTGGGAAAACGAATCGTTCATCAGCGTCTTCCCGGGCATTGAGGGTCTTGCGAGCATGATCAACTTCATCGCAGTGGCGCCGTTCATCTTCCTGCCGGTGCTGATCGGCTGGTCGGCGATGAGAGTGTTCGGCGGGAACCCTCTGCTCGGTATTGCGCTCGGCCTGGCACTGTGCCACCCGGATCTTGCGAGCCAGTACGGATTGTTCGACCAGGAAGCGGGGGAACTCGCTGATATACCGACATGGAACGTGTTCGGCCTCGAAGTTGAGCAGTTGAACTACCAGGGACAGGTGCTGCCTGTACTTGTGGCGACATGGTTTCTGGCAAAAGTCGAAGCCTTCCTGAATCAGCGTGTGCCTGATATGTTCAAGCTGCTGATTGTCGCACCGGTCTCTTTACTGGTCGTCGGCATACTGACGTTCATCGTTGTGGGGCCGATCACGTTATGGGCGAGCAGCATCATCTCCGACAGCATCGTCTGGCTGTTCGACACTGCGGGCATACTCGGCGGCGCGGTATACGGCCTGTTCTACGCACCGCTTGTCATCACGGGCCTGCATCATATGTTCCTTGCTGTGGATCTGCAGCTGATCGGTACGACCGGGGCGACGTTCCTATGGCCGATCCTTGCGATCTCGAACATTTCACAGGGCTCCGCCGCTTTCGGTGCATGGCTCATATACCGCAGGAACAATAAGAAGAAAGAAGAAGGTCTCGCGCTCACTTCCGGCATTTCCGGCTGGCTTGGCGTGACCGAACCTGCGATGTTCGGTGTCAACCTGCCTTTAAAGTACCCATTCCTCGCCGCGATCCTCACCACTTCGGTCGTCGGTGCGATATTCGGTGCAAACGTCCTGACGGCGACGAGCATCGGTGTCGGCGGGGTGCCCGGCATCATCTCGATCACACAGGAATTCTGGGGACTTTTCCTGATCGGCATGATTGTTGCGATCGTAGTGCCTTTTGTATTGACACTGGTCTTCTCCAGATTTGCAAAGGCGCAGACTAAAGACATGGTGGATGTAGATTAAATATAAAGGAGTTTTTTAAAGTGGCAGTTTCAGACTGGAAAAAATCCGTAGTTTATCAAATATATCCAAAATCCTTCAATGATTCGACCGGTGACGGCACGGGCGACATCCGCGGCATCATTGAAAAACTGGATTACCTGAAGCTTTTGGGCGTCGATTATATATGGCTCACACCTGTCTATGAATCCCCGATGCGGGACAATGGCTACGATATCAGCAACTATTATGAAATCAACCCGGAATTCGGCACGAAAGAGGACTTGAAGGCGCTGATGGACGAAGCACATGAAAGAGGCCTGAAAATCATGCTGGACCTTGCATTCAACCATACTTCGACGGCGCACCCATGGTTTGTGGAGTCGAAAAAATCGAAGGATAATCCTTACCGGGATTATTATATATGGAAGGACGGCACATATGACTCACCGCCGACAAACTGGGAGTCCAAGTTCGGCGGCAATGCCTGGCAGTATGATGATAATACGAATCAATATTATTTAAGGCTGTTCGATGTCACCCAGGCGGATTTGAACTGGGATAATGAAAAGGTCCGGGATGAAATTTATGATATGATCAATTACTGGATCGATTTCGGCGTGGACGGTTTCAGGTTCGATGTCGTGAACCTGCTGTCCAAGGGAGAATTCAAAAATTCCGACGGACCGGGTAAGGAGTTCTACACCGATGGTCCGCGCATCCATGAATATATCCATGAAATGAACCGCCGCACTTTCGGCGGAAAGGAGATCATGACAGTCGGGGAAATGTCGTCGACGACCATCGACCACTGCATCAAATACACGGCCCCGGAGCGTGAGGAACTGAACTCGGTCTTCAACTTCCATCATTTGAAAGTGGACTATCCGGGCGGTGAGAAATGGACGGATGCGTCTTACGACTTCATACTCCTGAAGGAGACACTGATGAAGTGGCAGCTCGGCATCCATGAGGGCAACGGCTGGAATGCGATTTTCTGGTGCAACCACGATCAGCCGAGGGTGGTTTCCCGCTTCGGGAAAGATGACAATGAGGAAAACCGTGTGAGAAGCGCCAAAATGCTTGCGATTTCCCTGCACGGCCTTCAGGGCACACCTTATATTTATCAGGGCGAGGAAATCGGCATGACCAATCCGGATTTCAACCGGATCGACCAGTACAGGGATGTCGAGACCCTGAATGCCTATGATATCCTCAGGGAGAAGGGATACACCTACCAGCAGGTGATGGATATATTGAAAAAGAAATCCCGCGATAATGCAAGGACGCCCATGCAGTGGGATGGAAGCCGTCATGCAGGTTTCACGGACGGGGAGCCGTGGATCGAAACTGCACCCAATTATCCGGAGATCAACGCTGAAAAAGCTGTTGCAGATAAAACTTCCGTCTTCTACACTTACAAGAAGCTCATCGAAATGCGGCATGAGATGGAAATCCTCACTTCGGGCGACATCAGACCGATGCTGATGAAGGACAGGAATTTATTCGTCTATGAAAGAACGCTCGATGGGGAGTCGCTGCTTGTGATCGCCAACTACAGCGATAAGTATGTGGCCTGGCCGGAAGAGATTGCGCGCGGCGGTGAAGTCCTGATTTCGAATTATGATGACAGGGACAATGAATTAAGGCCTTTCGAGGCGCTGATGATCTACAGGAAATGATGAATGAAGGCAAGTCCAAAATGAAAAAATCCGGGTGACGCTATGAATCTAAATAAATACAATCAAATCTACCAGTCGTTATCCAGTGATATCGTCGAGGGGAAATACGAGGCCGGGGATGTCCTGCCGTCTGAACATAAATTGCTCAGGCAGTTTGGGGTCTCCCGTGAAACAGTGAGGAAGGCGCTCAGCCTGCTCCAGGAAAACGGCTATATCCAAAAGATGAAAGGGAAAGGTTCAGTAGTCATCTACAATCCTTCGATGAATTTGACGGTCTCCCATCTGACGAGCTTCAAGGAAGTCCAGGCGCAGCAGACGAGGGTCTACACCACCGTTGTCCACAGCATGGATAAAATCGAAGCGGGCGAAGTGCCGCATGTCCAAAGCGCCCTCGGGCTGAAAGGGGAGACGATGCTCTGGCAGCTGGTCCGGCAGAGGAAATATGAAGGCAAGACACATATCGTGGACATGGATTATTTCATTCATGATATGATGCCGGGCCTGACGGAAGAGGTTGCACAGGACTCGATATATGAGTATATCGAAAAAAGGCTCGGTCACAGCATCTCATATTCACATAAGGAAATCACGTTCAAACCGATGACGGAACTGGACATCGAGCTGTTCGGTCCCGTGACGCCGCCGTACACGGCAAATGTGAAATCGGTTGTGCATTTGAGCGATGCCACACCTTTCCAGTACAATGTATCGAAGCACCTGGCAAGCGAGTTCAGATTCGTCGATTTTTCAAGAAGGTTCACGGGTGAATGATTAATACTTGCATCATAAAAATAATTTTGGTATTATGTTAAATACCGTGCTAAGTGGGGAATTAGCGGTGCCCTGTACTTGCAATCCGCTCCAGCAAGGCTGAATTCCGCTTCCGAGGGAAGCAGTGTGAAGACTGCCTTAATCTTACCGGTGTTGAGATCCCGGTCCTATGCAATAGGACGTCACGAACCATGTCAGGTCCGGAAGGAAGCAGCATTAAGTGGCCAATCCTATGTGCCGTAGGGTCGCCGGGGTTGAGTCGGTATTTTAAGTAACGTTTGTGCTGTCTTCTCGAAGAAGCGGTGCACGGCTACATATGCGAGACTGCATCTATTATTAATAGATGCAGTCTTTTTTAGTTCGTAATGCATTATGGATTAATGTTATAATAGGGAACGATATAAGATAATTCGGAGGTGCCGCTGGATGGAGTATCAGGCGTTATACCGTGCCTTTCGTCCGCAGAGTTTCAAGGATGTCGTAGGACAGGGACATGTCACCAAAACATTGAAAAATGCCATTACAAGGAACAAGGAATCACATGCTTATTTGTTCAGTGGTCCGAGGGGGACCGGGAAGACGAGCATCGCAAAAATATTCGCAAAAGCGCTGAACTGCCAGTTCGGTGCAGAGGGCGAGCCGTGCAATGAATGTGATGTCTGCCTCAGCATCACGGACGGCAGTGCAAATGATGTCATTGAAATCGACGCAGCAAGCAATAACGGTGTCGATGAAATCAGGAGCCTCAGGGAGAAAGTGAAATATGCCCCGTCCCTCACCCGCTACAAAGTCTATATCATCGATGAGGTGCATATGCTCACGACAGGCGCATTCAACGCACTTCTGAAAACTCTGGAAGAGCCGCCTGAACATGCGATATTCATCCTTGCGACCACCGAACCGCATAAAATACCGGCGACGATCATCTCACGGACCCAGCGGTTTGATTTCAAGGCGATCGAAAATAATGAAATCGTCGAAAGGCTGAAATTCGTGGCCGATTCCGAGTCCATCCAATATGATGAAGGTGCGATAGAATACATCGCAAGGACCGCAGAAGGCGGCATGCGGGACGCGCTCAGCATCATGGACCAGGTGATTGCATACAGCAACGACACCATCACCCTGGATGATGTGGTCATGATCACAGGCGGCATCAAGCAGGAGTCGCTGAATGAGTGGCTGAAGCTGATCGAGCATCAGGATTCAAGGGCCGCCTTCATTAAGTATCATGAATTCATCGATGAAGGGAAAGACCCGACGCGTCTGATCCATGAGCTCGTCTACTACATCAGGGACATCATTTTGATGAAACATTCAAATGAGATCGATGAAAGCGTCGCATTCTTCAATGTGGAAGATAAAGTACTATATGAAATGATCGATGTATTGAACGATGCGATGGTGATGATGCGTTTCTCCGTGAACACAAGCGTCCACCTGGAAGTCGTGATCGTGAAGCTGATAGAAGTGCTCTCTAAGCGGAGCAATGTGGTGGAAGCCCCCGAAGTGGACCTCACACATATAGAACAGAAGCTGAATGAGCTGGAACGACGCCTTGAGCACGCCCAGTTCTCCCCGCAGCCGAATAACGGCCGGCGGACCGAAGCGAAGCGGCCGGGCGGGAAGGGCTATTCAGTCAGCCAGATTGAAAAGGTCCTGGATAAAGCCAATAAAGAGGACATCGTGAAGCTGAAGGACGGATGGCCGCAGGTGTATCAGTATGTCGAAGAGAAGAACTTCCATGCTCTGAGGTCGCTCATCAAGGATTCGGAGCCGGTGGCGGCGAGTGATACCCATGTCCTGATCAAGTTCGACAGTGATGTGCATTCCGAGCTGATCAACACAGATGATAAGAAGAAAAAAGAACTGGAAGCGATCATCCCGACGATCATCGGCAAAGAAGTGCAGGTGGTCGGCGTGCCGCAGTCGAGCTGGCAGCAGGTGCGGGCGGATTATATCAAAGAACGGAAATCCGAAAAGACCCAGCCTGCATCAAACGAAAAGAAACCGTCGGATGTCGCGAAGGAACTTTTCGACAGCAGCATAGTGGAAACTAGGGAATAATAATGGTTTATAGTATAATGAGAATCATATATAATGGATAAATGAAAAATGATATATATTGGAGGAATTATAAATGCGCGGTGGAATGAATAATATGCAGGGCATGATGAAACAGATGCAGAAGATGCAGAAGAAGATGGAAGAAGAGCAGGAAAAACTGAAAGAAGAAAGAATCGAAGGTACAGCAGGCGGCGGCATGGTGACAGTCACCGTATCCGGCCATAAAGAGATCGTCGATGTCGAGATCAGCGAGGAAGTCGTGGATCCGGATGACATCGAGATGCTGCAGGACCTCATCGTTGCAGCGACGAACGAAGCGATGACAAAAGCAGACGCATTGATGAGCGACCGTCTGGGCAAGCACACCCAGGGCTTGAATATTCCGGGAATGATGTAATATGCATTATCCCGAACCCATTTCAAAGCTCATTGACAGCTTCATGAAATTGCCGGGCATTGGGCCGAAGACAGCCCAGCGTCTGGCATTTTATGTTTTAAATATGAAAGAAGAAGATGTTGTCGATTTCTCACGCAGCCTGATGAAGGTGAAGCGGGAACTGCAGTTTTGTTCAGTATGCGGTCACATCACCGATGTGGACCCATGCTATATATGTACGGATAAATCACGTGACCGCAGCATCATCTGTGTCGTGCAGGATACAAAAGATGTGATCGCGATGGAAAAGATGCGCGAATACAGCGGGATGTACCATGTGCTGCACGGTGCAATCAGCCCGATGGACGGCATCGGACCGGAAGACATCAATATCCCGGCCCTGCTGGAACGAATGAAAGATGAAAATGTCGAGGAACTCATCCTTGCGACCAATCCCAATATCGAGGGCGAATCGACCGCAATGTACATCTCCAGGCTCGTCAAACCAATCGGCCTGAAAACGACCAGGCTCGCCCACGGTCTCCCTGTCGGCGGCGATCTGGAGTATGCGGACGAAGTGACGTTGTCGAAGGCGATTGAATACCGTACGGAATTATAGAGGAACTCCCCTGCTCAGACAGGGGAGTTTTTTTATATAGAATAATTGAGCACCCAAGCCTGATTCTTGATTATTAGAGCTTTTTATCTTATAATAAATCTCGGAATCGAAATATATAAGATTTAATATAATTTTGTTTCCTTCAATATGTTTTACTTTCCCCTTAAGCCGGGTAGAAGTTGAATGTTGAATAAGTGAAGGAACTCATCAATAGAAGCGGCAGAAACCAAGTTTATATCCAGGATATAAGCTTTTAAATAAAAATTATATCTCGAAATTGAGATAATTAATAAAAGGGAGTTTTGTTATGAGTACAGAATTATTAGGCATCCACCATGTTACGGCAATGACGGACGATGCGGTCAGAAACTACGAATTCATGACGGAGGTGCTCGGTATGCGCCTTGTCAAAAAGACCGTGAACCAGGATGACATCCAGACATACCATACGTTTTATGCGGATGATGTTGGGAATCCGGGTACGGATATGACTTTCTTCGACTTCCCGAACAATCCAAAAGGAGTCCGCGGTACGAACTCGATTTCACGTACGGGTCTCAGGGTGCCGGACGATGCGGCCCTTGAGTATTATTTGGAACGTTTCAAAGAATTCGATGTCAAAAATGAAGGCATCCAGGAGCTGTTTGGCAAAAAAGTCCTGCCGTTCGAAGAAGCGGATGGACAGAGATACCAGCTGTTTTCGGATGAAAATAATGAAGGTGTCGCGCCCGGCACACCGTGGAAGAACGGCCCCGTGCCTGAAGATAAAGCGATCTATGGATTGGGTCCGATTGAGATCAGAGTGAGCTACTATGAAGATTTCAAAAAGGTGCTGACCGATATATATGATATGAAACCGGTGGTTGAGGAAGCGGATGTCACGCTTTTCGATGTCGGTGCAGGCGGCAATGGCGGACAGGTGATTTTAAGGAAAGATGAGACGAGGCAGAGCCAGCAGGGCTACGGCGAGGTTCATCACGTTTCTTTCCGCGTTGCAGACCATGATGCGATTAAAGCATGGGAAGAAAGGTATAATGAGCTCGGTGTGGGCCACTCGGGCAATGTGGACAGATTTTATTTTGAAGCGCTCTATGCCAGAGTCGGACATATTCTGATTGAACTCTCCACCGACGGTCCTGGCTTCATGGGTGATGAGCCATATGAGACTCTGGGCGAGAGCCTCGCACTGCCGCCGATGCTCGAACCGAAACGTGCAGAAATCGAGGCACAGGTCCGCCATTTCGATACGACGCGTTCAGATAAATAAAAAAGGTTAATGATATATGAAGCAGGAGATGAAGTTATGGAAGCAATCAAAAGAATCCACCATATTACAGCAATCGTCGGCGATCCGAATGAAAACTTGAGATTTTACAGGGATGTTCTCGGCCAGAGGCTGATCAAGCAGACGGTGAACTTCGACGATCCGGGCGTGTACCATCTGTACTTTGCAGACAAAGACGCTACACCGGGCACCGTCATCACTTTCTTCCCATGGACGAATGATAATGTGGGCAGGAAAGGCAGCGGCCAGGTCGGCAGAATCGCGTATCGCGTGCCCAAAGGCAGCATGGATTATTGGGCTGAGCACCTTGCCGGCCACGGCATCACAACTGAGGAAACGGAATTTTTCGGGGCGA
The DNA here is from genome assembly GCF_021026095.1 of Salinicoccus halitifaciens. Taxonomy (GTDB): domain Bacteria; phylum Bacillota; class Bacilli; order Staphylococcales; family Salinicoccaceae; genus Lacicoccus; species Lacicoccus halitifaciens. Next base: position 6,141 of record NZ_JAJNCU010000003.1, on the reverse strand, counting down.
AGACGCTCGAGTTTGCTGACGTCCACGGGCTGGACCTTGCAATCGTCGAAGGTACTGAAACTGCCGACACCAATGATATTGTCGGATTCCACGGTGCAGAATTGTTATCCACCGATCCGGAAGGTACGAAAGAACTGCTGACGGGCAGGATGGGATTGGAAGTGGTTGAAACCGGAGACGATAACCATCATTTTGAAACAGCGGGTGCTGAAAAGCATCATATAGTGACATCCCTTCCGCCCCAGCCGCGTGGCCGCTTCGGGATCGGCACAGTGCACCATATCGCCTGGTCGGTGCCGGATATGGATGTTTTGAAAGAGTGGCAGGATGCTTTGACCAGTGATGGTTACGGTGTGACGGAAGTGAGGGACAGGAATTACTTCAGATCCATCTACACTGGTGAAAAGGGCAACATCGTCTTTGAATTTGCAACAGACGGTCCGGGATTTGATGTAGATGAGGAACCTTCTGAACTCGGGACATCGCTGAAGTTGCCGGAGCAGTATGAACATCTCAGACCTGAATACGAAAAAACCCTGCCCAAACTGGATATATAAGGAGTTGCTTTCATGCTGGATTTCTCACCGGAACAGCTGACGGAAAAAGAGAAGAAAAAATTTCTGATCGGGTCGGTCATCCCAAGGCCTATTGCGCTCGTTGCGACGATGTCGGATGAGGTCATCAATATAGCGCCTTTCAGCTATTTCAACATCGTCACATACAATCCGCCGATGTTGTCGGTCGCCGTGCAGCGTTCAAGCGGCGAAAGCAAGGATACGGCAAGGAATATCATTGAAAATAATGAAGCGGTACTGCATGTTGTGGATGTGGATAATGTCCAGGAGGCGAATAAAACGTCGGCACCCCTTTCTGAAGAGGAAAGTGAACTGGATATTTCTCACTTCACAACAACAGAGTCGAAAACTGTGGCAGTGCCGGGCTTGAATGAAGCAAAAGTCAGATATGAAACAGAACTGTATCAAAATGTGGTCATATATAATGAAGAAAACGTCCCGACCACCGATCTGCTTCTGCTGAGAGTGAAGCACTATCATATAGATGAAGACATTTATCACAACGGTTATATTGACCCGCTGAAGCTGAAGGCAGTCAGCAGGCTGGCGGGGAATGACTACGCTGAAATCGGTGAGATATTCACCGTCGAGAGACCTGAGTAGTTAAATAGAAGGAATACAAAAGTAGAACAGAAAGTGAGCATTTAAAATGAGCTTTTTCAAAAAATTATTCAATAGATCTAAGGAGAATGAAAACAATATGGAAAACGTTAAATTAGCAGTTATATTTTACAGCATGGGTGGCACAAACTATGAAATGGCCAAGTGGGCCAAAGAGGCTGGGGAAGCGGCCGGTGCGGAAGTCAAGTTATTGAAAGTCCAGGAGCTGGCGCCCGAGTCGGTCATTGAAGGCAATGAAGCATGGAAAGCGACTATCGAGGCAACAGAAGATATCCCTGTCGCAACTTCGGATGATATCGTCTGGGCGGATGCAATCATATTCAGCACCCCGACAAGATTCGGCACCATGGCTTCACAGATGAAACAGTTCATCGATATCCAGGGCGGCATCTGGGCTGAAGGTAAAACGATCAATAAGGTCGTCAGTGCGATGTCTTCAGCGCAGAATCCGAATGGCGGCCAGGAAGCGACGATACTTTCATTATATACTTCAATGCTCCACTGGGGTGCAATCATCGCATCTCCGGGCTATACGGATCCGGTATTGTTCGGTGCAGGCGGCAACCCGTACGGCACAAGTGTCACCGTCGACCAGGACGGCAAGATGGTTGAAGATGTCGAGGATGCCGTCAAGCACCAGGCAACCCGCACAGTCAATGTCGCCGAAATGGTCAAAAGAGGAAGCAGCAATTAAATATAAATATGAAGAGACCTTCTTTTCCGAAGGTCTCTTTTTCATTTGTGTTACTATATATGAAGATAATAAAAATTAGCAGACTTTTCGGTCAACTCATATGGAGGTCATTATGGACAATCAAAAAATCAAGGAACTGGCGGATTATGTGCATCATGCTTATAAGGACAAGAAAGAAATAAAGAAAATCACTTCCGATTTATATCCGGAATTGACGATTGAAGAGGCATACATCATCCAGCAGGAACTGATCCGGCAGCATCTGGAGGAAGGGCATGAATTACTGGGACCGAAAATGGGTCTGACGAGCGAAGCGAAGATGAAGCAGATGAATGTTGATGATCCGATATACGGCTATGTATTCAGGCATATGGTCGAGGAGGGTGATGTCGACATCAGCGGGTACATACATCCCAAAATAGAAGCGGAAATCGCATTTGTGCTCTCAGAAGATTTGGGGGGGCCGGACGTCACAGCATTCGATGTATTGAAGGCGACGAAATTCATCATCCCGGCCATTGAGATCATCGACAGCCGCTATGAGAATTTCAACTTCACACTGGCTGATGTTATTGCAGATAATACTTCGGCAGCGGGTGTGGTTTTCGGTGAGAAGCATTTCGGTCCTGCGGAATTTGATCTGGATGTGATCGGGGTCAACCTGAAAATCAACGGCGAGCTGAAGGATTCAGGGACCAGTGCAGCCGTACTGGGGAATCCTGTGAATTCCGTCGCAAGGCTTGCGAGGATGCTGAGTGAGGAAGGTAAAGTGATCAAAGCGGGCGAGCCGGTTTTGACCGGGGGTATCACAGCGGCCCATCTGATCGAAAAAGGGGATCATGTCGCAGTGAAATACAGCGGAATCGGGGAAGTCTCATTTTTTGTGAAATGAAATCCTGTAAATCTTGCGTGAGCTTGCGGTCCCTCCTGCAGGAGGGGCCGCTCTTCTTCCATCCGTCATAAAGCCTGTGCAGATCCATATATTTCATCTATCATATAGTGTAATAAGGCGATACAATTCATCTTCAACAGAAAGTGGTGTGACCCAATGGATTTACTCATGATCATCCTCCCTGTGTTCCTGGTGTTCGCGGCGGGCTATATCGCGGATAAGATGCTCAAGTTCGACATCAAATCAATATCGGCCATGTCACTTTACATATTATTGCCGATCCTCACATTCAATACATTCTACCGCAATCCCCTTACGATAGATTATCTGTATTTATTCATCTTCACATTTGTGCTTACGGGGATATTGATGGTGATTACAATAATATGGGGATACTTCATGAAATCATCCAAAGAGGATATGTCGGCCATACTGCTCGGGACTTTATTTCCCAACAGCGGAAACTACGGCACACCCGTTGCATTGTTTGCTTTGGGTGCCGTCGCTTTCGATTATGCGATCGTGCTCATGGTGCTGCACGGCTTCGTCATCAGTACGGTGGGCATCTTCATCGCCTCGTTCGGCAGCGGCGCAACGATCACGGTGAGGGAGGCGGTGACCAACATATTCAAAATACCGGTCATCCACGGTGCGATTGCCGGGGTGGTTTTCCAGCTTCTCGATATCCGGCTCGATGAAGGGATAATGGACATCGTCGAAATGACGGGTAACGCCGCCATCCCTGTGGTCATGCTGATACTCGGCATGCAGCTCGCCCGCATCACCAAAGAAAGTTTCGCCATCAAAGATGTGACGGCGGTCGTATCCATCCGCATGATCATTTCACCGGTGATTGCAGCGCTGCTGGTCCTTGTGATGCCGGTGGACGAGACGATGAAGATGGTCTTCATCCTGCTGAATGCAATGCCGGTCGCAGCGAACTCGACGATGCTTGCGGTCCAGTTCAATGTAAAACCGAACGTGGTGTCCTTCTCAACACTCATCACGACTCTGATCAGCATCATCACTATACCGATATGCTTATATCTGCTCGGCGTCTAGTCCGCGGAGGCGACGGCATTAAATATATTCTGAAATGAACAATAAAAATCTCCGCCCCTTAACAGGGAGCGGAGATTTTCATCTATCGGTAGCGCGACTTATCTTTCAGCATAAAAGTGAGCAGGAACCCGATGAAGGCAAGCACCGCCATTACGGCGAAGGCGTAAGTCGTGCCCCAATAAGTGCTGACCCGGACCGGTGCATCCATCAGGGAGACGGTGATGCTGATGATGGAGGTCAGTACGATGACGCCGAAAGTCATCGCGAACTGGCGGATCGTATTGTTGATTGCGGACCCGTGCGGGATTTCATCTTCCGTCAGTTCTGCCATGCTCACAGTGACGAGCGGCATCAATGTCAGTCCGAACCCGGACATGAATATGCAGAAATAGCCCATGATAAAGTAAGGGGAACTGTCCATGCCGACAGTGTTGAGCAGCACGAGTGATAATGAAGTCAGTCCGAACCCGGTGATGGAGATGGTCTTCCCGCCGAAGCGGTCGTACAGGGCGCCGGATATGAAAGTGATGATGGACAACAGTATCGTCCCTGGCACAAGCAGGAAGCCTGATAAAAATGCGCTCGTCCCGAGCACCGTTTGCGAGAACATCGGCAGAATGGTCTCGGTGGAGAGGAGCAGCATCATATTGATGAAGACAAGTATCAGTGCCAGCGTAAAATTCCGGTTTTTGAACAGGCTTAAATCGAGCACGGGGTAAGGCATGCTGAACTGTCTGGTGATGAAGAACCACAGACTGAGCAAGCCCGCCGCGATGGGAAGGATCACAAGCCAGTCGAACAATCCATATACACTTATATTACTCAATCCGAATATGAAGAGGGAGAACCCTATTGCAGATAATACGATTGACCGCATATCAAGTGAGACCGGATTCCTCTTAAGTACGTTCTTCATGAAAAAGATGGCGGCAATGAGGGTGAGGGCAACGAGAGGGAGCAGCACCCAGTGCAGCGCCCTCCAGTCCAGGACATCGATGATGAATCCGGAGATGGGCGGGGCCGAGGCAGGCGCCACGTTGGTTACAGCTCCGAGCATGCCCATCGCAAACCCTCTTCTTTCATATGGGAAGACGATCAGTAATATCGTCTGCACGAGGGGGAGGATGATGCCCGCACCGATCGCCTGAATGACTCTCGATAAGAGCAGCACCCAGAAGTCTGGGGACCAGCCGCCGATGATGGTTCCGATGAGCATGCATGACATCGCGAACACGACAAGTGCCTTTGATGAAAACCTGGTCGATAAGTACCCGGACATCGGAATGAATATGATGCTCGTCAGCAGGAAGGCCGTCGTCAGCCACTGCACCTGCGTCGCGTTGACATCAAATTCTGCCATGATGGTGGGGAAGGCTGTGATCAGCAGAAACTGGCTAAACGTAAATAAAAATGCTGCAGCCATGACTACTGCAACTACACCTTTTGACTGCACCTTTTCCTTCGCCATTCATCCCACTCCTCTTTTATCAATCAGTTATATTGTTTCATATTGGAAATCACCGGTCAATGTTGTCATGGCGGGGATCAGAGGAATAGTTAAAAGAGGCATATCCGGCAGAAAGAGGAGGACAACGAATGGTATGAAGTCCTGTTCCTTCATTATAAGGGGCTATCATATGTTGCAGCTGAAACCAGAAACCCTTCCGGGTCATGGAAGCTTAATATACTTACTATAGAAGAAACAGGGGTGAATCACTATAATGATGAAGCTTAAATATAAGGATAGAGCTGGGTATTGAAGTGAAGGGAGATTAAGGGGGGACAAATGTCGGAGGTGGGAACCCCAGTCTTAAAAGCGTCGGCAGTTCATAAGAAGTAGCCTTACCAATACACTCTAAATAATTCTAAGAAAAATGGTTAAAACCATTGCATTACTTTAAAATGGCTGGTATAGTATTAAGTTCACTCACCAATTAAGTGTTCAAGACACAGCAGTGGGTGAGCAGGAGTTTCAGCAGGAAAAACGAGCTTTAAAACAATTTAAAAGAAAATGAATTTAATGCTTGCATTACCTTCCAGAGTCCTGTATAGTTATATCTTGTCGGGCGAAAAAGAAATAAAGAAAAGCGCCGACAACTTATAAAAAACTTGAATAACATACTTGCTTTTGTTAGACTGGCATGTTATGATAGTAAAGCAGTCAAGAGAACATTGAAAACTGAATGACAATATGTCAACGTTAATTCCGATAAAAAAGTCTTCCATTATGGAAGCAGTTGAGGCGCACAACTCAAAAACGCAATTGATACTGTCAGTATCATACGAGCTCAAGATGA
>NZ_JAJNCU010000002.1 GCF_021026095.1 Salinicoccus halitifaciens | reverse complement strand
TCATCTTGAGCTCGTATGATACTGACAGTATCAATTGCGTTTTTGAGTTGTGCGCCTCAACTGCTTCCATAATGGAAGACTTCTTTTATCGGAATTAACGTTGACATATTGTCATTCAGTTTTCAATGTTCTTTAGTGTTTTGTTTTTCGGTCACTCTTACAACTATACTCGATTCGATTTGTAATATCAAGCGTCAAATTTACACTTTCAATTATTTTTCTCTTCGGCGTGTTTAGTTCTAATCAGTGCTCTCGATGTCAGCTGCTTAAAACAGCGACTTTTATATCATACCAAGCTTTCAAGCGTCCGTCAATAGTTAATTATCAACTTCTTTTTCGCTCTCTGCCTGCCGCTCAAATCAGCGACTTTTATATAGTACCAAGCTTTTCAAAATCCGTCAATATGAAATGTTGATTTCATGTAAAATTCTTAACCGGACATTAACTTGTTAAGAATGTAATTATTAGATTATCATATTTGTGTTATTATGTATATAACAATTTTTGAGGTGAAATGATGGATAGAAAAACCAATAAGATCAAAAGAATCAGAGGCTACGCCCTTATAATGGTGTTTGCCGGACTTATCATAATGTACCTCGGTGTGTTCTTCAGGGAGACGCCGTGGCTCTTGGGTCTGTTCATACTGATTGGATTCATACCGCTCGCACTTTCAGTGGTCATCTATTTCTGGGTGGGCATGCTCAGCACAAGGATCATCACCGTCGAGTGTCCCAACTGCAACCGGCCGACGAAATTTCTTGGCAGGGTGGATTACTGCTACTTCTGTAAGGAGCCCCTCACGATAGATAAGGAACTGGAAGGCGAAGCGTTCAATCTTGATTACAACGTCAAGCACAGAAGAGACAAATTCGTGGAAGAGAAGAAACAAAAAGAAGACCAGTCATAAACTGGTCTTCTTTTTTTATGCTTTCCATATCGGAAGCTATCTACAGTCTGGACATAATCCGTAAATCTCCAACCGGTGGTGGCTCACGTCATATTCTGTGACGGCCCCTGCCAGCTGTTCGACTTCATTCAGTCCGGGATAATGGAAATCCGTGATCTTCCCGCACTCACTACAGATGATATGATAATGTGTATCTGTCACAAAATCAAAGCGGCTGGAAGCATCCCCGTAGGTCAGCTCCTTCACCAGGCCCGTCTCTTTGAATAATTTCAAATTATTATATACAGTAGCCACACTCATATTTGGATATTCACTTGATAAGGCTTTAAAAATATCATCAGCAGTCGGGTGTTCGTCAGACTGTATCATGTAATTCAATACCGCTTTACGTTGAGGTGTAATCCTTACACCTGTCTCTTTAAGCGTTTCAATAGACTCATTATAGATTTTATCCGCGTCCATCATCTTCATAACGATACCCACTTTCCTAGATTTGACTACTGGTAGTATCATTATTGTACTGAATTTCAAATTTACTTGTCAATAAAGACTTCTTATCACCCTAATAGCCCTTTTCAATATCGATGACATTTTTCATTCCGCTGATGTCATCCAGGTGTTTGATATTGTGCTCGAATATGTCGAAGGCCCTTTCTATATATCCGCTTGTCTTCGATGAAGCATGCGGTGTGATCGTGATGTTGTCATACTTATAGAACGGGCTGTCGCTTTCGAGCGGTTCTTCATTGAACACATCGATGATGAGATGCCCGATGATCTTCTCTTCCAGCACTTTAATCAGCACTTCATCCGGAACGACATCACCGCGGCCGATGTTGACGAACACACTGTCATCCTTCATTGCATTGAAGTGCTCTTCGGTTAGAAGGCCTGTTGTGGCATCCGTGCTCGGCAGGATGTTGATGAGTATGTCCGCTTCCCCGATATGGTCCATCAATTCATCCAGCGGGTGCGAGCGGTCGAACCCCTCCACCGCCCGGCCGTTCGTATTGTAACCGACGGTGTTGACGCCGAAAGCGGACAGCACTTCTGCGAGATGGCTCCCGATGCTGCCGGTACCGAGGATGTGTAAGGTCTTGTCGTACAGTTCCGTCGTGAATGCATTGTTTCGCCAGTACCCTGCCTTCTGATCTTCATACAGCTGATAGAAATCTTTATAGTATGAAAGGATCAGGCCGATCGTATATTCCGTCATCTGTATTTTATGGATGCCGGTCGCGTTGGTAATCAGGACATCATCCAGTTTATCCAGCGGCATCATTTCAAGTCCGGCACTCATCACCATGATCCACTTCAGATTTTTGAACTCCTCTACATGACCTTCTTCCATATCGGTGCCGTAAGTGATGAATATTTCCGCCCGGCCGCGCTCCTCTGCCGATATCTTTTTTGGTGAAACATATTCGTATTCCGCCCCCGGCAGGAGCTCTTTTATCCTTGAAATCATCTTTTCGGGCAGTTTAATGGTAGAAACTATATTTTTCATGCACTTATACCTCTTCTAAAAATGCCTTCAAGTCTTCGGCATGCGTCTTCGCCTTTACATTATCCATCCGTTTTAATATGTTGCTGTTTTCGTCCACGACGAACGTGGTGCGGACGATGCCCATCGATTCCTTGCCGAACGCTTTCTTCAGACGGTACACATCGAGTTCTTTGGCCAGCTCGAAATTCTCATCCACGAGCAGGTCGAAGTTCAGATCATTCTTTTCGATGAAGTTCTGGTGCTTCTTTTTTGAATCTCCGCTCACGCCGTATACCGTGACATCCATATTTTTCAGTTCATCCATGATATCTTTCAGGTCGTTCGCCTGTGTCGTGCATCCCGGAGTATTATCTTTCGGATAGAAGTAGATCACAGTCGTATTTTTAAGATCCTCATTTGAAACAATTTCACCATTCTGGTTTTCAAGCTTGAATTCAGGGAATTTCTCCATAATGAAACACGCCTCCATATATTTAACTTACATTAATGATACAAAACATCTCTTTATCACTCAAGAACTTCCGATTCCCTTAAAAGCATACACTGTTTATGTTATTATATCTAATGAACAAATCGATATTAAGAGGATGAAAATATGTTTACACACAAGAACTCAGAAGCATTACAGAAAGAAGCTGAAGATGTCATACTTGGAGGTGTCAATTCCCCCTCACGTTCATATAAAGCTGTCGGCGGCGGCGCACCGGTCGTGATGGACCGTGCGGACGGTGCCTACTTCTATGATGTGGACGGCAATCGGTACATCGACTTCCTGAGTGCATACGGTCCGATCATCACCGGTCATGCCCATCCCCGCATACATGAAGCGATCGTCGAACAGAGTTCCCGGGGCATTTTATACGGCACGCCGACAAAACTCGAGATAAATTTTGCGAATAAAATCCGCCAGGCCATGCCGGCACTGGAAAAGATCCGTTTCGTGAACTCCGGCACAGAAGCCGTGATGACGACGATCCGGGTGGCAAGGGCTTATACGAACAGGAACAAGATCATCAAATTTGAAGGCTGCTACCACGGCCACTCCGATCTTGTACTCGTTGCGGCGGGCAGCGGTCCCGCACAGCTCGGTTCACCGGATTCCGCCGGCGTGCCTGAAGGTGTCGCACAGGATATGATCACCGTGCCCTTCAACGATATCGAATCTTTGAAAGAAGCCATCGCACACTTCGGAGATGAAGTGGCTGCAATGATGGTCGAACCAATCGTCGGAAACTTCGGCATTGTGGAGCCTTTTGAAGGATTCCTCGAAGAAATCAATGAAATCGCGCATGCCAACGGCTCGCTCGTCATATATGACGAAGTGATTACCGCATTCAGATTCATGTACGGCGGCGCCCAGGATTTACTCGGCGTCTACCCCGACCTGACAGCAATGGGCAAAATCATCGGCGGCGGCACGCCGATCGGTGCGTACGGCGGCAGACAGGATATCATGGAAAGTGTCGCGCCGCTCGGACCTGCATACCAGGCGGGGACGATGGCGGGAAACCCGCTCTCCATGGCTGCAGGTCTTGCATGCCTTGAAGTGCTTGAGAAACCGAATGTGTATACAGAACTTGACCGGTTGGGCAGAAAGCTCGAAGAAGGCATCAATGCACTCATTGAAAAGTACGGCATCGAGGCGAATACGAGCCGCCTGGTCGGGGCACTCACGATTTTCTTCACCACTGAGAAAGTGACCAACTATCAGGCTGCAGAAGATACGGACGGGGAAATGTTCGCGAAATTCTTCAGAGGGCTGATCAGCCGCGGTGTGAATATCGCACCATCCAAATATGAGGCGTGGTTCCTGACCACCGCCCACACGGATGAGGATATAGAGGATACCCTGGCTGTTGTGGAGGATGTTTTCAAAAATGACTTTTAGGAGATGGTGCCATGCGTTTTGGCGCTCGGGTACTTAAAACAGGATTAACAGTTGTACTTACACTATTCATCACCCATCTCTTAGGCCTTGGCCCGAGCCTGATTGCAGGCATCGCAGCAGTATTTGCACTCCAGCCGAACGTCCACCGTTCTGCGATGAAGACTTGGGAGCAGTTTCAGGGTAATGGGATCGGTGCGATCGCAGCGATTATAATGGTTTTATTATTCGGCAACAACATCATCGTCATCGGCCTGACCGTGGTGCTGGTGCTGGCCACACTGCTGTTCTTCAATCTGCAGAGTGTATCCACACTTGCAGTCGTCACGGTGATCGCTGTCATGGATGCACCGCAGATCCTTGAAGAAGATGCATCGACGCTCGCTTTCCTTGAGGCTGCAGGTATAAGGTTTGCGCTTGTGATGATCGGGGTGCTCTCTTCACTGCTGATCAACCTCGTATTCATCCCGCCGAGATATGAAACGAAGATGTACCACAACTGCTTCAACATCACGACGGATATCTTCAAATATATCCGCCTTGAGCTCAGCAGCATCAGCGAATTCCAGATCGTCAAAAAAGACATCGAATCGCTCAGGGAGCGGGTCGTCAAGCTTGAAACGATGTATTTGTGGTACAGGGAGGAACGGTCGTTTTTCAGGAAAGACCGCTTCGCCGACGCCAGAAGGAAGATTTTGTTCAAACATCTGATCTCCTCAACACGGCGCGCGTTTGAACTCCTCCGCAAATTCAACCGTTTTGAGAATGACTACAACCATCTGGATGAGGATTTTCAGAACAGGATACGGTTCGAGCTTGAATATCTGATGACTTTCCATGAACAGATCTTCATGAAGTTCACCGAGAAGATCAAGGCAAATGTCCCGAACGAAGGCGGCATACATGAAGACCTGTATGAGACGACTCTGATGGATGATTTCATCAGACATTATAATGAAGCTGAAACCGAGGAAGAAAAGATGCAGTATACAAGCATTATGGAAATCCTTTCCTCGCTGTACGAATATGCAAACTCGCTTGAGCGCATCAACCGTCTGACGGACAGCTTCTTCAGGTTCCATTCCGAGAAAAACAAGATCGACATCCAGGATGAGACGCTGGATATATGATATAAGACACGAAGCACCCCCGGGGATCCCCGGGGGTGCTTCATCTATATTAGGAGTTACTATGGAACACATTTTTAACTGCATGCCTGTGGGCCGCTTTTGCGACGCCCCGGCCCTCTTTGATGGCCCAGACGACCAGGCTGGCTCCGCGTCTTGCATCACCTGCAGCAAACACATTTTCACGGTTCGTCCTGTAGGTTTCCTCATCGGCCGCGATCCGGTTGTTCTCCATATGGATACCGAATGCTTTGGGCAGGGCGCTCTCGACACCTTCAAATCCGATGGACAATAAAATCAGGTCGGCTTTGAAATACCTTTCCTGATCTTCCATCGTCATGCCTTCCAGCGACTTCTGGGGCAGCACCTGTGTCTTCAGACCCTTCAGCCCGCCGAGCATATCGACATCGTAACCCATCGTCTGGACGCCGTATGCCCTCGGTTCGACACCGTATTTCGCCTGATACTCGGCATGGGCATAATCCAGTTTGAACGTCTTTTTCTCAAGCGGCCAGAACGGATTCCCTTCCACCTCATCAGGCAGGCGGTCGTATTTATTCAGCTGGAACACCGATTTGCAGCCTTCCCTGAGTGCCATGGCGACACAGTCGGCTCCAGTATCACCGCCGCCGATGACGACCACATGCTTGCCCTCGGCTGAAATCGTCGTCTCTTCCAGCTCACCGAGCTGATATTTCGTCTGCTCGGTCAAATAATCCATTGCAGGACGGATGTCCTTCGACTGCCGGCCTTCCAGCCTCAGATCACGCTGCTTCCTTGCACCTGTGGCGATGATGATCGCGTCATACCCGGCATCCAGTTCATCAAAACCGATGTCCTTCCCGACATCGATTCCGCACTTGAAATTGATCCCGGCTTCCTCCATGAGGCGTATCCTCCGGTCCACCATCCCCTTATCCAGCTTCATGTTCGGTATGCCGTACATGAGCAGGCCGCCGGGCTTCTGATCACGCTCGAACACATCGACGTGATGCCCCCAGGAGTTCAGCTCATCCGCTGCCGTCAGCCCCGCCGGGCCGCTGCCGATCACTGCAATTTTAGTATCCAGCCTGTGCTTCGGGATTCTCGGCTTCACCCAGTTCTCTTCATATGCCTCATCGATGATCGTCCTTTCGATGCCCTTGATTGCGACGGGGTCTCCGTTGATCGACAGCACACATGAGGATTCGCACGGCGCGGGACATACCGTTCCGGTGAATTCAGGAAAGTTGTTCGTTTCGGACAACCTCCTGAACGCTTCCTTGAAATCCCCCTTATAGACAAGGTCATTCCACTCCGGTATATAATTCCCGATCGGGCAGCCGACCGTCTCCTTCCCGACACTCGATCCTGTCTGGCAGAAAGGGGTCCCGCAGTCCATGCACCTTGCACCCTGTTCCGATGCATCATCATTGCAGAACCGGTGCTGGTAGGCATCATGGTGATTGATCCTTTCCTTCAGATCGTCCTCGCTTTGGTTTTTACGGCCATATTTCAAAAATCCCTTGAATTCACCCATATGCCGTCCCCTTCCTTAATAAATGTTCATCTTCTCCGCATCATCTGCGGCGATGATTGTCCTGCCGTAAAATGCATTCAGTTCAGCGTCCTCTTTTGAATCTTTCATGTTGATGCCGTGACGAATCTTCTGCTGCATCGCCTTGTATTCAGACGGGATGACTTTGATGATGCGGACGGTTCCCGCCTCCAGGTCATCCAACGCCCTTTTCGCCTTATGGCTGTCCGTGAAGTAAAGATGTGCAAATAAAAGATTCTTCACCTCGGAAATCTCATCGGCGTCATCCACATGACTCACTTCGATTGTTTCGGTGTTCATCCCGACCATGTTTTCACCTATTGGACGGTTGTTGATGATATAGGCGATACCGCCGCTCATGCCGGCAGCAAAGTTCTTGCCTGTATCACCGAGGATCACCACACGTCCGCCGGTCATATATTCAAGCCCGTGGTCACCGATGCCCTCGACGACGACTTCCGCACCGCTGTTCCTTACAGCAAAACGTTCACCCGCCCTGCCGTTTATGAACATCTGGCCACCTGTGGCCCCGTACAGGCAGACGTTGCCGACGATGATTTCATGGCTGCGGCCCGTGTTCGGTGCAGTCACGGTGATCCGCCCGCCGGACAGGCCTTTCCCGACATAATCGTTCAAGTCACCGGTATGGTGCAGCGTCAGGGCTTCCGGGATGAATGCCCCGTAGCTCTGGCCGCCGTGGCCGGTCGTATTCACCGTATAATGGTCGTGCTCAAGTCCGCCGAGACCGAACCTTGCAGTGATTTCACTGCCGAGCCTTGTCCCGATGTCCCTGTGTCTGTTCGTCACCTGATATGCCGCTTCAAATGACGCGCCTTCATCCAGGCTGTCCCCGAACTCCGGCAGGATCATTCCTTCATCAAGCGAATGTTCGAATGGATGTTTCTGGCTGATCTTTTTAATCCTGTCGCCTTCGATATGGGTGAGCAGCGGCTCAAGATCGAGGTCGCTCATGCGGTGGCGGGCGGCTTTTGCGTGATCCACCTCCAAGAGTTCCACGGCCCCGACCAGTTCATCCATTGTCTGGAGGCCGAGTTCACTTAATATCCCCCTGATATCTTCAGCGATGAAATTCATGAAATTGACGACGTGGTCAGCCTTGCCTTCAAATAATTTGCGCAGCTCACCGTTCTGGGTGGCGATTCCCACAGGGCATGTATCTTTATGGCACACCCTCATCATAATGCAGCCCATCACCACGAGCGGGGCCGTCGCAAATGCATACTCTTCCGCCCCGAGTGCCGCAGCTATTGCCACATCCCGTCCGGTCATCAGCTTGCCGTCGGTTTCAAGCGTCACCCTGGAGCGCAGCCCGTTCAGCATCAAAGTCTGATGCGCCTCGGCAAGGCCGAGTTCCCACGGGAGGCCGGTATGCTGGATGCTTGTAAGCGGCGAAGCACCTGTGCCGCCGTCGAATCCGCTGATGACGATTTTATCGGCATATGCCTTGGCCACGCCTGCAGCAATCGTGCCGACCCCGTCTTTTGCCACGAGTTTCACCGAAATATCGGCTTTCCTGTTCGCATTCTTCAAGTCATGTATCAGCTGCGCCAAATCCTCAATACTGTAAATATCGTGATGCGGCGGCGGTGAAATCAGCCCCACCCCCGGAGTTGAATTCCTCGTCTCTGCAATCCAAGGGTACACTTTCTCACCCGGCAGCTGTCCACCTTCGCCCGGCTTTGCGCCCTGGGCCACTTTAATCTGAATTTCTTCCGCACTGTTCAAATATTCACTGTTTACCCCAAAACGTCCGGATGCGACCTGTTTGATCGCACTGTTGTAATTTTTCCCGTCCTTATCCACCCCGAAGCGGTTCGGGTTCTCCCCGCCCTCGCCGCTGTTGGATCTGCCGCCGATCCTGTTCATCGCTTCGGCGAGCGTCCGGTGTGCCTCTTCCGACAATGAGCCGTAACTCATCGCCCCGGTCTTGAAGCGCCTGACTATATTTTCAGCAGGCTCGACCTTCTCGATCGCGATTGCCCTTTTGTTTTTGAATTTCAATAAATGCCGGATGCTCGAATGATGGCCTTCATTCATGTAGTTTTTATACTCCTCATATTTTTCCCGGTCCCCGGTCATGCACGCTTCACGCAGCAGCCTGATCGAAGTCGGGTTGATGACGTGGTGTTCGCCCTGCTGCCTCCACTGGAACCTGCTGCCGGACTCGAGGTATTCCAGGCTCACGTCTTGCATCTCCTTCGTGTTCCTGTCGATATCCTCTATGGAGGCACCTCCTATTTTGGAAGCGGCGCCGCCGAAGTATTTCTCCATCACATCACGGGAGATGCCCACCGCTTCAAATATCTGTGCACCATGGTAGCTCTGCACGGTGGAGATGCCCATCTTGGCCATGACTTTGATGAGTCCTGCGGTGAGTCCTTTATTGTAATCGTCCGCCGCTTCTGCACCGCCTGCAGCCCTGATTGTCTCTTGGGCGATGTACGGCTCGACCGCATTGGCACCGAAGCCGATCAGGGCTGCCACATGATGGACTTCACGGACTTCCCCAGACTTGATGACGATGCTCGTCCCCGTCCTCTTATCCGCCTTTATCAGAGCCTGGTGCACGGCACTGGTGACGAGCAGTGAGGGCATGACGTAAAGCGCCTCATCCTCGAGCACCAATTCATCGGTCAGTACGATGACCCCATGGTGCGCCGCGACCATCACCGCCTCCTTCATCAGATTCTCCAGCGCCTTTTCAAGCGAACCGTTATATGTGATGTCGATCTTCTTCACACCGAGTGCTTTGACGTCCGACCGGTCATACACACGCTCATGAATCACCGGTGATTCCAGCTGCACCCGTTTCAGTACATCCTCCCCGGGCCGTATGAGGTGCCCTTCTCCGCCAAGATAGGTGATTTCACTCGTCACCACTTTTTCCCTGTAGGAATCAAGCGGCGGATTCGTCACCTGGGCAAAATGCTGCTTGAAATAGTCGAACAGCAATTTCGGCCTGGCCGATAAAAATGCAAGCGGCATATCGAATCCCATCGCCCCGACCGGATCTTTTCCCTCACGCTGCAAAGGCAGCATGTATTTCTCAATATCTTCCTTCGTGTAGCCGAAACGTATCAGGATGCGCTCAAGCTGTGCCTTATCTACCGGCGTGCTTTCGGCATCGGATGTTTGCGGCTCTTCCGCCTTCCTCCCGGCGAGCCATTTGCCGTACGGCCTTTTGGCTGCGATCGCCGCTTTCAGTTCATCATTTTCTATGATCCTTGATGAATCGAAATCCACAAGCAGCAGTTTACCCGGGCTGAGCTGTCCTTTATATATGATATGGTCTTCATCAACATCGATGACGCCGACTTCTGAAGAGTAGATGATTTCATTTTCATCGGTGACGTAATACCTGCCGGGTCTCAGGCCGTTGCGGTCTGTAAGCGCCCCGATTTTATGATTGTCGCAGAAGCTGATCATCGTCGGGCCATCCCACGGCTCCATGATGTAGCTGTGGAATTCATAAAAATCCTTCACTGCAGGATCATCGAAATCCTGATATTTCCACGGCTCCGGTATCATGATCATCGCCGCTTCCTCCGGCGGCATGACAAGGCTCAGGAATTCCAGCACGTTGTCGACGATCGCGGAATCACTGCCGCTCTCATCGATGATTTCAGATATCCTTTCACCCTTTTCACCGTAGACATCTGCGAGCCACTGCCTGGTGCGTGCGCGCATCCAGTTGGCATTACCTTTGATCGTGTTGATCTCACCGTTATGCATCAGCAGCCTGTTCGGATGGGCACGCGCCCAGCTCGGGAAAGTGTTCGTGCTGAACCTCGAGTGGACCGAACCGAATTTTGAAACGTATTCTGGATTGCTGAGGTCGACATAAAAAGTCTTGATCTGCGCAGCCCTGAGCCAGCCCTTGTAGACGATGGTCTCATTCGAGAAGGAAGAGACATAATGTTCCACCAGGCGGCTGTCGAGGTCCTGCTCGATCATCTTCCTTAAGAAGTATAAATCGAGCGCTTCATGGCAGTCTGTGATCACCTGGATGAACTGTGGCATCGCTTCGCTGACCACATCCGCAACTGCGGATGCGTCCACAGGCACATCCCGGAACGCGATCAGCTCGTGGCCCTCCCCGGCGACCGTCCCGCGCACCGTCTCCTTGAATTCATCAAGGGATGCACTGTGATCAACCATATACATCCCGACCGAGTAACGTCCGAAATCCGGAAGCTCCGGATATTCCGACTTCAAAAGGTCATGCGGGATTTCCGTCATGATGCCCGCACCGTCCCCCGTCATGCCGTCGGAACCGATGCCGCCCCTGTGGTCGAGCCTGACCAGCATCTCCAATGATTTCAGTACTATGTCGTGAGACCTTTTATTGTCCATATTTGCATAAAATCCGATGCCGCAGGCATCATGTTCATTTCTCGCGTCGTACAGGCCGTGCTGCTTCACTTTTTGGAATAAGCTCATCCGTGTCACCTCTGATTCAGAATATTTCTATAAGTCATTATTATCCACGGATATTTCTATACAATCAATATATCAATGATATAATATTGATATCAAAATGAGATGGGTTGGATTTTATGGAGATCAGACAATTGGTTTATTTTACCGAGACCGCCCGGCTGCAGCATATGACGGAAGCTGCAGCAGTGCTGAATGTCGCGCAATCCGCACTGTCCAGGCAGATCGGCCTGCTTGAAAGTGACCTCGGCATCAAGCTGTTCAGGCGGGAAGGCAGGAATATCACCCTGACTGAAGACGGGAGGGAATTTTATGAAGATGCCTTAAAGATTCTTGAAGCGGTGGACAGAACGAGGGAGAAGATTTCTGAGAATAAAATGAAAAGCAGGCAGTCGCTGAATATCCATGTCACCAAATCCGATATGACTTCTAAAATTCTGCACACGTTCCAGAGCATACTCGGGGAACACTCCGATATTGATTTCAATATTGAAACGCTCGATGAAGATGTGATAGAAGAGAAGCTGAATGACGGCTCCCTGGACATCGCGATTTCAACGGAGAGATTCCATGGTGAAAGCATCAGGAGTGCACTGCTTTTTGACCAAAACTACTATTATATATTCAAGGAAAGCGGCAAAGTGAATCTGCCCGTAAAAGCGTCCATGAACGAACTTGAGGATTTCCCCCTGCTTGTGATGGATCCCCTTCTGGATATGAAGAAACATTTCAAAAATGCTTCCATCCTGAATGTGAACGACCCGGCCATCGTACAACACCTCCTCATCCATCACCCCTACATCGCCGTACTCACCCATGAGGAATGCAGGATGTTGAAATATAACTATCCGAAGTTCACCGTCCATAATCTGGAGCATCTGAACATCAGGCAGCCCCTGTATGCAAGCATCCCTGCAGAAAGCGCAAAACCTTTTGCGGAGGCATGGTACAGCCGTCTGAAAGATGAATTCTCCTCATTCACGGACAGGATGATGCATTAAAAAAAGAGCTGGAATCTCATATTGAGATTCCAGCTCTTTCATTTCCAGCCTTTGTTTGCGGCGGCCTTACCTTTGAACCTGCTGACATGCGGGTTGCCTTCCACGATGAACCTGTAAGGGTAATCCACCGCTTCTTCCTTGTTGTCGATGCCGATCCTCGGTGTCGCCAGGATATTGCCGGGCGTCCTGCCATGCCTGACGATCAGGACATCATTGTTCAGTTCCATGCCGTTGTGCGCGCCCCGTGTAATGCCGAGCGATTTCGTGAGCTTGCCGGGCCCGTCGGTCAGGTTGATGTCCCTCCCGCGCCGCTCCTTCATCACATCGATGCCCATGTTCGGTTCAACCGCACGGATCAAAATTCCTTCCGGCTCACCTTCAGTGGTGAGGAAGTTCATGCAGTTGTGCCCGTGCATCGTGTAGACATATATATGGCCGTACGGCTTATACATCATTTCATTCTTCTTGTTCCGCCTGCCGCCGAAAGTATGCGCCGCCTTATCATTCACGCCGAGATAGGCTTCCACTTCGGTGATGAACCCGCTGGTCACCTCATCACCGACTCTGGTGATGATTTCAAGACCGAGCAGCCTTTTTGCCGCATTTAACGTATCCGTTTTTAAAAAACTGATATCCACATCGGATTGAAATTTATCTGTCATTATGAATCACCTTATAAGTTTTGAATGCTGTAGAGATCGTAATAGTCTCCCTGCCTGCTCATCAGTTCATTGTGCGTGCCGGATTCGACCACTTCCCCGTTGCTCAGGACATGGATCTTATCTGCATGGGTCACCGTCGATAACCTGTGGGCGACGATGACGGTCGTGCGTTCTGCGGATAATTTGAGCAGCGTTTCCTGGATGATGCTTTCACTCTCCAGATCCAGTGCACTGGTTGCTTCATCCAGTATGAGGATTGGCGGATTCTTCAGGAATACCCTGGCAATCGCGATGCGCTGTTTCTGGCCGCCCGACAATTTGACGCCCCGTTCACCGACCTCTGTATCGTATCCATTCTCGAGCATCATGATGAAATCATGTGCATTCGCATGCTTCGCCGCTTCGACGACTTCCTCATCCGTCGCATCCGGACGGGCAAGGAGGATGTTTTCTTTGACCGTCTCCGAGAACAGGACGTTTTCCTGCATGACGATGCCGATCTGGTTCCTGAGCGAGGACACCGTGAAATCCCGGATGTCCGTACCGTCAAGCGTGATGCTGCCCTCGGTGACATCATAAAATCTCGGTATGAGGTTCACAAGCGTCGACTTTCCGCCGCCGCTCATGCCGACGAAGGCGACCGTCTCCCCGCTGTTGATGTCGAGGTTCAGGTTTTTCAGCACCTGCCGGCCTTCATCGCTATATCTGAAACCGGCGTTGTTGAATCTGAGGTTCCCATCCGTCGATTCCATTTCCACTGCACCCGGTTTATCCGTCACATCATACTTCTGATCGAAGAGCTGGAACACACGGTCCATCGAGGCGATGCTCTGTGTGAGCGCCGTCGATGAGGAGACGAGGCGGCGCAGCGGGCCGTAAAGCAGATCGAGATAGGCGATGAATGCCGCGAGCGTACCGACGGTCAGATTGCCCTGGATCACCTGGTAGGCACCGAAGCCGATGACAAGGAGCGGACCGATGTCGGTGATGGTGTTGACCACCATGAAACTGCGGGCTGTCCACTTGGCATGAGTCGTCGCTTTTTCAAGGAAATTGCCGTTCCTCTCATTGAAGCGCCCGGCTTCATTCTCCTCCACCGCAAAGCTTTTGATGACATTGATGCCCTGGATCCTTTCATGCAGGTATCCCTGGACTTCCGCCAGCGCCTGTGAACGTCTGCGGGTGTACATGCGCAGCCTTCCGAAGAAGAACCACACTCCGAAAATGTAGAGCGGGAATATGATCATTGCGACAAGCGTCAGCTGGCCGTGGAGGCTGAACATGATCGCAAGGGCGATCAGGATGGTCGCAAGGTCCAGCCATATGTTCATCAGACCCGTCATTATGAAGTCCTTGGTCTGCTCCACATCGTTGATGACCCGCGAAATGATTTCGCCGACTTTATTGTTCGAATAGTACTTGGCACTCAGCATCTGCAGATGTCCGTATAATTTCTTGCGGATATCATACAAGATCTTATTGCTCGTCCACTGTGCCAGATACTGCCTGAAGTATTCGACCGGCGGCCTGATGATCACGAATATGAATGCGAAAACGAGCAGTATCTGTATCAGCATCGTGATCCGTTCATCTGTACCGAGCCCTTCAGGCATGATGATATCATCGATTGTGTACCTGATTAAAAGTGGAATAAGGAGCGGAATACCGAATTTCAGTATACCGATGATGATCGTCAGAAATATCAGCCACATGTATGGCCGTACAAACTTCAAGTATCTTCTTATCAATGGGAATCCTCCTTAACATTCGAAAAACCAATCAACCGGGTTGATTGGTTCAGTATGACTTGAAGTCATTATTGAAGCGATTTTGCCAGACTTTGATGAAATCGGGCGCAAAAGGCCCTTTTTTACGTTCTATCCATTGCTGCAGCACATCGACATTTCTTTTCAGGATGGCGTCGATGTCCTCTGAATATCCCATGCGTTCCTTGTGCAGATGGTATTCATCCTCATCCAGCAGATGGTACTTGCCGTCCGGATACACTTTTATATCCAGGTCATAATCGATATACTTGATCGCCTCGCCGTCATAGACATAGGGCGAAGACAGGTTGCAGTAGTAATAGACGCCGTCCTCCCGGAACATGCATATCACATTGAACCAGTATTCCGTATGGAAATAAACGATCGCAGGCTCCCTTGTCACCCATGTCCTGCCATCGCTCTCGGTGACCAGCGTACGGTTGTTTCCGCCGATCACCACATGGTCCGTGCCCTTCAATATGGTCGTCTCCGACCAGACACGGTGAATGGAGCCGTCGTGCTTATAACTCTGCACTCTGACTTTGTTGCCTTCTTTTGGTATGGATTCTACACCCATATTCCACACCACCTCTGGAGTTAATACTTTTATATTATAACACAGGGCTTTGGACTTTACAGGCCGCCCGCCCCGTCCGTGGCCAATTTCCTGAAGACCTTCTTCATCGCCGTGCTCATCGGCACATCCCTCACTTCATCAAGCGGCATGAAGTGTTCATTGGAAGAAGTCGTATGGAGCAGGTAGCTCTCCATATACCACACTTTATGTGTGAAGACATGCTTATCACTGCCGATATACACCTTTTTCTGATCCAGCTCCACGCCGAGCTCACTTTCTATATTCTCCATGCTCGTGTCGACATCGAACTTCGGCAGTTCGTACATCCCTTTCAACAGGTCGCCCTCCTGCCTGTAAAGGTAGATTTCCTCCCTGTCGTTCAAGATGAAATAGACATTATAGTACTCTTCTTTCTTCTTTGGCTTCTTCTTCTTTACAGGATAGTCGTGTACGGTGTTATCCCTGAATGCCTCACAGTGTTCCTGGACGGGGCATACGATGCATTTTGGCGTCCGGGGCGTGCAGACGGTCGCGCCGAGTTCCATCAGCGCCTGGTTGAAATCCCCCGCTTCAAGCGGCATCATGGATTCGATCTCTTCCTTGACGGATTTCTGCACACCCGCCTTCGTCGTATCCCTCGCATCCGCATTGAGACGTGACATGACACGGAGCACGTTGCCGTCCACAGCTGCAAGGAGATGATTGAATGCGATGCTCTGCACCGCGCCGCCGATATACGGCCCGACGCCTTTAAGTTTGAAGAATTCATCCGGATCTTCCGGGACCTCCGCCCCGTAATTTTCTTTGACTTCCCTGACCGCACTTTGGAAATTGCGGATCCTGTTGTAATATCCGAGACCCTCCCAGTCCTTCAGGAGCGCCTCTTCATCTGCATCGGCGAGGTCGGATAACGTCGGATATTTTGTTATAAATTTCTCGAAATAGGGAATAACAGTAATGACCTGAGTCTGTTGCAGCATGACTTCGCTGAGCCATATTTTATACGGGTCTTCCGTCTGCCGCCAGGGCAGATCCCTTTTATTTGAGTGATACCACTCGAGTAGGTTATTATTGAATGTCGATGGCTGTAACATACTGATTTTCCTTTAACAAATTGATTTTTATCTTTCAATGATATCATACTGACTGGAGGCATAACTATGGATACTCTTACACATACTTTAATGGGCGGCACCCTGGTGGGGCTCGCGACGATCGATCCGAACATCGATGCGGTTTCGACGGGTTTTATCGCCACAATGGTAGGTGCATCCCTTGTGCCTGATATAGATACGGTCTTGAAGATGAGGAACAATGCCGTCTACATCACCCACCACCGCGGCATCACCCATTCACTGCCGTTCACATTCTTAATCTGGCCCGTATTGCTGACGGCGATTGCGCACTTTGCGTTCGGCCTGCCGCTGGTCAATACATATTTATGGGTCCAGCTTGCAGTGTTCCTCCATGTATTCGTGGATATATTCAATTCCTACGGCACCCAGGCCCTGCGGCCGGTGGACAACACATGGATACAGCTTGGAATCATAAATACGGTGGACGTGCCGATACTGGTTGTCCACGGCCTCTACTTCGTGCTGTGGTTCCTCGGGTTCTCCCCGGTCATCTTATTCATTATGATGTACGCATTGCTCGTGGCATATTATATCTCCAGATATTTCATGCAGCAGTTTTTGGTCAGGAAAGTCGAAAAACAGTTGCCGAATGACGCCATCAATCGTACATTCGTCATGCCGACCATCCATTTCAACCAGTGGCGCATCGTCGTCGTCACCGACAAGGCATATTATGTCGGCCGGAGCTTCAAGGAGAACATCATATTCTACGACAGGTTCAACCGGGAAGACAAGCTACCGCATAAGATCTTCATGGCAATCAAGCATGACCGTAACTTCAAGGCATTCACATTCTTCTCGTCCATCTACCGTTACGAGATGAAATCTCTGGATGCGGACACTTTTGAGGTCCGCTATATCGACCTCAGGTATTTGAAGGAAGGACACTATCCGTTCGTCTGCATCATGCATCTGGATAAAAAGAGCTATGAAGTCATCCACAGCTATACCGGATGGGTCTTCTCGGAAGAGAAGCTCCAGCGGAAACTCCTGGAATCATAACAAAAAGACAGGCATCGCCTGTCTTTTTTTTGGATTATTCCACAGCGCCGTCCGCACTGCCCCGATGCTTCCTATTGAAATCATAAAAAGTGAATTTCATCTTGTCATAGAGTTTGAAGATCCACAGATACAACAACCCCATCTGGGCAAAGAACAGCACATCATGCGGCAGCCGGTTGATGTTCCATGCGATGTTGACCGCATTCGTCTGGAGTCCGTTCACCACATAATAAAACGGATTCAGGCTGAGAAGGCTCTCAAGCCCCGACGGCAGCTGTTCCGGCAGGTACAGGATCGGGACTGCAAGCACAAGAATGATGAAGACGAGCATGTTGAATTTGTCGTTCGGCGAGTTGACGATCAGATAAAATAATATAAATGGAACGATCAACAGGACGCCAAGTACGATATAGTACATCATCGTGAACAAGTTGATCATCCAGTCGTTCAGCGACAGTGAGACGATCGCGGCGTTCACCGCCATGAACAGTACAAATATGAACGTCTGGAACAGGATCACCGGCATGATCCTGTAAAATACCGATACATAGCTGATCTTGACGATCGAATCCTTGATGAAGACGATGTTGCGGTTCAGCACCACCATGCTGAAAAGCCAGATCGTCGCCATCAGTCCCATGACGAGGTACAGGTACCGTACATTTTCAGCTTCCGACAGTGTCAGGGCACCAATCAGAAGAAACACGGCACATATTACATACATCAACAGCGGTGTCAGATTATGCGCTTTATATTCTTCAACCTGATGAAAAAATTCACGGATCAAATAATTAATCTTCTGTTTCATAATACTCTCCTCACCTGCTGACATACAGCCAGGTATCGTTTACGCCGTCCAGGACCATGTAGCCGTCCTGCACCCTGAAAATCTGTTCTTCATTCGTCAGGTCATATTCATCCAGGAGTTCCCCCGTGTCTTCAGCGGGGAATGCAACCGAGAATACATTGCCATTCCTGAAATGATAAGTGATCGGGAAGCCGGGCACCGATCCGCGGTGCTCGTCCGCCTCGAGGTTCAGCTCATCCGTGGCATTCTCTGCGTCCCCGGAGAGCCACAACGTATAGAACTGATAGCTGTCGGCAAAAGAATCTCCGGCATACGGCAGAAGTTCCTCAAAAGTCGTTTCGGTGTAAAGGCTCGCCGGATTGAAATAAATGATGTCATCTTCCGGCACTTCATGCTCTGCATCATTGAAGAGCACCGTATAACTTCCTTCCCCGGTCCTTACGACATCCACCATCGTCATGTACGGCACCGCCTCTCCGCCGAGTTCCAGTGCTTCCGCCGAGACGAAACCATAGGCGAAACTTTCAGCATCCTCCTCCAGTGCAGGCACCGCCTGCTGTTCGGCAGTCTGGTCCGCTCCAGTGAAATTGATGTCCATGAAAATCACCGTGGAGGCGGCCATGATGATGAAGAGGAGGACGAAGGAGACGATGAGCCTCCTGATGCTGAGCCTGTCGATCAGGGAAGTCTGCTTTTTGCTGAGCCGCTGCATGTTATGTTCATAGTGAGCGTATTCGGATATATTCCTTTTCCATTCCAGGTCGAACGCTTTCTCTTCATCGGTGTTTTTGACCCGGCTCTTCTCTTTAAGATATTCATTGTAACGGTTCACGCCTTTTTGCACGCCGCCTTCATACCGCTTCTGCCCGTAGCTCAGCCATATGAAATAGTTGGATGATTCCTGGATGAGGCCGATGTCCGTTTCAAGGAGCATGACGCCTTTATCCTGCTTTTCAAAATTTGAGACGGCTTCTTTGAAGCGGGTTTTGGTGGCCTCGTTCAAATGGCTGCTCATATTGCAGAAGATGAATACATCCGCATCGATATGACATGCGGCCTCGACCAGCAGTGCACCGATTTCAGCACGCGTCAAAGTATTCAGGCGCCTGTTCCATACGCGCTTCATGAAGACTTTCTTCTCCAGAGCTTCCATTGCCGCCGCCACTTCATCCGGCTTCATATATTCATTGAACAGCTCGGTCAGAAAACGGACCGAGGCGTGACGGTTATGTACGTGATCCATCACGTCGAATGCCGCAATGGCCGCTTCCGACTTCGCCTTCCCCGTCTTCGGGTTGATCGTCCCGGTGATCATATCCTTCAAATAATAAAGTGTCTCATATTCACCGAGCACCCCAAGGACTTCTCCGCGGTATAAAGTGAATGAGACATCTTTTATCACGAGGGTCTCGTCCTTTGAAAGGATCCGTTTCCTGAGGTGCCCCGATTCTTTGGCATATGAGAGGTTCTGCCCCCTCAGCAGAATTATGTCCTGCATAGTCTATCCCTTCCGCTTCAGCTGGAGCATGCTTACAGGAATACCCGTCTCTTTCTCGGTGCCGCCGATGAAAAAGCCCCATGCAAAAACACCTTTCAAGTATTCCACTTTGAAATAATGGTCTTCATTGCTGACGAGTTTGTAGATCTTCCCTTTTTCTATCTGGCTCAGATCTATCATATAGCTTTCCGCAATCAGCACCTGCCGTTCGTTCACCCTGTATTCATTTTCCACGCCGAGCATTTCAGCTTTCCTCATCGCTTCACGTTTTTCGGCGATATATGCTTCTATTTCGCGCCTGGTCATCTTACCCAATGGTTTCATCTGTCATCTCACCTAATTTCTCCTGGATCAGATCATACTCATAGCCTTTTCTGAGCAGTGCCTCTGTCAGCTTCTGCTTCAGCACGTAGCCTTCATGCCTGTTCCGGTATCTTTTGTATATCTTTTCAAAATCGCGTTCAAAATAAGGGGTCTCATCGAACTCAGCGCCGAAGGTGATCAGATCGATATGTTCCTTATAGTAGCCTTTGGTCATCAGTTTCTCCTGAAGCTTCATCGAAAAATGACGCTGCGAACCTTTATATCTTTTCAGCTCTTTGGCTTTCAGTTTGTTCATGCGTTCACTGTCGACCGCATCACTGAAGGCACCGGTCTTTTGGAATATGATCTCCTCATCGATGCGGTGTTTCTTCAGTTCCCTCTCAAGCATCCCCGGCCCTTTGTCGGAAGTGTTGAGCATCGTGTTCTTAAGCGCTTCGGCATACATTTCATCATTGATGTAGTTTTCATCCATAAGGCGCCCCACCACGTCATCGACGATGTACGGCGCATATTCCTCACCGAGATATTCCCTGATTTCATGATGTGACCGCAGTTTGTAGCTGATGTATTTCAATGCGTCCACATAGGCCTGGTCATACTGAATGCTTTCGGTGACTGCTTCCAGTTCTTCCCCGGTAAGTTCCCTCCCGCTGAGCAGACGGTGCCTGACGAGTGATTCCTCGTGTACCGTCATCTTATCACCATTGGAGAGATGAACCTCATATAAACCATTCTTCTTCAATGAAACTTTATCGATTTTGATCATCGCTACCGCCTCTTTTAAATCAAACAATCCAAAAAGAGAGGAGAACCTGAATCCTCCTCTCCACTCTTGATTTGTATATATTATATTTTTCTGTTCAAAGCTTCCTCGGGTGAATCCACTTCAATTGCTGATCTGCCCGGGAATGCCTGCTGCAGGAAATAACCCAGCACTGCCGCAAACCCAAGAATAGCGAAAACGAACGCTATCACTACGAGTAACATCATTGCATAGCTCATGAAAGCCCTCCTAACAAAGTTATCAGTAATTCTCGTTACTTATATTTTATCATAAAATGCAGGTTTTAGTGAACTATATTTTATATTGCCCAGTTGCCCTGTTTGAATATCGGCGTTTCATTGCCTTCCGGGTCGATGCCGTATATGTCGAGTTCTGCACTCCCGATCATGAAATCGACATGGGTGATCGAATCATTGAGGCCTTCTTCGGCGAGTTCCTCACGCGACATGTCCTTGCCGCCGTCGATGCTGAAGCCGTATGCACTGCCGAGCGCGATATGGCAGGAGGCGTTCTCATCGAACAGCGTATTGAAGAACAATGTATCGGTGTTCGAGATCGGGGAATCGTCCGGTACAAGCGCGACCTCGCCCAGATACTTCGCCCCCTCATCGGTCTCAAGCAGGTTTTTGAGCACATCTTCGCCCTGTTCCGCTTCATATTCGACGACCTTGCCGTCCTTGAAGGTCAATTTGAAGCCGTCGATGATGTTGCCGCCGTAGCTCAGTGGCTTCGTGTTCGAAACATAGCCGTTGACCCCGGTCTTCTTCGGAGCCGTGAAGACTTCTTCCGTCGGCATGTTAGCCATGAAGCGCACACCGTCCGAATTTTCACTTGAGGCGCCCGCCCACAGGTGCTTCTCCGGCAGCTCCATTGTAAAGTCCGTACCCGGTCCTGAGTACCTCAGGGCATGGAAATGGTTTTCATTCAGGATGTCCACCTTCTCATGGAGCGTGGCATCAAGCTCCTGCCAGGCCTCCACCGGGTCTTCCCGGTCGACCCGCATCGTATAGAAGATGAGGTCGAGCAGTGCGTCCACAGCTTCATCCTCCGTCTTATCGGGGAATACAAGCTTCGCCCATCCGGCTGAAGGGTATCCTGCGACGCACCAGCTGTGGTGGTCGGACTGGATGCGGTTGGAATATTCCTTGAAAGCATTGCCGTATGCGATCTGCATGCTTTTAAGCTTGTCGGGATCCACACCTTTCAACAGTTCAGGTGAAGATGAAGTGATGGCGAGGAAGGCCGCCTTCTCATCCGAGTAAAACATGCGTTCATCGATCGCCCACTGCGGCACCTTCGCATACTCCTCCGTGCTTTTGTGGTGTGCATGGAGCTGCGTGAGCACGTCATCCTTCAAATTGACTTTGACGTCTTTTGCACCTTTCTGATAAGACTTTTCAGTCACCAGACGGACGAGCGGCAGTGCATCCACGGACGCGCTGATATAGACCCTCTGGCCTTCCTGGACATTCAGGCCGACTTCGGCCAGCAGTGAAGCATATCTTTCCAATTTCGACATTCAAAAAACCCCTTTATGAAATTATTTTCTGAGCTTGGACAGTTCTTCGAGTATCGCCGTCTGCTCCATCGGGCTGATTTCATTCCTCGATGTCACCATCTTGTGGTATTCAGCGATTTCCTCCTGATGGGCGTCACTGAAATCATCCGGGTTCAGCATCCCTTTATTGACGACCTTCAATCTTGATTCTATTTCTTTCAGCATTGTTTCCTTATCCACGGCTCCTCCGCCTCCTTGTCAATTTATGCATGAATATATAGTAACAAAGAATGCCCAGGTTGAGTATTATAAATAAAAAGATTATTATATTTTGTATATAAGTTTATATTCCATTCAAAATGGATATATCAACTATAAATAGCCTAAAGGAGAAATGTCATTATGAAAAACAAATTGATTCCTGCAATTCTGATCGGTGCCGGCATTGGCGCATTGGTAAGTCTGATTGACAAAAATACGCGCCAGACGGTGATGAGCAGCGGCAAGGAGCTCGGCTACTATGCGAAGCATCCAGAGGCTGCCAAAGATAAATTACAGAGCAGTTCCGGCGGCTCTTCCAAATTCGAACAGCTGAAGGACGAAGTCATGTTCTGGAAAGACACCGTCCAGCAGATCAGGGAAGAGAATCCTGAGCTCGAGAAACAGATTATGGATGCCAAGGATACACTCATGCAGAAACGTGAGGAGAAAAAATCACAGTAACATAAATACTTGAAGGGACTGACGGATGTTGGTCCTTTTCTTACTAGAGAGGTGTGCTCATGTCTAAAGATGAGAACAAGAATTCAAAGTATTTGTCACAGATAAAGGAAGAGTCTGAAGGCAAAAAAGACAATAAGGGAAAGGGTAACAAGAAAAAGGGTGATGAGACATACGTTGAAAACACCGTCTTCAAGTCGAAGGAACCGAAAAAGGACGATGAACAGCTGTATGTCTCCCAGATAAACAAACCGGCCAAGGCGAAGAAAGATGCAAATTTCTTCCAGAAGCTGATGTTCCAGTTCTCAAAGGACAACACGACGGGGATGGCCGCACAGCTGGCATATTATTTCATGCTTGCGATATTCCCGCTGCTGATCTTCCTTCTGACACTGGTGCCTTTATTCAACATCGACCAGGCCACAATCACCGGCTTCATCGAGGATTACGCTCCGGCGGAGATTTCAGGGATGCTGTCGGGTGTCATCGATGATGTGATGTCAGAATCGACCGGCGGACTCTTATCATTCGGTCTGATTGCAACGCTGTGGGCTGCATCCAACGGCATGACCGCCCTGATGAATGCATTCAATGTCGCCTACGATGTGGAGGACAACCGCAACTTCGTCGTTGCGAAAGGACTTTCGATCATTTTCACAATCGTCCTGACATTATCAGTCTTACTTACATTCGTACTCATCGTATTCGGCGGCCAGATCGGCAACCTGATGTTTGGTGTGATTGGACTCGATCAGCAGTTCTCGACAGTATGGAACCTCGTCAGAAGCATTCTGCCGCTGCTGCTTGTATTCGTCGTGTTCCTGATCATGTACTCAGTCGCCCCGAATATTAAAATCGACTGGAAATCCGTGATCCCCGGCACGATATTCACAACGATTGCGTTCCTTGTCGCCTCATGGGGCTTCGGATTCTATGTGTCAAACTTCGGGAACTACTCGGCGACATACGGCAGCATCGCCGGTGTGATCATCCTGCTCTTATGGTTGTTCATCACCGGAATCATAATCATCACAGGTGCACAGATCAATGCCATCATCCACAAGAACGACATTGCGAAACAAAACGATACCAATACAGCAGAAGCGGGAGGAACCAGCTAAGATGCCATTACTATATGATTTGCTTGAATTCAATAAGAGCTTCGTTGAAAACGAAGAGTATAAAAATTATGTCGCAACAAAATCGCCACAGAAAAAAATGGTCCTCGTGTCCTGCATGGATACGAGGCTCACGGAAATGTCCTTCAAATCACTCGGTCTGAAGAACGGTGACATCAAGCATATACAAAATGCCGGCGGGGTCATTTCCCACCCTTACGGCAGCACGGTGCGCAGCATACTTGTTGCGGTGTACATGCTCGGCGTCGAGGAAGTCGTCATCATGGGCCACCACGACTGCGGCTTCGGTGCCCTTAAACCAGAGCCGATGATTCAGGAGATGAAAGACCGCGGCATTTCGGATAACACATTCGAAGTGCTCAAGCATTCGAGGATCGATATCGAATCATGGCTGAAAGGCTTTGAATCCGTCGAGGACAGCGTCAGGGAAAGCGTGCGTAAAGTGCATGAACATCCATTGTTCGACAACAGTGTCCCGGTTCACGGGCTTGTGATCGATCCCGAGAACGGCAAAGTCGACCTTGTCGTCGACGGTTATAAGAATTAGATTGAATGAAAAACGGCGCCTTCCGCAAGGTGCCGTTTTTATTGAAGGGAGGTCATAAATTTACTGCGTTCCCTCCCCCGCGTTTTAAACCCGCCGATAAAGGTTATAAATATGTATCTCAAGAAAACATAGACTTAGGAGTGACATATGAATGGCAAATATAGAAGAAATTTTTGCGGTACAAAAATATATAGAGCCCGATCAGGACATGAAAGGTGATACGGGCCGTTACGGCATGGTCTCAAGTGCGGTCAAGGAAGCGACCGATGCCGGCAATGAGATGCTTAAGAAAGGCGGCAATGCATTCGATGCGGTCATCGCGGTGCAGCTTGCACTTTCGGTCGTTGAAGGCATGAACACAGGCATCGGTTCAGGCGGCTTCCTGATGTGCTATGACGCTGAAAAAGATGAAACCAAAATGATCAATGCCCACCCGAAGGCACCCGCCGCCATGACGCCGGAAACCTTCGTGGATGAAAACGGCGAGGAGATCCCTTTCGATGAACGTTCCACGCACGGGACGGCGGTCGGTATACCGAGCATCATGAAAGGCCTGAAACACCTCCACGAAAATTATGCGACGCTCCCGCTGGAGACGTTGATAGACCCTGCAATACGTCTTGCAGAATCGGACTACAGAGTCCACGGGCTGATGGAGCGTACGCTTGAGCTGTTCGATCACCGGCTCCATGAAGAGGCCCGGAAGAAGTTCATGCCCGGCGGCACACACCTTAAAGAAGGAGACACCCTCAGGCAGCCGGAGCTTGCACATACACTCAGAACAATCAGGGACAAAGGATTCGATGATGTCTACGAAGGTGAGATTGCAGATGCGATCATCAAGGCGGTCAAAGACCACGGCGGCATCATGACTCATCAGGACCTGCTCAATTATGAAGTCATCGTCGATGAACCGCTGTGGACGAATTACAGGGGATTTGACATCGCCCTGCCTGTGCCCCCGAGTGCCGGCGGCATCGGTGTGGCCATGCAGCTGAAGATCCTGGAGCAGGTGGACATTTCGCAGTATAATCCGCATTCCGTGGAAAAATACCACCTGATGGCGCAGACGCTGCAGCTCGCCCTGGCGGATAAAAATGCCCATATCGAAGACACCAACTTCACCCCTGCCCCGCTCGACGGCGTACTCCACGAAGATTACATCAAGGAACGTCTGGAAGAGCTTTCCATCGAAAGGAAGGCAGAGAAAAAAGAGGCAGGCGATCCATGGAAGTATCAAAAAGACGGGCACAGCCCCCGCGAACAGGGTGAACCGTCAGGCAGGGAAGGAATGGAGACCACCCATTACACCGCCGTCGACCAGTGGGGGAACGTTGCTGCGTGCACGACCTCGATTGAACGCATCTACGGTTCCGGCATCATGGTGCCGGGTTACGGTTTCATACTGAACAACCATCTGACCGATTTTTCGGTGGAACCCGGCAGCGTGAATGAACCGAACGGCAATAAATATCCGAAAAGTTCAAAGTCACCGGCGATCCTTTTCCATGACGGTAAACCGTTCTTTACGCTCGGTTCACCGGGGGCTGCAACAATCATCGCTTCCGTCGTGCAGACCATCGTCAATGTCATCGACTATAAGATGCCGATCGACGAAGCCATCAAAGATCCCCGCGTCTATGTCACACCCGACCTTGACGATCAGTGGGAGGATGGTGTGGAAGATGCCGTACTTGAAAAACTTGCAGACCTCGGCTATGAATTCGACCAGTCATTCAGGGAAGAAGGCGCCGATACAAGGATCGGCGACGTGCAGGCGATCATGATCGATCAGAACAACGACCACCGCCTTTACGGCGGGGCCGATTTCCCGAGACCGGGCGATGCCAAGGCTGTGGAAGATTGATGGACGGACTCCGCCCTCTGACCAGAGGGCGGAGATTTTTTAATGAGGAGTGGATTTTCGATGCATAAGGCTGTATTTCTTGATCGTGACGGCGTCATCAATGAAGTGATGAGTGAACGTGTAAGATTCGTGAACGCACCGGAAGATTTTTATTTGCTGGATGATGTGGGCGAAGGTGTCAGGAAATTGAATGAAGCCGGCTATAAAGTGTTCGTGGTGACCAATCAGGGCGGCGTCGGACTTGGTTTCATGACGGAGGAGGAACTGCATGAGGTGCACGGGAAGATGGAAGAGGAGCTGGAAAAGCACGGGGCTTTCCTGGATGATATCGCCTACTGCCCCGATATGCCGCAGGCAAAAAGCCGGTGCAGGAAACCCGCACCGGGCATGATTTTGGATCTGGCTGAAAAACATGACATCGATCTGTCCCGGAGTTTCATGGCCGGCGACCGTGAAGTGGATATACAGGCGGGCAAAAACGCCGGCACCCGCACCATTTTCATCGGAAAAGATAAAAAGAAGGCGGGCGCTGACCATCAGTTCCCGGATTTGCTGTCATTCGCCGGCTGGCTCACAGGATGAAGTCAGTCCAGTATCTCCTTCACCCTGCCGACGGTCCCGTCTTCTAGTTTCACTTTGATGCCGTGGGGATGTGTCGGTGAATTCGTGAGGATCCTTGCGACCACCCCTTCGGTCAGCCTCCCCGTCCTCTGATCCTGTTTCTGTACGACGTTGACTCTCTTTCCCGGAGCGATATTATCTCTTCTTGTTCCCGGCATTTTCATTCTCCTCAATATTTTTATTTTAAAATTTACTGCTTTGAATATTTCATAAAAAATGAAATCATTTCACATATAAAATGAAATTATTATGCATTTAATGGTATCAT
The DNA here is from genome assembly GCF_021026095.1 of Salinicoccus halitifaciens. Classification (GTDB taxonomy): domain Bacteria; phylum Bacillota; class Bacilli; order Staphylococcales; family Salinicoccaceae; genus Lacicoccus; species Lacicoccus halitifaciens. The sequence continues at coordinate 365,066 of NZ_JAJNCU010000002.1, read as the reverse complement.
AAATAATCTAAGGAGGGAAAATTATGACGGGAAAAACACATATCACCGGCGGAATCGCTGCGGGCCTCGCCTATTCCTATTTTTCAGGCATGGACCCGATCATCCTGACCGGTGCAGGCATCATCGGCGCCCTGCTCCCCGATATCTGTCACGGCGGGAGTATGATCGGCAGAAAACTGCCCGTCACTTCCAAGATTGTGAATTTGATATTCGGCCACCGCTCATTCACACACAGCCTGTTATTTTTAGTCATCATGGCATTCCTGCTGAAAGCATTCCAGCCTTTCGATGAGGTCACCGCCGGCATCGTCGTCGGCATGGCGAGCCATTACATATTGGATATGGGAACGAAGCGCGGCATCCAGCTGTTCTTCCCTCTCGACTACAGAGTCAGATTCCCGCTCACCACAAAAACCGGAAGCATCGTGGAAGAAGTCATATTCAGCCTCTTGGCCCTCGCCTCTTTCTATTACGGATACCAGGCCATTTATTTTTATATTTAAGACTAAATAAAACCCGGATACGAAAAGGAGGCCGCGTCCCCCTGCCGTGTCCGGGCTTTTTATGTATCTGCTCACTCATGCAGGAAATTGGACGTGGATGAGCAGGGAGAGGCAGATTCTGCTTATTCACAGCCAAAGTTATACTTGAATGAGCAGGGAGACACAGATTCTGCTCACTCGCACCTAAAATCACAACTGAGTGAGCAGGGAGAGGCCAATACTGCTCATTCAAACAAAAATCCGGCAGCGGATGAGCAAGGCCCCCACTGCCGGATCTCCAGGCAGATCAATTTTCAATTTTCGTCAGGAACTTCGGGCCGTCTTTAGTGACGACGACGGTGTGTTCCTTCTGGGCGACGTAGCTGCCGTCTTTCGTTTCGAAGGCCCAGTCGTTCTTGCCTTCCGTGACGAGGCTCGCCTTCGTCGAAATGAACGGCTCGACTGCAATGACCATGCCCTCTTTCAGTATTTCCTTCTTCGATGCTTCATAATAGTTCATGATATGCTGCGGGGAGTCGTGCAGGCTCTTGCCCACCCCGTGTCCGGTCAGGTTGCGGATGACGGTGAGGCCGTTCTTGCGTGCAACGTTATGTACTGCACGTCCGATCTGGCTCACTTTGCCGCCGGCTTTGACTTTCTCCATCGCCGCTTCAAAGGCCATTTCGCATACATCGATGACTTTCTGCTTCATCGGATCATCCGTTTCGCCGACCACGAACGAAACCCCCGTATCCGCAAAATATCCGTTCTTCTTCGCACTGACATCGATGTTCACAAGGTCCCCGTCTTTTAAGACGCGTGAACCCGGGATGCCGTGTGCGACTTCCTCATTCACACTGATGCATGTGTAGCCCGGGAAATCGTACTCGCTGATCGGCGCGCTCTCCGCCCCGTATTCAGCAAGCAGACGTCCTGCTTCCTCATCAATCTCCTTGGTCGTCATGCCGACTTCCGTGAAATCGACGGCGGCTTTCAAAACTTTACCGCATATCTGGCCGATCTCTTCTAATGCTTTCATTTCTTCTTCTGTTTTAATTATCATAAGTCACTTGTCTTCCTTTAAAATTTAATTAAGCCTATATTATTATAAAAAATCATATATCGTCAAATTACGGTAACTTCTTTCCTCGAGATGCGAGACGGTCACACCGATCAGGCGGATCGGCTCTTCAGGTTCCTTCACTTCATGATATAAATTATAAGCATAATGAAAGATCTCGTCACCTTTGAAGATCGGGTTGGTGGTCATCATCTGCTTGGTGTGCGTCTTATAATCATGGGTCTTCAGCTTGACCGTCACGACCCTGCCGGCAAACTGCCGCCTGTCGAGATTGCCGCTGACTTTATGGCTCAGTTCTTCAAGCACTTTCAGAATGTATTCATCATCGTTCACATCATGGTCGAAAGTCGTCTCCTTGCCGACAGACTTCCTCACCCGGTCGACATTGAGTTCACTCGTGCCGATGCCGCGTGCCTTACGGTACAATGAGCTCCCCCGCTTCCCGAACTCGCGCACGAGGTCGGCTTCCGCCCAGCCATGGAGATCTTCCCCGTTGAAGATCTTCAGCGATTTCATCTTTTCCTCGGTGACCCTGCCGACGCCGGGGAACTTCCCGATCGGCATCTCCTTCAGTATTTCCATCACATTGCCATGATGGATGACGGTCGTCCCTTTCGGCTTGTTCATCCCGGATGCGATCTTCGCGAGATATTTATTGTAGGAAATGCCGCTTGAAGAAGTGAGGCGCGTCTTCTCAAATATATCCCGCTGGATATTCAGTGCGACCGACTTCGCGGTGCGCTCCCGGGACACGAGGTGCGTGATGTCGAGGTAGGCCTCATCCAGGCTCAGCGGTTCAACCAGTTCCGAGTAGGAAAGGAAGACATCCATGATTTCCTTTGAGACCGCTTTGTAGACATCGAAACGGGGACGCACATAAATGCCGTCCGGGCAGAGCTTATAGGCCGTCCGTGTCGGCATCGCCGAATGCACGCCGAACTTCCGGGCTTCATAACTCGCAGTCGCAACCACGCCGCGGCTCTGCGACCTGCCGCCGACGATGACCGGCTTCCCCCGGTACTCAGGATGATCCCGCTGCTCTATCTGTGCATAGAAAGCGTCCATATCTATATGAATGATCCTTTTTTCCATAATCATCACCCAACACTTATCGTTGCCTTCATTATAACATGATACGAACAGGCGTTCTATCCATCCGGATGGCTTTCGTACATCGTCATGCCGACATCGGTGTCCTCGACATACTGCATCTCAGGGTGTTTATTCAGCAGGTGAAGGTAATAAAAATCTCCGGCACAGGCGCCGGTATGCAGTGCGAGGAAATACTTGATCGATGCGTGTGGCACGATGAACCATATCATCATCATCAACGCTGTTATAATGATGAAAGGCATGATGATGATGATTTTGAATTCGTGCCTTCTGAACACTTCGCCGGGGGAAGTCGCGTAGAACATCCCCTTGGAGTATCCGAACTTCACGTTGCCCCGGGGCCTGAACAGCTTGAAGAACAGGCCGTGGATGGCTTCATGTACAGTGATGACCGCGAAGATGATCAAAAAGATCAGTATCACCGACAACAGAAGTTCAAGCGGCGACCAGCCGATGACGGCTGAGCCCGTCGTATTTGTGAAAAGCACCTCGAATAAGTAGAATAATATGAAGGCGCCGAGTGTGATCAGGATGGACCATTTGTTCAAAGTTTTCAGAGCGTCCTGATCTTTGAATATGTCCAGTACGTACTTGTTCATGGGTCAGGCTCCTCAAAATGACATCAGTACACAGTCTATCATATAATTTCAATGAATCATGCACGGAGGGATAGTATAAAATGGAAAAATTCACAATCATCGGGGGCGGCATTGCAGGTGCTTCCCTCGGCTATCATTTGAAGCAGCACGGTCACTCGGTCACCCTGTATGACCGCAATGATGCCGGGAATGCGACGGAGGCGTCGGCGGGCATCATCAATCCATGGGTCTCCCAGCGGAGGAATAAGAAATGGTACCGCCTGGTGACGAAAGCGGCGGAATATTATCCGTCCTTCATCAGCCGGCTTGAACGGGAGACAGAACTTGAGACGGGGTATACACAGCGGGGTGCGATCTCTTTATTCAAAGATGATGAAGTCCTCGAACTCGGCTTCAATCGCATCAGCAAAAAAAAGGCGGATGCGCCTGAAATGGGTGAAGTCCTGAAGCTTTCAAGGGAGGAAGTCAAACAGCGCCATCCTTATTTGAACGACAGCTACCCCGGGGTCTATGTCGAAGGCGGTGCGCAGGTCAAAGGGGCGCTGCTCAGGGACGCATTGAAAAATGCCTTCGTCTCCAACGGGGGCGAATGGATTGAAGGCGAGGCACCGGCGCCGGGTGATGACCATGTCACCATCTACGCAACCGGTGCATGGGGCGTCGAGCAGGACTTCGGACCGGCTGTCCGCCATCAGCGCTCCGAGGTGCTGCATTTTAAAGTCGAAGCGCCCGAGGTCGTCCATACACCGGTCGTCATGGCACTCGGGCCCATTTATATCGTGGAGATGGGTGCCAATGAGTTTGCGATCGGCACCACGCATATCGACACTGAATCTTTTGATGATTCACCTTCTGAGGAAAACCACCGTTATTTGAGGGGGCTCGCCGAACGGTATTTCCCGGACCATGCCATCACGGACATCAAGATGATGACCGGCTTCAAACCTTATGCAAGGGATCACCTGCCGTTCATCGGATACCATGATGACAGGACATTCGTCATCAACGGGCTCGGCGCCACGGGACTCACCGCCGCACCCTACATCGGCCGTGAAGCTGCACGCCTACTGAGCGGCCTTCCCACCAGCCTCGATCTGGATGACTACAGTTACATGGAGCCGGAAAATTAAAATACAAAAAGGGGCTGTCTTCAGCCCTGTCCCTTTGTTTTACTGTACTCAGCTGAAGTTTTGGATCGTGTAGACGATCGAGAAGATCAGCACTCCCGTATTCAAAACCAGTAAGCCCCATGCGAGTGCATTCGCCCTGAATTTCAAATTGGTGAAACTGAAGATGAAGCCCAACAGTCCGAATAATAATGATATCAGCCAAAGCAGGTTGTCTTCGAAGACCAGGTGCAGCAATATGATCGCCGCCGGAATAAGTGCACATAACACTCTGAGCATGCGACTCCCCCCTATTCGTATGAGTAATTAGATTCTACACTTATTGACGTAAATTTTCAAAACATTTCTATAAATGAAACAACTTTGTAATATGACTGTCATATTGGGATTTAGTCACAATGCCCGTTCAATATGCCAGCTCTCCCTCTTATACGCCTTGAACATGAAGAACATCAGTACACCGATGATGAAGGGGAAGGATCTTTCATTGAATTTTTCACCTGAATTGATCTGTGTCTCACCGGTGACCGGGTCCTCGATCACCGTCATCACATGGCTGCCGTGGAAGTAGACTTCCAGGTTGCCGTTCCAGTCCTCGTCCAGGCTAATGCGCTTGTTATCGAATTTCCCTTCGACTTTGAAGTACAGCAGGTTGGTGCCGGGACGTTCCTTCAGTTTGAATTCATAGTTGTCCGACTGGACGATGTAACTCGCCACATTCAAATCCCGGAAACGCCTTTTCTTCATTCCTATGACCACGGTGCTGCCGTCCGTGCCCATATACTGATAGGTATTGCGCCTGTCACAGTTCCTGAGCACGGATCTCGTTATAGTTCCATATTCCCCTCCGTCATCATCCGCAATCACAACATTCTGTTTTTTATCGACGATTGAAATTTTATATTTGAACTGCTGCATTACACACCCTCTTTTCATACTCCTATTATATACATTACCCGGAAGCGCATAAAGATAAAATGCCTTCCCATAAAAAGCGCCCTGCACCGAAAATCAGCACAGGACGCTTCAACACGTACAATATCAATCTTCAAGCTCCAGGATGGATACAATCTCGACATGTGCACTGTGGGGGAATAAATCCACCGGCTGGACGTTTTTCAGCGTGTAGCCGAATTCGCGCAGCCATGTGATGTCTTCTGCAAAAGTTTCCGGATTGCACGATACATAGACGACCCTGTCCGTCCCGAGGCGTCCGATTCGGCGCATGACCTTGCCGCCGGCGCCGGAGCGCGGCGGGTCGAGCAGCAGGAGATCCGGCGTGCCCCATGTCTCAAGCACTTCGTCCATGCCGCGGCGGGCATCTTTTGCCAGGAAGTAAGTGTTCTGAATATCATTATCGAGGGCATTCCGTTTGGCCGATTCGATTGAGGATTCAACGATCTCCACCCCTGCAAGCGATTTGACCCTGCTTGCGAAAGGCAGTGAAAACGTGCCGACACCGCAGAACAGGTCGATCATCGACTCATGCTCTTTCACACCGGCCATTTCAATCGCGAGGTCGACAAGCTTTTCAGCCTGGGTCGGATTCGTCTGGAAAAATGTATCGTACCATACACGGTAAGTGTAGCCGCTCATCTCTTCATGGATGTAAGTCCTGCCGTGCAGAAGATGGATATCCTCATCATCCGCCTGCGCAACGTCCGCAATGTCCCGGTTCTCCATCCACATCAGGCTCTCGATTGACTCGACTTCGGAAGTCAAACGCATCACCAATGCATTGACGGCCTCTGAGAGCTCACCATCAGGGCTCTCGGTTGCGAACAGGGCAGCCATCAATTCCCCGGTGACCTGTGACTGGCGGAGCCTGAGATGACGGAGGAGCCCGGAGTTCGCATCTTTATCATAGCCCGGCAGGTTGTATTCAGCTGCCCAGTCCGAGACGATCCGCATGACCGTCACCATGTCCTCACTTGAAATGAGGCATGTGTCGAGGTCGATGATGTTCCTGAAATTCCCAAGTTCGTGCAGTCCGAGCCTGCCGTCTTTTGAAAATGTGAACTCCATCTTGTTCCTGAATTCGAAAGGATGGTCCATGCCGATCGTGTCCTTGACGACCGATGTATCGAAACCATGGCGCTTCAGGTGCGACTTCACAAAATCCGTCTTGTAGGTGAGCTGGCCGGCATATTCCCAATGCTGCCAGACGCATCCGCCGCACAGCTCGAAGTGCGGGCATGGCGGTGCCGTCCTCTCCGGATGGGGCGTGAGTATTTTATCCGGCATGACCGTCGCACGCTTCCTGCCGTCCGCATTCGGCACGGTGACTTCCACTTCCTCCCCGATCAGCGTCTGCGGTATGTTCAATTTGAGCTTCCGCGGGAGGTTGCCGCCGGTGTCCCTGTATGCAAGCCCCATGCCCGACCCTTTTTTGTCCAGGCTGTGTATTTTCGTGGTCAATGTGACACTTTTTTGTTCTTTCAAATGATAACCTCCAAATTACCTGTTTTCCGATTTCATCAGTATGTATATGAAATAAGGTGCCCCGATGATGGCAACCATGACGCCTGCCGGAAGTGCCGACGGGAAAAATAAAGTCCGCCCCGCCGTATCCGCCGCGAGGACAAGCAGTCCGCCCAAAACCGCACTGAGCGGCAGCACGAAGCCGTGAGGATTCCCGACGAGTTTCCTCGCGAGGTGCGGTGCGATCAGCCCGGCAAACGCGATGCCCCCGCTGACCGAGACACTCACTGCAGAGAAACCTGCCGCACAGAAGAGGAGCAGTAACCGTTCCTTTTTTATATTAACGCCGAGGCTGATGATATTCAATGTGCCGAGGCTCAAAATATCAAGCACCCGCATCCGTGAAATCACGAAGGGAAGGATGACGGCGAGCCCGGCTGCAGAAATCAGGACATGCTGCCAAGTGCTGCCCCAGACGGTGCCGGCAAGGAAATTTGCAGCAAACTGATAGCTCTCGCTTGAAATGATGAGTGAAAGCACGATCATCAGTGCGCTGAGCCCCGCCCCCACAGCCACCCCGTTCAGGACGAGCCGCATCGGCGTCACACCGTATCTTCTGCTGTAGGAGAGTGCAATCACGATGAGGACGGTGATGAGCCCGCCGAGGAAAGCTGCTGCGGGTATTAAGAATATATTTGCGGCACCGCCCCAGATGATGATCAGCAGCACGGCAAGCCCCGCCCCTGAATTGATGCCGATGATGCCGGAATCCGCCAAAGGGTTCTGCATGATGCTCTGCAGTATTGCTCCTGATAACGCCAGCGCCGCACCTGAAAGGACTGCTGCAATCACCCGCGGCAGCCGGATCCCGGTCAGTATATGCGCATCACTGCCGCCCTGACCGGCCAGAATCTTAAACATCTCCCCCCAGCCGATATATGTGTAACCCGTCTTCAAACTGACGAGCACGGCTGCCAGAAGCAAAACAACTGAAGCCGTCAAAACGATTCCCTGCCGATTATACTTCATAATGCACCACCCTGCGTGCAAGATAGAGGAAAAACGGCACGCCGATCAGCGCGATCAGCGCACCGGCAGGCAGTTCCACCGGAGCGGCCAGCGTCCTTGCAGCAAGGTCGCTGCACACGGTGAGCACCGCCCCGAGCACTCCTGAAAGCGGCAGTATCCACCTGTAATCCCCGCCTGAAAGGAAGCGCGCCATATGCGGGACGATCAGGCCGATGAAGGCAGCGGCCCCGATGATGGACACACCGAGCCCGGCAAGCATCACCACGGCGATTAGAGCCGACAGACGGGTTTTATTGACGGGAACACCGAGGCTTACAGCCGTCTCTTCATCAAAGCTGATTGCAGTGAGCACAGGTGAGAGCACCAGTGACAGCGCAATGCCGAACAGGAACCACGGGATGATGACAGAGAGGTGCCCCCAGCCGATGGTCTGTATCGCACCGGCAAACCAGAAAGCGATATCCTGACCGATATTGAAATAGAGCTGGAACGCCGTGCTGAGCGCTGCGAAGAATAAAGTCACCGCCACGCCGGCAAGGATCAGCTTCAAAGGTGACATCCCCGCCCTGCCGAAGAATGAGACCGTGAGGACGATCAGCGCACTGAAAAGTGCACCGGCAAATGAAATGATGATCAAATATGTAAACGGCAGGCCCGGCATGAAGATGAAGGCGATCGTCAGGAAAAAAAGTGCACCGGCATTCAGCCCGATGATGCCTGGCTCGGCGAGCGGATTCCTGGTTACGGCCTGCATGACCGCACCGGCCACGGCAAATGCCGCACCGGCGATTGCGGCCGCAGCAGCCCTCGGCGCCCGGACTTCACGTATGATGATGTGCCCGTTGTCGGAAGGATCAAAAGCAATGAATGCGTTCACTGCATCGCGCAGGGATAGCTCCACTGAACCTGTCACAAGGCTTAAAATGAATGCCGAAGCCAGCAGGATGAAGGAGATGATGATCGTCATGAGATAGGCCATACCGATCACCCCCTCAGCCGGTAGGATGTGATGATGGGCCGATCCGTGAACGGACACCGGCCCATCACCGGTGTGATATCGAAGACCTCGCTTAAAATGCTTCCGCTCATGACCTCTTCTGGTCTGCCTGTGCTGATGATTTCTCCCGCCTTCACCGCTATGATGCCGTCCGAGAAGCGCGATGCATGGTTGACATCATGCAGGACCATGAGGATGGTTTTTTCCGCCGATGCATTCAAGTCCTTCAGGAGATTCAGGATCTCCATCTGGAACTTCATGTCCAGGTAGGTCGTCGGCTCATCAAGCAGTATGATGCCGGTGTCCTGAGCGAGCGCCATGGCGAGCCACACGCGCTGCGCCTGCCCGCCGGACAGTTCGTCGAGCGTCCTATCCGCAAGGTCCCTGATGCCGGTCACTTCCATTGCCCAGTCGATGTTTTCGGCATCTTGCTGGTCCAGCCCTTCGAACGCCGACTTGTGCGGATGCCTGCCGTAACTGACGAGACTGTGCACATTGAGGCCGGCGGGGGCGGAAGGTGACTGCGGCAGCAGGCTCAGCCTCTTCGCCACATCCTTCGTGTCCAGTGAGAGGATATCCCGGCCGTCGATGAACACCGCGCCGTATTTCGGCCTGAGCACCCGGGCGAGCGTATGCAGCAGTGTCGTCTTGCCGCAGCCGTTCGGTCCGACAATCGATGTGATGGTGCCTTCAGGGATGGTCATATTAAAGTCTTCAAGGATCATTTTTTTGCCGTAGCCGACCGTCACATCTTCGACTTCAAATATACTATTCAAATTATCCTCATCCGTTTCAAGTCCATTCGCTCAGCGGCATAAGATCACTTTCAATTTCTGTCCGCTTTTCCTCAAGATTCGGTGGCAGGTCGAGCTGCATGCCGAGTTCAGTTTCATCCACATCTGCGGTGAATCCTCTGGCAGCGGGGCCTACAATTTCAAACATGACACCATTATCTTCACGGAAATACAGACTCTTAAAATAGTAGCGATCAATGACACCAGTGGTCCGGTAGCCGCTCTCTTTTAATATCTCATCCACTGCCTGAAGATTGGCACCTTCAGTCTGGATGGCCAGATGATGAATTGTACCACGGCCTTGAGCTTCTATATTGCCCTCTTTTTCAGAGATAATGATCTCACCGGTCATCTCGCCTTTATTTGCATGAAGAATTGCATAGTCACTTTCATCTTCAATCACATCATACTTGAAAACTTCCGTCAGCATACGAACCAGTTTATCCTTATCCCGGACATTGACCTGCACGGGCCCCATGCCCAATATTAAATGATCATTATTAACATCATTATTTGTCCACGGCTCCCATTCTTCGGGCAACACCTGACCTTCTGCACTGAAGAGCACAAGCTTTAATGAATCGGGATCCTGAAATTCCAGCACATTACGGCCAAAATATTCCTCTTTCTCACTGCTGTGACCGAAATGCTCAAGACGTCTCTGCCAGTAGGCGAAGCTTTCTGAGTTTTTGACCAGAAGGCCGAGAGCATGATGTGCATTTGTGCCTTCTCTTCTGTCCGCCACATAAGGCATATCAAAGTAGGTGATACTGTTACCGGAGGTGCCGAGCCGATCTCCGTAAAAAATATGGTACATCGAAACGTCGTTTTGATTGACTGTTACTTTGACGCCTCTTAAACCAAGAACTTTTGTATAAAAATGATTATTCTCTTTCAGGTTTTTTGTGTAGATTGAAATATGGTGGTGACCTTTTATCATCGGGCTTCCTCCTTTGAAAATCAATTTATAAAAATGAATGGACTAATCTTTGTGACAGACCAGTCCGGAATGTGCCGTCCAGACGGACACCACTTCCAACATGTATATAATCAAACTCATCTTTGATTTTTCTGACATTATTGATATTGATTCCACCGCCCGGCATGATAACTTTGCCGTGTTCACGTGCGACTTTATTCAGCTCGATGAGCAGCGGGAGGTTATCCGCCGCCTCCCCTTCACCGCCGGAGGAGAGGATCGTCTTCACCGCATCGTACTTCATCAGCGTCTGCAGCGCTTCAAACTGGATCCTTGCCGAGTCGAACGCCCGGTGGAACGTGATGTCGAGCCCTTCTGCACGCTGGATGGCTTTTTTCAGGAAGTACTCATCCACCACCCCTTCATATGTAAGGGCGCCGATGACGATGCCTGCTGCATTCGTCTCTTTGATATGTTTGATATCGCTCAGCATCACCTGCTGATCGAGTGCATTATATACGAATCCGTGATCATGGCTCCTCACCATGACATGGACAGGGATCTTTGAGAGCTTCGCCGCCTCTTCCACCAGACCGATGCTCGGCGTCAGGCCGCCTTCGTGCATATTGACACACAGTTCTATCCTGTCTGCACCATATTGGTTCGCGTCGATGACATCCTGTAAATTTGTTGCGATCACTTCCAGCATAATCCTCACTCCGCCCAAGTCATTTTATTATCCATCTCTTCAGATTTACATATATTATAGCTTATAAAGGGTTTGTATGAAATTAATTTAGGAGAGATCATATGAGACAGAGTCTGGCACCTTACATGATTTTATTTGCAGCAATGCTTTGGGGGACGGCGGGCACCGCCAAAGCCTTCGCAAGTGACGTCGACAGCATTTCGATGGGCGCGGTGAGGCTTGCGGTCGGCGGCCTGCTCCTCATGCTCATCGCCGTACTGACGCGGCGGATCACTTTCAGAGGCTGGCCGGTCAAGCCGCTTCTCATCGGTGGACTGGCCATGGCGCTCTTCCAGCCCTTCTTCTTCAGCGCAGTGGAACTGACGGGAATCGCCGTCGGCACGGTCGTCTCGATCGGCAGCGCACCGGTGTTTTCCGGTCTGATCGAATGGCTCATCTTCAAGATCCGGCCCGCCAGGGTATGGTGGCTCTCCACGATACTCGCGATCACCGGATGCATCATCCTGATGTTCAACACGAATGATGTGACGGTCAACCCGCTCGGCATACTCGCAGGACTCGGTGCCGGCATTTCTTTTGCGAGCTTCACGATGTCGAACTCGAGGCTCGTCCGCACGCACGACCCGATTGCGTCGGTGGCAATGATTTTCTGTCTGAGTGCGGTGATTTTATCGCCATTCTTCTTCATCAATGATATGAGCTGGCTTGGCGAGACGAACGGCCTGCTCGTCGCCCTGCATATCGGAGTGCTTGCGACCGCGCTCGCGTACTTTTTATTCTCGAACGGGCTCAAGTTCGTGAAATCTTCGACGGCGGTGACATTGTCACTTGCCGAACCTTTGACCGCCTCACTCCTCGGCGTGTTTTTGGTCGGCGAGAGCCTGGATGCCCTGTCATGGGTCGGCCTGCTCATGCTGCTCGCGGGCATCGTGATCCTCGTGCTGCAGTCGAGGCGGAACAGGCGGGAAGCGCCCGTGAATGCCTGATATACCTCGGAATAAAGAACACAGGGCCTGATTCCGGATGAAAGTTGCGATTCCGGGGTCGCTTTTCGCAAGGCCGGCCTGGATTCCCGGCAAAGGTTACGATTCCGGGGTCGCTTTTCGCAAGGCCGGCCCGGGTTCCCGGCAAATGTTGCGATTCCGGGGTCGCTTTCCGCAAGGCCGACCCGGGTTCCCGGCAAAGGTTGCGATTCCGAGGTGTCTTTTCGCAAGGCCGGCCTGGATTCACGGCAAAGGTTGCGATTCCGGGGTCGCTTTCCGCAAGGCCGGCCTGGATTCACGGCAAAGGTTGCGATTCCGAGGTCGCTTTCCGCAAGGCCGGCCCAGGTTCCCGGCAAAGGTTGCGATTCCGAGGTGTCTTTTCGCAAGGCCGGCCTAGATTCCCGGCAAAGGTTGCGATTCCGGGGTCGCTTTCCGCAAGGCCGGCCTGGATTCACGGCAAAGGTTGCGATTCCGAGGTGTCTTTTCGCAAGGTCGGCCTGGATTCCCGGCAAAGGTTGCGATTTAGGAGTCGTTTTTCGCAAGGTCGACCCCGATTCCAGACAAAGGTTGCGATTCCGGGGTCGCTTTTCGCAAGGTCGACCCCGATGCCGGACAAAGGTTGCGATTCCACCGCCTCTGCAGACAGCATAAAGCCCACTTGTATCAAAGTACAAGTGGGCTTTATTATTGGGTATATCATCGGTTGAGCCATTGCTTCGCTTCATCAGCGGCTTCCTGCGGCAGGCTGTGGCCGTTGACCCAGGTGTGGTGAACATCCGCGCCGCGTTCCTTGAAGATTTCGACCACTCTCTCACTCTGGTCTTCAGACACCATCGGGTCGCCTTTGCCGAGGGAGAGGAACACTTCCGCGCCGCTCAGGTCTTTATTGTTGCCTGAAATATCCACCGGGTACATCGGTGCGAATAACAGCGCTTTTTTGAAGTCCGATTCTTCCCTCAGCATCATGTTGATCGCGATGTTCGAACCGTTGGAGAATCCGATTGGTATCACATCTTCCGTTTTAAAGCCGTATTTCTCTGCGGAATCCTTAATGAAGTCAAGCAGTTCCTGCCCCCTGAATTCGAGGTCTTCAAGGTCGTACTGCCCTTCACCGTGGCGCTTGAAGTAGCGGTTCATCCCGCCTTCACGTACATTGCCGCGGATGGACAGGATGCTGTATTCATCATTCAGCATCTCTGCGAGCGGAATCAGATCGTGCTCGGTGCCTCCGGTGCCGTGAAGTGTGACAAACACCGGTGCGCCTTTTTTACCTTCTTTAAAAATGTGCAACATAAAATATTTCCTCCTGAATTTCTATTATTTCCTGCGTGTCGTATCAAATGGTTTGATCTGTGCCTCTATCTCTTCCCTTTTCGGCTCCAGAAACGGCGGCAGTGCCAGGGACTCGCCCAGCGTCTCGTAAGGTTCATCTCCCATGAAGCCCGGTCCGTCCGTCGACAGTTCGATCAATATATGACCGACCCGCGTATACATTGCTTCAAAATAAAACCGGTCCACTATGCCCGTATGCTTCAGGCCGAGGTCGTCATATCTCTCTTTCCATCCGGCAAGTGCATCATGATCCTTCACCCTGAAAGATACATGGTGCACTTCTCCGTAACCCTGCTTTGCAGACTGCCCGGGATCCTTACGTACAATGACCCGGCCGCCGTTGCCGCCTGCCCCGACTTCCAGCAGGACGGCATCGCCCTCTTCGGCAACAACTTTCATACCATAGATTTCCTTCAGGCTGCCGACGAATTTATCCTGGTAGGAAATCGATATTTCAATCGGGCCGAGCCCGTAAATCGCCTTATCCTCCGGAACAGGGCCGCCCTTCCACGGTATCCCGCCCGGTATGCCCTCATCCTCTTCATCGGAAAACAACCGGTACCTCTGTCCGTCCGGCTCTTCGAAAGCGAGCACCTTCCTGCCGAATAAATCCCTGATGCCTTCATGTTTCACATCGAATTCATCGAAGCGCGCCTTATAATATTCAAGCGCTGCATCATCCGGCACCCTGAGGCCGATGCGCGTGATGGCATTCGAGCCCCGCTCGCCTTTCTTTTTATCTGGAAAATCAAAGAATGTGAGATCGGTGCCCGGATTCCCCACGTCATCAGCAAAGAATGTATGGTAAGTGTGGATATCATCCTGGTTGACCGTCTTTTTTATAAGACGCATCCCAAGTATCTCTGTAATGAAATGATAATTCCTTTTGGCGTCATCCGTCATCGCCGTCACATGATGAATGCCCAGCAATACACTGTCAGACATTGGTAACCACTCCTTCCATCAATAAAGTCATTGTATCTCGAAATCGAGATACAATTCAAGGACAATGCTCAGACTTATTTAGTCTGAGCCGTCTCCATGGTAATTTTCTTAAGCGTCTCCCTTAAGACCGACAGCTCCCCATCGGTCAGATCACTGAACAACTCAGTGATCAGCTCCGCATGCGGCGGGAAGATTTTCTCCATCAGCGCCCTGCCCTCATCTGTCAATGTGGCGAAGCTGATCCGCCTGTCTTTCGTATCCGGACGCCTTTCAACAAAACCTTTCTCGACGAGCTTATCGACCACATAGGTCGTGCTGCTGCTGGCGATCAAAATTCTGTTGCGGATATGCTGTATCGGCTGGTCCCCTTTGTTGTATAATAGTTCCATGACGGCAAATTCCGTAATGTTGAGGCCGTGCCGCAAAGCATCCCGCTTCACATGACGTTCAAGATATTCATTGGTACGCTTGATGCCGATGAATGCTTTCAAAGACTCCTTCGTCCGATCCATTGTCTCACCTTCTATTCACGAACTGAAATTATTTCGATTTCGAGATAATTTTATCCCTTTTATTTGATCAAGTCAATCAATTAGTACATCACTTTAAAGAAATGAGGTCTTTTGATGATTACCCTTAATACTATATACCAAGCCCGGGACCGGGTTAAACCTTATATCGTGAAGACGCCTTTGATCCGGCTGCAGAACCTGGATGAATTTACAGGATGCAAGGTGTATGCGAAGCTTGAAAACATGCAGAATACGAAGGCATTCAAGCTTCGGGGCGCGATGAATAAAATCCTGTCCCTCGACGAGACGGAAAAGGAAGCAGGCATCATCTGCTCCTCCTCCGGCAACCACGGCCAGGCCGTGAGCTATGCGGCGAAGCTCCTCGGGATAAAGGCGACCATCGTGATCCCGGAGACCGCACCCAAGTTCAAGGTGGAAGCGATCAGACAGCATGGGGCCGCCACCGAATTCTGCACGGTCGATGACCGCTTCATCATCACGGAGCGGCTGGCTGAGAAGCACGGCTACACAATCGTCCCGCCGTTCGAGGATGAGCTCGTCATGGCAGGCCAGGGTACGGTCGGGCTTGAGATCATGGAAGAAGGGACTTCATTCGATCATGTGCTGGTGCCGGCAAGCGGCGGCGGACTGATCGGCGGTGTGTCCACCGCCTTGAAGGAATCCGGATTCAAAGGGAAAGTACATGGCGTTGAACCGGATAAACTGCCGAGGTATACGAAAAGCCTTGAAGCAGGAGAACCCGTACAGCTTGAATCGAAGAAGACGATTGCCGATGCACTGGTCGTCAACCGACCGGGTGACTTGAACTTCGAAGTCGTGCAAAAACACGTCGACGGATTCTTGACCGTCTCCGATGAAACGATGCTGAAGGCGCAGAAGATCATGCTGATGGAAGGCAAGATCCTGGCAGAAGTCTCATCCTGCATCGGACTCGGTGCGCTCATCGACGGCAAACTTGATGTCAGTAAAGAAGATGAAGTCTGCCTTGTCGTCTCAGGCGGCAATCTTGGATTCGAGCAGCTCGAACTGCTTGAGGGAATTGAATATTGAAGTCATGTACCGGCCAACATAAAGTTGGCCGGCTTTTTATTTGAAGTCGTATAAATGCCGGGCTTCCCGTGACTTATACGATTTCACCTCTTAAATTCGCATAACTTCCCACTTCCCTCCGACTTATACGAAACGTCATATACAACCTCCCTCTTCTGAAAAATTTTCCAGCGCCTCCATAGCCTGCATCGAAAAATGTTTGACTTTTATGTACATAGTGTATATATTAAGTATATACACTATATAAGATGGAGGTGTTCAAACTGAACATTAAAATATCGAATACTCTGGATGTCCCCATTTATGAGCAGGTGAAGGATGAAATCATCCGGCTGATCATGAGCGGTGAACTGGGTCCCGGGGATGCACTGCCTTCCATGCGGCGGCTCGCCAAAGACCTCGGCATCAGCATCATCACCACAAAGCGGGCCTATCAGGATTTGGAAGGTGCCGGTTATGTCCATTCCGTCGTCGGCAAAGGGACTTACGTCAGTGAACAGAATACCGAGCTGCAGAAGGAACGCATTTTAAATGAAATCGAAGGCCATATTGAAGCGATGCTCCTGGCATCACGACAGATCAACCTCTCCAGGGAGGAATTGGACGAGATGATTTCGATAATCGAGGAGGATATGAAATGACAGCCATCCAACTGAAAAACGTCAGTAAAACCCAGGGCACCTTCAAACTGAAGAATATCGACCTCAGCATCGAAAGAGGCTTCATCACCGGGCTGATCGGCGAAAACGGGGCCGGGAAAACTTCATTGATCCATCTCATCCTCGGGCTTAAAAAACCGGATGCCGGGGACATATCCCTCTTCGGCGACCACGCCGTGGAAGCCCACAGGGAAGCACTTTTGAACCGGATCGGCTTCGTCTTTGCAGAGGACAGGTTCCCTGAGAAAATGACCGTGCCTCAGCTGAAAAAGATATTGAAACGCTTCTATGAAGATTTCAATGCGCCGCAGTTCGACCATTACATCAGGAAATTCAAAATCAGGGAGAAGCAAAAGTTCAAAGACTACTCCACCGGTGAGCGGATGAAACTCTCACTTGCGATTGCACTCAGCCATAATGCCGAACTGCTTGTGCTCGATGAGCCGACATCAAATCTTGACCCGAACTTCCGCATCGATCTTTTGGAAATACTGCAGGAACTTATGGAAGATGAGAACATGACCATCCTGTTCAGCACGCATATCACATCCGACCTCGATTCCATCGCCGACTACATCATCATGATCGACGAAGGGGAGCTCGTCTTCCATGAAGAGAAAGATCTTCTATTGGAAAAGTATAGAAAAATAAAAGGGCCCGTCGAAATACTGGATGCGCAGACGGAAGACCTGCTGACCGGAATAAAGAAAACCACCGTCGGATTCGAAGCGATATCTGATGAACACCGGGCGCTCGAAGAATTGTACGGCTCCAAAATCCTGACGGAGCAGCTGCGTATAGATGAACTGATGCACCATCTGAAAAAAGGAAAGGGTGTCTGAGTATGGACAAGCACTTTTATTTGAAACTGGTCTACTCCAAATGGACGCTGATTTTCACAGCGATCGTCATTGTGTTGAACCTTGCCTCCGCCCTGCTCCTGGACCCCGGGACTGCCGGGCTGATGCCGGTGCTGAACCTTGCGAATGTGTTCATCGTGCTTTATCTGACCGCAAATTATATGAACGTGCACGTGCTCATGACTTATAATAAGAGCCACGAATTCTTCATGGCGCTCCCGGTGAATAAAAAGGAGTTCATCCGGACGGATTACATCTTCCATATATTCATGACGCTGCTGTCGATTTTGGTCATCTTTACTTTCAGCCTCGTCCATGACGGTTTTCATCACCTGTTCGGAATGATCATGATTACGGGCGTCAACCTGCTCATAGCGAGCCTGTACTACACATTTTTTGCGGCGGAATGGTTCAAAAATGTGAATATCATGGTTGCACTCTACCTTGTTCCGATGGGATTCACATTCATGTTCTATTACATGCCGATGCTGAACCTGCTCGGCGCCGACCTGTCGATGATACCGCAGTGGGAATTCATCCTGTACACACTCCCCTATTTCGTGCTCGCGGCAGGAATCCTCACCTTCGCCGTCACCTACTTCACCGCCCAGAGGCAGGCAGCGAGGAGCGACGTCATTTAAATCCAATGCGCATAGAAAATCTGTGCGCATTTTGTATGTGAATCCAGGGTTCCCTGTGTAATAATGAAATTACTTATAAGGGGGTATGAAAAATGAAAAACAGACCCAGACTCGATATTCCTAAAACGGCTGAGGAAAAATTCGCGAACATCATCGGCTACAGCATCTTCATCGGAGGTTTGATCTATGCCATCATCAACTTCCCTTCACTCCCGGAAGAAGTGCCTATGCATTTCGGTGCGGACGGCGAAGTGAACCGGTACGGCTCGCCGTATGAAATGATCATCCTGCTCGTCCTCCCGTTCATACTCATACTCGGGCTTGAAGCGCTGGAGAGGTTTCCGCAGGTGCATAATTATCCCCGGAGGATGGATGAATCAAATGCAGAAGCCTTTTATTTGAACAGCAGAAAAATCGCGAACTTTGCCAAAAACGCCTGCCTCATCATTTTTGCGATTGTTTTCATTGAAATCACGAATTATGCCCTCACCGGCACTTTCCTCTTCGGCTCCCTGTTGCTTCCGTTGATTCTGATCCTCGCCCTCGGCCCCGTCTTTTGGGGGCTGTGGCAGCGGCGGAAAATAAAGTGATTCCTGCCGATACAGCGATTTCCCCAGTTTATTCAGCAGGGATACCTGCTTCGGAAAGATAAAAACGAGCATATGACGCTTTCTTACTGACTTGATCGTTTTGGACTGCGTGAATCCGAGCATGGGGCGATTTTCTGCTGACTTGCTCGTTTTAAATCACTTGAATTCGAGCGTATGCCGTTTATCCGCCGACTTGCTCGTTTCTGGAATACAAAATTCGAGTATATCGTGATTTTCAGTCGAGTCGCTCGTTCTGGAGACAAAAAATTCGAGTATCTTCTGACTTTCTGTCGACTTGCTCGTTTTCAGCCTGCCAGATCATCATATAAAACACAAAAAAGGCTCTGTAACATCGAATGTTACAGAGCCTTTTCCATTCATTAAGCTTTTTGGACTACGATTGCGTCGTCTACGACATTGGCGATGACTTTGCCGACATTGTCCTCTTCCAGGATGAGGTCTGTCAGCTGGTCTTCGATTTTATCCTGGATGACACGTCTCAGCGGTCTTGCGCCGAATCGTTTGTCATACCCCATCTTGACCAGTTTTTCCTTCGCTTCGTCAGTCACTGTCATTTCTATTTCATTTTCCTTCAGCATTTCATTCAGCTCATCAAGCATCAAGTCGACGATGACAAGCAGGTTGTCTTCAGTCAGTTCATTAAAGTTGATGATGGCATCGAATCTGTTCAGGAATTCAGGTTTGAAGAAGTCACTCAAGTTTTCCAGGATTGAAACGGCGTCACTTTCGTTTTTGCCGAATCCGACACTGTTTGTGTTGGTACCGGTGCCTGCGTTGCTTGTCATGATGATGACGGTCTCTTTGAAGCTCACCATTCTGCCGTGGGAGTCTGTCAGATGGCCGTCTTCCATGATCTGCAGGAACATGTTCTGCACATCTGGATGTGCTTTTTCGATCTCATCCAGCAGGATGATATTGTACGGGTTGTGCCTCACTTTTTCAGTCAGCTGCCCCGCTTCTTCGTGGCCGACATATCCCGGCGGTGAACCGATGATCTTGGACACGCTGTGTTTTTCCATGTACTCACTCATATCGAGACGAATCAGGGAATCGCGTGTACCGAACAACTCTTCAGCCAGTGCCTTCGTGAGTTCAGTCTTACCGACACCGGTCGGACCGACGAACAGGAAGGAACCGATCGGACGGTATTTGGACTTCAGGCCAGCTCTTGAACGGCGCACCGCTTTCGCGACTTTACCGACGGCTTCATCCTGCCCGATGACTTTTGCCGCAAGGTTGTTCTGGAGTTCACGCATCTTGGACTGTTCGTCGGACTGCATCTTCGTTACAGGGATACCTGTCTTTTCTTCGACGATCAGCTGGACGTCCGTGACATCCACATCGATGACTTTTTCAGTGTCTGCAGACTGTGATTTCTCAAGCTGTTTTTCGAGCTGCATTTCCTGATAGCGCAGGTTTGCCGCCCTTTCATAATCTTCTGCTTCCGCGGCCGCTTTTTTATCGGCCCGCACTTTTTCAAGCTGCACTTCGATGGAGTCGGAATCTTTCTCCGCATTTGCGAGGTTCAGCCTGGAGCCGACTTCGTCCATCAGGTCGATCGCTTTATCCGGCAGGAACCTGTCCTGGATATAGCGGTGTGACAGGTTGACGAATGCCTGCACGACATCATCTGAGTATTTCACTTCATGGAATCTTTCATATCTGTCTTTGATGCCGTTCAGGATCTGAACCGCTTCATCAAGCGTCGGCTCCTTCACCGTGATCGGCTGCAGACGTCTTTCAAGTGCAGCATCTTTTTCGATTTGACGGTACTCTTTCAATGTCGTCGCACCGATCAGCTGCATCTCACCGCGTGCAAGCGCAGGTTTCAAGATGTTGCCCGCGTCCATCTGTGAACTTTCGGCAGTGCCCGCACCGACGATCAAGTGGATTTCATCGATGAATAAAATCACGTCGTCGCGTTGTTTCAGTTCTTCAATCAGCTGCTTCATCCGCTCTTCGAACTGACCGCGGATACCCGTGTTCGCAACAAGGGAAGCGACATCGAGGATATAAAGTTCTTTATTCATCAGTTTTGTCGGCACATTGCCTTCGACGATCTTGACTGCGAGACCTTCTGCGATCGCCGTCTTACCGACACCTGGCTCCCCGATGAGGACCGGGTTGTTCTTATTGCGTCTGTTCAATGTTTCGATGACGCGCTTCACTTCATGATCACGGCCGATGACCGGGTCGATTCCATTTTGACGCGCCTTGTCGGTGAGGTTTGTACCGAGCTGGTCCAGAAGACCATCTTTCTGCGGCGCCTGCGTCTGTGTCTGCGCACCTGCTTTATATCCACCGTTTGACTGGTTGAAGTTGTTGAATTCCTGTCCGCCGAAGCCGTTTCCGCTGAAGAAACTGTTCGGGTTCATCGTTTTTGATTTCATTTCCTGGAAGCATGCATTACAGAGATGTACTTGCATTTTTTGATTGTTTATATTCATCGCCAAGTTGACATTCGCATCATTGATACCACAATTTTGACATTTCATGGTTAAACGCCTCCTTTTTTGGATTCATTGACAGTCAAGTTTTTGACTTTGACTATCTTTGACTATAACTATATTATACACCGTTTCAGGAGAAAATCAACCCGGATGCTCATACTTTTTAAACACCTTCAAACCCTTGGTGCTGCTCACTTTGTATCATTATTATGTACCCGAAAAGGGATGTTTTTAAAACATTTTGACCTTCACTGTGCCGTTTGATTTTTCATGTTATAATCAAAGATATTGATGCAGAAAATATGATTGAGGAGTTTATTATGTCTTTCAAATTGACAAGGAAAACAAGCTGGTTCGGCAGTGCCACCGGCATGGATGTATATATCGACGGGGCGGAGGCTGAAAAGATCCACCGTCTTGAGGAAAGACATTACGAGCTGCCGAAGAAGCGCAGGCGTGCGGTTTTGACGGTCAGCCAGCAGGGCATGAAAAGCAATGCACTGGAAGTCGAACAAGGCGATGATGTCGTGATCAAAACGAATAAGAAGTACAGCCGGATCTTCACCGCCTTCTTCGTTGCGCTGATGGCGGTCATATTCTTCATCGATGACTTCCTCACCTCCACCGCATTCATCGTCTTCCTCGCCATGGCGGTCTTTTATTACCTGTCCAAGATCGACGGATTCATACTTGAAAAAGTGAATGAGGAATGAAAAAACGTCCGGGGGCATCCCCGGACGTTTTTCAGTAGTCGACCAACGTGACATATATAAATGCAATCACGGCCATCACCGTGAAGCATACAGCATAGTATTTCCATGTATTCTTTTCATCTTTGTCCGGCAGCCGCTGCAGTATCGTGCCGATCGCACCGCCGCCGATCAGTGCCACCGCAATTGAGCCGAGCATCCTCGGGAAGCTGTAGAAGGTGATGACTTCCATGATGATGTAGAGGAAGCCGAATAAACCCACTCCGAGCAATGCCGATATCACATATTTCATCGTGTTCTCGTTCCTCATTTCCCTCTCTCCCGTTTCTTATAATTTTTATTGAAAAAATCGTATTTGAGTATGTAATCGAATAATATCCTGATCACGATGACCCCGCCGATGATGGTGAGCGGAATCAGCCATACCGGACGGGCGTAGAACCATTCCGATAAAAGCTGGGTCACCATCAGATATGATACGACCACCCATACCACTCCGAGTATGAGCGATGTTTTATTAATCCTGTCCATCTGTCAATTCCTTTCATTCTTCTGTTTCCGTCACTTCCAAAAACTGCTGGATGAGTTCATATGTGAGCATCGGGTCATCCGCCTGGTTCGTCGTCCCGATGATGTATGCATCGAGTGATTCGTTGTAAAAGGCGAAGCTCCCGGTGATCCCGGCATGGCCGGTCAGCGGGTACAGCCTGAGCATCGGTATCTCCTCCGTCACATCAAACTTCATCACGCCGCTGCCGTACTGGTGAAACAGGAACTGGATGTCCTGCATCTCCGTTTCGATGAACGCGGTGTCGAACATCTCCCCTTCGAAAAATGCTTTCGTGAATGTGAGGAGGTCGGATGCGGTGCTCACGATGCCCCCGCTTGCCCGCATATTGGCAAGGATCGGCGTAATGTCCCTAGGTTCCCCGCCGACCGTGACGGGCGGCACTGTATCCGCGTCATCCGCAAATTCCGTATCTGACAATCCGAGAGGTTCGAATATATAGCTTTCATATTGGGATTCCAGTGTCCCGCCGGAGGCCCGTTCGATGATCTCACCCAATATATCATAATTGATGTCTGCATAATAGGCAGCTGTGCCGTTGATGAACCTGGCACCCTTGCCTTTGGCGTCGTCCAATTTGGATTCGAAGGTGAACGTTTCCCCGTTATCGATCGAATCCTCGACCAGGGTCAGCCCTTCCGCTTCGCTCTCCGCATAGGCCGGGAGGCCCGTCGTATGGCTGAGCAGCTGGCTGATCGTGATGCTCCCGCTGTACTCTGCCCCTTCATATACATGAAGGCCCGAATATTCCTCAGGTGTGAGATACATGTCGATCGTATCATCCAGGCTGAGCATATCCGCCTCGACCATCTGGAAGATGACGCTCGCTGTAAACATCTTGGTGACGCTTGCGATGCTGATAGGTGTGTCAAGATCCAGATTGCCGGAAGCAGCTTCCGTCACTTCACCGTCATTTTCAATCATGAACACGGCACCATGCAGCGTCTCGTGATCGATCCGTTCAAAAATCAGATTTTCGATCTGTTCATCTTTTTCAAGCGATTCCAGCGGTATGTAATCCGTCATTTCCTGATGCGGCAGGAATCCGATGATCAGAACCGACAGCATCATATTCAGACGGCGCGTTAAAAAATTCAAATCAGACACCTCTTATTCCCTGTTCTTCCGGTGATCATCAGTGAGGCACATCTCTTCATCACATTATATAGGAAACCATGCGATCCATCATTAAATTAAAGCCGATTCCACAAATAAAACCCTCCGTGAAGGAAGGTTTTTATTTTACATGGTTGTATAGGCCTGGACCAGGTCCTGGAAATAAAGATAGGAATACGTCGGGAAATCCGCGCTGATGGTGAAGAACAGGTCACCGTTGCTGTAGACGATGGTATCGCCGAGCGCGTAGACATAAAGCCCGAGCGTATTGTCATCCGCATCCACGGGGATCAAAGCCTGCGTAATCGTTGCTTCATTGATCAGCATCTCACCGACCGCGAACACCTGCGGATCATGGTCGTCTGCGAGGTCGTCCATCGATATCACATCCCCAAGATCCTCGGCATTCGGCGTACCGGAGAGGTCCAGCTCGTAAAACCCCGGGGCAATCGAAGAATGGATGAGGTGATCATCTTCATCGAAAATGAAAGTCATGTCCGCCATGATGAACGGCTCCCCGTTTTCGTGGGCCAGCTCATCGTCCGGGAAATGATAGATCATCAAAGTATGCCCGTTGCCGAGATCCATCGAGTCCGGTTCAATTTCCATATCAGACATCAGTTCCTCAACCTCGGCGCTTGAAGAACCACTGCCTTCCGGATCGAACACGTCCTTAAGCGTGTATTCTTCAGTCATGTCCTGATACTTTTCCCAGACCGCCTGCCCGGTCTCATTCGTGAACGTATCATCCTTCACCAGATCGAAAGCCGCCTTATCCTCACTCGCAGCAGTGATGTCGATCTCCTCGTCGACGGTTTCAACCTCGACTTCCGCCAAATCCGCTTCTGCTTCATCATCCGCTTCGGCAGATTCCGCCTCTTCTGATTCATCGTTATCCGCAGACTCTGAAGCCTCATCCACCTCCGTACTCTCTGCTTCCTCCACAACAAGCTCCCCTTCAACATCCACCGCTTCTTCCGTCTCATTTGCGCTGCAGGCAACAAGCAGTGCGATACCCGTAAGCAATAGAAATTTTCTCAGCATTGACGATCTCCACCCCTCATATTGTAAATATACTCATTTACATTATACCCCCTATTCGACAGGGTGGGAGTTTTTATTTGAATCCATATTTTTTCGCAACCTTCGCTTGATTTCAGAGTCAACCTTGCGGATACGGCACCACTTTTCGCAACCTTCATTCGGGTTCAGCACCAACCTTGCGAATCCGACACTGTTTTTCGCAACCCTCACCCGGTTTCAGAGTCAACCTTGCGAATACGGCACCACTTTTCGCAACCTTCGCTTGATTTCAGAGTCAACCTTGCGAATACGGCACCACTTTTCGCAACCTTCGCTTGATTTCAGAGTCAACCTTGCGAATCCAGCACTGTTTTTCGCAGCCTTCACCCGGTTTCAGAGTCAACCTTGCGGATACGGCACCACTTTTCGCAACCTTCACACGAGTTCAGCACCAACCTTACGCCGCATTTTAAAACACAATAAAAAACCGGGCACCTCATGGTGTCCGGTAATAGATCATCTGATCTCTGCGCCGAGATGGTCGGCCAGGCGGTACAGGGCAACAATCAGCGCCCTTTCATGAACTTCCTGGTCGACGCCTTCCGGCACATTACGGCATGTCACGAAGACTTCCGTTTCATTCCCCTGCCCGATCATCGTCCATTCCTGTTCCATGATGCCTTCATACTTTTCGTCATCGGTATCGAATTCCACGGTGAAGATGACGCGGTTGTACGGCTCCAATGTTTTAAAGACACCCGTGTAGCTGTCGACATTGTCTGCCGTCTTCCCCGCCGTCTCTTTGTCATCGTATATCAGGTTGACGCGGAAAGTTCCGCCTTCAACCGCATCGAAGGATTCAATTTCCATCGTCATATCGTGCGGGGCCATCCATCTCTTGAACGCTTCCTCTTTTACAAACGACTGGTATATGCTCTCCTGCGGCGCACCGATCAGGACACTTGCCTTATCAATTCTCTTTGACATGCAATCCCTCCTATTCAGCTTATCACGCAGTTATCTCTACCCTATTTCAGCCAGCCTTTATCCTTCGCCTTTGAGATGGCTTCAATCCTGTTCTTTGCCCCAAGTTTATCCAGTACAATCGAGATGTAATTCCTCACGGTCCCGTTTGACAGGCTCAAATTTTTGGCGATGGTCTTCGTTGGCTCACCTTCAGCCAGATGCTGGACGATCTCCTGCTCCCGCTTCGTCAGCGGGTTATCCAATTCAAATGCCACATCGATCAGTTCCGGGGAGTACACCCTTTTGCCGTCCGTAATCTGCCGGATCGCATCGGCAAGTGTCTCACTCGGGCTGTCTTTCAATAAATACCCGCGCACATTGGCTTTTTTCGCCCGTTCGAAATACCCGGGCCGTAAAAACGTCGTGAGTATCATCACTTTACAGTCGGTGTCCTTCAACTTCTCGGCCGCTTCAAGACCGGTCATCACCGGCATTTCTATATCCATGAGGCAGACATCCGGTTTCAGTTCTTCGACCAGTTTCAACGCCTCTTCACCATTCACTGCTTTGCCGACGACTTCCAGATCATCTTCCAGATCCAGCAGTGAACCCAGCGCACCGAGCAGCAGGTTTTGATCTTCCGCAAGCACTATACGTATCATTTATCCTTCCTCCCTTTCCTTCAGCACTTTCGGCACTGAGACATTGATTTCGAACCCTTCAGGCGTCTGGGTGATATGCAGCTCGCCGCTCACAAATGACAGCCTCTCCCTCATACCGTCCAGGCCGTTACCGTTGAGAAATTGCTTGTTACGGGTGCCGTTATCGGATACTTTCAGCAGAAGATCACTTTTCGATTCGGACAATTCTATGAAGCTGTAGTCTGCCCCCGCATGTCTTATAACATTGTTGACCGCTTCTTTTAAGCACATGCTCAGTATGTTTTCACTCAGCTCGGGAATCTTGCCGATTTCTGCATCCACCGTTATTTCATGGTCTATGCCTGCCGTATCGAGAATGTCCCCCACCCTTTTCAGCTCTTCAGCAAGCCCATTATGCCTCATATTGCCGATCAATTCCCTGACTTCTTTCAGTGCCTGCCTTGAAGTATGGTGGATATCTTCCAGCTCATTTTTCGCTTTTACAGTATCTATATCAATCAGTTTCGATGACAGTTCACTTTTCAAGCCGATCATCGACAGTTTCTGACCCAGTGTATCATGAAGGTCACGGGCGATCCGGTTGCGTTCATCAGCAATCGCAAGCTCTGCGATCTTCTGATTTGCATCCGCAAGCTGGTCTTCCAGCTCTTCAGTCTGGATGCGGCTCCGTTTGCCGATCGGAATCAAAATGACGCCGAGCACCGTCATGATCAAAAATGGCAGATGGCTGATGAATAAAGAATAGTCGCCGATGAAACCGACCACCATCGCGGCGATCGTCGTCACAAGGTGGATCACATACATGGATATGAACCCCGCCCTGTTACGTATGATGCCCACATAAAATGCAATGAACAGTGCAAAGTACACATATCCGAACAAATAAGTCATGATGATATTGATGGCGAATTCAATGCTGAGGCCGATATATATTTTCGGTCCCTTCACGTTATACGTCAGCCAGAACACCGCAAAGAACAACAGGGTCACCGAGATTCCGAAGATGATCTCGGGAGTTGACGTCGAACGGAATATGAAGTAGAACGGCAGTATGCAGAAGATGATCCATATATACAGACTGAGTCCGGTGTTCTTGGCAAACAGATGATACCACTCTCTCATTGTGCCGCCCCCTTCATAAGATTCGCCTAATTATACCAGTTTAAAGCGCTTTAAACATTATAAAAGACCCGTCCATACCGTATATGGACGGGTCTTTATTCAACTTCAGCGAGTGCTCGCACTGTGCTTCATATTACCTTGGGCAACACGCTGCTTCAAGTCTTTGAATGTGATGAACTTCTTGTGGTCTTCATCGAACAATCTGAACTTGATCGATTCGAGGCTCGTCTTCAGTGTGATTGTCGTCGCCTGATGCAGCGGCGGTGTATTAGCGTGCGCCTCTTCAAGGTGATAATTCGGGACCCTAGGTGCCAGATGGTGGACGTGATGGTATCCGATGCTGCCCGTCATCCATTCGAGCCACTTGGGCAGTTTATAATATGAACTGCCGTCGACTGCCGCCTTGACGAAATCCCACTCTGATTCATTTTCAAAATAGGAATCTTCGAACTGGTGCTGTACATAGAACAGCCAGATGCCCGCCATTCCGGCGATGTAGATGATCGGCAGCTGGACCATGAGGAGGACATGCCATCCCAATGTGAAACCGATGGTGAGGTAAATCGCAATCAGTATCAAGGTGATGAGGTGCGTGTTCAAACGCTCTTTCCGTTTCGCCGCCTTGCGGTTGAAGCGGTTCGCACTCAGGAACAGATGCAGCGGTCCGAGGCCGAACATCACGATCGGGTTACGGTACAGTCTGTACTGCAGTTTCTTCCACTTGCTTGCTTCTTCGTATTCCTTCACCGTCATGAC
Source organism: Salinicoccus halitifaciens (assembly GCF_021026095.1). GTDB lineage: Bacteria > Bacillota > Bacilli > Staphylococcales > Salinicoccaceae > Lacicoccus > Lacicoccus halitifaciens. The sequence continues at coordinate 336,808 of NZ_JAJNCU010000002.1, read as the reverse complement.
CCAGATGTCGCCGATGCCCCGTTTGTCGAGGTTGCCGCTCGTTGCATGGTGCATCGCATGTTCGGTCTTCCATCTATCATATGCGAAATGCGTGATGACGCCGGTGAATGTACCGAAAAAGTTGTTGAGCTTTTTATTTTTGAAAAATGAGCCGTGCGCACAGTCATGGAAAATTATGAATGAACGTATCATGAAACCTGCAGCAAGAATGCTGAATGGCAGGCTCAGCCAGAACGAAACACTGAGTGCCTGGTATGCCAGGAACCATAATAAAAAGAATGGCACGATCGTATTGAGTAATTGTATAATGCTTGTTTTTGTCTGGGACTTAGCATAGGGCATAACAGCCTTTTTCAGCTGCGCCTGTTTTTGTTTGGTCATAAGTTCCATCTCCCTGTCTTCTAGTCATCTATAATTATAGAATGCCGGAGGGAGACCGGATAGAGGATTTTGTCAGCAATAAAATATGACATTTGTCATATCCGCCGCCAAAGTTTGTGGAAATGGTTATTAAAGGTGTAAATCCGGGTATGGAAAGATAACCCAAGCAGGAGGTATTCATTATGAAATATGGTATTTCAATCACTTTAATCATTGTCATCGTCTTTGTACTTATCATTTTGATGAATAATTAAAAAAACGGCAGTCGGGGTTCCCCGGCTGCCAATTGTCATTTATATGGACTTTTATTTTTTCGCTTTGCCGATGCCTTTGAAGACCATGCCGATGATGATGGCGATGATCACCGTGGCGAGACCGAATATTAATAGTGCATTCATATCCCAGCACTCCCTTTCGTGAGTCTTTTTTTATTGATGTACCTTTTTACGGAAAAGATGAAACATCCCAGGCTGCTTATCAATTTCCGGATTCACGGCTGCTGCTGATGACTTTAATCTGAAGCGGCTTGATGCCCGAGATAAAGATGATGTAACCCACGACCAGAACGCTGAGAATCCAAAAGTTCAAAAGATCGAAAATCGAAGAAGTGAACATAATAAGCAGCAGAACCGGCAGGAGGTAGCCCACCCAAATCATCGTCCGTGAATTGGAAACTTCTACTGTGTCGCCTTGTTTTACATGCTTTGTAACAACTTTGTTCATAATTTGTTTGACTTTCAGTTCACCGGTCTCTCCTTCAAGTTCGACCTCAGCAGTATCACTTCCATATATACTGGTAACTTTCGCCTCATCAAGATAGACTTCAAGTTCCGTCCAATCAGCAGTCATCCTTTCCTTTTTCCTGATCACTTTCACCGTCATGAATCATACCCCTTTTTCTTACTGTTCCCCACGACCTCAATCTGGTAGGTCTTCATGAAGAAATCGATAAGGAACGTGATGCCGACCAGGGGAAGGAAGAAGATGAGTGACGGCCAGTATTCGATGTTGATGATCATCAACAGGCCCGGGGCGAGCGCAAAAAACAGCGCGATGAACTGCAGGATATAATGGAGCTTCCTGCGGCTGAGCAGGACGATGTCCCCATCCCTCACCGGGACCGGCTTCACCCTTTCGAATATGGGATCGAGGCTGACTTCCGCCGTTTCAGCCGGCAGAGCGACCGTCGTTTCCTCTCCTTTTTTTATCTTATCCACCTCCTCACCATTGATCGTAATGATGAGCGGCGTGACTGAATCGATCTTGTTGTATTCCCGCTTCACTTTGATATCCATTGCTGACTCACCCCTTTCCTATGTAACCGGCTTTAGTGTCCTCAACCGGATGCAGTTCGGCGTGCAAGTCGTTCTGTCTGGTTTCTCACTCAAAATCCGGATGGAAACACACGCCCTTGTTCCTCCGTCAGGATATCCAATCTGATTCCAGACGGAGCACGACGTGCAGGTCACTCCGTCCGGAATCTCACCCAAATCCCGGATGGCGTACGACTCTCGGGTCGCCCTGTCCGGAACTTCATCCAGAATCCGGCTGGATCCACGCACACGCGCCCTCCTGTCCGGAAACACGCTGTACTCACGTCTTTCCGCTCTCATGCGGCGGCTTCGGCCCCGCGCTTTCATAGTTGATGACGCCGCCGTACTCCTCTTCCGCTTCTTCACGCTCACGTGCAATTGCCCGCCTGCTTCTTTCAGCCGCGAATATGTTTTCGAGCACTTCGACTTTGAAGGTGTTCGAGTACTTGGCCGTGAGGATGACCGATAAGACGATCGGGAATAAAGCCCACAGGCCGAAATAGTCATATATCGGGAACACGACCGGCAGCAGCAGTATCGACACCAGCAGGCCGTAGAGTATATAGTTCACCCACGTATGCCGGATCAGGACGACGTCACCGTTCTTTACGGTGACTTTATTGCTCAAATCGAACACTTCATTATAATTGATGCTGAAGAGCGCCCCTTCCCGATGCAGGTCGATGGTCAGCTCTTCTTCATTCCTGATTTCTGCGAACCGCTTGTCATCCAGCTTGAAATGCACGGATTTCCAAAATCCGAAAACGCCGGTTTTCCTCACAACCCGTATGCTCATCTTTTTGTCCATCATATCCACTGCCTTTTTACAGGTTACTTTCATACTACCATTATACCCAATATCCGTGAAACCGTTTTTACTAAATGAATAAATTTCCGCAGCACCGGAAATTGTGTTTACTTTTGCATTTTACTGTATTATTATGAATATCATCTTATTTTTGAAGGAGATTTTATAATGGAAATAACTGCTTCCAAAGAAGTGCTGGGTCAGATGTTCGGCAGCCTCGAATCCATATACCCTGAAATGATAGAAATCAGAAGGGATTTTCATATGCATCCGGAGCTCTCTTTCAAAGAAGTGCGCACACCGCGCATCATTGCTGAACATTTGAGATCCCTTGAAATAGAAACACATGAAAACGTCGGCACAAGCGGTGTCGTCGGCATATTGAGGGGTGCGCACCCGGGGCCGACCGTGGCACTGCGTGCGGACTTTGATGCGCTGCCGATGAATGATGAGAAGGACGTCCCTTATAAATCGACGGTCGAAGGCGTCGCACATGCATGCGGCCACGATATACATACAACCGCCCTGATGATGGTCGAGCGCGTGCTCGTACAGTATAGGGACCAGCTGAGGGGGAATGTCATCTTTATACATCAGCATGCAGAGGAGCAGCCGCCGGGCGGTGCATCCGAAATCATCGCATCGGGCCTATTGAAGGACGTAGATTTCGTATACGGCGCGCATGTCTGGGACGAAGGCGTGACCGGCGAGATCGGATTCACCGAAGGCTATGCCATGGGTGCGGGTGACAACTTTGAAATCACCCTCCACGGCGACGGCGGCCACGGTGCCATGCCGCACACTTCGAACGATACGCTGGTGGCCGCCTGCCAGCTCGTCGGCAACCTGCAGAATATCGTGAGCAGGCACCTCGATCCCCAGAAATCGGGCGTCGTCACCGTCGGTACGATCAGATCCGGTGATTCGCATAACGTCATCCCGTCAAAGGCATACATCGCAGGCACTTCCAGATGTTACGACGATGAGACGAAAAGCATCATGCGAAAGTCGCTTGAGCATATTTCAAAAACGACCGCAGACCAGTTCGGCGTCACCGCTGAAGTCGTCTTCGCGGAAGGCTATGATGCCGTCTACAACCATATCCCCGAGACCCGCAATTTGAAATCACTCGTGGATACCCATGTGCCTGAACTGACAACGCGTGAAAAGGCACCGGCACTCACGGCTGAAGATTTTGCGGATTATTTGAAGGAATTCCCCGGCACCTTCTTTTTCGTCGGTGCACAGAAGTCTGATGCAGAGGCCAACTATACGCTGCACCACCCGAAATTCAATCCGGACGAGCGTTCGATGGCCGACATCGGAAAAGTGTTTTTGACTGCAGTGTCCCACCACCTGCTCGGACTGGAGGTCGCCAATGACTGATTCATCCAATAAAAACCATATGCCGAAGAAAAAATGGGAGATGCCGGATACGTACGTCATCGTATTCCTCGTCCTGCTCTTCGTCACTGCCGCAACATATTTTGTACCCGCCGGCATGTTCGACCGTGAAGAGGTCGACGGTGTGGAGCGCGTCATTTCGGGATCCTTCAGCGAAGCCGCACAGAACCCTGCAGGATTCATGGATGTGTTCCTGGCGATACAGGCAGGGATGGTCGATTCCGCAGGCCTGATCTTCCTCGTGCTGTTTGCAGGCGGCATGTTTGAAGTCATTGAACGCTCGGGTGCCATCAGGGCCGGCATGCTGTCGACGATTTCCACCATGAGAGGCAAAGAGTTCCTGCTGATCGCAGTCATCACCATCCTGTTCGCACTCGGCGGTGCCGTCGGTGCGCTTGCCAACTCCGTCATACCGTTTGTCGCAATCGGCGTCATGCTTGCCCGTGCATTGAGACTCGATGCGATCGTCGCGGTCGCCATCACGTTCAACGCGGCATTCATCGGCTTCACCGCCGGGTTCCTGAACCCCTACACCGTCGGTATCGCCCATAACATCGCCGACGTGCCTTTATTCTCGGGCATGCTTTTCAGGGTCATCGCATTCGTCCTGTTCGTCAGCATATCGATATGGTATACATGGCGCTACTGCAAAAAGATCATGGATGACTCGGAAAGGAGCCTGATGGGCGTCCTTGAACCGGAAGCGGATGATCCTGAGCTCGATGATACATTCACCGTAAGACATAAGCTCGTGCTCGGCTGGACGGCCGCCGCGCTCGCATTCTTCGTGTTTGCGGTGGTCCAGTTCCAGTGGACGACCGACCATATGGCGGCATTCTTCATCATCATCGGCCTTGTGGCCGGTGTGATCGCCGGAATGAACTACAACACGCTGACACTCACCTTTTTGGAAGGATGTAAGAAGCTCGTATATGGTGCACTGATCATCGGGCTCGCCCGTGCAGTGCTCGTGATCATGGAGAATGCGAACATACTCGATACGCTCGTAAACTCGCTTGCGACACCCCTGGAAGCACTGTCGCCGGTGCTGACTGCGATCGGGATGTTCGTCATCAACTCGATCTTCAACTTCTTCATACCTTCAGGCAGCGGCCAGGCAGCGATCATGATGCCGATACAGGTCCCTCTTGCGGATATGATCGGCATCACGAGGCAGGTGACCGTGCTCGCCTTCCAGTTCGGGGACGGGCTGTCGAATTCGATCTACCCGACATCCGGACCGCTCATGGCAAGCCTTGCGGTTGCTGCGGTGCCGTGGCTGAAATGGGCGAGGTGGTTCCTGCCGCTGTTCCTGCTGCTGTCGCTTGCATCAATCATACTTTTGACGGTGGCCGTGTACATCAACCTCGGACCCCTGTAAATGATTGTGTGTAACGTGTATTTAAAAATCATATAAAGGGTATATATTGGAAGAAGAACGCCAAAGAGTGGAGGTCTGCCATGAACGCTCAGGAAAAGAAGATTTATGCGCTTGCCGGGGAAAAGGATGAAGTGATCGTTTTGGCACCGAGGAAAGACCCGTCTTTTGCCAAGCTCTCGATCAAAAGCTTCGAGAACATGCCTTTCACTTCAAAATCGGCCCTGGCTGCGAGAGTCAGGAAAAATTCATACTTCCTCATCAGGAACGATGAAAAAGCGACTCTATATTCCGTGGACGACAGCCTGTATTATGCCAGTTATGATGTAACCGAAGAGGTCAATGCCTCGCCCGACCCGTATTCCTTCGTATTCATGGGGTTCAAATTCAAGTTCCACAAAATACTCTGATGAAAAATGCCACCGCAACATTTTGAGGCCGCACCTCAATCTGCACGGTGGCATCTTTTTATGCTTTCAAAAATCTGAGCATGAGTTTATTGACGATTTCAGGCCGTTCGTGCATCACCCAGTGTGTGACATCCTCCACCCAGTGGATATCGCCTGCCTTGAGCAGCCTGAAACTTTCTTCGGCCAGTTCCTTTGATAAAAACTGGTCCCCCGTCCCCCAGATGATCTGCACGGGCACCTCCACATCCTTACTGAGGTCCGGGAAGCTTTTCGGCGCGGCACGGTACCAGTTCAGCATCGCAGTCACCGTGCCTTTCTCGGACCAGGCACTTCTGTATTGTTCCAGCTCTTCTTCGCTGAACGTGTTTTTATTGCTGGTGGTGGTCAGGGCCCGCACCATCATCTGATGGTCATTCATGGTGAGGAGTTTTTCTGGCAGGTTCGGCAGCTGGAAGAAGCCGATATAACTGCTTTTGAAGAGCTGTTTGGGGTATTTCCTCATCGCCTCCGGCATGACCGCCGGATGCGGGATGTTCACGGCAATGAACTTCTTCACTCTCTCAGGCCGGGTCGATGCAAGATGCCAGCCGACCGCCCCGCCCCAGTCATGGCCCGCGATGTTCGCTTTCTCTAAACCGAAATGGTCCATGATGGCGATGACGTCGTCACGGAGCTTGTCGATATGATAATTTTCCACCCCTTCAGGTTTGCCGCTTTTGTTGTAGCCGCGCTGGTCGGGGATGATGACCCTGAAACCCGCGTCCGCCAGCGCATCGATCTGATGCCGCCAGCCGTACCAGAATTCCGGGAAGCCGTGCAGCAGGATGACCGGCTCCCCCGCCTCTCCTGCAACTTTCATATGGAGCTTCACACCGCCTGCGTCCATATATACCGATTCATATTCCTTCATTGAAATCACCTCAATTGAAGTATACCCCGTGCAGCGCTCATGAAATCCGGGTGCACATCCTTTTATCATATGCATTTTGCATGATATCATTAAAGTGACCAGTGATTAATTAATGAGGTGATCAAATGAATGATAATAAAATTTCATTCCTCGTCTACGGTGCATTTTTCCTGATACTGCCCGTCATCCACCTTGGGAACCTGCTCATCAACGGTGTGCCCCTGCCGCTCATGACTTTCTACAGTCTGCTCATCGTCGCTGTGATGAGTTTCTGCTTTTCCTACCTTGCCCCGAATTTCGGGAAAAATGATGAGACGGATAAGTACAGAATCGTAAGGCGGAGCGTCATCACCGGCTTTATCGCCCTGTTCATAGCGATGGCGGTGGGACTGCTGCTTATGGCGCTTGATTTCCTGGGGATCAGTTTATTCCATCTCATCCTGATCTTCATCACCGTACTCATCTCCGCCGCCTTCATATCCGCAGTGATTTATACGAAAAGGAATCTCGAAACACAGTGATGAATGAAGAAATCCCCATGCAGCGCACTGCATGGGGATTGATGTATTCACGTGTCTTTTTTCCTGCTGCGGTCATCGGAGTCTTTCCTGCGTTTGAAACCGAGTGCCTCCGCCTTTTTGTACAGTGCTTTTGAACGTGCCTTGGAAGCCTTCAGCATCTCGCGCTGACGCTTGCCGATATCACTACTGGATTTCTTGAATGAAGCACTCACCATACAGTCACCCCGCATCGATCTTTACATTCATATTATCATAATAATATGCGAGGCCACAAATGTCAGCGTAAAATTTCAACGTATCGACATCCTCCTCGATAAAGCCGTCGATGCCCTCACTTTGGATGCATAACACTCCGACGGTCGCTTGGTTGATCTTGACCGGCAGACCGATCACCGAGCCGTAATTGTGGATCGGTGAAAAATCCCCTTCAAAATAGCCGCTTTCATTGATGTTGTTGACCAGCTCCACCTCGCCGGTCTCCCATATCCTCCCGGCGAACCCTTCACCCGGACTGAATTCCCTTGTATCCACCGAAATCAGGTTCACCCTGTGGTATGCGGCCATCTTCAGTTTGCCGTCATCCGCCATGAACAATGTCGAGGATTTATCGGCACGATCCTTGTGCAGGACGGTGATCGACTCATCCAGTACATTGTCATAAAACTCCCTGACCCAGCCCGGCCTCCCATCCGCCATCAGCCCCATCAGGGTGCGGATGAGCCGGCTGCTGTTATTATGGTGTCTGATATATGTTTCACTGACATACTGTATGTCCTCAAGCTCTGCATCCTTCATCTCCAGTTCATGCAGCAGCGTCTCTGTGAAGGCCTTGAGTTGTGCAAGCTCGTTTTGGAGCTCTTTATTGTCCGACCTGATGTTTTTGATTTCCTCCTGCGGCACATCTTCGAACACGGGATCATACACCGGGTTGTTGAACCTGAGCCCGAAGAGCGATATCTTCTCCGCCGAAGACCTGAAACCCCGGGCCGATTCCACAATCAGCGTGTAAAACCCGGTGGCGGCGCAGACGGCGGTGATGATGGTGATGTAGCTGATCCCGATGCCTGTCTGCTCCAGCAGCCTCGCGGTGCCCGCGCTGAAGAGGATCAAGGCTGTCACAACGAAAATAAGACTGATCACATAACTGAAAAAATGTTTTGCCGACATGATAAACCCCCCGCCCATCCAAAAAAGAACATATGTTCGTATTAAATATAATACATTCCAGGAAAAATATCAATCGGCAATGTCGTGATGGCTTCCGGAACGGTGCATTGAAATATCCGATGTTTAACACCCCCACCCCTTCAGGGTATAGACCATTGATCAATCAAGGAGGGTATTTTATTTATGAAAGTACTTGTAGTAGGCGCAAATGGACAGATCGGCCATCAGGTCGTTGAAAAGCTGAAGGACAAGGGCCATGACCCGGTCGCCATGGTGCGCAAGGAAGAACAGGCGGAAAAATTCAAGGAAAAGGGCATCGAGACGGTGCTCGGTGATCTCCAGGAAGACTTTTCACATGCATTTGAAGGTGTGGATACGGTCGTGTTCGCAGCAGGTTCCGGGGGTGACACCGGTGCCGATATGACAATCATCATCGACCAGGAAGGCGCCATCGAAAGCATGGAGAATGCCAAGGATGCCGGAGTCAAGCACTTCATCATCGTCAGCTCCATGGGGGCTGAGGCGCCTAAGGAATACGACGATATCAAGCATTATTTATATGCGAAGCACCGCGCCGATGAGCACCTGAAAGCTTCCGGGCTCGATTATACGATCATCCGTCCGGGCATGCTTGAAAACGGGGCTGGCACGGGTAAAGTGAGCCTGTCCGAAGAGAATCAGGAATTTGGCAATGTCCAGCGTGAAGATGTCGCCTCTGTCATCGTGCAGGCGGTCGATGCCGATAAGGCCGAGAATAAAGTGTACACCCTGCTCGAAGGTGACACGCCGGTCGAAGATCTGTTCAAATAAAATAATGAAATTCATGTCCGCACGGCATCTTCCAGGTTGAAGGTATCGTGCGGATTTTTATTGAAATCCCCTGCCCGCTTCAAGGACATCATGCAGTTTTATTTTTCCGGGACGCGGGTAGACGAATGGCGAAAACATGTATAAGGAGTGATTGAGTGAGCAGCAAGGACATGCTGGTTTACGCAGGCAACCCGACGTTCTGGGGGCTTCCGGAAACGAGGGATGTTGAAGGCAAGGATATCACCATCATGGGGGTGCCCTTCGATGTGGGTGTGACGAACAGGCCCGGGGCACGCTTCGGACCGAGGTCGGTGCGTGAAATATCCATCCACGATATGAAGACCCACTATCCTTGGCGTTATGACGTGAAAGAAAAACTGGATATGGCGGATTACGGCGATGTCGGTTACGACATCGGCATTGAGCAGACCAGTCAGATGATCGAGGAGACATACCGGCATGCCGGGAAGATTTTCGGATCAGGATCAAAACTTTTGACCATCGGCGGCGATCATACGATCCCCTACGGCATGGTGCGTGCGGCAAAAGAAAAGTATGGAAAGTTGTCCCTCCTCCATATCGACAGCCACCAGGATTCAATCGCAAGTGAAGGCGTCAAAATTTCGCATGCCTCCTTCGCCCATGACCTCGCTGAAGAAGGTGCGATCGATGCCGAAAAGTCGGTACAGGCTTATATTCGTACGGAGATGCCGAACGAATTTAATTACAACATCATCTATGCAAATGAAGCGATGTCCGAAGGTCCAAAGGCACTCGCCGAGAAAGTGAAGTCGATCATCGGGGACAACCCCGTCTACCTCTCTTTTGACGTCGACTCGCTGGATCCGGCATTCGCACCGGGCACGGGCACGCCGGTGCCGGGCGGCCCTTCCACCCAGGAGATGCGCCTGTTCTTGAGCAACCTTAAAGGACTCAACGTGGTGGCCGCCGATCTCGTGGAAGTTTCACCAAGCTACGACACCGCCCAGGTGACTGCCCTTGCAGGGGCCTCGGTTGCCAAAGACCTGATATACCTCATGGCGGAAAAGATCGATGATTGATGATACGGCCGGCGGATGGCATCTGCCGGCCTTTAGTTTTTTTAGCGGGAACATGGGTAAGGAAAAGATAAGAGTATATTTAAGGAGTGATCACGTGAACAGCATTAATATGTTGGCTTATGCCGGTCATGCGACTTTCTGGGGCCTGCCCCCTTCAAGGGAGGTTGAAGGCAGGGACATCACAGTGATGGGTGTGCCATTCGAACTGGGTCTGACAAGGCGGCCCGGGGCACGGTTCGGACCGCGCTCGATCCGGGAAGCATCAGTGCATGATATGAGTATGCATTATCCATGGCCTTATGACATAAAAGAGGAAAATGACTTGATCGATTACGGGGACGTGGGCTACGATCTTGGCGAGACACGGCTCAACTACATGCTTGAAGAAAGTTATAAGCACGCAAGCAAGATTCTGGCCGGCGGTTCGAAGCTGTTGACCATCGGGGGCGACCATACGGTGGCATACAGCACGATCCGGGCGGCAAAAGAGAAGCATGGGAAATTATCCCTCCTCCATATCGACAGCCACCAGGAATCGCTCCCGGGCAGCAGTAATAAGATTTCACGGAATTCATTCGCCCATGACCTCGCTGAAGAAGGTGCAATAGATCCCGGGACATCTGTGCAGGCATATGTAAGGACGAGTATGCCGAAAGATTTCGAGTACAATATCATTTATGCGAAGGAGGCGATGACACAAGGTCCGGAAGCACTTGCCGAAAAAGTGAAGTCGGTCATCGGGGACAATCCCGTATACCTCACCTTCGACATCGATGCACTCGACCCCGCTTTTGCCCCCGGGACCGCGACGCCGGTGCCCGGCGGCCCTTCCACGAGGGAAATGCGCCTGTTCCTGGAACACCTCGCCGGATTGAACATCGTCGCCGCCGACCTGGTCGAGGTGACGCCAAGCTATGATTCCGGGGAGATGACCGCCGTCGCCGCTGCATCCATTGGAAAAGACCTGCTCCATCTGCTCGCCGGAAACAAGGCTTGAATCCATATGTAATGAAATAAAGCCCCCGGACCGTCCATATGACGGTTTCGGGGGCTTCATTATATTCAAATTAAGAAGGATTCCTTCTCTCTTTCGCATTTGCCGGGAAAGGCCCGTTCTTAAGCAGATAAATATGGAAAAGATATTCACCCACCGCAATGATGACTGCAGAAATGATTGCAGCAACCGCAACTGTACCACCGCTCATATCAGTCAATGCAAGACCGAGCAGCCATACAACCAGGAATGTCACGACCAGGTCGGAAATGGTCGCCACCATGTTGCCTGCAGCAGGCAGGATGCCCAGATCACCTGCAAGGTAGGAAATTGCACCGAGTACAATCGTCGTCACCAGGATCATCGGCCAGAATGACATATCATATCCGACACCGAGAACAATCCATAAAACGATAAGCGTCATGATTCCTTTGATGCCGAGTGCTTTGACGTGTTCCACGAAATTCCCTCCACTTCATAATCAAGAATTATGTTCTGTAGGACTTTACCCGGAAATGTATGTAGAAAACATATATAAATGAAATGATGAAATATTTTAATAATCCGCACACATCAGTATAATGGTATGTAAAACAAGTTAAGGGGAAATTGGATTATGAAAGGCAGGAAAAAGATCAAACCCGACGATTTTGCGGCCGCTTTTTTGAATAAACGCCCCAAAGTCATCTACAGCCAGTTCATCGATGACTTAAAAGGTGTCATCACACTCGATCAGTTCGAGAAGATGGTCGTCACCTTCAATCAGGATATCGGACAGTTTTATTTGAAGCATGTGGCCCATCTCGGTATGCATACGCATTACTTGTGGGTCGACGACAAAAGGAAAAAGGCGCTCAGCGTGTACTTCGGAGAGGATGAGATGATACATATGCTCACCATGAAACCATTCACCGTCTTCAAGGACTACGGGAAAAGTGTTTCCGAAGTTTCGTACACGATGCCTGTAAAAGAGGAATGGCTTGTCTTCTGGGGCGGCGACAATGAATTCATCAACTATCACTATGTGTACGGATCACAGAGGTATGCCTATGACCTCCTCCAGATGAAAGACGGGAAGACGCATAAGGGCGACCCCCTGCAGAATGAGAATTACCATGCCTTCGACAAGGAAATCACCGCACCCGCCGGCGGGAAGGTCGTCAAAGTGGTGAACCATATACGTGATAATGTGCCCGGCGAAATGAATGAAAAAAGACCCAGCGGCAACCATGTCATCATCCAGCATGCACATAAGGAATACAGCATGATCGCCCATCTCAAAAAAGAGTCGATCACCGTCGAAGAAGGCGACATCGTCCAGCAGGGCGACACCTTAGGCAGATGCGGCAATTCCGGCAACTCATCAGAACCCCACCTCCATTTCCAGGTGATGGATAAAGCCAGGGCCGTCCGAGCCAAGTCATTCCGCATCAGATTTTCCGACGGCAGCACACCCATGCAGGGGGATATTGCGAAGCCGACGCCCGATCCTAGCAGAAAGAAGTTCACCCCCGACCATCTTAAGCCGGCGGCGTCAACGGACAACCGCTCGATCATGGAAGCCGTCTCCGATTCCGTCGCCAGGTGGTTCAGGCGGTGAATAAAGCCCCGCTTCCCCCGGTTTGATGCGATTTCAGCTGCTGTCCAGCCGGTTTCTGTCCGGATATCCTCTTGGAATCCGGATGGAGTGCCTCGTCCTGCAAGCCCTGTCCGGATATCCCTCAAGAAACCGGATGGAGGCCCGCCCCCTAGAAGCTCCGTCTGGATAGCCTTCAAGAATCCGGATGGAGCGCCGCTCTTTATTCAAGCTGTCCCATTCCAACTAAAAATCCCGGATGGATTACTCGTTACAAGAGTATCCATCCGGGATATTAAATTTGATTCAGGATTTTTATTCAAAAGTGACGTCTTCCAGCCTGACTGCGCCGGAAGGGTCGACTTCCACGCCGTTGACGGCGCTGTTGTTCACACCGATCATGAAGTTGTTATGGAAGATGTAGCTCATCGGCACTTCCTCCACCAGTATCTCCTGGGCTTCTGTGTACGCATCATATCTCACGTCTTCATCAGGTTCGGTGCGTCCCTGATCCAGCAGATCGTCAAGTTCTGGGTTGGAGTACCATGTCCTGTTGCCTGATGCATCGATGCTGTCGGTATGGAACAATGCATATAATCCATAGTCCGCATCACCGGTCACAGTCGTCCAGCCGTGGATGAACATGTCCTGGTCGCCTGTTGCGAGTATATCAAGGTATGCGCCCCACTCGAACTGCTCGATTTCCACATCGATATTCAGCTCGCCGAGCCTCTCCTGGATAAACAGTGCCGTGTCCCTGATCTCCTGGTCTTCACTGATCCAGATCTTTGTGCTGAAGCCGTCCGCGACATCCGTCTCAGCAAGCAGTTCACGCGCCTGCTCCAGGTCGAATGTCCGCCCCTCGAGATCTTCGTTGTAGCCCCATACATCAGGTGCGAGCGGCCCTTCTGCCGGCACACCCATATCGTCATAGACACCGGATATAATCTCTTCTTTATCAATCGCATGGGCGATCGCCTGACGGACCCTCACATCATCGAAAGGTTCCTTTTCAACATTCATGCCGAGATAATTCAGCCTCACCGATTCCCTCTCGACGAGTTCAGTATCCTGCCCTTCGGAAATCCGGGACGCATTGGATGAATCGACGTCGGTCGCAATATCGATGCCGCCCGTTTCAAGCTCGGCCATCCTCGCACCTGATTCCGGCAGCACGCGGAATGTCACCGTTTCAAAATTTCTCTCCCCGCGCTGGAAATCTTCAAATTTGGTTGTGACCACTTCCTCGCCTGCAGATCTTGATTCAAGCATGAGATGGTTCGTGCCGTCTGTTTCTGTACTCAGCACCTGGCCGATATGTTCGGTGATCTGATCCATGACTTCCTCGAATTCATCTCCCCCGGCCTCACGCAGTTCATAATATTCATCAGGCGTCATATCCACACCCGCTTCATCGAGCGCGGCCTGATAGTCCTCATCGATGAGTTCCTTTGAAATGATGCCGGCCGTACTGTGCGCAAGGTGGCTCGGCAGCGGCGCAAAAGGATACTCGGTGTGCAGGTTCACTTCATAGTCCCCCACGACTTCCACCTCTTCGATCATTTCAAATAAAAACGTCACCGCCGAACCGACCGCAGGGTCCCTGACCCTGTCGAGCGTCGCCTTCACATCTTCCGCCGTGAAATCGGAACCGTTATGAAAAGTCGTCCCTTCCCTTAATGTCAGATTCCATACATCATCTTCCGCAGCTTCCCACTCATCCGCAAGCCCCGGCTCCAGTTCCATATCGACCGTCTGGAAAATCAACGGTTCGTATATATTCCGCCGGACTTGTGATGAAGCGGAGTCATTCGAACCGTGCGGATCCAGCGTGACGACGTCATCCGCACTGCCGATGACGATGTCACCGGTCGCTTCCCCGCCGGAGTCTTCCGCACTTTCCTCCACCCCGCCGTCATCGGTGCACGCCTGCAGAATAAAGACCACTGCCAAAATGAACGGCAGATACAACAATTTCTTCATATGAAATTTCCCCCTTTTAATTTCATTGTAGACATAATGAAAACGCACTTCAATGAAATTTTTAAATTTTCAGAATGAAATGGATGTGGTGACTCCCCCGCTGTCTGTAGTATCATAAGATATGAATGGATACACCACACTGGAATAATTTAAGCAAGGATGATCATTGTGCAAATAATCATGTCCCACGTGAATACCGATTTCGATGCCCTGGCTTCACTGATCGCAGCGAAGAAGCTCCATCCCGAGGCGAAAGTCGTCATCCCGAATGAACAGACGGCGCCCGTCAGGCAGTTTCTGACGATCTACAGGGACACTTTCGACATGACCGACGATCACCTGGTCAAATGGGAGGAAGTGACCAGCCTGATTCTTGTGGATACCGCCTCACTCTCAAGGCTCGGCAATTATACAAAGAAACTCGATGCAGAAAAATTGGATATCACGGTGTACGATCACCACCCGCCGGGCTCGAAGGATGTCAAGGCGGCCCGCAGGGTGATTGAACCGGTCGGGGCGACGGTCACTTTATTGATAGAAGAGATCATCCGGCGCAAAATCCCCATCTCGTCATTCGAAGCGACGCTGTTCGGGCTCGGAATCTACACCGACACCGGCTCCTTCACATTCCCGAATACGACGGACAGGGATTTCCAGGCGGCAAGCTTCCTGATGAAGAATGAAATGAATCTCGAGATCATCCAGCGCTTTGCAGACTACAAGCTCACACCGGATCAGCAGGACCTTCTGAACCAGCTGTTCCGCAATGCAAAGACATATTACAGGGACGGGCTGAAATTTCTCGTGTGCGCCTATCAGATCGATGTCTATCTGCGGGAGCTTGCGACCATTGCGGATAAACTTCTCGACATCAGCGGGGCCGACATGGTGCTCACGGTCGTCAAGATGGAGAAGCATGTGCACATCGTCGGCCGGTGCAATTCGAACCGTGTGAACCTGCTGCCGCTCCTTGAAAAATTCGACGGCGGCGGGCATCCGCAGGCGGGATCTGCCACGGTCAAAAGAAGCGGGCTTGATGAAGTGCTCGGGCAGGTCAACAGCCATCTCGACCTGATTTTAAAACCCGCCATCACCGCCGAAGACATCATGGCGAGTCCCGTGAAGATGCTGCCGCCGGATACGAAGATCAGGGAAGCGGGCCACCTCATGTACCGTTACGGGCATTCCGGCTACCCCGTCGTCGAGGATGACCGGCTGATCGGCATCATCACCCGCCGCGACCTCGACAAGGCCAATCACCACGGCCTCGGCCATGCGCCGATCAAGGCGTATATGAGCCGCAACCCGAGGACGATCAAACCTGAGACGACGATTGAAGAGATGCAGCGGCTCATCATCGACAACAACATCGGGCGCCTCCCCGTCATGGAGGACGGTCAGCCGATCGGCATCGTCACAAGGACCGACATCATCGAAGTGATGCATAACCAGGAGCTGAGCGAGGACCTCCGGCGGCCCGACATTAAAAACTTGAAAGAGGAGATGGAGAAGCAGCTGCCGGAAAGCACGAACTCCCTCCTCACCGACATCAGCAGGACGGCGGAGCGCACTGGTATGCGGGTATACCTCATCGGCGGCATCGTGCGCGACCTCTTCCTCGAACGTCCTAATGATGATATCGACATCGTCGTCGAAGGGAACGGCATCGACTTTGCCGAGCATCTCCGCACCGATTACGGCGGCAGCGTCAAAATGCATGAAACGTTCGGCACCGCCTCATGGATCCACCCGTCGGGGCTCTACATCGATGTGACGTCCGCGCGCCTCGAATATTACGAGCGCCCGGCGTCACTCCCGGATGTCGAACTGTCCACGCTGAGTGAAGACCTGTACCGCAGGGACTTCACGATCAATTCGATGGCGCTGTGTTTGAACCCGGAAGTGTTCGGCGACCTCGTCGACCCGTTCAACGGCCAGGCCGACCTCAGGAGCAAGACGATCAAAGTGCTGCATAACCTGAGTTTCATCGACGACCCGACCCGGATTTTGAGGGCTGTGCGATTCGAGACCCGCTTCGACTTCCTGATGGATAAGCAGACCGAAAGCCTCGCACTGAATTCGATGGCGAGGATGCGGGATTTATCCGCCCACCGGATCGTCGAGGAGATGAAGCGGCTGTTCAAGGATGAAGATCCGCCCGGGACGATCAAAAGGCTCTTCAAGCTTACATTCTGGCAGCAGTTCGGCGTGGATGACGGGAGTGCCGAACAGAGCTATATACACGCCGGCCAGCTCAAGATGTTCTATGAGATCCATAAGCCGCCCGCCGGGACTAAGCCGCGGTGGTTCAATTATTTCGCGATCCCCTTCTTCACAAGCAAAAAGATGTATCTGATGAGCCAATTCTCACTGACCAAACGGAACAATAAATTCCTCCAGGACATCCGGAACCTCTCCGATATGGAAGGTGTCGAACAGATCAGGGAACCCGGCGAGTTCCACCGCTTCCTGAAACACTATGAGGACGAGGCGATCATTTTCATGATTGCGAAGGAAAACATGGAAAATGAAGATATCATCACATCTTATTTGAAGAGACGCATCGATATGCCCGTCTTTCTGACCGGGGAGGATCTGATCCAGGAAGGCATGAAACCCGGTCCCCACTTCAGGGGCATACTCCTGGAGCTCGAAGTCGCGGTGTTGAACGGCGAAATCAACACCAGGGATGAAGCCGTAGCGTGGCTCCATGAAAATCATATGAAGTAAAAAACAAAGCAAGGGATGAGTAAATCACCCCTTGCTTTTTTCGTGATAAGACTTTAGTATACGAATTTGATTCTATATAAATGACTTTATGGAAGTGAGGTGCGCGCTATGGATTTCACCATGCCGACTCTCCTGATCGTCGCGATCTTCATCAGCCTCGGCATACTCAGCCAGTGGGCGGCGAGACTTTTGAAGTTCCCGGCGATCGTCATCATGTCTATCGTCGGCCTGTTGATCGGGCCGGTGTTCGGCTGGACCAACCCTGAAGAACTGCTCGGCAGTGAATTGTTCGGCACCGTGATTTCGCTCGCGGTCGCGATCATCCTGTTCGAAGGCAGCAGCAACCTGAATGCCCGTGAACTGAAGGGCATTTCAATCGCAATGCGGCGCATCCTCACATTGAATGCACTGATCGGCTGGGCGCTCGGCACGCTCGCCATGTACTACATCATCGGTTTTCCGCTCTCCATCTCACTCGTCCTGGCCGGGCTTTTCATCGTCACCGGCCCGACGGTGATACAGCCCCTCTTAAAGCAAGCGAAGGTGAAGCGGTCGGTCGATTCGATACTCAGATGGGAAAGCATCATCCTCGACCCTGTCGGTCCGATGCTCGCCCTGCTCGCATTCTACATCTTCCAGTTTGCGGCGGACGGCTTCCAGATGGGGCTCGTGATGGATTATGTCATCGGCTTCTCCGCCGCGGCCGCACTCGGGTACGGCGGCGCCATGCTGTTCAGGGCGCTGCTCATTAATGACATATTGCCGCAGAACTTGATGACGTCAATGCAGTTCGTTTTCATCATCCTGATATTCAGCATCAGTGACGCGATCCTTCATGAATCGGGATTACTCGCCATCACGATTTTCGGCTTCGTCATGGCACAGCTCAAAAACCAGCACCTGATCTTCAAGGAATCGGATCATTTCATCGACGATCTGTCACTTATCAGCGTATCGACGGTGTTTATTCTGATCACCTCATCCCTCACGATGGATATGCTCCAAATCGTCATCGCGTGGGAAGTGCTGCTGTTCTGCCTGGTCATGATACTCATCGTCCGCCCTGCTTCCGTGTTACTGTCGACGGTCAATACGGAGCTCACGATCCAGGAGCGGCTGTTCGTCGGTGCCGTCGCACCACGCGGCATCGTCGCACTGACCGTCGCGGGATTCTTCGGCGGGCTGTTCACTGAAATGAACGTCGAAATGGCGGAAATGATCGTGCCGGTCACCTTCGCCCTCGTGTTCATCACGGTCGTCGTGTACGGCTTCAGCTTCAAGCCGCTGAGCAAGGCACTCGACCTTTCCAGCCGGAAGCCGCCGGGCGTAATACTTCTCGGCGAGCATCTGCTTTCGATCAAGCTCGCCCTGAAGCTGAAGGAGCATAACATACCCGTCGCGATCTCCGACGTGCTGGCAAGCAGAAAGTACAATATTGAAGAATACGGCATAGAGAAGATCTCCGGCAGCCTGCTCGCAGAATCCGAGCGCATGTTCCAAGACATGACCCGCTTCGACCAGTGCCTCCTTCTCACACGTTCGTTCACTTTCAACAACCTCGCCTTCAATGTGCTGAGCGAAGAGTTCGGGGTGAAGAACGTGAACGTCATCGCACCGCCGAAAGACGTACCGAATACAACGATCGAGGACTGGGAACGCAACCATATACTCTGTGATGAGGATCTGACCTACCGTGTGCTGAACCGGTATATCCAGGACAACGACATCACGGAAATCCCGGCCTCGGAACGCAAAAACCTGGATGATGACGACGTCATCCTGTACCACATCAGTAAGGAAAAGCACGTCACCTTCAAATCACTGACATCCAAAGTGAAAAACTCCAATGGCAGCGTGCTCGGTGTTCTGAAAGGTGCAAGGCAGTATATAAAATAAACACCAAATCAAAAACCGCCCGGAACAAAAATTTGTTCCGGGCGGTTTCATCTTTTATATATTACCCTGTTCCTGTTCCCTTTTCAGCTTTTCAGGGGTGACGTCATTGCCGAGCGGGTCGATGACGGTGAGGCCGGAGAAGGAATCCAGCACCTGGCCCCTGATCTGCTTCAGGTAATCTTCCCTGAGCACCCTCTGCTCTTCTTTCTGTTCCTCGGTCAATCCTACCGTCTTCTGTATCCTTGCAAGTTCATTGATCCTGTCCAATCCTTGAATCATTTTATTTCCTCATTTCATTTAAAATTTAAAAAGCTGTATTTCGGTTCAATGTGTGCCGGGAATTTAGGCACGACGTACTCCCCGAGTTCCTGGATGACTTCTTCAGCCGGACGGCTGTTCTGCTTCAGCGCAATCATCACGTGGTTCACGCCCGCATCCTGATACGCGTTCAGATAATCGATCAGGAAATGGCGTCCCGCGCGGAAGCCGACCGGGAGCGGTTTTGCCGTCTCCCCCGGCCGCTCGGACAAATCGAGGGCAAGCGGCATCGCAAACGGTTTGAAGCTTCCCGCCGCCGCCCGCCACTGGTTGATGAGTTTCTTCTGGCCGACGAGATCCTGCGGGTAGAACAGCCATCCGTCAGTGTTTGCGGCAAGCCACTCCAGCGTCTGTCCGCTGTATCCCGTGCCGAAGACTGGGATATCGGCCATTTCCGGTTTCGGGACGACATCACCTTTCGTGAGGTTCACGCGTTCCGTCTGTATCTCCGGGAACGCCTCACGCCACAGCTGCCGCATCACTTCGATGGATTCCCGGAACAGCTCACCCTTATCTTCAGCATCGACCTTGAAGGCCGGGAACTCGATTGGCCGGTCACCGCTTGCTGCACCGAATAAAAGCCGTCCGTCCGACAATTTTTCCAATGTCGCTGCGGACTTTGCCGTATGCAGTGGATTTCTAAGCGTCGTCACAATGCTGCCCGTGCCGAGCGCAATGTCCTTCGTGTGCGCGGCGACATAGCTTAAGAACATCCACGGGTCGTACAGCCCGCCGACATCCCCGAAGTCCGGGTCATAGAGCGGTGCATCCCGGACAAACAGTGATGCGAAACCATAATCCTCCACCATCTTGGCAAGCCGCATCTGTTCTGCCGGATCCATCTCCGGGAAACTCCCCGTATAGGATTCCAGCGGGAACATCAGGCCGAGCGTCATTTTATTTTCCTTGAAAGTCCTTTTGAATCCTTTATGGTTCTCAAACCGCGTCATATTTCCACCTGATTTCATTTGAATTAAACAACCATCTTCTCATTGATCCAGCTCTGCAGCTCCGCCGTATTGCCGGCAAAGCGCTCCGACTGGATCTCCTCGGTGAGTGAGGCGATGGTTTCTCTCTTAAGCACACTTTTCCATGATGCTTCCGCTTCCTCCATCAACTCACCGAGGATGCAGCATCTCTCCGTCTTCTCAAGTTCAAGCATCCCGTCCAATATGCCGCTTGAACTGTAGAGCGACTGCTGTCCTTCGACCGCGACATATATATCGTAGACCCTGATGTCCTCCGGGTCTTTATTGAGCTTGAAGCCGCCCTTCACCCCGGTGACGGATTTTATGATATCCGCGCTGACCAGTTTCCTGAGCAGTTTCTGCATATATGTTGGCGAGGCGCCGAGCTGTTCACTGATGACCTCGCTGTCGAGCACTGCACGCTCCGGCAGCATATTGAGCAGGAGCACCGCGTATACCGACTGTTCGACACCCGTCTTCATCTGCATGACACTCACCGCATTCCTCAAAGTTTTTATAATCTGGATAACACTTATCCACAATAGTAATTATAATAACAGGAAAGGAATTCCCCTTCAATTTTTATGCCTGAAAAATAAAGAACACCGAAACCCGTGATGGCTTCAGTGTTCTTTGAATTATGCCTCCTGCACGGCCTTCCCGCGGACGAGCACCATGAATATGACAAGTGCGGAGATGCTGCAGACGGCAATGACTACTGCGAGCGGCCATGCAGCTTCGTCACCCGCAAGTCCGACAAGCGGGGATGCGACAGCCCCGCCGATGAATGGCAGCAGTCCGAGAAATGCCGACGCACTGCCGACGGACTTCTTCTGGTTCTTCAAACCGAGCGAAAATGCCGTCGGAGAGACGAACCCGACACTCGAGACCACCATGAAGAGCGCGGTGACGATGAAGATGAGCGGCAGTCCGAGCGCGACGACGATCGCAAGCAGTATGCTGCCGGCGAGTGACAATAAAACCCCGGAACCCATGATTTTCGTCTCCTCCACTTTTCCTGCAATCCTCCCGGACACCTGGGCCGCGATGATGATCCCGAGGCCGTTCAGTGCGAATATAAGTGAAAACTGCTGCGGCGAGACATCGTAAATATTCTGAAGGACGAACGGTGAACCTGCGATATATGCAAACATCGCCGACATGATGAGGCTCTGTGTGAACGAGATGCCGAGGAACACTTTATCCTTCAATAAGTCTCCAAAAGTCTTCACGACCGCAAAAATCGTCCCTTCCGATCTTTCCTCCACCGGGTGCGTCTCATTGAAGAAAAACAAGACCGATAATATAAGCAGCACACCGATCCCTGCGATGATGAGGAAGACGATCGGCCATGAACCGAAGTTCAATACGAACCCGCCTGAAATCGGTGCGAGTATCGGCGCCGCCCCGCTGACGAGCGCGAGGAGTGCGAATGCCTTCGTCAGATTTTTACCCGAGTAGATGTCCCGTGCCGCGGCGCGTGCGATGACGATGCCGGCCGCCCCCGTGAACCCCTGGATGAAACGGAGCGCGATGAAGAGCCCGATGCTTATCGTGAAAGCGAGCGCGGCCGATGCGGCAGCGTAGATCAGAAGACTGATTACAAGCGGCCTTTTGCGGCCCTTGATGTCGCTGAGCGGTCCGAACATCAACTGGCCCAAAGCCAGGCCGATCAGGCAAGTCGTCAGGCTCAGCTGTACGAGGGAGGCGCTCGTCTCCAAATCTTCTGCGACGATTGGCAGCGCCGGCAGATACATGTCCATCGAAATCGGACCGATCGCCGTGAGTGCACCGAGCAGGATGACGATCCAGTATTTATTTTCATTTCCTTTGTTGATATGTACAGTCATGGAACCATCCTCTTGAATGATCATTTTATTTGCAGAATACATGAAAGTATATCACTCCCCCGTCCGGCCTGCCATGGTGGATGATTAAAAGCCCTTCAAACAGGTTAATGATAAGTAATCTATACAAAGGATGATGATCATGAAGGAAGCAAAGGAAATGGAAATCATACAGATTGAAGTCGAGGATGACGGCAGGATACCGAACCACTGGAAGCTGCCGCTCCTGATTTATAGGGAGGCGCTCGATTCCAGGGATGATGCCGTGAAGATTTTACATGAAAACGGCTGGTCCGGCGAATGGCTCGGATCCGTCCACCCGTTCCACCACTACCACAGCAATACACACGAAGTGCTCGTCGTGGATGCCGGCACCGCAACACTCCAGCTCGGCGGCGAGCTTGGGGAAAAAGTGGACGTCAGCGCAGGCGACGTCATCATACTGCCGGCGGGCTACGGCCATAAGATGATCGAATCGAGCGACGACTACCAGAACTACGGCGCCTACCCCGGCGGTGTGGAATTCGATGTGAACTACGGGGAGTCGGATGAACGCCCCGAAGTGCTAGATAACATCAAAAAAGTCCCGATGCCTGAAGCGGACCCCGTCTTCGGCGAGGACGGCCCGCTCTTCAACTACTGGAATGATTGATGCAGCTGTTTTATAACCTCCAGCAGGCACTCGTATTACTCACGAATACCTGCAGGAAGTCTAACAGGTACTCGTGACACCAGCGAATACCTGCAGGGAATTAAATATGTACAGCTGAAAAAGAGGGTTCATCATGGGCGCATGATGAACCCTCTTTCTTCTAATAAAATTCCGGATGATCCATCGTATAATTTCATATGATCAATATAAAGGATTCCATTTGGAAATCTTCTCAACCTCAGAATTCATAGATTAGAATCGTTCAAAATTGTATTTACAATTATTAGAATATTCGATATGCTTACTCTTATATCAAATATAAGGGGGAGTCATATTGAATGCTATATTAGTGGCCGTCATCGGCCTTGCGGTATTCGCACTCGGTTACCGCTATTACTCGAAGTACATCGCAGAAAGGATCTTCAGGCTGGATCCGGATTTCATCACCCCGGCGCATAAGTACAAGGACGGTGTGGACTTCGTCCCGACGAACAAATTCGTCCTGTGGGGCCACCACTTCACTTCCGTTGCGGGGGCTGCACCGATACTCGGTCCTGCGATCGCCGTCTACTGGGGATGGCTGCCTGCATTCCTCTGGGTCATCCTGGGCACCGTTTTTGCCGCGGGTGTGCACGACTTCGGTACGCTTGCACTGTCCGTGCGGAATAAAGGCCAGTCCATCGGGACGATCGCCGAGAAGTTCATCGGCAGACGCGGGAAGATTTTATTCCTGTTCATCATCCTGACGCTTGTATTGATGATCAACGCCGTATTTGCATGGGTGATCGCAAACCTCTTCATTACATACCCTGCGAGCGTCCTGCCGGTCTTCATCCAGATACCGCTGGCGATCTGGATCGGATATGCGGCATATAAGCGCAACGTCAAAATGCTCATTCCCTCCCTGATCGCCCTTGCGGTGATGTACGGAACCGCAATCTTGACTGCAGAGGTTTCATGGCTGCAGATCGACCTTGTTTCATATATGGGCGGTGAAGAAGGCGCAGGGCTGTTCGGACTCGGGTCGGTCTCCACGGCCTTCATGATCTGGATCGGCATCCTGCTCATCTATGTCTACATCGCTTCGACGCTTCCGGTATGGAAACTGCTTCAGCCGAGGGACTTCATTAACTCCCATCAGCTGTCGGTCGGATTGATCATACTGTATGCAGGTCTCCTGTTCACGAACCCGACCATCAATGCGCCGGCGACGAACGCGGATGCCGAAACATCATGGCTGCCGCTGCTGTTCATCACTGTCGCGTGCGGCGCCATTTCCGGCTTCCACGGTCTGGTGTCGTCCGGTACGTCATCCAAACAGCTGAACCTTGAGACGGATGCACGCTTCGTCGGCTACTTCGGTGCCGTCGGTGAAGGTGTTCTTGCACTCATTTCAATCATTGCGGTCGTAACGCTGTTCAGCAGTACGGCAGACTTTTCAGCCGTCTACTCAAGCTTTGAAGCGGCGAACGCCGGAGGGCTCGGCAACTTCGTCGAAGGTGCAGCGATCCTTGCAGGCGGCCTCGGCATCCCGGCACATGTGGCGACGACGATCGTCTCCATCATCGTCGTGAGCTTCGCCGCAACCACACTCGACACCGCCGTCCGCCTGATGCGCTACATCATCGCGGAAATCGGCTCCGAGTATAAGGTGCCGGCACTGACTAAAAAACACGTTGCGACATCCGTCGCGGTACTATCCACCGCCGCACTCGTCCTCATACCTGAAGGACCGAGCGGATTCGGTTCCGGCGGATATCTGATCTGGCCGCTGTTCGGTACATCGAACCAGCTCCTTGCGGGCATCAGTTTACTGCTGATCACGGTGTGGCTGAAACGTAAAGGTGTGAATTACCTGGTCACCCTGATTCCGATGATCTTCCTGCTGTTCATGACGTTGTATGCGATGTTCGTGCAGGTGTTCTTCGAATGGGCATGGTACGGTGACAGCTCGAACATGCTGCTCTTTGTGCTCGGTGCCATCATTTTCGTATTCGCGATCTGGATCATCGTCACGGCCATCCAGGCACTGAGCGGCAAGTTCGATCACGAATTGGAGAAGTACAAGGATTAAAGCTTTGAAGGAAGGTGATGATTATGCTCGATAAAGTGAAAAAACTCATCAAATATTATGAGGAAGTGCTGGAGATGCCGCACAGGACGGAAGTGGCGCGGGAGCTCAGGGATCAGGATGATATGTTCCTGCTCCTACTCTACTCCGAAATGATCGGCATACCGAATCCGGTCTACTATTACACACTCGAGCTCTATCCGCACATCATCGAGGATTTCCATGACTGGCACCTCAGGATGGGCATGGACAAATCACCACTCACGGGCATCCGTTGCTGTTGATCAAATTGAAGGAGGATGCCGTATGGACGCACTGCATCATAAAATAATATTCGTCGGCGGCAAAGGTGGCGTGGGTAAATCCACGTCCGCCGCGGCCATCGCGTGGAAACTCGCAAAAGAAAATAAGAAGACGCTACTGATCTCGACCGATCCGGCGCACAACCTCGGCGACATATTTTCGATGAAGATCGGCGGGGAAACTCAGAAGATCACGGAAAACCTGCACGCCCTCGAGATCGATCCGGAGCGTGAAACGACAAAGTACATCAATCAGGTGAAGGAGAACATCAAGGGAACCGTCCACTCCAGCATGATCGAGGAGGTCAACCGGCAGCTCGACACCGCCAAAGCCTCACCCGGGGCGGATGAGTCGGCACTCTTTGATAAGCTCATTTCCATCATCCTTGAAGAGGAGAAGGAATATGACCACCTCGTCTTCGACACTGCGCCGACCGGGCATACGATCCGGCTGTTGACACTGCCCGAACTGATGGGCGTCTGGATTGAAGGCCTCTTGAAAAAGCGCAGGAAGACGAACGAGAACTACACCCAGCTCTTGAATGACGGCGAGCCGATCGAAGATCCGATCTACGAAGTGCTGCTTGAGCGGCAGAACCGCTTTTCAAAGGCACGCGAGATTATGCTTGAATCGAATAAGACGGGCTTCATATTCGTACTGAATCCTGAAAGGCTGCCGATACTTGAGACACGGAAGGCGATCGATCTGCTCGATCAGTACCACCTCCATGTAAAAACTATAATCGTCAATAAAGTCCTCCCGGATGAAGCGGATGGGACTTTCCTTGAACAGAGGCGGACGCATGAGAAGCGGTACCTCGAGGAGATAGAGGAGACTTTTAAGGCTCAGAGGAAAATCCATGTGCCCCTGCTCCCACATGACATCACGACGCTCGATGAGCTGGATGCGTTCAGTGAAAACTATATACTGGATAATAATCGACGATAAAAAACTCTGTGCTGAAATCGGAACGCCCCAATATCAGCACAGAGTTTTTTCAATTTACAGGAGACCGATCAAATACCAGTAAGGTATAAATAGAACAGCAATCGCAACACCACTGATCACTGCCCGGACAAGATTATATTTTATAAATTGACCCATGCTCATCATACCAAAGCCAAATATTATCAATAAAGTTGCATATTCATATGGAAACAGGACCTGCTCCAATCCTTGAATATACGAATATAGTACCGGCAAAGGATTAATGTTAAGATCCCTAGCAAGTTCAACCAAAGGGGCTGTGAATGCTGTCCATCCTGCTAAAGGCGTTAAAAGGAAGTTTATCAGAAAACCGAACATCCATATACCAGGAATGACCTCTAGGCCCCCTCCTCTCAACCAAGGACTTGCGAGTGATTGAGCGAGCCCCGCGACCCCAAGCTCCACGGATACCAATCCTATGCTTAAGCATGCAACTGCAAAAAATATAATCGTAAAGTTCACCTTACTCAAATCCTCTTCCTTCACCAGAGCAATTCCCGGCAGGAACATTAGGATTGCTGCAATGGCAAAAAGCCATCCCACATCAATACCATGAATCCCCGAGGTTAGAATGGCGAAGATGAGTAAAATAGTTATTGCCACCAATTTCTTTTCGTTAATTCTCATTGGACCCAACTGTTTTAATTGTTCTTTAAAGTACTGTTTAGATTCAATCTTTTCGTCTGGCTTGAACACTATAAAAATCACTAAAACGGTCAATAATATATAGATTAGTTGAGGTATCAACATATGAGTGAAATACTCAGGTGCCGGCGGGAGGGACACTCCTACATCGGAAGCTACTTCAAATACCACCATATTACCTATAGCATGGGAAAATAAGAATGATGGTCCCAAAGTAACGGCGATGACAGTGGCCCCCAGTGCCGCAGCTGATTTACTTCCCAACTCCAAATTAAGCGCCGTACAAATACCCAGGGTCAAAGTGCCTAGTAAAATTGCCTTTGCACTCGGGTCGGCAATAACTGCAGCGAGAAGAATCCCCACTATAAGTAAGCCAAAAATGATACCTTTAAAATTACCACCAAATAATAAGATCGAGTGGTAGGCCAAACGGTTCAATAAACCGGTTTTTTGGCTTGCAATCGTAACGATAAAGCCCCCCAATACAAGCCACGGTATCTGTCCAGTCCAAGGTGATAAAGCAAGTGAGGTGGGTATATCGAGCAAAATGAAATATAGTATCGGTAAAGCAAGAGAAATGGCAATCAACGGTATAACCCCTGTAGCCATAATGGCGACTGCCATCACAGTGATCACTAAAAACCATTTTATATCGGAAGTGAATATGTCGGTGACTGGTATCAAGGCAATAATCATCGGAAGCAGGAGCGTGATTGCCCACTTCCATATTTGATTCCCGGCCAGTGATGAATTCTTTCTTGGACTCTCTTTTGAATTTTTCCCCATTATATGAAGTCCACCCTTCCCCTTAAACAGATGATTTAACGAATGATTATGTTCAGATGAAAGATTCTCGCTAAACGTGATAAAATACTATGAATTCGCTTTCAGTTCTTATTATCAGACACTTAATAATTAATCACAAAATCACGGGAAAGATTATCAGTCCGTGACCTTAAAAGAGACTTCGCCCATCTCGCCTCCATATTTTGCAACGACGTGGTCCCCGGGCTTAATTGGGATTGCCTGGGTTACAGCTCCTGCAAGAATTCGTTCTCCCGCGGATACTTTCCTCCCCTTCTCGCCCAGCATATTCGCAAGCCTTGCTATAGAATTTGCAGGATGTCCGAGTATTGCTGCTCCTGTCCCCGCATCCTGAACTTCCCCGTTGATGACTAAAGTGACCTCAACTGTGTCCAGATCTACATCTTCGGGCTTTGTTAAATCGGTACCGTAAACTGCGCCCGCTGCTGAAGTATTGTCGGCAATGACATCCGGCAACGTAAAATTGAAGTTTTCATAACGGCTGTCTATAATTTCCAAAGCAGGCAGTATGAATTCAGTAGCCTCCAAGACATCATCGACCGTGATTCCGGGTCCCTGCAAGTCTTCCGACAGGATAAAGGCAATTTCCGGTTCGACTTTGGGATGAATAAAATTCCCAGCTGAAACTGCTCCCCCATCTTCCGTCACCATGTAATCAAATACATATCCATATATCGGATTGTCCACATTCATTTGTTTCATCTTTGCTTCGCTTGTAATTCCCATCTTTGGTCCAATGACTTTCTGTCCTTTTTCCATTTTTTTTCGTATTAGTTCCTCTTGAACCATATATGCCTCGTCAATATTAAGTTCCGGCCGCAATGCTTCAGTTATTTTTATAATCTCTTCTTTTTCTTCCTCTGCAGTCAATACATACTGGGAAAGCTCTTTGATTATAGATTCATCCATTTCACTGACGTCCTTTCGATAGTATGTTTCACAGCCTGGTTCAGAAAGTGTTTTTCCCATAAAAATTAATATGTAAAACTGACTTCCACTTCGCCAAGCTCAGAAAATTCAGCCCTTACTTTGTCTCCCGGCTTCACTTCAACCATGCCTGATAATGCGCCGGATAAGATGACTTCTCCCGCTTTAAGCGGAATATTATAATTGGATAATTTATTGGCGAGCCAGGCCACGCAATATGCAGGATTCCCAAGAGCGGCTGTCCCCACTCCCGTATTGAGCAATTGCCCATTACGATAAAGTGCCATTTCCACTTTTTTCACATCCACATCGGTAACCTTTCTGCCTGTTTTCCCCAGCACAAAATATCCTGCTGATGCATTATCGGCAACTGTATCAATCAAGCTGATTTTCCAGTCCTTTATACGGCTGTCCACAACTTCAATGGATGGAAAAATGCGATCTGTAGCTTTTAAAACATCCATACTGGTAACACCCGGACCCTTTAAATCTTCTTTTAAACGGAAAGCCAATTCACCCTCCACTTTTGGTTGCAGCAACTGCCGGAATGAGATACTCCCACCATCATCAATCTCCATATCATCTAAAAGATGGCCATAGTCAGGTTCATCAACCCCGAGCATCTCCTGCACTTTTTTTGAAGTCAATCCGATTTTCTTCCCAGTGATCTCCCGGCCCTGCTTCATCTCATATTTTATATTTTCCAATTGTATATGATACGCTGAATCGATACTCAAATCGATACTGCCAGCAGTTAAAGAAGAAATACTTTTCCGGTCATATTTTGACTGCCTTAAAAGAGCAGCTAAATGTTTTTGCCGTTCGTCCAGCATAATGCCAACCCCTTATTTCTCATCCTTCATTTTTCCTCCGACTGAAAAACGATTTTTAGGCACTTCATTTACAATCACCCTGACACTTTCCAGTGGCGCATCAAGAGTTTCAGAGACTGTTTTTGAGACCTCTTGCACACAATTTCTTATAGTCTCATCGTCCCTGCCTTCCACTAAATTCATATGAATAATCGGCATCTATATCACTTCCTGTAATGTTTATTTGGTGTACCCAAAACTTTTGGAAATTTGTTCAGCGTAAGATTTCAAAGTCAGTCCTATTTCTTTGATGCGTTCATCTCCAAACCTGCTTGAAGGCCCCGCACAACTGATGGCGGCAAAGACTTCGCTCTTATGGTTGAAAACCGGTGCCGCCACACTTTTCAATCCAATTTCAATTTCTTCATCATCATATAAGTAACCCTGGGTTTTGGTTTCTTCAAGATGTTCTTTCAGCTGCTCGGAATCAGTTATGGTATTGGGAGTAAATGCAGTCATTTCCATTTCTGAGAGAATTTTATCAATATCTTTTTCGGGAAGATGGGCAAGCATCGCTTTTCCAACCCCCGTGCAGTAAAGAGGTGCCCTTTTACCAAGCTGCGAATACATTCTAAGAGCACCTTCCCCTTCTTTTTTATCCACGTATACCACTTCTTTATCGCTCAGGATGGCCAGATGGGCTGTTTCATTATACTCTTCAACCAAATACTCCAGATACTGATGACCAAGATTTACGATATCCATCGAGTCCGCCAGTGTATTGCCCAGTTCAAAAAGTTTAATTCCAAGGTGATACTCTGAAGTTCTGGCATGCTGTTTTATGAAATCCTGACTTTGCAGCGTCTTAATGATTCCATGAGCTGTGCTTTTCGGTAAATCAAGAGATTTGCTGATTTCCCCTAGACTTAAGCCCGGCCCTTCCTTCTGAATCAATTCCAGAATGTTCATCGCTCTTTGTACTGATTTGATAGACATAAAATCCCAACTCTTCCTTTATTATTTTTAAATTTTATAAATATATTCAAGTATAGCCTGGTTCCAATGATACCCTCGAAAGCAGGCAATGGATATTCATTATATAAAATTTACCATATTAAGTTTATCAAACCGTGAAAAGAGATTTTATAGTCTATCAGTCTTTTCAGTTACACATTAGGGGTACCGTTAATGAAGAACGACTCAGGTAAAGGTGATCCGTAAAACATGATGGCATCCTGAACTTCCTCTTGAGTCCATTTCACAGGCTTCCAGTCAGGATTAAAGATCAGGTACCCCGGATCCCCGTACAGTTCCACTCTGTTGCCTCCAGGCTCATAGACATATAAACTGGTCGTCTGGCTGATGCCGTGTTTAAATGGTCCCGCTTCGATTTCAAGATCGTGTTCTTTCAGCACTTCTGCAACTTCAAACAAGTTTTGAGTGCTGCCGTAGAGGAAAGCAAAATGATTGAGTCTCCCCAGCCCTTCTGAATTGGGTGCTTCATCTTCAGTGAACACAAGCTCATTGACCGTATTCGTGACCCTCAGCCAGATTCCCAGATCAGAACCGTCATCCTTCACAATATGCTCACTCAATTTAAATCCGAGCAGATCCATAAATAATTCTTTATTGCCGGCCACATCATGAGACATCAGCATCGCATGATCCAGCCTCTTTACCGGATAACCATGCAAAGGTCTTTTCTGCGGTCTGTTTTTCAGTATGGTCTTATTTTTATCCGGTGCTTCAAATTCATCTATTTCCCACAAAATCTCCATCAAGTGATTATCAGGTGTCACAAACTGATACGCAGGTCCATGTCCTGCGTCTCCATCAATCCAGCCTTTGCCATAATCTGAGTTTTCCAGTGCCTTGACTCTCCGCTCCAACGCTTCCGGGGAACTTGCCCTGAAGCTTAAATGTCCGAGTCCCGGCTTGTCTCTCTCCGTTACTTTGAGGGAACATGTATATGTGTCCTCATATCCCCTTAAATAAACAGACTTGCCTTCGCGGGAAGTTTCGATCAAGCCGAGGAGGTCTTTAAAAAACCAGACCGTCCCCTCCAGATCAGGTGTATAAAGTTCCATGTGTGTCAGTTCTGCAATATCAAATTTTTTCAGTTCATTTTCCATTGCCATCCCCCTAGTTATTTAAAAAAAGAATTGTGACTTAAAAGAACTCAGCATGCTTGGTTAAGGAGCTTCCTAAAATATTGCCATTCTCATCCAAAGCATTAACAAGAAAATACGGTCCTGAATCTTGGACATTGATCACTGTTTCGAAGCCTTCTTTTTCAACAGTGATGATTTCCTCCATCAAATACGCCTCTTTTCCTCCAACCACCTGCCATTTGGCTGTTTCAGTGGTGCCATTCCAGGAGACATATACGGCTGCGCCGTTCTCCTCATCCAATTCCACAGCGATTTTCGGCGATTCAAGCGGAAGTCCGGTCCACTCATCCTTATACGCTCTATAAGTTAAGTTACCTCCGGGGAACGTTGCATCAAATAGTATATTCGAATCTGTGTCCGAAACGCTGTTGCCCTGACCGCCGAATTCTGAAATATGGAATCCGGAACCCCATCCTACCGTGAAGTTGCCGTCACTTTGATGGCTCATTCCGCCTTCCGGTCCGACATATAAAGGGGAATCGTGGTAAAAAGTCCTGTCGACCTCCACTTTCTTATTCTTTTCGTCCACCTTTATTATCAAGCCGCGTGATATACCATCCGGGTCATTTTCAGGATCTCCTTTGTTGTTATCAAATAAACTGATGGTATCGGAAGAGATGAAACGTGCATCATGCTGATTGGAGAAAACGGCGTCGGAACTCACTTCGAAATCACTGTTTTTTCCACCAATCTGCCAAATCACTTGCCCCGTCTCCTTGTCGATTTTATAAAGCGCATTCATGGTTTTCATGCTGAGCAGCAATGTCCCATCCGGTCCTTCTTCGATTGAATTCAAATGATATGGGTCCCAAATTGGAAGATAATCATCTTTATCAGGAACCGGCTCGACAGAATCAGCCGGATTGATATGGGACAGCGCGTCCCAGAAGAACAGCAATTCTCCCGTTTCGATATCAATTTCCTGTACTGAATAGTCATCAATATAACCATTTTCCGGCCCACCGTATTTTGAGAGATCAGCCGGGATTTGTTTTAATCCGAGAATGATTGCAGTACCTCTCTCAGTGATCAGAAATTCATGGAAATCCGACACATAACCTTTCTGGGCATTCACATTTTTAATCAGTTGATAGTTCTGGTTATAAATTTGAAAGACTGCACCAGGCAAGGGATCGCCATAAGGCAAAGGCTTCGGCCTGATTTCCGATTCGGCCAGGGTCCCTTGCCACAAGGTGAGGACCGGCTCCCCTTTATATGTCTGGGTTCTGAAATTCATGATCTGTGTGAACTCATCGGCCGGGTGAAACCAGACTGGATTCCCTTCATCATCCATGATCATCACGGAAGTTTGACCGATTAAATCATCTTTCGTCAATGCATGGGGTCCCAGGAAATAATAACCGGGAGACTTCCCTTCTTCGTTGATATTCACATCTACTTTCATCGGTTTCAAATGAGGATTGGTCCTCAAATTCCATATCTTTTCCAGAGTATGCACTTCATTATTAACAGCCATCATATCTTCCCCCATAATCATCTTTTAGGAATTTTCCTGTAAACGCCAACTCTGTTGACCAGTTTGCTTCAAGAGTTCCTTACGCCATTTTTCAGTGCTTTCGAAATCATTGAATGTGAAAATATGGAATCCTTTAAAAGTGGTCGTTGTATTTGTCATTTGCCTGACCAGCCCTCTCACGATATTCGTGGCATTATATCCCGAGGGCGTGAAGAATTTCCAAAACATGTTCTGCTGCTTCTTCAGAAAGTTCGCTGACTGGCCGAGACCGAGGCCCGCCGAAATCCGAATCAGCTTTTGGCGGCTGATTGGACCAGGCATTCCTGCGTAGACGGGCAGCTCTACTCCATCACTTTGAATATTTTTATTCCATTTAATGAAGGTGTCGGCCGAAAAACAAATTTGTGTTAAAATCCTGTCTGCATAGGGCGACTTTGCCTTCAATGCATCTTCTATCTGAGTATCCTCAAAAAGTGCATGTCCTTCCGGATATCCGCCTATCCCTATATTCTTGAAATGATGATTTTTTGCGTTCAGCACTTTCAGCATATCCAATGAATCTTTGAATTTCCCGGCAGGCTCTTTGGCATCTCCTGCAATGATGAATATCTGATCAATATCTGCAACCCTCAGTCTTTCGATGATCTGATCCAGCTCATCCGGACCGGTAACGAGACGTGCAGGTATATGCGGTGCAACTTTATAGCCTTTTTCACGCAGGGAAATGGATACTTCAAGTGTCGATTCAAGCCCCTTATCACCGGTTGCTGTGACAGTCAAAGGTATGCTTGTCGGTACATCGGCAGTCACTTTTTCTACAGCATTTTTGAAAGGCATGACTTCATATCCGATATTATCCAGTAAGTCGGCTAAAATTCTTCTCTCCTGATCATTTGAAGCGACTTTCTTCATAGAACTGACCCCTCTTCTCTCAAGCTGCTTGAATATGCAACAGAATTAATCATTATTGATACCAGGACTTTTAGTGCTGTAAAACTCCGGTGCAACAGTCACTTTGATTGTAGTCTGCTCGTGACTTTCAACTTGAGGTTTCCTGGACCCGCCATTAATCTCTCCCCATGTAAGTACAAGTTCTGTACCGGGCTCACTGAACTCAGGCTTCACCATTGCAATGGATTGGAAATCTCCTACAGGATCTACATATCCGGCGTGGCAGGATACCCCGGCAAACGCCCCATCTTCACTTTTGACTTCATCATATTGGTTCCATGCGAAATTCGTCACCGGCAGCTCCAGTGCCTTATAGCGCTTTCCTGTTCCCAGTTGTGAGTCGTAGATCTTTTTGACATCTTCACGGCTCCAGACAAGACACACTTTTTTACGCTTCTTATCTTCAGGGAAATTTTGCAATGCTTCTTTCCCGACGAAATCACGTTCAAAATCAATGACATGACCGTAACCCAGATCAAAAGGCGTCACATAATAATCTTCTATATTATCCGTGACATAACTGCCTCCGATTTCGCTATGGGCTTCCCAGCCGTCTTCTTTCAACCAATTGCGGTAGTCTTCAAGGGCCGGATCAGTATAGATGCCAGGCATTGGATGCGCCATGAAGCCGCTTGCAAAAGATGTGGTGAAGTAAGCCTGGGTGCCTACCGGCTTCAGGCCGAAATCTTTACCCACTTCAAGGATTGCATCTCTGACTGTCTTTTCATCCTCGAACGGCCCTGAGATCTCTACACCTTCATGACCGGTCATATCATGTCTATGGACCAGAACATCGCAGCCTCTGATTTTGACTCTTTTAGTCCGGAAAAACTTAATTTTTTCCTCTAACGGCTCATCAATCAGAGCTTCGAATAATGGTCCTGCATTAGGCCCGACCAATTGGAATCTCCAAAATGTTCTTTCACCGCTTTTCCTTAAATGTGACGGCATGTCCTGAGTCAATTTCACATCGAACTCGCCCTTTTCGGCATTATACAGCAGCCAGTTTTGAAGAGGCATTCCACTGATCAATTCATATTTATCATCATCAAGGTTATGGGCTATGCAGTCGCCGATTAAATAACCGCTTGGCGTCACTGCGACGAGTTGTTTAGCACGACCTTCCGTAAAATTATTAAATTTATTTACCGTATATTTCATCAGGAATTTTTCAGCGTCAGGCCCTTCCACGAAAAGCTCAGGCATATGATGAGACTGATGGAGCAGCGCCACAGCTTTACTCCAGGATTGCTGTTCCTCACGCCAGTTTGTAAATGCAGGCGGTATATAAGCACCTGTTGCAGATTTAGCGAAATGCAACGACGGCGCGTCGTTATAAAAATGATCCACCAGGTTCGGCTTGCTTTCAATCAGACTTTGTAAAGAATTGCTTTTCGTTGTTTTAACTGTCATTTTAAAATCCCCCATATAATTTAATTAATTTTTTTATCGTTATATCCCAGTTTGATCAACAACAGTAACCCCTTAACGATTCCTCAAAAACATCTAATTCCCCTTAGTCTGCCATCCTCCTCTAATTACAAACACTGTCTGAAAGTGCTTTCAAAAATATGTTAAAAATTTAAATCTTAACATATCAATCCTTCATCGTTCGATAATGTCGAACTGTGTTCGTAAATTAATTATCTGATTATTAATATAATTCAGTAATTCATATTTGTCAACAATCAACCTATGATTTATTACAAATAAAAAAACTGTGCCTGGAAAAGCACAGTTCAATATAAATATTTTAATTGAAATTTTATATCAAAGACTCCAATATCTCTTTGATCTGCCGCCTCGCCCTCGCGCCTTCCCGTATCGGATACTGAGGGAAGACGTGGTTCATCATCGGGTACTCATAGTATTCATACGGCGCCCCGGCCGCTTCAAGCTTCCTCGCAAAATCCCGGGAATCGGGCAGGCAGATCTCACGTTCACCAACAAATAAGTATATCTTCGGAAGACCCTCAAGCCGGCCGTTGATCGGGGAGATTTTATAATACGACGGATCCGTATTCCCCGCCCATATACGGCCGATGATCTTCAAATGATCCGGCCGGAGCATCGGATCCATTTTTGCGTACTTGTCCATCTCCGGATGTTCCAAAGTGATATCAAGCCACGGGGAAATGATGACGAGCCCTGCCGGCATGGTCTTTCCTTCCTCCGCAAGCCACTGGGTGAACCCGATTGCGAGCCCGCCGCCGGCGGAGTCCCCGAACAATATAAGTTCATCGCTGCATTCTTCAAGCAGGTTGTCGTACAGCGCTGAGACGGCATCATAAGCACTCTCATAGGAGTATTCCGGCGTCTTCGGGTAGATTGGCACGATGAATTCAAGTCCGGTCTCCCGGACCATCTGATCGATGAACAGCCAGTGGAACGCGGACGGCTGATGGATGTAGCCGCCGCCGTGCAGGTAGAGTACGCGGCGTGTAGCCACTTTCTCCTCGGGCATGATCCTGTACACTTTCATCCCGTTGTCGTAGTATGATTCGACTTCCGAGCGCATCAGGTTCTCCCGGATTTTATGTTCTTTCCTGTTC
Organism: Salinicoccus halitifaciens; assembly: GCF_021026095.1. Taxonomy (GTDB): domain Bacteria; phylum Bacillota; class Bacilli; order Staphylococcales; family Salinicoccaceae; genus Lacicoccus; species Lacicoccus halitifaciens. The sequence continues at coordinate 299,960 of NZ_JAJNCU010000002.1, read as the reverse complement.
TCCTTGAAGTTTTTCGCAAGCATCTCCGCATCGACGTCTTCAAGGTCGAAGTTGAACACCCGTATCAAGTCCTCAACGATTTTACTTTCGATGCTTCTTTCTTCGAATAACGCCGCCCGCCCGGCACGTGCCGTATAATATAAAACCCCTGCACCCGCGATGACGGCGGCCGTCTTTAAAACACGTTTCATTGAATCAGTCCTTTCGATTCCGCACGCATCACGCACGGTGTTACAGATGGAACCGTCTTCCGAGCTGGGTCATGAACGACCGGTTGGCAAACAGCAGAAGCAGTGTGAATACCGTCACCGCGAACACTGCAGCGATGATGCTCGGCCATAGCACGTCCGCAAGGCCGGACAGAAAAAATACGAGCGGCAGGAAACCGAGTGCGATCATGATAAGCAGGAAGCTCAAGTAGCCCGTCCACTTCAGGCGCACCGTCAAAATGATGATCGATATCACGAGTATGCCTGCAACGATGAGGAACGGGACAGCGTAATTCACCGACCACTGCATATCCCCGGACAGGAAATCGATCACCAGCAGCACGATGGTGAGGCTCACAACCTGGGCGGTGATCTTCCCGCCGATGTGCGATGCTGAAAGAATCGTATGCGTCAGCGAGACAACGACATAAAATACCCCGATCGCCACATAGAACACCCACAGAAACTGCGGGATGACGATAATGTTGATCGCCAGGCATATGAACACCGCAAGGATGCCGAGCAGAATCGCAAGCCTCGATATGTTGGTCCGCTTCTTATGGAGCTCAGGATCGTAGTATGGATACCATGCGGCCCCTTTATCCTGTGACAGGTCCTCCCGGCACAGCGGGCAGTGGCCGTCTTTTGTCCATACATCACAGTTCGGGCACTGGTTCATCGCATATCCCCCCATTCATTCGAATATACTTCGACATCGAGGCCCGTGATATCCGCAAGTGATTTGAAGAACGCCCGGATGATGTCCGCTTCTTCAATCGACCGGGCGAAAGTGATCGTAAGCCTGCCGTTCAGCGTGCCGACGGCTGCATTGATCGGGCTTTTCCTCGTCGGGTATAAGACGACTTCCATCCTGTCCACATGGGGTTTTAATGAATCCGGCACCGGGATGTTGCCGAGGTTCGAAAACGTCATCGTCTTCGAGCGTTCCCCGTACTGGTTGAACCCGATCCGCATAATTGGATATTTCACGAGCACCGGCAGGGCCCGGACGATCCACTTGCCCTGCAGCGAGACGAATCGGTCGATCCCCGCCTGCAGCACATTTTTATCGGTATGACTGATAAGCTGCCCGGTCACCTCTTTAATGATGTCTTCAAGGTGCATATACCCGTCCATCGGCACCCCGATGTTCGCAACGGAGAAAAAGTTCCTGAGCGTCACTGAAGGGAACTGCCGGCGCAGGCTGATCGGCAGTGCGATCGAGACCGTCCCGTCCGTCATATCCCGCCGCATCCTTTCCTCGTGGATCGCCTGGATCAGCACGCTCGTCAAAAATCCGGTCAGCGATGTCCCCCGGCTTTTGGCGAAGGCATTCAGCGCCGTGCCGTCCACCACGCCGTGCGTGACATGGATGCCCGGCGGCTCAAAGGCGGTGCCTTTGATCTGGTAAGCCTTCTCCGCCCGTCCCACCTGCCGCAAAGCTGTATCGGACGAGGCATACCGCTCGAAACTGTCCTCCATCTCCTCAGGATCGGGCGCATCTTCCGGATCAAGGATCACTCCATCCGTCTCCACCGCCTCACCCCTCTGCACGAGGTACTGGTAGACGAGCGTCTTCAGGAACTCCACCGCCCCGCCGCCGTCGGTCAGCGAATGGAAGATTTCCACGGAAATCCGCTTTTCGAAATAAAGGACCCGTATCAGGTAGGCATTGTTCTCCTTCCTGTCTATCGGTGAGCATGGATGGCCAGTTTCAGGCTTCACCAGCAGCTGTTCATCATTATGCTCCATGAAGTCCCAGAACAGCCCCTTCCTCACCCGTACGGTGAGCGTCGGAAAACGCACCGCGACAATGTCGAGTGCCTCCTGCAGGCATTCGGGCTCCACCGTATCATTCATGATCATGGACACCCTGAACACCGAGGAGTTGGTTGCACTTGAGACCGCATGAAAAATCTTTCCTGTATTATCTATCCTGTACCACTGATCCATCCGCTCACCTCCTTATATTCATTGTCATTAAATTATAGCATCCAAGGATGATAAATGCGGCATGAATGAAAAAAGACATCTGCCGAAGCGGCAGATGCCCTGATTCCATACTGATTTACATTGAAGTGTAGCCGCCGTCCACGTTCAGCACGGTGCCCGTGACATATGAGGAGTGGTCGGATGCGAGCCAAAGGTTAGCTTCTGCGACTTCGTCCGCTTCCGCAAAACGCCCGAGCATGCTCAGCTGTTTTGCATACTCGTCCGGGTCGAAACCGAACTGGTCGAGCGCACCGCGGAGCATCGGCGTATCGATGGCACCTGGCGCCACACTGTTGATGCGGATGCCTTTAGGTGAGTAATCCATCGCCGCCTGCTTGGTCAGGCCGATGACACCGTGCTTCGCCGCCACATACGCCGGGTTCGTCGGCTGCGGGCGGATGCCGCTCACGGATGAAGTGTTGATGATGGAACCTTGAGTGCCGCCCTGTTCCATCTGTTTCAATTCATATTTCAGGCAGAGCGCGACACCGTTCAAGTCGACCGACATCAGTTTCTCATAATAATCGAAGTCCATGTCCGCAATCGGTTTGTCGTCCGGCGTGATCGCTGCGTTGTTGACGGCGACATCGAGCTTGCCGAACGCCTCCACCGTCTTCTGGACCATCTGCTTTACGGACTCTTCATTGGAAACATCGACTTTGACGAAAATCGCCTCGCCGCCGTCTGATTTGATCTCCTCTACGACTTTGTTGCCTTCCTCTTCATTCATGTCTGCAACGACCACTTTCGCTCCGGCTTTACCGAACTTCAAAGCCGTCGCTTTCCCCATGCCCATCGCAGCTCCTGTAATGATTGCTGATTTGTTTTCCAGAGAAATCATTGAAACGCCTCCTGAATTAAAGTTTGTTTACACCTTAATTATAACATTTTCACCCTTGAAATCCGGCGCAGGCGCTTCCCGGAAGTTACAAATTTGTGAATTTAATCACTATTCTATTATTACATCTTTTCCTTCAGCTTTCAGTTTGGCCAGGCTTTCAAGCATACGGTTGATTTCTTTTTCTGAATGCCTTTCCCAGGCGCCGAGTTCAGCCGTAATCTTGAGCGGCTCGAGGGAGCGGTAGGACCGTGTTGGATTCCCGGGGAAGCGTTTATCCGTAAGGTTTGGATCATCCTCGTACTCGCCTGTCGGTTCCACCACATATATCCTCTCCCTTCCATCCCCACCGGCAAGTTCTGCACCCCATTTTGCGGCATCCAGTGTCGCGGTAAAGTAGATGTGCTTCAGTGGCTGATTTTTGTAATTCGACCGGAATTCCGGCTCGAGTAAATCCCCGACCCCGAGTGCTGCTTTCGTCCCGTGGAAGAACGGCCCAGGGTCCAAATTTTTATTTTCATCCTTCATATAATCACTCCCGATCGTTTCGCTTTTATAAATTTCGGATAAAAAAACCCATTCCAGTCTCCGGAATGGGTCATGTTTTGGGGTCGTCACTATGAGTAAGTGTATTATAACACACTCACAAGCTTATGGTCTTCAATTTTATATATATGGTCTGCCACCCGCTCTATGAAATACTTGTCATGCGAAGTGACGATGACGGTGCCTTTATATGCATCAATGAACTTCTCGAGTGCTTCAATCGTATCGAGGTCGATGAAGTTCGTCGGTTCGTCGAGTATAAGGACGTTCGAGGGCCTCACGAACATCAGGGCAAGAGACACCCGCGTCGCTTCGCCGCCGCTCAAATCATGGAGCGGCTTTGTCACTTCATCCTGGCTGAACCCGAGGTTCTGGAGCATGCTTCTCACGACCGGTTCGCTGAAGTCGGTCTGCTTCATCAGATGCCGGATGACCGGTTCATCCGTGAACAGCTTGTAATCCATCTGCCTGTAGGTCTCGATCCTCACCTTCGGGGAAATATCGAGCCCTTCGCTGCGGTTCATGATCTCCTCTAGGAGGCTCGACTTCCCGGCCCCGTTCCTGCCGGTGATCGCGATGACCTTCCCCAGAGGGAACTGGAAATTCACCCGGTCGAGGAGCATCCTGCCACCGCGCACGACGGTGAGGTCCTGTGCCATGATTGGAAATTTATTATGGATCTCAAGTGACTCAGGCATCGGGAATTTCAAATGGGTCTCTGCCCGCGGAGGCGCCGCTTCCTCCAGCTGGCCGAGCCTCGATTCGATGGATTTTGCCGCTTTGAAGGCCTGCTTCTGCACCGTATCCTTCTGTTTGCTTGAACTCAGACGGTCCGGTTTGATGTCCTGCTTATTCTTCTTAACCGCCTTCATCTTCTCCGCTTTCTCGATCTGCTTCTGCACGGCGTTTTCCAGCCGCTTCTTTTCACTGATGAAATTGTCATATTCACGTTCCCGGGCGAGCCTTTCCTGTTCTTTTTGGGCTTCGTAATCATCATAATTGCCCGTGTATTCCCTGACTGTGCCGTCTGAGACTTCCCATATCGTTTCTGCAAGGCTGTTGATGAAATGACGGTCATGGCTTACGAATATCAATGTGCCGTAATAATACTCGAGTTCATCGATCAAAAGTGAGACGCCCGCCTCATCCAGATGTGTCGTCGGTTCATCCAGCAGCAGCCCCGGTCTGTACCCCGATAAAATATGCGCGAGGCGCAGCTTCGTCGCTTCACCGCCGCTCAAACCCTCATTATCCGGCACATCCAGCCGGCTGAGCAGTTCGAAATCGAACCCTTCATCCACTCCGCCGGCTTCCCCGATCTGCGCGAAATAATTGAACTCTGCTGCGGTTTCCACTTCACCCGTGTAACCTTCAAACTCGCCTGCAATCATCTTCAGGAGCGTCGACTTGCCCGATCCGTTTGCGCCGATGATGGCGATGCGCTCATTCATATATGCCGACAGCGTTTCTATCTTCAATGATTCCTTCGTGCCGAAATTGACTTCGACCTCTTTTAGTTCTACTGTTTTTTCATCCATTATAATTTGCACTCCCTTAGAGCCTGCAAACTATATTTTTGGACACAAAAAAAGAGACGGCCTTCTGCCATCTCCCATGTCGTTTCATCTGTCCTGAAAATGGACACACTGATCCCGTGGAATATAGTCAGCAAGACTTTTTTGAATTTTATTCGGTTGGTTTATTCAAAAAAGCCTGCCAAATCCTTGGGATACCCATCTTCAGAACCTCCTCGCATATATTTGAAGTCATTTTAACATAAATTACCGGAATAAAAAAGACACCTCTGACCGAGATGTCTGTATATCTTCAATACCCCTTATTTCTCCCTAATCATCTGACGGAGGCGTGCTCCGCCTTGTAGATGGTCTCCCCTTCTTTGATCGTCTCGAGTACTTTGATGTCTTTTATCTCTTCTTTCGGGACTTTCAAAGGATTGGCATCGAGCACCACCAGATCGGCAAGCTTCCCCTCTTTGATGCTGCCTTTCCGGTCCTCCTCGAAGTAGGCGTATGCCGCATTGATCGTCACCGCCTGCAGCGCCTCGTAAACGGAGACCCGCTGCTCCGGCCCGATTGATGCACCGTTCCGTGTGATGCGGTTGACCGCGCACCATATCGTGTGCAGCATGTCGGGGTCGACGATCGGCGAATCCTGATGAAAGTTCACCGCGAGCCCCCGGTCGAAGGCGGATCTCGCGGGGCTCACCCGGCTGCCGCGCTTTTCCCCGAAGTTTTTAAGATGCACATCACCCCAGTAATAAGTGTGCGAGACGAAGATGGAAGGGATCATTGCGAGTTCCGCCATCTGGTCGAGCTGATCGTCCCGGGCGGTCTGGCAGTGGATCATCACCGGCCTGAGAGCATTTTTATTTGGATCGTCAGATGCTTCCAGGGCCGCACCGTAACTTTTGAGAAGTTGGTCGCTCGCCGCATCACCGTTGCAGTGGGTGAGTAACTGCACACCCGCACGGATCGCCGTTTCCGCGTATTTCTTCACTTCGTCATCATGATAGATGGGATAGCCCTTGTAATCCCCTTCACCTTCATAAGGCTCGGTCATCCAGGCCGTCTTGCCCTGCGGTGAACCGTCGAGGAACATCTTATAACCGCCGATCTTCACACGGTTATGGTACTTCCCGACCATCTCCCGGTTCGCTTCCAGGTCTTCCGGATTTTCCGCCACCAGCGGATACATCACAACATCCACCTTGAATTTATTGGAGTACGACTTGAAAAGATCGATGGTCTCAGTCGATGTCGCCCCGTCCTGCACCGTGGTGATGCCGTTTTTGATATAGGCGGCCTCACCGATGGCAAGCACCTCCTCAGGATCCCCGCCGGTGCCGCTGAACACTTTGCGCCTCAGGCTCATAAAAGGCGTCTCCTCCAGGTAACCGTTCGGCTCCCTCGTGCCTTCGATACGGCCAATCAGGCCGCCTTCCGTATCCGGCGTATCTTCATCAATCCCGGCCATCTCGAGCGTATAATCATTCACGGCACCCATATGGCCTGAAGCATGTGTGATCATGATGGGGTGCTCCGTCGACACCGCGTTCAGCACGTCTTTTGTCGGATGTGCCTGTTCGTCCATGAAATTCGGGTCATAGCCGAAGCCGACCACCTTCTCACCCTTCCCTATATCATTGTCCTTGATGTAGGCGGTCAGAGTGTCCTGGATGTCCGTGAAGTTCCGGCACCCCTTAAGATCGGCAAGCAGTGACGTCGGTCCCATCATCGCAAGGTGGCTGTGCGGATCGATGAAGGCAGGCAATAAAGTCCGGCCTCCGAGATCGACCTTTTCAACTGCAGGATCATTGAGGTACTCATCCATCCCGTCTTCCACTACACTCCGGATCAGACCGTCCTCGATCAGCACCGCTTCTGCAGTTTCCGTTTCACCTTCCATCGTGATGATGTCTCCGTTGTAAAATAATTTTTTCATGATCAGACACTCCCCTTACTATTTTGAAGGGACACTTTCCAAGTCCCCGACGTGCGCTGTGCTCTCTTCTTTCAAATCGTACGTCTTCGGTCCCCACACTTTGAATACCCTCATGACAATCAGATAGGCCGGTATCGGTGCCAGAAGCAGCAGCAGCCCGAGCGGCATCGATAAGACGCCTGAAGCGATCAGCATGATGGTTGCGAAAGTGACGTTTGAAATCATCATCGGTATGTTCATCAGTCCGAGCTCCACCGAAGTGGACGTCCTGAGTGACGGATCGACGATGCGCACAAGTGCGATGCCGCTCGGCACCGTCCCGGTCGAAGTGCCGTAAATCCCGATGGTTCGCTCATAATCATTCTTGCCGCCGTATCGCTGGCCAAAGTACAGGCAGATTGCCAGGCTGATCAGCGTGACGATGACCGAAATGATGAGTATCGGCACAATCCAGTTGCCGATGACGCTGAATGTCACACTCATGAATGAGGCGACGATCAGATAGTCCGTCGACCAGCCCGTGATTTTCGACTGGAATTTATTATCGAGGAAATGTTCAATGCTGAGTTTCCGCATCACATATTTCACAAGATAACCGGCGATCATACCGTAGATGAACAGCATCCCGCTGATCGTCGGGCCGATGCCCGGAATCATTGATGCGAGTTCCGCCAGCCCGATCGCAAGCAGGAAACAGATGCCGATGATGGCGAAATGGAAACTCATCGTATCGATGTTGCCGCTGTACATCGTTTCGTCCCCAAGGGATTCACGTTCTTCATCTTTATTATAATAACCGCGCTCAACCGGCTTCTCTATTTTCCTTGAAGCCATGCTTTTGGCAAGGCCCCTCTTGATCCCGTACCTTGCGAGCGGCACACCGATGAGGAAGCAGAGCACGAAGCCCAGGGCCGCGAATGTCACACCGACGGTCGCCGCGTCCATGATACCGTATTCGTTTTCCATAATGGCACCGTATGTCGCCGCCTGGCCCGGACCCTGCGTGAATGCGAACGGTATAAGCAGCCCGTACACGGCATCCATCCCGAAGATGCCGCCGATTGCGAGCAGTATCACCACTGCGACGAACGGTGTCAGGGCATAGAGTATATTCCACGTGAAGCCCATACCAAGTGAACCTTTTGCGACGTCCCGGCCGCTTGATGCCGTGGATTTGGACTTCGGATTGCTCGTCAGCCCGATCGAGATGAATGTCACCGTAAAGAGCAATGTCACAATTTGAATATACATCCCTGCATCCACTGCAGTGACCATCCCGCTGTTCATGACGAAAAATCCGATGATGCCGGCGATGACGCTGGTCGGCACAAGCATGCGCCGGATGAAGCCGACTTTCGAACGTATGATGAGCCCGACGGCGAGCATGACGCTCGCGAGCCCAAATGCGATCATGAATGTCATAAAATGATTCCCTCCAATGGACTTTTGAGTATTTTAAATTCTCAGTCATCTTTTAATTACATTGTCCATATTAATGAAGGATGCATATAAATGGCAATATGGTCAGGACGTCCGTACCAGTTGGAATAAAAACACCGCCGTCGGGATTGACGGCGGCATCCATTCATTTCTTCCTGGAGAGCTTGATGTTGAAGGCGTACATGTCCGCCCTGTAGGCGGCGCGTTCGTATTCGATGAAGTCGCCGTTGTGGTCGACGAGCCTCCTCTCCGCGATGAGCATGCTTGTGTCCGGGGCCACTTTCAACAGGTTGGCATCCCCTTTTTTGACCTTCTCCGATTTGATGGTCTGCTCCGCTTCAATCGACATGATACCGAGCTCCTGTTCGAGCAGGTCATACAGCGTCACTTTATTCAAATCATGCTGTTTGATCTTTTCACCGAGCGCCACAGGATAATAGTTGTTTTCGACACCAATCGGGATGCTGTCGGCATAGCGCACACGTTTGATATGGACCGCTTCATTCAAACCGGTGATTTTCTGAAGATATACCGGCAGGACAATCGTGCGCACCTTAATCAGTTTCGCACCCGGATTCATGCCCATATTCTCGATCGTCTCGGTCGTGCTGCTCAAATTTCCGAGCCAGTCGTTGATCGGCCGTACCGCAACGAACGTCCCCTTCCCGGGCTTCTTCACGAGTGTCCCTTCACGCACAAGCGCATCAATCGCCTGCCGCACTGTGCTCCGGCTGATATAATATTCATCCATGAACTCGCGCTCACTCGGCACTTTGCCCGTGTAAGTCCCGTCCATGACCTTCTCCTCGATCTTCTCCTTCAATTGTATGTAAAGCGGTATGGAATTTGTATAATCCAACGGCATAACAATCACCCGGTCCTGAAATTTAATATCAATTTTATTATCATAGTTTACCATAGAAAGGAGATTTTAATGGGCTTGAGGGTATAAGACTGGTACATAAAAATACCCCATCCTACTACCATAGAATGGGGGTTTGGTGACTCATGCTCATAACATTGTTTGATAATTGTATTATACCACTTTTTAGAGAAAATAAACCACTGCGTCTCACTGATTTGTAATATGTGTAAATATGCGTTATCATGAAACCAATGCATCACACAACCGAATAGAAAGACCACTGGAAGTGCCTTTTAGAAAAGGCTGAGATCGAAGTAGCGACTTCGGGATTCCGGAACCTGATCCAGATCATGCTGGCGTAGGAAAGTGGCGTAACGATAACGAATCGAAGTATATGAATATATATTGCGCTGTTTTCCTTATAGGGAAACGGCGCATTTTTTTATGGAGGTGGATCAATGTTCATCGTAATCACACCATACAGGACACCCGACCCAGGAGATATCCGTCATTTTACAGCCGTCTCGCCCTTCATTGATCATCTGATGATCCGGACGCCCATGCCGCAACGGGAGACTGCTGATTTTTTAACATCACTGCTCGAGGCCGGCTTCCCGAAGAATAAACTTCTCATCCACAGTGACATGGCACTGCTAGAGCGCTTTGACTTGAACGGTATTCATTTCAGGGAGAATGATGCAGATGCCTTCAGATATAAACAAAAGCATCCTGAAATCACCGTCAGCATGTCCACGCACTCCGCCCGGACGGTTGAAGCGGCGGAGGTAAACGGCCTTGACTTTGTCCTCTTCGGCCATATATTTGAAACCGCTTCAAAACCAGCCCGCCCGCCCCGCACGGAGCGGGAGATCAACCAGGCGCTGTCATCTGATATCCCGGTGATCGCACTCGGCGGCATCAATGAGCGGACGATCCATCAGCTGCCGGGGGGATTTGACGGCATCGCCGCGATTTCATATTTCATGGATGCAGCACCTTCCGAAATAAAAGCACTCAGAAAGGGATGGGAATTATCAAATTTGATGTAGTGACCGTGGGTGCAGGGGTGATGGGGTTATCCATCGCCAATGCGCTCGCCAAAAAGGGGTTGAAAGTTGCGGTCGTCGACCGCGACGCGCCGGGGATGCACGCTTCTTGGAAGGCCGGCGGCATGCTCGGTGCACAGAACGAGTTTTCGAACGACAGTCCTTTATTCCGCCTGGCGAAAGCGTCGAGGAGGTACTTTGAGCCGCTCAGCACGGAACTTTTGGAGACGACGGGCATCGATATCGAGTATATGGAGACCGGACTGATCAAGATGGCGGACTCTAAAGAATCAGAGGCAGCGCTCGACAGGCAGTTCCAATTTTTAAACGCCCATAATGACAACGTGAAAGCATTAAGTGAAAAAGAAATCCTGAACCTCGGCAACCAGTTCATCACTCCGGGTGAACACTTTGCGATGCATATCCCGGATGACGGCCAGGTGAATGCGAACAAGTACACGAAGGCGCTGACCGCTTCAGCGCTCCATCACGGGGTGACGCGCATCAGCCGCACCGAAGTCATCGCCATCCACCGGGAAGGACAGGATTACCGGATTAAAACTTCAACCGGGGATATCCATGCTTCAAAAGTGGCCGTCACCGCAGGCGCATGGTCGCAAAATCTGCTCGCACCCTTCCGGATCGAGTCAAACGCGACGGGTGTCAAGGGTGAGGTCATGCTGCTGGAGCAGCCGGAAGTGAGACTTAAAGATACGCTTTTCATGACGAACGGCTTCTACATCATACCGAAGCGGAACCACCGCTTCCTGGTCGGTGCGACCAGCAGATTTGGCGACTTCTCTTCCGGCATGACGAAGGAAGGCGAAACATGGCTGTGGATGGAAATACTGAAGCACATGCCGAGACTGAAAAGCGCAGACGTATTGATGAAGTCATCCGGCGTCCGCCCGTATACACCAACAGAAACACCGGTCATGGATGAAGTGGAAAACGGCCTCTTCGTCGTGAGCGGCCACTACCGCAACGGCATACTGCTCTCCCCCGCCACCGGGATATTGATGTCGGAATGGATCGAGACCGGCAGGCGCCCTGCCATATTAAACGATTTCACTATTGAAAGGATGAGGAAAAATGCAATGCATCATCAATGATGAAACATTCACGTTTGACGAGGAACTCACCGTCTCACAGCTGCTTGAGCAGATGGAGATCGACCCGGACCGCATCGTCGTGGAACATAACGGAACATTAATCAAAAAAGAGGCATTCGACAGCCATGTCGTCAGAAGTGACGACAGGCTTGAATTGCTGGAATTTGTAGGAGGCGGATAAAATGCTTAAAATAGGAGAATTCGAATTCAACTCAAGGCTGTTCCTCGGTACAGGGAAGTTTTCGGATGAGGAAACGCAGACAAAAGCGATTGAGGCATCAAAGACGGAAGTGCTCACCTTCGCGGTGAGGCGCATGAATTTATATGATAAAGACCTGCCGAACCCGCTCGCAAACATCGATCTGAAAAATTTCACCACCTTCCCGAACACTGCAGGCGCAAAGACCGTCGAAGAGACGGTGCGCATCGCAGAGATCGCAAACCATGCCGGCGTATGTGACATGATTAAAGTGGAAGTGATCGGCGACGACAAGACACTCCTCCCCGACCCGATCGCGACATATGAAGCGTGCGAGATTCTGCTTGATAAGGGCTACACGGTCTGCCCTTACATCTCGAACGACGTCGTGCTCGCAAGAAGGCTCGAAGAACTCGGCGTCCATGCCGTCATGCCCCTTGCTTCCCCGATTGGGACCGGGCGCGGCATCAACAACCCGCTCAATTTAAGGTATATCATCGAGCAGGCCAACATCCCCGTCATCGTCGATGCAGGAATCGGCTCGCCGAAAGATGCATGTTACGCCATGGAACTCGGTGCAGATGCCATCCTTCTGAACACCGCCGTCTCGGGCGCAGAAGATCCGGTCAAGATGGCAAAAGCGATGAAGCTCGGCATTGAAGCGGGCATGCTCAGCCAGGAAGCCGGCCGCATACCGGTGAGGTACACCGCCCAGGCATCGAGTCCGGCCGAAGGACTCGGATTCCTGTGATGGAGAGGTACGACAGGCAGGTCAGGTTTGCCGGTTTCGGCGAGTCCGGCCAGGAAAAACTAAGCAATACCGCCATCATGGTGATGGGCGCCGGCGCCCTCGGCACCCATGCAGCCGAACTCCTCACGCGGATGGGTGCCGGCAAACTAATTGTGATTGACATGGACATCGTCGAGCTGACCAACCTGCACCGCCAGACCTTATACACCGAAGAAGATGTCCGGCTGATGAAGCCGAAAGTCGAAGCTTTGAAGGAAAAGCTCCAGCAAATCAACAATGATGTTGAAATAAAGACCCTCAACACAGAGCTAAACTCTCAAAATATAGTCGGCATCCTGCAGGAACATCAGCCCGACATCGTCATCGATGCCATGGACCATTTTGAAATAAGGTTCCTGGTCAATGAAGCATGCCATAAGCTCGACATCCCGTGGGTATATGGCGCAGCCGTTGGAAGCAAAGGCAGCGTCTACGCGATAGATTACGAAGGCCCCTGCCTGAAATGCCTGATGGCCACCATGCCCGCAACGGGGGAAAGCTGTGAGATCAACGGCGTCCTGCCGCCCGTCACCACACAGACGGCGGGCCTCGAAGTCTCAGAAGTCATCCGCTTTTTATCCGGCGAGGGCTTCTCCAGGAAACTCATCACCGTCGACACATTCGGCATGAATTATAAGACAATGAACATCAATGCATTAAAAGACGACGACTGCATCGTCTGCGGCCAGCACAAGTACGAACATCTGGAGAAGGAAACCTTCAGACCCGTCCAGTCCAACTGCGGCCGCGTGTTCACGCTGAGGTTTGATGACTCCATATTCAATGCAGAAATGAACGGTGAAGTCATCAAAGAGAACCGCTTCGTCAAGTTCATCAACTATGACGGCTACGAGATGACCCTGTTCAATGACGGCCGGATGAATGTGTACGGCTTGGACGGCATGGAAGAAGCGGAAGCGTTGTACAGGGAAATTACAGAAGGCTTACCGGTGAACCAGCATCAATGACTTTGCCCCCTATTCCAATTGGAATGGGGGTCTTTCTTTTTACATAGCCAAGAAAAGCAAACACAAAAAAACTGCACCTTAACGGGTGCAGTTGCGGTTGATCTATGTATGAAGCTGTCTCTACTATTAAAAGCAAGTCAACGGCCCCGGCAGGAATCGAACCTGCGGCACATGGTTTAGGAAACCATTGCTCTATCCCCTGAGCTACGGGGCCATATTTTTAGTCTGATAATCAGTCACTTCTTAATTATAACACTTGGAGAATTTTATTGCATCAACTTTTATAAGATTTTTGCATTAAAAAAGACGGACGATCACCTTAACACACGAATGGCAAATCGCCGGTCTTCGTTATGCCGATCAATTTTCTGCTGCTTAGAATGTTTCCTGGTCTTCATCTACCGTCACGTCGCTGAGGACGAGCATGCCGACGACCCTGCCCTCTTCCACGATCGGCAGGCAGCGCAGCCGGTTTTTTACCATGATATCCGCTGCATCTTCAACACTCATAATTGGAGTGCCCATCAGGGGCGCATCGGATGCCATGATCAAATCTATCGGCGTATCCATAGGGAAATGTGAAGCAATCCCGCGGATGACAATATCCCTGTCTGTAATCATACCTTTTAGTTCACCATCTCCAAGTACAGGTATGGAGCCTAAATCAAATTCCTTCATCATCGATGCCACTGTCTCAATTGTCATTTCAGGCCCGCATGTCTCGACTTCAGTCCTCATGATGTCTCTGACTTCCATCAATCATGCCTCCTTTAAAAAAGTTTGTTTTATATATCTTTTTACCACGTACAAGGAGGAATTAATCGTATTGGGTTGGGAAATAAAGATAGCAAGTGCGTTGGAGAAGCTGGTTAAATAAATTGTTAAAAGGTATTATAGAGTCAATTTATCAAGTGCATAGTCTACTTTTAACACCAAAATTAATGTGCTATTATGTAAGTATCAAACTAAAGTGCTCAACATGGAACACCAAACCCCCTATCTATGGCAGTAGATTGGGGGCTTTAATGTATGAGATAATTAAATGATTGTTATTATAGTAGAACTTCAACCTCACTATAGGTTAAGTTAATTGCAAGGCCACACATTCTATCTATTTCTTAAGTTAACTTGCTTTTATTTTTAGCAGTCACCAGTTGCCCGCCCCCATTATCTAAGAATTCAATCATACCTTCTGTTGCTCTATATGCCAAGGCGCCAACTGTTCCAGTCGGATTATAACCACCATTATGAGCGAATGCAGATGCTCCAATAACAAATAAGTTATCATGATCCCACATTTGAAGGTATGAATTCACTGCTGAAGTTTCTGGATCATCTCCTATGATGACTCCTCCTGTATTATGAGTAGATTGGTATGGTTCTACATCGAAATTACCCAACTCCTTATTAACTGAAATATCCTGTCCACCCATCTCTTCAAGTATATTTTCTATTCTTTCAGCTAAAAAAGTTGCTAGATTCCTATCTTGTTCATGAAAATCAAATGTCATCCTCAGTAATGGGTTACCAAATTCGTCGGTATATGTTGGATCTAAATCCAAGTAATTATACCTGTTTGGTAATGAGGCGCCTTGAGTACCCACTGATAACATACGATAAAAATTATATATAGATTGCTCTTTAAATTCTCTTCCAAATCCTGGAGTCCCGCTAGGTACAGGATTGGAACTTATAGGTGTACGTCCACCCTGCCTAAGCGAAATCCATCCACCATGTAGGAAATCTAAATCACTGTGATCAAAGTTATCTCCATTGAAATCATCAATGGCCATCCCCAATGCACCTGCCCCCATGTGCATATTATATTGTTTATCAAAAAATGCTCGCCCGCTAAATTCAACTTGGTAGCAATAGTTCTTACCAATTACACCTGTTTCTTCCTCAGGATCATAAGGCTGACCTAAACCTGATTGAAGCAACAGACGAACATTATTAAGTACATAGCTCGTTAAAGCCACTGTTTCTGCTGGCTGCTCATACTCTCTCCCAGTATTTAAATCTACGTATCGAACACCCGTAACTTCTCCATCTTCATGAATAATTTCTGTTACATTGGCTGAGGTTCTCAATTCATAATTACCTGTTTCTTCTGCAGTAGGGATTACAGTATTGATTGGATCTGATTTAGCTCCAAAATCACATCCATACCTGGAACAAAAAGAGCAGAACTGACATTGATTGATTGTTTGTCCATCTGGATTAGTATATTGCTCTGATAAATTCGCTGAAGGAGCCATAAATGGCTGGTAGCCCATTTCTTCTGTAGTATCTCTAAATAACCTTAGAGCCGCAGTATCTTTCATTGGGGGAGTCGGATATGGGTTGGAGCGAGGTCCACCGAATGGGTTTTCTTCACCGGAAATGCCTGCAGTTTTTTCAAACTTATCATAATAAGGTTCTAACTCATCATATGTAATTCCCCAATCTTGCAAAGTCATATCTTCAGGAATCTTCTCTTCCCCGTATCGATCAATTGTCTGCGATCTAATTTCAAAATCGTAAGGTAAAAATCTCCATGTGACTCCACTCCAGTGGACCCCTGCCCCTCCGAGACCAGTCCCTAAATGAAAAGCACCGTATTCTCTCATTGGCAAAGCGGTCATATCCGGATTATTCCTGAAGGTCAACGTTTCTTTGGATAGATTTTGCAATAAATCATACCTTGAATCGAATCGCAGTTCATCTTTTGTCTGAAGAAAATCTTCTTGCTTTTGATGCCTCCCTCTTTCAAGTCCCACTACGTTATAGCCAGCTTTTGCTAATTCTGAAGCGACTATTCCACCGGTCCATCCTACACCAACAGTCACTACATCCACTTTATCTAAAACTTCTACCATGCTTAATATTTCCCCTTTCAATAGTTAATATCTATTAATGTGAGTTCATATGATCCTTTAAAGCAACTTGATCCATTTCTTCGAATTCTTCTTGGTCAATCACATTATAATAGGACATGACGCTGCCAGGATAACCCTTCATCTTCCAGCCATCCATATTTTTATTACCGCCGTATAATGGATCACAATATGCCCCTTCGAGAGTCGCTTGTTTCAATAACTGGAAGAAGCGGCTGGAAGAGACACCTTGCATTTCAATTTCTCCAGCTTCAAATGCTGCTATAATCTCTACTCTCGCGTCTTCCCCTAACTCTACAAACGCATGATCAAATCTTTCAACACTCTCATCAATAATTCTCCGAATGCCTTGAAGAAATATCTCACCCCGGGTTAACGGCGATTGGTATCCTTGAGTGTCTTCGCCTTCTGCAAACGGCCCCTGCATATAATCTCGTGCATTACTTCCCCAATTCCCTGCAAGTTGTCTATCTATGAAGAATGGTACACCTAAAGCTATTGCACCTGGGCCGTTATCATCTTCTGGAAAAATGGTTTCTGTCGCTGCAACTAAAACATCAAAATCTTCTTGCCTGCTGAAAAACATCCTTGCTTCGGCAAAGTTATCATTACTAGAAGCATTATCTCCTCCGCTAGTATCTTCTGAAGAGCCTACTATTTCATTGTCATTACTTGCCCATCCGCTGCCTATGAAACCTCCAATTAGTGAACCCCCGATAATTCCACCTGTTGCAGCACCTGTTGTCTTTAAGAAATCGCGACGTGAGAACTGCTTTTCTTTTTTATCAGACATGTTTCTCCTCCTTTGTTTTATTCCCCAATGTATAAAAGCGCTTCCATTATATAAGTAAAAAAATTACAGACCTCCTCTTAATTTCCTATATATTAATAAATTATAAAATAACACTTAGCTCAATACAATGAATATTCCGATTTTTCTATAAAATAATTTTTTGAAGTAATGTTTTAATACTCAAATCTAATGTCGACTATTTTACTACACAATAATTACATAGAATCAAATTCTTTTTCATTCTTAAATTTTCCTGAGCGTTGATATAATTCATTCTTATATTCCTTAAGGTCTCTCGAAAAAATGTTTTAAATTACATGAAATTTATAAAAATCATTTTTAAAAGCTTCATTCACTTTGAATATGTAAGCGCTTTCTTATATAATGGAAGTATTCTTATGAAGAGGTGATGTAAGTGGTAAATGTGAACAAAAGCCGGATGAAGATTTACGTGTTGGACAATGGAACGCTCAGTATGGACAAGAACTTGATGATCGCAAACTCGAACCAGGCCACCATCGATAATCCCAATGCACCGAACGAGATGATTGAATTCCCGATCTACACTGTGTTCATCGATCACCCTGAAGCAAAAATTCTTTTCGATACCGCATGCAACCCTGAAAGTATGGCGAACGAAGACCACGAAGGGCGCTGGGGCCCGAATATCCAGAAAGCTTTCCCCTACTCTGCCACTGAAGAATGTTACTTACCCAACAGGCTGGAACAGATTGGCGTCGATCCGAAAGAAGTCGACTACGTCGTCGCCTCCCACCTCCATCTCGACCACGCGGGATGTCTTGAATATTTCACGAACGCACTGGTGATTGTACATGATGATGAATTGAATGGCACGATGCAGATGTATGCCAGGAACCAGAAGGAAGGCGCCTATATATGGGCGGACATCGATGCCTGGATTAAGAATGAGTTGAGCTGGCGCACGATCAAGCCGTATGAGGACGACCTTGAACTGGTTGAGGGTGTCAGGGTTCTGAACTTCGGCAGTGGACATGTCTGGGGCATGATCGGGCTTGAAATAAAATCAGAGGAACTTGGCACGCTCATCCTTGCATCTGACGCCATTTATACAAAAGACAGCATGGAACCGACCTTGAAACCGCCGGGCATCATCTATGACTCCATCGGCTGGGCACGCTCCGTCGAGAAGATCAAGAAGATGGCAAAAGAGAAGAATGCGGATATATGGTTTGGCCATGACGGCGAACAGTTCGAAGGGTTCCGGAAATCCACCGAAGGCTATTACGAATAAACTTCACATTCACTAGGAGGCAATTATGGAGATTAAAGCTGCGGTTTTACATGAGATGGGCTTGCCTGCACCTTATGCCGAAAGCAAGCCTTTAAAGATAGAGACACTTGAACTGGATGACCCAAAAAGCAATGAAGTGATGATCAAAGTCGGTGCGATCGGCCTGTGCCATTCGGACTTGTCCGTCATCAACGGCTCAAGACCCCGCCCGACACCGATGGCGCTCGGGCATGAAGCGGCCGGTGAGATCGTTAAGGTCGGTGACAACGTGAAAGACCTGCAGGAAGGTGACCATGTCGTCTGCGTGTTCGTACCGAGCTGCGGACACTGCATCCCCTGCCGTGAAGGCAGGCCTGCCCTTTGTGAGAAAGGCGCCAAATCCAACGAAAAAGGAGAACTGCTCGACGGCGGTGTGAGGCTCCATGCCGACGGCAAGGATGTCCATCACCATGTCGGTGTATCAGGATTCGCCACCCATGTCGTCGTCTCCGCCAACTCGGTCGTCAAAGTGGATAAGGATATACCTTTTGAGAAAGTCGCGATCTTCGGTTGTGCCGTGATCACCGGCATCGGTGCCATCATCAACACCGCACAGGTGAAGCCAGGCAGCACCGTCGCAGTCGTCGGGCTCGGCGGCATCGGCCTGAACGCAATACTCGGCGCCAAGCTTGCCGGAGCAAGCAAGATCATTGCCCTCGACATCAATCCGAATAAATTCGACCTTGCGAAGAAACTCGGGGCCACAAACACTTTCGATTCATCCGATGAAACGGTTTTGGAAGAAGTGAAAGAACTGACAAACGGCGGCGTCAATTATGCCTTTGAAACTGCAGGTGTCGTACCTGCAATGGAAGTGGCCTATAAAATCACAAGACGCGGCGGTATGACGGTGACCACCGGCCTTCCCGATCCCAAGCACAACTTCTCATTCCCACAGGTGACGTTGACTGCGGAAGAAAGGACGGTTAAAGGATCCTACGTCGGCAGCTGTGTCCCTACCCGGGATATCCCGAGGTTCATCGAGCTTTATAAGCAGGGAAGATTACCTGTCGATACATTGCTATCAGACACCCTCAAACTCGAAGATATCAACGAAGGATTCGACAGACTGCATAAAGGTGACGTGGCAAGGCTTGTAGTGAAGATGGATTGAGAAATGATAATGCTGTATAAAAACAAGGACCCGAATATTCGGGTCCTTGTTTTTATGTGAAAGCCATTGGTTCTGAATTCAATTCATAACTAAAAACTGAACCGATATACCAAAACCCCCATTCTACGACCATAGGATGGGGGTTGGTGAATCATGTTAACAATAGTGGATTGATACTTGTATTATACCACTTTTTATTGAAAAAACAAAAAGCAGGATATCCAAACTCATGGATATCCTGTCTTTTAAAATTTAATATTCTTACTCTATATTATAATCTAAACGACTGATTCATTCCGGCTGGTCAGTTGAATTCGACTCTTCTTCTGATGTATTACTTTCTAACCCTTCCATCTCCGGGGCATCTGTTTCATATAAATCCCTGCTTGATTCGCCATCACGTTGTTCGATCAGGCTCGTTTCTTTTCCTGGATGATCTTCGAGGACATCCAACTGATCACGATATAAATAATCGATTTCTTTCAATTCATCCAGAGGTTCAGGGTTATAGAAACGCAGTAGATCTTTCATCAGAATTTCATTGGAATGATTTAACTCTTCTCTCGCTTCGTTTCTAAAGAGATAAAGTTCTTCCAACTCTTCTTCGGTAAATTGGTCCAGCAGCGGCTCCCCTGTCTCTGTATCATAGATTTCCTGTTCAAGGAAAGTATATTCCGGGGTGATTACACGTCCATTTCTCAAGGGTACGGTATTATCATGTTCTTCTGATAAAATATCCTGCCCCATAAACAAGTAGCCGTCTGTTTCTATGCCTAATAAATGCATCAAGGTTGGAAGCATGTCCACCTGACCGCTGTAGGTGTCAAACACTTCACCGTTTCCAATGCCGGGAACATGCATGATGAACGGCACTCTTTGTATTTGAGTATTATGGTAATCATTCCACTCATCCGAATCTTCACCCACCAAAGGCGCTAATGTCGGGTTTCTCATGTCGGAAATGCCATAATGGTCACCATACATGACTATGATTGAGTCCTCATATAGGCCGCTTGATTTCAAGTAATTGAAAAACTCTTCCAACGCCTGGTCGGCATAATGGGCTGTAACGAAATAATTATTGATTGTGTCATCGTCTGTCCGGGCAGCCGGAAATTCCGAATTTTCCTCATCCAAAGGATAAGGGAAGTGATGGGAAACAGTGATGAACTTCGAGTAGAACGGCTGCGGCAGCTGTTCAAGATACTCCACTGAATCATGGAAAAACAATTTATCTTTCAAGCCGTATTCCATTGATCTGTTTCCGGATACGTCATAAAACTCGGCATCAAAGAAGTAATCATAACCGAAACTCCGGTAAGTATCCGTCCTGTTCCAAAAGGAGCCGACATTGCCGTGGAAAGCAGCTGAGGTGTAATCCCCCTGCTGTGCCAGAATATTCGGCGCTGAATGGAATGTATTCGTGGATCCCAGTGTCTGGAACACACTGCCCTGCGGGAGGCCGTATAATGACAACTCACCTAAAACTTCAGCGTCTGATGACTTGCCCTGACCGGTCTGGTGGAAAAAGTTCTCAAAGCTGTATGAGTCTTCATTGTTATATATACTCGAAAGAAACGGCATGACTTCATGCCTCTCCCCATATTCATCTTCCAATTCATAATCGATCAAAAACTGCTGCACACTTTCCAATGCGATCACGATGACGTTGCGGTCTTCCGCCACCCCGAAGTATTCAGGGTTCGGCGCTGCATGGTTTTCCGATGCAAAGTTGAACACCTTCGCTAAATCCGACTCGTCGGCGCTTACGCGCATTTGACTGTTCTGCGAGGCCTGGAAAGCATCATAACCGGTAAAGAAATTCAGCCCTAAATATTTAACAATGTAATTCCGGTCAAAAGTCCGGGTCAATAGTTCAGGACGGTCAATTTCCGCCAGTATCAGGTTTCCTGCCAAAAGCAGGACACCGAGTGATGTGACCAAAGTCTTGGTGCGCCTCTTATATGTTTTCTGATCTTCAGTGAGCAGCGCCTTCTTTTTATAGAAGAACAAGTAGCCAAACAACATGATATCGACCCAGTATAACAAGTCCCAGATCCTCATCATTTCAAACGTGGAAGTAAATAAGGCAGTCGTCACGTTATTGGTACTGGATACTATATTAAACGTTAGGAAATCAGCGAACTCCCTGTAATATAGAATGTTCACATATAATAACAGTGTCATTAACAGCAGCAATGTAAACATTACCCATTTTCTTAAACCGGGATTTTTAAAAAACAGCGCAATGGATAAAACTATAACACCGGTGGCAATCGGGTTGATGAACAATATAATGTTTTCCATTACACCTGATACGCCCAGGCTGAATTCAACCCAGTAGGCTATGTACGTTTTCAACCAGAATAAAAAAAGAAATAAGATGAAGTATCCATAACGTTTATTCAGTAATTCTTTTATTTTTGACATGTTTCCACTTCCTGATTCTCTATCTTTTATCTTAACTTATTAAAGTTTTATACGGATTATTCTCAGCAGATTAAGATAGAGTAGAATATAATAAAAACCCTCAAACATCGGCGTGGAGGGTTTGGTGACAGACGGCAAGAGAAATTGAAACACTTATAACAGAGATTACAGCAACTGATCATCAATATATGGACAGTCACTTCCTCCACTTCATTGAGGTGTAATCCCTTTTATGGACCCTGTATTGATCATTTCAATCTTGTCAATTACAGTCTCAAATTCTTTACAATTAATTAACAAGCTTTATCAATGCTCTTTATTATAGAGCAGAACCTTGTTTTTAAGCAAGAAAATACTTATATATTCACAAAGCTATTTATAAATTTTTAATAAAGAAAACCGATTCACCCTTAGAAAGGTTTGGGATGTAAGTAAGGTTTGTCATGTGAAATAACTGTCTTTATCATGCTCAAAACATAAAGATCTCTACTATTCTTTAGTTCAAGTGAATGGTCAAAATTTAGTCTGCCAAGTATATAGCTTCTCAGCTCCGCGAAAGAAATAATTAACTAAATGACTGAACGGATACACCAAAAAACTCCCATTCCAAATCAATGGAATGAGAGTTTGATAAGCCATATTAACGGCAGTTGATTAACTATTAAGCAGTGGTCATTGCATTAACTGCCAAGATTGCATCTGCAATCTGTTCAGGTGTAAGTTCCGGATCCATGTTGTGGGAGGTCTCACCTTCTGCAGTGGCCAACTTACCAATCTCAATTAAATCCTCATAAGATGCCTCTTCCAAATGGAGGTCTTCCAATGTTGTCGGCAGCTCAATTGCTTTAAAGAAATCAACATAAGGTAGAATTTCCGTTTCTGAGTATCCTTCAAGCACCAATTGAGTCAGGACGCCGTATGCCACCTTCTGCCCATGGGTCAGGCCGTGAATGTCACCTTCCAGTGCGGTAAAGCCGTTATGAATGGCATGCGCCGCCGCTAGTCCACTGTTTTCAAAACCTAAGCCGGACAACAGTGTATTAGTTTCAATGATGGCTTCCACTTGCGGTGTGACCAACCCTTCTTTTGCTGCTTTATATGCGGCAATACCTTGAGTGAATAAAACCTCTTCGGCTTTTTCAGCAATCGCTGTTCCGGTAAGCGTTGCTTTTCCGCCAGCCATTGTGTCTGAATTTCTTTTTTGTGAAGCTTTTGCTTCAACCAGTGTCGCCATTGCGTC
This sequence comes from Salinicoccus halitifaciens, assembly GCF_021026095.1. Classification (GTDB taxonomy): domain Bacteria; phylum Bacillota; class Bacilli; order Staphylococcales; family Salinicoccaceae; genus Lacicoccus; species Lacicoccus halitifaciens. The sequence continues at coordinate 276,728 of NZ_JAJNCU010000002.1, read as the reverse complement.
CCCCATACCGGAAGCCAGCAGGGATATAGGCGCACCAACAACCACTTTGGAATCGATTAAAACCAGATCAGGGTTTTTATTGTAGAATTTATATCCTTCAAATACACCCTCATCTGAATAAATCACCGAAAGCGCACTTGTCGGTGCATCTGTAGAGGCAGTGGTAGGTGCAGCAACAACCGCGATGTCCAGGTTATCCCCGACTGCTTTTGCCGTGTCGATTGTTTTTCCGCCGCCGAGTCCGATCACTACATCCGCATTATTTTCTTTTCCAACTTCAGTAAGGCGGTCAATCTCTGTGACTGACGCTTCTCCGCCAAACTCTTCGTACGAATAAGAAATGTTTGAAGCTTTAAAACTCTCCTCTACAGCATCTCCTGTGATACCCCACACAGTTTCGTCGGATAAAATAAGCGGTGCTTTTCCGATTTTCTCGACTTCTTCTCCAAGTTGGGCGAGAACCCCGGCACCCTGTATATATTTTTTCGGTGAAATAAAGACTCTTCTTTGCATTAAGAATGGCTCCTTTCAGATTTTCATAAAATCATGTGATTCATACGAAAATGCGTGAAGTAAATACTAACTGTATCTCAGTCTGTCAGAGAGACTGGTTTTAGAAAGGCAACTGCCTTTTTACATAAAAATAAGGAACCGGAAATCCCGGCTCCCTATTCTCTACCCTGAATTATTTTCAATAATCATGTGCTGCTACTGCGTAGGAACGACTGACAATGAATCATGAAGTAAAAGAGAAAATTGACTGCGTATTACGAGTGGAGCGTTTAATGCACTTCTCCCGCCATATGCCTCATACCGTAGCCTTCTCTTAAAATAATTCCGGGATAATTTTGATGTGATATCATAAATTTAACGGCAATGTGGTATAGAGGAGGAATATTCCAATGAGCAACTATATAGATAAAAACTTTTTCTTCGTAGGAACTACTATCGATGGAAAAGATTATACCAATGAGTTTGTGGAAAACAATGAATGGCGGCTTGGATGGGAAGGAAATGAAGATGACGACCACTATCAGTCCATGCGAACCTATTATGATCAAATGCGTGAAGGCGACTATATCATTCTTAAAGCATCTTATACCCGAAAAAATAACCTCCCATTTTTCAATCCAAACAATAAGACTGCCTCTGTAATGAGGATTAAAGCAGTGGGCATTATAAAAGAAAATCTTAAGGACGGCCATACAATCAAGGTCGATTGGTTCGGGGACTACCGAACAACTATGAAAGAATGGTACTTCTACACTTCCAGGTTTGCGATATGGATGCTGGATTATAAAAGTGATTCAAGAAATAGTCATCTGATTGAATTTGCTTTAAATGATGTAGAACAGGACTATAGCATTTTTCTATATCGTGACTACTGGAAGAACCAATTTTACACTGATGAACAGTTCCGGGAATTTGAAACCTTACAACAGGAGCAAGAGTCTGAGAACCAGTTTGCATGGGTACATTTTTACCAGGAGTTTGCTGATAAACTGCGTCCCTACTTTAATGACAGAGGTGCACTGATTGAGAAAGTAATCGAGACCTATAAAGCCATCAATATGAAACTGCCGACACTCGAAAGGGAACGAAATATAGTCGATATTGATCCATTCACCATTTTTGCCTTGTTTAATAAAGGGATTACAGATAAAAACAGGATTAGAATTATCCAGGGATTTAAAGAAGAGTTTTCCGTTGATGCAGAGGTTCCAGAATCTTTTGATGGAATTCCTGTAGTGAACAATATGGCCGCAACATTTTATTATTTTAAAGGTGACAGGGATGAATATGATATCGACAACTTATGGGCGGTTTTCAACTCTGCACTGGATTATGAGAAGAGTTATTCAGAAGAAAGCAAAGGGCAATTCGTCGAAGATTTTGATACTGTTATTCGACAAAAAGGGATGAGATGGAACCTGACTATGGGACTTTATTGGATCCGGCCCGAAGCGTTCATCAACCTTGACGCCAAGAATAGAGCCTTTATCTCAAGCGACGAAAATATGGCATCAGAATTTGTAAGCAAATTCGGGCACATTACTAAAATGCCTTCCGGCGAGGAGTATTTATCTATAATTGAAGCTGCCCGTGCTTCGTTGAAAAGCAGTCGCTATAAATACAGCACCTTCCCGGAACTATCATTCCAGGCGTGGCATTCCACCCAAAAACCTAATGAAGATAGGGGCGAAACAGAAGCGCTTCATGAGGTGAGTTTAGAAGATATTGAGCTTTCTGGATACGCGGGTAAACTCGTCTCTTCAAAAAATATCATTTTGAGAGGTGCGCCGGGCACAGGAAAAACATACCTCGCAAGAAATATTGCAGCCGAGGTTGCCAGTAGCGGGAGGGTCACCTCCTTTGATGAATTGGATGAAAACTTTAAAAGTAATATCGAATTCATTCAATTCCATCCAAGCTATGATTATACAGACTTTGTAGAAGGTTTCAGACCCACCATTGATGAAGAAACCGGCGAAATGCGCTATGAAATCATACCCGGTATTTTTAAGGAATTCATCTTAAAAGCAATATCCAGACAAAGTTCAGGAGATCAGTTCGTCTTCATCATCGACGAAATCAACCGTGGGGAAATCTCCAAGATTTTTGGGGAATTGTTCTTCGCAATTGATCCCGGTTACCGTGGACGAAGCGGTGCAGTCAGAACGCAATACTCTTCTTTCAATGATGAAAATAAATTCCTTTATATACCGGAGAATGTATACATCATCGGCACTATGAACGATATAGACCGCAGTGTTGAAAGTTTTGACTTTGCGATGCGTCGCCGATTCAGATTCATAGAGGTGACTGCCGAGAGCCAGCTCGCTATGCTCGAAGATAAAGTCGATAGTTATGAAGAAGCCGTCAGCCGTCTGCTCAGATTGAACAATGCGATATCCGAAGTGGAAGGACTGAACAGTCATTACCATATTGGTCCGAGTTACTTCCTGAAATTGAATGATATCAACAATGACTACGACTTATTATGGCAGGATTATCTGGAACCATTATTGGAGGAGTATGTCCGTGGGTTCTTCGATGAAATGAGTATACTCTCAAGATTGAAAGCTGCTTATGACGGGAGCCTTTCTGAGAATGACTATGAAAACTAAAGATAATACAGTAACCAGGACCCGTGATGTGACCATCAGTGAGGATTTTCTTAATAAAATCGCAAATAAAAATATTGAGGATTTGGAGAGCTCGAGCTTATTTTTGTTTCCGCCCAAAGTGAGTGAGGCCGATGATCTGGATGCTTCACATTTTGTGATGATGGCAAATACTGATGAAATCAGGACAACAAATGTCATGGGAGTGATTGGTTATAAAAATGAAAGATTGTTTATAGGTTCAAGGTTTGATGAAGGCAATGACTATTTCTTCTATTACTTGTTGAAAAAAGTGTTGAATATGAACGTGATCAACACTGAAGTGAATATGGAGCACCAGAGTGATTTTCTGGAGCTGTTGATCCCCCTCTTCCCTAAATTCCTGAATAATGCCATGAAAAAAGGGCTGTATAAGGAATATAAAGTTCGTCATCATAATGAAGCAAACGTGAAAGGCGTCATTGATTTCAAAAGACAGTTGAAAGAGAATGTCCCTTTTCTCGGCAAAGTGGCTTATAATACCCGTGAATTCAGTTATGAAAATCATGTCATTCATTTGATCAGGTATACGATCGAGTATATAAAGAGGAGAAAAGATCTGCGAAAAGTGCTCTACATGAATGATGTTACAAAAGAAAATGTTCATATCATAGAAGAAAATTCGTTGGAATTTAACTCCATTCATGCAGCAAAGGTAATTCACCAAAATATTCGTAAACCAGTTAGACATGGGTACTTTTTTGAATATCAGGCATTACAGAGATTATGTATTGCGATATTGAGGGCAGAATCCAATTATTTTAAAAAAGATTCAAACAATGAAGTATTTGGAATCCTCTTTGATGGCGCCTGGTTGTTCGAGGAATATATCAACACCCTGATTGGAGACCACTATATACACCCGCAGAATACCAAAGGCATTGGTCGACATTACTTATTCAATGATGCTAATGGATTAATCTACCCTGATTTTATAAGTAGAAGCGGTATCAATCGGAAAATTGCAGATGCCAAGTATAAACCGATTAATAATATACGGGGTCGTGATTATTTGCAGTTGGTTGCCTACTTACACCGCTTTGAAGCCGCTGAAGGATACTTTATCTATCCTTTGCAGAAAAGCTTGAATAAAAAAGGTGAAAAGACATTAACGCTATTAAGTGGTGTTGAAGAAACAAGTGTAAGAGATCCGAATGTTAAAGTGATTAAATATGGTCTCGGCATCCCAAGCCAGGAAAGCGACTTTAATACGTTTGAAGAGGTCATGCTTCATGAAGAAGCAAAATTAAAGATTACAATAATATAACGATTTCATTTACTTTAAAAATGATAGCAAAGTCATAGTTTATATTATCGATTTAAATAAGTTCAGTCATATGGATAGCTTGAGCATAAGGCATGAGTTTGATTTATATAATATAAATCATAGATGATACTTTTTATGAAATGATAAAGAGGCTGGGACATTGCCAGCCTCTTTATTAATTTAACCGCCTTCTGTTTGCTATTAAAGAAGAAATATCAGTCTGCCTTCCTTAAATCTGTATACACTTCATCCAGCACATCTTCCATCAAGTAATTTTTGAAATCTGGATTCTCCAATATTTTCATAAAGAAGGTCTCGTTGCTTTGCATCCGATTGATTACAAAATCCATAAAAACGCGCTGGAAACTGAATTTAAAGTTGTCTTTCGTGTTACTCTGAGCTTTTTGTACGAGTTCTTCGTCGGCTTTCATATCTTCAATGATTTGATCTCTTGATAGTTTATCCGCTTCTGTAAAATCTGTCCCAAAGCGCTCATTTAAACGGTCTATAATAGAAGATAGGCGTTCTTTTTCTTCTTCCACTCTGCCGGCTCCTCCATGCTGGGTGGGATAGAGATTCTCACCACCCGTAGAATCCAGAGAGATGCTGCCGTCAAATGCTTTTTCATTACGGTAGTATTCCAAGGCCACATCATCAGAGATATAAACAGGATCCCCTGATTTCTTTGGCAGCTTTTTCAGCAATGAACTGAGGTAAATGAACCGCTTGTGCAGATCCAAATCTGAGAATGGACCAATCTGAAGAATAAATGCATAAGTCCTGACAAATTTTACAGCTGCTGCTTTAAAGAGTTCCTGCGCCTCATCTTCCAGCTCTTGTTTGTATCGCTCTACCCCAGGATCCAAGGTGGCATTTAGCTTTCCTTGGAAATGGGCACTTTTTGCAGACTGCTCACTATATTCCAAGTTGGCTATGGTATCCACTTCTTCGTTTGTATATACCTGCATCGCATCCAGTTCGTTCTGCAAATCGTAGAGGATGTTCGGATCTGTCGCTTCCCCAAGCCCTGTCACTTCATAATAGGTCTGGAAAGCTGCTTGAATGGTTTCCGGATTATTCACGAAATCCAATACAAACGTATCATCTTTTCCGCGACATGTCCGGTTTAGACGAGATAGAGTTTGTACAGCTTTAATACCATCCAAAGGTTTATCAACGTACATTGTATGCAATAATGGTTCATCAAACCCTGTCTGGTATTTTTCTGCCACAATCAGTACTTGATAGTCATCTGAATGAAACTTATCTGGCAATTCGTTTTCACTGATCTTATTCATATCCGCCTCAGTATAGGACTCTCCAAAATCTTCTACAGTACCGGAGAATGCTACAAGTGTCTGAAGATCCGTGTATCCTTTGGTTTTCAAATACTTATCAAAGGCGAGTTTATAACGCACAGCGTGGAGTCGACTGCTTGTGACTACCATCGATTTTGCACGACCGTTAATCTTATGGCGGGTAACGTTTCTAAAGTGTTCAACCATAACTTCCGCTTTTTGGGCAATGTTGTGGGGATGGAGAGACACAAAACGCGCTATCTGCTTGCTCGCTTTGCCTTTAGCCACTTCCGGGTCCTCTGAGATGCTCTTTTCAATCTTATAGAATGTTTTATACGTTACATAATTCCTCAGAACATCATGAATGAATCCCTCTTCAATGGCCTGTCGCATAGAATAGAGATGAAATGGTTCGAAAGTCCCATTCGGTCTTTGAGTACCAAATCGTTCCACAGTTTTCGGCTTGGGAGTCGCAGTGAACGCGAAGAAGGAAATATTAGACTGATCACCGCTTTTCGCAATAGCTTCAATCATCCGTTCCTCTGCATCTGTTGCTGCTTCCTCCTCCATTGCGCTTTGTTCGTATGCTTCTTCCAAGGTTTTGTTGGAAAGCAGGGCTGTCATAGCGGAGGAGGCTTTTCCACCTTGCGAACTGTGCGCCTCATCTATGATGATGCCGTATGTGCCTCGGTTGAACTCCCCTACTTTATCCAGGATAAAAGGAAACTTTTGGAGGGTTGTCACGATGATTTTTGTCTTATTGCGGATGGCTTTCGCCAGTTGGTCTGAATCCTCATCTATCTTTTCTACCATGCCGGCCTTGTGCTCCAGTTGATAAATCGCATTCTGGAGCTGTTTATCGAGTACCCGTCTGTCTGTGATGACGATGATACTGTCAAAGACAGGATTATCGTCATCATCATGGGTTTTTGCCAGACGATGAGATAACCAAGAAATACTGTTGGTTTTCCCGCTGCCAGCAGAATGCTGAATCAAGTAGTTTCTTCCTGCCTGGTGCACTTTTACGTCGGCTTCAATCTTACGCACGGCATCCAATTGATGATATCTTGGGAAGATGACCACTTCTTTTTCATCAATAATGTCTCCATTACTGTCCCGTATACTCTTTTTTTCGACATATAAAAATCGAAATAGGATATCGAGAAGACTATCCGGCTGCAGCACTTCCTGCCAGAGATAGGATGTGCGATAATCTTCTTCTACAGGTGGATTCCCTTTTCCACCATTATTCCCTTTATTAAACGGCAGGAAGAATGTATTGTCTCCATTAAGTTGGGTTGTCATATATACTTCATCGGTATCCACCGCAAAGAAAACAGCCGCGCGTTCCTTGAATCGAAACAATGGTTCTCTAGGATCCCGGTCTTTTTTGAACTGCCTGATGGAATGCTCCACAGTTTGGTTGGTCAGCTGGTTTTTTAACTCCATCACAATCAGTGGCAGCCCATTCAAAGAAATCATCATATCGATGGAGTTCCGATTTGACTTACTATAATACACCTGCCGGCTCACCGTAAAAATATTATTTTCATAGTTTTCAACGAGTGTCTGGTTCATCTCCGTCGGTGGTTTATTATAGGCGAGTTTGAGTGTGGCCCCATAATCTTTGATACCATGGCGCAGGCAATCTATGATACCACGGCGCTTTAATTCTTTGTCAAGACGTTCTATTATCTTGGACTCGTAGTCGTCTTTGTAGACTTTCTGTAACCTTTCCAAAGCCTTTGGTTGTGTCGCTTCCAAAAATGTGAAGAGGACTTCCTGATCGATGGCCCACTTTTGGAACTTGGCAAGTGCAGGTCCCTTCAGGGTGCGCTGTTGAAACCCGGATGCCATTAACGCACGTTCTATATTCTCTTCAAAGCCTGTTTCACTCTTGTCGATACTCACGACGACGATACCTCCTCCTGCTCTGTTTCTTTCAGCATCTCCTGAACATCAATTTTTCCTGTGACGGCTTCATAAATAAGGGCTTGTCGGTATTCTTTGAGCTTTAAGAGTTGTTTTTGTATTAATTCTTTTGCTTTATCCATCTCCTTACAGAGACTCGCTAAATAATCCGATATTTCCTTCTGCTCTTTTTCGGGAGGAAACATTAAATATGATGAAGAAAAATCGTCATAAGCTATAGGTTTGCCATCTCTTAAACTTTGTGTAGTCGAACCAATATAGTCAATAAAATACTGTGAGTAGAATACATACTTAAAATAATTGTTATCTAATTCTATAGAAGCACGAAAAACAGTATACGCAGGGCTCACAATCCCTTGTAATGAAGACATTTCAAAGCCACTTTGAAAACTTCTTAAATGGATAACAAAATCGCCCTCTCTTACCAATTTAAAGTTTTCTAGTCCTTTAAATGCCATGACCGCTTTAAATTCTAACTCACTTCTGAGTAACAGTCCTTTCCCTTTTAATACAGAAAGAAGTTTCTCTTCTGGATAATTTTTTTCATTTATTTGTTTGAAAATGTATTTTGCTTTTCTCATTTTCCAATGCTCCGGAATCTCACCAATCCATTCCACACCGGAGTCTTTCATTTTAACGTCCGGATCAAGGCCTTTTGTAACGGCTTCTGTAATGATTGCTTGCCGTTTTTCTTCGAGGAGTCTAATAAGTTTTTCTTTATCTGTAATCAAAGCGTCGATTTCTGAAGTTTTTTGGTCGAGGAAACTTATTATTTTATTTTGCAACGGTGCATTTGGTACATCCATTCGCAAGGATCGAATGATCCCTTGACTTATATTCTTTTGTCCTCCTCCTACAGCTCTCTGAATAATCCCCTCTCGGTTGGCAAGAAACCAATAGAATACAAAATTAATATCAACATTTTTTGGTTTATTAAGTACGCAGCAAGCTTGATTTGTTGTCACATCAAATTGAGTAATAGCTAATTTTCCAATTGTTGCTCCATAAAGAGCAACAATTAAAGAATTTTTAGAGTGTACTTTTAAAGTAGGATAATCAGCAATTGCTTTTCTAGATATTTTTTTACTTACACTAAATAACTTCCCATCGGTTAAATCTCCTGTATTTACCCACGGGATTTCTCCATCTCTATAATATTCCTCATTCGTAGAACTAGGAGTAGTTCCACTTGATATATCTTCAAATAACCAAGCTATTTTTAAACGCTTCCAATTAGAATTACTATATTTTTTCTCAGTTCTCACATCATCACCTTCTTCAACTTATCTAAAATACTCATTTCTAGCTCCTGTATTTCCTCTTTGATTTCACTGGAAGAACGAAGTTCCTGGTACTGATAGAAGTGTCTAGTAAATGGTATTTCATAGCCGATTTTTGTTTTCTCTTCATCTATCCATGCATCTGGTACATGTGGCAACACTTCACGTTCAAAATAAGCACGAATGTCCTCTTTGAGGGGGACATTCTCTGTGTCACGCAAATCAAGATCTGCTTCCACATCCCCTTTTTTATTTTTCACACAGACATCAGCCGTCTCGTCTTTCTCAGAAAGTGCTGCGAGAAGCGCCTTTAATAATGAAGCTTTCATATCAATGCCAGCCTCTACAAATGCAGTTTTCAATTTTTCGGTGAATATTTCTCGGTTCTTATATAGCCTATCTTCTTTCAACTGCTGTAATACTTTAATGATAGTATTTTGTATTTCTTCCCCGGCTTCTTGTTCTTTAATACCCACTTCACCTTTTTTCTTTGATTTTGCCAGGTTCTGGAATGCCTTCTGTTCGTAGAGACGCTCGATGCGTTCATCGTTTACTATAAAGTTAAGCTTCAGCGGTCGCTCTACAACAATCTTTTGATAGCCAAAATCTTCGTTATCAAAAATCTTCACATTATCCTGCTCTTTAAACTCTCCATATATACGGATGATTTCATCGATTTGATACTGAGAAATCTGGTTACGCTTTTCTCCTAAGCTTTTGCGCATCTTCTCGTAGTATTCAACCGCATTAACAAGCTGAATTTTTCCTTTGCGCCATTTGGTTTTATTATTGGTGAGAATCCAAACATATGTAGATATGCCAGTGTTGTAGAAAAGGTCTTTAGGCATTGCAATAATACCTTCTACCAGGTCATTTTCAATTACATAGCGGCGTATCTCACTTTCTCCACTGCCAGCATCTCCTGTGAATAGTGGCGAGCCATTCATGATAATTGCCATACGAGATCCTTGGGGATTATCCTCGCTTACAGGCTTCATTTTCGATACGAGATGCTGCAAGAATAGAAGTTGGCCGTCACCAATCCGCGGCAACCCAGCACCGAAACGTCCATTCATTCCTAAATCCTCATGTTCTTCCCTCACAACTTTCTCAGCAGGCTTCCACTCGACTCCATATGGTGGATTTGAAATCAGATAATCAAATTTTTGCGTCGGAAAAGCATCTCTTGTTAACGTATTACCAAAACGAATGTTCTGTGCATTTTGTCCTTTGATTAATATATCTGCCTTACACATCGCAAATGACTCTTCATTAAACTCTTGAGCAAAAAATTCCAACTCTGCTGATGGATTCATTTCCTGCATATATTCCTGTGCAATAGAACCCATGCCCCCTGTGCCCGCACATCCATCATAAAGAGTCTGGGTAATACCAGGCCTCGTCAAAATCTCATCATCCTCATTGAACATAAGACCCACCATCAATCTAACGACTTCCCTTGGTGTATAGTGGTCCCCGGCTTCAGCGTGTTCAGAATATCGACGAATCAATTCTTCAAAAATATAACCCATTTCAAGATTGGTAACTTTATCAGGATGTAAATCAACCTCTGCAAATCGTTTTACGGTCAAATACAAAAGGCCATTACGATCCATCTTTTCAATATGCTTATCAAAATCAAAGTACTCGATGATCTCTCTTGCTGTTTTTGAAAAGCCATTGATATAATCTCGGAAGTTTTCTGCAATATTATCAGAATCATTCAAGAGTTTCTGAAAGTCATAGTTGCTCGTATTATTGAAACGTTGCTTTGATGTTCTATTTAGTATTTCGTCTCGAGCTTCTTCAGGCAAGTTCTTGAATTTCTGATAGCTTTCCAGAACTTCCTCTTTTGTATCTTCTAGAACATTGTCAAACCGACGCAATACTGCCATTGGCAGAATCACCTTACCGTAGTCTTCTGGTTTATATGGACCTCTTAGTATTTCAGCTATAGTCCATAAAAAGTTTACTTTATCTTGGAAATTCATCATTTCTATCTAATCCTTTATATAATTTTAAAATTAAAACTTACTTATTATGCTAATGTATAAAAATCTATTGGATCAAATGAGAAGTCTTCATATTACTTGGAGCGTGATTTGTAATAACAGATTTCATTTATATAAATATATATAATAATTCAGCTACTACAAGATTTTCTTCGACCTCAGAATCAATCTATAATCAATACGTAAAAGGTTTCTTTATTATTTAACTCGTCTGCTAGCTATGGCACAGACATCCTTAAATCCTTTGATTTAAATGACTCTTACAGTAATTCAATAACTCTTTTAATCCCGAATGCTAGAAGCAATCACGCCATCCTGTAATTTCTCTCTTATTTCACATATAAATATTAAATATAATTTTCAATATTATCTTGTTAATCTTGAAAAGATTGAAATCATTAAGATATCTTAATTGATATAAGATTGAAATATCCTCAAGACATTCAGAGATTTTCAGTGAAGAATAGAAAGTAAAGTAAGTACCTATGCGCCTCAATATGAACCTATAATTAATTATGAAGAAAGACCACGATTAAAATCCATAGAAGTATAATAATGTAAAAATAGAATGCAACAGTTTAAGTTGGATAGTAAGATAAGTAATAGTTAAGCGAGGTAGAGAGGCTTCTCAAAAATGAATATTTTTCTAAATCACTATCAAGAATTGTCATGTTCTATCCTAAACAAGATGCTTAGCAATTGTGAGTATAATTTCTTAAAATCAATCTTTCTTTAGCTCTCTACCATCAGTCGATTTAAAAAGATTATTAAATACATCCGTAGAGGTTATCACACTTTTTAAGTTAGTATTGTTAATTTTTTTAAGGCATAACTTGTATAATATATAGTAAACTCCCTAATTTTATAGCAAAAAAGGAGCCTCTTAGCAGAAATTTCCTTAGAAACATGGAATGCTAATAAAAATTTAAAATCCTTTTTGAAATCATGAATTTATTAGAATGAGTTATGTCTATATTGACATTAAAATAACTACAAAGACGCTTGTTCTACTATTTATCAAAGAAGTATTTGTTGGTCTCAAACTTATATAAACCTCTTAATTTTTCTTTATAAGCTACAAATTCCTCATTTGTTACTAAGTTTCCAAAGCTGTCGATACTTAAATTCTTGAGTTGCTCGTCCTTTCCAAATTTGTCAACCAAATTTAAAGATAGTCCCATTTTCAACAAGTCTATCTTCTTTTTTTCATTTGTGCCGTAAACAAAAGTATTATAATCATTATCATTTATTAAGTTATATTCATACAGAAATCTAATAAACTTAAATACTTTGTAGTTAATAAAGTCCTCTTCCATTTTCAATTTTATTATTACTAAATTAATGATTTCTTTTTCAGTTTTTTCTTTTAGGTTCACATAAACCTTGTAACTTTGACCTTCATAATTATTGTTGGGTCTTTCAACTTCTCCATATCCATGTCCTATATACATTAACCCGGATGAATCGCTATCATATTTTATCCTGTAGAAATATCTAAATTGTTTATTAATCCTTTCTTTTAATGATAATTTCTGATCAACAATAAACATTTTATAATAATTTCTTGCAGCTTCGTTTTTTAATCTTCTAAATTCAAAATCAATAAAATACTCATCTTTAATTCCACTAATAAAGACTAAATATACTTTTTCAATTAAATCTTTTCTAAAAAATTCTTTGTCATCTTTATAAATCTCAACTCTTCTTTTTAGTCCATTAACTAATTTCACATTTGATAAATCTAATATTTTTTCTAGTCCTTCTTCTAATAATTTTAAGTAAAATTGGTCACTTTTCGTAGCTGAATCACTAAGTAAGTACTCTTCATTTTTTAGAATAGTTTTTATTTTCTCTAAATTTTTTCCACTTAAACTTTCTATATCAAAATTCTTCAAGAAAGGGTTAAGAAGCTTATCAATAGGAGTATTATCGCCTAATTTTTTTATTTGATTCTCCATTTTCATTCGCTTAGCATTTAAATCACTATTTATAAAATGTATAGGGGGAGTCAATTTATGCAAATCCTTTGAATGAATGAAAATATTATCTAATCTGTTTACCCTACCTATCAAGTTCATTAATTGATTTTTAGATAATTGAAAAGTATTGAGTATAAATAATGTAGAAATAGGCAAATTAACCCCCTCTAATATTACATTATTTGCTACTACAAACTGAATTTTTTTGTTTCTAGAAAACTCATACTCTAAAAATTCTTTAATTAAAGTAGGTAATTTTCCATGTAAGTATATAATTCCCTTTTTTAAATAATCAATCATATTGAAATCATGGTGGACATATTCACGAAGCACCTCAATTACCTCATTAATTCTTTCTTCTTCTAGATTTTCATCTGATTGGGTAAATAATGTGTTGGCAATTTGTTCAATCTTTTTTGGACTCCGATGATATATCATATTTTTTTCTGACATATTTTCAAAGATATAGTTTATATAATCGGACTTTTCATATTCTAATTTTTTTTGGAAAAAAAACTTATTTAGAAAACGATTATATTTATAAAGTTTTTTATCTCTTCTTAATTCAAATATCTCAGGTTCCTTCATATTAAAGTGAATTTTTTGTTCATTAATATCTTCTTGAAAATCTAATTGAAGATGATCACTATTGTTAATGAGGGGAGATAAATATATTAATTTTTGTTTATGGTTATACCTGTAATTCAATCTTATTAATCTTGCTATTAATAAACTACGTTCCTCTTTATTAAATAAGTTATGCGCTTCATCTATATAGATAATATCAAAAAATAAATCACCTCTATATCTATTAAGCAGCCTTAACGCTCTTTCTTGCGTGAGAATAGCTATAAAAGATTCATCATTATTATACATCTCATCATGAGTAATTATTTTTCTTTTGAGATTTGATTTTTTAACATTTCTAAATGTTTGGGCCAATAAAGATTTCGTCGGTACAATGATTGCCATTTTTTCATAATTAGACGATTCTTTTTTTAAATAATTTACTATTAACTCACTTTTACCATAGGAAGTTGGTGCAACATAACTTGTATACTTTGATGTATCATTCATTAAGTTCTCACTAATTACTTTTTGTTCTCTTGTATTAATAAAACCATTTGATGTGAAATCTTTCTCTATTCTGTAATTTAAAATTATATCGTTTAAAGACACGTTTTCTATTAATTCTTTTTCCCTTATTAGCTTAGATATAGGGTAGAAGCCAAAATTTAAAGAAAAATCATTTAGTGGTCTGTAATCTTTTGAAATCAGAGAGTATTTTAGAAATATATAGTAGGCAAATTCTACAATTATTTTTTTTCGTTGATCCTGCTCATAAATTTTTGTAAATAATAAAGCACAAGTTAATATGAATGAGCTTTCTTTTTCAGTTAACTTTTTATTTAATTCTAATTTTTTTATAGATTGAAAGAACATTTTATTATTAATTAACTTCCTAATTTCATTGTTTATATTTTTTTCCACTGCTACCCCTCCTTATATAAGTAGTCCATAAATAAATCTAGAGACAGCTTAGTCATACATATTACTAAAAGGTTATTATAATCAAATTTTTTTATCATTTTTTCTAAAACTCTTTTTAAATCCTCAGTATCATAATCCTTCCAAGTTCCTTGTAAAAAAATAGTGCCACATGGTATAAGGTTTAAATCTTCTAATTTAGCAAATTTATTTATCATATAATTATCAGATAGATTTTCGATTAATTCTAATATACTTTCGTCGGTGTTTACAGACTTGGTATTGGCATGGTTATATGCGTTTTGCCACGGATCATTAGTAGAACTGCCTGTCACTTGTTTTTCTAAGCTATTATATGCTTCTTTGATTTTATTCTTATGACTATTGTTAGTAGTACTTTCCATCCCAGACTTACTTTCCATAATCCAAGGTTCATTTTGAAACGAATAAAATCCGTCAAACCCTTTTTTTATTGAATTTTCTTCCATATTAAGAAACATACATTCCTGTTTATATCCAATTTTATTGAGATATAAATGTAATATAAATTCAGCAGTTGCGCCGATTCTCGTCTTTATGTCCTTATTTTCGTAAAATTTTCTTACCCTTTCTTTCATTACATTTAAATTTCTTTTACTGGAACTTCCTCCACAAATTTTTACAAACATTTTATCAAGATATTTTTTAAAGGGTTCATCAATTTCTTTTATACTTATATAATGCAATTCAATATTTTTATTTAACATCTTTATTTCAAAATCGAAGATTGATTCATTCACACTATCACCTTTTTATTCTAATCATTTCGTAAACTTATGATTTCAACTTAAAATCACCTAACAGATTCATTATTAAAATTATAGAAAATTTAAGGATTCTGTTTTTAATAAATTTATATTCCTCAAAAATTTTCATTGATTCTTAAATAAATGGTTTTGAATAATTAAAAGTACACTCTATTTAGTTCCATCATTCGATAAATTTGGAATTTGGTTCCATTGTACTATATTTACCCCAAAAATAAGAGCAAGTAATTTTGATGAGCAATCTACTGTTATAGTATCTAAAGAAAAACAAGAATCCTTATACAAGGAGAATAAAATGATTTAAGTCATCTGGTTGGCTTCTATGCGCTTAGCATGGAAGGTGGTGAAGTCATGTTCACTGCATTATTTAAGCTCGCTATCTCACCAATCATCACTGGTGTGATTGTTGCATTGTTTGCTTATTGGTTGAACAAATGCAACGAAAATTAACCAGGTGACACCAACACACCAAAAAAACCCCCCCCAGCCTACGCACATAGGTTGGGGGGGTTTTGGTGTCTCTCATGCTCACTGCATTAATTGTACAACTATTATACCATCTCATTTAGCACTTATAAAACTATCTCAATAGTATTCTTGATACGAAGTAGAGAGATTTTTCCAAGTGGGATTTTACTACCTATCACTTACGAAAACGTAACTTTCACTTCACCCAGGCCGTCAAAGGTGGCTTTGAATGTATCTCCGCTTCTGACATCCTCCGCCTTGGTCAATGCTCCGGCGAGGATGACTTCACCGGCTTTCAGTGAAATGCCGTATTGATGGAGGGCTTCGGCCAGCCAGACGACGGCTTTGAGTGGATTGCCAAGTACAGCGGACCCTTGCCCTTCGTTGATTTTCTCGCCGTTCTTAAAGACTTCCATCCTGACCGATGGGAGGGCGATGTCGGCAAGCGGCACGCGTGTGTTCCCGAGTACCGCTCCGGCGGATGAGCCGTTGTCCGCTACGGTATCTTCGAACTTGATCTTCCAGTCACGGATGCGGCTGTCGATGATTTCTGCCGCAGGCACCGCGAATTCGATGGCTTCTGCCACATTTTCTACAGTGACGTCTGCACCGTTGATGTCCTGCTTCAATATGAAGGCGATCTCGAACTCCACCCTCGGTGCGATGAAACGTCCTGCATCAACCGGTGTGTCCTCGCTGAAGATCATGTCTTCAAGGATATGACCGTAGTCCGGCCGGTCGACGCCGAGCATCTCCTGCATGGCTTTGCTCGTGAGGCCGATCTTCTTGCCTGCGACTCGTGTGCCGTCGGCAAACCTTCTTTCAACATACTGAAGCTGGGTCTCATAGGCCTCATCCACTGTAATGCCTGGATGGCTTTCCGTGATCGGCGGGATGGGCTTCAAAGTCTTTTCCGCTTCATAAATCTCTTCTCCCAACAGTTTGGTTATGACCATTTCATCGTCTCCTATTGTGCCACAAGCTGATAACGGGAATATGTCGCAACCCGCCTCTTCCAGGTGATGGCAATTTCATTATGATCGATTTCATCCAGCAGGCACCGCCTGGTGAATGAAATCTTCTGGACTCTGTTGTCTACATGGATTTGGGTATCATACTGTCTCGTCCCTGTATCGATGATGACATCGTAAACGCCGTCCTGCGGCAGCATATAATACGGTTTTAAGGACAGATGCCCTCCCGAAATCACGGCGCACGTGCGGTATTTCCTCCCCGTCAGCGCCTCGGTCTCGGATATCCGGCCGTTCAATATGGCACTCCGTATGCGGGTCGAGCTGATCTTCTCACCACGGTAAGTCACTTTTTCAACCTTTGATGCAGTGATTTCACCGCCGGAGTCTGCTGTAAGGCTGTCGATCGTACCTTCTCCCCTGAATCCGTAGGAAAAGTCATAGCCTGCCACGGCATGGATGGTGCCCATGCGCTTCAAATAAGTATCAACGTATTCTTCCTTCAAAAGGGAGGCGAATGCCTTCGTGAACTTCACGATATAGAAGCGGTCGACACCGAAAGCTTCAAGTGCGCGTGCTTTCTCCTCAAGCGGCATAAGATAATCCACCGTGATCCTGCCGTTCGACAGGACCGTCTTCGGGTGTGGAAAAAAGCTCATCACATCGAATGCGGCACCTTCCTTTTCTGCGATAAGACCCGCCGTCTGCAGGACTTTCTGATGCCCCTTATGCACACCGTCGAAAAATCCGAGCGCGATGACGTTCCTCCGCGATCTGCACTGCCACTCTTTGAGGTTCTTATCATCCAGCCATATGATTTCCATACTATCCCTCCCTTTTGATGGATTGGAATACTTTTATTTGCTCAAAACTTCCTCAGGCGCTTCCAGCCTGCGGTATTTACCGCAGTTGAAGATGAGCGGATCGCCGTCTTCAAGGGCGAGCTTCTCCACCTTGCCGACGAAAAGGACATGATCCCCTTCGACATGCTCATTGTAGACTTCACATGAGAGCTGGCATAATGCATCTTTCACCACCGGTGTTTCACCGAGCCGGTCAAATTCAAACTTATCCTCGAACTGCTTCTGTCCGGCGAAGCGCATGGACTCGTCCTGCTGCTCGCAGGAGAGCACATTCACAGAAAATCTGCCGCTCTGCCGGATGCGTTCCAGCATCTTTGCCTTGTCCCCGATTGAAATTACAATCAGTTTGGGATCGAGGGAGACGGACATGAACGCATTCGCGGTCATGCCGTACACCTCTCCTCCCACTTCCGTCGCAATGACATTGACGCCTGTTGCAAACTTGCCCATCGCATTCCTGAACTGACGATCATCCATAGTGGTTCATCCCCTTCTAAACTTTTTTAGCGCTTTTCAGCGGTTCTCCCGCCGGTATCGTCTTTCTGTCCTGCTCACTCAATCCTGCCTGCTCTCCCCAGAATGTGAATCCGACAGCCATTTCTTCGGCTTTCCATTCGACCGGCTCCCAGTCAGGTTCGAAGATCAGATAGCCGTTTGAGAACAGCTCCAGACGGACACCGCTGCCCGGGTCTATGACATATAAGTACATCGCCTGGGAAATCCCGTGCTTGCCGGGTCCGGTGAAGGTGATGCCGTTTTCTGCAAGGATGTCCGCCGCACGCAGAATGTCCTGGGCATTGTCAGACCAGTATGACAGATGATGTATTTCATGAGATGTTGGCAGTTCAGGCTGTGCCATCACTGCGATATCGTGTACAAGATTCGTGACACTGAGCCATGCCGCCCCGACTTTATCATCCGGCGTCTTCAAGTACTCGCGCATCTTGAAGCCGAGTTTTTCCTGCAGGAAATCGAGGAGCACTGCGGGATCCGTGTTCGTCCCTATATTGACATGGTCGATGCGCCGCGGCGAGATTCCTTTGCGCCAGGCTTTATATGTCTGGTTCTTCAGGACCGATTTGCGTTTTGGATCCGCTGCCGGCGGCTTTTCCATATCGAAATAAATTTCGAAATTATGCCCTGAAGGCAGCTGGAATCGGATGGCATCCCCCTGGCCCGCTTCCGTTCCGGCCTTCACTTCCTGAACTTCCACATCCGCCTTGCGGAGCAGGACCGCGAAGTTCCTGACATCTTCACGCCGTTTCGCTTTCCACGCGATATGATGCACACGTGCAACAGGTCCTTCCTGGATTGATAATGTATGATGTTCAAAATCGCCCCATGCGCGCAGGTAATGTACGCCGTCTTTTGTCGTAGTCTTCTCAAGTCCGACGACTTCTTCGAAGAACCATAATGATTTCTCAAGATCCGTCGTCTCCAGTGCCACATGTCCAAGTTTTGCAATTTCAGGTAAAAGTTCATATCTTATATTTTCCATTATTATATCCCCTTTATTATCCCATTGTCATGGGTTGTATACCGAACAAAGCTTTCCCGTAACTGTCGATGCCGTCTTCATATAATGAAGTGACATGGGTGCTGATTGCCATCAGGTCCCTTGTCATGATCTCGATCGGCTGCCCCTTCGCCAGCGCACTCGCTCCGAGCGTCGATACCGCACGGTTGGCGATTTCCAGGCAGTACTTGACGATTTGCACCCGTATGCCGTTGTATTCTGCGAGACTGTACTGGCCTTCATCGCTTTCAAGCATTTCGAGGTATTCGTTCATCAGACCTCTCGCCGCTTTCAGCTTCAAGGTCATTTCTGCAGCCACACGCTGGCTTTTCGCTGACTCACCTTCATTTGTGCCATCAAAACGCACGCGTTTTTTGGTGCGGGCGATGAATTCTTCGATCACACGTTCCGCCGCCCCAATGCTCATCGCCGGGAAGCCGACGAAAAATGCAGGGAAAAATGATACGTTGTAATAAAGGTAGTCTTCATCGATTTCAAGCTTGTACGGTTTGCGGTTGATCATCATTTCATTGAAGGAGATGACCATATCATCCGGCACGAACAGATTCTTTGCGACGACGGTATTGCTGCCGGACCCCCTGAGACCGAGCGGATTCCAGTTTTCAATCACTTCAAGGTCTGAGACGCGCATGCACAATCCGAGACGGTCCGGCCGCTCCGCACCTTCCTCCAGGTAATCCGCACCGACAGAAACCCATTCAGAATAATTGATACCGCTTACAAAATTCCATTTGCCGTTGAGTATGAAGCCGCCCTCCACTTTTTCGAGTTTGCCTACGGGTGCGAAAATATCAGCAAGCAGCCCGCCGTCTTCATATATTTCATCCATCCGGTGTTTCGGCAGAAATGCGACCCATGAATTATGCAGTCCATAGAAATACGTCAGCCAGGCGGCGGAAAGATTATGATAACCGACTGTCCTCACGATATCCGTAAAAGTCCTGAAGTCTATCTGCGGATATCCATACTCTTTCGGGATGATGAGGCGGTTCAGTCCCCCCTCAACGATCGCATCCACGACATTCTTTGATACAGTGGCATTTTCATCCGCTTCAACTGCCTCCCGCTCCGCGATGATGCCCACCTTTTTGGCACTTTCAATCAATTCGCTGTAAATTTTTTCATCTGAAATGTTCGCTTTCATATTCCCATCCCCCCTTAAAGCTTAATTTGAAAGCACTTTCGCTTCATCTGCCAAAAACTGATCGGTCAACTCCAGGAACCGCTCGGCTTTCTCGATCTGTGCCCAGTGACCGCACTGTTTCAAGATGACCAGTTCCGAGTTTGGTATATGCTTCAGAAGGCTCTGGCTGCTGTCGACCGGTACGAACTGATCTTCATATCCGTGGATCATGAGCGTCTTCTGCTTGATGCGTCTCAGCGCACTCGGCGGGATCAGCAGCTCCATCGGATTTTTCGGAAAGAGCGTCGGGTAGAGTTCCTTCATGCCGGGACGCATCAGGTTTTCATAGCGTGTCTGGACGATGCTTTCAATATCATCACCGAGGATGCTCTCATCATATACAAACCATTTCATCAGGTTCCTGAGAGACTCTATGGACGGATCATTGAAGAACCCGGTCATTCTTACGATTTCAGGTGTCGGACCCGGAGTCTTTCCTCCGCCGCTGCCCATCAGCACCAATTTATCGACTTTGGACTCGTCGTACATGATCGCATGCATGGAAATGATGCCGCCCATTGAATTTCCAACAAAATGCGCTTTTTCAATACCATGGTGCTCCATGATCGCAAATACCTGTTTGACCCTCAATGTCGTCCATTCCCAAAATGTCAGATCTGTATTTTCCGGTATTTCAGTGTTGCCGAAACCTACAAAATCCGGAGCGAACACCTCATACTTTTCCCCCATCACTTTCAGCACCTTATTCCAGTTCGAAAGGCCGTTTGCTCCGGGACCGGAACCGTGCAGGAAGAAAATCGCCTCATCCTGTCCTTCACCGCCGTGGGCATAAACCGTGTTGAATCCTTCTGTCATCAAATTTTTAACTTCGAATGTTGCCATTGCTGAATCCCCCTTTGTTTTTTGCTACAACCTCATGGTACTGTATAATAATTTTATATATAATATCGATTTTTATTGTAATTCATCAAATTCACAGTATAATTTATTGAAAATTCAAATAATCAGTACGATGTGATATCATCATATCAATAAATACAGGAGGTCATTTAATGAACCAATCTCAACTCAGGGACTTGAAAACCAACGACCTGGTCGTCACCTCATCGACATTCGGTCTGATGCGGAAGGTGCTGATTGAACACCTCGGCCAGCAGAAGGCGAAACGCTTCCTGCTCCGTTTCGGCAAGGATCTCGGCATCGAAAAGGCAAAGGAAATGCTCTCCGGTCCAGACGACCTTGAAACACTGATCGATGAAATCCAAAGCATTCACGCAGGGCTCGGCCATGTATCGGGGCTCAGACGCAAAGGCGCTCTTGAGTACAGGGATAACCGCCTTCATTTCAAAGATCTTGGCGGCGTCTGGTATGATTCATTCGAAGTGAAGATGCAGCTTGAAAGTTTCGGCCTCTCCGATGAATGTTCCTGTTATATTTTAAGCGGATTTGCGAGCGGTATGATGACGATGCTGTGCGGGGAGGAAATATTCGTCAAGGAAGTGACGTGCTGTGCACGGGGGGATGCGCAATGTGCCTTCGAAGTCCAGACAAGGGAACACTGGGAAGCGCTTCACGGTGAAATCCTGCCGATTTACGATGAACGCACATTCGTCGATGAACTCGAAGGGACGTACGACCAGCTGCTGGAGAAGACACGGCTGCTCGATAAAGTCTCTGATTTCCACAACCGCATCACTGAAAGCATCGCACAGCAAAAAGATCTGCCGCATCTCTTGAAGATCACTGCAGATCTCCTGGAGACCGGTGCCTTCATCACAGATACAGAGGGGAATATACTGTTCCGGGAAGGTGTGGATGAGCCGCTGCCTGATTTAGAAGCAGTCTTCAGCAGCCATGCATTCGATTCTCTCGGCACCGGCAAACACGAAATTGAAAACGGTTGCATGATGACATCCCCGATTCTGCTCAATGAGCGTGTTGAAGGATACTGCTGCCTGTTGTATGACGCACCTTCAGCCGTCCCTTTGAATGATCACCTGTTTCTGGAACGGCTGGCCGTTGCGGCGAGCCTGTGTTTCCTCAATGAAAAAGTGAGCTTTGAAACGACTGAGAGGCTGAAAATCAACTTCCTCGACCGCATGGTCCACAGCCGGTTTGAGAACAAGACAGAACTTGCCCTGCATGCAAGTTACCTGAACCCGAAGATCCTTCCGCCCTTCCGTATGATTTCCATCAAGCCGCTGCATGCATGCCAGCCCGACGTGCTGACAGACCATTATCATATACTCATATCCATTGCCAAATCGTTGAAGTTATACAATCTGAACGGCCTGCTCACCCAAAAGGGTGACAATATACTTATGTTCCTTTACGGCTACAAAGATGAAGCACATACTTTCAAAGTATTCGAATCCATCATGGAGAAGCTGTCGAAAGACCTCCCTCCTTTCCGTTTCAAGGCAGGCGTCAGTAAAGCATTCACTGATCTGGAGCAGCTCTCAGGAAGTGTCACTGAAGCGGAACAGGCGGCGAATTTCCCGAAAGATTCGATGCTCGTGCACTATGAAGATCTCGGCATTCTCGGCAGCCTCCTTGAAAATATAAACCCCGGAGTGATTGAAGGCATCGCCACACGGGAGCTGAAATCACTGCTTGAACCAAGTGATAAGAACAGGGAACTGCTCCACACGTTATATGTATTCCTTAAAAATAATCAGAAGCTGGAAAAGACGATGAAGGACCTCGCTTTGTCCATCGGCGGCATTCAATACCGCATCGGGAAAATTGAAAAGATGCTCGATAAGGATTTGAAGGATTCCACGACGACCGCCCATCTCCTCCTGATGATTGAAACGTTGATACTGACCGGCACTTTATCTTTCGAATGAAAAAACCGCGGGTTCCCTGATGGGAAACCCGCGGTTTTTCATTCCGCTTCAAGCACTCTTCTGATTACGTTGTTCGTGAGGTTCGGCACCACCTCAAGCGAGTAGGTCATCTCCATCCGCTCGAGGCGCTTGTGGCCATCCATGCCGTACGGCCCGATGTTGATGACGGGAATGTTCAGGTCGGCGACATCCTGGTATTCGACGTAGAGCTTCTTACCCCACGACGGTGTGTTCCGGATCATATCATCGATCTCCGACATGTCATCGCTCATCGCAACGAAGCTCATATCCGATATATGCGGGAAGAAGTTCTTAGCCACAATCGGGTGCCCATACTCCGGCTGCATCTCTTCGATCGCCGCATCCAGCGCATCAAGGAGCCTCCGTTCATCCGCATTTTCCCCCGTCAGCGCGACCCTCGGCGAATACAGTGATGAGTAGAAGACGATGATCGCAGGGCTCTTATCCGGCATGAACTGCCATGCCTCCTCGACGACGTGTGCGGCGAGCATGCGGGAATCGAGGCTCTCGTCCTGCTCGAGTTCCGCCTTGAAGTCCTTCATATGATTCACGTACTCTTCCTCGTGTACGTCTTTGAGCAGTGCATCCATCTCATCGTAAGTAAACACCCTCGGTTCCCACGGGATTTTTCGTTCCTCTCCGCCGCTCAGCTCGCCGAATTTCCTGTGGCGTGCCTGGAAAGTGTCGAGCGCATTGCGGAAGGCGGCCCCCGCCTGCTCCTTCAACAGTTCCAGAACCTTCTCGGGCGACCATGAATGGACGAAGAAGTTGTAGTAGACGTAAGCCGACAGTGCCGTCTGCACGGTATAATTCGGCTTCAGGTCAGTCTGCTTGAGCGAGACCGGCGGAATCGTCGCCTCCCCGAGCGCCATATCTGAGAGTTCGGGATTATAGCTGATCTGGCGCGTAAGTTCGGCTGCGATGAAGTTCGGATCAAGTCCGTCGAAGGCTGAGCCAACGTGCGTTTCCTCGCCTGTGATGAAGAAGGATGGGAGGAGTTTTCCGACCGTGCCTTTGTAGATGTAGCGGTTCTCGTCACCTTCATAACCAGGTGCGACGAAATCCGCATTGATGGCGGCGGCATATTCAAAACCTTCTTCCTCCTGCCAGCGCTTCAGCGTCTTCAAAGCCGACAATATGCCGTGTGAGCTGTCCTCCTCATCACATTCCGCGATAAAGACGAGGTTTCCGGCAAGCTCTTCCGGATGCTCCGCATAATACGTGAGCAGGTGCAGGTTGCTTGCCACCCCGCTCTTCATATCGAGGACGCCGCGGCCGAACAGCCAGTCACCGGAATCAAGCTGGGATTTCACGGACTCTGACAGCTCTGTATCCTTCAGGTGTTCCATCCAGTCTCCCGGCTTGAATGCGAGTTCCTGGTGTGCACCGAAATCTTCCACACCGACCGTATCCATATGCCCCATCAGCACGACCGTGCGGCTGCTTTCTGTCTTTGTGCCTTTGACATACGCCATGACGTTGTACCGCTTCCGCTCATCATTGACTGTCGGCGCCATAACGAGCTGCGACGGGTTCGCCTCAAAGTACGGGTGTGATGCAAGCATGCCATGGATGGAAGCGGCGATCACCCGCTCCCCTTCCGTATTGACCTCGCTCCGTATGCCGACAAGCCGCTTCGTTATCGCGAGAATATCCCCGCGGCAATCGAGTGTTTTCATTCGTTCTTTCATCATTGTGCCTCCCTGTATGTATAAAGATGCCTGTACCCTTTTAAACGATTATATCAATATGTATATCCTGCTGCACCTGATTTCAGGAAGCGCCATCATTTCATAGTTCATGGATATGAGTTGTGTGGTAAAATGAAAAAGGTCACCATGGGCCGGCACATACATATTGATTTTGAGTTTCAAACCGGTCCGTGAATTTAACTTTACAGGGGTGAATTTGTTACATGTTCAATGCAGATGAAAGAATTTTATTGGCGGTCATCGTCTTCGCCTACTTCATTTTCCTGTTTGTATCGGCCATATACCTGAACCGGAAAACGAAGACATATGAAGACTACAACGTCGCCGGCAGATCGGTCTCGTTCTGGCCGATCATACTGACATTCATCGGGACGGGCGTCGGCGGATCGACGCTGCTCGGTTATATGGAGAATGGCTACAGCCTCGGGATGGGCCAGCAGTGGATACATATCACGATGTTCTTATGCATACTCATCTTTGCCGCGTTCCTGCTCAAGCGGATCAGGCAGCTCGGTGAGGAGCATAAGATGGTGACGATCGGTGACTACACCGCCCTCCGCTACGGCGAAGCGGCGCGCATACCGACGGTCATCAGCATTTTATTCTCATACTGTGCGATGACCGGCATGCAGTTTGTGGCGATCGCAACGATCCTGAACCTCACGCTCGGAATCGACTTCATCCTCGGCGTCTTCATCGGCTGGGTACTGCTTACGCTCAAGACCTACTTCGGCGGATTGAAGATGGTCATCTGGCAGGACGTCATCCACGGGACGATTTTGACGATCGGTGTGGTCGTGCTGTTCGTGACGGTGCTCGCATTCGCAGGCGGCTGGGGGGATATCGCAGCGAATGCCAATGCCGCAGGTGAAGGGGATATGCTCAGTGTGATGAACATCACGCCGGGTGAAATCCTCATATACCTGCTGACTTTGGCTGTATTCCAGTTCGTCCGCCAGGATCTCTGGCAGCGTGTATGGGCGGCTGATGATTTGAAGACGGCGGGCAACGGCTACCTGATCTCCATGATCATCGCCGTCGCAATTGGAGCGATTGCAATCGGCATCGGTGTACTCAGCCGTTACGGCCTCGGAATCGAGAACATCGATCCGGTGCTCATCTACTACGGTGTCATCGGAGATGTATTCCCGTTCGCTTTGGTCGTTGTGATGATTGTCGTATTACTCGCAGCGGTCATATCGAGTGCGGACTCCTTCCTTCTGGCGGGATCCTCCTCAGTGGTCAATGATCTGATCAGACCGCTCGTCACGGATCAGAATGATAAGAAGATGCTCATCTGGAGCAGGATATCCGTCCTGATCGTCTCCGTCGTGGCGCTTGTCCTGGCGCTGTCGATCCCCGGACTCGTCAACCTGATGGTGACCGGGACGGCCATGACCGTATCCGGCCTGCTCGCACCGATCATGCTCGGCCTCTTCTGGAAGCGGGTCACGAAATCCGCTGGCCTTGCAGCCATGTGGGGCGGCCTCATCACAGCCGTCATCTGGCAGATCCTGGGGCATCCTTTCGGACTGCACCCGATATTTGTCGGGCTGCCGCTGTCACTTGTCACACTGCTCATTGTCACGGCCGTGACGAAACAGAGGGAACCGGTCACGACACACAGCTGAATATCATCGTAATATGGACAGACCCAAAGCGGTCTGTCTTTTTTATTAGGTTCCCCCAGCCCTTCTCGACACTTTTTGTACATATATGCCTGAATTTGTCAGTTTCCCAGTATGTATATACGGGCATATAGAGGCAGGAGTCTGTATAATATATCCTGCACATTAAACACAGACCCATAAAATAACTAATTATAAAAAGGTGAATCATTTTGACAGTTTTGTTCATAGCAATAATTCTTTTATTCATCGCTTCCAGCTACTTCTCCGGCAGTGAGACGGCACTCACCGCCACCAACGAGATGAAGCTGCAGATGAAAGCCCGAAGCGGCGATAAAAAATCCGAGCGTCTTTTGAAGCTCGTCAACAACCCGACAATCTTCATCCCGGGTATCCTCATCGCAAACAACCTGCCGAATATCGTCCTGCCGTCGCTCGTCACCATCGTTGCGATTGAATACGGCTGGAACATCGGCATCACGACCGCGATCCTCACCGTTCTCATCATCATTTTCGCAGAAGTCCTGCCAAAATCAGTGGCAGCCGCTTTCCCCGAAAGGATTTCCCATATCGTCTACTATCCGACGATGGCCATCCTCTTCGTCCTCAGACCATTCATTTTCCTGCTTAACCTGATCACCAAGACGACAATCAAGCTCCTTGGAAAAGATGACGGCCGGGAACTGACGATTTCAAGGTCGGATATGCGCGCGATGGTCGACATCGGCCACACCGAAGGCACTTTTGAAAATGATGAAGTATACAGCCTGAAAGGCGTGCTCGATTTCCCGGACCTGAATGTTGCGGATATCCTGCAGACACCCCGGACGGAAGTCGATGCACTCAGCGCGCATATATCCTATGAGGATGCGAAGAAAGTCATGCTTCACTCAAGGTACAGCCGCTACCCTGTCTATGACGGTGACCTGGACAACATGATCGGCGTCTTCCACACGAAATTCTTCGTCGCATGGTCCGATCAGACGGAGAAAGCCATCACGGACTTCTCCGACCTCGACCCGCTTACAATTTACGAATTCCAGCCGGTCGACGTAGTCTTCAAACGGATGCTCCAGGAGAATAAACACCTCGCAATCGTACTCGACGAGTACGGCGGCACGGAAGGGATCCTCACCCACGAGGAACTGATCGAAACCATGATCGGCCGGGAAATCAGGGATGAAACCGACGTGGACGGCGTCATGGTCAAGAAACACACCGACGATGAAATCATCTGCGACAGCAAGATCCCCCTCCACCAGCTGAACAACATGCTCGATGGGGATATCCCGGATGAGGATGACAACCTCGCCGGCTTCATACTCGGCGAGCTCGGCTACCTCCCCGAGACCGGTGAGACACTGGAAACTGAAGGTCTCGTCTTTGAGATACTCGAGGTCGGTGATAGAAGGATCCATACGGTCAAAATAACGAGGCAGCTTGTGGAAACGGGCTCTCATTCAAAATAATATTCATATCAGAAATAAAAAGACTGACGGCCTCTTGCCCCCGCCAGTCTTTTTCTATTTTGATTCTATAACAGCATCAATGATATTTGTGGAATTAATGTAATAATAATTAACCCAAGCAGCAATACAATAAAGAAAGGCATGACTGCTTTCGCTAAGATTGGTACACTTAACCCCGAAATACTTGAACCTACAAATAAGTTCACCCCCATCGGTGGTGTGATAAATCCAATTGAAAGTGCTACAATCATCACAATTCCGAAATGAATTGGATTGATCCCTATTTCAATAACCATTGGTAATAAGATTGGTGTGAATATAATGACTGCTGCTGAAGTATCGATAAATAATCCGATAATGAGTAGAAGTATGATAATCAGTATCATTAACATGATTGTATTTTCCGTTATGGATAAGAATCCTTCAGCGACAACTTGAGGGATTTGCTCCATAGAAAGTACAGTGCCAAAAGCATTGGCCGTACCTATAATGAGTAATATTACTACCGAACTCAATGCCGCTTCTCTGATAGCCACATGAAAATCTCTGAGTTTTATCTCTTTGTGAAGGAAAAGACTAACCACAGTTGCATAGACTACTGCTACGACTGCTGCTTCAGTTGGTGTAAAGATTCCACCATATATACCGCCAAGTATGATTACCGGAATCAATAATGACCATTTTGCCCGATTTATTGCA
Source organism: Salinicoccus halitifaciens (assembly GCF_021026095.1). Classification (GTDB taxonomy): domain Bacteria; phylum Bacillota; class Bacilli; order Staphylococcales; family Salinicoccaceae; genus Lacicoccus; species Lacicoccus halitifaciens. The sequence continues at coordinate 248,141 of NZ_JAJNCU010000002.1, read as the reverse complement.
TACAGTAATTTTTTGAAACTGAAAGATTCTCCTGTCCCAGTATATCCTTGTTTTTTAGAATAGAAATAAGCGTAAAGTATTAGCAGAAGACCGACCAGAACACCTGGAATGATGCCTGCTATAAAGAGGTCACCTATGGATTGACTGCCTGCAACACCATAAAGGACTAAAGGTATGCTAGGTGGAATGATGATTCCTAATGCACCTGCAGATACAATCACAGCCGTTGCAAATCTCCTGTCATAGCCTTCTGCCACCATTGCCGGAATTAACATACCTCCAATTGCAGCCACTGTCGCTGGCCCAGATCCTGAAATAGCTGCAAAGAACATACTTGTCAGAATTGCTGCCATTGCAAATCCGCCAGTATACCTGCCAACAAACACACTCGCTACGTCAAACAATCTTGATGATATACCACCTCTGCCCATTATTTCTCCAGCAAGTATAAAAAAAGGGACGGCCATCAGTACAAAGCTGTCTGTCGAAGTGATTAGGCTTTGTGAAAGGAACGTCAGAGTTAAATCAGGAGAATACAAAGCTGTTACTATCAAGGCGAGTCCTAATGAGATGGCGATGGGCACCGAGAGGAACATAAATAAAAAGAAGCTTGCAAAAAGTACGATAGCTGTCATGAGGTTTCTCCCTCCAATCCTTCATCATTTCTGCCATTTTTCAAATCCATGAAATTACTGTAAATATTCTGTACCAGCCTGACTGTTGTCAGAATCATCCCTACTACAAGAGCGAGATAGACATATTCCATCGGTATCTCTAGCGCAGCAGACTCCCTTGTTATCCTTCCAACGATATTAATGCCGTAATAAGTAATGACAAGTGCGAATATGAGGAATAGTATATTGCTAATAATATTTATGATAATTTGGCCTTTTCTTTCAAAAAGCATCGTGATAACATCCACACTAAGATGCTTCTGTCTTTTTACCCCATAACTTACACCTATATAAATCATCCAGATGAAAGCATACCTGGCGATTTCTTCCGACCATGGCAGGGAACTGCTGAATATATATCTCAAAACAACTTGAGAAAAAATAACAACAACAGTGAAGACACTTAAAATCACTAAAATATATTCTTCCAAATGTTCATCAAGCCACTTCAGAATTCTCATCATCGATCCACTCCCTGTTGGTTCATTCACTATCGAGTTCTTCCAGGATTTTATCCAGGAGCTCATCTCCGTAAATATCTCTATAATCTTGATGCACACTTTCAATCTGCTCCCTAAATGGTTCTGTATCCATCTCCACAATTTCCATCCCTTCTTTAATCAGTTCCTCTTCAATCTGTTCTTCACTTTCAACGATTAAATTCCTATGGTATTGGGCAGCTTCCTGTGCACTCGTTTCAACAATGTCCTGTTGTTCAGAGGACAAAGAGTTCCAGAAATCATCACTGATGGCTACCGGAAGAGGCATATACTGGTGCGATGTCTTATTGAGATATTCTTGGACCTCCTGGAAACGGCTCGTATACGTATTTGCCATTGGATTTTCCTGCGCATCGACTGTACCTTGTTGCAATGCCATATACAACTCGCCGAATGCCATAGGTGTCGGATTCGCACCTAAAGCCTGAAATGTTGCAAGTGAGATCGGAAATTCCGGGGTCCTTATGCTAAGTCCATTAAAATCTTCTGGTTCCTCTATCTTCTTGTTGGCGGTGACATGGCGCATGCCGTTTTCAAAATAGGCTATTATTCGTAAGTTATCTTCCAGCAATGGTTCGGCTACTTCCTGTCCCACTTCCCCATCGAGCACTTTCCATGCTTCTTCATAAGAGTCGAATAAATACGGTAATTCAAAAATACTGATATTCGGATTATATTGACTAAATGCACTTGCAGCAACCATTTGAAGATCATTCAAGGTCACGCTTTCAATCATTTCCGCTTCTGAACCTAATTGTTCATTTGGATAGATTCTCACATTCATATCAGATTGGTCCTCAACCAGTTCTTTAAAATGAATCACCGCAAGATGTCTTTCGTTGGTCTCAGGCTGTCCATGTGCAAAACGAATCGTCACTTCTTCTTCTGAGTCAACTATATCTCCTTCAAATATGAAGATGTATATTACGGTCAACGATAATATGGCAATAATGCTTAACATGAATATTCTGATGAACTTCATACCTTCACCCCTTTTTAAGTTCCACAAAGAAAGTGCAAATTGAATTTTTATGTAAGCGCATACATATCATTTAAAAAGCAAGAAGGTCATTTGACCTTCTGCTGACATAATTTTGCTAATCGATATGTGAACCTCCATTGATATCTAATTCTTCCCCTGTAATGTAGCCTGCTTCTTCTGAAGCAAGGAAAGCAATGGAGTATGCGATATCATCCACACTCCCTACCCGCTTCAAAGGAATACTTTTAATAATCTCTTTTTCTGCTTCTTCTGTAAGTAAGCCTCCCGTAATATTTGTTCCCCCCACCAATCCAGGGGCAACAGTATTACAAGTGATATTAAATTCCGCCATCTCTCTTGCGATGGCTTTAGTGAAGCCGGTTACGCCTGCTTTCGCTGCTGAGTAATGTGAGCCGCCAAAGATTCCACCCCCGCGCTTTCCAGAGACGGAACTTAAGTTGATGACTCTGCCGTATTTCTCTTCTTTCATCGATTTGAGAACTGCCTGAGTAACAAAGAAGAGGCCTTTCATATTAATATCGAATACAAGATCCCATTCATCTTCCGTAATATCCAGCACCCTTGTCGGTCTTGAAATCCCTGCGTTATTCACAAGAATGTCTATTTTACCGTGCTCATCTTTTAATTGCTTTACTGTTTCATTAACTTGCTTATAATCCGTCACGTCTATTGTAATACCGATTGCATTACCGCCATCCTTTTTTATTCCCTCAGCTACTTTTTTAGCACCTTCACCATTCACATCTGCAAGGATGACAGTAGCGCCGCGTTCACTCAGTTTAAGGGCTGTGGCTCTACCTATGCCTTTTTCTGATCCGCCCCCGGTGATTAAAGCCACTTTTCCTTCAAAGTCCATTGTTCCAACTCCCCGTTAAATTTCTTTTTTATATTTTACCTTTTACTTATTCAAAAATTCTTTAGCTACAGAAGCAATACCTTCCGCATCCAATTTATAATGTTTATATAAGTGATAAGGCTTACCAATTAAGGAGTTTTCATCATAGAAACCATGGCGTTTAAATTTACATGATACATTCGACTCCATCAGTACCTCTGCCACTGCACTACCAAGCCCGCCTTGGATATTATGTTCTTCTACTGTGAGGACAGCACCTGTTTCTTCAGCTGCATTCAACACTGCTTCAACATCCATAGGTTTGATTGTATGCATATCAATGACACGCGTTTCTATACCCGCCTCACTCAATTGATCAGCTGCTCTCAGTGCCTGAAGCACCTCAATTCCACATGCAATAATGGTCAAGTCCGAGCCGTCTCTAAGGATATTTGCTTTACCGATTTTATTTTGAACTTCCTTACTCTCAGTGTATACAGGCTCTTCCCTGCCACGGCTGACTCTGAAATAAATCGGTCCATCGTAAGTTCTTACAGATTCTTCAATCATTTCTGCCAAAGCCACACCATCCGCCGGCGAAATAACAGTCATGTTTGCCATCGCCCTTGTAATCGAAATGTCTTCAGTTGCGTGATGCGATGTGCCATAAAAACCCATTGCAATTCCTGTATGTGTACCTATCAACCTAACATTCAAATTCGGATAAGCGACAGCAGTTCTAATATTCTCTGCTGCAAGTACACCGAGAAAAGAAGCATAAGTTGAAACAAATGGAATTTTACCGGTGGAAGCGAGACCAGCCGCAGCTGTAACCATATTTTTTTCAGCCAAACCGAAGTTGAAAAAGCGCTCCGGGTACTCTTTAGCGAATGGCCATAAACCTGTTGGTTTACTCAGATCTGCACTCATTGCGACCACCTCAGGATACTCATCTGCAAGTGCAGCCAATGTCTTTCCGGATGTCAATTGTTTGGACATTTCCAGTCCTTTATATAATTCCCATGTATCTTTATGGAACGTATTCTGTGTAGTCATCTTATTGTCCTCCTTCAATTTCTTCTACAGCACGTTTAATGTCGTCTTCACCAAGGTTCGCTACATGCCACTCATAACCGTGCTCCATGAATGAAACACCTTTTCCTGCAATTGTGTCGGCGATTATCACTGTCGGGATATCCGAGTTCGCTTGTGGAAGATTATCGAAAGTTTCAATCAATTTCTCAATGTTATGGCCGTCAACTTCAATAACATTCCAGCCAAAACTTTCCCATTTTTCTTTTAATGGTTCAATATTCATCATTTCGTGTGTATGACCGTCGACTGTCACTTTATTATTATCGACAATTCCAATTAAGTTACCAAGCTTGAAATTTGCAGCGCTCATCGCTGCTTCCCATACCTGCCCTTCTTGCATTTCTCCGTCACCCATCAAAATGAAAGTTCTATAGTCTTCATTATCAAGACGTGCACCGAGTGACATCCCTACACCAACCGACAACCCATGGCCAATAGAGCCTGAACCGAAATCGATCCCTTTGATTTTATTCATATCTGGGTGGTCGCCGAATGGACTACCGAGGTCCGTGTAAGTATCTAATTCTTCTTTAGGGAAAAATCCAACATCTGCAAGTATAGGATAGACACCAACTGCTGAGTGCCCCTTGCCCATCACGAAACGGTCTCTACTCTTCCACCTATGATTTTCAGGGTCATAATTCATTACATGATAGTACAGGGTTGCAAAAATTTCCGAGCTCGAAAATGAAGATCCGTAATGTCCGCTTTTCGCTTTAGCAATCAATCTTATCGTTTCCAGACGAGACAGTTTAGCCTTTTCTTTAATTAGTTCTACTTTGTTCTTAATGTCTGTATTTACCTCAGTCATATTAATCCTCCTATTGGTTAATCGTTTAACTTATAACTGCATACTACTATGAAAACGTTTTACTTGTCAACAATAAAAATGAATATTTTTAAAATTCATTTTTATTTAATGAACTGAACATGTTGATAATAATGGATAAGTTGAATAAAATGACTGTAAGTTAAAGGACGTTAAATATTGGGATGAAGGGGAAAAAAGATGAAAGTGACGATGAAAGACATTGCCAGGGAAGCAGGAGTTTCAGTCGCAACCGTGTCACATGTTATAAATGACACAAAAAATATTACGGAAGTAAAGAAGAAGAAAGTACTTGAAATCATCGATAAATATAATTATGTTCCGAACTCTACTGCAAAAAACTTAAGAAGAAAATCTACGAAGACTGCAGCTTTGGTCGTTTCAAGTTCTACTGATTCTTTCGTCAATGAAATGATTTTTGGTGTTGAGAAAAAGGCACGTGAGATGGGATACAGTCTTCTTCTCGTCAATACAAATGAAGATGCAGTTTATGAAGAAAAAACTATAAAAATACTCCACTCAAAAATGGTCGATGGGATTATACTCTCTCCCACTTCCAATGATCTTGATTACTTAAATAAGTTTACCAAGTCGATGCCCATCGTCCTGGTCAACCGTTATAATGAGGTGGTCAAAAATGCTCCTCGTGTAACCGGGGATAACTACACGATTGGTTTTGATGCGACAGAACATCTTATAGAACATGGACATAACAACATTGGTCTCATATATTCAGTACCCAATGTCTCGACAACAGAGGAAAGAATTCGAGGTTACAAGGAAGCTTTGGAAAAATACAATTTAACTTATAAAAATAATTACCTGGAAATTGGTTATGGGACAGTGGATGGCGGTGGGAAAGCTGCTGAAGAACTTTTGAAACGACATAAAGAGATAACTGCTTTATTTATTCTTAATGATTTTATGACGGTAGGCGTAATTTCTAAATTAAGAGAACTCTCTATTACAATTCCGGACGATATTGCCTTAATTGGTTTCGGTGACTCACCCGCCTCGGCAATTATAGATCCACCAGTGACCAACATGATTTTACCTCCTCAAGAGATCGGAGAAAAAGCTTTTAAATTGCTTCTAAAAAAGATAAACAAAGAAAATGACATAGAGAATTTTGAGTTACCCGCATCGATGGTAGTTAGAAAATCGTGTGGGTGCCAGTAAATAATTTATTAATATTCATAAAAAAAGCTGGAGAATAAAAACTCTCCAGCCGTTTTTATATTATTCATCATCCAGATCGATGACGACGCTCTTCGATTTCGTATAGATCTCGATGCCCGGATAGCCCATCTCAGCACCCACCCCGCTCTGTTTGAAGCCGCCGAGCGGCACGTGGGAGTTGCTGTTCATGTAGCCGTTCACCCATACGGTGCCGGCATCCAATGCACTGATCACTTTATGCGCTTTGTTGATGTCCCTCGTATGCACGCCTGAGGACAGACCGTACTCAGTCAGGTTGCCGCGCTCGATGACTTCGTCCACATCATCGAACGGCATGATGCACAGCACCGGCCCGAAGATCTCCTCGGTCACCACACGGCAGTGCTCATCGACGTCGGCGATGATTGTCGGTTCGAAATAATATCCGCCTTTAAGGTTTTCATCTTCCGGCGCCTTGCCGCCGACGAGAATCCTCCCGCCTTCTTCTTCGGCAAGCTTCACATAACCGCTGACACGATCGAACTGTTCCTTCGAGACGAGCGGTCCCATCTCCGCTGCCGGATCGAACGGGTCCCCTACCTTCATGTTCTTTGCCAGCTCAACCAGCTGATCCGTCACTTCCTGATAGACGGAACGTTCCACATACACCCTTGTTCCTGCTGCACACACTTCGCCCTGGTTCATTGTAAAACCGAAGAACGCATGCTGCACCGCCTTTTCAAGGTTTGCATCCGCAAAGATGATATGCGGGGATTTTCCGCCGAGTTCAAGCGTCACTTTCTTCAATGTATCGGCGGATTTTCGAAGGATATGCTTACCGACCGATGTGGAACCCGTGAAGGCCACTTTATCGATATCCTTATGACTCGTGATATACTCACCCGTCGTGCTCCCGCCGCCGGTCACGATATTGACGACGCCTTCTGGAATGCCTGCTTTTTCAATCAGAGTCGCAAGATACAATGTGCTGAGAGATGTATTCTGCGACGGCTTCAGCACCGTCGTATTCCCTGCAGCAAGCGCAGGTGCCAGTTTCCACGCCACTCCGAGAAGCGGGAAGTTCCATGAAGTGATCTGTCCGCAGACACCGACCGGTTCCACCACGGTGTATGCGTGTTTATTACCGCCTGAAGTCAGCGACATCGTCTCGCCGTTCAGCTTCGTCGCCCAGCCGGCATAGTAGCGGATATGCTCCGCAGCACCGAGCACCCAGGCATGGCGGGATAAGCTTTCCACACTGCCGAAATCGATCGTCTCCAGGTATGTCAGTTCATCCTGATGCTCCTCCATCAGGTCTGCAAGCTTATGGAGCGCCCTTGCACGTTCGGCCGGTGAGAATTTCGACCACGGTCCCTTGAAGGCTTTTCTTGCCGCCCGGACCGCTTTGTCCACATCCTCTTCGCCCGCTTCATATATCGTCGTGATGACCTCGCCGTTTGCCGGATTGATCGTCTCGAATGTCTTTCCGGAAGCTCCTTCAACCCACTCACCGTCGATCAGCATCTTCTTTGGTCCGGATAGGAATGCTTTCGCTTTTTCAGGTACGGAATCCAATACTTTTGCCATTTTATTTCTCCCCTTTGTTTTTATTATCAGCTGTAGTCGGTGACGACATATGTGCCGGTCACTTTGTAGTCGCTCATGTCCTGGAATACATTCTCCACTTCGGATAGTTTGATGTGACCTGACACCATTTTGCTCGGGTTCAGCTTATCCAGCGCCACCTGATTCAAAAGTGGGCCGAACCTTGCAGCCGGGATGCCGAGTGTCGTAATAATCGATTTTTCATTGATGACCATTTCATCGATCGGTACGGCGATCGAACCGCCCTCCGCCTTCGTCGTCACACCGATCTGCAGGTGGCGCCCGCCTTTTTTCAGGCTCTTGATGCCGTTGATGCATGTTTCCTTGATGCCGAGCGCATCCACTGAAACGTCCGCACCGCCGTTGGTCAGCTCCTTGACCGCTTCAACCGCATCTTCTTTGCTGCTGTTGACGACATAATCCGCACCGAGTTTCTTCGCAAGCTCAAGGTTGCCTTCATTGATGTCGACACCGATGACAAATGCACCCATGGATGATGCAATCTGGATCGTCGACAGCCCGATGCCGCCGCAACCGTAGACGACGACTTTCTCACCAGGCAGTACATTCACCCGGTCCACCACGCCGTGGTATGCCGACATGAACCTGCAGCCGAGTGCCGCAGCATCCGCAAAGTCCAGGCTGTCCGGCAGATGGATCGCATTGCGGTCGCCGAGCGGCACCGCAACATATTCACCGTAGCCGCCCTGGTAGGCCGTCCCCGGCACAAGGAATGAATCACAGAGATGCGTATCACCCGACAGGCAATGCGGACATGTCCCCTCACTGCCCGAAAATGGTACGATCACACGGTCGCCGCGTTTGAAGTTCTTGATGTTCTCCCCCACTTCTTCAACGACACCTGCGAACTCATGCCCGATGATCTGCTGGACGATGTCATGGTCCCCCACCCATACATGCCAGTCACTGCGGCATACCCCGTTTGCCTTTGTTCTGATCAGGATGCCGTCCGCGTCGATTTCAGGCACCGGCATATCCTTTACAACCGCTTTTTCCGTACCTTCCAATACTAATGCTTTCATATTCATTTCTCCCCTTTGTTTGAATGAGATGACTGCATCGCAGTCATCTATATATCCACTTCCATGTTATAATATTCTAAATACTTATCATATGACCAATAACCCCCGGCCAGCATGATGAAAAAGGAGTAGTGACCATGCTTGAGACATCTACCTTTTCGGAACATATGGAAAAAATCAAAGAAGAGACGACACATGAAGGCAGATTGATTGCGACACTCGAAGTTTATCTGGAGTATTTCCCCGTTGATAATGCGCATCTTTTCAGATATTCACCGATCGGTTTTTTGGGCGAAGGCGTGATTGCGGCGGAAGGCGGCAGCATCCATTATATCCACGAGGAACGCTATGATATACGCACGCTGCCGGCACTGCTGACCGCCGTACAGAATAAGGCGGCAAATTTCTTCAGTGATAAAGAACTCATCAGAATGACACCGAGCAACCATATCGTCGGCAGCAAAGTGACGGGTTTCCTCATCACACCGATCCTGCAGCGTGGCAACGTCATCGGATTCATCTACAGCAACCAGTTCAAAAACCAGGAATTATTCGATGAAGAGCTGCTCGCCTCACTCACACTGTACGGCGAAAAAGTCGGTGAACTGATACAGGAGAACTATGCCCTGCAGAATGTATTGAGCAGACGGGAATTTGAAGTGATGCGGGATATCGCGGACGGCTATATAGTGAAGGAGATTTCAGAGCGGCGACATATCAGCGAATCCACGATCGAACAGTACATCAAAGCCGCAAGAAGGAAGCTCGGTGCGTCCAACAGGGCCCATGCCGTGGCTGTGATGTATAAGATGGGGATACTCTGATTTATATCAGAAATTGAAGAAGCACCCGGGATATCTCCCGGGTGCTTCTCTTTTAAGTTGGATTTATGATGATATTCAAAGGTGCACGCCGTTTACGATCTGTGCGTCCTTATAATTGCCTTCGAAAAAGTGCTTAACGTTCATGGCCGTTTCAACAGATGCTTCCCGCACTGCTTCTTCCGAGTAGAACGCAATGTGCGGGGTGAGGATAATATTGTCATGCTGCATGAAAGGATGCGTTTCAAGATCCGGGTCTTCGTCAGCGAGCACATCGGCTGCATAATACTGAAGCTTCCCCGACTCGATCCCTTTCACAATTGATGATTCATCGACGAGCCCGCCCCTTGCGGAGTTGATCAGCATAACGCCGTCTTTCATCTTCGCAATGCTCGAATCGTTGATGATCTTCTCGGTGTCTTTATTGACCGGGAGGTGGAGACTCAGTATATCCGATTGCGCGAGCACTTCTTCCAATGATGTGATCTCCACGCCATACTGCTCCTTTGCCTCCTCCTTGTCCACGAATGGATCGTAGGCGATGATCCTTACACCGAACGGCTTCAGCCTTTCGGCCACCAGCCTCGGGATATTGCCGAAGCCGAGGAGCCCGACCGTCTGCGTATCAAACCGGTGTATCCCCGGGAAAGCTTCGAAGTCCCATTTCTTATCTTCTTTCACAAGGCGGTGGAACGCGTGAATCCGGCTGTTCAGATTCAGCATCATGCCGACCGTGTAATCCGCGACTTCCTTGATGCAGTATTTGGAGATGTGCGAGACTGCGATACCCTTTGACCTCGCATAATCGACATCCGCATAATTGTAACCGATCGTGCCGAAGGCGATGAGCTTCAGATTCGGCAGTGCATCGATGACTCGTTTAGTGAATGGTTCGTATTCACATATCACCGCATCGGCATCTTTGCAGTTCTCGATCAGCTCTTCCTCGGTGGATGACGGCGCCTCTACGATCTCAATCATGTCCCCGAAAATCTCTCTTTCAATTTCAAGCGCACCGGGGAAATCATAGGTGCGTACGACTTTGATCACGATTTTTCCTCCCCTTGAAGTTTATCAGTAGATGATGTGTGCAATGATCGCAATGACCGGCATCGCAATGATTGTCCTCTCAATGAATATGAGCAGCAGCGTCCAGAAGTTCGCCGGCATCTTCGAAATGATGATCAGCGTCGCCATCTCGGTCAGATAAATGATCTGGACGAGTGATAAGGCTGCGATGAAGAAGCGTGTGATTTCCGCTTCGATGCCTGTTGCGAGCACAGCCGGTATGAACATGTCGATGAAACCGGTGATTGTCGCCGGTGCCGCGGCCTCGGCCTCAGGGATGCGCAGGAACTCAAGCACATAGACCATTGGCTGCGAAATGATGTTGAACACAGGTGTGAATTCGGCAATGATCAAAGCGATTGTACCGATCGCCATGACCTGAGGAATCAGGACGAATGAAATGTCGATGAAGACTTCATACCCCTGCTTCAGCTGCTGCTTGAAGGAGCCCGATTTAGCCGCACGGTTCACGCCCTGTTCAAGTGCCCATTTGAATACATTTTTGTTTTCAGGCACCGTTTCCGTGTAATGGTTCTCCACAGCGAAAGTGTCCGGTATTCTTGAAATCGGCGGAATCCTCGGGATGATGATTGCACAGATGATGCCGGTGATGACGATGGTCAGGTAAAGGATCGGAAACATATGATCGACTTCCAGCATGCGTGCGATCACCAGACAGAACGGCAGTGATACGGCCGAGAAGTTCGTCGCAATCGCGACCGCCTCCCTGCCCGTGTAGAAGCCGCGCCCGTACTGTTCACGGGTCAGGACGACACCGACGTTGACGTTGCCGATCCATGAAGCAAGCAGGTCGATTGCGGATCTCCCGGGCAGTGTGAACAGCGGTTTGATCACTTTCCTCAGCAGTGTCCCTGTGAATTCCATGATGCCGAAGTTGATCAGGTAAGGCATCAGGAATGATGCGACGAGGAACCACATGATCAGCGTCGTGAGCAGGCCGAGCATCGTACCGCCGGTCACATCGGAATACACCGCTTCGATCCCGGTCTGGAAGTAAGTCATCAGGATGGCGATCATCCCGACGATCCTCACGATCAGCCAAAGGAGATTCGTATTGAACAGCGCATTCAGCATCCTCGACGAGGTGATGAAATTTGGCTTGAAGAAATATGTAATCAGGGATAAAACAGTTGAAACTATGATGACGAGCGTGATGACGGTCGGCAGGAAATCAGCGAATAAATCGATGAAGAATTCAGTGATGACACCGAGCAGTATATTGAAGTTGCCGTCCGCATCAGTGATCGGCACCAGGAATATGAGTATGCCGAACAATGAAGGCAGCAGGAACCTCAGCAGACTTTTCGTGGTGATCCTGCTGTCTGCGGAATTTTTATCAGGTTCGTTCATAATGAAGACCTCCGTTCTCATGTGGGACATGATTTTATTCAATTTTATTAAAAATACTTAATAATTATACATTACTTATAATGGAGATGTAAAGAAGATTTTTAGCGGCAGCGAAATGCGGGCCGGCTTGTCAAGTTTTTACAGGTGCGTTAACATGGATAGGTATGAAGTTTACCGGGTGTAATTTTATCTTCGTATACATTGTAAGCGGTGTCAATCATTATTTTCACCCCGGATCATTTCATATCATCAAGTCCAACCTTTCAGGAGAGTGTAAAATGAAGAACACCTTAAGAATCGCCGGCGTCTACATCGGAGCCATCATCGGGGCCGGCTATGCTTCGGGACAGGAAGTCCTCCAATTCTTTACAAGCTCGGGATGGATCGGCACCATCGGTGCAGTCATCACGATGATCCTCTACCCCCTGCTTGGATATTATCTGATAGTGCTCGGGGATAAATTGAAAGCGACCTCCCATAAGCGGGCACTCTATCATATTACGGGCAGGTACATCGGCCCGGTCATAGATATTCTGATTGTATTCTTTTTATTCGGCGTCGCGGTCGTGATGGTCGCAGGGGCGGGCTCACTCGTCTCGCAGCAGTTCGGGATCCCGGCAATCATTGGCAACATTGTTTTGACGCTGCTTGTAATGCTCGTGATGACGCTCGGCCTTAACAGGATCGTCACGGTCATCAGCTGGATCACACCGTTCGCATTCCTGCTCGTCATCATCATCGCAATCTACTCTGTCACAACGAGCAGTACGGACTTTGCGACGCTTGAAAGCGTTGCGACACAGCAGCTCGCCGCTTCACCAAACTGGTTTTTGAGTGCGCTGCTCCATGTATCGTTCAACATCGTCATCGCTTTCGGTATCATGATGATGATCGGAGCGAATGAAAAGGATAAAGTCTCCGCCAAACGCGGTGCAGTCCTCGGCGGCATCGTCCTCGGACTCATCGCGCTGATCATCAACCTTGCGGTATATGCGAATATCGATATCCTGCAGTATGCAGACATGCCGATGCTGCTGCTTGCAGACCAGTTCCACCCGCTGCTCGGCACACTGATGAGCATCGCCCTGTTCGGGATGATACTGAGCACGGCGGTCCCGTGCCTCTACACCGTCGGCGCACGCTTCATCCAGGCAGATACTAGGAACTTCAAGATCGGCGTCGTCATCTTAAGCATCGCCGCGTTCTCACTCAGCTTCGTCGGATTCACCCAGCTGGTGAACACCGTGTATCCGCTGCAGGGTTATGTAGGATTTGTACTCCTTGCTGGACTCCTGGTCAATGTCATCAGGACGAGGGGACGGGCCGGGGAAGTTGCGGAGCAGAGATGAAAGTTTATCTTCCATTATGTAATGCTTAAAAGAGGATGTACGGTCCATGGACCGTACATCCTCTTTTTCTACATACAAAATTATTTGCTGTTCAATCTTTAGTTTACATCTGTTGTATCAGGCCGCCGTCTGCAATAAATTCCGTCCCCGTTGAATAACTTGATTCATCAGAAGCAAGATATAATACGAGATTGGTGATTTCTATCGGTTCGGCGATTCGCTTCATCGGTATCATCTGAGCCATAGCCTGCACCAGTTCCTTGACGTCTTCCTGCTCTGTCATAGGTGTACGTATCGTTCCTGGATGTACTGAATTCACTCTGATGTTATGGGGAGCGAACTCGACCGCAGCCGCTTTGGTCAGCCCTCTGACAGCAAACTTTGAGGCTATATATGCACTGTTGTTTGCACTGCCTACAATGCCGGCAATTGAGGAAATATTGACGATGGAACCGCTCTCTGCTTTCTTCATGGATTCTAAAACATGTTTCATCCCCAGAAAAACCCCATCTTGGTTGATAGCTGTCGTCTTCCTGAAATCTTCCAGTGAGGTTTCCTCAATTGACTTCGATACAACGATGCCCGCGTTATTGACTAAAATATTTATCGGCCCGAAATGCTTTTCAGTCTCTTCGACCAGCCTTGTCCAACTTTCTTCATCCGTAACATCCAGTTCGATAAATTTAGCTTGATCCCCTAATTCTTCAGCTGTGTCCTTACCTTTCGACACACCTAAATCCGCAATGATGACTTTCGCCCCTTCTTCAACAAAAACCTTGGCATGGATTTTCCCCATGCCTCCGGCACCACCTGTGATTACAGCAACTTTACCATCCAATCTTCCCATTATAAAATCCCCCTTGTTTATATAGTAGATTTGTAAATCTACTTGTAAATTTAGTATAATAAAAATTAATTAATCTTTATATGTAAGCGCATTCATTTTTGGACACTTGTTATGAAAATGTAAAATAAAAAGGAGGAGGACATGGATAAGGAAGAATTATACCTAGACCGCAGAGTACTTACTACCAAACGTTCTTTAAAAAAAGCTCTTCTCGCTTTCTTGGCACATGAACAATTTAACAATTTAAATGTCACTGATATTTCAAAAGCTGCTGGCATCACCAGAAGTTCTTTTTATAATCATTACCCAAACAAAGAGGAACTGCTTCGTTCATTAATGGCTGAGAAACACCGCGAATTGTTATATGCGTACAGAAAGCCATTCTTAAATAAACATCCATTCCCATTTAACCGTCTTACCCCCTCAGAATTATATTTATTCAATAATATTTTCCAAAATGCAGATTATTACTCCATCATTTTAAAGTCCGACCTTTCATCTCTTGTTGAAGACCGGATGTTTGAATCATTCAAAAAGATTAACCTTGAAGAAGGCAATGTGAGAGATAATAATGTTCAGAGTGATCTTTTAGCGAGCTACCTGGCATATGCCGTAGTCGGTCTGATTAAACAATGGGTACATGAAGATTACAAATATGAACCGGAATTCATGAATGCACAAATACTTGAGCTGATGAAGATTTCCCCTTATAAAACTTTTCATATCAGACTGGATAGATCTTATAAATAGAAAAGCCCTCCTTAAAATGATTGCTTAACACAACCATTAAGGAGAGCTTAAGAAAAAAATTTTATTCCGCTCTCGTCGTAAAGTCGACGAGGGCTTTTATTCCTGTTTTGATGCTTTTCTCGGAAAATATGATTTCCGGGCTGTGGAGGGAGTAGCCGCTTTCCTCCACGTCTTCCATGCGTGTGCCGATGCGGAATGCTGCACCGACGTATTCGTCCAGATAGAAGGAAAAGTCTTCGGATCCCATGGATGGTTCCGGCAGTCTGTGATAAACCGACTCATCCTCACCTGCGTTGACGAATTCTTCCACGATTTCAGGTGTGTTGATGAGCGGCGGGCAGTAGTTCTTGAACTCAATTTCATAATCCGCCCCGACCATGGCCGTGACTTCTTTAATGTATTTCTCCATGATTTCCTTGGCGTCCCGGATGGATTCCTCTGAGAAGCTCCGCATCGTGCCGCCGAATGTACATACATCAGGAATCACGTTGTTCCGCTCGCCGGCATGGATCTGTCCGATCGTCATGACGAGGGGTGTTGCCGGATTGTTGTACCTCGATACGATCGCCTGGATGAAGTGGATGATGTCTGCAGCGAGATAGACCGGGTCCGCTGTCTTATGCGGGTGTGCGGCATGGCCGCCTTTGGCGGTCAGTTTGACATTGAAGCTCTGTGCGCCGGCGCAGAACTGGTCTTCCCTGTACCCGACGAGTCCCTCATTCAAGTTCGGCCAAGTATGGTACATGACGATTTTATCCACCGGCACTTCCAGGCGCTGCATTTCCTCCTTGATGTATTTTGCACCTTTCAGTATCTCCTCCGCCGGCTGGAATACGAAGACGATATTGTATTGGAGGTCATCATATAAATCATTGATGATCTTTGCGAATCCGTAGAGGATGCTTGAATGGATATCGTGTCCGCATGCATGCATCCTGCCTTCGGTTTCTGACTTGAACTCAAGATCCGTCTCCTCTTCTATCGGCAGCGCATCGATATCCGCCCGTACCGCGACATATTCATAATCCGGATCTTTTTCCAGCAGACCGATCAGTCCGGTCTTCTCACTCAGTTCATAAAATTCTATTTTGGTGTCCTCTAAGCCGTTCGCGATCAGTTTCGTCGTCTCATATTCCTCAAAGCTCAGTTCTGGATTTTTATGGAGCCTTCTCCGGAAATTGATGATATGATCCATATGTTTGTCGATCACTTCTTCTTTTACAGACATGTTTTCAACCCTTTCATTGGTTTTTATTTTCCTCATATAATTACTCTATCCGATTGAGCATATGTTAAACCTTAAGAATCTCATCAGAGCGTCGCTCATTAATGATTTACAGACACTTTTGGAATATAATGAAAGGTAAGAGGAGCTGATAAGAATGAGTAACCATGATTTCAAACAAACCGTTTACGTCGACCGTTTCACAGATGGCACACTCGACCCGAATGTTGAAATGTCTTATCACGTCAAAAACAACGGCACGATCATCGCCAATACGGCACCGGGCTGTTGGGGCCCGATGATCACGCCCGAACTGAAAGGCGGACATGAAGTGACGCAGCCGGTCTATGTCGAAGGCGCAGAAGTTGGCGATGCGATCGCAATCAAGATCAATTCGATCCGCGTGACTTCCTTTGCGACAGCTTCGGGGCATGACAAACCGATGGAAGGCAGATTTTCAGGCGACCCGTTCGTTGCAGGCATATGCCCGAACTGCGGTGCCAAAAATCCGAAATCCGTCATCAAGGGGATTGGCCAGGGTGCGGTCCGGTGTGCGGAATGTGATGAAGATGTCACGCCGTTCAACTTCACCAATGCCTACACGATGGCTTTTAATAAGGAGCGGTCGCTCGGCATCACTTTGAATCAGGAAGCAGCGGAGCGGATTGCGCATAAGTCGAAGGAATACATGTGCACGCCGGAAAATTCCATCCAGAACCCGGTCGTCACATTCGCCCCGCACGATATCGTCGGTGCAATCGCCCGCGTCATCCCGTTTCTCGGCCAGCTCGGCACGACGCCTGCGAGCCCTTTTCCGGATTCCCACAACGCCGGTGACTTCGGGCAGTTCCTGCTCGATGCGCCGCATGACTATGTGAAGACCGTCGAAGAACTTGAAGACCGGACGGACGGCCATATGGACATCAACCGGGTGCGTGAAGGCGCGATTCTGATCTGTCCGGTCAAAGTTCCGGGCGGCGGCGTCTATCTCGGCGATATGCACGCCATGCAGGGGAACGGTGAAATTGCGGGGCACACCACCGATGTTGCGGGTGTTGTCGACCTCAGCGTGAGCGTCATCAAAGATTTGACGGTGGAAGGTCCGATACTCCTGCCTTTAAAGGAAGATCTGCCTGCGGTCGCAAAACCGTATACGGAGGAGGAGATGGAGAAAGCGCAGGTGCTTGCGGACCAATGGGGCATCGAGCGGATCGAAGAGTCTTATCCGCTGTCCTTCATCGGCACCGGCGCGACATTGAATGACGCGACCCAGAACGGGCTCGAGCGCGCGGCGAAACTGCTGGATATCGAAGTGCCTGAAGTGATGAACCGCGCGACGATTACCGGCTCGATCGACATCGGCCGGAATCCGGGCGTCGTCACCGTGACTTTCCTTGTACCGAAGGAGATGCTCCGGAGGATCAGGCTCGATCAGCTGACGAAGCGGCATTATGCTTAAATCATCATGCGGATGGAATTCCCCGTTGCGGGAGCTCCATCCGTTTTTCTTATGGAATAAAGGACAGCGTTGATGATGGGCGTGGTTCCATCCGGAATATGTAGGTGGATCCGGACGGCGCTCCGCCTCAGACTGTCCGGAAACTAGTGGGAAAACCGGATGGCGGCAGGGTGGATTCCGCTTCTGTCTGGATTTATAGAGGGTATCCGGACAGCGCCTGGAAACTCTTTGTATCTGTCCTATTTCCCCAGGAGATATCCTGACAGCCGCCGCGGGTTCTTTATTCCCATCCGGCTGCACAAAAAATCCGGACAGTCCCCTGTCCGGATGTCATCAATATTAATCGTCGAATGCGTTCAGTGCGTTGACGCCGTGTGCCATCGCGGAGCCCGCCTTCAGTGCCGTGCCGACGAGGATCGCTTCCGCCATCTCCTCTTTCGTCACATCGAGCTTCTTCGCATTGGCGGTATGTATCTCGATGCAGTACGGGCATCCCGTGACGTGCGCCACCGCAACAGCGATGAGCTCTTTATCCTTCCCGGAGATCTTGCCGGGCTTCACCGCTTCCTTATCGAGCTGTGCGAATGCCCTGAACGCGTCCGGTGCGAGTTTTGCGAACTCACCCAGGCGGTCGATGTTGGATTTCTCATACAAGTCGCCGTCGTTGTTGCCGTCGTAGGCCTGGAGGGCGTTCACGCCGTGCGCCATCGCAGAGCCTGCCTTCAGGCCGGTCGCGACCATGACCGCTTCAGCGATTTCCTCTTTTGATACGTCCAGTTCCTTTGCCGCGTTGACATGGATGTCGATGCAGTACGGGCATCCCGTGACGTGTGCCACCGCAACCGCAATCAGTTCCTTCGTGCGTCTCGGGATCACACCGTCCGCGACGGCCGCCTTGTCGAATGCCGCGAAGCTCTTGAACGCATCGGGTGCCAGTTTGGCGAATTCCGATAACCTTTTGATGTTGCCTTTTTCATACAAATTTTCCTGTGTCATGTTAGTGCCTCCTGTAATCTGTTGTTTAGTTTTCAGAATATAAAAACATCCCTAAAGGATATAATATCCAAAGGGATGTCCGGACACAACCGGAAAGGCTCGGGGCCTCCGGTGTTATTTATCTTTGACCAGCTTTTTCGCGGTCTTCACTTTCTTCTTGTCGAGCTCAAGCTGCTTGTCGACATCATGCGCATAGTACATGTTGTTCTCCATCATGTAATCGGCAATTCTTCCATGCTGGTCGATCGCCTGCTTCAGCTGGCGCTTCAGCACGTCCCTGACCTCGGGGGATGCCGTTTCGGTGAGTGCCACAGCATATGTGCGCACCGCCGCCTTCGCCGTCACGAGCAGCTCGGTTGCGATGATCTGGTCTTTATTTTCTCCTGATTTATCGAGTTCTTTAATCAAATCCATTTATACTGCTCCCTCCTTAAGGTAAAAGTTCCTGAATTTCTTTGATCGCTTTTTTCGAATTCCTCGCGTCTTTGCGGATGATCTGCTTCAAGTCCTTGTCTTTGGCGATTTCTTCCATCATGTTCGCTTTAAGGTATGCCGCCTGCTTCACCGTCAGCACCTCATGCAGCTCGAGTGTCTCATGTACTGCAAGGTTCGGTTTTTGTGCTGTTTGATTCTTATTCTTGTTCTTATTCGAATTTTTAGCCATTCCTGTTCTCCTTTCATATGTTCTGGATTGCTCTATAATCAGCTTCCCTGAATAGTCTGCTTTTAAACCACTAATGCATATTTTTCAAGAAACTTCAGGCCGGGCAGGAAAACCTGCCTGTGTTAAAATAAAACCGATGGGATTTTGAGAGGAGTGCTTCCATGAAGAAAAAGAAGATACAGAAGACGAATGCGATGCGGCAGCTCGAAAATCACGGCATCGGATACAATGTCCATCAGTATGCGTGGAATGATGATAATGAAAAAGCGCAGAATGATGCAGATGAGACGGGCATGCCATTCCATAAGATATATAAGACCATGGTCGCAACCGGCAGCAATACAGGTGAGATTGTCGCATGCATACCGGCAGGGACCAAGCTCGACTTGAAGAAGCTCGCTGAAGCGAGCGGAAACAAGAAAGTGGATATGCTCGACATCAATGCCCTTGAGAAGACGACGGGCTACGTCCGCGGCGGCTGCTCACCGGTCGGGATGAAGAAATCCTTCCCGACATTTCTGGCTCAATCTGCGGCAGAGCTCGATACGATCGTCGTATCCGCCGGCAAAAGAGGCATGCAGGTGGAATTGGCCCCGGATGATCTCCTCGAGATCACAGATGGTGAGTACGCCGACATCACTTAAGGCATGAAAAAAACCGGACATCAATGTCCGGTTTTCATATTTAAATTTATAGTCTGTCTCTGTCGTCACGGTTACGGGTTTCACGGTCCGTGTTGGTCGTCTCTTCAATGTCGACTTCCTCACGGCGGACATCTTCAGAGATGTGCTCCGTATCCTGGACTTTATTCTTGCGGACGACGACTTCCTCATCGACCACATTTTCCTTCTCGACGTTCACTCGCTCTTCAGATACAGGGATATGGATGGAATCATTATCCTCGATCCGCTCATCCATCGAACCTGTTCTCCGCTCGCCTTCGACAGGACGTCTTTCAATCGTCACTTCATCACGCTCGACCGGTACATCGATTTCCTGATGCTCTGTTTCAACATGCTTATCCACATGCACTTCACCGGTTTTCACGTTTTCCTTATCCACTCTCAGACGTTCTTCCCTGAGCTCGATCCGCTCTTCATCTGAAAGTCTGTCCCACTCTTCATCCGTCACGCCAAAGTTGTCGTTTCTGCGTCTTTCTTCATCAGTTACAAATTTATCGTCTCTCATTCTCTCATCCTCCGTTACATTATTATCGTCATAGCTGTAGTTGTCATCACGGACAGGTTGATCGATGCCGTAATCGGCACTTGTTTTAGTCAACGGATCTTCCCTGTGCGTTTCCGGTACGAACTGTTCGCTCTTACCCGGTGCTGCATCTTCCGTCACTGTACGGTTGTCGAAGTTTTCCTGACGTCTTGCATCTTCAGCGGGAGGCACAGCACCCGGTGCAGCGTCATCCTTCTCAAAAGAGCCGTCATTGCCTGCATAATAAGTGTCATCATCCGTCGTACGGTTGTTGACATACAGCAGCAGTTCGCCCCTGTCCAGTGCATTCATGAATGTATCCTCTTCCTCTTTCGTGAGGCCGAGGTCGTCCATCACCCGGTCCTCCGGCTGATCATCGCTGAACCATGACGCGATCTTATCCCATGCACTGCCGTCGGCGGAACGGTAATTCACGCCCGTGTCATCCAATGCATCGGTGGTGGTGCCTTCGTTGCCCACGACGGTCATCATGTCTTCAGTGACGCCATCCGCCCTGAGCTGCTCTATTCTTCTGAGCAGTTCTTCTTCGGTTGCAAATGTTTCGATCTTCCGCATGATAAATACCTCCATTTTGATGATTATAAATTTCAAGTCCAATTTTTAATTCATATTCATATTTTCATCATTAACAAACAGCGAATGCCTTTCGCATGTAATCCATATTTACCCATGAGCCAGTTTTATAAACACATGCCAAAAAATAAACTTCGCGGATATCCGTTATTTCAATGATGTTTGAGGGTACTGTATGTAATATACATAGACAATGAAGGGGTGTTGTTTATAATGAAGGAAAAAAAGGATTCGGTGTCTGCAAGACGTAAAATCATGACCTCCGGGGTGCTGATCGGGATCGGTGTGATGGCGCTTGTTGATGAAATCATTTTTCACCAGCTGCTCCAATGGCATCATTTCTTCGACTTCGACACGACCCAGTTCGGGATCTTTTCAGACGGTCTGTTGAATTCATTCGCTCTGTTCGCCATCGTTGCGGGGATATTTTTATTTGCCCATGTGGTCAGGATCCATACCTACTCCCCCGTCAGGTGGGCTGCCGGGCTGCTTTTGGGGATGGGCGCTTTCCAGCTCTTTGACGGCGTCGTGAGCCATAAGGTGCTGCGCATCCACCAGATCCGTTACAACGTGGATCTGCTGCCGTATGATATCGCATGGATTTCTTCGGCCATCCTGCTGCTCGCAATCGGTGCCTTCCTGTGGTACAGGATCAGGAAGAATGATCCCGCGGTCCAGGGGGATTAGGATATGCACGAACATTTCCATGCGATACAGGATGCCGTCGTAGTCACAGCCGTTATCCTGACCCTCGGCTACCTGATGGCGATGCGCGTCTCGAACCGCAAGTTCGGAAGATGGCCGGTGAGGCGGCCGTTTTTATGGATCTTAGGGCTCGTCACCGCAGCCAGTGCCTTCGTCGGGCCGCTCGGTGATGCCGCACATGAAAACTTCATCGCGCATATGTACGGCCATCTGCTGCTCGGGATGCTTGCGCCGATATTCCTCGTCTACAGCAAGCCGATGACCCTGCTTCTGCGGGCGCTGCCGACCGGGGATGCGCGGATTGTCAGCCGTGTGCTGAACAGCGCCTACGGGAGGTTCATCACCAACCCGTTCACCGCATCCGTTCTGAACATCGGTGGACTGTTCCTGATTTACATGACAGATTTATATGTGTGGATGCATGAAAGCATGATCCTTTTCATCATCGTCCACCTGCATGTGTTCCTTGCCGGATACTTATTCACCATCAGCATCATCTACGTGGACATCACTTCACACAGGCACGCCTACTGGTACCGGGCCGTTGCGCTCGTTGCGGCGCTCGGCTTCCATAAGGCACTGTCGAAGCTGATCTATCAGAGTCCGCCGCCCGGCGTGCCGACAGGCGAAGGCCGGACAGGGGCCATAGTGATGTACTACGGCGGCGATATCGTCGATTTAATATTGATCATCATTTTATGCTACCACTGGTATAAAAAGGAGACCTCGGCACGTGAAGCCGGGGCCGACGCCGGAATGGCGAAAACCTGAACGGAATTCCGTTCAGGTTTTTTGGTGGATGGAGATATTTATTATGTTGAACCGCCCATCAAATGCTCGTTCGATCCGCGAGCATCTGTTGGAACCGACAGCCCTTCTACAACATCTGCCGAAACCCGCCATACCCTTCCCCTCATATCCACTTTATGGTATTATTACATTAACGTTATCTGAAAATTTGGAATTCATCAGGTTGTAGCCGGCAGACACGACGATTGAATCATTAAAACTATCTTAAGGAGTGTTTTTTATGAAATCTTTCCTCAGACGTCTCAGCATGATTGCAGGGGTGGCGCTGCTCACAGCCGTCACTTTATCCCAGTTTGCGGCCGCTTCATCCTTCCAGCCGGATTACGGGACGGAAAACAATACGGCGACCGGCAGTGACGGCATGATTGTCTCCGCCCACCCGCTCGCCTCCCAGGTCGGGCTTGATGTTCTGGAGTCCGGCGGTAATGCGGTGGATGCCGCAATCGCCATGCAGTACGCGTTGACGGTGACCGAGCCCATGATGTCAGGCATCGGCGGCGGCGGTTTCATGATGGTGTATGATGCAGCGACGAAGGAAACAACGATCATCAACAGCCGTGAGCGTGCACCGGCGGGCGCATATCCGGAAATGTTCCTCGGTGATGACGGGGAACCGATGGATTTTGAAGACCGTGTAATCCACGGCAACTCGGTCGGTGTCCCGGGCACTGCAGCGGGACTTGAGACCAGCCACAACATGTGGGGAACAATCGCCATGCATGACCTGATCGCCCCGGCGATCGCGCTTGCCGAAGAAGGTTTCCCGATCGATGACTTCCTCGCGGGTGAAATAGAGACACATGCGGAAAAACTCGAAAGGAGTGCCGCAAGCGAAGTGTTCTTCAGTGACGGTGCGCCGCTTGCTGAAGGTGACATGCTCGTCCAGCCGGATCTTGCGCATACATTAAGAATGATCAGCGAGCAGGGAACCGATGTATTCTACAACGGTGAAATCGCAGAAGCGGTTGCCAGCACCGTACAGGAATTCGGCGGCTCGCTCGCCGTTGAGGACATGCAGAAGTATGATGTCACAATCGATGAACCGGTGTGGGGACAGTATAAGGATTACGACATCGCAACGATGCCGCCGCCAAGTTCAGGCGGGGTCTTCCTCCTGCAGATGCTCGGCATCCTTGACGGCTTCGATTTATCGCAGTATGACATCAAGTCAGTCGAGAAATATCATCTGCTTGCTGAAACGATGCACCTCGCTTATGCGGACCGTGCGGAATATGCAGGCGACCCTGAGTTCGTCGATGTGCCGGTGGAAGGTCTGCTCCATCCGGATTACATTGAAGAAAGACGCAATCTCATCAGCCTTGATTCCGTGATTGAAAATCCTGAAGCGGGAGATGTCATGCCTTACCAGGAAGACTTTGAAAGACAGGGTGCGGTCGCACAGCCGGGTGACAGGGTGGACGGACAGACGACCCACTACTCCGTCGTCGATTCTTACGGTAACGTCGTATCCTACACGACAACCATCGAGCAGGTCTTCGGGTCGGGCATCATGGTGCCGGAATACGGCTTCCTGTTGAACAACGAACTGACCGACTTCGATCCGGAGCCGGGCGGTGCGAACGAAGTCCAGCCGAATAAACGCCCGCTCAGCAGCATGACGCCGACGATCGTCTTCAATGACGGCCAGCCGGTCCTCACAGTCGGCTCACCGGGCGGTCAGACGATCATCACTTCCGTGCTTCAGACAATCCTGAACACATACGAGTACGACCTGCCTCTCGCAGATGCACTGAACGAACCTAGGATATTCACAAACAACCCGGACAACTACCTCCATGAGGAAGGCATCCCTGAAGAAGTGATTTCACAGCTGAACGATATGGGCCACGGTTTCACTGACGAGCCGGCACCGATCGGCAACGTGAATAGCATCATGTACGACCCTGACGAAGGTGTCTACACCGGCGCCACCGATGAAAACAGGAACGGTGCCTCATTCGGACTCGAACTTGAATAATTGTAATCCAAAATAAACCCACCTCATTAGAGGTGGGTTTTTTATTGGAAGTATTTAATCAGGGTTTTTCCGAGGTCATTCAGGAAATACCGTGCTTCGAGGTTGCTGTTCCAATCAGAAGAGAGCACGGAGAACTTCACCGTCTTATCCTTCGACTGCAGGACGCCGATGTCATGCTCGAGGTTATCAAGCGTGCCCGTCTTATTCGACACGGTGATATGATCCTCATCCCCGCCGTCGTTCAGCGCACCGCCGACGCGGTCGTTGAACTGCGAATTGCGCATATGCTTCTGCATATCCTGTCTCACAGGCTCCGGGATGAATTTATTTTCTTCATATATAAGGTGAAGTGCCGTCATCATATCTTCGGCAGTGGCGGTGTTCGATATTTTAGATGCATCCCCCGACGTATCCATGAAATGCCGCCCGAGCACCGAGTCGTTGATGCCCCACTCCCTGAATGATTTCTCAAGATTTTTAAATCCGACATAGTCCATCAGCATGTTGGAAGCCGTATTGTCCGAGACGATCATCGCAAGCACCACCGTATCTTTCAGAGGAATCACTTCCACATCATTCAATGCATGAAGCACCCCCGAACCGCCGACCTTCTTTTTGACGAGCAGCAGGTCATCCCGATCCACATCGTGCGCCTTTTTAAGTGCGGCAAGGCAGAGCGGTATTTTGATGACGCTTGCCGAGCGATGGACTTTATTTTCCCGGTGACGGATCACTTCCCCTTCGTGTTCGATCACATACGAGATGTTTTTCGTCGACTGCTGCCGCACCAGCATGTCTATCTCTTCTTTCATCATGGTGACTCCCCCTTTATACATCATCATAATCGAGTTCCTGAAGATGCACAACAAGTCAGCGTATACCCTGCGGACAACTGAGGTGTTCAGTTAGCTGGATTTTCATGGCTATCTAAACAGTAAGGCCCTTCAAGCGTTTAGTTAGCTGGATTTTTAAGGTTAACTAAACAGTAAGGGACTTCAAACGTTTAGTTAGCTGTATTTTCATGGCTATCTAAACAGTAAGGGGCTTCAGACGTTTAGTTAGCTGGATTTTTAAGGTTAACTAAACAGAAAGGCTCTTCAAACGTTCAGATAGCTGGATTTTTATGGCCATCTAAACAGCAAGGAGCTTCAGACGTTTAGTTAGCTGGATTTTTAAGGTTAACTAAACAGAAAGGCTCTTCAAACGTTCAGATAGCTGGATTTTTAAGGCTATCTAAACAGCAAGCCTCGCCGCCCCCCATAAAAACCCTCAAAATACAAAAAGGCCGGGACCCATGTCCCGACCTCCCAGCAATTATTTGAATGTCAGATTCTCTATGCGCACCAGGCCGATCGGGTCGATGGCCACGCCGTCAACTTGTGACGTATCCACGCCGACCGCGAAGTTCGGATGGACGAGTGAGACCGTCGGTGCTTCTTCAATGATGATTTCCTGTGCGGCCGAATAGGCATCGGCGCGGTCGCCTTCATCAGCCTCGCTCCGTCCTGCATCGAGTGCCGCGTCCAGTTCATCATTTGCATAGAATGAACGGTTGCCTGTCGCGCCTTTATTCTCCGAATGATACAGTGCGTATAATCCGTTGTCGGCATCACCGGTCACCGTCGTCCAGCCCATTGCGAACATTTCATGATCGCCCTGGCCCGTCCGCTCAAGGAACGTGCCCCATTCAAGCTGCTGCACCGACACTTCAATGCCGAGCTCGGCCAGGCTTTCCTGGATGTACAAGGCAGTGTCGACGTTCATCTGATCGTCCCTCACCCACAGTTCGGTCGAGAATCCGTCCGGATGATCACTTTCTGCGAGTAGTTCTTTCGCCCTCTCCAGGTCATATTCACGGCCGTCGAGTGAATCGTCATAACCCCATACATCCGGTGCAATCGGGTGTGTGGCTGCAATGCCCATGTTGTCGTAGACGCCTTCGACGATCATGTCCCTGTCGATTGCATATGCAATGGCCTGCCTGACGCGCACGTCATCAAACGGCTCCTTTTCAGTGTTGAAGCCCAAATAATCCGTACGGGATGATTCCTGCTCCAAAAGCTCCGTATTTTCGCCGCTTTCGACACGGTCCGCATTCGCAGAGTCAACATCACGGACGATCTGGACGCCGCCCGTCTCAAGCTCCGCAAGCCTCGCACCGGACTCCGGAATGACGCGGAAAGTCACCGTATCAAAGCCGCGTTCACCGCCTTCTCCCTGGAAACCCTCAAACTTCGTCAGGACCGTTTCCTGTCCCGGATTTCGTTCTTCAAGCATCACATGGTTCGTGCCGTCCGTCTCGGAGCCGATCACCGAACCGACATGTTCGGAAATCTGATCCATGACTTCCTCATACTCATCCCCGCCGTCTTCGCGGAGCACGTAATACTCATCCGCCGTCATATCGACCCCCGCTTCATCGAGCGCATACTGATAATCCTCATCGATCAGCGACTTGCTGATGATGCCGCCGGTGTTGTGCGCGAGATGGCTCGGCAGCGGTGCAAATGGGAACTCGGTATGGATGTTCACTTCATAATCACCGACGATCTCCACTTCCTCGATCATCTCGAACAGGAAGGCCGCTTCCGATGCGACCGCCTCATCATTCACACGGTCGAGCGTCGCCTTCACATCTTCTGCCGTGAATGCCTCGCCGCTGTGGAAGGTCGTGCCTTCCCTGAGCTGAAAGTTCCACACATCATCTTCAATGGTCTCCCATTCCTCGGCCAGGCCTGCGGTGAGTTCCATCTCCATGGTCTGATTCACCAGCGTCTCGTATATATTCATGCGCACCTGCGCCGAAGCGGTGTCGTTGCTGCCGTGCGGGTCGATGGAGACGACGTCATCCTGCATGGCGATCACAAGGTCGCCCGCATCCGCCGCGCCGTCCCCTTCCGCCGCTTCATCCACATTGGAATCGTCCGCGCAGGCCGAGAGCACCAAAGCAAGCACACCCGTCAGCATAAGCAACATGTATTTATTCATCATTATTCCTCCTTCATATAAAACTAATAATACTTTAACACGTTAATGTACTGTGGGACGGAAGTTCATTAAAAAATTCACATGATTTTCGAAATAAAGTTCTCCAAAAATTAAAAATGACCCCAAAATCTTATTTGGGGTCATCTGTTGAATCTCTTTCAATTATTCGTTGAATGTCACGTTCTCAAACCGTACGTCACCGAGGGCATCCAGCTCAATGCCGTCAACCTGGCTGGTATCGACACCGATTGAGAAGTTGGAATGCACGATCGGTGCAATCGGCGCTTCTTCTATGATGATCTGCTGTGCAGTGGAGTAAGCTTCCGCACGTGCATCTTCATCAGATTCAGTCCTGCCGTCATCAAGTGCTTCGTCGAGTTCGTCATTCGCATAGAATGAACGGTTGCCGACGGCACCGAAGTTATCGGAATGATGCAGTGCATATAAGCCGTAGTCCGCATCCGCCGTTACAGTCGTCCAGCCGAGCAGGTACATTTCCTGGTCGCCCTGGCCTGTCCTGTCGAGGAACGCGCCCCACTCCATCTGCTCAACCTGTACATCGATGTTCAGTTCGCCGAGGCTCTCCTGGATATACAGTGCTGTGTCGACGATCATCTGGTCGTCCCTCACCCATAACTCGGTTGAGAATCCGTCAGGATGATCACTTTCAGCAAGCAGTTCCTTCGCTCTGTCGAGGTCGTACTGCTGGCCTTCAAGGCTGTCGTCATAACCCCATACATCCGGCGGGATCGGGTGTGTCGCCGAAATGCCCATGCCGTCGTACACGCCTTCAACGATTGCTTCAGTATCGATTGCGTGTGCAATCGCCTGTCTCACTTTCTCATCGTCGAAAGGTTCTTTCTGGGTGTTGAAACCGAGGTAGTCCGTACGCAGTGATTCCTGCTCCAGCAGCTCGGTGTTTTCACCGCTCTCAACACGCTGTGCGTTGGATGCATCGATGTCGCGTGCAACCTGTACACCGCCTGTTTCAAGTTCGGCAAGTCTTGCACTCACTT
The DNA here is from genome assembly GCF_021026095.1 of Salinicoccus halitifaciens. Lineage (GTDB taxonomy): Bacteria > Bacillota > Bacilli > Staphylococcales > Salinicoccaceae > Lacicoccus > Lacicoccus halitifaciens. The sequence goes on along the minus strand of NZ_JAJNCU010000002.1, from coordinate 219,552 downwards.
CAGGGATGACACGGAAAGTGACTGAATCAAAGTTCCGCTCCCCGCCCTGGAAGTCTTCAAATCTTGTAAGTACCGTTTCCTGTCCAGGGTTGCGCTCTTCCAGGACACCGTGGTTCGTGCCATCCGGATTTGAGCTGATGACGTTGCCGATGTCGCCTGAAATCTGATCCATGACATCTTCATACTCGTCCCCGCCTTCTTCACGGAGTTCATAGTATTCATCTGCAGTCATGTCGACACCCGCTTCATCCAAAGCATTCTGGTAGTCTTCATCGATGAGCGATTTGCTCATGATGCCGCCAGTGTTATGTGCCAGGTGGCTCGGAAGCGGCGCAAAAGGATATTCCGTATGGAGGTTGACTTCGTAGTCGCCCACGATTTCAACTTCCTCGATCATTTCAAACAGGAAAGCGACTTCTGAAGCGACCGCTTCGTCACGCACCCTGTCGAATGTCGCTTTGACATCTTCGGCAGTGAACTCTTCACCGCTGTGGAATGTCGTACCTTCCCTGAGCGTCAAGTTCCACACGTCTTCCTCAACGGCTTCCCATTCCTCCGCAAGACCCGGAACCAGTTCCATGTTGGCATCCTGCTGCACCAGGCTTTCATAGATGTTCTGACGCACCTGTGATGAGGCAGAGTCGTTACTGCCGTGCGGATCCAGTGACACCGCGTCATCCTGCATGGCAATCACGATGTCACCGGATGCCGATTCCTCCGTCGCTGCATCGCCGTCATCGGCGTTGTCCCCTGCAGCTTCTTCATCGACCTCTGAATCATCCGCACATGCCGCAAGCACTAGCACGAACACAGACATCAATGAAAGCATCAAATACTTTCTCATTCTTTTTCCCCCTATACACTTTTGTGAATATACATCAGCTTTCACATAAATATGTAGGCCACTGCATATCTTATATAAACTTTACCATAAACGCCCTTCTTAACCAATATAATTTTCTAATAATTTGTTTTAATTTAAATATTATCAAAGTTCAGTGATGGAATAAAAAAACCGCAGGACGTGAGCCCTGCAGTCTTTGAAAATTGATATTAAGCTTTGCCGACCATGTCCAATGGTTCCGAAGCGAGCCCCTCTTCCGGTGAGATCGTCTTCGCGACGACCCAGAAGGAGATGACACCGAAGACGAACGCGGTGAGTATCCCCATTGCGCCTGCGACATGGATGTTGTCCGTCATCATCTGCACCGTACCGTACACGGCGGTTGAAATCGCGATTCCGAATGAGTTGCCGAGTGAACTCGCCATCTTGTAGATGCCTGAGGCGATGCCCACCTGGTCATTGTTGATGTGGACGAGTGATGTGTCCATTGAAGGTGTGGCATACATGCCGACACCCACGCCTGCGATCAGGAAGCCGATGAATACGACGATGATGTATGCAAAGTCCGGCAGGAAAGTCATGGCCGCCATGCTCATCCCGAGGGATGCGATCAGTATCGACCAGAGCATCGGTTTCCTCGCGCCCATCGTCTGCAGCATGCGCTCCCCGACACGGATCATCACAAGCAGCGTCACGATATGCCCGATGGTCAGCAGTCCCGCTTCAAATGAAGTGAAGCCCCTTGCGACCTGCACGTAGATGTTCGCGACGACGATCGATGCGACGATCCCGTTCTGCAGGAAGTTCGAGACGACCGCACCTGTATACGGTTTGATCTTGAACAGGTTGAAGTCGATGAACTGATGCTTCCGCCGCTTTTCATATTCAAAGAACACAGCAAGCAGCAGCAGAGTGCCTGCCATCAGCACGATCATGAGCGGGCTTGTCCAGCCAAGTTCCTGGCCCTGGGTGACGATGATGTTCACGCCGAGGAGCACCAGCACGAATAAAACAAATCCACCATAGTCGAACGGGGCTTTATTGTGGTCATTCGCCTTGCTTTCCTTGATGTCCCTTAAAATCCACATGGAGATCAGTGCGACGATGATGGAAATGACGAATATCCATCTCCAGCCCATGTAGGTTGCGATCAGCCCGCCGGCAAGCGTTGCGACACCCGCGCCGCCCCATGAACCGAACGACCAGTAGCTGAGTGCCCGCTGACGGTCCTTTTCATCGAATGCCGTCTTGATCAGGGAGATTGTTGCCGGCATGATGAACGCCGCTGAAATACCCTGGAGCGCGCGGCCGGTGATCAGGAAGAATGGCCCCTGTGCAAGCAGCACGAGCAGGCTCCCCGCTATGCTCAGTATCAGTCCGATGTAGGTCATTTTCTTACGGCCCGAACGGTCGGAAAGGCCGCCCGCCACGACGATGAACAGCCCTGAGAATAATGCGGTCAGGCTTGTTGCGATATTCAACGCACCGAGTGAGATGTCCATATCCGCACTCATCGCGGGAATGATGTTGATCATGGAGTTCGCGAACAGCCAGAATGTCAGCACGGCCAGCACGATACCCACTATGTAAAGATTGCTTTTTCCAGAAGACGCTTTCATGAATTTCATCCTAACTTAATTTGTGAGATTATTAACGTAATGTCATCATACATGCTATAATTTTATTTGAATAGTATATAAAAACTATATAACTATAGGTTTTATTTATAGAAGGAGAAGAAAACCATGGACATCAAGCAGTTGCGATACTTTGATGCGATCGTGAGGCACGGGAAGATCAGCTGGGCGGCCAACGCGCTCTTTATTTCCCAGCCTTCCCTGAGCATGTCTCTCGGCAAGCTTGAAGAGGAGCTCGGTTTCCGGCTGCTCGAACGGAACGACGGCATGTTCAAGCTCACCGATGCCGGCGCCGAGTTTTACCAGCATGTGAAGCTCGTGCTGTCGATGTACGGCAACATGGAAGATGAAGTGCAGTATATAAGGAAGAAAGGGAGCGGCAAGTTGAAGGTCGGCATCACCGAGACTTTCAGGATGGTGACGCCGGAGCTGTTTGAGATCTACCTTGATAAATATAACGACCTCGACATCCAGCTGACGGAAGGCACGACGACGCACATCATCAAACAGGTCAAGACGCACCAGCTGCACTTCGGCCTCACCACCCTGAATTACCTGGAAGACGGCATGGAGTCGATCCACCTCGGACAGAATGTCTACTCGGTGCTCGTCCATAAGGATTTTCCGCTTCAGGTCGTGAAGCTTGAGGATTTGACGGCACACACTTTGATTTTCATCGAAAACTCCACCGTGCTCAATAAATTCCTCCAGGAGAATAACCTGCAGTTCAGGAACATCATCCGCGTGGACACGATCGGCACCGCGGTGCGGCTCGTCAAAAAAGGCCTCGGGTTTGCCGTCATACCGGAATTCTACGCCAAGCACTACACCGACGACGATGTTAAGAGCATCAACCTCCAGCACGATTTGAAGAGCCCCGATTTGTACCTCTCCTTCATGAAGGACAGGCATTTCTCCCCCGTCATGGAAGACTGCATCAAAATGACGCACGGCTACCTGCTCGGTTAGGCAGGCTCGCCCCGGTCCGGCGGATGGAGACGTGGGCCAGCGGGCTTCTGTCCGGTTTCCGGGAGAATTTCCGGACGGAGACGTGGGCCAGTGGGTCTCTGTCTGGTTTCCGGGAGTTTTTCCGGATGGAGGCGTTGGCCAGCGGGCCTCTGTCTGGTTTTCGGGCGGATTTCCGGACGGAGGCGTTGGCCAGCGGGCCTCTGTCTGGTTTTCTCAAAGAAATCCGGACGGAGGCGCCAACCAACGGGGTTCTGTCTGGTTTTCTTAAAGAGATCCGGACGGAGGTGTCTGCCAGAGACACTCTGTCTGGTTTTCAGGAGGATTTCCGGATGGAGAGCCAACCAACAAGGTTCTGGCTGGTTTGCTCAAAGAAATCCGGATGGCCATCAAGGCGGGCGAGGCTCTGTCAGTTTTCCGGATCTTTACAATGGGATTGAAAGTTTACTGCACGTTAACAGGAACTTCATCCGCCATGAATATTCCTCCCCTACACTATCCAGGTAAGACATTTTAAGAGGAGGAAACATCTTTGAACATTTCTGCAGGCAATTTCTTGAAAGTTTTGATAGCTGCACTGCTTTTGATCAGTGCAGCAGGATTGATGGATGGTAAAAAGGCGTCGGCCAATGCTGCCGACCACACATTGAACGTCGCCCACAGGGGTGCTTCGGGCTATGCGCCGGAGAACACGATGGCGGCATTCGACAGGGCGTTTGAAATGAAAGCGGATTTCATCGAGATTGATGTCCATATGAGTGCGGACGGTGAAGTCGTCGCCATCCACGACCTGATGGTCGACCGGACGACTAACGGTTCAGGCAGGGTGAGTGACTTCACTTTGGAAGAACTGAAGCAGCTTGATGCGGGCAGCTGGTTCGGCCCTGAATTCGCAGGCGAGCAGATCCCTACACTGGAAGAAATCCTGGATGCCTACCGCGGCAAAATCGGCATCCTGATTGAAATAAAAGACCCTTCCGCCCACCCTGGCATTGAGGACGCTGTTGCTGCAGCACTCGCGGAAAGGAATATGGACAAACCGAACAACGGCAAGATCATCGTCCAGTCCTTCGACCATGGCTCGGTTGCATACTTCAACTCACTGCTCCCGAACATTCCGACGGGTGTCCTCGTCGGCAACCTGGCAGACGGCATTTCAGATGAAGCACTGGCACAGTTTGCGACTTACGCCGATTACTTCAACCCGAATCACAGGATGGTGGACGCAGAGCTGGTTGAGCGCGTCCAAGCACATGGCCTGAAGATCGCACCCTACACCATCAATGACCAGACACGTGTCAACGAACTGATCGATAATGGCGTCGACGGCATCATTTCCGACTTCCCGGATCTGATCAGCCATACAGGACAACCGCAATAACAACTAGACATGAAAAGCTGACCCCGGCAGTGCCGGGGTCAGCTTTTTCCGTCAATCAAGCAGCGGGCGCACTTTCCTGTACATCAGCTCGCCCGCCTTGAACAGCACGTAGGCGAACAATATGGAGGCGGCGATATAGGCGGCATCGGAAATCCCCTCGAACACCGGCCTGTCCTGGAGATAAAAATAGTTGCCGCCCGTCAGCATATTTGTCACATATGCAACAGCGAGGTAGACCACAAACCACGGGAGGACCTTCAGGCTGTCACCGGTTTTTATTTCCTTCCCATAGGCGACCATCCCGTAGAACGGCAGCAGTAAAGTCACGACGTGGTTTATGAAGAAGCTGATGCCGATGGGATGGGTCACGCCGTACACCTGGCTCGGGTACAGGAAGCTGAGCCACGCGAACAGTGCAAATAATGCGAGCACCCTGAAGACCGCAGCATTCCGGGTCAGCAGATAAAGTATGCCGAGCAGTGAATTGATGCGGCTGATATGGAGCGGCAGTGAAACGGACGCATCAAAGCCTGTCTCATCACCCACTATGAAATAGTAGGATCCGTACAACAGGAGCTGCTGCAGCAGGATGACGATGAGGATCACCACAGTGATCGTCCGCCTCCGGTCCTTGACCCGTGAGGTATTCGAGAAAAAAGCCGCCGCAACAACAATCAGTCCGAAAATATAGATCAGATGATCGATGCTGAATATGCCGATGTATTCCCCGTAATCCGCCATGGCATCCCCCGCCTTCCGAGATCATTTCATCACTTGGGCAATACTTCCACGTGGGTCTCCGTACCATTGATGTAATACCTGAGCGTCTCGACTTCGGTGCCGATCTCCAGTTTGTAGACGTGGAGGATTTCGGCTTCCGCATCATCCGGTTTCTCCATCCTGATATCAAGGATGCCCTCTTCCGCTTCCTCCACCGTCAGACGTGTGGCGCCCGGTGCGTAGAAGGCGAGGTAATCGCCCTCCCCGTCCTCTGCCCTGATATGCATAATGTTGATGATGTCCTCATTCTGCACATATTCCTGCATGTCGCTGTCGAGCGCGTCCACATCCACCGCCTCGACTTCGGAATCCCCCACTGCCGTACAGCCGGTGAGCTCGATCGTGAAGCACATGAATAAAAAGAATAACCGCATGATGCACCGCCCCCTTATGTTTACTATATTATATCCCTTTAAGGGCATGTCTACACCTGGAGATTGGTATTGTGACCCTTTCAAAATGCATTTTGATATAATGGGCATGGATATCACTAATGATTTAAAAGGAGTTTATTGTATGAAGAAGTTCATTAACGCGAACATATACGGTGACACCGGGTCAACGGAGATTCTGGTTGAGGACGGGAAGTTTTCAGCCGTCGGCACGGACCTCGGTGATGCCGATGAAGTGATCGACCTTGAAGGGAAGCTCGTCCTCCCGCCGTATGTCGATCCGCACCTGCATCTCGATTACATCTTCTCCGGCCTCGGCGAAGGGAATGCCAACGTCTCAGGCACACTTTTCGAAGGCATCCAGCGCTGGAGCGACAATAAAAAGACGCTGACCGAGGAAAAGGTGCGTGAGCGGGCACTCGAGGGCATCCGCAAGGAAGTGAGCCACGGGGTCCAGTATATCCGCACACATGTCGATGTGACGGATCCGGAACTGACCGGCATGAAGGCACTCCTCAAATTGCGTGAGGAATTGAAGGACAGCGTGACGCTGCAGCTCGTCGCATTCCCGCAGGAAGGGTTCTTCAGATATGAAGGCGGCGAAGAACTGGTGAGGAAAGCGCTCGATATGGGGGCGGACGTCGTCGGCGGCATCCCGCATTTCGAGATTTCGTATGAACACGGGGTGGAGTCGCTCAGGCGCATCGTCGACCTCGCACTGGAATATGATGTGATGATCGACATCCACTGTGATGAAAACGACGACCCGAACAGCAGGTTTTTGGAAGTGCTGAACGCACTCGTCATGGAGAAGGAGTACGGCGAAAAGACGACCGCGAGCCATACATGCTCCTTCGGTGCAGTCGAGAATTCCTATGCGAATAAAATGATGGGACTCTTCAAGGCATCGAAGATCAACTTCATCTCCTGTCCGACTGAAAACGCCCATCTGCAGGGGCGCGGCGACAACTATCCGAAGCGCCGGGGCCTGACGCGTGTGAAGGAACTGCTTGAAAACGGCAATACCGTGGCTTTCGCACAGGATTCCATCGCAGACTACTGGTACCCGCTCGGCAACGGCAATATGATGAACATACTCGACAACGGCATCCACCTCGCGCATTATACGCACATCGATGAAATCAACAAGGCGCTCGATCTCATCACCTTCAATGGTGCTGCCGTCATGCGGATTGATGAAGACTACGGCGGCTACGGCATAGAAGCCGGAAAACCCGCGAACTTCATCGTGCTCGATGCACATGATGCATATGAAGCGGTTCGTGAACGCGCCGAAGTGCTCGCATCCGTCCGCAGCGGCGAATATATCTTCAAGCGCGAAGTACGCAAGAATGAAATCGAGAATGAATTCCTGAAAGGCTGATGAAGAGCCCCGCACCCTGTGCGGGGCTTTTTCATATGAACAGGATGTTTAATTTTTACATATCCGGCAAGAGGAATAACAGCCAATATTATATGTAAGGAGAATGTAAATGGAACTTTCACCCGATGTCGTCGGGTTCAGTTTACTGATCCTTGGCATACTGCTCCTGATCGGTAAATGGATCCGTGTGTTCACCCCGTTTCTGCAGAATTATTTCGTACCAAGCTCGCTGATCGCCGGGGCCGTCGGTCTGCTGCTCGGCCCGGAGATCCTCGGACGGCTCGGCGTCAATCTCTTTGATGAGGGCGGTCTGTTTCCCCAGGTGATGATTGACGTATGGGACACTCTTCCCGGCATGCTGATCAACGTCATCTTTGCCTCGCTGTTTTTGGGCATGACGTTCCCTAAATTGAAGGATGCGTGGGATATCGCAGGTCCTCAGATCACCTTTGCACATTTCCTGTCATGGGGCCAGTATGTGGTCGGCATCACGCTGGCACTGCTTGTACTTACACCCTTCTTCGGCATGAACCCGGCAGCCGGTGCGCTGCTTGAGATCAGCTTCGTCGGCGGACACGGGACTGCCGCCGGCCTCTCCGATACATTCGCATCAGTCGGGTTCGAGGAAGGGCTTGACCTTGCCATCGGCCTTGCGACGGTCAGCCTCATCGTCGGCGTGATGCTCAGTGTCGCACTGCTCAACTGGGCAGCCCGTAAAGGCGAGACTGAAATACTCAAAAATCCTGAAGACATAGATGAAGACAGGAAGAAGGTCCTCTTCTCGAAGGAGGAACAGCAGGAGGAACCGGCGGGCAGGCAGACGACGCGCTCTGAATTCATAGAGACGCTCACCGTCCATTTCGGATACATCGCGCTCGCCATTGCGATCGGCTATGCGCTGCTGCAGGGTCTGATATGGATCGAGGAACAGTTATGGATCGATCAGATTGAGATTTTCACCCATCTGCCGCTCTTCCCGCTCGCAATGGTCGGTGCCGTCCTTGTGCAGCTGTTCCTGAACAATTTCGTAAAATACAACGTCGTCGACCGCGGCGTCATCAACCGCATCCAGGGGCTGGCACTCGATATGCTGATCGCTTCAGCCATCGCCACGCTCTCACTTGCGGTCATCGGGGACTACCTGGTTCCTTTCATCCTGCTGAGTCTTGCAGGTATCGGATGGTCGGTCTTTTCATTCCTCGTCGTCGCACCGCGCATCATGCCGGACTACTGGTTTGAGCGTGCCATCGGCGACTTCGGGCAGGGCATGGGGCTCAGTGCCGCAGGCCTGCTCATGATCAAGCTTGCGGACCCGGACGACGAGTCCCCTGCAAAGGAAGGCTTCAGCTATAAGCAGCTCTTCCTCGACCTCATCGTCGGCGGCGGTATCGTGACAGCCGCATCCGTCCCGCTCATCGTGGCGATCGGGCCGGTGCCGATGCTGATCATCACCGCCATCATCACGCTCGGCTGGCTGCTGCTCGGCCGCTACCAGTTCAAGAAGAAAAAAGCTGAAAACTGATCATAAAAAAGCATCCCGGACAAAATTGTCCGGGATGCTTTCGTTATATTATAAGTCGATCGGAATGCCTCCGGTGACGCCGTAAATCTGGCCTGTGATATAGCTTGCTTCGTCTGAAGCGAGCAGTACATAAACAGGTGCCAGTTCAACCGGCTGTCCGGCGCGTCCGAGCGGCGTCGACTGGCCGAACTCGGGGATCGCACCTTCCGGCTGGCCGTTGTCCATCTGGAGCGGCGTCCAGATCGGGCCCGGCGCGACGCCGTTCACGCGCACGCCTTTTTCTGCAAAGTACTTGGACCATGACACCGTGAAGTTCGCCACAGCGCCATTCGTCGCCGCATAATCCATCATCGTCTCACTCGGGTCATAAGTGTTGACCGATGCGGTCGTGACGATCGCACTGCCCGGCTTCAGATGTTTTTCAGCAGCCTTCACTGATTCGAACATGCTGATGACATTCACTTTGAATGTATCCTCGACCTGCTTGATCGAGATGTCGGACAGTTCAGTCTGTGCAATCTGCTGAGCTGCGTTCAGTACAAGGATATCCAAAGCACCGAACGCTGCGACCGTCTTCTCGACGATTTCTGTTGCCGCACCTTCATCACGCAGGTCATACGGCAGAAGCAGCGCCTGTCTGCCCTCTTTTTCAATCAGTGCCTTCACTTCTTCAGCGTCCTCTTCTTCACCCGGCAGGTAGTGGATGGCGACGTTTGCACCTTCCCTTGCATAGGCGATCGCCGCTGCACGGCCGATGCCGGAGTCCCCGCCGGTGACGAGGGCATTACGGCCTTCGAGACGGCCATGTCCCTTATAGGATTCCTCGCCGCAGTCCGGCTTCGGATCCATCCTGTTCTGCAGGGCCGGTGTATCCTGCTCCTGATCCGGGAACTTGTCCGTATGGAACATTTCGCGTGGATCGTTCAAATTAGACTTTCCCATCAAACTTCACTCCTGTTTCAATTTTTTATTTTATTAATGATTTGATTGACTTGTTTTCACATGATTATAAATACCCGCTGGGCGCGCCGAATAAACACTGTGCGGATTTGTTGAACCGGTGGGGCTGAATGGATAACATATTATATGAAGATAAATGATCACAAAGGAGCGAGATGAATGAATGTACTTGTCATCGGGGCGAACGGCCAGATCGGCCGGCTCCTCACACGTAAACTGAAAGACCATGCGGCACATGATGTGCTCGCGGGCGTGCGCAAGGAAGAACAGAAGCAGGCCTATGAAAACGAGGGCATCAAATCACGCTTCATCGACCTCGAAGGTTCCATCGAGGACATGGAAAAAGCGATGGAGGGTGTCACTGCCGTCGTCTTCGCAGCCGGCTCCGGCGGCCACACCGGTGCGGATAAGACGATGATGGTCGACCTCGACGGCGCGGTCAAATCGATCGAAGCCGCCAAAAATGCGGGCGTCAAACGCTACGTCATGGTGAGCGCCATCAATGCCGATGACCGCGAATACTGGTCCTACAATATGGAGGGAAACGGCATCGGCGGCTACTACTTTGCAGCGAAATACTACGCCGATGTGTGGCTTGAAAATTCAGGGCTGGACTACACCATCATCCGCCCGACCCTGCTCGTGAACGAGCCGGGTATAGGGAAGGTCGAGGCCACTGCCCATCTGCGTCAGGAAGGCAAAAAACTCGAAATTCCAAGGGAGGATGTGGCGAACCTGATCGTCGCCTCCCTCGACCATGACAATGCGATCGGCAAATCGTTCGACGCCAACCAGGGCGGCATCGATGTGGATGAAGCGGTGAAAAATCTATAACAGGACCAAAAATGACGGGAGGCCTTTTGAAGCCTCCCGGTTTTTATTGCAAAAATAAAAAAAGACCGGAGACGTGAATCTCCGGTCATCTGATTGTATGCAGTTATCTTGATGCTTCGAGGTAAGTTCCGACGCCCGGACCGTACGGCAGACCCGTGTAGAACCAGATCGCCAGCATGATGATCCATGTGATCAGGAACGCAAGGGAATACGGCAGCATCAGGGAAATGTATGTCCCGATGCTCGCATTCTTGTCATAGCGCTGCATGAACGCAAGGATGATGACCATGTACGGGAAGAGCGGCGTGATGATGTTCACGGACGAGTCCCCGATACGGTATGCCATCTGTGTGAATGCCGGATGGTAGCCGAGCTGCATGAACATCGGCACGAATATCGGCGCTTCGATCGCCCACTTGGCCGATCCTGAAGTGATCAGGAAGTTCAGTAGTGACGTGAACAGGATGTATGCGACGATCAGGCCGAAACCTGTGAATTCGATATCCTGAAGGAATTCGGCACCGTTGACCGCGATCCATGTCCCGAGGTTCGACCAGTTGAAGTACGCGATGAACTGCGCAATCGCGAAGACAAGCACGATATAACCCGCCATATCCTTGATGGATTCCGTCATGTAGTAAGTCATGTCCTTGCCGGATTTGATTTTCCCGGTGACGATACCGAAGGCAAGGCCGATGATGACGAAGAAGATCAGGATGATCGGTACGATGCCGTCTATGAACGGCGACGGTATGATCGTGCCGCCTTCACCCGTGAGCGGGCTGTTCGGCATCATGAGCACCGCAACGATGATCGCCCAGTACAAAAGACCTGCTACGATTGCCGTGATGAAACCTTTTTTCGCATTCGGCAGTTCCTCCGTGTTTTCACTTTCCACAGCGCCGCCTGTGTACTCGCCGAGCCTTGGCTCTATGAATTTCGTGGTGATCAATCCACCGACGATCGTCAGGACGAATACGGAAGCGATGTTGAAGAACCAGTTGTCCACCGGCGTGACCACGAATGACTCATCGATGATCTGTGCCGCTTCCGTCGAGATGCCGGCAAGCAGTGCGTCGGTCCCCGCAATGAACAGGTTCGCCGTGAACCCGGCGCCTGCACCGGCGAAGCCGGCCGCAAGACCTGCAAGCGGGTGCCTGCCGATCTTATAGAATACGAGGGCGCCGAGCGGCGGCACGATGACCGCTGCCGCGTCCGATGCGATGTTGCCGAGGATACCGACAAATACAAGCGTGTATGTAATCAGGAACGGCGGTGATTTCAAAATCGTCTTGCGGATCGCGTAGTCGAGCAATCCGACTTTTTCAGCCAGACCGATACCGAGCATCATCGCCAGCACAAGGCCGAGCGGTGCGAATCCTGTAAAGTTCTCAAGCATCGATGTCAGCATGAACTGCAGGCCTTCACCCGTCAGGAGGCTCCGGATATCGAGCTCCTCCCCTGTACCCGGGTGGATGACCGAGGCGCCCGCCATGCTGAAGATGGCGGACAGGACGATGATGAGGGCTGCAAGCATGATGAACAGTACAAATGGATCCGGCAGTTTATTACCGACCCTTTCTATCACGTCGAGCGCTTTTCCAAAAAAGCCTTTCTTCTTTTCCATAGGTCACCTCTTTATTCTAATATTTGATTTTTATATCATTCGGCGCTCAAAGGCGACGGTTTGACCTCTTCAGGTATCGGATTGATGTATTCGTGTTTCGACCTGAAATCTTCAAATTCCGCTTTGACCTGCTGCAGTTCCTCTTCGGACGTCATCAGGCGGAGGCCCGTCTGTGCCATGACCTGTGCTGCGCGCAGTGTGCCGCGGTGTGCGAAATCGCTCAGCCCCTGGGACGTCATCTGCCATGAATGCAGTGCCGTGCCGAGTGCTGCAGTGGCTGATGTCAGCTGTGCGGTCGGAACGACCCAGCTCACGTCACCGACATCCGTCGAGCCAGGCAGGAGTCCTGCCTCACCTTTGTACGTCGAGATGGACTCTGCAACATATTTCCCTTCAAAATCCGAGCCGTCGCCCCTGTAGCCGAATGCGACCAGCGGGTCGAGGTAGTTCTTCTGCTCCGTCTCAGGGAGCGTCTCCCAAATCTGCTTTGCGAATGCTATTTCGTCCTCAGTTGCCTTACCGGCGCCGACTTCCACGAACTCGTCGTAAAGCAGCGCTTCAAGGCTGCGGTTCGGCACATAGTTCGAGCAGCCCTTATCGAACTTCACCGTGACTTCCGTCTCGGTCATGAGGGCGGCGCCTTCAGCAATTTTGACGATGCGCTTGTAGATCTCATCGACCTGGTCCGTGCGTGGTGCGCGGATCAGATACAGCACTTCCGCATTCGCCTGCACGACGTTCGGGGAATAGCCGCCCGTATTCGTCACGGCATAATGCATACGCGCTTCAGGAATGACATGCTCACGCAGGTAGTTCACACCCGAGTTCATCAGTTCCACCGCGTCGAGTGCGCTTCTGCCGAGGTGCGGGCTTGAGGCCGCATGCGCCGACTTGCCCTTGAACTGGAAGTAGACCTGATAGTTTGCGAGCGTCGAGTTGCTGATGATTGCGTTGACCGGTGACGGATGCCATGACAATGCAGCGTCCACCCCGTCGAATACGCCTTCGCGCACCATGAACGTCTTGCCCGAGCCGCCTTCCTCGCCCGGACAGCCGAAGAAAGTCACCGTGCCCGGCAGATTGTTTTCCTCAAGGTAGGCCTTGACTGCACATGCGGCTGCGAAAGCACCCGTGCCGAGCAGATTGTGGCCGCAGCCGTGCCCGATATCGCGCTCCATCGGTTGGTAGGTCACTTCCCCCGGCTTCTGGCTCAATCCGGACAATGCATCAAACTCGCCTAAAAATCCGATTTCAGGCGCACCGGAGCCGAAAGTCGCCGTGAATGCGGTTTCGATATCTGCAACATTGCGCTCCACCTTAAAACCCTGCTTCTCACACTCTGCGGCGAGGTAGGCGGCTGAATCATATTCTTCAAACCGTGTTTCGGGATGATTGAATATGTATGCACTGACCTCTCTGAAATAAGCTTCATGTTCCTTAAGATATGCGGCAATAAAATCCTGCATGAAACTCTCCTCCCTAATAATCTGAATAGTATGATATACAGTATAAGGCTTTTCCGCTATGGAATGCCATACTTTGCTTTGAATTTCTCCTGATTTTGAACAGGTTTAAAAAGCTCCAGGATAGATTAAACCATCTCTTCCTTCCACTGTCAATAGAATTTTCAGTCATATATTCAATTAATTTTGTCATTATGACAAATAAAGCAGTCAAAATGAATAGTTTATGTTACAATTCAGGTGAACATAAAAGCGAAGGGTGATTGAGCATGAAAACCAGGTTGAAGGAGCTCCGGGCACGTGAGCGGCTGAACCAGACGGAACTTGCCAAACGCGTCAAAGTTTCAAGACAGACCATCAGTCTGATCGAGCGTGAGGAATATGTCCCCTCATTGCTCATCGCAAAACGCCTGTCGAGGATTTTCAAAGAGCCGATTGAGGAGATTTTTATTTTCGAAGAGGAGGAGTTATAGATGAAACGTATTTTAAGGATACTGATGTATGTCATATTGGGGTTTTTCACAGGGCTTGTGATCAGCATGTTTGCTTCCAGGAATGATGAGATTGATATGGCGGGAATTTATCAGGTGACGGGGATCGTGCTGCTTTTAATTGCGGTCATCCTGATTTTTGTGAGCGTCTATCTGCACAGGCAGCTCAATACGGTCTCGACGGATTATACGAAATATATGGATATGGATTCCTATGACGTTTACCGCTACAACAAATTCAACGACATCCAGGTCGTGGACACCCTGATGATGGTTCTCGCTCTGGTCTCGGTTTCGATTTTCATCATCCTTGAGGCGCATTTCCTGCTGATCCTCCTCGCCGTGACCGCTTTCCTAGTCACTCTCTGGCTCGCCGTCACGCACACCAGCCTCATCGGGCGCCTTTATCCGGACAGGAACTTACCGAAGCCGGGGGATAAGAAATATGCCGAGAAACTGCTTGCGGCAAGCGACGAAGGCGAACGTCACATCATGCTGAACGGTTTATACAAAACCTACAGCCTGATCCAGGTGGGACTGATGATCGGGATCATGCTGATGATATTCTACTCCCTCCTCACCGGTGAATCCCAGATATTTTCAATCATTGTCGCCGGCGTGCTGCTGATCGTGGCACAATTGAAATACTCCATGGAAATCCGGGAGAAATAAAGGGCCCTGTGCCTTTAAATGTGAGAATATGTGAATGGTTGCGAAATACAGGGCCGGATTCGCAACGTTGGCCGGGATAGCCGTCGAAGGTTGCGAAATACAGGGCCGGATTCGCAACGTTGGCCGGGATAGCCGTCGAAGGTTGCGAAATACAGGACCGGATTCGCAACGTTGGCTGGAAAGCACGCATATCGTACGAATCAGAAGATATATCCCATATGGCAGGCCTTTATTCAACCAGGCAAGCGCACATTAAAAAAGCGCCGGATGCATTCATGCACCCGGCGCTTCCAAATCATATCGTAAATGCGATCTTGCCCATCATGCCTGCCTTGTCCAGCCTTTCGAATGCCGCTTCGTATTCGTCCAGCGGATAGCTCTTGTCCATGACCGGCTTGATATCGTGTTTCTCGATGAATTCAAGCATCTCTTCAAGCTCCTCGGTGCTCGCCATCGTCGAGCCGAGCAGGTTGTACTGCCCGTAGAAGAATTTGCGGAGGTTGAAGTCGACCGTGTCCCCCGCGGATGCGCCGAAGGCAACGAGTGTGCCGCCCTTCTTCAGCTGGTCGACCGACTTGTTGAAAGTCACGGCGCCGACGCTCTCGATCACGATATCCACCTTCTCGCCGTCCAAAGCTTCGTCCCAGTCGCCTTCACTGTCGATCGCCTTGTCCGCGCCGAGCTCGAGTGCCGCCTTGCGCTTCTCTTCCGAACGTGAAGTGACATACACTTTCGCACCTGCCGCTTTTGCGAACTGGAGCAGGAACGTACCCGCACCGCCTGTCGCACCCGGTATCAGCACCGTCATGCCGCTTTCGACTTTCGCCCTTGTGAAGAGCGCACGGTATGCCGTCATCGCCGACAGCGCGAGCACGCCCGCTTCTTCCCAGTTCAAGTGCCCCGGTTTCGGCAGGACGTTTTCCGCCGGCAGCACGATGAATTCCGCGAATGTGCCGTTAAATGGAAAACCGACGATTTCAAAGCCTTCCGGCGGCGCTGCATCGTTCTTCTCCCAGCCTAAAGACGGGTTGATGATCACTTCATCGCCCACTTTGACGTCACTCACGCCGCTGCCGACTTCTTCAATCACACCTGCACCGTCCGAACCGAGCACAAGTGCCGGATCGTCCTCTGCATGCCTGCCCGGAATGAACAGGTCACGGTGGTTCAGTCCCGCCGTTTTCAGCCTGACCTTTACATCGCTTTCCCCGACTTCATCAATTTCAACCTCGCCATATTTCACGCTTTCCAAACTCTGCTTGCCCTGATGATATACTGCTTTCATGAAATAATCCTCCTAGAAATCAATTATTTTACAGGTTGTACTTTGTAACTGCCGTCTTCTTCACTCATCTGCCAGTTCGGCGACAATGCTTTCTTCAATTCAACTGCCTGATCTTCATCCAGCTTGAGGCCGGATAAAGTGAACTCATCCACTTGATAGTCCTCTTCAGCCAGTTTACCAAACTTCAGCTTGATGAGGTTCTTCAGACCATTGAAAGTCAGGAATTTCACCTGATAGCCGTCTTCCAATAAAGTCCTGAGGCCCACGGACTCCTCCATATCAATCAATAAGGTGAAGTCCAGATTCTCCTTCACTTTCTTGAACTCATCGATATCCTTATCCTTCACCTTCGACAGGATCTCCTCATTCGTGTAGCCGTAACTCCGCAGATTTTCAATCGCATATGCATCCATCAACGTAATCGAATTCATCTTGTTCCTCCCTAATGACATGTTGAGTCCATTATACCTGATTTAAGCTCTGATGCCCCGGTAAAAAACCTGCCAGGCATTCCTGCCGCTTTTTTGTATATATTCAGCATCATACAGCCCCTGCATCGAATCGATCCCGCCGAGGAGCAGGAAATACGTCTCATATACCTGCCGGGCGGAAAGCGAGAGATCTATCGCGCCTTCCCTCTTGCCATCCTCCACCACACCGCTGAATATTTCAAACTGCGCTTCTTCCGCTTCCCGGTATTTTCCGGATATATATCCTTCCAGGCCGGGCGGCTGGAATTTTGTGAAGCGGTAATAAAAATCGTTCGAGCCGTCCGGCTCCCCGGCCTCCGGGAGGTGTGCCATGTAGAGGGCGGAGA
This sequence comes from Salinicoccus halitifaciens, assembly GCF_021026095.1. Classification (GTDB taxonomy): domain Bacteria; phylum Bacillota; class Bacilli; order Staphylococcales; family Salinicoccaceae; genus Lacicoccus; species Lacicoccus halitifaciens. Next base: position 202,497 of record NZ_JAJNCU010000002.1, on the reverse strand, counting down.
GTTTCTCGAGAGCCGACTGGTTTTCTTTTTCCAAAATGTCCGTGACGAACGTGAGGTACTCATCGAATTCGGCCTCAAGGACACCTTTGAAGATCGCTTCCTTGCTGCTGTAGTGGGCGTACAGTGACGGCTTCTTGATGCCGACCGCCTCGGCAATCATCGCCATGGTGGTCCCTTCATAGCCGTGTGCTGCAAATTGTATTTTGCCTGTCTGTAAAATCTTCTCTTTCGTATTCAAAATTTCCACTCCTTAAGTTTCAAGTTTCTGGAATCCTTTTGCTTTCCACAGGATGACGAGGGCGATGATCAGGCCGATCAGGCCGAAGCCGAGCAGCACGGACTGGATGGAGATGCCGGCGGATGTCAGGATGCCGACGATCGCATAGGCGATCGGGTCGAAGCCGTTCATGGCAAGGAATATCAGGCTCATGACCCGCCCCATCATCCTGTTTTCCGTAATCTGCTGGGCGGCGGTGAAGAACGGGATGAAGACGGCGGCCATGGCGAGTCCGATCATGAACAGCAGGACCGGAAGCACCGTGAGGCTCTCGATGAAGCTGAATATGATGTAGAGGACGAGCGTGGCAAGCAGTCCGTAAAGTGCCATCCGGCCTTTGCGTCTGATATAGTAATTGCCGAGCACGACCGTGCCGACCAGCAGGCCGAGGGAGAGGCTCATCTCCATGATGCTCAAGTTGATCGGCGTGCCGCCGTACAGGTCGGTCAAAATCGGCACCGCGATATGAAGTGTGCCGAACACGAAGAAGTTCAAACTCACCAGCACGATGATGCCGACCTTCAGGAAGTTGGACTGCCTTACATAATTGAAGCCTTCGCTGAAATTCTGCAGTGGTGTCTGCTTCACCGTGTTCTCAACCGGTCCTTCCCTGATCAGCGGCGGGAACACGAAGATGGCGGAGAGTGCGACCAGTATGAATGCCGTGAAGAAGCTCGCCGTCACTGAACCGAACTCCATGATGAATCCGGCAAGCACCGGGCCGAGAAGGAATGAAATCTGGTCCACGCCCTGGAAATAAGCATTCGCCTTCTGCAGCTGGGGCCGTTCCACGATCTTTGGTATCAGCGAGGTGCTCGCCGGTCCGAAGAACGCATCAAGCATGCCGAAGAGCCCCGAGAGCACGAGGAACCAGCCGAGTGTCATGTAGTCGGTGAAGATGAATATCGTGATCAGGGCAAGCAGCACGGCCTGTGTGATATTCGTCCCGAACATGATCGTCGATTTTTTATAGTTGTCTGCAAGCACGCCGCCGTAAATCATCATCACAAGCCGCGGCACCGTGATGACGATCAGCACAAGTCCGAGCATCTCCGGCATGCCGAGCATCCGGATGACGTACCACGACGTGGTGGTCAGGAACATGCTGAAGCCCGTCACCGCAAATATGCCGGCAAGGAGCAGCAACATGAATGTCCTGTTTTTGAATATGGATGTAGTTTCGTAATTCATTATTTTCTACCTCTTCATTTTTACTAACGAACGTTAGGTAGTATAGCACGGCCTGCAATCCGCAGCAATAAAAAAATCCTTCCCCAAAGGGAAGGATCATGAGTATTTTTATTCGACTGCGCGGTCCGGTATGACGAACTTCGCACACAGGAAGCCGATGATGATCGCGACGACATTCAGGCCGAATGCAATCATCGCTGCCGTTGAAGTATCCACATTGCCATCAAGCGCTGTATACAGCGAGATGATGATCGCAAGACCAAAGGCTGCACCGAGGGTCGATGCCATCTTGAATATCGCAGAAGCCACACCGACCTTTTCAGGTGGCGTCGTGGAGACTGCCGTATCCAGTGCAGGCGTTGCGAAAAATCCGATGCCGATGCCGAACAGCGCGAAACCGATCAGGCAGCTGATGAGGTATGCAGTGTCACCCAGGAATGTGAGCGACAACAGTATCACACCCACCGCGAGTATCAGCGGTGATACAACGATGGCACGTTTTGCGCCGTACTTCTTGATGCTCTTCTCACCGACACGTATCGTGAAGAGGATCAGCACCACGTAAGGGAGCGTGATCAGCCCCGACATGAACGGTGTGAGTTCAAGTTCCGACTGTGTATAGATGTTGAACAGTGCAATCGAGCCGACCGTCGTGTTCAGCAGGAAGTTTGCTGTGACCGTCCCGATATAGGCTTTGTTGGAGAAGATCGAGAAATCGATGAACGGTTCCCTGACGCGTTTTTCCACAAAGTAGAACGCAATGGAAGCGACGATCGTGATGACGATCAGTGCAATTGAAATGCCGCTCGTCCAGCCGAGCTCCTCACCCTGCGTGATGAATATGCTGAGCGCACTCATGATGATGATGAATATGAGGAGGCCGAGATAGTCGAACCGTGATGACTCGACCTTCGTCGTCTTCACTTCCTTAAGATCCTTAAGTAAAAACAGTGCGAGCACGGACAGGGCGATGGAAATGATGAAAATCCACTGCCATGAAATGAATGTAGCGATCGTCCCGGCGAACAATGATGCAAATCCGGTACCGCCGAAAGCACCGATCGACCAGTAACTGAGCGCGCTCCTCCGCCTGTCACCGGTGAAGATCGTATTGATGATTGAAATCGTCGCCGGCATGAGCATCGCCGCCGAGAACCCCTGCACGATACGTCCGATGATCAGAAGTGCCGGGTTTGCCGTGATGATGATCAAAAGCGAACCGATGATGCTCAAAATGATACCGGCATAAGTGACCTTCACCTTGCCGATATTGTCCGACACGTTGCCCGCCGCCACCATGAAGATGCCGGTGATCAGTGATGTCAGACTGATCGACAAGTTGATGATGCCGGCACTCGCGCCAGCGTATGTCTCCTGTACATGCGGCCCGATGTTTAAAAAGGCCTGGGCGAACAGCCAGTAAGTAATGATGGATAAAACGATACCGAGTATGATCAGATTCCCTGAACGGTACGTCTGCTTCTCCTCCATTTGATAACCTCCATTGGAATCTTGTTTTTATGAATGCATTGTCTATTCTAACATGTTTCTTTTTTCACAAATAGATTAAAATAATGTCCATTCAGCGAAGTTTTATAGTTTTTTCAGGCCATCCTGCACCGGTATGGTGATGAACCCCCTGTCCACAGTGCCGAAAGTCCGCTCCACGGCAATGCCTTTATGGATGGCATACATGCCGAATGCGCACAGAAATGCATCCACTTTATCCTCCAGGTGCTTCAGGGAAGCCCCTGTTGTAATCTCATTGATGGATAATCGGGAATCTAGAATGTCCCCTTCCCTGGTTTTCAGTCTACTAAACCTTTCCAATAAACGCCCCATTTCAAGGACCGTCTCTTCGGCAGTCGCCTTCGGCTTGCGTTTGTATTTCACAGGGGCAATTTCCGGGAACAACCCTGCGATGATGCCGGTCGGGAACGTCTCCACGATGCTTGTGCCATCATGGCCAAATCCGATCCGGCTGTCCGGGATCGCGTCCCGGATCATGTGCATGAGCGTCTCGCCCCGGATTTCACCGAACACCTTCAGGAAGTAATTCCTGTTGGCGTTGAAGGCGCGGAGCCTGTGGCCGTTGATCTTCGCCCGCATCATCTCACCCTCTGCACCGCGTGAACCGCCTTCGTTGTTCACGACGAGCGGCGCATCGACGGCGATGATCATGTCACCGTCATGATGCGTTTTTATAATTTCGAGGAGCTCTTTATTTGTATAGACCTGTGCATCCAGATGCACCACACGCCCCGCATCATCAAGTATGCATATACCCGTTTCATTCTTATAAGTCCACGCAAGGTCGATTCCGACGTATTTCATTATATATACCAGCCTTTATAATTAAGAATAAGGGGGCACGCCCCCTCGTCCAGCCTACCCTATTTTCTTGTACTGCTGCTGATGGGAAGGTGTTTTCCCAAGAACTTCAACGGATTTTTTGCCGCCCGCCTTTTCCAGGAATGCACGGCCCAGTGCCGTCCTCACCTCGGTCGGCAGCCTGTTCCATTTATAGCCCTTGAACAGATCTTTCAGAATAAAAACTTCTCCATCCTTCAGCTGCTTCGTCTCCTGCCAGGCTTTCTTCAACAGTTTTTTCACATCTTTTTTCAACATGCTTTTCAGCCTCCAATTCCGATTATACATATATACCCGGTTTATTCACCTTATTAACTATATCAGCGTTCCACCGGCCAAACCAGACCCTATTTGGCCGATACAGGCGGACTATCGGCCAAACCAAACCCCACTTGGCCGATGGGGCGTTCTACCGGCCAAACCGAATCCCACTCGGCCGATGGCGGCGCTCTATCGGCCAAACCGAATCCCACTCGGCCGATGGCGGCGTTCTACCGGCCAAACCGAATCCCACTTGGCCGATGGCGGCATTCTATCGGCCAAACCAAACCCCACTTGGCCGATGGACATGTAAATAAATTCTTCGCATTCCGTAATTTCATGATTTCACCATGTTTCTACGGGGTAGAGAGTTATTAGTTAATATCAATTGTTAATGGAGTGGTGTGATGGAGACGTTTTTAATGCTGGTTTTAATCGGCGCGGTTGCCGGCCTCATCCTGGCTGCGGTCATGAAGCTTGTAAGAATAGTGACAGGCAACAAAGCAGACATCCTGCTTTACAATATGGATTACATCCCCGGCCTCAAGCAATGGGCGGACAAGAAAATCACCGGGCTTATCTTTCATTATGTAACGTGCATCGTGAGCGCGGTCGTTTTATTTTACCTTCTTATCCCTTTTGAGCTTGAGCATGCGATATGGCCTTACATCTTCGTATTTTCCCTCGGCGGCGGCATCCTCTATTTCCTGAGTGCCCTGACCCCGACGCCGCCCGACCATGAGGATTGGATCTCCTGGTTCAACTGGACTGCAAGCCATGCGATTTTTGGCTTCTCGGTCGGCGTACTTATATTCTGGTTCATTTAAAATAAAAAACAGGCATCCGCGTGGAATGCCTGTTTTGCACTTTTAAACCAATTCTTCATACACTTCCGTAACGATTTCATGGCTTGGTTTCATGCCGATGTTCTTCGGCAGGACACCTTTAAGATGCGCTGAAGCCATATGGTCCTCAAGGTCGCGGACATTTTCGTTATTGCCGACAAGGTATGCACCTTCAAGGCCCCGGTCCTTGATTTCCTTACCGAGGCGCGGGGCGAGGTTCTTATACCAGCGGCTTTTATTTTCCTCGAAGCGCTGCTGGAAATCATCCTGTCCCGAGCTCCTCGATCCGGGCGGCGTGTCACCGCCGTAATCCAGCCAATCTTCACGGTTCAGATCCCAGCTGTAGGCGAACTCGTCCTTGATCGATCCGAGCTCCGTTTCAATAAACCGCACGTCCTGCTGCTGCAGTACGATGATTCCGGTATTCGGATACCTCTGCACCAGTTCCTGCAGCTGCTGCACCGCCGGTGCCTTATCCCAGTGCATCGTCGTCGTCACCGGTACCTGCAGGATCATTTCCTCCCACAGTTTCTCATCAGCCGATGCGAAAATGACAAGCCCCTTCTGCAGGTCCCTCTGCAGCTCGCCGACACGGTCCTCCACTTTTTTAAGCAGTTTCTTCAGCGCTTTCTTCTCCGCTTCCGGTGCCGCGTTATCTGCATGATACTTCAAATCCTTAATCTCATTCTTCAAATGGATCTTCCATTCACCGTTGTTCAGATCCGGATTGCTCGCATCCGTATGCAGATACAAAGTCAGTACACCGATGTCGTCCTCAATACCATTGATACGTTTGATATCTTTTCTTACAGACATATATTTGCCTCCTCTAAAAGATGTTCATGTATACGCTTTCTACCTATACATAATTCCCTCGAGGCGGAGATTTGAAACATCCGTCACTTCTCTGAAAGCCATGTCTCGAACGTATACGACATCTCCCAGAAGGCCAGTTCATATTCCTTCGCGATGACGAACTGTTCGATGATCTTCTCCTTCTCATCGTCACTTGCCTTTGCGGCAAGGTCATCCAGGAGATCGATCATCTCCTCGGTCGACTCCTGGAACCAGTCGCTTGCATACATATTGATCCAGTTCCGGTAAATCTCAGTCTCCGGCGCCGCGTCCTCATACGTTTTGCCGATATCCGCATACAGCCAGTAGCACGGCAGGATTGCCGAAACAATCTGGGCGAGGCTCCCTGAGAGTGATGCCCTGTAAAGATGTGAAGTGTACGCATAGGCCGTCGGTGCAGGTTTGAAGTTCTCCATTTCTTCATCCGTGATGTTCAGAATTTCCGCATGCTCCTTATGCACCGTGAGTTCCGCTTCAGCCGTATTCTTCGCTTTTTCCGCAAGGCTCGCCGACACATGGAAATCATCCGCATGTGCCGCAGCAAATGCATGGATCTTACCGTAATGCTTTAAGTAATAAATGTCCTGCATGATATAGTTCTTGAACGTCTCAAGCGGCAGGTCGCCCTCGACGATCCCCTTCACGAACGGATGGTTCAAACTCTGTTCCCAGCTGTCTTTCGTCTTCTCCCGCAGCATCTCTGAAAAACTCATAAAAAAATTCCTCCTGTTGATGATATTCACAACGGAGGAAAGGGGCATGCCCTTATATTAAATCGTTCATAATAATCGGCGATTTCCACTTCCCTCCGCTGGTATTAACCAGATCAGGTTCAAAGGGTACTTCTCAAGCCGTAAAGGCTGCCCCCAGCTGAAACATATTCGGTTATACTGCCAATATACATGAGTCAGGCAAATAGTTCAAAAAATAGTTTGTTTTTTGAATAAAGTGCATCTTGTACTTCATTTTATTAAACCCTCATATTTTTCAGCAAAAACACTAAAGAGATCAGACAACCTAAAGCGATAGGTCCCCACAGTGTCAGCTCGATGATACTATCTGAAGCGCCAGTTCGAAATCCGTTCACAGTGGCTGCAGACAATGCAGTCAGATAAACAGCACTCTTAACATTCCATATCACTGCCAGCACATAACCCCACGGCCGGCGTTTCCAAAGCCAGACAGCTCCGAGAAGACCGAGTGAAACGGTTAATGATAAATCTAATGCAGAGACTATATTTGTAGATTGCTCCAATCGGATGAGCAACTCAGGAACCTCTCCGGTAAAAATGTATTCCAACGCTAAAGAGATGTGGAAAGCACCCAGCAGCAACGCTACAATCGCCATATAAACGCTGATTTTTTCACAGGGGTCCGGCGATGAAATTGCTCTTTAACAACTTTTAAATCCAGAGAGGATATACTTAAAATGAGAGCAAAAATTAAAAAAGTGAACAGTGCTACATAAATCAAAAAAAGACTGTTGAATGCTGCACCAAACAAATAAAAAGCGTAATTATAAAGTGCATAAAACAACATTCCCAACCAGACCAGCCTTGCCCGCAGCGACCCACGCTTTAAGAAAATCATTGATGTAATCAGCACGGGTACGGCAATCAGAAGTGTTACCAGATCATTTCCATACCATCCTGAAGTAACCAAGTGGTTGTCCTGGTACAGGTCGTCGATAAAAAGCCCTGCAGCAGAGCCCAGCACCATTAGAACAACAATAATGACCGAAAGAATGAAAGCAGCATTTTTTCTTTTTCCCTCCATCCCCCCAATATATCTCTTCAGATTTATTGTACCCACTCCCCAGCATCCTAATATCCTGAAGCGGGTGCGTCAGAATCAAATTTATAAAAATTCCTCCTGTCAGTCGAAATGACTGACAGGAGGAATGAACTTCATATTATAGGACTTGCCGGTCGAAACCTGGTTGATCACTTTACTTCTCATCCTTGTATCAATCAGATGATGCACCTTCACTTCTTGTCCCGGTTCGTCGTCTTGTACTGTTCACCTTTACTGTCATAAGTGATCCACTCACCGACGGGTTCACCTTCTTCAAAATGCCCTGAGCGTTTGATTGTGCCGTCCACCCTGTACCACTCCCAGTAACCGTCCGGCTGGCCGTCAATGATCTTCCCCTTCGACCATATTGAGTTGCCGTCCGCATGATACTTGATCGTATAGCCGTCGATCACTTCTGATTTCTTCTTTTTGACCATGTCCCATCCTCCTTCACAACTTCTTACCGAAGAAAATATCCGGTCTGCCCGGCCCGTTCGCATCCGGCATGACGCCGATGATCTTATAGCCCATCTTCACATAAAACCCTGCCTGATGCGTGCCGGGGTCGAACTCTGCAAGTTTTGACGGCAGGTCGTCATACAAATCGGCATCTGCCAGAGAGGTCTCTCCTTCTTCACCCTCATCATCCGCACCAAGCCAGATGGTGAGTCCGCCCTGTTCCCTTGCGGCTTTTTCCAGTGCTTCGACGATTGCACGGCCGGTTCCTTTGTCCTGATGTTTTTCACTAACAGCCAGCGGATGAAGCTCAAAGACATTACCGTCGTATTCAGGCGCAAGAATACCGCCCCATCCCAGGACTTCGTCCCCTTCCACAGCAGCGAGCAGCGTGTTTTCAGGGATGAGGAGTTCTTTTATTTCTTCCATGGCGTCTTTAAGTGTCGGATAGCCGATATTCAAAGTGTCCGTCAAGATCTCTGCAGCCTGGTTCAGCTGTGAGTCATTCAGTTTGGCCATATCCATGATTTCCATACGCATCACCTACTCGTTTTTCGTGAGCACAGTCACCGCTTCAATATGGTTCGTCTGCGGGAACAGGTCGACGGGTGTGACGGGGCTCACCTTATATCCGCCCTCTCCGCTCAATATCTTCAAGTCCCGCTGCAGCGTGCTCGGGTTGCATGATATATAGACGATTTTTTCAGGTGACACGTCGATCAGGCTCTGAAGGAAGTCTTCATGGCAGCCTTTCCTCGGCGGGTCGACGAATACGACATCGGGCTGGACGCCGTCGGCGACGAGCCGCTTCATCACTTCTTCAGACTTGCCGAGATGGTATTCGGCATTTTTGATGCCGTTCAGCTGCGCATTCTCCCTCGCATCTTCAACCGCAGAGTCGACGACTTCGATGCCGATGAGTTTCTTTACATGATCCGCCGCGACCTGGCCGATGGTGCCGATGCCGCAGTATGTGTCGACGATGGTCTCATCGCCTTTCAAGTCTGCGAGCTTCAATGCCTCGGTGTACAGCTTTTCAGTCTGCTCATGGTTCACCTGATAGAACGAGCGGGCACGTATTTTGAACTTTTTGCCAAGCAGCTCATCGGTGATGTATTCACTGCCGTAGAGCACTTTTGTTTCTGAACCGTAGATCACATTGGTCTTATCCATATTGAAGTTCTGCACGACGCTTGTGATCATTGGGAATTTTTCCACAAGAATCTGGATGATGCCGCTGAACGGATTTTTACGGCCGTTCGTGATGAAGCCCACCTGCACTTCGGAATCATCATGATTCGAACGGATGATCAGATGGCGCAGCAGTCCCTTATGCTTATTTTCATCGTAAATAGAGATCTCGAACGTCTTAAGGAGCTCCCGTACTTCATTCATGATGTCGTTATGGATATCCTTTTGGATGTAACAGTGTTTGATGTCGATCACATCATGGCTCCTCGGCCTGTAGAGCCCGATCCTGATTTCGCCGTCCACTTTCTGAACTGGCATCTGTGACTTGTTCCGGTAATAAAGCGGCTGTTCCATGCCGATCGTGTCATGGATATCGACGCCGAGGCGGGCCTGGCGGTTGATGTCCGCTTCGACCGCGCCTTTCTTGAACCCTTTCTGTTCGGCATAGCTCAAAGGCTGAATCTGGCAGCCGCCGCACTGGTAGTAGTATTCGCACGGCGGGATGATGCGTTCATTGGATGGTTCGATGACCTTGATCATCCTGCCGAAACCGAACTTTTTATTCGTCTTGATCACTTTGAATTCTATCTTTTCATCTTTCAATACGTCCTGTATGAAGACCGGATAACCGTCGATTTTAACCACGCCGAGTCCCTGATGGGTGTAATCCTCGACCGTACTTGTATAATAACTGTTCTTCGTCACAGATTGCGTCATTTATTATCCCTCTTACATTTCAATTTCGTACCAACTGAATCCATCATCGATTTCCCGGATATGCCTGATCGGCTCATCCTTGATGTACTCCTGCGCCTTCGTCGCGGAAATGAAGTGATACCTGCCTCCGGGTATGATGGTGATTGGATTTTTAAGCTTGAAGTCAGGTTCTTCCTTCATATATTTAATTACGAGGTCCCGTATCGACTGGTCCGATGCGTGGAGCACTTCACGCTCCCGCAGGAACGGCGTATATGAGACCCGGTAGTTGTGTGCGGGGATGATGAATTCATCGTCCGGTGCGATTGTCCTGCCTTCATAGGACATGGCGGTGATCCGTTCAGAATCGCTGATCTGCTTCGCTGCACTGCTGTAGCGCGGCGGGCGGCTGATGTCGATCGTATAGTCAAGGTCGATGAACAAGTCGAAGTTGTAACCCGGGAAGCCTTCCCGGGAGCGGTTCGGATGGAGAAGGTTGTCATCGTCCGGTGACGTGAACTGGGAAGCGCTCCACTCGAGCCATTCCTTCAAAGTCCGCCCGTCCACTTTGATGATCATGAAGCTGTTCGCATGTTTGTAAAGATCGATCGCATCGCTCAGTGTGAACGGGCCGGCATCGATGACGGTATAATCATCCGGGCCGTCCCGCCCCGACTTCACCGCGGACGCAAAAGCAAGCACCGGCAGGTCCGGGAGGTTTATTTCTTCCTTGATTTCATGTGTATGATGCTTCACCGCCTCGGCCACCGCCTGCACGGAATAGGACGGGGCGACCCTTGAAAAATACGAATGCCAGGCCGTCTCTATCTCACCGAATTCGGTGCTCAGGAATTTGAGCACTTTCCTGTGGTGCCCTTCATACTTTTCGAGCAGCCGGACAGAAGGCGTGATCTTCGCAGCCTCGATCAGCTGCGCCTTAGAATCGGTGATGGTGAACTCGTCCTTCATATCGATTTCAAATGACAGTTTGCCGAGATGGCTCGCCGAAACGTCTGGCTGGACCATCGGCACACCGTTCACCGTCCCTTTGACGATATCGAGTGTGCTTACATCGATTTCATAGCTGTCATGCGGGAAGAGTTCATGCGTATGACCGAAGACGATCCCGTCGATATCCTTCAGGAACGTCATGAGGAGCGTCTGGTTTTCCCCGAACTTCTCAAGGTCATCCTTCGCACGGCTCATCCCCGAGTGCGACAGCAGTATCACCATATCCGCACCTTCCGCCTTCAGTGCGGCGACTTCGCGGTCGATCGAGTCCTGCATCGGATCAACGTCGACCCTGCCTTCAAGGTTCTGCTTGTCCCACTTCATGATCTGCGTCGGAACCGCACTCACAAACCCGATCCTGAGCGCCCCTTCCGGCGTATCATAATCGAGTATCACATTCTTTTTGATTTTGTCACTGAGCGGCGAGTCGAGGAATTCGATGTTGGAATTGATGAGCGGTGTTTTTACTTTGCTGTAGACGGCATCCAGATACTCCAGGCCGAAGTTGAATTCATGGTTGCCGAGCCCGATGACGTCATACATTTCATTCAACTGATCCGCGATCAGCGGGTCTTCGGGGTGTTCGACGTCATAATCGCTCCAGACGTCCCCCTGGAGCAGGTCCCCGTTGTCCACCGTGATGACGATTTCATCCGGATGCTCTTTTTTATACTGCTCTATATATGATCTCAGGACCAGCAGGCCCTGGCCTGTGGGTTTATGGTCGAAGTAATTGTAGGGGTAGATTGCCCCATGGACATCCGAAGTTGCAAAAATAGTCAGCTTCATGTTGACCTCCTGTGGTTAAAGACTAAAGAACACAGTGGGTCCCCACTGTGCTGCCGTTACATTCCATCATGCATATGTTCTTCATAAAATTCATCGGGCACACGGATCGCGATATGCTGCTGATGATTGACAAAACGCGCAGGCAGAAGCCCGCCGAATTCCCCATCCAGGTTCAGCTGCACTTCATCATAGGAAGACACCCTGATGTCGCGTGCTTTCGCGTAATGCACCTTTTCATGGTTGAGGTGCTCGCCCCGTGCCGCCATCGTCATGATCCGCGCCAGTTCAACCAGGCTCACATCTTCTACGATGAGCAGGGAGAACTTGCCGTCATTGAACTTCGCGTTCGGCACCAGCTTGTCGAAACCGCCGATGGAGTTCGTGAGTCCGATCAAAAACAGCATGACTTCCCCTTCGAATACATTTTCATCGTATTCGATGCGGATGTTCGTGCTTGTGATCTGGGGCAGTATTTCAATCCCCTTGATATAGTACGCCAACGGGCCGAGGATTGCCTTCAGCTTGCTCGGCGCCTCGTAGGAGACTTCGGTGATTTTGCCGCCGCCTGCGATATTCATGAAATATTTGTTGTTCATCTGGCCGATGTCGACGAACATCGTCCGGCCGTTGATGATCGTCTCCACAGCGGATTTGATATCGCTTGGGATATACAAAGCGGAGGCGAAATCGTTCACGGTCCCCATCGGTATGATGCCGAGATGCGGGCGCGCCTCGAAGTCGGCGATGCCGTTCAGCACTTCGCTGACCGTGCCGTCCCCGCCGACCGCGATAATCAGATCGAAGCCGAGGTCACATGCGGCCCGTGCCGCCTCCGTCGCATCCCCTGCACGCGTCGTCGCGTGCGCGCTCGCGATATACCCGCTTCTTTCCAGCTGTATGAGGACATCGGGCAGCTCGTTTTTGAAAGTTTCCCGACCTGATGTCGGATTATAGATTATCCTCGCAGTTTTCATTTCTTTCTCCTACTCGTTTTAGAATAAAGTGATCCAGGTCCTGTTGTTGAAAGAAATATCACCTTCGATAAAACCGGTCGGCATGCCGGCGGGAACTAAACACCTTTTAAATCTGCAGCACTTTCCAGCAGGTTGGAAAAAAACTGCTTCTTTTCTTTTTGGTATTGTTCTTCATTTATCTTCTTTTCTTCGTATCGTTTTTTTAAAGTTTGAAAGCTTTTAAGATACCCTTCGTTCTGTGTGAGCAGTTCTTTGCAGACGAGGATCTGGGACTTCTTATTGAGTCCGCGCGGCGTAAAGATGAAGTTCACATTGAACTCGCCGAATTTTCCCCGCGCCACCATCTCATCACTGAAATACTGATTGAAATCCTCGATGATTTCATAACCTTCAGCGACCAGAATCTCCTTAAGTTCGGACGTATCCGTGATTGTTTTAAGGATGACAAGGACATCGATATCGTTGAAACCTTTTACTTCCTTGATGCTTGTAGAACCTATGTGATGAACTTCGATGACGTTTTCCCTGAAATGATCCAGCATCTCCATCGATGCTTCCATGTAATGGTGTTTTGTTATATTATAATATTCATTCATAGTAAGCATATATATTCATCCTTATATATTATCAATCAAAATCATTTTGTGTATAATATAGTATGATATCTCTTTATTTTACATATTATATCACAGAAACATCAGAATAATATACACACATTCCAGGAGGACCTCATGAAGAAAATATTATTGGTTGTTGCTTTAATTCTATTTGCCGGCGGGCTGTATGTCAATTTTATGGCAGGGCCGTCCGCAGAACAGTCGGACTCAATGGATGAGGCGGAACCCGCAGAAGACATCGCCGGAGATGATGCAGAAGAGCAGGAAGAGGCTCCGGAAGATGACAGTGGAAGCGCCGAAGAGACCGAACATGAAGAAGCGGCTGCAGAAGAGTCCGATCCTGAAGTTGCTTTCAACCAGGAAAGTTTGGATGAACTGCATGAAGAAGCGGTCGAAAACAATGAGGCCTTGATCATCGATGTGCTCCTCCCGGACTATTACAGTGATGATTTCACGGAGAATCTGGAGGATGAATTCGGGACGGAGACGATCCAGTTCAACAGGCTCACGCTTGATGCGAACACTACGGAACTGAGTGAGGTGGGCGTCAATGAAAACAGTGATGCGGTCATCATCGATGCGCTGCAGATCCGGGACTACGATGACGGCGTGGAACGCGACCTGGAGGCACTCAGCGTCGCCTACAGAAACGTCTACGATAACGATAAAGTTGTTTTCCTGCTCGGCAACCCGAATGTGGATCCAAGCAGTGATTTAGAATCCGTCCTCTCGGAAGATGAGGCCTACTTCGCCGGAAACGACTATTACTATATCGACAATCAGGATGTGCGGGTCGAAGATTCTTATGATGAAGACGAAGAAGTGATGGCTCCGGCAGTTGAAAATGAAGTCACCCGGAACATATATGATTATTTGATCAGTGAATCATGATTGAAGCGGCCCCGGCCGCTTTTTTGTTTGTCTGGGGACGGGGATGCTGTGCAGATGGGAGGATTTTTAAGATTATCTAAACGGCTAGGGCCTTCAAGTGTTTAGATAGCCGGATTTTTGAGGTTATCTAAACGGCTAGGGCCTTCAAGCGTTTAGATAGCTGGGTTATTAAGACTATCTAAACAGCAAGGACCTTCAAGTGTTCAGTTAGCCGGATTATTAAGGCTATCTAAACGGCTATGACCTCCAAGTGTTCAGATAGCTGGACTATTAAGGCTATCTAAACGGCAAGGGCCTCCAAGTGTTCAGATAGCTGGACTATTAAGGCTATCTAAACGGCAAGGGCCTTCAAGCGTTCAGTTAGCCGGATTTTTGAGACTAACTAAACGGCTAGGGCCTTCAAGTGTTCAGATAACCGGATTATTAAGGCTATCTAAACGGCAAGGACCTCCAAGCGTTTAGATATCCGGATTTCTAAGACTATCTAAACGGCAAGGGCCTTCAAGTGTTCAGATAGCTGAATTTTTAAGGCTATCTAAACGGCAAGGACCTCCAAGTGTTCAGTTAGCCGGATTATTAAGACTATCTAAACAGCCAGGCCCCCTCCAGATAGCCGGCACAAAAAAATCCGGGACGCCCCGTCCCGGATTCTAATAAATTCATATAAGGTTTTATTTCAGAGAACCGTGCGGGTCGATGACGAATTTCTTCGCTGCACCCTTGTCGAAATCTTTGTATCCGTCCGGCGCTTCATCAAGGCTGATGACCGTCGCGTTGACCGCTTTCGCAATGTCTGCACGGCCGGAAAGGATTGCCTTCATCAGGTCACGGTTGTATTTCATTGCAGGTGTCTGACCTGTAACGAATGTATGTGCCTTGGCCCAGCCGAGACCGAGACGCACTTTCAGTGTACCGAGCTGCGCATCCTTATCCGCTGCTCCTGGATCCTCAGTGACATAGAGGCCCGGGATACCAAGCTTACCGCCTGCTGTCGTGACATCCATGATACTGTTGAGCACAGCTGCAGGCTGTTCTCCGGCATCGGCACCATGCCCTGATGCCTCGAATCCGACTGCATCGACGGCACAGTCCACTTCGTCCACTCCAAGAAGATCTTCAATCTGCTCGCTCAAACGGTCATGCTTCGAAACGTTGACCGTTTCACATCCGAAGCTTTCTGCCTGCTTGAGGCGCTCATCCTGCAGGTCACCGACGATGACACGGGATGCACCGAGAAGCTGCGCCGAGTGTGCTGCCGCGAGTCCGACCGGGCCGGCTCCTGCAATATACACTGTAGAACCGGTCTTGACGCCTGCTGAATAGGCGCCATGATATCCTGTAGGGAAAATATCGGAAAGCATCGTGAGATCCAATACTTTCTCCATCGCCACTTCCCTGTCCGGGAATACCAGCAGCTGGAAGTCAGCATACGGCACCATTACATATTCGGACTGGCCGCCGACCCAGCCGCCCATATCCACATAGCCGTAAGCCGCACCGGCACGTTCCGGGTTGGTGTTCAGACAGATATGTGTTTTCTGCTCCCGGCACATGACACAGCGGCCACATGCGATGTTGAAAGGTACGGAGGCGATATCGCCTTTTTTGACGAATTCCACGTCACGTCCGACCTCGATGACTTCACCCAGAATCTCATGACCGAGCACAAGTCCTTCAGGTGCTGTCGTCCTTCCTCTGACCATATGCTGGTCACTGCCGCAAATGTTCGTCGTAATGACTTTCAAGACGACCCCATGTTCACATTTACGCCCGACGTTCTCCTTCGGTACCCCAGGGCCTTCCCTGAGTACGAGATCCGGATAATCGATATCCCTTACTTCAACGCTACCTGCTCCAGTATAAACTACCCCACGGTTTCCAGCCATGTTAAACCTCCTAGAAAATAAGTATGCGGATAAGCTAAAGCTTCATGCAGCAAAAATCATGGATGCGTTTACAAGACTTACTAAACCTCATTCTAAATGATTAAAAATTTTCTGTCAAATTGTCACCGTCATTTTTTTTGCGGTTCGGCACGGATCAGATAGACAGCTCCGAACATGTGTCTTTCAAGGTGTATGAGATGAAGTTCCGAGTCACCGGCGAGTGCTGATATATCCCTTTTCTGATGGCATCCGATCAATTTCATGGTTACGGGATCGACCGCTTTCTGCACCAGCTGCAGCGCCCTGAACCGGCTGAGCCCGTGTTCAAGCAGCAGTATCTTCCCGCCCGGCCGGCACCACCTGTTGAATTGATTCATCACTTCCACCGGGGCTTCATATGAACAGAAGCCGAGTGAAGAGACGATCGTATCGAAACTGTCGTCCGGAAAATCCAGGGCCTCGATGTCTGCATTGATGAATTCTGACGGGAACGGGTACTTTTCCGCTTCTTTTTCAGCTGAGGCGAGCATATCTGCGCTGAAGTCCACTGCCGTCAGGTGCCCGATGTCCTGATAGTGCGGGAAGTTCAGGCCCGTCCCCACCGCAACTTCCAGCACTTCGCCGTATGCTTCGCCGAAGAGTGATTCCCGGTACTTGTAAAACCTGTCGTTATCCCGCATCTTTTCATATACACCGACCTGCTTATCGAACTTTTTAATGTGCTTTTCCGTATCCATCCGGTCCCCTCCCGATAAAAAAAGACAAACCCACATGGTGAGTTTGTCCCAAATATATTATCTCTTATTCATTTCTTCAACTAAAATCTGGTTGACCATCTTAGGGTTCGCCTGTCCTTTGGACTTCTTCATGACCTGGCCGACGAGGAAGCCGACTGCACGGTCCTTGCCGTTCTTGAAGTCTTCGATCGACTGAGGATTTGCATCCAGCACTTCTGTAATCATTTCTGTCAGAACCGCAGGATCCGAAATTTGCTCCATGCCGAGCTCCTTGACGACGGATTTTGCTTCTCCGCCCTTTTCGATGAGGACTGTGAACACTTTTTTGGCCTGCTTGCTTGAAATCGTGCCGTCTTCGATCAGTGCGATCATCTCAGTCAGATTTTTCGGTGTGAGCGCAATCTCGGAAAGCTCCACCTGGTTTTTATTGAGGTATTCACTGACCCCGCCCATCAGCCAGTTGGAAGCAAGCTTCGCATCCGCGCCGTGGGATTCCACCATCTCATTGAAGAAGTCGGAAGTCTCCTTCCTTAATGTGAGGATTTCTGCATCGTATTCAGGCAGCTTGTACTCCTCGACATATCTTTTCTTCAGGGCATCCGGCAGTTCAGGAATCGTCTGTCTGATGCTTTCTTTCCATTCTTCATCGATATGGATGTCGACGAGATCCGGTTCAGGGAAGTAACGGTAGTCATCCGAACCTTCCTTGACGCGCATGAGGATCGTCTTGCCCGTCTTTTCGTCATAACGGCGCGTTTCCTGTTCTATCTCGCCGCCCTGCAGGAGCGTCTTCTCCTGACGGATCTCCTCATGCTCGAGCCCTTTCCTCACGAAGTTGAATGAGTTCAGGTTCTTGAGCTCCGCTTTCGTGCCGAACTCTTCCTGGCCGTATGGACGCAGGGAGATGTTCGCATCACATCTTAGGGAGCCTTCCTCCATCTTCACATCGGACACACCCGTGTACTGGATGATCGCCTTCAGTTTCTCGAGGTATTTATACGCTTCTTCAGGCGAGCGGATGTCCGGCTCGGAGACGATCTCGACAAGCGGCGTCCCCTGCCTGTTGAGGTCCACAAGGGAATAGTCATCCTTATGTGTGGATTTGCCTGCATCCTCTTCAAGGTGAAGGCGCGTGATGCCGATCCTTCTCGTCTCACCGTCAATTTCTATGTCTATATGCCCGTTTTCACCGATCGGCTTATCGAACTGCGAAATCTGGTAGGCGGTCGGGTTATCCGGATAGAAATAGTTTTTACGGTCGAATTTCGTCACGTCCGCAATATCCATGTTCAAAGCCATCGCAGCTTTCATCGCATAGTTGATTGCTTCCTTGTTCGGCACCGGAAGCGTGCCCGGGTAGCCGAGGTCGACGACGCTCAGGCTGGAGTTTGGTTCCTGGCCGTAATGAGCCGGTGCATCTGAAAACATCTTGCTGTTTGTTTTCAATTCGACGTGGACTTCGAGTCCGATCACTGTCTCAAAATGCATTATCTCAGCTCCTTTTGAATTTCTTTTAATTCTTCATGCAGGTTGAACTTCTCTTCGAACTTGAACGCTGCATTGTAGAGTTCGGCCTCCGAAAAATGTTTTCCGGTGATCTGCAGGCCGATCGGCCTGTTTTTGGAATTGAGGCCGCATGGGATGGAGATTGCCGGCATACCCGTCAGGTTCGCAGGAATCGTCAAAATATCATCCTTGTACATCTGCAGTTTATCGTCGATTTTTTCCCCGATATCATAAGCTGCACTCGTCGTCGTCGGACCGATGATCATATCATAATCTTCAAGGATCCTCTCCATGTCCGCTTCGATGATTGTACGGAGTTTTTGTGCACGGATGTAATACTGGTCGTAATGCCCCGCACTGAGGACGAACGTGCCGAGCAGTATGCGGCGCTTCACTTCTTCCCCGAAACCTTCGGCACGGGTCTTCTTGTAGAGTTCTTCCAGCGTCTCAGCACCTTCCGCCCTGTGGCCGAAACGGATGCCGTCGAAGCGTGCGAGGTTCGAGCTTGCTTCACTGGATGCAATCAGATAATATGCTGCAACGACATATTTGATGTCGGAGAACGAGACGCGCTCAACCGTCGCACCGAGGTCTTCAAAGACTTTTGCGGCCTTTTTGACGGCCTCTCTGACTTCCTCGTCGACGCCTTCATCGACATATTCATCCGGCAGTGCAATTTTCTTGCCTGTCAGGTCCGCGTCGATGTTTTTCAGGAAATCAGCCTCGACGTCCGGCATGCTTGTCGCGTCCTTGTTGTTCGATCCTGAAATCAGGTTCAGTATTTTTGCATTGTCGCGTACATTCCTCGTGATCGGCCCGATCTGGTCAAGGCTTGAGGCGAACGCCACCAAACCGTAGCGGGATACACGGCCGTATGTCGGCTTCATGCCGACGACGCCGCAGAATGATGCAGGCTGTCTGACTGAACCGCCCGTGTCGGATCCGAGTGAGAACGGGACGAGTCCCGCTGCCACGGCAGCTGCTGAACCGCCTGAAGAGCCGCCAGGCACGGCGTCCGTATCCCATGGGTTGCGTACGATTTTGAAATAGGAGTTTTCGTTGGAACCGCCCATCGCAAATTCATCCATGTTGTTTTTGCCCATCAGGACCGGTGATTCTGCGTTCAGCTTCTCCATCACCGTCGCATCATATACCGGACGGAAATCTTCAAGCATGCGGCTTGCGCATGTCGTGAGCACATCTTTGGTCACGATGTTGTCCTTGATGCCCATCGGGATTCCGAACAGTTCCCCGTCCATCTTACCTTCGGCCTGCAGTTCATCGAGCCGCCCGGCTTCCTTCATGGCGTCTTCCTTATTTATGAAGAGGAAAGACCCGAGTGTTTCATCGATTTTATCGATATCTTCAAATAAAGCGCCCACGACTTCTGAAGGCTTCAATTCTTTTTGTTGAATTTTATCGTAGAGTTCTTCTACTGTCAGTTCATATATATTCACGGTCTGCCTCCTTACAGCATTTTAGGTACTTTGAATTGTCCATCTTCTGTGGATTTTGAATTGCTTAAAGCTTCTTCCTGGGTGAGCGGCGTTTTCGCTTCGTCCTCACGCATCACGTTGGTGAGATCCACTGCATGGAACATCGGTTCAGTATCAGACAGCTGAACGTCCTCCAGCTGCTTTGCATAATTGAGGATTTCATCCAGTTCCTCAGTGAATTCCTGTGTCTTTTGTTCATCCTGAAGATCGATCCTTGCAAGGTTTGCAACGTGCTTTACGACATCGCTGGTAATTTCAGACATAGTAACCCTCCCATTTTTTTAACAACATTTAAATTTTACCAAATATCATGGTAAAAATCTAATCAATATCCATATTGATGATACACCGCTCAAATTATTTACATTATTCCCTTTATTCAAAAAATTGATTGTATTCTTAACCTAAATAATGTAAACTTATTTGTGTATCTTTACACGCAATAAAACCCTATGCCGGCAAGGTTCGGTACAATTTACTTTGATTGTGTAAATGGATCGTTTGTTGCAATGGGAAATCCGTTTATGTATGGTAATCATCAGGAGGCGAGAAAATGATTTTGAATTCAATGAATGGTTTCACATTCACTGCAGGATGGATTGAAGTGGTCATGATACTTCTCTATTTTGTATTACTGATTTCCATAGGTGTTTATGCCTATAAGCAGTCCACATCCAATATGGATGAATATACACTGGGCGGCAGGAGCCTCGGTCCCTGGGTAACCGCATTATCAGCAGGGGCATCGGATATGTCCGGATGGATGCTGATGGGTCTGCCCGGCGATATGTACAGTGTCGGCTTATCCAGTGCATGGATCGGTATCGGTCTCACAATCGGTGCATATGTCAACTACTGGGTGGTTGCACCAAGACTGCGTGTATACTCTGAAGTTGCGAGCAACTCGATCACGATTCCAGACTTTCTGGAGAACCGTTTCAAAGACAATAATCATATCTTGAAAATCGTTGCTGGTCTTGTCATCGTCATCTTCTTTGCGGTCTATACCGCAAGCGGGATGGTATCGGGCGGCAAGCTTGCAGAGAACGCATTCAACATCCCTTACCACTGGGGCCTTATCATCACTGCGGGCATCGTGGTGTTCTACACTTTCCTCGGCGGTTATCTGGCCGTGAGCCTGACCGACCTGTTCCAGGGTGTCATCATGATCATCGCGATCGTGCTCATCCCGATCGTCACATGGTTTTATTTGACAGGGAACGGGGTCGAGCCTTTCGTCACGATAGACCAGCTCGGAGCTGCAGCCGATATCGATTACTTATCTCTGGTGACCGGGGTATCCGCCGTCACCATACTGAGTAACCTCGCATGGGGGCTCGGTTACTTTGGACAGCCGCACATCATCGTGCGCTTCATGTCCATCAGAACACATAAACTGCTGCCGGCGGCACGCCGCATCGGCATCACATGGATGGTCGTCGGTCTGATCGGTGTATCACTGACAGGTCTTCTCGGCCTCGCATTCATCGAACAGACGCAGCATGCGATTGAAGATCCGGAGACGATCCTGATCCTCATGAGCCAGGTGCTCTTCCATCCGATCATCGGCGGGTTCTTCCTCGCGGCAATACTGTCGGCGATCATGAGTACCATTTCATCACAGCTGCTCGTGACGTCAAGTTCACTTGTACAGGACTTCTACAGGCTCGTCCGTAAGAAAGTCATCAACAAAGAAACGAAGACGGATAAACAGCTGGATAAGATGTACGTGGCTGCGAGCCGCCTTTCGGTCATCCTCGTGTCGCTCGTTGCGATCATCATCGCATGGGATGATGAATCCGTCATCCTGGACATCGTCGCCAACGCCTGGGCAGGCTTCGGTGCCGCCTTCGGTCCGGCCATACTTCTTGCGCTCCACTGGAGAGGCATGAACAGGAACGGTGCAGTGGCCGCAATCGTCACAGGTGCCGCGACCGTCATCATCTGGATCATCGCAGATGGCTTCGGAACGGGATTATATGAAATCATCCCGGGCTTCATCCTTGCACTGATTGCAGGTGTCGTGGTGAGTAAGATCGCCACACCGACAGATGAGAAGGAAGCTGCAATGAAAGCTGAATTTGATGAAACGGAACGCATCCTTAAAAACTGATAATGGATTCTGGAAAGGGTCGGGACTGATGTCCCGGCCTTTTCTTATTATGGAGTGCGAATTTTTATTGAAGAGCACTCCAGCGGAAATAAAAACCCGCCGGTACATTGACCGGCGGGTGCTTTTCATCATTCATAGATGTGTGTATTGATTTCGTCGTTTTCATTTTTCGTGATCAAAGCGTACGTTTCGCTCTTGTCTGCAATGGAGACTTCCACGGCAGAGCCTGAGAAGTGGTCGCCGAGCAGATTCTGGACGTATTGTGCGAGCCCGATGATTTCACCGTGGCTGGTGTACTCGACCGGAATCTCGATCGCCAGCGTCTGAAGCGAGCCGTCGATGAACCTGCCGTAACCGACAGATGTGGTGAAGCTGTCGAAGTAGGCGCCCAGGTTGCGGTTGAAGACTTCGTAGTCATTGTTGATCTGTTCATTGAATTCGGCACCTTCGGATGAAGGGAAGAGGACATAGTCCTCATTCACTTCCGTGAAAGAGGAAAGCTCGTCCTCCCCGCCTTCAGCCACGGCATAGGAAACGAAGTTCCCCGGGGTGATGGCGGTGTCATCGGACTGAATGAATATCGCAAAGGTGATGGTCTGGTCGCTGTAGCGTTCATTCGCCCTCAGCCTGTCGAGTATTTCATTCGCCATCGCCTGGCCCTGTTCATGCACTTCATCTTCATCGAGGCTCCGGGAATAGGTCGTGCCGTACTCCTCGGTCTGGTAATAATGTGTGCTGTTCATCGCAAGGCCGATCGTGATGCCGTCAAGGGTCATGTTCCCTTCCTCATCACGGAGCAGATAGTTCTGCTCGAGTATATGCGATAAGTACAGCGGTGCCTCCTCCGCAATCACTTCCGGGTCTTCCTCCCCTTCAGTTGACGGATTCAGCCCGAGGTTGCTGAAGGCGTTGCTCTCGGCGAGCTCTTCTTCAGACATTTCCTCGATTTCCTCACGTGTATACCGGCGGTTCAAAAAGCCCCTCACCATGTCTTCTGTGAATATCTGCCCTTCGCGGAAGACGTACTCATCGGTCGGGAACACGTTCCTGCTGATGTCGAACAGGCCCTTTTCAAATGCTTCAATATTGTAGCTCGAGACCATGTTCGTGCTCGTCAGCCCCCTCGACGGGGAAATCTCATAAGGGATGACGGTCTGGTAATAATCCAAGGCGCTGCTCTGGGTGACCGTCTCCTCACGATCGGCGGCCGGGCTCGTTGTGGAGACGTTGTCCTCCTCCACCGGCGCCCCTTCCCCTTCCGGCACCGGTGCCGCATTGCAGCCGGCAAGCAGGATGACCATGAATAAAACTATCGATTTAAATTTCATAATTATTGCTCCATCTTTTCAATAAATTCATCCTCATCCCATATCGTGATATCCAATGACTGCGCTTTTTCAAGCTTGCTTCCGGCATCCTCGCCCGCCACGACGACATCCGTGTTCTTCGACACGCTGCCTGTCACTTTGCCGCCGGCATTCTCGACGAGCGCCTTGGCCTCATTGCGCGTGAGCCGGCTGAGTTTGCCGGTCAGGACGAATGTCATGCCTTCGAAAGTCGTGTGCTCCGGCACGGTGACTTCCTCCGTGAGGTTCACACCGTATTCCTTCAGTTTCCCGATCAGTCTTTGGAAATCCGGATTATGTGTATACGTCACAATGGATTTTGCGATTTTTTCCCCGATTTCCGGAATCTCGATGAAGTCCTCTTCTTCCTTCGCAAGTATCGTATCGATGTCCTTGAATTCCTCCGCGATGAGGCGGGACGCTTTGGCACCGAGGAAACGGATGCCGAGGCCGAACAGCACTTTACTCAAGTCGTTGTCCTTGGATGCTTCGATTGCGTTCAGCAGGTTCGTGACCTTCTTATCCCCCATGCGTTCAAGTTCGATCAAATCATCATATTTCAGATTGTACAGGTCGCTGACATCATGGATCAGGCCTGCATCATACAGCTGTTTGACGACTTTTTCGCCGAGGCCGTCGATGTTCATCGCACCCCTCGAGACGAAGTGGATGATGCCCTCGACAAGCTGTGCCGGACACGCCGGGTTGATGCAGCGGATGGCGACTTCCTCTTCGAGCTTCACGGTTTCATGGCCGCAGCTCGGGCAGTTCGTCGGTGCACGGTAGACTTCCTGGTCCGTCCGCTCCTCCATGATGACGCGGACGACTTCCGGGATGATGTCCCCCGCCTTCCTGATGACGACTTTATCATTGATGCGGATGTCCCGCTCCTCAATCAGTTCATGGTTGTGGAGCGAAGCCCTTGCGACGGTCGTGCCTGCGACTTTGACCGGTGTCAGTATCGCCGTCGGCGTGATCACCCCCGTGCGTCCGACAGTGAGTTCGATATCCAGAATCTCCGTTACGACTTCTTCGGCCGGGAATTTATAAGCGACGGCCCATCGCGGGGATTTGACCGTATAGCCGAGCTGTTCCTGCGTCTCAAGATCATTCACTTTGATGACGATGCCGTCGATGTCGTAATCGAGGTCCGCCCGGTGCGTCGTCCAGTATTCGATGTACTCGATGACTTCATCGATGCTTCGGACGAGCCTGCGCTCTTTATTCGTCCTGAAACCGAGGTCATCCAATATATCGAGCGCCTCTCCTTGAGTCGTGGCCTCGATCTGGGCGAGGTCGTTGACGCTGTACAGGAAGATGGAGAGGTTGCGCTCGGCTGCAAGCTTCGAATCGAGCTGCCTGAGGGAGCCGGCTGCGGCGTTCCTCGGATTCTGGAACAGCGCTTCGCCGCGTGCCTCCTTCGCTTCGTTCAGGCGCTGGAAGGAGCGCTTCGGCATGTAGGCTTCACCGCGCGCCTCGAATGACATCGGTTCTTTCAAAGTGAGCGGCACGGCCTTGATTGTGCGGAGATTCGATGTGATGTCTTCACCGATCGTCCCGTCGCCGCGCGTTGCACCCTGGACGAATACACCGTCCACATACTTGAGCGAGACGGCAAGGCCGTCGATCTTCAGCTCGCATACATATTCGACGTCACCGACACTGTCGCGCACCCGTTTATCGAATGCACGCAGGTCTTCTTCGTTGAATGCATTGCCTAGGCTCAGCATCGGCGTGTCGTGCGCCACTTTTTCAAAGCGGTCGAGCACTTCGCCGCCCACCCTCACCGTCGGCGAGGCGGCCGTCCTGAACTCGGGGTGCTGTTCTTCAAGCTCGATCAATTCATGGAGCAGTTTATCATATTCACTGTCCGGAATCGTCGGTGCGTCCAGTACATGATATTCATAATTGTAGCGGTTCAGCCGCTCCTGCAATGATTTTATCTTCTCTTCCATGAATCATCTACTCCTTCTTTTCAAGCGGGGCGAAATTCGCAAGCAGGCGCTTCGGCCCTTCTTTTGTGAAAATGATGTCGAGCTCCTTCGAATCGCCCTCTCCCTTGATGTTGGAAATGATGCCGTCGCCGAACTTCTTATGGGCGACCTTGTCGCCGACCTTGAACGTCACACCGCTGTTGTCCGTAAGCACCGTGGGCGTCCTGCGGTGGGCGCGGCCGCTCTTTTGGAACGGACTTTTCGATTTCGACGAATCGATTTCCACGACTTCACCGTCGACCAGTTCGGCCGGGATTTCATTCAGGAACCGGCTCTGCACGTTGCTCTCCGTCTTGCCGTAGATCATGCGCGAATCCGCCCGGGAGAGGATCAGCTGGTCTTCAGCACGTGTCAGTGCAACGTACATCAGACGCCTTTCCTCCTCAAGCTCATCCTCGTCATACATCACCCGCTGCGACGGGAAGATGCCCTCTTCGAGTCCGACGACGAAGACCACCTTGAATTCGAGGCCCTTTGATGCATGCATCGTCATCAGCGTGACACCGCTGTCCGCCTCCACACTGTCCTGGTCGGAGACGAGCGCCATATCGCTCAGGAAGTTGAATAAAAGATCATCGGAAATCTCGTTTTCGTTGTCGAACTCCCGCGTCACCGTCTTGAATTCCTCAAGGTTCTCGATACGGCTCCTCGACTCCAGGGTATCCTCTTTTTCAAGTGCATCGATATAACCCGTATCTTCCAGCACTTCATCGACGAGCTCGGTGATCGACATGTACTTCGATTTCTCCTTTAAGTTCTGCAGCATCTCGTCGAGTTTCACGAGCGTCACCACCGCACTTTTCGGGATGCCCACGAAGTCCGCCTGCATGACCGCTTCGTACATGCTGATGCCGTTCATGCTGCCGTATGCCAGGAGCTTTTCGACCGTCTTCTGGCCGATGCCCCGCTTCGGCGTGTTGATGATCCTCTCAAAGCTGATGTCATCATGCGGGTTCTGGATCACTTTAAGGTAGCTCATCAGATCCTTGATCTCCATGCGGCTGTAGAACTTCATGCCGCCGACCATCTTGTAGGGTATGCTCCCCTTGACGAAGGCGTCCTCGATTGCACGGGACTGCGAGTTCGCCCGGTAGAGCACCGCCATGTCACTGTAGGAATATTCCTTCGAGAGCTCCATCACCTGACGCAGCACTTCCTGGCCTTCCGCACGCTCGGAATCGGCAAGGATGGTCTTGATCTTTTTGCCGCCCTTCCGTTCCGTGCGCAGGTTCTTCGGCTTCCTTGAAGTGTTGTTGCCGATCACGGCATTCGCCGCATCAAGTATAGTTTCAGTCGAGCGGTAGTTCTGCTCGAGCAGGATCACCTTCGCATCCGGATAGTCATCTTCGAAGTTGAGTATGTTTTCAATGTTTGCACCGCGGAACTTATAGATTGACTGGTCCGAATCGCCGACGACGCAGATGTTGCGGTATTTGCCTGAAAGGAGGTTCACGAGCTCATACTGCGCATGGTTCGTATCCTGGTATTCATCGACATGGATGTACTGGAAACGGTTCTGATAGTAGTCGAGCACAGCCGGCTCCTTTTTGAACAGTTCGATCGTCAGCATGATCAAATCGTCGAAATCGAGCGAGCTGTTGCGGTACAGTATCTCCTGGTAGTCTTTGTAGATCTCGCTGTAGAGTCCGTCGGTGAAGCCCGCCGCTTCCGAAATCGCGGTCTTCCCATCGATCAGCTCGTTCTTCTTGTCCGATATGTAGGATAAGACCTTCCTCGGATGGTGCTGCTTCGTATCGATGTTCCGATTCTTCAGTATGCCTTTGATGACCGAGTTCTGATCCGTCGGATCCAGGATCGAAAAGCTGTTCTCGTAGCCCAGGTAGTTGATGTCGCGCCGCAAAATACGCACGCACATCGAGTGGAATGTCGAAATCCAGATGCGTTCCGCCTTTTCCGGATCCGGTATCAGTTTATGGACCCGCTCCTTCATCTCGCGGGCCGCTTTGTTCGTGAAGGTGATGGCGAGCACGTTGTACGGCGGCACGCCCTTCTCGGCGAGCAGGTATGCGATGCGGTGTGTAAGGACGCGGGTCTTTCCGCTCCCCGCACCGGCCATGATCAAAAGCGGCCCTTCCGTATGCTTGATCGCCTGTCTTTGTTCTTTATTCATCAAGGATAAATCCATTTTAAAAACCCCAATTTAATTAATGATTGTACGCAGTGCTTTCTTCACGTCATCATGTATGACATTGCCGGCCACGATCGTGTCTGCAAACTGTGCCATCTCGAGGGCCTGTTCCTTCGAGGTGATGCCCCCGCCGTAGATGACGTGCGTGTTTTCGGCATGCCGCTTGACGGTCTCCATCACTTCCGGATCGCCGTACATGCCGCTGTATTCGATGTATAGATATTCCGTCTTGTAGAGCTTGTCGATCATATCGACATAATGCGGCAGCATCTCCATCGTCACCGGCTCCGCCTCCGCCTTTTTGAAGGCCTTGCAGTCCTCGTTCATGATGAGATACGGCAGAAGCGACATCTCGCTGTAGTCGATCAGATGGCTGTACTCTTCAAGCGCTTCAAGCATCAGACCGTGCTGCCATTTGATGTCCGTCGTATTGAAGACGGCCGGGATGAAATAATGGTCGAACCCGGGCATGACCGCATCCTTATCCGTCACTTCCAGCGCGACCGGCTTGGAGAAGCGCCTCACCCTGGATAACGCATTCAGGACGTTGTCCTCGGTGACGTTGTCCGTGCCGCCGACCAGGATCATGTCCGTCTTGGATTCGGCGATCATTTCAAGAGCCTCATCCGTAATTTCCCTGGCAGGATCGAGTTTGAATATGTGTCTGGCATTCTTCAACATTTTAAAAACTCCCAATAAATTTCATAAAAATATTATATCATTTTCAGAGGCATCTTTTTAATGATTATGTGTGAAATGAACGTTTTATGTAAAAACGCCATGATAAGCCGGGCTCATCATGACGGTCTGTTAATCTATACCGAGGTATTCCTCGAGGACGAGGTCCTCTTCATATATTTCAGTGGCAGCTTCCTCGCCGACATACCGGATATGCCACGGTTCATAACCGAGACCCGTGATGTTTTCCTTGCCTTCCTGGTAGCGCACGATGAAGCCGTACTCATGCGCAACATCCTTCATCCAGTCATAATCCGGCGTATCACCGAAATCCACCGCCGCGTTCGATGCGCTCTCGACAGAGCCGATATCGACCGCAAGTCCCGACTGGTGCTCGGAGTGTCCCGGCGGCAGGGCGATCTGGTCCGCCTCCTCCTCACCGAGACGTCCGGCGAGGTCGGCATAGACCGCTTCCTGATCCTGATAGGAACGGAAGCCGCTCACGATGGTGAGGTTGTAGCCTTCCGCCGCGGCATCCTGTATCAGCCGGGTATACGCATCGATGACTTCAGGTTCAAGCCCCGGATTGTAGTCCGGCGGGAGGCTGTATTCGCGGTTGACGATCAGGATGTCGTTGATGTATGTGACACCGTCGACCTCACTGAAGACCGGCACGGCATATTCGATCACATCGTATGTTTCAACGGTCTTCTCAAAATCCGAGAACGGCTCGTTTGACGGTTCGGGACCCCCGCAGCCTGCGAGGATTGCGAGCAGCGTAATGATTAAAAATGTACGAGTTGTAAATCTCACATCCACACCTCTTTTTATTTTACTCTAGGCCTGCACGTCTGAAGATGACATCGACCCGCTGCAGGTGATGGTTTTCATCGAATAAACCCTCGATCTCGTCATGACTCAGCACATCCGTGATCCGTTTGTCCGAGAGTATCAATTCCTTGAACGGCTGACGCGTCTCCCACGATTCCATCGCCTTCGGCTGTACGAGGTCGTACGCCGCCTCACGGGCGAGGCCCTTGTCGATCAGCGTCAGCATGACGCGCTGGGAGTAGACGAGGCCGAACGTCTTATCGATGTTTGCCTTCATGTTGTCTTCGAACACCGTAAGGTTTTTGATGAGGTTCGTGAAGCGGTTCAGGATGTAATTGAGCGCGATAGTCACATCCGGCAGCATGACGCGTTCAGCGGATGAATGGGAGATATCCCGTTCATGCCAGAGCGGTACGTTTTCGTAAGCCGTCGATACATAGCCGCGGATGACACGCGCAAGCCCCGTGACATTCTCGCTGCCGATCGGATTCCTCTTGTGCGGCATCGCGCTGGAACCTTTCTGGCCTTTGCCGAAAGCCTCTTCGACTTCCCTCGTCTCGGTCTTCTGAAGGCCGCGTATCTCGACTGCGAACTTCTCGATCGAAGTCGCAATCAGTGCAAGCACGCTGATGTAATGGGCATGGCGGTCACGCTGAAGCGTCTGTGTGGAGACTTCGGCATAGCCCAGGCCGAGGTTTTCACATACATATTCCTCCACTTCAGGCGGGATGTTTGCGAACGTGCCGACCGCACCGCTCATCTTGCCCACTTCGATCTCTTCGCGCACCGCCCTGAAGCGCTTCAGGTTACGCTTCATTTCCATATACCAGAGGGCGAGCTTGATGCCGAATGTCGTCGGCTCGGCATGCACACCGTGCGTCCGCCCCATCATCAGAGTTGTCTTATGCTCTTTGGCACGCTCCCCGAGCACTTCGATGAAGCGTTCGAGGTCAGCCTCGATGATCTCGTTCGCCTGCTTGATCATATAGCTCTGCGCCGTGTCCACGACATCCGTCGACGTGAGGCCGTAATGCACCCACTTCTTTTCCTCACCGAGCGTCTCCGACACCTGTCTTGTGAACGCCACGACATCATGCCGCGTCTCCACTTCTATTTCAAGGATCCGGTCCACATCAATCTTTGCATTCGGCCTTATATTCTTCACTTCATCCTTCGGGATGATGCCAAGCTCCGCCCATGCCTCAGCCGCCAGTATCTCGACCTCCAGCCAGGCTTTGTATTTGTTCTCATCCGTCCAGATGGCACCCATTTCATCTCTCGTATAACGTGAAATCATAACTGCTCGCTCCTTTAATCATTATCTCTGCCATTATAACAGATAATGATTATTTTCCGTATGGTCGTGAGGCGATTTCGTCAGTGTCTGCTCATTCAGGCCTGATTTTCGTGATGAGTAAGCAGTTTTTATTCCTGCCTGCTCATTCAGAAGCAATTTCCATACCGAGTAAGCAGATTTCCTCCCTGCCTGCTCATTCAGCGGCATTTTCCGCAACGAATAAGCAGGCCCTCCTTCATATAAAATAAAAGAAGCCGGGACAGCGTCCCGACCTCTTCCTGTTATTCCATTCTCCTGCCCTCGAACTGTATCTCCTGATGGCTGACGACGGGTCTGCCGCCTTCTTCCCTGAACACCGGCACCTCGAACCGTCTGACCGGGGTGTAGCCCTCTTCTTTCATACGTGCGAGGCAGTCCTGGATGGTTTCATTCTTTTCGACTTTGAACTTCTTCTTTTTTTGCGGTTTCGCCATTTGCCTCAACAGCTTCCTCTTCATAGATTTCTTCCAAAATTTCTTCGACGTCTTCCGGTTCGTAGTCCGCAACTTTGCGGCTGCTCACCTTCTTCGTCCAGAATCCGCCGTGAATCGTCTTCGGCTCGTAGGCGATGATGAACGCGTGGTCATCAAGCTCCTTGATCGTCTCGATCAGCTTTCGCTGAAATCGCCTCGGCGTCAGGATCTGCATTGTCGTACGCTCCCCGTCACGACCGTACTGCGTGCCGTGGGTCACACCGTAGCCGAGGCTCCTCAAATGCTCCGGCAGGTCCCTGTCGCGCTGGCCGGTCGTGACGTTGACGACCATATAACCGAGTGCGAGCTTCTCCTCGATGTAGAGCCCGAGCAGTATGCCGACACCGAAGCCGAGCGCGTACGCTATGACGTTGACCGGCTGGTCGAGGTTGTCGAGCACGAGCCCGAGTCCGATGACGTAGACGAACGTCTCCATGATACTTAAAAATGCCGCCAAATAACGGTAGCCCTTGGTGAGGGCCACCGTGCGCAGCGTCAGAAAACTGACATAAACGATGTTGATGGTGAAAATGACGAGCACCATCAATATTGCACTTTCGGAAATCATCTCCAGCATCTTACATTTCCCTTCCGGTTCTTAAGTTAGTCTATAGGTTTATGGTAGCGGTTATATGGAAGGACGCGTTTGTGTTCCGTCTTCTCATACCAGGTGATGATCGTCTCATAATCCTCATCGCTCACTTCCCTGCCTTCCAGGAAGTCGTCGATGGCATTATAAGTGACGCCGAGCGCTTCTTCGTCGCTCAGCATCGGACGGTCACTCTCAAGGTCCGCCGTCGGTATCTTTTCATAAAGGTGGCGCGGGGCCCCCAGATGTCTCAGTATCTCTTTGCCCTGACGCTTGTTCAGGCCGACGAGCGGTGCGATGTCGCATGCGCCGTCACCATGCTTCGTATAGAAGCCGGTGATCGCTTCTGCCGCATGGTCGGTGCCGAGCACAAGCCCGTCCGTCGCCGCGGCGACCGCATACTGCGCCTTCATCCGTTCGCGCGCCTTCTCGTTGCCCTTGACGAAGTCATTGATTTCATAGCCTGCTTCGTTCAGTGCATCAACGCTCGCATCGACCGATGCTTTGATGTTGATCTTCCTGACCTCCGTCGGGTTGATGAACTCGACCGCATCGAGCGCATCCTGCTTGTCCTGCTGCTCGCCGTAAGGGAGGTTCAATGCATGGAACGCATATTTGTCCGTGTCCCCCTCTTCGTTCAGTTCATCCACCGCCATCTGTGCAAGCTTGCCGAGCAGTGAGGAATCCTGTCCGCCGGATATTCCGAGCACAAGGGACTTCAGGAAAAGGTGGTCTTTCAAATACCCTTTTATGAAATCTATGATTTCCCTTGCTTCTTCCTCCGGTGAAATCTCACTCTTCACATGTAATTTTTTGATGATTTCTTCCTGACGTGGTCTCATATTATCACTCCAGTTTTTTATTGCTTGCGTCCTCAATCAGATCCTGTTTGATCTGCCACAGCTCCCGGGATAAGTCGACCGGATATTCCTCCGGATTCAGGAAACGCTTATACTCTTCCCATAAAGTGGACAAGTTGTAATCAAGGCGCTCCCTTATCTCTTCCACCGTATTAGATTTGTAAACCAGTTCACCGTCAATAAAGATCTCCTTCAGAAGATCCACCGCTTCGAATGAATGCACGAGCTTCCGCTTGATCGTATGCACCGGATGGAACATGAGGAGCGGCTTCCCGGTGTCGACTTCTTCTTCGTAATGCGTGATGTATTCACCTTCGCTCATGCCGGTCTGCTTGTTGATGATGCGGTAGACGTTCTTCTTCGCCGGCGTGGTCACCTTCTCGACATTGCCGGAGATCTTGATCCGGCTCTCAAGCGCGCCCGCTTCATTCTCCACCGCGACGAGCTTATAGACTGCACCGAGTGCAGGCTGGTCGTAAGCTGTGATCAGCTTGGTACCTATGCCCCAGCTGTCGACTTTCGCACCCTGCGACTGCAGCGAGAGTATCGTCACTTCATCGAGGTCGTTCGAGACGATGATCTTCGCATCATGGAAGCCCGCCTCATCCAGCATCACGCGCGCCTTCTTGGATAAGTAGGCGATGTCCCCGGAATCGAGGCGGATGCCGATGAAGTTGATCTTATCACCCATCTCGCGGGCCACCTTGATCGCATTCGGCACACCCGAGCGCAGCGTGTCGAAAGTATCGACTAAGAAGACGCAGTCCCTGTGCGTCGTGGCATATGCCTTGAATGCCTCATAATCATCGCCGTATGCCTGCACCATCGCATGGGCATGCGTGCCGCTCGGCGGCAGGTTGAAGAGCTTCGCCGCCCGGACGTTGCTCGTGCCGTCGAAGCCGCCGATGACCGCCGCCCTTGCGCCCCATATCGCCGCATCGAATTCATGGGCGCGCCTTGAACCGAATTCCATCAATGTATCATCCGGGGCGATCTGCCTGATGCGGCTCGCTTTCGTCGCGATGAGCGTCTGGTAGTTGACGATGTTCAAAAGTGCCGTTTCAATGAGCTGCGCTTCGGCAAGCGGTGCCTCCACCTGCACAAGCGGCATATTGTTGAAGACGACCTGGCCCTCCTCCACCGCACGTATATTCCCGGTGAACCTGAGGTCTTCAAGATATGTGAGAAAGTCTTCATTGTAGCCGAGCGACCGCAGATATTCCAGATCCGAGTCCGTGAACCGGAGGTTCGAAATGAAGTCGATGATCCTTTCAAGTCCCGCAAAAACGGCGTAACCGTTTTCAAAAGGCATACTTCTGAAATAAAGATCAAAAATTGCTGTCCGTTCATGCATCCCTTTATTATAATAGACTTCAGTCATATTAATCTGGTACAAATCCGTATGGAGCATAAAGCTGTCATCTTCATATTGATACATAATTTCCGTCCTTCCTGTAAATGTGTGGCATCGGTTATAATTCAATCACCACCATTTTACCACAGGACCGGCGGGATATAACAATCAAACATCGGAGGTTTTCATGGACTCAACCGGGTTTAAACGTAAATTCATCATACTGTCCATCATCGTCTGCATTTCCGGGTTTTCACAGGGCCTGCTGCTCCCGCTGATCTCCTTCATATTCGAGGACCGCGGCGTATCCCCGACCTTGAGCGGACTGCATGCCTCCGGCCTCTACATCGGCGTCTTCGTCTCCGCGCTGTTCATCGAGGCGCCGCTCAGGAAATACGGCTATATGCCGATGATCATCATCGGCGGCGCCACCGTCGGGATCTCGTTGTTTTTATTCCCGGCGTTCGAGAGCATATGGTTCTGGTTCGTCCTCCGGCTCATCGTCGGGGTCGCGGACAACGTCCTCCATTTCAGCACGCAGACGTGGCTGATCCAGTCGACGCCGCCGAAACAGATGGGCAAGATCATCGCGTTCTACGGCCTGTTCTTCTCCTTCGGCTTCATGATCGGGCCGAAAGTTTCAGAGCTCGTCGTCTTCAATGAAGCACTGCCGTTCATCGTCTCAGGTGTCCTTACGATGATCGCCTGGCCGCTGATCTTCCTGCTGCCGGATGCCCCGGGCGCGAAACCCGTGGATTCCGGCGTACCGAGCAGTTTCTTCAACACTTTGAAGAACTTCAAGGCCGTCATCATCACGAGCTGGGCGTGTTTCCTGATGCCCATGCTCTTTGGGATCTTCGAGGGCTCGCTGAATACCAACTTCCCGGTGTTCGCTTTAAGGAACGATTTTGAAATTTCGCAGGTCACGTGGATCCTCCCGATGTTCTCCTTCGGGGCGATACTACTGCAGGTGCCGATCGGAGCCCTCGGCGACAAGGTCGGGCGCGCCCGGCTGATCAGCGTGCTGCTCCTCCTCGGTGCCGCCACATTTCTCCTGATGGAGGTATACGCGGCGTCGTTCTGGCTGCTGATGGTTTTATTCGTGCTCGCAGGGATCTTCGTCGGCTCCATGTACTCGCTCGGCATCAGTTATATGGCGGATATGACGCCGTCGTACAACCTCCCTGCCGGGAACCTGATCGCGGGCATGGCCTTCTCCGTCGGCAGCATACTCGGGCCGGTGATCGGCGGTGCCGTCATCACGGGCACTGCCGGAAATGTGTACTTTTCGTTCTTCGTCGTTGCGATTCTGATCGTATTTCTTCTGAATATGGTGTATATTGTCACTAAACGAGATTATGTAAAGGGATGATAAAATGAACAAGGCATTACTCGTAATCGACTACTCGTATGATTTCGTCGCACCCGACGGAAAGCTTACAGCCGGGGAACCGGCGATGGCGATTGAAGGAAATATCGCCGGACGGATCGATGCAGCCGTCCGGGACGGGGAGTTTGTGTTCTTCATGATGGACCTGCATTTCGAAAATGACACATACCATCCGGAGTACAAGCTCTTCCCGCCGCATAACATCGACGGCACGCCGGGGCGCGAGCTGTACGGGGAAGTTTTGGAGAAGTACCGCGAAATCGAATCACAGGAAAATGTGTTTTTCCTCGATAAGACGCGCTACAGCGCCTTCTCGGGCACAAGGCTCCATCAGCTGCTGCAGGAGCGCCGGGTCGATACGGTCGTCCTCACCGGTGTTGTGACGGACATATGCATCATGCACACCGCGGTCGATGCGTACAATCTCGGCTATGACATCATCGTGCCTGAATCGTGCGTCGCCTCCTTCAACCCGGAAGCACACACCGAGTCACTCAAGCATTTCCAAAATTCCCTCGGTGCCGTCATCGAACCGTAGCACGTGCGCACTTCAAATGTTAAAATAAAAATATCATACTTTAAAAAGGAGTTTCATAATGGCTGTTAAAATTTTTGGACATCAGAATCCCGATACGGATACAATCACCTCTGCGATTGTACTCGCAGATATTGAAACTAAACTCGGCAACGAAGCCGTCGCGACGCGCCTCGGCGAAGTCGGCCCCGAGACACAGTACGCACTCGACCACTTCGGCGTCGGGGCACCGGAACTGATCGAAGGCGTCGGTGAAGGTGACGACGTCATCCTTGTCGACCACAACGAATTCCAGCAGTCCGCTGAAAACATCGGACAGGCGAATATCCTGAAAGTCGTCGACCATCACCGCATCGCAAATTTCCAGACGGAATCCCCGCTCTTCTACAGGGCTGAGCCCGTCGGATGCACGGCGACGATCCTTCATAAGATGTACAAGGAGAATGACTTCGAAATCAGCCGTGAAATGGCCGGACTGATGTTGTCGGCGATCATTTCCGATACGCTTTTATTCAAATCGCCGACGACGACCGATGAAGACATCGCGGCAGCGCGTGCGCTCCAGGAGATCGCCGGCGTCGACCCCGACGAATACGGCATTGAGATGCTGAAGGCAGGCGCTTCAACGAAGGACAAATCCGCCGAATCACTCGTCACGGCCGATGCGAAAACTTTCGACATGGGACCGAAGACGACACGCATCGCACAGATCAACGTCGTCGATGTGGATGAAGTGCTCGACCGTAAACCGGAAATCACCGAGGCCATCCAAAAAGAGATCGAGAAGGAAAATTATGACCTGTTCGTCCTCGTCATCACGAACATCCTCGAATCCAATTCGACGGTCATCGCCCTCGGCTCCGATGCAGGCATCGTCGAGCAGGCATTCGACGTCTCCCTCGATGAAGACACCGCGCTTCTTGAAGGCGTCGTCTCCCGTAAAAAACAAGTCGTGCCGAACATCACGAAGGCACTGGGATAAATAAAGATCTCCAAATGTTGAAGACCGGATGGAACTGCGTTTGCAGTTCCGGCCGGTCTTTATTTTTGATGTTTTATGGCGGTTGCCGGTGTTGCGGCGCGCGGGTTTCGCAACTTTGCGGTGTCTTCCTGGCCAACGTAGCGGGTTCACACCTGATTTCGCAACTTTGCGTTGTCTTCCCGGTCAAAGTTGCGTTTCCGCACCCTGTTTTCGCAACCTTCAGATGGATTCTGCATCAACGTTGCGATTCTACACCCCGATTTCGCAACCTTGCGGTGTCTCCCTGGCCAACGTTGCGATTTCACACCCTGATTTCGCAACCTTGCGGTGTCCCCCTGGCCAACGTTGCGATTCTACACCCTGATTTCGCAACCTTGCGGTGTCTCCCTGGCCAACGTTGCGATTCTACACCCTGATTTCGCAACCTTGCGGTGTCTCCCTGGCCAACGTTGCGATTTCACACCCTGATTTCGCAACCTTGCGGTGTCCCCCTGGCCAACGTTGCGATTCTACACCCCGATTTCGCAACCTTGCGGTGTCTCCCTGGCCAACATTGCGATTTCACACCCTGATTTCGCAACCTTGCGGTGTCTCCCTGGCCAACGTTGCGATTCTGCACCCCGGTTTTGCAACCTTGTGCTGTATTCCGGGTCAGCGTTGCGATTCTGCACCCCGGTTTCCGCCACCTTCAGATGCATTCCGAGCAAACGTTGCGATTCCCAACCATCCCCATCCTCTGAAGACACAAAAAGGGACCGTGTCCGGTCCCTTTTCTGCATTGGAAGGCTATTTCCAAATAATAGTTGAAAGAATGAAAAAATGGTATGGCTCTAATATAACATCAATTATCAGAAAAGACAATATATTTCTATTAATCAAATATCTTACTCAAGATACTTGTTCTTCCTGCCTGCAGCCGCTCTTCCGAGCATTCTCCCAAAATTTCATATTCATAGTTTTCCACGGCGTTGCTGTAGGATACTTCATCTATGAAGTTGGTGAGCCCCGCGTCTTCAAAGCAGGCTGGGTGCACCATCACGCCGAGGGTGTGGTCGACGATCACCCTTTCGGTGTCGCTCGTCTCCGGTGCGATCGGCAGAGAAAGCACGAGGATCACCGCGGCCAGCAGTATCAGTATTACGATCAACTTCTTCATCCTGTCACCTTTTTTCTGATTGATAGGTTTATTTTAACATGGTTTTATAATCCGTGAATAAATTCCTCCCCTTGATTAATAGAACGTATGTTCGTATAATGTGGATAACAAATAGAACACTGAGAAAGAGGGAATTGTGATGGACTATCGTGATATGCCGAGAGAATCGCTGAATTCAAACATCCCCCAAGGCCGGGGCATGATCAAATGGGCCCCCTTCGCCACGATGCCGGAGCAATTTGAAAATGTCCGGAAGATGCAGGAGGATCAGGTGAAGATCAGCCGCCCCGAATTGTCCGACGACCGTCTGGAGGAGATCGACCGCACATTAAAAAACGCACTTGCCTTGAAAAGGCAGGTGCGCATTGAATATTACCATGACGGCTACAGGTTCCCCGTCGACTTGAAAGTCATCTCCGTCGATGTCTGGAGCATGATGGTTGTTGGTCAGAGGACTGACGATGAGGAGATGGTTTTTATTTCCTTCATCGATATATTGGATATCCTCATGTTATGACAATTGTTTTTCCAGGAACAGGACAGGCTCTTTCTGGTAGTCTGTCGCAAGCATCAGATGGTAGGCAAGCACAGTCGTCGTGATCGCACCGATGCCGCCCGGGACCGGGGTGATGAAGGAAGTCTTGTCCTTGACCGCTTCATAGTTCACATCGCCGACAAGTTTGCCTTCGTCATTGAAGTTGATGCCCACATCGACGACGACTGCACCCTCTTTGACGTGTTGCTCGTCGATCAGGTTCACAGCGCCTGCAGCGCTGATGATGATATCTGCATCTTTACACTTGGAGACAAGGTCATCCGTATACAGGTTGCATGTCGTCACGGTCGCTTCCTGGTTCATGAGCAGGATGGAGAGCGGCTTGCCGACGACTGCACTCGCACCGACGACTGTGACATTTTTACCTTTCAGCTCGATATCGTAGAATTTGAGCATTTCCATGACTGCTGCAGGTGTACACGGCTCAAGACGATTCTCTTCTTTGACGAGGAGTTTGCCCATGTTCTCAGGCGTCATGCCATCGATATCTTTGATCGGGTTCATGATTTCGACCACACGCTTCATGTCGATATGCTCCGGAACCGGCTGAAGCAGCAGAATGCCGTTGATATCGTAGTTTTCATTGATTTCCCTGAAACGGCTCAGGAAAGCTCTTGCCGAAACGTCTTCAGGAAATGAGAACCGCTCCGTCTCGATACCCAGCTTTTCAAAGCGCTTGACCGCCGCATTTTCATAGGAGATCGAATCGGATAGATCACCCACTCTGACGAAAGCGACTTTAGGCGTGATGCCGAGGCTGTGGGACTTCTCGACGACCTCTTTGATCTCTTCTGATAAATGAGCGGCGACTTTCTTACCA
Source organism: Salinicoccus halitifaciens (assembly GCF_021026095.1). GTDB lineage: Bacteria > Bacillota > Bacilli > Staphylococcales > Salinicoccaceae > Lacicoccus > Lacicoccus halitifaciens. The sequence goes on along the minus strand of NZ_JAJNCU010000002.1, from coordinate 163,492 downwards.
TCCATTATTGTAGTCATTTTTTGTACTCCTTTTTTAATCGTAATTTTAAGTTGATTATAACATATATAGACATCATTCAAATCAAAAACGGCACGGCCGGGACAAACTGCGGCTCACCCGGCTTTATTCACAAAAAAAAGGCGCAAAGTCTAAATATTTAGACTTTGTACCTTTTAAAAACATTACTTCGTTTCACGGTGCAATGTGTATTTGTTTGTTCTTGGGCAATATTTGTTCATTTCAATACGCTCAGGATTGTTTCTTTTGTTTTTAGTTGTAATGTAGTTGCGGTCTCCGCATTCTGTACAAGCTAAAGTTACGTTTACTCTCATCAATATTCCCTCCTAAATAATATTCTTGAACATGAGGTCTGTGTACTAATCAACTGGCCAGTTGATCATCCGGCTTGCTGGATGACTCGTATATCTTCAAGACCTTCATTTTTAGTCACCCATCTATTCTACATGCTTATGTGTGATTTTTCAACTGATAATCACAATAAATTTATTAAATAAATATTGATTAATCGTAACCGTTACGATATACTTTAAAACGTAATGATTCTTATTTAAGGGAGACCTATAAATGACTCGGATAATAAAAATATTGATACCTGTAATGCTGCTCGCGCTCGCCGCCTGCAGCAATGAAAACAGCAGCGCCGAAGACGGCGGGACACTTGAAGTCTACACCACCGTCTTCCCGCTTAAAAGCTTCACCGAACAGATCGGCGGGGACACCGTCCAGGTCGAGACGATTTATCCAAAAGGCGTGGACATCCATACTTATGAGCCGACACAGCAGGATATGGTCGGCTTCGCCGAAGGAGACCTTTTCATCTACACGACAGATGAATTCGATCAGGTCGCAAACACCATCAAAAATGCCGTCGACGGCCATACTGAATTTCTGCCCGCTGCTGCAGACATCTCGGATGAAGAGTTGCTGGAGTACGATCATGACCATGAGCATGAGGAGCATGGACATGAGGAAGATGATGAACACGGCCATGAGGAGCATGAAGAGCACGGGCATGAAGAACATGAGGACCACGAAGAGCATGAGCACGAGGAACATGAGGACCATGGACATGAGGAACACCATCATGATCACGGGTCGACCGATCCCCACATCTGGCTGGACCCTGTATTTTCCCAGTCCATGGCAGAAGCGATCAAAGATAAGCTTATTGCCTTGAATCCTGAAGAAGCATCCATGTATGAAGAGAACTATGAAGCGCTCATCAGTGACCTGGAGGAAATTGATCAGGAACTGGCAGCGGTCACTGACGAAACTGCACGAGACACTGTCTACATTTCACATGAATCCATCGGTTATCTCGCTGACAGATACGGTTTTGAGCAGGCCGCCATCAACGGCCTGAACAATGAAGAACCGAGCCAGCAGGAATTGATGACCATTGTTGATGACATCGAATCCCACAATATAGATTATATTTTGTATGAGCAGAACATCACTTCCCGCATCACGGATACAATCCAGAACTCCACTGATACAGAGCCGCTGGAGTTCCACAACCTGGAAGTGCTGACGGCGGATGATCCGGATGATGCCACATACCAGTCGATCATGCGCGAGAACATCTCCGTACTGGAAAAAGCTTTGAATGAATGACAAAAGAGGCCTTAAGGCCTCTTTTTTGATGGAAATTCCTGGGCTCAGCGTCTTGGCCCGGATGGCGGGGATAGTACTCTGGGTTCTGTCTGGATTCCTCTTGCGATTCCAGATGGGGAAGCCGGCGCTCACACCTCCGTCCGGATTCCGTCTCACAATCCTGACGGCGACACCAGGCACCACACCTCTGTCCGGCGCCCAGGCTTCATCCCCGGACAGAGGCACCGGCGCCTGCATTTCCATCCGGCTCCGGCCGCGCCCCTCCCTGTCCCAACACCGCTCAAAATCCATACAAAAAAGGCCGGGGACACCCCGGCCTTCCCTGATTACTGGTTCAACTTCAATCCTTCGAGTCCTTCGCGCTTCAGCTGGTCGGTGAACTCCTTGATTTCGTCCACGTCTTTCTTCAGCAGGAACACGACGACGGCAACCACTATCGCCGTTGCTGCAAGGCCGACGATGAAGAGTTTGAACAGTACGCCGAGCAGTCCTTTGATCAATCCGAACATGATAAAACCTCCTGGTCATTAATATTGTGAAGACAGGAAAAAACTTATGGACAACCGTCCCAAATGCGGTTAAGATATAAACAGCTTCAATTACATAAGCATTTCCTAATATACCCCGCACTTCATTCCTAAGAAGTGTGGGCTTTTTTATACTCTACCCTTCCAGCACTTTGAAATAAACCTTTCTTGTCCTCGGTCCGTCAAATTCCGCAAAATAAAGACTCTGCCATGTGCCGTAGACGATTTCCCTGCCATGGACGATCAGCGTCTCGCTCGCCCCCGTCAGCGAAGATTTCATATGAGAATCCGAGTTACCTTCCGCATGCCGGTATTCTTTTTTATTATCGAACGTCTCCCCCATGCCGTACACGAGGTCCCGCGTCACATCCGGATCTGCATTTTCATTGATCGTGACCCCGGCAGTGGTATGCGGGGTGAATGCCGTGATGATGCCTTCCGTGATGCCGCTCTTCTCAAGAACTTCCAATGCCAGATGATCGATGTTGACGAATTCGTTGCGCTCGGCCGTTTCGACTTCATAAGTGAAAAACATATCGCAAGCCTCCATTAAAAGATTTCGATTCGGGTATAATGATACTAAAATCTTTAAAAGGAGTGTACTATCTTGGCTTACACAATGAATGACTATCCGGATTCCCTGAAAAACCTGGACCGGCTTGAACGCAGGAAGGCGATCGACATCATCAATGCGATGCTCGAGGAAGGCTATGATGAGAACCGGGCGATCCCGATCGGCACGGAGCAGGCACAGGAATGGTACAAGGACGCTTCCAAAGAAGACCTTAAAAAGCTTGAGAATAAAGACCTCCAGGACCATGACGACGACAACAGCCGCGGCCCGGAGCTCATCGACAACGACGTAGAAGTTTATTTCGAGGATGATGAATGGAAAGTGAAATCAGTCGGCGCAAAGCGGGCTTCTGCGACGTTCGACCGTAAGAAGGATGCCGAAAAGCGCGCAAAGGAAATCGCGGACAACCGCGGCACGAATGTGAAGGTCCATAATAAGAACGATTAAAAAAGCCGGCCCATGGGCCGGCTTTTCCTATACCTGTGCGTTCAGATCGCGTCCGGCGTCGAGGCCGAGGCGTTCCAGTGTCAGCGGATGATGGAAATACTTTTCATCCAGCATCAACCGTGTCAGATGGATGATCGAGTCGATCGTCGGCGTCTTCACCTTCACCGCTTCGGCGATGCTCTTCCAGAGCATGAGCCCGTTCGTGACATCTTCGACGATGTAGCGGTTCTCGAGTGACGACGGGCCGGGCAGGTCTTTCAATATCGGGCTTGTATTATACTGCTCCTGCAGCGACTCGCTTTCCCTGAAATATTTACTGCGCACGGAACGCTCGGCTTTACTGACCGCATCGAGTCCGAGCGCCCTGCATATGCCCTGGCGCTCCACGTCGATCTCCTCGATCACTTTAATCGTGTGTTCGGTCACGCCGTCCTTATACAAATAAAATTCATCGCCCCGGTTGTCGATGAACCCTGTGTTCAAAATCGCAGGCGCGGGATGGCTTTCCGGGTTCCCGTTGTTCAGTGCCGGCTCCATGATGTTTTTCGCCGGCACAAAGCAGTCATACAATTGATCCAGTTTTTCAAGCATCATCTTGGTATGCACAGCCGGGTATGCACTGAACAGGTTGTGATGGCTGTAAAGGATCACTTCCGCCTTGTTTTCCATATAGTCGTATCTTGCAGCATATGTGAGCGACATGGATTCGCCGACATACACTTCGAGTTCGGGTCTCGTTTCTTTGAGATAATTGTGGATCAGGATGCTGAACATCGAGCTCGCACCGTTGATGTAGATCATCTGCCCGTCTTCCAGATGCGGGCTGATCTCCTTGAAAATATCGAGCAGTGCGTTGGTCGGCAGGCATGTCATGATGACATCCGCACCGGCCACAGCGAGCTTCGGGTCCTGCGTATACTGCTGGAAGCGGACAAGCCGGCCTTTGAAGCCCACGTGCCCTTCCATTATGTTCGGGTGTGGATCCTTCAAAGCATTTTTCGAGTGGTACAAAGTCACTTCGTGCCCTTTTTCCGTCAAATCCGCCGCTGCTACAATGCCGCCGTTGCCTGCCCCTATTATCGAGACTTTCATTTACTTGATAGCTCCCTTTTGTGTTTGAATCATTTCTATTGCCGGTATATCCGCCGGTGCCCAGTCCAGGTCACCGATGTTTTCCCGGCTCATCCATTTCATGTCGACATGTTCCAAAAGTTTGATTTCTCCTGCAAGTAATTCCGCGTAATACGTCGTGAGCTCGACAATGCCGAAATCGTACTCGTGTATGGTTGTAGTTATTTTATCCAGCACATCGATCCGGCATTCCATCTCTTCTTCCAGTTCGCGTACAAGTGCCTCTGTCTCCGTTTCGCCGGTCTCCACCTTACCTCCGGGAAATTCCCATTTCAGCGCTAAATTTTTGTCTTCAGGCCGCTGGGCGCATAATATTTCATCATCGGAGTTCACGATGACCGCGCCGACGACCCTGATGTACTTTTTGTCTGCCATTGTTCATTCCCTTTTCTATTTTCGGTCATTATACCAGATTTACTTCTGACTTAAAAATCTGAACACTTCCGCCTGCTCCGGCTGTGCGATGTTGTTCTTCATATCCGCCGCAGCAAATCCCCGCTCTATGATCTCTTCGATACCGCTATGTCCGATGCCGAGATCTTCGAATGTCACCGCAAGGCCCGTCGCAAGCTTCAGTTCATCCAGATGCCTGTTCAGATCCCGGGCATCACTGAACCCAATCATCTCCGCATGTGCATCAAGCTTCGGGTTCGCACCTGAATTGATGATGTACCAGTCGCCTGCGGTGAGCGCACAGGCCTCCCCGTGGGGTACCCCGTAATGGGAAGTCATATAGTAACTCAACGCATGCGACCCCGAGGTGCCGGTCTGTGAAACCGCGAGGCCCGCCATCAGGCTTGCGGCCGCCATGTTCTCCCGCACCCCGTTGTTCATTGGTTCATGGTATGCACGCTCAAGATTTTCAAATGCAAGCTTGGCAGCCGAAACGGCGAGCGCATCCGATATCGGATTATGGGCGGCCGATCCGAGGCAGTCCAGTGCGTGGCAGATGACATCGATGCCCGAGACCGCAGTGACCGCAGCCGGACATGTCAAAGTCAGCTCCGGATCCACGATTGCGGCCTTGGGATACAGCCCCTCTCCGGTGAGCGGCACTTTCAGGCTGTTCGCCTCATCACTGATGACGCTCACCGGCGTCACTTCGGACCCGGACCCGCTCGTCGTCGGAATGGCGACCACCGGCAGGCTCACCTGAAAATCCGTCCGTTCCAGCAGACGATCGATATCGATGCTCTCCAAATAAACCGCTGCGGCCGCCTTTGCGGCATCCATCACTGAACCGCCGCCGATTGCGATCAGGCAGTCCGCTTCATTCGCCTCCATCACGCGGGCGATGCGCCGGACGTCTTCAAGCGTCGGGTTCGGCGTGATATTGGTCACCACATCTTTGACATCGTCCCCGAGCTGCGACTTCACAAGGCGGTCGAGCCCGTTGTCGATCTGGGAAGCCGACATGACGATGACGTACGATGAAAAATTATAAGGCCTGAGCATATCTTCCAGTTCCGAGAATACGCCCTGCCCGAAATGTATCCTGACGGGATGCTGATATGAAAACATGATGTACCTCCCCTTTTCTTTAAATATCATACTACCACCTTTACCCGTCCGTCCGATGAAAAAAGCACCCCTGAAAAGAGGTGCTTCATGAATCTACAGCATTTTCTTCATTTCTTCTGCGACATGTTCGACTTCTGTGCCGACGACGACCTGGATGTTGTTTTTGCCCGGTTTCGCAATGCCGTGCACTCCTGCCGCCTTGATCTGCCCCTTGTCCACTTTCGATTCATCGTGGATATTGATGCGGAGGCGCGTCGTGCAGTAGTCGACCGTGTCGATGTTCTCCTTACCGCCGAGACCGATCAGGATCTGATCTGCCTTACGCGTGTATTTATCATCTGCATTTGAAGGCCGGACCGTATCCTCATCCCCGTCATCCGCTGTTGCACCTTCGGTGCTCAAAACCGCGTCATCGCGCCCCGGCGTCTTCAAATCAAGCGCCGGGATGAGCGCCCTGAAGATGACATAGTACAGGATGAAGAAGAACACACCCTGCACGAGGAGCATCCACGGCTGGTTTGCGACCGGGTTGTTCAGGCTGAGCACCATATCGACGAGGCCTGCGCTGAATCCGAATCCTGCGGTCCATTCGAACGTTGCCGCGATGAACATCGAAATCCCGGTGAGCAGCGCATGGACGACGTACAGGAGCGGTGCAAGGAACATGAATGAAAATTCAAGCGGCTCCGTCACCCCGGTCAGGAAAGCCGTAAGTGATGCCGTGAGCAAAAGCGACCCCGCCGCCTTCTTATATTTCGATTTTGCGGTGTGGTACATCGCAAGTGCCGCACCCGGCAGCCCGAACATCATGATCGGGAAGAATCCTGCCTGATAACGGCCGGTGATACCCTGTTCACCCGATCCCGACAGGAAGTTCGGGATATCGTTGATGCCGACGGTATCCCACCAGAAGATCGAGTTCAGGGCGTGATGCAGCCCCGTCGGAATCAAAAGCCGGTTCGCAAACCCGTAGATCCCCGCACCAAGCGCACCCATGTTCAATATCCATTCACCGAATGTCACAAGCGCGCCGTAAAGGAGCGGCCATACGAAAAATAAAACCAGACTCACGAAAATCATGACGAATGATGCGATGATCGGCACCGCACGGCGGCCGCTGAAGAATGCCAGATACTCAGGCAGCTTCACATCACTGAACTTGTTGTAGAGTGCTGCCGCAATGAGGCCGGTCACAATGCCAATCAGGACGTTGTTCTCGATGACCCCGAACGCTGCATTCACTTCATCCGGCGATGTGCCGGTGTACATTGCGACCGCATCCGCACTGAGCAGCGTGATGACCACAAGGAATGACACGAGCCCCGAAAGTGCCGCAGCACCGCTTTTATCCTTCGACATCCCGAATGCAAGACCCACTGCGAATATCAGCGCCAGATAGTTCAGGATCGCATTACCCGCATTGATCAGAATCGCTGCTGCAAGATTGTTCTCCCCCCAGCCGTCCGGATCGATCGCATAACCGATGCCGAGCAGTATCGCCGCAGCAGGCAGGACCGCAACCGGAAGCATGAATGAACGCCCCATGTTCTGAATGTAACGAAATGCACCTCTCCCCTTCGTACTTTTCCCCTTCATATTTCTCCCCCTCATTAAAAAATGATAAAATATGTAAAGCATGTAATCTTACCTAAATATACCACATAAAATAAAAGGGATAAATCACAATTTTATTGTGAAATTATATTTAAAAAGGAGCCTGCCATGTCTTTGCTGATCACCAATATCACACTCGTCAGCCACGAAGAGATGCTTGAAAATCACTGGCTGAAGATTGAAGGGGAGAATATTGCCGCCTCCGGACCGATGAGTGAGGTGCCGGCGGCCGCCCGGACAATTGACGGACGGGGGCGGCATCTTCTGCCCGGTGCCGTGGAGATCCACATACACGGGGCGGCCGGGGTGGATGCGATGGATGCCGATGAGAATTTTTTGAGGACGATCAGCCGCCACCTGCCTTCGACCGGCACGACCGCGTTTTTGGCCACCACGATGACTTCATGCCTTGATGACATCCGCGCCGCACTCGAAAATCTTTCGGGCTACCGGTACACAGGTGGTGCCGAGATGCTCGGCATCCATCAGGAGGGGCCCTTTATTTCCAAAGCCCATCCGGGTGCCCAGGACCCCCGCTTCATCCTGCCCCCGGATGTGGAGGCGCTCCGCGAACTGCAGAAAGCTTCCGGTGATCGGATACGCATCATGACTTATGCGCCTGAGGAGGATCCGGGATATGAATTGCTGCAGGCGATGGAAGAGCTTGCGATCATCCCATCCGCCGGCCACACGGATGCGGCATACCGCGAGCTCGAGGCTGCACACCGGCACGGACTCGCGCACATCACCCATCTGTACAACGGCATGCGCGGGCTGCATCACCGGGAACCCGGAGTTGTCGGATACAGTTTCATGGGGGATGCATATGTGGAGATCATCGCGGACGGCGTGCATTCGAATCCGGAGATGGTGAAGCTCGCCTATGACAATATCACCTCGGACAGGATGATCATGATCACCGATGCGATGCGCGCACAGGGGTTGGGCGACGGCCGGTATGACCTCGGCGGGCAGGAGGTTTTCGTCGAGGGGAGTGAGGCGCGCCTCGAGGGCGGCACCCTTGCCGGCAGCGTGCTGACGATGAAGCAGGCAGTCAAAAACATGTTTGAGTTCACCGGCTGCGGCTGGACCGACATCGTCAAAATGACCTCCTTCAACGCTTTGACATCACTCGGGATGATTGACGAGCGGGGGATGCTCCGGCCCGGCCACCCGGCGGACCTTGTGATGTATGATGAAAATAAAGATCTCATGATGACGATCGTGCGCGGGGAAGTTTATTATGAGAGCCACACGGATTCGTAACCTTTGAGGTCTTTGCGGGCTGATATTGCGATTTCGGCACCTGTTTTCGCACCTTCAGGGCAGTTTCGGGCTGATGTTGCGATTCCGCCACCTGTTTCCGCAACCTTCGGGACAATCCCGGCACAACGTTGCGATTCCGGCACCTGTTTTCGCAATCTTCGGGGCAATCCCAGGTCAATGTTGCGATTTCGCCACCTGTTTTCGCAACCTTCGAGACAATCCCGGCACAACGTTGCGATTCCGGCACCTGTTTCCGCAACCTTCGGGGCAATACCGGGTCAATGTTGCGATTTCGCCACCTGTTTTCGCAACCTTCGAAGCAGTTCCGGGCTGATGTTGCGATTCCGCGACCCGCTCGCGGACAAAATAAAAACACCCTATCCGGGTGTCTTTATTTTGTAATCATATTGTTTGAAGCGGACGGTCAAAGGGATGACGCCCAGTATATAAACGAGGATGAGGGCACCGGTCAGCATGACCGAGGTGCCCATCGGCAGCTGCAGAAGCGGGATGCCGATGAAGACGAGGAGTGCGAGCGCAATGATCGCCACATAGTCGACGATGATCGATGCAGTGGACGGTTCGATATATGATTTGCAGTCCGGGCATTTCGTCCGCGTCCTCGGTTTCAGTGCATACCCCAGCACTTTCTGCTTATACGTCCACTTATGGCCGCATATCGGACATTTCGCCATGATTCCACCCCGCTCCCCGGTTCGCTTACTCTTCGTCGTCGAACTCGTAATAATCCTTCAGGATTTCTTTGATGGAGATTTTTTCTGATGACTGGACGAGCTTGATGTTGTTGACGACCCTGGCCGCCCCATCTTCACCCAGATGACTGTTCAGTTTCTTCACAAGGTTCAACAGCTCATCGATGCTGCCCTCGACCGTCGTCTCCATCGGGCCGACAAAATGTGTAAGCCCGCTGTTCTCGATGATGTCGATGGCACTGTCCACATTTGAAAATGCTTCATTCTTATCCGGGTAGTACGGCAGTAACTGGATGCTCATAATGTAATTCATGATAAATCCTCCTATTTGGTAATGATCTCTTTAAATTTATGATAACATTATTGAAAATGGATGACTATCAATCACATGACTTTTGGAGGTTTTATGGATACTGCAGCTTACAAATGGCTCAACTTTTTACTCACCCTCATCGCAGCAATCGCAATCTACTATTTCCTGCACGACAGCATCCCCGCCCAATTTCAGATACCCCTGATGATCGGCCTCGTCATCATCGTCGTCGTCAGCCTCATCGTCGCCTTCCGGCGCGAAACGCCTGGGAATGGCAGGGATGAATAATAAAGAACACCAGTCAACCGGATGAAGCGTGACTTCCGGCGGATCGGTGTTCTTTATTTTTATCCTGAACCAGACCCATCTCCTTGATGTCCGGGGACAAAGGCGTCTTTCAAATGGTCCAGCCTCGGGAACATCTTCATCAGCGGGGAAAGCTCTTTTACAGTGATAGTATAGAGGCGGCGCAATTCCACGATGGTGTTCCTGATTCAATAGATCCTCACACACATTGGGACGGTCTGTTACAGCTCCAACAGCTCATCGCACACATCGGGACAATCCGTTACAGCGTCTCCCACATATAGAGGGTCGCGTACATGCCGAATTCGCCCCATTGGTCCGTGACTTGATCGATGTACGCCCTGGAAGGGGCGGCGTCCATGCCGTCGACGAGGCGAATCGCATTTTTGATGCCGGCATCTCCGACCGGTACGGCATTCCTGAACTTAAGCGTGCGCATCAAGACGGTATTCGCACTCCACGGCCCGATGCCCCGGTATGATGTCATATCTTTCAGCACTTCGTCATAGTCCTCAAAAGTCTCGAGGCGGGATTTCGAAAGTTCGCCTGCGTCGACGCTCTTCATCACGTCTTGTATATATTCCGTCTTCCGCCTCGAGATCTGCATCTCCCGCAGCACGTCGCTGTGAATTGCGGCGATTTCGGCTGCAGGGGGCATCAATAAAAACCGCTCCCCTTTGTATTCAAGGTGGTGCCCGCAATGTTCGATGACCCGCCGCTTCAGGACATATGCAAAACTCATCGTAATCTGCTGGCCGAGTATCGCCCATAAAAAGGCATCCTCGATTTTGACTTTGCCCACCATCCGGTAGCCACGGCGCTTTTCGACCATCCGGCCGAGGCGCTGGTCCCGGCGGGCGAACTCATAAAACGACTCCAGGTCATACCCGAGGTCCAGCCATTCGGTGCAGTACGTCCTGATGTCTTCATCAGGCACCCCTTCATTGAATAAAACTTCGACCCGCACACTGTCTTCCTTACCAGCAGTCAGTTTCATCAGCACTTTACGGCCGCCGAACCATTCGGCCTTGTAGATCGCGTCACCTTTCACCGTATAGAGGCAGTCGTCCTGACGCCGCATATACCTGAGCGTCTCTTCGAAACTGTAGGGGCCGCGCGCTTTGATTTCCATCATTTCCGGCCTCTCACAGTGTCACCCTGCACAGGCTCGCGCCCCGAGGCGAACTGGATACGGATGGAGTCGGATGCGTGCGGATCAATGCCGTCCATCACATGGAAATGGAGATGCGGCGTATCCGAGGCGCCGCTGTTGCCGCACTGTGCAATCATATCGCCGGCCGCCACTTCGTCACCCAGGCCGACCATGATCGAACGGTTCCTGAGGTGGGCCAGCAGGGAATATTCATTGTTCGCGTGCTCGATGATGACCGCGTTCCCTTCCGGCGCTTCGGTGTTCATCTCGAAAGGCGCATTATCTGCGATGCCGTCAAGCACCCGCACCACCGTGCCCGCTGCAGGGGCGGTCACCGGACTGTTGTAGGCGTAGTATGCATTCAAGTCATTGGCGTCGCCGGAATGTGCCATGCCGCCCTCTTTTCTGATGAAGTCGTAGGCATAACGCTGGTGTTTATGGGGATAATGGTAGTTCATAAAGTTGTTCGCCCCGCCCCAGAGCACAAACCATTCCCCCGTGAACGGCAGCTGGTAGCGGTTGATCGTGAGCACCCGGTCCGTCTTGAATTTTTCATAGATATCGAACTGGATACCGACAATTTCCCCCGCATCGTTGAATGCCGTGACGATCATCCGCTCCGTCCCCGAATCCACCCAGCAGAACCGTTTGATGCCCGGCTCGAGCTGCGATTGGTGCTTCAGCTGGAACCTGCCCGTGCCGTCACGGAACTCCGATGCGGCCTCCGAGAAATCGTTCATGCTCATCCGGGATTTGAATACGGAGGCCGTCTGCCTGTAGATTCTCTCAAAGTTGCCGTTTGAAAAATGATAGCCGAACTCTTCAGGATATATATTTTCAGTTGCCATATTACCACCGTCCTTAATGCTTTCATCATACATAAAAAAAGCGGACGCGTCACGGCATCCACTTACTCGAGCTTTTCAATTATAATGCCGGCCTGACCCTCCAGCGAGATGAGGTCATTGGTGATGAAATCCTCCGCTTCGACGACGAGCACACGGTCTTCCGGAATCGACAGCGCCGCCGACAATTCCGCCGCAAGGTCCCCTGCTTCAGTGTCGGGGTGTTTATTGACAAGAATATAATCCGTGCCGAGATCCCGGAGCGCCTCCGGAGTATGCTGCTCGAACGGCGCTGCCTCCCGCAGGCTGCGGAAATCGCCCGCGACATTGAAGCCAAGCAGGTCGTACATGATCTCGGTGCCGTACGCTGAAAACTCATCATAGATGAAGAACCCCTCCGCGCCTTCGACGAGCACCGCCGCTTCATGTTCAGCGGGGTCGAAGGTGAGCGCCCGCCTGTGTTCGGTCATCCGTTCCATCCAGTCATCGGTCAACGCTGCAGCCTGGTCCTGCTCACCGAGGATCACACCCATCTTGGCAAGCTGCATGAGGTAGACGCGGTCCCCGTATGAATTGAAGAATTCATCGTTGTAGTTGAGTGAAATCACCGGGGCGATTTCACCGTACTCCGCCCGGTGCATGTGCTGGCCGCTGAGGAGGATGAGGTCCGGATCGGCACTGCGCACCGCTTCAAAATCCGCCTCGCCGATGAATGCCACGTCACCCAGATGTTCATTCACAAAATGATTGCCGCGCACGCTCTCCGTCACGGCTGCGATATCCCCGTCCAGGAGATGTGCATTGAGCACATCGACCGGCCGCATCAGCACCATGCGCTCCGGATCGGCGGGGATCTCCACCTCGCCTTCGTTGTCTGTCATGAGCCGGCGCACTTCCCCGTCCCCGGATACACTTGTTTCCCTGAAATTGCTGCAGCCGGTCAGTATGAGTACACCCGCCAGCAGCATTAAAATTTTGATCTTCATAATTATGAATGCTCCTAAAAAATATCCCCTCAATTATACAATAAAAATAGGCCGGTGCATAACCGGCCTTTCGCAATTCCGCATGTTCAACGCGCTTCTTCGAAAATGTAGTTTTCATACTTCAATGCGCGCGCCCTGTGCTTGCGGTAGAACGCCAGGAACTTCTGCAGGTTTTTATCATGGGTCACGTTCATGGACACTTCAATCTTCTTACCGATCCAGAAATGGACGATTTTACCCGATAAGGCCCGGTTTTCCACGGTGACAAGTGAAATATCCGTGTACTTCAGCTGATGATGTTCGATTTCCCCGTCAGGTTTTTCTATATTGACGAATAAACGCTCCGTCGTCAGTATCAATGCACCCTGGAAGATATACCTTCCATCATTTTCAAATTCAATGGTCCCGATCAGTTCCGGACCGATGGCTTCATTTTCTGCAAGTTCAATATCCGATAGATCATATAAACTTTTGTTTTTATACATATGGCAAAACCCCCTTGTTTATAATGCATCTTCTTTTTTTAAAATCTGCTTTGTTTACCCCTTCCCGTTGTGAGAATATTATAAACAATCTGTATCTTTAAAGCAAGCACTCCGCATAACATTCCAATCACACCACCGGTGGTGTTCAGGATGACATCATCGATGTTTGAAATCCGGCCGATCGGCAGGACATACTGGAGCACTTCGATGGTGACTGAGGTGAAAAGGGACAGGAAAACCGTGAGCCCGGCCCTTCTCGTCAACATGTATGTGAAGAAGCCGAAAGGGATGAACAGTATGATGTTCAAAAAGAGCGAGTTGAAGATCGCCCTCGGGGTCGCATACTGCAGTGTTTCAATGATGCTCAAAAAAGGCGTCAGCTGCACAAGCCGGTTCGGATAATCCGTCGGCATCAGCGTGACCAGCACCATGCCCACAAGATTCACCGTAAATCCGATGTAGATGAGCAGGGTGAGTTTCCGTTTCAGGTTGTTCAGCTCGTGACCCGATGTCCTGCCGAGCAGAAGAAATACGGCCACGATGCCGATGAACAGTATGAAGAATACCGGGATGACGGGTGCAAATGCATGATAAAGCTCAATCATGTCGATACGCCCCGTTCCTGTGTGAACTGCTGATCCGTAAACGTCTTATACATGGCATGCGTCCGCATCAGTTCCGCGTGCGTGCCGCTGCCGGTCAGCCGGCCGTTCTCAATGAAGAAGATGTTGTCTGAATTGATGATCGTGCTCAGGCGGTGCGCGATCACAAGCACCGTGCGCCCTTTCATCAATTCATCCAGCGCCTCCTGGACGAACCGCTCGGAGCGTGAGTCGAGGCTTGCGGTCGCTTCGTCAAGCATCAGTATTTCAGGGTCCTTCAGGAAGGCCCGGGCAATGCCGATCCTCTGGCGCTGTCCGCCGGATAATTTGATGCCCCGCTCCCCGACTTCCGTATCGAGTCCCATTTCAAGCTCGTCGATGAATTCCGAGGCGTAGCTGCTTTCAGCCGCCCGCTCTATATCCTCTTCTGTATAATCGCCCGCTTCCAGGCCGTAGGTGATGTTGTCCCGTATGGTGCCTGAGACGATGGCACTCTCCTGGGCGACGTAGCCGATGTTTTTGCGGAGGTCATATAAAGGGATATCAGTGATGTCCTCCCCGCCGATCAATATCCGTCCCGAATCGATTTCATAATACCGCTCGATCAGTGAAAAGATCGTCGATTTGCCGCTTCCGCTCGGCCCGACGAAGGCGACCTTGCGGTTTGGTTCCGCACGGAATGAAATATTTTGAAGCACCGGTGCACCTTCGATATAGCTGAAGCTCACATCTTCAAATTCGATGCTGTTGAATCTGATGTCCTTATCCGGAAGTTCTCCTGTATCCGGTTCATCATCCATCTTCAGTATGTTAATGATCCGTTCGGTTGCCCCGAGTGCTTTATTGAACTCGGTGAAGAACATCGCGAACATGGTCATCGGCATGATGATCTGGAACAGGTACAGAAGGAAGGCCACCATCGTCCCGATCGTCATCGTGCCGTCGGCGACGCGCAGGCCGCCGTAAGCGATGATCAGAATGATGACGAACATCATGACGGTCGACATGATCGGTGAAAGCAGCGCGTTGATCGCCGCTTCCTTCATGCCGTAGTCGTAAAGCCTCTTTATCCCGCTGCGGCCGGTCTTCCTTTCATACGCTTCCCCGTTGAATGATTTCATGAGGCGGATTTCACCGAGCGTCTCCTGGGACGTGCCGGTGAACGCCGCGGTCTCATCCTGCAGCTGCCTCGATATCCTGCCCATGCGGCGTCCGAGCGGCAGGATGATGAAGAGTGAAATCGGCACCGATACGAACATGATCAGGGACATCCGCCAGTCCAGTATGAATAAAATGATCACCGCCCCGACGATCGACAGCGTGCCGTTGATCACCTGCGGGAAATGCGAGGTGATCAGGTTTTTGATGATGGCGGTATCGTTGACGAGCCGGCTGACCGATTCACCGCTTTTCGTCGCATCATAATATTTCACGGGCAGCTTCAAAAACTTATCCCACACCATTTCCCTGAGGCGTTGGATGATCGTCTGCCCGACTTTGGCCAGCACATAATATGAGACCCCGTCGAGCACGGCGCTGATCAGGAACAGGCCGATGATCGCCGCAGCGAGCCCCGCCGTGAACATCTCCGTATCGAAGCCGTCGATGAACGACTGCGTCAGAAGCGGCACGATGAGCGCACCGATCATGCCGAAGAACGACAGCACGACACCGGCGATGAAGAGCCCTTTATTCACTTCCGTCCGGTTCAGTAAAGACATGAAGTCCTTAAAGGAAGCCGACGGTTTTTTATTTTCCTTTGCATTTTCCATTATTGATTCCTCATTCTGCTTTAACTATTTGGATTGTACTCTAATATGATAAACTAAATCTATTCAGGGGGGAATAAATATGAGTCTCGTACTTTCAAATCTGACCAAGCAATTCAATGATTTCACAGCTGTGGACAATATAAATATCGAGGTGCCCCGCGGCAGCATGTACGGCTTCCTCGGCGGCAACGGCGCCGGCAAGACGACGACTTTCCGGATGCTGCTCGGCCTGCTCGCACCGACTGCCGGCACGATTACATATGACGGTGCGAAAATCGGCTATGACATGACCGATAAAATCGGCTACCTGCCGGAGGAGCGCGGACTGCATCCGAAGCTCCAGGTGGATGAGCAGATCCAATACCTCGCAAGATTGAAGGGCATGAAAAGGCAGGAGATCGACCGGCAGCTGGACTTCTGGCTTGAAGAATTCGAAGTGCCTGAAAACAAGCAGAAGAGGATAGAAAAATTGTCGAAGGGCAACCAGCAGAAGATCCAGCTGATCGCATCCATCATCCATGAACCGGAGCTGATCATTTTGGATGAGCCGTTCAGCGGCCTCGACCCCGTGAATGTGGAGATACTGAAGAAGGCGGTCAAGGAGCTGAACCGGAACGGTGCCACGATCCTTTTCAGCACCCACCGTATGGATCATGTGGAGGAACTGTGCGAAGAGCTCTGCATACTGAATAAAGGACGCCAGGTCGTCAGCGGCAACATCGATGACATCAAGGCCGACTTCGGCCAGAAAGAGCTGATCATCGAAGGGCAGCATGACATTTCATTTTTGAAGGAGTTTCCGGGTGTGCTTGAAATGAAGCAGAACAGGAACACAATTGTGATCAAGATCGCCGAGGAGAAATATGCGGAGGACATTTTCCATGAAATCGTCAAGCTCGGCTACTTCAAGCGGTTCCAGGTGAATGAACCGTCATTGAACGATATATTCATTGCGAAGGTGGGCCGCCAGTATGAATAAATTCCTGACCACTTTCCGGCATACGTATTTATCCAAAGTCAAAGCGAAATCATTCATCATCACCACGATCATCGTCATGCTGCTGATCATCCTTGCGGGGAATTTCAATAAGATTATGAATTTATTCGACGGCTCGGAAGAGATCGGGACGGTCGAGGTTGAGGCATCCGATGCATTCACGGCACAGTTCAGCGAGGTGCTCGACAGGTTCAGCGGGGAGATGAGTGTCGTCGAAAGTGATGGGGACATCGTGGTCACGGTCGAGGAGACGGTCCCCGTCAGCGCGGTCGTCGAAAGCGAGTTCAACATCAATGCCGCACAGCAGGCGGAGATCGAGCTGGCGCTTGATGAGATGAACCGGATGATGGTGATGGAGACGCTCGACCTGTCTGCAGAGGAAGCTTCGCTGATGATGGCGGAAGTCTCGGTCGACTATGAAACTTCGGTCTCCCCTGCGGAAGGTGAAGCGGAGGCCGGTGCCGAGCCGAACTATTTGAACGTCGTCATCTTCTACATCACGGTGTTCGTCATGTTCTTCATCGTCATCAACTATGCGAGCCAGATCGGCACGGAGATCGCGATGGAGAAGTCGTCTCGGGTGATCGAGATGATCGTCTCGAGCGTCTCTCCGGTGAACCATCTGTTTGCGAAGATTCTCGCAATCATCTGCGTGAGCCTGACCCAGCTGTTCTTCTTCGTCGTGACGATCATCGCGGTCATCTACCTTGTCGATATCGGGGAGCTGATTTCGGAATTCGGCCTCGAGGCCAATGACCGCACGGTGCCGATGATCATCTACAGTTTGATCTTTTTATTGCTCGGGCTGGTGCTGTACTTATCGGTGTCCGCCCTGCTCGGCTCGTTCGTGAGCCGTATGGAAGATCTGCAGCAGGCGCTGCTGCCGGTCACGATGATGTCGCTCGGCGGCATGTACCTCGGCATGTTCAACCTGTTCGATCCGGGCAACCTGCTTGTCCGCATCACCAGCTACTTCCCGTTCTTCACACCATTCGTCATGCCCCTCCGGGTTTTAGATCCGGATACGTCACATGTGACGGTGCTGATTGGCATCGTGGTCGTGCTCATCACCATCGGGATCGCCGTCTACTTCGCCGCCCGGATTTATAAGGGCAGCATACTGTCGACGGACCAGGGCATCATTAAAAATATAAAGAAATTCAATAAAGGTGAATGAATGATGGAAACCCGGGGGAGCCCGGGTTTTTATTTTTGAATTATAAGGCGATCACATGGCAATAAAAATCGCCGTGGATGAGCAGCGGGAGAATAAAACTGCTCACTCAATCTTAAAAATTACCCTATCTAAGCACCTGAAGGCCTCTGCTGTTCAGATAGTCATGAAAATCTTGCTAACCAAACACTTGAGGGCACCTGCCGTTTAGATGGCCGTGAAAATCTCGCTAACCAAACACTTGAGGGCCCCTGCCGTTTAGATGACCGTGAAAATCTCGTTAACTAAACACTTGAGGGCCCCTGCCGTTTAGATAGCCATGAAAATCCCTGCATCTGAACGGCAGGATTCAAAAGACACTCTCAAAACGACAAAAAGAAGCCGGGACAAATCCCGGCTTCTTCTCAATCATAAATAAAGTTATTCCCCTGCCGCTTCCTTATCGACGATGACGGTTACGTCATCATGTTGCTGAAGTATAGTCACAGGAATCTCCTCGGTAACTTCGCCGTTCAGCAGTGCATCGACGGCATACTGCTTTCCTTCGCCTGAGGCGAGGAAGAGGATCGATTTCGTCTCCATGATCGTCTTCAGCCCCATCGATAGGGCTTCGGTCGGCACATCTTCGACTTTTTCAAAAAACCTTGAGTTATCTTTAATCGTCAGGTCGGTCAGTCCGACGACCTGGGTCACACTGTCAAATGGAGTACCGGGTTCATTAAAACCGATATGTCCGTTGCGGCCGACGCCGAGCAGCTGCAAATCGATGCCGCCGAGGTCCTTGATCAGCTGTTCGTAATTCTCGACTTCAGCCTGAAGGTCCTCCGCCTTGCCATCAGGCAGATGTGTATTCTCCAGAGGAATGTTCACTTTATTGAAAAATTCCTCATGCATGAAATGATGGTAGCTCTGCGGGTCGCCCTCGCCGAGTCCGACATACTCATCCAGGTTCACGGTGTGGACTTTTGATAAGTCGATCTTGTTTTCATTCAGCATATCCGCCAGATATTCATACATCCTGTGGGGGGTCGAACCTGTCGCGAGCCCCAATGTGATATCCGGTTTATTTTTTATAGCCTGATAAATAATTTCTGCAGCTTCTTTACTCATGGCGTCATAATCGTGTGCTTTAATGACCTTCATAGTAAACCTCCAATCAATCGTTTCGTATAATAGTACTATATCAGGAAGTTGTCTATTCAACCATAAAAATTCAACGATATAGGAAGTTTTTATTATTTTTCCAAATCTTTCAAATATGGGAAACTGCTCGGATACTGGTAATATCCGGACAAGTCCTCATTCAGCCCGGCCAGCAGCACGGAGTGGTATACAGGGACGAGCGGCGCTTCGTCGACGATGATCTGCTGGGCATCTTCATAAAGTTGCATCCGTGCCTCTTCATCCGTCTCGGTCCTCGCCTCATCGAGCATCGCGTCGACTTCCTCGTTCGCATAACGCGTCCGGTTGCCCGGTGCACCCATATTATCCGAATGGAACATCGGATAAAGTCCGTAATCCGCATCGAGCGTCACCGTGCCCCAGCTGCCCATGAAGATATCATGATTGCCGTTCGCGGTGTATTCCTGATAGGCACCCGACTCCATCTGGTTGATTTCCAGATTGATGCCGAGCTCTGAAAGCTCACCCTGGATGAATGTCGCAATGTCCTCATTTGTCCTGTCGTTCACCACGATCTCTGCAGAGAATCCGTCACCGTGCCCCGCTTCTTCAAGCAGTTCCCTCGCCGCCTCGACATCATGTTCAATCGGTTCGATGTTCTCACTGTAGCCGTTCACCGTCGGGTTCAGAGGCGTCGTTGCGACTTCCGGGATGCCTTCAAGCATTTCATTGATGATGGCCTCCTTATCGATCGCCATCGCGATTGCACGTCTGACGTCCGGGTCATCGAACGGCTCCACTTCCGTATTGAAGCCCATATAAGTCATGTTGGCACTTTCGTTCTGCTCGACATAAGTGCCGTCGGTACTGTCGATCTGCTCCACATCACCCGGGTTCACCGGGTAGATCAGATCCGCATCCCCTGTGGAGAGTTCGGCGATCCGCGTCGCGTCTTCAGGGACGGTCTTGAATGTCACGCCGGCAGGATTCGCAGGCTCGCCCCAGTAATCTTCATTCCTGACGAGTGTCACGTGATCCCCTTCGACGATTTCATCAAATTTGAAGAAGCCCGTACCGACCGGATTCCTGTGCACTTCAGTCAGCGGATCCCCGCCTTCTTCCATCTGCGCGTAATCCTCATCGATCACTTCCTTGCTGATCATATGCCCGCCCGGATGTGCGAGGTGTGCAGGGAGTGCCGCAAAAGGCTCAGCCGTATGGATATGCACTGTATAATCATCAATGACTTCGACTTCGGAAATCTCCGTAAATAAAAATTCAAGCGGTGCACCGACCTCTTCATCGCGCACGCGGTCCAGGTTCGCCTTCACCACTTCGGCATTGAATTCGCTGCCGTCATGGAAAGTGATGTCCTCGTGCAGGACGAATTCCCAAGTCGTATCTTCAATCTGTTCATACGACTCGGCAAGCCCCGGTTCAAGTTCCAGATCGTGATTGAGCCTCACCAGTGTTTCGTAGATGTTCGTCATGACATAAAGGGAATAACCGTCATTCGCTGCATGCGGATCCAGTGAGCTCGGCAGCGATAACAGGCTGAAGTTGATATGCTCACCCTCACTCTCCTCCGCTGACTCCCCGCCATCTGCAGCCTCTTCGACCCCGCTGTCATCCGCGCAGGCGGCAAGCATCAGTAACGCGCCAAACAATAACATGTATAACTTTTTCATATATAAAACCCCTCCTTATATTCATTGATATTATACATAGTATCGAACTAGGAATAAAGATAATTTTCACTTTTTCACTTCAAATAAAAAAATAAGCCGTCATCTACGGCTTATTTCTCTATATGGTCCACCAGGTTGTCCATGCTGCGGTTCATGATGAGTCCGATGACGGGTTTCATCGCGCCTGCGAGCACTTTTGCCCTTGTTTTTGCGTTGCGCAGTTCCGCACGCACTGAGATGTCCACGCCGCCGTTGTTCGGCACGACCGTGAAATGCGTGATCACATCCCCCTGTCTGAACCTTGAGCGGACGGCGATTTTCCGGTCATCGGCGTATTCGACGACTTCACTGCGGAAGCGGTATGTCTTTCCTTTGACGCTCAGCGTCGTGAGGAACTTCGCCCCTTCCTCCCTTTTTTCAGCGGTGCTGTACTCGATCCTGTCGATGATGCCGAAGACTTCCTGCAGCTTACTATCGTCATTGATGAATTCAAAAACTTCTTCAGGGGTCGCCGAAACGTCCCATTTCTGATAATTGTAGATTTCCATATATGATTCACTCTTTCCTGGTTGTTATAGGGTTCTCCGTCAATATACCCAATTATAAGAAACATATTTTGAAAACACAATTATTCTTTCATTTTTCAGAACATTCCATTATGATGAATTTATTGAAGAGGAGTGGGACGTCATGATTCATCTTTCTACAGAGAGAGGCATTTCAAAAGAGGCTTTGCTGGAATTTTATTCCGCAAAACAGATCAAAAAGTATGAGAACCGGGATGATGCGCTGTACGAGGCGGTCGTGAATTCGGATTACATCGTGACGGCCTGGGACGGCCACAGGCTCGTCGGGATCATCCGTTCATCCGGGGACCATATCTTCACACAATACATAAACAATATCCTGATCCATGACGACTACCTTACGAAGGGCATCGGCTCGAAGATGATGGATATGTACCTCGAGGAGACCCGGGAAGTCATGGACCTCTACATGATGTCGGGCAGGAAGGTCGCAAAGGCCTTCACCATCAACTGGTTCGAATACCGGGGCTTTAAAAGGGTCGCCGAAGTCGAAGGCTTCCAGGTCTTCCACAGGAGACAGAAATGAAAAAAGACAGGTTCCCCTGTCTTTTTTGCTTTATATGAAGTAGTTGCCGAGCACGCTGTTCACATCATGCACGACGACGAAGGCATTTTCATCGTACCGCTTGATGAGCCGCTTCAGCCGCGTCAGCTGGGATTTGTTGATGACGACATACAGTACGTCCTTATCCTTCTGCGTATAAAATCCGCGCCCGTTCATGATTGTGACGCCGCGCCGGATTTCCGTATTGATCATCTTGCCGAGCACTTCCGGCTTCTCGCTGATGATCGTGATCGCCTTCTTCGGGTTCATACCTTCTATGATGAAATCCATCACCTTCGTCGCAACGTACAGTGCAATCACCGTGAGGAGCGCCTGCTCGAGCGTCATCACGGTAAGGCCGATGGCCACGACGATCAAATCGAAGAACAGCAGTGCATACGAGACGTTGACATCGAAATATTTGTTGGCCATACGGGCAAGGATCGTCGTTCCGGCAGTCGTCGAACCGATGCGGATGATGAGCCCGATGCCGAGGCCGATGAAGAGGCCGCCGAACACGGTGTTCACAAGGATCTCACTCGACTGGATCTGCCAGTCTTCCGTGATCCAAAGCATGAGCGAAGTCATCGGGATGGTGATGATCGTATAATACATCGCCCGCTTGCCGAGGTACCTGAATCCGACGATCAGTATGAGGAAGTTCAGCACGAAGTTACTGAGTGCCGTCGGAATCTCATATGCATAGAACAGGATGATCGCAAGGCCGATGAAGCCCCCTTCGCCGAGGTTCCCGGCAATCATGAATGAGTTGACACCTATTGCGAATAAAAAAGATCCTACGATGATCGTGATGAAATTGATGATCGTCTGCTGCGTGATTTTAGGGTTGAAAGAAATCTTCTTCTTTTCAAAATTCGTCTCTTTAAGCTTTTTCCTGATCTTCATCGGGCCGCCTCCTCCGTAATAATTATCACCGCTATAGCATATAGCTTTTAGTATAATATTTCAATATTTGGAGGAGAAGTTTAAGTATTCCCACTACTTCGGATGCTTCATCAGTAAGACTGCACCCCGCGCCACCGAAATGTCCATATCCCTGTAATCATAGCGGTCACCGTCTATGTTCATGTGCGAGAGGCCGGCCGCACTGATTTCAGCCTTTTCGGCCGTGAGGTAGGTGACCTTTTCATGATCTGTAAGGTTGCCCTTGACTGCGAGAAAGATGAGATGGACGGCTTCAAATACATTCACCGGTTCGATGTTGATGATATGGAGCAGGCCGTCATCCGCCCCCGCTTCTTTGATGAGCCGGCCGAGGCTCCCGACCGACCGCAATTTTGAGACGATCGTAAGCACGGAGGCGGAGTGCACTTCCGCATCAGGGGTCTTTATTGTCACGCTGTATTTTTTTAAGCGGAGGAGCATTTTGATGCCGGCGAAGAGGTATGCGAGGCGCCCGGTCTTATGTTTGATGCGTGCATCCACTTCGGCAAAAGCCGTCATGAATGCCCCGAGCGCAACCAGGTAGCTTGCATGCCTGTCATTCAATCTGATGATGTCGATCGGGACCGGGACGGCGGTCCCGAGCTGCCGGATCGCTTTTTTCGCATCGAGCGGGATGCCGTGGACGCGGGCGAGGTCGTTCACCGTGCCGGTCGGGATGACGGCGATGGGAATCTCAAAACCTTCCTTCAGCACCGTGTTCATCACCTCACTGATCGTGCCGTCGCCTCCGACGGTCACGATGAGATCTTTATCTGCAGCATACTCCGAAACAATCCCCTCCGCCCCGCTTTCCGGTGTCGTCTTAACCATCACTTCGTAGCCGGCAGCATTCAACTGTTGGATCAGTGCTGCTTCGATCCCGTGTTTTTTGGACTGCCCGGATTTCTTATTATGTACAAGCAGTGCCTTCTTCATGTCATCCCGCCTTTCCGTCTGTATTACACAAAAGTTTACCAGAATTTGATCTTGGAAGGCGGCTTTCATCCAAATAAAACAGCAACCAAATCAAAAAACACAACCCCGGAGGGTTGTGTCAGAACTGCTGCTCCGCGATGTTCAACGCACGGAGCATCGATGTCTTCTTATGATGGTGGTCTTCGAACTTCCTTAAGATGTCATCGACTGCCCGGACGCCGTGCACGATATAGTCACCCTTGTTCAGCATGATGCATTCAGCCCTTGAGCCGGCGACGACATCGGAGATCTCCGAGCGGGTCGGTATGCCGCTCTTGACAAGCGATTCCAGCACCTGTGTCGCCCAGATCACCGGTGTATGCCCGGCTTCACAGATCCACAGGAGCTCTTCCTGTATCTCGCTCAGCCGCTCATAGCCGATTTCGACCGCGAGGTCGCCGCGTGCGACCATCACGCCGAATGGTCTTTTTGCGCTGGCGCTCACGATGATCTCAGGCATGTTGTCGATCGCCTCGACCGTCTCTATCTTGGCGACGATGGGCAGGTCCGCCCGTTCTCCCTCGAGCACCTCTTCAAGCGCCGCTTCGATCGTCTGCATGTCATACGCCGATTTGATGAATGAGAATGCGATGACATCCGCATGCTTTGAGACGAACTCCAGGTCCTTATAGTCTTTTTCAGTGAGCACCGAAAGGTCGAGCTCGTGGTCAGGGAAGTTGATGCCCTTTTCGGTTTTGACCCTCACCCCGTTCTCCTTGACCACCTTCGTCGTTTCACATATCAGCCCCTCATCCCTGATCTCCACGACTTCGGCTTCGATATGACCGTCATCCAGCTTGATGAGCTGGCCTTTATCCACTTTCTTCAGCACTTCGGGCACCGTCGTATTGATCGCGATCTCGACACCGGCCGACAGTGTCATCGCTTCCTGGTTCGATAATAAAAACTTCTCACCGACATAGAGTTTCGGGTTCCTCTTGGAGGTCAGCAGCGTCTTTACGCGGATCTTCGGTCCGCCGATGTCCATCAGCACCCTGCATTTCCGGCCGCTCTCCTTCGAAGCTTCCCTGATATTCTCTACCATCCTGCCCCAGATGTGTTCATCGTCATGTGCGCAGTTGATGCGTGCCATATCCATTCCCGCATCGATCAGGCCGCGGACGAGCTTTTTATCTTCGGCGGCTTCGGTCGGCATCGTCACAAGCACATGCGTGTTCCGGTCATCCACCGCATCGCCGAAAATTTCTGCGGTGTGGTTGTTCAATAAGTTGTAACGTTCTTCAAACGTCTGCATCGAGTGGTAGTCGATATCCGGATCTTCAAGTTCCGTATCGGTGATGAGGCTCATCGTCTTGCAGACGGCATTCAGCGTGCCCATCACATCGGCCTCCAGCCTCCCGAGGGAGGATACACCCCAGGGAATCAGCTCCTCCTGCAGATGACGCATATCTTTCTGCCTGAACGCCATATAATACGCGAGGTTCCGGGCACTCACCCGGTAGGATTCCCGGATATCATATTCCTCCCAGGAACGGTAGAGTTTCTCACCATCCGTCAAGACCCGCTCCCTCACTTTGAGCATCTCTTCCATTACATCGACAGCTTTTTTACGCATAACCATCCTCCCTTGCATTAAAGTAAAAATCCGGCTATCCATCTAATACCCGCTTTTATGCATATAATATATCAATTCGAAATAACCGATGTGGAAAATGGCCCATAGTATGAAGCCGATGCTGTTATCTGAAATTGATATGGCCCCGATCCACTGCAGGATGAAATACAGTGCCACGGTGATGAGGAGCATCATGATGACCACCGGCAAATACCACCACCGCTTATGGACATGGACGGTCTTCAATATGAGCGCAATGATGATGGAGGTGATGAGGTGCAGCAGTATTTCCGTCATCAGGCTCAAGGAACCGGCATATATGAAGTCGATGTCGAGCAGCAGATCCATCAGCCTGATGCCCGTCAGCATTTGAATATAGGCAAAAAACAACAGCAGCGCCAGTCCCGTGACTGTGCCGATAATGACACTTGAAATTAGAATTCTGATCATTTTTACGTCCCGATTCTTTACAGATTATATAGGAAATTTCCAAACTGACAATGCGTCAAGTTTATTAGTAGTATACCATATATGCATGCAGTAAAATAACTTACAGGCGGTGAGAACATGAAGTCATTTTTACCTTTTCTGACATTCAACGGCAATGCGATGGAAGCACTGACTTTCTACAAGGATACCTTCCATGATATGGAGGTTGAATTCCTGCAGGAATTCGGGAAGGAGACACCCGGACTCGAAGGGAAGATCATGCAGGCGGTGGTTTCAATCGGCCGGCAGCGGCTGATGATCGGTGACAGCCGGACTCCAGAGGAGTTCAGCTTCACACCGAGCATGTCATTCTATATCGAATGCGGGAGTATGGAAGAAGCGGAGATGTATTACAGAAAGCTTAAAAAGGATGGCGCGATACTGATGCCTATGGATGAGTACGGTCCCGGCAGATATTTCGCCTTCGTCCAGGACCGCTTCGGCCTGTCATGGCAGCTCAATTTCATAAAATAAAAAAAACCGTCCCTCTTCTTTTCAGGGACGGTTCTCTTATTACAGGCTGATGATGCTGACGAGCCGGCTCGCGAACGATTTTTTCGGCGCTTTCTTTTTATCCAGCTTTGCATTGTTCATCGCAATGTTCTTATACTCCTGAACTTTCAGGTCTGCTGAGTAACGGTCTGTTGCAAACATTAAATCCACACTCCTAATTTGAAATTTATTTTATACACAGAGGTCTTCCACGACTTATCTTCAATTACTATGATAACAGTAGTATCAACGTTTCTCAAATTATATGTGATTAAATTCATAAAGTAAATCTATTTAAAATAATTTGAAAGTTTAATAATTATTTATTTATTTCGTCATTTTATTTCATCCGGAAACCGGCATTATGCATAAACTCATTGAATCTGCATGCATATGCAGGATGTTTCCGTTTTCATGTATAACTTTCTTTTTTCAATCTTTTTACACTTTTCGAATACGTGAAAATGACAAAAAAAAGAAGCATGTTCTGCTTCCCGGTCTGCAATATTCAACTTCTGTTCTTAAGGATGGCGACATTCATCTCATGTCCGATCCTATATACATCATCTTCATATTTATCTTTCAGATGATCGCTGATCTTCTTCAAAGTCTTCCTCCGGTGCTTCGGCTTAAATGGAACAAGGCTGGAAATCGGGCTGAGATGGTCGATCCACCCTTCGTGAGTGAACTCCACCTTATAACTCCGTTTATATAAATCTTGTATGTCGAATTGGTACTCCTGCCATTCTTCTATCCATTCAAGCGGAAACCCGGTGATCAGTCCGTCATTTTCCCGTTTATGTATTTTTGATTTGACCTTATATTTCTTGGCACATTTCCTGATCACCTTCACCGACTCCTTCACCGTTTCCGATGAATCGGCAAAACCAAAATCCACGATGATCAAATAACCATCAGGCTTTAAGATCCTCTGCACTTCTTCAAGCACTTCCCGCCTGTCGAACCAGTCCCATGATCTGAGCGAGATGGCGATATCGAAGGTCTTCGCCGGAAGGCCTGAATTTTCGGCAGATGACAGATTGAAGTTGACTTTGTTGTTGTCTTTGAACATCTGCTCAGCATGGCTGTAAAATTCCACTGAAGGTTCAACGGCATCCACGATGCCGCCCCTCGCGCTCAGCTGCGCACTTAAAAAACCCGGGCCCGCACCAAAATCTGCGATTTTGGCATCCCTGAACTCAATCCCCCTGGTTTCCAGGCCCGGCAGAAGCATCTCGGGGAGGTCATTGAGGTATTTTATATATTCATCTGCAACGGCATCATACATCGTCTTCATCTCTCTCACCTCTTACATTTATAATAGCATCATTAAGATTGTTATAAAAATGTAAAAGTCATATGGATACCGTAAATTTTCATTTTAATACTGGTTCTCAAGGAGGCGTTTCATTTCCTGGATTTTCCCGGCGTGGAGACTTTCGTGCAGCATGGCGAATCCAGCACGCTCATAGCTCATCGTCATGCCTAGGAAAGGCTCATCCATTTTCTCCTCCAGCTGTGCCTCGGTGACACTCTCATACTCACCCGGCTGGCGCTCAAGGACTTCCTTGATCTCCTCGATGGACGGTGTCCCTTCATCGAAATCATCAGGGCTTGTGCCGGTGCCGAAATACTTGTTGAATGCATCCGCCGTCGTGCTGTCCTTACCGAGAAGCCTGACGAGTTCAGTCTCAAAATTTGCGGCCACATGCCCGTACTGCCAGTACAGATTGTTATTGAATCCGGCCGGCACGATGTCCATAAGACTTTCATCCGTATCCTCCAGATGGTAATTCACCCATCCCCTGACCGTATTCAACTGGAATGTAAGTAACTCTTTTTGCATAATGATCCCTCTTTCTTTAAAATTGATAATGGTATTTCCTTATATTATACCTTTTTTATATATTGATGCCAGGAGGTTTATACATGACAAAGACTTTATTGGTGCTCATCCTGATGGCGGTGCTGGTCCTTGTGTTCGAATTCGTGCTTGGATTGTTCCCGCTCACTGCAGGCTACAGCATTCCGCTCTCCCTTCTGCTCGGCGTGAGTCTGGGCTTTTTCATATACATTCAGATTGATAACCGGATCGGCTAGACGGTTTGAATCGCTTGCTTATTTCGATAATCGGAATATAATAATATGTATTCTAATTTAGGGGATATGTATTTATGTCAGCACAACACGAGAAAAAGGCGGATTACAGATTAATCATCATACTGCTTTCCGGTGCATTTGTTTCTTTTTTATCCAATACATTTTTAAACGTCGCACTGCCTTCGATCAAAGATGAGTTTGACGTTTCCACTTCCACGGTCCAATGGGTCACCACCGCCTATATGCTCGTTTCGGGTGTCGTGGTCCCGACGACCGCTTTCCTGATGCAGAAATTCAGCGCCCGGAAATTATTTTTGACGGCACTGCTCCTGTTCCTTGCAGGCACCATCATCGCCGGGTTTTCCCCGACGTTCGGCGTCCTGATCCTCGGCCGGATGATACAGGCTTCGGGGTCCGCGATACTGATGCCGCTCCTGATGAACGTGATGATCACGAGCTTCCCGCCTGAAAAGCGCGGTACGGCCATGGGCGTATTCAGCCTTGTCATGTTCTTTGCGCCGGCGATCGGACCGACATTATCCGGTTTCGTCGTCCAGACGCTTTCGTGGCACTGGCTCTTCTACATGATGATTCCGGTGCTGCTCATCGTTCTTGCGGTCGGATATTTCCAGCTGCCTGAAATCAGCAATAAATACAACGCCAAAATCGATATTCCATCGGTCATCCTGTCGACCATTGGATTCGGCGGCATACTGTACGGATTCAGTGCAGCCGGGAACAGCGGCTGGCTGTCACTCGACGTCATGCTGACGCTTCTGATCGGCATCATCACGACTTACTTTTATGTCATGAGGCAGGTCAGGATGGATGACCCGATGCTCGACTTCAGGGTCTATACTTTCCCGATGTACCGCCTCTCCGCGATCATCATCGGCGTAAACAACATGGCGCTGTTTTCCGGCATGATTCTGATGCCGATCTTCCTGCAGGACATCCAGGGCGTCTCCCCGCTCGAGACCGGGCTTTTATTACTCCCGGGCGCTCTGATCATGGGGCTGCTGAGTCCACTGTCGGGTAAGCTGTTCGATATGTTCGGGCCGAGAGTCCTCGCAGTCATCGGACTCGCGCTTGCAGCCTCGACGACGTTCTTCTTCAGCCAGCTTGAAATCAGCACCGGATTCGGATACCTGCTCACGATTTATGCGATACGCGCATTCGGGCTGACGCTCGTGATGACTCCCGTGATGACGAACGGGATGAACGACCTGACTCCTGAACTGACGCCGCACGGTTCATCGCTCAACAGCATGCTCCAGCAGGTCAGCGGCGCCGTCGGCACGGCCCTGCTCATTTCGATCATGCAGAGCTGGAGCAACTTCAGGATTGCAGGCATCCCTGATCCATCACCCGAGCAGGTGAACCAGGCGATGCTTGACGGGATCAACCTGTCATTCTTCATCGCATCGATCCTGCTCTTCATATCGATGATACTGTCCTTCTTCCTGAAACGCGTCACTGCACGCTCCAACATATCACAGGGCGGCGCGAGGGTGAGGATGGTCGATAAGGACGAACTGCCTGAGGATAAATAAAAATGAGGTTCCGGAATCCGGAACCTCATTTTTTTATGTTCACTGCTGATGTGCAAGTTCTGCGATTTTGATGATGACGCGTGCCGCCATCTCCATGTCGTCGGCCGATGCGTATTCGTATTTGCCGTGGAAATTCTCCCCGCCGGTGAAGATGTTCGGTGTCGGCAGCCCTTTATATGACAGCTGGGAGCCGTCCGTGCCACCCCGGACCGGTGCAATCACCGGCGTGATGTTCAATGACTCCATCGCCCGCTTCGCGTTGTCGACGATGTACATCTTCGGCTCGATCTTATCCCTCATGTTGTAGTACTGGTCATGCATATCTAGGTGGATGCGGTCTTCGCCGTATTTCTCCTGCAGGATCTTCACATTCGTCTCCATCAGTATTTTCCTCGCTTCGAAGTTCTCCTTATCGAAGTCCCGGATGATGAACTGTGCCGTCGATTTTTCCACATCACCGCCGAGGTTCACAAGATGAATAAAGCCCTCGTACCCTGAAGTGTGCTCCGGTGTGTCGGACTCATCGAACATTGTCGCGAGTTCCGCCGCCATCCTGCCGGCATTGACCATCTTGCCCTTCGCCGTGCCCGGATGGACGCTGTTGCCGGTGAAGGTGACTTCCGCCGCTGCGGCATTGAAGCTCTCAAACTGGAGCTCCCCGATCGGTCCGCCATCCACCGTATAGGCGTATTCTGCGCCGAACGCTTCGACGTCGAACTTGTGCGGCCCCTTGCCGATTTCCTCATCCGGCGTGAAGGCGATGCGGATCTTGCCGTGCCTGATATCCGGATTGTCTTTCAAATACTCCACCGCGGTGATGATTTCGGCGATGCCTGCCTTATTGTCCGCACCGAGGAGCGTCGTCCCGTCCGTCGTGATGAGCGTGTGGCCGATATACCTTTTGAGTTCGGGATATTCATCCGGCGACAATACGATGTTTTTCTCCTTATTCAAGACGATGTCCCCGCCTCCGTATTCGACACGCTGCGGATTGACGCCCGTCCCGGTGAAATCCGTCGCCGTATCGACGTGGGCAAGGAAGCCGATGACCGGCGCATTTTCCACATTCGCAGGCAGTGATGCCATCAGGTAACCGTTGTCGTCAAGCGTGATTTCCTCAAGCCCGATTTCCTCAAGCTCACTTTTCAGTGCGTTCAATAAATCCCACTGCTTCGAGGTTGAAGGCGTCGTCTCGCTCTTTGCATCGGACTGTGTATCAATTTTTGCGTAGCGCATCAGTCTTTCGATCAGTTTCTCTTTCATTGCTGTCCACTCCAATTGTATTTAAGATTTCTTTATAGGCACTATCATCTCCATTTTAACATGCACATGATAAAATGATGTAAAAATGACGGAGGTATTTTATTTTATGGAACTCGGAATCAACACTTTCGGCGACACGATATTCGACCCGCAGACCGGCAAAACGATCACGCATGGTGAAAGGCTCCGGAATATGGTGGAGGAAATCGAGATGGCGGATAAAGTCGGCCTCGACATATTCACGGTGGGCGAACACCATAGGGAAGACTACGCCGTCACTTCACCGGACGTCGTACTTGCGGCGGGCGCGGCACGGACGGAAAACATCCGCTTATCAAGCGGTGTCACGGTATTGTCATCCGACGACCCGGTCAGGGTATATGAAAGGTTCGCGACCTTGGACGGCATTTCAAACGGCCGCGCGGAAATCATGGCGGGACGCGGCTCGTTCATCGAGTCCTTCCCGTTGTTCGGCTACGACCTGGATGACTACAACCAGCTGTTCGATGAGAAGCTTGACCTTTTATTGGAACTCCAGAAAGGCGGCAAGATCAACTGGCAGGGAGAGATGCGCGCACCTTTAGAGAATGTGGAGATCTTCCCGAGACCTGTGCAGGACGGGATCCCGATATGGATCGCAAGCGGCGGGACCCCGCAGTCTGCAGCGCGGGCGGCCCAGCTCGGCCTGCCGCTTGTACTCGCAATCATCGGCGGCAGCCCCTACCAGTTCCAGCGGGTCGTCGACTTCTATAAACAGATCGGCGTGCAGGCGGGACATCCGCCGGAGAAACTCCGGGTCGCGACCAACAGCCACGGTTTCATATGGGATACGGATGAAGAGGCGAAAGATCTGTTCTTCCCGGCTATTTCACAGGCGATGACGAACATCGGCCGCGAGCGCGGCTGGGGTGCATACTCGCGTGAAAACTACGAGCGGATGATCGAACCCGACGGCGCCCTCTACATCGGCAGCCCCGAGACCGTCGCGGCGAAGATCGTCGACCTCAGGAAACGCATGGGCATCACCCGCTTCACCCTGCAGACCCCCGTCGGCACCATGCCCCACGAGCAGGTGCTCCGGACAATCGAACTCTTCGGCACAAAAGTCGCCCCGCTCGTCCGGGACGCCGTCAAAGATATAGAATG
Organism: Salinicoccus halitifaciens; assembly: GCF_021026095.1. GTDB lineage: Bacteria > Bacillota > Bacilli > Staphylococcales > Salinicoccaceae > Lacicoccus > Lacicoccus halitifaciens. The sequence goes on along the minus strand of NZ_JAJNCU010000002.1, from coordinate 130,951 downwards.
AAAAAAGAGGCCCGAAGGCCTCTTTTTTGTGTTGTGGGTTTAGATTGGCGCGCTTGGTCCGGATGGAGGCACCGGTGCTCGCGCGGCTGTCCGGGTTTTGTCTCTGAGTCCGGATGGAGACCCCGGTGTTGACGTGACTGGCCGGGTTTTATTCTCCTGCATGATCTTTAATCGCAACCTTCACTGCAAAGCTGGTGCAACCCTGCGAATCCACACCCAAAATTCGCAACCTTCACTGCAAAGACGGTGCAATCTTGCGAAATTACACCTGAAATTCGCAACCTTCACCGCGAAACCCGCGCAACCTTGCGAAAACACACCCGAAATTCGTAACCTTCATCGCAAAACCCGCGCAACCTTGCGAAATCACGCCCGCAATTCGCAACCTTCACCGCAAAGCCGGCACAACCTTGCGAAATCACACCTGAAATTCGCAACCTTCACCGCAAAGCCGGCACAACCTTGCGAAAGCGCACCCCAACTTCTACAGGAAGTCGGTCGTGAGGCCTGCTTCCAGCTCGTGGCGTTCGAGTGCGAGCGCAATCAGGCGGTCGACGAGCTCGGTGTAGCTCACGCCCGAGGCCTCAAGCAGCTTCGGGTACATGCTGATGCTTGTGAAGCCCGGGAAGGTGTTGACTTCGTTGACAAAAATCCGCCCATCCTCCAAAAGGAACATGTCGACCCGCGCCATGCCCTCGCAGTCGAGCGCCCCGAAAGTCCTCAGCGCCACATCCTGCAGATTCAGGACCGTCGCCTCATCGAGCTTCGCCGGGATTTCCAGCCCTGCCCCGTTTTCGTCGAGGTACTTGGAATCATAGGAATAAAAACCATCGTCCGGGATGATCTCACCCGGAACGGAAATGAACGGGTCGGCGTTGCCGAGCACGGATACTTCGACTTCGCGTCCCTGCAGGGCGCTCTCCACCATCACTTTCGTATCGAACTTGAATGCAAGTGCGAGCGCCTTGTGGAAGCTCTCCTCATCCGTCACTTTGGAGACGCCGACGGATGACCCCTGGTTGACGGGTTTTACAAACATCGGCAGGCCGAGCTTCGCCTCCACCGCGGCAAAGTCCACATCATCCTTTTCATGATGTTTGAAGAGGACGGATTCCGCGACATCGATGCCTTCCAGCTTCAAAAGCCGCTTCGTCATATCCTTGTCCATGCATACGGACGAACTTCTGACGTTGCATCCGACGTACGGGATTTCCGCAATCTCAAGGAGACCCTGCACCGTGCCGTCCTCGCCGAATGTGCCGTGCAGCACGGGAATGACGACATCGAGCCCGTCCAGTCCCTCAAGCTGTCCCGACGGCCGCACCGCAAGTTTCCGGGCATCCGCATCACCACTCAAATCCCTGATCTCCGCGCTGTCCGGTGCAAGCAGCCACTCCCCGTCCTTCGAGATGTGGATCAGGTTCACATCATATTTCTCCCTGTCCAGCACCGAAAGGATGCTTGCCGCCGAACGCATCGAGACTTCATGCTCCGTCGATCTGCCGCCGTAAAGCAGGCCGATATTCAATTTCGTCATAAGAACCACTCCAGATTTTTATCGATTTCCATGCATTTCATACAAAACTTTTCTAAATCATATTATCATATCGGCCGGCCCCAGTCGCTTTTTAAACGAAATAAACATCGCTGTAAATTCAATCTGCATATAAATTTACAATATGTAATTGCAACTTCACAAAAAATTAATAATCATGCTTTACATTGAGGATGAGGCAAAATATTTACATATCAATTACCGCTTTAAGGAAGGATGTTTTATTTGAAAATACTAGTCACCAATGAAGACGGCATCTTTTCAGCCGGTGTGATGGCTTTGAGTGAACTGCTCACACATTTCGGGGAAGTGACGGTCATCTGCCCGCAGAATGATGACTATATCGATAATGTAAAACCGTCGCTCAACCGGCCGCTCAGCCTGAAGCGGGTCGAATATCCGGACGGCATCAATGCCTTCACGATCAACGGTTCGCCGTCGGACTGCGTGAAGCTCGGCATCGAGGAGATCACGGACGGCTTCCCGGACTTCGTATTCTCAGGGATCAACCTCGGGGCGAACGTCGGCCGCGACGCCTTCAAGTCCCCTTCCACAAGGGCCGTCGAGGAAGCGTACCTGCACGATATACCGGCTGCGGCAATCGCCATCGATGAATACAGGGCCTGCAACGTCAACTTTTCCAAAATAAAAGAAACCATATACGAACTGTTATCCTCACTCATGGCCGGACGCCTCCCCAGCCTGTCGGCCTTCAACATCAACATCCCGAATGACGTGAAGGCGAATATCCGGGGGACGAAGGTGCTGCCGATGGATGCGGACGCATCGAAATACCGGTTCAAGAAACTCATCTCACTCGATTCGGAGATTTTTTATTTCCTGGAGGATGCCAACAGCTTCCCTTCGAATAAACGCTCCGACCTCTTTTATATACAGCAGAATTACATCACGATCTCCCCGATCGTGGTCAGGAATACATGTGAAAGTGAGCTCGAGGACTACCGTTCCTTGTTCGCCGGCATCACCGGGGGATGAAGACACCTGCAGAAGCAGGTGTTTTTTTCATTTCCGGTGTCAAAATACCCGGCCGGCCGTGCTATAATGATAGGCATGATTATATAGTAAAAGAGGTCATGCCGGTGCGGAAGTTCTTTTCTTATTATGCGCCTTATAAGTTATTGTTCTTCACGGATTTCTTCAGCGCGGTGCTCGTCGGCCTGCTGGAGCTTGCATTCCCGCTGATCGTCAACCTGTTCATCGACGAACTGCTGCCTTCCAGCAACTGGCGGTGGATCATATTCGCAGCCGCAGGGCTCCTGCTCATCTATGCGTTCAATACGTTCATGCAGTTCGTCGTTACATATTGGGGCCACATGCTCGGGACGAACATCGAGCGGGACATACGGAATGACTTGTACGGTCATATCCAGCGCCTGTCCTACCGCTTCTTCGACAATACGAAGACCGGAAAGCTCCTGACCCGCCTGACAAATGATCTGATGAACGTCGGCGAGATGGCGCACCACGGGCCCGAGGACCTGTTCATCGCCGTGATGACTCTCCTCGGCGCTTTTGGTATCATGTTATCCATACATGCAGAACTCGCGGTGATTTCATTCATCATCGTGCCGTTCATACTGATCATCGCGATCTACTTCAATAAAAAGATGACGGTCGCCTTCAGGGAGCTGTTCTCCCGCGTATCGGACTTCAACCATATGATCGAGGACAAGATCGGCGGCATCCGTCTCGTCCAGGCATATGCGAACGAAGAGCGTGAAATGGACAACTTCAGACGCCTGAATGAAGCGTTCAGGGCAACAAAGCTGAAGGCGTACAAAATCATGGCGCTGAACAACTCATCGACATACATGCTGATGCGCCTCGTGACCGTGTTCATACTGATCGCCGGTGCCTACTACACGATGCAGGGCGAGCTCACATTCGGCGAGTTTGCGGCTTTCATACTGATTTCGAACATACTGTTCAAGCCGCTCGAGAAGATCAATGCGGTCATCGAGCTGTATCCGAACGGCATCGCAGGCTTCAAGCACTTCACTGAAATACTGAGGGAAGTGCCGGATGTCGAGGAGCGTGATGATGCGGTTGAACTGCGCAATGTAAAAGGCCATATCGAATATGAGGACGTGACGTTCGGCTACGAGAACAAACATATGCTAGAAAACATTTCACTCACCATCCGGCCGGGCGAGACGGTCGCCTTCGTCGGCCCGAGCGGCGCCGGCAAGACGACGCTCGCATCCCTCCTCCCCCGCTTCTATGATGTGACGGGCGGAGGCATCAAAATCGACGGCACGGATATACGAGACTACACTTTGTCATCGCTCAGGCAGAATATCGGCACGGTCCAGCAGGACGTATTTTTATTCTCAGGCACCCTCAGGGACAACGTCGCCTACGGCAAGCCAAACGCGACGGATGCGGAAGTGTATGCAGCGCTTGAAAAGGCGCAGCTGAAATCACTCGTGGACAGTTATCCGAGAGGTCTCGATACAGTGGTCGGCGAACGCGGCGTGAAACTGTCCGGAGGACAGAAGCAGCGCATCTCGATTGCGCGGATGTTTTTGAAGAATCCGCCGATCCTCATACTCGATGAGGCGACGAGCGCGCTCGACACCGCAACCGAGCTCGAGATACAGAAGGCGCTGAACCGCCTGTCGGAAGGCAGGACGACACTCGTCATCGCCCACCGCCTTGCGACGATCAAAAATGCGGACCGCATCATGGTCGTGAACCGGGACGGGATTGCGGAAAGCGGCACACATGAAGAGTTGGTAAATATAAATAATGGACACTACAGGGCGCTGCACGATGCCCAGTACAGATTTTCGTAGATGGACGCTTGCGTCCGATTAAGGAGAGGTAAAAATGATCATTGGCTATCAAGGTGTTGAAGGCAGCTATTCGACAGTGGCCTGTAAAAGTTTTGCTGAAGGCAGAGATTATGAAACTAAAGGATATATGACATTCAAACTGCTGGTCGAGGCCCTCGAGAACAGGGAGGTCGACTACATCGCACTCCCTGTGGAGAACTCGACGAGCGGCCCGATCACAAGGACGATCGACCTGATGAAATACTTGAATATGGAAGCGGTCAGCGAGGTATACGTGAAGATCGACCATGCCCTGATCACAAAGAACCCGGTCGAGCCGTCGGAGATCACGAAAGTGTACTCCCACCCCGAAGCGCTCGAGCAGTGCTATACGTATTTGAGCGGCTACCCGAACATCGAGGTGCTTGAATATCCCGACACTGCAGGCGCCGTGCGGATGGTGAAGGATTCGCCGGACGAGACGATTGCGGGCATCGCGGGCCGCCATGCCGCAGAGCTTTACGGCATGACCGTCATCCGGGATAACATCAGCGACAATCCGCTGAATACAACGCGGTTTTTATTCTTCAAGAATAAGAACGGCAGCTCACCGGACTTCAAGGACAAGACGTCACTCTACATCGAAACGGACCATAGCACGGGCTCACTGCATGGGATTTTGAGCATCTTCAAGGAAAATGATGTGAACCTCGTCTACCTCATGTCGAGGCCAATCCAGAACAGGCCGTTCTCATACGGTTTCTTCATAGACGTGGAGAAAGGCATCCAGGAAGCGGGTCTCGCCAGGGCGCTGGATGAAATCACCCGGAGGGGTGCCTACGTCAACATACTCGGCAGTTACGAGCAGGGTAAAATCCCCGCCTACGAGAATATATCCGGCAATAATTAGCCCCGTGGATTAATATATGCGGTAAAGGGTAATAGTTGGTGTACAAACCACTTTTTAAAAGAGGAGATCATTATGACATTACCCATTATCGGCATCACGACGGAAGTCGTCGACGGCGACCATCTGGAACTGAGCGCGACTTTCATCTATTCGATTTCAAAACTCGGCGGCATCCCGCTGCTCCTGCCGAAAGTCGAGGACAAAGAAGTGATCAAGGGGCAGCTCGAGCATATCGATGCGCTCTTCCTCACCGGCGGGAATGACATCAATCCTGCGACATACGGCGAGAACCCGCATCCAAAGCTTGAAAATGTCGAGGCCGGCCGGGACGAGTATGAACTTGAACTGATCCACCTCGCACTTGAAAAGGACCTACCGATACTCGGCATATGCCGCGGCAGCCAGCTTTTGAACAGTGTGGCCGGCGGGACAATGTATCAGGATCTGGCTTCGGAATACGGCGAGGGGCTGATCCAGCACAGGCAGACTTCGAACAGGGATTTTTTGAACCATAAGATAGAAATATTCGAAGGGACGAAGCTGCATGACATCACCGGGGTGACGGAGATGTCCGTCAACAGCTTCCACCATCAGGCGAACCATGATATCGGCGCCTCGTTCGAGGTCGCAGCCGTGGCACCGGACGGCGTCATCGAAGCAATTGAAAGCAGGGAGCATGATTTCGTCATCGGACTCCAGTTCCATCCGGAGGATGCATTTGAATTCAATGAACCTTCCAGGAAGATTATTGAAGCTTTCATCAATGCCGCCGGCAAGAAGAAATAAGACCTCCGGGTCTTATTTTTTTGCCCCGATTCCGGGGTTGGCCGTGATACCCGGAGTGTGCTACCCTTGTCTGTAAACATATGAAAGGGAGTTTATCCATGCCACAGCCGATCATCGGAATCACGACTTTCATCTCTGAAAAAGGACTGACGCTGCCGACGACGTACATTGATGCCATCAACGATTCGGACGGGGTGCCGATGGTGCTCGCCAAAACAGAGGACCCCGGGAAAATAAAGACCCAGATCGACAACATCGATGCACTGCTGCTCACGGGCGGCAACGATATCGAGCCCGCCCTCTTCGGCGAAGAACCGCATCGGGAACTCGGGGAAATCGAACCCGGCCGCGACGCGTATGAAAGTGCACTCATCGAACATGCGCTTGAAAAAGGCATCCCCATACTCGGCATATGCCGCGGTGCACAGATTTTGAACATCCAGCAGGGCGGCACGATGTACCAGGATATCTACAGCCAGATGGAGGCTGAACTGAACCAGCACACGCAGAAAGCGGCAAGGAATTACCTTGCACATACGGTCGATATCGAGGCGGGTTCTTTATTGCACAGGATCGTCGGCGAAACTTCGATCAAGACCAATACCTTCCACCACCAGGCCAATAAAGATGTGCCGGACCATTTCATCATTTCAGGCTTATCCCCCGACGGTGTCGTCGAAGCCGTGGAGAGCACGGTGCATGACTTCGTCATCGGGCTGCAGTGGCATCCGGAAGGCACCTACTTCAATGACGAGGCTTCAAAGAAAATCTTCCAGGCGTTCGTTGCGGCGGCGGTCCGCCAGTATGCGTAGGATGCGGGGACAGTGATTGCTGTCCCCGTTTTTCTATGCGCTCAATAATTTACTGAATATTTCAAAATAATTTTGTAAAGCGTTTCCACATTAGGTATAATATATTTAAATTCAAACAAGGGGGAAATTAGATGAACAGGAAATTTTGGCTCATCCCGTTGATGTTTGCATTGATGCTCGTGATGGCAGCATGCAACGGCAACGGTGAGGGCAATGGGGACGGAGAAGTCGAGGCGGATGACGATGTGGCGGAAGAAGGCGGCCAGGGAGGGGACCTTACGATCGGGCTGATCAACGAACCCGTCACGATGGATCCGCACGGATCCAATGATATTCCTTCCGCACAGCTCAGGACGCAGATTTTCGACACACTTGTCAGCCAGGACCTGGATATGGAAATCGGCGAGGGGCTTGCGACCGATTGGGAACAGGTCGATGACAACACGTGGGTCTTTACATTGAAGGAAGGCGTGACATTCCATAACGGTTCCGAATTCACTGCAGAAGATGTCGAAGCGACGTTCGACCGCCTGCTCGACCCGAGCGTCGGCGCATCGGTGGCATTCATGTTCGAAATGGTTGAAGACGTCGAAGTCACAGGTGACCACGAAGTGACGCTCCATACGGAGTATCCGTTCGCACCACTCCTCAGCAACCTCGCGCACAACACCGCAGGTATACTGAGCAAGGAAGTCATCGATGAGGATTACCAGAATGCACTCGACAGTGCGGAATCTGAAGTCACACTGGAAGAATACTATGAACTGAGGGAAGAAGGCGGGGATGAATTCGAGGAAGTCTCCGAAGCAATCGCTGCGGAACTCGGTCAGGTCATCGCTGAAAACCCGGACGGCACCAACCATCTTCAGCTGTCCGAAAGGAATCCGGGGGACAATGTCGTGCTTGAACGCTTTGAGGATTTCCACGGCGATGAACGCAATTTCGACACGGTGACATACAGGGTCATCCCTGAGAACCAGTCGCGCCTCGCTGAACTGGAAACTGGCGGCATTGCGGTCAACGACAGCGTCGATGCCGAGAACATGCCGCGCGTCAGGGATCATGAGGATACCGACATCATCGATCAGGACGGTTTATCCATGACCTACCTCGCATTCAACTATGAAAAAGAACCTTTTGACGATGAAAATGTAAGGAAGGCGATTTCCCACGCCATCGACCGTGACAGCATCATCAACGATATGCTGGACGGCCGCGGTATCCTCGCCTCGACGCATATTGCACCGCCGGTCTTCGGCCATGACGATTCCCAGGATGAAATGGAATACGACCTGGAACAGGCGCAGGAATACATGGCACAATCGGACCACCCGGACGGCTTTGATGCGACAATCTGGATGTCCGATTCTGAGGTGAACAGGGACATCGCACTGTTCATGCAGGATACATTGAGCGAGATCGGCGTCAACCTGGAAATCGAGCAGTATGAGTTCGGCACATTCCTTGAGATGGCCGACCAGGGCGACCATGATATGTTCATGCTGCAGTGGATCACGGTGACGGGCGATGCGGACTACGGTCTGTATCCGATGTTCCACACCGACAGCCAGGACGGTTCGGGCAACCGCTGGAACTACTCGAATCCTGAACTTGATGAACTGCTGGAAGCAGGCAGACAGGCAAGCGATGAAGGCGAACGCGAAGATGCGTACGCTGAAGCCCAGGAGATACTTGTTGAAGATCTGCCGATCGCCCCGCTCTACTACGGTGAGCTTGGCATCGGGGTGAATGACACGCTCGTGGAAGGCGTTGAACTCGATCCGGTCGGCATCATCAGGCTGGAAAACGTATCATTCCCGGAATAAACATTAAAGAGGCTGCTTTTGCAGCCTCTTTATTATCGGATATATGCGGGACGCCCAGGGTGGAGAATCGATTATCTTTTGAATTCCGGGCGACTTAATCGAATAGCGATTCCAGAATCGATTATCTCTTTATTTCCATGTGACTTACTTAATCGAATAGCGACTCCAAAATCGATTATCTCTTTATTTCAGACGGACATAATCGAATCAGGCCAACTCATCATGAATTCAAGTAGCTTTGCAGGAACTGCATATCTTCAAGCCCGAGGAGATCCGTCCCGTAATGGGCGAGTATCGCAAGCGGCAGTGTCCAGAGGATGAGGCTCAAAGTGACGTACGCTACGGTCTTCGTCTTGGTCGCCCCGAATGACACGGCCGCGATGGCTGCGACATGCGAGCTGAGGAGGATCGGCCCGAGGAACACGAATCCGTAGAAGCCGAACTTCTTCCATATGCCTTCCGCCCGCCTGCTCCGTTTGGATTCTTTATTCTTCATGAACCAGTCCCGCACCTTCTCACTGAAGATGACGACCAGGAAGATTGTCAGAGCGTTGCCGAGGATCCCTGCAATCAGTGACGGTATCAAACTCGAGCCGCCGAGGATCGCAATCGGCACGACGAACGTCGCTTCGAAGAGTGGTATGGCGCCTAATATGAATATTGTAAGATAAACGATATAACCGGACATTTACAACCCTGCTCCCTGCTTGATGTTTTGCGTAAGATCACTCCGGCGCCCACGGCCCCGGCCAATTCAAAAACTATATATATCCTTATTTTAAAGGTATCCTATATGTAACGGTTCAAAACTTTTAATTATATGACGGAGGGTAATCATGCATCATAATTTAACAAAAGACAACAAATTTTATGCAATGGACAAGAACAATGCACCTGCGCTTTACGTCGATTCCGGGGATACGGTCGTAATGGAGGCGCACGACTGCTTCACCGGCCAGATCACTTCCGAGGAGGATACGACGACAAGATTGAACTGGGATGAGATCAACCCTGCGACCGGCCCCGTCTATGTGAACGGCTTGAAGCCGGGAAATGTGCTGAAGGTGACCATCGAGAAGCTCGACATCGGCGACGAGGGCATCGTCGTGACCGGTCCTGAGTCCGGAGTCATGGGCGATGAGCTGACCGAGTTCACACGGAAGATACTGCCGATCGACAAAGAGAAACAGACTGTCGATTTCGACGGCCTTGAAATTCCGGTCAATAAAATGATCGGCGTCATCGGTGTCGCGCCTGAAGGCGACCCTGTGAACAACGGCACTCCCGGCGACCACGGCGGAAACATGGACTCCATCAAAATCACCGAAGGTGCCACACTCTACCTGCCTGTATTCCATGAAGGCGGCCTGTTCGGACTCGGCGATGCCCACGGCGCCATGGGTGACGGGGAAATCGGCGTATCCGGGCTTGAAGTGGAATGCGAAGCCACCGTAAAGCTTGAAATCGTTGAAGATATCGACATTTCGCATCCACTGCTTGTTAATGAGGAAGGTGCCTATATGAACGTCTCTAAAGTCGATCTCGACACTGCAGTCGATCAGAGCGTCAAGGAGATGATCAAGTTCCTTAAACCATACGCCGGGAAATCAGTCGATGAAATGGCGAAACTGCTGAGCCTGACCGGCCACACCCAGGTCAACCAGATCGTGGATCCGAAGAAAACCGCCAGATACTTCGTGCCGAAGTACGTGCTGGATCACTTTGGAGTACCTTTATACAAATAAAACCGCTTTTGGCAGTTCAACACCTGCTCGCGGGCGAAACGAGCATCCATTAAACTTTTAACACCTGTTCGTGAACGAAACGAGCAGGCGTTAAACCGAATAAAGGTCAAAATCAGCAAAAAACCTGCAGTCCTTTTCAATAAAAGGCACTGCAGGTTTTTTATTTCAAATCATTTCGGCTCGCTCCGGATGTGGAACCGCACGCCTCTCGGGCCTTCTACACTGAACATGCCGCCGTTGCCTTTGACGACATCGACCGTGAGTTTCGTGTGCTTCCAGTATTCGTACTGCTGGCGGTGCATGTAAAATTCCACACCTTCAATTTCCCCGAGCTTCACATCGGCGGGGCCGATGATGATCATGTCCTTCTTCAGGCACATCGGGCTCGAGCCGTCACAGCATCCTCCTGACTGGTGGAAGACGAGTTCGCCGTGTTCTTCCTTCAATTCCCGGATCAGATCCTTGGCGGATTGTGTTGCATCCACAGATTTGTTATCTGCCGTCATTTAGAAAAATCCTTTAGGTGACTCTCCGTAGCTGATGAGCAGGTTCTTCGTCTGCTGATAATGGCTCAGCATCATCAAGTGGTTCTCCCTGCCGATACCACTCATTTTGTATCCGCCAAATGCAGCATGTGCCGGGTAGTCATGATACGTGTTCACCCATACACGTCCTGCCTGGATCGCCCGTCCGAAACGGTACGCCCTGTTCTGCGACCTTGTCCATACACCTGCACCCAGTCCGTACATGGTGTCATTCGCAATCTCAAGCGCTTCTTCATCGTCTTTATAAGTTGCGACCGCAAGTACCGGTCCGAAAATCTCTTCCTGGAAAATCCTCATTTTGTTGTTGCCTTTGAAGATCGTCGGTTCGATGTAGTAGCCTTCACCGAGTTCGCCGTCCATCTCCTTGACGTTTCCGCCCGTCAGGATTTCAGCGCCTTCCTTCCTGCCGATATCGAGGTAGGAGGTGATTTTCTCCTTCTGCTCGCGGGATGTCTGTGCACCCATCATCGTATTTTCATCCAGCGGGTTGCCGACCTTGATCTCTTCTACCCGTTTGATGACCCTTTCCATGAATTCATCGTAAATGTCCTCATGGATGAGTGCACGTGACGGACATGTACACACTTCACCCTGGTTCAGCGCGAACATCACAAGTCCTTCAATCGCCTTATCCAGATAGCCGTCATCTGCGTCCATGACATCTTTTGCGAAGATGTTCGGCGATTTGCCGCCCAGTTCAAGCGTCACCGGGATGATGTTCTGGCTCGCATTCTGCATGATGATCCGGCCGGTAGTCGTCTCACCCGTGAATGCAATCTTATTGATGTCCTGATGCGTCGCAAGCGCCTGTCCCGCTTCAGCGCCGAAGCCGTTCACGATGTTGAGGACGCCTTTTGGCACGATATCCTGGATGAGTTCCGCGAAATGCAGGATCGTCGTCGGCGTCTGCTCCGCCGGCTTCAGCACGATCGAGTTGCCGGCAGCGAGTGCCGGTGCAATCTTCCACGCAGCCATGAGCAGCGGGAAGTTCCACGGAATGATCTGCCCCACTACACCGAGGGGCTCATGGAAATGATACGCGACGGTATCTTCATCGAGCTGCGAGATGCTGCCTTCCTGTGCACGGATGACGCCCGCAAAATATCTGTAGTGGTCGACCACCAGAGGCAGATCCGCATTCAGCGTCTCCCTGACCGCCTTGCCGTTCTCGAATGTTTCAAGCACCGCAAGCTCCTCCAGGTGTTCCTCCACTTTATCCGCAATCTTCAATAACACCATGCTTCTTTCGGCCGGAGAAGTCTTCCCCCAAGACTTCTGCGCCTCGTGTGCCGCCTTCACCGCATTGTCCACATCCGCCTGCTTCGAGCGCGGCACCTGTGACACGACCTGGCCGATGACCGGTGATTCATTGTCGAAATACTCGCCGTCCACCGGGTCGACCCATTCTCCCCCTATGAAATTCTGGTACTTGTCCTTGATTTTGTATTGAGCATTTTCTTCATTCGGAAATTCAAATGCCATTTAATACACCCCTTTGTTTGATATGATTCAATTTTATCCGATAATTCCGGTTCTTACAATCTTTTTGTATCCGCTTACAATTATATTTTCTGATAATAAAAATCACCCCCTGCAATGAGCAGGAGGTGATCTGTTTCATCAATCTTTGTACTTTATTCTGTAGTAGATCATATACAGGCTTGGCGTCACAATCAGCGACAGCACCGATGAAAATGCAAGGCCTGCGATGATGGTGATGGCAAGCGGTTCGAACAGCGGATCCCCGCCGAGTGCGACAGGCAGCAGCGCGATGATCGTCGTGATCGTCGTCAGGAGGATCGGCCGCATCCGGGCACGTCCGCTTTCGATGATCGCTTCATTGATCACGAAGCTGCCGTCCTTCCGCCTTGCCTCAATGAAGTCGACCAGCACGACCGCATTCCTCACGACGATTCCGGCAAGGGACACCATCCCCATCACGCCCATGAAGGACAACGGCGTCTGGGTGACGAACAGTCCGATGAAGCCGCCGCTGATGGAGAGGAAGATACTGAATACGATAACGAGCGGCAGGACGAGCGAGTTGAACTCGAATGCAATCACAAGATAGACGAGTACGACGATCACTGCGAACAGGACGCCGATTTCAATGAAGAAGTCCGTCTGATCTGTGGCCTCGCCGCCGACGACGATGTCGGTCGTATCATTCATATCCCCTGCAAGTCCGTCCACGATTTCCTCGACTTCACTTTCCTCGAGGTTGTAAACCTCCATCGAAACCTGGCGGTCCCCGTTATCATGGGCGATCGTCTGGTATTCGTTCGTCTCTTCAAGGTCTACAAAATCAGCAAGCGGGAAGGTTTCAGGCGCTTCTCCTGAAAATTTGATGATGTCTATATCTTCCAGGTCATATTCATCTGCGTACTTCATCGTCGATTCGACCTGCTCATCCTCGATGATGATTTCCTGGACAGGGATGCCCTGTCCGAGCAGGTTCAATTCGTTCTTCACCTGGGAGACGGAAAGCTCTGCATCTTCCAGTGCCTCCCGGTCGATGGCATACTTGACGGTATCGACCGGCTCACCCATGTTGGATGTGACGATTGCACCTTCCGATTCTAGTCCCTCCCTGAACGTCTCGAGTGACTCCTCGAGGAGGTCGAGATCTTCATTGTAGACGTCGAGCGTCACAGGCGCACCTTCCGGCGGACCCTGGACGATCGTGTCCATAAAGATCTTCGCCTCCGGGAATTCCTCCCGGAGATCCGCTTCATAAGTGTCGATGACCTCTGAAGCACTCATGACTTCCTTATCGATGTATAAGGCAATCTGGGCGGTATGTTCGCCGGACTGGTCCAGGGAGGCACCGAACAGGTTCGGCAGCCCGGACCCCGTAAACCGGGTCACACCTTCCAGATTATCGATGGTATCACTCAGATAATCGACGATCTCACCTGTGCGCTCATGTGTCTCCTCAATCGTCTGTCCGTCATCGAACAGCACATCCACGGTCACTTCCGAGCGGTCCGCCTCAGGGAAGAATTCAAATGGCGTGAACCGCACGAGTCCAAGTGACAGCAAACCGACGACCAGCACGATGCTGAACGTGATGACAGGCCGTCTGATGAATTTCGGCAGCATCCGGTCCGCATACCAGTTCGATAGCCCGGTGAACGCCTTGCCGAAAATCCCTGCATTCTCGGAAATATTCTTGACGGGCATGAGGTACCTCAATGCCGGCACAAGGAAGATCGCAAGTATCGTCGAAACGATGATCGTCGTGATCAGGATGCTCGGCAGCGCCCGTATGAACTCGCCGTTCGCCCCGGACAGAAGCAGCAATGGCGAGAATGCAAGGACGATCGCAAGCGTCGAGGCGATGACCGAAGGCGCAACTTCCTTCATGCCGTTGTACATGGCATCACGCTTATTGTCGCCGATCGACAGCCGGCGTTCGATATTGTCGTTGACCACGATCGAGTCGTCGACGAGTATGCCGAGTGCGATGATCAGGCCGATGACGGAAATCTGGTTCAGGTCGACCCCGAGCCAGGGCAGCGGGATCAGCCCGATAAAGATCGACAGTATGACCGTGATCATAACCACGGCAGAACCGATGAACGATAATCCGAGTGATGTACCGACAATCACCGCGACGAGGGCGAGCAGGAGCGAGGTGTACAGTCCGACGAAAATCTCCTCAACATTCTCGCGCTCCGATGATATCGTCGTGACGGATATGTTTTCATCGAACTGGTCCGTATGTTGTGAAACGACCGCTTCGACGCTTTCGGATGTCGAAGGCACATCCTCCCCGGGACTCAGGAACACTGTGAATGATACAGCCTCTTCCCCGTTATGCTCGATGATATCCTCCCGCTCATCAGCGGTGAGTTCAATAGAGGCAATGTCCGTAAGGGGCGTGTCGTCATCCCCGATCCGGATGCTTTCGAACGTATCGAGCGGGGCCATGCTCTCGAAGCTCAGCCGGATGTTTTCATCATCTTCGACCTGGCTCCCGAGGATGACCGGGTTGAAGGACTGGTCGATCTCCTGGATGATCTGATCCGGTGTGATCTGATTTTCCTCCAGCGCCTCCCGGTCGAGATCGATATTGACCGTACGGTCATCATAACCTTTGATCGTGACATCACTGACCCCATCCATCTGTGTCACATCAAGGGCGAGGTCATCGACCTGGCTCCTCAGATCTTCAAGCCCCTCCCCGTTTTCACTCTGGAATATGTAGCTCAGCAGCGGAAACGCATTGCTCACGCTTTCCACCTGCGGCTGGGCTGCATTTTCCGGCAGGTCTCCGGCCACCTGGCCGACCAGGTTATTGATATCATTTTCCACCTGGTCCGGTTCAGCTTCATCCGAAAGTTCCATGGTGACGACTGAAACATCATCCTGTGAGACGGATGACACGGTGTCGATGCCGTCTATTCCGAATATATCGCTTTCAATCACATTGGTGATGTTCGTCTCGACATCCGCCCTGTCGGCGCCGGGCCACGGTGTCGTTATATTGATGACGTTGACTTCGACTTCGGGTATTTCCCTGTTCTCTATGGTAAGAAATGTATATACGCCAAGCAGTGCGATGGTGATGATCAGAATCACCAGCAGACGGCTGCGTTCCAATAAAACTTCAAATATATTCTTCACGTTGCAGTCTCCGATTCGTTTAAAGTTCGGCCGTATAGCTCATATACATGCCGATGATGAATAATATCGCCACCCCGATATATGAAGGGATGATCCAGTTTTCCGGAATGATCGTCATCGTTCCGAACATTAATAACGTACCTAAAAAGAATAAGACCGTGGCCAGGATTTTCCTCATTATTCCGTTTCACCCGTGATCCATTCAGTCTTCTCCTGGTGCGGTATCCTGTGGACTTTGAGATCGTCCCTCATAGCGGACTCGCCTAAAAATACCGCACCGAGGATCTCCTCATCCTGACGCAGGTTGAAGTAATCCTTCACCGGCTCCGCATGATAGGCCGGGCCGCTCTTCCAGATTGCACCGATGCCTTTACTGTGGGCTTCAAGGAGCATATTCTGCACGGCGGCCGCGACTGCACAGACATCTTCCGTATAGATCGCTTTCTTATTGTCGAGGTCCCTTGAAAGGACGGCGATGATGATCGTCGGGGCGAGCATCGGCTTCGCTGCAATTTTCATGATGCGCTTCTCGGCTTCAGGCGATTCCGGGTCATCCGCTTTTGCGGTCGCCCATTTCTTCATGACATCCGACAGCTGCTTCCTGCCCTCGCCCTGCACCACGATGAATCTCCATGGCTCGGTGAAGTAATGGTTCGGAGCCCATGTGGCCGCTTCGATCAGACTTTCAACGGTCTCGCGGTCAAGCGGTTCCGTGTCCTTAAAGATCTTCACGCTTCTTCTTGTCCTGATTGCATCTGAAACATTCATTGATTATCTCTCCTATGGTCAGTATCACCTTACTATATTACTTGTTTAGCGAAAAACTCTCAATTGATATACTGGAAAAATGATATGATTGTTACAGCATATATAATAAATATGCCCGGATAAAAAACTTCCGGGTTTACAAAGAAAGCAGGAAATGCCGTGTACCTCCTTATATTGCTCGGTGTCCTCGGCGGTATGGCCGTACCGCTGCAGACTTCCATCAATGCAGAATTCTCAAGATTTTCAAGGGCTGTCTTCATCACTTCGTTCTATTCATTCCTCGTCGGAACGATTGCTTTATTCGCCATGAACCTGGCACTGAACACCGAAAAGTTCTCCGCATCATTCTTCGGTGCGCAGGATTATTCATACATATGGTTCACCGGGGGGGTGATGGGCGTCATCTTCCTTACGGCGAACTTTGTCCTGCTCCCGCGGATCGGTGCGGCGCTCACCGTCATCGTCACGGTCACGGGGCAGATGATCATCGGCATCATGATCGACACTTTCGGCTGGTTCGAGGCCGCACCCCAGCCGTTCCATCCGATGCACATCGCCGGCGTGTCGTGCCTCATCATCGGCATCATATATATGAACATCAATAAAAGACTCGCCGTCGGCGAACAGCATTCCCGGGCCTGGGTGTTCCTCGGCCTGTTCACCGGGATGATCCCGCCGATGCAGACTGCGGTGAACAGCGCGCTCAGCCTCGAAGTCGACTCGACGCTGTTTGCAGCATTCATCTCATTCCTGATGGGGACGACCGCCCTCTTCTTCATCGCCCTCATCGTGCACCGCAGGCTGTCCTTCAAACTCAAGGTGGACGGCACTGCATTCAAACCGTGGTACTTCACGAGCGGACTGCTCGGAGCGGTCTACATCGGGATGAACATCCTCCTCATGCCTTACCTCGGCGTGACTTTGACGATGATGTCCGCCATCTTCGGCCAGATCATCATGGGTCTCCTGATCGACCACTTCGGGCTGCTCGGACTGCCGAGGCAGCCTGTCGGCAGACGGCGCATCATCGCCGTCGCAATCATCGTTCTCGGGATACTCATACTGCAGCTGTTCTGAGAATATAAAAAACGTACGCCGGACTTCCTCGGGAAGCGGCGTACGTTTTTTTCGTTTCAGGCTTTGACCTTCAGCCTGTTTGCGATGAGTTCGAGTATGATCGCAACGATCAGTATGATGATCGTGATCATGCCCACTTCATTCATATCATAATAGAAAGTGCTCGACATGAAGAGTTCATAACCGATGCCGCCTGCCCCTGCAGCGGCACCCATGGCGACCGCAACGCCGAAGTTGATTTCAAAGCGCAGGAACGTCCATGAAATGAGATAGCTCTTCGTCTCCGGTATGACGACCTGGAAGAGGATCTGCCAGTAGCTCGACCCGGTTGCACGCAGCGCTTCGATCTTCCCTTCATCGATCTCTTCGAACGCTTCCGAGTATGCCTTGACGAGGTAGGCGACCGAGTGGAACATCATGCCGATCACCGCCGCAATGGAACCGAGTCCCGCCGCAATCGCGAATATCAGCACCCACAGTACGGTCGGCACTGCACGGGCGATCGTGATCACACCTTTGATCAGTGTGCTGAGCCACGGCTTGGAGAGGTTCACTGCCGTCCCGAATGCAAGGAACAGTGAAATTACTGCACCTAAGATGGTCGAGAGGAATGCGAGCGACAGCGTCACCACCACCTGGGACATCGCCGTGCCGAAGCCGACCTGGCTCAATTCCGGCTGCAGGAACATCTGGTACAGGTTGCTCAAAGTGTCGGCGATTGCCTGTGACAGGACAAGCCCGCTGTAATCCATCATGAAGAATCCGGCAACCGTGAACAGTGCCGTGCCGATCAGAATCCATTTCAGGGATTTCTGTCCGCGTGTGGGCCGGTTGATTTTTATTTTGCCGTCATGTGTACGGTCCAGTTGTAAATCCATCAAATGATCTCCCTTCTGATACGGTTTGAAATTGTTTCAATGATCAATACCGCAACGACGATCGACAGCGTGATCAGGGAAACCATTTCGTAATTCAGCTGTTTGTAGTAAAGATCGAATAAGTAGCCGATACCTGTACCTGTGAGGAGCCCGACGAGTGTTGCGCTCCTGATGTTCGTCTCTATCATGAACAGCGTCCAGCTGAAGAGCTGGGGCATGCTGCCCGGGAGCACCGCCTTGAAGATCATCTGCGGGTAGGTCGCACCGGTCGCCCTCAAGGCTTCGATCGAATCGCTGCTCGCTTCATCGATGGTCTCTATGTATGCACGGACGAGGAAACCGAATGTCGCGAAAAACAGCGCAAGGAATCCCGTTGCCGAGTTCGTTCCGAAGCTCAGGACGAGGATGAGTGCCCAGGCCACGACCGGGATGTTACGGCTGATGGAAGCGACGAGTTTCGCCACATACATCAGAAATGTGTTCACCTGTGTCAGCTGTGAACCGAGCAGGGCGAAGATGAGCGCGAACACCGAAGCCGTCGTCGTCGATACGATCGAGATGAGGATCGTCTCCCACAGGAGCCTGAGCACCGTCGGGAAGTTGGCAAGCGTCCCTGCTGAGAAAAGCATATTCGAAAACAGCCAGGAAATCGCCGCCGGGATGCTGACGAGGCCGTCGATATGATCATAATTCGTGATCTCACCCGCGAGGATGATCAGCCCGAGTATGATGAGGACTGCAATCGTCAGCCTGAGATGCTTTTTGCGGATGATGTTCACCCTGGATAAATGTTGTGTTGATGATTTACTGCTCATAATTTTTCACCCTACTCCACTATCAGTTCATCAGCTTTGGAGCCGTATATTTTCGTGACGACGCCCTGATCCAGTTCTTCCGGGACATCATTGAAGACGATCTCACCAGCGTTCAGTCCGATCATCCGGTCGGAATATTTCTTTGCGACATCGACCTGGTGGAGGTTCACGATGACCGTGATGCCGCGCTCGCGTGAGATGCGTTTCAAGTATTCCATGATGACCATGGATGCCTTCGGGTCGAGTGAAGCGATCGGTTCATCACATAGTATGATCTTTGGATCCTGGATCAGTGCCCTGGCGATGCCGACACGCTGTTTCTGACCGCCGGACAGTTCATCGCAGCGTTTATAGATATGGTCTTCGATGCCGAGTTCCGTGATGATTTCCAGTGCCTTCTCCTTTTCCTCCTCGGAATAAAGGGAGAATATCCCCTGCAGGCTGTTCTTGTAGCCGAGCAAGCCGTGCAGCACATTTTCGAATACGCTGAGACGGTCGACCAGGTTGTAGTGCTGGAAGATCATGCCGATATCCGTACGCATCTTCCGAAGGCCTCTGCCCTTGAGCTTTGTGATATTTTCATCACCGAAGATGATTTCGCCGCTGGTCGGTTCGATCATCCGGTTGATCGTGCGCAGCAATGTCGATTTGCCGGCACCTGAAGGTCCGATGATCGACAGGAGTTCGCCTTCCTTGATGTCGAAATTGATGTTTTTCAGCACTTTCGTATCTTTCGTATAATTTTTGTACAGGTCTTTCACCTGCATGATGACCGGACGCTCGATGATCTTCTCTAAATGTGCTTCCTCCGGAAAATTGAATATGACGGGGTCGGCTTTCTTTTCTGTTACTTTGGAACGGCTTTTCAATTCGGTAGCCACTCATATTCCTCCTAATTAAAAGAAGGGAGTCATCTCCCTTCTTTTATGAATTTCTTATAAATTACTGGTTGAGTTCCCTGATCGGGTCGAACCATGCGTCTTCAACTTCAACGAATCTCTCATCCGCAGACTTCGTGAACAGTGCCGGTGCATCGGAATCTTCAGGAACGAAGATCTTCTCGTTGTTTGCGACTTCATCCGAAGTCATCGTTTCCCGCAGTGATGCAACTTCTTCCTCGCTCAATGTGCCTGTGTTCATGATGAACGGTGCGTTCAGTACCGGAGTCGCGGAGATGATGCCGAATTCCTGTCCGCCCATGCTCTCGAACGGCTGTGCAGCGTCTTCTTTCACCTGGTATGTTGCGCCTGCCGTATTTTCCTCGCCGTCGACCACTTCAACGTAGTTCTCGACACATGTATCACAGAATGCTGCAAGGTCCGCCCTGCCGTTCAGCAGGTTCACTGCAGAACCCTGGTGCGTGTTGCCGAACATCACTTCATTGAAAAGTGTGCCGCTTTCAGCAAGATCTTCTGCTTCGAGATCTGCATATTCTTCCTGCTCGCTGAAGTGTGCGACCAGTGTGGAAGATGGCACCCTGAACCCTGATGTGGATGAAGATGACACGAATGAGAAGTTCTTACCTTCGAAGTTATCGAGGGAGTAGCCGCCTTCGCCGTCCGAATATTCCTCCATGTTTTCAGGAAGTGCCGCAAACCAGCTGTAGTAAAGTGCGTCTTCTTCAGTG
Organism: Salinicoccus halitifaciens; assembly: GCF_021026095.1. Lineage (GTDB taxonomy): Bacteria > Bacillota > Bacilli > Staphylococcales > Salinicoccaceae > Lacicoccus > Lacicoccus halitifaciens. The sequence goes on along the minus strand of NZ_JAJNCU010000002.1, from coordinate 110,183 downwards.
CCTGACGGGCCTGACGGCACCACCAGCGGCTGTATCGCATCATTTCTGTCGTTTGCCTGTATGTAACCTTCCGCGCCTGTAAATGCTAAATCTGCGTTGTCATTGACGATGCTTTCGATTGCGATGGCATAATCCGTCGTCAGCTGATGTTCAACTTCACGTCCGGTCGCCTCTTCGATGATCGCGCCCATTTCATCGCGTCCGTCTTCCAGTTCATTGCCGGATTCGTTCGGATACCATACGAGGACGATCGGGTCGTCGTTCGTCTCACCGCTGTCCGCGCCATCCGAGTTGCCTTCAGCGGAAGCATCCTCGCCTGAACCGTTGCCGCATGCTGCAAGGAAAACCGTTAAACCCAATAATAGGTATATTAAATTTCTCATGAATAGACTTGCTCCTTAGTGATTGATTTTTAATCCTTCTTCATTAAAAACGATATTCATTCACCCGTAAACACGATTTACCATCTCTTAACACAAGTTAAGAATATCCCAACAATTGCCGTTCAAACCTTAACATTCCCGCGTCAACGCCGACGTCCACCGCCGTGCCGAAGCTGCCGTGGTAATCACTGCCGCCCGTGAGCGCGAGTCCATATCGATCCGCGATCTCCCTGATGCGCGCATGGTCATCTGCATCATGATCGGGATGGAGCAGTTCAATACCGTCGATCAGGCCGATGTTCTCTTCGATGAAATCGTAGCTGTCCATCTGGCCGGGATGTGCGATGACGGCGAGTCCCCCGTCCGCCCTGATTGCATGGAGCGCATCCCGCGCATCGATGTACTCGATGTCCCCGGATGCAGGTCCCTCCCCTTTGAAAAGGGATTTGTACAGATGCTGGTAGGCGCCGGATTCATAATCGTTGTCCGTCAGATACTGCATGATGTGCTGTTTGTAGATCACGCGGGACGGCTTTGCGGTTTCTGCGATCGTCTCCGCGTCCACTTTGCAGCCTGCTCTGTTGATGCGTTCGATCTGCCAGAGTGAATGTTTATGGCGCCGCGCAAGCAGCGGTCCCGTCAGTTCCTTGATGTTCAGGGCATCAGGGTCATAGCTGTAGCCGAGCACATGGATTTTCCTGCCGCGTTTGAAGTCATAGGCGGAGATTTCAATGCCGGGAATCAACCTGATGCCCGCTGCCTCTGCCGCCGGCAGTGCTGCCTCATACGTTCCGGTGATGTCATGATCGACGAAGCTGAGTGTGGTGACACCCGCCCGGCGCGCTTTCTCAATCACCGCCTCCAGGCTGTCTGCACCGTCCGAATGATTGCTGTGCACATGAAGATCGACACGCATCATACCGTCTCCTTCACTGCACGCGCGGACATGTCATACACTTTGTCACACAGACCTTCCATGAATTCAAGGTCGTGGAAGATCCCGATCAGCGTCGTGCCGCTGTCCTTCAATTTAGAGATGGACTCCCGCACCTTAAGCTTCGATGCCTGATCGAGTGAGGCTGTCGGTTCATCAAGCAATAAAAGCCTCGGTGCCTTGACGACTGCACATGCGATATTCAGCCTGAGCTTCTCGCCGCCTGAGAAAGTGTTCGGATAGTTGTGCCATAATGCCTCGGGCAGGTCGAAATGGCGGAGCGTCTCCTCGGCGGTCACTTCCGCCGTCACCCGGTCCACGCCCATCTCAAGCAGTGACAATACGACAAGCTCAAAAGAGGTCGTCCTCGGCATCACTTTCAAAAACTGGGATACATAGCCGATTTCAGTCTTCCTGAGCCTGATCAGATCATGATCCGGGATTTCATGCAGGTTCACAGTGCCGAAGCGCTCGGAATCATAGAGGATCTGCCCTTCATTCGGTTTGTAAGTGCCGTAAATACTTTTCAACACCGTCGACTTGCCGCTGCCGCTCTTCCCGACGATGCCCAGGAATTCACCCTTTTCAACATTAAAGGAGATGCCTGAGACCGCCTTGCGCGTCTGATTCAAATGATGGGTCGTAAACGATTTGCCGAAATTTTCAACTGTTAACATTCTCTCACTCCACTCTGTAATGATAGCGGCTCACGGTGAAGCCGTTGACGATGCATTCCGTGATCATAGGGTAGTCATCATCCATCTGGATGACGTTGATGTCCGCCTTTTTTCCGATTTGGATCGAGCCGATTTCATCGTCCATATTGACCGCTTTTGCCGGGTTGACGGTGATCAGTTTTACCGCTTCCGCGAGCGGCACGCCGTACTGCTGGTGCAGCTGGAAAACGCCGTGCAGCATCGATGCAGGATAATAGTCGCTGCATAGAATCGATATACAGCCCGCTTCAATGGCTTCACGCGCATTCAGATTGCCGGAATGTGAGCCGCCGAGCATGATGTTCGGTGCACCGGCGAGCGTATGCATTTCCCCGCCGTGGGCATATTTTGCGACATCCATGTATATCGGGAATTCACTGATCGTCGTGCCGAGCTTTTTGGCAAGATCGATCTTCTCCGTCGAATCATCGTCATGCGAGGCGACGGCGATCCCCCTGCTGATGGCAAGATCCGCAAGTTCCTTCATATCTTCAAATGATAATGTATCGTGGCTCTGCTTCTGTTCCATCACCTGGACGATCTGGGCGTCGGATAAGTCCTGATAGCCCTTCATCGTCTTCAGGTACATTTCAATATCCCGGTACTGCCCCTGGCCCGGCGTGTGGTCCATAAAACTGAGCAGATGCACGCGGTCTTTTTCAATATGCTCCCGAATCATCGGGACCTGTTCGACCGAATCGATTTCAAAACGCGCATGCAGGCGGTGCCTGATCAGCCTCTTCTCATTGTGGGTCTGATCGATCGCCCGGATGAGTTTATCCACATTCTCCGGCGAACGGACCGGCTTATGACCGAACATGTCCTTCTTATAAATCGACAGTGAATGGAAGATCGTCGAGATGCCGTGTGAACTCAAAATCCGTTCGGACTCGCGTATCCCGAGGTGGACGTCCATCATGGACGTCGGGCGCGGGGCGACGATGCCCTCTATATAATCTGAATGGATATCGATGAAGCCCGGGGTGATGTAGCCGCCCTTCGCATCGATGACCGAGTCTGCATCTTTGACATAATGCCCCGCCTCAGCTGCAGGCAGTATATCTATGATCACGTCCTTGTCGATGACAACCGCACCATGCTCAAGCATTTCATCTTCCAAAATGATGTTTCCGTTTATGATTACTTTCAAAATGGTTCCTCCTAAAGAATCGAATAGACAAGCTGCTGTGTGTATTCGTGCTGCGGGTCTTCCAAAATCTGATCGGTGATGCCGCTTTCGATGACTTCACCGTTCAAAAGCACCATCGTCCTGTCGCACAGCATCCGGATGATGGCGAGGTCATGGGAGACGACGATCATGCTGACGCCCATCTCCCTTTGGATCTCCTTGATCAGTTCAAGCACATCCGCCTGTACCGACAAGTCAAGACCCGTCGTCACTTCATCGAGGAGCAATATCGGCGGATAGTTGGACAGCGCTTTTGCGATCTGCACCCGCTGCTGCATGCCGCCCGAGAAGTTTTTGGGCGCTTCAAACTTCCTCGATAACGGGATGTTCACTTTTTCAAGGAACATATCACCGCGCGCCGTCATTTCACCGACGTTCCTGCTGCCGCCCGCAATCAATTTCTCAGCGATGTTCGTCATCGACGAGAAGTTGATCTTCAGACCGTGCAGCGGGTTCTGATAGACCATGCCGAGCTGCTCGTTGCGGATTTCGCGTTTCTTCTGGGATGATACGTCAAAGACGTTTTCAGCGCCGTTTTCATAGGAGCGCAAGTAGTAGTCCCCCGATGTATTCTCCTGATCGAAGTACATCATCTTCATCAGCGTACTCTTGCCGCTGCCGGATTCGCCCACGATGCCGAGTATTTCACCTTCATGCAGGTCGAATGAGATGTCGCGGACCGCATGGACGGTGCCGCAGTCGGGGCATATGTTGCCGTTCAATATGGATGTGTCCTCCCGGCAGGCCTCACAGCCCTCACCGAAACGTTTTGACACGTCGCGGATGGACATCACGATATCATTAGTTGACATGCTCTTCCTCCTTGTTCAACTGCTCAAGCATATAGCTTGTATCATTTGTGACATAATATTTTTCGCCTGTATCCGGATCGATGAGCTCATCCATGAAGACGCCGCTCGCACCGGACTCGCGGCAGACTTTATCTGAAAAGTCCTCGATTTCAAACGGATGGTCGTCGAATGCAAGGGATGCCACATGCGTATGCGGCGGCACAGCATAAATCTTCTTCTCACGGCCTGCCCCGAGCAGTATCAATCCTTCGTTGTCGTTCATCTTCGGGTTGTCGAACCTCGGGATCGGACTCGGCGCCATGACATATCGTCCGTTCACGAGCACCGGATAGTCCGCATCATCCGTGACATGGCCGTACTTCATGATCTGTTCGAACATCTTGATCCATGCACCACTGTATTCCTTGTCGCCGTGCAGCGCCTTCGTCACGCGTTCCGACGGCTCGACCGCCCGGAGCGGTTCCGGCATCGGCACCTGCAGCACGAGTATCTGCGACGGGTGGAGCGGCACTTCGGGAATCCTGTGGCGTGACTGGACCAGTGTCGCCTCATTCATATCTATCGTCTCTTCGACGCCGGTGGTGTCCTGGATCAGCTTCCTGATGTTGACCGCGTTCACCGATTCATCGGACCCCTGGTCAATCACCTTGATGATATCCTCCCGCCCGATGAGCGAGAGCGTCAGCTGCAGTCCGCCGGTGCCCCAGCCGCGTGCGATCGGCAGCTCCCTTGATGCGAACGGCACCTGGTAGCCCGGTATCGCGATCGCCTTCAATGTTTTGCGGCGGATCTCCTTTTTAGAATGTTCATCGAGAAATGCAAAATTTTGAACCATTATTCCGACTTCCTTCCCGACTGCCTCATGCGGTCCAGCTTCGACTGGAACGTCACGTAATGCGGCAGCTTCAAATGTGAAATAAAACCCGTCGATTCGACTGAATCGATATGGTACAGCACGAATTCATCATCCGTCGTCGGTGCATTCTCCACCGGGTGCGACAGGCTGTAATCAAGCACGCTCATCGCGATCGCCTTCGTCTCATTCTGTCCGAATGTCAGACCATAGCCGATGTTGAACGTCATCTCCGACTGATGGTCCTCTTTATCCGAGCTTTCTTTTTCATCCGGCAGGAAAGCATCGATTTCGGTGAGTTCGATGTCCCCGATGAAATATTCCTCCCCGTCCATGTCTTCGATATGAACCGGCTGATCCCCAACGCGGCATTCGCCGATGTTTGGATGCGTCGAGAAGCCGTAGCCCCTGATCTCAGCGTAGCCGAGCGAAGTGACCGCACCGGTCTGGCCGCGTGTGAGCGACTGCAGCCGTTCACTCCTCGATGAAGGATACTCTATCGACTTCTTCGTGATGTCGTCCGGCAGTGTGTCATCGATTTCCGGTTTCGAATAAAGGCCTTCCGCCTCCAGGTAGTCGATGACTTTCGGCAGTGCATCAAGCTTATAGTCGTATTCAATTTCTTCCTCGCCTTCATCCGTCACATAGTCCGCAAGCGTCTGCAGCCCGAGGAGCGCATCATCCAGCAGGCGGTGGGTGTAGTCCGGGGAAGCGCCGAGTATCTGGCCGCCCGGTATATCCTTGAAGCTCGCAGAAACGCGCCTTTTGACGAACATTTCCCGTGTATTGGTCACAGTTGAGTAATATAATCTCGGCAGTGTCGAGCGGTGGGCACGCATCAGGAAGACCGCTTCCTCCATGTTCCCTTCCGCCTGCTTGATTGCGAGCGCGCACAGATCCCTGTCGTAAAAGCTCGCTTCCGACATCACCTGGTTGATGAGCTGGCGCATGTTCGTCTTGATGCTTTCAACCTCGATATCCTGCCCTTCCCTGAAGCGCCTGGATTTGTACATTTCAACGGATTTTTCAATGGCCTCTTTTCCGCCTTTTACAGCAACGTAACCCATTTATATCACCTCGATTTTCGTAGTTCTTGGTATTGCCATCATATTGTTCGCACCATCTGCAATTATCATGTCCACGCCGAGCGGGTATTCTTTGCATTTTTCATTTCTGAGTCCGATCCAACGGGGTTCCAGTGAAATATTGATGATTGTTTCTTCCTTTATGCCCGGCCCCGTCAGGCGGTACCCGCTGCCTTCGTGCAGAGAGTCTGCTTCGATGATCACCGTGGCCGATTTTTCAGGTGAAGCGAGCGTCCCTGCCGCCGCCTCTTCAAAAATCCGGGCTTCCAGATCTTTCTCCTTCACAATCAGGTAATCCGAGTGTTCAATGTCCGCACCCTGTTCGCTCCCCGTCAGAAGGGAGATCTCCTGGCCGTCGCTCTTGAATGTCGTATGGAACGTCACTTCGTTGTCGAGCAGCGTCACCGCTGTCATCAGCACCCCGTCGCCGAATGTGCTGTAGTTATCCATGTTCTCCATCGTTGCGGCAATTTTGCCCGGGTAGCTGAATATGTCGACGAGTGTCCTGTAATGTTTCTGTGTCTGATGAATCTGTGTATTCAATTGACTGCCTCCTAATCGTTCATCATGTCGAAATTCACTTTGGTCCGTAGAATTTCCTGTGTTTTTTTATGGACCGCTTCCGCTTCCCGGTCTTCCAGGTCACTTAAGATGTTGTTCAATGTATAGGTGAATTGATCCGTCTTGAAGCACAGATCGATGAATGCGAGCGCGGTGCTGAGTTCCGGTTCGTCACCTTTGACGACACCGAGTCCGATTTCCTTCCCGTGTCTGAGCTTCGTTTCAGTGACCCGCACTTCACCGAGGTAGAACAATGAATTCTGTGCATGTTCGCGCACCTTGATCATCGTGAGTCCCTCCACCGGGCCCGAGACCGTGGTATATTCCATCTGATCTTTATGTAAGGCGTAAAATTCCGCCGCTTCTTTTTTTCCGTAACGGATAAATAAGGTTGTCCATTTTTTCTTGTTCATGTCATCCGCCTCCCTCATGAATAATGCTAACTTGTTGCCAAGCTGAAAACATTTAAGAGTCTGTAAAGTATGTAAAGACTGGAATACAATCAGCGGATAACATGAAAAAACGGACGCAAAATCTTTACAATGAGATTTTGCGTCCGTTGATGATTCCATAGACACTCCATATGGGACTCAAGCTATGAAAGACAAAAATATTCTGACTTCAGTAAATTTAAGGTATAATGATATTATGAAAGGACGTGATTTTTATGGAATATAAAACGAAGATCACCATTCCAGAAGACATAGTGCTTTCCTTAAGAATAAGCGATGAAGATATTGTAAAAGATATGAAACAGACACTGGCAGTGAAGTATTACAAAGAAAGAAAACTCTCCTTGGGTCAGTGTGCTGAACTTGCTGAAATGCCAAAGGAGGATTTCATCAAGTTACTGTCTTCAAATGAAATCTCCATATTCAATTTTGAAGATGATGAAGAACTATTGGAAGATATCAGAAATGCGTAAAATAGTGGTGAATTCAACTCCGCTGATTGCACTTAATAACATTGGACAGTTGGATTTACTTGAAAAAGTATATGGAGAAGTAATAATCCCAACGGCTGTTTATGAGGAAGTAATATTAGATGTAAAGACTGTTAAACCCAATGATTTTATTAGAGAGAGTGGCTTCATTACTATTGCTGATATAAGAAATGAAGAAGCGAAAAAATTATTTGGGACAAGCCTTCATAAAGGTGAAGTAGAAGTGATGATACTTGCAAATGAAATAAAAGCAGACCTTTGTATAATAGATGATTTATTAGCCCGAAAATATGCAAAATACCATAATTTAAAAGTGACAGGAACTATAGGTGTAGTGTTAAAATCAAAACAGCTCGGTATAGTAGAAAACGTGAAGACATTGTTGGATGAATTGATTAATGCCGGTATGTATATTGATACAAAACTATATAGTAAAGTTCTTGAAATAGCTGAGGAAGATAACAATTCATAAATAAAAAAAATATCCAGACCTTGATACACATCATCAAGGATCTGGATATTTTAATGAAAAAAAGTCTTTTGACAGAGCAAATCAATATTACTTTTACTGACTTGTGATCAGTTTATGTTTGAAAAGGTCACTTCTGTAGAGGATGCGGACAAATTCGAGCTGGATGCCTCTTTCTTCATCGTGAGTATCCGTTTCGTATATGAAGAGTGGCACCAATTCATTGCACTTTAATATTTGCTGCTCATCGATTGTCGGAAATGCCGTAGAAATGACGGATGTCTTTGATTTTAAATTTGTAAAACCTTCTTTTTGGTAATATCCGAAGACCGAATCGAGTTGATTTTTATCCCTCTCGATATCAGGCACGAACTTCTCCCGGATGTACGAAATGTGGATGGCACATGGTATATCGTAGACGATCCTGAGCCGTGCAACTTTGAATATCCGCTCATCCGGCCCGCAGTTGATGCGGTCGTCATACAGCCGGATTTCCTCGTCGGTGACATAATCCGCATGAATCACTTCACTTCTATATGGAAGGTTCTGGCTTCTCATCTTTTCTGAAAAGCTGACGCGCCCCGAAATATCCAGTTCAATCGTCGGTATCTTCTTCTTGATGAAACGCCCGACCCCCTGCCTGCTTTCAACCAAGCCCATCTTCTCCATCGTGACCAGGGCATTGCGTACCTCGATCCGCTTCACCTGATATTCATCAGCGAGCGCATTTTCACTCGGCACCTTATCCCCCGGCTGCAGCGTATGGTTAATGATTTGCTCCTGCAGTGCATTCCTTATGATGTTCTCTTTAGAAATATGGAGTTCATCCACGAATATCGTCACCAGACCTTTCCTCTATTTCCTAAGCTTATCACTCGGCAGAAGTGTCAATATGAAGCCGACTGTATTGAATAGTGCGATGACGGTGATGATGACGGCTTTCATCCATTTTGCCACAAAATTCATGAACACGAGCGGGAGCAGCAGGAACGACAGCAGCTGCGGTAGCTGGAACCAACCTGAGACCCCTGCATCCTGGTATCGCCTCGACGTCAGGCTGATCGACGGCAGGATGGAGAGGACGCCAATGACATCCTCCAGCCGGCGCGGCAGGTTCAATGAACGTATCAACACGCTCGCCACCACCAGGGCAAAAGTCGGCAGCCAGTAATCCTTCCTTGTCGCCCTCCCCCTGAACTGGAATGTTTTCCTGAAAAAATCGTTTAAAGACTGAATCATGTTATATCCTCCCCTTTGAAGTTCTCTTCCCCTTCAATTATACAGAACAAGTTCCTGTTTTTTCATCTGGGCTTTTATTTTACAATATATTTACTGAAAACACGAAAGTTATATTGTAATTTTATATTGAAAACGTTATTTTCGAGCACATTGACAAATTATCACCTTGATAAGTTCGTGTTTTATGTTAATATAAGTATCAATAAAATCAAATTACACTCATATAATCGCAGTGATATGGTCTGCAAGTTTCTACCGGGAAGCCTTAAAGTTCCCGACTATGGGTGGGTAACTGCCGTGGTCTGTCTGCACCCGGAGTGTGCTCATCTCATGATGAAACGCTCCGGGTGTTTTTTAAATATACGAATGAGGTGTCATTGTGGAATTACTGAAGGACAGAATCATCAAAGACGGTACGGCATTATCGGAAACGGTTTTGAAGGTGGATCAGTTTTTGAATCATCAGATCGATCCGGTGCTTATGGTGGAGATCGGGAAAGAATTCAAAACACGGTTCGAAGGTGTGAAAATCGATAAAATACTGACGCTGGAATCATCCGGCATCGCGCCGAGCGTCATGACGGGACTTGAGCTGTCCGTACCCGTCGTATTCGCCCGGAAGCGGAAATCGCTTACGCTGACCGACGGCCTTCTGACGGCGGATGTCTACTCCTATACAAAGCAGGAGACGAACAATATCGCGGTCGCAGAAAAGTTCATACAGCCGGGAGACAACGTGCTCATCATCGATGACTTCCTCGCAAACGGCGAAGCCGCGAACGCACTCATACATATCGTCAAAAAAGCGGAGGCCACAGTCGCAGGCGTCGGCATCGTCATTGAAAAATCATTCCAAAAAGGCGGCCACGAACTCCGCGATGCCGGTTACCGTGTGGAGTCGCTCGCGCGCATACAGTCACTCGGTGCGGGGGAAATAAAGTTCATGGATGAGGTGAGAAACTGATGCAGCTGTCCAAAACGAAGCAGCTTTCACTCGGCCTCCAGCATGTTCTCGCGATGTATGCAGGTGCGGTCGTCGTGCCGCTCCTAGTAGGCAGCGCCCTCGGACTGACAGCCGCACAGCTCACCTACCTGATTGCCATCGATATCATGATGTGCGGCGTCGCGACGATCCTGCAGGTATGGAAAAAGAAATTCTCAGGCATCGGCCTTCCTGTCGTGCTCGGTTGTACATTCACCGCTGTCGGTCCAATGATCGCCATCGGCAATACTTACGGTATACCGGCGATTTACGGAGCGATCCTCACAGCAGGACTCTTCGTTATTCTGATCGGCTCGTTCTTCAGCAGACTGGTGAGACTCTTCCCGCCGGTCGTCACAGGAGCAGTCGTCCTCATCATCGGTGTCACTCTCGTGCCGGTCGCGATGAATGACATCGCCGGCGGACAGGGCAGTGCAGATTACGGCTCGATGACCAACCTGATGCTCGGCTTCGGTACACTTGCCGTCATACTGATCCTTTTCAGGTTCGGCAAAGGGTTCCTCAAATCGATTGCGATACTGTCAGGCATCATCATCGGCACCGTGGTGGCAGGATTCATGGGCATGGTCGATTTCAGTGCAGTCGGTGAAGCGTCATGGTTCCATCTGCCGCAGGTCTTTTATTTCGGGACACCTGAATTCCACCTGATACCAATACTTACAATGATGCTTGTCGTGACGGTCGGCCTCGTCGAAGCGACAGGAGTATACTTCGCCCTCGGCGACATCACGGATAAGAAAGTGGAAGGCGACGACTTGAAGAGGGGATACCGCGCAGAAGGCATCGCCATCATCCTCGGCGGACTGGTCAATGCATTCCCCTACACGACTTATTCGCAGAACGTCGGCCTCGTGCAGCTGTCCGGGGTTAAAAGCAACCAGATCATCTATATCGCAGGCGGGATGCTCATCCTGCTCGGCCTCGTCCCTAAAATCGGGGCCATCACAATCGCAATCCCGACACCCGTCCTCGGTGGCGCGATGCTCGCCATGTTCGGCATGGTCATCGCCTACGGCATCAAGATGCTCAGCCGCGTCGATTTCAGCGACCAGAGGAACCTGATGATTGTTGCGATATCCGTCGGCATGGGCCTCGGCGTGACCGTCGTCCCTGAAATGTTCGCGATCGTCCCTGAAAACCTGAAGGTGATCACAGAAAGCGGCATCGTCATGGGCAGCACCACCGCCATCGTCCTGAACTTCATCTACCATATCGGTGATATGGGCTACATGAAATCAAGGAAGAAGGTGGAGACACCGATTGGTGAACAAGTGACCGAATAAATAAAAAAGACATCAGTCTGAATTACAGACTGATGTCTTTTTTGCTGCAATCATTATAGAGGACTGCCTTTTTTCACGTCGGCAAGCTCCTTTTTCAGGGCTTCAATTTCTTTCCGCATGTCCATATTCTCTCTCCTCAGGCGGTTGAGAGGGATGGATGCCGTTTCCGGAATTTCAAACTTATACATCAGCAGCGAGTCCCATTCGTTCTGGGCTGTAACTGTAATATCCAGCTTAGGGGCAATTTTCATGAGTTCCTGTAAAAATGATGTCAGATGTTTCGTCGTCCCGGCGACCACCATCTTCGCCCTATCTTTCCCAAGCATCCTTATATTCCCGCCAAGCCTGTGACCAGCTGCCGAATTGAACAGGACAGTGCGGTAAAAGTTAATATTGCCTTTCAGCTCCAGGTGGACATTTTCAACCTTGCTCTTCGGAAGCGGCGGCAATATGACTTCCTTCACTATGCCTTTTTTAAGGAAGCGGAAGATCTCATCGAAGTCGAAAGTGAAGTATTCATTGATGCCGGTGTCGATTGATGCCGTCTCGGGAAAATAGTAATCGACGATTTTCTTTGCGACATCCCTTGATTCCCCGTAAATCGGGAACATATGGCCGCCGAGGTCCGGCCTGCAGTTGATTTCAAGCACTTTATTGACATCCTTCTCCGGATCCCTGATGATATCGACACCGCCCATGTTCATACCGGGTATGCTCTTCACCGCGTTGACTGCGGTCATTTTATAATCCTCGGTGACTTCATCGGTGATATCCACCGTGTCCGCCGCATTGCTTGCGAATGTACTGTCCGTCAGGTTGATTTTTTCACCTTTCCCAAGTACAGAATCAAGATTGTAACCATGACGGCCGATGTAATCAATGAGCGCGTCATCCATTTTTATTTGGCTGTTGCTCAAGTGCGGATTCAATTTACGCCGTTGATTCTTAAGTTCTATCAGCTGCCTGATGGTATGCCCGCCGTCCCCTTCAATATGGGCAGGAATCCGCTTGAACGCAGCAATCATTTCATTTTCAATGACATAGGCCCGCGTATCGAACCCCTCTGCATGACGCTCCACGATGATTTCAGTGTAGCCCAGTTCACCGTGGATATGTTCCAACGCTTCGGCCAGTGACGCCCTGTCCTTGAGGTTCGTCCGCACCCCGATCGCAAGGCTCGCGTGTGCCGGTTTGACGATCACCGGATAGCCGATTGATTCCGCATATTCCAAAGCTTCCCCAAAATCATTATTTTGAATGGAGATGACTTTACCCTCCGGCACCGAAACACCCGCTGCAGCCAGATGCTGCTTCGTCAGTTCCTTGCTTTTACCGATCTGCCTTGCCTCTTTTGCGACCTTGTCGCCGAGGGACAGCTGGAACCTGTATTCCCGGCCTCCGTACGACAGCTTATGCCGAATCTTGATGCGGTTCTTCACGTACACCGTCATGAACCTCACTTCAATCCCCCGCCGCCATGCTTCGAGTGTCATCCTGTACATGCTGATGCTTGCCCCCTGCGCTTCCACAGGATGGTTCAGCATGATGTTTTCATAAATATCAAGTGCTTTCAATGCCATGAAAAATCTCCTCTTTCCCCTTATGTACCTTATAATGAATTATATACGTAATCCTCCGAACGTTTCAATTTATATATGGAAGGGAATCGTTACGAAAAGATTCAAACGGATAAACGGCATCGTAAAAGTGAATTGAAAAAGGAGTATATCAAATGAAGATGTATACTTTGACACGTCATCAGAAATTACCCGTCACCCCGGAAGAAGCGTGGTCCTTCTTCTCCAACCCGCAGAACCTTGAGGAAATCACCCCGGGGGACATGCCATTCAAGATGATTGGCGAGGACTTCCCCGGCATGTATGCCGGCATGATCATACAATATAATATCGAACCTTTCCCGAAGTTTCCCGTCAAATGGATCACCGAGATCACACATGTGGAAGAAGGTAGATATTTTGTTGATGAACAGCGCTTCGGCCCGTTCAAATTCTGGCACCACCAGCACCATTTCCGCGAGATTGAAGGCGGTGTGGAAATCATCGATACAGTGAACTATATCCTCCCGTTCCAGATCATCGGCCGCGCCGCCCACAAGCTGATGGTGGAAAAGCGACTCGAGGAAATCTTCGACTTCAGGCAGAAGACGCTGAAAGAGGCTTTCGGGGAATTGGAAGGTTGAATTAACATCATCTATTATAATTTTGGAGGCTGAACGTCATTATTATCACTCTTAAACAAAACGACAATGAAGATACGATCGAAGTAAAAGAAGAAGGCACAAACATTCAAATCGGCGATGACCAGTACGAAATCATCGACCAGTCCGGCAGACTGGAAAACAGCGGCACCATCGTCCTGAACTGCATCCCCGTCAAACCCGCAGGACGGGAGAAATTTGAAGAAAGATTTCTAAACCGCCCGAAGAAGATTGAAAATGAAGAAGGCTTTAAAGCCATAAGAGTTTCCCGTCCGCTTGACAGTGACATCTATATCGTCCTGACCCAATGGGCATCTGAAGAGGCGTTCAGGAATTGGCAAGACTCCGAAGCCTACTCACATGCACACAAAAAACGAGGGACAGACAAAGGTCTCGACCGTGATGAGAGTGTGCTGAAATCGAAACCTTATCATGAGGTTTATGACATTTCAGAAAAAGCGCTATAATGAAAGATGCTTATACAAAGGGTGTGATATATCTTTGAATAAAGAGCCTCATCTATATGAAATGTCCCGTAAACTCTTTATTGTTTACGGGACGTTTACACTTTTTAATTTATCAGTCTTGACTTGACGCTTCTTAAAGGCTTGGTCACTTTCCAAGAACGGCTGCTTTTCAATTCGTCTATTTCCTTTAAAAGACGTTGGTTTTCTTTTTCGATATCCTTTAGCTTGGATACAGATTCCTTCAATTTGATATTTTCTGATCTTAGCTTCATAGCCTGGGATGTCTCTTTCGACTTATCTATGGAAGGTGCTTTGAAATAATATGGATAAGCGCCGTACCAACGATTCTCTTCAATCACTTCCGCACCTGGACCGATCTTTCTGAGTATGATTTTGCTGAATTCTTTTACTTTGTCTTTCTTGCCGGCGACCTTCACGATTAATTTTTTATTAGCTTTCCTGATGATTTTCCCTCCAAGTTGTAACCTGACTGCAGTACGATGAATATCCGAAATGTTTTTTTCAGTATAACCGCTGACTGCAATCTTCATCGATGCAAGTTTTCCCTCAGGTAAAGCAGGCAGTGTAACACGCTTGACCGCTCCGCTCTTCAGAGTTTTGGAAACAGTATCCAGATCGAAAGTGAAATATTCATGGTTATCAACTGTCTTATCCGCCGTTTCAGGGAAGTGGTAATCGATCAATGCCTTAGGCACATCTTTCGGTTCTCCTTCCATCGGATAGATATGTCCGCAAATATTTGGAGCACCATTCAGCTCCAATATATATCCTTTATCTTCACTCCGGTCAACAATTATATCTATTCCGCTGACCTTCATGCCAGGTATGGCCTTCAATGCTTCCACCGCCAGAGCTTTCATTTTGTCTGAGAGTTCGTCCGTCACATCGACCGTTTCACATCCGTCCGGATGAAGTGTGCTTTTGCTCAGATAAACCCTTTCTCCGTCTTCCGGAACACTTGTCAGGCTCAAACTATTGTCCTTGAGATAAGACAATAATTTATCGTCTATTTCGATGTTGAATTTTTTCAAATGAGGGTTATTTTGCCGTATCTCGTTTTTCTCTTTTATCAGCTCTTCAATGTTTTTCCGGCCATCCCCTATTACATTCGCCGGTCGCCTGATATAGGCTGCGATCACTTCATCTTCGATGACATAAACTCTTGTATCTTCGCCCTTGACGTACTGCTCGACAATCACTTCTCCACAATTTAAGTCTTCCCTTAAAATCTTAAGAGCACCTTCGAGGGCCTCGCGATTCTTAAGATCGGTGAAAACTCCTGTTGCATTTCGTGCATCAAGAGGCTTCGCGACCACAGGAAAACCGATGGAAGCCGCATATTCCACAATCTCTTCCAGATTGTTGTTCAACTGAATGCTTCGTCCCTCGGGAACAGAAATATCTGCAGCTTTTAGATATTTTTTTGTCTCCGCTTTATCATTCACGATTTTCCTCGCCGCTTTTTCCATCAAGCCTCCGAAAGAGAGGCGGAAATTGTATTCTATCCCCGCATTCTTCAAAGTATAGTATGTACTTTGCCTGTTTTTTGCAGCTGCACTGAAAAAGCTGACCTCAATCCCTCTTCGCCACGCTTCAAGCGTGATTGAATAAGTGATTAGCGGAAGCCCTTTGGCTTGGGCGGGAAGTTGCTTTTGGATTGCTGAATAATCATTAAAGAATTTTTTCTGATTCATAATTTACCCCTTTTTTTACAACCCTATTAAGTACTGTATTGGACTTATCATAATTTTTTCTAACCGATACTGTCAAGTAAATGTACATCTTTATTTTACTGTTTCACTGTTTACGATTAAAAAGGCTAAAAAAGAACCTTTATTTAAAATAAAGGCTCCCCATTTTATTTCTTCCTGCTTTTGCCGACCGGGTTATATCTCCTTAAAGGCCGGGTCAGTTTCCAGGACTTACTATTCACAGTATCTTTATATTTCTTTTTTAGCTGAACAATCTCAGTTTCCAGAGCCTTGATTTTCTCTCCCATGGTGTTTTCAAAGCTGATCAATGCCCTTTCTTTTTCACCCAGATTCAAAACTGCGGAGATATACTTCTTATTGAGTGCATCGAAACTCTCTTTGAATTCATCGATTTCCGCTTGCAGCGCTTCGATTTTCTCAAGGAGTCCGGCCGTTTTCTCTTCCTCGTTCAACAGCTGTTTTTCTGCCTGATCCAATTTTTCATGGAGGATCTCATATCTCTTTTGCTCTTTTTTCAGTCTGTCTTCCAGCTCTTCCACTGTCACTTTCTTAATGACAAATCCAGTATTCACGGATTTTTCCCAGATCTGTTCTTCGATTTCTGAGACATTGAAATCCGAATCTTCAGCAGAAAAATATCCTATGAATTTATCAAGCACCGTCTCATTTTCACCTGCAGCCACAATCTCATAACAGTCTGAACTGATTCTGTTGACATAACCGTGAATCCCCAACTTTAAAGCTTTCAGCCTAATGGCAGCCGATAGGCCACTCTTGGCTTCGCTGAGTTTCACTTCATACTTCCTTGTGAATTTGGGCCCTGCATTTTTAAGCGGATGGACCTGGACCTCGTAAACAGTCAGATTGTCAAGAGGCGCAATTTTAGCATCGAAATCAAAATATAAATTGGATCGCTCCGTTTCTTTCGTCTCCGGAAAATAAAAATCAACAATCGGCTTCACAACATCTTTTGCGGTACCTTCCACAGGAAATACATGCAAACCAATCATCGGCTTGGTATTGACTTCTATAACCGTAGGCTCACCCGTATCAGGATCGATAATCATATCCAACCCTGCGATATTTAATCCGGGCACCGCCTGTGTTGCTTTTTCAGCTGTGCTTATGATCTCTTTTGAGAGGTTCTCAGTGATTTCCACCGGGTCTCCGCCGGCAGAGATGTTCGATTTGGTCCGCAAGAATAATCTTTCGCCTTCCTCGAGCACACTCTCCAGAGTATAACCTTGACTCTCAATGATTCTCTGAACTTCTTTATCAACCCTGATTCTTTTTTTGGACAGAGCTGGATTATCAGCTTTGCTTCGATTTTTCAGCCTGATCAGCTTTTGTATCGTGTCTTCTCCATTCCCTATGATATTTGCCGGTATCCTGTTGACAGCACCTTCGACTTTACCATCCACTGTTAAAATCCGGTACTCTGTTCCTGGTATAAACTCTTCAATCATGATGTAGGCATATCCAAGATCATCGCGAAGGTAAGACAGAATATCCAAAAGGTCCTTTTCGGAACTAATATTTGAGAACACACCTTTACCGGCATTCTCATCTAAAGGTTTGACCACTATGGGAAATGACAAGGTTTTAACAAATTCCAAGACGACACTTTCATCTTCTGAGGTACTGAAAACTTTACCTTCTGGCACTTTAACGCCCGCGTCCTTCAAATATTTCTTGGTTAAATCTTTATACTCACATACGTCGAATGCTTCTCTGGAGAGCTTGTCACCCAATGAAGACTCGAAGTGATGCACTTTCTCGCCCAGCTCTAAAGAGTATCTCACCAGAATCTTATTGTCCGGGTTCTCAATAGTGTAAAAATTAACTTTAATGCCCCTTCTCCAGGCTTCGAGGGCAATCAAATACATGCTCAGTTTGTTTCCGTATCCTTCCGGAGGCACTGCTTCCTGCAGATGTTCCAACGATTCTTCAATCGTGTTTACCATGTGACATCCCCCAATCATATTAGTTGGATAAACGATGATCGTGATTTATTTTTTCCTACTTATAAGCTTATATGCAAATCTTAAAGGTGCGGTCATCTTCCAGGTTTTTCTCGCTTTGAAACGATTATGCCTGTCGATGAGATACTGATTCTTCATTTCCAATTTTTCATTATCAGTTTTAAGCTTCTCGATTTCCTTTTCGAGTTCCAAAGGCGTTAAATCGGTTTTGCGATTAATGATGTCAAAGCCTAGTTTAACCGGCTTATCCCAATTCTCTTCATGTATAGCCGTCACTTCCACATCTTTATCTTTGGGACCCTTAAAGCACTTATTTACGAAACCTTCGAGAACCAGCGGATCGGTCCCTGCAGCCAGGACTTCAACTGTGCCATCTTCTTTATTTTCAACATATCCATTTAAATTTCTATATTTCGCCTGCTGTTTTATCCATCCGCGATAACCGGGCACGATAACTTTTCCAGACAGGATAAATTTTTTACCGCGAAGTTTTTTGGGTGAAATAGTCGTAATTTCCACCGAGGAGGCAGTCCTGTTTCTAATTGGTTCCAGAGCGCTGTCGAAATCAAAATACAGCCATGATCTACCTTTGCCTTTCGTCTTAGGAAAATAATAGTCAATGATTTCTTTGGCGAAATCTCTTGGAGTCCCCTCCATCGGGAAGAGATGTCCTCCAAAACCCGGTCTTGCATTAACTTCCAGAATAACTCCGGTGTCATTCTCTTCATCCACAATCATATCAACCCCGTAATGTTCCAATCCGGGTATGGCAGGTCCGACATTTCTAGCGATCGCTTTGAGGTTTTCGGTCAATTTATCCGTCACATCAATAGCGTCCCCACCTTTCGATAAATTACTCTTTTCACGCAGATAAACCCGTTCTCCTTCATCAGGAATTGTATTTAACTTATAGCCTTTTCTCTTGAGCATTGTACGGATTTCCCGGTCCACTTTAATTAATCTGCTCGTTAAATGAGGGTTTGTCATTCTAATTTCATTTGTCTGGGCGATTAATTCTTTGATAGTGTGCTTGCCATCCCCCAGAACACTCGCCGGTCTGCGGATCATTGCCCCGAGCACCCGGTCACCTATGACAACGACTCTGAACTCTCTTCCGGGAATGTAATCCTCTACAATTACCTCTTTGAACCCGAGCTCTTCACGGACATGCGGTATGATGTCTTTAAGCTCTTCCATGGTCTGGATATTCGCGAAAACGCCGTTTCCCGCATTGCCGTCGGTGGGCTTGAGTACGATTGGAAACTCCATCGTTTCGGCAAATGCCAGAATCTCTTCATCGGTTGAGTTTTCATTGAACATTTTGCCTGTGGGAACAGGCACTGGTACATCTGCATTTCTCAAGTATTTTTTTGTGGTTTCTTTATTATCACAAATATCGAAGGCCTCTTGCGTCACACCATCTCCCATAGAGAGTTGGAAATGATGGGTTTTTGTGCCATCGCTCAATGAATACCTGACCTTCAATAGATTTTTTTCATCAAAATGACTGTAATATTTTAAATTCAAGCCTCTGCGCCATCCTTCAAGCGCCACTGTATAGGTGCTTATCCTTTTTCCCTGGCCAGCCGGTGGTACGGCACCTTCATGATGAGGCATCCATCTGAATTCTGTTTCGCTCATTATAATGTAACCTCCGAATTCCGTATCGTTAAAAGACTCATATCAGTTTCTTTTCCTTCCAATTTTATCAAATAGAACTCTGAATGGGGCAGATAATTTCCATGATACACTTTTTTGTATCAAATTTATCCTTCGGTTGATCCGTACTGTTTCCTTTTCGATTAAGCTTCTCTTCTCTTCAATCTTTTTAATTTCTGCCCTTAAACTTCTCAAGCTCATATCTTTACCATCATCCAGCATTCTGAATCCAGTCATTACAGGATTCTGAAACTCCTCAATGCCGGTTATGGTCAAATCCAGATTGCCGGTAATCTTTTTTAAGTCCTTGATGAAATTCTGCAATATATCCATATTGGCCCCCGCCACTATTAACACTGATGTCTGAGGTGGCTTCGGCTCCAGATGACCATGCAGATTTTGTTCAAAAATGATTGGTTCAATTTCATCATAGAGTAAAGAATAGTCATTTTCGCCGCTTACAATTATTTTAAATGCACTCAACTTTCCCGTATATGGCCGAATTTCGATTTCTGCGGCGGAGTCTCCTTTTAAAGTGTCCAATATGTGATCAAATTCAAAATAGGCATTTGAATGTACGGTTTCAAACGCTTTTGTTTCAGGGATATAATAATTCAAAATTTCTTTGGGTATATCGGTTGCTGTTCCTTCTACGGGAAACAGATGATTTCCTATGCCGGGTCTCGTATTCAATTCCAGTATGACGCCGGACCCGGTCTCTTCATTGATGATCATATCCACACCGCACTGCACTAAACCTGGGATGGCCTTGGTTGCCCTGATGGCGATACTCCTTTGTTCTGGTGTCAGTTTATCGGTGATATCCACCGATTCACCGCCTCTGGATAAATTGCTGATTCTTCTCAGGAAGATTCGCTCATCCTTCTTTGGTATACTTTCCATAGTATACCCAGCATTTTTCAAGGCATCATGAACCTCCTTATCGATTTTAATCGGTCTGAAATACAAGCTTGGAACCTTTTTTCTCAATATATTCTTTCTCACAATTAGTTCTTTTACGGTCGATGTGCCATCGCCCAGTATGTTCGCAGGTCTCCTGTTGGAAGCAGCCAGCACTCTGCCATCCAGTACATAGATGCGAACCTCATCCCCTGTCACATACTGCTGGACCAGGATATTCTTATACCCCAGGTTTACTCTGACCGCCTTTAAGGCATGTTTTAAATCCTGCTCATTTTTAATTCCGGCATAGACGCCTCTTCCCGCTCTGCCATCTGTCGGTTTTAAAACGAGAGGAAAATTAATCTGTTTTGCATAACCAAGGATTACTTCATCAGCAACATCTTCCCCGAACTCTTTTCCAAGTGGGATGGGGACACCGGCTTTTGAGAGAAATTCATTGGTTCTGCCTTTATCATTACATATCTCAATGATATCATCCGTAATCAATTCACCGCTGGAGCCGATAAAACTGTACTCTCTGTCCTTCCATGTTAAAATACAGCCTATCTCATGATTGTCACCTTTGAAGAACCTAACCCCGAGTCCCCGTCTCCAGCCTTCCAGGGCAATTGTATAAAGACTTGTATGGTTTTTACGTGCTGCAACGGGGATGGAATCTATCAGATGCGGCAGCCAACCTTCATGTTTAAAATCCATGTTAAAACTTCCCTCCAAAACTTTGCAGAAAGCCAGTTTTAATCATTCTTCCTTAGCCTGCTAATCATTCTTAATGGCCTGGTGACTTTCCATGAGTTGCTTTCTTTCAACTGTGACATCTCTTTCTTCAGTTGTTCATTCTCTTTTTTAAGTCTTCTGTTTTCCGACTCGATATGACCTTCTTTTGAAATGAGTGCAACAGGTTTCATCTCATCGAATACTTCAAATTTATACATGATATGAGAGTCCCATCTGTTTTCATCAATCAATTCAATATCCATAATTGAAGATTTCGAGGACAGTTTTTCCATAAAAACTTCAACACGTTGCTTTCTTCCTGCTATGATCAGTCTTGCTTTGTTGCAGGTGATTTTCTTCATATGTCCACCGACCCTGTGGCCTATGGCACTTTTGAATAACCAATGGTCATATTTTTCAATATCACCGGTTATGATCAGATGTTTATTCACCACATTCTTCTTTGGAAGTGGCGGCAAGGTGACTTCTTTGACAATCCCTTTCTTAAGGAAGTCCGTGATACTATCGAAATCGAAAGTGAACCAGGCAGATTCTTTCTTTTCAATTTCAGCCGTTTCAGGGAAGTAATAATCAATAATGGCTCCCGGCACATCCCTGCTCTGTCCGATTACAGGGAACAGGTGCCCGCCGATATTAGGTCTGCAGTTCACTTCGAGTACATAATTCCTGTCATTCTCCTGATCCATGATAATATCGACACCTGCCAGGTTCATGCCCGGCAGACATCTGATTGCTTCGACAGCGGTCTTCTTAAAGTTTTCAGTGAGTTCATCCGTGATATCCACTGTTTCCGAATAATCTTTTGCGAATGTACTGCCGCTTAAATCCACTTTCTTACCATTTTCAAGAATGCTGTCCAATTGATAGCCTTGTTCATTTATGAAATCAATCAAATTCTCTTCGACTTCAATCAAATCTCCACTCAGATGCGGGTTCATCTTCCGGTATTTATTTTTCATTTCGATCAATTGCATAATACTGCTCTCTCCATCTCCGATTATGTTTCCCCGCACCCTCTTAAAAGAGGCAATCACCTGATCTCCTGCCACATAAGTCCTCGTATCATAACCTGCTGCATGCCGCTCAATAATAATATCTTTATATCCAAGTTCCACATGAACATGGTCCAATGCTTCATGAAGATCTTCTTTACTTTGAATATTGGTGCGAACGCCGATGGCCAGGCTCGCCTCTGCCGGCTTGACGATGACAGGATATCCGATATGCCCTGCATACTCAGCCGCTTCATTATAGTCACTATTATGAATCGAGAGCATCTTCCCTTCAGGCACTGGTACGCCTGCTGCTTTAAGGTATTGCTTCGTCAATGCTTTGCTTCTCCCAATTTTCCTTGCCTCTTTTGAAACTTTATCTCCCAATGACAATTGAAAAGTGTGATCTTCATTCTTATGAGACAATTTATATCTAATTTTCAACTGATTTTTGACATATATGGTGAAGAATTTGACTTCAATTCCTCTTTGCCAGGCTTCAAGTGCAATAGTATATGTCATCAAAGCCGGTCCGTGTGCTGAGTGTGGATAAATTTCGCTTGGAGTGTCATTTAAAATTTGTATTTTATCTATCATTTTCAGAATCTCCTCTTCCAGGGAAGACCGATCGACATTTTCCATCCTGAACTCATGTCAGACCGGCCATGCTCATATTCTCTTATTTTTTTCTGAGATGGCGGTACAGACCTTTACCCACGCCTGTAAACTTCCGGAGCGGCGCAGTCGCTTTCCATGAATTGCTGTTGAGCATATCGAGATGCTTATCTTCGAGCACTTCGATTTCTTCTTCAGCTGATTTCAAGTCTTCTTGAGCCTCGTGATACAGATTGAGCAACTCTCTCCGCTCCCCTATATTTGAAAAACCTTTCTTTATCGATTCTAAGAATTCTTTCATTCCAATAATAGTAATATTATGGTCTGACTGTCTTTCAAGTATTTTGCCATAAAAAGCATTTATTTTCTCTTCATCAGGGGTTGCTGCAACGATTTCCAACTTGCCATCACTCCTGTACCTTGTATAACCATCAAGATTGTACTCTTTTGCCTCTCCTTTGATCCATCGGTGGAATGAGTATTTATCCACTTCACCTGAAAGTATGAACTTTCTGGATATCAGACTGCCACATTCATATGAAACGATTTTCACGTTATCTGCTGTCCTGTCCCTTAAAGGCTGGATGACTTCATTATAATCAAAAAATATAACAGGAGCATTGTGAGCATTGTGAACATTTTTACATGTTCCCGGAAAATAATAATCGATGATGGCAGCGGGTATATCCCTCGCTTTCCCTTGTACAGGATAAAGGAACTCCGATATCCGGCCTGTCAAGTCCACTCCGTTTACATAAGGCTCAGGCGTATTTCCTTGAGTGATTATATTGATAATGCCATGTCCGAATCCTGGTATGGTTTCCGACGCTTTGAGTGCCGTTTCTTTGAATGCTTCAGGTAATACATCCAATACATCGAGAGGTTCTTCAACATTGACTGCAGTACCAGAAGGTTCGTATTTGATCGCGCCTACAATGTCATCGCCAACCATATAGATACTGTACTTTTCAACGAGTTCTTCCGATTTGGAATTATATTCATCTTTAGTGGATTGTCTTTCAGCAGGCAGGGTGATGCCTGCTGAAAGGAGCTTCTTTTGGAGTTTTTCCGTATCTCGCGTGGTCTTCACTGCTTCTTTTGTCACCTTGTCTCCACGTGACCGGAAGAAATAATGACAATCCTCATCCGATTTTAATGAAAACAGCTGTCCCGGCTCATTGTCTTCCCACGTCAGCATCCCGGGAAATTTCTCTGACTCTTTCACATGCCATCTCAAAGTCAAGCCGCGTCTCCAGCCTTCCAGAGCAATAAGAAAAGCATCGAAATGAGAACCGTAATTCTCCTCTAGGATTTGCCCGGACAAATGCGGAAACCATTCCGCTGATTTATCTTGCATATCGTTCCCCCCTAACGTTGCCTGGTTCGGTGAACCTTTTACAGTCGTTCTTTTTTATATTTGATTAATTATTAAGGCGTTTCCTAATGAATTTTTTTAACCTGCCGAAAGACTTTTTCTCACGTTGAGCTTCTTCATAAATGTCATTTATATAATCATGAATGGGTTGTTTGGGCGTCCCTTTCCAGGGATAATAATGCATCACAAGATTGGCTGCATGATTCAGCTCCAGAACTTTTGCTTCTTCATCATTAAACCTCGAAAACATGATATCCACACCGGCTGATTTCAAATGAGGCACCGCTTCTACTGCACTTTCGGCAAGGCGCTTCAAATTGTCGGAAACAAGATGGCTGATTTCCAATGTATCTCCTCCTAGTGCCACATTCGAAACACTCGTAAAGAAGATTACTCTGTTTTTTTGGACCACACTGTCCAAATTCAAATCTATATCAGTCAGATAACTTTCAAGCTGCAGATTCAAAGGAATCATGAACTTTTTAAGATGGGGGTTCTGTTTTCTCAAATGATTCTTGCATTTAATCAGTTCTCTTATCGTAGAATTCCCATCCCCGGTTATATTTGCCGGTACCCTCAAAATGGCGGAACTGAAATGTTCATTGATAACCAAAAAACGGGCTTCAATCCCTGGTAATTGCGGTTGTATAATTACTTGTGCGCCATCGGTGCTTCCTTCATATGCCTTTAGGCAGTTTAACCAGGCTTCGCTGACATTTTCCGGATTGACATTCATCACTACGCCTTTGCCCGAGCTCAAATTGTACGGCTTTATTACAAAAGGCATAGTGTGTTTTTCCAACTCTTTCTTTGCTTCTTCAAACTGATTGGCATCATAAATGAAGGACTTTGTTGTAGCGACCTTTTTTTCCATCAGATATTGTTCAGTTTTATATTTGTCCCTTGCAATGCGGGTACCTTCTTTTTTATTGGTCATGATATTCTGACCGTTAAATCCACCGACTTCCCTGCCTCTATAATAGAAGACGATTTTAGAGGGTGATGCCATTTCATACTTCATGTCATCAAATTTTTTGATCGCCTCTTTTGCGATTTCAGGTACAGAGTCCATATGGGAATCATACTGATTCACCACTGTATCGTTGAAATGTTCAATTAAAGTATCTTTTAATAAATTAATATCCATGGGATTTCTTTTCACTTTCTCTCGAAATTTAAGAATTCAGTGGTCACTTTATGATATGTCACACTCCAAAGAATTATATCATATACAAATTGCGGGATAAATTTTAATCCAGCTGTCTACGGTATTTAATATATATTAATAAAGAGCCCGGCTGAAAAGCCGGACTCTTCTTAGATGAATTTACTTTGTCACTTCAAATTCAATCAAAGATTTGAAGTAGTATTGATATTCACCTTCCCAGTTTTGATCATCAGATATCTTCACGTTTATTTTAGAATTTTTCTTGCTGAGCATATACTCTGTAAATTTTTCTATATCGTTTGAAGCTCCTGCCACTTTGATGATCAGAAGGTCTTTTTCTTCTTTTACCACTTCACCACCCAATTTCGTCCCTACTGCCCGGCGGCGTATCAATGGAACTAGTTTGGAGACATTACCGGATATTTCAAAAGTCTTTGCATTCAACTCACCTTCAGGAAGTCGAGGGACAGTGACTTCTGTCACTACTCCGCTTTTCAGGATTTTATTGATGTTATCAAAATCAAAGACGAAATTTTGGAATCTTCCCGAGTCCCTCTCTTTGGTTTCCGGAAAGAAATGATCTATGAATGCTTTGTGGACGTCTCTTGGTTCACCAATCATGGGAAATAGATGGCCGGCAATATTAGGGCTGGCATTCAATTCCAGCACATACCCTTCATCTTTCTCTTTATTAACCATAATATCCAATCCGCTCAGTTCCATACCTGGAATGGCTTTCACTGCATTCCTGGCAATTTCCCGGATTTTTGGTGTCAGCTCATCTGTAACATCTACGACTTCACAGCCGTCGATATGCAATGTACTGTCAGTGAGATATACCACTTCATCCTTGGCAGGTATACTTGTAAGGGAGAAGCCTTTTTCTTTAAGGTAGGCTTTCACCTTGCCTGTAATTTCCAATTTATTCTTCTTGGCGTGAGGATTGGTCTGACGGATTTTATTTTTAACCCCAATCAATTCTTTGATCGTCCTTTTGCCGTCACCGATGACATTGGCAGGTTCCCTTTTATATGCTGCAATGACTTCATCCTTTGTCACATAGACCCGTGTATCTTCCCCCACTATGAAATTTTCCACCATAATGTCCTTATACCCGAGTTCTTCCAAGTTATTTAAAGCCGCTTCCAATTCTTTTTGATTCTTGATATCTGTGTGGACACCCTGTCCGAGTCTCCCATTGATCGGCTTTACGACTGCAGGATACCCTGTCGACTCAATAATCGAGTAAACTTCTTCATAACCGTTTTCTATAGAAACCGCTCCGCCCCGGGGAACCGGCACATCCCCTTTGGCCAAATATTCTTTTGCCTGTTCTTTGCTGTTCACGATTTTCCTGACTTCTTTATCCATATTGCCGCCAAAGCTGATTCTGAAAGTGTGCTCCCGCTCTTCACTTTTCAGACGGTAGTAGATCCTCGCCTGATTTCTGACGAATCCTGTGTAGAATTTCAATTCGAGTCCTCTTCTCCACGCTTCGAGAGCGATTGAATAGGTGACCAGCCCAAAACCTTTTGCCCGTCTTGGCATCTGTTTATTGATTGCCGAAAAATTATTGTATAATCCTGTATAATCCATTATATTTCTCCTTTTAAGCTGGAAAGTTCCCTTTGAATGCAGATTTTCCATCAGTTGTTGAGCCGTCTTAACCACTTCTCATTTCATAAGTAATACCCACAGAATAAGATGTCTTTCCTTGTCTGTGGGTACTTCTGGTGTTCATGGTGAGATATTTATAGCTGGGACATACCAACCCGTCACGCTGCTTATTTTTTCTTAAACACTGAACCGACCTTACGAACCGGTTCTGTAATGCGCCAGCTTGTGCTCCCAGCCATCTCTTCATATTTTTTCTTGTATTTATCTCTCTCTTTGATCAGTTGCTGTTTCTCTTTTTCTGTTTCATCTCTGATTGTGTCCATAGACCTTTTCATATTATTATACTTATTTTTCAATTCTTTGGACGAGGTCGAATCATTTTTCAACTGATTTAATTCCTTTTTCAATTCTTTGACCAGTCTTTCGTTTTGTCCAAGTTCTTTCTTGAGGCTTTCCAACTCTTTTTTCTCAATGCGTTTCCGGTGCTTTTTCATCAGCTTAGGACTTTTGGTGTCGATGGTTTCTTTGACATATTTCATAACTTCTTCCGTCATATCACCGAACATCGGTTTTTGGGAAACTAGCTGATAAAAAGCAGTTGAGCCTGCGAAGTTCGCTTCTATGAAGACCGGTTTGCCGTCAGTGCCCACCGCAATATCCCAGGAGACGAAATCCAAGTGTATGAAATGCTTATGACTGTCTGTTACGAATTTCTTGAATTCTTCATAATTCGGAATCGGCTTAAGATCGGAAAATTTAAATCCGGTCGTTGGATGTTCCGTGAACTTCTCCCCACTTTGTCCGATTCCAAAATCGAAAAATTCTCCTGTGTCTTTGACACCTATACGTGGACTGCTGTCCACATTCGCATTATCCCTTATGTCGTCGCCACTGCCAAAACGTGCAAATGCCAATAAATATTTTATTTCGTTATTCCATCTAAATGTGACCATTCTGATCGTATTGACCGATGCAGGATGCGGTGCCGCCATATTGGGATGTTGTTTCAACATTTCTTGCACTATGAAGTTACCTCTGAATTTTTTAAGAAGTCGTTCAACCGAAATGTATTTATCTTCGAAAAGTACTTTATCTCCCTTTAACTCCAGCTTCGCTATACCACTGCCGTTGTTACCTTTACTCGGCTTAATTATGAGACCATTTTCATTTTTTGATAACAATTCAAGTGCAGTTTCAGGCGATATGGTATTGTAATCAGCATCAAAGTATTGTCCCCTTATACTTCTTACGACGGTCACAGCAGAGCGGGAGCGATCGATGATCAAGTCATAGATATTTTTATCCCCATAATAGCCTGTCATATCGTAATCATTGAAGACGGGAAGCACTTCATAACGCATTACACTTCCGGTTATCAATTTCGGTTCCTTGATGCCGTGCAAATTCATGAAAGCAGTATATAAACCTTTATCTATCTTTCTTTCAGTCTTGGGACTCCAATAGCTGTCCACTTCTTTCAGGAAACTTTCATCAATGTTATCCAATAGTCCTGCGTCATACCAATCTTTATTAATTTTGGTGGTGGTGCTGATTCCCAATTCTTTGAATTTTTTAGTGTTCTCTATCATACTCATTTCTCCCATACTTTCATAAAAAGTAAATTACAAGTGAATATACCGATCTGCTATATGCTTTCGAGGATTTCTGACATGTTTGATTACATAATATATTAACACAGAGTATATATGTAATTCCCTATTTTCCGTTATCGGTATCTTTTCATTTTGCAGATTTAATTTCAAATCCAACTTTGACTTCTTTTTTCCAGATGTATTCTTTGACATTATGCACTCTGGCCCTTTCTGGCCCTTCATAGCATGCCTCTTTGAATGCATCAACTTTTTCTTTTTCCGGTCCTGCCACTACAACCACGACTTCCCCATTCTTCAAATTTTTGGCATATCCATGAAGTCCATGCGCTATCGCCTGGTTCTCCGCCCATATTCTGTACCCTACTTTTTGGACTTTGCCTGAAACGACATATCTTTTGGCATATATTTCACCGACAGGTGCGTCGGTGATTTCGACCTTCTTCAACTGGTTGGCCCTCAACTGTTTAAGTATACCTGTATAATTGAAGAATAAACAATCGCTTGTGGTCATATCCTTCGTTTCAGGGAAATAATAATCGATGATTTTTTTTGAAACATTTCGGGCCTCTCCGTACAGAGGGAAAGTATGGAGCGCGGTGCTGCCGGTGGAATTGATTTCAATCACTGTACCTTTACCCTCATTTACAATCAAATCCACACCCGCATGATGGAGGCCGGGAATCGCCCTGACTGCCTCAACTGCCGTCAAGGCTGCTTCTTCACCCAATTCATCCGTGATATCTATTGAATCTCCACCGGCTGATATATTGCTCTCACCTTTTAAAAAGACAGTTTGCCCGCTTTCCGGCACACTCATCAGATCTAAGCCCTGATTCGATAAGTAACCCTTCATTCTGTCATCTACTTTTATGAGTCGTGTGGACATATGTGGATTCAATTTACGCATTTCATTCTTCTCTTCGACCAGTTCTTCAATTGTACTCTGTCCATCTCCGGTAATATTTGCAGGAATCCTTTTAGTCGCCGCCACAACTTCATCACCTACAACATATACACGCACATCATCTCCAAGAATATGCTGCTCTGCCAGAAAATCTTTATAATCATAGGTCTTCTGTGCATATTCAAGGCTTTGGAAAAAAGTTTCCTCCGATTGGATGTTCGTTGTCACACCTTTACCGAGACTGCCAAATGTAGGTTTGAGTACAAATGGCTTTTCCATCCCTACCATTGATTTCTTGAGCTCCTCCAGTGGGGTGTCAGATGTGAAGCTGAATCCCCTGGGGACTGTCACACCTGCTTCAGTAAGCAGCTTTTTAGTCGCTTCCTTGTCTGTTCCTGTATCTACTGCTTCATTCGAGATCATATCTCCACGTGTCCTGTAAAAAAAATGCGTTTTATCACTTGAAGAGAGGGAGAAAAGCTTTCCGATGGGATCAAAACCGATCAGTTTCATATCCGTCAAGTCTGTCCGATGGTCGTAAAAAGTCAGGGATAATCCCCTTCTCCAGCCTTCCAAGGCGACCAAATAAGCATCTATATTGAATCTGCGTATTCCACGAAGCATTTCTTTAGTGAGCCAGCTCGGGTAAATTTCCGTCATAATCTCTCTCCAACCTGTATACGTGATTTTTTATAAAGTGCAGCACTTCATTTCTTAAGCAGCGACTTCACTTTCCGGACAGGGCCGGTGATCCGCCAGCTTGTACTTTGTTCCACCTTTTCATATTTCTTTTTATAATGATTCAATTCTCTCATTAATTCTTTCTTTTCTTTTTTAGTTTTGGTTTCCAATCTTTCTTTATCTCTTTGAAGGGTTTCGATTTTCTTTTCTATGACAGCCGCTGACCTTTTTTCAGAAGCTTCTTTAATTTTCTTTTTAAGCTCGATGATTTCTGCTTCTTTTTTCTCTTTTTCTCTTTCCATACCGGCTTTTAGTTTTTTCTTTCTCTTATTGAAATATTTGCCCATCGGAACTTTGTGGTTTTTGATGACTTTAGCCTTCACATGAGCCATTACTTCCTCTGTCATATCTCCGAAAATGGACCTTTGTGAAACCAATTGATAAAAAGAGGTCGATCCTGCAAAATTCGCTTCGATGAAGACAGGCTTCCAGTCAACACCGACTGCGATATCCCAAGACACAAAATCTAGGTGCAGGAAGTTCTTATGGGTGTCTTTTACAAATTGTTTGAATTCCTCATAATTTGGTATCGGCTGAAGGTCCGCGATTTTGAAACCGGTCGTCGGATGTTCCGTGAACTTTTCCCCACTTTGACCAATTCCATATTCAAAAAATTCACCATTATCCTTCACGCCTACCCTTGGACTGCTTTCAACATTTGCGTTGTCCCTGATATCACCGTCACTGCCGAATCGTGCAAAAGCCAGCAAGTACCTTATCTCGTTCTTCCATCTGAATGTCACCATCCTGATTGTATTGACTGAACCGGGGTGCGGTGCCGCCATATTCGGATGTTGTTTCAGCATTTCCTGGACAATGAAATTACCACCAAATTTTTTCAGTAGTGCATCAATTCTTATCTCTTCATCACCTATAAAAATCTTATCATCCTGAAAAGAGAGTCTCGAAATACCGGTGCCATTGTTGCTCCGGCTGGGCTTGATAATCATATTGGTGCCCGCATCCCTCAGAAGTCCGGAGGCTTCCTCGATATCGATTTGATCGTACCCGGGATTGAAGTATTTTCCATTAATCGCCCTCAAAACGGATACTGCAGAGTTCGGAGGCTTTATCACCAGGTCGTATATATTTTTGTCTCCGTAAAACTCCGTCAGATTATAATCATTGAAGACCGGGAGTACTTCATAGTTCATTATATTTGTGGGAACCAATCGAACATCTTTTCGCCCAGTCAGATTCATAAAAGCAAGATGCAGCGCAGTCCTCGGTTTCAAACTTGATTTTTCACTCCAGTAAGCTTTGGCTTCGAGAAGAAAATCTTCGTCAATCTCTTGTAATAATCCAGCATCATACCAACTTTTAAAACTTGCGGAATTAGTCCGCATTCCAAGCTTCCTGTACTTCTTAAAATCTTCAGACATCATCTTGCCCCTTTCCGAGACCTTAATATTGGAGATTCTCATTTCCGGTCAATTTCTTAAAAAACGAACGTCTTCTGCTCCATCAAATCCAGGAACAACCGGCCTTCTGCTTCAAGGTACATATCGCCCATCCACTGATCTGTCTCCGTATCAAACTCATCATAGTTGCCGGGTTTCGGCGTAAATTCGCCGAACACAAGACCGTCTTCAGATCTCAGGAAGTCGATTCTGATGAACGGCGCCGGGATTTCTTTGCTGATTTTTTGTGCCATTTCAATTTCTTCCCAGCTGACACCTGCACCCTTGAACGGGTCGTTGTCATACTTGCCCGTATGCACCCGTTCGCCGTCTGCCGTCCACCAGCAGTATTTCAGTTCGGGATATCGTTTGATCTCAAGCACCAGGCCGACTTCGCCATAGAAGCAGTAGAACTTGATGTCGCTTCCCGGGATTTTATTCTCTCTGTCTTCCATGATGAGTTCTTCCATCATCCAATCGTCTTCTTCCACCCAGCCGCTTTCAATGTCTGTCTTCATGCTCGCGGTCAAGGCTTCTTTACTGTCGATCGCCCTCGCACGCTTGAGGTCGATTATATCATTAAAGTCATGGATCAGGTACACACCCCTCGCCCCTGCGCCGTCCCTCGGCTTCACGACTGTCCGGGGTTCAAGCGGCAGTTCATCCGCTTTGTAAGTCTTATCCAAAGTCCACGGCCGTCTGATTGCGAGTTTATCAATGAACGCATAGGCCGCCTGCTTATCATCGAGTACGTACTCAGGCAGTCCTCCGGTCAGCTGATGCTGCCTGATCCGCATGTTCAGAGAAGCCCTGAAGGAAGCCGCCTGCTTCAGCTGCAGGCTGCCGGTCAATGCTTCACGCATCATGAACTCCGGGATGTCCTCGATCTTGAACCCTTGAAGAAGCGTCGAATAAACCGCTTCCCTGAGCTCGTCCCGTTCATGCATGAAGAGCCTTGCGGCATACGTCAGCGCATCGATGTAATTTTCATCATGCTGCCGTTTCTCCCTGACCGCGCCTTCTATGTAATCGAGGAGGCGCGCATCATTCTTCATTTCCCTGACGGAATGGCGTACTTTGACGCTGTTCATCGAACGACTGTCAAGCTTTGAGAGATGCAGCGCTTCTTTCGTCTCTTCAAGCTCTTTTTTGACTTTATCCAGCTCTTCCCGGAGCAGGGTGATTTCCTGCGCGTCGTCCTGACCTGTTCTGAACTTTTTCACAGGTCCGGCCGTCTGGTACGTCCTGCTGCTTTTAATTTGTTTGATCCGTTTATCGGCCGCTTCTTTTTCCCGCTCCGTCTTATTGATCTCAGCTTCCGCCTGCATCAATGCCCTGATGAGCGCCCGCTTCTCTTTCTTCCGTTCATCCGCCATGTTTTCCACCACCATATTTATAAGGGATTTTTATATGATCCAGTCATCCAGTTTGGATGTGTAATCCGTCCAGTTCTCCGCAGAGAGCCTGATCTGCTTTTCATTGATGTCTTCACGCACTGAGGCATCTGCTGGATACCATTTTACCTCTTTGCCTGCATATTCTGAAGCATTACGTGTGCACTGCCTGAGCTGCCTGCAGTTTTCCTCGAGCACTCCGCGCACAACCCGCGCCTTTACAACGGGCGTAAATGCCTGATGTTCCAAAAATACGCCGGGGTGTTTGATGAGCAGTACGTCTGCTTTGATGTGCTCCCCATATACCAGCATCTGTACATCTCTGCCGTCGATCACCTGCCGGATGCTTTCATCAATACTCTTCAGCATATTGAAATCGTAATGGGCCATCTGGATGAGCCCGGTGCGGAGCCCGCGCCGTTTGTTCAGTTGGATTTCCTTGATCGTCCCCTGGTGATGTCTGCCGGCCATCCTGAAATCTGCAATGATCACGACATCAAAATGGCGGTATCCATCCGGCTTCTCTTCCCTTTCGGTCCACATCGGTTCCGGTACGGGGTACTTCCGTTCCGTCTGGTTGTAAGGGTAGTGCAGTTCCAATTTATCAGCCTTCCTGTGGAAACGGCCGTGGGCTTCTGCGTATTCTTTCCGCACGCCCGCAAGGAATCCTTTGTAGCCGAAGGCGGAACTGCCGGTGAGCGACCCCGACGATTGCCTTGGGAACGACAGCGGTCCGCTGTCGAGATCCACAACTGCCTCACTGCCGAATACGGCTGCAATGCGCTTTTTATACTCGCTGTCCGCGGCGAAACGCACAGTATCCCAGTAACCGATATTTTCTGAAACCTGCCGTCTTCTGAACATCAATGATGACATATTTGAAAAAATATAAGTACCGGGTGTCCCTCTTCTATGGAGTTTCAATTCTTCGGTCAGCCTTGCATGCGCCGAAGTGTTGGCGATCACGTCTCTGTTGTCCATCAGATGCCTCACCTGTATCTCGATCTTCTCGGGATGCGACCAGTCATCCGCATCATTGATGGTGACGAATTCACCCGTCGCCTCTTTCAATGCAATGTTCCTTGCCACATACGGCCCGCTGTTTTTCGGGGTGGAGTGCAGTTTGACCCTCGGGTCCCTCTCCGCATACTCTTTTACGACAGCTTTGGTGTCATCCGGGCTGCAGTCGTCCACGATGATGAGTTCGATATTGCGCCATGTCTGGTTCAGGATTGATTCAATCCCTGTTGCGATGCCTTCCGCCGCATTGTATGCCGGCATGATGACGGTGACTTTCGGGCCTTCCGTCTCACGCGGTGTCTCTGCTGCGAGGTCTTCATACGTACTGCCGTCGAATTGGATTGGAGTGAGTCCGTAGAGGGCCATGGCCCTGTTGATCCACTCCGCCCGCTTGGCCAGATCATCTTCCAGGTTCGCCATCGCAAGATGGACATCCGGATGATTCTGATTGATTACGGCCTCAAGTATCTGCCCGGCAGCATCTCTGCTGCCTGCACGGTCTGCGCATTCCGCTGCGATGATCGCCGCACGGCGCAGGAAATCAGCGTCTTTTACACCCTTCACGGCATCCGGCAAATATTCAAAAGCGCGCTTTGCGCCGGCTTCGGTGTGTTTATTGGCGTGCCAGAGAGTGAGTTCCCAGGCGGCCGCCCTTTTCAGGCTGCCGTCCCCTGTCTCATGCACTGCTTCAAGGTCACGGAGTGCTTTCTCCGTAAAGCCGAGATCGTACAGATGATAAATATAGGGCTTGAGTTTGTTGCGGGCGTCTTTTTGCCGGTAGGCCGGGCTGTATAATTGCTTGCGGTTCCGCCTGCCGAGTGCATATCCGCCCGCCGCACGGATGAATCCTTTCACGCTTTGCGGCAGACTCTTTGCATTCCCGATGAACTTTTCAGCATTCCGGAATTCAGCTTCTGCTGCTGCAAGCGCCTGATATGATTCGGCTTTGTCCGCTTCGCTCCTCGCGAGCCTTGCACGGGCTGCCTGCAGTTCAGCCGTGAGCTGTTCATTTTCAATCATGCGACATACCCTCCGCCCTCATGCCAAAGTATTCTTCCAGACGCTGCTGGACTGTTTCCAGCTCCTGCGGCTCAAGTTTTTCCAGATTTTCCGCCGTGAGCTTATCTGCCCGGATTTCCGGCCGGTATTTCTGCCAGACCGTGAGTACGCCGGGACCTGTAATGATCAGCTCTTTTGCTTTGATCTTCTCGCCGTAGACGAGCACCTGGAGATCCTCCCCGCCGAGCATACTGCGCAGGTCATGCTGCATGCCGCCTTCGATGTCCAGGTTATATTCATACAGCTGCACCAGGCCGATGCGGCTGTGCTGCTTCTTCAACGCGTTGATCTTATATATATGATAAGTGCTGTTCTGCCTGAAGTCCCCTGCAAGGACGACATCGAATTCCCTGTAGCCGTCCGCCTTCTGCTCCCGTTCCGGCCACATCGGTTCCGGCACCGGGAACGGCCGTACGGCCTGAGGATAAGGGTAGTAGAGGTTATCTGCGGTATCGTGGTGATGCTCAAGGCTCTCGACATATTCTTTTCTGACGCCCATGAAGAAGCCGTCATAGCCGAATGCGGAACTGCCGGTCAGTGAGGATACGGACTGTCTCGGCAGCGACAGCGGCCCCGATTTCAGGTCGACGTAGCTCTTCTGGCCGAACGTTTTGATCAGACGGCGCTTGAATTCACCGTCTGCAGCAAAACGCACACTGTCCCAGTAGCCGATCCTGTCGAGCACTTCTTTTTTCCTGAACATGATTGAAGACATGTTCGGGAATATATATTTCCCGGGGGTGCCCCTCCGGTACAGTTTCAATTCTTCAGTGAGGCGTGCATGCTCGGAAGTGTTCGCGATCACTTTCGGGTTGTCCATCAGATGCCGGACCTGTGTTTCGATCTTTTGCCTGTGGGACCAGTCATCCGCATCATTGATGGTGATGAACTCACCCTTGGCCTCCTTCATTGCGATATTCCTTGCAACATACGGCCCGCTGTTCTTCGGTGTCGACAGCAGCCGGACCCTCGGATCTTTATTGACGTATTCCTTCACCGTCTCCACTGTCGCATCCGGGCTGCAGTCATCGACGACCAGCAGTTCCAGGTTCCGCCATGACTGCGCCAGAATGGATTCGATGGCGACCCGGATGCCGGTTTCTGCTTTGTAGGCCGGGAGGATTACGGAAACTTTCGGCCCCACGTCCACTGTCCCATCAGCAGGCATCGTGATGAGATCGTCATAAGTCGCACTGTCGAAGCCTGTGTTGAAGCCGATCGGCGCGAGGTCATACATCAGGAAAGCCTTATTGATGAATTCCATCCTTTTTTCGAGGTCTTCCTCGAGGTTCGCCATCGCGAGATACAGGTCGGGGTGCGGTGCTTTATCCAGCTGCTTCTGCAGGAGTTCCTGTGCATGCTCCCTGTGCGACAGACGGTCGAAGCACTCCGCTGAGACGATGACGATCCTTCTCTGCTGATCCGGGCTGTCCTCGCCTTCTGTAGCCAAGGGCAGATATTTGACCGCAGCCTTTGCACCTTCCAGATCATTCCTGTTGGCATGCCAGAGACTCATCTCCCAGGAGATGAGTCTTCTGATTTCACCATTATCCGTCCGGTCCAGGAAGTCATCCATATCACTCAGGGCTTTTTCCGTAAACCCCAGATTATAAAGATGGTGCTTCAGCGCTTTCAGTTGTTTTCTCT
Source organism: Salinicoccus halitifaciens (assembly GCF_021026095.1). Lineage (GTDB taxonomy): Bacteria > Bacillota > Bacilli > Staphylococcales > Salinicoccaceae > Lacicoccus > Lacicoccus halitifaciens. The sequence continues at coordinate 73,450 of NZ_JAJNCU010000002.1, read as the reverse complement.
GCTGGAATTTCTTCCCGTTCAGCAGGCGTACAATCTTCTCTTTCTGCTTTTTCGAAAGTGCATCACCGATTTTTTTGCGCTGCTTCTCGTCAAGCATCGAGTAGACAAGCCAGTCCACCGGCTTCGATATTATTTTCTTGAGCATTCAAGGCACCACCTTCATATATCATTTTTGGGTCGTCGCTTTATTTTGCGCCTGCTTTGCGTTCTGGTTGCCGGCACCCGGTTTCTGGTTCACGGCCTTTTGGTTCTGTCTGCCATTTGCGGCACGTCTTCGCTGCCCTTGTCTTCCCTGTCTCTGCCGCTTCTGTACGGGCGGCTTCAGGAGGCCCTGGGCTTCCTTGTACTTGTACACCGCTTCCTCTGCAGTGCCGTCATACATCACCCTGCCCTGCTCCATCCAGATGCCGCGCGTGCATATCTTCTCTATGAAGGCGAGGCTATGCGAGACGATGATGACGACTTTCGCACGGCTCATCATCTCTTGGATGCGTTCACTCGCCTTCTGCTGGAACGCGAGGTCGCCTGTCGACAACGCTTCGTCAACGATGAAGATGTCCGGCTGCAGGTTTGCAGCGATGCTGAATCCGAGGCGGGCCTTTTGCCCGCTGGATAGATCCTTCACTGGCTTTTTGACTTTGTCGCCAAGACCCGTAAACTCAATGATTTTATCAAACTTCTCATCGACACGCCATTTTGGTATACCAAGCAGCAAGGCATTCAAATAAATATTATCTTCACCAGTAAGATGCGGGTTGAAGCCGGTGCCATAGCCGAGTAAAGCAGATGTTTCACCATACAATTCGAGTTCTCCTTCATCTGGACGGAGTATTTTGGTGAGCGCCTTGCAGAGTGTACTTTTACCCGCTCCATTGTGGCCGATGATGCCGACGACCTCGCCTTCCCGGACTTCGAAATTCACATCTTTCAAAGCCCAGAAGTCACCGGTTGTGAGCTTATACTTCACACCGACATCTTTTGCCCGGATGACGACATTGTCCTTCATTTCCGTTTCGGTCTTCCTCAGCTCAAGCTTGCCTCGTTTTTTTCTCTGTGGCCTTTTCGGTACAGTGGCACGATAATTCGCGATTACAGTTTTTGGATCACCGATTTCCCGGACTGTACCACCATCCAGCCACATCACACGGTCACAATTGTTCTGTGCATATCCGAGACTGTGCGTGACCAGGATGACCATTTTCGCTTCTTTGACGAGTGATTTCATCTTCACTGAAGCTTTTTGTGAAAATTTGGCATCCCCCGTGTTCAATGCCTCATCCAGTATGAGTATTTCTGGATGCAAATTTGCAGCGACACTGAAGCCGAGCCTCGACTTCATGCCGCTGGAATAGTATTTCATTGGCTGCTCGAAGAAGTCGCCGAGATCCGAGAAGTCTTTTATATCCTGTATATATTTATCGATTTCCTTCTTATCGATGCCAAGCATCATGCCATTCAGATAGACATTCTCCTTACCCGGCAGTTCCGGATTGAACCCCATACCAAAGGAAAACAGTGCAGTGACTTTGCCTTTCACTTCCATAACCCCGTAGTCTTCCTGAAGTATGCCGGAAATGATTCTTGAAAGGGTGGATTTCCCTGCACCGTTTGAACCGATGATGCCGAGGATTTCTCCTTCATAGCCTTCAAAGGTGATATCTTTCAATGGTTGGACCAATGCTCTTTCTGGAAGCTTCCAATCACGAAAAAATTCCAGGATTCTGGATTTTAAATCTGCTGCGTGGTTCCCTGAAAAGAACGTCACACCGACGTCTTTCGAGTCCACGATTGTTTTTCTTTTTTCTCCTGTGGGAGCCCCATCTTTTATCAGTTTTGAATCTTCGTTTGAAGTCAATTCAAAAACCCTCTTTATAAATATATTCGCTTATAATACGACTATAGTGACTTGATGATTTTATGTTCGTTTTGACTGTAATACCACAGCATGAATACGATTATTACAATGGATGCAGCCAAAATGATTCCAAGCCCTAAAAAGTTTGGCAGATTGCCATACATCAATATGTCCCTGTAGGATGTGACGATGACTGCAATCGGGTTATAAGTGACCGCCCAGCCGTATTCCGGTGGTAGCCTGCCGCCTTCCCAGATGATTGGAGATGCATAGAATAATACTCTTGTGACATATTGCAAAACATTCTCAAGATCTCTTACAAACACAGTGACATACGCCAGAATCATTCCGATGGCGAGCAAAAATATCGTTTGTATGATGATCAGCAGCGGCAGGAAGATAACTTCCCATCCCGGCATTACACGGAACCACGCGAGGAACGCCGCAATAACCACGAATCCGAAAGCAAAGTTGAACAGTTGGGTCAGCGTGAATGATATGGGGAACAACGATTTCGGTAGATACACCTGGCTTACAATCGAGCTGTACCGCATGATTGACCCGGATGAAGACCCCAGTGTTGCACTGATACAACGCCAAACAATCAGACCAATAACGAGAAATAATGGAAAGTCTTCGGTGCCTCCGCGATCCAATATGACGACAATGAGAAAATAAAAGACCAATACGTTCAGGAGCGGATCGAGCAGCCACCACAAATAGCCGAGATAGCTGTTGCGGTGCTCCGCCTTCAGGCCGGACCTCACAAGATAATATAGCAAGTCTTTACGACTCAGCATTTCCTTCAAATAAGTTTTCATGATTTAAAATGACACCGCCTAGTTTACTCGCGTCCGGGGTTTTTATTTCCCGGACCTCTGTTCAAAGCAATTTTGTAATCGATCAAGTCTTTCACGGCAATCACTGCATAATGGCCGAAATACCACAGCGTCTTCGGGAGGCTCTGGGATTCGATATGCCTGAATACATACCAGTTGCGCTTTGCCGCTTTCCATTTGTTGCTTGAGATGGAATCGCCGACGACCCTGTACTTTGCGAGCACATCCGCAAGGCCGTGGGCCGTGAACCCGCGGCGTGTCAGTTCGAGCCACAATGCATAGTCCTGACGCGTGCGGATATCCACCATCTTCACATCCCCCGTCTTTTCCCGGTCGAGCATGACGGTGAGGCAGCCGATGACACAGCGCTTCATCAGTGCATCCCAGTCCACCGTCGCGGGCGTCCTTGAAATGTAATCCGTCTCCGTGCCGTCTTCCAGCGTGCGTACATATGCTGTGAATGAAAACGCGATATCCTTATCCTTCATGAATCTGAGCTGGCGTTCGAGCTTTTCAGGCGTCCAGCTGTCATCGCTGTCGAGAAAGGCGATATAGCGCCCCCTCGCATTTTCGATGGCGGTGTTCCTTGCCACTGCTGAGCCGGAGTTCTCCTCGAGCTCCACCAGCCGGATGCGGTCGTCTTCCGCCTGCACCTCTTTTATATATTCAACCGTCTTGTCCTTGGACTGATCATCCACGATGATCATCTCCCAGTCGGAATATGTCTGGTCGAGGACGGACTGTATCGTTTCTTTTATGAATCGTTCCGCATTATATGCAGGTGTGATCACCGACACCGTCGGTATGTCCTGATTCATCATTTCATGCCTCCTGTTCCCTCTCGGACCCTCCGAGCGCATCGTACCAGCGTACGAGCTTCCTTTCCTGGGTCTCCCAGTTCAGTTCCTCCATCACGGCCCTTTTCCCGTTTTCACCCATGCGGGCGGCCTCATCCGGATGTTCGCGCAAATAATCGAGTGCACGTTTAATCGCCGCGTCATCTTCCGGATCGACCGCTATGCCGCATTCATATTTTTCAATAAACGCCTGCCATACCGGGAAATCGGAACAGATGACGGGGAGTCCTGCATTCATATATTCGAAGAATTTCGTGAGTTCCTTCTTTTTGTAATGCTCCGTCGGCGGGAACAGCGCGATGCCCGCAAGCCAGTTCCGCTCAAGGTACCTTTCCTCGATGACTTCCTTTTCAATGAAGCTGTCGATGCCTTCTATATGGAGCCTGCCGGATGCACTGCCCGCCACTTCATACATCTCTTCGGCAAGTTCACCCGGGCATTTGCCGACAAAGTGCACTTCGATGTCCGGATCCAGCACCGGCAGCTTCGCATGCTGCAGTGCGCCCCTGACATGCGAGACGTTCCCGGTGTAGAGCACCCGGTCCTCTGCCGGCCCGGTGCGCGCGTTTCGGAGGAATTTTTCATTCACCGTCGGATAGTTCAGTATCCACACGCCGTCAGGGTACCGCTCTTCGTAGTATTTCTCCGCGAGCGACAGACCCATGCCCCTGGTGAAGAACTTCTCCATCAATTTATATCCGGAAGCGGCGAACCTTTTGACGGGCTCACTCAAGTAATCCTTCTGCATGATGCTTGTGATGTAATCTTCATGGATGTCATAGATGACCGTATGCCCTTTCTTCTTGAGGGCCCATGCTGCAGGCATCAGCTCCGGATCGTGGAAAGTGATGATGTCCGCATCCATGGATTTCGCCTGCCTGTACGCATCATAAGTGCCGAAGACCATGCGGGCGAGCCTCGACTTATACGTCTTCAGCATAATGTGGGGGATGGTTTTATCCGCCTCATTCCGCTTCGGATCGCGCCTTGCGATCAGTGTGACGTCGAACCCGGCCGCCTGGAGTGATTTGCACTGCTTATGGTAGATCCTCGGATCATAAGGGTGATGGACGGTCGTCATATGTATCACGCTTTTTTTTCTTTCCATAATGACTCTCCTGTTTTTCAAGTTTTTTTCAGTACGTCCGTAAACATCCGCTCGTACTGCTTCACGATTTTTTCTGCATGGAACATCCCGGCGCGCCGGAGCCCTTTTTCGATGATGGCCTGTCTTTTCTCCTCATCCAGCTTCAGCATATATGAAATGCCTGCCGCAAGAGCCTCTGGATCGGAGGGTTCGCACATCAGCCCGTATTCTCCGCCATCCAGCACTTCCCCGGCCCCGGGGTGCGCTTTTGCGGAGACGACCGGTGTGCCTGTTGCGAGCGCTTCGGTCAGCACATGGCCGAAGCCTTCCCGGACGGAGGATAATACGAACAGGTCCGACTGCGCGAAGTAGGCATAGGGGTTGCGCCGGAAGCCCGTAAAATGGACGGCATCCGCTATTCCCAGGTCTTCTGCCAGCTGCTTCAGTTCAGCCTCAAGCTCACCTTCGCCGAGTATCATCAGCCGGGTGCCCGGCATTTCTTCCTGCACCGACTTGAATGCTCTGAGCAATGTCTTCTGGTCTTTATCGTGGTGGAAGCGTCCCGCGGTGATGATGACTTTGCCGCCGCCCTGGAAGACCGCCTGATGCCCGGGATCAATATCATCCTGAGCCATCAGCGCCTGGATGCCTTCCACGTCCACCGGATTATATATAATATCAATTTTATCAGAATTCACTTTATATCGCTTAATAATATTGTCTTTCACGCCTTCTGACAGCGCGATCACCCGGGAGGCACGCCTGTAAAGGAATCCTGCAAAGCGCAGTTTGGCATCCTCCTTCGCCGTGCCGCCGAGGTAGGCCGCCTCCCTCACCACATTGACGGCCGGCGTGCGTGAGAGTATCGTCGCAAGAAGGGCCGTGATGTTGTAATTCGGTATCGTGCTGAAGACGATGTCGGGACGCTCTTCCCTGATCACTTCCGAAAGCCGGGTCACGGCACCCCGGAGCCGCTTCGTCTCAAGCTTTATGAAGGGGACATCCGCAGCCACATACTCCTCATACCCGCCTTCACGGTCGAGCGTCACAAGAAGGGGTGTAAACTTCATCCGGTCGATGTTGTTGATGATGTTCAAAAGCGTCCGTGCCGCACCGCCGCCGCCCATCCGGTATATGAAAAACAGTATTTTCTTCTTCTCCATAAATGTTCAAGCCTTCCCGGAAAATCCGATATTTCACCTCGTGTATTATATCACAGCACGTCCAGTATACAAATAAACGCCTGCCCGCCAGAGGAGAGTCCTAATAAAAAAAGCCGACAGCGACGTCGGCTTTCGGGCTTAATTTCCAATGGACGGACGGCCGATGGAGTGGTATTCCACACCGGTCTTTTCGACTTCTGCGAGCGTAAAGCAGTTCCTGCCGTCGAAGACCACCGGATTCTCCATCAGTGATTCATACTTTTCAATCGGGAATTCCTTTATTTCCTTCCATTCGGTCAGTATGATCGCAATCTCCGCATTCTTTACGGCCGCTTCGATGCTGTCCGTGTAATGCACACCTTCCGGCAGCACTTTGCGGGCATTTTCCATGGCTGCAGGATCGAACGTGTGCACTTCGGCACCTTCATCGAGCAGCTTTTCGATGACCGATATCGATGGCGCCTCACGGACATCATCCGTGTTCGGCTTGAAGGCGAGGCCGAGGACGGCGACCTTTTTGCCTTTGATCGACTGGAAGCGGTCCATGACTTTGTCGACGATGATGCCCCTCTGGCGTTCATTGGAGTCGACGACGTTTTCAAGGATCTGCATATCATATGAAGCTTCCTGTGCCACCGAAATGATTGCACGCGTATCTTTCGGGAAACATGAGCCGCCGTACCCGATGCCGGCGTTCAGGAATGCCTCGCCTATCCTCCGGTCCATCCCCATGCCTCTTGACACATCGTCGATGTTCGCCCCGATCCGTTCGGAAAGGTTCGCCATCTCGTTGATGAAGCTGATTTTCGTCGCGAGGAATGCGTTGGATGCATATTTGATCATTTCCGCACTGCGGAGATTCGTCCTGACGATGGGCAGGTTGAAGCCTGCATTGACTGTCTCGAGCACATCCAGCACTTCCGGTGAATCGGCACCGATGACGATGCGGTCCCCGTTGAATGTATCATGGACGGCGGAACCCTGCCTTAAAAATTCCGGGTTGGAGGCGATGTTTATTGTCACATCACCTTCCAAATTCTCCTCGATCAGTGCTTTGATGTATTCGTTCGTCCCGACCGGCACCGTGCTTTTCGTCACGATGATAACATCCTGTGTAAGGTGTCTTGACAGTGAGCGGCAGACTGCTTCGACGGCGGTCAGATCTGCGGACCCGTCGTCGTTCTGCGGGGTGCCGACTGCGATGTAGACGATGTCCTTCCCGGCGAGCCCCTCTTCATAATCCGTCGTGAAATCCAGGCGTGATCTGGAAATGTTCTCCCGGAGCAGTTCCTCAAGCCCCGCCTCGTATATCGGACTGATGCCCTGCTTCAATGTTGCCACTTTCTCTTCATCGATGTCGATGCATGTCACCCGGTTGCCGACCTCGGCAAGACACGCCCCGGTCACCAGGCCGACATAGCCTGTACCAATTACTGCAATATCCATAAAACTTTACACTCCCAGTCTTTACTGAACACTGATATACAGCCTGATCGTTCCATTTATATCATATATTTTTCAAATTTAATCTCATAAATTGCATTCACTAATTTTATCACAGGCTCTTTTATTATTCTACTTTTTAGGGTAGATGTAGTGCATGGAAACATTATTGATTGTATAATGACTAAGATAGATTTTCCACGTTTGAAAAAGTGGATCAAGGAAGGTAGAGATGGTATGAGTTTATTTGAAAAACTGCAGGCAAAGGAAGCATCGATGGCCATCATCGGGCTGGGGTATGTCGGCCTGCCGCTTGCTGTTGAGTTCGCAAAGAAATATGATGTGATCGGTTATGACGTCAATCAGGAAAAATTGGACCAGTATTTGGGCGGGACGGACGTGACGGATGAGGTCGGAGATGAAGCGATCCGGAATACGACGATGCAGTTTACAAGTGATGAGGCGGACATCGGACAGTCGAAGTTCTTCATCGTCTCGGTGCCGACACCGATCAATACGGATAAGACACCGGATCTGAAGCCTGTGATCGGTGCGAGTGAAACGGTCGGAAGGAACCTCACGAAAGGTTCGATCGTCGTATACGAATCCACGGTCTACCCGGGGACGACCGAGGAGATATGCATCCCGATACTCGAGGAATTGTCCGGCCTGAAGTTTGGCGAGGATTTCAAAGTCGGCTATTCCCCGGAGCGCATCAATCCGGGTGACAGGGTGAATACACTGACCCGCATCGTCAAAGTCGTCTCGGGCTCCGATGAGGAAGCGCTGAAGGAAGTCTCAGACGTCTACAGCTCAATCATTGAAGCCGGAGTGCATGAAGCAGAGAGCATCAAAGTGGCCGAAGCTTCAAAAGTGATCGAAAACTCGCAGAGGGATATCAACATCGCTTTCATGAATGAACTCTCGATGGTCTTCAATAAGATGGACATCGATACGAATGCAGTGCTTGAAGCGGCCGGCACGAAGTGGAACTTCCTGAAGTTCACGCCGGGGCTTGTCGGCGGCCACTGCATCGGTGTGGACCCGTACTATTTCACCTACAAGGCGGAACAGCTGGGCTATCATTCACAGATCATCCTCTCGGGCAGGAAAGTGAATGACGATATGGGTAAATATATCGCAGGCAACATCATCAAACAGATGATCAAAGCCGGCCAGCAGGTCGCGGATGCACGAGTAGCCGTGCTCGGCCTGACTTTCAAGGAGAATGTATCCGACGTACGGAACACTAAAGTGACCGATATCATCGATGAGCTTGAAGATTACGGCGTCAATGTCCTTGTACACGATCCCGTGGCGGTGCCGGAAGCGGTCAAGCGCGATCTAGGTATAGAGCTCGTCAGTGACGAAGATCTGAAGGACCTTGACTGCGTGGTGCTGACAGTTCCCCATGAGGAATACTTGAAGGATTTCGATCTGGACAGCTTGAGCGGCCTGTTCAGGAACAATCAGAGAGTGATCGTGGATGTGAAAGGCACACTGGACAGAAACGAATGCAAAGAAAAAGGCTACCATTACTGGAGCCTCTAAATATGAAGACCGCCATCCTTTTGTGGATGGCGGTCTTTTAATCGTCCAGAAGAGTGAGTGCGAGATCCGGATAATCAGTGATGATTCCACGGACACCCGCATCGATCAGCTGCTTGATATGGTCCCTTTCGTTCACCGTCCAGATTCTGAAGAAGATTCCCTTCTCCTTCATGATATCCATATTTTTGAGTGCCGAGTCCACTCTTAAGTGGTACGCTTCGAAGTCATGATCTTCCATCAGCTTCTCATAGTTCTCGGGAAGTTCATTGACCAGGTAGGCGATCCTCACATTCGGATCATGCTTTTTCAGACGGTCGAGAGTATCCATATTGAATGAGGAAAAAACCACCCTGTCGAGCATGCCCCGCGTCGCAACAGTGTGATGCACTTCCCTTTCTATTCCTTTATAATCATATACATCCGTTTTCAGCTCGATGTTGATGACGGTGTTTTCCGTGGCGAAAAGTGCAAGCACTTCGAACAATTCCGGAATCCTTTCCTTATCCCATGTCATATTATATTTCGACATATTTTTGAATTTCACGCCTGTTTTAACGTTTTTCAGGTCGAAGATCTTCCAGTCCTTGACGAGCCCCCTGTCGGTTGTCGTGCGGTCCAGACTTTCATCATGAATCACGACGAGCTTTTTATCTTTAGTCAGGTGGACATCGATTTCAATGCCGTCCGCACCCATTTCAAAGGCTTTATTGAAACCGAGCATCGTATTTTCGGGATAATGGCCCTTGGCGCCCCGATGGCCGAATATTCTAGTCGTTGACATCATTTACATCCTCCAGTTTAGTAGACACACGTCATTCTGCATGCCTTCATTATAATTTAAATTACATGAAAAGGCATCCCGTAACCACTCTGCATCCATCGTAAGAAGTGAATTATTCATATATCGTTATTTTAGCAAATTATTGTGGGAGGGGGTGGTGATTATCGGGCGATGGGAGTGTCAATTGGCCGGTAGGAGCGTTCTATCGGTCAAACGAAATACCACTTGGCCGATGGGCGTGTTCTATCGGGCAAACAAAGCCCCATTTGGCCGATGGGAGCGTTCTATCGGGCAAACGAAACCCCACTTGGCCGGTAGACGTGTTCTATCGGTCAAACGAAATCCCACTTGGTCGATGGGCGTGTTCTATCGGTCAAACGAAATCCCACTTGGCCGGTAGACGTGTTCTATCGGTCAAACGAAATCCCACTTGGTCGATGGGAGCTTTCTATCGGTCAAACGAAATCCCACTTGGCCGGTAGACGTGTTCTATCGGTCAAACGAAAGCCCACTTGGCCGATGGGAGCGTTCTATCGGTCAAACGAAATCCCACTTGGCCGATGGGAACTCCTTCACCATCAACCGATCTCCCGCTTCATCCTGAGTGATCGCTGCACTTCCCCGGTGCCGGTCCGCGTCTCCTTCACCCCTTCGCACTGGAAACCCTGCGCCTCATAAAATGGCAGGCCGAGTGTATTCCCCTCCTGGACGGACGCCCACTGCTGACGTGCCCCTTTATTCCTGAAATGTTCGGTGAAAGTCTCGAGCAGCTTCTTTCCAATACTCATATATCTAAACCTGCCGTCAACGTAGAAGACGAATATTTCATTTACAGTGCTGCCGGTCATACCGCCGCCGATCACGCCGGCGACTTCCCCTCCGGCTTCGGCGACATATGAATAGTGGCCTTTCTTGATATCCTGTTCTACTTTCCCGGGCGTATACCAGAATTCCACGGTCTTACGCTTATAAGTGTCCGAAAATATATCTTCCACTGTATCCAGCCAGCCCGTCCTGCAGATTTCCGCGATTCTTTCTGCATCTTCCACAGTCACTTTCCTGATTGTTAAGTCCATGTGATCACCCGATTTCTGTAATAAACTTCCCAGTGAGCGGTAGAACCTCCCCCTCGCTCATTCAATCTTCCCGGTGAGTGACAGAACGTCCCCATCGCTCATTCAGTCTCCCCGGTGAGCGATAGAACCGCCCCATCGCTCATTCAGTCTCCCCAGTGAGCAATAGATTCCACCTGTCCTGCCACCGGCACCTTCATTAATCACTGTATCCTCAAAAATAAAAGAAAAAATTCATTAAAATTATAACATTCCGGGTAAATGATAGAATACGGGGATTTTCACATCGGAATCATCGATGTAAGATGCTCCACCGGCCATGCATTTGCAGCGCCCAGCCTCTGTAAAGGCCCGGGCCCATTAAATCATTGCATGAATTGTGTTTATTTAGCATAATGATAAGTGAAGAGAAAAAATTTAGGAGTGATTATAAGTGAATCAGGAACAGTTCAACAGAATGAAAAATGATGACGGATTTATCGCAGCGCTCGACCAGAGCGGCGGCAGTACTCCAAAAGCTCTGAAAGCTTACGGCGTGGATGAGGACCAGTATTCAAGCGACGAGGAAATGTTTGATTTGGTCCATGAGATGCGCTCCCGCATCATCACTTCACCTTCTTTCAACAAAGACAGGATTCTCGGGGCGATTCTTTTCGAACAGACGATGGATCGTAAAATCGAGGGCAAATACACAGGTGACTACCTCGCAGAGAAAGGCATCGTCCCGTTCGTCAAAGTGGACAAGGGCCTTGCCGATGTGGAAAACGGCGCACAGCTGATGAAGCCGATGCCTGACCTTGACGATCTGCTCCGCCGTGCGGTTGAACGTGGCATGTTCGGCACGAAGATGCGCTCCAATATCCTTGAGGCGAATGAGTCCGGCATCAAGGCCGTCGTCGACCAGCAGTTCGAAGTCGGCAAGCGCATCACACAGTCCGGCCTCGTACCGATCATCGAACCTGAAGTCAGCATTCATGCCGAGGACAAGGAAGAGATCGAAAGGATCCTCAAAAATGAAATCATGAACCACCTGAATGAACTGAACGACGATGAGTACGTGATGCTGAAGCTGACCATCCCGACGAAGGCGAACTTCTACAAGGAACTGATCGACCACCCGCAGGTCATCAGGGTCGTTGCACTTTCCGGCGGATATACACGCCGTCAGGCGAACGATAAGCTTAAAGAGAACGAGGGCCTGATCGCAAGCTTCTCAAGGGCGCTTGCTTCCGACCTGAAAGCGGACTTATCGGACGATGATTTCAACACTTCACTCGATAAGGCGGTCGAAGAGATCTTCGATGCTTCCGTCCATAAGACTTTCAAATAAAGACTAGACACTCTTAAAACAGAACTATTTATAGATTCTTTTAATGATATAAACTCTGTTTTTTCGAGTTAATTAATAGCCTAATTTATCTATAAGGGCACCTCAAGTTAATCTATTGAGGTGCCCTTATTTTTTACCTTCATATAAGTGAATTTTATATATTAGATAAAGTTCCTATTTTTATTCTATTAACATTCCAAACTTATATACTTTCCTTTCGATTTTTCTTTCAAGTTCTTTGAATAATTCTCTAAATTCATTCCATCCTATGATTTTATACTTGTTAATTATTTTATATGTTTGATAAAAACCTGCATCCCAACGTTTTACGTTCCATTCTGGGTGTTCAAGATTCACTATATCTCTATAATCAAATGCTTTTTCTGTTAGTTTTACAGCCTCATCGTAAACTCTTTGAGCTTCTGGTGATAACTTTCTATCATTTATTAAAGAATATACATATCGCTCTTCATGTTGAAATCTCAATTGCTCTTCAATCTCATTAAGGTATCGATCTTGCGCTAACTTCTTAATACGATCTTTACTCATATAAAACATTTCGTTTTTTATTTCGTAAAAATCACCATTATATAAAACTTCTGCTTGGGATGATTGATAACTCGCAGTAATATTAAACAATGAATAAATAATACAATCATTAACGAAATCAGACCAAGCGGGAGTTCTCATCTCCACCTCATGAGGAGTTTTAAAGTTATCATTGTCATTCAACCAATTATGAGTGACAGATTTACGTGAAGCAAATGTTACAGCAACACGCTCAAAATTATCTTTTGTAATAGATACTCCATTTGCTTTATAAGCTGAACCACTGTATATAACTACATCTCTTTGTGAATTATAGACATTATTGGCTACATTAACAAAATATCCGAAAGCATCACTGAGTAACTTACCTCTATGAGCTTTAGATTCGTTAACGTTAAAAATTGAACTAAACTGTGGATAAGGAGCAGCCTTATAATCTCGTCGGCCTTTAGTTGGTTCTCTTAACCATTCTGATAAAAAATCTTCCTGTCCTACCATTCTTATAGTTTTATTACCGATTTTTTTAATTCCTTCCGGAGTTAAATGCTCTACTGACATTTTGAATTCTCTTTCAAAATCCTCTACCGACATGCTTCGAGCACTATATATACTAAAAGTTACAGCCCAAATATCAGTTACATCAGAGAACTCCCCAGATTTAAGTAACATACCATCTTTAAATTTAAATTGCTCAAACAACCTTTGATTAAATTTTTCCCAATAAGAGCCCCCATTTAGAAATGTTGGTTTACTAAAAAATGCAATATGAACATTGGAAAGCTTGAAATCTTTTTTTAATTTTAATATTCTGTAAAAAAATTGTGCATAAAGTTGTTGTGAGGCTGAACCTAATTTATCCTCTTTCATTATTTCATTAATTCGAGTTTTTGCTGTTCCTTGTTTTGAAGTGCCTTTTGCGCCGGCATCATTGGCGGTTGCATAAGGAGGATTGGCAAAGAACACTATGGGCTTATCATTTTGTAGAGCTTGGAATAATTCTTTTGGCATCTTTAAATCAAATAGGTTTAAATCTGGTTTAATATCTATATCATCATTTAAAAAGTCATATTGAAACGATATACTATCTCTATTGTAAGCATCCGCCATATTCAATTCTTCTTGGAACAATGTTGATGAATATAATTCTTTAAATTGATAGTCACGTGTTAAATTTTTAGTGCCGCATGCTGGATCCCACACGACATACTCATTACGCCAATTTTTACCCAACTGTTGTTCAATCAAGGTATGTGCCTTATCTGCCCAGACTGTCGGTGTCCAAAAATCACCACTGTATCGTCTTTCAGTTTCTTCAATCAACTGATCAGCAATCGCTTTTATCGTATCTTTTTCTTCTATAGTATATTTCCGTTCATACCTTGTGAAAAATGAACTATACGCTGTTGTATCTAGCTTTACTTCGTTGCCATCCGGTAGTTTAAGTGTGTTCTTTTTTCTTGGTACTGGATAAATATCAGGATTCCCGAGGATTGATTGGATAAAAATTTGTACAAGTAAATGAGGTTGTTTTTTGGGGTCTAAACCGACCTTCACTTTTCTATCCTCTGCGAACAGCATCCTGACAAATTCCTCAAAGACCACACGTAAATTTGCTTCATTCACACGAATTTTGTATACTACACCATCATTAATAACCAAACTATCAATTGCATTTAAAACATCGTTAATATCAAAATTAGGGGTTCTAATATCAAATATAAAAGATGAGAGATTAGGATCCTCAATCAATTTTCGAAGTAAGTCGGTATTTACAAAACCTGCATTACTCGGTGCAATAGCCCAGTTATAATCCTCTTTTAAATAGTGATAAAGTACTGGAGCATATACAACAAACATTTCTTCTTCATCACCACTAAATATAACATTAGGTAACTCATCACCATGAATTTCAAATCTTTTTAAATAGTATAGAACCTGTGCAATGATCCTTGCTCTTGTAGAAACGTCGGTGAGTGAGGTCCCACTTTTAAATTCCATTAACATTCTCAACGTTAGGACTAATCCATGAGTATGTAAATAACCATCACTACCAAATTGATTATTAATTATAGCTTTTGGGTCCCCACTAACAAATCGTTTATGAAAAATTCTTTTATATGCCGCTTGTATGTCTTCTTCATTTTTAGCATTCTTCAATGAACGCTTAAATTCTGCATTATCTTTTTTTGTTATCTTCGCCATAATCAAAACTCCCCTTCACTCAATTTTCCCTTAATTACTATCGTAAGCATTTAAAGTCTTTTTCTCAACATTTTCTTATCTCTCTGATCTTTTCAAGTACACACTGGAGCCACTATCTATTTTCCAGTATAATGGTATGTAAACTTATAACCCGATAGGACTGATTCCATGTGTTTGATCAATTTCCAGCTGAACAGCCACAGCAGATACAAGCTCGTCATGGCGGCAAACCGTGATGAGGAGTACAGCCGTCCGACGGAAGCGGCGCATTTCTGGGAGGATCACCCCAATCTGCTCGGCGGGCGCGACCTCCGGGGCATGGGCACATGGCTCGGCATCACAAAGGATGGCAGGTTTTCCGCACTCACCAATGTCCGGAACACTAAAGAACTCCTCTCCACCCATTCAAAGTCACGCGGACACCTGGTCAGGGAATTTTTGACCGGCGATGATCAGCCGGAGGAATATTTGAAGAAAGTCGCAGAAGAAGGCGGAGATTACGCCGGCTTCAACCTGCTCGTCGGCAATAAGGATGGTTTATACTACTTGAATAATTATGACAACGAAGTCGTCCGGGTCGAAGACGGGGTGCACGGTCTTTCCAACCACCATCTCGACACGCCGTGGCCGAAAGTCGTCAAGGGCAGGGACGGTCTGAAGTCCGTTATGGAAGATCGGGATGCGGATATCGAAGCACTGTTCAGACTGCTCCGGGATGACGAGACCGCAGATTCAGGATTGCCGGACACCGGCCTTTCAAAAGCGCTTGAACGGGAGTTATCCCCGCTCTTCATCAATATGGATAAATACGGCACAAGGTGCTCGACCGTCATATTAATCGATCAGTCGGATAAGGTAACGTTTGTCGAAAGGACTTATGAAGAGGGGGAAGAAGCCGGCGAAGTGAAATATGAATTCACACTCGAGGGTTAAAAAAGGCATTTTTATACCACGCATGAAAGCCATGCGTGGTTTTTGATTTCATCTTCATTTTTCGGTTGGGAACGCTCAATTATATCAGCCCAATTAAGGATAGTACTGCTGCAATGACGACAATAAGACCGATAATATATATAATACTTCTCATTTTTTACGCCTCCTATAAAAATTTGTCACATCTTTCATACTATCTTTTACCCCCGGGTTACCGGTGTAAACATCCAATTAAAAAGTTGATGTGCCCAGATTTTCCTGTATCCTGTATAAAATATTCTTCCACCATATATCTTCACTGTGCACCTCATAATCGGACGTGTACGTCCCCTCCTCGTTATTCCAGATGCGCTCATAATATGCCGTCAGTTCCTGCATCACTTCAGAATCTTTGCTTCCGGTTACGACGAGGTTCGTCTCAAGGTTGTAGTCATCGAGGTTGCGCCTTGTAAAATTCGTGGTCCCGGCGGTCACGGTGATGCCCTCATCAGTCTCCGCTATCATGAATTTTGCATGATACTGCTCCCCGTGCGATTCATACCAGCGGATTTCAGGCGGATGATCATGATCCATCAGCTCAGCGGCCACGGGCTTGTTCGGAATCCCTATCTTTTCATTGCCGAAGGCATCCTGATTCACATCCAGCACCATCTGCACTTCAACACCGCGGTCCAGGGCATCTTTCAACGCCTGGATCACATCCCTGTCGGATATATAGAAGATGCCTGTGCGGATTGCGTCCCCCGCCCCGGTCCCTTCGATCATCTCAAGCATCTGTGCCTTGATTCTGCTTTCGGTGACGAGCTGTACTTCATATTCGCCGGTATCATCATCCATGTCGATATCAAATCCGTCGAACACCTCAGTATCCACACCTGCCATATCAAGTACTGCGCGCTCGCTCACCATAAGATCTTCAAGGACCGGACCGCCGACTTTGAAGGCAGTGTTGGAATGGTAGAAACTCGCATCATGCGGATTCGCCGACGTTATGATCGCAGTACGCTCATTCATGATGGTCTTCCTGTGGTTCGCCTTGAAATTGAGAAGGCTGAAATAAGAACGCAGGTTCACTTCCGGACCTTCAGGCCTCAATACATTGGGCAGCCAGCCCGCCTGCGAATCACCGAACCACTGCAGATACACCCTGTAGAAGCTTGAGTACAGCGGGTTCGAGTCCCGTAGCGGATCAAGGTCCGTCTGATGCACCTGTATGCCGGCCCGCTTCATATTTTCGATATGTGACGGCAGATAAGTCCGGTAAAAGGTGTTGATCGGGTCCGTGATGAAAATGATCTCAATGTCCGGATTCTGCTCCTTCTTCCGGATCAGAGTATCCGATAATTCCTGCGAGAGCTGCGGGAAATCAAGCTCGGGATCCCCATGATCATAGTCATCATTGAATAAAAACATGTCGAGCAGCAGGAAGTCCTCCGCTTCCTCGATCATAAGGAAAATTTCATCGAAAATTTCCTGTTCGTGCACCTCTTCCCCTGTCTCGTCCGCATACGTCAAATCGTACAGGAACTCCAACGAATCGGTGTTGTAGACTTCGCTCTCATATGTGATGTTCTCAGGTGTGTCCCTGAAATAGATGAAAAGGCCGGCAATCAAAGGTATGATGATGAAAAAAACCAGTATCAGCCCGCCGAGCATCATAAGAAACCTTCTTTTTTTCTTCATGATCCGACCCTCCCCGCGACCACTTCCGCACCGGCAATCATATCCGGCAGGTGCCTGTGATCATTTCTGAAGAGCACCATCAATACATAAACTCCCGCGAGTACAAATCCCGCATTTCCCACCATGAACCAGGATACGGAATAATCCTGATACATTGCACGGATCACGCCGGTATGGCCGATATGCCACGGCAAGAACTTGAATGCATTCCGGAGCAGGCTTGAGGGGAGCAGGGGGGTTTTATTCCCGACTGCGAGCCCCGTCTTTTTCTTCCCGGGCGTCGCGTAAGGGTGCCTGGACTCCATATATGAAAACGCCAGGGTCACGGGCAGCACGGTCGTGAAAAATGCCATCAGATGCGCCGAGATTTCATTGAATTCCGGAATTTCATCAAAGAATAAAATATAGATGACCGAAAAAGTGAGGAACAGTAAAATAAGGTAGACCCATATGATGATGTAATCGATCAGCAGTGCCAGAAACCGTTTTTTCAAATAAGATTTCTCCATATCGAAAACCTCCGGCCGTTTAGTTTCATTATACACCATCCGAAGCGGGCTTTAAATGATGAAACCGAGCATCAGTGCAGTCAGGGCCGCCATGATCAGCATTTTCTTCTCAGTGGCTGTGACCGCTTCAACATCACGCTTATCCGTATCAAAAAGCATCAGTATCGTGATGATGATGAGAATGAGTGTGATGATGCCAGCAAGCGGGCGGGTGAACGTCATGATGACGGCGAGCACACCGATGATGGCGAGGTACAGGACGGCAGGGAGATGTGCTGCGCGCCTGCCCCATCTGTTGGCCGCATAAAGCACACTCGTGTTCTTGACAGGTTTCGCCCTCTGATCTGCATCCATATCCGGAATATGGTGGACCATGACCCAGGCCATGCACCAGATTGCATTGATTGCGGCGTTGAACCATGCCCAGACCGGTATTGAATCGAGCATGATCCACGGCGCTGCAAGCCCCAGGGCAAGCATCGAAGGGAAAAGGCTCAGCCATTCACCGGCAAGCGGCTTATAGGCGAAGATGAACGGTCTCATGGAGTACGAGATCGCCCCCCACATGCCGAGGATTGTGAGGATGCCGAGCACCGTATAACCGAAGATGAAGAACAAGACCGCCGCGAGAGCCATCACCGCTGTGAGCACCACACCGAAAAGTTTCAACTGTGCATAGGTGAACACCTTCGTCTGTATCACCCTGCTCCCGCCGGAAAGCACACCGGGGCTGTACTCATCCGTACCCGACTTGAAATCAGCGAGATCATTGACGATATGCGTCAACAGACCGTGCGTCAGAAAAGAACCGAGCAGCAGAATGCCGATCAGAATCAGCACATTGGTGTTACTGACCTCCGGATAAAATAAAATCAGCGGAATGGATGTTGAAAGTATTGTGACAAAACTTGAGAAGGCGACGGCCAGAATGCGTGACAGCATGCCGAACCCTTTTAAAAATTGCGTTTTCCCCTGCACTTGTATAACCCCTTTGTATTCGGACGTCAATATTTTTTAGAATATTTAATCTTTCGTTGAGTATAACAAAAAATGGCCGGGGTGACTTATGATTATCGGTTTTAATCCGGGCCTGATGAAAAATAAAAAGAACACATTTCTGTGTTCTTTTTATTATATTTCTAAACTTCAGATCAGCTGCTTCACCGGAACAATTTCCACACCGGCATTCTCCAGTGCGGAAACAACGGATTTTGCAAGTTTCGGTGCATCCGGATTATCACCGTGGATGCAGATCGTCTCCACTTCCAACGATGCATCCTCACCATCGTGAGTGATGACCTTCTTCTCCTTCACCAAGCGCACGACACGTTCTGCCATCTTATCGAAATCATCAAGGTTCCTGCTTTTACGGGTGAGCACCAGACTGCCGTCAGCCGTATGTTCCCGGTCGGCATAGCCTTCTTTAGCGACAGGGATCCCCATCTTCACGGCTTCATCCAGCATAGCAGAGTTATTTACGGCAAAGACGATTGTATTCTTATCGATCTCTTCTATCGCTTCAAGAATCGCCCTTGCCACTTCATGGTCTTCCATCGCCTGCATATACATCGCACCGTGCGGTTTGCAGTGCTGTATGCTGACACCATTCGCCCTTGAGAATTCCCTTAAGGCGCCCATCTGATAAGTGACGAAGTCCTTCATCTCCGATGCAGTGCAGTCCATCCGCCTGCGGCCGAAACCGACGAGGTCAGGCAGGCCGGGATGTGCACCGATGCCCACACCATATTTTTTGGCGAGTGCTACAGTCTCCCGCATGACATGCGGGTCCCCACTATGGAATCCGCACGCGATGTTCGCAGATGTGATGTATTTCATCATTTCTTCATCGTTGCCCTGCACATGTAAACCGAAACTTTCTCCCATATCACAATTAAGATCTATCTTCATTCGATCCACCACCTTACAAAGTTAAATATTGAACTCATCGAGGAAATTCGTCGTATATTGGCCGGATGTGAATTGTTCAGCAGTCATGATGTCCCTGAGCAGTGTCAGGTTCGTCGTGATCCCTTCAACTTTCATACCATCCAGCGCTGCCGTCATTTTACCGATTGCATCCTCCCGGTCTTCGCCATGAACGATAATTTTTCCTATCATTGCATCGTAAAATGGGGTGACCTGTGAACCTTCAACCACTCCAAAATCATATCTTGCGAGATCTTCTGACAGACTCAATTTAGTGATTTTCCCCGGCGACGGGAAATAAGTCTTAGGATCTTCTGCGTATAGCCGCGCTTCGATTGCATGACCAGAGCTGCTGATTTCCTCCTGATCCATCGGCAGCGTTTCACCTGCTGCAATTCTGATTTGCCACTCCACCAGATCGAGTCCGGTGATTGCTTCGGTGACCGGGTGCTCTACCTGTAACCTTGTATTCATTTCTAGGAAATAAAAATTTCCCGAAGCATCAAAGATGAATTCCATCGTGCCGAGATTCCTGTAACCAAGATGTTCGACGCCGATGATTGCCGCTTCAAGAAGTTGCTTCCTCACTTCATCATTCAAAAACGGCGAAGGGGATTCTTCAACCACTTTTTGATGACGTCTCTGGACCGAGCATTCCCGTTCAAACAGGTGAATTACATTGCCCTTTGAATCCGCTGCAATCTGCACTTCGATGTGCCGCGGTTCATAGATCCACTGTTCCAAAAATAATCTGTCATCGGAAAAGAAGTTTTCAGCCTGCTTCTTCGTTGTCTTGAATGCTGCTGCGAGCTCCTCCTTATTGTGGACTTTCTTCATGCCGATGCCGCCACCGCCCGCACTCGCCTTCAGCATCAATGGATATTCGAGTCCTTCGGCGACTTCCAGAGCCTCATCAATGGTATCCAGCTTTTTATCCGACCCCGGGACGACCGGTATGCCCGCTTCTTTCATCATCTGACGGGATTTCAGTTTACTGCCCATCACTTCCATCACATCCCTGTCGGGACCGATGAAGGTGATTCCGGCGTCCTCACAAAGTTCGACAAAACCTGAACTTTCGGATAAGAAGCCGTAGCCTGGATGCACCGCCTCCACATTCAGTTCTTTTGCTGCAGTGATAATTTTATCGATATTCAAATAACTCTTTTTAGCCGGCGCCTCTCCGACACAGACAGCTTCCTTCGCTTCTTTCACAAACGGTGCATCTTTGTCCGCTTCCGAATAGACTGCCACGGTATCGATGCCCATGCGGTGACAGGTTCTGATGATCCTCAACGCGATTTCTCCACGGTTTGCGATTAATATTTTATTGAATAATGCCAATATGCCCACCTCATGAACTTTTTGCGTCTATTTTTGATTGATAACTGCGATTTCCTGACCTGCTTCAAGCATACCTTCTTCCTCAACTTTGAACTCGGCGATGATTCCCCCCGCTTCCGCTTTCAACTCATGAAAACTTTTCATGACTTCAACAAGTCCGATGATATCTCCTTCTTTAACTTCGTCCCCCTCGTTGACATATACATCTTCATCGGGGGATGGTCTGCGATAAAAAACTCCTGGAATCGGCGATAGTACTTTTACACTGTTACTCATTATTTTTTCCTCCCTGTTTACTATGATAATTGTTTTCTGATCTGCTCAAGTTTATCCTTCATCTCTTTTCTGGCATTCAATGACTCCTCGATGTCAACGGCGACAAACTTCACCTTTTCACCGGACTTGACCTGAGCCATTCTGTCGAGGTCGGTGCTGATGATGGTTGCGACAGTGACATAGCCACCGCCTGTAACAGCATCATTCAGGAGCGCTATCGGCTCAATTCCACCTGGAATTTGTATCGATCCGATCGGATAGCCCTGATCCGTCACGTTTGAAGGATCACTCCCCGCACCGAAAGGTTGCTCCCTTTCGACAAAATCCATTTTTGCTCCTTTGAAACGGTACCCGACACGGTTGGCTTCCGGGGTGACCTGCCACTCAGTGCTGAGGAACTTCTCTTTGCTTTCTTCTGTAAGACGGTAGCTGCACAGTCCCATCACCACTCGTATATCATGGGCCTTCGAATATTTTGGAATCAGTGCTTCATCGATTTTCCTTCCTACCTGCACGTTTACATTTTTATCCTCGGCAATTTTCAACTCGTCGCCTTCCTTCAGCGCCCGGCCTTCGAAACCACCGATACCTATCAATGTATAAGTTGAACGGGACCCCATGATTTCAGGTACATCAATGCCGCCTTGCACGGCGAAATAAGCACGCGCACCGCTTTTGACGAAATCAAAAGATAAAATATCCCCTGCTTTAACCGCAATCGTCTCCCACATACCGACTGCTTCGTCATTAATCTTAGGCGGGATTTCACCGCCGGTGATGGCGATGACAGCATCTTCTTCAAATTGCAATTTAGGTCCCATATATGTTATTTCAAGTCCTGCTGCGTCTTCATCATTGCCAACTAGCAGATTGGATACTTTAAGTGCGTAAGTGTCCATCGCGCCGGAAGGCGGCATCCCCACTTCGTAATGGCCGATTCTCCCCAAATCCTGAACGGTTGTCTGCAGTCCCGGTTGAATCACTTTGATCATTTGTACAACCTCCTAATCACATCTTCTGAAAAAGCGTCCGGATCTTCCAGAACATCCTGAGGTTTATATGAAAAATCCTTTATCAAGTATTCAAATTGACCCGCTTCGACCTTTTCCCTGATTTCATCATACTCTTCCCGGCCGATGCTCCTGTATCTGAAGATATCGCCCTGCCTTGGGAATGTGATATCATCTTTAAAATCTTTATTCTTCTGTTCATTTTCAAAAATTGGTGCAGCAGCAGTGCCGAACAGCTGATATCCTCCCGCCCCTTCGACCGGATAGATTACGGCGAAAGCGCCGCCGAAACCGAAAGCACGCTCGGGGGTGAAGGTACGCGGCCGGACATATTTCGGCACTTCAATCTGTCTGTCCTGTGGTACCATTTGATAGCACCACGGCAGACCAGGTACGAATCCGATCATGGATACAAGATAAGGCGCATCCGTGATCGCTTTGATTAATTCTTCTTTAGAATCATAACCGTTGATCCTCGCCGCATAGTCCAAATCCGTACTTTCAGGGTCCTGATGATTACCCCTGAACCTCATCAGAACTTCATGAGTCCATGGATCGTCAAAGAATATCGGAACATCGACAATTCTTGATTGAATCGTCATCTCTTTCCATGACACTTCCTCTTCCATTTTCTTTAATATTTTGATGAGTTCATCCGGATGGATTTCCTCCGGTACAAACCGGATCATATATGAAGCGTTGCCCGGACAGATATCTACAATTCCCGGCAGCTCACGCCCCCTTAATTCTTCCGTGATTGCCTTGGCTTTGAAATTTGACTGTAATGTCATTTCCTCTGACAGTTCGACGAAAATGAACTCATCCCCACCATACTCGTAACGGGTCATGTTGCCCCACCTCTCCTTTAAAAATTACTCCAATTAAAGCGTTTACAAATCAGTTCTATAAAAATTAATTCCATAACACTAATATAACCTAATATTATATTTATTCCGATAATTTCATCATCATCACTTTAACTTTTTTAATATCGGATGTTCTCCTGCCCTCTTCAACGCAACTTGGTAATCTTCTTCAGTGTCGACATCAAAATTCACCCCGGCATCGTCTGTTTCAATCAGTTCGCTGAAGGCAAACACTTTTTTCACCGATTTGAAACCCGAATCCCCGTCCAGCTGTGCCACAATATCCTGATTGATATTCCCGATGAATACCGGATGTCCTGCCATACCTCGATATACAGGGCGAACGATGAACGGATCGGTTCCGATGCAGTGCGCCCGCCCTGAATTTTTCACCGTTTCAACCGTCTCATCTTTGATGAATGGCATGTCTCCAAGGAATATCATGACATGATTGTATTCCTCCATGATATGTTGCAGTGCTGTTTTGACGGAAGTGCTCTGGCCATCTCGGTAATTTTCATTGATCAGCCAATGATGATTTTCGTCCGGAATATCGAGTACCGCCTTTATCTGCTCCGCCTTGTGGCCAAGGACGGTATAGACATCCGTAAAACCATTGTGGAGCACTTTCTTTATCACAGATCCGAGTTGTTGCTGGCCATCAAGAGGCAGCAGCTGCTTCAAGGACCCCATCCTGCTTGAAGTCCCTGCTGCGAGCACTACGGCGCAAACCTTTTTTTCATCCATTGACGCTTCCGGCTGGCATTTCATAGCGGGTCGGATATTTGTGAATGCTGTTTTTATCATGCAGGAATCCACCACGGTGGCCTTTGGACAGTGCGATGATTTCAGATAATATGCTGATTGCGATTTCTTCCGATGACTCTGCACCGATATCCAGACCAATTGGATTATGCATCCTGGACAGTTCGAATTCCGAAAAAGACACCCCTTCTTCATGAAGCTGGTCCATCATCTTTTCCCGCCTTGACCGCGGCCCCAGAACACCCACGTAAGGGGCTTCCGATTGTAATGCGAAGACCAGGCTCTCCTTGTCTTTCTCCATATGGTGATTCATGATGACTACGAATGTATTCTTGGTAATATTGATATGTTCTCCATAAAACTTCGGTTGAGCGATGATGCGCTCTGAACTGGGGAACCTCTTTTCATTATTGAAGGTTTCCCGTGCATCCACCACCGTTGTATCGAAACCGAGCGAAATACTATATTTTGCGACAGGCACCGCGTCATGTCCCGCTCCGAAAATCATCACCTGCACAGGTGGATGATGAATATCCACAAATATACTCACCACTCCGCCGTCTTCTAAAGCAATTTTCACAATCTCACCTTTAGCATTGTCTTCAACAAGTTTCTCCTTAAGCCTTGTGTGAACCGCACCTGCCAGTGTCTGATCATCGATTGTGCTCACCAATCCGCCATCCTCATCAAGAAACACACGGGCTGGTTCAAAACTTTCAGCATCTTCCCCGTGGAGTACCGTTGCCAATCCACAAGATCTATTATTTCTAACTGCTTCCAGCCAGGAGTCGTATGCTTTATCCTTATGCATCCTTTCTCCTCCCATCTTCATGAATTTAACTTACCCTCTCGATGTAAACCATCACTTTACCCGGGCATCCAAGTCCGAGCCCCCATACAAAATCTTCATCCAAATCATAGAATTTAGTGAATGGTTTTCCGGAGCTGATAACCGCTTTAGCTTCTTCTGCTACATCTGCTTCCAGACAGCCACCGGAAATCAGGCCGACGCGCTCTTCTTTTTCATCTATGAACATTTTTGCACCTTCCCGGCGGTAACTTGAACCAATCACTTTGATGACGGTGGCCACTGCCGCCCTCCTCCCGGATTGTTTCGCTTCAGTGATTGCCTCGTATACCTTCAAGTTCTCCTTCAAATAAAGTCACCCCTGTATCTTTCGTATTGAGGTCATGGATCAACAGCTATGAGGAGCTTCCTGTTGAACCCCTCACAGACTCTCCATCATCATTTCAACACTTCATATAATGCACGTTTTACGTATATTTTGGTGATGTGCTCCCGGTATTCAGGAGAAGCAAACAGATCCGATCCCATCTCTGCATCTTCCACGGCGAGTTCCGCCGCTTCCTTGATGAGTTCTTCACTCGGTTCCCTGCCCATCAGGAATTCCTCGACTGGCCGGGCGCGGTATGATACATCACTCACTCCCGTCACACCGACCCTGATGTAATCGATCGTCCCGTCATCGCCTGTCCCTGCGATTGCCGCCACGCCGACGAGGGGGTAGCCTGTCGCCGGATGGGTATACTTCAAATATGTCTGCTCAGCGTGGGCCGGTGGAATCTCAAAGCTCACTTCGGTTACAATGGCGTTTTCCGGCATCATCGTAATAAGCGGTCCCAACGCGAAACCATCCACCGGCAGCATCTCTGTCCCGTCTTCGCCTTCCACTTTC
Organism: Salinicoccus halitifaciens; assembly: GCF_021026095.1. Lineage (GTDB taxonomy): Bacteria > Bacillota > Bacilli > Staphylococcales > Salinicoccaceae > Lacicoccus > Lacicoccus halitifaciens. The sequence goes on along the minus strand of NZ_JAJNCU010000002.1, from coordinate 47,711 downwards.
AATTCTGCATCCAGGGCCAGTGCGATTGCCGGATAATCGGCGACCGGGTCACCATGGACAATGTTTCCACCAATCGTCCCATAATTACGGACCTGGAGGTCTCCCGTCTCACTTGCTGTTTTTGCCAATGCCGGAATATTATCAATAATCGTTTCATCTTTTGATATCTCATAGTGGGTTTTCAAGGCCCCGACAAGCAAACGATCACCATCGATGCGCACATCTTTAAGCCCCGGGATGCGTGTAATGTCGACGAGTGTACCTGGTGTGGTGATCCGGAACTTAAGCAATGGTACCAGACTGTGTCCACCTGCCAGTATCTTCCCTTCACCGTGCGTTTCCTGCAACATTGTTATCGCTTCTTCGACCGACTGTGCCCTGAGATATTTAAACTGAGAAGGAATCATGATTCCGCTCCCCCTTTCTGAATTGCCCGCCATACTTTCTCAGGCTTCAAAGGTAGTTCAATGTGTTTAACGCCAAGCGGTGCCAATGCATCCATCACAGCGTTCGCAGCGGCTGCAATCGAGCCTGTCGTCCCTGATTCCGCAACCCCTTTCGATCCCAACTGGTTAACAGGAGAGAGCGTTTCTGTGAATTCCATTTCGATTTTAGGAAAAAAATTCGCCTTAGGCATTGCATAATCCATAAATGAACCCGATTGCAACTGTCCTTTTTCATCGTATTGGACCCCTTCCCAGAGAGCCTGACCGACCCCTTGGGCGATGCCTCCGAGTATTTGGCCCTCCGCCACTGTTGGATTGACGATCTTACCCGAATCATCCACAGCGATGTATCGCAGTATTTCAATTTCACCTGTTTCAATATCCACTTCCACGACGGCGATATGCGTACCGAACGGGTAAGTGAAATTTGATGGATCAAAGAAAGTCTGCTCTTCGAGCCCTGGTTCCATGCCTTCCGGCAGACTCCAGGCAAAGTTTGCCGCTTTCGCAATCTCCTGGAATGTCTTCCTTCTGCTGTTATCGTCCCTGACTGAATAGACGCCTTCTTCGAATTCGATATCTTCCACTTCCGCCTCAAGCAGGTGTGCTGCAATCCGGCGGCCCTTCTCCACGACTTTATCGGTGGCGAGCCCTACCGCATTGCCACCTACCGCAAGGGATCTCGAGCCATAGGTGCCCCAGCCCATGGAAACTGCGCGTGTATCATTAAAAACGAAGTTGATATCTTCATAAGGAATACCGAGTTTATCTTTCACAATTTGACTGAACGTCGTATCATGTCCCTGTCCGTGAGGGGACGTACCTGTATAAACTGTCACTGTGCCTCCCGGGTGGACACGCACCGTTGAATTTTCCCATATGCCTCCCTGGAAACCTATTGCTCCGGCCACTGCCGAAGGCCCAAATCCGGATAATTCCACATATGAAGAGATGCCGATGCCTATATATCTGCCTTCTTCCCGCAGCTCCTCCTGTTTCTGCCTCAATGCATGGTAATCCGACTTTTCAACGGCCCGATCCAATGCTTTCACATAATCCCCGCTATCATAAATCAGACCCTGTGCATTGGTGAACGGAAATTCTTCCTTTGAGGCGAAATTGATGCGTCTGACTTCGATGGGATCCATATTGATCTTCCTCGCAAAATCATCGACTGCCCGCTCCAGCATGAATGTCACTTCCGGTTTTCCTGCCCCTCTGTAGGAGTCGACAGACATCGTATTCGTATACATGCCGTACGTAGTACATTGAGCTTTCTCGATTTTGTAGGCGCCTGAGAGCATCAGGCCAAAATCAATCGTCGGGTTGCCCGGACCGAAAGTCGCAAGATATGCACCTATATTTGCATGGTTTACTGCACGTAAAGCTGTGATTTTTCCATCTTTCGTGCCCGCCAGTTCCAAATCAACCATCATATCACGACCGGCGTTTGCGGATTGGAAATGTTCATTTCTTGTTTCCACCCACTTTACGGGACGCTTCAGATCCATTGATGCGTAGGAAACGAGCGCTTCATCAGGATATACGCCGATTTTACCGCCGAATCCGCCACCCATGTCTGCAACTTTTACATGCAGCTTATGCTCCGGAAAATTAAGGACTTCGGACAACACCATTCTGTGGATATGCGGGTTCTGCGAACCGACATACAGCTTCAGATCCCCGCTTCCCGGATTATACTGTGCGAGAGAATTTCTCGTTTCCATCGGACTTGGCGCGACCCGTTGAGTGTTGTAAGAACCTTTCATAACCACTTCGGCATTCTCCAAATCCTCATCAGTGACTTCACCGGCCACATATTTGAATGCCACATTACCCGGCACTTCATCATAAATTTGCGGTGCCCCGTCTTTACGCGCCTCTTTCTGATTGGCAATGGAGGGCAGCACTTCATAATCCACCTCAATCAGCTCCGCGGCGTCCCTGGCTGTATATTTGCTGTCGGCGACGACCATCGCTACCCCATCCCCCACATACCGGGCAGTATTAATTGCCAGCGGATACTGTTTCGTCTCGATGAGGTCCATTCCTGGCACCTTCCATGAGGTCGGGACAGGGTTTATCTTCCCTTCAAGATCTTTCCCTGTGTATACTGCAACGACGCCCGGATGCTTCAGCGCTTTCTCTTTATCGATGCTGACTATATTGGCATGCGGATGTGGGCTGCGCACGATGCTTGCATGCAGCAGTCCTGGTATTTTCATATCATCCAAATACATTCCATTGCCGGTGATCAATTTGGGATCTTCTTTCCTTTTAATTCTTTGACCGACCATCTTTTCCATAAATCAAACCTCCCCTTTGACGGCGCTGTCATCATTCATCATTTTCGCAGCACTTCTGACGGCATTGACGATGAACTCGTAGCCGGTGCATCGACATATGATCCCGTCGAGGCCTTCCCTGATTTCATCATCTGTCGGATCAGGATTCTGTGAGAGGAAATCGATACTCGCCATCATGGCTCCCGGTGTACAATAGCCGCATTGAAGACCATGCTCCTCCCAGAATGCCTTCTGTATCGGATGAAGGTTTTCCGTCGTGCCGATCCCCTCCACTGTAATGACCTCCGTCTCATCAGCATGGACTGCAAGAACTGTGCAGGATTTCGTCGACCGGCCGTCGACCAGTATAGTACAATTGCCGCATTGACTTGTATCACAGCCGATGTGGGAACCGGTGGCGTTCATGATGTCCCGGATGAAATGAATGAGCAACATCCTGGGTTCCACTTCTGCACTCACTTTTTCTCCATTAAGCGTAATCGACACATTAACTAATTCATTATTCATAGAAACACCCCTAAAATTTTATGAACTGAGCATTAACGCATTATTGACCCGCTGCCTGCTTGGCCTGCTTTTCGATGTCCTTGAAGAATTGCCCGAGCACCACTTTTGCCACGCCGCCAACCATACGTTGTCCAACGGTCGCCATCAGTCCGGTCGTGGAAACATCCGCTTCACATGACAATTCCGTACCTTCTGCTATTTCCTCCAGAACCATCTTCGCATTAGCTTCGATTTCTCCAGGTTTCCCTCTGGCCTTCACAAGAAGCCTGTAAGAATCCGGCTCAGATTTGTCAATCTGCTGGACATCTGCTGTGAACTCACCTTTGATGGCGCCCATGTTGACTTTCATGACGGTTTTATATTTTTCATCCCCCACTTCTTCAAAGACTTCGCAATTAGGCAGTGCAGCCTGAAGCGCTTCAGGATCCTGGATGGTATCCCAGACTTCCTGCTTCGATAAATTTTTGAATGTGTACTTATGCTTGATTTCCACTCCCATGTCCCCTTCCTGTTGAAAAATCCCCTCATCATCAACCACAATTAAATAAAACGCTTTCAAAACTTGACTGTAACATCGCTTGATTGGATGTATACATATGTTTGTATGATTCCTCTTAGACTATGCACAATTTTCAAAAAATTATAAAGTACCAGAATGATTTTTTCTTAGGTACCAGTTTCTGATGTTGAAAAATAAAAAAACCGGACATTCAGATGAATGTCCGGTCCTTACATCGGCCCTGTAATATGTATGCTTTGCATACGGGCCGGTTTCTTTTATCTTTATGAATAATTGATTACAGACTCTGATTTCAAATCATGGATATGAATAAATAGATCAAGTATCGTAATAAGAAAGCAGAAGCATATAATGGTCATCTTCATATCGATATCAGATTAAATCCTTCCGGGTTTGGAAGGATGGATAAAAGAAACTATATTATTTTATGCAATATGGTCCTCCGCAGGTATATCGTGGGCTTCCTGCCTGATATAGTAGGCACCTTTAGTCACCAGTGCGATGACGATTGTAAGGATTGCCGCAAGCAGGGCCGCAAAGAATGCTGCGGTGCTCTCAAGGAAAGGTCCCATGAATCCGAAGGCTGCCACTGTTCCAAGCACGCTGGAAACAATCAGTGCCGTGACGCCCACCGGATTCCACTTAAACAGGTTGGACTGTCTGGCCTCATAATAGCCGGGGCCGATCTTCAACAGCTTTTTAACGAATACTGCATCCGTCACAAGGATTGATGCCCATGACAGCAGGACGACGCCCTGGAATGTCAGTGCTGCATCGAGGTGATCCACGATGCCGCCAAGCATCAATATGATTGCAGCGACGCCGCTCACGACGACCCAGAAACGGCGTCCCGGTGAGAATTTCACAGCGTTCTCAAAGAAGTTCGAGAGCGACAGCGAGCTGCTGTAAATATTCGTCACGTTGATCCGGAGCTGGGTGATCAGTGTGAATAACGCACCGCCGGCACCCAGCAGGTAAACGATGTAGACGCCCGGGTTCGGTTCTGCAAGCAATACGCCGAACCAGATGCCGAGGATCCCCATGAATCCGTAACAGAAAATCTGCGGGATGAAGCCGATCGCAAGCGTTGCCTTGATATCTTTCGGCTTCAGGAACCGCGCATAGTCCGAGGGTATCAGAGCAGTCAGTCCCATGATGCCGTGGTGCATCGCCATGCACATCAATAAGGCCGTGCCGCCCACCTGTACACCTTCAGGCATATAAGTGAAGACATTTCCAGTGTAGGCCGGCGTCACGATGAATGCCATGATGATCGCCGCACCCAGGAAGACGAAGAACAGTGGAAGCGACCATTTCTGAAGCTTGTCCAGCTGTTTGATGCCGAACCAGTTCAGCGGTATCACCACTGTTCCAAAAATTAAAATATACACCCATATCGGGATATGAGGGAAAAATGCATGAAGGGCATAGACCAATATCAGCCCTTCAAAAGCACAGTACATAATAAAGTTTGATGCATAAATGAGAGAGGTGAGTGACGCACCGATATAACCGAATCCGCCACCTCTTGAAAGCAGATTGACATTCAAACCGCTTTTAGCAGATAAGTAAGATATAAAAGTACTAAGAATCCCTGCTACAACAATGGCATAGGCAGATGAAATGAGCGCATTGATCGCGCCAAACTGCAATGCCATGACACTTCCAAGCTGGAAGTAGAAAATTGCCGTGGCAATTCCGAATGTTATGTTCGTGATACTCAGCCAACCCATGTTCCTCTTACTTCTGGGGACCCTTTCGAGTGAGTAATCATCACCCTGTCCCGCCTCTTCTATATGATCAGTTGAATTGATAAAAATCTACTCCCTGTTATAATAATTTCTATTTTTGACCTTATTATACGCGAGCTGATTCACAATTCTATTACGACACGTTTTTAACTATAACAATAAGCCGAAGTATTATCAACTTCTCTTGTGAAAATTTCACAATATTGTTATGACGGCCATTTGTCGGCAAAAAAACCGCTCCCCTGAGGGAGCAGCCATTCGAAAAATCCTTTTAGGTGCGGTACAGTGACCGGCACTGCGTTCTTGCCTTTCCGGATTTATAGATAATCACTTTCAGCCAGTGAGATATACTCCTCAAGGCACTCCGGGTTTTTCAAAGACTCTTTATTCTTAACATCCTGTCCCCGGACAATCGAACGGACGGCACCTTCAACCTTTTTACCATTGTTTGTATACGGTACTTCCTTCACTGTATAAATACGCCGCGGCACATGGCGCGGAGAGGCCTTCCTTCTCACATCCTGGCGGATTTCCTCGGCGAGTTTCGCCTCCGCACCGCCCTCCTCGGTCACAATGCACAAAGCAATCTCTTCATCGTTGTCCATAGGAAAACCAAACACCAGTGAATCTGTGATTTCAGGAATCTGTTCCACTACACGGTAAATTTCCGCCGTCCCGATCCGGACACCGCCCGGGTTGAGCACCGTATCCGTACGGCCATGGATGATGAATGTGCCAGCCGGCGTCTCTTCTACCAGATCGCCGTGTGTCCAGATGCCTTCATGTGCCTTGAAATATGCGTTGAAATAACGTTCATCTCCCTCTTCACCCCAGAATGTGAGCGGCATGCTCGGAAAGGGCTCTGTACAGACCAGTTCGCCTTTTCTGCCAACCACCGAAGCACCCCGGTGATCCAAAATATCCACCGCCATGCCCAGTGCCTTGCATGTGATTTCCCCGCGCCTGACGGGATGTGCGGGTGTGCCCATGAAAAAGCAGCCGATGATTTCCGTTCCTCCGGAAATGGATGCCAGGAAAAGATCTTCCTTCACCGTTTCATAAATCCATGTATACTGTTCGGCGATGAGCGGTGCCCCCGTTGTCATCAGTGACTTCAAGGCCTGCAGATCATGATTTCCTCCCACGTCATATCCACACTTCTCCAGTGTCGCAAGATATTTGGGGCTTGTACCGAAATGGGTGACGCCGACTTCTTCTGCAACTTCCCAAAGGATACCAAGGTTATCCTTCCGGACCGGTGAGCCGTCATAGAGCAAGATGGACGCCCCGCTGGCAAGGCCGGATACGAGCCACGGATACATCATCCAGGATGTGCTCGTATACCATGAGAGGACATCCCCCTCCTTTACATCGCAATGAAGCTGATGCTCCTTCACATGCTGGAGCAGCACTCCTCCGACAGAATGGACGATGCTTTTTGGCAGCCCGGTCGTCCCGGATGTATATAAAATATAAAGAGGATGATCGAATGGGACGCGTGTAAATGCCGGCGTTTCCGCGTCATTTTCCAACAGTTCGTTCCATGTCAGCAGTTCCGCCTCAGTCTCCAGCACCAGTCCCGGTGTATCCGACAGACACACCACCGCAGACAAACTTTCCAGCTCCGCACTGACTGCCGATATATTGTCACGGATGTCAAAAAACTTTCCATTATAATGATATTCCGGGGAAGCAATGAGTATTTTGGGCTGGACCTGGCCGATCCGGTCGAGCACCCCTTTGGCGCCGAAATCCGGTGAGCATGAACTCCACACGGCCCCGAGTGAAGATGTGGCAAGCAGTGCAACCAGCGACTGCAGATCATTTTTTACAATGCCTGCAACCCGGTCGCCTGCCCGGACGCCGAGCTGCCTCAAGCCTTCCTGGGCCTTTGCCACCATGATGCGCAATTCACCCATATCAACCTTCCGCTGCACCCCACGCTCATCTGCCTCATAGACCGCTTCACGTGAACCGTCGCCCCGCAGAAGATTTTCGGCTAAATTGATTTCCGCTTCGGGAAACCACTTTGCACCCAGCATGCCTCCATCTTCCGGTGGAAGATAAACGGTCTCACCTTTCTCTCCGATGATTCCTGAGAACTCCCACACCGCCGACCAAAATGCACCCGGTTCTGCCACCGACCATCTGTGCATATGCTCGTAGGGTTCAAACGGGATCCCGGTCTGCTGCGAGAATTTTTTTATGTTCGATTCAGCCACCTGTTGTTCGGAAGGCCGCCATAATATATGATCATCCATCACTTTCGACTGTTGTTCCATCATTGCTTCTTCCTCCTCATTACTTAAATCACACCTGTTGAATCAAAGTTCCTTTTTACTTATCGGAAATGGTCAGCGATTCCTGCTGGACGGCCGTTGTTCTTTGGGTCGCCAGGGAAGTCACCACCATCACTGCAAACGCGGCAGCGGAAGCGAAGAACATCGCCAGATAGAGATTCCCGATAATATCCTGATTCGTAAAGAATACGTACAGTACAGTGCCGGTGATCAGGGCAGCTATGGCACCGGGGCCGTTCGATTTTTTCCAGAAGTACCCTAATGTAACAGGTGCAATGATTCCGCAGATGATTGCGGCAAAGCTGAATTGTATTAAGAAAGACAGTGATTCAGGCCTGTTCAGAGAAAAATACAATGTTGCCAGACCCGCAAGTACAAGAGAGATTTTTGCGACTCTCACAGCGTTTCTATCCAAAACATCCTCGGCTATCGGTTTCTTCGACAGTATCGGGGCCAGCACTTTGTAGAAGTCGTTTCCAATGCTGGTCGTCAAGCCAAGGTAGAGGCTGTCCGTACTCGAGAGGATTGCCGAGATGAGTCCCACGACGATGATTGCCGCGATGATCGTCGGGAACGATTCAAGCACATATACCGGAATCGCAGAGTCTGCACTCGCCAAAGACGGCGCGACCACCCGGGCCGCCAGACCGCCGAGCACCATCAATGTTGAGATGAGGAATAGAATCACCCCGGCTGACAATGTGAATGGTGCGAGCTGCTCCTCACTTTCAAGCGACAGCACTTTATTCAGCAGATGCGGCATCAAAACAAAGCTGAATAAAAGGAACTGGACGGCCATGATTGCCATCGGGCTGTCATAAGGTCCGCCTGTGGAGAGTGCGCTCGTCAGATTGGGGTCGATTTCCCCGAGTTTTCGTGACAGCTCCCCGAATACATTCAAGCCCCCGCCAATCGTCCAAAACAGTGACAGGAGGATGAGGATGGAAGTGACCGACATCAAAATCCCCTGCACACCGTCCGTAACAAGCTGTGCGAAGGCTCCGCCGAGCCCTATGTAAAGTATTGTGATGACCACGCCGATGATGATCCCCCAGAAGTATGGAATACCGAGGACGGATTCGAAGATGGTCGCAAGGCCCACATTCTGACCGACGATATAGTATACGTTGAACAGGATTAAAACAGCGACGAGCACCTGCAGCGCCTTGCTGTTATATCTCCTTCCAAGCCATTCAGGCAAGGTGGAGACACCGCCGAACTTTTTGCTGTACCTCCAGAAAGTCTTCGCGAATAAAAGCAGTCCAAGCCATGACACACCAAAGCAGCCCAGTGTATACCAGAGTACCGATGTACCGTATTGATAGGCAAGACCCGGCACGCCGATGAACAAGTTCGCGCTTGCGTAGGAAGCGGCAAAGCTTGCACCGACGATCACAGGGTTCACTTTTCCCCGGGCCGTCGCGAAACCGGCCATCGAACTGCTGTGGCGCTTCCCTCTCTGGCCGATCCAGACCACCAGACCAAAGTAACCCACCAGCATAATGATAATCGTCCAAAATAAACCTCCCGTTACATCAAGCATCATTCATCACCTTCTCCTGTTTTTACGTAATTCTTTTTCCATATCAGTAAACCTGCCACCCAGAATAAGGCAAGCAGTATAAAATAAGTTATCAGCATGATCATTTCCCCTCCAGCTCGATTGAATTTATCCGATGGCCATGCCCATGCCATTAAAGACAGGGCATTACCAGCTTTTTGGAACTTCTATCAACAGAGCCATGCCCTGCCCGCCGCCGCCGCAAAGCGAAGCGATTCCCTTTCCGCCGCCGCGGCGCCGCAATTCATGGGCAAGCGTCAGGGCAAGCCTGAAGCCGGTCCCGCCGAGTGGATGACCGATCGCGATCGCTCCGCCGTTCACATTCACTCTTTCGTAATCGATATCCAATGCCCGGCAGCTCGCAATGACTACACTCGCAAAAGCTTCATTGATTTCAAATAAATCAATATCGTGCAATGTCAGGTTCGTCTTCTCCAAAACCGCTCTGATTGCCTGTGCAGGTTTTGTATGCAGGCTCGTATCAGGTCCTGAAACTTCAGACCAGCCCAGAATACGCGCCAGCGGTTCCCGGCCAAGCGCTTCCGCTTTCTTTTCGGATGAGATGATCCCTGCACTCGCCCCGTCAGTCATTTGAGACGCATTTCCCGCTGTAATTGTGCCGCCTTCAACAAATGCCGGTTTTAAAGTCGCCAGTTTTTCAAGGGATGAATTGGCCCTGATGCCTTCATCTATGTTTAAAGTCTGCCCTTTCAAAGTGATCGGCACAATCTCGTCCTGAAGCCGGCCTTCCTGCAATGCTTCAGCCGCCCGCTCCTGTGACAGCTGTGCATACCGGTCCTGGTCCTCCCGGGTAATATTGAATTCCTTATTCTTTGAATCGGTCAGGACACCCATCGATTCATCCGACAACGTACACCACAGACCGTCGCTGCTCAATGTATCCGTCAGCTGCAGAGAACCCATCGACTGTTCCTGACGGACGTCAGCCGTATACGGGGCCCGTGTCATTGAATCAAATCCCCCTGTAATATATAACTCACCTTCCCCGAAATGAATCCGGCGGGCGGCATCTGAAACGGAAGCGAGACCGGCCAGGCACACACTGTTCAAGGTGATTGCAGGAACGGACAGGGATATGCCGGCATCCGAGGCCACTCTCTTTGCCGGGTTCTGTCCCTGCCCGGCTTGAAGCACCTGGCCCAGTAAGACACCGTCGGCTTCTTTTGCTTCAGGCACTCTCTGCATCAGCTCATTCACAGCCAGTGCCCCGATCTCCTTCGCATCCAATCCCGACAGCATACCTTTCCACTTTCCAAACGGGGTGCGCACCCCTTCCAAAATCACCTGATCCATATATCCTCATCCTTTCACATGCTCTGATTTTTCTTTATAGAAAAGCCCTCTTTCCTGTAGAAAGAGGGCTGAAATCATGAAATATCAAGGTTTCTCCCTCTTATCTTCCAGGCATTACTGCCTGTTGGAAGTAGCACCATTCCCCAAAATGGGGCGGTTGCCGGGCGTCATAGGGCCAATTCCCTCAGCCAACTCGTGATAAGAGTCTTTTAATCAATTGTTTTATTGTTAAAAATTATCGGTTTATTCAATTATTCACACATTAACAGAATGCCGGTAAAACGTCAACCTCTTATTTCATTATTGTATATTTTTTGACTTTTATATCTCCTTCCTGCCATGTCTCAAAGCCATGCAAAAAAAGGATCCGGCGATGCCGGATCCTTTGAATCATCATTATTCAATTGAGCTTACATCATGCCTGGCATGCCGCCGCCCATGCCGCCCATGTCGCCGCCGCCTGCATCATCATCCTTGATGTCTGCAACGACTGCTTCAGTCGTCAGGAACATTGCAGCAACGGAGCCTGCATTCTGAAGTGCTGAGCGTGTCACTTTCGTCGGGTCTACGATACCTGCTTCAACCATGTTCACCCATTCGTCAGTTGCAGCGTTGTAGCCGTGGCCCTCTTCCTGGGATTTCAGTTTTTCAACGATGACGGAACCTTCAAGGCCTGCGTTTTCGACGATTTGACGCAGTGGTGCCTCAAGAGCTTTAAGCACGATGTTGACACCAGTCTGTACATCACCGGATTCCTCGAGTGCAGCCACTTTTTCATGTACTGCGACAAGTGCTGTACCACCGCCGGATACGATGCCTTCTTCAACTGCCGCACGTGTCGAGTTCAATGCGTCTTCGATGCGGAGTTTGCGTTCTTTCATCTCGGTTTCAGTCGCAGCACCCACTTTGATCACTGCAACACCGCCTGAAAGTTTGGCAAGTCTTTCCTGAAGCTTCTCTTTATCGAAGCTTGAAGTCGTCTCTTCGATTTGTGATCTGATCTGACCGATGCGTGCTTCGATATTATTCGTGTCTCCTGAACCTTCAACGATTGTCGTGTCATCTTTAGAGACAGTGACTCTTGAAGCATTACCGAGCATATCGATCGTCGTGTCCTTCAGCTCGAGGCCGAGGTCTTCAGTGACGACCTGTCCGCCTGTCAACACCGCGATATCTTCAAGCATCGCCTTACGGCGGTCACCGAAGCCAGGTGCTTTTACAGCGATTGCCGTAAATGTGCCGCGCAGTTTGTTGAGGACGATATTCGCCATCGCATCGCCTTCCACATCGTCTGCGATGATCAGGATCGGACGGGACTGCTGTACAACCTGCTCAAGCAGCGGCAGTATGTCCTGGAAATTTGAAATTTTCTTGTCAGTGATCAGAATATAAGGGTTTTCAAGATCAGCAATCATCTTCTCTGAATCCGTCACCATGTAAGGTGATGTGTAGCCGCGGTCAAACTGCATACCTTCAACTACTTCAAGTTCAGTTTTGAATCCGCGTGATTCTTCGATTGTGATGACGCCGTCTTTGCCCACTTTTTCCATGGCTTCAGAGATATATTCCCCGACAACCGGATCATCTGCTGAAATTGTACCGACCTGTGCAATGGATTCTTTATCCTGTACAGGACGTGAGATGTTTTTAAGCTCTTCCACTGCAGCTTCAACGGCTTTGTTGATGCCTGCGCGGATCCCGACAGGGTTCGCACCGCTCGTCACGTTCTTCAGACCTTCCTGGATCATGGCCTGTGCAAGGACCGTTGCGGTCGTCGTACCGTCACCGGCGATCTCGTTCGTCTGGTTGGCAACTTCTGCAACCAGCTTCGCACCCATATTTTCATAAGGATCTTCAAGGTCGATTTCTTTGGCGATCGTCACACCGTCATTTGTGATCAAAGGTGATGTGAACTGTTTATCCAAAACAACGTTACGACCTTTCGGCCCTAAAGTCACTTTCACTGCATTTGCAAGTTTATCCACACCGTCCAGCATTGACTGACGTGCATCTTCTGAAAATTTAATTTCCTTTGCCATTATTCTGCCTCCTAATGATTTGAGTTATAATATTTTATCTTTTACTCAACGATTGCTAGAATTTCATTATCAGTTAAAATTAAATAATCTTTATCTTCATGTTTCAATTCAGTACCGGCGAATTTGGAATAGACGACTTTGTCCCCGACATTCACTTCCACTTCCACACGTGTACCGTTGTCCAGGATTTTTCCTGTCCCGACAGCAACCACAGTACCTTCCTGGGGTCTCTCTTTTGCCGAGTCTGTTAAGATGATACCGCTTTTCGTTGTTTCCTCTTCTTGAGTCAAATCAATGATTACACGATTTCCTAAAGGTTTTAACACTTTAATGTCCTCCTTATATCATCATTCCGTTTATAATTTTAGCACTCTCTTACCGATAGTGCTAACAATTAATATGATAATCAAAGAAGGTCAAAAATGCAAGTATTTTATATCACTTTAAGTTGAGATAATTTTCATGTAGAATTATTTTATTGTCATTGGAGGGAATCACTTGAAAAATTTGTTCAGAAAACGTCAGATCAACAGTGCTTTAATCTTAATCATATTCATCGGTGTGCAGCTCGCCGTCCTCCCCGTCGGCATCATCATGGGGCTGACCAGTCCGGAACTGTCCCCCGACGAACTTGTCACTTCCGTCATCCCGTACCAGTTCGCGGCATTTCTGATCGGGACGATACTGGTCATCATCATCGGCGGCATGCACCATAATAAAAATGCCATTGAACAGGGCAAAAAGACGGATATCCCCGTGACCATCGTCTGGATCATCGGCGGTGTGGTCCTTGCCTATGCTTCCCAGGTGATCGCCGGCATGATCAACGTCTATATCCTCGGCAATCCGCTTGAAAGCCAGAATACGAATGAAATCATCAGCATGATCGAATCCATGCCCCTGATGATCCTGATCGTCGCAATACTCGGGCCGATCATAGAGGAATATGTATTCAGGCGTGCGATATTCGGTGAGGTCTACACACTTTTCCCCATGCATAATACGGGATATAAAGTGCTTGCCTTCCTGATTGCGGGGCTCGTCAGCGGGCTGATATTCGCAGTCGCCCATCTCGACTTCACCCATATCCTGATTTACCTGGCCATGAGTTACACGTTCAGTTTCCTGTATGTGATGACCGGCCGCCTCCTCGTCCCGATTTTTGTCCATATGATCATGAACAGTCTCGTCGTCGGGCTGAATGTACTCCTCGGTGATTACATCGATGAGCTGCAGCAGCTGGAGGAGACGATGGCTGTGATCGTTTCGGTCATACGCCACATCCATTTTTAAAATTCAGGCATACTAAAAGAGACTGGAATCACTTCCAGTCTCTTTTTCACTATACTATTCTTTCTTCGTATATCCAGTGTGTCCTCTTTCCTAGTCGAAAAAGCTTTCGGCCTTTTCCAGGAAGAATTCCTGATCCGGGCCCAGGCTGTTTTCGTCGACGATTGCGTTCACCGGACAGGCAGCGACACATGCACCGCAATCAATGCACGAATTTGGATCGATGAAAAATTGGTCTTCTCCCGCTTCTATGCAATCCACAGGACAGATACTTACACATTCACCTGATTTTTCCGCAATACATGGTTGAGTTATAACAAATGCCATGGTTATCCTCCTCCTATTAATGAATCTTCTTCGATACTGCTTACCTCTCCCTCATTTATGGAATCTATAAATTGTTCGATGTCCAGGTTTAAAAACTCCAATGCATTAAAGCCGTGGATCTGCCTCTTTTCTGCATCGCTCAATGTGGACAATTGATCCACGACTTTTCCGGATGGGGCTTCACGTAAAAGGAATGGATAATCTGAACCGGCGATGATCTGTTCAACTCCAAATCGATCGATCATAAATTGCAGATTGTTTTCGTCATACACCAATGAATCATAATAAAGGAGTTTCGCATAATGGCTCGGGGGCTTCTCCGTCTTCCTGATCTGCGGCCATACATCCCATCCCTTATCCATTCTCGGCAGCAGATATGGAAGGGAGCCTCCCCCGTGGGCGAAACATATTTTCAGATCGGGATATTTATCCAGCATCCCACTCATTATGATGCTCCCTGCTGCGAGTGCCGTTTCTGAAGGCATGCCTACCATGTACATGAAGTTATGGCGGGGGAGCCTTTCTTTTCCGAGCGTCTCCCAGGGGTGGACGAACAATGGGACCTTCTGTTCATTCGCAGCTTCAAAAAATCGGTCCAGGGTTTCATCGTCAAGATTCTTCCCGTTCACATTGCTTCCTATCTGAAGTCCTTTCAAGCCCAGTTCATTCACTGCTCTTTCCATTTCCTTTACGGCCGCCTCACTATCCTGTAAAGGCACCGTGCCGAGCCCGATGAACCTTTTCGGATGTTCCCTGACAATCGAGGCGATGAAGTCATTTTGGAACCTGGCGAGCTCGATTCCCGCCTCAGGGTCTGACCAATAGCTGAATGTCACGGGGATTGGTGATAACACCTGAATGTCGATTCCCTCTGCGTCCATATCCTTCAATCTTGCTTCTGCATCCCAGGCATGATTGGTCACTTCCCTGAATTTCCTGCCTTTGATCATGATATTGGCGCCGCAGTCACATGTTTTTTCCAGGACCGGCCACCGGTCGTCGCCGTATTTTTCTGCCAGGTTCAAAAATTCTTCTGATATGATATGGGTGTGAAAATCTATCTTTAAATTTTTTTGCACAAATGAACTCTCCCAGCGTTTTCTTTATTTTAGGGGGATCAGCCGATGTATCGGCCTCTCCCTGATCACTCTCCAAGTTTGGTGCCGTATGTGAAATAAGACTCCGGTGGTTTGCTGCCCCACATCTCGAGTCCAAGCTCGCCCAGCTCGGAATTCCATTCAATCGGCTTCCAATCCGGTGAAAACATCAATAGTCCGCCAGTCCATATTTCCACACGGTGTCCGGAAGGCTCGAAAACATAGATGAACTGGGCACCGCTCGTGCCGTGTTTGCCAGGCCCCCACTCGATTTTGATACCATTTTCCGCCATGATGTTTGCCGCCCGGATCAATTCATCCGGGGAATCCAGATAATATGCCAGGTGATGGAACGAAGTACCATTCTGGTTTGAATTGCGCATAAAGGCGATTTCATGCGCGATGTTGGTTCTGCTGAGCCAGGAACCGAGACGGACATCCTCCTTATTCTGAACATAATAGCGATGATGGATGCCCAGGAGTTCCGTCCACCATTTCTGCTCTTCCTCCACATCATCAACCATCAGGTTGACATGATCGAAACGACGCGGGGAGACGCCCTTCATCTGGTACTTGCTTGGATGGCTCGGTAGTCTTGATGCGATCTTTTCATCATCAGTTTTGAATTTCTCCTTTTCCCAATACAATTCAACCGGTATACCTGTAGGGGATTTAAAATGGAGTGCCTCGCCAAGGGCTCTCTTCCGGCCGCTTTCCACCCACTCATACTCCACATCCATCTCCTTCAGCTGATCTTCAAACAGCTTCAGGGATTCCTCCGTACTCACTCTCCAGCCGACCCGGTTCACCTGGGATTCTTCCGATGACTTAAGTACAAGTGTATAATCATCGAAATCCTGCCATGCCCTCAAATAAGCACGGTCATCCTCTTGCTTCGTCAATACGAGTCCCATGATCTCTGTAAAAAATTCCAATGATGCCTCAAACTTATCAACGCTGATTTCCACATGTCCGAGGTGGGCGACCGTCCTCAGATAACTATCCAACCTCTCCTGTGCAGATACTTCACTCATTAACTCTTCCTTGACCTTTGCCATTGTATAACCTCCTCGTTTTATTGCTGCCTTATACTTTGCAGCGGGGTGTACCTTTATTTGACAGCTACTTTTGCTTTATTTTCATTCTCTTTCCTGCTCATGATGGAGGTGCTGTGGGCGCCATGCAGTGAGGCGCTTGGATCCAGGTAGACGATTGCATTGCTTACGGCAATGGGTGCTTCTCCAAATCCTGTGGCCATCAGTTTGACCTTTCCTGCATAGGTCGATATGTCTCCGATCGCATAGATGCCCTGGATATTCGTTTCGGCTTTTGAATTCACCTGGATTGCACCGTTTGTGATCTCCAGCCCCCAGTTATTGATCGGCCCCAAATTCGATATGAATCCGTAATTGACGATGTAATCATCCGCCTGCAAATCGATAAGCTGTTCTTCTTTTGTGTGTTTGAGCGTAATGCTTTCAATTTTTTCTTTCCCCTCTATTTGAACCGGGGTGTATGGTGTCAGTATATTGACTGTAGAATCCTTAAGCAGCTGTACGGTATAGTCATGGGCTCTGAAGCGCGCTCTGCGGTGGACGATGGAGACGCTTGATGCGATATCCTCGAGCATCAAAGCCCAGTCCACAGCTGAATCTCCGCCTCCAAAAACGGCTACTTTCCTATCTTTGAAATCATTCAGGTTCTCTATACTATAATGAAGGTTCCTGTCTTCGAATTGCTTTTCATTTCCCAAGTTCATGGTTCTTGGTTTAAATGCACCGTTGCCGGCAGTAATGATGATGGTTCTCGAGTAATGGGTCTGTTTGCTTGTTCTTATCGTGAAAAGATCTTCTTCCTTCGTCACCTCGATCACTTCTTCATTCAGGCAGACTTCGTTATCGAATTGACTCATCTGTTCCGTCAGCCGCTCCACCAGCTCGCCGCCCTTTATCTTCGGGAACCCGGCGACATCATAGACATACTTATCAGGATACAGCGCTGAGAGCTGACCGCCCAATTGCGGCAGGCTCTCGATGATTTTCACGCTCGCCTGACGCATGCCTGCATAAAAAGCCGTGAACAGACCTGATGGACCCCCGCCTACAATAGTGATATCTGATATTTCTTTTTCATCGATCATTTCTTCGACCACCTTTCGTCTTATGGTACGGAATTCTATAAGATTAAACTGATTTTTCCATGCGGTCTCAAGCTATCAAGATGCAGGACAACTTTTTTACTTTTAATCGCAAATGTGCCGTCCCTGAGAACAAGTTCATAAAAATGCTTTCCGATGAAAGTGTCCAGCACTTCCCTCTTGGTCCTGTGTATCGTAAAATTGCACTCCACCGTGATGACATCCGACTCCAGATCGCTGACCAGAATATTATTATAATTATGGATCGTAGTAGAATGCGGATATTCAACATGTGCCTCTTTCTTCAACAGCCTCTCTGCACGTTCCTGCAGACGTGAACGTGTATCATGCGCAAAGAATAAATATTCCTTTGGATCAGCATCCGGTACACCGAGGGGAGGTATTTCATATATACCATCATCAGTGAACAGTGCAGCCCATTCCTTCAATCTCCACTCATCTAAAATTTTTGCCTCCGTATAAAGAAAATCAACGATTTCCTGACGGGTTACGGTTGATACAGTCATCTTTGAGCGACCTCCTTCTTAAGGGAATCCTGGATTTTCATATTATATTGTCTCCAGAAACTCCTCATTTGAATTTCATCCGTTGCCAGTGCATTCCCGGCGCCTCTTACCATACCTTTTGAAATATCGTTCCATTCGACCTCTTCATTGTTGTTGTATGCTTCCTGGCATAGTTCCAATGCTTCATTGTCATCCGGTGTCGCAAAACCGCCCGGCCCTAAAAATTCCAGGAAGTTATCATTTCTCGCCATGCGGTGGGAGCCCTTTTCTCCTTTGGGAGCCAATGAATACCCCAGCACTTCCATATAACCCGGGGAAGTCGGATAGAACGTCCTAGCAGTCACCGCCATGATGTCGTTGATCACCAGGTTCGGGAAGATGAGGATGTTACGGTTATAGTGGGTGATGCGTTCTGCACGTTCCGGTCCGAACCGTTCAGTAAGGTCTTCTTTCATCTTTTCCATATCCCTTTTCAGCTCTTCATCCCAGATTGGCGTCCATTGTGCAACAGGTCTTCCCCAAGGTGCCACATATTCAATGACAGCATGACCGTTATCCAGCTCGACACCTTCTCCTTCCAGTTTCACCTTCTTCAAGTCGGGATCCTGACCTTGTTTGATATCAAAATACGTCTTATGTGTCGGCATCCCATGATATAAGTCGACACTGTTTTCAGCCAGCAGCTTCCAATTCGCCCTTACACTGTATTCCTGTACGCCGCCCAGCGCTTCCAGACCGTATTCGGATTGGTCGACCACCAGGTCAATATATTCCTTCGCATTGCCCAAGTACTCTTCCAGTGAAACCGCTTCCTGATCATAGTTCACAAAAACGAAGCCGCGGTAGTTCTCCACTCTTTTAACCGCTTTCATATTTTTTGTGCCATCATCATTGAATCCTTCAGGGAAGCCATCCTGGCCGGGCATCCCCACCAGCTCACCATCATTTTTGAAGCTCCATGCATGATAGAAACATCGGAAAACCCTTGAATTCCCTTCGCTTTCCCTGGCTACCAGTGCCCCTCGGTGTGGACAGGTGTTGAAGAGTGCCCGGATTTCACCGTCGTGGCTGCGGATGAATAATAAATTGCGTCCCCCGACTTTTTTACGCTTATAATCTCCAAGTTCCGGGATTTCTGTTTCATGACCGATGAACAGCCAGCTCTTATTGAAGATTTCCGCTCTTTCCCTTGCGAGTATCTCTCTTTCTGTAAACACTTTCCTGTTGACGAGGAATTCACTTTTTTCTACATTGTCCTGTATGATCTGTTCCATTTCATAACCTCCATATATTCATTTAAATTTAAAGCATATTGCTTCCACCGTTGACGCTGATGACCTGACCCGTGATGAAACTTGCACCGTCCGTCGACAGATACCATACAGCATCTGCAACTTCTGCTGTTGAAGCGGCCCTTCCTTTCGGGATGATTTCGATATATTTATCTGTCAGTCCCGCATCTCTTTCTTTAATTTTATTCAGCAGTTCACCTTCGACTGCAGGCGGTGCCACAGTATTCACCGTGATGTCCTTATCCGCAAACTCTCGGGCCAACCCTGTGGTCATCGCATGCACACCGCCCTTTGCAGCATTATAGGCTGCATGATCCCAAAGCCCGTTCCGCACTGAATCAGCACCGACATTGATGATCCGCCCGTACCCTGCCTCCACCATGTGGGGCAGTACTTTATAGCTTGACCAGATGGTTGTCCATAAATTTCTGTCAATCGTCATCTTTAATGTTTCAGGGGTCTGTTCAAGGAAAGGTAATATGACGCCGCCTCCTGCGTTATTGACCAGGATGTCAATTTTTCCCGATTCCTTTATTGCATTTTCAACCATTTCTTCAACATTGCCTTCATCCGAAAGATCTCCGGCATAGTAACTGACCTTCGAATTTGTCAGTTTCTGCATTTCTTCTGCAGCTGTTTTCGTACGCTCTTCATTTGTCCCGCTGATGACTACATCCGCCCCTGACTGAGCCAGCTTCAATGCGATGGCATTGCCGATACCTCTGGCCGAACCTGTGACGATGGCCACTTTCCCTTTCAGTGATTCACTCATCAATCGATCTTCCAATCCAAACCCTCCCCTTTCTCATAACTCTTGTAAGCACTTACATTTCTTCAAATAGAAATTCATCTTTTGCAATGGTTCAGACAAACATGAACCTGCAGCAAATATGAATTATTTATGATTCTAATTATAAGAGCGGCAGACCGGCGATACAAATCAGATTTTTCTTTATTTTCTAATTATTTTTAAAGGAACTTCTATCGACCGGCTTTCGTTACATTGTAAAAAGCCGAAAAAAGTGACACTCACTTCCTGAAAACCGGCCTGAGACTAAGGATTCTTTGATGATAAAGCCCTTCATATCAACAAAAAACACACCTTATAGTGTTAATGGAAAATTCTGTTCCTCTATACGGAACAATGAGCCTTATTTATCTGTTAATTTGACAAATTATCCGCTTGACCAATAAAATGGTAACGTGGAAACGTTTTCTAAAATAAAAGTGTGAATTTCAGGGGGAATAGAATGAATGAAATCCAATTGCAAACCTTTCTTACCATAGTCGAACATAAAAGCTATTCAAAAGCTGCAGCTGTACTCAATGTGACCCAGCCAACCATTACATCACGCATAAAAGCTTTGGAAGATATTATGCAGTGTGAACTTTTTAAGAGGGTCGGACATGAAATCTTTCTGACCAACGAAGGTAATATGCTGACAGAGTACGCCAATAAAATTTTAATTTATATTAAACACTCGAAAGAAATTCCCAACATACTTAAATCCCCGGTGATAAAAGTCGGTTTTTCCCCGGGTTATGACTATTCTTTTATCATAGAGCTCCTAAAAACGGTCAAATCAATTGGAGGAATGGATATCAGAGTGACCGAAGGTCATGATTCGGTCAGCTTAAATGAAAGTATCCTGTCCGGGGAGATGGATATTGTATTTACAAGAGAGGTGCTGGCGGACAGCCGTGAGGTGGTTTCGGAATATCTATTTGAGAATAATCTCATACTCGTACTGCCGGCGAATCATCATTTATGCAGCCGGCAGTCAATCAGTGTTGAAGATTTGAATAATGAGACGATTATAAGTTTCAGAAGAAATTCCGTATTATGGCAGTTGATTGATAAAGAGTTGATTGGAGCAAACAATTTAACACGTATTGATGTGGAGAATAATGAAATGCTTTTGAAAGCTGTTGCCAATGACATCGGGATTGGAATCATACCTGAACTCGGAATTGATAAAAGACATGAACCCGGCATAGAGGTCCGGGAAATAAGCAACCTCTATAATCTTCAGAACAGCGTCTATGTCCAATACCGCAAAAATCCGCAGATGGAAAAGGTCGCTAAAAAAATCATCTACTCGATCATCCAGCATAAGTACTCAGTAGCCCACGCTGAGTAGACAAAAAAAGCAGCAGGCATCCCTGCTGCTCTTAATGCTTATTCATCTTCCCAGTTTTTTAGCACTCGTCCCGCCGATGGCCCAGCGCGTTTTCGGTACTTCCTCAACGATCACACGCACATTCTCCTTCGGTGCATCGAGTGATTCACTGACTGCATCTGTCACATTCTTCATCAGTGCTTCTATTTTTTCTTCGGATCTGCCTTCCATTATCTTCACATTAATAAGTGGCAAATGTCTTCCCTCCTCCGTCAGTTCAAATGCTGTTTTATTCCTTCACGAAAAATGATACATCACCCAGACCGCCATATTTCGCGCTGACGAAATCCCCGGGAGATAAACGCACCGCTGCCGTGATGCCGCCGGAGAGGATGGGCTGACCCGCTTTTACTTTCTCTCCTTTTCTGCTCAGCATATTTGCAAGCCTCGCAATCGATTTGGCCGGATGATCCAATACTGCAGCCCCTGCCCCCAGTGACTGGACCTCTCCATTTATGGATAACGTCACCCCGACTACATCCAGTTCCAGCTCTTCAGGTTTTCTTAGACAGGTGCCAAACACCGCACCTGCTGCAGAAGTGTTATCTGCAATGACATCCGGCAGCGTAAAGTTAAAATTCTCATACCGGCTGTCAATAATCTCGATAGCCGGAAAAACATGCTCGGTGGCACGCAGCACATCCAGCGTGGTTACACCCGGCCCTTCCAGATCTTCTCCTAAAATAAACCCGATTTCAGGTTCCACTTTTGGGTGGATATAGTCAGATATGGAAATCGAATCACCTTCTTCGACAATCATATTATCAAATACATAACCGTATATTGGATCATCCACGTCCATCTGCTTCATTTTGGCCTCACTGGTAATACCCATCTTTGGTCCGGTGATCTGGTAACCCTCTTCCAGCTTTTGACGGACCAATTCTTCCTGGACGAGATATGCCTCATCAATGGAAAGTGATGGATACAACTCCGCAGTGATCTTCAATATTTCCTTATTCTCTTTTTCCGCATTATGCACATAATCTGCCAGCTCTTTGACCTTACTTTTCTCCATGTTCATCTCTCCTCATATTCATCGAATGAAACCCGCACTTCTTCAAGACCCGAAAACTTTGCGGAAAAGTAATCTCCGGGCCCGGCTTCTACAGCAGCCGACAGCGCCCCTGACAGGATGATTTCGCCGGCCTTCAGAGTTATTCCATAGCTTGAGAGTTTATTGGCCAGCCATGCCACGCATTTTGCGGGATCTCCCAAAACAGCTGTACCGACTCCAGTATTTTGTAAAATGCCGTTCTTGTAGAGCGTCATTTCAACCTGTTTCAGATCGATATCCTCAATTTTAGTCGGAATATCACCGAGCAGGTACAGTCCGGACGACGCGTTATCTGCGACCGTATCAGCCAAAGTGATTTTCCAGTCCTTTATCCTGCTGTCTATGATTTCAAGGGCGGGTACCACCACTTCAGTGGCTTCTAATACATCCTGGATAGTGACATCCGGCCCTTCCAGGTCGTCCTTCAGGATAAAAGCTATTTCTCCTTCCACCTTCGGCTGCAGGACACGGCCCAGTGGAATCGTCCCGCCATTTTTCACCTGCATATCATCTAATAGATGTCCGTAATCCGGTTCCTCTACTCCCAACGCTTCCTGCATCACTTTGGATGTCAGGCCAATTTTCTTGCCCGTGATCCGCCGGCCGCTCTTCACATTCTGTTCTATCGTATACAGTTGTATATCATAAGCATCCTCGATGGAAATTTCAGGATCCAGCTCTGTAATCGGCTGGACCCCTTCCTTTTTACTCCCGGCACTGTTCAAGTGATCTGCATAACCTACGGTTTTCGTCGTATATTCAGTTTTCACATGATTTCCCCCTACATTTTGAGAGTGATATTCGTTAATTCAGAGTAGAAATCGAAACTGTGGGCCCCACCTTCGCGGCCGAGACCGCTGCGCTTCATTCCGCCGAATGGTGTGCGCAGATCACGCAGGAACCATGTATTGACCCAGACGATGCCGGCTTCAATTTTTCCGCTGAACCCGGTGGCACGCTTCACATCACTGGTCCATACGCTTGCACTCAGGCCATAGTGCGTGTCGTTGACCTGCTCCAGCAGTTCTTCTTCTGTATCAAATGGAACCACAGTCACAACCGGTCCAAAAATTTCTTCGCGCACACATCTCGAATCTTTCCCCAACCCTGTAATGATCGTCGGCTCCACAAAGAATCCTTTATCGAACCCTTCAGCTGCTTTACCGCCTGTCAGGAATGTGCCGCCTTCTTCTTTTGCGATATCCAGATAGCCGAGCACCTTCTGATAATGTTCTTCACTCACCAAGGCGCCAACTTTTGTATCGGCATCAAACGGGTCGCCCACCACGAGTTCTTTCGTCTTTTCTGCAAAGCGATCCAGAAATTCATCATATACCTGTCGTTCCACATAAATCCTCGAACCGCACAGGCATACTTCGCCCTGGTTGATGAAGCTCGAACGTACCGTCGTTTCAATCGCATCTTCAAGATCAGCATCTGCGAAAATGATATTGGGATTCTTGCCGCCAAGCTCGAAGGACAATTTCTTCAATGTCGGTGCTGCAGCCTTCATAATTTCAGTGCCTGTGATCGTCTCACCGGTGAAGGCGATGGCATCCACATCTTCATGGGAGGAAAGTGCCGCTCCGGTTTCACCGAACCCATGCACCATGTTCACCACACCATCCGGTACACCGGCCTCTTTGCAGATTTCTCCCAGCACAGTGGCGGTCATCGGTGTCACTTCCGAAGGCTTCATCACAGCTGCATTGCCTGCCGCCAGAGCCGGCGCCAATTTCCATGTCATAAGGAACAGCGGGAGGTTCCATGGATTGATCAGCCCCACTACCCCTACCGGACGACGCTTGGCATAATGGATGGCGATATCATCCTGCTCATAAGCCTCCGTCCCAACCGTTGTCATATAATCAGCAAAGAAATAAAAATTGTTCGCTGCACGATCAATATCCACTTTCTGGGACAACCATAGCGGCTTGCCTGTATCGAGGGATTCGAGTTCCGCCAGTTCATCTTTCCTATCCAGGATTAAATCACCTATTTTACGGAGGATATTGGAGCGCTTTTTCAAAGGCATGTTTTTCCATTCCCCGTTCAATGCCTCCCTCGCAGCAGCTACCGCCTGATCAACTTCTTCTGTTCCTCCTATTGCGACATTGCCGAGCACCTCTTCTGTTGCGGGATTCACATTTTCAAACGTTTTGGCATTCGACGACTTTACATATTCTCCATTGATGAAATGCAGACATTCCATCACACTTTGTTTTGTTTCAGTTTTCATAAATAAAATCCTCCTAAATTTTGATAGCGCATACATACCCACTTACAGTTACGAATGAATTATGGAGCGTCCCCCACTGCTTCATCGATATGTGTTCATTATAGATTCGGCTGAAAACCTTTAAAAGTCCACTGTTCCTCCATATGGAACAATTAAAAATATTTTGATTGAATTTTCAAAAACTATTTAGAAAGCGCTGCCAATAAGGTACAATCAATACATATTCCGGGAAAATTCAATTTTTTAAGTTCCTTCATGTAAAACAAAAATCAATGAGGTGAAGTCCATGGCAAATAATAAGCCCGATCCGCAAGTCCTCTCTTCTGTCACTAACGCCTTAAGGATTCTAAAGAGTTTTTCTGCGGTTGAACCGACAAAAAGGGTCGGTGAACTGTCTCAATCATTGGGACTGGCAAAAAGTACAGTCAGTCGGCTAATGTCAACCCTGGCCAATGAAGGGTTTATCATCAAAGACAAAGACACCCAGTCCTATCGGCTGGGTGTCTCGGTACTCACGCTTGCAGGTATTGTCACCACTGATTTGGATATTCATAAAGAAGCTTCCCCTGTCCTGCATAAACTGGTGAACGATACAGGTGAAACCACACATTTAGCAGTTATGGATGGCCTGGATACGATCTACATACATAAGGAGGAATGTTACCACCCTGTTCGGATACTTACTCATCTTGGAAGACGGAACCCTTCATACTGTACGAGCTCCGGCAAAGTACTTCTCGCTTTCAGTGAAGAGCAGGTGGTCGAGGATGTCATCAGCCAGGGATTGATTTCGCACACCAGAAACAGCATCACCGACCCCGAACACCTTCGCAGGGAACTGGAAATGATCCGTGAAAAAAATTATGCGGTCAGCACCGAGGAATTGACTGAAGGAACGAGATCGGTTGCTGCCCCGATACGCGACTATACTGGGAAAGTGGTGAGTGCAATCACTGTTGTCGGCCCCATACAGCGCATGAAAGAATATAAAATCCGTGATATCGCAGCAAAAGTCATTGCGGCGGGGGAAGATGCTTCCGAACGTCTTGGGTATGATGCACGGTTTTTCAGGTAGAATACCAATCGGCTGTTAAAATTTAAAAATAAGAAAAGAGACTGGAATCTCTTCCAGTCTCTTTTTCATCGTGTATCAGAATCCGCGGCCGGCACCGCCGCCGCCGCCGGATCCACCGCCGAAGCCTCCGAAACCACCGCCGCCGCCGCCAAAGCCGCCACCGGAACCGAATCCGCCGCCTGACGGCGGGAACAGTACAACCGGACCACCACGGCGCCTTGCGCGTCTGTTTCTGCCTCCCGGCCCGCGCGGACCGCCCGGGCCGCCTCTGTTGGAAAACATTTTATAAAGCAGGTAGATCACACCCATGGCGAGTAAAATCCTGATGATGCTGCCGGAGAAACTCAACGCCTCCGCATCATCCTGGGGTGTCTCCCTCGTGAATTCCCCGTCGACAAAACCGTATGCATCCAGGGATTCCTGGTAGATGGCATTGTAGAGGTTCACAAGCCCTTCTTCATAATATGCATTCGCAGTGCTTTCATCCGGTGCAGCTGCTGCGTTCTGGAAACTCTCCATTGCGGTGTTGTCGATGATCCTTCCGATTTTCGCATCGTTCAAATACCCTTCGACACCGTAACCGACCTGGATGTCGATGCCGCGGTTATTGAATTCATTTCCATTGTCCAGATTCAAAAAAATCACGATACCGTTATCATGCTCTGCTTTTCCGACACCGTATTCCCTGAGTACCCTGAGCGCATAATCCTGCCTGTGCTCCTGGCCTATGGTCGGCATCGTCATCAGCAGAAGCTCAGCACCGGTGCCCTCTTCAAGATGTTCACCGAGTGCGTTCAATTCTTCAACCGTTTGGGGGCTGAGGATATCTGCATGATCCTGTATGAAATAATTATTTGTATCGAGCTCGGGCAGTTCCTCCCGTGCCATCGCCTCCTGACTGAACAGCACAGCGAGGAATAAAGCTGCAACGACCGGCAAAAAGTGTTTCATCACTCATCACCGGACTCGTCCCCGCCTGAGTCGAAGTTCACTTCAGGCACCTCTTGGCTCTCCTCATCCGCCTCGAAGTACGGTTTTTCCTCAAATCCGAATATCCCGGCAATCATGTTCCCCGGGAATGTCCTGACATTCCTGTTGAAAGCCTGGACGGTGGAGTTGTAATCCTGCCTTGCCACGGCAATCCTGTTCTCCGCACCGGCAAGCTCGTCACGCAGGCCCGTGAACTGTTCACTCGCCTGCAATTCAGGGTAATCCTCTGCGACCGCAATCAGCCTGGATAGGGCGGAACGCATTTCCGTATCCGCTTCAGAAACTTCTGACATGTCATCCGCATTCGTGATATTGCTTCTCGCTTCCGCGATGTCAGTGAAGATTTCCTGCTCAAGGTCTGCATATTCCTGAACAGTGCTGACCAGGTTCGGAATCAAATCCCCACGCCGCTGCAGCTGGGTCTGGATATTCGATTCGGCCTGCAGCACATCTTCATCCAGGTTGACCAGTGTGTTGTATCTCGGAACGACAAGAATCGCAAAAATGATGATCAAACCAACAATGATCCCTATGGGTAATAATAATTTCCTCATCTTCTCTTCCTCTTTCTTTTAATCTCTTACTATATGGATTATACATTAAAATAATGGTTCACTCATCTTCCAGCACCTTCTCACCGGCCGAGATGATTTTCTTCAGCACTTCGATACGTGCGTATCTTTTGTCGTTGCCGGGGATGATATGCCAGGGTGCATAATCGGTATCCGTCTTTTTGATCATATCTTCACTCGCTTCCAGATACCGATCCCATTTTTCCCTGTTCCTCCAATCCTCACTGGTGATTTTCCACTGCTTTTCAATGTTGTTTTCACGCTTTTCAAATCGTTTGAGCTGTTCATCCTTATCCAGGGATAAGAAGAATTTCAGGATGACCGCCCCGGAATTGTAGAGGGATTTCTCAAAGTCCTTAATTTCATCATACGCCTGCGTCCACTCCTTCTGGCTCGCAAACCCCTCGACCCGTTCCACGAGCACCCTGCCGTACCAGCTCCTGTCGAAGAATCCGATATGCCCGCTGCGCGGTATGCTCGTCGCAAAGCGCCATAAGTAGTGATGTGCAAGTTCCATGTCGGTCGGTGCACTGATTGCATTGACCGTATAGCCCGTCGGGTCGAGCCTTTCCCGTGTCCGTTTGATGTTGCCGCCCTTGCCGGCTGCATCCATCCCTTCATATACGAGGATCAGGGGAATCTTATGCTGATACAGCCGGAACTGGAGTTCACGCATTTTCAACTGCAGGTCCGGCAGTATATCCTTATACTCGGATTTTTTTATCTTCTCCTTTTCAAAATCGAAAGTGAAGAGCTCCGTCTCGAAATAACGCGTGAAGTCACTGACGATTCTCGGGACGGGTGTCGTGTTCTCTTTCTCAATCCTTGCCTCCAGTTTTTCAATGATTGTGGAGAACATCGTATTGATCGCTTCATTTTTATTTTCAAAGTCGATTTCGGTCCATGGGATGAGCTGATCTTCTTCCACGAAGTCCTGCATCTCTTCCTCATAATCGAAGAGCTCAAGGTTTTCTTCAAATTCCTCCGCCTTCCATTTGAGGACCGGGTTTTCCTTCAGCTTTTCCAGATGCCTCTGCCTGACTTCCTCAGAAGTATTGACATAAAATTTCAGGACTTCATAACCATTGTTGTGGAGCATCTTTTCGAAATTCTGCATATCTTCTGCGATTTCACTGTAATCCACCGCAACGTTCTCGGTGATACCCGCTTCCTTATACTCTATATACTGGGCATACCAGCTTCTGAAATGGATGTTGATGTCCCCGGCCTTCGGCAGGTGGTTCCAGAAGCGCTGCATGAAGGGATAACGCAGGTCGATCCCCCTTGCCGGCCTCGTCGCTATGAAATCCGTATATTTCGCATCAAGTGCCATATACAGTGCGTTCGACAATCTGGATTTGCCTGATGCCGGCGGTCCTTCTATTATGATCATGACCGGAATTTCCATATCATGGGTCTTTCTTGTCACTTCACCTAATTGATATTCCAATTCTTCATCTATTTCCATATTCACCTTTCCCCCTGTCTTTCTGTATTCATCTCTTTACTCTACCCGAAAATGATGGGTTTAATGAGCACCCCGCCTTCAAATTTTAGATTGTCATGTATGGGTGTGATAGAATTATTCATGACTAACAATAAGGGGGAAACAGAATGGTCACGAAGTTCCATGAATATAAATATGAAAGACCCGATTTACAGCAAATCTCAAAAGAAGTATCGGAACTGATCGAAAAGTTCAACGCGGCGGACAGCGCAAAAGCCCAGAGCAGGGTCGTGGATGAACTCAATAAGATCTTCAACCACCTGGATACGATGGAGACACTCGCAAATATACGTGCAAGCATAGACACCAAAGATGAGTTCTATGATACGGAAAGGAACTTCTTTGATGAATACGGTCCGGTCATAACTGAAATAAACAACAAGTACTATGATGCGATATTGAACAGTGATTTCCGGTTCGAGCTGGAAGATCTGTACGGCAGACAGCTTTTCGCACTTGCTGAAAATGAGCTGAAGAGTTACGATTCATCGATCAAGGAGCTGGTGCAGGAAGAGAACCGTCTTTCCACCAGATACTCGAAGCTTCTGGCTTCGGCAGAGATAGAATTCGACGGTAAAGTATTGAACTTATCCGAATTTGGTCCATATATGCAGGATCCCGACCGCAGCACCCGAAAAGAGGCCACACTCGCCATCCAGGGATTCATGGGGGATAACCTGGATGAGATTGATGATATTTATGACAGGCTCGTCAAGACGCGGGATAAAATCGCCAAAACGCTTGGTTACGAGGATTTCGTCGAACTCGGATATGTCAGGATGAACAGGATCGACTACGACCGTGACATGGTCGAGAAGTTCAGAAACCAGGTTGCGGAGTACGTGGTACCCCTCGTCACGAAGCTGAAGGAACGCCAGCGCCGCCGCATCGGCCTCACGGAATTGAAATCATACGACGAATCGTTCGATTTCCTCACCGGCAATGCCACGCCGAAAGGCGACACTGAGGATATAATGGATAATGGGGCAAAGATGTATAAGGAACTGTCTTCGGAAACGGATGAATTCTACACCTTCATGACCGAGCGTGAATTATTCGATGTGGAAGCGAAGAAAGGCAAGGAAGGCGGCGGCTACTGCACGTTCATCCCCGAATATAATTCGCCTTTCATATTCTCGAACTTCAACGGCACACTGGATGATGTGACCGTTCTGACACATGAAGCGGGACATGCATTCCAGACGTATATGTCACGCTTTGATGTGCCTGAATATCAGTTCCCGACACTTGAATCTGCGGAAATCCATTCGATGAGCATGGAATATTTCACTTATCCGTGGATGGATCTGTTCTTTGAAGAAGATACGGATAAATTCAAGTTTTCCCATATGGCGGACAATATATCGTTCCTCCCTTACGGTGTGGCGATTGATGAATTCCAGCACATCGTCTATGAGAATCCGGAAATGACACCGGCAGAACGCCGCAATGAGTGGAAGAAGCTCGAGGAAAAATATTTGCCGCACAGGGACTACGATGGCATCGAACCCCTTGTGGACGGCTCATTCTGGCATCGTCAAATCCATGTCTTCGGCGATCCGTTCTATTATATCGACTACACGCTGGCACAAGTCTGTGCCCTCCAGTTCTGGAAACGTGCAAATGAAGACTTTGAAGCAGCATGGAAAGATTATGTGGCGCTGTGCAAGCTCGGCGGGTCACTCCCGTTCAACGCGCTAGTCAGTATGGCAGGACTCAGGTCGCCATTCGAGGAAGGCAGCCTGAAAGAGGTCATCGAGGAGGCCGGCCGTTATCTGGACGCGATAGATGATACGAAACTTTAATTAATACCGTCTCTGAATGAAAAAAGAACGGGTGCTCCCCTGCCGGGAAGCGCCCGTTCTTTTGTTGATCAAGTTATTCCTGCCGCGGCCTTTTGGTCATGAAGAACAGGATGGTGCCCGCTGCAATCAGCATAATGCTGTATAAGTAATTATAATTGCTCGCTTCACCAGTGTTCGGTAATACATCACGGTCCGATGAAGTGATGCCGGATTCATTCTTTATTTCTTCTTCAAGTTCCAATACATCCTCTTCGGATACTTCATCCTCTTCAAGGATTTTCGAAGTCATGATGCGGTTGACCCTTTTATCGAGGAGTGCCAGGGACTCATCCGATTCTCCCGGGCTGAAACTGATTCCGCTTAAAATATCCCCGTAATCATAACGGTGGAGCTTTTTCCCTGCCGTGCCGGCACGGTCTTCGTACAATACTTCTTCAGTCCCTGAATCACCGTATCCCCCGGTATTCCAGCTGCCGGCCTCCTCAGGCTGCTCTGCGGACGGTTCTTCATAATGATAGTCGTAGCTCTCCAAAGCTTCACTCTGTTCTTCTTCGACAGGCTGGTCGTATGTGAAATCGTCTTCCTGTGCCGGCTGATACTGTTCCGGCTGGCCGGTCTCAACATGATCTTCCGATTCTTCAAACACAGGGTCTTCATTGATGCCGTTCCCCACATCGCCACCATCATCGGGTTCCCCGATAAGATTCTCTTCTCCCCCACCGGTGAGGTCCTCTGTTTCGTTTTCAGCCCCTTCACCGGAGTCCCCGGGTTCTTCAGCGACAGGTTCCTTGGCCTGAGGTTCCTCAATTACAGGATCCTGAACTGCAGGGTCTTCTGCCGGGTCTTCCACTATCGGCTCTTCAGGTCCTTCAACCTCAACCGGAAGCGGCTCTTCCCCGGTCGCTTCAAACGTCTCTATTTCCTGCTCGACACCATCGGCTGGTTGCAGTATCGCTTCATCTTCAGATGCACGTGGTGTTTCTGCAGGTGCATCATCCACCGCTTCCTCCGGTGCGGTTCCTGCTTCGTTCTGGCCCCCTGCCACTGATTCATTCTCATCCGACGGTGCATCTCCACCGTCATCTATATCATTTTCTTCCTGATAGCTTTCATCTATATCTTCATTTGCATCAGCAATGTGGTCATTTGCCGAGTTGAAAAGTGTTGATGTGATGAGTATGGATATCAACGTGATTTTCAAGTGCTTTTTGTTCATAGCTTTCCCTCCATACTTTCAAACATGTATATACTGTTCAAAATGCTTAAACTCAGTATATAGAATATGCATATACGTATCTACATAATTTGAAAGATGTAACACACCCTTAATACAACCCGTCTTATGTTTCAATTTCATTTCAATAGATATATTTTGTAATATTTGGCGCAAATAAAAAAGAGGGGGTGTCATCCACCCTCTCCTTCATTAATGTGTAGCATCATATGTTTTCATAATGGTATCGTAGGCCGAGCTCCCGAGTTCCCGGCATACATAGAAGAATAAAACGTCGCATATCACCAGCTGTGCGATTCTGCTCGTCATATTCATATACTGGATATTCGTTTCTTCTTCCGTGATTTCAATCGCAAGATCGGAATGCCTTTTTGCGATAGAAGCATGATTCTGTGTGAGGATCACGATCTTTATGCCCAGCGCTTTTGCCTTCTTGACGACCTCTATGACTTCCGCCGTCTTGCCGGATAAGGTGATGACGAATAAAACATCGTTTTCCCTGGCATTGGACAAGCGAGTCAGGCACAGGTACTTATCCGCGGTGAAAAATGCATTGACATTCACCCTGTGGAGTTTCTGCTCTATATCATGGCCGACATTTGCCGAGTCACCGACGCCGAAGATGAAAGTGTTATCCGCCTTCAGGATCAGATGTGCCGCTTCCTCCATCACATCACGGCTGACGATCTTCTCGGTGTTATACAGTGCCTGGATCGTGTTTTTGAACACCTTGTCGAATATATCCCTGTGATTATCCGCTTCAAGGTCGATAACCCTGGAGATCTTCTCTTTTTCCAGTGTATGTAATTCCTTCGCCAATTCGACTTTCAATTCTTTGATCCCTGCAAGCCCGACCCTCTTAGCAAAACGGACGATTGCCGCATCACTTGTGTTGCTGTTGAAAGCAATGTCCTTCACTGGCATATTGATGATCTTCCTTGGATTCTCCAGGATGAAATTTGCGATTCTCTGTTCCACCGGCGTCATATATTCCTGTCTTTTGTTGATCTGGCTCAGTACCGAAAACATATTTTTTCCTCCAAACTTATTCAATCCGTCACACTCAGAAAATATTTAAGCAATTATAACATGGTTTGGACCGCTTTATTATAATTTAACAAATTATTACTGAATTTTACATATTTCAGCTTTTAATTTTGATATATTATTTCTTCATGCGGCAAAGGTTTCAAATCATAGCGCGTCAAATTAACGTAGCACTGCCCGCTCTGGGTGGCCAGTTCAACACCGATGGCATCTTTTTCGGGGAAGATTCTCGCAGACATCACTGCCGCGCCGTCATTGATGAAGATTTCGATACTGGAAATATCCATGAAGATCTGCAGCTTATACAGCGGCTCCTTCAACCGGACGGAACGGTCGAACTCCTCCACCCCTTCCGGCTGCTCACCGCTGAAAGAAGTGTCCAGTGTGAATTTCTGCTCTTTCACCTCATAAATCAGGCGTGTCTCATCCCTTTTCCCCACCCGGAGATGGAGGTATATTTCAGAGGCATCATATTCGTTGAAATCGACTATAAGCTCGTAGGCATCTCCGTAAAAATCCCTCATCCGCTTATTATAATGTTTGAAATAGCCGAGGGCAGTCACTTCATCCGCCCTCAGCTCCCGGAGGTCCGGGTGCGGCATCTGCCGAAGTACATCACCTTCGGCCTCCAGTATACGCGGGACGCTCAATGTGTGTCTGACATGGAAGTGTTCATCCGGATACGTGGTGGTCGGCATTCCGAGTGTCCCGATCATCACCCGGCGGCCGGCCTTGTCAGTGAATATCCGGGGTGCATAAAAATCAAAACCTGCGTCGAATTCACGGAACTCACCGTGGGTCATCACCGCATCCTCAAAATTGATCGAGCCGATCATATAACCCGCCTGGTAATTGTTCCTGAAGAAGTCACCGTACCGGTCGACGCCCTGGGGACAGAATACGAGCACATCCCGGCCATCCGCCGTGAAATGTCCCGGATACTCCCAGAGCCACCCGAACTCATCGAATCCTGTATCAAGGTCGCCCATATGATTGAAGGTGGATGATTCGTCGGCACCAAAGACCGCGATGCGTCCCCTGCCATCTCTTGTCTCTGTACCGATGAGCATGTAATACCTGCCCTCTGACACCACCATG
Source organism: Salinicoccus halitifaciens (assembly GCF_021026095.1). Lineage (GTDB taxonomy): Bacteria > Bacillota > Bacilli > Staphylococcales > Salinicoccaceae > Lacicoccus > Lacicoccus halitifaciens. The sequence goes on along the minus strand of NZ_JAJNCU010000002.1, from coordinate 13,493 downwards.
GCCGGATCCTTCATCTGCCTGTAATATGGTTCAAAGCCTTCAACCAATGGCACGGTATGCTTCTTCAGCTTGTAATCCGGATCCATGACAGCCGCAAGCACTTTATATGTGGACTTCCCCCGGGTATCGGCGCGGCCCACGTAGAAGAGGTGGTTTTCTTCATTGATATGTACAGCGGAGCCCGCTGACAGCCCCCCGCTGTCGAACAGTGTGTCCGGTTTGAGTTTCACTCCTGCATTATCAAATACCGCAAGGTTTTTCGAGGTCACATGGTACCAGTACTGTTCGTCCTCATCAAGCAGCGGAAGCCATGTATAAAACAGATGATAAAAACCACCGGCTGCATCATAAAATATTGCAGCAGGTGCATTTAAAGCGCCAAAAACACTCTCTATATGGTATTTTTGGCGCCACGGGCTGTTTTTGACATGTTCAATATACGAATTTAGATCTTCATGGCTCAAAGTTTCCAACGCCTTCAACTGAATATCTTCATGTCTGTCCACCCGGTTCCCCCCTAGTCTTCGTTCAATGATTCTTCCAATGCCTTCTCTTCAGCCTTCAAATATCTTTTATAGCCGTATTTAGAAATGACGATACTGAGCTCATACAGTAAAATCATCGGTATGGTCAAGAGTATATGTGTCATGAAGTCCGGCGGCGCAATGATTGCAGCAATGATGAAGAGTATGAAGTAAGCATATTTCCTGTTCTTCTTCAGCACCATAGGTGTGATGATGCCGAGCTGTGTCAGGAACAATACGAGGATCGGCATCTGGAATATGAGACCGAAAGGCAGCACTGTACGGAACAGGAAGCCGAAGTACTGGTTGATCCCGATTGTGGTGGCAATGCCCATCTGTTCCGAGAGGTCGAATGTGAAATGGACGATGTAGGGCACGACGATGAAGTAGCTGAATGCCATGCCGACAAGCATCAGGATCATCACTATCGGGATATAGCTCAAGGTGAGCTTCTGTTCATTGCTGTAAAGCCCCGGCGAGATGAATGCCCAGAGCTGGTAAAGTATCACAGGGAGGATGACCACAAAAGCGATGATCACGATGACCATCAAGTATATTTTAATCGGATCGGCAACCTGGAAGGCATGCATCTGTATATTGGCCGTCCAGGGTGCGTTCTGCATTTGATAAATTAAAGGTTGGGATAAAAAAAAGCCGACAATCAATGCAGCAACAAAAAAATACATTACGATGAGCAGCCGCTTCCTCAGCTCATCCAAATGCTCCATGACGTCTTTCTTTTCATCATTGTGCATAATCAAGGTCACCTCTTAAAAAAAGGTGGCTTCCGCCACCACTGTTATTTCGTATCAGATTCAATTTTCTTCGGTTCTTTCTTCTTTTCTTCTTCTTCGTCATCATCATCCGCAAGCCCTCTGGTCGCATCCTTGAACTCTTTTAATGTGGACCCGACTGCGCGTCCGAACTGCGGTAATTTCTTCGGCCCGAATATGATCAGGGCCACTACTGCGATGACGATCAGACTCACCGGTCCGACGGCCATCATCAATGTTGATGGTAATAAAAATGTAAGCATGCTGTATTCGCCTCCTATAGATTCTTCATATAAAAGAATAATGCCTGTAGTTCCACTCCCAAATCAATGTTATGTACATAGATGTCCTTATCCAGATCCAGCCTGGTCGGCGTGAAGTTCAAAATGCCTTTGACACCTGCATCGACAAGCCTCTCTGCCATTTCCTGACTTGCCGATACCGGTAAAGTCAGAATCGCAACTTCCACATTTCCTTTTTCGACGATGTCCTCAAGTTCACTTTCATGATGTATCTTGACATCATTGATTTTGGTGCCGATCAGTTCCTCATTGCTGTCGAGACCTGCAACGACATTCATCTTATCGCTTAAATTACTGAACTTATAATTCAATAATGCGCTGCCAAGGTTGCCCACACCAACAAGTATGATGTTTTTCTTGTCCGTACCCTGAATATGTTCCATGAAAAAGTTCAAAAGACTCTTGACGTTATAACCGTATCCTTTGCGTCCAAGCTCACCGAAATATGAGAAATCCCTGCGAATCGTGGCTGAGTCGATATCCAAAGCTTCACTTATTTCTCTTGATGAGACCCTGTCAACAGCTGCCTCCTCCGCCTGCTTAAAATATCTGTAATACAGAGGTAGCCGCTTCATGGTGGCGTTAGGAATTCTCTTCTTTGTATTCACAATCAATTACACCTGCCTGTTGTGCTAATGTAATCCATTATAGCACACACCCTGCGATCTTACATAATAATGTCAATGATTTTCCATCGTCTTTTTTCACATAGTATTGTAAACTGAAGGAAAGTGAGGGAATTTTATGATTGTAATGCAATTGTCCAATTTAAGAAAATCTTTTGTCACCGATCTGGTCTTCGATAAAGTCACCCTCGAGGTCAAATCAGGTGAAAATATAGGCATCGTCGGTAAGAACGGTGCCGGCAAAACGACCTTGATGAAGATCATGGCCGGTGAAATGAGTTACGACGGCGGCAGCATCAGCATGCCGAAAGGGACGTCGATCGGCTACCTGACCCAGCAGATGACGCTCGAATCGAAACTCACGGTCCGGGAGGAGATGATGCGCCCATTCGAAGACCTTCTGGCACTGCAGGAGGAAATGGATACGGTCACCCGCTGGCTTGAAGATAATGAATATTCACATCCCCGCTATGAGGAATATGTGGATAAGCTCGCCAGGCTTCAGAATGCCTTTGAGAATGCAGACGGCTATAATATCGACTCCAGCATCAAAATGGTGCTGACCGGCCTGAATTTCGACATCGCCGATCTGGACCGTCCCGTAGATGAGTTCTCGGGCGGCCAGAAGACGAGGCTGTCACTGGCACAGATGCTCCTCCGCAAGCCTGACGTGCTGCTCCTCGATGAACCGACCAACCATCTGGATGTGGAAACCGTCGAGTGGCTTGAGCACTATTTGAAGAATTTCCAGGGTGCGGTCGTCATCATCAGCCACGACAGGTACTTTTTGGACAAGACCGTCGATAAGATCTTTGAAGTGGAGCTTGGAAAAGGCACCCTCTATCACTCGAATTATTCAAAGTATGTCATCGAAAAGGAAAAGCGCCACCGGCTGGAAATGAAGCAGTACGAACGTCAGCAGAAAGAGATATCGAAACTTGAAACCTTTGTTGAAAAGAATATTGCACGGGCTTCGACAAGCGGCATGGCGAAAGACAGGCGGAAAAAGCTTGAGATGATGGAAAGAGTCAATGCACCGAGGCAGGACCATAAAAACGCCGATTTCTCATTTTCGATCCGGCGGGAAAGCGGCAATGATGTCTTCCGGGTCAAAGATCTCGCCATCGGCTATGATGAAGTGCTGAACAGCGGCATCAGCTTCAGCGTTGAAAAAGGCGACAGGCTCGCCATACTTGGTCCGAACGGCATCGGCAAATCGACGCTTGTAAAAACCATCGCGAAGAAAATTTCCAAAATCAGCGGGGAAATCGTTTACGGGACCAATGTCTCCATCGGCTACTACGATCAGAAACAGGCCGAGTTCACTTCCGATAAGAATGTGCTTGAAGAACTGTGGAGCGAGTATCCGGAAATGAAGGAAAGCGACATCAGAAAAATCCTGGGACGGTTTTTATTCACACAGGATGAAGTGCTGAAAAGCGTGAATGATTTAAGCGGCGGAGAAAAGGCGAGGATACAGCTGGCAAAGCTGATGCTTGAAAAGAATAACGTCCTGATACTGGATGAGCCGACGAACCACCTGGATATAGACAGCAAGGAAGTGCTGGAGGATGCACTGGATGATTTTGAAGGCACGATCATCTTCGTCTCGCATGACAGATACTTCATCAACCGCATCGCCGACCGCATCCTGGAAATCCAAAAAGAGGATGTCTTCCTCGTGAACGGCGACTACGACTATTTCCTTCATAAAAAAGAGGAGAAGCGGCAGACTGAAGTGGCTCCAGCACCATCGAAGGAGAAAGATGCACCTAAAGAGAACCTGGATTACGAGGCGCAGAAAAAACTCCGTAATGAGATCAGCAGATTGAAAAAGCAGGTCAAACAGTACGAAGAGGAAATCGCCATGCTGGAAACCGAAATCGAAGATCTGGAGGCCCAGCTTCTGGATCCTGAAATATATAATGATTACACCAAGTCCGCAGAGTTGAACACACAGCTCATCGAAAAGAATGAAAGGCTTGAGCAGGTCATGAATGAATGGGCGGAAAGTGAAGAATTGCTCACGGAATCATAGAAGAAGCGTTTGGTCAGTCCCAACCGCTTCTTTTTTCATGGCTGTTCGGTGTATAAGGTGACTAGTCAGAATTGTAGATCATCACAGATTTATACACAAAAGCAAGGTGATTAGAGCGCTGTTTGAAGGAGTTATCCACAATATACACATAAAAATAGAAGTTTATCCACATTTTAACCCACAGCTGTGGGTAACTTATTCAACAGGACTTTTAATGTTGTGCACAGGTTATCCACAGATTGTGGATAAAACAAATGTTCCCTGTTGACAAACTCAAACGGAGAATAAACCGTCTGGAAACAGAATATATGTTCGTAATGACCGCACTTGCAAGCATCCCCCTGCTTTTCATCCGCTGCCGTGAACGGTGTTTAAAAATGACGGAATGATGGTAAACAAATTATATAATGTTCAAAGGAGCGTGTGATAATGACTGAAGAACATAAGCATCAGGCTGAAAAGATGAGGGAAGAAGCCAGGAAACAGGCTGAAGAGGGCCAGGAACAAAAAGCACAGATGAAGGAGAAGGCGCAGCCTGGGCAAGGCGACTTTAAAGATGATGATACAAAAGCCTGGGCGAAGCAGGATGAAACACAGGGCAGCAGGAACGCCCAGGAAGATGAAATCCAGCAGGAAAAAGGCAACAACCAGTTCAACCAGTACAGATAAAATTTAAAATACCAAATTTAAAGAAGGCCCCCGGCCTTCTTTTTGTTATCATTAGAATAAATAAAAGAGATGTGGAGGGATTTCAATGGACAATTACAAAGTATTGCTTGCAAAACATCAGCGCCTGGAAACTCAGCGTTTGATCCTCAGACCGGTCACTTTGGAGGATGCCCAGGATATGCACGAATATGCTTCGGATGAAGAGACAACTTACTATGTATTTGAACGGCACAAATCTCATGCTGACACGGAGAAGGCGATTGTGGAATATTTTCTGGAGCGCCCGCTTGGGAAGTACGGCATTGAACTGAAGGATTCCGGCAAAATGATCGGAACGATTGAACTGAGAAGAAAAACCGAAGATTCGAGGGGAATCATCGGCTATACACTGAATAAAGCCCACCATGGCAAAGGGTATATGACCGAAGCCGCTGAAGCAATATTGAAATTAGGCTTTGAAGTCCTCGGTCTTGATTGCATCGCCGCGATGTTCGACGAGCGGAACACTGCTTCCGGGAAAGTCCTTGAACGTCTCGGCATGCGGAAGGAAGGCGTATTGAGGCATGTACATAAATGGAAACAAGGCGAATACTTCAATGATGTGTATTATTCGATACTGAAGGATGAATATGAAGAAAGGCAGTCCTGAAATCAGGGCTGCTTTCCACTTCACTCAGATATGCACTTCATTGGTCAGTTTCACGTTTCTTGCGTGATGGCTCTCAGGAATCCTCACTTTCCCTTTCCCGAAAAGATTCTCTCTTAAGGTCGATGCTTCATATTCCGTCCTGTAACTGCCGCGCTCCTGAAGCACTGGAATGACGAGCTCGATGAAATCCTCGAAAGTTGAAGGGCTTGATGCCTGTATGATGTTGAAGCCGTCCGCATCACCTTCGTTCGCCATGGCTTCCAGTTCATCTGCAACCTGTTCAGGCGTTCCGATGACCTTAGTGGCGCCGATGCCGAGGCCGTGATGCAGTATCGCTTCCCTCACCGTCCATTTCCTTGTGGTGCTTGCGGAATATTTCTTCAGGAAACCGTGGGAGGCTTCAGTCGTAACATCCTCCACATACTCATTCGGGTCATACTTTGAAAAATCGACGCCGGTATGGCCTGAGAGCATTGCCGCCGTCCCTTCATAGCTGACATATTTCAAAAGCTCTTCGTATTTTTCCTGTGCTTCCTCTTCCGTGCGGCCGACAATCGGCACGATTCCCGGGAATATCTTGATATCATCTGCATTTCTGCCATTCTCCACTGCACGTTCCCTCATTTCAGAGGTGAATGCCTTCAGCTCGTCAAGATCGCTTGCGAGTGTCGTAAACAGGGCTTCAGCATGTTTTGCGGCAAACTCTTTCCCTTTTGATGATGCCCCCGCCTGGAATAAGACCGGTGTGCGCTGGGCTGAGGGTTCCACCAGGTGCTCGCCCGGCACATTGAAAAATTCACCTTTATGGTTGATCGGATGCACCTTTTCAGGATTGGTATAGACTCCCGTCTCTTTATCCGCCACCACTGCGTCCTCTTCCCAGCTGTGCTCCCACAATTTATATACGACATCCATATATTCATCCGCACGATCATATCTCGTATCGTGTTTGATCTGACCCTCCATCCCGAGATTGACTGCCTCGCTGTTCAAGTAGGATGTGACGATGTTCCAGGCTACACGACCTTTGGTCAGATGATCCAATGTTGAGAAATTACGAGCCAGTTTGTAAGGTTCCGTATAAGTCGCCGAATAAGTTGCTGCAAAGCCGATATGCTTCGTGACAGCAGCCATTGCCGAAATTGGAAGCAATGGGTTGTGCAGCGGCACCTGAACAGCATTTTTAATCGCAGCATCAGAGCTGTCGCCAAACACGTCGTAAATACCCATCACATCCGCTAAAAACATTGCATCGAACTTGCCTTTTTCAAGAAGTTTCGCAAGGTCAGTCCAATAATCCAAATCACCATGACGGTGTCCCTGATCTTTCGGATGACGCCACAGGCCCGGTGAGTGCGGTGCAACAGAGTTTAAAGTGAAACCGTTCAGACGGATTTGTTTTTTCATAATAACCTCTCCTCATATCATTGATCAACTTAATTCTTAGTGGATAACCAGGAATAAAAAAAGACCTCTTCCTGAGGAAGAGGCACTGATGAAAGCTGCTCTTCCTCATCTTTCAAGCATGACGCTTGTTGGAATGGGCACCTTTCAACTTTTTTAAAAGTGAGGTTGCCGCAGGATCTCAGGACCAATTTCCTCCCCTGGCTCTCGATAAGGAATCTATTCATTTTTAAGTTAAGTACCATACTAACAGGGTATGAATATTCTGTCAAATAGTAATTTTTAGAAAATGTTTTTATGAAGAGATAATTACACAAAAGCCCTGATCTGTGGAATAGACCAGGGCGCTGAATGTGTTAATGTGTGTATTCTTCAATGTCTATGAAATTGCGGCCGTTCAGATTGAGGTCTGAAAAATGATCTTTCAAATACAGCTGATATGCAGCAGCCCCGATCATCGCTGCATTGTCAGTGCAGAATTTGAGGGCCGGTATATGCAGGTTGATATTGTGCATTCTTGCGAGCTGTTCGAATCTTGCACGCAGACCGCTGTTTGCAGCCACGCCGCCTGCGATGATGAGGTGTTTGACTTTATATTCCTCAACCGCCTGCATCGTTTTGCTGGTGAGCACGTCCACCACACTGTGCTGGAATGAAGATGCGACATCTTTTGGATCCACTTCAAGGCCTTTCTGCCTGTGATTGTGGAGTGAGTTGATCACGGCGGATTTCAAACCGCTGAAACTGAAGTCATAACTGCCTTCAAGGTAGGCTCTCGGGAAATCGAATGTGTCTTTCCCCTCTTTGCTCAGCCGGTCGATATGAGGGCCGCCCGGGTAAGGGAGCCCGATGACCCGGGCCACTTTGTCATATGCTTCCCCCACTGCATCATCGCGCGTTTCACCGATGACTTCAAAATTCAGGTGGTCCTTCATGTAAATCAGCTCAGTGTGTCCGCCTGAGACGATCAAAGCCATCAATGGGAAGGTCAATTCCTCCTCCAGCTGGTTTGCATAAATATGGCCTGCGATATGATGGACGGGGATGAGGGGCAAGTCGTGCGCAAAGCTGAATGCCTTTGCTGCATTGATGCCCACCAGAAGCGCCCCGATGAGTCCCGGTCCTTCCGTCACCGCTACAGCATCGAGCATATCCGGTGTCATGGAAGCTTCCTCCAATGCCTGCTCGATCACAAGCGTGATTGATTCCACATGGTGTCTGGAAGCGACCTCGGGCACTACGCCGCCGAACCGCTTATGGCTCTCTATCTGGCTGACGACGACATTCGACAGCAATTCACTGCCGTTCCTCACGATGCTGCACGCCGTTTCATCACAGCTTGTCTCAATGCTTAATATTGTTATATTTTCATTCATCCAGTTTCACCCACATGACATGTGCATCCTCTCCGGGTCCGTAATAGTCTTTCCGGATCCCCCCGTAGGAGAACCCTTCTTTTTCGTAAAGGCTTTTCGCGGAATCATTATCGACATTCACTTCCAGGGACAGTGTCGTCGTGGATTCTGCGGAGTATTCTTTAATGAACTGCAGTAATTGATGACCAAACCCGTGACCCCGCTGGTCTTCCCTGATGGCGATTGTCGTGATCTGGCTCTGGTCGAGTATCAGCCAGAGGCCGCAGTATCCGATGATTTCAGAATCCTTCTCCATGACGAAATAATGTGCGAACTTATTGGCTGCGACTTCCCTCAGGAAAGCTTCTTTCGTCCATGATGACTTGGTGAAGGACGCTGTTTCTATCATATGGACGGCATCAATATCTTCAATCCCCATCGGCCTTATCGTTACTGATTCTTTTCCATCCAATTTTTCTCGGCCTCCGATATCCTTAAATACTCCGGCACCACTTCATGTGCGTCCACTGGTACCAAAGCGCCTCTATAATTTACAACATTGCCGATGCGGCTCATCACGTGTGTGACTTCCGCTTCGAAATTCCTTTTCAATGCAGTGTTCATGATTATCTGTGCGCCATATTTTTTTACTTCCTCATTAAATGCTGCAAAATCCATATGTTCCGGTTCCTTTATTACATCAAAAGAATTACCGTCCAGCTCATAAACTGCGCCATATACGTTTCCTCTGCGTGCATCAATCACAGGGGCGATCACCCCGCGGTAACTTGCCGCCATCACAAAAAGACTGGAGACAGTATATAAGGGGATGTTCAATGCCACAGCAAGGGTTTTTGCCACCGTCACCCCGATTCTTATTCCGGTATAGGAGCCGGGTCCATTTGAAACGATGATTTTTTCCAACTCATTTTTCTTCACATTGACCATATCCAGCAGCTCAGCAATATATGGCATCAGTGTTTCCGAATGTGTCCTTTTTATATTGATGTTGATTTCACCCAATATTATCTCATCAGTGACTGCAATTGATAATACTTGATCGGATGTATCAATCAGTAAACTCTTCATAAATTTCTTTTACCACTCTTTCATTTTTACTCCCTGTACCTTCAAGCGTTACGATCCTCTGATCATTCATTATTTTGATATCCAGAGTTATATATGACTCCGGCAGGAACTCTTCTATATATGTATACCACTCTATGATGACTAAAGCACCGTCATTGAAATACTCATCAAACCCTAAATCTTCCTCACTGTCTTCCAATCTGTAACAATCCATATGATGAATGGGCAACTCCCCTTTATAAGACTTGATGATATTGAATGTAGGGGAAGTGATATTCCGTTTTACTCCAAGTTTTTTTCCCAGGAATTGAGCAAATGTCGTTTTTCCTGCACCCAGGTCACCGGATAAAAGGAGCACTAAATTCGGATATGCTTTTTCGCCGAACAGCCCAGCCAATCGTTCCATATCGTTCAAGGAAGATATAATAATTTCTTTTTTCATCATTACGACTCCTATCCACAAGTTCCTCAACTATTATACCAAAAAACTAAAATTACATATAAAAAAAGAGATCAGATTGATCTCTTTACATACTACATTTGATTTCCAATAAATACAAAACTATTTGCCTGTTCCATAGAAATGCTGCCATGCTTCGAGTATGCCATGTGCATGGGGGTAACTTGCCCGGAAGAGTTTATCATTCTCCTTCACCTCTGCCAGCTCTTTGCGTGCATTCGAAACGATTACAGCCGGATAACCTGCTGTCAGCATATCCAAATCGTTACCCGAATCGCCTGCCACAAGAATACTCGCATCTTTCTCTACATATTTGTTGATTGAAAACTTGAGTGCTTCGCCTTTTCCGCCGCCCCTTGGCAAAATATCCACATCTCTGTTTGAACTGAATATGAAAGTATGTGGTATCTGTCTTTTTAGAAGTTTCACTTCCAACGCTTTAGCCGGGCGGGGCCCGTCTGAATAAAAAGAGACACGTTTCTTGTCAGGCAGATTCTGACACGTGAGCCCGGGAATATTACTTGCGGCTTTAAGAATTTCATCCGGGTACCATTCAGCGGTCATTTTCCTTTTCCACTCTTCATCTTCTGAAAAATCAGAACCCGCGTAGATGGCCGTCCCGACGTCAGTAATGAGCAGATCCGGAATCGGCAGTGATTCTTCATAGATGAGTTTAGCTGCAGAATCCCGGTGCCGTCCTGTAATATATGCAAGCGATGTAAGTTCTTTAAGCGTTTCATAATGAGATAAAAGGTTCTTTAACCCTGTTCTGTCCCCTACAAAAGTACCATCAAGATCCGTCGCTAACAAATGGCGAATTTTCTTCATTGTATATCACCTCATATAAGTCCTGCGTCAAATTCGCGATGGACGACCAGGTGAACAGCAGCCTCGCACGCTTCATTGCTCCCCGCCCCAGAGTCTCAGCATAGTCCGGCGCTTCTGCTATCTTATGCATTGCTCGTGCGAGTGCTTCTGAATCTTTAGGGGGCACCAGTATTCCGGTTTGTCCGTCTTTTACCACATCTTTCAAGCCGCCCGTTTCAGAAGCGATGACCGGTGTGCCGCATCCTTGTGCTTCTGCAGCCACCATGCCGAACGATTCATAGTAGGAAGGCACGACAACGGCTGTCGCCTTGGAGAACAACGCTGCGAGCTCTTCCTGTGATTTCGGTCCGAGAAAAGTCACCCTGTCTTCAATACCATTGATGGCTTCACAAAGGCCCGCGGTGACGGGTTCACCTGTCGCTCTGTCAATATCATCTTCGTCTCCCCCTGCAAGAATCAGTTCGCCTTCCTGACCCTCTTTCACAAGGTTTTGAAAAGCTTCTAATAGAGTGAACAAGCCTTTAGTTTCTTCAAAACGACCGGCGTAGACAAAGAGCGGTTGTACAGGCGGTTTGTGAAGCAGCGTTTCTTCAAAGATTTCCGCTACTCCAATAGGGATGACAGAGACAGCCGCTTTCGGGCCAGCAAATCTTTTAATGATTTTCTTTTCAGTCGGGGTCGTCGCTATTACGCAATCCGCGTTTCTAAGCACCCTTTTTTCAGCTCTCAAACGTCTTCCTTCCCGTACGCCTGTGGCTGCCGCTTTTGCGACACCAAGTGAATGTGATGTATGCACGAGTGGTATGCCGAATTCTTCTTTCACAGCAAGTCCAAGAAGTCCGGACATCCAGTAATGGCTATGGATAATATCATACTCTTTTAAGTTAAGTAATGATTTCATTTCCCTGTAAAAGTCATCAAGGAGATCTGCTATTTCTGCCTTTGGAACAAAACCTTTCCTCCCCGCTGCGATACGGATGACCCGGCATGACTTGCCAAACCTTTCGATTCGTGGCGCAGCTTCATCGCTCCAATGAGTGACCACATCTACCATCATTCCACTGGCAGAGAGGTAAGTTGCCAGTTGTTTGACGTAGTTATTCTGGCCACCCGCCTGCTCCCCACCTAATGCCGCAAGTGGGTCACCATGATCTGAAATGAACAATATTTTTCGTACATTCAAATGACTCCACCCTTTCCTTAATATTTAGATATATCACGTTATACTTAACATGATATTTACATTGAGCGCTAATTTTACCAATATTCTGATATATCGTATACTTATTTTAACACACTCTTTACATTGAGTACCCATTTTATACCCGGAATGCAACTACTTAAACAAAAACAGAGTGAATAGATATGAATTTGGGTATAAATATAGAAAGTGAATACCCCTTAATTAATTCCAAGGAGGAGATGATTTATGAGACTGAAAACTTTTAAATGGTACGAATCTCTGTTCATCAATCTTAAAATAACTGCCGCACGATTCATTGCCAAAAGGATGCCTGAAAATAAGAAACCGATAGTACTTGTCGGAGGGAATTTAGGAGAGAAATATGAAGATAACGCATCGGTTTTCCATACATATCTTGTTGAAAACCGTCAGGATCTAAAGACATATTGGATGTACGACAAGAATTTCGACTACATTCAATCAGAGAATATCCCGTCTGCGGTCCCGCTCGGCAGCTTTAAAAATTATCTATTATTTTTCAGAGCTGACTATACATTCCATGGCCACTCCATCCTTTATGATATTGCACCAAATATGGATGAGTATATCCACCTCAATAAAAAAACCGTAATGACACACGTCAGCCATGGAATTGAGGGTTTCAAAAAAATCTTAATACAACCCGAAGATAGACCTCTTCTTAATAGAACTGACTTTTTTAATTGCGCTTCCGAATACGAGCGCGATATAAAATTAAATGGCTGGAAATTTCCGGATGAGAAATTGATCACGACAGGCATGGCACGTTTCGACCGTTTACAGCCCGACAGTCCGTCAGAGGAAGTCCGCAACATACTTTTGATGATGACATGGAGAGAATGGCTGCTTGATCTTACTGAGGAGGAATTTTTGAAAAGTGATTACTTCCGATGTATGGTGGATTTATTGAACGATCCTGGATTGAAAGAGCTTATTACATCTTATCAGCTTAATATAAAAGTTGTACTGCATCCTTTTATGAAAACTTATGAAGATCATTTCAAGCCTTTAGAGAATGGAAATAGAATCTCATTAATCACTTTTGATGAGGCTTCCATTAAAGATGAAGTGATTGATGCTGATATGCTGTTGACTGATTATACGAGTGTCTCATGGGATTTCTTGTATCAGAATAAACCAATCATTTTTTATATGTTTGACCAGAAAATGCTGGAGGAAAAACGTGGCAGTTATCTCGACCTGGATAAGGATCTGTATGGATACAAAGCAGGAGATATAAAAGAAGTCATCAATACATTGGAACATATCGTCACAGGTGAAAATAAAAATCCCTGGTATGAGAAAGCGGAGTATTACTTCGATTATTTTGATCAGGAAAACTGCCGCCGTCTGGCAGATAGAGTCATCGGCCCTCCTGCAGTATGAGAGTAAGCTGATCAATAAGCAGCCGTAGGATACATCCTGCGGCTGCTTTAATTTTCCTATAATAAACAAAACTAATAAATAAAACAAAAAAAGATCCAATCACTGGGATTGGATCTTGCGATTTGCCTGGCAGCGTCCTACTCTGGCAGGACGTATGTCCAACTACCA
>NZ_JAJNCU010000011.1 GCF_021026095.1 Salinicoccus halitifaciens | reverse complement strand
TCGATTATGTCCATATAGTTGTGTAATAAGAATAAAGAGCCACACCTGTGCTCTGTAGTACAATGTTAGTTGGGACACCATCATTGATACAGGGAGGCACAAGTATGACTCAATTAAATATTAACCTAGATATGGATCAATTAACAGAACAAATTTTGGGCAGTAACCTCAACGCTGCCACGAAAGGTTTGGCTGTGGCGGTCTTCAATGCATATATGGAGGCCGAACGGGATGCGCATGTCCAGGCGGCGGCACGGGAACGGAGTGAAGACCGCCAGGACATGCGCAACGGCTACTACGAGCGGGATTATATCACGCCGATCGGCCGCCTCAGGCTGCGGGTGCCGCGCACACGTTCCGGCGAATTCTCCACAGAACTGTTCGAGAAGTATCAGCGGAAAGACCAGGCACTGGTCCTGTCATTGACGGAGGCGGTGATCAGCGGGGTGTCGACCCGTAAAGTGACGAAGATCGTGGAGACCCTTTGCGGTGAAAGTGTATCGAAATCATTCGTCTCGGACATCATGAAACGTCTGGACCCGGAGATTGACGCCTTCCGCACCCGGCCGCTGAATCTGAAGACCTACCGTTACCTCTATGTGGATGCGATGTATATCAAAGTCCGGGAAGACCACCGGATCGTCTCCAAAGCGGTCTATGTGGCGCAGGGCATCAACGAAGGGAACTTCCGTGAGATCCTGGGCTTCATGGTGTCTGAAGAAGAATCAGAACAGGCATGGACGGCATTTTTCCAGGATCTGCGCCACCGTGGTCTGACACTGCCCAGGCTGGTCATCTCGGATGCCCATGCCGGACTGCGGGCTGCGATCCGCAAAGAATTTGTCGGTACGGCCTGGCAGCGTTGTACGTTCCACTTCACCACAAATATCGCCAGCACCATGCCCCGTAAGGGCAGTACGGAACAACGGCGGCTGTTGAAACGGATCTTTACTGCCGAAACGCCGCAGCACGCCAAAGTATGCAAGGTAGAGTTCGAGGCATTTGTGGCCGGTGATCAGAAATACGAAAAGGCGTGCGCCGTCCTTGAAGCCGGCTTTGAGGATGCAATCCAGTTCATGATGGAGCCCCAGCTCTATCATGTGTCTTTAAAGACGACCAACAGTGTCGAGCGCATCAATGAAGAAATCCGACGCCGGGAAAAGGTCATTGGCATCTTTCCGAATGCGGCTTCGGCCGTGCGTTTGATTGGTGCAGTCCTGGTGGACAACCATGAACTGATGACGGCGACCAATCGAAAGTTCCTCAAAGGCTGAACAGAAAATTTCCTCCCCCGGCCATGGCCGGGGGAGGAAAACCCAAAGTGATCTCACTCGCATGAGGTACTATATACCTTATTACACAGGATTCTGGACTTGACACG
>NZ_JAJNCU010000010.1 GCF_021026095.1 Salinicoccus halitifaciens | reverse complement strand
TGAATGATGTACATTCAAAACCATATAGAAGCCAAGCAGTGCAGAAAACCTACACGGTACAAATCTTTGAATAAGTCATCGATCGATTAGTATTCGTCCGCTGAGTGTGTCGCCACACTTACACGCCGAACCTATCCACCTCATCGTCTCTGAGGGATCTAATGGGGAAATCTCATCTTGAGGGGGGCTTCATGCTTAGATGCTTTCAGCACTTATCCCGGCCATACATAGCTACCCAGCGATGCCGTTGGCACGACAACTGGTACACCAGTGGTATGTCCATCCCGGTCCTCTCGTACTAAGGACAGCGCCTCTCAAATTTCCTACGCCCACGACGGATAGGGACCGAACTGTCTCACGACGTTCTGAACCCAGCTCGCGTGCCGCTTTAATGGGCGAACAGCCCAACCCTTGGGACCGACTACAGCCCCAGGATGCGACGAGCCGACATCGAGGTGCCAAACCTCCCCGTCGATGTGAACTCTTGGGGGAGATAAGCCTGTTATCCCCGGGGTAGCTTTTATCCGTTGAGCGATGGCCCTTCCATGCGGAACCACCGGATCACTAAGTCCGTCTTTCGACCCTGCTCGACCTGTATGTCTCGCAGTCAAGCTCCCTTATGCCTTTACACTCTGTGAATGATTTCCAACCATTCTGAGGGAACCTTTGAGCGCCTCCGTTACTCTTTAGGAGGCGACCGCCCCAGTCAAACTGTCCACCTGACACTGTCTCCCGTCCGGATCACGGACGCGGGTTAGAATCTCAACCACACCAGGGTGGTATCCCACCAGTGTCTCCACGTGGACTGGCGTCCACGCTTCCAAGACTCCCACCTATCCTGTACGGGTGGGGTCAAGATTCAATATCAGGCTACAGTAAAGCTCCACGGGGTCTTTCCGTCCTGTCGCGGGTAACCTGCATCTTCACAGGTAATATGATTTCACCGAGCCTCTCGTTGAGACAGTGCCCAAATCGTTGCGCCTTTCGTGCGGGTCAGAACTTACCTGACAAGGAATTTCGCTACCTTAGGACCGTTATAGTTACGGCCGCCGTTTACTGGGGCTTCAATTTGCACCTTCGCTTACGCTGAGCGCGCCTTTTAACCTTCCAGCACCGGGCAGGCGTCAGCCCCTATACGTCACCTTTCGGTTTGGCAGAGACCTGTGTTTTTGATAAACAGTCGCTTGGGCCTATTCACTGCGGCTCATTTTCATGAGCACCCCTTCTCCCGAAGTTACGGGGTCATTTTGCCGAGTTCCTTAACGAGAGTTCGCTCGCTCACCTTAGAATTCTCTTCCCAACTACCTGTGTCGGTTTACGGTACGGGCGGTGGGTATCTCACTAGCGGCTTTTCTTGGCAGTGTGAATCAACAGCTTCGCCCTTAAAGGGCTCCCCATCACAACTCATCTACTCCGGGCGGATTTGCCTACCCGGACAACTCGTTGCTTGGACATGCACTTCCAG
>NZ_JAJNCU010000001.1 GCF_021026095.1 Salinicoccus halitifaciens | reverse complement strand
CCGCTTTTTTTACCTGTCGAAGGGCTTTATGTCCCAGCCCCGTTTTTTTGTTGGATCATTCAGCCTGGTGTGCGTTGCCGTCCGCCTCTTTTCTCACCTGCTGTTCATTCAGTACGACCGAGATTGCAGCATCCCCCGTGATGTTCACGGCTGTACGGGTCATATCGAGCAGCCGGTCGATGCCGAGGATGATGCCGATGGCTGCAGGGTCGAGGCCGACCGCAGTGAGCACCATCGCAAGCATGACCAGGCCGACACCCGGTACGCCTGCCGTACCGATGCTCGCCACCACGGCGATGAGGACGACCGTGATCATCTGTGTGACGGTGAGGTCAATTCCCGTGAGCTGAGCGATGAAGACCGTCGCAACACCCTGCATGATCGCGGTGCCATCCATGTTGATCGTCGCTCCGAGCGGCTGGACGAAGCTCGAGATGCTCTTCCTCACTCCGAGGTTATTCTGTGCGGTCTCCATCGAAACCGGAAGTGTTGCACTGGATGAGGATGTACTGAAGGCGACACCCATCGCAGGGAGGAACCCTTTAATGAACCAGATGAAGCTCCGCTTACCGAGGAACTGGATGACAGCCCCGTAAACGAATATCAGATGTATGAACAATGCAAGCAGCACACAGACGAAATACATGCCGAGCTGCTGGATGGCACCGAATCCGGCCTGGACGAAAGCTGTCGCCACAAGGCCGAACGCACCGATCGCTGCGAAGTATTTCATGATTGCAAGCACGATCCACATGATGACTTCATTCGCCTCTTCAAATATTCTAATCAACCCTTTTGCCTTATCCCCCACGGCGATGATCCCTATGCCGATGAAGACAGCGAATGCGATGATCTGAAGCATATTGGCCGTCGCCATGGCATCGATCACATTATCCGGGATGATATTGATGATCGTCTGGTCGAAAGTCTGCTCGACAGCTTCGCCTGTATCACCTTCAAGTTCGGTTTCACGGTATTCCTCCACCTCCGAGGAATTGAGCAGTTCCGACTGACCTTCACCCGGCTGCAGCACGAGTGCAATGATAAGCGCGAGGGTGATCGCGATTGCAGTTGTGGCCAGATAAAATGCCAGTGTCTTGATGCCGAGGCTTCCCAGCTTTTTCGGGTCCCCGACACCGACGACCCCCAGTACAATTGAAATGAATACGACAGGTACGACGACCATGAAAATCAGACTGAGGAAAATCTGACCGACGAGGTTGAAGACATACTGATCGAGCCATTGCACCCATGCCTGGTCAGATATCGGGTTCAGCACCGACCCGATGATGATACCTGCGATTAGACCGATGACGATATAGAGTGTTAAACGATTACCGACTTTCATATTACTCCCCCCTTGGATCAAAATAATAACGCTTTCATAAAACTTTGCAAATCCCCTTTAAACTTGAGCAGCTGGTTAACTTTATATGATTTTATTATATCACCAAAAGACAGAAAATTGAGAAAAGAATAAGAGTATTTGCTTTTTTTATTTTTTTGGAGGATTTGGGGGAAGATTTTAATAAAGTCCGATTTGAAAGGGTGGAAATCGTTGTCCAAATCGGAATAGGGGGTGGAATCCGATTTGAAGCAGCAGAAATCGTCATCCAAATCGGAATAGGAGAGGGAATCCGATTTGGGGCAGTAAAAATCGTCCTCGAGATCGGAATATAGAGGTGAATCCGATTTGGGGGACCGGAAATCGCAATCCAAATCGGCATCAACAACCTCTGGACAGAATAAACGCCATAAAAAAATCTGCACCGGGGTGCAGATCTCAAGTTAAATGAATTTTATTCTTCGTCTTCTTCCTCTGTATCCTCATCAGCATCTTCTTCTGCATCTTCTGCAGATGCTTCTTCAGCATCTTCAGCTTCTTCTTCCTCAGCAGCTTCTTCTTCGCCGTCCGTCATGTAAGTTTCCTGAATATATGATTCGATTTCATCATTTTCAAAGGAGACATTGTACTCGTCAAGGAGATCCTGGTAGAAAGTCAGGACCTGGCCCGGATCTTCCTGGATTCTCTGGTTGACCATCTGGCTCTTTACAGCATCAAGTTCCTCATCAAGGTTTTCTTCCTCGCCTCTTTGGATGATATGATAACCGAAGTCTGATTCTACAGGCTCGCTCGTCATTTCACCAGGTTCAAGTTCGAAGAGTGCTTCTTCAAATTCAGGCACCATCTGTCCTTCAGTGACAAGACCGAGTGAACCCTGTTCTGCGGCACTGCCCGGATCATCCGACTCTTCTTCGGCGACTTCACCGAAGTCTGCGCCGTCTTCGATTTCAGAAATCAGATCTTCAGCTTTTTCTTCAGCTTCTTCATCTGATAAACCGTCCTCATCCTCTTCATCCACCGCAATGAGGATATGTGCGCCTTCTGCTGCATTTTCCATAGCTTCTTCATCGGTGATGTCGAATCTTTCAGCGAAGAAGAGGTCATGGTATGTACTCGCTATACGCTGTTCCCTGTAATTTTCCGCTGTCATGCCCGGCTGCTGCTGGGCCATCATCATTTCGAACTGTTCCTCGCCGCCGTACTGCTTCATTTCGGCATCGACCTGTTCGTTGATTTCACTTTCATCAACTTCATCGCTGTATTTATCCTGCAGTATCTGGTCGAGCACAAGCTGGAAAGTTTGGTTTGCGACCTGGGTCGTACCCATTTCATTCAATATATCATCAACAGTGACGTCTCCTGCATCACTTGTTGCCAATACTTCCCCAAATTGTGTTTCGCCGTCCCCGCCGTTCGAACTGCTGTCTTCGCCGTTCCCGCATCCTGCGAGTCCGATCAGGCCCAGTCCGATAAGAACAGGCATCAATTTTTTCTTCATAAACACTTCTCCTTTAGTCATCCTACAAGTGATAATATCATACAAAAATGGCGGAACACAAATAGTATTGCGTTCCGCCATCAATCAGCATCATATTATTTTTTCTTCCTGCTCGTTATGTTGCCCGCAGTTTTACTGATTTCTTCCCCGCGGTTCGAGAGGTTATCCACATGGTTCTGGATGTTCTCGATATTGGGATTGATGTCCGCCTGGAAGTTGCTGATCATCGTCTTGATTTCATCACCCAGACTGCTGAATACTTCCTGGGACTCGTGTTTAGTCTTTAAAAATGAGGATTTGACAGCATTGGCTTCAATTTTCACCTGGTTCATCTGGGATTTGAAGTTGCCTGATTCCTCCTTTAAAGACTGCTGCAATTCCGAACCGGATTTCGGTGCATTCAGCATGGATACGAGCGCACCGCCGGTCACTCCGACAAGAAAACCGACTGCTATATTCTTAAGCTTCATTCATGACACGTCCTTTTAGCGAGTTTATATAAACCATTACCCATTAAGAATGAGTCCTACTCATCGAGCTCGGATTTGATGCGGTCTTCGAGTTCCTTGCGCTCATCATCCGAGCCGGGTTCCGAGACCGGGTCCCATTTGTAGGCGAAGCCGTCGTATTCATCGTCATATCTCGGTATGAGGTGGAAGTGCAGGTGGAATACGGACTGTGAGGCATAAGAGCCGTTATTTTGAACGACGTTCAGGCCCTTCGGATTGAAAGCGGCCCGGAGTGCCCTGGCGACTTTTGTCACTGCAGCCATCACTTCAGCACCGGTCTCATCATCCAGGTTATAGATGTTTTCAATCGGGCGCTTCGGAATGACGAGTGTATGGCCTTTCGACAAAGGAAATGCATCCATGAAGGCGAGGACCGTTTCATCTTCATAGACGATGTTTGCCGGGATTTCCCTGTCGACGATCTGTTCAAAAATTGTTTTACTCATTCATTGTACCTCCGTAGTTTTATTATGATATATTGTAACTTAGTATCAGTATACAAATAATTTTATTTAAATTAAAGGAAGTCGAATATGGTTCTGAATATAGAGAAATTGACAGGCGGTTATTCCAGGACCGCCGTCATCCATGATATCAGTTTCAATATCAAGGCAGGCGAGATCGTCGGCCTGATCGGGCTGAACGGCGCAGGCAAGAGTACGACGATCAAACATATACTGGGCCTTTTAAACCCGCAGTCCGGGCGCATCGAAGTCAACGGTATGGAGATCGCAGAAGATACGGAAGAGTACAGGCGCGCGCTCGCCTATATCCCCGAGTCACCGATATTGTATGAGGAATTGACGTTGAACGAGCATATCGATATGACCATCATGGCCTACGGGCTGGAGGAGGGGGCAGCGTGGGAACGTGCCGAAAAGCTTTTGAAAGTCTTCAGGCTGGATGAGAAAGGCGAAATGTTCCCGACGCATTTCTCGAAGGGGATGAAGCAGAAAGTGATGCTCATCTGTGCATTCATCGTCGAGCCGGACCTCTACATCATTGATGAACCTTTCCTTGGCCTCGATCCCCTGGGCATCGAATCACTGATCGAACTGATGGTGTCTGAAAGGGCGGAAGGCCGCTCGATCCTGATGAGCACACATATTTTATCCACGGCTGAACGTTACTGTGACCGCTATGTGATACTGGATGACGGCAGGCTGCTGGTCTCCGGTACGATTGATGAACTGAGGTCGGAACTCGGCATGCCGGGGGCTTCACTCGACGAGTTGTATTTGTCACTGACGGGGGGCGCGGGTTCCAATGAAAGCACCCCTTCATAAGAGCAGGATAGAAGATGACATCAGGACCCGTGCATATTACGGCAAATATATATTCAACAGCCACTTTTTGATATTCCTGACGATTGCGGCAGGGGTATTCCTGTATTCGCTCCTCGGGATGCTGTCGGTGATGGAGCCGAACATCTACCTGGACATCATCGCGGCACTGCTCATGAGCTTCACGCTGCTGCCGAAGTACCGCCCGCTTTTGAAGGAGGCGGACGTGCTGTTCCTGCCACCTTACGAAAAGCATATGAAAAGCTACTTTTCATCCATGGACAGGTATTCAATCTGGCTCGGAATCTACCTCCCGGTGATCGGGCTCGTCATATCGCTGCTGCTGCTCCGGGTCGGCCATCCGGGCTGGGTGATGGTTTTATTTGCAGGGATGTCAGTACTCTTATACATCATGGCATTTTTGATCAGGCGGGATGCAGTGAATTCGCCGGTGTCCCGGAACACTGTAATATCGCTGCTGATCATCATCCACTTTGCATCGCTTCTTTCACTGCTCATCCATCCGGCATTCATCATCCTCGGTCTTCTGCTGATCGGCGGCCTGTATCTCTGGATTCAGAAGAAGCAATATAAAAATCTGGACTGGCCGGAAATCATCGATTATGAAGCATCGATGAGGCAGAAATATTACCAGTATGTGTCGATGTTCACCAATGTCCGGCAGGCGTCGAAGCAGTATAAGAGGCGGAAGTACTTCGATTTTCTCCTGAGGCGGCCGAAGGCGGGCCGTTTCAATAAAGATCATATGTATGAATACCTCTTCAGAAGGACATTCTTAAGGGACAATGATCTGCCGATGATCATCCTGAGGCTTCTGGTGATATTCTCTATCGTCATCATATGGGTGGATCAGCTTGTATTATCGGTGATCGTCCTGCTGTTCGCACTTTATGTCATCGTCCTTCAGATGTCACAGCTCTACACCGCGCAGGCGTATTTGCTTTGGCCCAAAGTATGGCCGGTGAAAAGGGAGTATATACAGGACGGGTACATCCGCTTTTCCCATAAGATGATTTTCATGATTGCGCTGCTCCTTGCAGCCTTATTCATCCTTCTGCATCCTGTATATTTCTACATTGCGGCGGTCTTCCCCTTGTGGGGCTATATGCTGAACAGCTACTTCAGCAAAAATGTATATAAAAAAGAAAGATTACTGAGTGATTGAACCGCTCAGTAATCTTCTTCGTCTTCAGGCTGGTTTTTCAGCGCTTCTTCATTCTCCTGGACAGGCAAATAAATCTTTGATGCACTGTAGCTGTGGAACATGGCACCTGCATCACGGAATTTCTTCAGGACATCGGTCGTCAGGTAGTCCCTGTAGACGTCGGACGTTTTGAAGTCCCTTATCGTCGAGCTGGCCGGCCACTGCGTGAAGACGATGAAAGTATCCCTGTCATCGGAATGGCCGATGCGGTATGCAAGGAGCCCTTTCACATTCTGCAGCTTCTGATTCAGATCCGACAGATGCCCCAAAATGGACGCATTGCCGCTTCCCGAAACAGGTATATATTGTATATGGACAGTGCTTTCCTCATTCAATGAACCGCCGCTGTGCAAAATTTCATAGTCATACCCTGAAGCAAAAAGTGTTGCATCTTCGTCCTCAGTGTACAGCATGGCTTCCCGATCCCTGGCATTCATCATCAGCTCGGGGTTTTTTTCTTTCATGGAAGTCATATAGTCGAGAGTGCCTGTTGTCACGTGTAATTTCATTATGTTCACCTCTTATCATGTCTTATATCTACTATACCTTTCACTGTGCCGATTTAAACTTGAGCGCCCGGCAAATATCATTTTTTTGTCATTAATTTATCTGTTATGACACTGAATGTAAGGTATGATATTATAGTATGGGAAATTATGAGACGGAGGCTTTTGAATTGTTTAATGATACTTTGATTAGAGCGGCAAAAGGTGAGAAGACAGAATATACACCTGTATGGTTCATGAGGCAGGTGGGGCGCAGCCAGCCTGAGTATTTGAAGGTCAAGGAAAAGTATTCTTTGATTGAAATCACGAAGCAGCCTGAGCTGACAGCTTACTTAACGGCGACCCCGGTGGAGAATTACAATGTTGATGCGGCGGTACTTTACAAGGACATCATCACACCGCTGGCACCGATTGGCATCGATGTGGAGATCAAGGCGGGCGTCGGGCCGGTCATCCATAATCCGATCAAGGATATTAAAGATGTCGAGAAACTCGGGGAACTGGACCCTTATAAGGATCTCGACTACATTTATAAAACGATCGAAATATTGACGAAGGAAAAACTCAATGTACCTTTGATCGGCTTCTGCGGTGCGCCGTTTACAGTGGCGAGCTACATGATCGAAGGCGGGCCGACAAAAAATTTCCATAAAACCAAGCAGCTGCTCTACAACGAGCCTGAAACATGGCATAAGTTGATGGAGAAACTGACGGATATGAGCATCACTTATCTGGATGCCCAGATCGATTCGGGTGCAAGCATCATCCAAATATTCGATTCATGGAGCGGTGCGTTGAGCAGACCTGTCTATGCTGAACATTTGTCACCTTACATGAACAGGATCGCGGCCCACGTGAGGTCGAAAGGTGTGCCTGTCATCGTCTTCGGCATCGGCGCTTCCCATCTCATACCTGAATGGAACACGCTTGATGTTGATGTGATCGGACTTGACTGGAGGACATCCATCAACGAAGCGAGGGAGATGGGTGTCAAAAAAGCACTGCAGGGGAACCTTGAACCGGCATTGCTGCTGACAGACTGGGAAATCATCGAAGCGAAAGCCAAGGAAATCGTGGATCAGGGCAACAGGACCGGACATATATTCAACCTTGGACACGGCGTGTTCCCTGAAGTGGAACCCGACACTCTTAAGAGATTGACAGAATTAGTTCATACTTACAGTAAAGGATTGTGATTTTAGTGGCACAGAAAAAAGGATTATTGGTAATGGCATACGGAACGCCTTATAAAGAAGAGGATATCGAGCCTTATTACACCCATATCAGACATGGCAGGCCGCCAAGCGAAGAGGCACTTCAGGACTTGAAGGACCGTTACGAGGCGATTGGCGGAATCTCCCCTTTGGCTGATACGACTGAGAGGCAGGCGGAAGCACTGCTGCAGCAATATAATTCAAAATCTGAAGATGAATACCAGCTCTACATCGGCCTGAAGCATATCGATCCGTTCATCGAAGATGCAGTGAAGCAGATGTCGGAAGACGGTATAAAAGAAGCCGAGTCCGTCGTGCTGGCACCGCATTATTCCAATTTCTCCGTCGGCACCTACAACCAGCGTGCCCAGGAAGAGTGCGAAAAATACGGCATCGAGCTGAAATCCGTTGAGTCATTTTATGATGAGCAGCCGTTCCTGGATTTCTGGACGGAAGCGGTCAAATCTTCACTGAGTGAAATCGATGAAGCGGAGCACGGTGAGACGGCGATCATCGTGAGCGCACACAGCCTTCCGGAGAAGATCAAAGAACAGAACGACCCTTATCCGGGACAGCTCGAAGAAACTGCACAGCTGCTGAAAGAGCAGGCGGATCTTCAGAACGTCTTCGTCGGCTGGCAGTCCGAGGGCAACACGCCGGAACCATGGCTTGGACCCGATGTGCAGGATCTGACGCGTGATTTGTATAATGAGCATGGATTCAAACACTTCATCTACCTGCCGCTCGGATTTGTCTGTGAGCACCTGGAAGTACTTTATGACAACGACTATGAGTGTAAAGTGGTGTGTGACGAAGTTGGAGCCGGCTACCACAGGCCGACAATGCCGAACACAGATGAAAGATTCATCCAGGCGATGATCAATCAGCTCGAGAGACTATAATAGTAGCAAAGAAGGGTTTTAAATGACGAAAGTTGCCATTATCGGTGCAGGCATCACAGGACTGTCTGCAGGTTTCTATCTCACCAGGGACGGCCAGGATATTGAAGTGGACATCTACGAGAAAGCGGACCATGCGGGCGGCAAGATCAAGACATACCGTAAGGACGGCTTTGTCATCGAGCTCGGGCCCGAATCTTATTTGAGCCGCAAAGAAGCGTTGACGGACCTTGCAAAGGAAATCGGGCTTGAAGGCGATCTCGTGAGGAATGAAACAGGTCAGGCGTACATTTATGCCAGACACCAGCTGCATCCGGTGCCGCCCGGCACGATGCTCGGTGTTCCGACGGAGATCATGCCTTTCCTGACATCGAGCCTGATCTCTGTTCCGGGCAAGCTGCGTGCGTTGATGGATCTTGCGAAAGGCAGGACACCTTTATACACGGATGTCTCCGCTGGCAGCTTCTTCAGGGAGAGGCTCGGCGATGAGGTTCTTGAGAACCTCATCGACCCCCTGTTGTCCGGCGTATACAGCACGCCGATCGACAAACTCAGCCTGATGTCGACCTACCCTGATTTCAAGCATCAGGAACAGAAGTACGGCAGCCTGATCAAAGGCATGATCAAAGCGAAACAGCCTAAGAAGAACACAAAAAAAGTCGGGCAGTTCTTCCAGTTCAAAAATGGATTGAGCTCATTCATCGAAAGGCTCCAGGAGAGGGTGGCGTCACAGAATGCCAACCTGCACTTCAACAGTGACGTCGAAGCGATAGTGAAATCCGGTGAAGGTTACAAAGTGACGGTCAACGGCAAAGAAGCACATTATGACCAGGTGATCATCACGACCCCGCATTTCCAGTACAAGCGCTGGTTCGACGATAAAGAACTCGAGTATTTCAAGCATATGCCTGCAACGAGTGTGGCGACGGTCGTCATGTCCTTTGATGCCGATCAGGTGAAGAATGATATAGATGGAACCGGTTTTGTGGTCAGCCGCAATATGGATACTTCAATCACCGCCTGCACGTGGACCAATAAGAAGTGGAAGCATTCCACTCCCGAGGGCAAAGTGCTGCTCAGGGCATATGTCGGCAAACCGGGTGATTTCATCGTCGAAGAGAAGTCTGAAGAAGACATCCTCCGTCTCGCCCGTAAAGATCTGGACAGGATCATGGACATCGAGGGAGAGCCTGAACTGAAGATCGTCACCAAGCTCAAGAACTCGATGCCGAATTACAACGTCGGCCATAAAGAAATGATCGACGGCATCCATGAACATATGGAAGAGACGTACCCCGGCATACAGCTGATCGGAGCATCACACTATGCCGTCGGTCTGCCGGACTGTGTGAAAGGCGGCAGGGAAGCTGCTGAAAATGTTCTTTCCGGTTCAAGATCATAATGGACGCCATATGCCACCTGATTGATATATAATGGTCTCAGATCATTATTTATAGGAGGTCATACCGTGAAATTCATATCCAACAACAACATTACAGATCCCATGGTCAACCTGGCGATGGAGGAGTACGTACTGAGGGAAATCCCCACTGATGACTCATACTTTTTATTTTATGTGAATCAGCCGTCCATCATCATCGGCAAAAACCAGAACACCATCGAGGAGATCAATGAACCCTACATCCGTGAGCACGGCATCAAAGTGGTGCGGCGTGTTTCCGGAGGCGGTGCTGTATACCATGATGAAGGCAACTTGAATTTCAGCTTCATCACCGAGGACGACGGCGACAGTTTCCATAACTTCAAAAAGTTCACGCAGCCGATCGTCGATGCACTTCAGGATATGGGCGTCAATGCGGAACTGTCAGGCAGGAACGACATTGAAGTCGACGGAAAGAAGGTTTCCGGAAACGCGATGTTCACCCAGAAAGGCAGAATGTTCTCCCACGGTACTGTCATGCTCGACAGTGATATCAATGAAGTCCAGAATGCACTTAAAGTGAACCCAAAAAAAATTGAATCCAAAGGCATCAAATCAGTGAGCGCAAGAGTCGGCAACATCAATGACTTCCTGGATGAAAAGATAGATATAGAAGAATTCAAACGCCGTATACTGATTAAAATATTCGGTTCTCTGGAAGAAGTCGAAGAATACAAACTGACTGATGAAGACTGGGAAAAGATCAACAAGTTATCCGAGGAAAAGTACCAGACATGGGAGTGGAACTACGGCAGAAACCCCAAGTATAACTTCAATGCCTCCCATAAATTCCCGGCAGGACTTTTGGATATAAGATTCGAAGTCAATCAGGGCAGGATTGAACAGGCTAAGATCTTCGGGGACTTTTTCGGTGTAGGAGAAGTGGTGGATATCGAGGAGCGTCTTGAAGGTGTGGAACACAGCTATGAGGCGATCGACAATGCACTGAAAGATATCGACATCAGCCATTATCTTGGCAGGATCACGAGGGAAGAGTTCCTGGAACTTGCCGTATAAAATAAAATTAGCTGACTTTACTTATGTATGTTTATGATACAAAGTAAAGTCAGCTATTTTTTGTTGACGGGTGTAATTTATTCTTCATCTTCAGTGATCTCTCTCAACAGTTTAGTATAGGTATTGAACTTCTCTTCATCTCTTTCGATCAATGCTTCTTCAATCTTCTCTCTGTAAAGCTTAGTGTTGAAATCATCAAGCGCTTCCTGAAGCAGGATGTCCGCAGACAGGTCATTGATTGTGTTGATGAAAACGCGCAACTGGTTTACGGGATAGACTTGTTTACTCATAGTATTCCGCCCCCTTAATTTATCTTGTATAGAATTATAAAGGGTGCAATAAAGATTGTCAAATACGTTTTGAATATTTTGACAATTAAATATTGTAAAAATACTCTGTACAATATGTATTACAAATTTAATATAAATAGTCATTAAAAGTTAACAACTTAGTTAACATATGTTATATTATATTCATCAAACATAAAGGGGCAGGGCAATGAAACAATTTTATCACATCCACGATGAGACCATGTATATGTTGTCTGTAGGAAACAAAGGTTTGACTGAAACAAGGATAGGGGAGTTATTCGGCGGCGAAAGCGCCTTGTGTCTATCATCACCGAATAAGATCATGGAAAGGAACTGTAAGCAGTACTCTCAGAGCTACCCGGCCAGAAAAGAATTGACGAGGAAACTGACGGGGCTCAGTGCGAAATTGCCGATCATCATCGACCTTTTCGGTTCCATCATTTTCTTCTGCACACATTCGGACAGAGTGAATGAGAACAGCTGGTTCAATATAAAGCACATACATTCTTACAGGGACTATAATGGGAATACGAGGGTCAGATTCAATAATAATGAGGAAATCGAAGTCGATATATCATTCACTTCCTTCAACAACCAGTACCTCAATGCCCTGAAGCTGCATTATAAATTCAATCTGGAAAAAGAGAAGTATGAATTCAGTGAGATGGCGAAATATAAGAACAACAGCGCCGGCTATTACAGGGACGCTGCAGGGGACAGAGTCAGCGATGTTTCATACAAGGCTTACCTGCAGTATATAAAGGACGGCGAACCTCATAAGATGGACCACATTACATAAACAGCGTATAATGGACTT
Organism: Salinicoccus halitifaciens; assembly: GCF_021026095.1. Classification (GTDB taxonomy): domain Bacteria; phylum Bacillota; class Bacilli; order Staphylococcales; family Salinicoccaceae; genus Lacicoccus; species Lacicoccus halitifaciens. Next base: position 906,437 of record NZ_JAJNCU010000001.1, on the reverse strand, counting down.
AAAACTACAGGAGTGGAAAGCATGCCATTTGTAAGAATCCAGCTGAAAGAAGGCCGTACGGCTGAACAGAAAGAAGCACTCGCACAAGAAATCATCAAAACGATGGATGCATCGAAATTTGCACCGAAAGAATCCGTCAGCGTCATTTTTGAAGACATGAAGCAGGAAGACTTTTATTCCGGTAAAAATATGTAATAAAGAACCCCTCATTTGAGGGGTTTTATTTTCCGATTTTCTGCAGTGAATGCTTACAGGCTTTGTATATCGAGCGCCAATACGCCGTCTATTTCCTTGGTCAGCTCATAGATTTCAGTCGTATACTGGCTCTCCGGCACCAACAGCCTCAGGTCGATCTTCTGGCTGCCACTTTCATAGCTTTTTATCTTAACATCCAAAATGGTGATATCCTTGCTCTCCTGTTGATTCTTCTCGTGCAATTTCTCCTCGACAATTTTAAGCACATCCGTCACCTTCAAGTTCTCATCGACATTCATTTTTAAAGACATCTCTTTATTCTGCAGTTTCTCAGGGCCGATCAACCTGAATATCCTCGGTATGAAATTGACGGCGATGATGAGGAAAAATACCGCAAAAGCAGCTTCAAAATAAAACCCGGCGCCCACAGCGATACCAAGCCCTGATGCGGCCCAGATCAAGGCTGCACTGGTCAAGCCTGATATGACATCATTTTTCCTGTGGAGGATGACACCTGCGCCAAGGAAACCGACCCCGCTTACAATCTGTGCCGCAAGACGCATTGGATCTATCGCATGGTAGGTTGGAGTGGCGAACTGCTCGAAGGACTGGATGGAAACGATTGTAACAAGACAGCTTGCTATACTGATCACCGAGCATGTCTTAAGGCCAAGCGGCTTATGTTTAAGCTTCCGGTCTATGCCGATCAGCATGCCGAAGATCAAGGCAAGGAATAATTTTAAAAGGACTTCCGAGTCAAAAAACATATGACTACCTCCTTCCGGCAGTGAAATACGAATAAACTCTCCAGGCACGATGTATGATGATAGAAACTGTAATCAGTCACTGTTTTAGTTTAATAATTATACCACTGCAGGAATCGACAGGGCAAAATGTAACCATCCTCAAATATATATAAAAGCTTTCCCCGTTGGTCATTGACAAAGAATTTTCTGAAATCCATACTATTATTAATAGTCAGCATTATTGGAGATGAAATCTTAAAAGCTTTGTTAGCAGCAGGAAAATAACTTTGTGGAGTGGATGAAATGTTTGATGAGAAATCAAAGGAATTACTGAGCGGCCTGCGTGTTCTGGAGATGGGGTCGCTGATCGCCGGTCCTTTCGCAGGCCGGCTGTTCGCAGACTTCGGGGCCGAGGTCATAAAAGTTGAAACGCCGGGTTCGGGTGATCCGATCAGGAAATGGCGGATGATGCACGAAGACACTTCACTGTGGTGGTACGTGCAGTCGAGGAACAAGAAGTCAGTGACGGTCGACTTGAAGTCGGAGGAAGGACAGGACATCATCAAAGACCTCATCAAGAGAACGGATATACTGATTGAAAACTTCCGTCCGGGCAAGCTTGAAGAATGGGGTCTCGGATATGAGGATCTTAAGAAAATCAATCCCAAAATCATCATGGTCAGAATATCGGGCTACGGACAGGACGGCCCTTACAGTAAGAAGCCTGGTTTCGGCAGTGTCGGCGAATCGATCGGCGGGATACGTAATATCACAGGGTATGAAGACAGGCCGCCGGTCAGGGTCGGCATCAGCCTCGGTGATTCAATTTCTTCATTATATGCGGTGATCAGCGCGATGATGGCAGTCTACAACAGAGACGTTGCAGGCACCGGAACCGGCCAGTTCATTGATGTGGCACTGTATGAAGCTGTGTTCAGCCTGATGGAGAGCATGGTGCCGGAATATGATTACTACAACTTCATCAGGGAACGCACCGGGAGTGCGCTGCCGGGCATCGTCCCATCAAATACATATCAGTGCAAGGACGGGAAGTATATTGTGATCGGCGGCAACGGCGACAGCATCTTCAAAAGGCTGATGACGGCGATAGGCAGGGAGGACATTAAAGAAGATCCGAAGTACCGCTCAAACGACGACCGGGCAAAATATCCGGAATTCCTGGACGGCGTCATTACGGAATGGACGCTTCAGCACACGCTCTCCGAAGCCCAGCAGAGGCTGGATGAATTCGACGTGCCGAACGGCCCGATCTACAGCATTGCGGATATTTTCGAGGATGCCCATTACCAGGCGAGGAACATGATTGAAGATGTGGAAGTCGAAGGCCTCGGGCAGTTGAAGATGCCCGGCATCATGCCGAAATTTTCCGAAACACCGGGTGAGATAAAGTGGGCGGGACCGAAGCTCGGTGAACATAATGAGGAAGTCTACAGGGACATCCTGAACTATTCTGATGAACATATGGATTATTTAACGGAGAAGGGGATCATTTGATGAGGAGTGAAAAAGCATGACCATACACATTCAGGAAGTCATACCGCGTGACGGTTTCCAGATGGAAAAAAAGTTCATAACGACGGAAGACAAGATAAAGACCATCAACCGGATCAACAGGACGGGGGTTTCGAAAATCGAGGTGACATCGTTCGTCTCCCCGAAGGCTGTCCCTCAACTGAGTGATGCCGAGGAAGTGGCGAAAAATATAGAAAGAAATGATGACGTCACTTACGTCGGGCTGGTGGCGAACCTGAGGGGCGCCGAGCGTGCTGCGGATGCCCGACTGGATGAAATCAACCTCGTCATGTCGGCAAGCGCCAGCCATAACAAAAAGAATGTAAACAAGACGCATGAAGAATCCTTAGCGGAATTCTCAAAAATAGCGGATTTCGTCAAAGGCAGCGGCATGAAGATCAATGGCACCGTTGCGACTGCATTCGGCTGCCCGTTTGAAGGTGCGATTTCAGAAGAAGCCGTGATGGACTTTATTAGGAAATACATTGACCTCGGCATGGACAGCATCACATTGGCGGATACGACCGGCATGGCCAACCCGAACCAGATCAAAAGGTTCATCACTGACGTGAAGGCGCATTTCGAAGACACGCCGCTGACGCTGCATCTCCATGATACACGCGGCATGGGCCTTGCCAATCTGCTTGCGGGCATAGAAGCGGGCGTGACCCGGTTCGATTCCGCCATCGGCGGCATCGGGGGTTGCCCGTTCGCCCCGGGAGCGAGCGGCAACATCTGCACAGAAGATGTAGTCCATATGCTCGGTGAAATGGGCATCCCGCACAATGTGGATTTGGATGAATTGATAGCCATCTCAAAAGATCTGCCGGATATCATAGGCAGATCGGACTATCCCGGGCAAGTCGTCAAAGCGGGCAAGGTGTCCGATCTCCATGAATTTTAAGTGAATTAAAGTTAAACTTATCAATATCTCAATCCCGCAGTGACGATACCATTGCGGGAGTTTTCATCTTCGGCGAAGGTTAAATATATGCAATGCAGGCTATTGATTATAAAGAGGCAGACCTTGGGATTCTCTCAATAGAAGTGAAGGGGATGGTATGATGCCTGATAAAAAACGTAATGAAGATATCGAATATATCATCGACAGGATAAGGAAACGAGAAAAAGAAAGGGCGGAGAATAAAGCTGCGAAAATGAAATCCCCAGGCCAGAAGCCAAAGGAAAGTGTATCCTCAAGTCAGCAGGTGCACAAAAGCAGTACTGAGAAAGAAGAAATACCGGATATGGAACTCGGATGTTACTTTTTCCTTATACTCCCTTTCGTCGCTTCCATATTATTTTTAATCATCTTGATCGCCCTGTTGAGATGAGCATCAAAGATCACCCAGTACAATAAAAGGAGTGGAATAATGGATTCAGGAAATTCATCAGTGGTGAAAGGGGAGGAGGCGATGATCATCGATGTCTCCCATCATCAACCCTCTGACTCGATTAATTATGAAGAATTGTCAAAACATGTGGATCACGTCATAATCAGAACGATGGACGCGGATGTTATTGACAGAGAATATGTAACACATCACAAAAATTTCAGGGCGCAAGGTGTACCGACGGCAGCCTATGCGTTTGTCCGCGGCCAGAATGACACCCATATGATCAATGAAGCAAAGATGTTCTGGGACAGGACTAAAGACCTCGAACCGACCTTCTGGTGGCTGGATGTGGAAGCCGTCACACATCCCGATATGAGAAAAGGCGTGAGCATCTATGTAAATGAAATGCGGAAACACGGGGCTGAAAAGATCGGCCTCTATATCGCCCATCATCTGTATGAACGGCTGAATCTGGATACCGGTGAAGCGGATGCCGTATGGATTCCGCACTACGGATCCGGCAGTGCATCAGCAGACAGCACCCCGAAATTTCCGGCGGATATCCATCAGTATACCGACCAGGGGAAGCTGCCGGGTTATATGGGGAATCTTGATTTGAACAGGATCATCAGTGATAAGCCGCTTGAGTACTTTACAGGAACCAAAAGGAATATTTAAAAAACACTTTAAAATAAAAACCTCCTGCCAATATCGGCGGGAGGTTCTTCTGGTTACGGCAGTATATGACCTGCAGCTTTATAGATCCGGTACCATTCTTCGCGGGTGAGTTTAGTATCGGCAGCTTTCGCGATGTCTTCAAGCCTCGATGTATCCGTCGTGCCGACGATGGTCTGCATATCGGCAGGGTGTCTGAGTATCCATGCGACTGCCACCGCATTTTTGGTGATGCCGTGGGACTGTCCGATGTCTTCCAGTACATCATTTAACACTTTGTATTTTGGATCATCCATGATGATGCCGTCGAAGTATCCGTAATGGAACGGTGACCACGCCTGCAGTGTAACATCATGCAGGCGGGCATGATCGAGCAGGCCGCCGTCACGATCTGCAGCACTCTCAAATGGCGTATTGGTCTGCATGCGGCTGTTGATCATATGCGGTGCACCGGCGCCGAACTGGACCTGGTTCGTGATGAGTTTATGGTCCGTGTGCTTCTGGACGAAGTCGAACTGAGCAGCATGGAAGTTGCTGAGGCCGAAATGCCTCACTTTTCCGCTGTCGTGCAGGTGGTCGAAAGCTTCTGCAATTTCCCTCAGCTCCATCAACGCGTCCGGACGGTGGAGCATGAGAATATCCAGGTAGTCCGTACCGAGACGCTCGAGGATGCCGTCGACGGAATCCAGTATATGTGATTTTGAAAGGTCGTAGTACTGATCTTCTTTCCTGGTACTGTTGCCGGCATGACGGATGCCGCATTTACTCTGTATCAATATATCTTCACGGTTCACTTCTGAAGCGAGAATTTTACCGAACTTGCGCTCACACTCACCGTCGCCGTAAATGTCTGCGTGGTCGAACAGGTTGATGCCGAGTTCAATCGCCCTGTTAACATGGGTGGCGAGTGCTTTATCTTCCATATCAGCGATGCGCATGCAACCGAGTACGATCTTTGAAGCTTCAAGTGTTGAACCGCCGAGCCTGATTTTTTCCATTTGTCTATCACCTCGGAATTATTCTATCATAGTTTGCCTGAGAGCAAATCGTAGAATGGAGAAGGTCTGTACAAGACCAATGACGGTGGATTTAAGCGCAGCAATCAGGGTATGTCAAAGATGAAAAAACAGATAGCTATTATGTTTTCAGATAATTATGATAAAATTACTTTAAGGATTTTTACATTTTGATTCAAGATTTGAAAGTCTCATTTGATTTTTGATTCTGGGTTTCAACGGCTGAATTTTAACATATTCAGTTCAATATCTTATAAAAGGGGAGGAAAAACAATGGAGAAAGTTTCGTGGTCAAGGGTAATGTTCATATTGATGCTGGTCTTTGTACTGGCTTTGGCGGCATGCGGCAATGATGAGGCGTCAGATGAACCAACCGATGAACCGGACGCTGCAACAGAAGAAACCGATGACTCGGATAACGCAACAGAGGAAACTGATGATTCGGTTGCTGAAACAGAGGAAAGTGCTGACGAGGGCGCTGATGAAAGTGCAGATACGGACGCACAAGCTGAACCGGCAGAAACTGAACCACAAGTGACTGATTTTGAACCGGCATTTCTAGAACAGACAAGAGCACCTGAAGTGGTGACTGAAGCAGAACTTGATGTGGAAGTGGTTGTTGAGGATCTTGGTGTGTCCTGGGGTATGGAGGAGTTTGATACAAACCGCTTACTTGTTACACAAAGGGATTCAGCAGAACTTCTTATTGTAAACCTTGAAGACGGTTCTGTTTCAGATCCAATCGAAGGTACGCCGGAAGTGAATAACGAAGACCAGGGTGGCTTGCTTGATGTAGCCATTGCACCTGATTTTGAGGAATCAAGGTTGGTATTTTTGACGTTTTCTCAAGATATTGAAGGTGGTACTGTTACTTCTGTCGGTAAAGGTGCTTTATCAGAAGACGAAGCCTCACTTGAAGATTTTGAAGTGATTTTCCAGGCAACACCGGCATATGATGGTACCTTGCACTATGGCGGACGTATCATCTTTGATGATGATGAGAATTTATTCTTAACAACTGGTGAACGTTCAGATGACCCGATCCGCGAACGTGCACAAGACTTGGATGCATACTTAGGTAAAGTCATTCACATTACACAAGATGGGGAACCAGTGGATACGAATCCATTCATCGAAGATGAAGACGCACTGGACGGGATTTACAGTTACGGTCACCGTAATACTCAAGGGGTGGACTTCCATCCTGAAACAGGGGACTTATGGATTGTTGAATTCGGTCCACAGGCCGGGGATGAACTGAATATCATTGAACCGGGTAATAACTATGGATGGCCGGTTGTTTCCTACGGTATCGAGTACACCGGTGAACTGGTCAATGAGGGCATTTCAGAACACGAGGCGCAGGGCTTTGTTGAACCAAGATATTATTGGGATCCGACAAGTGCACCAAGCGGTATGTCATTCTATGATAACGACGCAATTCCTGAATGGGAGAACAACTTGTTCATCGGTGGACTGGCGCCGAACTATATTGTACGTGTCATTATTGAAGATGACCTCATCGTTGGGGAAGAACGTCTTTTAACTGAAGAAGGCGAACGTTTCCGTGATATTCTAGTAACTGAGGATGGCGCGCTTGTTGCTAGCACTGATGGCGGGCTGATCTACAGAATTACTGCAGCAGGTGAAGGTGAATAATTTATTATTTTATTAATGCACTTTACAATATTAAAAAAGCAGGCATCCATGGAAATCCAGGAATGCCTGCTTCTTTTGCTGCCTGTGCAGAGCCAGGAAAAATAAAAAAGCCGCTAAACTTATCGTTTAGCGGGTATAAATTAGGAGCGGAGATGGAGGGATTTGAACCCTCGCGCCGCGCAATGCGACCTATACCCTTAGCAGGGGTACCTCTTCAGCCACTTGAGTACATCTCCATATGGCTCCACAGGTAGGATTCGAACCTACGACCGATCGGTTAACAGCCGATAGCTCTACCACTGAGCTACTGTGGAATAATAAATGTTTTTCAATCGAACATTATTAATTATAGCAACATGACCCTGCCTTTTCAATGGCAAATGCGCATTTATTAAGAGAAATTTACACCTTGTTAATAAAAGGAGGGGTTTTATGGATAATGGCAAGTCCGTCGTGAAAACGGGTGTGGGGTTCGGCACTGTGCTGGCGATCACGATATCATGGAGCCTGCACCAGTCGATCCTTTGGGCGATCATCCACGGTCTGCTGAGCTGGATTTACGTTATATATTATATACTGACGAGATGATGGGAATAAAAAAAGACCGGGAGTCCCGGTCTCAAGTTTCGAATATATTTTCTCGTAGTTGAAAATGATTTGATACAGTACTCAAGCGTACTAATTTTGGGGGGCCAATAATTATTAACTGATAATCATTTTCAATTAGAATTATATTATAAATGAGAATCGTTGTCAATTGAATATATAAAAATCCATAGGGAAATTATACACTAATCTTGACTCTGTTGCCTGCAGGGTCTTCGGAGAAGGTGCCTTCAGGTGTTTCTTCAACAATATAACCGAGGGATTTCAGATTGTTCACGGTCTCTTCAACCGCTTCCTCAGTATGGTACTTTATAATATAATGATTCAGTCCGACGCTGTTTTTGGCGGGTTTCGGTGCACCCACGCCATTCCATACGTTCACTGCGATATGGTGATGGTACTTGCTGAAGCCGAGGAACGCTGCCTGAGGGCCGAATCTTAAAATCATCTCGAGGCCGAGTCCTTCAGTATAGAATTTCACGGCATCTTCAATGCTGGAAACATGAAGGTGCAGGTGACCCATGACGGTTTCTTCAGGCAGGCCGTTGAAAGGCTGTCCTTTATAAGTCGACATCACGTCCTGTACATCCAATGGTTCCGTGACCATGTGGACTTCGCCATTGTTCCAGGACCATTCTTCCGGTGCACGGTCGCGGTAAACTTCAATGCCGTTGCCATCCGGATCATCAAGGTAGAGTGCCTCACTGACGGCATGGTCGGAAGCGCCGAGTCGGACATCCTTTTCCGCCAGGTGTTTGATGAAAGCCGCAAGGTCGGAGCGGTCGGGCAGAAGGATCGCAAAATGGTACAGCCCACTTGTACGGTGTCTGTTTATAGGGTTTGAAGGCTCAACCAGTCTGAGCAGTGTAGTTTTGCCGTCTGCAGTCAGCTCTGCCTCTTTACCCGTCTGGGACTTCACCTTGAAGCCGATTACCTCCTGATAGAAATCGAGGGATTTCTTTAGATCACTTACATTTATCGTTACTTCAGAAACATAATTTACAGGTGCTTTATGGAAATTCATTTATATCCTCCTCATTAACTTACTATACGTTAGTAAGTATAATATAAACAACAGATATAATCAAGTTATGTATTTATCTTTTAAAAGAAAGGTGCATATGATATAATACTTGAAAAGGAAGTGATAGCTATGAGGCAAGTTAAAAGTGAAATGTGCCCTCGTTTTGAAAAGGCTGTTAATATTTTAAGTCAGCGCTGGACGGCGCTCGTCATATATCAGATGCTGGACGCACCAAGGCGCTTCGGTGAAATACAGTCGGCAATCGGCGTAAGCGGTAAAGTTTTATCTGACAGACTGAAGCATATGGAGCAGGAAGGCCTGATCAAAAGGGACGTTTATCCTGAAACGCCTGTGGTCATTGAATATTCATTGACTGAAAAAGGTGAATCACTGGAGCCTGTACTGAGGGATATTGAGAACTGGTCGCAGGAATGGATCGAGACGCCGGACACTGAAAAAGAAACTGTCGAAAAGTGAAGATTTGTGAAATGAAAGAGCACCCGGGAGTGATTTCCCTGGTGCTCTTTTCATTCCGCCCATATGCCGGCATTCTCCAGCTGAGCGGCTGCTTCCGCCGCCTCCAGGCGATCCAGATAGCTCGTATTCGGCGGGTGTACATATCTCACCTCGGCGAGCCCTTCCCGGATGAGTATTTCATTGACCATCTCACCGTCTGCGTAGATGTAAGCCAAATATCTGCCGTAATCATCCGTCAGGGGACCGACATCAAATTCGACCTCCACAGTATCCGCGTCAGTCAGAAGTTCCCGCACCCTCTCCGACGCTTCGACGGCGTAGGGCTCGGGCATGCCGGAATTTGTCCGCACTTCAGGCGTGTCGATAATCAAATACCGGAAGCTTTCACTGCTGCCGTTGAAATTGAAACGCGTCGTATCACCGTCGATGAATTGATCGACAGTCACTTCATGGAATACACCGAGTGTATATTCCTCCGCATCATTCTCCGCCCCTGAAAAGAGATAGGTGATGCCGGCGATGACAAGGACCAGGATGAGTCCCGGCCAGCCGAGCTTTTTGATCATCCGCCGGTTCCTTTTATTATCGAGTGCGCTGACATCGAATTTTCGGTTCTGCCTCATATTGAACATCCTTCGTATGAAATCATTGCTTTTCATTATACTACATATACTTACAGTAAATAAAAAGTGTTGACCCTGACGCAGCGTCATAGTTTAAATTGTAATTAAGGGAGGTGCGGACATGAAAATAAAGGAAGCAGCGGCACTGACGGGGGTGAGCGTCAGGACCCTGCACCATTATGATGATATCGGTCTGATCAGTCCGGAGCGGTCGGGGGAGAATGCCTACCGTGAATACACGGATGCGGACCTTGCCAGGCTGCAGCAGGTTTTATTCTTCAAAAAGCTGGGTTTCAAGCTCTCCCACGTAAAAGAGATCCTCAGCCGGCCGGACTATGACCAGGAAGAGGCGCTGAGGATGCAGAAGGAAATGCTGCAGGAAGAGCAAGCGCGCATTACTGAGATGATTGAAACAATTGATCTGACGATCAGAGACTTGAAAGGAGAGATTGAAATGACGAGTGCGGATAAATTTAAAGGCATCGACTTCAGCCGCAACCCTTATGAAGCGGAGGCGAGGGAGCGCTGGGGAGATGAAGCGGTGAACCGGGCCGGGGAAAAGCTCGAACAGATGGGTCCGGAACATGCGAAGGAACGGTTTGATGAAATATATTCGAGGCTGGCCGAAATCAGGCATATGGATCCTGCATCGGTTGAGGCGCAGGGCAGGATAGGGGAGTGGTATCATTTCCTTAATGAAATGGGCGACTATACGCCGGAAATGTTCAAAGGACTCGGGGATATGTATGTCGAAGATGAGAGGTTTAAAAAGAAAATTGATCAATATGGCAGCGGCCTCGCTCGATTCATGCGGGATGCCATGGCTGAATTTTATGACCAAAATAAATAACCCCGTAAGGGGTTATTTTTCTGCCATCATACTGTGGATTTTTCGGAACGTGTTCACATTCCGTACTGTCATATGCTTGTAGATGTCGGTGCCGACCATTTTGGAGATGCCGCTCCTGCCCGCATCCCGCTTCCAGACGGACCAGAGCACTGCACCGGGGCTGTATATGACGGTGTCGATGCCCGGGCGTATCTTCAGGCTGTCCATAATGGAGGCGTCGTCTATCTCCTCCCATAAGAACATGACATCACTTTTCATCTCTTTATCATTTTGCCATGAATCAGGAAGGACTTCACCGATCGCCTCGATTTCCGGCCTGCTGCGCACGAGCACTTTGATATCCAGGCTGAAGTCCTCCTGGATCGCCGTTTCAAGTAGGCCGGGGAGTGCTCCTTTCGGTGTGCTGTCATCGGTGAAGATGATATTGCCGGAATTGATGTAGGTGACGACATCTTTCATGCCGGAATTCTCGAAAGTGGTTTTAAGGGTTTTCATATCAATCTTATTTCTTCCGCCGATGTTGATGCCGCGGAGGAGGGCCACATATCTCATGCACATCGCTCCTTTTAAGGTTTAAATGTCTGCAGATTCATGCTGGAAACTGTCGAGCAGTGCCCTTGCCTCGTCGGTCGACCGGGTATTCATGAGTGCATTCCTCAGTTCCGCAGCACCCCTGAACCCTTTGACATAAATCTTGAAGAAGCGGTGGAGCGGTGTGTATTTGCGCGGTTCGATCTCGGAGTACTCATCGAACAGATCGAGGTGGACACGGAGCAGGTTCAAGAGCTCCTCACTCGTATGCTCTTTTGCCTCATGCTCGAATGCGTAGGGATTTTTGAAGATACCCCGGCCGATCATGACGCCGTCCACGCCGTATTTCTCCGCAAGCTCAAGCCCTTTGGCGCGGTCGGGGATGTCCCCGTTGATTGTCAGAAGTGTGTCTGGTGCGACTTCATCACGCAGTTTCTTGATCTCCGGAATGAGCTCCCAGTGTGCGTCCGCCTTGCTCATTTCCTTCCTTGTCCTGAGGTGGATGGAGAGGTTCACGATATCCTGCTCCAGTATATGCTTAAGCCAGTCATGCCACTCGTCCACGTCGGTCATTCCGAGGCGTGTCTTCACGCTGACGGGGAGTCCGCCTGCTTTCGCAGCTTCAATCAGTTCCGCGGCGACGTCCGGACGCCGGATCAGGCCGCAGCCTTTTCCATCTCCGACGACGTTCGGCACCGGGCAGCCCATATTGATGTCGAGCCCTTTGAATCCGGCCTCGGCCATGCCGATGCTCATTTCACGGAAATGATCCGGGTTGTCCCCCCATATATGTGCAACGATCGGCTGCTCGTCTTCTGTAAACGTCAGGCGCCCGCGCACACTCGCTTTCCCTTCCGGGTGGCAGTAGCTTTCAGAGTTCGTGAACTCGGTGAAGTAGACATCCGGTGCCGCAGCTTCGGCCACGACATGGCGGAATACGACGTCCGTCACATCCTCCATCGGCGCCAGCACGAAGAACGGGCGGGGGAGCGCATGCCAAAAATTCTCTTTCATAATAGTACAATCCTCTCAATGGCTCCTTATATCCAATGATATACCAGCCTGTAAAATAACATATATATTATACCAGAATTTTGAAAGGAGAAAAATGACTTAACATAAAAATCCCCCGTAAAGGGGGATTGTTTATGAATCCAACCGTCTGATCTCCATATCGAGATCGTCGACGGCCGGTCCTTCGATCACTTTGCCGTCGTAGTTGAAGCGGGAGCCGTGGCAAGGGCAGTCCCAAGTCTTGTCTTCGCCGTTCCAGCCGAGGCTGCATCCCATATGGGTACAGCGGTTGGAGACGACGTAGTAGGAATCGTCTTCGCGGTAGACGCCTTTTTTCTTCATGCCTTCGCTGGCAACGGTGCCCTGGCCGCTGTCGAGCTCGATCGATTCGATGTCCGGATGGGAATCCGTCATCTTCTTCGCTTCAGATTCGATGATATGCAGAGGATTCGTGATGTGCTGCTTCAGATGCTGGAAGGCGGTCTGCTTCCTGTGCGGATCGAGCAAGTCTGCATACTCATTATCATCCCCGGTCATCAAATCTTTGATGATCATCGATGACAACACGCCGTTCGTCATCCCGAATTTATTGAAGCCGGTCGCGACGAAGCGGTTATCGTGCGATTTCTGGAACTTGCCGATGAAAGGCAGTGAATCCCCCGTCATCAGATCCTGCGCACGGTAGGCGTACAGGGTTTCTTCATTCATCGTCAGCTGATCTGCATACAATTTCAATATTTCAAGCTGCTTGTCCATATCTTTATCTTCATATGACATATGGCCGGCTCCGCCGAAGAGCACCGTCGGTGTCTCCTTCGATGGGTTGACGATATTACGTAAGGAAAGCCCCGGACCGTCATGACCGCTCATATTGATGTCTTCGGGCGGCGGGGTGGTGGTTGTGGTGACCAGGCCGTAACCGTAGCTGATTTTGAAACTGTTGAAATAAAAACCATCGAAATCAAGGAACGGGAAGTGGGTGGCAATCACAAGATTTTCAAAATTGATCTTTTGACCGTTTTCAGTATGGAGGGTGTTTTCGTCGACAGATTTTGCGCGTGTATGTTCATATACTTTAACGCCGCTGTCCACTGCGACATCCAGCACGCCCTTTAAGAATTTCAATGGATGGAATTCCGCCTGGTTCTTCATCACCAGTTCAGCAACGGTTTCAAACGGCAGTTTGAGCTCTCCTTTGGAGAGGTGGCCCTCGATGCCGAGTGAGTCATACATCTCCGCTTCCTTTTCCAGCTCTTTTATGGATTCTTCATGGACCGCATATATTACAGTGTCCACACGTTTGAAGTCGCAGTCGATATCGTGCTTCACAGCCACGTTTTCCATCTCGGTGATGGCCGCCATCTGGGAGTCGTAATATTTACGGGCGGACGCTTCATCCATCTGTTTTGCCAGCTGTCCGTAAAGCACCCCCTGCTGTGCAGTGACCCTCGCGGTGGTGTTCGCTGTCGTGCCGCTTAAGATTTCATTACCTTCAATGATAGTCACGTCATAACCTTTCAGCATGAGCTGATAGGCATTCATGATACCGGTGATGCCGGCACCGACGACAAGCACCTCGGTGTCGATATCCTCCTTCAGTTCCGGGAATTCGGGGAGATCAACAGAAGCACTCCAAAAAGACATTTTGACATCCTGATTCTTTTCCATTCTCATCCTCCTAACATTTTTATATATGCAATACCCATAATGGCGGTTGGATAATTATCACCGGCAATAATTAAGAAAGTGTAAATTTGTTATTAAAACATGGTGAATAACACTTGAAAATCCGCCTGAGAAAGTATAATATAATATTCAGGCGTTAAATAACGCATTAATAATATTACCGCGGGATGGAGCAGTGGTAGCTCGTCGGGCTCATAACCCGGAGGTCGTTGGTTCAAATCCAACTCCCGCAATTTTTTTATTTTCAGTGGTCCCGTGGTGTAGCGGTTAACATGCCTGCCTGTCACGCAGGAGATCGCGGGTTCAATTCCCGTCGGGACCGCCATATTTTTTTGAGTACATATGCTGGTCCAGTAGCTCAGTCGGTAGAGCAAAGGATTGAAAATCCTTGTGTCGGCGGTTCGATTCCGTCCTGGACCATTCAGAATGGCGGTTGTGGTGAAGTGGTTAACACACCGGATTGTGGTTCCGGCATTCGTGGGTTCGATCCCCATCAGCCGCCCTTAAAGCACCATGCGGGTGTAGTTAAATGGTATAACCTCAGCCTTCCAAGCTGATGTTGTCGGTTCGATTCCGATCACCCGCTTTTGTTACTATTCCACAGTAGCTCAGTGGTAGAGCTATCGGCTGTTAACCGATCGGTCGTAGGTTCGAATCCTACCTGTGGAGCCATGGCCCCTTGGTCAAGCGGTTAAGACACCGCCCTTTCACGGCGGTAACACGGGTTCGAATCCCGTAGGGGTCATATTAGAAGTGTACATCACACTTCTATTTTTATTGTGGACAGCTGGCCGAGCGGCTTAAGGCGCACGCCTGGAACGCGTGTATACGGCAACCCCGTATCGAGGGTTCAAATCCCTCGCTGTCCGTACTTTTTCTTGAAACCATCCGATCTTAGGTGATCGGATGGTTTTTTGTATATTAGAGAGTGAATCCTACTTTAAGGTCCCGCTGGGGTACACGCAAACCATAAAAGCCTCTTTTGTATCATTATTTGATATACTTGATAAGTATGATACTAGGAGGAGACTAATGGAGAGATCGACTCATAAAAGCAACTTGGACCGTATAATAGAACTCGCGAAGGATATGAAGGGGAACGAGAAGTCGAATGCGCTCGTTGAAATGGTGAATGAAGCGGATCTGCATCAATATGATCTGATGCGGGATCACGGGCTCGCTGAATTTGAGTGCAGCGCCGCCGGCGGAAACTGGCATTTCCTGAGCCAGGCACATCTCACCGAAAGGGGACAGCTGTTCATCAACATATTCGGTGACGAGGAGAATCATGCCGGTGTCAAAAAGTTGGCCAAAGCGCAGGATGAGAGGCTGAATGATCTGTCCCTCGATGATGTGATGGAACTGGGGACAGCTCATCTGGAAGATAAATCAGAAACGTGAAATTGATATTTTAGGTTTCACATGATTAATAAATGGAGGTGCAGGCCATGCACTTCTATTTTTATTGAGAAGAATCGCATTTTATATATAAACCGGTTCTTTAGCATTAAATGGCTGAAGGTCTTATAATATAACATTGTACTTAAAAGTTTTTGTGGGTGAAAAGATGAAAAAGAACCAATATGACTTTACGACAGGGCCGATTTTAAAGCCCTTGATTTTATTCTCAGGGCCTATAATGCTGACGAACCTTCTGCAGACATCATTCCAGATCGTCGACAGCCTTTGGGTCGGGAACATCCTCGGAGCGGAAGCGCTGGGGGCCGTGGCGGTGGCGACGACGATTCTTGTGACGGTGCTGTCGTTCATACTCGGTCTGAACAATGCGGCCCTCACCATATTGTCCCAGCAGTACGGACGGCGGGATGATGCGGGGCTCCGGAATTATTTGAATGCTTTCATCGTCATCATGTCGATGATGTCGGTGGGCTTCGGGATTGCCGGCTACATATCTGCAGAACCTCTGCTGCGCCTGATCGGCACGCCGGAAGCCATCATGGACATGGCCGTTACATATTTGCAGATCAGTTTCCTCGGCATGTTCTTCCTGTTCGGATATAACTTCATCAATACGGTGCTCCGCGCACTCGGCGACAGCAAGACGCCGATGAGGATCGTCCTGATTGCGGTCATCATGAATGCTGTACTCGCACCGCTCTTCATGTTCGTGCTTGACCTTGGCATCGTCGGTGCGGCGCTTGCGACCGTCATTTCCCAGGGGCTCGCCTTCCTATACAGCATCCAGCATTCATTCAGGCACAGGCTGATTCCGTTCAGCCGTCCAACACTGCCGAAGAAGCACGAGGTCAGCCTCATACTCTCACTAGGCATACCGGGCGGCCTGCAAATGGCCGTCATCCATGCCGGCATTGCCGCGATACTCAGCGTTGTGACAGGCTTCGGCAGCGACACCGTCGCCGGCTTCAGTGCAGCACAGAGACTGGACAGTCTGATCATGCTGCCGGCGATGGCACTCGGCACCGCAGTGAACAGTATGGCGGGGCAGAATATCGGCGTCGGCAACTGGTCGCGGGTGAAGAAGATCGCAAGATATGCATCACTGTACAACTTCGGCCTGATGGTCAGTGTCGCCATCCTCGCAATCATATTTGCAGAGCATGCCATCCGGCTGTTCATCCAGGATGAAGCGGCTGTGGCATTCGGCACGACCTACTTGAGGACAGTGGCACTGTGTTATCCGTTCCTCGGTTTGAATTTCGTGCTGAACGGCATCGTGCGGGCATCCGGTGCGATGTATCAGGTGCTGATACTCAACATCATTTCATTCTGGATACTGAGGTTCCCGCTCGCTGACATCTTCTCCTCATTATATGGGGAGACCGGCATCGGGATCGGCATGGGCGTCAGTTTCATCATCAGCAGCGGATTTGCATATCTGTATTATAAATTCGGCGGCTGGAAGAGGAAAGTTCTGTTCAAAAATTGACAGATGCACCGGTCCCCATGTCCACTGGAGGAGGGGTCCGGTGCTTCTGTACTTTGCCGCCAAGGATTTCGTGGATTTTTACCATATTATTTAATGAAAAATTGCAAAAAGGTATTTATGATTTTGACATTCACTGCTATAATGTATAAGTAATGCAATCAAGCCATTGCAACTTTTCGCCGACATAGTTTAATGGTAGAACACAGCCATGGTAAGGCTGCGATGCGAGTTCGATTCTCGCTGTCGGCTTATCTTAAAATCAGAGCGCTATTCATTCCATATGGAACGAGTAGCGCTTTTTTGATATCGTTATGAGTACAAAGAAGCCCGGGAGAATGTCACTTCCGGGCACTGATGGTTTTATACCAGC
Source organism: Salinicoccus halitifaciens (assembly GCF_021026095.1). Lineage (GTDB taxonomy): Bacteria > Bacillota > Bacilli > Staphylococcales > Salinicoccaceae > Lacicoccus > Lacicoccus halitifaciens. The sequence goes on along the minus strand of NZ_JAJNCU010000001.1, from coordinate 889,187 downwards.
AGCCATATGAAGCCGCCGACCAATACAGCAATACTTACAATGAGTACAATCCAACTGAAACCCACTGCATTTTTCTTCTCATCTTTTTCAGGGTGGACTTTTCGCTTCTCGGCCAATATCATCAACCCCTTATGATTTTATCACTCCGAGTCTTCTTCATCCGGATTTTCATCACCGGCATCTTCTACAGTATTATCCGCTTCAGTTTCCGTCTCTGTGCTGTCATGGTCTATCTCATCTTCGTCAACACTTTCACCTGAATCCTGGATGGTATCAAGAGCGTCCTCTGAACGATCAGCATCATCCACTTCGGTGCCGCCTTCAGTATCGGTTGTTTCCTCAGTTTCATCCGGCGCGTCATCTCCACCGCAGGCACCTAATACCAATACGGAAGCCAAGCCGCCGGCAAGTAAATATTTCTTGAAGTTCATTTATAAATCCTCCCATTATTAATAGATTTATATCTACTATACCCATTGCCGGGGATATTAAAAACGTATTACATACCAAAACCATGTAATAGGACACTGTATCATTTTGACAATTATATTTAATTTTACTCAATCATCACTATAATATATGCTGTATAATTATATTAATAACATATTATAGGAGGCGGGAGCAGTGGGTATTATTTTTTTACCTTTAATAATCATCGGGGTGCTGGTCACTTTCGGGATTTATCTGGGGGCGCTTTACAGAAGAAGCGTGGACGGTGACTCGCAGAATGATTTATGGAAAGGCACCATGATATCTGCATCGGTGACAATCTTGCTTATGCTCTTATATGCTGCAATGAGCAGCAGTGTCGGAATGGCGGATATATTCACCGGCATACTTTTATTGGCGTCTGCCGGCCTGGTACTGTCTCTTTTGTTCAACAAGAACTATAAAAATAAATATAATGAAAGAGGCAAATTCAACCGTACGACGGGCATCACGCTCGGTTTGATGGTGTTGTCATTTGCCGTGATTGGTCTGTCTGCAGATCCGGAGGGAAGAGAAGAGCACCTGGACAGTGGGGAAATCGCTGTTGAGGCGGGCATCGATGAAATGACTGAGGAAGAAGAGGCTGAAACCGAGCAGCCGGCCGAGGAAGAGCAAGCTGCAGAAGAAGCCGAAGCCGAGAAACAGGCAGAGGAAGAAAAAGCTGCAGAAGAGGCCGAAGCCGAGAAACAGGCTGAGGAAGAGCAGGCTGCAGAAGAAGCCGAATCTGAGAAACAGGCGGAGGAAGAGCAAGCGGCCGAGGAAGAAGATGCCGTCAAAGATGGTTTGATACCTGTTCAGCTGTACCGTGTAGTGGACGGCGATACGGTTCATGTCATCGACGAGGATGGCAATAATCTGAACTTGAGGTTACTGTTGATCGACACACCGGAGACCGTCCATCCGAATGAGCCTGTGCAGCCATACGGTCCGGAGGCTTCTGAAAGGCTCACGGATCTCCTGAGTGGGGCGGATCAGCTGTATATAGAATACGATGAGGGCGATAAACAGGACCATTATGGAAGGGAGCTTGTCTATCTTTATGCAGACGATGTGAATGTCCATGAAGTACTGCTTGAAGAGGGGCTGGCCAGGGTCGGTTACATCTATGAGCAGCAGCGGTATCTGGATGATTTCAGGGCTGCCGAGCAGTATGCGAAAGATAACGGACTCGGCATCTGGTCCATTCCGGGTTATGTGAATGAAGACGGTGAAGGGTTCAACTACGAAGAGGAACCGGCCGCAGAAGAGCCTGCTGATGATGGAGCGGGCACCGGCACGGGATCCTATAATTTCGCCAACTGCACCGAGCTGCGTGAAGTCTTCCCGGACGGCGTGGCATCCGACCATCCGGCATATCAACCGCAGATGGACAGGGATAACGACGGTCATGCATGTGAGACAAGTTCTTCCAGTCCGGCGGAATCTTCCGTTGAAGAGCCTGCCGATACTCCGGCAGATTCAGGGAATTATAACTTCGCCAACTGCACCGAGCTGCGTGAAGTCTTCCCGGACGGTGTGGCATCCGACCATCCGGCATATCAGCCGAAGATGGACAGGGACAATGACGGTCATGCATGTGAATAAATAAAAGGGCTGACGGATTATTTTCCGTCAGCCCTTTTCCATTTAATTGATGGTCTGCACGCGATGGTTCGTCTCACTCGGAGCTTTCTTCCTTCTTGTGGGATCGAGTCTTCTTTCAATGAGTCTCAGGATGATATCCACAATCACTGCAATGATTGCAATCGGGACCGCACCGGCGAGTATGAAGACCGTACCGTCGGAAGCATTCGTTCCGCGGATGATGACGTCTGAGAGGGTGGTCGCACCGATGAATGAACCGACAGCAACAACACCGATTGCGACGACAAGTGCAATCCTTAAGCCGCCGATGATGACCGACAGTGCAAGCGGCAGCTCCACCATGGTCAGCACCTGGTTGCGTGTCATGCCCATACTTTTACCGGCATCCTTGATGTTCGAATCGACGTTCGATATGCCGGTGTATGTGTTCTTGATGATGGGCAGGAGGGCATAGAAGAATACGGTGACCACTACCGTGGTGCTGCCGAGCCCCATCACGAGCATCATGATGGCGAGCATCGCGATGACGGGGATCGTCTGAATGATGTTTGTCAATGTGATGACCAGTCCGGAGAGCTTTGAAAAGCGTGCGATCAGTATCCCGACGGGTATGCCGACTATGGAAGCGAAAATCACTCCGTATACTGACATCAGCAGATGATTGAAAAACAGCTCAAACATGTATCCGCCGTTCACGATATAGTAATTGAAAAAGTCCGTAATGATATTTCCAGTCATGAATGATCCTCACTTTCCAGATTCTCGAAATAATCGTTTGCTTCCAAAAATTCCTCGGCGACGATCGCAGGCTCTTTGCCCTGGCCGTCTGCTTCATAATTCAGCTGCTGCATCACGTCCGTCGTGATGATGCCATCAAGCTTGCCCATGGTATCCGTCAGTTCCGGATATTCATCGAGCAGCTCTTTTGTGGCAAGGGGTGCAGCGTCATAAGGCGGGAAGAACTGTTTGTCATCTTCCAGGACGACGAGATCGTAAGCTGCGATGCGGCCGTCGGATGTATAGCCGAGTGCCACTTCCAGGCTTCCGGTGTCAAGTGCATCATACACGAGGCCGATCTGCATCGGGCTGATACTGCCGAATGAAAAGCCATAATGCTCCGTAAACCCCTCATAACCGTCACCGGGGCGGTTCAGCCATGTGGTATCCACGCCGAAACGCAGTTCATCGTTGTATTCCTCGAGGTCGGAAGTCGTCTCGAGGTCATATTCCTCGGCTGTCTCCTTCGTCACCATGAAAGCGTAGGAATTATCAAAACCGTATGAATCGAAATATATCTGATCGAACTCTTCTGCGAATATTTCTTTTGCAGTCTGCATCGCAAGCTCAGGGTCATTGATCGGTTCCTGACCGAGCGGGCCGGTCATTTCCGTCCCCGAATACCTGATTGCAGACATATTGGCATCACCATTCAATACTGCGTTATGCTGCAGTGTGGATGCACCGAGGTTGTTGATGATCGTCGGGTTCAATTCACCATCCGAATCATGTTCAATCATGAGTCTCACGATATGTGCCATAATCTGCGATTCACTTGTATCGAGTGAAGTGATCCTAATCGGGTCATCCGCGCCTCCGCCGAGACCCGGCAGGCTGCATCCGGACAATACCAGCAAAGCGGTCAGCACCATGATGAAAACTTTCTTGAATTGTTCCACTGTAATAAAACTCCTTCCTTTTTATCTGGATACTTTAAGACCTTTCGGTACCGACCATTTTTCAACGAATGACAAAACCACATCTGTAATGAGTGCAATGGATGTAACCAGTACGGCGGCGACGATGATCATCATCGGCTCATATAAGTTCAGCCCCTGGAAAACATAGTCACCGAGCCCGCCTGCACCGATATAGCTTGCGAGTGTCGCCCAGCTGATGACATACACGCTCGATAAGCGCACGCCAGACATGATATAGGGCAGGGCCAGCGGGAAATCGACGGAACGCATGAGCTGCATGTTCGTCATGCCCATGCTTTTTGCGGCCTCCTTCACTTCACCTGAGATGCTCTGCACACCGATGATGGTGTTGTTCAGCATAGGGAGGAGGATATATGCCGCAAGCGCAATGATCGCAGGTGTTTTTCCGATGCCGAATAAAGGTATCATCAAAGCGAGCAGGGCAAGTGTCGGGATCGTCTGCAGGACGCCTGCGGTCGTCAGTATGATGCCGGCAAGCCTTTTATTCTTCGCGATCAGTATGCCGAGCGGCACCGCTATGACAATTCCGATCACAAGCGCAAAAATTGAAATGTAGAAGTGCTCCAAAGTCTTCTCAAGCAGTTCAGTCCTGTTTTCCATTATGAAATCCATCATCGGCTATCAGCTCCAATGATTTCATCTTCTCCCCATATGGATTCATAAACGATGTCGACCAGGTTGGAGCGGGTGATGAGCCCTTTAAGTATATTATTTTCATCCACGACTGGTATGTTGCGCACGTTCCGCTTCAGGATGGTGCGGATGGAATCCTGGAGTTTGGAATCCAGTCTCACCCTGTAAACATCGCGTTCCATGATGTCGATCAGCTCCGTGTTTTTGCGTACGCCTTCCTGGATGTCCTCTATATCCAAATAGCCCAGGAGCTTCTGCTCGTTATTCACCACGAAAATCGTGTCGATCCGCTTATCCCGCATGATTTTGACCGTGCTGCTTAATGACTCGTCGACTTTGACGGTGACCGGCACTTTCATCACTTCTTTTACTGTACGTATATTAGGACGGTCCTGCAGCAGGCGGTTCTCACCGATGAAGTCCCGGACGAAGTCATTGGCGGGGGCCCGCAGTATATTGTCCGGCGTGTCGAACTGCAGCACTTTGCCTTCAGACATGATGCATATCCTGTCTGCCAGTTTGATTGCCTCATCCATATCGTGGGTGACGAAGATGAATGTCTTGTTCAGTTTTTTCTGAAGTTCTTTGACGAGATCCTGAAGCGTGTCACGTGTAATTGGATCGAGGGCGCCGAAAGGCTCATCCATCAGGATGATATCCTGTTCCGCTGCGAGGGCGCGTACAACGCCGATGCGCTGCTGCTGGCCGCCTGACAGCTCGGATGGATACCTGTCCAGGAATTCTTCCGGGAGATCGACCAGCTTGATCAGTTCCCTCGCTTTTGCCTCTTTCTTCTCCTCGGGCCATTTCAATAATTTCGGCACGAGTACGATATTTTCCTTGATCGTCATATGGGGCATCAGGCCGATCTGCTGCAGCACATAACCGATCTTCCTGCGCAGCTCCACCGGATTCATCTTACTGGCATCCTTGCCGTTGATCATGATGGTGCCTGAGGTGGGCTCTATCATCCTGTTAAGCATTCTTAAGGCAGTCGTTTTACCGCTGCTTGATGTACCGATGAAGGCAATGAATTCCCCATGTTTAATATCCAGGGAAAGATTATCCACAGCTTTTGTGCTCCCCTGGTAAACTTTTGTTAATCCTTTAATACTTAACATATGCTTTCTCCTTTTAGTGAAATTTGTTACATTCTTCTTATTATACCAAATATACGCTCAATTTTGAAATTCGCTTACAAATAATGTGTATGTGAAATGCAACTAAATGGATGTTTATTTCAGCTGATGCCGTTCTTTGAAATGACAGAAATGGCCGTATGGATTTTTCAGCCGAATAAATATATAGTGGAAGTATGTAATCAATGGACAGGAGAGAATGAGGATGAGAAACATTCAAGTGGATACGCCCGCACTGTTGATCGACCGTGAAATCTTGAAGCAGAACATCACTTCCATGCAGGAGTATGCCGACCGGAAGGGTGTTAATTTAAGGCCGCATACCAAAACCCATAAGATGCCGAAGTTAGCCAAAATGCAGATGGAGGCGGGTGCAACCGGCATCACGGTGGCAAAAGTCGGGGAAGCGGAAGTCATGGCCGAATCCGGCATTCGTGACATCTTCATCGCGAATCAGATCATCGGCAGATCGAAGGTGGAGCGGATACGTAAGTTATCCGAATCCGTCAGCATCTCCTTCGGTGTGGACAGCAACTACAGTGTGAAGGAGATCGATGAAGTATTCGAAGGTGCGGATGAAAAAGCGAATGTTCTGATTGAAATCGAAGTGGGGGAGAAGCGTTCGGGCATCATTCAGCCGGATGATTTCACCGCCCTGCTGGATGAAATAAAAAACAGCCGGAATGTGAGCTTTAAAGGAGTCTTCTCGCATGACGGCCATACGTATAAAGCAGCCACAATCGACATCCTGAAGGAACTGTACGATGACAGCACGGCCAGGACACTGCACTTTGCAGGTCTTGCACGTAATCATGGGATGGCATGTGAGGTGGTGAGCATCGGTTCCACGCCGCCGTTCGTACTCGGATTCGACATCCCGGAAGGCATCACTGAAATCCGTCCGGGCACTTATATACTGATGGATGGCTCCCAGGCCAATGTACTCGGCCATAATGACACGTGTGCCGCAACAATCCTCACGACCATCATCAGCAAACCGACAGATAAACGTGTGATCACCGATGTCGGAGCAAAGGGCATCACCCAGCAGCACAGGAAGGTCGGGCTGACCGCAACGAAGGGGCTCGGTAAAATCGTCGGATTCGATGATGTACATGTCGACAGTGTCTTTGATGAACATGCTATCATCTATGATAAGAATTTCAGTGATGCAGTGGAAATCGGCGAAAAAGTCGAGATCATAATGAATCACATCTGTCCGGTCTCGAACCTTTACGAAAAAGCATATATTGTGGAAAATGGTGAAGTGGTGGATGAAGCTGAAGTTTCTGCGAGAGGGAAGCTGCAGTAGTCTGGAAGAAAAGGCAGTCGATGCTTATGGATATTGGTTCTGTAATTTTAATCATCGCCGCAGCGGTGCTGATTGGAATCCTGATGCAGATATTCCTTGTAAAACGGAAGTCGGAAGTGAAGCTCAAACTGAAGGATGAGCAGATCACAGAAGATGAGATGGACGGTGAGAAATTGTACCGCTTCAAAGTTTTAAACGACTCGGACCAGTCTGTGGTCATGACAGATGTCAGATTATATTCGAACGGCACGGAAATTTTCGACAACGGACACCACCCGAGCTTCAAGGCACCTGAAGAGGCGGACGGTGATGTCGTCCGGATTGATTCAAAGCGCATCCGCGACGTCAGTCATCTGCTCAGCATGAATTTCCTCGGCACGACCGTGGTGCAGCCGAAAGAAGAGATGACTTATTCATATTACCTGGATGAAATGCCGGACGAGATCAAAATCACCGTGAGGGAAAACAAGGATGTCGACATCATATTGAAGCCGGTGTTTGAATGACCGGTCATATAAAAGGCATGAAAAATGGCGTCTCATCGGATATCACGATGAGACGCCATTTTTGGTTTCAGAAGGCCGGGGCCATATTCATATTCTTTCGCTCAGGCTGTGGAGCAGCTCTCTGCTGTACTCCAAATAGCATTCTGAATCCATTTCTTCCGAATCTTTTTTCACCAGTTCGATTTTGATCAGTTTTTCGTCTTTTTCAAAGAAAGGCACGGATTGTTCCGCATACTCCTCGGTCAATTTATAATACAGATCTTTCGCTTCTCCCTCATCCTGGAAAGAATGATTCTTCACGATGACTTCTTTCTCAGATTCATCAATTGTCTTAAGATTAATATCCACCATCTTTTACCCCTCCAATTAGCTCTGAATTCATTATAACAACATGTGAGGTGTAAAAATCAAGCAGAACGATATTGGAAAAAGGCCCGGGTTCACAAACCCGGGCCTGGAGGATGACTGCAAATTCAATTTTACTCTTCGGAATCCTCTTCTTCCTCTTCTTCTTCGTCATCGGTGTCTTCATCAGTGGCGTCAGCTGCATCCGACTCTGCTGGGTCGCTCTCGATATCTTCAGACTCTTCAAGTTCGATCGTCTCATCCAGCTCATCGTCATTACGGCTCTGGATGACCAGCTCCTGTGATGTATCCACCGGTCCGTAGGCGACCACGGCTGATGCAGACTCTCCAGGCTCAAGCAATTCCGTGGAGGCTTCGACAAGATCAGCATGCTCATGGTCCTCAGGCAGATCCATCGTCAGGTTGTCCAAAGTGACCTCGCCATCTTCAGTCATATGTCTGACAGCAAGCTCCAGGCCAAATGCTTCTTCAGCAGAAGTCGGCACATCACCGTTGTTGGTATATACGAATTCGATCAATACCAGCTCCGTCGGCTCCGCTTCCTCAGCCTCCTCAGCTTCTTCCTCCTCTTCCTCTTCTTCGGCTTCCTCAGGTTCTAAAGTATATTGTCCAAATGATTCTATTGAGAATTCACCATATTCACCCGAGTAATAAACTTCTTCATCCCCAGTTCCTTCGCCGCCTTCTGTATCTTCGGCTTCGCTTTCTTCTTCCTCTTCTTCCTCGTCGTCAGCAGTGTCTTCTCCAGTTTCCCCGGATTCTTCTGTTGCAGCATCATCAGTTTCTTCTTCGGTGGTGTCGTCCCCGTTACACGCTCCAAGAAGCAGAACTGTGGAAAGTCCGCCCGCGAGCAAATATTTTTTTAGACTCATCTTTAGTTTCCCCCTAATTTATAGATACATCACAATTATAATAATATTGCGACAAATAATCAATTTTTATTCCGGAATTTGAAGTAATGAAGCGGGATTCCCCTTAATTCATAGGGAATCAGCCATTTCCAGCAGCTTTTCATATGCTCCGGCCAGGATTTCTGATATGTTGGGGGAAATGAAGAACCCTCTTCATTTAAAGAGGGTTTTCATCATATGCCGGTGATGCCGTAGATCAGGAGACCAATCGACAGCAGCAGTCCGAACATCGTATTCAATTTGCCCATGGAGGCCATTGCCGGAATCAGCTCTGCCGGAGTATCGCCATTTTTCCACTTCACGACGGTCTTGATGGCGAGCGGTATGGACAGCAGCGGCAGAAGCAGGAATATCGAGCCGAAGGATTCGAAAAGCGCAATCCATATCAAAAAGACGTAGCAGAAGGCGAGCAGTGCCGCAGACGTGAGTACCGCGACCGGCTTGCCGACGAGGATGACGAATGTTTTACGTCCGCTTTCCTTATCTTTTTTACGGTCCCTGATGTTATTTGCCATATTGAGGAGCCCGATGGTGATCGCGACCGGTATGGACATCAGCAGCGGGAAGTAGTGGAGCGTGCCCGTATGGATGAAAAACGTGATCATGATGATGACGGTGCCCATGAAGAGCCCGGCAAAGACTTCCCCGAAAGGTGTCCAGGAAATCGGGACTGGGCCGCCGGTGTAAAAATAGCCGACTGCCATCGAAATCACCCCGATGACGAGTATCCACAACGATGAATTGAATGCGATGTAGAGCCCGATCGCTGCAGCGATGATGTAGAATATGACCGCGATATTGAAGACGGACCGCGGGGACATGCCGTTCCTGACGATTGCACCTGCGATGCCGACGGAATCACTGGTGTCGAGCCCGCGCTTGTAATCGAAGTATTCGTTGAACATATTGGTTGCGGACTGTATCAGCAGCGTTGCAATCAGCATGGCTATGAACATGTCCCACCTTATCGGACCGAACAGCAGAACGCTGAATGTACCGACGAGGACGGGGACGAAACTTGCAGTCAGCGTATGGGGCCTCGTTAAGCTTATGTATTTTTTAATGCCTGTATGAGTATCTGGACCTTGCACATTCATCTTCCTTTACCTTTAAGTTGACGAGTTAATATTATCATATTTGTCGCCTTAAATGATAACTCTGGATACACAGTATAGGCAATAAATGATAAAATATGAGTATCTATGGAGAAAGAAGTGTAAAAGAATGAATTTGGTAGAATATGAAGATTTAGTCGAGGAAGTGATTATAGATTCTGATTCAAAATACATCACTTTACATATACCGATTCACGAATATGATATCAGACATGCCCAGTTGTTCACTTATTTCAAGGATTATGCGGGCGAGCGCTACTGGTTCCAGTCGAAAGACGGCGGATTTGACAATATCGGTATAGGATACAGGAAGAGTATCTCCAGAGACAAATTCAAAGCGGCATCCTTAACTTCCGAGAAAAATGAACTTTACAACAGTATACAGATGGTACCGGTCAATGATGATTTATCATCACGCCTGAGCTTATTCGGCGGGGTGAAGTTTGATGATAAAGACACAAATGATGAATGGTCGGATTTCCAGATGGTCGAATTCCATCTGCCGGTCTATCAGTTCGACCTGGTGCGTCAGGAAGTTTTTTATACCATCCCGCAGCATTCGCAGAAGCTGACGGACGCATTGGCGGATTTGTCGGAGGTCCTGAGTGGGCTATCACAGACGGAACCCGACGCTTATGAAAAGGCCGAAGTCAGCATCATCAAGGACATCTTCCCGGATGAATGGAAAGAACTCGTTGATGAGGCGGTGGAAGTGCTGGATGAGGAGACTTTCATGAAGGTCGTCCTTGCCAGGCAGCGCCTGATCACATTCAAATCCGGCATCGATCCGCTGTTCATACTGGACCGTTTGAAGGATGAGAAAGAAACCTACACCGTCTACTATGAAAAGGGCACCAGCGCCTTCGTATCTAAATCGCCCGAGCGCCTGTTTGAAATAGAAGACAACCAGCTCTGGACGAATGCGATTGCGGGTTCTGCGCCGAGGACGGATGATGAGGATGATAATACGTACCAGCAGAATTTTCTCCTGCACGATGAGAAGAACCGATATGAGCATGAACTGGTGAGGCAGTCGATTGTTGAAGACTTAAAGCCTTTCAGTTACATCATCGAGTACGATGAAGTGCCCCATATATTGAAAAATAAATATATATACCACCTGCACACCCCGATCAAAGTCAGCCTGAACGACGGCATTGAAGTATTCGATATACTGCAGGCGATCCATCCGACACCTGCGGTCGGCGGGCTGCCGAAAAAAATCGCAAAAGACTACATCAAGGAGCAGGAATACGGCACACGGGGGCTGTATGCGGCACCGATCGGGCTCATCCATGACAATAATGACTCGGAGTTTGTCGTGAGCCTGCGCTCGATGCTCGTGTCGAGGACAAGTGCGACCCTTTTTGCCGGATGCGGCATTGTGAAAGGTTCGTCATCGGAAAAGGAATTCCAGGAAACGGACGTGAAATTCACACCGATGATGAATGTTTTGGAGGTGGAGAATTGAATCACCAGGAAGCATTGACTACGCAGGTCTTCACTCTGATCGACTGCCTTTACGCACGTGGCATGGAAGAAGTCGTCATCTCACCGGGCTCAAGGTCCACGCCGCTCGCGCTGGCTGCAGAGATCCATCCGGGGATCACAACTTACATTCATCCGGATGAGCGGAGCGCCGCGTTTTTCGGCCTCGGGCTCGGGAAGAAAGACAGGAAGCCGGTGGGGCTGATATGCACTTCAGGGACTGCTGCTGCAAACTATACGCCGGCGGTCGCGGAAGCGGGCCTCAGCCGATCACCGCTCGTGCTCCTGACTTCGGACAGGCCTGCAGAACTTCAAAACATCGGTGCGCCCCAGGCGATCGACCAGGCGGATATGTACAGCAATTATGTATCATACTACACGGAGCTGCCGGTTGCCGAGGGGACGCAGGATTATACGGGCCTCGTAGAGACGAAAGTGATGCAAGCTGCACAGTTCTTTACAGGTACGAATACAGGACCGGTCCATTTCAACATACCGATCCGTGAGCCGCTGATGCCGGACTTGAGCCGGACGGATTTATTCCACAGGGAAAAGAACGAAACGGCGGAACGGACGATCCATAACAATGTTGAAAAACTGACGGGTGACATAATGATCATACTCGGTGAGACGTCACGCCCACTTGATGATTTGGAGGCGGTCTTCAGCCAGGAAAATGTAACAGTGATCGCAGATCCGAGGCAGCATGCACGCCTCGGCAGTGAACATATCGTCACGACGCACGACCTGATGTTTTCAACTTTTTCAGAAGAACAGCTGCAGCAGCTCGAAAACGCACTCGATTACATCGTGCGTGTCGGGGAGCCCGTCACATCGAAACTGACGAACCGTTTCCTGAGCAATGCTTCAGTTCCACAGATACTGGTCAGTGAATACGACGGCCTGAAAACATTCCCGGTGCCGCCAGGCGCGGCTTACACGGGGGATGCCGGTGAGATACTTAAAGACCTGATCGGAGCGGGTGAAGCGTCACCCGTGAAGGAGATGTTCACCCGGCTCGACCGGGAGATAAAGAATCATATCGAAGAGAAAATCGGGGACTACGATGATGAAGGGCGTTTCATGCATGAAGTCCTCAGGCGTTCACCGGACGAGATCGTCTTCGCCTCGAGCAGCATGCCGATTCGGGATGTCGAGCGTTATGACACGCGGCTCAAGCACAAAATCTATGCCAACCGCGGTGCGAACGGGATCGACGGCGTGGTTTCAACTGCGATTGCGATGGCTGCGAGTGACAGCGTCACGCTCGTCATCGGGGACATTGCACTTTATCATGATATGAACGGGCTCGTCATGGCTAAATTGAATGATATCGACATCAACATCGTCGTGTTCAACAATGACGGCGGCGGCATATTCAACTTTTTGCCGCAGTACGAAAATAAAGACCATTTTGAGCGGCTGTTCGGCACACCGCTCGGCCTGGACTTTGAACATACCGCAAAACTTTATGACTTCAATTACTCCAAGATCGAATCGACGGCCGACCTTGATGAATTGGTGATTCCGCAATCCGGTAGGAACCTGATTGAAATCATGACGGACCGCACCGATAACCTGAACTCACATCAGGCACTCAAAAAAGAAATCGGACAGCTGGTGAAAAAATTTGAAATTTAAATTGCATCATCACTTCATCGGTAACGGCCGTGACGAAACCGTGCTGCTGCTGCACGGCTTCATGGCCGACTCAGGCAGTCTTGCAGGTGTCGGTGCCGGCCTCGGCGGGCGGTTCAATATACTCTATGTTGACCTGCCGGGTTTCGGGGGCACGCAGAGCACGGGACATGACTATGATATGGAAGTGCTCTCCGGCGCCCTTGAAAATAAGCTGGATGAGCTTGAACTCCAAAAAGTGCATGTCTTCGGTTACTCCATGGGCGGCAGAGTCGCCTTATCGTTCGCGATATACCATCCGGAGCGTGTCCGTTCATTGATACTGGAAAGTGCATCCCCTGGACTCAGGACCGCGTCTGACAGGGAAGCGCGACAGGAGATTGATGAAGCGCGTGCAGTGAAGATCACGGATGATTACCGGGCTTTCCTCGATGAATGGGAGAGCATGGGTTTATTCCAGTCGCAGCAGTCCCTGCCGAAAGGGACATTCCAAAAACAGCGGAAGATGCGCGAATCGCAGATACCGGAAGAAGTGGCGGACAGTCTCAGGAAATACGGCACAGGCGTCCAGCCGGCGTATTGGGACAGGCTGTCAGAACTCAAGATGCCGGTGCTGCTGATCGCCGGGGAGCGGGACTCTAAGTTCGTCTCCATCAACGAAGAAATGCAGGAAAGCATACCCCATGCAAGATTTGAGGTCGTGGAAGGTGCCGGACACAACATTCATTTAGAATCACAGGAAAAATTTGATACAATGATATCAGAGTTTTTAACTTAGGAGGCAAATGATTATGGCAGTAGAATGGCAAACGTTAAAAGAATACAGAGAGATAAAATATGAGTATTACAACGGCATCGGCAAGATCACGATCAACCGTCCGGAAGTGCGCAATGCATTCACGCCGCTCACGGTCCAGGAGATGATCGACGCATTCACCCGTGCACGCGACAATCAGGATATCAGCGTCATCGTTTTGACGGGTGAGGGCGACCTTGCATTTTGTTCAGGCGGAGACCAGAAAGTGCGCGGTCACGGCGGTTACGTCGGGGAAGATGAGATTCCGAGACTGAACGTGCTCGACCTTCAAAGGCTGATCCGCGTCATTCCTAAACCGGTTGTGGCAATGGTTGCAGGTTATGCGATCGGCGGCGGTCATGTGCTGCATGTCGTCTGTGACCTGACGATTGCTGCTGACAATGCGAGATTCGGACAGACCGGTCCAAAAGTCGGTTCATTCGATGCAGGCTACGGTTCAGGGTATCTTGCAAGGATCGTCGGCCATAAGAAAGCACGTGAAATCTGGTACTTATGCCGCCAGTACAATGCGGACGAGGCGCTTGAAATGGGTCTTGTCAACACGGTGGTGCCGCTTGAGAGCCTGGAAGACGAAACGATCAAGTGGTGTGAGCAGATGATGGAACACTCACCGACCGCACTCCGTTTCCTGAAAGCTGCCATGAACGCCGACACGGACGGCCTCGCCGGTCTCCAGCAGATGGCGGGCGATGCGACGCTTCTATACTACACGACAGAAGAAGCGAAAGAAGGCCGCGATGCATTCAAAGAGAAAAGGAAACCGGATTTCGATCAATTCCCGAAATTCCCGTAAAAATCAAACCCATCCGAGTGATGGGTTTTTTGAGGTGTCAAATATGGAGAACTGGCTGAAAACAGCAAGTGAAGCGGCGCCGGAGAAAACCGCCGTCAAGTTCAATTCCGAAACGATCACATATTCAGAACTGTACAGGGAGGCCCGCACGCTTGCCGGGAAGATAAAGTCCCTCGGCGTGGACAGGATCGGCGTCTTCATCTACAACTCATCCGAATCGTTGAAGCTCATCCATGCAATGATGCAGGCCCGCATCGAAATGGTCCTCATCAATACAAGGCTCACGCCCCATGAAATCGAGCAGCAATTGAATGATGTCGGGGTCACGATGATCATAACGACAAAACCGCTTGAAATGGACGGCTTTGAAGTGGTCCGTTTCAAGGCGTTGTATGATCTGAAGCCTGTCCCGCTGGAAGAGCGTCCCATCAACGGGGATGATATACTCTCCATCATGTTCACATCCGGGACGACCGGCCGTGCAAAGGCCGTCAAGCAGACGTATGCCAATCATTACGCTTCCGCCGAAGGCTGTGAGAAGCGGTTCGGTTACGGTACAGACAGTGTATGGCTGCAGGTGAACCCGATCTTTCATATATCCGGTCTGTCGATCGTTTTGAGGTGCGTCATCGCACAGTGCACGAATATCCTCGTGGATAAATTTGATGAGGAAAAGATATTTGGACTTATGAAAGAGGAAAAGGTCACCCATACGAGCCTCGTCCCCATAATGCTGCAGCGGCTGCTGAAAGTCGGCAGCGATTTCGGGACGCACCTTGAAGGGATACTGCTCGGCGGGGCGGGCGTCACGAAAAAGGTGCTCAAGGAAGCGCTCGATAACGGACTTCCGGTATACAACTCATTCGGCATGACAGAGACATGCTCGCAGATTGTCTCAATTCCATATACTGATGGCAAGATTCTGGACGGCACCGTCGGAAAGGCGCTCCACAATGTCGAGTTGAAAGTGGATGCAGGCGGTGAACTGCTGGTAAGGGCGGAAAATGTCACCCCGGGATATTTGAATGCGGAGATGGAAATCATAGACGGTTATTTCAGGACCGGTGATCTCGCCCGGCTGGATGAGGAAGGCTACCTTTATATACTGGACCGGCGCAGGGATCTGATCATCAGCGGCGGTGAAAACATCTATCCAAAAGAGATAGAGGACAGGGTACATGAAGTGGACGGCGTGGAAAATTGTGTCGTCATCAAGGCGAGTGACGCGCAGTGGGGCGAGACCCCGGTCCTCCTGGTCCAGGGTGATGCCGGAATCAGAGAAGATATCCTGAAGCATCTCACTGAGACGCTCGCAAGATACAAGATGCCGAGGGAAATCCATTTCGTGGATGAAGTCATCATGACATCGACGGGCAAAGTCTCGCGGCAGAAAAATTATAAAAAGTATATAAAAAATCACCAGTCCGGGATTCCGGACCAGTGATTTTATTTTCCATCAGGATAGTTTTTGGGATTCAGGGGTACAGGATCATAACCGCCCGGGTGGAACGGATGGCATTTCAATATACGCTTTACAGCCATCCAGCTCCCCTTCAGCGCCCCGTGCTCCTGAACCGCTTCTATGCCGTAATTGCTGCATGTCGGGTTGAACCTGCATGAAGGCGGGAACATCGGCGAAATGGCTTTTTGATAGAAACGGAATATATATATGACGATCTTTTTCATGATTTCACCAGATTTTTTATTATTTTATACATAATAATGATAAAGGGTATACCGAGATTAGGCAAATAAAGGATGCTGATGATATGAAGGAATTTACGGATTTTGAAGGCAGAAGAGTGACGTTCACTGAAGACCGGCTGGATGATACGAAACATGTGCTTGCAATACCGAAGTTCAATCATAAGTACTTGTTCACACGCCATAAAGTCCGCGGCGTGGAATTCCCCGGCGGAAAAGTCGAAGCGGGGGAGACGCTGGAAGAAGCGGTGCAGAGGGAACTGTTCGAAGAGACCGGCGCCTCCGTGGAGGACTTGAAGTTCGTCGGCACCTACACGGTGCATGCGGAAAAGCCGTTCAACAAGGCTGTCTTCCATGTTGAAGTGCGCGATCTCACCTTCAGGTGTGAGTATATGGAGACACACGGACCTGAGATGTTTGATGCCGTCGACGACATCCCGGGTGAGGAGAGAAGCGTGCTGCTGGAGGATGAGTGCATCCTTTATTTATATGAGGAGAGCAGGGGAGATGCGTTCTTCGGATAATGAGTTTTCCGATTTGAATGGGAATAAATACCCTCGCCAAATCGGAAAGTCGTTCGAAAAGCGATCTGGGCGCCCATATTTTGTGGCTCAAATCGGATATGCTTATTCAAACCGATCTCAGGCAGCAAATCAGGCTCTGCAAATCGGATAAGCTTGCGAAAAACGATCACACGGGATAAATAAAGGCCTGCAAATCGGATTTACCTGCAAAAACCGATCAAACGCGATGGAAATCTCCGTTCAAATCGAATTACTGTAGAAACAAAAATCCCCTGACATCTCAAAAAGATGCCAGGGGGTCTTTGTTTTACTCAGTCCACTCTGATACTAAATCGGCGTTGTCTTCAACCCAAGTTTCAGCAGCTTCCTGTGGAGAAGCGCCCTGCTCGATTTCAAGCATCACTTCTTCCATGTGGTCGGTTTCCCAATAGAAATTATCGAGTACACTGTATGCATGCGGGCTGTCCGCTTCAAGGTCCTGTCTTACGATCGTGTTGATCGTCTCAGCTTCCCCGAAGGAACCTTCCGGATCTTCAAGATATTTGAGGTCGAATTCCTGGAACTTCCAGTGCGGTGACCATCCGGTCACGACGATTTCTTCACCGTTCTCGACGGCACTTCTGAGTTCAGTCGCCATGGCGCCTGATGAGGAAGTCTGTACTTCCCAGTCACTCAAGTTTTCATAATCTTCGTCAACAGCTCTTTCAGCTGCCTGGACGACGCCTGCACCCGGTTCGATGCCCGTCACCGTCTGGTTCGCTTCATCGCCGAGGTCGGCGATTGAATCGACAGGGAAGTCTTCAGGGACGACCATGCCGATTGCGGCACCTTCAAGGTTCGGCCCGAGGTCGACAATGTCGCCTTCGTATTCATCGTACAGGTTACCGTGTGTCAGCGGCAGCCATGCACTGACCATCGCATCCGCCTCATCCGTTGCGATGGACTGCCACATTACGGCGTTGTCCAAAGGTGTGATTTCAACGTTGTAACCTTCATCCTGCAGGACTTTCTGAATCACGTGTGTGGACGCGATCTCCGAATCCCACTCCACATATGAAAGTGTGAGGTCTTCCTCACCAAGGTCGCCTGTTGCTTCAGAACCTTCTTCTCCGGTGCTGTCTGCACTGTCTTCTTCGCCAGTGTCTGTTTCTGCACCCTCATCACCACATGCAGCAAGCACGAGTGTCAGAGCGGCTGTAAGAAATAAAAGATGCCATTTCTTCATAATAAATCCTCCTGTATATATTTTATTTATTTGTACTGCCGGACTGGGTGAATCGGTCAATGATGATTGCCAATATGACGATTCCAAGTCCCGCAACAAATCCTGGTCCAACTTGAGCCCTTTGGAGCGAGCTCAATACTTCTGTACCCAATCCCGGCGCGCCGATCATGGATGCGATGACGACCATCGAAAGTGCAAGCATGATCGTCTGGTTGATGCCTGCCATGATGGACGGTCTTGCCAGGGGCAGCTGCACTTTGAGCAGTTTCTGCATCGGTGTCGTACCGAATGAGTCACTCGCTTCAATCAATTCTGTAGAAATTTGCCTGATGCCGAGGTTGGTCAATCTGATCGTCGGTGGTGAGGCAAAAATCACCGATGCAAATACACCCGGCACCATACCGATCCCGAAAAATGCCACTGCCGGTATCAGATAGACGAAAGCCGGCATCGTCTGCATCAGATCGAGTATCGGCTTCATGATCGTTTCAAAAACATCGCTCTTCGACATCAATATGCCGAGCGGCACACCGATCACAATCGATATCAATCCACTGATGATGACGAGCGTCGTCGTATCAATAAAGTTCTCCCATAAGCCCTGGTTCTGTATGAACAAAAGGCCGATGCCTATAAGTATTGGGGAGAGGATCTTCTTCTTCATGAAGATGACCGACAGGCCCATCACGATCAGTATGAATATTAAAGGCGGTATAAACTCCAGTATATTGATGATCCAATTCATCAAAGTGCCGAGATAATTGTTGATCGGATCGAAAATGAAGTCGAAGGCGCTGGTGACCCATCTGACAAAGTCCGAAGTCCATTCAGAAAGGGGGAGGCGGGGGAGATTATCTAACATCTTCTTCCACCTCATTTCCTATGGATAAGACTTCGAATACATGCTCGAACTCCACGATGCCGGCGACTTCGCCCTTATCTTTTACAGTGAGCTCCCTCACGCCGTTCTTGAATGAATAGTATGATTCATATAAGAGCGCCTCTGCATCTATCGCCGGATTGGCATCGGTGTTTTCCTGCGGATTCGCCGGACGCATGATGTGTTTGACTTTCAGCACTTTCGAACGGTCGATGTCCTTCACGAAGGCCTTGACGTAGTCATTGGCCGGATTGGTCACAATCTCCTCAGGTGTGCCGACCTGTGCGATCTCCCCGTCCTTCATCAGGGCGATCCGGTCCCCGATGCTCAATGCTTCATCGAGGTCATGGGTGATGAAGACGATGGTCTTCTGCATCTTCTGCTGGAGCTGGAGCAATTCCTGCTGCATTTCTTTCCGAATCAGGGGATCGAGGGCTGAGAATGCTTCGTCCATCAGCAGAATGTCGGTGTCGCTTGCGAGCGCACGGGCGAGCCCCACACGTTGCTGCATGCCGCCCGACAGCTGATTCGGCTTTTGATTCTCATAACCGCCGAGGCCGACCAGTTCAAGCGCATGCCGCGCTTTTTCAAGACGGTCTTTTTTAGGGATGCTGCGCACTTCAAGGCCGAATGCGGCATTCTCCAATATAGTCTTGAAAGGGAAGAGGGCGAAGTTCTGGAAGACCATGCTCAGGTTTTCCCGTCTGAAGTTCCTCAGTTCCCCGGCGCTCAGTTTCGCAACATTTTTCCCTTTGATCATCAGATCACCGACGGTCGGTTCGATCAGCCGGTTGATCAGCCGGATCAAAGTAGACTTGCCGCTGCCTGAAAGGCCCATGACGACGAAAACCTCACCTTGTTCAATCTTCAGGTTTGCGGATTTTACGGCGACGGTGGCGCCGGTCGCATCCAGTATTTCATCTTTGGATGCATTATTATGTAATAATTGTTCCACTTCTTTGGTGTATGTCCCAAACACTTTGGTGACATCTTTAATTTCTATCACACTCAAAATACCCATTCCTTAATTAAGCTTTTATGTGCTTTATTTTTAATACGACATTATCAACGTTAACATAACGGAATATATTAAGCAAACCACCTAATATATGGTTCTATAATATTTATATGTAATAGACTTAGTAAAAGTAACCAAAGATGATGGATTTCCACATGTAATGTAAAAACCCATCTGAGAAAACTCAGATGGGTTTCATATTCTTGAAAAGTATTATTGGAATCCGCCTTTTTCAGCGATTTCTTTTGATTCTTCACCGAATTTGGAGAAGTTTTCTTTAAACAGTTCTTTCAGTTTATTCGCACGCTCGTCGTAGCCGTCTTCATCCAGCCATGTATTTTTAGGCATGAGGAGTTCGTCGGGTACACCTGTGATCGTGACAGGTACATTCAGGCCGAATACTTCATCCTTTTCAAATTCGCCGAGTTCGAGCTCTCCGCTGATTGCGCGGCGGATCATCGTGCGTGTATGTTTGAGGTCCATGCGGCGTCCGACACCGTAACCGCCGCCGGTCCATCCGGTGTTCACCAGGTAGACGTTCACGTCATGTTTTTCAATCAGACGGCCGAGCATCTTCGCATAGACGGTCGCTTCCAATGGAAGGAACGGGGAACCGAAGCAGGAAGAGAATACCGGCTGCGGCTCTGTGACGCCTCTTTCAGTACCTGCGAGCTTGGAAGTGAAGCCGCTTAAGAAATGGTACATCGACTGATCCCGGTCGAGTTTGCTGATCGGGGGAAGTACGCCGAACGCATCTGCCGTCAGGAAGATGATCGTCTGCGGGTGGCCGGCCACTGAAGGGATGCGTGCATTGTCGATATGGTGGAGCGGGTAGGCTGCACGTGTGTTTTCAGTCAGTGAATTATCTTCATAGTCCGGTGTACCGTCTTCATCGAGCACGACGTTTTCAAGAACGGCACCGAAACGGATTGCACCGTGAATCTCAGGTTCTTTTTCCGCTGAGAGGTCGATGGTCTTCGCATAACAGCCGCCTTCGATGTTGAAGACGCCTTCGTCGTTCCAGCCGTGCTCATCATCACCGATGAGGTCACGGTGGGGATCGGCTGACAATGTCGTCTTGCCTGTTCCGGACAAGCCGAAGAAGAGGGCGACATCCTTGTTCTCACCGACGTTTGCAGAGCAGTGCATGCTCATGACACCCTGTTCCGGAAGCAGGTAGTTCATGATCGAGAAGATGGATTTCTTCATTTCTCCTGCATATTCGGTACCGCCGATCAGGATGATACCTTTCTTAAGGGAAACGATGACGAATGCCTCTGAGTTTGTACCGTCCGTTTCAGGATCGGCCTTGAAATTCGGGGCGGAGACGATGGTGAATTCAGGATCGATGTTCAAAGCTTCCTCTTTGGTCTCTGGTCGGATGAAGAGGTTCTGCACGAAAAGGTTGTGCCAGCTGAACTCATTGATGACCTGCAGGTTCAGGCGTGTGCTTTCATCGGCACCCGCATAACCTTTGAATACGAACGTCTCATCTTGACTGTTCAGGTGGTCGATCACTTTTTCGAAGAGGTTGTCGAATACTTCTTCGGAGATCGGCTGGTTCACTTCACCCCAGTCGACCTTATGGTCCGAAACGTTATCTTCAACGATGAAGCGGTCTTTGGGACTGCGCCCGGTGTACTTTCCAGTTTCTGCCCTGAGTGCGCCTGTGTCCGTCAGTGCGCCTTCGCCTCTTCTGAGTGAAGCGGTGACGAGATGGGGAGTGGAAAGTTGAACTTTTGTGGTATCTTTGGATACCAGCTTGGAAATTAATTCAGAATGGTTGACCATATGTATGCCTCCAGGAGTAGAATTTGATGACTATTCGCAAGTAGTATAACACATTATCAAATGATGTAACACATTAAAAATGGGACTATTCGCGTTTACCTTTCATCATACTATCTGTGAAATAAAATGTTAAGACAACCTTTCATAAAAGGTACATTTTACACTTATTATATAATATTATTTATAGACTATTCGTAATATTTGAAATAAAACGTTTTTTACCCTTACTTTACGAAAGAAATGTTATATACTTATATGTAAATATTTAGAAGGGGAGTAAAAGTCATGAAAAAATTCTTTATAGGGTCCGGCCTTGGAATAATGATGATTTTAAGCGGCTGCAGCCCCGAAGCAGAATCGGATACCGCAGCTGACGAACTATCTGAGGCACTCGCCGAGACCGAAGCTGAAAACGAGCAGTTGAATGAGGCGATTGGAAGCCTGGAAGAGGAAAATCAGGAATTGAGGGAACAGGCTGAAGAAGCTGCCGGCGGTGAAGGGGATGATGAGGAAATTGATGAACTGAAGAATGAGAATGAAGAACTTCAAGGCATGAATGCCGAACTGCAGGAAGAAAATGAGGGCCTGGCATCTGAAGTTGAAGCACTGGAAGCGAAAAATGATGAATTGAATGGTGAAATCGCGTCACTTGAAGATGACATATCTTCCCTGCGTGCAGAAGATGATGAAGCCGAGACTGAGGCGGACCTCGGCACCGGTGATATCGGTGACAGTGAGGATGCGGCATCCGGGGACGATGTACCGGCGGAATGGCGGGCGGCGCTGGACAGTGCCTACACTTATGCCGAAGTCCTGCATATGTCAAAGGCTGGCATCTACGATCAGCTTGTCTCTGAATACGGAGAGAATTTCCCGGCTGACGCAGCACAGTATGCTGTGGATACCATGGAGTGGGACTGGAATGCGAATGCGCTGGAGTCTGCGAAGACTTACCGTGAAGTCATGAGCATGTCGAATGCCGCAATATATGACCAGCTGATATCAGAGTACGGGGAGCAGTTCACGGCGGAAGAGGCGCAGTACGCAGTGGATAACCTGGACTGATAAAAACGGAACCTCTTGTATTGTCGCAGCCATTCTAGTATATTATAACCTGAGTTATCTCTTATCCAGAGCAGGTGGAGGGAACAGACCCGTTGAAGCCCAGCAACCTCTTTTTATTAAAGAAAGGTGCTAAAGAACGCAGAGTATTCTGAGCGATAAGGGGAAGAGCGGAGTCTTTTCTCTATGTTTGAGAAAAGACTTTATTTTGTTTTAAGAGATAGCCAATAACTTAAAGGAGCAATATACAAAAATGGGCGAAAGAATTTTATTTACATCGGAATCGGTGACCGAAGGTCATCCTGATAAGATAGCGGACCAGATTTCGGATGCGATTCTGGATGAAATCCTCACACGGGATAAGGATGCACGTGTGGCATGTGAGACAGTGGTCAACACAGGTCTTGCATTGATCGTC
This sequence comes from Salinicoccus halitifaciens, assembly GCF_021026095.1. Lineage (GTDB taxonomy): Bacteria > Bacillota > Bacilli > Staphylococcales > Salinicoccaceae > Lacicoccus > Lacicoccus halitifaciens. The sequence goes on along the minus strand of NZ_JAJNCU010000001.1, from coordinate 866,056 downwards.
GGTGAAATCAGCACAGAGACTTACGTGGATATCCCCAAAATTGTGAGGGAGACGGTGAAGGGCATCGGCTACATCGATGCAAAATACGGTTATGACTACAAGACGATGTCGGTCCTGACAGGCATTGATGAGCAGTCTGAAGATATCGCAGTCGGCGTGGACAACGCGATAGAGACGCGGAAGACCGATGAAGTGACGACAGGGGCGGGGGATCAGGGCCTCATGTTCGGGTATGCTTCAAATGAAACGGCTGAACTGATGCCGCTGCCGATCTCCCTTGCACATAAGCTGTCGAAACAGCTGGCTGAAGTGAGGAAGAACGGCGCACTGGATTACTTGAGGCCGGACGGCAAAACGCAGGTGACGGTCGAGTATGACGAGGAGGATAATGTGAAGCGGGTGGACACCATCGTCATTTCCACGCAGCACAGTGAAGGCGTCTCGACCCAGCAGATCTACGATGACCTGCTTGAGCACGTGATCGAAGCGGTGGTGCCGCAGCATCTTCTCGACTCGGAAACACGTTACTTCATCAACCCGACCGGCAGGTTCGTCATCGGCGGACCGCAGGGTGACGCAGGCCTGACCGGCCGGAAGATCATCGTGGACACTTACGGCGGGTATGCACGCCATGGCGGCGGTGCCTTCAGCGGAAAAGACCCGACGAAAGTCGACCGCTCGGCTGCCTATGCTGCAAGGTACATCGCGAAAAACATCGTGGCAAGCGGCATATGCGATAAATGTGAGATACAGCTCGCATACGCGATCGGCGTCAGCCAGCCTGTATCCATTGCAGTCGACACCTTCGGCACTTCGGAGGTCAGTGAAACGGAAATCGTCGAGGCGATCCGGGCATTGTTCGACTTATCACCCGACGGCATCATCAGGATGCTGGACTTGAAGCGGCCGATCTATAAGGACACGGCAAGCTACGGCCACTTTGGTCGTGAAGATCTGGACGCACCGTGGGAAGCAGTGGATAAGGTCGCGTATATAAAAGAATATTTAAACCATCCAATACAAAAATAAACCCGGGGGAATTCCCCCGGGTTTTAATTTCATGAAAGAGATTAAACTTCGTCGTCTTCCTCTTCCTCTTCTTCTTCATCTTCTTCAAGTGGATCTTCAGCTGCTGGATCCTCTGCACCTTCTTCTTCAGTGCCTTCTTCCATTGCCGGATCTTCGGCTGCTGGATCTTCTTCAGTTTCACCTTCGCCACATGCTCCAAGTACGAGTACTGACGCCAGTCCGCCTGCCATTAGATACTTCTTCAAGTCCATAGTAAAAGCCTCCTAATTTAATTTCCTAATATATTTTATGGGTAATACCTGCTAACTCTCTTTGTCTATGCAGCAAGTCATACTCTCTATTACCCATGTTGCATTCATTAAAACATATATCCATATAAATGTTAAACGAAAAGGTGGAAAAATCAGATTTTTAAAGTGAAAACTTTCAATTTATTAAGTGTATTCTGTCAACATAGAGGAACATTGAGGGAGATCCCCAGTGAGGATTTTTATCTTTTCTGTCGAAAACCATTTACAGTATTGTTATAATATCAATGGAAAGATTTGTGGAACTATAATCGGATAGGAGATATGCGAATGAACACAGAAATTTTTACAGACCCGGTCTTTATAGCGGTTGCTGCATTGCTGGTGATTCTGGCAATCGTGTTTCTGGTCTATTATTTAAAGCACCGTAATGATATCAGCAAAGTCCAGAATTCATATGAAGATCAGAAAAAATCACTGGTCGATAAATATGAAAGTGAACTTGAAGAAGAGCATCTGACTCGTAAAAAAGAAGTTTCGACGCTCAATGAGAAATATCATAATGATACGAGTCTCTTGAACAATAAACTTACGAGCCTCCACCAGTTCACGGTGGATAAAGGAGAATATCTGACGGATCTGGCTTTGTTCCAGCTGAAGGAGAAACTGGTCAGGGAAGAAAAGATCCGCAGCTCGGATATGCTGATTTTATCGAATGTCTTCCTCCCGAGCCGTAACTACACCAACACCCGCAAGATCGATCATCTCGTGCTGACCCGTACCGGGCTGTACCTGATCGACTCCAGGTACTGGAGCGGGCATATCCTTCACGGTGTGAACGAGAATAACTTCGAAGAATTACCATATATTGAATCTTTCTTCGAGCTCCTCGACCTTGATAAGAAGCAGGAACAGACCCTCATCTTCGATAAGTCGGATGATAAGAACATTTCGGTGAATCACTATAATCAGGTGATTGATGAAACGAAGGTCTCTGCCGAGAAACTTCGGAACATCCTGAAGCTCCAGTATGATGTGGTGCCGATGATATACTTCAATCCAAAGGATGGCGGCGGATATTCCATCGCGAATTATTCGGAGGATGACAGTGTGAAAGTTCTGGTCGGAAAAGAGGAATTGGAGGAATTCTTCCTCAAATATATTTTCCATGGCAGATTCCAGTATACTGTGAAGGAACTGGCAGAAATTGAAGATGCAATCCTGTCACTGAACCCTTGATCTTCGCAGATGGACTAAAACCCTGTACTTCATGTACAGGGTTTTGTCAATATATGAAAGCTTTCAGGGTGATGCTCCAACGCTATTCACCCGGCGGTTTTCGCAGGGAGGCAAAAAGATGAATCTGAGAATAGCGATCATAGGCGGGGGTGTCGCCGGTGTCAATATCACCCGGCGCCTCATTTCACATCATGGCTGCCATGATGGCTGGAAGATCGACATTTATGATACGGAGGAGAAGATGGGGCGGGGCAAGCCGTATATGGATGACAATGAACATCTTCTACTCAATATACCGACTGATGAGATGAGAATCACCGGTGACGGTGATTTCACTGACTGGCTGAAAGCCCGGTCGATTCCTGTCCATGACTACAATCCGAGGAAGCATTTCGGGGCATACTCTTTGGACATATTGCGGGGGCTCATGGCTTCAAACGAAGGCGTCCGACCGGTCTATAGGGAAGTCACAGATATCGTATATGATGCCGAAGAGGCTTCCTACAGGGTCGATACAGACACCTCTTCTGAAAAATATGAACTCGTATTTCTGGCAATGGGACAGATGGACTACGCAGACCCTTACAGCCTGGAAGGCATGGAAAAATTCGTCCATAATCCTTATCCCGTCAGGGAGCACCTGAAAGATGCCGATGGAAAAATCGGCATCCTCGGCACCGGGTTGTCGGCGATCGACTGCGTCAGATACCTGCTGCTGGAAAGGGGGAAGGATCAGGTCCATCTCTTTTCAAGAAGCGGGGAAATGCCTTCCGTACGAGGAAAGAGTCATCAATTTAAAATCCGGCATTTCACGGAAGAAGCGCTGGATGCCTTGATAAAAGATGATCTGATTCCATTAGAGGAGGTCGTCACATTATTCAGAAGGGAAATGGCTGCACAAAACATCGGAGAATCCCTTTTCTACAGGCAGTCCGGCAATACGCTTGAAGATTTGAAGTATGACATTGCCAACAGCGGCCAAGTAGGGAAGCTGCAGTATCTCATCATTGCGCTGAATCCTTTATTCAGCAGGGTTTTTCCTTACTTTTCCAAAAAAGATAAAGAGCTTTTCATGGAGGAGATCCATCCTTACATCGATAAAAATCATTCACCCATGCCCGCAGAAGTTGCGGAGCAGCTTGTGGAGTGGGCCGATGCAGGGCGGATTATAATCATAGACGATATTGAGGAAGTGCAGCCGGGCAGCGGCTTCACTGTCAGGACAGATGATGCATCATACGAAATCGACTGGCTGATCAACGCAACAGGGCCCGAAAAAGACATCACCAAAGAAGATTCGCCCATCATCGTCAATATGCTGGACCGTATGCTGATCGCCCCCGGCAGCCTCGGCGGCATACTGGTCGACAGGGCACACCGGGTGATCAGCCCGAGATACGGCACTTTGAAGGGCATGTATGCCATCGGCCACCTGACATTCGATTCGGACTATCTGTCAAATACGGTCCGCATCCTCGTTGAAAACATCAACAGGATGGTGGACGGGGCGATGAAAGATCTGAACGAATAAAACCCCCGCAGATGCGGGGGTTTCTTCTATTGATTTTTGACGAGCCTGTAGGCGGCAAGGAGTGCGCCGGAAGCGGCAAGCACTGCAGCACCGGTCTGGATCCGCTTGTCTCTCGTCACACCTTTTACGACAAGGTTGATGTTCTGCGGCCTTTCCGCAAGACGTCGCATGAAGTAGGCATACCAGTCCTTGCCGAACGGCAGGTAGACCACCGTCCTGTAGCCGCGGGACACTAGATTCCTCTGATAGTCCTTCCTGAATCCATACAGCATCTGGAATTCAAAAGAGTCATCGGGGATATCATTTTCCTTGATGAAGTCGATCGTCTCTTCTATTATATTGTGGTCATGCGTCGCGATTGAAGTATAGCCGCTGCCTTCCAGCAGGTGGGTCTTGATCAGCCTCATATACGCCGCATCAATATCCTTCTTCGCCTGGAAAGCGACTTCCGGTGCTTCTTTGTAAGCCCCTTTGACGAGACGCAGGCGCATATCCTTATATTTGATGATGTCTTCCCTTGAATTGAATAAGTATGACTGGATCACCGTGCCGACATTATCGAATTCCTCCCTCACGGTATCAAGCAGACGGATGGTATCGCCATATGATGCGTAATTCTCCATATCCAGGTTGATGAACATATCCGCCTGCTTCGCCACAGTGAGGATTTCCCTTACGTTCTGAAGGCAGAAGTCATAATCGATGTGCAGGCCGATCTGTGATAATTTGACCGAGCCGTGGGCATCCAGTCCATGCTCATCAATCGCTTTGATCATTTCTATGATATTGCTTTTTTCCTGGAGCGCTTCCGACTTTTCAGTGATGAACTCGCCGAGGTTGTCGAATGTGACCCCCATGCCCTGACCGTTCAAATCTTTGATGCGCTCAATCGTGTCCTCGACTGTAATGCCGCCGACCACTTTGTCGGCACCGAATTTCAGGCCGATTTTCTTTGTTGCCTCATTAAGTACTTTATTTTCTGAAAGATGTATGAAAAAATCCCGTAATACTGGCATAAAACCTCTCCTACTTTAAATGTATTCAGTATCCCATATCAATATACAGTCTACCCGTAAAGATAAAGCGTTAACAATAAAATCATGAAAAATTTTGTATAAATTTAGAATTTTTAAAGCGTACTATTTCTTATAGTGGGGGATGTGGCCGGTGTAAGTTTCATTGATCCGCTGCATTTCTTTTATATCCGCTTCGGTCAGATCCCTCACCACTCTTGCCGGTCTTCCGAACGCAAGCTTCCTGGGCGGGATCTTGGTGCCCGGCGTGACCAGGCTTCCGGCACCGATGAATGCCCCTTCGCCGATTTCGGCTCCGTCAAGTATCGTCGAATCCATCCCGATCAATGCGTTGTCCCCGATCGTGCAGCTGTGCAGCGTCACTTTATGGCCGACGGTGACATGGTCTCCGATGATGAGCGGCATATCCGGTGATTCATGCAGGACGGAGAGGTCCTGGATATTGCTGTGCCGGCCGATCGTGATGGGTGCGATGTCCCCCCTCAGCACGCTGCCGAACCAGACCGAAGCATATTCTTCGATGACGACATCCCCGATGACCGTTGCGTTCGGGGCTACAAAAGCGCTTTCATCAATCTGTGGTTCAATTCCTTTGTAATCGAGTATCATTTGCACTATCCTTTCATTCAATTGTTGTTATAATAATTGTATCATAGTGAATTATAAAAGGACTTAAGGAGACTTGCGTTAAATGTGGAAATGGGAAACGGAATATGAACCGAAAGGTGTCGTCGTCGTCATACATGATATGCTCGAACATCATGAATATTACACCGGCCTGATCAGCCAGCTGAGAAATGCAAATTATCATGTCGTCACCGGGGATCTGCCGGGACACGGACAGACTACAAGGGTTCATAAAGGACACATCACCGATTTCTATCAATATATCGACCGGGTCATGGAATGGTTTGAAATGACCAGGGGCTACCGGCTGCCGACGTTCGTCATCGGGCAGGGCCTCGGTGGACTGATTGCGATAGAATTGATCAAACAGCATAATATTCATATTGACGGCATTGCACTGTTGAATCCGTTGTTGTCATTCAAACAGTCGTTCATCAACCGCAAGAACACACTGATCACGAGTGTCAGGACTTCGAGTGATGAAACCAGGTTCAATCCCGGCATCAGCATGAAGGACTTCACGACCGATAAAAATTATCTGGACCGCTACGAGAACGACGAACTGATTGTGGGCAAAGTCAGCTACCACTGGTATAAGACCGTGATCAACCAGATGAAGAATACGACTGAAAACATGGATGAATTCCCCGATGTGCCGGTCCTCGCCATATTCACGGAAGGCAATGAAATCATCGAACCATTCATATCGGCTGCTTATGTAAAGAAGATCGAGAATAAAGATCTCCACATCATCATGCTGGACAGTGAAGATCACAGCATCTTCCAGCGGGAGGATATAGAGGTCCCATTTTATCACCTTGAGAAGTTCTTCGATGCCCAGCTGTTCAGGATCGGCCTGCTTTAAAAAGGGGAGCCGTCAGGCTTTCCGAGCCTTCTCCAGGCACAGTATGAACGGTGCGTTGTTCCTCTGGTTGATGAAGCGGTACTCGAGTATGTCCGCCTCTTCCTGGGGGAAGCCGGACAGGTATTCATACAGCGCATCCCTTTCCTCTTTCCCTTTTTCATGCCCGTGGTAGACGACGATGACGATGCGGCCGCCCGGCTTCAACAGTTCAAAGAGCTGCCTGAGGGCTTCGATGGTCGATTCACCTTCCGTCGTGATGGACTTGTCGCCCCGCGGCAGGTAGCCCAGATTGAACATGGCGGCCTGGATGGGCGCTTCAATATATTCTTCGGCACGGGCGTGCGAATCATGTATGAATTCAATGTTGCAGGATCCTTTGGTCAGCTCCCGTGCATTGTCGATTGCAGCCTTCTGTATGTCGAAGCTGTACACTTTTCCGGCAGGGCCCGTCAATTCCGAGAGGAATTTTGTATCATGGCCGTTGCCGCATGTGGCATCGACGACCGTGTCACCTGGGGAGACGGCTTCCTCCATCATTTTTTTGGCGGCCGGCAGTATTTTCATCAGCATATGATCACCTCCTAAAGATGATACCATATCAGTTGCGGCACATTCGTAAAAAATATAAAGTTTTTATCATGAAGAAGAGGTTCAGTTTAAAGGGGGGACAGTGGATGGAAGAGACGATCTATTACGACAGTCCGGTCGGATGGCTTGAGATACGGAGTGCAGACGGGGAGATCACTGGGCTGGATTATACGGATGCACCGGGGGAACAGGGCAGCGGTAACGATGTCCTCAACCGGTGCAGGGAAGAGCTCAGAGAGTACTTCGAAGGAGAGCGGACGGAGTTCACCGTGCCGGTGAACCTTTCTTTCAAAGGGACGAAATTCCAGCAGAAAGTATGGAATGAACTGAGCAAAATCCCTTACGGGCAGACCATCAGCTATAAGGCGCTCGCGCTCAGGTGCGGCGGCGTCAACTATTCAAGGGCGGTGGCGAATGCCAACGGGAAGAACCCGGTCTCAATCATCGTCCCATGCCACAGGGTGATCTCAAGCGACGGCACCCTCGGCGGCTATACGGGCGGGCTGGATAAGAAATCGACGCTGCTCACGATTGAAGGGCTGCAGCTCATATAATTCCCGATTATGCTTGCTAATATTTTTCAAATGACATATATTAGTACTTGTACAGAAGTAGTAGTATGACACTGTTCCAAGAGAACCGGTGGTGGTGCAAACCGGCAGCAGTGCAGTATGAACTCGTCTGTATATCATTCAAACGAATATTCAAGAGATGCACTTTCAAAGTGAATGCGGGTGGTACCGCGGTCAGATAGATCGTCCCATGTTTTTTATGAACATGGGATTTTTATATACTTTTTTACATATAATAGGAGGAGCCAAATGACTTATAACCACAGAGAAATCGAGAAAAAATGGCAGGAATACTGGGAAACCAACAAAACTTTCAAGACCGAGGAAGAATATGATAAGAAGAAGTTCTACGCACTGGATATGTTCCCGTACCCGTCCGGTTCAGGGCTTCATGTGGGTCACCCGGAAGGTTATACGGCGACCGACATCGTTTCAAGGATGAAGCGGATGCAGGGTTATAACGTCCTCCATCCGATGGGCTGGGATGCATTCGGCCTCCCTGCAGAGCAGTATGCCATCGATACCGGCAATGATATACGTGAATTCAACAAGAAGAATATCGACAACTTCCGCCGTCAGATCAAAGAGCTCGGCTTCAGCTATGACTGGGACCGTGAAATCGATACGACGGATGCCCATTACTACAAATGGACACAGTGGATCTTCATCCAGCTCTACAATAAAGGTCTCGCATATATCGATGAAGTGCCTGTGAACTGGTGTGAGGCGCTGGGCACGGTGCTTGCGAACGAGGAAGTCATCGACGGGCTGTCTGAACGCGGCGGCCATCCGGTCGTCAGGAAGCCGATGAGGCAGTGGATGCTCAAGATCACCGAATATGCCGACCGTCTGCTCGAAGACCTTGACGACCTCGACTGGCCGGAGTCGCTTAAAGATATGCAGCGCAACTGGATCGGCAAATCCGAAGGTGCGAACATCGACTTCAAGATAGAGGGCACCGATGAACAGTTCACGGCGTTCACGACACGTCCGGATACGATCTACGGGGCGACTTACGCCGTTTTTGCACCTGAGCATAAGCTTGTGGAGAAGATCACGACGGATGAACAGAAAGATGCGGTGAAAGCCTATCAGGATAAGGCGGCGATGAAGAGTGAGCTTGAACGGACGGACCTTGCCAAGGATAAGTCCGGTGTCTTCACAGGCGCTTATGCAATCAACCCGTTCAACGGTGAAAGGCTGCCGATCTGGATTTCGGATTATGTGCTCGCATCATACGGTACAGGTGCAATCATGGCGGTTCCGGCGCATGACCAGCGTGACTATGAATTCGCAACCAAGTTCGACCTGCCGATCGTCGAAGTGGTCGAGGGCGGCAATATCGACGAGGAAGCCTACACAGGCAACGGCCCGCATATCAATTCAGGCGAGCTCAACGGACTTGATACAGAAGAGGCCATTGAAAAGTCACTTCAAATACTGGAAGAGAAAAATTACGGTGAGAAGAAGACCACCTACAAGCTCCGCGACTGGCTGTTCTCACGTCAGCGTTACTGGGGCGAACCGATTCCGGTGATCCACTGGGAGGACGGCACGATGTCCACGGTGCCTGAAGATGAACTGCCGCTTGAGCTGCCGGTGATGGATGCCATCAAGCCGTCGGGCACGGGCGAATCACCGCTTGCGAACAATCCGGAATGGGTGGAAGTCGTGAGGGAGGACGGTGTCAAAGGGCGCCGCGAGACGAACACGATGCCTCAGTGGGCCGGCAGCTGCTGGTACTACCTGCGTTTCATCGACCCTCATAATGAGGACGCGCTTGCAGACCCTGAGAAACTGAAGCACTGGCTCCCGGTCGACCTCTACATCGGCGGGGCGGAGCATGCGGTGCTGCACCTGCTGTATGCACGTTTCTGGCACAAAGTGCTCTACGATCTCGGCGTCGTCCATACGAAGGAGCCGTTCCAGAAATTGTTCAACCAGGGCATGATCCTCGGTGAGGGCAACGAGAAGATGAGTAAATCCAAAGGGAATGTCATCAACCCGGATGACATCGTCTATTCACACGGTGCGGACACACTCAGAATGTATGAAATGTTCATGGGGCCGCTTGATGCGTCAATCGCATGGAGCACAACCGGTCTTGACGGGTCAAGACGCTTCCTTGACCGTGTATGGCGCCTCGTCATCAATGAGGATACGGGTGAGGTCAATGCGAAGATCGTGGATAAGGAAACACCGGAGCTCGACAAAGTCTACAATGAGACGGTCAAGAAAGTGACTGAAGACTATGCCAACCTTGACTTCAACACGGCGATTTCACAGATGATGGTATTTGTGAACGAGTGTTATAAGAAAGAAGAAGTCTCAAAGACTTATATCGAAGATTTCGTGAAGATGCTTTCCGCCATCTCACCGCACATCGGTGAGGAATTATGGGACAGGCTCGGGAACACTGATACGGTTGCTTATGCGGAATGGCCGGAATACGATGAATCCAAACTCGTTGAAGATGAAGTGGAAATCGTCATCCAGGTCAACGGCAAAGTGAAGGAGAAGCGAAATGTCCCTGCTGATGCATCGAAGGAAGACCTTGAAAGGATCGCAATCGAATCCAACAGGATCCAGGATGACCTCCGGGACAAGACGATTCGTAAAGTAATCGTCGTACCGGGCAAACTGGTGAATATCGTCGCAAACTAAAAAAAGTGAAGCGGGGTCTCTGGACCCCTGCTTCACTTTTTTACATGTTGCATGATGTCATTTTCATCATTTTTTGAAGGCCCGTCACTTTTTGGGATGACGGAGATGCTCCCGTCACTCTCCAGGATGACCGCTTCAACCTTTTCAAGGTTGGCGGTGCCGCTTGACCGCACCGCCTGATGGATTTCGGATTTGTTCAGCCGTTCTTTCTTCAGATTTCCCTCAAGGTACTGATCCTTATAAAAGAGCAGCCTCGGTTCGGATTTCACCAGGTCATCGAATGTATTACTCGCCAGTGTGAACCTCGTGATCAAATACTGCATCAGGACGAGCACAAGGTAGGCGGTGACGCCCTGAAGCAGCGACACGCTGCTGTCGAGGATGATGGTCGCGAGTATCGAGCCGAGGGCCACCGTCACGATGAAGTCGAAGGCGTTCAGCTGGGATAATGTACGCTTGCCGCTGACTCTCACGATGACGACCAGGGCGATATAGGCGAGCAGACCGACGACCAGCGTGCGTATAATGGTTTCAAAATCACCTAAAAACATATCTTCCAATGACATATGTACGCTCCTTTGGTTTTTATTGTGGAAACTGTACTTTAAAGCCAATTCCTTTATATTGCCATGTTCAAACTTTTCGCCGTCGCTTTTTTGTAACCTTTCCTATACGGAGTGCCGGTGGAAATATGATATTGTTTATGTAGGTATATCATGAAAGGATGAGAATGAATGATTAAAGTGGTGAATGCGCTGAGCATTAAAAAGGGCCGGATCGATGAGGTTGCGGTAAGATTCCAGGAACCGAAGGCCGTCCATACTTTTGAAGGTTTTGAGCTGATGGAAGTGCTGAAGAATGAAAAGCTTGAAGATCATGATGAGCTGCTGGTCGCGACGACTTGGAAAGACCATGCATCCTTTGAGGCATGGAGGGACAGCAGGAAGAACCAAAAAGCCCACGGTTCAAGACCGTCCGGGGATAAACCTGCAGACAACCCGATCATAGATAATGAAATACGAATTTATGACATCGCCTACCGGCACCTGCCGGAATAAGAAGAGACCCCGCAGTTCTAGTGAACTGCGGGGTTTTGGCGTTGTGGTGAAGAAGGTGCGTTTTGAGTTTGGAATTCGCACCACTGATGGCCTTCTTATGAGCAGGTTGCGGATTTTGGGTCCGGTTTCGCAACGTTAGCCGGGTTTGAAGGCGAAGGTTACGTTTTCTGTGCCTGATTTCGCAACGTTGACTGGGTTTTCATTCAAAGGTTGCGGATTCCATGTCTGGTTTCGTAAGGTGGACCTTGCTTTCCCGTGAAGGTTACGAATTCAGTGCCCGATTTCGCAACATTACCGCAATTTTCGACTGAAGGTTACGGACGTCATCAACAATCAGCTGCACCCTTACTTCATCCCGGCGCTGTGGCCCGCGACATAACCCGTGACGAGCGCGCTCGTTATATTATAGCCGCCGGTGTAGCCGTGGATGTCGAGGACTTCGCCGGCAAAATAAAGTCCTTCGACGAGGCGGCTTTCCATCGTCTGGGGCGTGATTTCTTTTAAATTGACGCCGCCTCCGGTGACGAATGCCTTTTCTATGGACTGGGTGCCGTCGACTTTGAAGGTGAAGCCTTTCAGGAAGTCCACAATCTTCTGCTTATCTTCATTTTTCAGATGGTGGCTGTTCGCTTCACGGTCGATGCCGTTATAGTCGATCAGAAATTCGGCGAGCCGGTCCTGCATCATGGTCTTCAGTATATTCCTGATGGATTTATTGGGGCTTTCCTTGATCAGGGCGTCGAGTTCCTCCTGGAGTGCGCCTTTCCCCGTATCGGGATAAAAGTCGATCATCATGCTGATGTCGGTGCGCTTCTGGCTCTTCTGCTCCTTATACACGAACTGGCTGCATCTGAGGGCGGCGGGACCGGAGATGCCGAAGTGCGTGAATATCATATCCATCTGATGGGTGATGCGCGGTTTGCCGTTCTTCCGGAGCACGGACAAAGCGATGTTGGAGAGGCTCAGGCCTTTTAAGGTGCCCGCCCTGATGAAGTCCTCGGAAGAGGTGATGGGCACTTCCGTCGGGAAGAGTTCAGTGATGGTGTGCCCGGCCGTTCGTGCGAATTTATGGCCGTCGCCGGTGGATCCGGTGTTCGGCACACTCCGTCCGCCGGTGGTGATGATGACGTTCTGGGCTTTGATGACTTCGCCGTCCGTCAAGGTGACGCCGGTGATTCTGCCGTCTTTGGAAGTCACTTCCTCAACGATTGTATTGTAGCGTATGGTCACATTATTTTCCTCCAGTTCCCGGAGGAAGACATTCAGTACATCGACGGCCTTGTTGCTGACGGGGAACATGCGGCCGTGGTCTTCCTCTTTCAGTGCCACACCGCGGGACTCGACAAAGTCGATGATGTTTTCATTATCGAAGATGCTGAAGGGACCGTACAGGAATTTGCCGTTGCCGGGGATATGACTGATGATCTCGGCGTAGGGCAGGCGGTTTGTGACATTGCAGCGGCCGCCGCCCGAGATGAGCAGCTTCTGCCCGAGTTTTTTATTTTTTTCGATGAGGATTACTTTTTTGCCATTTTTGGAGGCGGAATAGGCTGCCATCAGGCCGCTCACACCGCCGCCAACCACAATTACGTCATACATGATTTTCTCCTTTTGGTTTGAAAGTGATATTATATTGATTATAATGTAGTTTAGTATAAAATAAGAAGGTTTTAAAACATGTCAGATTCCAATAAATTAGTCAGAGGGACATTCTTTTTAACTTTGGCGACACTCATCACAAAGATTTTGGGTATGCTTTACCTGATTCCATTCTACGCAATAATGGACGGGGAGGAAAACCTGGCCCTCTACGGGTACGCCTATACGCCGTACACGATCATGCTGTCCATCGCAGCAGCAGGAGTGCCCGGCGCCGTATCGAAATACGTGGCCAAGTATAACGCACTCGGCGCCTATCAGACCAGCCAGAAATTGTACCGGTCGAGTCTATGGGTCATGATCGGTTCGGGATTGCTGGCATTCATCGCATTATATATCGCAGCCCCTTACATAGCCAATCTCCAGACGCTGGCGGCAGGGAGCGGGGAAGGCAGCTGGTCGGCCGAGGATATCACACGCATCATCCGCATCATCGGGATTGCCGTGATCATCATCCCGTTCATGGCGACTTTCCGGGGCATCTTCCAGGGCTTCGAATCATTCGGCCCGACCAGTGCTTCATCCGTCGTTGAACAGGTCGTGAGAATCGCAGTGCTGCTCGGCGGTGCATATATTGTCCTGTACGTGCTCGGTGGCACGGTCCAGACGGCCAACGAAGTTGCGGTGTTCGCCGCATTCATCGGCGGTCTCGGTGCAATCGCCACACTGCTGTACTTCTGGAGGAAGAGGCGCCCGCACATTCAAAAACTGGTGGATTCGGATGAAACAGGATACGATTTCAGCTACAAGGAGATGTATGGTGAGATCATCCGCTACGGCATCCCGTTCATCATTGTGGGAATCAGCATCCCGGTCATCATATTCATCGACCAGCTGACCCACAACAACGGCCTTGCACTGGCGGGCGTGCCGGCGAGGTACCATGATACATGGTTCGGCATGCTGAATCTGACGACGCATAAGCTCGTCATGATACCGACATCACTGGCAGCGGCATTCGCAATAACGATCCTGCCTTTCATCACGAAGAACTTCCAGCGCAAGCAGATGGATGATGTGCACCATCAAATCAAACTGATGATCATGATGCTCCTGTTCTTCGCGGTTCCGGCCGCTGCAGGCATGATGATACTGTCCGCGCCGCTTTACACATCATTTTTCGAATATAATGAAGTGGCTATACAGATTCTCCTGTTCTATGCACCGGTGAGCATCATCATTTCATTATTCTCGATCACCTGCTCAATCGTCCAGGGCATCGACAAGCAGAACCTGACGCTCTACGTGGTGCTCGCGGTGATTGTCGTGAAACTTGCGGTCAATATCCCGCTGATCATGCAGTTCCATACGGTCGGCGCCGTCATGGGGACGGCACTTGCGCTCGGCCTCGGCGTCGTGCTCAACTTGTGGATCATCAAGAAATACGGAAAATTCCATATCCGTCCATTGATGAAGCCGCTCTTACAGATCGGGTTCTATACGATCGTCATGCTGCTTGCAGTGGAAATCGTCTATCTGGTTCTCATGTTCTATCTCGATGTCGAGCAGAAGCTTGATTCCGTGATCATCCTGGCCATCACCGTACCGATCGGTGCGTCGGTCTATATACTGCTGTCATTCAGAAGCGGTCTTGCAGATGAAATCCTCGGTTCAAGAGCGGATAAAATCAGACGGAAATTGAGGTTTTTATAATGCGTTTGGATAAGTTTCTCTCTAATGCCGGCATCGGCAGCCGTAAGGAAGTTTCCAAAATGATCAGGAACGGCCGTGTCAAAGTGGAGGGGGCGGTCGTGAATAAACCCAACCATCATGTTTCGTACGACTCCCATGTTGATTTGGATGACGAGCGGGTGATCCTCGAAGAATACATCTACCTCATGCTCAACAAACCTGAAGGCGTCATCTCCTCCACCGAGGAGGGGCCGACCCAGACGGTGATGGAACTGATCGACCATCCGCAGATCGATGAACTGTTCCCGGTCGGCAGGCTCGATAAAGATACGACGGGCCTGCTGCTCATCACAAATGACGGCAAGTTTTCCCATGCGCTCCTCAGCCCGAGGAGCAGGGTCGGCAAGACTTACAAAGTGACGCTGAGGGACGACGTCACCGACGCGGATATTGCGGCACTCGAGGCAGGTATCCCGCTTAAGGACTTCACCAGCTCCCCGGCGGTCGCGAAGCGTACCGGCAGCAGGAAAGTAAGCCTCACCATATATGAAGGGAAGTTCCATCAAGTCAAAAGGATGTTCTCATACCTCGGCAATGAAGTGACTGCCCTGAAGCGGACCCGGTTCGGAAACCTCCCGCTCGATGAATCGCTGGAACCCGGTGAAAGCAGATACCTCACCACTGCTGAAGTGAAAAAATTAATGCAACTTGTTTAAATCATTTTAGAGTGGGTAAATATTGATTAGTATTCAAAAGAAACTAAATTCAATAGAGGTGTATATCAATGGGAAGATTAATTAGTGGTTTACTCAGAATTGCAGCATTGGTCGGTATCGCAGCAGCAGTCAAGAAGTTATCCGAAAAGGAAAACAGGGATGCCGTCATGAACGAGTATCAGAAAGCGAAGGAAAATCCTAAGGAATATGCTCAGAACGTCCAGAGCAAAGTGACTGAGAAAGCCCAGGAAGTCCAGGGCAAGGCGAAGGAAGAGTATTCCAAAGCCAAGGACGACCCTAAGAGCTACGCACAGGATGTACAGTCCAAAGTGACCGAGCAGGCCAAGGATTATCAGAGTAAGATGAGCGAGCAGGCTCAGCAGTACCAGGAACAAGCCAAAGAAGAGATTGAAAAGATGAAGGATGAATCAGAGGAATCCGAATCCGACAGCTCCGGTGGAAACACTGAAAATGAGGAAGATAAAAATAATGATTCCGATTATGATGTGAAGCCGGATGCAGAAGACGGCGACGGCCACCTTACGACCGACCAGGAGGAAGGCAACTTCGATTCCGAAGGCGGAATACTCCATCCGGAGGAGACACCGGGTGCAGAAGTGGTCAGCGATAAAGGCGAAATAAACGACAACCACAATATCCATGTCGTCTACGACGAAGATTCCGATGAAAACTCAGACAAAAATAAAGACAATAAGTAAGTCATTCTGCAATGACTCGACCGGTTCTTGGGAACCGGTTTTTTTATTTTCAAAAAAATTCCCAAAACAGCTGATGAACACTTGTGTTCAGAGGCAAATGTATTTATCATGAAGTACAAATAACGAATGGGTAGGGATGAACGTCATGGATTTTCAGGCACTTGTCATGCAGCATAAAGATTCACTGATTGAAGATTTGACCGGATTGCTTAAAGTGGAAAGCGTCAAAGGCGACCCGTCGGAAAATGCGCCGGTTGGTGAAGGGCCGAAAGCGGCGCTGGACTATATGATGGAACTTGGTGAAAGGGATGGTTTTGCGACGAAGGAAGTGGATGGACTGGCAGGGCATATTGAAATAGGCTCGGGTGAGGAACTGTTCGGCATACTCGGGCATGTGGACGTCGTACCGCCCGGAAGCGGCTGGAACCACCCGCCGTTCGATCCCCTCATCACGGATGAGACGATCACGGCACGCGGTGTGCAGGACGACAAGGGACCGACGATGGCGGCTTATTATGCATTGAAGATCTTAAAAGAGCAGGGTTTTGACTTCAAAGTGAAGACACGCCTGATCATCGGCACCGATGAAGAGTCCGACTGGGAATGCACGAAAGCTTATTTCGACAGTGAGGAGATGCCGGATGCGGGTTTTGCGCCCGATGCGTCTTTCCCGCTGATCTACGGGGAGAAGGGGATCACCTCCTTCAACATCGTCCAGAAACATACGCATCTTGATGAGGTGGAGCCGAACATCGAATTGAAAGTGCTGATTTCAGGGGAGAGGTACAACATGGTCCCCGAAGAGGCCGAGGCGAAGCTGAAAGTGATACAGAATATGACGGAAGTCATCCAGTCATTTGAGGATTTCCTGAGGAGCAATAAGGTGAAGGGGGATTATGAAGTCGACAACGGCTTCCTGATCATCCGCACCGAAGGGCAGAGTGCACACGGTTCGACGCCTGAAGCGGGCGTCAATGCCGGTTTCATACTGATTGAGTTCCTGAGCACGCTGGAACTCGACGACAACGCGAGGAATTTTGTGCAATTTGCCCAAAACTATATTATCGACCACTATGACGGCAGCCGGTTCGATATGGCACATAAGCATGAAGAGATGGGTGAAGTCAGTGTCAACACGGGCATGATCAATTATACGGAGGTGGACGGGGCGAGCTTCGGTGTGAACCTGCGGTATCCGGAAGGTCTGGATTTCCAGGGGAAGATCGAGGCATTCAAAGAAAAGATCTCGGATGAAGGATTCATGATCGAAGACGTGACGGACGAGCCGCCGCATTTCGTGGATCCGGCGGACCCGCTGGTCAGGGTGCTGCTCGACAGTTACCGCAACCATGTGGATGACCCGTCGGAACCTTTCACCGTAGGCGGGGGCACCTACGCGAGGACGCTTGAACGGGGTGTTGCCTTCGGGGCGATGTTCAAGGATACCAAAGACACGATGCACCAGAAGAATGAAACGATGAAGATCGAGGAACTGCTGAAGGCGACAGCCATTTATTTAGAAGCGGTTTACAGAATATGTGTAGAGGGTGAGATCAGTGAGGATAAGTTATTATAATGGGGAATATGTCAATCATGACGAGATGAGGATCAAAAGCGGGGACCGTGCATTCTACTTTGGTGACGGCGTCTATGAAGTGGTCCGTATATACGACGGCCGTTTTTTCACACTGGATGAACATACCGACCGGCTGATGGCCAGTGCAGAAGAAGTGATGATCAGAGGCCTGGAACGGGAGAAGATTGTTGAAATACTCCATGAAGTCAGGGAGAGGAACGCCATCACAGACGGCGCCCTGTACATTCAGGTCTCAAGGGGCATCGCCCCGCGCGACCACAGTTTTCCTGATGGCAGCAACCCTGTAATCTATGCGAGCATCAGGGGAGCGAAGCGGCCGCACGCCCAGATGGAGGAAGGCGTCAGGGCAGTGACCACGGAGGACTACCGCTGGCTGAAATGTCACGTTAAAAGCCTGAACCTGCTGGCGAATGTCATGGAGAAGCAGTATGCGGTGGAAAATGGTGCCAAGGAGACGATCATGCACCGTGACGGTGTGGTGACGGAAGGTTCCTCGACCAATGTGTTCATGGTGCGGAACGGGACGCTTTTCACCCACCCGGCGGACAACCTCATCCTGAATGGGATCACCCGCCAGGAAGTGCTTAAACTGGCTGAAGAAAATGAAATACCTTTCCGTGAAGAAGGCTTCACGGTTCCCGACATGAGCGAAGCGGATGAAGTGTTCTACACGAGCACGACGCAGGAAATCACACCGGTCGTCAATATCGACGGGAGACAGGTCGGGGACGGCTCGGTCGGCGGTACGACGCGTAAACTGCAGTCACTCTTTAATAAAAAAATCACACAATTAAAATCAGTTAAACAAAGTTAACGGGAGATATTACACATATATTTTTAAAAGAGGTTGAAGCCTTATACAATGTGACTTTGAGAGCTGTTTTTTTCGAGTTGTCATTTGAAGAAATGGATATGAGTCTTGAAATTCGTCCATAAACACTATATTATTTTAATCACGAAACAAAAAAGCGCTAATCTGTCCTCAATTATTTTAGCGCTTTTTTTAAGGACGAAAAGAGGTGTGGAATTTGGAGCATTTCTATCAGCTCGGCTGGACACTGGACCCGGTGGGAGGCGCCTCAGGTGAAGCCTACAAGGCGGAACAGGATGGTCGCAAACTCTTTCTTAAACGCAACGCCAGCCCTTTTCTTGCTGCACTGTCTGCAGAAGGCATAGTGCCGAAGTTGGTTTGGACTAAACGCATTGAAACGGGAGAAGTCGTAACAGCACAACATTGGAAGAATGGCCGCGAGCTGACCCATGAGGAAATGACTTCAAAAAGGGTGGCAGCACTGATGAAGAAAATCCACTCATCACGCCCTTTGTTGACCATGCTTAAAAAGATAGGCATGAAACCCATGCTCCCTGATCTGCTGTTGAATAAAATCCAGTCTTCATTATCCCCGAAAGTGAATGCCCATCACACTGTGAGGAGCGCCATCCAATACCTGGAAAATGAAATCCCAAAGCTTGACCAGTCATTGTGCACGGTCTGCCATGGGGACGTCAACCACAATAATTGGCTGCTCTCCGATCAGGACGAGCTTTACCTGGTGGACTGGGAAGGCGCCATGATCGCCGACCCGGCCATTGATATCGGTATGATTTTATATACTTATGTCAAGCCCGAAGACTGGGACGCGTGGCTCGAATCATACGGCATCGAATATACACGGGACCTGCGGAAACGCATGAAGTGGTATACCCTGGTGCAGGCGATCACGATGGTCCAGTGGTATGAGGACCATAAGCGTTTCAAAGATATGAATGACTGGATCTTATTCCTGAACCATGTGATCAGGAGAGACCGTTTCATCTAGCCGTAAAATTGAAATGGAGTAACGAAATGAGAATCCGCAACAAACCATGGGCGATGGACTACCTGGAAGAACATAGTCACATCGTCGACATAACAAATGCCTATGAAAAAAACATCCATGATTTCTTTGAAGAGGAACAGCCCCTTCATATTGAGATCGGGACGGGGATGGGCACGTTCATCACCGAACTTGCAAAAAGGAACCCCGACATCAACTACCTCGGCATCGAGCTTGATAAGAACATCATCATCCGGGTCGTCGAGAAGATCGTCGAGATGGATTTGAAGAACGTCAGGCTGGCACTTTTGGATGCCAATTTCATCAGTGACTACATCTTGCCGGATACGGCTTCAAAGATTTACCTTAATTTTTCGGATCCATGGCCGAAGACCCGCCATGCGAAAAGGAGACTGACGCATCAGACTTTCCTCAGCCGTTATGAAAGCATTTTAAAGCCGGGCTGTGCAATCCAGTTCAAAACGGATAACCGCGGACTTTTCGAATACAGTCTGCAAAGCCTCAATGCATACGGCATGAAATTTGAAGAAATCATCCTGGATCTCCATGAAGAAGAGCCGGAGGACAATATCCGGACGGAATATGAGGAGAAATTCTCCGGGAACGGCAGCAGAATATTTTTCCTGAAAGCATCTTTTTAAGGTGCTTTTTTTCTTTGCAATGTAATTCTCATTAAAGAATGCTAAAATACATTATGAGCAAATTTATTGTGGAGGGAATGCAGTTGACTAAGTTTAATTTCGAAGAGGAAACAACAAGGGAAGGCACTTTCAGCATTCAATATGAAGGTACGGAACCGGTTTTCGGAAGGACTGGCCTTGCACCTTTCTGGATTGCCGATATGGACATCAAAACCCCTGAGGCAATCACTGAAGCAATGAAGAAAAGGCTGGACAACGGAATCTTCGGCTACACGATATGGAAGAACCCGAAATTTTACGGCCCTGTCAAGCAGTGGTGGAAATCGCGCTTTGATGTGGATCTGACAGATGACATGATCACTTATGCGCCTTCCGTGCTGTATACGGTGAGTGAAGCCATCCGCCTGAATTCCGAAAAGGGCGACGGAGTGATCCTGACCATGCCGACGTATAATGCATTTTTAAAAGTATTGAAAGGGAACGACCGTAAAGTGGTCTCCTGTCCGCTGATTGAAGAAGATGACTATGCATTTGACTTTGAACAGTTCGAGGCACTGTGCCGCGAGCCGGAGAATAAAGTCTATGTACACTGCAACCCGCATAATCCGACGGGCAGGGTGTGGACAAAGGAAGAGCTTCAGAAGATGAAGGACATCTGCATTCAAAATGACGTCTTTTTCGTCAGTGATGAAATCCATATGGATTTTGTGAGGCCGAAGGAGGATTTCGTCTCCATGGTGGAGCTGATGGAGGAGGATGATCCGATCCTCGTCACGACCGGCCTTGGGAAGACGTTCAACCTGGCAAGCCTTCCTCACTCATATTTCATTACAAAAAATGAGCCGTTGAAGGAGAAAATCGTGCGTGAATTCGACCACCGCTATAATGTCGGTACGGCAAACAGCCTTGTACTCGCTGCAATCGAAGCGGCCTACATGGAGTGCGGCGACTGGGTGGATGAATTGAACGACCACCTGGAAGGGAATTTCGATTATATATCCGACTACATCGATGAACACCTCTCTGAACATCTTTCATTCAAAAAGCCGGACTCGACATATCTTGCCTGGATCAGTTTCGAGAAGTCCGGCATCCCGGATGCGGTCATGCATAAGGCGCTCGTGGATATCGGGGAGATTGCGGTATCGCCTGGCCATATGTACGATTTGTCCGAAAACGGCCGTTTCAGGATGAATGTCGCCTCCAGCAGAAAAAGGATCGAGGAAGGCATGGAGCGGATCCACAGGACGATTGAACGTCTGAAAGAAGAAAGCAAGGTATAAAAAAAGGAGATTACTGGTTAGTAATCTCCATGATTTCACCTGTGTAGGCATCAGCGGTGAATTCGTATTTGGAAGTCTCTTCGCCTTCACCGACGTGCACGATGCCGTTGATGACTTTCGATTTCATGCCGAGCAGGTTCCTTTCATCCGTATGGTAATCCAGAGAAATGAACGATACATCGTCAAACTGTAAATGCAGTCCGTCAATCACTTTTTGTGCATCCACCGTTCTGTAAAGGAAGAACCATATCAGGAATGGAACTGTGGTGATGACTGATAACAATAGAAACATTGATCTTTTTGACATAAAACTACCTCCTTGAATGTAGTTTACCATATGGATTATATGAAAATCATAATTAAAGGGGATTTATCATGAATTTATCACAAAAAACATTGGATAGAATGAAAACATTGACCGAGCTGCACGGTGCACCGGGTTTTGAAGATCTCGTCAGGAATTATTTGAGGAAAGAGCTTGAACCGCTGTCCGATGAAATCATCACTGATGGACTGGGCGGTATTTTTGCCGTCAAAAAGAGCGGGAAGGCAGATGCACCGAAAGTCATGATCGCTGCCCATATGGATGAAGTGGGCTTCATGGTGACGGAAATCAAGAAGAACGGCATGCTGAAATTCGTCCCGCTCGGCGGCTGGTCGAGTGATGTCCTGCTCAGCCAGAAACTGAAGGTCCGCACAAGGGACAACAAGGAAATCACCGGCATCGTCGGCAGTGTACCGGTGCATTTCCGAAAAGGCGGCAAAGATAAAAAGACTGAGATCAAGGACATGCTCCTCGATGTCGGCGGCGACAGCCCGGAGGAAATCGAAAAGATGGGCATTGCAGTCGGCGATTCCATCGTCCCGGATGTGGAATTCGAAGTGATGGAAAAAGAGGAAAAACTGCTGGCCAAAGCTTGGGATAACAGGTACGGCTGCCTGATCGCGGTCGAAGTATTGGAATCATTGAAAGACGCAGAGCTCGACTGTGACTTATATGTGGGTGCCACTGTCCAGGAAGAGGTGGGCCTCCGTGGCGCCAAAGTGAGCAGCAACATGGTCAAGCCGGACATAGCTTTCGTTGTGGATTGCTCACCTGCCAATGATATGATGGGTAAAAGCGACGATGTGGGCAGGCTCGGTGAAGGTACATTGCTTCGCCTCATGGACCGTTCAATGATACTGTCGAAACCCATGAGAGATTATATGATTGAAATCGCCGAAGATAATGGGATAAAATATCAATATTACACATCGCCCGGAGGAACGGATGCAGGAAGCATCCATATATCAGGTGAAGGTGTGATCTCGGGTGTCGTCGGAATCTGCGCACGCTACATCCACACTTCGCACTCGATCATCAATTACAACGATTATTTAGAGGCGCGTAAATTTTTGAAAGAGTTGATCCGGGGCATTGATTCCGGAGTGGTCAATACGCTGAAAGGCGACTGATCAGGCGGGGACGATTATGAGAAAACTCTTGAGAAGATGGTTTATAGACGGTATGGGCTTCATGGCGCTCGGGCTCTTTTCATCACTGATCATTGGATTGATCATGGATACGATCGGAACTTATATACCTTTTTTATCATTCATGACAGAAATCGGCGCTGTCGCCATGACATTGACGGGAGCTGCAATCGGGGCTGCAATCAGTTACGGTTTGAAGGCACCGCCGCTCGTCATTTTTTCCACAGTCGTCGTGAGCTACGCCGCCTATGAATTTGGGGGCGCCGCCGGCAGTTTCATCGCGAGTGTCGCTGCGGTTGAAATCAGCCGCCTCTACAGCGGCAGGACGAAAATCGATATCATCATCACACCGCTGTTGACCATCGTTGCAGGTTACCTTGTGGCGCAGTCCGTCGGCCCGTGGATCGGGGATTTCATGACGAATGTCGGGGAATTCATTGTATTCGCCACCGAACAGCGCCCATTCGTGATGGGTATGCTCGTTGCGGTGGTCTTCGGCCTGATGCTGACCGCCCCGTTGTCGAGCGCGGCCCTTGCCCTCATGCTTGAAATCAGCGGCCTTGCAGCAGGTGCTGCCGTAATCGGGTGCTGCTGCCATATGGTCGGCTTCGCGGTCCAGGGCTACAGGGATAACGGCGTGTCGGGACTCATATCATTGGGCATCGGCACATCGATGCTGCAGGTGCCGAACATCTTCCTGAACCCGTTCATCATGGTGCCGCCGACGCTTGCAAGTGCGATCATCGCCCCGGTCATGACAGTGTTCTTCCCGATGGAGAATAATGCAGCCGGTGCCGGAATGGGCACAAGCGGCTTTGTCGGACAGATCATGGCAATCGAAACGATGGGGCCTTCTGTGGATGTGGTGGTGCTCATCGCAGTATTCCACATCATATTACCGGCGCTCGTCACGTATGTCATCTATGCTCTGATGCGTCAAATGAACATGATCAAAGACGGTGACCAGGTCATCGGATTAAATAAGTAGAAATTAATGGAGGCATTCGCATGAATGTTTTTAAACTGAAAGACATAATCATTGAAAAACTGGATTCGAAAAGGAACGACTTCGATTTCAAATTCAACCGGAAAGATGAAGCTTTGAGGGTTGAAAGGAAAGACAATAAAAAAGGCGTGGATATTGAACTCGCCAAAGCGGTCCAGAAAGCAAAGAACAACGAAAATTTCATCGATGAAATCATTTACTATATCGATGAAACACTGAGCCGCATGGCCGATGATCCCGTAAACCTGGATCAGGCGATGATCTATCCGGTCGTCAGGGCCACAAGTTTCCACAAGGAGACGAAGGAGGGCAATGTCTTCATAACGGATGATCATACGAATGAGACGAGAATCTATTATGCGATCGACCTCAAGAACAGCTACCGGCTGATCGACGAGGCACTTGCAGCATCTTTCGATATGAGTCATGAGGACATCAGGGTGCTTGCATTCAACAACCTTGAAAACCTGAAGATCGACTATAAGAAGCAGACCGTCCAGGAAAATGATTTTTATTTCGTGAACCATAACGACGGGTACGATGCATCCAGGATTTTGAATGAAAAATTCTTAAACGAGATGTATGATATATGTGAAGGTGAGATGATGGTCGGCCTGCCGCACCAGGATGTGCTGATCATTGCGGATGTGAAGAACCAGGTCGGCTATGACATCATGGCACAGATGATGATGCAGTATTTCGCAGAAGGCCTGACACCGATCACATCCTTATCATTCTCATATATGGACAAAAAATTACAGCCGGTGTTCATACTCGGCAAACAAAAGAATTCAAAAAGAGGGAAATAAATGAAACTGACATATAATGAAGCGCATGTAGGCGATGTTTTATTCGTATCATTGGAAAGTGCCGAATCACCGTCATACACCCATCACGGTGATGTGACGGTGATAAAAGAAGGTGATAAGATCACCGGACTGAACATATTCAAAGCAGCCGAAAAGTTCGACCTTGAAGGAGGTGCCGTCAATGTCACACCGACGGAAGCACACCTCGATAAAATCAATGAGATCCTGAAATCTGTCGGCGAACCGGAAATTGATGCGGACTTGAGTCCGAAGTTCATCGTCGGGCATGTCGAAGAGAAATCCCAGCATCCCGATGCGGATAAGCTCAGCGTCTGCAAAGTCGATGTCGGCGATGAAACACTCAATATAGTATGCGGTGCACCGAACGTTGAAGCGGGCCAGAAAGTCGTCGTTGCCAGAGTCGGGGCGTGGATGCCGGACGGACTCCATATCAGGCCTTCAAAATTAAGAGGTGTCGAATCAAGCGGGATGATCTGTTCAAAAAAAGAGCTCAATCTTGAGGACGACGGCGTTGACGGCATTTATGTCCTGGGCGATGACTATGAAACCGGCCAGCCATTCGAAGTGAAATAGGGTGAGACTATGTCCAGATCAAGGAAAAGAAGAGAATTCAAGCCGGCGGATGACAGAAATTTATCGGACGACCGTTTCAGGTTTCCGATGGATTTGGGGAGCGACTTCATCAATGAACCGCCAAAGCCTGCCCGGGACGACGCCCACGGGAGCGATGAGTTCATGAAGCGGCCTGAAAGACGTGATCCCCGTCCATCCACACGTCTGCCCGGAAGAGACAATTCCGGCTTCATATTGAAAAAAGCGCGGGAAATCCCTTCAGCGATACACGGACTGAAGAAAAGGGACACTGAAGTGCCTGCCTCGCCACGCGGTGAAAAGGCTGCTGAGGAGACGTATGAAGACGATATCAACTATGATGCCATCCAATCCAATATCGTGAGGGAGATCGTCAGGGAGAGGAACCGTAAAAAGGCCCGGGATGAAAGACGGAAAAGGGAAAGTGCCGAAAAGCACGCTAAAAAGGCGGAAGAGACGTACAATCTGAAACCGGCTAAAAAGCCGCTCGGGAAAAAGAAAGATACTCTGCTGGATGAAAAAATACCGATACGGACCATGGGCACCGAGGTCAAAATCAAGGAACGTTCCACAGAGAAACGCTTCGGTCCGACGCAGAGCCTCCCATCCATGAATATGCTCGGGAAGGCCCAGGCAGCGGATTATGCCGAAGAGGACAAAGAGCTGAGCGAAGCGCTCGTTCAGGCTTTTAAAACTGCCGGCATCCCTGCGGATATTAACCGGTATATTTCCAATGGTGTGATCGGCACCCATGAAATCCAGTTGAGCAGGAGTTTCCGGGTCAATAACATCCCGAAGCTGAAGGCACATATCCTGCCTCATCTGCCTGTCGACCACATGCGGATCGTCGCCCCGATAATCGGAACGAGCCATATCGGCATCGAAACGCCCGTCAGGGAACCGAAGCCTGCTTATTTCAGCACTTTGTTCCAGAAGAGCAGCCTGAAGCTCAGGAAAAATGATTATAAATTCGCTCTCGGAAAGATTGCCGATGACCAGATTTTCAGTTTTGAACTTTTAAAAGCCGGCCACCTGCTCGTGCACGGCGGGGCAGACTCTGAAGCCGAGCATTTGATCGATAATATAATCATGTCGCTTTTGATGAACCATACCCCGCATGATCTGAAATTTGTTTTCGCCCTCAGCGGTGAAGGGTATGAGGATTATAAAGGCCTGCCGCACCTGTTTTCTGATTTTCAGAGCCTTAAGTCGGAGGATTGCCTGAACGATGTCATGCAGGAGCTGAACTCAAGGCAGAATCAGTTCAGACGGGCGCATGTACGCAATATTTCAAGCTTCAACCAGCGTGTCAGCCACGCCAACAAGAAAAGTGTGATCATGGTGGTGATCGATGATTTCAGCGATCTGGTCCAGAGCACCAATACCGCCACGATGAACATCATCATCCAGATATTGAAAGTGGGTAAACCGCTCGGAATCCATCTGGTCATACGCCACGGCAGCCTGTCGGCGAAAATCCGTTATGAACTGCTCCAGATGATGCAGACGAGGATTTCCTACAAAGATGACAGGAACCAGGTGGTCAGCGGGGCTGAAAATCTGATGACCGGCAACGATATGCTGGTCCAGATCCCGACTTCAAACAAACCTCTCAGAGTGAACAGGGGAGAAATCGAGCAGCAGACTAAAGATGAGATTCTGAAGTTCATTCGTGAGCAGCAGTCTTAATATATTGAGAAAGTGTGGTGACCCCGTGGAAAAATTTCATTTTATTGGTATTAAAGGTGCAGGCATGAGTGCTTTGGCGCAGGTGCTCCACGATCTGGGCCATGAGGTCCGCGGTTCCGATATTGATAAGGAAGTATTTACAGAATTTCAGTTGAGGGATAAAGGGATTGAAATCCTTCCTTTCGATGCGGACAATATTGTGGAGGGGTATACTTATATTGCAGGCAATGCCTTCAAGGACGATCATATAGAAATAAAAAAAGCGCTGGACATGGGATATAAAGTCGTGCGCTATCATAAATATCTGGCCGACTTCATGAAGGGCTTCACATCCATCGCCGTCACCGGAGCGCATGGCAAGACATCGACCACGGGTCTGCTCAGCCATGTCATGAACGGCGATGTCGAGACGACCTTCCTGATCGGTGACGGTACAGGGTTCGGCATAAAGGAGAGCAGCTATTTCACATTTGAATCATGTGAATATAAGAGGCACTTCCTCAGCTACCACCCGGATTACGCAATCATCACCAACATCGATTTCGATCATCCGGATTATTTCAAGGATCTGGATGATGTCGTCGATGCGTTCGACGAAATGGCCTCCCAGGCGGGAAAAGCGGTCATCGCTTACGGTGGTGACGGCAATATTTCAAGGATCGATGTCGATGTGCCGCTTTATACTTACGGCATAGAAGGCGACTATGACATCGTCGCATCGAACATCAGATTTGCAGAAGGCGGCACACAGTTTGATGTGACCATTGGCGATGAGTACCGGGATACGTTCAAGATTCCGATGTTCGGGGATCACCATGTGCTGAACTCACTGTCCGTCATCGCGGTATGCTACCTCGAGTCGCTGAACATGGAAAACATCAAGTCTGCGTTCCTGACTTTCGGCGGCGTTAAACGGCGTTTCAGTGAAACATATATCAATGAGATGGTCATCGTGGACGATTACGCCCACCATCCGAAAGAGATCAGGGCGACGCTCGAAACGGCGCGGAAGAAATATCCGGAGCGGGAAATCGTCTCGGTTTTCCAGCCGCATACTTTTTCAAGGACCGAGAAGTTCCTGAACGAGTTTGCAGAAGCGCTGAATGGTTCCGATAAGACATATATCGTGGACATATTCGGCTCTGCAAGGGAATCTGCAGGCAACCTGTCCAGTGCAGACCTGGTGGAGCTCATCCCGGATGCGACGGTATTGAATGATGACGATATCAGTCTTTTGAATAATCATCCGGAAGCAGTCATCATCTTCATGGGTGCCGGAGATATCCAAAAGTATGAGAAGAGATTCACTGAATTATTATCATAATTATTGAAATTAATGTTTACAGCGTAAGGATTTAGGCTATTTTAAATAATGAATAAAAAATTGACAGAAGAATATGGAGGCGTTTAATTATGGATTGGCAGCTTATACTCGCTATAGCCGCAGGCATAGCAGCAATCGCACTGCTTGTAGTCGCAATTGCTATTGCTTATGTTTTAATACCTGTTAAAAAGAATCTTGATCATATTGCAAAAACACTTGATGGTGTCGAAGGTCAGATTCAGGGGATCACAAGAGAATCCACCGACTTACTTCATAAAGCTAACCGTCTGACTGAAGATATCCAGGGTAAATCCCAGAAACTGAACTCAGTCGTCGAAGCAGTTCAGGGTATGGGTGATTCAGTGAACAACCTGAACAGTTCAGTGGACAGGGTGACGAATTCCATCACTCACAACATCTCGCAAAATGAGGAGAAAATCTCCCAGGTTGTCCAGTGGTCGAACGTCGCAATGGAAGTTGCAGACAAGTGGCAGATGAGGCAGAGAAGGAACAAAGCCTACAATACGAACACACGCCCTGCCGGTGATGATGAAAATCTGCCGGTCGCTGTAAACTCACCGAGCACAGACAATCAGAATCAGAACAGATGATACTCGTTTTAAAATCGAAAAGGGAGGTCTTCAAAGTTTATGGAAACTTATAATAGAGATCGCCACCTGCACGGTGTGGAAGAATATGAAGAGCAGATCAACACTACAACCGGACGCGATTTCTCGATCGGTCTGGTGATCGGCCTGATTGTCGGTACAGTGGGAGGCTTGTTCCTGGCTCCGAAATCCGGCGATGCCCTCCGGGATGATATTTCTGACACAACCAACAAATTCACCGGGACATTCAACTCCAAACAGGACGACAGTTCCGGCGACGATTCACTGAAAGCGAAAGCAGAACAGAAAACCGAAGAGCTGCGTGAAAAGCTCGAGGGGAAAAAAGATGATATGGTCGTCAAGAAAAGCGAAAGCGAAGAAAAGAAGCGCATAAAAGAGCTGGATGAAAAAGAGATACAGGCGCAGAGAAGGGCCATCCAGGACGATGTTGCAGATGAAGGGACACAGGATCCGCGCAGAGTGGATATGTCCAAGTATGCAGAAAAGCCGGATGAAGAAAAATAGTATCATGACAACCACATGCTGATGCATGTGGTTTATTTTTTGCCGCTTTTGTGATTTTTAGAACAAACAATCAAATTATGGTGTATCCTTCGGTCTTTTCGTGGTATTATTAAAAACAAACGCTTACATTATTAACTCGGGGGTGTATATATATGACGGTAACTATCTATGATGTGGCGCGTGAAGCGAAAGTTTCCATGGCCACAGTGTCTCGAGTACTTAATGGCAATCCAAACGTCAAACCAGAGACCAGAAAAAAAGTTAAGGAAGTCATAAAAAGGTTAAATTACAGGCCCAACGCAATTGCCCGTGGACTTGCAAGCAAGAAAACGACAACTGTAGGGGTGATCATACCGGATATCTCGAATCTCTATTATTCTTCACTGGCCAGGGGTCTTGATGATATCGCGGAAATGTACAATTATCAGACCATCATCACAAATACGGACAACAATCCTGAAAAGGAAAGGGATTCGTTTTTGAACCTTGTCAGTAAACAGGTGGACGGCATCGTCTTCCTTGGAGGCACGATAAATGACGAAACCATCGAGGACATCAAAAACTCGAATGTGCCGGTCGTCATTTGCGGGACCAGTGAAAAAGATGCGAATCTGCCATCCGTGAACATCGATTATTTCAAGGCGATCAAAGAAGTGGCGACCCATCTGCTCGATAAAGGTGCCAAGGACATCTATTTCATCAAGGCACTGTACTCAGAGCAGCTTGAGCGCCATATCGAAGACGGCTTGAAAGAAGCTTATAAAGAGTACGATCTGCCTTTCAAGGAAGAGTATACCCGGGAAGTTGCGACGCATTACCATGCGGGCAGGGAAGTCTTTGACAGGCTGATCGACGAGGATGATAACGTGGATGTCCTCCTCACGATGAGCGATGAAGCGGCTGTCGGCATGCTCCACGGGGCGCTCGACCGCGGCATCAGCTTCCCGAACAGGCTGCAGCTGGTCAGCTGCAGCAACACACGGCTTGTGCATATGATGCGGCCGCCTGTGACGAGCATAGCGATACCGCTGTACGATATCGGCGCTGTCGGCATGAGACTTTTGACCAAGTACATGAAAGATGAGCCGGTGGATGAACCGAATGTGATCCTGCCGTATGCCATCGAGTACAGGGCTTCCACAAAATGAATGAATAAAACCTCTGAACGGAGTGAAATTGCTCCGGACAGAGGTTTTTTATATTTGATCCAGATACATCAAAATCCTCTGGAGCATATTATCATTCTTCTCGGTGATGTCGCTGCGGCGGGGGATATCTTCAAAATCGCTTAAATCATCCTGCCATTCAACCGGAAACTCGACTTTGCATCTGGGGCGGTACTTGTCGATGAATGGCTCGGGGAGGCGCCCTGAAGGCGGCTCTTCACCGAGCATGGCGAGCCATATCTGCGCCCACATGCGCGGCACGACCTGCCATATGTTGTACCCGCCGCCGCCCACGGCGATCCATTTGCCTTCCGTATACTTATCACTCAGCCTGTTCACGATGCGGGGGATCTCTTCATATGATTTCGAGGTCAGTGAAAGGTGGGTCATCGGGTCGCGGTAATGTGCATCGACCCCGTTCTGGCTCAGGATGATGTCCGGTTTGAACCGGATGATCGCTTTTTCTATACTCTGCTCGAATATGCTTAAAAATGAATCGTCTTCGGTGAATGCATCGACAGGCAGGTTGACGGAGAAGCCGAAGCCGTCATCACTGCCCCGCTCAGTCGTGGAACCGGTCCCCGGAAAGAGATATCTTCCCGTCTCATGGATGGAGTAGGTCATCACTTCATTCGTATTATAGAACGCCCACTGGACGCCGTCCCCGTGGTGGGCATCGGTATCGATGTAGAGGACTTTCATGCCGTAATGTTTCCTCATATATTCTATTGCGACGGCGGAATCATTGTATATGCAGAATCCGCTGGCCCTGCCTGTAAACCCGTGGTGCAGGCCGCCGGCGAGGCTCAGCACCTTTTTGGCATTGCCTTTCATCACTTCATCGACGGCAGCGAGGGTGGCGCCGACGAGCATACTGCTCTTTTCATGCATATCGTCAAAAGTCGGGGTGTCGTCGGTGTTCAGACCGTAGCTTTCAAGCTGGGAGTCGGAAAGCCCGCCATTACCGGCCTGCTTCACCGCTTCGATATAATCCGGCTTGTGCACGAGCAGAAGTTCTTCATCAGTGGCCGGTCTAGGTTTGATGATGTCCTCATCTTTTAAAAAACCGGCATCCATCAGTAAATCAGTTGTCATCTTCACACGCATTTGATTAAAGGGGTGTTGATCATTGAACCGGTATTTCAATAATGATTTGTCGTACACGTATAATGGTTTCATCGTGTACCCATCTTATCAGGTGTCAGGACATTGAAGCCTTCATCCTGTAATTTCTGTATGGCGAATCTCGGGTTCATGGCCCGGATGCGCAGTACGATGATTTTATTCCCTTTAGTCTCTTTGTTGCGGTAGACCGACACACTGATGATCCTGATGTTCAAATCCTTGAAAATCTTCCCGATGTCATAAATGACGCCGGTCCTGTCCTCGATATCAATCTCGATGATGGAACCGGGCTCTTTGATGCCGGTCAGCTCGAGGAATGTGTTCAGCATATCCTTCTGGGTGACGATGCCCACTATGCTGCCGTCACGGACGACGGGGATTGCACCGATTGAAAAATGATAAAAATCCAGGGCGATCTCCTCGACGAAATCGAGTGGGTGACAATATGTCACATTGGTCCTCATGATCCTCGACAACGGCTGGCCGAGATTCATACCTGGATCCTCATCCGATAATACGGAGGGCAGGGTCATCTTGATGTCCCTGTCGGATACGATGCCTACGAGTTTTTCCTCTTCATTGACGATCGGCACATGCCTGAATGAATGCCGGGCCATCATATCCAAAGCGTCTTCTATAGTATTTCCGGGTGACAGGGTGCGCACCGGAGATGTCATAATTCTTTCTACCAACATATTTTGAATCCTCCTTGACATTAAAAAAAGAAACGGTTTTTGAATCGGATCTTATCGAATTCCATCATCTGGTCCCTTGTGATGTTTTTCCCCACGCGGGCCATCAGGGTGTTCGCCGGATGCGCCGAAATTTCCGGATCGTTCGTCTGGTACACTTCAAAGCCTGCACTGGCCATCAGTCTGATCATGATATCTTTATATTCATACACATCGAGGCCTGTGTTTTTCAGGTCCCAGTGCCAGTAATATTCAGTCGTTATGATGATATAGTTCTCAACGAAGGGGTCTTCCATGGACAGCTGGATCATTTTCTTTCCGATGCCGCCGCTGCGGTGGTCGAGTGTTATTTCGACCGCACCGAGCTCAAGAAGGTAGGGCAGGTTGCCGTCCGACCATCTTTCCATCGGGTCGGGGTAATGGTAAGTGACATAACCGACGATATGGGTGCCTTCACGGGCGATGATGACCCGGCCTTCTTCAAGTTCGGATATCTCCAGAAGCGCCTCGTACTGCTCTTCCGGCACCCTGAAAGCATCCAAACCTTCATCAAATGTACAGGAGGAGAGCATCTCATGGGACGCCGGCCCCTCTACGGTGATTTCCCTGCCGTCGATGCTCATCTTCTCCTGATGATACGTTTTTTGGTGCTGCACATTCACACCTCCCGGAACTTTAGTTTTAAAAATTTTGAAAAGTACGTTAACATTATTATATACTATGAATAGAAAACATAAAACTTATAGGGGGATGTAGTATGAAAGTAGAGTTATATCAAGCCACGGATGAAAATCCGAATATGAAAAATTATGATGAGGTTTATGAAAATTTCGACTGGGATGAGATCAAAGAGAATTTTTCCTGGTCAAAAACCAATAAATTCAACATGGCATACGAGTGCATCGATAAACATGTGGATGAAGGCTACGGAGACAAGGATGCACTGTATTATAAAAACGGGGATGAAAAATCATCCTATACATTCAAAGATATGAAGGAAGCTTCCAACAAGGCGGCGAATATACTGAAAGATGAAGCCGGCGTTGAGAAGGGTGACAGGGTGTTCATTTTCATGGCACGCTCACCTGAACTTTATTTCACCCTGCTCGGTGCTCTGAAAGTCGGGGCGATCGTCGGTCCGCTATTCGAGGCATTCATGGAGAAGGCGGTCAAGGACAGGCTTGAAAACAGCGATGCGAAAGTGATCGTGACGACACCTGAACTGGTGGACCGCATACCGGAGAAAGACCTGCCGAACCTTGAAAAAGTGATCGTGGTCGGGAAGGTTGAAGATGAAAATCATCTGGATTTCAACGCTGCTTTTGAAAACGCTTCAGAAGAATTCGATATCGAATGGCTGGATAAGGAAGACGGCATGATCCTGCATTACACAAGCGGATCCACCGGACAGCCAAAAGGTGTTTTGCATGTGCATTATGCCATGATCCAGCAGTATATTTCAGGCAAATATGTACTCGACCTTAAAGAGGACGATGTCTACTGGTGCACAGCAGATCCGGGCTGGGTGACGGGGACGTCCTACGGCATCTTCGCTCCATGGCTCAACAGGGTGACGAACGTCGTCGTCGGCGGGAGGTTCTCCCCTGAAGCATGGTATGGTGCGATTGAAGACCTTAAGGTCACAGTCTGGTACAGTGCCCCGACGGCATTCCGCATGCTGATGGGTGCAGGCGATGAAATCGTCAAAGATTATGATTTGAGCTCACTGCGCCATCTGCTGTCAGTGGGTGAACCGCTGAATCCTGAAGTAGTGAAGTGGGGCATGGAAGTCTTCAACCTGAGGATACATGACACATGGTGGATGACTGAAACCGGTGCACATATGATCACCAACTTCCCTGCCATGGATATCAAGGGCGGTTCCATGGGCAAACCGATCCCGGGTGTGGAGGCGGCCATCATCGATGATGAGGGCAACGAGCTGCCGCCGAACAGGATGGGTAACCTGGCGCTTAAGACAGGGTGGCCTGCAATGATGAGGGAAATCTGGAAGAACAAGCCGAAATATGACTCATACTTCATCGGGGAATGGTATGTATCCGGAGACTCCGCATACAAGGACGAAGACGGCTACTACTGGTTCCAGGGACGTGTGGATGACGTCATCATGACAGCGGGTGAAAGGGTCGGGCCGTTCGAGATCGAATCGAAGCTGGTGGAGCACCCGGCAGTCCAGGAAGCGGGCGTGATCGGCAAGCCCGATCCTGTCAGAGGTGAAATCGTCAAAGCCTTCATCGCTTTAAAGAAAGGGCATGAGGCTTCCGATGAATTGAAGGAAGAAATCAGGAAGTTTGTCAAAGAGGGTCTGGCTGCACATGCTGCACCGAGGGAAATCGAATTCAAGGACAAGCTGCCGAAGACGAGAAGCGGTAAGATCATGCGCCGTGTACTTAAGGCATGGGAACTGAACATTGATGCCGGCGATTTATCGAGCATGGACGATGACTAAAGTGTTCCAACCCTAAATCAGGGGGGAGATGTATAACTAAAAGGCAGGAGAGGCGTGTGAAAACGCCTCTTCAAGCCGTTATATTGTCAGAATTATTTTTAAATTCCTTGTTTGTGGAATACTTCACTTGAATATGTCATAATAAGGTCTGTAAGTGTTATGCCTCAGCATAACTCAATATTTTTCATTTAGGAGATGAGATAATGGCACATTTAACAGATCAGGAAATTGCTGCTAAAGCGGATATCCAGCCGATAGAAGATATCGCAGCTAAAGCGGGCATTCCTAATGAGGCCTTGGAACTTCATGGTAAACATAAAGCGAAAGTGGACATCCATCAGCTTGAGGGGGACGAAAGCAACTCTAAGATTGTTTTGGTTTCCGCGATGAACCCAACTCCTGCCGGAGAAGGTAAATCCACTGTAACTGTCGGTTTATCAGATGCTTTCAACAAACTTGAGAAGAACGTAATGGTAGCATTGCGTGAGCCATCATTAGGTCCTGTTATGGGTGTTAAAGGTGGAGCGACCGGCGGTGGTCAGGCACAGGTATTGCCGATGGAGGAAATCAACCTTCATTTCAACGGTGACCTGCATGCGATCACTACTGCGAACAACGCTCTGTCCGCGTTCATTGACAACCACATTCACCACGGCAACAAACTGAACATCGACCCGCGCCGCGTTTCATGGAAGAGAGTCCTCGACATGAACGACCGTGCACTGCGTCAAGTAGTTGTAGGTCTTGGCGGACCAAGCCGCGGAGTACCGCGTGAAGATGGTTTCGATATCACTGTTGCAAGTGAAATCATGGCTGTACTTTGTCTGGCTACAGACATCATAGATCTGAAAGAAAAACTCGGTGAGATGGTCATCGGTTACACGTACGACAGAAAACCTGTAACTGCAAAAGAACTTGAAGTTGAAGGTGCACTTGCACTTCTTCTTAAAGAAGCGATCAAACCAAACCTTGTACAGACTATGGAAGGTACACCTGCACTGATCCACGGTGGACCATTCGCAAACATTGCACATGGATGTAACTCACTGATTGCTACAAACACAGCACGTAAACTTGCTGACATCGTAGTGACAGAGTGTGGTTTCGGTTCCGACCTCGGCGGAGAGAAGTTCATGAACATCAAATCACGTAAAGGCGGCTTCCAGCCGGATGCAATCGTGCTTGTTGCAACAATCCGTGCGCTCAAGATGAACGGCGGCGTTGCTAAAGCTGACCTTGGTGAAGCGAACGTGGATGCTCTTAAAGAAGGTATTGTCAACTTAGGCAAACACATTGAAAACGCCCGTAAATTCGGTGTCGAGCCGGTTGTTGCCCTGAACGACTTCGTTACAGACACTGATGAAGAAAGAAACTTCGTCCTCGACTGGTGTAAAGAGCAGAACGTACGCGTTGCACTTACACAGGTTTGGGAAAAAGGCGGAGAAGGCGGCGTAGAGCTTGCCAACCAGGTTCTTGAAGTTCTTGAAGAGCCACAGGACTTCAAACACCTTTACGACCTTGATCTTCCAATCGATCAAAAGATCGAAACGATCGTTAAGGAAGTTTACGGCGGCGACGGCGTAATCCTTGCAGACAAAGCTAAGAAGCAGCTTGCAGAAATCGAAGCGAACGGCTTCGGCGACCTGCCTGTTTGTATGGCGAAATCACAGTACTCACTGAGTGACGATCCGACTAAACTCGGCCGTCCTGAAGGCTTCACTGTGACTGTAAGAGAACTTAACGTCAAAGCTGGTGCTGGTTTCGTTGTTGCCCTCACAGGTGACATCATGACTATGCCTGGCCTGCCGAAGAAACCATCTGCTGTTAACATGGATGTTGACGCTGACGGTACTTCAAGAGGTTTATTCTAATAGAGAAACAAAAATACCGGCCATCGGCCGGTATTTTTTTATGCTTTAATTTAATTGTTTCAGTCGTCGTCATCATCGCTTGATGAAGAGCTGGATGATGAGCCGCCGCCGACTCTGTAACGGTCGTCGTAGGTGTTTGTGACGACACCTCTGAGTGACGAGTTGGACAGGCTCGAATCAAATGCCGCACCCATCCTCAATTGGATTTCAGGGTCATTCAGACTGCTTTTATCGTTCAGTCGTGTATCTTCTGCCACAAGACCTTCAATCGGCTGATCGAGGTTCTCCTCACAGTCGCTTTCAGTTTCCATCGTCAACGCACAGTATTCGATTTCTCTCACCGAATCCGGCTGCTGGAATGAAGCGCCGCGTCCCATCTGATCGGGTACGAGTGCCAGAAGTTCCTGGGTCAGGTTGCGCCAGTTATAAATATGAAGATACTCTTCACCTTCATAACCTGAAACCTGAGGGATGTTCGCATCATAGCCCATCCACAGGCCAAGGGTGACTTCAGGGTTGTAACCCATGAACCATGAGTCGACGAAGCTGTTGGATGTACCGGTCTTCGCTGCAAAGTCATAATCATTGCTGATGCTGTCATAAAAATCACTGATGTGATATGCGGAACCTGTCTGGAATGATTCCGTCAGCATATCTGACATGAGGAATGCAGTGGAATCTTTCCAGACTTCATTCACGACCGGCTCATGTTCGTAGACCACTGCACCGTCCGGGCTCGTGATACTTTCAATCATGTAGCCTTCCGTCATCGTGCCGTCCTGTGCAAAGCTTGAGAAGGCATCGACGTTCTGCTCGACGCTCAAGTCATTCGGGCCGAGCGGCAGGGCCGGGTTCATGTCTTCCTGCAGCGGCAGGTTCATACGTTCGAAGTATTCACGCGGATTTTCTTCCCTGACGTCCGCCCACAATCTCAACGTACTCAAGTTGTATGAGTTGCTGAGTGCGTGCTTTGCGGAAATGAGGCCGAACTCCTCTTCATAGTCGTAGTTTGCCGGCGCCCAGTTCAATTCAGGGATTTCGAATTTCTCATCCAGCAGGACTGTATCCGGTGCGATAATGCCCTTGTCGAGGGCCGGACCGAATGTGATCAGCGGTTTCATCGTCGAACCGACGTTCCGGGACGTCTGCGTGGCATGGTTGATCGATGATTCATCATGATCCCGTCCGCCGATGAATCCGAGGATCTTGCCTGTATCATTTTCCTTCAATACGGCCCCGACTTCATGCTGCATCACTTCGTCTTCTGCATCGGAGTCATCCGCATCGATTGCATCTTCGGAGCTCCTGTCGCCGTAATAATAGAAATTGCTGTCTTTGACGTCCTGCATCAGATCGTAGATGTCCTTGTCGATGGTCGTGGTGATATGATACCCCTGATATCTCAGTGCCTGATTGGCCTGTTCCGTATAGTCCTGGTTGATGAGTGGAGTCGCGTCGACTTCCTCACGGGTCAACCCGTCTTCTTCAGCCAGTATATACTTTAATATCTGTACACCGCGTCGCTCGACTTCATCCGTCAGGAACGGATAGTTCTGGTTCGGCACGACGACACTGTCGGTCAGGTTGGCGTATATATCATACTCAAGTGCTTCTGCATGCTCTTCCTCGTCGATTTTACCTTCGAGCAGCATACGATCGAGTACAAATTCCTGCCTGTTTTTGCCTGGCTGGAGGTATTCCTCATCCTTGACCGCACCGCCCTGCATGAACGGCGTATATGCATAAGGGTTTTGGGGCATTCCCGCAAGGAAGGCGCTCTCTGCAAGGTTCAGGTCTGCGGCGTCTTTGCCGAATACACCTTCTGCAGCGGCCTGTATGCCTGCGATGTTCTGGCCGTTGGAGTTACGCCCGAATGAGACGGCGTTCAGGTATGCTTCCAAAATTTCATCTTTGTCGAGAAGCTTTTCGACGCGGAAGGCAAGCAGGAGTTCGATCGCCTTTCTGTCGAATGTGGTCTCATTGGTGAGGAGCTGGTTCTTGACGAGCTGCTGGGTCAGCGTACTGCCGCCCGTGCTGTCGTCACCGCCGGCGAATACCTGCAGCGCTGCACGCATGAATGCTTTCGGCACGACACCGTTGTGCTCGTAGAAATGTTCATCCTCCGTTGCAATGACCGCATCCTTCACATAGGGGTTGATATCATCAGAGTCCACGCGTTCCCTGATCAGGTCTGCACGGAGCGTGCCGAGGGATTCTCCGGAGCCGAAGGCGACGGTGGTGCTCTCGGTCATCTCTGTCAGAGCAACTTCAAGTTCCTCATTGGACTGGATCTCTTCATCATTCACCAGGGCTGCAAAATAGCCGAGGCCGACACTGAAGGCGAGCAGTCCCAATAATGAGATGGTCAGGATGAAAAACAGGATGACATTCCAGACTGTCTCATATGTAGCAAAGAATCCCGTCCTGAGCGGAGAACCGGTTTTTCTCATCCTGGCACCTATGTTGGAAAACTTCTCCTTGAAGGTGCCGCCGGTCACTTTATCTTTCTCGCTGCCAGGTTCACTTCTTGTGAACATTTTCTTTATATTATTTGTAAAATCATTGATATATTTCTTCATTTGTACCTCCTATCAACGGACATTATACCATAGATAAAATAATTATAGATAGTGATATCAAACGTTTCAAGATTTAAAAACCCGCACGCCGAACAAACTTTTCATTCCATAAAAGACCTTTGAAAGTTGACAATTTCAAAGGAAGTGTTATTATAACATTAAATTAATATCATCTGGATAATTGGGAGAAGTAGTGATGTCATTCTGATACAGAGAGCCGGTGGCTGCTGAAAACCGGTGAGGAATATGTCATGAATACACCCAATGAAGTATCCGGACGCCCGGGCAGCGTATGCCCTTCAGCGAAACCGTTTGGTGGTACCGTGCTCTGCACCCATACTTTGACAGTAGGGTGTTTTTTATTTGAATTTTAGGAGGAGTTGCAAGTGAGTGCACTACTTGAAGATTTGAAATACCGTGGAATCATTTATCAGATGACTGATGAAGAAGAAATCAAAGAACTGCTGGAGAACGAGCAGGTGTCGATATACTGCGGGGCGGACCCGACCGCGGACAGCCTGCATATCGGCCATCTCGTGCCTTTCCTCACTTTGAGGAGGTTCCAGGATTACGGCCATCGTCCGGTCGTGCTGATCGGCGGCGGTACGGGCATGATCGGGGACCCTTCGTTCAAGGCGGAGGAGAGGAAGCTCCTTACAGAGGAACAGATCGACCGTAACGTCGAGGGCATCAAGGAGCAGATGGGACGCGTGTTCGATTTCGAGGACGAAAACAGCGCAGTGCTTGTGAACAATAAAGACTGGCTGAAAGAGATATCCTTGATCAGTTTCCTGCGGGATTACGGCAAGCATGTCGGCCTGAACTACATGCTTGCAAAAGACGCGATCCAGTCACGTCTTGAAACGGGAATCTCCTATACGGAATTCACTTATACGATACTTCAGGCGATCGATTTCGGCCATCTGAACAAGCATTATAATGTGAAGATGCAGATCGGCGGATCGGATCAGTGGGGGAACATCGTAAGCGGCCTCGATCTGATGCGGAGGATGTACGGGGAGAACGATGCCCAGGGCATGACGATACCGCTGATCACGAAGGCGGACGGCAAGAAGTTCGGCAAGACCGAATCCGGCAACATCTGGCTGGATCCGGAGAAGACGTCACCGTATGAATTTTACCAGTTCTGGCTGAACCAGAGTGATGAAGATGTCATCAAGTTCCTGAAGCTCTTCACGTTCATCGAAAAAGAAGAGATCGAAGCACTTGCGAAGTCGGTTGAAGAAGAGCCGCATCTGCGTAAAGCCCAAAAGACGCTGGCCGAAGAGACGACAAGGTTCCTTCACGGCGAAGAAGCGCTCGAGGATGCGAAGAGGATCACTGAAGCCCTGTTCCATGGGGATATCAAATCGCTCACTTCATCAGAAGTGAAGAATGCATTCAAAGACGTGCCGACGGCAAACTTCGACGGCGATGATGAAAATCTCGTCAATGTGCTCGTCGAGACGAAGATTTCGCCTTCGCGCAGGCAGGCGAGGGAAGATATCACGAATGGTGCGATCTACATCAACGGCGAACGCCAGCAAGATGTGAATCATGTAATGACTGCGGAAGACAAGCTCGATGGCGAGTTCACGGTCATCCGCCGCGGCAAGAAGAAATATCATATGGTGACTTACAATAAGTAAAATAAAAGACCCGGGATCCCGGGTCTTTTTTCATATCATTTAAAGTTAAAAATCGAATATGACAGGCATCCAGAAGTAGACGGCCAGGGTGATGACGATGACGGAGATGATATTCAGCCATACACCGGCCTTTGCCATGTCACCGACCGTCAAATAACCTGCACTGAACACTGCGGTGTTCGGCGGGGTGGCGACCGGCAGCATATAACATGAACCCGCTGCGAGGGCAGCGCCCGCCATAAGCGGCAGCGGGTCGACGCCGACTGCAATGCCAAGGCCTACGGTGAGCGGCAGCACAAGGTTGGATACGGCCGTATTGGACAGTATTTCCGTTATGCTGAGTACAAAGACCACAAGCAGCAGTAGGATGAAGATGTATTCAAGGCCTTCAAGCAGTCCGAGCACATCTGCAATCGATTCATTCAGGCCCGAGGCGCCGAATGCTTCAGCAAGTGACATGCCGCCGCCGAACAGCAGCAATACACCCCATGGCAGTTCTTTCATATCCTTCCATGCAAGTATGCGTTCCCCTTTTTTTGAGCTCGGAAGGAAGAAGAGCATCACAGCCCCGAAAATTGCGATGGTGCCGTCATGGAGTCCCTCAAAGAATATACCGACCGGTTCAGGTATGAACGGTATGCTGATGATGAACGGCGAAAGGATCCATAAGCTCACTGTGATGAGGAACACGGCAGCAACTTTCATCTCATCGGAGTTGAATTTGCCGAGGTCATCCAGTTCATCGTCGATGAAGTCCATCGTACCTGATTTCTCATCGGACTTATCGACTTTGAACTGCACCTTCGTCAAATAAAAATACAGAATGATGAGCATCACCAAGGCCAGGGGTCCTGCGAAGAACAGCCACTGGGCAAACGTGATTTCACGGTCCAGCTGTGAGCTCGCGATGCCGGCGAGCAGCGCGTTCGGGACGGCGGCGACGAGAGTGGCCAGGCCGCCGATTGTCGCTGAGTAGGCGACGGTCAAAAGGATTCCTTTTGAGAACTTTTTAAGGTTTTCCCCCTCCAGGATGCTTTTATCACGGACTTCATTGATCAGCGCCACCGCGACCGGGAGCATCATCAATGCTGTTGCAGCGTTTGAG
Organism: Salinicoccus halitifaciens; assembly: GCF_021026095.1. Lineage (GTDB taxonomy): Bacteria > Bacillota > Bacilli > Staphylococcales > Salinicoccaceae > Lacicoccus > Lacicoccus halitifaciens. Next base: position 823,813 of record NZ_JAJNCU010000001.1, on the reverse strand, counting down.
ACGAACATTGAAATGCCGGCGGTTGCGATCAATATGCCAAGTATCATCCTGTTGCTTTCAGAGCCGATCATTTTGATGATGTTCAATGCGATCCTCCTGTGCAGATCCCATTTCTCAATGGCGAGTGCAATGACGAACCCGCCGCCGTACATGAAGATGACGGGATTGGTGTAGGCCGGCGCAATCGTTTCAATATCCACACCGTAAAAAGCAGGTATGAGGATAAGCGGGATTAACGAGGTCACCGGCAAAGGCACCGGTTCAGTCACCCAGTAAGTTGCAACAAGCAGTGTGACACCCAGCACGATTCGCGGCTCGTAAGCCAAAAGATCCTGGGGGATGAAAAAGAATGTCAGGGCAAACAGCAGGGGGCCGAGAATCAGGCCGATCCAGTTCCGGACAGTATATTGCTTCTCGGATTGGGAATCCATTTGACCACTCCTCTTATGAAATTGTTTCAGGCGACACCAATCAAATAACTGATATGCTCCAAAGTTATCAGATTTTTCCAACAAAAGAAAGAGCCGGATATTAATCCGGCTCTTTGTGGAATATTAAAAGATGATATGTGCCATCACAACAATGATCGGCAGGGTGATTGCCGTCCTCAGCAGGAAGATGATGAAGAGCTTCCCGAGGCCGACCGGTATTTTGGAACCGAGTATCACACCGCCGACTTCAGATAGATAAATCAGCTGGGTGATGCTCAATGCACCGATGACGAAACGCGTCATATCCGATGCGACACTTTCAATGAGGATGGCGGGGAGGAACATGTCGGTGAATCCGATGAACAGTGTCTCGGATGCGGCCTGTGCCTCTTCCAGTCCCATCAGTTCAAGGAGGGGTACGAAAGGCGCCCCGATCCATGTGAACACCGGTGTATATTCAGCGACGATCGTACCTAGTGTACCGATGGCCATGACGATCGGGAGTACCGCAAACCACATATCGCCGACGGTCTTCAAAGCGTCCTTGATGTACTCTCCAAAACCGGCCGCTCTTTCAGCCTGTCCCATCGCCTGCTTATATCCCCATGTCCCCGGGTTGTAGCCTTCAGGCACTGTTTCGTCAACATCCCTGTCCTCACGGTAGTATGTATCTTCGATTCTGGACAGGGGCGGTATCCTCGGCATGATGAATGCCGCTGCAAGACCTGCAACCAATATGGTCAGGTAGAACGCGCCGAAGTAGCTCATCAGGCCGATAAGATCAAGTATGACCACTGTAAATGTGATGGATACGACAGAGAAGGTCGTCGCAATGACGGTTGCTTCCCTTTTCGTGTAATAACCGTCTTCGTACTGCTTACTGCTCAACAGGACACCGATCGTACCATCACCCACCCATGAGGCGAGGTTGTCGACGGTTGAGCGGCCGGGCAGCGTGAACAGCGGACGCATGATTTTGGCGAACAATGCACCGATGAATTCCAGCAGCCCGTAATTCAAAAGGAGCGGGAGCAGCAGGCCGGCAAATAAAAACACCGACAGCAGTGTAGGCATCAGGTCATTGAAGATCATGCCGCCTGTGACTTCCGAGATGATGGCTTCAGGACCGATGCTGAAATATGTCATCAGGACGAAGATCGCTCCGAGCAATCTGGTGACGACCCATACCGGCGTCACTGTGAACAAGTCTGCCAGCATTTTGGATTCCGGACGGGTGATCCAGCTGAAGACAACCGTCAGCAGTGCGGACAGGACGATTATGACCATGATGATGATCAAAGCTGTTTCATGCCCGATTATATCGAGCAGCAGCCCTGCGAGATATGCAATCGGTATAGTGGTATTGCCATCTGCATCCGTCATCGGGAATAAAAACATGAAGACACCAATCAGCGAAGGTATCAGAAATTTTAATAAAGTTGCAGTTTTATTCATAAATATCCCTTCTTTCAATATGATTATACAATTTTTAATTGTAAAGTAAATAGAAAATATTTAAGGAAGCGTTTTCATTTCTCGTTTTAAGTTTATACGCTGCTTCATATTAATTCAATACTTATTTAACGGCGTATAAAGATTTTTAATTTTTGTGGGAGATCAAATAGTCTGTATAATGAGAATTAAAAGGGAGGCGGAAAAGTTGAAAATAATCGATACACACTGTGATGCACTGCTGAAGCTGCAGAAGCATGAAAGGAATGCGCTCGGCTTCATGGATGAGCAGAAGCCGATGCGGTACCTGGATGCGGATGAAATTGATACGAATTATGAACGGCTGAAGGAGGGCGGGGTCAAAGTGCAGTTTTTTGCGATCTTCATTTCTCCAAGGATTCCGGATAACGAAAAATGGCAGCACGCACTCGAACAGGTGGATATATTCTACAATGAGGTGCTGACCTGCGAAAATGTCGTACATATCAAAGATTTAAAAGGCATCAGCAGACTGGGAGAACATGAAATCGGTGCTGTACTGACACTGGAAGGTTCTGATGCGTTCGGAAACGATCTGATGAAGCTGCGCACTTTGATCAGGCTCGGCGTCCTGTCGCTCGGACTCGTCTGGAACAATGCGAACCTGGTGGCGGACGGCGTCGGAGAGAAAAGGGGAGCGGGACTCACGAATTTCGGCCGGGAAGTGATCGAGCTATGTAATGCGCATGGCATACTCATCGACGTCAGCCATTTGAATGTACCCGGCTTTGACGACATCATCGGCATGGCCGACCGGGTGTTAGCCAGCCACTCGAATGTGAGGGAAGTGCACGATCATCCCCGCAACCTCACGGATGAGCAGATCGAACGGATCATTGCGGGGAACGGGATGATCAACATCGTGTTCTGCCCGCCATTCATCGGGGAAGGGAATATCGTCATCAGGGACCTGTTCCCGCATATCGACCGGATCATCAGTCTGGGAGGTGCGGATAACATTGGCATCGGATCGGATTTCGACGGCATCGCAACATATGTCGAAGGCCTGCGTCATTCAGGGGAATATAAGAACCTGGTGGATGCGCTCGATGCGGAGTACGGCAAAGCATTCACAGAGAAGATTACACACAAAAATTTCATCAATATCTTCGGACGGTGATAAAAGGCTGGAAACAGCCTTTTATTCTTCCGTCAATGCATCGTACTGGGCCTCCACCGCTTCATATTTCTCCTCGGTTTCGGCTTCAAGCGTCCTGATTGCATCAAGTTCTTCTTCGAATGATGTGGAGAAGTCCTCATCATCCATCGGATTGGCCACATGGAAGTTCAGATTGAACTGTCCGTACATACGCGTGAGTTCTTCCAGGCTGTCGATATAGGCCAGCATGGTCTCCTGCAATTCAAGGTTTTCTGTACTGCCGAACTCAAAATTATTGATGACCGCCTTGAAGTCATCGAACTTCGGGAGAAGGTTGTTATAGTAGATATCGAGCTGTTCTTCGCGGTTATCCGCATTCCGGACGGCATCCAGCTCCCTTTCCACATCGTTCCTCAATTCTTCATGGTTCCTGTTGAAAGCTTCGTACATTTCTTCCATCTCAGATGTTTCACCATTATTGCACGCCATCAGTATGAAACTGACGGCCGAAATCATTAAAATTAATTTTTTCACTTCGTCACCTGCTTTCTTTTTATTTTACTTTCACCAGGGAGTGGTGTAAAACAATTAGTTTCAAATCCCTCATTAGTATTGTATAATACTCGAGTTGATTATTTTTAGGATTGATGGGTGAAATTATGAATAAAAAGTTATTGGTCACATTCACTGTCGGCGTATTCCTGCTGGGTATGATGGAATTGATCATCTCCGGTATCATCGAGCTGATGAGTGACGACCTTGGAATGAGTGTTGCCGTGACGGGACAGCTGATCACGGTGTATGCAGTGAGTTTTGCATTTTTCGGCCCGCTGCTGGTGAAGCTGTCGGAGAAATATAAACCGAAACCGGTCATCCTGCTGTCCCTGGTCGTCTTCATCATCGGGAATGTCATCTTCGGACTGTCCAGCACGTTTTTGATGCTTGCCCTGGGCCGGGTGATCACGGCGATGGCGGCTGCGGTCTTCATAGTCAAGATACTGGATATGACCGTGCTGCTCTCGGAGCCGAGTACCAGGGGTAAGATGATTGCACTTGTATATATGGGGTTCTCCGCTGCCAATGTGTTCGGCATACCGCTCGGAACGCTCGTCGGTACGATGTTCGGATGGAGGATCATCTTCCTTCTTGTGATCGTACTTGCGCTGGTCGTCGGCCTCGCCCTGGTTCTGCTCGCACCGGATAAGGATGCCCCTGATAAGGAAAGCACGTCGAAAACGCATATCAAAAATATGAAGAATGTCATTTTCTACATCGGCGTGACCATGTCCGTGCTGATCGGCAACTATATCGTCCTCGGCTACATATCACCGCTGATGACTTCAAACGGCTACACGCTTGCCAATGTCTCCGCCGCCTTATTCATTGCGGGTGCCGGCGGGATGGCCGGTACGATGCTCGGCGGGAACCTGGTCGACCGCTTCGGACCGAAGCGGACGATCCTCGCGATGCTCTCATTGTTTGCAGTTACGATGCTCATCATGCCGCTGCTTTACGGCACGCCGGTGTTATTCTATATGAACCTGTTCATATGGAGCCTCTTCCAGTGGAGTACAAGTCCGGCGGTCCAGTCGGGCCTTGTGGATTCGGTGGAAGGCTCCGCTGCAAATGTCTTCAGCTGGAACATGTCGGGCCTGAACCTCGGCATCGGCATCGGCGCCGTCATAGGCGGGGTCTTCATCAGCCGTTTCGACATCAGCTACGCACCGTGGCTCAGCTTCTTCATCATTTTGATCGGCATCATATTCGCTCTGTTAGTAAAAGATGAAAAAAGATTGTATACTTAAATAAGATAAGATGAACGTATTGTGAGGGATTTTTATGGTGATGAGAATTGTCTTGTATGCTGCAGTCGGGTTGTTATCCATATATCTGCTGAATTATTTTGAAGTGGCGGCGATCGAATACACTTTCGTGAACATACTGCTTGCGGCCGGGGCGGTTGTACTGCTCAGGATTTTATATTCACTGTTCACGAGACTGCTCAGGGTGTTCGTATTCGCGTTCGTATTCCTGCCGCTGATTGGCCTGTTCGTGTATTATTTGTATTCATATTTTACGGGACAGTCCATAGACCTTGTATTATGGTAGAAAACTGGACGGCAAATCAGCCGTCCGGTTTTTTATTTTTCAAGGAAAGTTTATAATGGGAAGGCAGTTAAAATAAAATTCGAGGTGAGCATGTGAACAACAGTCATCAGCCGACGGTCTTTACCGAAAGGATTCATGAGATCGACGGCATCAGAGGTTTTGCTTTACTCGGCATCTTGATGATGAACATCATGTCCTTTGCCACACCCATGATGCAGGATGCCATGGAAATGCGGCAGACGGAGCGGTTTGCCGGGCAGTACAATGAATGGACGATTTTCTTCATCAACACTTTCGTGACCGCGAATTTCTATACGATGTTTTCATTCTTATTCGGGCTCGGGTTCTACATATTCCTCTCCAGGGCACAGGAGAAGGTGCAGTCGGTCAATGTATTGTTTCTGCGCCGTATGGGCATGCTGCTCATATTCGGCATACTGCACGGTGTGTTCCTGTGGTATGGGGATATTTTATGGACATATGCGGTGACCGGGGTGCTCCTGCTGTTCTTCTACAGGCTGCACCCCAAGGTGAACCTCATCATCAGCATCATCATCCTGTCCGTCTTCACGGTATTTCTGCTGATGATGGCGGTCTCAATGTTTGCGGTGGACATCCCGATGGAAGGGGCTTTCCCGCTGTGGTTCGACATGACGGAGACGATCCATAACAATGACTATCTGGGGCTGCTCGGCATCAATGCCGCGTTCCTCGGGCTCAGTGTCATGAATGTCGTGTTCCTTGTCCCTGTCATCCTGGCGATATTCCTGCTTGGATTATATGCAGGACAGAAAGGCATATTCAATGATCTGGAAGGGCACAGGCGCCTGATCAACAGGATGGCCGTGGTCGGCATCGGCCTCGGGCTGCCCGTCAAGATCGTCACCGGCTATGCCATGACTTATGAAACACTGCATGGCGGATGGAACATGCTGTCGCTGATCGCAAATACGCTCGGCGGCCCGTTGATGTCGCTCGGCTATATCGCGGTGTTTCTGATCATCGTCCGCCGGCTGCCGGGACTCGTCAAAATCCTTCAGCCGGTCGGACAGATGGCGCTTACGAACTATATCATGCAGACGGTGATTATGATGGTGATCTTTTACGGCTTCAACCTCTTCAACCGTGTGGATGCCGTCTGGTTCATCCCGATCGTGCTTGCCGTGTTCATCATTCAGGTGATCTACAGCCATTTGTGGATGAAAGCGTTCCGGTTCGGACCGCTGGAATGGCTGTGGCGGACGGTGACGTACCTGAAAGCCATCCCGATAAAACGCTGATTTTTAATATGCTGGACGGAAGCGGTTCAAAACCGCTTCCGTCCAGTTTTTCATGTTGAATCAGGCCTGAGTATCGATGTTGTAGTCTGTGACGATCCATCCGCCGTCACGATGCTCGATCATGCTGAGTGAACAGTTGTGGAGTTTGGTGAGAACCATGTGTATCTCCTCGGTATAGTGTGACAGGAAGGATTTGATCGTCCGGGAGTGGGCTGTGATCATCACATTCTTACCCATATGGTTCTCTTCGATGTAATCCATCATTTTGGAAGTGCGGTTTGCAAGGGACTCGAAGGATTCGACGCCCGGCAGGTCGCCCTGTGGATATTTCAGTCGGATATGTTCGATGTGCTCGCCTTCCAGCGGCCCGAAGGACTGCTCCTCCAGCTCATCGAACACTTTAATCTCCAGGTTATGATGCGCATTGATGATTTCTGCAGTCTTATAGGCACGCGACAGCGGGCTGGATAGGAGGACGTCGAGCTTTTCCTCCTTGAAGAATTCCCGTGCTTTTTCAGCCTGTCTGATCCCCGCCTCATTCAGCGGTATGTCGCTCGATCCCTGCAGCCGGAGTGATTGGTTGTATTCCGTCAGTCCATGTCTCACTAAAAAAATCTTCGCCATTTATAACACCTCAGGATAAAATTATTAAATTATATGATACCATTAATATGACTGTAATTCGTCTTTGTTTCAAATTATTGAGAGGGGTTAAATCATGAACTTGCAAAGTTTCTATATCGGGGATCACCATGCCGAAGTGACGATGATGCTCGGTGCACAGGAAAAGACGGCAAAGGGGCATCCGGCTGTGGTGATCTGCCCGGGCGGAAGTTATATGTACGTCTCCAAAAGGGAAGCCGAACCTGTCGCATACCAGTTTTTGGCACAGGGGTATCATGTCTTCATACTGAATTATTCAACGATCGGCAGCGCCATCGAGAAGGAAGGCAGGACACCGACACGGGATGAACTTTATCAGCTGGCGGCGATGGTGGAAGACGATAAAGAGCTCGGATCGGAATTTCCGACGCCCTTGACGGAGCTTGCCATGACGATGACCTTCATACGTGAGAACTGCCATGAATTCAATATCGACCCGGACCGGATCGGTGTCGCCGGATTTTCGGCGGGCGGACACCTTGCAGCGAGCCTCGGTGTGCACTGGTCGAGCGACTGGCTGAGTGAGGCTGCAGGTGCGGACAACAGATGGTTCAGGCCGAACTTTCAGGTCCTGAGTTATCCGATACTCGACTATCTTCTCAATAAGGAAATTGCAGAGGAGCGGGGGATGGGCGACCCGAAATTCATGGAAATCGCTTCGAGGATGATCTACGGTGCGGTGCCCGATGAAGAGACCGTGAACCTGAGCCGGCTGAAAGATTACGTATCGTCCGACACACCGCCGACATTCATCTGGCATACGATGGAGGATAAGCTTGTGTTCGTCCAGAATTCACTGGATTTTGCAAAAGCGCTCGATGAGCATCAGGTACCGTGGGAACTGCATACTTTCCAGCAGGGTGAGCATGGCCTCAGCCTTGCGACGGAACTGACGGGCAGAGTGGATGAGCGGGCGAGCCGTTGGCTGGATCTGATGTTCACATGGCTGAAAGTCAACCTTTAGACAAAAAAATTACAGGAGACGCTAGGAAGGTCTCCTGTAATTCAATTCGTAAATTTTCACGCGTTCGGTATGATACGGATATATGATTTCTATCATATTATATGCCGGATCATCACAGCGACTGACTTTTTTCATATAGTGTTTTTTTATGTGCTCTGTATCACTCGGGTTGTTCACCAGGTGATACTTCGTTTCGTTATTCTTGGTGTCACTATACTTGACTAAAATTGTCATGATACACCAACTCCCTCGCCATTTATATAGCCGGAGCGGGCGTGCAGTAAACATTTTTCACTCAAAACATTTTACAGAGTAAAGTAATTACAGAATATAAATTGAAAGCTGGTGCAGTGTTGGAATATAGACATATCACTCCGGATGAACTGGAGGACGTAATGGAGTTACAGGGTTTCGTTTACGAAAACCTGGAAGATAAGGAGGTGCTCGAGACCATCGGACGCGGTGAGTTCAGCGAGATGATAGAGCAGGGCTTCATCATCGGCCTCTTTGAAGGGGAAGAGCTCAAAGCTGTCCGGGCAATGTACATACCGCCGCTCAATGACCCCGAGCATCTGGCCGAAGACGGCGGTGTGGAAAACAGGGAAGAGGTCATCTACTCTGAAATCACATTCATCCACCCCGAGTGGCGCGGACAGGGCTTTCAGACGAAGCTCGGCCGGGAACTGATTGAGAAGGTCAGGGCCGACGGCCGTTTCAAATACATCTTCACGACAGTGATGCCAACGAATCTGCCGAGCTTGAAAGATAAATTGCGGCTCGGCTTCAAAATCATCAATACGAAGTATATGTACGGCGGTAAACTCCGGCACGTGCTGCAGCTGAACCTGGAAGAACCCCTCGAGGTCTCGGGAGCTGCGGAAATAATCGACTATCGGGATACGGACTGGATGCTTGAGAACGGGCACAGGCACATCGGCACGAATTTCAACGGTACGGACATTGAGTACTATTTGAAGCATGATGAGTGATTAATTTAAGGAGGATATTATGAATATCGATCAGATTACAGAAGAAGCCATTGAATTCAGACGTGAACTGCATCAATTTCCCGAACTGAGTGATGAGGAGTTTGAAACTTCCAAAAGGATCCAAAGGCAGCTGACGGCGCTCGGCATCCCTTTTGAAACCGGCTTTGCCGGTACAGGCGTGCTCGGCATCATCGAAGGGGCACATGAAGGGAAGACGGTCGGCCTCAGGGCGGATATCGATGCGCTTCCCATCAATGAAATTTCAGGGGAGCCGTTCAGCTCAAAAAATGAAGGCGTGATGCATGCATGCGGCCATGATGCGCATACATCGATGCTTGTGGCCGTCGGCAAGGTGCTGATGGAAAGGCGCGATGAGATCCACGGCACCGTCCTTCTGATATTCCAGCCTGCCGAGGAGAAATCGCCGACCGGCGGTTCACAGCGTATGATGGATGAGGGCATATTCGACGGACGGGAGCCGGATGTGCTGATTGCACAGCATGTCTGGCCGGGTCTCCCGGTCGGCCAGTTCGGTGTGATGGCCGGGCCGGTCATGGGGAATTCGGACCGTTTTAAATTGGTGATCAGAGGGTCGGGGGGCCATGCCTCCATGCCGAATGATACGGTGGATGCGATCGTAGTCGGCACCCAGGTCGTCAATGCGCTGCAGACGATCGTGAGCCGTAATGCCGATCCTTTCGAACCGTCGGTTGTGACCGTCGGAAAATTCCAGGCGGGTTCGCAGCACAATGTCATCGCGGAGACGGCGGAAATCGTCGGTACGATCCGGACACAGTCCAATGAAACTAAAGAGATGGTGAAGGAAAGGTTCCATAAAATCGTCAATAATGTGACCGAGGCGATGGGCGCATCCGTCGACATCGAATACCTGGACGGCTATCCCGCCACCATCAATTCAGAAGAGTGGGCGGATCAGATGCATGAGACCATTTCGAAATTATACGGGGAGGCTGCACTGCCAAAAGTCAGGCCGAGTCTTGCCGGTGAAGATTTCGGCAGGTTCCTCCTGAAATATCCGGGAGTCTACTACTGGCTCGGGACATCAGTCGGGGAAGGGCAGAAGCCGCTCCACAACCCTTCTTTCAGATTGAATGAGGACGCCTTCAAGTACGGCATCGAAGCGATGAGCCAGGGTGCGGTCGATACGCTCGTTAAACTGAAAGCCGGGCAGTGATAATCCTCACTGTCCTGTAATATTTGTGGTAAAATTGATATTACATTTTAAAGATAAGAGGTCAGAACATGTCTAAAATTGAAATCGTTTATAAGTCGGGGAAAAAAGAGACTTTGGAAACTGAAAGCCATACGGCGGAAACTTTGAAGCGGGAACTTGAAGTGGCGGCTGCCCATAAGAAGTCTTATATGGAAGTCGACGGCTTTTCGATTTTCCCTAATCTGATAAAAGAAGTGCGTGAAGTGAAATAACAAAAAACCGTCCGGAAGGACGGTTTTTTTCATCAGTATTCACTGAAGTAAGTGTATAGTGCAGACAATTCCTCATCGTTGATGTGGTCTTCACTGTAAGCAGGCATGGAGCCCTCGCCGTTCCTTACAATCTCGGTAAACTCTTCTTCACTGAGGTCGGTGCCTGCAAGGGCCGGACCGACAGCGCCTGAAAAGTCTTCACCGTGGCATGAAGCACACGTGGCCTGGGCGATGCCTTCTGCATCCACATCCCCGCTTGAAGCGCCGCTGTCTTCTTCAGTCGTCTCCTCTTCAGCTGCAGGTTCCTCGGACTCCTCAGCACCCTCTTCACCGCCGCCGCAAGCGCCGAGTACGAGTACAAGCGAAAGGCCGCCCGCCATCAAATACTTCTTAAAATCCATGACTTCACCCCTCAAAATTGAAATATTAATACAGATTAAATATATCACAAACATATATATTTAAAAAGAATACTTATCATGGCAGGGGTTCCCGGAACGGCACCGGTCCATCAAAAAAAGGCCTATGCACCATCGAAAATCCGATGGGCATAAGCCTTTTAAAAGAATCTTACCTATTATCTTGAGTAGTACTCAACGATAAGCTGTTCGTTGATCTCAGCAGGCAGTTCAGAACGCTCAGGGAAACGTACGAATGTACCTTCCATTTTTTCCTCGTCGAAAGTCAGGTAGTCAGGTACGAAGTTGTTCACTTCAACTGCTTCTTTGACGATGTCGAGGTTACGTGATTTCTCACGAAGTCCGATTGTCTGACCTGGTTTCAGGTGGTAGGAAGGGATATCGACGCGGCCGCCGTCAACAGTGACGTGACCGTGGTTGACGAGCTGGCGTGCCTGACGGCGTGTACGCGCAAGACCCATCTGATAAACGACTGCATCAAGACGTGATGCGAGGAGGATCATGAAGTTCTCACCATGAACACCTCTCAGTTTGCCTGCACGTTCGAAAATCGTGCGGAACTGACGTTCGTTGATTCCGTACATATAACGAAGCTTCTGCTTCTCCTGAAGCTGAAGACCGTATTCCGAAATTTTCTTCCTTTGCGTCGGACCGTGGTCACCTGGTGCGTACGGACGACGTTCCAACTCTTTGCCTGTGCCTGTCAGGGAGATACCCAAACGACGGGACTTTTTCCAAATTGAACCTGTAAAACGAGCCATTTTGACTCCTCCTTATTGTGTTTTATTTATGCAATAAACATCATAAGGTAACAACCGCCCATATGGGTATATGATTTTAAGTGCCTTCGCCTCATAGCATTGGTTACACAACACACCAACTGATGGGAACCACATACGGACACATGATGATTGTAAGCTACTTAATCCGTTCATTTACACAATAGTATATTCTACATATTATCTATGTATAAGTCAAGGGTGTCAGATGTATTTTTTCAATACCTCTACGAATTCGATCAGTCCAAGGCGGTCTTCCTCACTGAAGCGGTCAAAGACAGGGGAGTCGATGTCAAGCACACCAATGGGCTCGCCATCTTTATAGATCGGGACGACGATTTCTGAATTACTGTTGGCATCACATGCGATATGCCCCGGGAATTCATGGACGTTGTCGACGACGAACACATCATTGCCCCTGAATGCCGTGCCGCAGACGCCTTTTCCGTTATCGATCCTGACACATGCAGGCAGCCCCTGGAAAGGTCCGAGGACAAGCTGATCGGATTCTTCCTCATAAAGGTAGAAACCCGCCCAGTTGATATCTTTCAAAGTCTGGTTGAGGAGGCTTGAAGCGTTGGAGAGGTTCGCGATCCTGTTCGTTTCATCTTCGAGGAGGCTCTCAAGAGTCTTGTTCAGCATTCTGTAATCTGTAATATTTGTTTCTGTAATCATGTCAATCACCCTTCATTCATCAAATTAATTATAAATTATATTATTATATGTTTTTTGTTTCAAGCTTTTAGGCTATAATTGATAATATATGTAGGAGGTAAGCGTATGTGGGTCTATCTACTTATCGGGATCATTGTACTAATAGCAATTTCAGTTGCTGTCGTTTTTTACATAAGAAACACTAAACTGGAAGATATCAATAATAAGTTCAATAAATTGGAAGATGTCAAAGCACTTCCTTTCCAGGATGAATTATTCAAAGTTAAAGATTTGAACCTTCACGGTGAGGCTAAAAAGCTGTACACCGGGTGGCAGAAAGAATGGCAGGCTTCACTCAAAGATTCACTTGATACCTCTGAAGGCAGGCTTTCGGAAGCAAAGAAAGATCTTGAAAAATTCAAATTCGGTGCCAGTGATGAGAAAGTGAAACAGGGCGAAACCGGGATTGCCCGGGTCGAGTCCAAATATGACCAGTTGACATCGGAAATCGATGAACTGGTTCAGATGAGTGAAAAATCAGCGATCGCAAGGGCGGAAGCTGAAAAACTGCACAGGGAGGCAAAGCGTGATGTTCTTGCCAGTGCGTATCAGTTCGGCGACGCCAGCGGGCCGCTTGAAGAGCTGATCGACAGCTTTGAACCTGAAATCAAGGAATATGATGTCATGATCAACGACGGCAACTACGTCAGTGCGGGGCGTCATATTGAAGATGTGCGCAGCGATCTCCGGACACTGAAGGAGAATATGGATGATATCCCTGTTTTGATCAGGGAAGTCCAAAAAGACCTGCCGGCACAATTCCAGGAGATCCGGTTCGGCTGCCGTGATCTGAAGGCGGAAGGGTACGACCTCGACCACATCAAGGTCGAAGGCAAACTATCCACGCTGAAAGGCAAGCTGAATCTTGTCGAGCCTTTGATTTCAAGGCTGGATCTGGATGAGGCGCGTAAAATACTGGATGACATCAACACACAGGTCGACGATATACTCGAGCTGATCGAAGTTGAAGTGAAGGCGAAGATCAAAGTCGATCAGGATCAGCCGCTCATCACCGATGAGCTGTTCCATGCAAGGACTTCGAACTACACGCTCAGAACAGAGATCGAGTATTTGAAGGATCAGTTTTATATCAATGATGCTGACATCCATTCAGTGCAGAAATTCGAACATGAGATTGAAAGCCTTGTGGATGTATATGATGAGATCGTGACGGAGACATCGAAGACGAACGCAAGGTTCAGCGAAGTTGAAAACAGAATTTCACATATCAAGGATCAGATTCTGCAGATCAATGACGAGCAGGAGAAAATCCAGGAACATCTCATTAACTTAAGGGAAGATGCCGAAGAGGCAAAAGAGAACACAATTTATATCCATGACAAAAAAGAGAAGGTTTACCGCAAACTTGTGACTTCAAACCTGCCTGAAGTCCCGGAACGGTTCATCATCATCAAAAACGAGCTGGATATCAATCATCGTAAGATCGAGGACTATTTCAGCAAACGTCCGTTGAATGTCCAGTACATCAAGGATAAAGTGAATCAGACGGTGATGGATTTGAACGAGTTCGAGCAGGAAGCCTATGAGTTGCTCAGAGATGCGGAACTCACCGAAATCATGATACAATACGGTAACAGATACCGCAGGGACGATCATGCATTCGATGCGCAGATACGCGAGTCCGAGCGGATGTTCAAGGAGAGCAGATACAAACGTGCCCTTGAAATCATCAAAGGTGCGCTTGAAAAAGTGGAACCCGGCGCCGCCCGGAAGATTGAAAACGATTATGACGAAAAGTGAATCTATAAGTTGGCCGAAATGACTTAGAATATTAATATTCTAAGTCATTTTCCATGGAAGGAGAGAATTGGATGCATTATTTTGATAATGCCGCCACAACAAAACCGTATGCAGAAGCGATGCATACTTTCAATAAAGTGAACGAAGAATATTACTTCAACACCGCAAGCATCCATAAAGCCGGGCGGGACAGTGCGAAACTTCTGGAAGCTTCAAGGAAGCAGATTCTTCAGGTTTTCGGGCTGCCGCACTACCAGTGCGTATTCACATCCGGTGCGACGGAAAGCAATAACATCGCCCTGCAGGGCATGTTGAGGAGGAAGAAGCGGTTCGGCCGCACCATCCTCGTCAGCGAGCTCGAGCATCCGAGCGTGATCAACATCCTCGACCATCATCAGAAAGAAGGCTTCAAAGTGAAGTTCATCCGGACGACTGAAGCAGGCCGGGTGGATGTCGACCATCTGAAGTCACTGCTCGATGAAGATGTCATATTGGTCACCGTCATGGCAGTCAATAATATCATCGGTTCCGTACAGCCGGTGGAAGAGATCAGGGAAGCACTTACGGATTATCCAAAGGTCCACTTCCATGTTGATGCCACCCAGGCGGTGGGCAAGGTCCGCTTCAATTATGATGGTGTGGATTCAGTGAGCATATCCGCCCATAAATTCCACGGTGTCAAAGGTGCAGGGGCACTGATGCTGAAGGAGATCAAGGCTGCAGAACCGATCCATTACGGCGGCGGCCATGAATTCGATATACGGAGCGGGACGGTGAACCTGCCGGCGGTCACGGCAATGGCGAAAGCTTTGAGGCTCTCTGTTGAAGGCATGAGTAATGATAAGGAAAGGCTCAAGGATTTCAACCGCATGATCAGGGAAGAGATGGAAGCTTTAAGATCCATCACCATCCAGCCGTCCGGTGTCCCGCATATCATCAATCTCTCATTCACGGGGGCGAAAGGTGAAGTCGTCGTCAATGCACTCTCGGAGAAAAATGTCATGGTATCGACGACGAGCGCCTGTGCTTCAAAGCGCGCCACGTCGAACGAGACACTCACTGCCATGGGCGTGGATAAAGAGGTGATCGACGGCAGCATACGGATCTCGATGTCTAAAGACACCACACACCGGGACGTCAAAATGCTGATCCGGTCGCTGAAAGAGGTATACGAAGAAATAGGAGATGTTTTAAAATGAAATACGATCATATATTAATCCGCTACGGTGAAATGACTTTGAAGAGCCGGAACAGGAAAATGTTTGTCAGCGCTTTGAGGAAGCGTCTCAACCGGGCGCTCGATGGTATGGATGTCCATATAAAGACGACGAGGGACCGGGGCTACATCGATCTGCTGGATGCAGATGCTTATCAGGTCATTGAAAAATTGAAGCATATCAGCGGGATACTCAGCGTCTCGCCGGTGGTGAAGATTGAAAAGTCCGAAGAGGCGATGAAGGAGACTGCCCTGCAGTTTGCAGAAGATTTCGGGACGGGCCGCACCTTCAAGATAGAAGTGAAGCGTTCCGATAAGACTTTCCATCTTGAGACGTTCGATATCCAGGACATGCTCGGCGGCCATGTGCTTAAAAATACGGACCACCTGTCTGTGAACGTCAGGAAGCCCGACCATACGATCACTGCGGAAGTGCGGCAGGATGCAGTCTATATGTACCATGACACTGTGCAGTGCCTGGGCGGACTGCCGCTCGGCACCGGCGGCAAAGGGCTCTTGATGCTCTCCGGGGGGATAGATTCCCCGGTCGCGGGACTCGATGTCATGAGAAAGGGCGTTGAAATCGAAGCGGTGCACTTCCATTCACCGCCTTATACAAGCCCTGAAGCCACTGAGAAAGTGAAGAAGCTCGTCGATATCATGAGTGAACGGACGGGATATGACATCAAACTGCATATCGTGCCATTCACCGAGCTGCAGACGACTTTGTACGACCGCATCCCGGACAATCTGTCAATGACGTCGACGAGACGCGTCATGCTCAAGATCGCTGAAAAGCTTGCCGGGGCGACCGGGGCGGAAGCGGTGATCAACGGGGAGAACCTCGGACAGGTCGCCTCCCAGACGCTGACGAGCATGCATGCGATCAACGAAGTGACGAACATGCCGGTGCTCCGGCCGCTGCTTACTTTGGAGAAGAATGAAATCGTCAATATGGCGAAGCAGTTCGGGACTTATGAAACTTCCATCCTCCCTTATGAGGACTGCTGCACGATCTTCAAGCCGAAGTCGCCGAAAACGAAACCGTCGCTTGAGAAGGTCAGGAAGTTCGAAGAGAGAGTGGATTTCGGTCCATTGATCGAGAAGGCACTCTCGGGAATAGAAACATATACTCAGAACAGTGAAGAAGCCGAGGAATTCGGGGAACTGTTATAAAAAAGAAACTTCCTGGTTTACAGGAAGTTTCTTTGCGTTTTGTGCCAGAAAGTGTTGTTCGGGAGCTTCAATGTCTTGATGACCCTGTCGGAGACGCGTATTTGGACCTCTTCGGTATTCTGCAGGCTGAGCGCTTCATTGTCGAGGGACATGATGGGGTAGTAATCACGCTTCTTATCGATCATCAGCGTGAGCGGGCGGTCTTTATTGAGCAGGAAGCTCGTGCCGAGCGTCCTGTACTTGTTGTTGTTGACGCTCGCAAGTTCCGTGACCTGAATCGCTTTCAGCAGCGGGTCGACGACGGCGCCGCCCAGGGATTTGTTGTAGCCGGTCGAACCAGTCGGGGTGCACACCAGAATGCCGTCCCCGTGGAACTGCTCGAAGAGAAAGTCATCGATGTAGACATCCATCATGATCGTCTTCACGATGCTTGACCTCAGCGTGAATTCATTCAGGCAGTAGCTTTCCTGGTTGTCGTTGATTTTCACTGCGATGGTCGGGTAATTGCGCACATGGGTCTCCTCGGAAGTCAGCGCCTCTTCGATCATGCGGCTCTCTTTGTAGCTGAAATCCACATACATATAGTCATCTTCTTCGATTGCGATGCCGATATAGACACAGTCATTCCGGAACCCGGTCTTCCTTACGGCCTGCAGGAACGTGCCGTCCCCTCCGATTGAAGCGATCAGGTCCGCCTCCGCACTTGAATCGACAGTGCTGATACCCATATTTTTGAAGACTTCGACCAGGTCTTTCCTGATCCTTTCCGTATCCTTACCGAAAGGGTCGAAGAAGTAAACATTCTTAAATTGCTCCACGTGTGCCACCCCTCAAATATTATTTGAATCGATCATCTATATGTTATCATAAAAAGGGAATAGGATTAAATAATAGGGAGTGAGATTATGAAACGTATAATAGCTGCAGTCATTGCGGGGACACTGCTCGTTTTCGGCATATTCTTTTCGATTTTCACGAATTTATGGGCCAGTGACTTCCAGGAGACCTTCGATCAGTTTGCGGGCGGAGACTTCCCACCGGCGCAGGTCGTTGAACAGGGGGATCCGGGCAGTAAGATCGCCATGATCAATATTGAAGGGACGATCATCGACACGGGCAGCGAACCCGGCATGTTTTCACCGGACCAATATAACCACCAGCTTGTGATCGAATCATTGAAGCAGATCATTGAAGACGATACAGTCCAGGCTGTCCTTTTGAATGTGGATTCACCCGGGGGCGGGGTGTACGAATCAGCTGAAGTACATAAATACCTTACAGAAGCAAAAGAAGCCGGCAAGATCATCTACAGTTCAATGGGCGGCATGGCTGCCTCGGGAGGATATTATGTGTCTGCACCGGCCGACCAGATATTTGCTTCGAATGAAACCATGACCGGCTCGATCGGCGTCATCATGCAGTCGTTGAACTTCGAACAGCTTGCTGAAGATCTGGGTGTCGAATTCAACACTTATACAAGCGGTGATATGAAAGAGATGCTGAGTGCGACAAGGGAACCGACCGAAGAAGAGACCGAATATGTCCAGGGCATGGTCGACAGCATGTTCGATGACTTCGTCCAGGTCGTGGCAGACGGCCGCGGCATGAGCGAGGACGAAGTGAGGGACATCGCAGACGGCCGAATCTACCTTGGTGAAGATGCGCTGGATAACGGGCTTGTCGATCAGATCGGCTACATCGAAGATGCGACGGCCGCATTGAAGGAAGAGATCGGCGGCAACCCGCAGATCATCGAATATGGCTACGCGACGAACTTCGCCGGCATCAACCTGAATTACGGCCTGGGCAGCCTGATCGGCGACATCACCGGCCGCAATGATATTGCACGCATGGAAAACCTGATCAATAACCGCCAGGGTCTTCAGCCGATGTACCTGTATGAAAGATAAGGAGGGACAGTATGGAAAACGCACAAAATGAAAGCATCCGATATGAGCCTGAACGCGACACATGGGCGGATAAGCTCGATTACATGTCGACTGCCTCCTTTCTGAGCCGGGCCGTGGCATTCATCATTGACGGCCTTGCGATATGGGGGCTCAGCCAGATCATCATCCATCCGGTCCTCCAATTGGCAGGGGTGGGGGATGTATACTTCCTGACACCGATGCTGAGTGTGGCAAACATCGCCACGGGGCTCCTTTATTACCTGTACTTCATACTCATGACGTACTTTGCACAGGCGACGCTCGGGAAAATGATCACCGGCATCACGGTGGTGGGCAGGGACTCGGAAAAACTTTCACTGTCCCAGGTGATATTCCGTGAGCTCGTCGGCAGATACATCAACAATACATTATGGTACCTGCCGTACCTTGTTGCGCTCTTCACCGAGCGGAGGATCGGCCTGCATGATTACTTCGCGGATACTTATGTGGTGAAGAACAGTTTCAATCTGTACAAAAAAGAGATCAAAGCGCGTATAATCGAAGATGAACGACATAATTACCAGGAGGATGATTTGTACAATGGCAGAAGTCACGTTTAAAGGCAATCCGGTCTCACTCAGCGGGAAAGAAGTGAAAGTCGGCGACACAGCGCCTGATTTCACGGTTTTGAACAACAGCCTTGAGGAAGTCACACTTTCCGACTATCAAGGTAAAAAGAAATTGATCAGCGTGGTGCCGTCACTCGATACGGGTCTGTGTTCAAAACAGACGAGGAAGTTCAACGAGGATGCGTCATCAGTCGATAATGCGGTCATTCTGACGATATCGAATGACCTGCCTTTTGCGCAGGCGAGATGGTGTGCAGCGGAAGGCCTCGATAATGTCATCACTTTAAGCGACCACAGGGACCTTTCCTTCGGTGAAAATTACGGCACCGTGATGGATGAGCTCAGGCTGCAGGCACGCAGCGTGTTCGTTCTCGATGAAAATGATAAGGTTGTCCATGCGGAATATGTATCCGAAGGCACGGAAGCGCCGGACTATGACGCAGCTGTTGATGCTTTGAAATCTTTATAAAATGTAATATAATGTGTGAAAAGGACTGTCCGGCAATGGACAGTCCATCTTTTATGTAAGTGGGGATATAATGGCGAAAAGTGATTTGGAGAAAGTTTATCAGCTGATTGTAGATCAGACTGAAGCAGTTTTAAAGGAAAACAGTGACATGTCGCGGATCGAAGCGATGTCTGAAGCATTGCTGTCCATCGATATTGATGAAGGCAAGTACGCCTATTCGGATATGCGGAAGGGTGTGCAGTTTGCATACCTTTACCAGCTGAATAAAGAAAGCGTGCAGCCGAACCATCAGCTCACGCCGGACTCGATCGGCTACCTGATTGCACACCTTGTCGAGCTCTTCAAAGAGGAGGATGGAATCAATGTACTTGATGCAGGCAGCGGCACCGGCCATCTGTCCATGACGATCAGGGAGCATGCAGAAAACGTGAACCTGTACGGCGCGGAAGTGGATCCCGTGCTTGCAAGATTCAATGTCGCATTATGCGAATTCCTCAAAGTCCCGATGGACATCTATCCTCAGAACATCATCGAACCTGCCATGCTGAGTGATATGGACATCGCCGTCGGGGACCTTCCGATCGGATATTATCCGCTCGATGTTGAAGGTTTTACAACTGCCTTCAAAGAAGGCAGGAGCTTTGCACATCTGTTGATGATTGAAGCGGCAATGAATTACGTGAAAGAGGACGGCATCGGCATCTTCGTCGTACCTTCGAACATCCTGGAAGAAAACAATGAGACGATTAAAGAGTATATATCGACGGAAGCGACGCTGCTGATGTTTTTGAACCTGCCGGATACGCTGTTTAAGACGGAAAATATGCATAAATCGATTATTGTCCTGAAAAAAGGATATAAACCAATTGAGGACATTGAAGTGCTCCTCGGAGATGTGCCTGATTTCAAGAACGCGGAACAGATGAAATTGTTCCTCGACAGGACGGATGCATGGCACGATAAATATGCTGTTAAGAAAAAGTAGGTGAAAATGTGGCTAAAATTATAGCGGTCAACGCAGGAAGCTCCTCATTCAAATTCCAGCTTTTTGAAATGCCCGAAGAAACTGAGATCGCCAAAGGGCTGGTCGAACGGATCGGCATGGATAATGGTGTGTTCACCATTACGGTCGGCGGTGAGAAGATAACCAGGAACCGGAATTTTGAGACGCATGAAGAAGCGGTCGACCTCATGCTGGAAGAGCTGGTTGAACATGGTGCGGTCGCCGACATCAATGAGATCGTCGGCTCGGGCCACAGGGTGGTCCACGGCGGTGAGAGTTTTGATGACTCTGTACTGATTACGGATGAAGTGGTGGAGAAGATCGAGAACCTGAGTGAACTCGCACCGCTCCATAATCCGGCCAACCTGATGGGCATCAGGGCATTTATGGAGCACCTTCCGGATGTGCCCCATGTGGCGGTATTCGACACCGCCTTCCATCAGACGATGCCGGAAAGCTCATATCTGTACAGTCTGCCTTACGATTATTACAAGGAATACGGCATCAGGAAGTACGGTTTCCACGGCACAAGCCATAAGTATGTGACCCAGAGGGCAAGTGAGATGCTCGGCAGGCCGCTGAAGGAACTGAAGCTGATCAGCTGCCACCTCGGCAACGGCGCGAGCATCGCAGCTGTGAAGGGCGGGGAGTCGATAGACACGTCCATGGGCTTCACGCCGCTTGCCGGCGTCACGATGGGGACCCGCTCCGGGAACCTGGACCCCGCGCTCATCCCGTTCATCATGGAAAAGACCGGGAAAACCGCAACGGAAGTGCTGAACGTCCTGAATAAAGAATCCGGCCTCCTCGGGGTCAGCGGATTTTCAAGCGACCTCCGCGATATCGAAGAAGAGGCGAGGAAAGGCAATCAGCGTGCCGAACTCGCACTGGATGTCTTCGGCGAACGGATCCACAAATACATGGGGTCCTATGCAACGAGGATGGGCGGACTTGATGCGATCATCTTCACGGCAGGCGTCGGCGAGAATTCCGACATAATACGCGAAAAAGTGCTGAAAGGCCTCGAGTTCATGGGTGTTTATTTCGATAAATCACTGAATGATGTGAGAGGCAAGGAAAAATTCATCAACTATCCTTATTCCCCGGTGAAGATCCTCATCATCCCGACGAATGAGGAGATTGAAATAGTTAGAGATGTGATGAGGATTGCTGATATACCAAGGGGTTAGGTAGTATATTGTGAATTGTTCACAAGGGAAAATTCTTATATTCAAGGTTGTGCAATCTCTACTACTAAAAGTTGGGGTTGTACAATCTACTAATTAATCACTTTTTATCAAATTTTTGATGAGGAGTGATTTTTTTGTCTTTAAAAAGAAGAAAATCAAAGAAGCCAGCTGCCATTAGATTTAGCGATATGAAAGAAATTGTCTACTCTCAGAAATTGGGTACAACCTCAAAAGAAACAGCAGATAACTATATCAAAGCGTTGAATGAACTCATTTATTTCTTTGATGATGGATATGTAAAAGACTTAACAATTGAGGATGCATACGACTACTTAGATTATTTGTTGAATGACAAACCTCATTTCAGAGGAGATAAGAATAGAAGTAGCAAAGTTGGATTAGCTCGCAGAAGTGTGAATACCTACCTCACACTCACAAAAGGAGCTTACACAGTCCTTCTAGAACTGGGTTACATCAAGTCTAAACACGATGTATTCAGAGATATTAACCAGCTGAAATATCAAAAGCAGAGTCCTAAAGTGATCAAACCGAGTGAGCTGAATAAACTAATCAAATCTTTGGATGAAAGATACTACACAGACTTAAGGATGCTCACAGCGATTCATTTATTTTTAGAATCATTCGGAAGAGTAAGTGAAGTATTAGAGCTTACTGAAGATGATATTGATTTTGATAGAAATATCGTTACTTTCAACAAAACAAAGAATAGCTTATTCAGAAGTGTACCAGTGTCTCAGAAGACAATTGATTTAGTAGATAGGCTATTAGATCACAATGAGAGCTTCACTAAGAATGAGGGGAGAATATTCCTTACGAATGTTGGTAATCCTCTCAAGCGAGATTCATTTGGTGCTCACTTAGAGAAGTGTCTGAAAAGAGCAGGTGTGAAGCAACATATCACTAATCATATGTTCCGACATACAGCGGCAACTGCTTTTATGGAGCAAAAAGGATCATTAAAAACACTTCAATATTATTTGGGTCACTCAGATATATCAGTCACAGAAATCTATCTGCACATAGATGAGGTGAAGAACATACGGAATCAAGCGAAGCACTCACCTCTAAATATTTTGAAAGAAAACAAAGTGAAAACTAGAAGAAATATTAGATCACACAGAAGATATGTAAAATAAAAAAAACTCGTGCCCACCACTAAAAAAGTAGCAAACACAAGCCCTAGACAAGTTTAGTGTACTATTTAACTGCTTATAAATCAAGTGGTAGGTCATGAGCTCAAAAGGAGCAAACTATCATGTCCACCCTCAAATTGGAGCAGTATATCAATTTTGAATCTCTTGAAGAAATGAATCATCATGTATCACTTCATGTTAAAAATAATAATCTTAATGATACTCAGTATAAACTTCTTACTGTTCTTGCACAGTATTCATGTAAATACCTTGGAGCAAGCTATCTAAAGCTAGATACTTTAGCTGGCTTATTAGATGTGTCTAAAAGAACTGTACAACGCAATCTAAATGTATTAGTAGAGTTAGAAATCATTGAGAAAGTCCATTGCTTCAGGAAGATTAGGGGAGGATTCGGAGCTTCTATTTTCATCATTAAAGAGTATATAGAAGAAGATGACCACTCGGATTTGTCTACTCGTAACAACTCTCAGGACACAGCAGGGGAGCGACTTAGAGAGCGATTAAAGAAAACAAACACTACCTTTTCTAAATCTAAATACAATAATTCAGTAGTACCCAATAGTTCTGATGCACAGCGTGAGTATAATTTAAGCTATAAAGATGTTGTGCCTTCCTTTATCCCGACTCGACTAGGCGAATATATGATTAAATTCTTTGATTCTGCTACTGTCACAAGACTCTATAACTCAATGAGTAACGCTTTGAGGGTTTACAAGGGTAGAGAAGAGTTTGGCTCAGAACACATAGTAGACTGGATGTACAGAGCAACAAACGCTTTGATCTTAGCTATTAAGAATCATAGACATAATCCTCAGAAGTATTCTGCTGTGAAGAATATGTATAGCTATGTCTATCAGACAGCATTGAACATAGCTGTTAAAGATGAGTTTTCTTATGTATAGTTTATTTGAGCTGTATGCTTAGTCGAAGCTCTTCGTGACTAAAGTAAGTGAAATATTTTTCTTGATAAATATAAAACTAAAATTAAAGGTACTAGAATTCAATATTTAAGTAAGATATAATACTTATAAAGAATAATCTGGTAATTTAATACTAAATTGGTAATAGTAATTAGAAATTCAAATGAAGTAAAGATAATATAATTTAAAGGAGATAATTAACTATGAAAAAATATTTACTTGCAGGCGGGCTTTCAACAGTTCTGCTTCTCGGAGCATGTGGTGAAGACACTACTAATGAAGAAGAGAGCACAGAAGAAACGACAGCAGAAGAGTCTTCAGAGAGTGCTGAGAGCTCAGGAAGTTCTGAGGAAGTAGATCAATTACAAGCTGAGAATGAAGAATTACAAGCTGAAAATGAAGAGTTACAGACTCAAGTAGAAGACTTACAAGAGCAATTAGATAATACTAGTGATGTAGCATCAGAAGAGTCTACAGATAGTTCAGAAGGCGATTCTGAAGACTCTGAGAGTGCAGGTAATGATAGTAGTAGAAGTAACCCTTTAGCACTAGGAGAAACGGCTGAGGTTAGCGTAGTGACCTATAATGATGAAGGTGAAGAGCTCACTGGTACAGCCAGTGTAACGATTGATAATGTTTTAAGAGGTCAGGAAGCTCTTGATGAAATGGAGGGTGAATATTCTTACTATGAACCATATGAAGAAGAAGGTTATGAGTGGGTTGTATTTGATTTATCTTATGAATTAACAGAATTTGAAGATACTGACACACCTCTGTTTGTTTCTGATGATATACGAATTTATCATGAAGATGGATCTCAAGCACCTTCAGAGATGGCTGTATTAGATGATGACTTCCAGTCAGGAAATATTTACGAGGGTGGGAGTGCATCTGGTAAAGTAGCGAGACCTGCTCCAGAAGGAGAGTCATTCTTGATTAAATTTGACGATTATATGGAAGCAGAAGCTTGGTATCTAGTAGATTAATCACATAAAATAAGTTATTTAGTAGCTACTTTGAGTAGCTACTTTTTACTATATGTATGTTTTTTCTATACAAGCATCTCTAAATTCATAAACTTTTTACACTTTTTGACCAAAAACCACGCAAACCTTCGCCAAAAGTTGACTTAATGCTACAGTATAGTGAGAGGTGCTTTTTAGATACTTGTCTATATAAAACATACAAGAACTCTAAAACCCATTGTAATATTATACTATTCACTCCGAATTACGACAAACCTTCGCCAAAAGTTGACTTAATGCTACAGTATAGTGAGAGGTGCTTTTTTGACACTTGTCTATATAAAATAGACAAGCGTTCTAAAATTCATTGTAATATTACACTTTCTGACCTAAAACCACGCAAACTCTTTCTAAAACCAGACTTATTGATACAGTATAGTGAGAGGTACTTTTTTGACACTTGTCTATATAAAATAGACAAGCGTTCTAAAATTCATTGTAATATTACTCTTTTCACCCGATTTACGACAAACTCTTTCTAAAACCAGACTTATTGATACAGTATAGTGAGAGGCATTTAAAATTCGGAAAAATGTTGCCTATTCCCGGCATTATAGATGAGAGAGCTAATAAGACAATTTAACTAATAGTATATCAGTAGCAGAAGAAGTGCTATAAGCTCTCATATTAAATTTAATTCCTTTCCACTCAGCAGAAATGTTGAGTGGTTTTTTTATGTAAAACTAAACGAATAATCATTAGTTAGAAAGGATGAAAGATAAATGAACTACGCAATAAAAGCAGAGAACGCTGTTCTAAGAAGACTATTCAACGAATGGTACGAACTCTCTAACAAGCCAAATTTGAGATTAGTCTCAGAGGGTATCGGATTGAATTACAACACTTTTGTCAGCTGGAAGACAGGTAAGCATGATTATTCTAGAAATTCTCTTAGAGAGATCAGAAAGTATTTTTATAGGTTAAGCATTAGACAAGAACAAATTAATCAACTCTATGAGAAAGTACTACAAGAAAGATCATAAGCTTAATCCAGCTATCCTCAAGTCGATTTGTAGAGCTGTCAATGCTAAATGAGTAGTTTAAGTATAGAGAGAAATATAAAGCTCTCACAGAAGAATATAGAGCATTTAAAAGGAGATTATAAATCATGAGTATTGAAAAACTAGAGAAGAATATTGAAAGTATAAAGCAGGAGCATGAGAAACAAATTAAGATACTAGAAGAGATTAATAGTCTTACAGAAGAGAGTGCAATGATAATTAAAGACATAAAAGAGCGTAGACAAAAGAAGACTTGCTATAAGAAGTGAAGTGTGATATAATGGATTATTGATTTGTGTCTATAAAATAATACATATAATCATTCATAATACTATATTAATTCTTATTTGCAATAAAGTCAATAGAGTTTAGAGATAAATAAAAAAATAATGAGAGCAATCACTTACTTGAGCGATAGCGATAAGTTAAGTGATTGCTCTCAAAAGAGAGCGAAGCGAACGCTGTCTGAGCCGAAGGCGAGTAAATCTTTCTGTAGAAGGTCTTTATGTTGTATGTCCAATTAGTGTTCATTTTTGAGCATTAATTGGACATACAGCGGGTAGTAAAGTTTTTGTTCAATTTTAAACATCAAATGGACTACTTAAAAATATACACTCAATTTTGAACAGAAATTGGACTACTAAAATAAAATCAAAAGGATGATCTAAATGAAGCTATACATTGATAAAAATATATTTAATAAAGATGACTTGTACTTTTTAAATGAAAAAGAATTCTACTTACTTATTCATTTATATGCTTTGAGTGATAACAACATCGTAAAGATTAAAACGAGTGACTTTCTAGAAGAAGCAAATATAGACTTATCCGACTTAAAAGATGTGCTGGAGACTCTGAGAATGATGAGAGTTAAAAGAGTTATTAAGTATATCGAGAAGCCAGATCTCAATGAGATTATATTAGAGCTTCCAAATACTAAAGTGAGAAGCATAAATAGTTTTGAGATAGATACAGACTTCTTTAAGAAGTTTTCTAGATCATACAATTGTTTAGCAATCTATTTATATTACTACTTAGAACAAGCAAATGAACCAGTTCAATTGTATAAGTTTGCTAGACAGCTCGACAACATTACTGATGAAGAGATTGAAGAAGCATTGGAACTGTTAATTGAAAATAAATTCATTGCAAAAGAAAAAGGAGAATAAAAATGGAATTAAGTACAGAAAGAAAGAATAGAGCTTTTATAAGAATGTTTAATTGTTTTACAGATAGCAGAGAAGGACATAATCAATATCATTTAACAGTAGATGAGCTGGAAGCTTACATACTGCTTGAGAGAAGTAGAAGTGTATCAGATAGAACAGACTATATCATGTCTCTTGAAG
The DNA here is from genome assembly GCF_021026095.1 of Salinicoccus halitifaciens. Classification (GTDB taxonomy): domain Bacteria; phylum Bacillota; class Bacilli; order Staphylococcales; family Salinicoccaceae; genus Lacicoccus; species Lacicoccus halitifaciens. The sequence goes on along the minus strand of NZ_JAJNCU010000001.1, from coordinate 796,626 downwards.
TGATGCTATTTCATGCAAGAAAAGAGATAAATAGCAGAAATAAAAATAAACTTTTAAAGTCATTAAAAGGATTAGAGGCTAAAGGAATTATAGATATATTTCACGAAGAAAAAAGCATCATTGGTATAGATCCACTTTACAACGGATGGACAGGATTTGAACCAATTTCTTTAGATGAAATAGATGAGCTCTTAGAGATGACTAACAACTTTAAGATGGTTTACTTCTATGCGCTTCTTGAAACTAGAAGAAAATATGACTCAGTGCACTTAGCAACAAGTATTATCACAGATGTTATGAAGATCTCTAAGACAACATTGTATAAGTATATAGAAGAGCTTGAAGAACTTAAGATTATTAAGGTAAAGAGAACAAAAGAAAATGGTGTGAATTTCACTAATCATTATCAAATTGATGATCAATTCTTGAGAAAATGTGGACTACTAGAAGAAGAGGTAAGTGAAGAAGCTGAAGTAAGAGTAATAAAGTCGAGCGGCAAAGATGCTAGAAAAAAGACTAAAGAGAAGGAAGAGGTAAACGAATTCTACAAAATCGTAGACGGTGAGAAAAATTTTCATTCGGAAGAATCTTACTTCAAATATCAAACACACTTAGCACAAAGAAAGAAAGAAGAACAAATAGAGAAGTTGCCATTTTGATTTAAAGAGAGTCTGAAGGAGAGATCGGACTATAAACCATGGGAGGGAAACATTAAAAGATAAAGGATGTTTCTCAATTGATAAAAGAAAAAGTAAGAAAGTTAAATTATGATGATTTTGTAGCACAAGTCAAAGAAGACAAGTTTAAAGTGGAAGAGATTAGCTATAACAATCTTATTCATGACATGCAGTATGCAAGAATGATGCATCCAAGGACTAAGAAGGATGCAGATAGATTTAATGTGACTTCTGTACAGGATTTATTCAATGAACTATGTGCAGAACATAAAGAAATCATAGATATACATACATATTTAGAAGAGTACATGAATAGAGTAGAAGAAGCACTCGAAGATAGTGATAAGATCCAAAGTTTGCAGAGTGAAGAGATAGAAGTATACAGAATAATAATGCGTTTACGAGGATACTCGGCTTATAAATCTAATTTAGCCGAGATTTCTTTTAAGTTAGTCGTTCAGAATATTCTGAACGAAAAATATGAAGTGAAAATGAGTGATGATCTCGACAGAATCTTAGCTGTTGATTTAGCTGTGCTTAGTAGAGATGAAGATGTAGCACATTATGTTCATGTCACTAAAGATTCTCAGTTTGCTCATGAAAAGCTAAAGAGAAAAAGTGGTCAGGTAGTCACAGTACTCGATAGTCGTGAAATTGACTTCTTTAACTCCGATGGTACAACTCAGTACTACAGAAACACAAAAGGACATGTTTTAGCACTCTATGATGATAAAGGAAAGAACAATCACATCATAAACGGTGTATATATCTTCAAAGATGATTATGTGAGAGAGCTATTAGAAGAAAACTACGGTGAGTGCGATAAGAGTCAATATGAAGAGTTGAAATACATAAGAAGAAGCAAGAGACAAACAAGAAAAAGAGGATTCGGTACTGTGAGCTGGATAGAAGATTAACAAGCTAATTAGATAGCTTCAGAGTGCGATAGCGAGCGATTAACACATACATAATACTAACTGTTCTCATGAGAAGGAGAGGGCTCAGAGAGCAGTATACAGGTGAAATACAGCTTACATAAAAAGCTGAAATACAACTATAAATAAGTGCGACAGAGCACAAAAAAAGGGAGAGAACTACTTAAAGAAAAAAGGAATGGAATAGTAATTGAATAAAGAGAAATATATTAGTAAAGATGCAGAAATGTTCATTGAGAGCCTGTTTGTGAAGCAAGAAGTTAAAGATAAAACACTAAGCGGATCAAAATTAAAGTTTGCAGGTGAGCAATTCAGAAATAAAAAAGGCTATGAACATGACTACAGAGTGTTTATATTCACTCACTTTTTGAAGTTCTATAAGAAGTACAGTAGAAACTTCAACTATGAAGAATTTATCGGAGTATATTCAGTAGCTCTTACAGAAGCCTGTGCTGCTTTGGGTGAAAGATTCCCCGACTTCAGAGACTTCAAGTATGACAAGAAGGTACAAATGGAGACTATGAGATATCTGAAAGTAGTTATTGAAAACAGCTTATACAGACTGAACAATCCTGACTCAATCCAAACTAAAGCAAAAGGTAAGAATGTGTTTGTTCATGCTGATATATCAAGCTTAGATGCTATACAAGATGCTTATAGAAAGCATGATAATGAGTTTGAACTGAGTGATGAGAACAGATTGTTCAATCTCAATATAGATGAAGATAAGCTTTATGAATTCAATTATTACATACAGCACTTTTTAAAGAACAAGTCTAGAATTCTGACGAAAAAACAATTGGATTACTATGAAAAAATTAAAGAAGTCTATGTACCTAAGAGCTCTGAAGTGACTAAGAAAGAGATGCTAGCTGAAGCAGGATATACTCAATCACAGCATCACAAGTTTATGCAGAACATAGCTAAGAGAGCTGAAACAGACTTTGAAAAATTCGGTAAGAAGAAAGCAGTTAATGAGGATCTTCGCTCTAATCTTTATAGAGTGATGAACAACTTCATTAAGATAGCTGACAGTGATGAGAACTTAAATAATCAGCAACTAAATCTAACAAGGATCATACAAGAAAACTATGAGACTGAAGACTTTGAGATTGTGATCCTTAAAGATATGAACACTGAAGAAAAGATACATATTGTAAGAGCTGTCAAAGGTCAGCACTATGTGAGTAATAAAGTGCTGTATAAGATTTATAACAACATACATACATATTTAGAAGAGAATGAAATGATCAAGGTAGAACCTTCAGAAGCAAAGAGTACATACTCAGAAAATATTCTAGGTGAGTCCACTGGACAGTCTGCTCACTTCTTCATCAATGCCAAGGGTTATGTACATGCTACGAGCTTTGAAGACATAATAGAAAGTGAGCACGATGAAGTTGAATATAAAGAAGCGTTGTAATGAAGTCGGATGCAGGGAACTTATAGAGAGACGAGAGACTTATTGTGAGAAACATAAGGGAGTTGTGGATAAGAGATATAACGATTATAGAAATAAATATGATAGAGAGTACATAAGCTTCTATAGAAGCCCAAGCTGGAGAAAGAAGAGGAAGGAAGCTCTGAGACGAGATAACTGGATATGTAAAGACTGTGAGCAGGCAGGCCTCTATCAAATTGCTGAAGAAGTGCACCATATCATCGAAGTTAAAGACGACTGGAAGAAGAGACTAGATATAGATAACTTAGTTAGTCTGTGTAAGCTATGCCATAACAAGAGACACAATAGATAAGAGAATATAGCTAATAGTAATAAGGTGAGAGATTAAGTTCTCTCACTTTTTTGTTATGGAAAGGAGCAATAAGAATGACATGAAACACTATTGTGTAGAAGAGAAATTAAAATATGTGACTGAGTTACATGATGAAATTATAGATTATTTAGAATTAGTTCATGAGTATGATGAGCTAGATGAAGATGAATATTTAATGGCTTATCAAGAAGCTGAGTACAAAATCAGGAACGGAGAAATTGATTAGATGAGTTTGAGTCACATTAGTTTTTTAAACTGGATAACACTATTCCTATTGATATTAAGGCTGTTTGATTTCATTCAGATCAGCTGGTGGACAGTATTTCTACCGACTATCGCATGGGCAGGAATAATAGCATTGATGCTTATTTTTATAACTGTATTGCTGGTAACAGGAGTACTAAGATCAGAAGAGTTTTTGAATAGAATTATAGAGATGAATGAAAAGAAAGGGAAACTTAAATAATGGTGGATTATAGAGAACTATTTGATACTAAGCTCAAAGAGAAAGCAGAGGTTAATAGTTTATTACATATAAAAGGTGAGAAGGTTAGAGCTGATCTAGAAGAGTTGTCTGAAATACTTAAAAATATTGTAGAGGATATTGAAGGTGTCGAGTCTGAGTATATAGATGAAAATAAGGAAGTCATAGTTGGAGATAGGGATAACATTAAAGTTAAACTATATACTGAATCTATGAGAGTAACAGTAGAAAAGTTTAAAGTGAGATTTGACATGGATGGCAATATAGAAGTAAATGAGACTGTGCTGAAAGAGTATGAAATACATAGTTTGAATGACAAGATAGTATATAGTACTGAAGCTAAAGAAGACATGTTTAAATTTGTTGTAGAAGCTGTTGCTGAGATGGTGGCTGAAGGGTAATAAGTAGAGAATATTCATTGAGAAGTTAGAAGATAGTCATGTATAATATAAGTTGGATTTACAATATTATACAAAGGGTGATTGGTTTGACGGATTTTAAGAGGATTTTTGATGAAGCATATCAAAGTAAGAAAGAAGAACTTGAAAGGGAAAAGAATGAAGTATTAGTTGTCCAAGAAGAGGTTGTACGAAGAGATTTTGAATCTATTGGAAATAAAATAAGTGAGTTACTTTATGAAGCACCGACATCTAGTAATATTATTCGCAAAGACTTTGTAAGTTTTGATAATGAGGGCATGAAACTGGAAGTAAGATTTGAGGGTGAAAACATTCTTGGTTATGAGTTTAAATATGATAACTCAGAAACAAATAAGTATAGGATTCTAGTATATTCTCAATTTGGTTTACCTCACTTGTTTTTAAGATATTTAGATAAAAATAACTATTATTATCAAGAGGAAGAAGAGTACAGGGTGGACGAGGGAGAAGAGTATATAGATGCTCCTGCTCGTACTATTGATGATGGAGTAGAAGATAATAACTTGAATAAAGTAATGATTAAGCATGTAAAATATATTGCTAATTATATAGCAAAAACTCATCATGGAATTAAAGACGAGCCAGAAGGTGGAAGAGTAGCGAGGGTAGATTGGTAATTAATATAGACTGAATGATAAGGCATCTCTAATGAGAGACTTCTTTTTTTATTTGCATAGCCATTGTATAATATAGATGTAAATATTATACAATGGGGGATGGAAATTTGTATGAATTGATGATTGCGTTAACACCAGCTACTATATCTGCTATTGTAACTGTGATGGTTATGGGCAATAAAAACAAAACTAAGCTGGAATTAGCAGAAAAGCAGTATGCAAGGGAAATCGAAAAGTATAAAGTTGAATTAGAAAAACAAGAGGCGAAGCACAAGCATGAGCTTGAAATAAAAGATAAAGAACATAGGCATGAAAAAGAAAGAATAGAATTTCAATCTACTGTTCAATCAAAGAGTAACAGTGATACACAGATAAATGAGTTAGCAATGAAAGTTTTTACAGGAGAAATAAGTTTTGATGAAATAGAGCGTTTAGCCGAGAAGACGAAGAAAACTCAGTATAATAAACCAAAAAATAGAAAATCTAGAAGAAGGAAATGAAAATAACAGGAGTGTTGAAGCGTGTTGGAGCAATCTGAAATACCGGAAACTTTAGAGGTGGGGCAAGTATACACAGTAAATGTTATTAAACAATATTTGCAAACTCATAAAGCAAGCTATATAGGAAGTAGTATTTATGATAGTAGAGCATCTGATATGTGTAGGATAGAAGATGCTTTAAAAGGTAACTTACATTCTTATGAAGATGGTTATACTCATTTTAGCAAAAATTATCAAGAAATTTATAAACTGTCGAAAGTTTAGTTATCGAAAAATTATAAAGGATGATGGTAATGATTAGAGAAGAGTTATTTGATTCCATAAAAAATAATTTACAAGTTGATGACAATATTGAAAAGCCGAAAGAAGAGGCAATTTTTGTTGTAATGGATAAACTATATAACGAGTATAAGAAATTTGAAGACGAATTTAGAGATAGAGATATACCTTATAGTGTGGGCTCTTTTCCTACAACTAATGCGAAGACAAATAAAATTGTAAGTTATAATAACATTACTGTATCTGTAGGAAAAGATAGTGAGATAAGAGTAAATTACAATCAAATGAATAAAGCTGGAGTGATACATGTCAATCTTTCTGAAAGAATTGATGCTGTGAAATCAGATGTTAATACAATAGTATTTACCGATGGCACTAATGAATCTTACCAAGAACATGTGGTACGAATGATTGAAAAGGGCAATGCTCTACTTGAAGAAAGCAATAAAAGATATAAGAAATAGTAATGAGAAAGACAACTGGCTGAACAAGTCGGTTGTCTTTTTTGTGTGGAAAAAAGAAACGCTGTAACCCTTGTCCCCCAAGGGATTGAGGGGGTAGGGGTCAGTCTCTAATGAAACGGCGATGCATGTTTCCCGCAAAAATTGCTCGATTCGAAAAGTTTACGATTTACAAATTCCCTCGTAGAGCCTCTACAAGCGATATAACTGGACAACTACCCATCTAACTCTTCTAACTTGCCTCTAAATCGCTCTCTCAGCATCGAATATACCCGAACATACCCAGTGTTTACAACTAAAATATAAAGAAAGGAAAGGATGCAAATTGTCAGGCAGAAAACGAAAACTAAATGTTTCTCGCAATGAGTCAAATGAAGAAAAAGCTCAACGAGAAGCTATCAAGAATAAATTAAATGATTTTGAAAAAATCCAAACAACCCCTCCAGTTTACCTCAATAAAACAGCTAAAGCTGAATGGCGAAGAATCACTCCTCTTTTAAATGACCTCCCTATATCAAACCTCGATAGAACCTCTATTGCAACATACTGTAATCTTTATTCAATTTATAGAGAATTAGAAGAAGAAATCAATGAAACAGGCGAGATGATCAATACATACTTTGCAGACGGCACACTCAAAGAAAGAAAAGCTAACCCAGCTATCCATGAAATGCTGAAAGTCACCAAAGAGATTAGAGCAATCTCAGCTGAACTTGGAATGACTATCAACTCCCGTATGAAGTTAATTGAGCCGACTATAAATGAAGATGATCCATTTGCTGACCTCTTTGAAGAGGATGATTGATCATGAAGAAAGTGATATATGTACTTGAAAATCAAAACGGTGTGGAAGGTGCATTTACTAGTCTTTCAGAATTAGTCAAGCTTGCGAACAATACAGAAGATGAGGAACTGTTAGCCTGTGTTGTCATGAGCTTTGCAGAGGACAGCACTGATGAAGTCGATAAATACAGCCACCTCATTGACTACAGAGGGGTTGATTGATCATGACTACAGCAAGACCAGCAGTGGGTAGACCTCCTAAGCACTATGACTGGGCGACAGAGTATGCTAAAAAAGTAGTTTCTGGTGAGATTATAGCTTCTAAAAAGAATATTCAAGTTGCTAAAAGACATTTAGATGAGATTAACTTGAAAGTATTGAATTATCACTGGAAGCCTGAAAAAGCATCACATGTTATTAGGTTCATAGAGAAACTACCTGATACTAAAACAGGGAAGCCAATGCCACTCATGCTCTTTCAGAAGTTTATAGTCGGTTCACTATATGGCTGGGTTGATAAAGACGGCAACAGAAGATTCACAAAGGCCTATATCTCAATGGCGAGAAAACAAGGGAAGTCGATCCTAAGTTCAGGTATAGCTCTATACGAATTATTATTTGGAAAATCACCTGCGGAAGGCAGAGAGATATACATATCCAGTTACACATTGAGCCAAGCGAAGACGATTTATAATATGGCTTATAGACAGCTTAATATTATCAAAGCTAACTCTAAGACTCTTAGAAATAGACTAGAGATGAGAAAGACTGACATAGTAGATAAACCATCAGATTCAAAAATGATGGCTCTAAGTAATAACCCTGATGCTGTAGATGGTAAGAACCCTGCTGTAGTCCTGCTGGATGAGTTAGCTAGTGTACCTGATGACGAGATGTATTCGAGATTAAAAACAGGTATGGGTCTACAAGAGAACCCTTTGACATTATTGATTTCTACAGCTTCAGACAACTTAACCAGTCCGATGTTTGAAGAGTATCAATACATAACTCGCTTGTTAAATGGTGAAATAAAGAATGATAGATACTTTGTATTCTGTGCAGAGATGGATTCAGAAGAAGAGATAGAGAATGAAGGCTTATGGATGAAAGCTATGCCGCTCTTAGAAAATAAGAAGCATCGTCCAACCATTCTTAAGAATATCAGGCAGGACATTGAAGAGCAAAGAGAGAAAGGTGAAACTACTAAGATCCTCATCAAAAACTTTAATCTCTGGCAAGCAACAAACGAGAAAAACTATCTATCATTAGATAGGTGGGAAGCTTGTAGAACAGATAAGCAAATTGATATTACAGGAACAGATGCTTTTGTCGGCTTGGACTTATCTAAGATCCATGACTTATCTGCTTTCTCATTTATTCATATGCTAGAAAACAAGAAGATGTATGTAGATACTCATGCTTTTGTCAGTACAGTTGAAGATATAGAAGTGAAGTCTAAGAGAGATAAGATTGATTATATGAAGCTTGCTCAAGAAGGCTATGTAACAATGTCGAATAATGAGCTCTCAGGCATCATTGATTATGAACAAATGATTGAATGGCTACTTGAATATGAGAAGAAGCACAATCTAAATATCAAGTATATAGTATATGATCCTTATAACATTGATGTTTTCATCAAAGCGGCTGAAAGAAAAGGAGTCAAATGGGATTTCATTGAGTTAAGACAAGATTATAAGAACTTGTCACCTAATATCAAAGGCTTCAGATATGCAGTATTTAATAAAGAGATTATTCATAATGATAATCCAGTGCTCAATAGAGCAATTTATGATGCAAGAGTAAAAGAGTTCAATAATAACTTGAGAATAGTCAAAGAGAAGAGAACAGACAAAATTGATAGTCTGATGGCTCTGTTTAACGCTTTTTCAGAAGCTAAAGAGTATGAGTATGCACCTGAATCTATCTCAGAGAAAATAGCAAAAGGTAAATTTAGCTTTTAAGAAGGAGGATAACATGGAAAAGTTCAACAACAAAATACTAGAAGTACTACAAGCAGTCGTTGGATTTGTGTTTAGCTTAGACACATTTATAACACTGCTATTTTTATTGGGAATGGGAGTAATCCTCTACACAATTTACTCGATCAGTTTGACTGCATTCGGTTTCTCACTAGGTATTGTGTTAATAGCTGTAGCTTTATTGCTATATCAAGCTCAAAAATAGCTTAAAAGACAATTCAACTAATAATACTGTAATTGAGAAAAGAAATATGAATTCCCAAGAGAACGGGGTGAATTAAAATTTAATGGCAGGTTTTAATATATTAAAAGCATTTGAAAAAAGAGAAGCAGTGAATAACGATTTTTCACCCTTCCGTAGTTTTAATGAAGTGATGAAAGCTGTCGAGTACAGCCCTGTTTCTGCTATTGAGAACAGTGCAGTGTTTACAGCTATCAGAACAATTGCAGGAGATATATCAGCTCTACCGATCAAAGTTAAAGATTCAAAGTATGACTATAACGAAGAGCTTGAATACCTACTGAATGTTGAACCTAACAGTGTGATGACAGGTAAAGATTTGAAATACATATTAATTGCTAATGCGATTTTGAATGGAAACTCTTATGCAGAAATAGAAAGAGATTCTAATGGTGTGCCAGTTGCTTTACATCATATTACTAATGACAAAGTAGTAAATATCAAGAAGAAAAGCACGACTAAATATTTAGTAGAGCTAGAGTACGAAGTTCAAAAGATTGGAAAAGGCTCTGGAAACAGAAAAGTTAATGGTGAAGATATGATCCATATTAAGCCTTTTACTTTAGATGGTTTAATCGGTAAGTCACCTTTAATTGCTCTGAAAGAAGAGATTGAAACTGAGAAGCACAGTAAGCGATTCTTCACTAACTTCTTTAAAAATGGTACTCAAGCAGGCTCAATTCTTAATGTTCAAGGTAACTTAAATGCCGATGACAAAGAGGTTATCAGAGAAAAGTGGCAAGAAGCTAATGCTGGGTCTGATAATGCTCATAAAGTCATTGTACTTGATGATGGTACTTCTTATGAGCCAATCAAAGTGGATACTGAAATACTCAAGTTGATTAATGAGAGTAAACACAGCGATGTGAAAGTTGCTCAAGTTTTAGGTGTTCCTTTACATAAGATGAAGATTGAAACTCATTCAATGAGTCTCGAACAAGCTAACAGTGACTATGTGATCAATACTTTAAATGATTATATCTCAAGTTTTGAAAGTGAATTAAACAGAAAGCTATTCAATGTGAAAGCTATGAGACAAGAGAACAAGATTTCATTTAATACAGATGTTTACAAGTATGTAGATGCAAAAACGAAGCGAGAAATTGTTAAAGCTGACTGGGAAATGGGTCTCATTGACCTGAATGAAGCCAGAGAAGAAATTGGCAAACCTCCAGTTGAAGGTGGAGACAGAAGAATTCAATCATTGAACTATATGAATGTTGATTTGATAGATGAATACCAGCTCAAGAGAGTGGATTCAGTTCAGAACAATACAGTAGATGAAGCCACTTTAGAAGGTGGTGAGAATGATGAGTAATGTAGAGAAAAGATTTATTGATGTAGAAGTCAGAGCTGAATCAAACGAACAAGAAAAGATGGTTATTGAAGGCTATGCTCTTAAGTTTAATACAAAGAGTAATCCTCTTCGAAGCAATGATATTAGCTTTGTTGAAACTATCTCGCCTGAAGCCCTAAAGGATGCTGACATGGAGGATGTTAGAGCACTAATTGATCATAATCCTTCATTAGTTCTAGCTAGAACTACAGCAGATACATTAAAACTTGAAGTTGATGAAGTCGGCTTAAAGTTTAGAGCTGAGCTTGCTGATACTACATATGCAAGAGATCTTTATAAAAACATTGAGGCTGGAAACATTAATCAGTGCTCATTTGCTTTTGAGCTCGATGAAAAAGGTGATTCTGTTCGATACAACAAAGAAACAAGGATGTATGAACGAACACTGAACTCATTTAAGAAGATCATTGATGTTTCAGCTGTTACTTATCCAGCTTATAGCGACACTGATGTTGCTCCTGCTTTGAGAAGTATCGAAGAGGCAGATAAAGAAGCTGAACAACTTAAAGAACAGCAGAAAAGAAAGTTACAACTCGAATTAGAGTTGATGCAAATGAAAGGAGAACAATAATGACTGTCACTGAATTAAGAAGTGAGGTAGAAGCTAAATTCGAAGAAGCTAATGAAGCTCTTGAGAATGATGACCTGAGCAAAGCTGAAGAAATCAAAGCAGAAATTCAGGCACTTCAAGAAAAGATTAAAGAGCTTGAAGCTGAATTAGCTGAAGAAGAAGCTGAAGATCCTGAAGAGGAAAAATCTGAAGAAGTTTCAGCAGAAGAAGTAAAAGAAGAAAGAACTGAATCAGAAGAATCTGATGAAGATAGTAACGATGGCACTGAAGAAGCGCAAGAAAACATTGAAATCGAAGGAGAAAGAAAAATGACAGAAGTAATTGAGGAAGTAGTATTAGATAACAAAGAAGAAGTTCGCTCTAATTTTCAGAACTTTATTATGAACAACGAAGTAAGGGATCTTACAACTGAATCAGGTGCAGTAGTAATTCCTGAGTATATTGGTACAGAAGTTAAAGATATGACTGACGAGGTAGTATCTCTTGATAAGTATGTAACTATTGAACCTGTTAGCACTCCAGCAGGCACAAAACCTGTATACAAAGGTGATTCAGCACCAATATTGCAGACAACTCAAGAGCTACAAGATAACCCGAAACTCGGAGTTCAGCCTTTGGATGAAATTGATTACAAAGTAGCTACATATCGTGGTTATATTCCAGTTTCTCGTGAAGCTATCGAAGACGGCATTGGCGCTGAGAAGCTAGTTAAAGACATTCTCTCTGAAGCAGTAGTTAACACTCGTAATGCTCATATTCTTGAGATTGCAAATGGTTTCGAAGCTGTAGAAGCTGACTCACTCGATAAACTTAAGGATATTATTAATGTTGATTTGAAACCAAAATTCAAGAAGCACATGATCATGTCTCAGTCAGTCTATAACACAATTGACAAGATGAAAGACGGTAATGGTCAGTATCTGCTTCAGAATTCTATCTCTGCTGCATCAGGTAAACAACTGTTTGGTATGGAAGTTGTAATCTTTGAAGATGACCTTATTGGTCAAGATACTATGTATGTCGGTAACTTTGCTGAAGCTGTTGTACTGTTTGATCGTAGTCAGTATCAAGCACAGTGGACTAACTACATGCAGTACGGTGAGTGTCTGATGGTTGCTATTCGTCACCAAGTTAAAGAGCTTAATGCTGATGCAGTTCGTAAAGTAACTTTCACAGCTCCAGTAGAAGCTTAATAAATAAATACATAAACATAATATTTTGAATGAGGACAGCATTATTCATAGTGCTCCTGTCCAATACTGAGCACTATGAACATATTGAAGGAGATGAGAATGTTTGAAGAAGTTTGAAGTACTTAAAGAATTTAAAGACATTCACTCTAAAGAAGTATACAAAGTAAGTTCTGTTCAGGAAGTCTCTGATGAAAGATTTAAAGAGATTCAAAAGAACTTAGCTAAACATGATGGTGAATTCATTAAAGAAATCAAACAACGCAAAAGAAAGAAGAAAGCTGAGCAACCGTCTGAAGAAGAAGGTGCTTAAAAATGGAATTAGAAACAGTAAAGAAACACTTAAGAGTCATAGATGATTTTGAAGATGATGTTATTGAAATGTATCTAGATTGGGCTAAACAGAAAGTAAAAGACTCTGTAACCAATGATCCAATGCCTTATGAATTATTCTTCACTGAAAACACTCACTACAAAAGAGCTGTAGCACTTCTCACAGCTCACTACTTTAGAAACAGACTACCCCTGGTTGATAAACCTCAACACAATCTCACTTATGGACTTAGAGATGCCCTATCTCACTTACAAGTCGATTTCATACACTACAAAAAAGAACTAGAAGCTGAATACGATGAATATTAATAAGATGAATCAAGTCATTGAATTTCAAGAGAAGCAAAGAATCAACGACAAAGGAATATCAAAAGAAGTTTATAAGACTGTTTTTAAAGCTTATGCACACATAGACACAGTTTGGGCGAAAGACTATCAGACGGCTGTTAGTTCAGGTACTCAAAATAGATTGAAGTTTACTATCCGTTTTATACCTGTAGAGATCACTAACAAAATGCATATCCATTTTAAAAATCAAACCTATGACATTAAAGAAGTTTATCCAGACTTCACTAATCATGAAGTAATCACAATCATGGCTGAAAGAGTTGGATTGTAATGTCTCTTAAAAGAGATGGTTTTGAAATTAAAGGATATGAAGAGCTGATGATTGAAATTGAAAATCTTGGTCAGAAAGCTAATAAGGCTTCAAGACAAGCATTGAGAGAGAGTGCTCAAATCGTTCAGAAAGAGCTGACTAAGAACACTCCAAAGGGCTCTTATCTTTCTAAAGAACATGCGAAACATAATGTAGTGATTTCAAATGTGAAGACAAATAAAAGCACAGGCGACAAATACATAACGGTTGGATATCCCAAAGACATTAAGTGGAGGATTCACTTCATTGAATTTGGAACGATCAGACAACCACCAAAATTGTTTATGACAAGAACAATCAATAACACAAAAGATGCAGTGAGAGAAGAGATAGCAAAACATCTGAAAGGAGCATTGGACTTATGACACAAGAAATATATCTAGAAGACATGCTAGAAGTTCTAAGAGCTAATCTAGCTGAGAAACTTACTGAACTAGTTGATGAAGATAGGATCTATAAGTTTAGTGTGCCTGATGAGCTTTCAGATGCGGAACTATCTCCATGCATTCGATTAAATCTTGCTGATATGAGGCCAAACAGATGGGCTGGGGATAAGGTAGTTGGTTATTACTATGAGTTTCTCATAGACATATGGCATGAAGATTATCACCAAGCTTTCGTCATTGGTCAACATGTTCAACAAGTACTAAGAGAAATGAATTTCAGACAAACAAGCCCTGTGTTTGAAGAGGATGAAGATACTGATTTGTATCGAGATTCCAGAACATATGCAGGCAATATATTAATTTAAATATTTAAGGAGAAATGAAAAAATGGCATACACTAACGATTACCAAGCAATCACTGGATTAGCACGAGTGTACATTGCAGTACAAAATACAGATACAAAAGAAGAGGTTTCATACGGTGAAATTCACGAAGTAGACTCTGTTCGATCCTTCGGTGTTACACCTGAGTCTTCATTGGATAAAGCTTACGCAGGTAACAGAGTTGTACAAACAGCTCAAAGCCGTTCTGGTGCTACATTCAATATGACTTTCCACTCTCTGCCTGAAGATCTACAAGCAGAAATTCTGGGTGAAGAAAAGCGTGAAGATGGACTCACATACTCTAACTCTACTCATAAATCCCCGTATTTGGGTATTATTGCTGAGTTTACTAAGGAAGATGGAACTTCTCGATTCGTTGGTCTTACTAAAGCAGTATTGACCCCAGCGGCTGAGGAAGGCTCTACTAAAGAAGATGGAACTGAATTCGGAGAGCTGGCATTCGAAGGTGAAGCGATGGATAGGCTGTTTGATGGCGAGCGTAAAATCTCTAAATCATCTGCTGATGAAGACTACGACTTCTCAATACTATCTAACGCAGTATTTAAGAACGAAACAGGAACTCCAGAAGCTTAATAGATTACATAGAAAGCACATTCTTTATTGAGTGTGCTTTCATATTTTTACTAATTAAAAAATCATATTATCGAATAATTACTAAACCCAAAATTGAAGGAGAAATTACAAGATGGCTAAACAAACACATAGAAAAATTACATTGCTTATAGATGGTAAAGAGAAAACATTCTATTCTAAGTTTGCAAGTGCAAGGAATGTATTTAAAGCACAAGATATGTTTAAAAGAATGGAACAAGAACCTGATAAAGAAATGGAGATCATTGATGAGATTTTAGACTTTATTGCTAAAGATATCTACCATAGTGAGTTCACGAAAGACGATATCCTCGATGGTATTGATGCAGCTGACTTCATGGAAGAACTGCAAACACAGTTGATCATGGTGATGACACGGGATGTAGATAGTGTAAAGAAACAAGCTTTTCTGAGTCAGAAATAGACGAAGAGGATTACTCAATAGAAAAGCAACAACAGTATCTAACTGATTTCATGGATTATATGTTAAGTAGGGAAGATGGTAAACATATGTCTCACAGTGAATTCATGGAATCAGATATATTTTCATTAATGGAAGCTGAAATGAGAATTTATAACAAGAAGAAGAAAGAAAAAGAAATTGATGCTGAAACAGCATTTGATTTGATTTAAGAATTACCCCTTGATGACTCCCCTCATCGAGGGGTCTTTTTTTATGCCATTTTTTAATGATTTTTTAATTAGTAAAAGTAAAAGGAAGTGAAGTAAATGACAGGAAACACCCCGTTGGGAAATATGGTTGTGGATTTGGATTTAAATACTACGAAACTCAATAGTTCTGTTACAGGCCTACAAAGACAGATGCGGATGGTTAACTCTGCATTGAAAGCTAACCTGTCAGGATTGAAGGACAGTGGTTCAGAGTCAGACAGATTAGCAACTAAGATAGATGGTTTAAACAAGAAACAAAAGATTCAGGAAGCAATAGTTGAAGAAACAGAAAAGAATTATCAAGAGTTAGTAAAAACAAAAGGTGCGGCTTCTAAAGAAGCTGAAGCCTATGCAAATAATTTGAATAAAGAACAAGCAAAATTAAGAGATGTAACTGCTGAGCTTGAAGAGATGGAAAGACAGCACAAGGTTATGACCTCCCCTTGGACGAAGCTGAGTCAAGGTTTAGATGATTATGGTAACAGGTTGAAGAGCATTGGCGATCACACTATGCAAATCGGTAAAACTGGTATGAAGTGGATTACAGCTCCTGCTGTAGCTCTCGGCACAGTCGGTGTTAAATCAGCGATGGATTATGAGTATGCAATGAGTAAAGTACAAGGACTACTTAATGCTACTGATGAAGACATGAGTAAACTTGATGCCAGTGCCAAAGAGTGGGGTGGCTCTACATCTTATTCAGCTACAGAAGTAGCGAATGCCTTTGAATTCATGTCGCTTGCAGGCTGGGATGTTGAACAGCAAACTCAATCAATCGGTGGAGCTCTTAAATTTACAGAAGCTACAGGGTTAGAGTTGGCTCATGGCGTTGACCTCATCACAGACTCGATGGGCGCTTTAGGTATAGAGACAGCAGACTTAGATGGGTATCTGGATAGTTTGGTAGCCACTCAGTCTAACAGTAACACTACAGCTGAAGAAATGATGCAAGCTTATATCAGAGCAGGTTCTACTATGAATGCAATGAACTTCTCTGTAGATGAAACAAACGCAATGCTTGGTGTGCTTGCGGACAACGGTATTAAAGGTGCTGAAGCAGGTACTAAGCTGAATAGTATTTTTGCTAAGCTTGTTAACCCAACAGGACAAACTGCTCAAGCATTTGAAGACCTTGGTATCTCAATGGCAAATGCAGACGGTACGATGAAGTCTTCTGATGAAATTCTACAAGAAATAAAAACTAAAACTGAAGGCTTAACAGATGCAGAGAGAAACAGGTATATCAGTATGATAGCTGGTACTGAGAACTTGTCTTCCATGAATACACTATTAGATGCATCAGGCGGTAAGTTAGAAGAATATACAAAGCTGAATGAAGAATCAAACGGTGCACTAGATGAACTGCACACTATTATGAAAGACAACTTGAAAGGCGACTTTGAAGAGTTTGTATCTTCTCTTGAAGCAACTGCTTTGAGCATAGGAGAAATGTTGTTACCTGCTGTTAGAAATATCATTCAGTGGATGACAGATATGATTAATAAGTTTAATGATCTGTCTGACGGTACTAAAGGTGCAATTGTAGCCTTTGGAGGAGTAGCAGCTGCAATACCTCCTGTGTTAGTAGGTGTTGGTGGATTCATTAAGATAGTTGGAAGTGCTATGACCTCATTAGCTCCCTTGGCTTCATCCATTGCTAAGAATGGGGGTTTACTTAAAACACTTGGATTAGCATTTAGAGGACTTACGGGGCCGATTGGCTTAGGTATTACTATCATAGGTGTACTAGTTACTGCCTTTATGACAGCTTACACTAATTCAGAGACTTTCAGGAATGGTATTCAAGCAGTTGGAGACAAAGCTAAAGAAGTTTGGGATTACATAAAAGAATTTGGATCTGGAGTTAAGAATCTTTTCACTGGTTCAGAAGAGAATGGTAAGAAGATACTATCTGCTATAGGTGTGACTGATGACAACATCAGTCGAATCACTGGGTTAAGAGATAACATTCTCGAAGTAAAGGATAGAGTGCTGGAACTAGGTAATTCTATTGCTGATAGAGTGAGACCTGCACTACAAGGTGTAATGGACTTTATTGATGAAGTAGGCACTTCATTAACCTCAATGTGGGAAGATAATTCAGCTAATATTATTCCAATAGTAACCAACATAGGCAACGGAATATCTAATGTATTTAAAGGTATTTTAGCAACTATAGAATTCATTATGCCTGCTGTGGAATTCATTATAAAAATGGTCTGGGAGAATATTCAAGGAGTTATAAGAGGCGGTCTCAAGGTCATAGATGGACTTGTAAAATTGTTCTCTGGAATCTTTACAGGCGACTTCTCCAAAATGTGGGAAGGTGTAAAATCCATTTTTACTGGAGCTATTCAAGCGGTATGGAATGGATTCCAACTTCTCTTCTACGGAAGAATCATTAAAGGTGTAGGATCACTCGTAAAACTATTTACAGGCTCTATTAGAGGTTTGTGGACTAGTGTAACAGGATTCTTTAGGAATTTATTTGATGATGGTGTCATAATCATCGGACAGCTTAACACCAGAATCAATAATATTGTTTCAAGGTTAGTAAGCTCTGTTATCAATTTCTTCAGAAGAATGTTCAATAACACTATTGATACAGTAAGAAGACTAGGATCTAGAGCTTATGAATTATTTAGAAATATGGGTACTAGAGTATCTAATACCGTAGGTAACCTATTCCGTTCTGTGCGAAATTTCTTCACTAATATGAGATCGAATGTCACTAGTATCACTACTAGACTTCGTGACACTGCTGTAAATCTATTTAATGCTCTTAGAACGAGAGTTACTAATACAGTACGAAACCTCTACAACTCTGTACGAAATCTCTTCTCAAATCTACTTAGTAATGTAAGAAGCACAGTAACTAATCTGAGAAACAGAGTAGTTAATCTTTTCACGAATATGAGAACGAGAGTTGTTTCAGGAGTACAAAATCTAAGAGATAAGGTATCAAATCTCTTCGGGAGAATTCGAGACAGGGCTACTGATATCTTCGATAAGATGGTCGATGGAGCTAAAAAATTACCTCGCAGACTGGGAAATGCTATTAAAAATGGTGCTTCTAAAGCTGTAGATGGAGTCAAATCGCTTGGAAATAGTATCATCAATCAACTTGAAAAAGTAATCAACAGAGTAATCGGTGGACTCAACAATATCACTGGAAAACTAGGTATAACATCTACAATCAGTGAAGTTAGCATCAATAGATTCTCTAAAGGAACAGGAGCTCCTTCAAGTGCAACTAAGAACGGTGCAATAGCTCATGACATGCTTGCAACAGTCGGAGACAGAGGTATCGGCAACGGTAAAGGTACTAGAGAGCTTGTACAATACCCAGACGGTACAGCAGGCTTATATGATAATGATGCTACGATCTTTGCTCCTAAAGGCACTATCATTTACAACAACAGGCAAACAGAAGAGATTCTAGATAGCCTACCAAGGTTCAGTAAAGGTACAACTAATGCTGGATCAGGCACTAAAAATGGGAATAATAAGAAGGATAAGAAGGGCTTATTTGGAACAATTGGAGATGTACTCTCGAACACATGGGATTACATTAAAAACCCAGGGAAAGCTCTGGATGCTGTTATTGATAGTATCGCTCCTGATTTCAGTGGATTTTCAGGATTTGCAGGCGCACTCTTAAGAGGTGGCTTTAACTTCTTCAAAGACAAGGCTCTGGATTGGATCACAGGCATCTTTAAAGATAACGAAGGTGGAGAGGTAAGTGGCGGTAGTATACTGAACAGAGCTATCACAGCTCGTTTCGGTAGATACCCTGCACACATAGCTAGACAATTGGGCGTTACTCGCCACTATGGACTAGATACGGCTCATAGATACGAGAGACTCACTTCACCTGTCACAGGTAAGGTAACAAGAGTGTGGCATGACAAATACGGTGGTAACTCTATCCAGATCAAATCGGGTGAGCTTAACTGGTGGTTCATGCACATGCAATCTATTGCTCGACAAGTCGGAGACATGGTTAAAGCTGGTAAGACTAACCTAGGTGTTACAGGAAACACAGGACTTCGTACAACTGGTTATCACTTACATACTCAAGCGATGAGAGGCGGTATAGGTAACGCATTTGCTATTGACCCTCTACCACTGCTTAAGAAAGCTGGATATGCAACAGGAGGCTTTGTAACTGATGGTCTCTACAGGCTCGGAGAAGAAGGATATGGTGAATGGATCATACCTACCGATCCTAAAAGAAGAACAGATGCTATGAAACTCCTAGCATATGCTGGTAAATCACTACAGAAGAACAATGGTAACTTAAGACCTAATAACTTGCCGAACATAAATACGAGCAATGAGGTAAGTGAGCTTAAACAGCTTATCAATAAGCAACAAGAACAGTTAGACCAGAACAATCAGATGATTGAGCTTCTAGCTAAGATAGCTGAGAAAGAGTATGTAGCTCTTTATGATAAGCGAAAATTGGCTAAAGAATTAGAGCCTGAAATCACTAAAAGAGCAGAATATGAAAATGGTAGAAGAGCTAGATTCTCATAAGAGTCTAGCTTCTTTTTATAAAGGAAGTGAAGTAATTGCAGTTTTATATAAATAATATTATGAACGACAATCTATATATTGAGGATGAATTTGAAATTCCTTCCTTGAATACAATGATAGAGACAAGAGAGATCAAAGGCAGAGATGGGTTCCTGCTTGGAGAGAGGAAAGTAGAGGGATTTAACTTTCCTATTCCTTTCATATATGTAAATCATGAGAATAAAGAATATCAAGATATCGTCAATGAGCTAGTTGAATTCTTCAATAGAGAAGAAGAAGTAAGACTAAGATTTGAAAATGAATATTGGTACTGGAATGTAGTATTTACAGGGACTATTCAATTCAAACAAGAAACTGATGGCTTTGTAAGGTTTGAGCTTAATTGTATCATTGCTGATCCTTATAAGTATTCTAATGAACGGTATAGCACAGTCTCTGAAGATGATCATTTAACTATTTATAACAGAGGTACAGCTCCTACTTATCCTGTCTTCAAGGCTACTGCTAAGAGAGATAGCACAATGATTATGATATCAAAGAATGATGAAGAGTACTTCATGTTGGGCGAGGGTGCTGATGTGTTTCAAGAGACTAAAGACTTATCTCCTGTAGTTTACTCAACTGATCATTCGTCTATATCAGGGTGGACTAGAAGAACAAATAGTATTGACGACAACATTACAGGTGGAGCAGTCGGTGGCAGCTTAACATCAGATGGTGAATCATTTATTGTTTCTGACTACGGAGAGAGTACAAATGGTTGGTACGGTGGAGCTTTACAAAGAAGCTTAAGCAGTACTTTAAGTGACTTTGAGATATCAACTGTTATAGAGATACACCCAGATTTGAACCGCAGAAGGAAAGGCTTGATTAAAGGCACTGTACACTTAGCTGATGAAACTGGAAACCTTGTAGCCAGCATAGGTCTGATTGATACTCAGTTATCAGTTAAAGATACAAGAGTTGTAGTGAGGATCTATGATCGAAATGGAAATGCAAAAAACATATACTATGCAAGACAATCACCCAATGCTTTCAGATTCGGGAAAGTACATATCACATTGAAGAAGCAAGGCAATGCGTTTACAGCTAGTGCCTTTAAGTCTACCGAGGAAAATGGTAGCACTAAGATTTCTTCAAGAATGAATAGAAAGTTTATAGATACGACAGGTGATTATGATAGAAGTGTAAGACAGTTAATCACATATGTATCTAAATACACTGGTGAAGATAATGAAGTACCATTATACATATATGAAACGAAAGTAAAAAGAATACTACCTGATGAAGCAGGAGTCATCCCTCTAGCTATCAAAAGAGGAGATATTATCGAGATAGATAATCAACAAGAGATCATGCTGTTAAACGGTGCACCTGCTACAGAGCTTAAGGACTTTGGTGCTACATACTTTGATGTGCCTGCAAGTTTAACAGAAATCTTCATTCATCCTGAAGACACATTCGATGTGACAGCGGAATGGAGAGATAGATACCATTAAAAAAGAGAAAGGTGAACTATATTGAGTCAAATACATATACTGGATAGATACTCTGAAAGAATAAAAGAGGTGCTATCTAACAGACAAAATTCTAAAATTGTTTTAGATGATTTACACATAAGAAACATTGAGAACAACTCAGAAACATTTGATTTTGTTATTGATTATAAAGCATCTGAAAACATTCAAGAGAGAGACAGAGTACTCATTCCTGACGAAGAGTTAGGCAATTATAGAGAGTTTATAGTCGATGACATTAACATAGATACATATGAGGGCGAGGCTGAGATTAAGACAACTTCTTCATACCTTGAAGATTTGCAGAAAGCTAAACCAATCGAACCACAAACGATTGATCAGCATACTGCACAGCAAGCTGTAGAATTTGCGCTATTTAATGTAGCAGGCTGGGAGGTTGGAGACATTGAATATGCTGGCTTCAGAACTATCAGCTGGACAAGTTACAACTCTCCTTATGAAGTGCTTAAAATAATTGCTAACAGATTTGATTTACAATTAGATTTCACTATTGAGACAAATGGTAATAGAGTAACTAGAAGATATGTTCATATGAGAGAGAAAACAGCTCTATTCAGTGGTAAAGAAGTTAGAAGAGGCAAGGACTTAGCTGATCTACAAGTACAGAGAAATGCTACTGAAGTAGTCACAGCTTTACTTTGTTTAGCTCCTGAACCTGAAGAAGAAGGTCAAGAAAGACTTACTACTATTGTAGTTGATGACGAAGCTCAAGCATTGTACGGCAATCCACGAGAGTATATCTGGGGTATTTACGAGCCAGAGTCAGACGACTCAGACATGACTCTCAACAGGCTTAAAACTTTAGGCAGAACAGAACTCAATAAGAGAAATAAGCCTAGAATTGATTATACTATTGAGGCTGTATACTTAGATGAATTTTTAGATCATGAGAGAGTCTTAATCGGTGATAAGATTAGAGTTAAAGATGATTTGAAAGAACCTTATTTTTATGTTGAAGCTGTAGTTAAAGAGATTAGAAGAAGTATCTTCAATCCTGAGGACAAGACTTATACTTTAGGTGAAATCATCGAGTTCACTCAAGAAGATATCACTAAAAGATTTGAAGACTTGAGAGCTCTATTCACTCAAAGAATGACTGAAACTAGAAGCAACTTTGATAACATAGTAACAATCATAGATACACAAGTTGAAAGAAGAATCTTCAAGCAAGATACCCCTCCTGATAATCCTATTAATGACCAACTTTGGTTAGATACCTCAAACCCCGAAAAACCTATTCTAAAAAGATACTTCAATGGCTATTGGAATACAGAGATCAAGGCAGTAACAGAAGCTTCTGATATTGATGCTGTTACAAGAGAAGAAGCTATGTATGAAGCTGTACTGTCCTCCCTTGCGAACATTGAAGTTAACCACCTGACACTTCTTACTGAAGCTAATCAAGTCAAAGAAAATCAATATATCAATGATTCTCACAGAACTACTATCGACAATAATGTTCAAATTGTTATTGAAACATATGACACTCTAATGTCAGAAGTTGAAAGATTCAAAGAAGATAGAAGACTTAATCTAGAGCAATCTAATATTATTCATCAAATGATGCTTGATTACAGTAGTGCTATCAATGAGCTCAGAGAAACAATTGTTAAAACAACTGAATTTGCAATGGATCACTTAGCATACTTACAGTCTCAGTACAGTGATGAGCAGTATGAGGGTGCTATGCAGGAAGTCGCTAGTAAATTTGGACTTACTTTTGAAGATGGTGTATTGAGAGGCGATCCTAGGTTAGCTCAAGATTTAGAAGGTACTAGGTTAGAGCTTGAAGACAAGATAGAAAGTGCTAGAAATACTCTCAATGACATGATTGAAGAGATTACAGGCGATAGTAGAAATATGATCGTAGGTACTTCTCTTATAGATGAATCTCACTTTACAGTAGTAGGTGGCTACACGATTCTAGATGATGAAGAGCTAGAATATGTAAGAATTAATAAAGAGGATGCTAGTAGAGATGAAGCATTCATACTCTTCCATAACAAAATGGACTACCTTGCAGAAGAAACATACACACTAGCATTAGACTTCAGAAGTGATGTAGTCGATGAGTTAGACTATATATTCTTATCTACTGATTCTACAAAGCACATTCTTCATGACACAATGATCCCTCAACCACTCAATCTAGAAGCAACAGGTGAGTGGAATAGGTATTACATGCAATTCACCCCAACTGAAGATATTCTGAGAGCACAGTTAAAGGTAGGTACTGACTACACAGACGATATCGTTGGAGAGTTTGATATTAGGCAGATTCACTTATACAAAGGTACAAGTGAAATGGCATGGCAACCTGCTCCAGAGGATAACAGACAATATATCACTCAGTTATCAAGAGAGATTACAAAATTAGAGAATCAGCTATCAACTAAGATGACTAGAGATGATTATGATCTTCTTGAAGGGCAAATTGAAAGTGTAAGCACTGAAGTTACCCAAACAGCTAAAGCTATCACTCAAAAAGCAGATAAAAGTGTGGTAGACACTTTAAATAACACAGTCACAACTCATGGAACTCAGATTGAGACTCATGCGGAAGGTATAGATAAACTTATTGAAAAGACAGAAGCTACTGATGAATCTCTCACTGTTGTAACTAACAAAACAAATGAGACAGCAGGAGGTTTAGAGCAGACTATCACTAAAGTAACTGAAACTGAGAGTGCTTTAGAAGATGCTGAGAAACAGATTAAGCAAGCTCAAGCTGATATTAAAACTAATGCTGAAGAGATTAGTACTAAGCTATCAACTGCTCAATATAACACTGATCAAGAAGGTATTATATCAAGTATTGACACAGCTACTAGTGAAAGAGTTCAGTTAGCAGAAGAAATTAAAGACAAAGTGACTCTGACAGAGTATGAGAACTACAAGGTTGAAACTGGTACTCTAGGAGATGCTAATAGAGTATTAAATATTACTACTGACAAAAAAGGCAAATGGTTAAGACTAGCTATGAATGCAGGAAACAGAGCATCAGCTAGATTCATCATAGCCGATAGAACTTCCTCCCAACACGGTACTGTTGAATTCAACGCCTCAGTATTCTTCAATAGGGCAAATAATGCAGAGTTTATTGTAAATAGCTTTGCTAAAATGACCTCATTCCCCTTCACAAAAGCAAGATTCCTCACTAAAGATACATATGATGAGCAATATCTAGACTTATATTTCAATCCTACAAGAGACTCAACTAACAGCATCTCGATTTGGATGAAAGACAACATTCAAACTACGGGTTGGGTACTACAAGACCTTCCTGAAGCAGAAATCCCACACGGATACAAAGCAACTGAATATGATATCAACGAAGAAGCTTCCACAAACGGCATTTTAAGAAAGCATGAGGCCTCAATTACGAACAATGGTAAAGAAATCTCACTTAAAGCTTCTCAAGAAGAGCTTGATAGTGTTAACAAAACACTTAGTGAAAAACAAGCAGAGTTATCTCTTGATGCAGAAAATATCAAAGGTGAGGTCAAAGGTGTATCAGATAGACTATCTGAAGTATCTACTACAGTAACTCAAAATAAAGAAGAGTTTGATGTTTCTGTCAGGGAGAACACTAATAAATTTACTCAGATAGATGGGGAAATGACTGAGAAGGTCGGAAAGACTGAAGTAGTAGCTTCTATCAATGCCTCCACTGAAGGTGTCAAGATTAACGGTGATAAGGTAGATATCTCAGCAGGTTCTTCTATCAGAATCGCTATTGATGATGCTAAAAGATATGCAGATAATGTATCTTCCACAGCAGAGTCTAATGCTAAAAAACATGCTGATAACAAAGCGAAAGCCGCTCAGGAAGCCGCTGAAGAATATGCTCTTGCTCAAGCTAAAGCAGAGAGAGTGAAAGCAGAGTCATACGCAGATGGCGAAATCACTAAAGAAGAAGAAGCTAGAATAGCAGATGTAAAGGCTAAATTGAAAGAAGCAAAGGATCACGCTAACGAAACTGCTCAAGCGGCTGAGAAAGCGGCTAAAGATCATGCTAATTCTAGAGCTAACACTGCTGAAAACAACGCCAAGAGACATGCTGAAACAAAGGCCAATGAAGCAGAGAAGGCGGCTAAAGATCATGCTGATGCTAAAGCAAGGGCAGAGCGTATTATTGCAGAGGCTTATGCAGATGGGAAAGTAACTGCTGAAGAGGAAGCTAGAATTAAAGATGCTAATGCTAAACTTCAAGAAGCTAAGACTCATGCTGATACAAAAGCGAGAGAAGCTGAAATTGCCGCTAAGAAAGTAGCTAATGTTGCTCAGGACACTGCTGATGAAGCGACTGAGAAGCTGGATGATATGGCTAAAGGTGGGAGAAACCTACTACTTGATTCTGGTAGAAAAGTATCTACTAGCAGATACAATATCGCTGATTACTATCTGACAGAGAAAATAGCTGAAGGAACTGAAGTCACAGTATCATTTAAAGCTAAGCTTGCTACAACAAAAACTCACTTCAGACTTTACAATTCAGGAGGATCTGTTTCTATGGGTAGAAACTTCTATCCTTCTAAATCAGGAGAGTTTGAAGTATATACATACACATTCAATTGGAGAGTAGGATCTTCTAATAACACTTTCTTAAGGCTCTATCACATGCCTAGTGCTACTACCACAACAAGTGAAGTCGAGTGGATGAAGCTGGAATACGGTAAACAAGCCACGGGATGGAGCCCAGCACCTGAGGATAATGTGGAAAAGAAAAAGATAATCTCTGAGATTAACTTATCTGATGAAGCTGTAAAAATCAAAGCAGAAAAAGTAGATATTGATGGAAGAACAATCAACATCGGTTCTAATCCAACTGTTACAAGTTTGAACTCAGCTGTTGATAATGTTGATACAAAAGCAACTAACGCTAGAAATCAAGCAAATGCCGCAAGGGACGGAAACAATATTGCTAGAGCTCTTAATGCTTCAACTACAACAGTCAACATTGCGGCTAGCAAGATTAACCTGTCAGGTTATGCAACCTTTAATGATCTTTCCACTTCGGGAAGAACTACCATTAGCGGAGATAATATTAGAACTGGGTTGCTTCAAAGCTCTAACGGAAGGACTTCATTTAACCTTAACACTGGAACAATCAGTGTAGATGGGGGTAATGGTCTCATAGTGAAAAACTCAAATAGTTCTAGAAGGATTGAAATGGTTAATGGTGAAATCAGTAGCTATGCAGGTGGCGACCTAACTATGAAGTTTGGCGGTTATAATATGGAATTCTATAACCATGCCGATGACCCTATTGGTCGAATTCAACCTATCTACTCTACTGGTTCAAGCAGGCCAGGCTTAGGAATTATTGCACAAAGTGATGTAATCAATATCGGTTATAGAGCACATGGTCTATACAGAGCTGTGCTTAGGTCTGACTTTGCCGCTAATGAGACGGTTGTGAGCGGCCCATTTAATAGTGCAAATGCAGGCTCAACTCTAAGATTGTATGCTAACAGGCGAATAGTCTCAAGCGACACTGACTATGCTAATGAGTACACAGCATACGACCAGCCTACTATCATTTTGGATCAGAGTAACTCGACTAATCATATTACGCAGTATTTTGGCGGGGTTAATAACAGAAACAGTGCGCAATGGAGAGTGAGATTTAGAACATCTACCTCAACTTGGCAATCTAAAATGATTATCGAATCAAATAGAGTTCGTTTTAGAGATAGCGTTCAAGACTGGAACGGCAACGAGTTTTATGCGAACGGCACAGGTTCCAACTCACTGAACAGAGATACTGCTTTACATGCTGGAGGCTTGAGAACTCTTTCAGGATGGAGCCATTTATACCTTGGCACACTGAGCGGTGGAGAAGTAAGAATCACAAATGGTTATGGTCGAAACCAAGATGGTCTAGGCAATGGTGGAATTACCTACAGAGACCTTAGAGCGGCAAAACTTTACAGTGATAGTGTTTGGTCTCATCAGTATGACAATTACTGGGTGAGAACGCCTAGTGAGCTGAGGATCACCTCAAGAGGTAGCACAAGCAACTACCGAGATATCCGATTCAGAAACTGGAGATCTGTTTCTAGTGAAAAATATAAGACAGATATAAGCGAGTGGAATCTAAATGTTCTTGATATCCTGAAGGACGAAGTAACAATTTATCAGTACAAATACAAAGTGGATGAGGAAGATGCTGATGATGCAAAAGATGATGCAAAAGACTTCTACCAGCGAGGTCTTATTGTTGAAAGAAATACACCTTCAGAATTCGTTTCTGGTGATGGGATTAACCAATACGAGGTTATTTCATGGGCTCTCAAAGGTATTCAAGAGCTGGCTCATGAAAATGCTAGTTTGAAAGAAAAATTAGACAGTCTAGAAGATAGACTGAGAAGCATTGAGGAGAATAAATGATGGAATTATCAATAGAAAAATTATATGCGCTAGTAGAGGGTTTAAATAGCTTAGTAGAGAAGGAGCTGCCAATTTCGGCAGCTTTTTCTATTCAAAAAAATATATCAATAGTGACAGCCGAGCTAGAAACAAGTGACAAATTAAGAGACAAAATTATACAAAAGTTCGCTTCTGAAATCAGAGAGGATGGTTCAGCTGATATTCCTCATGAAAACTTAGAAGAATTTCGCAAAGAATATGATGAACTAATGCAACATAAAGTAGAGATTGAATTGACTTCAATCAAACATTCACAACTTGGAGAAACTATCACACCTCTAGCATTAGGGCAGTTAATGCCTATCTTAGTAGAGGATGTGGAGGAAGATAAACATGTTTAACCTGAAATACAAAATTTATATTCCTTCACTTAATGAAACCTCTGTAATCATTGTGAGCACAGAGCCTTTTATCAGAATTGAGAGAAGCCTTGAAGGAGACTGGGAGGGCAAGAGCGATGAGGACATTATTTCTGAGGTTCTAAAGAGTTTATTAACATAAGAAAGAAGTGAGTCGCATTGTGATTAAGAAATTTATAGATAAGGTAGAAAGCTTATCCACACATGCTTGGATAGCCATTCTCTCTTACATTGATGAAACGCTTGATGATCATAATGATAGATTGGACACCCTAGAAGAAAAATTAGAAAAGTTTGAGAGTGATTTTGAGCCTACAAAAGCAGAGGTAGAGAACAAAGCAGAAACTAGAAAACTTATAAAGAAGACTGGTTTAACAGTTGTAGTTACTACAGTCGTAACATTTATTTTAAGGCACTTTGGAATAGTTTAAGAGAGGAGGCAGTACTATGAGAAAACCTCGAATGAACGAGTTAGCAACAATGATGTTTGCTTGTTCAATATTTTTCACTTTACTTGTCGCTCCTGATCTATTCGCTGAAATGATTGCTGATAATCCAGAGTCTTTATATGTAGGCTATATAGCAATAGTGGGCTCACAACAGAATTTAGCCTTTATTTCTTTAGGAGTCGGAGTGATTATATTCTCATCATTTTTCACGAAGAATTATACTTTGAGGATTATGACGAATATCGCAGGAATTACATATACAACTTTTATTACAGCATCATATGTATTCGACTACCCTAACTTAGTTCTGGGGTTATTAGTCGTTATGATCATCTGGCAGATTCATGAGACATATCAACTAATTGACGAGAGCGAAGATGAGAAAGCTAAGAAGATACTAGTGAATAGCTTGAAGGAGAATTAAGAGGATGGAAGAGAAACACATGAAAACTCAAACAACAAATGATGTTCAAATAGAAAATGAAGTTAAAAAAGATAAGGTGAAAGGCTTAATCAATCAATTCGGAGGTATGCTACTAGCCTTTTCAGCATTTAGTGGGGTTGTAGGCTTCCAGATGGAATGGTTAAACGAAGAAGTAGTTAACTCATTTACAGTGCTTTTATATGCAGTAGCAGGCTTCAGCTACACCGCTTATACAATCTATAAAAACTGGTACTCAGGAAAGAAAGCACAGAAGCAAAATAAGAAGTTGAAGGAAGCAGAACTAAAATAACTTTAATAACAAATAAGAAACAAACCAAGAACACCTTAACGGGTGTTCTTTTTTTATGCCTACTATAGAAATTTTATTTCAAATAAATTATGGAGATGAAGAAATTATGGCAAAAAGAAAAGCAACTAAAGCAGAACTGGAATACGGAATTGGTATTCCTGAAATCGAAGAAGACGGTTACGAAGTAGAAGAGGCAGATGATGAATTATTCACCTGCTTTGCATCCGATGAAGAGAACGATATTGATGATGATGAACTAATTGCAGAGTTCGAGAAACATCTTAAAGACCTCCCAAAAGAAGTAAGGGAGGTGAAATAATATGAGCTACAAGATAGTTAACATGTGGGTGAGTCCTAGCAAGTACAACATTAAGGCGACTTATGCTATGTCTCCTACGACTATTACAATCCACAATACAGCGAATGTAGCACCAGCCAGAAACGAAGTAGCTTACATGAGGAACAATAATAATATGACTTCATATCATGTTGCTATTGATGACAAAGAAGTAGTTCAGGCTATTCCATTCAACCGTAACAGTTGGGCAGCTGGGGATGGCCTTAATGGTACTGGTAACCGTAGGAGTATCCATATTGAGATCTGCTACTCTATGGATAATGGTTACAGTGGCGCTTACTCTAACCGCTATGCACAGGCTGAAGAGAATACTGCACTCTACACTGCCTATGTCCTGCATCAGTATGGCTGGGGAGTTAATCGCCTTCGTCAGCACTATGACTGGTCAAGGAAAGATTGTCCTCATAAGATGAGAGCGCACGGTCGCTGGAATGCCTTCAAGAATAGGGTTCAGGCACACCTGAATGCTATCAAGAAAGGTAACACTTCAGCTACTAAGAAAACTACTACTAAGAAGAAAACAACTCAGAAAGCAAAAGGGTCTACATACACTGTTAAGAGTGGAGACAGCCTGTGGGCAATCTCTAAGGCTAGCGGAGTTAGCGTAGCCAACCTCAAGTCTTGGAACAACCTGAGCAGTAACACTATTCATGTTGGTCAAAATCTGTCTCTCAAAAAACCTGCTAAGAAATCCACTAAGAAGAAATCTTCTAAAGGTAAGGGCACAGGTGGCGTTAAGAATATCAGATATCATGGCGATTGGAGATACAACAGCAATACAGGCGCTTATTGGGTTCCTGTCACTGTTGATTTCATTGTTGGTGATCAGCCGATTTACGCTTATGAACATGTACCCAAGAGAATCCACAGAGCGCCTAGTATGGCGAAAGCTGGTGCTAGAATTAAAGTTGTAGAGCTTTGCCGTTGTGATGGCCATGTCTGGGCAGTATACAGGACTGGCTCAGGTCGCTTGAGATACCTCCCTATCAAGAAGTGGAACGGTAAAGGTGGACGAGTTACTAATAAAGGACTTTTTGGATACTTTAGTAAAGCAGATTGAAGAACCTTGACAAAAGGAAAAGCATGTGGTAAACTAAGGAGTACATACGAAGCTGTACTCCTGGTTTTCCCAACGGAAATTTTGAGCATATAACTTGACATAATTTGTGTGAGATCTATAATGTACTTAAGTAGAGGTTCAAACCTCTACTTAAGTACATTATAGATCTCAGTCAATTTTTGTTTTTCAAATTCTTATTAAGTTGACAGTTATTTAAATAAAGTGCTATAGTAATATTAGTAATAAGGAGGCCTAGCTCCTGATAATAACCTGAAATTAATGTGAGACTTGAGGGCTCACTAGTTGGTAGGCAACAGAAAAACCTAAAATTAATGCGAGACTTAAGGGCTCGTTAGTTGGCAGGCAACAGAAAAACTAGGATCTTATATAGAAGAGGGGGAAACCCCTCTTTTTTTATTATATAGGAGTGGTTGTAGTAATGAAGTTAAAAAAGAAAGATCTTGAAACAATAAAAGAGGCTCATTCATACTATGACCAATTAATAGGAGAACCTTTGATTTATGTTTATGTTGGTGATAAAAATAAATATAAATATTTAAAAGTAGATTTTCGCAGTAGTAATTTCATGCATTTATGTGGGGTGAACTATTATCATAAAGGTAGGATTAGCCCTAAGGAGTTCTATAATGCATTATCCCACAACAACTTAGATTTAGATAAAGTGGACATCAAAAAAGATGGAACTACTCAATTAAAATTACAAGTTATAAAGGATATTAAGTTCTTAAATACATGTCAAATGAGGGTAGTTGATAATCAATTAACTTTATTTCATGCAGAATTTGAAAAATCTTTAAAGCGAAAAAACTTTTTACTGTTGGGTCTTAGATATACTAAAGAATTTTATGTTCCGTCCTCAATATTCAATGCAAGGACTGTTAAGCTCAAAACTAATTTGTGTGAGGTTTTAGCCGTATTTAGAGGTGAAATATCAAAAGACAAAAAGTTAGATGCTAAACCAAGCTTTGATTTAGAAAAGGCGTTAAAATTAAATGTAATATGATACTATATTTACAATAAGTATTAGGTGATTTTATTACTTCCGAATTTTTTTGTGCCTGATTTAGGATTCAAAAGCAAGGCATAAAAGGAACATTTTATTCAGGTGATTTCTAAGCTTTTTAGTTTAGTGATTATATAGATAATGATGACTTGGGTGGACACTGTGGAGGTGTTCATCCGTTTTTTTATGGGTAATTTTAACAGTTAAAAATGTTATAATAGAGATATTATAAAGAATAAGGTGATAAGATGTTTTACTCTTATGAAAATAAGCACTATAAATATCTTAAAAAAAACTTTCCAGATTATAATTACTTTATAACATTCAGGTATATGATTCCATTTCGATTACCGTTCACAGGAGCAACTCATATAGAGTTAGACGGTGTATTGTTCACTTTTTTACATAGGGTTTATAAACACTATGCTAAAGGAGAATTTCCTCTAGATGATAATCTGATGAGACATACTGTTGTTGAGGCGACACTACCACTTACTAAAAAGAAAAGTGACAATATGATTAGAGAAATGAGGAAAAAATCTACTACCTCTGATGATATAACTTCTGAAAAATTTGATCATCAATTAAATGTTTTAAATGATTATTGTCAAGTGCTCCTAGTTATGCATAACCTTTATAATATTGAATACCTCTCTTTAAACAAGATAGTAGGGATTCCAGAATATATGATTTATAAAGAAGAAGAAAAGCCGAAATTGTTGGGCCCTTTTTTCATTAAGAACAACGAATATCTAACTAAAATTCATCAGAAGAAGTTTACTGCTGCAGAATTAGAAAACTCAATACAGAACTATAATACATTTAAAAATCATCCACTGCATATGCACATTATTTACGGCAGAAGAGGTGAAAAAGCTAATCGTGAAGAAGACTTTAATCAAGCTATAATATACTTCCAAACCTCTATGGAGATTTATGTTCAACACTTTATTGTTGAATGCTATAGATTGATGAAATGGAAACCAGAGCATAAGATAGAGAATCTTGAAAAAAAGAAGGAGTTTAGTAAGCATGTGGATCATCATTTTATAAGGTTATTTGATGACCTAAATTTAAAGAATGCAGATCTGTTAGTCGATATGGTCAAAAGATATAAAGAAACTTCTTTTCAATATAGAAATAATATAGTTCATGAAGGAATGCATTATAGTAGATATGAAGCTAGCCACACTAAACAATTGTCTGCGGATATATTCAACTTATTGTTACATGATATCAGAAAAGCTCCAAGCAATGCCTTTACAGAGTATTTTACCCATCTCTATAATAGTGCTGAAGTAGATATTGCTGACCTTAAAAAAAGGCACGATGTAATAATTTAATGCTAATTACTTAGAATCAAAAGGAGGGGTTATTGTGGCTAAGAAAAATGACTCTAAGAACAAAAAGAAGAAAGAAATGAAATTCATTAGTACACCTGAATATGAGAAGCAAAAGAAGGAAGCAAAGCTACCTGATGAAGTCGTTAGCAATATTGCTAAAGTGATTTCGAAACACTATTAAAATTTGATAAGACGAATGAGATTTTCTTGTTCGTCTTTTTTATGTATATTCTCCCTGATGATTGCATGACTTTTACCTCCTTGAAGACAACACCAACTTCTTTACAATCTTGAATATAAGAGCTATACTGATGTTAAATATTATGTGATTAATTAGTTAAGATTAGCTAAAACCCTTGAGAAGCCTCTGATGTGAGAGGCAAGGAAAAATTCATCAACTATCCTTATTCCCCGGTGAAGATCCTCATCATACCGACGAACGAGGAAGTGATGATCGCAAGGGATGTCATGCGCATCTCCGGGATGTAAAACTCGCTATCATTTCAAATCACTCCAGTCACCGGCTGGGGTGATTTTTTATTTCCTATGATAATGGTTTGCCCGGGCCCAAATCGGGAAATATACATAAGAGCAAAACAGATGACTTTCTAAGGAGGAATCATTTTGAATAGAGAAGAAATAATAAATAAGTTTGATGAGAAGATCAAATCCGGCAATGAAGATGCTGAAACTACCGAGGATGTTGAAAGCTCTGAGAATAACCATGAGGCAGGCCAAAAGCTGCTTGACCGCATCCTTGAAGAAATTGAGGACTATAAAAAGAGCCTTGAAGGAAAGGATATCGACCTGCACATCAATTCAGGCGGGGAAGATGATATGGAAACTTCCATCAACATATCAGGACTGAAGGAAAACGTCGTCATCTCCTATACCGGCTCCGTGGACGCATTGGAAGTGAGTGTCCGGAACGAGAGGTTCATCCTCCCGCTCGATAGATATACGGAAGATGAAGTGTATGTCGTCGAAGGCACGTGGGAGATCAACAGCATGGGCTATGCAGAATTTGCGGACATGGTGATGGTGAAAATGCTGGGCGAAGAGTATATTCATAATGAATAAAAATGGAATTTAAAAAGCCCTCGGATGAGGGCTTTTTTCATTTGAAATTTTAACGGTTGGTTTCTTCATCGATTTCCTGGCCTTCGGCAACGAGTTCTTCCGTCGCAACGGTCGTTTCGAAGTCTGTCGGGATGTTTTCAGTCCTGACGACCAGAACATCCACCCGTGCGTTCCTTACAATCGCTTCGGAAACCGAGCCGACGATGAACCTTTCCACCGCGTTAAGACCCGAGGAACCGCAGACGATGATGTCCGCACCTGTTTTTTCAACTGCTTTTTTAGGAATGATCGCTTTCGGGGAACCATAGTCGATAATTTTGTCTACATCTTTGACGCCCTGTTCATGTGCCAGAGCTTCGTATCCATCCAATAATTTTTTGGCAAACTCATTTGCACGGTCTGAGATGGAACGGTCGTATGCTTCAACAGATGCAAATGAACGAGTGTCGATAACATTAATGATGGTCAGTCTCGCGTTGTTACGTTTTGCTGCGCCGAGTGCTTTATGGAATGCCCATTCTGCTTCCCTGGACCCGTCGACGGCGATTAAAAAGTTTTTGTATTCTATCATTTTGTGTAACCCCTTTCATCTAACGATGATGTAAAATGTCTTCCTTACTTATATTATACCCAGAATTGAGAAAATTGACAATAATCCATATGTATTAATCATGACGAATTTAAAAACTCGTGATACAATTGATGCAATACAGAAGGGAGATGTTTTAGATTGATAATCGGGGTACCTAAAGAGATAAAAAATAATGAAAGCAGGGTAGGACTGACACCCGGGGGCGTCCATGCATTCGTCAATGCGGGCCATACCGTGAAGGTTGAAACCGGTGCCGGATCTGCCTCTTATTTTGAAGATCAGGATTACATAGATGCCGGCGCCGAAATTGCAGGTTCTGCAGATGAGGCCTGGGATGCCGAGATGATCGTCAAGGTCAAGGAGCCTTTGAAGGAAGAATACGATTATTTCAAAGAAGGCATGATTTTATATACATTCCTCCATCTGGCGCCTGAAGTCGAACTGACTAAAGCCCTGCTGGATAAAAAGGTCATATCGATTGCTTATGAAACCATTCAGGCACCGAACGGCTCGCTGCCGCTGCTTGCGCCTATGAGTGAAGTGGCGGGACGTATGGCCACACAAATTGGAAGCGAATTCTTACAGAAGACCAAAGGCGGAAAAGGCATACTGCTCGCAGGCGTTCCGGGGGTGGAGCGTGCGACGGTGACGATCATCGGCGGGGGCATGGCCGGTACGAATGCCGCCAAGATGGCGATCGGCCTTGGTGCGAGGGTGAACGTCCTCGACTTGAATCCTCAGAGGCTGAGGGAGCTGGATGACTTGTTCGGTTCCGGGGTGCAGACGATGATGTCTTCACCAATGAACATCTCGAATGCCGTCAAAGAAAGTGACCTGGTCATCGGCGCAGTACTGATTCCGGGAGCGAAAGCACCGAAACTGGTCACTGAGGAGATGCTGAAATCAATGAGTCCGGGATCGGTGGTCATCGATATCGCGATCGACCAGGGCGGCATCTTTGAGACGACCGACAAAGTCACGACACATGATGATCCGACTTACATCAAACATGATATCGTCCACTATGCGGTAGCAAACATGCCGGGTGCCGTGCCGCGCACGTCGACGATTGCGCTTACGAACGCCACGATGAACCTCGGCGTCCAGATCGCAAGCAAGGGGTATAAGAAGGCGGCAGAGGACAATCCGATGCTGCTCGGCGGATTCAATACGCTCGACGGCCATGTGACCTACAAGGCTGTCGCAGAAGCGCAGAACCTTGAGTATAAGGATATAAATGAACTGCTGTAAACGAAAAATCGGGATGCTTACGGCATCCCGATTTTATTATGCGTGTATATAGACGATTTCAAAAGGAATGCTTTTCAAAAGCTCTTCCTGCCTTTCCGGGGATTCGACGACCGGAATGATCTGGATCCTCTTTTTGGCGTGAATCTTCAGTTTGGCCAGGGGCTGCAGCTCGCTGTAGTTTTTGAAGTCGGTGCCGCGGAGGTCGTACATCACACCCGATACATCATATTCGATCAGTTCATCGAGTATGTGGCTCTGTCTGAAGTAGGGGATTTTCGCAAAATCCGGACCGATGATGAAATGTTTGTCACCGATCAGCTTCGACAGTTCGCTCACGAACATGGAATCCAGGTGATGGTGGCGGTCCGTGAACACCTGGTCCGTAATATATCCGTCTGCAGACGTGAAATGTTTGATTGTTTCAAAGATGATGTTTTTATGCATGAACGGATCATCTTCCTCCTGATGGTTGACGCTCGCAAAAATCTCCATATCAGGTTTCAAAGCCTTCAGCATATCCGGAAGCACAGGGTTCGGTGCATTGAGATTGTGCTGGGACATGACGACGGACTGATGATCTGTATTCAAATCATGACTGTGGAATATTGTTTTCATTTTTTCACCTCGAGATTATATTAACATAATTGAAGATTGTTTTTCGGAGGAGCAATTCCTACTTGTTTGATATGCAAAATGTTTTCCTATATACTCTGTATGACTCTAACTTAAAGGTGATAAACATGACAAGATATAATGATATGACGGAATTGATCGGCGGGACGCCCGCTGTAAAACTGAATAAAGTCGTGCCTGATGACTGTGCGGACATCTTCGTGAAACTCGAGATGTTCAACCCTTCACGCAGTGTGAAGGACCGTGCGGCTTTCAACATGATCAAACAGGCCGAAGAGGATGGCCTGATCAAGCCGGGGGATACGTTGATTGAACCGACAAGCGGCAACACGGGCATTGGTCTTGCGATGAATGCCGCCGCAAAAGGCTACAAGGCAATTTTTGTGCTGCCGGACAATATGACCGAAGAGCGCATCAACCTGCTGAAGGCCTACGGTGCCAAAGTGGTGCTCACACCGAGTGAGGAAAAGATGCCAGGTGCGATCAGGAAAGCGGAGGAATTGAAAGAGGAGATCCCGAACGCTTTCATACCGCAGCAGTTTGAAAACTATGCGAACCCGGACATCCATAGGACGACGACCGCCCTTGAAATAATGGAGCAGATGGAAGGCGATTTGGATGCGTTCGTTGCGACTTCCGGAACGGGCGGGACGATCACCGGCACCGGTGAAACGTTGAAGGAGAAACTTCCGGGACTCCACGTTGCAGTGGTGGAGCCGAGCGGCTCACCGGTACTATCCGGCGGCAAGCCTGGCAAGCACAAGCTGGTCGGGACCTCCCCGGGCTTCATACCGGTCATACTGAATGAAGATGTTTATGATGAAATCATCCAGATCGATGACGATGATGCCGTGAACATGTTCAGGCGTCTCGCAAAAGAAGAAGGCCTGTTTGTCGGCCCTTCCGCGGCGGCGGCTGTCCATGCAGCGATCCAGGTCGGCCAAAAACTCGGCAAAGGCAAGCGGGTGCTCTGCATCGCTCCGGACTCCGGTGAAAGGTATTTAAGCATGGGACTGATCGAATAGCGGCAGATGCCGATCCGGATGGAATGCGCAATAAAGTGCATCCGTCCGGATTATTCTTTTATATCCGGATTGTCGGCTTGATCTGTGGTGCGCCGTCCGGAAAAAGGGCGGAAACCCGGAGGGTTCCCACTGCATTTGAGGCTGCATCCGGATTTTGTCTGATTTTCCGGACAGATTCAACAGAAGGACACGGTCCGTCTGAAGGAGAGTTTATATATGCTTGAAGAACTGAAGAAAGAGGACTTTGAAGAGGTTTATGCCATCATGGAGCGCAGTTTTCCCGAAAGTGAGATCCGGACGAAGGAAGGGCAGAGGCAGCTGCTTGATTTGAAGGCCTACCGCCTGTACGGGTTGAGGGAAGACGGGGAGATCAAGGGCTTTATTGCGGAATGGGAGGCACCGGACCACCGCTTCGTCGAACATTTCGCGGTAAGTGTGCATTCGAGGGGTGGCGGCACAGGGACAAGACTCCTCCATGCCTATCATGACTTGAGTGATAAGCCCGTCATTCTGGAAGTGGAGCCGCCTGAAGATGAGTTGCAGAGAAGGCGGATAGCGTTCTATGAAAGGAACGGTTATCACCTTTCAGAATACGGCTACATCCAGCCGGTGATCAACAACAATCATGAAGGCGTGCCGCTTGTGCTGATGAGCACTCCGGATGTTTTGACGGAAGAGCGGTTTTTATTGTTCAAAGACTGGATTTTCAATACGGTGTATGATGATTAACGGCAAGTGGTTAAGGGAAGAGGGTAAATAAACAAATCTCTTGGAGGGGAAAAATTCATGAATATCAGTTTTCATGGCCATTCTGTAGTAATGTTCGAAAATGACGGAAAGAAAGCGATTGTCGATCCATTCATAAACGGCAATGGACTTACGGACCTCGAAGTAGAAAATGTGGAAGTGGATTACATCATCCTGACCCATGGGCACAATGACCATGTGGGGGATACGGTCGAGATTGCAAAGAAAAATGATGCGACGGTCGTCGCACCTGTGGAGCTTGCAGACTTTTTGGGGGCCCAGGGTGTTGACGCAGTGGGCATGAACATCGGCGGCACCTATGATTTCGGATTCGGCACAGTGAAGATGGTCCATGCGTTCCATTCGTCGAGCTTTACACAGGAGGACGGCACCATCCAGTATACGGGCATGCCGACGGGCCTGATCTTCAACATCGGCGGCAAGACGGTGTATCATACGGGGGACACCGGCCTGTTCGGTGATATGAAACTGATCAGCGATGTCAACGGTCCGATTGATTTGATGTTCGTGCCGATCGGCGACCACTTCACGATGGGC
This sequence comes from Salinicoccus halitifaciens, assembly GCF_021026095.1. Lineage (GTDB taxonomy): Bacteria > Bacillota > Bacilli > Staphylococcales > Salinicoccaceae > Lacicoccus > Lacicoccus halitifaciens. The sequence continues at coordinate 757,567 of NZ_JAJNCU010000001.1, read as the reverse complement.
ATCGAGGATGCGGCATATGCAGTCAATGAGCTGGTTAAGCCTGCGGCCGTTGTGCCGATACACTACAATACGTTCCCGCCGATTGAAGTGGATGCGGAACAATTCAAGGACAAAGTGGATACGGACTGCCAGGTGCTGAAACCCGGCGAATCCGTCAACTTTTAAATGAAATGATTCAGATGACCTGCTCCGGCAGGTCTTTTTTATTTTGCGGATAAAGCGGTATAATGGAACAGGGTGATATTATGACGAAGACGAAAGCGGAGAAGATAATAGAATACATAAAAGGGCTGCCGGAAGGGACGAAGATTTCCGTCCGCCAGGTCTCGAGCCACCTCGGTGTGTCTGAAGGCACAAGCTACCGTGCGATCAAGCAGGCTGAAGAGGAGGGGCTCGTCAAGACGATCGAGCGCGTCGGGACGATCAGGGTCATCAAGAAAGAAGATCATATCGTCGGCGATCTGACGTTTGATCAGGTGAACCGCGTCATCCAGGGGGCGGTGCTGACGGGACATCAGTATCTGGACCGTGAGATCAGCCGGTTCATCATCGGGGCGATGCGGACCGAGGAGATCGGAAAATATTTGGAGGATGGTGCGTTTTTGATCGTAGGAAACAGGGAAGATGCACAACTCAGGGCGATCAACAGCGGTGCAGGGATTCTGATCACCGGAGGTTTTGGTGCCAGCCCGGAAATACTGAAGAAGGCGGAAGCGCATAAAGTCCCGGTCATTTCAACCGAGCATGATACGTTTTCGATCGCCTCGCTCATCCATCGTGAGCTGTACAGCCTGTCGCTGATTAATGAGGTGACAACGGCGAATGACCTGATGCTGAAGCAGGAAGGGTATGCTACAGATGTGACGGCAGACCTTTCACGTTTCGTCCCCGGTGAATCCGTCACTTTCCTGCTTGACGGCGACAGGTTCCTCGGCACCGTGAAGTCCCGGGACCTGCCCCATATCAACAAAAGCAATTATAGGAAATACCTGTATCAGGACATCTACGTGCCGGCACATACGACGATCCAGAGCATGAGGCAGATGATGACATGGCACCAGCTGAACATCATCCCGGTCGTCGGCAGTTCACGCGAATTCCTGGGCGTCGTCCACCGGCGGGAAGTCTTCAAGGATGTGGCTCCCCATACGCTTCAGACGGGCATGTCGACCGAGGAGATCATCGACCGTGAGATCACAGTCAGGGAAAATGAACTGCATATCAAGGTGATGCCTTTCATGACCGATGAATTCGGTACACTGACACAGGCCGGGTTCATGCGCCTCGTCGAGAGGATGGTCATGATGGTGGCGAAAGAGCGGGATATCAAGAATTACCACATCGACTCGCTGAATGTGACCAACCTGAGGCTGGTCCAGATCAATCAGGCAATCCAGCTTAACGGCGAAATCCTGGACATCGGCGATCAGTACATCAAGATGGAAGTGAGGACGATGAGCGACGGCGTGCTCTACAGCAAAGTGGGGCTCATGGTGCAGTATTTCAAATAAAAAGCGGACAGAGACGCCGGAAATCATGGATGAGATCGGAATTAAGGGAGAGATCCGATCTCAGTAGGTTCCAGGCGGCCTGCAAATAGGAAACGCAAATCTAATCCGATCACAGGCACCCTGAACGTCAATCCAGATCGGATCAACCGTCAGCAATTCCAGCAAATAAAAAAACCGGCATCCCTGCCGGTTCATTTGGTACTTGTCTTCTTCTTCTTTTCAAATTCTTCCCATGCTTTTTCCTCGATCGGGAGGTTGCCCTTGAATTTCCGGCGGGCTTTATTGAAATACCAGATGTTGTAGCCGCCGACGGCTATGAAGAGGAGGCCGATTATGTAGGAGACGGCCGTGCCGAACTGGATGATTGAATTCAATCCGAAAGAGACCATGAGGATGCCGAACCAGATCCTGGAAATGCTGTTGTAGTAAACGGTCCGCACTTCACGGTTGGTCCTGACCTGCCTGATTTTATAAACCAGGAACATGAAAAAGGAGACGAGCAGTATTGTGACAAGTAATGAGACGGTGATTTGGTACATTAGCTCCATCAGTTACAACTCCATTCCTCATGTAGTATAATATTTGGTAATTACCTGCGTCAAATCTTTTTAAGGGGAGATCATATTTTGCACACAAATTATATAAACGAATTGACATCTTTGAAAGAGAATTATAAGGAAATCCTGAACATGATCAATCAGCACGATGACATCTTCATATACAGGCATATCAGGCCGGATCCCGACGCCTACGGCGCCCAGCTGGGTTTAAAGGAGATCATCAGGAAACTCTTCCCGAACAAAAACGTCAGTGCACTCGGGACGGAGGAACCGAGCCTGTCGTTCCTCGGACAGATGGATGAAGCAAAAGCGGGTGAGGATGCGCTCTGCATCGTGGTGGATACTGCGAATAAAGACCGCATCGACGGCCATATCCCGGAAGGTGCGAAAGTGATCAAGATCGATCATCATCCCGATTTCGACCCGTTCGGTGATATCAACCTCGTGGAGACGAAAGTATCCTCGACGTCTGAACTGCTCTACCTGATTGCGAACATGTGGGGCTATGAGAACGATTATATCAACGATGAATCGGCGAAGCTGCTGTACATGGGCATCGTCGGGGACACGGGGCGTTTTCTGTTCGACAACACGACAAGCAGGACGCATTACGTCGTCTCGGAGCTGAAGCGGTATGATTTCGATGCGACCGGGCTGATCCAGGAGATGCAGAAGACGTCGATTGAATCATTCAGGTTCAAGGGGTATCTGATCAGCAACTTCACCCTGCGCCCAAGCGGGCTGCTTTACACTTTCGTCAGCCGTAAGGATCTGGAGGAATTCGGGGTGAGTGGCAATGAAGCGAGCCTCAGCGTCAACCTTTACAGGGACCTCGACGAAGTCGATGTGTGGTTCATGGCGATCGAGGAAGAGGATGAGATCAGGGTCAGGCTGCGTTCGAAATCGACGGTGATCAATGAAGTGGCACGTGATTTCGGCGGCGGCGGCCACCCGCTCGCCTCAGGCGTAAAGCTCGACCATAAGGATGAGATCGACACACTCATCCGGGCACTTGAAGAAAAAATGAAAAAGAAATGATCAGGAGGGGATGAAATGATCAATTTTAACGTCCATTCGAGTTACGAATTTTTGAACAGCAACATCAAAATTGATCCTCTTTTAAATCTTCTGAAGGAAGATGGCCAGACGGCCGTCGCCGTGACGGACCTCAATCATATGCACGGCATCTACCAGCTGCTGGCCAAAGCACCCGCTTACGGCATCAAGCCGCTCGCCGGCATGGAGATCCTCGTCGACGACGGCCTGGGCGGCATCCCGTTCATCCTGCTTGCAAAAAATGAGGAGGGGTACCGCTCCCTCATCAGGATTTCTGCGATGCTTTCCTATAAAAGCATCACAAAAACCCCGAAAGATTTCTTCCTCAAAAATGTCCAGGGCTGTGTCTGCATCGCCAAATCCGATGCAGGCATTGCTTTACTGGATGCGCTTCCGACGGACTGGGATGACAGGTATGCGGCCCACACCATCGAAGACACGGATTACAAGCGTGCCTTCATCCATACTTCGCGCTATATGCGTAAGCAGGACAGGAAAGCATTGAAGGTGCTGAATGCCATCCGGGATAACGACCGGCTGGAGCTTCATGAGCTGACTGAAATATCCGGGGAAGAATACATATTGAAAAAAGAAGACATTGGGGAGGATATGCAGCCGTTCCTCCGGGTGAATGAGGAGATTGCCGCAAAATGCAATGTGTCCGTGCCGAAAGTGCGTACGACGCTGCCGCATTTCCCGCATCCGGAAAACGATGATTCTGATGCGTTCCTCCGGCGCCGGCTGGACAGGCGGCTCAAGGAGAAGACCGATGGCAGTGATGCGTACACCGAAAGGCTCGAGTATGAGTTCGATGTCATAAAAAACATGGGATATTCCGATTACTTCCTCATCGTCAGTGATGCCGTCAACTATGCAAAGAACAATGATATATACGTCGGTCCGGGCCGTGGCTCATCCAGTGCGAGCCTCGTTTCGTTCCTGTTGAACATCACCGAAGTCGATCCGCTCAAATACAACCTGCTGTTCGAACGTTTTCTAAACCCTGAACGCGTGACCATGCCGGATATCGATATCGACTTTGAAGATACGAACAGGGACAAGGTCGTCAGCTACCTCATAGAAAAATACGGGCAGATGAATGTGTCGAATATCATCACTTACGGCACACTCAGTGCGAAGATGGCGGCAAGGGATGTCGGCAGGGTGCTGAAATTCAGTGATGAGGAGCTGAAATACATTGCAAACATCATCGGACCCGAGCTGAATGTCACGCTCGATAAGGCATTCAGCAGCGACGCATTCAAAAGGCTGATGGCCGGGGATGACAAGTATAAGCTCTATAAGGATATATGCCTTTCCGTCGAAGGGTTGCCAAGGCATGCATCCACACATGCAGCGGGTGTGCTCGTCAGTGAGGCGAAGCTCACGGAGAACATTCCAATCATGTTCACCGAAGGCCATACGATCAGCCAGTGGCCGATGAACGAAGTGGAAGGGGCCGGGCTGCTCAAGATCGATGTGCTCGGCCTCAGGAACCTTTCCCTGATCAGAAGGATGGTGAACATGGTGAGGTACAGGGGGGATGAAATCGACATCCACAACCTTGAGGAGGATCCGAGGGTCTATAAGATGCTCGGGCATGGTCTCGGCCTCGGCGTCTTCCAGCTGGAATCCGCCGGCATCCGCAATGTGCTGAGGGAAGTGCGGCCGACCGTCTTCATGGACCTTGCCGCGGTGCTCGCCCTGTACAGGCCCGGTCCGATGCGGGAGATTCCGAACTTCGTGCGCGGCAAGCACCAGCCGGAAATCGTCACATACCCCCATGAAGACCTTGAGGAAATACTGCGTGAGACGAACGGCGTCATCGTCTATCAGGAACAGATCATGCAGATCGCAAGCCGGATCGCCGGCTACACCTACGCCCAGGCGGATATACTGAGGCGGGCGATGAGCAAGAAGGACCGGCCGACGCTCCTTCGGGAAAAGGAGAACTTCCTGAACGGCGCGAGAAATAAAGGCTATGAGGCGTCGCTTGCCGAACACATCTTTGATTTGATTTTGAAGTTTGCAGATTACGGTTTCCCGAAAAGCCATGCCGTCGCGTATTCCAGGATTTCATACATCATGGCCTACATCAAAGCGCGGTATCCGGATATCTTTTATTCGGTCATATTGATGCAGAACATCGGCAACCATGGAAAAATCAATGAATTGATTGAAGAGATGAAACTATTGAAGGTGCGCATGCATCCGCCGGACATCAACCGCTCAAGATACGCCAACACGGCGGAGAAGGGCGTCCGGCTCGGGCTCGGCATGATAGAGGGCGTCACTTATAAAATCGCGGAGTCCATACTGAAGGCAAGGGAAGACGGGGCGTTCAAGGATATATACGACCTGAAGACCCGGGTGGAGGCGAACCTGTCCGAGAAGGTGCTGAGGAACCTGATCCTGTCGGGGGCGCTCGACGGTTTTGAGGAAAACCGCAAAACCATGCTCCAGTCGATGGCCCATCTGAAGGATATCAACGCAGAGGAATTTTCAAATGAATCCTTTTTGAGCGCACTCGGCTTCAATGTCAAAAAGGAATATGAATATGTGGAAGAGATGTCGCAGATGGAGAAGATCGAAGGGGAGAAGGCATCACTCGGCTTCTACTTATCCAGCCATCCGATCAACCTGCTCCAGCGCGAAAACCAGTCGATCCCGTTCAACCTTTTCAGCCAGCAGAAATTATACGGGACATATCTCGTGTTTTTCGAAGAGCTGAAGGTCATCAAGACGAAAAAAGGCCAGAACATGGCATTTGCCAAAATTACGGACGGCATCAGTGATATGGATGCGGTGATCTTTCCGAGCGTCTATTTCACGGAACACCAGAAGCTTGCGGAAAAGGCGCTTGTCATCAGGGGAAAACTTGATGAAAGGAAAGGCCAGCCGCAGATGATTGTGGAAAAAGTGGAGGAACTGGAGAGCTTCAAAGAAGATTATTTGAAGCGGGTCAAGAAGATTTATGTGAGGAATGAAGATAAATACGATTTCGACCACCTTCTGGGGGATTCCGGCATAACGGTATTTTCATTTGAACAGAACCGGATCCTCGGAAGGGTGGCAGGTGCGAGCCTCGAAAACCTCCAGAATATCATCGCGCCGTCGGATTTGAGATTTATGTCGTAAGTTTGTTGTGTAAAGTAATATAATTTGATAATATACAGTGGTATGACCACCACGTGAGGAGAGATAGTCGAATGTCTTTAAGAGATGACGCACTGCACATGCACAAGATCAACCAGGGAAAACTCAGCTTAACTTCGAAAGTCGAACTGAAAACGAAAGAAGATTTGAGTCTGGCCTATTCACCCGGGGTGGCTGAGCCATGCAAGGAGATATATGAAGACCCGAGGACTTTATTCGATTATACGATCAAGGGGAACACTGTCGGAGTGGTGACGGACGGTTCTGCGGTACTCGGCCTCGGCAATATCGGCGCGGAGGCGAGCCTTCCGGTGATGGAAGGCAAAAGCGTGCTGCTCAAGTCATTTGCAGGTGTCGATTCTTTTCCGATTGCTTTGAAGACGAATGATGTCGATGAAATCGTCAATACGGTGAAACTCATGACCCCGGTCTTCGGCGGAATCAACCTCGAAGACATCTCCGCCCCGCGCTGCTTTGAAATCGAAGAACGCCTGAAAAGGGAGACGGACATCCCCGTCTTCCATGACGATCAGCATGGTACGGCGATCGTCACTTTGAGCGGCCTGCTGAATGCAATGAAACTGACGGACCGCTCATTCAAGGATATTAAAGTGGTGCTGAACGGTGCGGGTGCTGCGGGTGTGGCCATCGTCAAACTTCTGCACAGCTTCGGCGTCAAGGATATGATCATGTGCGACTCGAAAGGCGCGATCTATGAAGGGCGCCCGAACGGTATGAACCCCATCAAGGAAGAGATCAGCAAGTACACGAACATGGACAACCTTGAAGGCCGGCTTGAAGAGGTGATTGAAGGTGCGGATGTGTTCATCGGTGTGTCCGTGGCCGATGCATTGACGGAGGACATGGTGAAGTCGATGGCGGATGAAGCGATCATCTTCGCCATGGCGAATCCTAACCCTGAAATCATGCCGGATGCGGCATTGGCCGCAGGTGCCGGCGTGATCGGGACGGGCCGCAGTGATTTCCCGAACCAGATCAACAATGTGCTTGCGTTCCCGGGCATCTTCAGGGGGGCGCTCGATGTGCGTGCAACCCACATCAATGAAGAAATGAAAAAGGCGGCGGTGCGTGCAATCGCGGACCTGATCCCTGAAGATGAACTGAGCAGCGAATATGTCATCCCCGATCCCTTCAACCCCCTTGTTGCGCCGTCGGTGGCGAAAGCGGTCGCTGAAGCGGCGATGCATTCGGGAGTGAGCAGGATCAAGGTGGATCCTCAGTACGTTTATGACAGAACGCTCGAATTAACAGAATCGGAGTAAAATATGAGTGAGAAAAAAGGACTTGAAGCTGTTATAGAGGAAATATATGCAATCATAGACTCTAAAGACATCCAGGTCGGACAAAAGATTCCAAGTGAACGATATTTAAGTGAAAATCTGAATGTCAGCAGGCAGAGTGTCCGTGAAGCATTGAGGGCCCTGGAATTCCTCGGCATCATCTATGTCAGGAGAGGCGAAGGCACCTACCTTGCAGACATCGACAGCCATCAGCTGTTCGAACTGATCGCCAAATATCTGATCCGTACGGATAAGCAGCGGCATGAACTCGGCGAAGTCCAGCACATGATGGAAGAATACGTGGACAGGAAAACTGGCAGTGAAGACACTGTCCTCACATACGACAATAAGATCATGAGAAAGATCTATGTCATCTTAAAAAAATATACAGGACGGTAAGCTGTGTTATAAATGGGGAATTCAAATATGCTAAGGGATTTATTTTTCAAGTTGAATAAAAAAGTGAACGACACTAAAGAGGAACCCGGCGTGTTCCAAAATAACGAATCGATCATCACGAAGTGTCCAAACTGCAAAAAGATACTATATTCAAAAGAGCTGTATAAAAGGCTGAATGTCTGTTCGAACTGTGATCATCACCTGATGATCTCGAGTACGGACAGGATGGAGGCCCTCCTTGATGAAGGTTCGGAAACAAGACTGTTCGAAGGCGTCACTTCGGTGAACCCGCTGGATTTTCCGAACTACGAATCGAAGCTTGAGAGCGACAAGGAAAAGACGGGGCTGAATGAAGCTGTGATCGTGAGTGAAGGCACCCTGGACGGCTCTCCTGTGGTGATCGCCATCATGGATGCGCGGTTCCGCATGGGCAGCATGGGCTCGGCAGTCGGTGAGAAGCTCGCGCGTGCGTTCAATCATGCAACCGAGAAGCGCCTGCCCGTCATCGTCTTCACGGCAAGCGGCGGTGCGAGGATGCAGGAAGGCATCATCTCCCTGATGCAGATGGCGAAAGTGAGCGTTGCGGTGGAGCGGCACAGCAGTGCGGGGCTGCTCTACATCGCCTACATGACCAATCCGACGACCGGCGGTGTGTCGGCGAGTTTTGCCTCGGTCGGTGACATCAACCTGGCCGAAAGCGGTGCCCTGATCGGCTTTGCCGGCCGCAGGGTCATCGAAGAGACGATCAAAGAAAAATTGCCGGATGATTTCCAGACTGCTGAATTCTTGCTTAAGCACGGGCAGCTTGACGATGTTGTGGACAGACGCAGCATGCGTGACTATTTAAGTCGGATCTTATCCATGCACAGCGAGGTGAAGTAATGGCTTTCGATTTTGAGAAACCACTGGAGGAACTTCAGGACAAGATCAGGGAATTGGAGAAATATGCCGCTAAGAATAAGCTGGACCTCTCCAAGGAGATCAGTTTCCTTGAAGACAAGGTGGAAGAGAAGAAAAAAGAGATCTATGAGAATTTGACGCCGTGGCAGAGGGTGGAGATCGCAAGGTATGCAAAAAGGCCGACGACCCTCGAATATATCGAGACGCTGTTCGATGACTTCATCGAGTTTTACGGCGACCGGGTATACAGCGACGATGCGGCGATCGTCGGCGGGATTGCGATGTACAAAGGCGCCCCCGTCACGGTCATCGGCCATCAGAGGGGCCGTGATACGAAAGGGAACATCAGGCGCAATTTCGGCATGGCGCATCCCGACGGCTACAGGAAAGCGCTCAGGCTGATGAAGCAGGCTGACAAGTTCAACCGGCCGGTCATATGCTTCATCGATACGAAAGGTGCATATCCGGGGAAAGCGGCGGAGGAACGCGGACAGAGCGAATCCATCGCGCGCAACCTGGTCGAAATGGCAGGCCTTAAAGTGCCGGTGATCAGCATCGTGATCGGTGAGGGCGGCTCGGGCGGTGCACTCGCGCTCGGCGTCTGCAACCGTCTTCTGATGCTTGAAAATGCGACTTACTCGGTCATTTCACCGGAAGGTGCCGCGAGCATACTTTTCAAGGATGCCTCCCTGAAAGAGATCGCAGCGGAATCGTTGAAGATCACCGCGGACAACCTGAAATCGCTCGGCATCGCCGATGCGGTCATCAAGGAACCGGACGGCGGCGCGCATAACGACAAGGAATATGTGTTCAAGAGCCTTGATGAAACATTGGCCGATTACCTTGAGGAACTCAGGAAAATGCCGGGTGATGCCCTGGTCGAGGACAGGTTCCAAAAGTACATGGCAATCGGTGAATATGAGGAACAGACTTAAGCAGCCCACAGGGCTGCTTTTTTTTGTGCGCCAAGTTTTGTAATGATAAATAATGGCTAGAATAAAGGGTATGTGATATTTTTAAAGTAAGTACCAGATGGGGGACTAATTATGAAGAAACTTGCAGTTTTGACAAGCGGCGGGGATTCGCCCGGCATGAACGCGGCGATTCGTGCGGTCGTAAGGAAAAGCATTTTTGAAGGCTATGAAGTTTATGGCGTCTACCAGGGCTTCCAGGGTCTGATCACGGATAATATAGAGAAGCTTGAACTCGGGGATGTCGGCGATATCATCCAAAGGGGAGGCACGAAGCTTTTCTCTGCGAGATGTCCGGAGTTCATCGATGCGGGTGTCAGGAAGAAAGGGGTCGAAAACCTGAAGAAGCATGGGATTGACGCCCTTGTCGTCATCGGCGGCGACGGCAGCTACAGAGGTGCCGAGAGGCTGAATGGTGAAGGCATCCGTACGATCGGCGTTCCGGGGACGATAGATAATGACATCAACGGCACGGATTTCACGATCGGCTTCGACACGGCATTGAATACGATCGTGGATGCGGTGGACAGGATACGGGACACCGCGACCAGCCATGAGCGTACGTTCATCATCGAAGTGATGGGCCGCGATGCAGGGGATCTTGCCCTCTGGGCCGGTGTCGCAGGCGGTGCCGAAACGATACTCATCCCTGAAGATGCATCCGACATCAAGGCGGTGGCGGAACGTATCGAGGCCGGGATGAACCGGGGCAAGAAACACTCGATCATCATCGTTGCCGAAGGTGTGATGTCTGCACAGGAGTGCGGCAAAGAACTCAGGAAGTACATCAATGTCGATACGAGGGAGAGTGTACTCGGTCACATGCAGCGCGGAGGCAAGCCGACCGGCAATGACCGGGTGCTCGCATCCAGGCTCGGTGCATTTGCGGTGGACCTTTTGAAGGATGGTGTTTCCGGCTGCGCAGTGGGCATAGAGAACAACAGGCTGATCGAGACGAAGTTTGATAAGATATTTGAAGAGGAACATCAGATCGACAGGGCTTTATACAAGTTATCACAAGAGTTATCAATTTAGGAGGATCATTCAATGAGGAACACTAAGATTGTCTGTACCATCGGACCAGCTTCAGAATCACCGGAAATGCTCGAGAAATTGATGAATGAAGGGATGAATGTCGCCAGGCTGAACTTTTCACACGGCGACCACGAGGAGCATGCGGCACGCATCAAAAACATCCGTGAAGTCGCAGAAAAACTGGATAAGACGATCGGCATACTGCTGGATACGAAAGGTCCGGAAATGAGGACCCACTCGATGGAGAAAGGTGCAGTCGAACTGAAGAGGGGCCAGGACATCATCGTCAGCATGGATGAAGTCACCGGAACTTCCGAGAAATTCTCGATCTCTTATTCAGGGCTGATCGATGACGTCGATTCCGACAGCAGGATCCTGCTGGATGACGGGCTGATCGAACTGAAGATAAAGAACATCGATAAATCATCAAATGAAATACTGTGCGAAGTGCTGAACGGCGGCATCCTTAAAAATAAAAAGGGCGTGAACGTCCCCGGCGTATCGGTCAATCTGCCGGGCATCACCGAAAAGGACGAAGGCGACATCATTTTCGGCATCGAGCAGGAAGTGGATTTCATCGCGGCAAGCTTCATAAGAAGGAACAAAGATGTGCTTGAAATACGCGAGCTCCTTGAAAAGCATGATGCGACACATATCAACATCATTCCTAAAATTGAAAACCAGGAGGGGATCGATAACATCGATTCCATCCTTGAAATATCGGACGGCCTGATGGTGGCGCGCGGGGATCTTGGTGTGGAAATCCCGCCGGAGACGGTGCCTATGGTCCAGAAAGATCTGATCAAAAAATGCAACATCATCGGCAAACCGGTCATCACCGCCACACAGATGCTCGATTCGATGCAGGTGAACCCGCGCTGCACCCGTGCCGAGGCAAGTGATGTGGCGAACGCTATCTACGACGGCACGGATGCCGTGATGCTGAGCGGTGAGACGGCGGCGGGCGACTACCCTGTGGAAGCGGTGCGGACGATGGCCTCCATCGCGGTTTCCGCCGAAGCGGCACAGGATTATAAAAAGCTGCTGTCGGAGCGGACGAAAGTGCAGCAGACCAACCTTGTAACAGCGATCGGCGTTTCCGTCGCCCATACGGCACTGAACCTGAACTCGAAGGCGATCGTCGCTGCGACGGAATCCGGCCATACGGCACGGATGATCTCCAAATACCGCCCGCACTCAGATATCATTGCCGTCACCCCTTACGGATATGTCGCAAGGCAGCTTGAGCTCGTCTGGGGCGTCCATCCGATCGTCGAGGATGCGACGAAGGATACAGATACACTGCTCAACACCTCCGTTGCCGTCACCCTTGAAAAAGGCTATGCGAACAATGGAGATCTTCTGATCATCACCGCCGGTGTACCGACCGGACACGCGGGGACGACCAACCTGATGAAGCTGCATGTCGTGGGTGATGTGATATTGAAAGCCCAGGGCATCGGCAGAAGGAGTGCCGTGGGGGAAGTCGTCACGGCGCATGACCTCGAAGAACTGAAGTCGAAAGATTTGAAGGATAAAATCGTCGTGCTCCAGTCTGTAGAGCCGGAGATGACGACGCTCCTCGAAGAAGCGGCGGGCCTTGTCACGGTGGAGGGCGGACTCACCTCACACGGTGCGATCATCGGTCTGAACCTCGGGCTCCCGACGATTGTCGGTGCAGTGAAAGCATTCGATGTCCTGGAGGATGATAAACTGGTGACGATAGATGCAGAACAGCATTCCATCTACAGCGGACATGCGAACGTGCTTTAAGAATTTAAAATGGGCCCGCCGGCTTGAGTGAAGCCGGCGGGCATTTTTGATGAAGTTATTGTTTCCCTCTTAAAATTACACTGGTATAATGATTCTGAGGTGTTCATATGAAGATGCGTTTTTTATTGATGATCATGTTTACTTTTGTACTGATACTCACGGCCTGCAACGGGGATGAAGCGGCGCCGGCAGATTCCGGTGAAGAGGCGGACGATACAGCTGACACCGCTGAAGAGACATCCGATGAAGCTGACGAAAGCCCCGACGCCGATGAGGCGCCTGCGATTTCAGCCGATGAATTGATCGATTCAGCCCAGGAGGAATGGGGAGGAACCGACAGTTATGAACTGAATCAGGTTTATATGATCGAAGGTAATGATATGTCCGAATCCATCCGGACGATCACGACACACAGCGATCAGAATGAACTGAAGGTGGAGATCAACCGTGATGACGCGACTGTGACCCATTACATCGTGGATGACAGCCATCATATATACAGCGGGCATGAAATGGAACCGCAGGCAGAAGCACCCGATATAGAGGGCACCACATACGGCGATCTGATCAGCCAGCTGGATCCTTACCGTTCCGGTGAAGTGGAGGGTACGGATGAAGGCTACACACTGACCATGCAGGTTGAAAATATGGAGGATGCCGAAAACCTCCTGTCCGGTGAGATGAGCGGACTGCTGCAGGAGGCGGAGGACATTACAGGTGAAATCAATCTGACCTTCGATGAAGAATACCGGTACACCGGCGGCGAAATGACGGCCGTGCTGGTGAGCGGGGGCGAAGAGATCGACTTGTCTTCAAGCATGACGATTGAAGATATCAATAATATACCTGTCATAGAAAAGCCGAACGGCATGTAAAAGACCAATCATTCAATGATTGGTCTTTTATAATTAAAACTTATCATCTACCATAAGATAATTAAACGTTTCTTATCATACAAATTTATAATGCATAAAGAATGCATAAAAGCTTTGACCGCAACGTTTGAAAGCGTTTTTGTAAATGCTTTCACAAGGTTGGTCCTTATAATCATTCATTCACAATACTTTATAATTTGATATAATGAATGAAACTATGAATATTAGTAATAGTAATTTAGAGGAGGATTTAAAATGCCTGAAAACAAAGGTTTAGAAGGGGTAGTTGTTGCTGATTCCAAGATCAGTTCCATCATCGGGTCACAATTGACGTACGGTGGATATGAAATTGACGATCTTGCTGAAAATGCACTGTTTGAAGAGGTGGTTTATCTGCTGTGGAATGATAAGCTGCCGAACCAGCAGGAGTTGGATGCATTCACCGATGAATTGTTCAATTTGATGACTTTGGATGACAACATCTACAAGCATTTTGAATTATATCCGGTTGACAAAGTACATCCCATGTCAGCCTTAAGGACTGGAGTGTCACTTTCGGCACACTTTGATGAAAATGCCGAGGACAGCTCGGTTGAAGCATCAAGGAACAAAGCGGTCCGCATACTTGCACAGATGCCTGCACTGGTTGCTGCATTTGCACGCATCAGGGACGGCAAAGAAGTCATCAAGCCTCAAAAAGGCCTGAGCTATGCTGCGAATTTCCTTTACATGCTGAACGGCGAGGCGCCGACGGATGTCGAGGAGGAAGCGATGAATAAAGTGCTTGTGCTGCAGGCGGACCACGAATTGAACGCTTCCACCTTCACTGCCCGCGTCTGTGTGGGCACGGAATCGGATGTCTACTCCGGTGTGACTGCTGCAATCGGCGCACTCAAGGGGCCGCTGCACGGTGGTGCGAACGAACAGGTCATGGAGATGCTGAAGGAGATCGGCACTCTGGACAATGTAGAAGGTTACTTACAGAAAAAGTTCGATAATAAGGAAAAAATCATGGGAATCGGCCACAGGGTATACAAAGACGGGGATCCGAGGGCGAAATATCTGAAAGAGATGTCGAAGAAACTCACAGAGGAAAGTGGTTACAGTGAGCTGTTCGATATTTCCACTAAAATCGCAGATATCGTCAAAGAGGAGAAAGGCCTGCTGCCGAACGTGGACTTCTACAGTGCAACTGTCTATCATTCACTGGGCATTGAATCCGACCTTTTCACACCAATATTCGCAATGAGCCGCGCTTCAGGCTGGACGGCCCACATACTGGAACAGTATGCCGACAACAGGCTGATCAGACCGAGGGCTGAATATGTCGGTGCTACAGGCAGAAAATACGAACCGATCGAAAGCAGATAACATCAAAACATATAATATAATCTGGAGGAATAAATAATGGCTGGCGAAAAAATCGCAACAAACAATGGAAATTTGACTGTACCAAACAACCCGATCATCCCTTTCATCGAAGGTGACGGCACGGGGCCGGATATATGGAATGCAGCACAGAAGGTGCTAGACGGTGCTGTTGAAAAAGCATACAACGGCGAAAAGAAAATCGAATGGAAAGAAGTGCTTGCAGGTCAGAAGGCATATGACAAAACAGGCGAGTGGCTGCCGCAGGATACACTGGATGCGATCAATGAATACCTCATCGCGATCAAAGGACCTCTGACGACACCGATCGGCGGCGGCATACGTTCATTGAACGTTGCGCTGCGCCAGAAGCTGGACCTGTTCACATGTCTGCGCCCGGTGAGATATTTCGACGGCGTTCCTTCGCCGGTGAAGCGTCCGGAAGACACGGACATGGTGATCTTCAGGGAGAACACTGAAGACATCTATGCAGGCATCGAATTCCAGGAAGGTACGGACGAAGTCAAGAAGGTCATCGATTTCATCCAGAACGAAATGGGCTCTGAAAACATCCGCTTCCCTGAAACTTCAGGCATCGGCATCAAGCCGGTTTCAAAAGAAGGCACCGAGCGCCTGGTGCGTGCGGCGATCAACTATGCAATCGACAACAACCGTCCGTCTGTGACGCTCGTCCACAAAGGCAACATCATGAAGTTCACGGAAGGCGCGTTCAAGGCATGGGGTTACGACCTTGCGGAAAGGGAATTCGGCGACAAAGTGTTCACATGGAAAGAATACGATGAGATCGTTGAAAAAGACGGCCGCGAAGCAGCGGATAAAGCCCAGGGCGAAGCTGAGGACGCAGGCAAGATCATCATCAAGGATTCCATTGCGGACATCTTCTTACAGCAGATCCTGACACGCCCGAAAGAGTTCGGCGTCGTGGCGACGATGAACCTGAACGGCGACTACATCTCCGATGCGCTTGCAGCACAGGTCGGCGGCATCGGCATCGCACCGGGTGCGAACATCAACTATGAAACAGGACATGCGATCTTCGAGGCGACACACGGTACGGCGCCGAAATACGCAGGACAGGATAAAGTGAACCCTTCATCCGTCATCCTTTCAGGTGTACTGATGCTCGAGCACATCGGCTGGACCGAAGCGGCTGAACTGATCACGAAATCAATGGAGAAGACGATTGCTTCCAAAGTCGTCACTTACGATTTTGCCCGCCTGATGGACGGCGCGAAGGAAGTCAAGTGTTCCGAATTCGGTGAAGAACTCGTTAAAAACATGGGATAATCCAAATATCATATGAAAGCACGGCTCAAATTGAGCCGTGCTTTTTATTCGTTTACCGGAGACTCCCCGGAAAATTATTTGAAAATTTGGCCGCAAACATATATACTGTAACGCGTTGTCTTTTTATTAAGACCACTTATACATTTTGGGAGGAGAGGAAAGAATGGAAAATGGTAAAAGAAAAAATAGTTTCTTCCAAAAATTTCTCGACTTTGTGGAGTGGCTGGGCAATAAACTGCCGCATCCCGTCACATTGTTTGCGATACTGGCGGGCCTAACACTGATCGGTTCCTGGATTTTCTCGGCACTCGAAGTGTCCGTGGAGCATCCGGGGGAGGAAGGTACAGTTGCAGTCACAAACCTATTAAGTGCGGAAGGGATCAATTACATATTCCTTAATATGACTGATAATTTCATCAACTTCGCACCGCTCGGCGTCGTCCTTGTGACGATGCTCGGCATCGGGGTGGCGGAGCACTCTGGACTCATCAGTGCAGCACTCCGAGGTTTCGTTTTATCCATACCGAAAAGCCTGATCACAGGCGGGCTTGTCTTTGCAGGCATCATGTCTTCACTTGCATCCGATGCAGGTTATGTCGTGCTGCCGCCGCTTGGCGCGGTCATTTACCTCGCGCTCGGCAGGCATCCGCTTGCAGGGCTTGCCGCAGCATTCGCCGGTGTATCCGCAGGGTTCTCTGCGAACCTGTTCCTGAGCGGGACCGATGCGATGCTCGCAGAACTCAGCACCGCGGCAGCCGCAACGATCGACCCTGCATATGCCGAAACGATGAACGTCGCGATGAACTGGTACTTCATCGCAGTGAGTGTCTTTGTACTGACGCTCGTCGGCTGGTTCGTCTCGGATAAGATCGTCGAACCGCGCCTCGGGAAATTCACCCTCGGTACCGGTGTCGATACGGACGAAGAGGAAGAGGACTACATGGCGCCGCTTACGAAGCTGGAAAAAAGAGGGCTGCTGCTGGCGTTCATCTCGGTCATCATCGGCCTGATACTTGCAGCTTCACTCGTCGCCTTCCCGGCTTCACCGATGCGCGGGGACGAGGGCTCATACCTCGATACGATCATCCAGTCGCCGTTCATGAATGCGCTTGTGCCGATCATAGCGATCCTGTTCTTCATACCGGGGCTCGTCTACGGCATTGTGACACGCTCCATCAAAAACGATAAGGATGTTGCAAATCAGATGTCGAGGACGATGGCAGGCATGGGCATGTTCATAGTGCTCGCTTTCACAGCCGGCCAGTTCGTCGCCTACTTCAACGAATCCAACCTCGGGCTGGTCATCGGCGTTTACGGCGCGGACCTGCTTGAGAACATGAATCTGACGGGCATTCCGCTGATCATCGGGTTCGTCCTGGTCACGGCGTTCATCAACCTGTTCATCGGAAGTGCCAGCGCCAAGTGGGCCATGATGGCGCCGATATTCATCCCGATCATGATGCAGCTTGGTTATTCGCCGGAACTGACGACGATGGCATATCGTGTAGCGGACTCATCGACGAACATCATTACGCCGCTCATGACATACTTTGCGATCATCATCGCATTTGCGCAGAAATATGACAGGAACATCGGCATCGGTACATTGATTTCGGTCATGTTGCCGTACTCGATCTTCTTCCTGGTCGTATGGAGCCTGATGCTGATCGTCTGGATGCTCACAGGTCTGCCGCTCGGTCCGAATGCACCAATTCATTATCCGGGTTAGACGGTTTTTCAAAGACACAGTTTACACTGTGTCTTTTTTCTTTTCATTATCAATTTAAGACATGTATAATTCAGTTGAGGATAATACATTCTGAGGAGACTATTTCATGAAAAAATTAATTTTGATTGATGGCAACAGTGTGGCCTTCAGGGCCTTTTACGGACTGCCTTTATTATCCAACCAGAGCGGTCTGCATACGAATGCGGTCTTCGGTTATGCAAGGCTCCTGGAGCGGATCATAAAAGAGGAGGAACCGACTCATTTCCTCGTTGCTTTTGATGCAGGGAAGTCCACTTTCAGGCACAAGGAGTACAAGGACTACAAAGGCGGCAGGCAGTCGACGCCGCCGGAGCTCGGGGAGCAGTTCGCCCCGATCAGACGGCTGATCGACGCCTACGGCATCAAACGTTTCGAGCTGGATGAATACGAAGCGGATGACATCATCGGGACGCTCTCCAGGATGGCGGACGAAGAGAAGATGAAGACGATCATCATCACCGGCGATAAAGACCTGACCCAGCTTGCAAGCGACCATACCGCCATCTACTTCACCAAAAAAGGGATCAGCGACATCGAGGAATATACACCTGAACACATACGGGAAGTCTATGACCTCGAGCCCGGGCAGATCATCGACCTGAAAGGCCTGATGGGGGACAAGTCCGACAATATACCGGGCATACCGGGCGTCGGCGAGAAGACGGCGCTGAAGCTCCTGCATCAATTCGGCACGGTCGAGAATGTGCTTGAAAATGCCGATTCAGCAGGCGGCAAAAAGCTCCAGGAGAAGCTGAAGGAGTTCAGCGAAGAGGCGCTTATGAGCAAGAATCTTGCCACGATCCACAGGGAAGTGCCCGTGGATTTTGAAATTTCAGATCTTGAATTCAGGAATGACTCCGAAGAACAGAAGTACGAACTCTTCAAAGAGTATGAGTTCAATTCCCTGCTGCAGAACATGGATGCACAGGAAACGGAGGATATCAGCGACTTCGATGTGACATTGACGGACGATCTTGATGAACTTGGTGAAAAAGTCTCGATCCACCTGGAAGTCCGCGCGGACAATTATTTATACAACAGGCCCGAATACGCCGCCGTGACCGATGGCGAAAAGGCCTGGATCAAAAAGATCGAAGACATCGATGCTGACAGGCTGGAGGCGTTCTTGGACAGCCGAAACGAAGTGAATGCCTATGACATCAAAAGGCAGATCGCGCTGCTGCGCCAGCTCGGCATCGGCTTCACCGGCTTCACACATGACATCATGATGGCAAGCTTCCTTCTGGACCCGTCCAAGAAGATCGTCGATGTGGCCGAGACGGTCAGCCCGTACGGCATCAACATCAACAGCGACGATTTCCACTACGGTAAGGGGCGCAATAAAAAAACGCCGTCCGAAGAAGAAATGACCGAGTTTCTGACGGACAAGGTGATGGCGGTCCACACCGCTAAAGATGAAATGGTGGCCAAACTTGCCGAGGATGAGATGGCGGACCTGTATCACGATCTTGAAGTGCCGCTGTCCAAAGTGCTCGCAGAAATGGAGCTTAGGGGGATACGCGTCCTGCCCGAACGCCTTGTTGAGATGGAAGAGGAGATCGAAGGCCGGCTCGAGGAGATGAAGGCGCGCATCTATGAACTGGCCGGGGAGGAGTTCAACATCAACTCCCCGAAACAGCTCGGCGTGGTGCTGTTTGAAAAGCTCGGTCTGCCTGTCATCAAAAAGACGAAGACCGGATATTCAACGGCTGTGGATGTGCTGGAGGCGCTGCAGGACAAACATGAAATCATCCAGCATCTGCTGGATTACCGCACGATATCCAAGCTCCAGTCGACTTATGTAATCGGCCTGCAAAAGGAAGTGCGGGAGGATTCGAGGATCCATACGCGCTTCAACCAGACGCTTGCACAGACCGGACGGCTCTCATCAGTTGAGCCGAACCTGCAGAACATACCGATCCGCCTGGATGAGGGACGGCTGATCAGACGGGCATTCGTACCTAAAGATGAAGACCATGTACTGCTCGCGCTGGATTATTCACAGATTGAACTGCGCGTCCTTGCTGCGATCACGGGTGATGAGACGATGCAGGAGGCATTCACGAGCGACCTCGACATCCATACGAAGACGGCGATGGAAGTGTTCAATGTGGCACGTGAAGATGTCACACCGACAATGAGGCGGAATGCCAAAGCGGTGAACTTCGGCATCGTCTACGGCATCAGCGATTACGGGCTCAGCCAGAGCCTCGGCATCACCCGTAAGGAGGCGAAGACTTTCATCGACAATTACCTTGCCTCCTTCCCTAAAGTGAAGGCATTCATGAGTTCGATCATCCAGGATGCAAAGCGGGACGGCTACGTGAAGACGCTATTGAACAGGCGCCGTTACATCCCGGACGTCCACAATAAAAACTTCAATGCACGGAGTGTGGCCGAGCGGACAGCGATGAACTCGCCGATACAGGGCAGTGCCGCGGACATCATCAAGCTTGCGATGGTGAACTATGCCAAAGATGAAAAAGCACAGAGCTTCAATGCAGAGCTTCTGCTGCAGATCCACGATGAATTGATCTTTGATGTTCCGAAAGATGAAGTGGAAGATTTCATCCCGGTGATCAGGGATATTATGGAAAATGCGCTTGATATCGGTGTGCCGCTGAAGGTCGAACATGGCTACGGCAGCGACTGGTATCAGGTGAAGTAGGTGAGGATGTGCCGGAATTACCGGAAGTTGAATTAGTCAAAAGGGAACTGTCGACTGTACAGGGCCTGACGATAGAGCGCGTCGAAGTGTCGGAGAAGGTCACCCTGGGCCATAACGCCGGGAAGCTGACGGTCGTCAAGGAACCGGTCGATGTGTTCATGAAGAATACGGAAAATATGAAGATCATTTCCCTCGGGCGCCGCGGGAAGTATTTATACTTCATCCTTCAAAACGGCGACCGGGTGAAATATCTGATCGGGCATCTCGGGATGAGCGGGGCGTTTTTCCACCTCGACAGCCTGGATGATATCGTCGAGTATAATTTCAGGAAGCACTGGCAGGTCATATTCCGCCTCTCGGACGGCTCTATGCTCGTCTATGCGGATATCCGCCGGTTCGGCGAACTCAGGACGATCGACAGGCTGTCCGACTTCCTGCCTGTCGTCAGGATGGCGCCGGAGTATGACGATGAAGCAGCAGCCGAGCATTTCGTCGGTGCGGTGAGGCATCCGGCCAATGCCGGGAAGGCAATCAAGGCAGTGATAATGGACAGCACCGTCGTGACCGGTGCCGGCAACATCTATGCCTGCGAAAGCCTGTATGATGCCGGTATACTGCCGACGAGGAAGGCCGGGAACGTGTCGGTCAAAAGGCTCCGGGACCTGTTCCAGGCAATCGTGGATGTTTTCGAGCTGTCTTTATCCCAGGGCGGTTCGACGATATCCGACTACCGGAGCTCCACCGGCGGAAGCGGTGAGATGCAGAACCGTTTCAAAGTCTATCAGCGGAAGATCTGCCCGGAAGGGCACGACATAACAACCAAAGTCATTGCCGGGCGCAATACATTCTACTGTACGAAGTGCCAGCGGTAGGCTTTCAGGAGAGGATTGCAAATGTATAAAGTGATCGGTTTGACAGGCGGCATTGCGAGTGGCAAGTCCACGGCATCCGCTTACATAGAGGAACAGGGTTTCAAAGTGCTGGATGCGGATGTGTATGCACGGAAGGTGACCGAAAAGGGGAGCCCCGGCTACCAAAGAATCATCGAAGCATTCGGCACCGGCATACTCGATGAGGACGGGAACATCGACCGGCCCGCACTCGGCCGGATCATCTTCAACGATCCGGACGAACGGCAGAAACTCAATGACATATCCCATCCGGAAATCCGGCGGATGATGAATGCGGACAGGGATGAGTATGTGAAAGAAAACCATGTCTTCCTGGACATTCCGCTGCTTTTTGAAAACGGCCTGGATGAACAGTGTGATATGACCGTCACCGTCTATGTGACGGAGGAAAACCAGATGGAGAGGCTGATGGCGAGGAACGGGCTCACGAAAGAGGATGCTGCAGCAAGGATCAAGAGCCAGATGCCCCTTTCCGAGAAGAAAAAGCTGAGCGACCGGGTATTCGACAACAACGGTGATAAAGCGGAACTGTTCAGGCAGATTGATGAATTCCTGAAAGAATTACAAAATGATGAAATGTAATAAATAACACTTTTTTAAGAATTTAAATGTGTTATACTATTTATGAAAAAGTATAACTTGAAGGAGATTTATCATGAAAAAAGTTGCGATTAACGGGTTGGGCAGGATCGGCAGAATGGTTTTCAGGATTGCATCGGAATCTGAGCACCTGGAGGTAGTTGCGGTGAATGCAAGCTATCCGGCTGAAACGCTTGCCCATTTGATTAATTACGATTCAACCCACGGGAAGTGGCAGAAACAAGTGGAACCCAAAGAGGGTGCACTGCTCGTTGACGGTCATGAAGTGAAGATCACAAGTGACCGCAACCCTGAGAATTTACCATGGGCCGACCTTGGCGTGGACATCGTCTTCGAGGCGACCGGTAAATTCAATGATGAAGAAAAAGCCTCCGGCCATATCAAAGCAGGAGCCAAAAAAGTGGTCCTCACCGGCCCGACGAAGGGCGGCAGCGTCCAGACGGTCGTCATGGGTGTGAACGATGAGAATTTGAGTGTGGACGACTATACAGTATTTTCAAATGCTTCATGCACAACAAACTGTCTTGCGCCCGTCGCAAAAATACTTGATGATGAATTCGGCATCGTCAGCGGCCTGATGACGACGGTCCATGCCTACACCAATGACCAGAAGAGCATCGACAACCCGCACAAGGACCTGCGCCGTGCACGCTCGGCTGCAGAAAACATCATACCGACTTCGACAGGTGCCGCAAAAGCGCTCGGCGAAGTGCTGCCACAGCTGAAAGGCAAACTTGACGGCATGGCCCTGCGTGTGCCGACACCGAACGTCTCCCTCGTCGACCTCGTGGTGGACCTCGAGAAGGATGTAACGGTGGAAGAAGTGAACGAAACTTTCGAAAAGTATGCTGAAGGCGATATGAAAGGCGTTCTCGGCGTGACCCACGAGCCGCTTGTTTCAAGGGACTTCAATACGGACCCGAGAAGCTCGATCGTCGACGCAAGCCTCACCATGGTCATGGATGACAACAAAGTCAAAGTGCTCGCATGGTACGACAACGAATGGGCGTACTCTAAGCGCACTGTTGAGCTTGCTGAAAAAATCGCAGAAAAATTATAGGTTGTATACAGCCCGGATATCTTCCGGGCTTTTTTATTTCAATCGCTATAGAGAATATATAAAATTTGATATAATATAAAGGAATAAAAACCGAGAGAAGGGGTGATCATTTATGAAATGTCCACAATGCCGGCACAGCAGCTCAAAAGTGGTCGATTCACGCCATACCGATGAAATGGCTGCCATCCGGCGCCGGCGTGAATGTGAAAGCTGCGGATTCCGCTTCACCACATTCGAACGGATAGAAGTCACACCTCTGGTCGTCGTGAAAAAAGACGGGACAAGGGAAGTTTTCAACAGGGATAAAGTGCTCGCAGGGCTGCTCCGTGCATGTGAAAAGCGGCCGATACCGTACAAGGAACTTGAAAAGCGCACGGATCAGGTCGAGGCAAGCCTCCGGAACCTGAACAAAGCGGAGATTTCATCAAATGATATCGGGGAGTTCGTCATGCAGGAGCTCATGACCCTTGACCAGGTGGCCTATGTGCGGTTCGCCTCCGTTTACAAGGAGTTCAAGGATATAGATCAGCTGATGGAAGCTTTGAACCAGCTGACAAAAGGCAGTAATAACGATGAACATCAATGACCGGCTGAAACCGAACACCGAGTTCATCATCTACCGCCCGATGCGCCTCGGTGCCGATCATATGGCCTGCCTTAATGAGCTCTATATGCCGCTGATCGGACCGGATGCTGTGATGGTCTACATCTATATGTTCGAATCGACTGAACATCACTCACCGCTCGCAATCCGCTTCCACAAGGAGTTCATGGACGCACTGTCAGTCCCGTTATCCGACCTGATGACGGTCATCCGCAGGCTCGAAGGCATCGGGCTGCTGAAGAGCTATGTCTCGAATAATGCCCATGAGGACCTGTTCGTCTACGAACTGCTGCTCCCGGTGAGCCCTGCTGCATTCTTCAACGATCCGATGCTCAGCATGTACCTTTACGGAAAAGTGGGCAGTGCACAGTATAAGATCAAAAAGGAGCGGCTCATCTATCCAAAACTCCCGGAAAACATCACGGAAGTGACTTCGAAGTTCACCGAAGTGTTCAACCCGAATAATGATCTCGCCTTCACGCTGCCGAAGGAGAACTTCAAAAAGGAGACGGTCTCATCAGGTATCAATGTGGACCTTGATGATTTCGACTTCGATGTTTTATTCACACATCTGAAGGGCACCATCATAGACCGCAAATACTTCACGAAGGACATCCGTATGCTGATCGTGAAGCTCAGTGTGCTGTTCGGCCTGAATGCATATGACATGAAGAACATACTGCTCAAATCGACTTCGAACTACCACGGCATCGATGCGGCGAAGCTCAAATATGAAGCGAGGAAGTACTTCCAGATGGAGTCGAAGAAGGTCAGTCCCGTGCTTGAGGCATCGGCCGACAAAGGCACCGGACCGGAGAAGACAGAGGAAGATGAATACATCCGCATGCTGAATGAGACGAATCCGATCGACCGCCTGCGGGACCTCCGGCAGGGCATGCCGACGGACACCGAATTGAAGCTCGTCACCGACATCATCGTCAATACGACGCTCAGCCACGGTGTGATCAACATACTGCTCGAATATGTTTATTTGAAATTGGACGGTGAACTGCCGTATAATTACACGATGACGATTGCGAAGGACTGGGTGGAGAAAGGGTACCAGACGCCGGGTGAAGCGATCGCCTCGATCAAGGAACGCAAGGCGCAGCAGGAGAAGCGGAAGCGGCGTTATGTGCCTTCCGAGCGCCAGGGCGAAAAGGCTCCGAAATGGATGACGAAGAAGAAAGATGCACCGGTGGAGCAGAAGCAGCCGGAAAAAGAAGTGAAGCAGTCCGGCGGTGTGAAGAAGACTGCAAAAGACGACCCGGAATTGCAGAAAATGATAGAGGAATTCAGAAAAAACAGGTGATATCATGGAGCCGATCAATCAATTCATTAAAAATAACAGGAAAATAGAAGAAAATAACGAGCGGATCTATCAGGAACTCATCCGCAACCCGAAGATAGTGGGGCTGATCAATGATGCGGAAAATCCGCTGACCGCTTCGATGATCAAAAACGACCTGATCACCTTGAAGCATTATGCAGATCAGCCGGTCGAATGCAGTGAAAACAGCGCAGGCGGATGTGACAACCATCCCGACGGCTACATCATCAACATCGATATCCGGAACGGACGGGCGAACATGTTCTACACCCCTTGCCCGATCAAAGTGAGGAACGATGAATTCAAGAAGCGCGAAAGCCTGATCCAGTCGTATCACGTGCCTGAAGACATCAAGAACGCGACGTTCGATACGATCTACCTCGATGAAAATTCCAACCGGGGCGACGTGCTGAGAAAAGCGATCCAGGTGACGGAAGCGGTCGCTTCCGGTGAAAATTACCGGGGGCTCTACATCCACGGGGAGTTCGGCATCGGCAAGTCCTATATACTCGGCTGCATTGCGAACGAACTGAAGGAGAAGGCCGTCTCATCCCTGATCGTCTATGTGCCTGAAATCATCCGTGACCTGAAATCCGGCTTCCGGGACGGCACCACGGACGAAAAGTACAGGGCCATCAAAAGTGCGCATGTCCTCATACTGGATGACCTCGGAGCGGAGGATGTGACTCCGTGGGCGCGTGATGAAGTGATCACCGGCATACTGCATTCCCGCATGGTGGAAAAGCTGCCGACATTCATCAGCTCCAACTTCTCGATCAATGATCTCGAGTACCGTTATGCACGGACGAAGGAGAACGGCATAGAAGAAACGAAGGCGCGCCGGATGACGGAGCGTATCCGCGCCCTGTGCGAAGAGGTCCAGCTGACGGGTGAGAACTACAGGACAAGGTGAGTATTGCATTCACCACAGCTTTAAAGTATAATTAATCTGTAAATTTCATTGATTAAATTCCAAGGACGAGACACTTTCGTGTTTTTTCAAAGAGAGCGCATCATCTGCTGAAAGATGTGCATCAAACCGACTGTTGTTACTACCTTTTGATCTGCCGGTTAATACCCGGCCGGTTCGGACCGTTATATCCGGACTTGAGATGATGGGCATTTGCCCGTCATGAATCAGGGTGGTACCACGGTCATTCCGTCCCTCTAACTTATTTAGAGGGGCGTTTTTTATATTATGGGAGGATGAGCATGATGACAGAAGCGATTAAAATCAAATTTCCGGATGGCAATGTGAAGGAATACGACTTCGGCGTGACGCCGGAAGAGGTTGCGGCGTCAATCAGCCCGGGGCTGAAGAAAGCGGCGGTCGCCGCCAAAGTGGACGGCGAAATGTACGACCTGCGCCGGCCGATCGAATCAAGCAGTGATATCGAGTTATTCACAAATAAGAATGAAGAGGGACTTGAAGTGCTGAGGCACTCGACGGCCCACCTGATGGCCCAGGCATTGAAGCGGCTCTACGGCGATGTGAAGTTCGGCGTCGGCCCGGTCATCGAGGAAGGGTTCTACTACGACTTCGATATGGAGGAGAGCATCTCCACGGAGGATTTCCCGAAAATCGAAAAAGAGATGCAGCGCATCGTCGATGAAAATGTCGAGATCGAGCGCCGCGTGCTCTCACGTGATGAAGCGAAGGAGCTCTTCAAGGATGACCCTTACAAGCAGGAACTGATCGAGGCGATCCCTGAAGATGAAAGCGTCTCTGTCTACTCACAGGGTGAGTTCACCGACTTATGCCGCGGGGTACATGTGCCGACGACATCGAAGATCAAGTCGTTCAAGCTGCTGTCCACGGCAGGTGCGTACTGGCGCGGTGATTCGGACAACAAGATGCTCCAGAGGATCTACGGCACTGCGTTCTTCAACAAGAAAGATTTGAATGCATACCTACAACTGCTCGAAGAGCGTAAAGAGCGTGACCACCGCAAGATCGGCCGCGAGATGAAACTGTTCCAGAACAGCCAGGAAGTGGGCGCGGGACTGCCGCTCTGGCTGCCGAACGGCGCGACGATCCGCCGCGAGATCGAAAGGTACATCGTCGATAAGGAGATCGCGCTCGGATACGATCATGTGTACACCCCAATCATGGCGAACGTCGACCTGTACAAGACGAGCGGCCACTGGGATCACTACCATGAAGACATGTTCCCGCCGATGGACATGGACGGCGAGGAGCTCGTGCTCCGTCCGATGAACTGCCCGCATCATATGATGATCTACAAGAATGAAAAGCATTCCTACAGGGAACTGCCGATCCGTATCGCGGAACTCGGCATGATGCACCGGTATGAGGCGAGCGGCGCGGTCAGCGGCCTGCAGCGTGTGCGCGGCATGGTGCTGAATGATGCCCACGTGTTCGTGAGACCCGACCAGATCAAGGAGGAGTTCATCCGCGTTGTGCAGCTCATCATCGAAGTGTATAAGGACTTCGGCATCGAGGATTATTCCTTCCGTCTGAGCTACCGTGATCCGGAAGACACCGAGAAGTATTTCGACGACGATGAAATGTGGCAGAAGGCGGAAGCGATGCTGAAGGAAGCCGTCGATGAGATGGAACTTGAGTACGTCGAAGCGGAAGGCGAAGCGGCATTTTACGGCCCGAAGCTCGATGTGCAGGTGCAGACGGCACTCGGCAAGGAAGAGACGCTCTCGACCGTACAGCTCGACTTCCTGCTGCCTGAGAAATTCGACCTGACTTACACCGGCAGTGACGGGGAAGCGCACCGTCCGGTCGTCATCCACCGCGGTGTCGTCTCCACAATGGAACGGTTCGTTGCATTCCTGACTGAAGAATACAAGGGTGCCTTCCCGTTATGGCTGGCACCACAGCAGGTGGAGATCATCCCGGTCAACCTCGACCTTCACTATGACTACGCAAGGGCCATCCATGACGAGATGAAATCACACGGCGTCCGCGTCCATATCGATGACCGTAATGAAAAGCTCGGCTACAAAATCCGCGATGCGCAGATGCGCAAAGTCCCTTACCAGGTCGTCATCGGTGATAAGGAAATCGCAGAGCAGGAAGTGAACGTCCGTAAATACGGCGAAGAGAAACAGAACACCTTCGAGAAGGAAGAATTCATCTGGCACCTCGTCGATGAAATCAGGCTCAAAAAAGTTTGACAAAATAAGATGGAACCTGTATAGTAGTAAGAGTTGATAAGAACGGACAAGAAGAAGCACCCGCTTCTCACCCGCAAACGCCTTTAAGGCAGTGACCGGGTTTCAAAAATACAGCACACATATGTGATAAGAAGTATGTGGGAGAATGTATTGATGGTGATCAGCGGGTGCATTTATATGCACCCGCTGTTTTTTGTTCGTCTTAAATATTTTGGAGGTGTCAAAGATAGCAAAAGACCAGACAATAATTAATGATCGTATTCGCGCCAAAGAGGTTCGATTAATTGCACAAGACGGTGAACAGCTCGGTGTCAAACCGACTAAAGAAGCTATGGAAATGGCAGAACGTGTGGAATTGGATTTAGTCTTGGTTGCACCAAAAGCCAAGCCGCCTGTCGCCCGTATCATGGATTACGGCAAGTACAAGTACGAGCAGCAGAAGAAAGACAAAGAAGCACGCAAAAAGCAGAAGACAATCAACGTAAAGGAAATCAGACTGTCCCCGACAATCGAGGAGCATGATTTCAATACGAAGTTGAAGAATGCGAAGAAGTTTATTGCCAAAGAAGATAAAGTTAAAGTTTCCATACGTTTCCGTGGCCGTGCAATCACCCATAAAGATATCGGTCGGAAAGTATTGGAACGTTTTGCTGAGGAACTCAAAGATGTTGCGACAGTCGAGCAGAGACCTAAGATGGAAGGCCGTTCCATGTTCCTGGTTGTTGCACCCATCACAGAAAATAAATAACCATTAAATTCGGAGGTCAGAAAAATGCCAAAAATGAAAACACACAGAGGTTACGCAAAGCGCGTTAAGAAAACCGGTACAGGTAAATTCAAACGTGGCAGAGCATTCACAAGCCACTTATTCGCAAACAAGACGACAAAACAGAAGCGTCATTTAAGAAAGGCGACACTTGTTGCCAAAGCAGATTCTAAAAGACTGAAACACCTACTGGCACGCGCCAAATAATACACATTTTCAAGGAGGAATAAGCGATGACACGTGTAAAGAACGGATTGACGTCACGTAAGAGACGTAAAAAAGTATTAAAACAGGCTAAAGGGTACGTCGGTTCCAAGAGTACTCTCTTCAGAACAGCAAAACAACAGGTAATCAAATCAGGTCAGTATGCATACCGTGACCGTAAAAATAAAAAGCGTGAATTTAGAAAGCTCTGGATCACACGTATCAATGCAGCAGCACGTCAAAACGACATCAGCTACAGCCGTCTGATGAACGGACTGAAAGTTGCCGGCATCGATGTGAACAGAAAAATGCTTTCAGAAATCGCGATTTCTGACGAAGCGGCATTTGCTGAACTTGCAAACAAAGCAAAAGACGCTCTTGCTAAATAATTAATATAATATATAGGTATTGGAACCCCGCTGAACAGATGCAGCGGGGTTTTTCTTATGGATTTTTTGGGGGCGGCCGATTTGGATTCTGCCGGGGCACAGCCGAAGTGTTAATTATATGGCACTTCGATTAAGTCAGGCCAATTCATGAAGATAATCGAATATCACCTCAATATTCGATTAAGTTGATGAAATCTATGAAGTTAATCGACTTTGGCCCCTGAAATCGATTAAGTTGGATGAATTCCAAGAAGATAATCGAATATCATCCCTAAAATCGATTAAGTGAGAAAAATTGGTGAAGATAATCGACTTTCAGAATCATTCCTCTAAAAAATGTAAGCGCAGCCATCCATGATATAGCCAAAAGCTATATCAGGCTATGAAGAAATACTGTTATTCTATATCTCATATACATGATAGTATTTATCCAATACATAAATTGGAGTGGTGGTCATGACAAAGGTAAATACTAAAAACATATATCGTGCCGATCAGGTGGGGAGCCTCCTCAGACCTGAGAAAATCAAGAATGCAAGACGCAAACTTGAAGCGGGGGAGATTACCGCAGACGCGCTCAGACAGATTGAGAACGAGGAAATAAAGAGAGTCGTCGAGAAGCAGAAGGAAGCGGGCCTTGGCGCCGTCACGGATGGTGAATTCCGCCGTGCATGGTGGCATTTCGATTTCCTTGAAAACCTGACGGGTGTCGAAGGTTACTGGAGTGGCGACGGCATCCAGTTCCAGGGAAAGCAGACGAAGTCGCGTGCAATCAGAGTCACCGGTAAACTCGGCTTCGATGATCATCCTTTCCTGGAGGACTTCAAATTCCTGAACGAGCAGGCAGGGGAGCACACGGCAAAAGTGACGATCCCGAGCCCGAGCATGCTGCACTTCCGCGGTGAAGTGGACCCGGCGGCCTACCCGGATGAGGCAGTCTTTTTCGAAGATCTTGCCGCGGCATATAAAACGGCGATCGGGAAATTTTATGAGGCTGGCTGCAGATACCTGCAGCTGGATGATACGGCCTGGGCCTACCTCTGTTCTGATGAGCAGAAAGAGAAGCTTAGGGAAAAAGGCCTCGATCCGGAATACCTCGTCGAAAAATATCTTGAGACGATCAACAATGCAGTGGCGGACCGTCCGGATGATATGACGATCACAATGCACATATGCCGCGGGAACTTCCGTTCCACATGGATTTCATCAGGCGGCTATGAGCCGGTGGCTGCAGAAATTTTCGGAAAGCTCAATATCGACGGTTTCTTCCTCGAATATGATACGGAGCGTGCCGGCGGATTCGAACCGCTGCGTCATGTCAACCGGGATGACCTGACGATCGTCCTCGGCCTCATCACTTCCAAGCACGGTGAACTGGAAGACAAGGAGGAAGTGAAGCAGCGCATCGAGGAAGCGTCCAAATATGTGCCGCTCGATCAGCTTGCGCTTAGTCCGCAGTGCGGCTTCGCCTCGACAGAGGAAGGCAACCTGCTGACGGAGGAAGAACAGTGGGAAAAGATCAGGCATGTCGTCCAGATCGCAGAGGAAGTATGGTCATAAACAGCCGATAAGCCGATAAATTTTTATATCAGGAGGGGTTAATGTGCGGAAAGTGCAAGTGGAAGAGGCCATCGATAAAAGCCGCTTCAATAAATTTCATCTGCTCGTGTTTCTATGGTGTTTCTTTGCCATCGCTTTTGACGGATTCGATATCGCATTATATGGAATAGGACTTCCGCACATGATGGAGGACTTCGGTCTATCCGCTGCCGAAGGCGGTGCCATCGGGAGCTATGCCCTGATCGGCATGATGCTCGGCACTTTCGTGCTCGGTTCCTTCTCTGATGTCATCGGCAGGAAACGCATACTGATCATCTGCCTTGTGCTCATCAGTGTATTCAATGCACTCGCGGGTCTTGCGACAAGTGCGGCTATGTTCCTTACATTCCGTTTCATCGGTTCCATCGGGATGGGCGGCCTCATGCCGGTGGTGATCTCATTCATGAGTGAATACTCACCGAAGAAGAACCGGGCACTGACTGTCGCAATGATGTACACCGGCTACTCGATCGGTGCCATCATCGCCTCGGTCACCGCAATCTACTTCATTGAGAGCCTGGGCTGGCGGTTCATGTATTTACTGAGTGCCTTGCCGCTCCTTGCCTTGCCGTTCTTGATCAAACAGTTCCCGGAATCGATTTCCTACCACCTGCCGAGAGGGCATAAGGAAAAAGTTGCCGAAATCCTGAACAGGGCAAACCCCGGAGGCAACTACAGCCCGACGGATGAATTCGTGTATACGGCCGCCAAAAAGGATGCGAAGGGACTGCCGATCGGGCAGTTGTTCACAGGCAACCGTGCAATCACGACCATCGCATTCTGGATCATGGTATTCAGCTGTCTGATGATGATCTACGGCCTGAACACATGGCTGCCGACGATGATGCAGGAATCCGGCTTCAATGTCGCCTCCAGCATGTCGTTCATCATGATACTCGCAGTCGGGCAGATCATCGGGTCCCTCACCGGCGGCTATATGGTCGACCGGATCGGCCATAAGAATGTACTGCTCACGATGTACCTGCTCGGCGCGGTGTGTTTCGTCGCCTTGAGCATCACGCAGCAGCCGCTGCTCATCTATGTGCTGATCGCCATCGGCGGGGCATGTACGGGCGGTACGCAAAATCTGGTGAACCCTTACATCAGCGCATTCTACCCGTCGGATATCAGGGGAACCGGCCTCAGCATGGCCGTCGGCATCGGCAGGCTCGGCTCCATCACCGCACCGGTCTTGATCGGTCTGGTACTTATGACGAACCTGGAGCCGCAGACTGCATTCATGGCATTCGCCATACCAAGCCTCCTCGGCGGCACTGCATTATTGTTCGTCCGTGAAAGAAGCGGTAAGACGGTGCAGACTGCAGCCCCCGTTGCCGGAGAGTCTTAAAATAAAAAATTCATCAAGTATACAAGTGGCTTCCTTTATATATAGGAAGCCACTCTTTAATTTGTCAGGTCAGACTAAAATCCCATTATACCGAATCATTATAATGAATGTTTAAAATGTAAAAAGAAGGTAATGGTTTCATAACAGTACTAAAGGGGGAGTCGTTATGAAAAGTTCAAATTATCTGATTATATTCATTTTGGGTATCATTGCCGCTGTCATTCTGATATACCTGTTCGGCAACCCATTTACATGATTTTCCGGAGCGGCCTGAAGGCTGCTCTTTCATTTCTGAGGGTTATTGCCACAGGTACTTCAACGGATGAAAATGCGATTACATCTGGCAATTTTTTTATTCTAGTTGGCTCATGCCCTTGCATTCGGCATCGTTCTTTTATACCATACTTTGTGAGTATGAAATATATGCCATCAATTATGGAAGGTGAATGTGATGAATAAAAAGCTCTCACTATTATTGCTGCCGGTGCTTCTGCTGCTTGCGGCCTGCACGGATGACGGGGATGTGGATCCGGAAGCGGAAGAGGGGACGGACGGCGAAGCAACAGGCGGGGATTTCGTCGTCTCCTACGGAAGCGATCTGACATCCCTTGATCCTCACGCGACAAGTGACCTGCCGTCCGATCAGGTCAACACGAACATTTATGAAACGCTGCTCACGCAGGATGAGGAGATGGAGATCGAGCCGCTCCTCGCCGAGGACTGGGAGCAGACGGATGACAATACATGGATCTTCCACCTGCGTGAAGATGTGACATTCCATGACGGCAGCGCGTTCAATGCAGACGTGGTCAAGGCGAATTTCGACCGTCTGTTGGATCCTGCGACCGCATCAGCAAGGATGAACCTGTTTGAAATGATAGAGGAAGTGGCGGTCATCGATGAGTATACGGTCGAGATCACCACTGAATATCCATTTGCACCGCTCCTCAATCATCTGACAAGTGATGGTGCGAGCATGATCAGCAAGGAGGTCATCGATGAAGATTACCAGTCCGCCCTTGATTCAGCAGGTCTCGATATGACTGTGGAAGACTATTATGACTTGAGGGAAGCCGGCGGTGAGGATTATGAAGATGTAGTGGACGACATCTCCGGTGAAGTGGGGAGCGTGGTGGAACAGCAGCCCATTGGCACGAACTATGCCCGATTCGAAGAACGCAGCCCCGGTGAAAGCACGACATTATCGAGGTTCGACGACTACTGGGGCGGGCCGATGAATCTGGATACAGTGACCTATAAGGTCGTCTCGGAGACCGGCTCAAGGATCGCAGAACTTGAGACGGGCGACTCCCATATGATCGGCGGATTCGAACCGAACCACCTGCAGCGTATTGAAGACAATGCGGAAACCGAGCCTTATACGCTTTACAATATCGCGACGGAATTCATTGGATTCAACACGCAGAAAGAACCCTTGGATGACAAGAGGGTGAGGCAGGCGATTTCGCATGTCGTGGATAAAGAAGAAATCATCAATGGTATATACAGCGGCACAGGCAGGATACCTGCAGGGCCCATCCAGCCCGAACTGCTCGGACATGACGAGGACCTGGAAGGAATTGAACATGATGTGGAGCGTGCGCAGGAACTGATGGCGGAAGCGGGTTATGAAGACGGCTTTGACATCACCATCATCACCAATGACGCGCCGGAGCGTGTCGATGTCGCAATCTACCTGCAGGAAGCACTGCAGGAGATCGATGTGGATGCGACCGTCGACCAGCTGGAATGGGGCGCCTACCTTGAAGAGACCGGCACGGGAGATCATGATATATTCATCCTCGGCTGGCCGAACCCGACGGGTGACCCGGACCAGTCCGTATGGCCGCTGTTCCATTCATCAATGGAAGGCAGCCAGGGCAACCGCACCTTCACCGATGATGAAAGAGTCGATGAACTGCTTGAAGCGGGAAGGACGACGACCGATGAGGCAGAACGTGTGGAGATCTACCATGAGCTGCAGGAAGTCCTGGTGGATGAAGCACCGATGATCTATATGAGGCAGGCGCTCAGCATGAACGCCCAGCGCAGTGACGTGGAAGGATTGTACATCAACAATTATAATAAACCGGATTTCCGTAATGTGACTTTAAGTGAATAAAACAATTTGAAACAGTTAAACCCACCAGTCTATGCTGGTGGGTTTAACTTTGATCAGAATTTTTAAAAGTGTTCAGCTGTTTCAATCCAGCGCATCCGACACTTTGACGATCTGTTTGCCTAAGTTCTCTCCGGTGAATAAATTCCTGAATGCCTTCGGCAGCTTATCAAAGCCTTCCTCAATGGAGACTTCGGATTTGATCTTCCCTTCTTCTATCCATTTCGCGAGCTGCTCGCTGGCGTTTTTGGCATCATCCTTGAATTGGCCGACGAGGAACCCCTGCATCAGCGCCTGTGATTTAATCAGCTTGGTCTGTACGCGCGGGCCGTTGTCTTCTTTGCTGTTGTAGGCCGAAATTGCACCGCATACTGGTATTCTGGCAAAACGGTTCAAATGGTTGAACACCTCATCCGACACGGAGCCGCCGACATTTTCGAAATACACATCTATCCCGTCAGGGACAGCTTCAGCAAGCCTTTCGGCATAATCATCGGCCTTGTAGTCGACACCTTCATCGAACCCGAGATTGTCGGTGAGGTGCTTCACTTTTTCAGGACCGCCTGCAATACCGACGACTCTTGCGCCTTTGATTTTGGCGATCTGTCCGACGACGGACCCCACGGCACCGGATGCTGCCGAGACGACGACGGTTTCGCCTTCCTGAGGCTTTCCTATATTCAATAAACCACCGTAGGCGGTGTGTCCCGGCATGCCGAGCGTGCTGAGGTATAAATACAGCGGCACTTCCGTCGACGGCACTTTATCGACCGAATCTGACGGGACGGTATTGAATTTCTTCCATGGCAATGCCCCCGTCACGACATCCCCGCTTTCAAAACCGTCCGCATTGGATTCTGCGACTTTGCCGACAACATGGCCGGCCAGCGGCTCATCGATCTTGAACGGTTCCGCGTAGGACTTTGCATCGTTCATCCTTCCGCGCATGTATGGATCGACTGATATATAGACACTTTCTATCAGCAGTTCCCCGACACCGGGTGAGTCCGTTTCAACTTCTTCATATCTGAAAACTTCATCGCCGGGCACCCCGTCCGGGCGCTTAGCCAAAACAATTTGTTCATTCTTCACGATAATCCCCCTCTAAAAATATGATCATAATTTCATAAAAACAGGCCACTTGTGTGGCCTGTGAACCGGATTGATAATTTCTGTTTGGGTCTATGCTGCCCTGCATGCTTCGGCGCATCTGAAGCACGCTTCGGCACAGCGCTGGCAGTGGTCATGGTCATGCTTCTCACATTCCTGGCCGCATGCTTCACAGATGGTCGCACAAACTTGCGTGAGTTCGGTCACGAACGGTGAATCCCTCGTGATCGCCTGTTCAAGATAGGAACATATATCCGCACATTCCCTGTCCATGCGTATACATTCAGCCATCATGCCCACATCATCTTCCTTCAGGCATGCGTCATAACAGTTGTTGCATGCCTCCATGCATTCATGCACCACCTGCAGCAGCTTCTCATTTGCTTGAGCCATATCGAATCCTCCTTGAAATATTTATGGATTTAAATTCCATG
The DNA here is from genome assembly GCF_021026095.1 of Salinicoccus halitifaciens. Taxonomy (GTDB): domain Bacteria; phylum Bacillota; class Bacilli; order Staphylococcales; family Salinicoccaceae; genus Lacicoccus; species Lacicoccus halitifaciens. The sequence continues at coordinate 721,294 of NZ_JAJNCU010000001.1, read as the reverse complement.
TTCCCTTTGATGGCAGAAATTAAACAGCCGGCGACACCTCCCCGCAGCTTAAAGATGGCAGGATGGGTGCTGCATGCGGCAAAACTGTCGCAAAATTCAATCATTGTCTGATATCATTAAAGGGATTGAAGTCCGCTTAAAAAAGAGTATGCGGAAGGGGGATGAGATACATAATGAAGAAATCCGTGATCGTCTTACTCGGCATCTCCGTCGTCTGCATCGCGTTTGCCGCAATTTTCGTAAAGCTTTCAGGGGCACCGGCAAGCATCATCAGCATGTACAGGATGTTCTTCGCAAGCCTCCTGCTGCTGCCGGTCGTCTATAAATACAGGCAAGAGTTCCTGAAATTGACGGTGCGGGAGTGGGGGGCGCTGATTTTTGCAGGGTTGTTCCTCGCCATGCATTTCGGCTTCTGGTTCGAATCCCTGCATCTGACGTCTGTGGCAAGTTCGACGGTCATACTTGCACTGCAGCCGATCATTGCGATGGTGGGGGCGTACCTGGTCTATAAAGAGAAAGTGAGCCTCAGGGCGGCGGTTTCGGTGTTCATCTCATTCCTCGGGGTCGTCCTCATCAGCTGGGGGGATTTCAGTTTTACGGACTTGAGCGCCATCACCGGCAACTTCCTTTCATTCCTCGGCGCGGTGGCCGTCGTATGCTACTTCATGATCGGACAGAATGCGGTGCGCAATCTTAAACACTGGGTCTACAGTTTCATCGTATTCGCCATTGCCGGTGTATTTTTATTGATCTACAACATCATCACCGGGACCGCCCTGACGGCATACCCGCCGGTGGAGTGGCTGTTATTCATACTGCTTGCGATTTTCCCGACCATTGCACACGTCATATTCAACTACCTGCTGTATGATGTGAGCCCGACCACCGTGTCCATGGCCATGCTGCTTGAACCTGTGGGCGCATCCATACTCGCCTTCTTCATATTGTCGGAAACACTGGGGCCCCTTCAGCTAACGGGTGGAATGATCGTGCTTATCGGTGTCTACATCTTCCTTTGGAGTGAACGGCGGGAGGAATATGCAAAAACTTAAGCAATGGAGTTATTTATTGTGCAGTGCCCTCGGATCACGAATGATTTCATCAATATACGGGTATGAAAGTTAAGATAAGGATTTTCTATCTTAATGGAGGTGCACTATGAAGAGTCATTTTCGTCTGATCGTCCTCGGCGGGGGTGCCGGGGGCATATCGACTGCAAGCCGCATATTGAGCAAGAAGAAAGATTTGAAAAATGAAGTACTCATCATAGAGCCGGGTGATTACCACTTCTTCCAGCCGGGCTGGCCGCTCGTCGGCAGCGGGGAAGTGAAGAGTGAGGCGACGAAGAAACCGATGGAGAAGGTCATCCCGAAAGGTGCCAGGTGGATGAAGGCCTTTGTTGACAGTGTGGATCCGGTGAAGCGTGAAGTGACTGCAGGCGGTAAGACCGTGAGCTACGATTTCCTGATCGTCGCGATGGGTCTTGAGCTTGATTTTGACGCCATCAAGGGTGCGAGGGAGTCACTCGGCAAAAACCGGGTGTGTACGAATTATGTCTATAATTTAGTGGACTACACTTATGAATCCCTGAAAAGTGTAAGGACAGGGAATATAGTTGTGACGAAACCACTGTCCCAGATCAAAGGCGGGGTCTCGGCGGAAAATTCCATATTCACGATGGATGACTTCGTCAAAAAGCACGAACGCGATGTCAATGTCGTCTTCAGAAGCGGGCGCCCGGAAATATTCGAAGTGAAGAAATACAGCGACAGCCTGGTCGAACAGCTTGAAAAGAAGAATATAGATTATAAGCTGAATGAAGAGCTGATCGAGGTAAGGGGCAGGGAAAAAGAAGCAGTCTTCCAAAATCATCAGACCGGTGAGACACATGTCGTGCCTTTTGAAATGCTCGTCATTACACCGCCGATGCACGGCCCGGATGCTTTGAAGGGGTCCGGACTGCTGGACGCGGAAGGGTGGGTGGACGTCGATCCCCATACGATGATGCACAAGACTTATACGACGGTCTTCTCTTTGGGGGATGCTTCCAATCTGCCGACGGTGAAGATGGGCGGTGCCGTGAGGCAGCAGCTGCCGATACTCGTAGACAATCTGATCCAGCGCATGAATGATGAAGATCCGACCCATATGTATGACGGCAAGACCGCCTGTCCGGTCGCGACGGAATACGGTGAACTGATCCTGGCTGAGTTCGGCTACGATAAGATTCCAAAAGAGACGACGTTCCTGGATCAGTCGGATGATAAGAAGCTCTTCTATCAGTTCAAGAAAAACATGCTGCCGTATATGTACTGGTACGGCATGCTGAACGGAAAATCATAAAAAGATAGCATTTCATCCAGGAAAGTGACTCGAATCATTTAAAACCTGAATTAAAAAGCCCTGTCCGGTCGATTCCCGGGCAGGGCTTAAAAAGTATCAAATATCAGGAATACATTTCACTCTTATCTTCTGTCCGTATCATCAAGATCCCTTGTATCAGCGCCTGTGCGCGTATCAACATCTACAGGTTTGTTTTTTGTGGAGCCTGTTGTAGGGTCGACTTCCTCGGACATACCAGTGGTCCTTGTATCAGTGCCTGTGCGTGTGTCGGCATCCATAGGCTTGTTTTTAGTGGAACCCGCTGTAGGGCCGACTTCCTTGGATTCGTTGGATATACCGGCAGTCCTGGCATCAGCACCTGTCGTCCCGGTTGTTCTGTCAGCGTCTGTGCGCGTCGTACCTGTCCCCGTCACTCTGTTGGTGTCCTCAGCGCGTTCATGATGATCGTTGATATGACCAAAGAACTTTAAGGAGTACAGAGCTGCGAGACCGACCAGGATGTAGACTATTTTGGCACCGATGTTCTCCTGACTTCCAAAGATGGAGGCTACAAGGTCGAATTCAAACAATCCCACCAGAAGCCAGTTCAAGCCGCCTATGATCACAAGTGCCAAAGCAGCCATGTCCAATGCTTTCATAAATTCTCCTCCTTATTATTTCATGTTACTGAAAGTATTCCCTCATAATAAGGCGCTAAACGCCAATATATTTATTTAGCTTATAAATCAAGACGTCAAAAGAAAAAAACCGTCCCACTGGACGGTCGTCTCCCTATTGCATTTCCTCGATTGATTTTGCTTCGGTATGGGCGATCGGCTGCCATTCGACATCTTTGAAAAGAGCTGTAAGGGCAATCGGTATATAAGTCAGCATGAAAAGCGGGAAAGTGAAAGTGTAGGCCACTTTTTTCCACCCGGCACAATGGACTTTACTCCTCTCACTCATCATCGTGATGGCACCTATGATGAAGAGCATGAGGTAAATCCACGAGATGGTGCCGAGGAATGCAGTGGATGTCGCCAGTATGATCGCCTTGTTGCCATCGAGATCCCAGATCAGCAGACCGGCAAGGAAGAAGAAGCCGTTGATGGCGACGCTGAAAAAAGTGAGCAGCAGGGCGGGCATGATGGTCATTGCCATATCAAAGCATGAGAAGCTGTTGCCTTTGCCGCTGAAGATGCCTTTGGCCCAGCGCATCCTCTGCCTCCAGGACTGATTGAAGGTGACGGGCTGTTCATCGTAGAACATGGCATCGCTGTAGCCGATCTTCTCGCCCCTCAGCACCTGGGAAACCGTGAATTCGATATCCTCCGTCAGCAGGTGATGCACCCAGCCGCCGTTCTCCCGGAATACATCCGCACCGACGAGGAAGCCGGTGCCGGAGATTGCGCCGCTGTTATTCAGCTGCATCCTCGGCCGGTTGACGTATTCCGCCTCGTGCAGGAACCAGATGGAATAGCCGGAGGAAATCCAATTCGTGTCGAAGTTTTTGGAGTTCCTGTAGCTCGTGACGATCCTGTAATCCCGGTTGAAGGTGTCGTTCATCTTCGCCACATAGTTTTCCTCGAGGAGGTTGTCGGCGTCGAAGATGAAAAAGCCGTCGTACTGCCTGTCGGAGTATTCATCTTCGATGATTCCGAGCATGTGGTCCAATGCATAACCCTTGCCGACCTTCTTATCATTGAAACGTTCCCTGACGATTGCGCCCGCCTTTTCTGCCACTTCTGCCGTATTGTCAGTGCAGTTGTCAGCAATCACGAATATATCGATGTTTTCAGCGGGATACTTTTGATTTTTGATGCTTTCGATGAGCTGTCCGATGACGAGGGCTTCATTCCTTGCGGCGATGATCACGGCGTATTTATTGAAATGGGAGACGGAGACGGCTTCAGGGCGGTGCCGCCTTTTCGCCCGGATTGCGACCAGTATATAGATGATTTTATAACTGTACAGCACAGTGAAGAAGATGAGCATGAATGTATTCAGGTAAGTGATGAAAGTGACTGCATTGTCCATTGTATGACCTCCATTATTGAAGAACTGATTGTGTAATGTACAGGTATGTATTGTGTTGGATGGAACATACTGACGAAATGGACAATATTAAAATTATTATGATATTTTATTTCGAAAACGATATAAAGTGTTGAATGGGTATTTATCCGCATAAAGGTGTAGTTTAATATAGAACACCTTTGATATGCTCTCAATTATTAATTAATTATAGTCGGATTTTCCTGAATAGCAAGTTTAATATACATTATGCATATTAATTTTATAAAATTTAAATGAAATAATATTCCATTTAAGGTGATTGGTTTCCATGAATCCGTGAAATTCATTGACTCGGGAAGTGAATTATGGAAACCTTGAAGAAGAACAACCATACATGGAAAGGGGTTTACATATGTTTGAAGTGACGGGTACATTAATTGTCATTATAGGCATCATCGCCCTGCTGCTGATCGCCGCGGTCGGCTGGTATCTCTTCATGAAAGCGAGATACCGCACGGTGCCTTCCAACGAAGCACTGATCGTCACGGGTCCGAATCTCGGAGACGAGACGAAGGAGACCAATATATACAAAGACGATCAAGGACGTTATATGAAAGTCATCCGCGGCGGCGGGCACAGGTTGAAACTGTTCCAGACAGGGACGAGGGTCTCGCTGAAATCATTCCAGCTGCAGATCTCGACGCCGAAAGTCTACACACTGGAAGGCGTCGGCATCTACGGTCAGGCGGTGGCGACCGTCAAGGTGGCCGATGACCTGGACGGCATCGTCAAATATGCCGAGCAGTTCCTCGGCAAGGAGCAGGAGGATATCGAGCATGAGATCTCCGAAGTGCTGAACTCGAATCTCCGTGCGATATTATCCAAAATGACGGTCGAACAGATCAATAAAGACCGTGAGAGCTTCAACGAGCAGGTGCGTGAAATCGCACAGGACCAGCTGAACCGGATGGGCTTCAAAATCACATCACTCGGCTTATCCGACCTCAGGGATGATGAGAATTACCTTGAAAACCTGGGTCGTCCGCAGATTGCCAGGGTCAAGAAAGAAGCGGAGATCGCGGAGTCCGAAAACAGGCGTGAAACGGAAATCCAGCAGGCGAAGGACAACGAGGACATCTCCAATGAACAGTATAAGCGGGAGATGAACATCGCAGAGAGCCGTAAGGAAAAGGATCTCAAAGATGCGAAGATTCTTGCTGAAACAGAGAAGGAAAATGCGGCCGCGAGGGCAGCGGGTATGCTCGAGGAGGAAGAACGCCGCCTGGAAGTCGAAAGGCAGCGTCTTGAAATCCGCGAACAGGAGAAGCAGAACGAATTGAAGCTCCGCCAGATGGAACGTGAAAACGACGTCGAGCTTGAACGTCAGCAGGTCGCCATCAGAAGGCAGCAGGCCGAGGCGGACTACTATGCACAGACGAAAGAAGCTGAAGCAAGGGCGGAAGCCCGCATGGCCGAAGGTAAGGCCGAAGCGGAAGTCATCAGGGAGAAGAGCCTCGCCGAAGCAGAAGCGATCGAGCGCCGTGCGAAGGCGATGGCCGAGCATAAGGATGTCATCATCCTTGAGCAGCTGATCGCAATCATGCCTGAATTCGCAAGGGCCGTGAGCGAATCCCTGAGCAATGTGGAATCCATCCGCATCCTGGACAGCGGCAAGGGCGAGCAGATAAACTCACTGCCGAACACCGTCACCGGCACGATGGCAAAACTCCAGGAAAGCATGGGGCAGATGACAGGTTTTGACCTCGAAGGCTTCCTGAATAACTTATCCACTTCAGCCGGACAGGGCGAAGCGGAGTACAGGGAAGTGGAGGATGACGGTACGGACAGTGAGGAATCCGCATCCGAAGACACCGGAGAAGCAGAGGCTGCGGACGCAGAAGACGGCCTGGAGCCGCCGGCTGAAGACCGTCCGGAAACCGATCCGGCAGACGATTACTATAAGGATTATTAAAGAAATGACTCTTCGGAGTCATTTTTTTATTGGTTTGCAGCCATAGTGCCATGGGCTTACAGGCTGTTAATTTCACCTTAAAGGTCGAATCACGTACACTTATATAAAGAAAAAAGCAGGAGTGAACGAATATATGATGAAACAGTACTACAGCGATGTCATCCAATTTAGAGGCACACATTACGATTTCGGTTATCATCAGGGGATGATGCTCAGGCATTCATCCATACTGCCGAACCGTGAACGTCAGTGGAAGCCCCGGCAGCATCGCCACTTCATAGTGGATGAAAATAGATTCATCAAAATAATGACCAGCCTTTCCCCGATGATTTTAGAGGAGATTGAAGGCCTTGCCGATGCTCTCGGAATGGAGGCGGAGGAAGCGATCCGCCAGTTCGGGGGATTTTATATGGAATATGTCACGAGCGGCTGCTCGATCTTCACCGGCGACGACTTCATGATCCGTAATTATGACAGCCATCCGAAAGGCTATGAAGGCCGGTATACATTCTACCAGCCGACCGACGGGGGCTATGCGGTGATCGGCCCGTCGATGCAGATTACAGGCCGCATTGACGGCATGAATGAAAAAGGGCTTGCGATGGGATACAACTTCACCCACAGTAAAAAATCCGACGATGGCTTCATATGCAACATGATCGGGCGGCTGATCCTTGAAAACTGCGCCGATGTACATGAAGCGGCCGAACTGTTGAAGGAGATCCCGCACAGGCATTCATTCAGCTATCCGATACTGGACCCGAGCGGCATCTCATATGTCGTCGAAGCGTCTCCCCGGAGGGTCGTCATAAGGGAGGCGAATGTATGTACCAACCATTTCCACATATTGAATGAGGAGAACCGGTACCGCCAGGAGGAGACACGCGGGCGTGAGGAGAGGATTATGGCCCGCCAGCAGGATGCAGGCAATGCATATGAGTCATATAAAGTCATGAACGACCCTGCATACGGAATATTTTCAAATAAATACGACGCCTCTGCCGGAACGATCCATACTTCAGTTTATTTCCCGAGGGAATTGAAGGCATGGTTTGCGATGGGCCCGGACCGTGAGCCGGTCATATTCGATTTCGGCAGGTGGCTCTCCGGGGAAGACGTGTACGTGAAACAGATCAAAGGCATGCTGGAGTTCGACCGGCCGTTCGTCAATATGGGCTGATTGCAATTGATTAACAAAGTCCCTTACAGGGAAGACTTAGTTAACGCATCTTACGATAGGAGTGGTTGATCAATGGCTAAAACAGTCGGGGAATTTTTATTCGACACTTTGAAGGAAGAGGGCATCACTGAAATTTTCGGCGTGCCCGGGGATTTCAATTTTTCCCTCCTCGATACACTGGAGGATTATGAAGGCATCGACCTGATCGATAACCGGAATGAACTGAATGCGGGGTATGCGGCGGACGGATATGCACAGGTGAAGGGCATCGCTGCAATGATCACGACATTCGGCGTCGGTGAACTGAGCGCATCCAATGCCGTCGCCGGAGCATACAGTGAAAATATACCGGTGATACACATTGCCGGTTCCCCGGACCTCGAGACTCAAGAGTCGGGTGAGAATGTCCACCATACTTTGATGGACGGCAATTTTGAAGTGTTCAGACATATGTATGAACACATCACCGCCTATGCCGTTAAAGTGACGAAAGACAATGCAGGGTTCGAGATCCCGAAAGCGGTCCGCATCGCAAAAGAAAAGAAGAAGCCGGTCTATATCGATATTCCGATCGATCAGGTGACGGAACCGGTCGGGGAGATGGAGACTTCGGAATCTGAAGAAAAGTCGGACGATAAAAACCTTGAATCTGCCCTCGCGCATGCGAAGGAACGTATGAAGGGTGACACGGTGATGCTCGTCGATTTCAATACGCTGCGTTACGGCCTCGAGCCGGAAGTGCAGTCGCTTGCCGAGGCGCTCAATGTGCCGGTGGCACAGATGATGCAGGGGAAGGGCGGTTTCAATGAGCAGCATCCCCAGTACATCGGCATGTACGGCGGTGCATTCGGCGACTCTGAAGTCCAAAAGATCGTCGAGGAAGCCAACTGCATCATCGCTGTCGGTATGCTCTGGTCCGACTTCAATCTCGCAAAATACACCGCAGACCTCGACACCGGGAAGATGATCATCATCCATCCGCATTCAGTCGAGGTCGCGGGTGAGAAGTATGACGGCATCCAGGCAACAGATGCTCTGGAAGCACTTCAGAAATCCGGTTATCGGAGGGAAGGGGAAGTGGAGACGCTGCCTTCCATCTACGATGATATCGCCGGCGGACCGGAAGAGGAAATTGCGGCGGAGTCCTATTACCCGCGCTTCCAGAGGATGCTTGAAAAAGATGATATACTCGTCGTCGACACCGGCACGCTTTCCTACGGCATGAGCCAGGTGAAGCTGCCCGAAGGCGCAACATTCGTCTCCCACGGCGCATGGCAGAGCATCGGCTACGGCACACCCGCTGCACTCGGCGCTTCAGCAGCAGCAGACCGCCGTGTACTGCTCTTCATCGGCGAAGGCGCCTTCCAGTTCACGGCCCAGGAACTGAGCACCATCATCGACAAAGGCTATCAGCCGATCATATTTTTACTGAACAACCAGGGCTATACGATTGAACGGTATTTGAACACGGAACGTCCTTATGCCGACTATAATGATGTGCCCAAGTGGGATTATATGACTTTGATCGACGGTTTCTCCGCTGCTGGAGAAGTGTTCAAGGCCAGTGTGCGGACGAACGGCGAGCTGGATGAAGCGATTGAAAAGGCTGAAAGCTTCGATGGCGTATCCTTTATAGAGCTCGTCGTCACCGATCCCATGGATGCACCGCTGTATCTGCATAAATTAAGGGAATACGCAAAAGATGATTAAAACATTCAATAAACTTAAAAAACACCCTTACGAGGGTGTTTTTTAAGTAATGTCATATTATTTTACGATCAGGACAGGGGTGTTCACACGTTTTGCCACCTTATGGGTGACATGCCCGAGCACGTGTTTCAGTTCCCTTCTTGCACGCTGGTTGCTCATGACGACGATCTCGTAATCATTTTCATTGATTTCCCGCAGCAGTTCAGTGATGACACGGCCTGTTTTGATCACTATATTGTAATTCACATCCAGCTTGTCAAGTTCATCCGTGAACGGCTTCAAGTCCTCCACTTTATCTTTCGTGATGTCGTCAAAATGCTTGCCGTGATACTTCACGTTATCCGCCATTTCATTTTCCGACATGATATGGAATATCGTGACCACGGCTTCCGGGTCTCCGTTCGTGAGTTTAGCCAGCTGTTCTGGAATATTGTAGAAAGTGTTGCCGAAATCGAAAGGCAGTAAAATCTTTTTGTACATATTCACACATCCTTTTAATTCTTAAAATATTGCCTAAATTAAAAATATCAGTTTTTACGTATCTATGCCATCCTTTATATATATTAGATTACCATTTAAATTGATTGTAAAACCTAATCCTCACAATTTCTGTGGCGTTTAAGCCCGGTGAGGCCGGGTAAGCCTCTAATGAGGCTAAATCCATAGGGGGTGTAAGATTGTTCAGCTTGAAACTGAGGTATTTCAGGATACTGGCCGTTTTTTTATTTTTGGGAGTTTTAGGGTTAATCTATTTCCTGAATCCGGAGTTGATGTCGATGGGTTTCTTCATCACCGCAGTGATCATTTATGTGGTGCTCGATTTCATCATCAGCTCGCTCATCGTCCGCAGCAGGCGGTCCGACGGTGAAAGATGACAGGTAGCGTTTTGCCTCCTTACGCTCAGCCAATGATCCGGTTGCCGCCCTGTCTCTGGGCTGCGACCAATTTTTCCGTGACCGTGTGGATCAGTTCACTGACCGTCTCACCTGGTACATATTCAGCGACACCGCCGCTGATGGTGATGTCGCGGGGCACTTCAAATACGGTGTTCATGACAGTCTTCCTCACTTTTTCAGCCAATGCGTAAGCTTCCTCTTCACGGGTATCATCAAGCAGAATCATAAATACCGTCTCCCGGTAGCGCCCCGCGAAATGATCCTCACCGGCCGCATCTTTAATGATCTTCCCCGTCGTCTTCAAGATGTTTTCACTCATGAAGACGCCGAGTTCCTCTTCGTATTTTGCATAATCGTCAACGCGCAGCACGATGATGGACTGCGGATCCTCCCTTTCTTTCAAATAGGAAAGCTCCAGGAGCACACCCTGTCTTGCATACAGGGAAGTCAGTGCATCAATCCTCATCTGGCTTCTCAGTTTGCTGTTCTTCACCTTCAGCTGTTCTTTTTCCTCTTCTTCGTCCGTCACGTCGAACACGATGCCTTTTAAGAAGAGAGGCGCACCATCTTCCGTCCGTTCCGTGACTTTTCCGCGGTCCTGGTAGACTTTCCATGAGCCATCCTTTGCCTGGATGCGGTATTTCACTTCCCATACGGGTATCTTCCCCTCCAAATGATCACGCATCATCTGCATGACATGTTCGTAATCATCCGGATGCAACTTTTCGGTGAAAAACTCGTACGGCACCTTTTCCGGCAACTCCTCCTCAGTGTAGCCGAGGGCTGTTGCCTTCATCGGGTTGTATGTAACTTCATTGATCGTGAAATCCCAGAACCACTGCCCGAGATTGCCCGTCCAGCCGAACTCCAGCTTCTCAGTTTCGTGGAAGGTCGCCAGCAGCTGCTTATTCAGACGCTTCAGTGAATCGATTTCCCTGATCAGTTCTTCTTTTGAGTACTCTGTGTCGCTTTGCATCATGTGCCTCCTGTGAAGTCTTTATATTAACAGTCTAATCTACCGGTAAAATACATTCAATTGCAGACAGAACAAATTTACAACGATTTTGAATAAAAAATCAGCCCGAGCCTTTAAAAAGGCCGGGCTGTTATCATTCATATCTTAAATTCGCGTCATGACATATCAGGTTATAATATGGCTATGCCGTATATCAGCACGATGACACCTATTGCCAACGCGATTCCGTTAAGTGCTTTCTGTGGGGAGAACAGACCGATGATTCCAAGGATGATCGCTGCAATACCAAGGAAGATTGGCTGCCAGAAGAAACCGATGATTCCAAGGATGAGACCGATCCATCCAACCCACAGTCCTGTCGTATTGTTAAGACTGCTTTCCGATTGTCTTTCAGTATGTTCACTCATGAAATTACCACCTTTCCGTTGTTAGAATTTAAGGAGGAAGACGTCCAGGGGATTCAGCCTTCCTCTGTTTTTCTTTCTACTTATAAATTAACCATTACCGGCGTATTCATAACAAACGTATCGGGGAAGGTGTGTGGATTTGCATACATTCAGATTAGATTTGTCGGGATTCGGGAACAGAATGGATGAATTGTCATATAAAAAACAGGAATCAATTGTTTTGGAGGACCATAACGGGAGGGAAATGCATGGCAGAACAGAAAAATGTACGACCGCTGTTGATCGAGAGTTTTAAAGCGCTGCTTCCGCAGTATCCATTTGAGAAAATCACCATACAGATGATTGCCGAAGATGCCGGTGTGAAACGGGCGACATTCTACAATCATTTTCTGGACAAATATGAATTGTTTTCGGTGATTCTGGAGGAAGAGCTGTTCCAGGCGATACATACGATGATGGAGTCGGATATGGAAAGGGAAGCGCTGAAGATGATCTTCAGTTATTTTGAAAAGAACCGGGATTTTTATAAGCAGGCATTCCAGGTGCGCGGACAGAACTCATTTGAAGCGGTCCTCGAGGGTAAGATGCAGCTTTTCTACCGTAAAGTGTATGAGAAGCACGGCTTGAACCTGGATGATAATCTGTCCGCCCTCACACAGACGGTGGTCGAGAGGTACCATGCTTCGGGACTCGTCTATATTTTGGAGAAATGGATCACTGAAGAAGCGGCGACACCGGCTGATGAAGTATTTGAAGCATATGTCTACCTGATATCCAACTCGATACTGGATTTGACGTCAGATGATTGAATGCCGTTTGAAATTTCATATACTGATGGTAAAGTGGATATAATACTTGAAAAGGAAGATGACTATGGGTTTATATGAATACCGCACTACGGTGCCTGAATCATGGCTTGACTACAACGGACACATGAATGACGGCCAGTACAGCCGCGCATTCAGTGACGCCGGCCTCGAATGGATGTCACATCTCGGGCTCAGCGCGGAGAAAGTGAAGGAACTGTCCTTCACCATCTTCACTCTGGAGAATCATATCGTATACCAGAACGAAGTGTTTGCCGGTGAAGAGATCACGATCAAAATCAGGATATACGACTTTGATGCTAAGCGGCTGCATGTCTTCATGACACTGCATAACGCACAGAGCGCACAGTCTGCCACTTACGAAGTGATGTACATGGGCATGGACACTGAGACCGGCCGCCCGGGTGAGTTTCCGGCAGCGATTGGTGAAGCCGTCAAAAATTATTACGAGGCCCAGGGCGAAATGGATGAGCCGAAGGAGATCGGCCGTACAATCGGAATCAGAAGATAAGGGACTGCCGGAGGATCCGGCAGTCCTTTTTTATTACTCAGTTAAACAGTTCATAATCCATGTTACATGTATCGTTTTCCATCTTTTACATTCTTCAGGTTTCCTCTGACTCTCCCTTAACCAGGTTTACATAAATAAAACTTGATTTATGTCAAGGAAATCAGAAAAAGGGGGGTGCATAATGGAAAAGAGGAGATGAAGAACGATGAATTGGACAGTTTACCAGACGGTACTTTGGATTCATATATTCCTTGCCATAAATTGGGTGGGTGGTTTGCTTTTTGTCGGCTGGGGCATCTTTCCGGCTCTCCGGCTGTTCGAACTCCAGGATACGAGACGGGTATTGAGGGCTGTCATGAAGCATAGCCATTATCTTTTCACCTTTTCCGGAACCGCCGTCATCTTAACAGGGGTAATTTTGGGAACATGGCTGGGTCCGCTGGACAGCTTCGAAGCAGTTTGGCATACAACTTATGGAAATTTGTGGTTTGCCGCGCTCATCATCGGTATCGTGACATTGCTGTGGGGTACTTTCATCGGATATCCTCATGCAATGAGAGTGCTTTCTGATAACCATCTTTGGGATGCGGCTGAAAGAGGGGACCGCCGGCCGCTGAACCGCTCCCTGGTTGTTCTGGTCCTTGTGGAAAGTGTTGAGGGTTTCGGCTTCGTTTCTCTGCTGACACTTATGATCATGCTCTAGGAAGGAGATGTTGTTATGGTTCAATTATTGGGTTACAGAAATATGACGTCGGAGTATCAGTATTATTCGAATTGGTTTCGCATCATCCGGCCGGTCACTTTGACCGCTTCCGTCATGCCGGTGACTGCCGGGACGCTTTTGGCCTCTCAAGTCATGGATTTCAGCTTATTCCGTTTCGGCATTCTTCTTGTAATCAGTGTACTCATACAGGCAGCTGTGAACATGCTGAATGATTATTTCGATTTCATGAAAGGTCAGGAGGAAGGGAAATGGCAGAATAGGGATCCATATGCCTCTTTTCTGACACCGCAGTATAAACAGGTGCCTTATGTTTCTATTTCCCTTGTCGCTGTCGTTTCCATTTTAACGCTGTGGCTTGCATCAGAAAGCAGTTTTTGGATCATTCCACTTGGCGTCGCCGGCCTCGTCCTCGGTTATTGTTACTCTGCTGGAAAACGCTCGCTGTCGAGTCTCGGCCTTGGTGAAGTCGCAGCAGCTGTGTGCCTGGGACCTCTGCCACTCATCATCGCGATGCTTGTTCAAGGTGTGTCAATGAGCTGGGCAATATTAATATTTCCGATTCCATTTTCACTGCTGATGGCCACTATGGTGCTGACCAATAATATACGTGATATTGAAAAAGATAATAGTACACGGCGGACGGTTGCGATACGCCTTGGAAGAAAAAAAGCCGTATACCTGCTTACTGCTATACTGGCTCTGACTTATATCAGCAGCATACTGATCTTTTCATCGGGATGGGTTATTGTGTCATTGCCCGTCGCAATTGAGCTCATCCATCGTTTCTATCAACCGGATGGCCAAAACCATATGGGCATGGCCGCCCTGCACCATTTAATCCACAGCTTGGCGATTATTTCAGCCATTATATTGTAGCGGGGATGGCGGGTTTCATGGATGTCCTTCAAAATTGCAAGGTGCCAGCAAAAAGAAAAGATGTCCACATTGGATTTTAAGCCAATATGGGCATCCTTTATTTCAACTGTACGGCGACCGTGAATTCGACCTCGGTGTTCGGCGGCCTCGATAAAGGTTTTTACGATGCCTATGACGAAAAATATCCGCTCACCGGTGGGGCATGGGAGCGGATAAGGTTTTATAAATTGTATTTGCTGATGGTCCATCTCGTGAAGTTCGGCTCTGTTTATGCCGGAAGCGTCAATGAGACGATGGATGAAATTCTGGATGGAAAATGAATTTAGTTTTTAAACAGCCGTGAAAATGAAGCGGGTGCCGTGGATTCGAAACGTACATATTCATCGGTCGCCGGATGTTTGAATTCAAGCGCCTGCGCATGCAGTCCCATCCTTTTGATCGGATTCGTCTGTGCGCCGTATTTCTTATCACGGACGATCGGATGGCCGATATCCTGCATATGCACCCGTACCTGATTTTTGCGTCCGGTCTCCAGGTTCACCTGAAGCAGGGAGAAATTATCGTTCGATTTCAGCACTTTGTAGTGGGTGATCGCTTTTTTGCCTTTTTCGGGATTCTGGCTGGAACGCATGATCAGTGCCTTGTTTTCCGAAAGCCAAGAAGTGACGGTGCCGTCCTGTTCGACCTTCCCTTCGACAAGTGCAATGTACGTCCGTTCCGAAACGATGCTGCCCCAGTCATTCTGCATTTTCTGCTGGACCTGCTTGTTCTTTGCGAACACCATCACACCGGATGTATCCCGGTCCAGGCGGTGGACGATGAAAATGCGGTTCTTCGGATGAATCGTCTGAAGATAGTCGGACAGCTGACGGAAAGCGGTCATCTGCTTTTCCTTTTCGGATGCGATGGACAGAAGGCCTGCTTCTTTATCGATCACGATGATATCTCTGTCTTCATGTAAGATTTTCAAACCCCTGATCTTCGCATCATGCTTGCCGGTGCGTGTTTCAATCTCCACGCGGTCACCCGGTTCAAGCATGTCGTTGAACTGGCTTGTAGCCCGGCCGTTCACGCTCACCTGGCCGCGGCCGAGGATGCCTTTTACGGCTTTACGGCTGCGCGCGGGCATCTTTTCAAACAAATACTCCAGCAGTTCCGTGGATTCCTCCACGATCCATTCCGCCTCAGGCTTATTTATGATATTTCTTTTTTTCATTATACTTCCTCCATATCGTTTTCCTTCAAATACCGGTTTCCATTACAAGAGAAAGTCTTCCATACTTCCACAGTCGGTCATGATATTGTATTCCCCATTCTACTACATCAATGGGCCAGTCATCACTTAAAGTTTGTCATTTCCATTGATTTTCACAAAAGTTAAACGTATCCGCTTAAAACCTCTTCGGTCCAGGTCTTCAGCTTTTGCCTCGCTTCACGGTCATAAGCCTGGCCGAGCGCTTTTGAACGGCGCCTGCCGTCATAGAATTCTCCCGTGATGCCTTCCGTTTCTTCAGAGGATGCAAGAAACACAAGCGCCTCAAGTCCTTCTTCCACAGATGACTGTGACCTGCCGAAATGTTCATTCACCATATTCGTCTCCATCAGCGTAGCAGGGTGGATGGCATTGACCGTGATGCCCTGATCTTTAACTGCTTCGGCAAGGTCGAAAGTGAACATGATCAATGCAAGCTTGCTCCTCGAGTATGCGAGGAAGCCGTCATACCGCTGCTCGATGTTCAAATCATCGAAGTCGATCTCAGCCTGGCCGATGGATGCGACGTTGACGATCCTTGAGCCTTCTTCCAATAAAGGCCGAAGCTTCCTTGTGAAGAGCACCTGTGCGATGTAGTTCACCGCCCATATCTCCTCAAAGCCGTCCCGGCTGGTGCTGCGCCTGCCTCCTGATTTCGGTCCGCCGCCGATGCCTGCATTATTGATCAGTATGTCGATTTGGTCTTCACCGGCAAGTATCTCTTCTGCAGCCTTTGAGACGGAGTCGAGGGATGAGAAGTCCCCGTTGTAATATTTCAGATCCGCATTACCTGTGACGTTTTTAATCTCTTCCAGTGTCCGTCTGCCTTTCTCTTCGTTTCTGCCGTGCAGCCGGACTGATGCGCCTTTCTCTGCGAACCATCGTGCAGCCGCTTTGCCGAGTCCATCTGTCGATCCGGTGATTAAAACTGTACATTCCGATAAAGGTTTCATAAGCATCTCCTTCCGAAGATAATATACGATCGTCTTTTATGCTTTTTTCTGCCTGCGGATGTAGCTCACCAAAACAGGCGCTTCATCCTTCACGAATTCATTGAAGAATCCGTATGCATATTCATCGGTCGTGTCGACCTCCAGGTTGATATGTTCATAACCATTCTCCTGGAGCTTGTTCAGTGTTTGCCCGAACGCTGAAGCAAGACGCTGCTTTGCCTCAGAATCCGCATAATAGCAATAGCCGAAATCTTTGGATGTGTCCTCACCTTCGTAAATCAGCATATAGGCGGTGATTGCCTCGTCCTCATCGTAAATGACGATTGAACTTTCAAAATCAATGTCATCAGTGATGAGGTCCCGCCATTCAGCAAGGCTCATTTCCCTCAGCGGGATGGTATCATGGACGGATGCATACACCTGCCTTGAGAGATCTGAAAGACCTTCAGTCATTTCAAATGCGCTTTCCAACCGGTTCTCTTCTGTGCTGCCGGTATTAAAATGACTGATCATTCTGCTGATCTCCACTTCGGTTTCATAAGTCCTCCTGAACTCTTTGAAATCATATGTAGTGATGAGCTTTTCGTACAGGTTGTGGTGCCGGTGGATTTCCAGGATGATGTCCGACATCGGCAGGGTGGTCTTCAATTTTTCGTACATTTCCACAATCGTCTCCGGTTTTACGCTGTCATCCAGCACCGCGAACCTCAAATATGGCGCAGAAGGATGGTAGGGATCAAGGGAGTAATACACATAGGCGAGCCATTCTCCATGCGCCTCACAAGTCACCCCGTGTCCGGATGAAAGGTAATTCGGGATTATATTTTTCTCCTGCAGATAAGCAGTTATGTTTTCATGAAGTATGATTTCCATGGCGGCCTCCGTGTCTTTATTTTAAGGATTATTGATTCAATTATAGAGTATCACAGCCCGATTTTATAGCAATAAACTGCATGAATTTTGAATATTGAGTCGCCGTCCCAAGCTGCAAAAGGGAATGCCGCCTTAACATTCTTTTAATTTAAAGTATTCACAATTATGTGATGGACAATACATTGTGGAGGTGCTAATCTATATTAAAATCAGCTGATGTATAAATGAGGTGTTTTTCAGGATATAAAAATCACGGGGGGACAATTTACAAAAATAATACTCAATTTTTTAAGGTACGATCATCATGTTCATTTATTTCAATAAAAGTTATCTCAAGGGGGAATCTAATTATGTCATCGGTTTATAAGCAAATTTTAGTGGCGATAGATGGCTCAAAAGAAGCGGAAGGGGCATTCAAAAAATCCATCGGCATTGCAGAGCGAAATAATGCAACATTGAATTTAGTGAATGTAATAGATACCCGTTCCTTTGGAGCGATTGAAGGTTATGATCGTTCGATAGCACATCAGGTTTATAAGTCTGCAGAAGAACTTCTGAGTGAGTATAAGAAAGAGGCTGCAAATGCCGGAATTGAAAATGTGAATATTGTAGTGGATTATGGGTCTCCGAAAGTCATGATACCCCGGAATATTGCCCAGAAAGTTCATGCGGACTTAATCGTTTGTGGTGCTACAGGCTTGAATGCAGTAGAACGTTTTGTTATGGGAAGTGTTTCGGAACGCATCGTTCGTTCAGCCAAATGCGATGTGCTGGTTGTCCGTACCGATCAAGTGCAGGATGATGCACCTTCAGACTCCTATACCCCTGGAGAAGCGAAATCCCACACTGAATAAGAATATATTCAGAGCTTTACTCTTCAATGGACGGTATAGTTTAGAGATAATATATGAGAGGCTCAATGTACAAAAACAGGCGAGACGAAGCTAATCAAAGTGCTTCTCCTCGCTTTTTTGTATGAAAAAGTATCCTTTTACGAACACTGCATAGGTGCGAATAGAAAGAAAAAGGTATTGAAGTACTAAACGCTAAAATAACAATGTCGGGAATATTTTAGAAAATGAAAAAACTGATGATAGTTAATCCTTTTTAATACTATAAAATCCCTCTCATTAAGGAAGCACAACATTATCATATTATCGCGTGGTTTCACTTATGATAACTTTCATTGCCTGCAATTTTATTCACTTCCTCAACAAGCTCCCGGAAAAGTTCCGCAGCCTCCCCGTCACGGGCAAGCCTCACGCCCTGGCCGCTCCAGAGGTGCAGCAGGTCGCTCCTCCCGGCCTTCGCCGCCTCGCTCCGCATCCTTTTCGTCATTTGGTTTTGGAACGGGTAGGGCAGAATGTCATCTTCATATACTGATATATCTTCGATGAAGTCATTTCTGATGCCCCTTGCATATTTACCGCTGAAAACGGTGGTCAATACGGTATCCGCTTCTTCGGCGGCGAGTATGACATTCTTATGGATGTCCGGGGCGGCGCTTTCTTTTGTCGTGAGGAACGCCGTGCCGAGCTGTGCGGCATCGGCGCCGAGGATGAGGCTTGCATAGATGCCGCGGCCGTCCATGATGCCGCCAGCGGCAATCACCGGTATATCCACCGCATCCGTCGCCTGGGGGACGAGCGCCATCGTCCCGACGGTGGAGTGGAGGGGGTTCTTCAAAAATGACCCCCTGTGAGCGCCCGCTTCAAAGCCCTGGACGACGACCATGTCCATGCCGGCCTGGGCATTGATCACGGCTTCTTCCACGGTGGTGGCGCAGCCGATGAGTGTCATACCGGCCTGTTTAAGCTTTTTGATCACTTCGGTATCCGGTATGCCGAAAGTGAAGCTGCATATCTTCACATTCGATTCAATGATGATGTCGATTAGGCGGAGGAACGTATCATCCCTTGAGACGGCCGGGTCATCCGGGGTGATGCCGAGTGCTTCATGGTAGGGTGCGAGTATTTCCTTCATATGTTCAATCTGTGTAAACGTCACTTCATTGTATTCGGGGACGAAGAGATTCACCGCAAACGGCTTATCGGTGAGCGCCTGCGTGTCTTCGATGTCCCGACGCAGTGTTTCCGGGGTGTAGTAGCCTGCGCCGATGCTGCCGAGCCCGCCCTGGTTGGAGACCGCCGCGACGAGTTCAGGCGTGGTCGAGCCGGCCATCGGTGCCTGGATGATCGGATACCGGATATTGAGGATCTGAGTCACTTCCGTCTGATGCCACATATATACCACCTCTTCATTAGGGTTGCAAATGTAATAATGCACTTCAATATTACCACGTTGCCGGCATTTTGAAAGCGATATTATTATTTCGACTATTGAAATGGTTATGATAAAATGGTGGGGAATACAAGATAAAGGAGACTCATAATGGATAAACAACTGACATTGATGAAAAGTTTGACGGATGCCCACGGCATTTCGGGGTTCGAATATGATGTGAAAAGGCTCATGAAAGAGTACCTCGAGCCGGTGAGCGATGAGATTGTGACAGACAACCTCGGCAGCATCTACGGCAGACGCAAGTCCTCAGGCAATAAAACGATCCTGATCGGCGGCCATCTGGACGAGATCGGCTTCATGGTGACCGAGATCGACGATAACGGCTTCATCAAATTCACACCGATCGGCGGCTGGTGGAACCAGGTCATGCTCTCACAGCGCATGAACGTCATCACCGACGACGGGATCCTCACAGGCGTCATCGGTTCAAAACCGCCGCATGCACTCTCACCGGAAGAGCGCAAGAAGCCGGTTGAAATCAAAAACATGTTCATCGATATCGGTGTTGCGGATAAGGAGGAGGCGCTGAAGGCAGGCGTGAAGCCGGGTGACCAGATCACACCGCATATGGAATTCACGGAGATGGCGAACAAGAACTACCTTCTTGCGAAAGCTTGGGATAACCGCATGGGCTGTGTCGTTGCCGTTGAAGTGCTCCAGAACCTTGAAGGCGAAGATCTCGGCATCGACGTTGTGAGCGGTGCGACCGTCCAGGAGGAAGTGGGGCTGCGCGGTGCGAAGACTTCAGCGAATACGGTGAAGCCGGACCTCGCGATTTCTGTCGACGTCGGCATCGCATGGGACACGCCGGGCATGAAACCGGAAAACGGACAGGGCAAGCTCGGCGACGGCCCGCTGATCGTCCTGATGGATGCATCCAATATCGGCCATGTCGGCTTCCGCCGCCATATCCAGAAAGTTGCAGAGGAAAACGGCATCCCGTTCCAGTTCCAGGCGGTGCCGGGCGGCGGTACGGACTCGGGCGGCTTCCATGTCGCAAATGAAGGTGTGCCTTCCGTGAACATCGGCGTGCCTTTGAGGTATATGCACTCCAACGTCTCCATCCTGCATAAGGAAGACGTGAACAATGCGGTCAAACTCATCACGGCGATCGTCAAGTCGCTGGATGACGAAGCGGTGGAGAACATCATTTGGTAAGAGAGGTCATCACTTCAAAGGACAACCCGCGCATCAAAGAGCTGCGTAAGCTGCATAAGAAGAAAGCACGCAGCAGGACGGGCATGTTTTTAATCGACGGGGAACATATGGTGGAGGAGGCGGTCGGATCCGACCAGGTGATCCATTATATCATCGCGCTCGAGGATTACAGCTTCACTTTCGATGCTTCGCGTTTTGAAGTGATCCTTGTAAGTTCTCCGGTGATGAAGACGTTATCCCAGCTTGAAACGCCCCAGGGCATCATGGCGGCGGTCTCTTATGCCGCGCCTGAAGCGTCGGGGAATAAAGTCCTTGTGCTGGATGATGTGCAGGACCCGGGCAACCTCGGCAGCCTGATCCGCACGGCGGATGCTTTCGGGTTCGACCGGGTGGTGGCGTCCCCGGGTACGGTGGACCCTTTCAGCGATAAAGTGCTCCGCAGCACACAGGGCAGCACATTCCACGTGAGCATAGAAGTCGCTGATATCAAACCCGTCATCGAAAATTTCCAGGGGCTCTCCATCGGCACGAGCCTCGCACAGGCGGACTACCTGGACGATGTTGTGCAACAGGACCCGCTGCTCATCGTCCTCGGCAACGAAGGCCGGGGTGTGAGTGAGGAAGTGCTGGACCTCGTCGACCGCAAGGTGAAGATCCATATGCCGGGCCGTTCGGAAAGTCTGAACGTGGCGATCGCAGGCGGCATCCTCATGCACCATTTCAAAGCGCAGAAATGACCCCGGGGCGGCATGACTTCACGGTCATGGGGTCTTCATTTTTATAAATACCGGGTTGTATAAATAATATGCCTGCAGTTGGGGTAAACAGATGTTAACAGCAGTTATTTATGATCATTGAGGAGGGTGACTATGAAGAAGTATCTTTTGGCCGGCGGCCTGGCATCAATCCTGATGCTCGGCGCATGCGGCGGGGAGGAAGAACCCGAAATGAGCGATGACGCCGTGGACACGGATCAGGAAGTGGAACAGGACGGCACGGCGATCGATGCGGATAACGGTGAAGAAGAGTCTGAAGACGACAGTTCCGACCGCCAGGAGAGCCTGGGCGAAGAGTCGGATGTGGATGAAGCAGAATCGGAATAGTACCTGTATGATGACAACAACCATTTAGGAGGATTATGATGAAAAAGTTTTTACTGGCCGGCGGTCTGGCCTCTGTATTGGTGCTCGGTGCGTGTGGCGAGGATGAGCCGAACATCGGGGAAGACGAAGAACTCGGCGAAGATGCAGAAGATATGGATCATGGCACAAGCGATCAGGATGAAGCGGATAATGAAACAGGCGAAGAATCCCAGGATATTGATGAAGGCGCTGCAGATGAAACTGCCGAGGGACAGGATGAGGAAGAAGCGGAAGATGCCCAGTAGCCTCAGCCTTTTAAAATTTCGCGGAAGCTTGATTTTTTAATTTTTTGACTTATAATGATTCTATAAATGAAAATGCAGGCTTCACATGAAGACAGGAATAAATGATCCCGTCATTTACCTCCAGGGAGCACGGTACACGACTGGAAGACCGTGCGGTAAATGGGATCAGGTTCACCTGACGGATGAAGTGACGGGTAAAACCCTTATCTTTTGAAGTGTCTGTATTTAGCCATGCAGAAAAATAGGTGGTACCGCGGAATCCCGTCCTTGATATTTCAAGGGCGGGTTTTTTTATTTTAAAGGAGTGGAAAAATGGATACATCACAAATGACACATATTCAGGATGAATTCGACGTGTCGCTTGAGACAGTTGAAGATGCAAGAAGCCTCCAGGACCTCAAAGTCCAGTATCTTGGTAAAAAAGGCAGAGTGACCGGCCTGATGAAGGAGATGAAGAATCTTTCGAATGAGGAACGTCCGGCCTATGGCCAGAAGGTCAATGAACTGCGCCGGAACATAGAGGCATCGATCGAGGAGAAGAGTGCGGAAATCGAGGCGGCGGCACTTGAAGAGAGATTGAAGAATGAAACGATCGATGTGACCCTGCCGGGCAGAAAGTTCAACATCGGCTCCCAGCATCCGATCTCTCGGATCATCGAGGACATCGAAGACTTCTTCATCGGCCTCGGCTATGAGATACAGGAAGGCTATGAAGTGGAGACGGACTACTACAACTTTGAGGCGCTGAATCTGCCGAAATCCCACCCGGCGCGTGATATGCAGGATACATTCTACATATCGGAGGAGCTCCTGCTCAGGACGCACACCTCACCGGTGCAGGCCCGTGTGCTTGAAGACCGTAAAGGCAAAGAAGCGGTGAAGATCATCTGTCCGGGCAAGGTGTACCGCCGTGACAGTGATGACGCGACACACAGCCACCAGTTCACACAGATCGAGGGACTGGTCGTCGATAAGAATATCCATATGAGCGACCTGAAAGGCACGCTCGAGCTGTTTGCCAAGGAGATCTTCGGCACGGAGCGTGAAATCCGACTGCGCCCGAGTTTCTTCCCGTTCACCGAACCGAGTGTGGAAGTCGACATCTCCTGCTTCAAATGCAAAGGTGCGGGATGCAACGTATGCAAGCAGTCCGGCTGGATAGAAATACTCGGTGCGGGCATGGTGCACCCGAATGTCCTCAGGATGGCAGGGTATGACCCGGATGAATACAGCGGTTTTGCATTCGGCATGGGTCCTGACAGGGTGGCGATGCTGCGCTACGGCATCGAGGATATACGCCACCTGTATACAAACGATTTAAGGTTCATCAATCAATTCAAACAGACGGAAGACGGAGGTGAAAACGTTGAAAGTATCTAAAGAGTGGTTAAGCGAGTATATAGATGTGGAAGCGGACGTATATGAATTATCGGAACGCATCACGCGCGGCGGCATCGAGGTGGATGACATCATCGACTATACGTCGGACATCAAAAACCTCGTCATCGGCCATGTCGAGGAAGTGAAGCAGCATCCGGATGCGGATAAGCTGAACCTGTGCCGGGTGAATACCGGGGATGAAGTGAAGCAGATCGTCTGCGGTGCAGATAACGTTGCAGCCGATACGTACGTGATCGTCTGCCAGGTCGGCGGAAGGCTGCCGGGCGGCATCAAGATCAAAAAGGCGAAGCTGCGCGGGGAAGTCTCGGAAGGGATGATATGCTCACTTGATGAGATCGGCATACCAACCGATTATGTGCCGAAGGAATATCAGGATGGCATCTTCATTTTCAGTGAGGATCAGGAAGCCGGTGCACCGGCACTGCCTGCAGTCTATCTCGATGATGCGGTGATGGAGTTCGACCTCACACCGAACCGGAAGGATGCACTATCAATCATCGGGGCGGCCTACGAGACGAAGGCGCTGTATGGCGGGGAAGTGACGCATCCTTCAACGGACCTCACCGAGACAGGAGAGGCAGTGGACGTCACCGTACGCAATGAGGACAGTGAAGCGGTCCCTTACTACGCCCTCCGGGTCGTGAAAGACGTGGAAATAAAACCTGCACCGACATGGATGCAGATCCGCCTGATCAAAGCGGGTATCCGTCCGATCAACAACGTCGTCGACATTTCGAACTATGTGATGCTTGAATACGGCCAGCCGCTTCATATGTTCGATTATGACCAGCTCGGTTCGAAGGAGATCGTGACGCGGTTTGCTGAAGAGGGCGAGAAGATGACGACGCTCGATGGTAAAGAGCGCACGCTCAAGGGCAGCGACATCGTCATCACCAACGGCAAAGAGCCGGTCGCGCTTGCAGGTGTTATGGGCGGCGATTTCTCCGAAGTGACGGACGAGACGACGAACGTCATCATCGAGTCGGCAGTGTTCAATCCGGTCTCCATCCGGAAGACGAGCGGCAGGCTGGATCTGCGGAGTGAAGCGAGCAGCCGTTTTGAAAAGGGCGTCTCCCATGAATTCGTCCTCCCGGCATTGGAACGTGCGGCATACCTGCTTGAAAAATATGCAGGGGGCAAAGTGCAGATTGGATATAATTCCGACGGGGCACTCGATACAAGTGATTCAATCATCAAAACGTCAAGGGACTTCATCAACAACAGGCTCGGCATGCACCTTGAGACGTCTGAAATCGAAGAGACATTGTCAAAACTCGGCCTGGAGACCATCGTGAGCGGTGACGATCTTGAAATCCATGTACCGTCACGCCGGGACGACCTCCAGATCCCGGAAGACATCACTGAGGAAGTGGCAAGAATATACGGCTATGATGCACTGCCGTCCTCACTCCCGAAATTTGAGACGATCACACCGGGCAGGCTGACGGATGCACAGGAGAAGCACCGCATCATACGCCATCAGCTCGAATCCCTCGGTCTGTCGCAGTCCATCAACTATGCGCTGACGAGCGAGGAGAAGGCTTCACAGTTCACGGACCGCAAGGAAGCATTGCGCCTGATGATGCCGATGAGTGAGGATCGTGCGGTGCTCAGAAACAGTCTGGTGCCTCACCTTGTGGACAATGTGGTGTACAACACCAGCCGCCAGCAAAAAGACGTCCAGCTGTTCGAAGTGGGCAGGATCTTTATTTCCAAAGGGCAGGATGTACAGCCTGAGGAAGTCGAGAAGCTTGCGGGCATCCTGACAGGCAGGATGAACAATACGGATTGGCTTGGCAGCCATGTGCCCGCCGATTTCTATGCGGCAAAAGGCATACTCGACAGCGTGTTCGAAAAACTCGGGCTGACTGATGATATCCATTATGTGCCGTCGGAAGGATATGCGGAGATGCATCCTGGACGTACGGCGGATATCACGCTCGGCGGAAAATATATCGGATTCGTCGGCGAGCTGCATCCGAAATATGAAAGGGACCATGATCTGGATCAGACGATCGTATTCGAAGTGGATCTCGACGCACTGCTTGCCGTGAAGTCCGGCACCATTGAATACGAAGTGCTGCCGAAGTACCCGTCGGTCACAAGGGACATCGCACTTGTCGCGGACAGGGATGTTACTGCGGGCACACTCGTCGATATCATCGAGAATGCTGCTGAGAAATATCTGATCGATGTCTATGTGTTCGACGTCTATGAAGGAGAGAACATAGAATCGGATAAGAAATCCGTCGCGATCCGCCTCACTTACCTGAACAAGGAAGAGACGCTGACCGATGAAGCGGTTGAGGAAATCCATCAGCCGGTGCTCGAAGCGCTGAAAGATAAAGGATTCGTATTGAGAGGATAATAAAAAAGCTGCAGGAGATTTGAATGTCTCCTGCAGCTTTTTGTTTGTGAATTTTTTGATGGTCCCGATTATCTTTGCGTTTTTTACGGATTTAATCGATTTTCAGGGCTGTTTTCGATTATCTTACTGGTTCCCGGCACACTTAATCGAATATGCCGCTCAATTTCGATTATCTTTTGAGATATTCAGGACTTAATCGATTTATCGGCGTTTATTCGATTATCCTTGAAGTTTACACCGACTTAATCGAACACCCTGCCCATCCACATGGTCCGCCGGCTATTTCAGCAGCGCCTGCACCTTCTCGCGTGTCTTGAAGTGCTTCTTCGTGAGGCTGTCGACGTAATCCATCCCATGCTTTTTGGCAAGCCGTGCAGCGAAGGCGTCGACCTGCTTGCTTGCACCCCGTGGCACTTTATCTTTCAGTGTCTTATCGAGGTTCGCCATCTGTTCTAGGTACTTTGCCCGTGCAATGATGCTTGCTGCGGCGACGGCGAGGGATTTGCTTTCGGCTTTCGTCTCCTGGTGGATTTTCTCTATCATGAACGGATCCGGCACATATTTGTTGTAGGCATTCAGTGTCGTGAACTGGTCGATGACGATCTTCTCGATGTTGCCGCGTTCATCTTCATCCAGCTTGTCATGGACGTTCCTGATGCAGTGGTCATGGAGCACCGCCTTCAGCTTCACGATGTTCCATCCTTCATCTATCTTTTTGTTGTAGGATGGATTGTCCAGTACAACAAGCGAATAGGTGACCGTATGGATCAGGTCGCCGGCGATTTTAATCACCGTATTGTTGGAGAGGTTCTTCGAGTCTTTCACGCCGAGTTCCTTCAGCAGGGCAATCTTGTCTTTTGGCACGTATGCAGCGCAAACGGTCATCGGTCCGAAATAATCGCCGACGCCCGCTTCATCACTGCCGATGGTGTTATATTCATCATAGTTCATATATCAAATTCCCTTTTCCCTTTTCTAATTACTTTACTTGTGAAATCCATTCCCGATAAGTATAATAAATTAATGATAACATAATTGTAAACAGTTTGGATAAAGGAGGCGGAGACGCCATGACTGAATACAGGAACCGTATATATGTCGATATCTACGATCAGCAGTATACGATCATCGGCAGGGACGAACCTGAACATATCCGGCATGTCGCACATCTCGTCGACCAGAAAATGCGTGAAATAGGCTCAAAGAGTGCGGGCCTGGATACGACGAGGAAAGCAGTTTTAACGGCAGTGAATGTAATGGACGACTACGTGAAGCTGCAGCACAAGTATGAGGCGCTCTTGAAAGAGCAGTCCGAACATCAATCTGATCAAGGAAGAGACGTATGACTTTAATTCTTTTAATTTTACTTATAATCGGAATGATTGTCGGGTACCGCAGAGGTTTGATATTGCAGTTCTTCCATCTTATGGGGACGCTTGCCGCAATCATCATTGCCGCACTGAACTACGAAACTCTCGCTGCCCGTCTGGATTTGATACTGCCGTATCCATCGACGACGGAGACGCTGTCGAATCCGATATTCCCATCCATTGCCAATGCAGAATATGCATACTATGACATGTCAGCGTTCTTCATGATATTCATAGTCGCCAAAATACTGATTCAGCTGGTCGTCAGCGCATTCGATTATTTTCAGCAGATTCCTGTATTCAATATCGTCGGGGAAGTGGCCGGTGCCGTCCTCGGACTGATCGAGATGATTTATATTTTAGCCGTGGTATTATTCATGCTGGCATTGATTCCTTTAGACTTTATCCAAACGCCTATTGAAGATTCGGGATTGGCAAATTTCATACTGGAGCATACATTCATCCTCTCCGACAGGTTCATGGAGTGGTTACAAATCGAGTCATAGTGATATGGCTCTTTTTTTGGAGGAAATTATGACGAAAAAAGATATCATCAGATTACTTGAGAACATCGCAACATATATGGAACTCTCGCTTGAGAACCCGTTCAAGGTGTCGGCCTACAGAAAAGCGGCACAGTCACTGGAGACCGACCCGAGATCCCTTTCAGAAATCGATAAATTTCTGGATATCAAGGGCATCGGCAAAGGTGTGAACGAGGTGATCGT
Source organism: Salinicoccus halitifaciens (assembly GCF_021026095.1). Taxonomy (GTDB): domain Bacteria; phylum Bacillota; class Bacilli; order Staphylococcales; family Salinicoccaceae; genus Lacicoccus; species Lacicoccus halitifaciens. The sequence continues at coordinate 693,083 of NZ_JAJNCU010000001.1, read as the reverse complement.
TGAGTATGTGGAGAACGGCGAATCGACGGTTTTCAAAGAACTTCAGGAAAGTGTGCCGGCAGGTCTCGTAAAGATGACGAAGATTCCATCGCTCGGCCCGAAGAAGATCGCGAAGATCTACAAAGAGCTCGGCATCGATACATTGGAAGGGCTGAAGAATGCGTGCGAAAACGGGGAAATCAGCGCGCTTTCTGGATTCGGCAAGAAGACGGAGGAGAACATCAGCAAGGCGATCGACGACATATTGGTCCGTCCTGAGAGGTATGCGATCAACCAGATACTCAAATTCAGGGAGATCATTGAAAGCCATTTATCCGGAAGCGATCATGTTGAGAGGTTCGATGTGGCGGGAAGTGCACGCCGCATGAAGGAGACGAGCCGGGACATCGACTACATCGTGATCTCCAAAGATCCGCAGGCATTCACCGAGGAGATCACCCAGGCGGATTTCGTCAAGGAAACCGTTGTCTCTGGAGATAAAAAACTTTCGATCATCATCGAGGACGACCTTCAGGAAATCAACGTCGACTTCCGTTTCGTGACTGAAGCAGAATATTACTCCACGCTGCACCATTTCACCGGCTCCAAGGAGCATAACGTCAAGATGCGCCAGATCGCAAAAAAGCGTGATGAGAAAATCAGCGAGTACGGGGTCGAAAAGGACGGCGAGACGGTCACCTTCGATTCCGAGGCAGACTTCTACAGCCACTTCGGGCTGGAGTACATCCCGCCCGCAATGCGCGAGACGGGTGAAGAGACCGAACTCGATGTCGGTGACATCGTGACGCTGGAGGACATCAAAGGCGATATCCATATGCACACCGTGTACAGCGACGGTGCATTCTCCATACGCGAGATGGTCGAGGCCTGCATCGAAAAAGGTTACGGCTACATCGTCATCACCGACCACTCCAAAAGCCTCAGGGTCGCCAACGGACTGGATGAGAAGCGTCTGATGGCACAGCTTGAGGAAATCAGGGCAATCAATGAGGAGTACGATGAGATCGATGTGTATTCAGGCACAGAGATGGACATATTGAAGGACGGCACACTGGATTATCCGGATGAGATATTAAAAGAACTGGACTATGTCATTGCCGCGATCCATTCCAGCTTCCAGCAGACGGAGGAAGAAATCATGCACAGGCTTGAATCCGCCTGCCGCAATCCGTATGTGCGCCATATTGCGCATCCGACAGGCAGACTGATCGGGAGGCGTGAAGGCTATCCCGTCGATATGGACAGGCTCATCAGCCTTGCCGCCGAGACCGGCACGGCGCTTGAAGTCAATGCGAACCCGATGCGGCTCGACCTCAGCGCGGAGGCGATCCGGCATAAGGATGTCATGCTGTCGGTGAATACGGACGCCCACCATACCGATCATCTGGAGTTCATGAAGTACGGCGTGGCCACACTCCAAAAAGGGCTCATACGCAAGGATCAGGTGATCAACACGATGACGCGGGAGGAATTCCGGGAATTTATAAATAAGCAAAAATAGAGGTTTTAATATGAACGAAAGAACATTCAGGACACTCGAGTTCGATAAGATACTCTCACAGATGCAGAATCATGCCGTGAGTGAAAAGACGAAGCAGGCGATCAACCACAGCCTTGTCTCCAATGATATAAACGCCGTGCGCACCATGATCGCCGAAGTGGATGATGCATCCACCATCCTCCGCTACCGCAACGTTGAAATGGCCGGCGTCACGGACATCAAGGGGCATGTCAACAGGGCGGTCATCGGCAGCATGTTATCGATCAGTGACTTCAACGCAATAAAAGGCATGCTTTTCAGAAAGCAGGGTCTGAATAAATTATTCGAAGAGTTCGAAAGTGATGAAGTGGAGGTCGGCCGGATTTCCCACTACATTTTGGATCTGCCCGACATACATCACTTGTATAAGAAGATTGCAGGCACCGTGGATGAGACCGATGTACTGGATCACGCCTCGGACAATCTGCTCAGGATACGCAGAAGGATCAATTCCGAAGAAGGGAAGATCCGGGAGAAGCTGAACGATTTGATCCGGGGCAGTCAGCAGCGGAAACTGAGCGACGGCATCATCACGATGCGGAACAACCGCTATGTCGTCCCGGTCAAAGTGGAGCACCGCTCCGAATTCAACGGCATCGTCCATGATATGTCCCAGAGCGGGCAGACGGTATATATGGAACCGATGGCAGTGGTACAGATGACGAACCGCATCCAGAGCCTGAGGGACGAGGAAGCACTTGAAATAGAAAGGATACTGTACGATTTGAGTGCAAGGACCGCAGAAGTTGCAGACGAACTGACGATGACGGACGATAGCCTGCATCATCTGGATATGGTCTTTGCGAAAGCCAAATACGGCATGAGCATCGGAGCGACGAAACCTGAAATCAGTGATACCCGGAGAATCTATCTTCCGGCATCGTTCCATCCGCTGATCGACAGCGAAGAGGTCGTCAAAAACGACATCATCGTGGATGAAGAGACACAGGCCGTCATCATCACCGGACCGAATACGGGCGGTAAGACGGTCACACTGAAGACGATCGGGCTGACCCAGCTGATGGCCCAGTCCGGCATCCCGGTCCCGGCAAGGGACGGCAGCATATTGCCGGTCTTCAAGAAGATCTACAGTGATATCGGGGATGAACAGTCGATCGAACAGTCGCTTTCCACATTCTCGAGCCACCTGACGAATACGAAGGTGATCATCGACAATGCAGACGATGAGACGCTCGTACTGCTGGATGAGGTCGGGGCCGGGACGGACCCGGAAGAGGGTGCGGCACTTGCGATCGGAATCATTGAAGATCTGCTCGCAAAGCGCTCGACACTGATTGCGACGACACATTATCCGCAGATCAAATCATTCAGCTACACCCGGGAAGATGTCGTCAACGCGAGTGTGGAGTTCGATGTCAATACACTCTCCCCGACATACCGGCTTCTGATGGGTATACCGGGGCGTTCCAATGCATTCGAGATCTCCAATAAGCTCGGGCTGTCCCCGTCCATCATAGAAAGGGCGAAAGAGCTCGTCAAATCGGATTCAAAAGATGTCAACGATATGATCACTGCGCTTGAAAACCATACGACGAGTGCACGTGAACATGAAGAGGAGACGGAAAAGCTGCTTGAGGATGCTAAGAAACTGCAGAACGAACTGAAGGTGCAGTACGAGCAGTATCAGGAGCATAAGGAGAAACTCTTCAAGGAAGCCCGCCATGAAGCGAACAGGCTCATCAGGCAGAGTGAGATGAAGGCGGAAGAGATCATCGATGACCTCAATAAGATGAAGGCGGACGGTGCAAGAAACTTAGAAGAGCATGAAATCATCGAAAAGCGGAAAGGTCTGCGGGACAGCTACCATCAGGAATCGCTGAAGCAGCAGGTCGAGAATGAAAAGACCGAGAATTTCGAGCCGGGTGACAGCGTCGACGTGCTGTCATACGGTCAGAAAGGTGAAATACTTTCGATCGAAAAAGATGAAGCGATCGTCCAGATGGGCATCCTGAAGATGAACATTCCGCTCAAGGAACTGAAGAAACGGAAAAAAGAGAAAATCACCCGCCCGGTTGCGAGAAGGACTGGCAAGTCAGTCGTGAAAAGCAGCCTCGACCTCAGGGGCAAGCGTTATGAAGAAGCGATGATGGAGCTCGACCGTTATCTGGACCAGGTGCTCCTAAGCAGCTACAGCCAGGTCGAGATCATCCACGGCAAGGGCACGGGCGCACTCCAGAAAGGTGTGCAGCAGCACTTGAAACAGCATCCGAAAGTGAAGTCCTACAGAATGGGGCACCCGAATGAGGGCGGTTTCGGTGTGACGATAGTTGAAATGAAGTAGGTGACGGTTTGGATAACTTTGATATGCTGAAATTGGCAAAGGTGCTGATCGCAGTGGGCATAGTGATGTTTATTGCTGGAATAATCTATTTATTGTTTTTTGCTTAAGCAATTCAATTGTGGAGTGAAGGACAATACGTTATAATCAATTTATAAATTGGAATTAATGGAGGTATATGAACATGGCATTATATGATGTGAACGATCAGAATTTTAAAGACGAAGTTGCTAACGGTGTAACATTAGTGGACTTCTGGGCAACTTGGTGTGGACCATGTAAAATGATTGCTCCAGTACTTGAAGAAGTTGCAGTTGAGGTTGAAGGCAAAGCAGACATCGCTAAGCTCGATGTGGATGCCAACGGTGCCACTGCAAGTGAATATGAAGTTATGAGCATTCCAACTCTGATTCTTTTCAAAGATGGCGAGCCTGTCGATAAAGTCGTCGGTTTCCAGCCGAAAGAACAGTTGGTTGCATTGATTGAAAAACACGCTTAATAATCTGAACCGCCAATATTGGCGGTTTTTTTGTACAGATAAGTTTAAAGAGGGATGAGTATGTCAGAATTAAAATTGAAACTCTCGGTGCTGCCGGCTGAACCGGGCTGCTATCTGATGAAGGACAAATACGGGGAAATCCTCTACGTCGGCAAATCAAAAAACCTGCGTAACCGTGTAAGATCTTATTTTACAGGTGCGCACGATGAAAAGACGATGCGCCTCGTACGGGAGATCACGGACTTCGACTTCATCGTGACCTCGACGGAAGTGGAGTCCCTGCTCCTTGAGCTGAACCTCATCAAGAAGCACTATCCGAGATACAACATTCTGTTAAAAGATGATAAGAGCTACCCGTTCATAAAGATCACGAAGGAAAAACATCCGCGCCTCCTTGTCACAAGGACGGTCAAGCCGTCCACCGGCACTTATTTCGGGCCGTATCCGAACGCCTACAGTGCCTATGAGACGAAGAAGCTGCTCGACCGCATCTATCCGCTCAGGAAATGCAACACGATGCCGGACAAACTGTGCCTGTATTATCATATCGGGCAGTGCCTCGGCCCGTGTGTCTTCAATGTGGAGCAGGAGCAGTATGAAGAGATGAAAAGAGGGATCACGCGCTTTCTGAACGGCGAAACCGATGAAATCATGGACGATTTGAAGTCCAAGATGGAAACAGCAGCCGAAGCGCTCGAGTTCGAGAAAGCGAAGGAATACCGCGACCTTATGGGGCATATAGAAAATACGATGATGAAGCAGAAGATGATGACGGCGGACATGACGGCGCGTGATGTGTTCGGTTACAGCGTATCGAAGGGCTGGATGTCGGTCTCCGTCCTCCTCATCAGGAACGGCAACCTGATAGAGAAGAAGGCGGAACTGTTCCCGATCAATGACGATGTGGAGGAAGAGTTCTACCGTTTCATCGTCCAGTTCTACGACCTGAAATCGAATCTCCTGCCGAAGGAAGTCCACCTGCCGAAAGAGTTCGATAAAGACATTATCTCGGAGATCGTCGATACGAAAATCCTGCAGCCGGTGCGGGGCGCCAAAAAAGAGATGGTGGACCTTGCCAATAAAAATGCACGTATTGCCGTCGAAAATAAATTCGACATCATCGAGCGTGATGAGAGAAGGACGGTCAAAGCGATCGAAGCACTCGGCGAAGCGCTGGATATCGAGACGCCGATACGCATAGAGGCATTCGACAACTCCAACATCCAGGGCGTCGACCCCGTCAGCGTCATGGTCTCTTTCGTCGACGGCAAACCGAGCAAGAAGGACTACAGGAAGTTCAAAATCAGGACCGTCGACAACATTGATGATTATGCATCCATGGCAGAGGCGGTCAGGAGAAGATATACAAGGGTGCTGAAAGAGGGGCTCCCGCTCCCGAACCTCATCATCGTGGATGGCGGCATCGGCCACATGAACACGGTGAAGTCGGTGCTGCTTGATGAGATGTCGCTCGACATCCCGGTTGCCGGCCTGGCAAAGAACGACAAACACCAGACGGCTGAGCTTCTGTTCGGGGAGAATGCCGAAATCGTGCCGCTCAAGAAAAATTCACAAAGCTTTTATCTTCTGCAGCGCATACAGGATGAAGTGCACCGGTTTGCGATCAGTTTCCACAGGAATCTGCGGAGCAAATCACAGTCCATGTCGGTGCTCGATGGTATAGAGGGTGTGGGGCCGAAAAGGAAGCAGAAACTGCTGAAGCATTTCGGTTCGATCAAACGGATGAAAGAAAAAGAAGTCGATGACTTCACTGAAATCGGCATCCCGAAAAAAGTGGCGGAGCACATTATAGAGAGTATTAAGTGACCAACCACGATTAAATTTTCACAATCTTTTAATAACATTGACGATATCCCTTCAAAGTGCCTTGATTTCTACTATCCATAAGCGTAAAATAGAGATTGTGAAAATGTAATGATAGTAGAGTTAGGGGGGAATTCAAGTGTCGAAACAAGATTCAAGTTTTTTAATACGCAGGATCCACTCGTTGCTTGGTGTTATTCCTCTGGGTGTGTTTTTAGTACAACACCTGGTGGTTAACCACTTTGCAACAAGGGGTGAGGAAGCATTCAACCAAGCGGCGGGGTTCATGGGCAACTTACCATTTGTCATATTCCTGGAGATTTTTGTGATTTACATCCCGATATTATTCCATGGAATTTATGGTATTTACATAGCTTTTACAGCCCAGTACAGATACGGTTTTCCAAATACTTACCGTAACATCAACTTCGTGCTGCAAAGGGTGACGGGAGTCTTATCCTTCATATTCATAGCGATCCACGTGTATCAGACGAGGGTGCAGGTGTTCATGGGTGTGGATCTGGACTTCGATCTGGTGGCGGATATCGTCGAGAATCCGTGGTGGCTCGTGTTCTATATCGTGGGTATCCTTGCGACCGTATACCATTTTGCAAACGGTTTATGGACCTTCATGATCACGTGGGGCATCACCCAATCCGACAAATCCCAGAGAATCATGGGTTATGTGTCACTGATTGTATTCGTGATAGTGAGCGTCATCGGCATCCAGGCAATATTAGCGTTTATTTAATTAGAGGAGTGTAAAACATGGCGAACAATAAAATCATCGTCGTTGGCGGCGGTCTCGCCGGCCTTATGGCGACGATTAAAGCGGCAGAAACAGGTGCTGAAGTTGATTTGTTTTCAATTGTACCTGTGAAACGATCTCACTCTGTATGTGCCCAGGGCGGTATAAACGGCGCAGTGAACACAAAAGGTGAGGGCGATTCGACTGCCATACATTTTGACGACACGGTATACGGCGGAGACTTCCTGGCAAACCAGCCGCCTGTACAGGCAATGACAGACGCTGCGCCGGAAATCATCCACCTGCTTGACCGGATGGGTGTTACATTCAACAGGACGCCTGAAGGCCTGCTGGACTTCAGACGTTTCGGCGGAACACTTTACCACAGGACGGCATTTGCCGGCGCCACGACCGGCCAGCAGCTGCTTTACGCACTGGATGAGCAGGTGCGGAGGTACGAAGTGGACGGCCTGGTCACGAAATATGAAGGCTGGGAATTCCTCGGCATCGTCCTTGATGATGAAGGCAAATCACGCGGGGTTTCCGCCCAGAAAATCGACAGCGGCGAAATCGAAACATTCAAATCGGATGCTGTCATCATGGCGACAGGCGGACCGGGAATCATTTTCGGAAAATCAACGAACTCCATGATCAATACAGGTTCGGCCGCTTCCATCGTTTATCAGCAGGGTGCAATCTATGCGAACGGTGAATTCATCCAAATCCACCCGACGGCGATCCCCGGCGACGATAAGCTGCGCCTGATGAGTGAATCTGCGCGTGGTGAAGGCGGAAGGATCTGGACGTACAAAGACGGCAAGCCCTGGTATTTCCTTGAAGAGAAATACCCGGACTACGGTAACCTTGTACCCCGCGATATCGCGACAAGGGAAATCTTCGACGTCTGTGTCAACCAGAAACTCGGCATCAACGGCGAAAACATGGTCTACCTCGACCTGTCACATAAAGATCCAAAAGAGCTTGACATCAAGCTCGGCGGCATCATCGAAATTTACGAGAAGTTCACCGGAGACGATCCGCGTAAAGTGCCTATGAAGATTTTCCCGGCCGTGCATTATTCAATGGGCGGGCTGTACGTGGATTACGACCAGATGACCAATATCCCGGGCTTGTTTGCAGCAGGCGAGTGTGATTACTCACAGCACGGCGCAAACCGCCTCGGTGCGAACTCACTGTTGTCCGCAATCTACGGCGGCATGGTTGCAGGTCCGAAAGCGATCGACTATGTCAAAGGTCTCGAGACCTCATACGAAGATCTTGACGAATCGATTTACGAGAAAGCGAAACAGGCTGAAGTGGAAAGATTCGAAAACATCCTGAACATGGACGGTGAAGAGAACGCCTATGTCATCCATAAGGAACTGGGTGAGCTCATGACCGACAACGTCACTGTTGTACGTTATAACGACCAACTTGAAGCGACAGATAAAAAGATCGTCGAGTTGATGGAACGTTATAAAAACATCAACCTCAACGATACAAGGAAGTGGAGCAACCAGGCAGCGTTCTTTACAAGACAGCTTTGGAACATGCTTGTGCTTGCGCGTGTGATCACGATCGGGGCACTCAACCGTAACGAGTCACGCGGTGCACACTTCAAACCGGATTTCCCTGAACGTAACGACGAAGAATGGCTTAAGACGACAAAAGCCTACTTCCAGGGGGACTTCGAAGCACCAAGATTTGAATATGAAGATGTTGACGTCAGCCTGATCCCGCCTCGTAAACGTGACTATACTTCAAAATCAACTGGAGGTGCCAAAAAATAATGGCTGAAAATAAAACGATAAGATTATCCATAAAAAGGCAGGAGAATCCTGAATCAAGCCCGTACTGGGAAGATTTCGAAGTACCGTACCGCGAGAATATGAACGTGATCAGTGCTTTGATGGAAATCCAGAGGAACCCTGTCAATGCCAAAGGCGATAAAACGACACCGGTGACATGGGACATGAGCTGCCTCGAAGAGGTGTGCGGTGCGTGTTCAATGGTGATCAACGGTACGGCGAGACAATCCTGTACTGCACTGATCGACCAGTACGAGCAGCCGATCAAACTTGAACCGATGTCCACATTCCCGATCGTAAAAGACTTGCAGATCGACCGTTCATTCATGTTCGACAGCCTGAAGCGCGTTCAGGCATGGGTTCCGATCGATGGTACTTACGATCTTGGACCGGGTCCGAGGATGCCTGAGAAAAAGCGCCAGACAGCCTATGAACTGTCAAAATGCATGACATGCGGCGTATGTCTGGAAGTCTGCCCGAACGTCAACGACCGTTCCAAGTTCATCGGTGCTGCACCGATTTCCCAGGTCAGACTGTTCAACCTGCATCCGACAGGCAGCATGAACAAACACGAACGCCTCGAAGCCCTGATGGGTGTCGGCGGAGTTTCCGAGTGCGGCATGGCACAAAACTGTGTTAAAGCTTGTCCGCAGGGCATTCCTTTGACCACTTCTATCGCAGCGATGCAGAGAGAGACGACTTTCCATGCATTCAAATCATTCTTCGGAAGTGACCACCAGGTCGATTGATCATATTTTAGGAAGAGCGTACAGCTCTTCCTATTTTTTTGTGCCCATTTAAGATATAATTAAAAGAAAATCAGAGTGAGGACTGGAATGAATGGCAGATAAAGATTTGATCATTTCCATAGAAAAATCTATCAGGTATATTTCAGTGCACGTGAGAGCTCATGGCCGTGAAATATTGAATGAATACGAAATATCCCCGCCCCAGTTTGTCGCGCTGCAGTGGGTCGGTGACAAGGAAGGCATTACGATCGGGGAACTGTCCAGCAGGATGTATCTGGCCCATTCCACAACCACCGACATCGTTGACAAACTCGAAAACCAGAATCTCGTCAAACGCTATAAATCCGAGAAAGACAAGCGCCTTGTGCTGGTCAAGATGGAGCCGAAAGGCAAAGAGGTCATACGTAAAGTGATCGATAAGCGCATTTCCTATATACGTGATATCACTGCACATCTGGATAAGGATGAGATGGAACTGCTTCCGGAATTGCTCGAGTCCATCCTGCGGGAAAGTGAAAAGAGGACGCATGGATAGGCCGATCGGAGTGATGGATTCAGGGGTCGGGGGAATGACCGTCGTTAGGGAGATCACGCGGCAGCTGCCGAACGAACGGATTTTGTACTTCGGGGACATTTCAAGATGTCCCTATGGCGAAAAGGACCTGGAGACGGTGAGGGCATACACCATCCAGGTGGCGGAATATCTGGTGGCAAAAGACATCAAAATGCTTGTCATCGCCTGTAATACGGCAACGGCAGCCGCCCTGGAGATATTAAGGGAAAGACTGGAAATACCGGTCATCGGCGTGATCGGCCCCGGCGCAAGGAGTGCCATCCAGCACAGCCGCAATGGGAAAGTGCTTGTCCTTGCGACTTCAGGCACCGTCAAATCCAATGCGTATCCGGACGCAATCATGAGGCTGAACCAGAATTTCGAAGTGACCAGCCAGGCATGCCCGGCCTTTGTTCCCCTGGTGGAGGAATTGCGCTACAAGGATGATATCGTCACCGGCATCGTCATCCATCAGGCACTGAAAGCCCATATGCACAGTGATGCGGATACTGTGATATTGGGCTGTACGCATTATCCCCTGCTGAAAGAAAGCATCAGACGGTATTTTGAGGGCAGGAAAGCGGTCATAGATTCCGGGTATGAAACGGCACGTGAGGTGAGTTCGATGCTGAACTACCAGAAGATCCTCAGGCCGCCTGCCGGTGAGGTGACGCATACGATATTGATCAACGGGGACAGCAGCCGTTTCAAGTATATCCTGCGGGACTGGCTGCCTGAATTGAAGTATGACATGAAAGAAATAGAATTGAAGGTGTAGATATGACAGGGAAAATTGTTATCGCAACAGGGAATGCAGGAAAAATCAACGACTTCAAGGCCGTATTCAAAGGTTATGAAGTGGTCGGCATAAAAACACTCATACCGGATTTTGAAGTGGATGAAACGGCGGATACTTTCAGCGGCAATGCCGTTCTGAAATCCGAGGCGGCGTCACAGGCGCTCGGACTGCCCGTCATCAGCGACGACTCCGGCCTGTCGGTTGATGCACTTAACGGGGCACCGGGTATTTATTCGGCAAGGTATGCGGGTGAGTATGCGACGGATGCAGAAAATAATGAAAAGCTGCTTAAAGAGATGGCCGGTGAGACAAACAGGAAAGCACACTTCACATGTGTCATCGCACTCAGCATACCCGGTGAGGAAACAAGGACTTACACGGGTATATTGAGCGGGGAGATCCTCGAAGAACCCCACGGGACGGAAGGTTTCGGCTACGATCCTTTGTTCAGGACGGATGAGGGCATCCACCTCGGAATGATTAACAGTGAGGAAAAAGGGGAAATCAGTCATAGAAGCAAGGCTTTGAAGCAATTGATGAATGATGAGGAAGTCTTTGAAAAATTAACTTCATATTAAAGGAGAATGTCAATGAGAGTCTTAATCGTCAGTGACAATCATGGAGAAGAAGGCATCGTTAAAAGTGCATTGGACCATAATGGCGGCGACTTGAACATCCACCTGGGTGACAGCGAATTCACTTATGAAAATGAAGAACTGAAGGATTTCAATACAGTGCGCGGCAATGTGGACAATGACAGCAGATTCCCCGTCGAGTCCTTTGATGAGGATACGAACATCTTCCTGACCCACGGTCACCTCTACAACATCAAGCCGGACAGGGAAGTGCTGAGCGAGCGTGCGCTGGAATTCAAGGCGAAATATGCTCTTTACGGCCATTCGCATATCGCCCTCGCCGAAAACATCAACGGCGTCTACTGCATCAACCCCGGCAGCATCTCAAAGCCGAAGGGCGAGTGGGAAGCGAGCTACTGCGTACTGGACACTGCTGATGACAGGGTTGAATTCTACAACAGGGAACACGAGAAGTTCGAAGAAGTCAATCTTCTGGAACTGTGAAACCGGGAGGGGAAATAACACCATGTTATTTTCCTTCTTTTATTATACGGCGAGGCTGAGCATCATCAATACCGGCAGGACGACGATGCTCACCGTGAAGATGTCGGGCTCGATTTGACCTTTCACATAAAGTATAATCACTGCAATGATGAGCAGTGAGGCCATGAGTGTATACAGGATCGGGTTCATGCTGAATGTGCTGTAACGCATTGCGAGATAAAGCAGCGCAATGAAAATGAAATATGTCGACAGGAAAATACGGATGGACTGGTTCATGAAATCACCTGCTAACTTTGAGATTGAGGGGTGTTATTATCAATATTTTATATTTTGATGACGACTGCATAATGTGCAACACGTTTGCGAAAACAATCGTCAGGCTTGATAAAAAAGAGCGGATTTATTTTGCGTCCATAAAAGAACTTGATGATATTCTACCAGAAGAAATCGATTCTGTAGTGTATTATTCGGATGATTTATATATGAAAAGCAATGCGGTCATCGAAGTGATGAACGATGCGGTCGGTTTTAAAGCCTTCAGCATCTTCAAAGCCGTGCCGGTCTGCTTCAGGAACCGCCTGTATGATTTCATCGCACGAAACAGGTACCGTGTGAACAGGGGAGATTCCTGCGAAATCAATCCGACGGTGAGAAAAAGAATTATTTCATCATAAGAAAGTAAGTGAGGCAATGATAAGGATAAGAATAGATGATGATCTCGAACTGAGGGAGATTCATCAAAGGGACCGCAAGAAGATATATGATGTGGTGGATGAAAACAGGGTGTTCTTGAAAAGATGGCTGCCGTGGCTGGATTACACGAAATCGCCGCACAGTTACCTGTCAGTGATCAAATCATGGCAGCAGAATATTGAAATGGGGACGGGGATGGAACTCGGGCTGTTTTATCATGACGAGTTCATTGGCATGTGCGGATTCACGACCATCGAACCGAACTCGAGGCGCGCACAAATCGGCTACTGGCTCGCGCAGGAATATGAAGGCAAAGGCCTGATGATGAAGACGGTGAAGGGGCTCACGGACTACGGCTTCAAGGAAGTCGGGCTGAACCGCATTGAAATCATCTGCGGTGAGAAGAACCTGAGGAGCCGGAAACTGCCCGAGGCCCTCGGCTTCACCCCGGAAGGCACCATGAAGGAATACGAATTCCTGTATGATCACTACCACGACTGCATACTGTACCGCATGCTGAAGAGCGAATGGCCGTACTGAATGTTTCATCCCCTCTGATTGGTGGTATTGATACTTAACTTAAACAGAGGGGTGTATAATATGGCAGAAGACAGCAAATTCGATCAGCAAAAAGGCAATATAAAAGAAACGATCGGCAACGCGACAGGTGATAAGGATATGGAATCCGAAGGCAAGAAAGATAAAAACGCCGGTAAAGCGAAAGAATTCGTGGATAAAGCCAAGAACAAGACGAACGAAACAATCGATAAATTCACCAAAGGTGATAAAAAGTAATGGAAATGATTGAAGGCCGCTGGAATGTAAAATTTCGGCGGCTTTTTTCTATGGCGGCGGGCTCGTGGTGAGGCAGGGGACGAGCATATTCAAGTTTTGAGGGGATATGCTCGTTTTTCTTATTGTGAATCCGAGCAACTCTGTGTATATGGCTGTTATACTCGTTTTTAACAGGCTGAATACGAGCATCCATGACAATATGTAAGAGTTGCTCGTTTCCGAGAGGGGAAATTCGAGTATCTCTGGATTTCGGCGAGACATGCTCGTTTTTCTTGTTGGAAATACGAGCATAAACGAAATTTTTACAGTTAGGCTCGTCCGTCAATTGGATCGCAATTAATTTAGGAGTGACTATATGGATGAATTGGAAAAGAAAGCAGTCGAGGAACTGAAATCATTAATCGGGAAAATTGAAGCAGGGGAGTATAATATTTCTGAATGCGGCTACGATGTCCATGTGGAAGAGACGAACATCAGTACAGATGAAGGCGCAGTGACGCATGTACTGTTGCAATACAATATCAAACATACAATCATAGAATAATAAAAAGCTTAAGCTCACAAAAAGAAAAACCCTGATAAATAAAAATTTACCAGAGTTTGAAAAAATCAAATATAAATGAAGAAGTCACACCTGTAACTTCTAATATCAGTCATTCAGTTATTCGGCCCCAAGGATCACAGGGTCATATTGCTCAACCAGACCGCAGTGATTACATTTTATCGTCATCATATCCATACCGATGATTTGTGATTGGTCGGTCTTTGCGATCAGCTGTGTGATCTCCGGCATCACTTCTTTATCCGGGGTTTCACAGCATGGGGTTTTATTGATGCTTTCCAGCTTTTTGGTTGCTTTGGTTATTTGAGATTTGCTGTATTGTTTTAAATGCATTGCTCACACCACCTTCCTAATGAGAGTATAACAAAGAAAAAGGGGGTGATATCATTGATTACTATATAAAGTAGCCTTTTATCTCCGATTAAATGAAAAGACATGAAAAGACACGAAAAGACACATTGATAGTTTGAGATTATAATTGCTGTATGTCCGTAGCTCGTCCCTTAACTTGCCAAAGAGATATACATGTTCTTGAAAGACTAGATAAACTTGAAATATTAGAGTTTCATAATGCGATTCACCCCCGGTCTGTAGAATTGCAGGTAAAACGTTGTGGTATATGCACTTCATCCTCTCGACAGATTCCAGCATGAATGTGTCCTCCTAAATTAGATTAAGCCATCCAACTGGGGCAGCTTTTTTGATATGATTGGGAGTGTTAGGGGGAGAGGGCACTATGGAGGTACTGTCAGAACTATTTGGGCCAGCGGGTTTAGCCGGAGCTTTAGGAGCAACATTAGTGTTCATTGGTAAAACTTTATTCAAATCATTTATTAGTAGAAGTGATAAAAGGGTATCAGAAAAAATCGAATTACAATCTTATAAACAAAAAGCTCTTTTTGACAGTAGGTTTGAAGTTTATTCAGATATATACGCAAAAATGAAAGAGTTAGAAGGTACTATAAAATCATTCGAAAATCCAGAGTGGCTAGCTACCACTAAGATTGAAGAAGCTTTTCACTCAAAAGACAATTTGCAATTCTTTGAAAACCTTAGCGATGAAGAGTTCAAACAAGTTAAAATGGCCTACGATGTAAACTCTGATAGAAGGTGCACGGTCAATTTCAATCATTTTATTAATTTGATGCTAGAAAGAAAAATCGATTTAAATAATTATGTGTCGAATAGAGAGAGGTTACTAAGTGATGATGAAGGTAAGCTATTTGCTGATTTGATACGAAAATCAGAAAGCTTAATTGATAAAATTGATCACTCGTATTATAAAGCTGTTAGTAATGGTGAAAACGATTGCTATAAAATATATACTGGTCTAGAAAAAGAGTTAAGTCATTACTTCGAAAACGACTTAAAAGAAATCAATAATATCATTCGTGAAATAGATAATAAATTTAGAGAAGAAATTTATTCATGACACCCACCAATGATTCCTTACCAATATACCTACTAAACTCAAAGCTGCTTTATTATATAATATCTAGGAAGTAGTTTTTGGTTATTAATGACTTTATTTTACAAGTTAAATTCCAATACTCCGCTATGGTATAAGTTATATTGACAATCACACTCACCTTTAATCACTTTAAGTCATTTCTGAAAACATAAGAAAACCCCGCCAAACCAAAGTTTGACGGGGATTAAATTCATTCAATATATAAGTAGCGTCCTGGGAGGGATTCGAACCCCCGACCGATGGCTTAGAAGGCCATTGCTCTATCCGGCTGAGCTACCAGGACTTAATTAAGACAAATTCTATTATAATCAAAGTCGGTTATATAAGTCAAATCAATTTTTAATTTTAAAGGTGTTTTATTACATCATCCCATTATGCTTTACAAAACGCCGCCGGTCGATTATCCTCATTATTTGATTTACAAGTAATGGTGACTTTAATAGAATGATTGTGAGTGAAATATAAATAGGAGAAAGTATATGAGTAAATTTGATGAACAGATTCTAGTAGTGCCGCGGGAAGAGTTGTTTAACTCTGAGGAGAATGCCTTCAACGGTTTCATCGGTAAGAATGACGGGCGTTATCAGCCGATCGTTGGCACTTTCAATAATTTCGAAGTGAAACGCCGCGGTGATATGGAGGAGGACCCTTCCTACAAGCAGCTGATCAGCTATGTGATCATATCTTCCGAAGGCGGTAAAGAGACGCTGGTCTATGAGAGACTTGGCGGCGGTGGTGAAGAGCGGCTGCATGGTCTTCTGTCGATCGGTGTGGGCGGTCATATGAATGATATAGAGGATGCGGATGATATTGATGAGAAGTTATCCATCAATGCCCGGCGTGAGCTTGAAGAGGAAGTGGGCCTCTCCGGTGATGATATCAGGAACATTGAAATCATGGGTCTGATCAACGACGACGATAACGAGGTCGGCAGGGTGCATATCGGGCTGGTGCTGAAAGTCTCGGTGGATAAAGGGAGTGTTTCCAACATGGAGGCCGACACGTTATCCCTGAAGTGGATCAGCAATGATGATCTGCCGGATCTGTCGCCTTATGAGTCGTGGAGCGAACTGATCATTCGTGATGCTTATGGCAGATAAGATAACTACCCACCATCGTTTTCTGAAGAAGGCTGAGAAGGATCTGGTCAGGATGTTCAAAGACGGAGATTTCGAAGCTTTCCGCGAAAACTACCATCATTTCATCAAAATGGCCCCGCCAGAAACCAGCCTGGAAGAGATGTTCTACGAAGCCATGGATGCGCTCGGCGAGCATGATGACGTCGTGGATTATTCACTGATGCAGCTGAATAAAGGGTCGGGCGACTATGAAACTCATATGATTGAATTGCTGAAGGCGCTCAGCAGGCAGGAGAGGTATTACGAAGTCATCAACTTCTCAGACCATCTGATGGAGGAGAAATTGCCACAGGGCTTCCGGATCGAGATTGCGGCCATCAGGCATCAGGCGAAAAAAGCGATCGATGAACTCCAGTACAGGCGGAGCGGGGATGTGGATGATGCAGAGCGGTCCTCTCAGGAGGATATCAATCTCGATGAGATGTCGCACCAGGAGATACTCCGGATGTTCAGTACTTTTGCTGATGAAAAAGACATCAGGTATAAGGATTTCGTCCTGGAGCAACTGGAGAACATCAGTGATAAGGATATCGTCACCTTCATGCTGCTTTATTTGAAGGAGATCGGTTACAACAAGAAGGTGCGGCACCATAAGTTCGATGAACCTGTTGAGGTCGTGCCTGCCGATCTGCCGTCGCTTGAGGAAATCACATTGATGAAGGATGTGGAACCTGAAGTGATCGATGAGCTTGAATCAAGGGCGCCGCAGATCGTCAGCGAGGCGGCGCTGCTGATGACGAGCCACGCAATATTCAGTTATCCGAAAGAGCCGGATTTCGAGGCGGAAGAGTTGGTTGAAGGCTATCTTCAGTATATACTGGATTTGCTGAATATGAATCATCCGTACACGGCAGGAAGTGACGTCTACCAATGGATAGACGAGATGGAACGCCTCGTCACGACGAGTGAAACATAAAAATAAGTCAATTGTTGGATAAGGAAAACTATTGTGTT
The DNA here is from genome assembly GCF_021026095.1 of Salinicoccus halitifaciens. GTDB lineage: Bacteria > Bacillota > Bacilli > Staphylococcales > Salinicoccaceae > Lacicoccus > Lacicoccus halitifaciens. Next base: position 675,571 of record NZ_JAJNCU010000001.1, on the reverse strand, counting down.
ATACTAAACTGGTTATGAAAAAAATGTATTAACGGAGGAATTACACTATGTCTCAAAAATGGGAAAAGCAAGAAGGTAATGAAGGAATTCTGACGGTCACAGTACCTGCAGAGGAATTCAATCAGGCATTGGATGAAGCATTTGCGAAAGTTTCCAAGGATGTTTCACTTCCAGGTTTCAGAAAAGGGAAAGTTCCGCGTCAAATGTTTGAAAGTCGTTTTGGTGTAGAGTCCTTATACCAGGACGCACTGGATATCGTCCTTTCACCAAACTATGCTAAAGCTGTTGATGAAGAAGGTATTACTCCTGTTGATCAGCCTGAAGTGGATATCGTTGAAATGGAAAAGGGCAAAGATCTTGTATTCACGGCGAAAGTGACTGTCGAGCCTGAAGTCAAACTCGGCGAGTACAAAGGTCTTGAAGCGACTAAACTGTCGACGGAAGTGACTGAGGCGGACGTTGACCATGAAATCGGTCATATGCTCGAGCATCAGGCGGAAATGGTCGTCAAAGATGACGGCGAAGTGGAAAACGGCGACACAGTGAACCTGGACTTCGACGGCTATATGGACGGCGAACAGTTCGACGGCGGAAAAGCTGAAGGATTCGACCTTGAAGTTGGTTCCGGCTCATTCATCGGCGGCTTCGAAGAGCAGCTCATCGGCCTTAAAGTCGGAGATGAGAAAGATGTTGAAGTGACTTTCCCTGAAGATTACCAGGCTGAAGAGCTTGCTGGAAAGCCTGCGACGTTCAAAGTTAAGATCAACTCCATCAAAGTGCAGGAAACACCTGAACTTGACGATGATCTTGTAAAAGAGCTGGACCAGGGTGTTGAAACTGTGGATGAACTGAAAGCCAAAGTTGAAAAAGACCTTAAAGAAGCTAAAGAAAACCAGGCGGATGTCGCCATGAAGGAAGAACTTCTCCTCAAAGCGAGTGACAATGCTGAAATCGACGTTCCGGAGGCAATGGTCAACACTGAGCTTGACAGAATGCTTCAGGAGTTCGAACAGAACTTGTCCCAGCAGGGCATCAACCTTGAAATGTACCAGCAGCTGTCCGGCCAGGATGAAAATGCACTTCGCGAGACAATGAAAGAAGATGCGGAGAACCGTGTTAAAACGAACCTCACACTGAAGCAGATTGCAGCTGATGAAAACATCGAAGTTGCAGAAGCAGACCTTGATAAAGAGCTTGAGAAAATGAGCGAACAGTTCGGCATCAAAGTTGAAGACATCAAATCAACTTTAGGCGACCTGTCAATGCTTGAGAATGATATCAAAGTCCAGAAGGCGCTCGATGTACTTGTGGACAATGCCAAACTTGTAGAACCAACAGAAGGTGAGGCAAGTGAGTCAGAAGAGACCGAAGAATCAACTGAAGAAGAAAAGTAAAACCGCCTGAATGAAAATAGCTCTGCAACGTCCAGTTGCAGAGCTATTGGCATCAGTGCCTGCAAGTTCATTCATTTGATTTCAAGCCTGAATTCTAGTATAGTTTACGACAATGATAAAAGAGGTGTTAAGATGATCAAATTTAATGAAGATGATACAAATTTAACATGTTCGTTCTGTGGTAAAGATCAGGAACAGGTAAAGAAACTGATCGCAGGCAGCGGCGTGTACATTTGTAATGAATGTATAGAATTATGCTACGAAATTATAGAAGAAGAGCTGAAGACCGAGCATAAGGCGATTTTCACGGAGCTTCCGAAGCCTCAGCAGATCCTTGAAGCTCTGAATGACTATGTCATCGGGCAGGATAAGGCGAAACGTGCTTTGAGTGTTGCAGTTTATAACCATTATAAACGCATCAACCAGGAAAGCAGTGACGATGATGTGGAAATTTCCAAGAGTAATATCGCATTGATCGGCCCGACCGGCAGCGGTAAAACACTGCTGGCCCAGACGCTCGCACGCACTTTGGATGTACCATTTGCGATTGCGGATGCGACAAGCCTCACAGAAGCAGGTTATGTCGGTGACGACGTGGAGAACATACTGCTGCGCCTGATCCAGGCTGCAGACTTTGATGTGGAACGTGCCGAACAGGGCATCATCTATGTCGACGAAATTGATAAAATCGCACGCAAGAGTGAGAATACTTCAATTACACGTGACGTTTCCGGTGAAGGTGTACAGCAGGCGCTCCTTAAGATTCTTGAAGGGACGACTGCAAGCGTGCCGCCTCAGGGAGGCAGGAAGCACCCGAACCAGGAATCGATCCAGATCGATACGAAAAACATCCTGTTCATATTGGGCGGTGCCTTCGACGGCATGGACGAGATCATCAAGCGCAGAGTCGGTGAGAAAGTGATCGGCTTCGGCGGACCTTCATCGACCCTCGATGACAAAGATGCGATACTATCCAATGTACGTCCGGAAGACCTTCAAAGCTACGGTCTCATACCGGAATTCATCGGACGTGTGCCGATCATCAGCCACCTTGAAGAACTTGATGTGGATGCACTCAAATCCATCCTTACAGAGCCGAAGAACGCACTCGTCAAGCAGTACAAGAAAATGCTTGCAATCGATGAAGTGAATCTGGAATTCGACGATGATGCACTCGATGCAATCAGCGAGCTTGCCATCGAACGTAAAACAGGTGCACGCGGCCTCCGTTCCATCATTGAAGAGCGCATGGTCGACATCATGTTCAGCGTACCTTCCAATGAAGAAATCAAAACAGTCAAAATCACCAGAGATACGATCATGGATGAAAGCGATCCGCTGCTTTATGATGCAGACGGCAAAGAAGTCTACATCGATCGTAAAAGTGCATAATAGAAATAGAAGAGCTGTCTGACTCCCAGACAGCTTTTTTCATGAGGAGTACAGATTATGAAAATAAACCCGAACAATATCGAATTCATGTATTCGGCGATGGATCCTTCCCAGTATCCGGACGGCAATATGAAGGAAATCGCGCTGAGCGGTCGTTCGAATGTTGGTAAATCATCCTTCATCAATGCGGTCTGCGGGCGTAAAGATATAGCGAGGACCTCTTCAAAGCCGGGGAAGACGGCGACGCTGAATTTTTATGATGTGGACTCACAGTTCATCTTTGTCGATGTCCCGGGCTACGGCTATGCCAGGCAGTCCAAGACGAGCCGCGAGAAATGGGGGCAGCTGATCGAATCCTACCTCGCTGAGAGGGAAGAACTCCAGGCGGTGGTCCAGCTGGTCGACCTGCGGCATAAGCCGACGCAGGATGACATATTGATGTATGATTTCCTGAAACACCTGGAAATCCCGGTCATCCTCATCTGCACGAAATCCGATAAGATTGCGAAAAGCAAAGTGCAGAAGCATTTGAAGGTCGTGAGGGAAACACTTGAAGTCGAACCGGAAGATATCATCATCGATTTCTCCGCCGTCGATAAAAAGAACCTGCCGAAAGTTTATGAAGCATTGAGCAATTATGTCTAGATTAGAACAATTTTAAATAATATAGGATTTCAGCCATGTTATATAGAAATGACATGGTTTTTTTGTTACAATTAGTATTATTATTGCTTACGTATAATGGTGGTAGGAGGAAATTTGATGCACGTAATATCGCTGAGTTTAAATTATAGAAAAGCGACAGTTGAAGAACGTGAAAAAGTCCAGTTCAATGAAGTGGAACTGACAGACGCGCTGCACAAACTGCGGTCGGAAAAAAGTATTTTGGAAACGGTGCTTCTGTCCACATGTAACAGGACCGAAGTCTACATTGTGAGTGATCAGGTGCATACAGGTAAATACTATGCCCAGAACTTCCTCGCTGAATGGTTCGAAGTGGACCTTGAGACGATCAAGAAGATCATCGATGTGAAAGTCGGGGAAGAGGCGGTTGAGCATCTGTTTTATGTGACGGCAGGTCTTGATTCGATGGTTCTCGGGGAGACCCAGATACTTGGCCAGATACGCGATGCATTCATCAAAGCGCAGAATGAAAAGACGACCGGGACGATATTCAACAAGTTATTCAAAGAGGCGATAACTGTGGCTAAAAAAGGGCACAATGATACGGATATCTCAAAAAATGCGATCTCGACGTCCTATGCTGCTGTACAGCTGATCAACAAGATCATCGATCAGAAAAGGGATACGAAAGCCCTCGTCATCGGTGCAGGCGAAATGTCCGAACAGTCGGTGATCAACCTGACTTCGAACGGCATTAAAGACATCACGATCGTCAACCGCTCCCTTGACAATGCAAAAAAACTCGCTGATAAATATGACTGCACATACGATACCATCGAGCATCTCGAAGCTTATTTGATGGATGCGGATATCGTGCTTTCAAGCACTTCCTCGAGGAATTACGTCATCACTGAAGATCTCATCGACAGTATCCAGAAGAGAAGGGCGAACCGTCCTCTGATACTGATCGACATTGCGATGCCCAGGGATATCGAACCTGCGACCCATCAGTATGAAAATGTCTACATGTACAACGTGGACGACCTGCAGGGACTGATCGATTCGAACCTCGAAACCCGCCAGCAGGAAGCGAAGAAGGTCGAGGCAATGATCAGGAAAGCACAGGATGACTTCGAAAGCTGGATCAACATGCTCGGTGTGACACCGGTCATCCAGGCGCTCAGGACGAAGGCCCTCAACATACATGAAGAGACCTTCAAGAGTGTGGAGCGTAAGATGCCTGATATGACGGACCGTGAACGCACGGTCATCAGTAAGCATATGAAGAGCATCATCAACCAGATGCTGAAAGATCCGATCATCTACACGAAGGAAATCGCAGATGATAAGCAGGCAGTGAAGAAACTTAAGGAAATCGAAACGCTGTTCGGCATTGAAGATGAAGTCAGCGAAGTGAAAGAAAGAGAAATGAAGAAATACCAACAGGAGACTCAAAAAAATAATACAGAACTCGCATTCGAATAGTATGGGTGGGGACCAATATGGATATTGTCTTCCGCATCAATGAATTTATAATGCTTTTATACTTTACGGGCCTTTCTGTGCTGGCGTACGATTTAGCTTTAAGAAATCGCCAAGCCAGAAAGGTTTCCTTTTATATAATCGCCGGAGCAACGGCACTGCATCTTTTGACCTACATCAACATCATCATAAGCCTTGGGAGGATACCGGTATTCACCACTTACGAGGGCATGTTCACTTTATCCCTTGTGTTATCGATCGTCGGGATCAGCTATTATTACAGGAATGAAAGCGAACAGGTGTTTTTTGGATTCATATTCTTCAGTTTCCTGTTCTTTTCGATATTCACATTCCAGCCCGAGCCGCTTTCAAGGGAAGTCGAAGTATCGGTATTGATGAATGAACTGCTGGTCATCCATGTCGGGCTCGCACTGCTTGCCTATGTGCTGTTCTTCATGTCGGCCCTGCATTCGCTGATCTACCTGATACAGTACGACAATTTGAAGAAAAAGCGCTTCAACCGCACATTCTTTTCATTGTTCAGTATAGAGACCGCAAAGAAGGTCATGATCAGAAGCCTTGTGATCGGGCTTTTGACGATGACGGTCAGCATTCTGCTCGGACTGCATTGGGGCATCCAGATCATCGGGGTGGATATCATGTGGGACATTAAAGTGATGGGCACTTCATTTGTGGTGCTTTTATATGCCGCGCTCTTCATTCATTTGAAAAAAGTGCGCAATACTTATATATTTGCTATGTTGAACATTGGATTGTTCATATTTTGCATGATCAATTATCTGTTTGTATCACAATTTTCCAATTTCCATATTTGGACTTAAAAAAGGAGTATTTTAATGAGAAAGTTTATCGTTGGATCCAGGCGTTCGGGACTTGCCATGACCCAGTCAAAACAGTTCATCGCATCACTTGAAGAGAAATTCCCGGAAGCAGAATTTGAAATCAAGGAAATCGTGACGAAAGGTGACCGCATCGTGGATGTGCAGCTGTCAAAAGTCGGCGGCAAAGGCCTCTTCGTCAAGGAGATTGAGCTTGCGCTTGAAAATAAAGAGATCGATATGGCGATCCACAGCCTGAAGGATGTGCCGAGCCAGCTGCCCGAGCAGTTCAAAATCGGCTGCATACCTGAACGGGAAGATATGCGGGATGCCTTCCTCTCCAACAACAAAGTGCTGTTCAAAGATCTTCCTTCCGGAAGCATCGTCGGTACGAGCAGCCTGAGACGCGCCGCCCAGCTGAAATCGATGCGTGATGATATCACCGTCAACTGGGTGAGGGGCAATATCGACACCCGCATCAAAAAGATGGAATCCGGTGAATATGACGCGATCATCCTTGCAGCTGCCGGCCTTAAACGGATGGGGTGGGGCGACAGCCGTGTGACCGAGTACTTTGATGCCGAAGAGTTCATCCCGGCGATTGCACAGGGTGCACTCGGGATTGAGATCAGGAAAGACGACCATGAACTCGCTGAAATGCTTGCGGCGGTCCATTCGAAGGAGGATGCCATCTGCACGTCGGCAGAAAGGACGTTCCTGCGCCGCATGGACGGCAGCTGTCAGGTGCCGATCGGCGGTTATGCGACACTTGAAGACGGCGAACTTTATTTGACCGGGCTGATCATGTCGGAGGACGGCAATGAGAAGTACCTCGTCAAAAAATCCGGCACGGACCCTGAAGCGCTCGGCAATCTGGTGGCTGACGAAATGGAAAAGATCGGTGCCAAGGAGATCATTGATAAAATCAATGAAGAAAAATAATGCAATGAAGAAGACGGTGCTGGTCACACAGACGAAGCTCAATGTGACCAGTGACCGCTTTAATGTCATGCATGCCCCTTTGATTTCAATCCAGCCGCTTGATGTTGAAGAAGCGTTTTTAAAGCATGAATATGACTGGCTGATACTGACGAGCAAAAATGCAGTCAAGCTCTTCTTGCCGTATATGGAAGACCTTAAATTCTCCAAAATAGGGAGCATCGGCGAGAAGACGACGGAAGTCCTCGTCAATAACGGCTATACCGTGGACTTTGAACCTTCCGTCTACACACAGGAAGGATTCATAGAAGATTTTCCGCTGCATGATGAAAGGGTCGAACGGGTACTGTACCCTACAAGCAGGGCCGCAAGGCCCCATCTTAAGGATTATCTGGAATCCCACGGGGTGACTGTGGATAAGCTCTCCATATATGAGCCCGTCGATAATGTCGGGTCCATGGAAAAAATCCGGGAAGAGATGGATGACATCGATATCCTGACTTTTTCAAGCCCTTCCGGTGTGAAAGTGTTCATGAAGTACATTGAACCGGAACTGCTGAAGGAGAAGCCCGTCATATCGATCGGTGCGGTCACGAAGGAAAAGCTGGATGAGTACGGTGTGCCGTCCATCTCCCCGGAAAAGGCGACGCTTGAGAGCATGTATGAATTAATCAATGAAAAATTTGAGGTGTAAAAATGAATTTTGACCGTCACAGAAGACTGAGGCGCACGGCGAATATGAGGGATATCGTGAGGGAGACCCATCTCCATAAGGAAGACCTCATCTATCCGATATTCGTAGTGGAGAAAGATGATGTTAAGAAAGAAGTCCCTTCAATGAAAGGGGTTTATCAGATTTCATTGAACTTATTGAAGGAAGAGCTGGATGAAGTCGTGGATCTCGGCATCAAGTCCGTCATCTTCTTCGGCATACCGAATGAAAAGGATGAAGTCGGCAGCGGTGCGTATCATGATCACGGCATCGTCCAGGAAGCGTGCCGTCTGTCGAAAAAGCATCATCCGGAACTGCTCGTCATCCTGGATACATGTCTGTGTGAATACACGGACCACGGCCATTGCGGGCTGATCGATCCGGAGACGGAGGATGTGGACAACGATTCGACGCTGCCACTGCTTGTACGGACCGCCGTGTCACAGGCACGTGCGGGCGCTGACATCATCGCCCCGAGCAATATGATGGACGGCTTCGTCACAGAGATCAGGAAAGGCCTGGACGAGAACGGCTTCAGCCATATACCGATCATGAGCTACGGCATCAAGTATGCCTCCAAATTTTACGGCCCGTTCCGTGATGCGGCGGAATCGACGCCGTCATTCGGCGACCGCAGGACGTATCAGATGGACCCTGCAAACAGGCTTGAGGCCCTGCGTGAACTCGAAAGTGATGAAATCGAAGGTGCGGACATGATGATCGTGAAACCTGCGTTGTCCTACCTGGACATCATCCGCGATGTCAGGAACAGTTCCGACCTCCCGGTCGTTGCATACAATGTCAGCGGGGAGTACGCGATGACGAAGACAGCCATCGATATGGGGCTCGTCGATGAAGAGGTCATCATTGAACAGATGATTTCCATGAAACGTGCCGGTGCAGACTTAATCATCACTTATTTTGCAAAAGATATTTGTAAGAAAATTGATCGAGGAGAGGTATAATCATGTTTGAAAAATCCAAAGCACTATATGAAGAAGCAGTCGAACTGATGCCGGGCGGCGTGAACTCGCCTGCACGTGCATTCAAGTCCGTGGGGGATCACCCGTTGTTCATCGAACGTGCAAAAGATGCGCGCCTCTATGATGTGGACGGCAATGAATTCATCGATTACTGTCTGAGCTTCGGCCCGCTGATACTCGGCCACAGTGATGACAAAGTGGTATCTGAAGTCGCGGAAACCGCTAAAAAAGGCACAAGTTTCGGTGCGCCGACCGAGCTTGAAAACAAGATGGCCGAGCTTGTCATAGAAAGGGTGCCTTCAATCGAGATGGTCCGGATGGTATCTTCCGGTACGGAAGCGACGCTTTCTGCACTCAGACTGGCAAGAGGCTACACAGACCGCAATAAAATACTTAAATTCGAAGGCTGCTACCACGGCCACAGTGATTCACTGCTCATCAAGGCAGGTTCAGGCGTGGCGACGCTCGGCCTTCCGGACTCCCCGGGTGTGCCTGAAGGCACGGCCCTCAATACAATCACTTTACCTTACAATGATCCGGAGAGCCTGAAAGAGGCTTTCGACAAGTACGGGGAAGATATCGCAGGCGTCATCGTCGAGCCCGTTGCCGGCAACATGGGTGTCGTGCCGCCGGTCGAAGACTTCCTTAAATACGTCCGTGAGATCACCGAAAAGAATGGCACTGTGCTGATTTTTGATGAGGTCATGACCGGTTTCAGGGTCGGCTTCAACTGTGCCCAGGGTCATTATGACGTCATGCCGGACCTTACATGCCTTGGAAAAGTGATCGGCGGCGGCATGCCGGTCGGTGCATACGGCGGCAAGAGGGAAATCATGGAACACGTCGCACCTGTCGGTGATATTTACCAGGCGGGGACGCTTTCGGGTAACCCCCTGGCAATGGCGGGCGGCTATCATACGCTGAGCCAGCTGTCGGAGGAGAGTTATGAGTACTTCAACGAACTTGCCGACCTGCTGGAAGATGGCCTGAAGGAAGTGTTCGGAAAACATGAGAGACCGATCACGGTGAACCGTGCAGGTTCGATGATCGGCTTCTTCCTCACTGAAGGACCGGTGACGGATTTCAACAGTGCGAACGAGAGTGACCTGGTCTTATTCAAAGCGCTCTTCCAGGAGCTGCTGAAAGAGGGCATTTATCTCCCGCCGTCCCAATTTGAAGGGATGTTCCTGTCGACCAAGCACACCAGAGATGACATCAAGGCGACGATCACGGCGTTTGACAATGCTTTGACCCGCCTAAGTAAAAAGTAACCAAAAATTATGCTTCATAGTTAAGCAATTAAGTGTATAATAGGTATGAATAATATTTGGGGGGTCACAGTGAATGAGTGATAAAAAAGATCAAAACCTTACAGATAAGGAAGTCAACATGGAGGGCGTCAGAGATGAAGGCAAGACCTATATCGAGGGTCAGGGCCGTGAAATGATTATTCATTCTAAGGAAGATAAGAAAAAAGACAGACGTAATCCATTAGTATGGCTGATTCCAGTCCTGGTGATCATTCTAATTATTCCATTAATGATTTTCCATATTGGCGGTGACGGTGAAGGCAGTGAAGAAACTGCAGACACAGGTGCCGGCACTGAGGAATCAAGCGATGATTCAGCTGAAACGGAAGAGCCTGTCGAAGGCGAAGAAGGTGCCGAAGAACAGGCTGCCGAAGAGGATGGTGCTGCAGAAGGAAATGGCGCTTCTTCCGGTGATGTGGACGCTGAAGGCGTTGCCCAGAACTCATGTGCTTCATGTCACGGTGAGGACTTTTCAGGAGGAATGGGGCCGGCACTTGCAGGCACAGATCTGAGTGAAGAGGAATTCACCGACATCGTAAGGAACGGCCAGGGTTCAATGCCTGCGTTTGATGAAGATCAGGTCAGTGATGAAGAACTGACTGCAATGTATGACATGTGGTCTGAATAATTTATGACTAAGGACTCCCTGATCCAGGGAGTCCTTATGTTTTTCAATGAACCCTCAACTTAAGGAAAGGTTTTTCTTTATGAAAATAATCCGGTTAACCGCTCTTCTGCTGCTGGCACTCGGCATATCTTCGATCTTGAACGCTGCAGGCATGGTGCTTCCCTGGCTTTTCGGGTCCATGGCCGCCACATTCCTCTTCATACGGTTTGTGACGGATGATTTTTATTTTCCGAAATGGATGGGCAATCTCGGCGTCTTTGTCATCGGTTTTGAAATCGGTTCGACATTCACGACGGATGCAATGCAGGAAATGATCGGGGATATATGGAACATTTTCTTCATCAGCCTGCTGGTCATTTCATTAAGCCTCGGCCTCTCAAGGATCTTCATGAAGCTGACGGGCTGCACGCCCGAGACCGCCTTACTCTCATCGGTCCCGGGGGCCTTGAGCCAGATGCTGATCCTCGCTGAAGAGGACAAAAAGGCGGATTTGATGCTTGTGACGATTACGCAGATGTCGAGGATCATTCTTGTCGTCATACTGGTCCCTTTCATCGCGAGCTTATTCGCAGCGGATCAGACTGTATCTTCCGAAGCAGAGGAGCCGGCACCGCTTCTCTCCGAAGTTTTTGAGCCTTCTATGCTCCTGATTGTGGCGGGGGCCTTTATACTGATGTACATATTCAGGCTGATCAGATTCCCGGTCCCGTTCCTGCTCGGTCCGATCATCGCCGTATTGATCTGGAATATCACGACGGGCTACCATTTTTCGCTGAACATCGGATTTATGAACGTGGCGCAGATATTGTTCGGCATACGGATCGGCAGGCAGATTGCTTCTCTTTTGTATCAGCTGAACCGCCGGATGATCGTCTCCATGCTGATTCAGAACATACTGCTGATCGGCGGCACATTGTTGATTACGGGCATTTATCAAATGTTCACCGTGCATTCCTTCAACAATCTGTTCCTGAGTGCAGCGCCCGGGGGCATCGGCCAGCTGATCATCGTGGCAGTTGAGATGGGTGCGGATATCGCGATGATTTCGAGCTACCATATCTTCCGCATATTCTTCATCATACTGATCGTGACCCCGCTCGTCAGCTGGTACTTGAGGTACAGAAGGCGGAGGCAGGGCCGGACTTGACAGCATATGCAGATTTGTATAAGATATATTTAATCAAATAACGAGGTCAGAAGAGTAGTCCTGAACGGGTCTTTAGAGAATGTGTGGCAGGTGGGAACACATCGATGTCCAGGGTGAAAGTAGTCTGAAATCAATCTAATCTGAAAATGGCAGTAGGATTGGACGTAATTATGCGTTAAATAATTTTAAGTGCAGCAAGTGATTGCTGAATTTAGGTGGTACCGCGGAACTCCCGTCCTATTTTACAGGACGTGGAGTTTTTATTATGGAAGGAGAAATCATTTATGGAAATGCCGAAGAAGTATCATCCAGCGAGTGTTGAGGAAGGTAAATATAAGAAATGGGTGGAAGAGGGATATTTCAAATCAGATGCTAAGTCTGAAAAGGAGCCGTATTCCATCGTCATCCCGCCGCCGAACGTGACCGGCAGGCTGCATCTCGGGCATGCATGGGACACGACGCTTCAGGATATCATCACACGCATGAAGCGCATGCAGGGTTATGAAGTGCTTTATCTGCCGGGAATGGACCATGCAGGCATCGCCACACAGGCGAAAGTCGATGCACGTCTGCGCGAGGCGGGCATCAAGCCCCATGAAATCGGGCGCGAGAAGTTTTTGGAGCACGCATGGAACTGGAAGGAAGAGTATGCAGACTTCATACGTGACCAGTGGGCGAAGCTCGGCCTCGGCCTGGATTACGATAAAGAGCGGTTCACGCTTGATGCCGGCTTGTCCGAGGCGGTCAGGAAAGTGTTCGTCGACATGTACAATAAAGGCCTGATATACCGCGGCGAGTACATCATCAACTGGGATCCGAAAACGGAGACGGCACTGTCGGATATCGAAGTGATCCATAAGGAGGTCGAGGGTAAATTCTATCATGTGAAATATCCTTTGAGCGACGGTTCGGGGCACCTTGAAATCGCAACGACGCGTCCGGAGACGATGCTCGGTGATACGGCGATCGTCGTGCATCCGGATGATGAGCGCTACAAGGACCTCATCGGCAAGACGGCGATCCTTCCAATCATGGAGCGGGAACTGCCGATCATCGCAGATGAATATGTCGATAAGGATTTCGGCACCGGTGTCATGAAAGTCACACCTGCACATGACCCGAACGACTTTGAAATCGGCAACAGGCACGACCTCGAGCGCATCAACGTGATGAATACGGACGGGTCCATCAACGAGCTCGGCGGGCCGTATGCGGGGCTTGACCGCTTCGACTGCCGCAGACAGCTTGTGGAGGATCTGAAGGCACAGGATCTGATGATCAAAATCGAGTCGCATGTACACTCCGTGGGCCATTCGGAACGGAGCGATGCGGTCGTGGAACCGTACTTGTCCACACAGTGGTTCGTCAGCATGGACTCCCTTGCCAAAGATACGCTGGACAATCAGAAGACGGATAACCGCGTCGAATTCGTCCCGCCGAGATTCGAGCAGACATTCAACACATGGATGGGCAATATCCGCGACTGGGTGATTTCGAGACAGCTGTGGTGGGGCCACAGGATACCTGCCTGGTACCACAATGAAACAGGCGAGATCTATGTCGGCATGGAGGCGCCTCACGATGCCGAAAACTGGACCCAGGACGAGGATGTTCTGGATACGTGGTTCTCGAGTGCATTATGGCCTTTCTCAACGATGGGCTGGCCGGAAGAGACGGACGATCTGAAGAAGTTCTTCCCGACGAATGTCCTGGTCACAGGTTATGACATCATCTTCTTCTGGGTGGCGAGGATGATTTTCTCCTCCCTTGAACATACGGGACAAAAGCCGTTCTCCGACGTGCTGCTCCACGGCCTCGTCCGGGATGAGCAGAACCGAAAGATGTCGAAGTCACTCGGCAACGGCGTCGACCCGATGGATGTCATCGAGAAATACGGTGCCGATGCATTGAGGTACTTCCTCTCCACAGGCACGACACCGGGACAGGATCTGCGCTACAGTGATGAAAAAGTGGAATCCGTCTGGAACTTCATCAATAAGATCTGGAATGCATCGAGGTTCGCCCTCATGAACATCGGTCCGGACTTCAAGATGTCCGACATCAACCTGGAAGGCAGGAAGTCACTTGCAGACAAGTGGATACTGACGAACCTGAACAATACGATCAAGGAAGTGACGAGGCTTTCCGAGAAATATGAATTCGGTGAAGTCGGCCGCCTCCTGTACAACTTCATATGGGATGATTTCTGCGACTGGTACATTGAAATGGCCAAAGTGCCGATGGCGGAAGGTACGGATGAAGAGAAGCACATGACACGCTCCGTACTCCTTTACACACTGGATAAAATATTGAAGATGCTGCACCCGTTCATGCCGTTCGTCACAGAGGAAATCTATCAGACGATCGAAGGCGGACGTACGATCGTCACAAGCGACTGGCCGGAGGCTGATGACAGCCATATCGATGAGTCGGCGGAAAAAGAGATGGCACTGCTTGTTGAAATCATCAAGTCTGTACGCCAGACAAGAAGCGAAGTGAACACGCCGTTATCCAAACCGATCGACATCAAGATAGAGGTGAAGGATGATGCAAGGCGTAAAGCAGTGGAAGCGAACAGGCATTACATCGACCGCTTCTGCAATCCGGAAACGCTGGAAATCGCATCCGCTATTGAAAAGAACGACGATGACAAGACGAGTGTCATCACCGGTGCCACAGTGGTCCTGCCGCTCTCCGGGCTGATCGACAAAGCGCAGGAAATCGAACGCCTGAGCAGGGAGAAAGCGCGCCTTCAGGGTGAGCTTAAGCGTGTACACGGCAAATTGAACAACGAAAAATTCGTTGCGAATGCACCGGAAAGTGTGGTGCAGGAGGAAAGAGAAAAAGAAACCAAGTATCAGGCGCAGTACGATGAAGTGACAGCGCGTCTGGAAAGCTTGTCTTAAAAGGGGTCTTTAGTTAATGAACTATGAGGAAAGTTTGAACTGGATTCATGATCAATTGAAGTTCGGCATCAAGCCCGGACTTGAGAGGATGCAGTGGATGCTTGAGCGTCTCGGCTCCCCTCAGGAAAAGATCAACGGGATCCATGTAGTGGGGACGAACGGCAAAGGCTCCACGCTGAATTATATGAGAAGTGCACTGAACGCGAACAACTATACAGTAGGGACCTTCACATCCCCTTACATCGAGGTGTTCAATGAACGCATCGCCGTGGACGGCAAGCCCATACCCGACGAAGCGATAGCCGAGCTTGCGACGATGGTGCGTCCGGTCAGTGAATTGATGGAAGAGGAGACGCCTTTCGGGAAGGCCACTGAATTTGAAATTATCACGGTGATGATGTTCGTTTATTTCGGAAAGGTGAACCCTGTGGATTTTGTGATTGTGGAGGCGGGCCTCGGCGCCACCTATGACTCGACAAATGTTTTCCGTCCTGTCATGACGCTTCTTACAAGCATCGGGCTGGACCATACGGAAATACTCGGCGACACACTGATTGACATCACCAGGGACAAATCCGGCGTAATCAAGGAAGGCATTCCGCTCGTCTACAACATCGCCGATGACCATTCGAGGGAATATGTGCGAGGTGTACTGGAGGAAAAGAATGCCAAAGGTGTCGAAATGCACCGGGATATCATCATTTTTCACCGTTCCGACGAGTTCGACTTCAAATATGGCGTCTACGACTTTGAAAATATCCAGCTGAAGATGATCGGTGCCCATCAGCATGAAAATGCATCGCTTGCCATGGCCGCCCTGCTTGAACTTAAAGAAAGGGGGCGGCTCACACTGGACTTGAACAAGATGGTCGATGCGATTGAAGAGACTTCATGGGGCGGACGCATCGAAGTGCTTCAGGAATCACCGCTCATCATCGCTGACGGTGCGCATAATAATGAAGCTGTCGATGCGCTCGTCTCCGCGATGGAAGAATACTACAGCGATAAAAAGATCACCGTACTGTTCTCAGCAGTGAAGGGCAAACCGATCGGTCCGATGGTCGATAAACTGGCTGTAATTGCGGACGAATTCAAGGTGACGGAATTCGAATTCTTCAAATCCCGGCCGGTTGAAGAGATTTATGAGGCAGTGAGCCACCCGAAAAAAGAGAAGGTTTCCGACTACAGGACTTTCATAAAGGAATTCGACGGGGAGATGCTTCTGATCACCGGCAGCCTGTACTTCATCAGCGACATAAAACAAACCTTCAAAGGCCCTTCCGGTCCGTGATGCAAAAAAGACTCAGATCTGTCGATCTGAGTCTTTTTTATGCCGTAAATATTTGAATCCGTGCCTTTAGAAAGGACCGTAGCCGATCATGATGCTCAAAGCCATGAAAAATCCGCTTGCGATGATCCACACCAGCATGAGCGGCCATACGAACCGCAGCCATTTTTCATATGGTATGTTCGCAATCGACAATCCGGCCATCAGGACAGCAGATGTCGGGAAGAGGTAGTTGGACAGACCGTCACC
The DNA here is from genome assembly GCF_021026095.1 of Salinicoccus halitifaciens. Lineage (GTDB taxonomy): Bacteria > Bacillota > Bacilli > Staphylococcales > Salinicoccaceae > Lacicoccus > Lacicoccus halitifaciens. Next base: position 659,678 of record NZ_JAJNCU010000001.1, on the reverse strand, counting down.
CATCTGGAAGGCGAGGACGACCGACTGCCTCGGGATACCCACGATGTCACCGATCGGTGCCATCAACGGAATTGTCGTTGCAGCCTGCCCGGAACCTGACGGGATGAAGAAGTTGATGATGAACTGTGTCAGGAACATGCCGATCGCTGCGATCGTCGACGGCAGGCCTTCAAGCACAGAGCTCACTGCAAAGATGACGGTGTCGATGATCGTCCCGTCCTCCAGGACGAGAAGGATGCATCGTGCGAGCCCGACGATCAATGCACCGAAAGTGACATCTTTCGCCCCTTTGATGAAATCATCCGCAATGCCGTTCGGTGTATTGCCTCCGACAAGGCCTGAGAATATCCCCATGGCGAGGAATATTGCCGCGAGCTCCGTTCCGGTGGACCAGCCCTGGACGACCCCGTAAATGATCAGGGCAAGTCCTGCAAAAATGATGAGGAGCACTGCAATGTGCCTGCCGGTCAGTTCCTTGAAATCATAGCCGCCTGATTCGGACTCGGCTTTCATTTCAAGGTCATATACATAACTGTTCCTTTTGTCCCTCTGCACCCGCTTGCCATATCTGTAGACGAAGAATGCAGCGATCGCCACAAAGACGAGCTGGACGATGATGCGGAAGCCCATGCCTGAGAACAGGGGCAGTTCTGCGATTTCCTGTGCAACCCCGACGGTGAATATGTTCATGAATCCGCCGGCAAAGCCTGCCGCCGCCCCGAGCGCCACCATGGACATCCCGGTCATTGCATCCATGCCGAGGGAACGTGCGAGTATGACACCCATCGGGATGAATATCAGGGTCGATTCGGCCATGCCGAATGTCGCGCCCCCGAATGAGAAGATCAGCATCGTGAGCGGGATCAGTACAATCTCCTTATCCTTCAGTAAGGATACCATCTTGTTGATCCCGGCCTCGATTGCTCCCGTGCCGTTGATCATGCCGAAGGCACCGCCGATGATGAAAATCAGGAAGATGATGCCTGCAGCATCCACCATGCCTTCGGGCACGACTGTGAATATCTGGGTCAAGGCGACCGGATCCTGTTCAACATATGTAAAACTGGCCTGATCGACAATTTCCCGGCCTTCCGAGTCCTCGAACCGGTCATACTGCCCCGCAGGGATGATGTAGCTTGCCAGGACAGCCAGGATCACAATGGAATAAATCAGGACAAAAGCATGTGGCATTTTAATATCTTTTAATATAGTGATCAACCTCCCTTATACATGTGAATCAATTATAGCTTAATGATTTGGCAAATTACAGGACATTTTATAATTATGTAACAATTCTGTCATTTTATGAGTTATACTGATACTATAAAAATAAAAAAGGGGAGAATAAAATGTCATCACAAGGCACAGAAAGTCCTAAAGATATCAGCCAGAAGTTCCCGCATACTTATGCAATACTTTTGGCAGTCGTCATCATCGGGGCCGCCCTCAGTTACATCATACCGGCAGGGGAGTATGAGCGTACGGAGGTCGACGGCCAGACGGTGGTCGTGAGCGGCAGCTACTCGGCAGTCGAACAGAGCCCGGTCGGGATTTTCGAGCTGTTCATGTCGATACCGAACGGCCTGATCGAAGCTTCCAGCATAATCTTCTATATCTTTCTGATCGGCGGGGCGTTCGGGATCATCCGGGCGACGGGGGCGATCGAGGCGGCGATACAGAAAGTGATGGATGTCGTCAAAGGCAATGAGAAGCTCATGATACCCGTGATCATGCTTGTCTTCTCGATACTCGGCTTCACTACGGGCATGGCGGAGGAAGCCATCATCTTCGTGCCGATCGGCATCGTGCTTGCAGTTGCGCTCGGATATGATGCGATGGTGGGGACAGCGATGGTCACGCTTGGGGCGGCCTCGGGTTTCATCGGAGGGATGTTCAATCCCTTCACCGTCGGTATTGCCCACGGTATTGCGGAACTCCCGATTTTCTCAGGCTGGGGATTCAGGACGATCATTTACGCACTCGTGCTCGGACTCGCGATTTTATATGTCATGCATTATGCAAAAAAAGTGAAGAACAGCCCTGAAAAGAGTCTGATATATACTGAGAACAAAGCCGGGCAGATCAACTTCACCGAAGATGTCTTCGAATTCGAACAGCTTAAGAAAAGGCATATCTTCATTCTGGCTGTTTTCCTTATCGGTATCATCGTCAATATTTACGGCATCTTCCAGCATGGATGGTTCCTGACTGAACTGTCCGCAAACTTCTTTTTGATCGGGCTCGTCGCCGGCCTCATCGGCGGAATGAAAGTCAACGCCATCTTCGATGCATTCATTGACGGCATGAAGCTCGTCGTATACGGTGCAATCATCGTCGGTTTCGCCCGTGCAATCCTTGTCGTCCTCGAGTCAGGGGTGATCATCGATACGATCATCCATTCGATGAGCAGCGTGCTGGACCATATCCCGAATGCATTGACGGCAATCGGCATGCTGGTGATCCAGGTCATCATCAACTTCTTCATCCCGTCTGGCTCCGGCCAGGCTGTGACGACCATGCCGATCATGGTGCCGATTGCAGATCTGCAGGAGATACCGAGGCAGATTGCGGTGCTCGCTTTCCAATACGGTGATGCGATCACGAATACGATCATTCCGACGTCCGCTTCCCTGATGGGGGTGCTCGCTGTAGCAGGCATACCATACTTGAAGTGGGTCCAGTTCGTCTGGAAGATCACCCTTCTGTGGCTTTTGGTTGCCGCTGTTGCACTTGTTGCGGCGACGCTGATAAATCTGCAGTAAGGCAGAAAAAAGCCGGCGGCCGCCGGCTTTTTTCTTTATATTTTCTTTTCACTTTCCTCGACCAGCGCATCCCTGATCTCCCGGAGGAGCACCAGCTGCTCGTCTTCTTCCTCTTCAGCGACGAAGCGTTCCCTCGTCAGCTTGTTGACGACTTTAATGAACACGAAGATTGCAGCTGCAATGATCAGAAAGTCGACGACGGCCTGGATGAATACACCATAAGTGATGCCCATATATGACCAGTCCGAGGCGAAATCCGTATCCCCGAAGAGCAATGCGATGGATGGCATGATGATGTTCTCCACCAATGAATCGACAATCCTTCCGAAAGCAGCCCCGATGACCACTGCCACTGCAAGGTCGAGCACGTTCCCACGTAATATGAATTCCTTGAATTCCTGCAGCATCAATTTTACCTCCACATAATCCGACTCACTTGAAATCACTTTATAAATATATCATTATTTGATGGATAAGGGTGATGTCATGCAGAATATAAGGCATTTTACATAATAAATCTTTATGCTATGGAATCATCAACATAAGTTTTAGTTATCATCATCCGTTGTTTTTTTGTATCATCATTTGGAATGGCAACCGTTTACAAGGTTTTATTATCCGGTATACTGTATATAAGACTAATTTTAGGGGGCAACATCAATATGGGGCAAAATTATAAAGCTGATGCTAAAAAGACGTTTAGTTTAAATGATAAGACATATAACTATTACAGTCTTCAGACATTGGCAGAAAAAGGTTTTTCAGATCCAGAGAAACTGCCGTATTCAATTCGTGTATTGCTTGAATCGGTTTTAAGGCAGCATGATGGCAAAGTAATTAAAGATGAGCATATTGAAGCACTGGCAAATTGGGATAAAGGCGATTTCGGCAACTCAGAAGTGCCATTCAAACCATCACGTGTCATCCTTCAGGACTTCACCGGCGTACCTGCAGTCGTCGACCTCGCATCTCTCAGAAAAGCGATGGATGACGTTGGCGGGGATGTTCAGAAAATCAACCCGGAAGTACCTGTCGACCTGGTCATCGACCACTCGGTGCAGGTTGATGAATATGGGACACACCAGGCACTGCAGAAAAACATGGAGCTCGAGTTCGAAAGGAACGAAGAGCGTTATGAGTTCCTGAACTGGGCAACGAAGGCATTCGACAACTACCGTGCCGTACCGCCTGCGACAGGCATCGTCCACCAGGTGAACCTGGAGTACCTTGCGAATGTGGTCCATGTAAGGGAAGAAAATGAAGAACTCGTCACTTATCCGGATACACTTGTCGGAACCGACTCACATACGACCATGATCAACGGTCTCGGTGTTTTAGGCTGGGGTGTCGGCGGTATCGAGGCGGAAGCAGGCATGCTCGGACAGCCGTCCTACTTCCCGGTGCCTGAAGTCATCGGTGTACGCATGAAAAACTCCCTGCCTGAAGGTGCGACGGCGACCGACCTCGCGCTCAGGGTGACGGAATTACTCCGTAAACACGGTGTAGTAGGGAAGTTCGTCGAGTTCTTCGGCCGCGGTGTGACTGAGCTGCCGCTCGCCGACCGTGCGACGATTGCGAACATGTCGCCTGAATACGGTGCGACGAATGCGTTCTTCCCTGTCGATCAGGAAACGCTGGATTACTTGAAACTGACAGGACGCAGCGAGGAACATATCTCCGTCGTCGAAACATACCTGAAAGAGAACGACATGTTCTTCAACCCGGATGTTGAACCGACATATACGGACATCGTGGATCTGGACCTCTCGACAGTCGAACCTTCACTTGCAGGACCGAAACGTCCTCAGGATCTGATCCCACTTTCAAAAATGAAAGAAGAGTATCAGAAATCGGTCACGGCTGAAAGCGGCAACCACGGTCATGGAATGGACGAGAGTGAATTCGATAAGAAAGCACAGATCAATTTCAAGGACGGTTCGACTGCAGAGCTCAAGACCGGGGACCTTGTCATTGCGGCAATCACATCATGTACGAACACTTCCAACCCGTATGTGATGCTCGGTGCAGGACTCATCGCGAAAAAAGCTGTTGAAAAAGGGCTTAAGGTGCCGCCTTATGTCAAAACTTCACTGGCTCCGGGATCCAAAGTGGTCACGGGCTACCTTGAAGATGCAGGTCTTCAGCCATACCTTGATGAACTGGGCTTCAACCTGGTCGGTTACGGCTGTACAACATGTATCGGAAACTCAGGGCCTTTGCTTCCTGAAATATCCGAGACGATCGTGGACAATGATATGCTCGTTTCTTCAGTCCTCTCTGGAAACCGTAACTTTGAAGGACGTATCCACCCGCTTGTGAAAGCGAACTACCTTGCCTCCCCGACACTTGTCGTGGCATATGCACTGGCTGGCACAGTGGATATCGATCTGAACAAAGAGCCGCTTGGACAGGATAAAGAGGGCAACGATGTATTCATGAAGGACATCTGGCCGTCCATCCAGGAAGTCAGGGATGCAGTGATGAGCAACGTCACACCGGAACTGTTCAGAAAAGAGTATGAGAACGTATTTGATTCCAATGAAATCTGGAACAATATCGAAACGACGGATGCACCTATGTACGACTTCAATCCGGAGTCCACTTACATCCAGAACCCGACCTTCTTCGAAGATCTCTCAACGGAACCGGGTTCAATCAACGACTTGAGCGGCCTCAGGGTCCTCGGGAAATTCGGCGACAGTGTCACGACAGACCATATTTCCCCGGCAGGCGCCATCGGTAAGGATACGCCGGCAGGTAAATGGCTGATCGAGCAGGGTGTATCGCCGCGAGACTTCAACTCATACGGTTCCCGACGCGGTAACCATGAAGTGATGGTGAGGGGTACATTCGCAAACATCCGTATCCGCAATAAAATTGCGCCGGGTACAGAAGGCGGTTATACAACCTACTGGCCGACAGGCGATGTAATGAGCATCTACGATGCAGCCATGAAGTATCAGGAAGATAACACCGGCCTTGTAGTCATCGCAGGCGATGACTACGGCATGGGATCGAGCCGTGACTGGGCAGCAAAAGGGACTAACCTTTTAGGTGTCAAAGCAGTCATCGCAGCAAGCTATGAAAGGATCCACCGCTCGAACCTCGTGATGATGGGCGTCCTGCCGCTGCAGTTCGTGGAAGGGCAGAATGCTGAAGATCACGGCCTTGACGGCAGTGAAACATTCGACATCAAAGTGGGCGAAGAAGTGAAGCCAGGCGATGTCCTTGATGTGACTGCCACAAGCACCGACGGTGAAGTGAAGGAATTTAAAGTCAAGGCACGCTTCGATTCTGAAGTGGAAGTCGACTACTACCGCCACGGCGGCATACTCCCGCTCGTATTGAGAAAAAAATTAAAAGAGTAAATGAGCATTCAAGCCATTTAAAAACCCGGTGAAATCTTAGGATTTCACCGGGTTCCCTTTTTTAAAAAGCGCATCACATGAAAGTGATTTTGGATTCAGTCCCATTGAGGATTCTTTTGATGTTGGATATATGCCTGATAATGATCACAAGTCCCAGTATCACCGCAAAAGCGATGATCAGAGGATCCTGCAGAAGCAGTGAGATACCTATGAAAGTCAGTGCTGCAACGATACTCGACAAGGAAACATACTTGCTTAATTTTAATGTGATTAAAAATGCAGATAATAAAATTATGAAGACAATCGGATTATAAGCAAGTACTGCGCCTGCGCCCGTCGCTACAGCTTTTCCACCCCTGAACTTTAAAAAGACCGGATAGACATGACCGATGGCACTGACCAGGCCCGGAATGAAGACGTGCATATCCACAGCCATCAACATCGCGATGTAGACCGGTATTGCGCCTTTCAAAATATCCAGCACGAGCACCATGATGCCCGCTTTCTTCCCCAGTATCCTGAAAGTGTTGGTCGTCCCGATATTTCCGCTTCCATGCTCCCTTATATCCACTTTATAAAAAATCTTACCTATCAGAAGGCTGAATGGAATGGCTCCGATCAGATAACTGATGATGAGCAAAATTATTATATCCGTCATTTTACGGCCCCCTTTATTATCAGGTACTAATAGTTTACCATACAAATTACGATTTATAAATTGATAATAATATTAGTTTACTATAATATTATTATGTAAACTATTGAGTATGGAAAGAATTTACTTGCAAAGATGAGGATTTTATATAAAAATAGTAAGGTAGATAAAAAATTCGAACATATGTTTGTAGGAGGTTGACTCTTTGTCTAAAACGAACACATACAGTGATGACTCGATTCAGATATTGGAAGGGCTGGATGCGGTACGCAAGCGTCCAGGGATGTATATAGGCTCGACCGATGTCAAAGGACTGCATCATCTGGTTTATGAAATTGCAGATAATGCGGTTGATGAAATATTGAATGGTCACGGTGATGAAATCACCATCACGCTGAATAAAGACTCAAGCATCACGGTCACCGACAACGGCCGCGGGATGCCGACAGGTATGCATTCATCCAAAAAGCCCACACCGGAAGTCATCTTCACGGTGCTTCATGCGGGCGGCAAGTTCGGCGGCGGCGGCTACAAAACTTCGGGCGGTCTGCACGGCGTCGGCGCTTCCGTCGTGAATGCACTGAGTGAATGGATGGAACTTGAAATCTTCAGGGATGGAAAAGTGCATACAATGTCCTTCAAGGACGGGGGTGCCGTCGACCAGAAGCTGACGGTGACCGGCAAGACGAAAAAGACCGGCACGTCCGTGACTTTCAAGCCGGATCCCGATGTATTCAAGCTCGGCACTTCATTTAACTATGAAATGATCGTTGAAAGGATGCGGGAATCCGCATTCCTCCTGAGCGGTCTTAAAGTGACGATCACGGATGCGCGGGGCGAGGAAGAGAAAGTCGAAGAGTTCCAGTACGAGGACGGGCTGAAATCATTCATCGACTTCCTGAACGAAGGTAAAGATTCGATCGGAAACATCGTCCAGTTCAAAGGCGAGTACCAGGGCATCGAGGCGGAGGTCAGCTTCCAGTACAACGACCAGTATACCGAGACGATACTCTCCTTCGTCAACAACGTCCGTACAAAAGACGGCGGGACCCATGAGGTCGGCTTCAAAACCGGCTTTACAAAAGCTTTCAATGAATATGCACGGAAGATCAAGGAATTGAAGGATAAGGATAAAAATCTTGAAGGCAATGATATACGCGAAGGCCTGACCGCGGTGGTCTCGATTAAAATACCGGAAGAACAGCTTCAGTTCGAAGGGCAGACGAAGAGTAAGCTAGGCACCAATGAAGCCCGCGCTGCAGTCGAATCGCTGCTCGTGGAGAAACTGCCGTTCTATCTGGAAGAAAACGGCGCGCTCAGCAGCCAGCTCGTGAAAAAGGCCATTAAAGCGAGGAATGTCCGGGAAGCTGCGAGAAAGGCACGGGAGGAAGCCCGCAGCGGCAAGAAGAACAAAAGAAGGGACACCCTCTTATCCGGTAAACTGACACCGGCCCAGAGTAAAAACGCAAAGAAGAATGAACTGTTCCTCGTCGAAGGGGACTCGGCCGGCGGTTCCGCCAAGCAGGGCAGGGACCGGAAATTCCAGGCCATACTGCCGCTCCGGGGCAAAGTGATCAATACCGAGAAGGCCAAGTTTGAAGATATCTTCAAAAACGAGGAGATCAATACGATCATCCATACGATCGGTGCCGGTGTCGGCACGGAGTTCAAGGTGGAAGATGCCAACTACGATAAGGTCATCATCATGACCGATGCGGACACCGATGGTGCCCATATCCAGGTGCTGCTGCTCACGTTCTTCTTCAATTATATGCGCCCGCTCTTTGAAGCAGGAAAGATTTATATCGCATTGCCGCCTTTATTCCAGCTGAAGAAGAAATCGAAGAAAAAGGATATCGTCAAATATGTATGGACCGAGGAGGAACTGGAGGCAGCCCAGGAAGAGATGGGCACCAACATCGAACTCCAGAGGTATAAGGGTCTCGGTGAAATGATGGCAGAGCAGCTCTGGGAAACGACGATGAACCCGGAGACGCGGACATTGATCCAGGTGTCGATCGATGATGAGGCGCTGTCATTGAAACGCGTGACCACCTTAATGGGTGACAACGTTGAACTCAGACGGAAATGGATCGAGTCCAACGTGAGCTTTACGCTCGAGGAGCAGAATTCCATTTTAGAAAACGATGAAATCGACCATATGGATGAGGAAGGTGAAGGTAATGGCTGAGACGATTCAGAATTTGAAACTTGAAGATGTGCTCGGCGACCGCTTCGGCCGCTACAGTAAGTACGTCATCCAGGACCGTGCCATACCTGACGTAAGAGACGGACTGAAGCCGGTTCAGAGGCGCATACTTTACGCGATGTTCCGGGAAGGGAATACATTCGATAAAAACTACCGTAAAAGTGCAAAGGCAGTCGGCAACGTGATCGGCAACTACCATCCCCACGGGGAATCCAGCATATACGATGCGATGGTCCGCATGGGCCAGGAATGGAAGATGCGGGAAGAGCTGATCATGATCCACGGCAACAAAGGCAGTGTGGACGGCGACCCGCCGGCCGCAATGCGTTACACCGAGGCGAAGCTTGCGGAACTTTCAAACGAGATGCTTCGGGACATCAACAAGAACACCGTCACATTCATGAACAACTTTGATGATACGGATGTCGAGCCGACTGTACTGCCGGCAAGGTTCCCGAACATCCTCGTGAACGGCTCGACCGGGATTTCTGCAGGTTATGCGACGGATATCCCGCCGCATAACTTAAGTGAGGTCATCGATGCGACACTGAAAGTGATCGATAAGCCGACTGTCGGAATCGATGAACTGCTTGAAATCGTCAAGGGGCCGGATTTTCCGACCGGTGGCATCATCCAGGGCAAAGATGAGCTGAAGAAAGCCTATGAGACCGGAAAAGGCAGGGTGGTCGTGCGTTCCAAAGTCGAAACCGAGGATCTGCGCGGCGGCAGGAAGCTGATCGCGATCACTGAGCTGCCGTATGAAGTCAACAAGGCGAACCTCGTCAAAAAAATCGATGAGATCCGTGCAGAAAAGAAAGTCGACGGCATCCTCGAAGTCCGGGACGAAACCGACAGGCAGGGTCTCAGGATTGCGGTGGAACTGCGTAAGGATGCGAATGTGGAAGGCATCATCAACTACCTCTATAAACGGACGGAACTGCAGGTGACCTACAACTTCAATATGGTCGCAATCAGTGAACGGGCACCGAAGCTGCTGGGCTTGAAGGAGATCCTGACCAGCTACATCGCCCACCAGAAAGAAGTGGTGTACAAACGCTCGGAATTCGATCTGGACCGTGCCCAGAAGCGCATGCACATCATTGAGGGCCTGATGAAGGCATTATCTATCCTCGACGATGTGATCCGCGTCATCAGGGAATCGAAAAACAAGAAGAACGCAAAAGAAAACTTGATGGAGGCGTACCATTTCACCGATGCACAGGCGGAAGCCATCGTCATGCTCCAGCTGTACCGCCTGACCAACACGGATATCGTCGAGCTCGAAACCGAGCACAGCGAACTGGAGTATACGATCAACCAGCTGAATGAGATCCTTTCCGATGATAAGAAGCTGCTCGGTGTCATCAAAAAAGAGCTCCGTGATACTAAGAAGAAATACAAATCCGACCGGTTGACGGTCGTTGAAGATGAGATCGAAAATATAGAGCTGGATAAACATGTGCTCATCCCACAGGAAGAGACCATCCTGTCGCTCACAAAAGACGGCTATGTCAAGCGCACGAGCCCGAGGAGCTACAATGCGAGTGCACTGGAAGAAATCGGCATGAAGGAGGATGACTTCCTGATCTTCACAGCGGAATCCCATACGCTCCAGCAGATGCTCGTCTTCACGAACCTCGGGAATTACCTGATCATACCGGTCCATGAAATACCCGAAATACGGTGGAAGGATCACGGCGTCCATCTGTCCAGCAGATTCAACATCGATTCCGAGGAGATGCCGATTTTCGCCACGGCCATTGATGACTTCAAGGCACCCGTCACCGTCGTATCGACGACCAGAGGCGGGCAGATCAAGCGCAGTGAGCTGTCTTTATTCGAGGCGGTGCGGATTAAAAGGCCGCTCGCCTATATGAATCTGAAGGCGGGTGACGAAGTCGTTTCCCTGGAGATTTCAGAAACCGGTACTGAGGATATGCTGTTCGTCACCGCAAAAGGACTCACGCTGAAATATCCGGTCGACTCCGTCAATACGAGCGGACTCAGGACCCAGGGGGTCAGGGCGATGAACGTCAAACCGGATGATGAAATCATCTTTGCCGGCCTCATCCGGGATGAGAAGTATTTACTGACCGTATCGAACAGAGGTGCGGTCAAACGCACCGATCTCTCCATATTCGATGCAGGGGCACGCGCCCAGGTCGGCACGATGCTTCTGAAGGAAATCAAATCGAAGCCCCACAGGCTGGTTGGTGCTGTGCTGTTCGCCGACGATATCAATGCAGTGATCATGTCGGAATCGGAAAGCTCGACAGTCAGAGGCAAAAGCATCCGCGTGACAGGCAAATATGTGAACGGCTCTTTTGTTGTGGATGAGGATGAATTCGGCGAAGTCACTGATGTGCATTTTGATGTTATAAGTGAATAAAAAAATAGTTCTAATTTCAGCCCCCGGTGTTATAATATTTTAACATGAAGGGGGCTTTTTCAATGGAAGATTTTACAAGCATGTTTGAAAACATCATCGGAGTGATGAATGAGCTGCTATGGGGGGATTTCCTCATCGGGATTCTGATTGTCGCGGGTCTTTATTTTTCTTTATCCTCGAGATTCGTCCAGCTCAGATGGTTTAAGCAGATGTTCACCGTCCTCCGGGACAAACCGGAAACACTGCCGGACGGCACGAAGGGTATTTCGGCGTTCAAGGCATTCACCATCAGTGCCGCTTCGCGCGTCGGTACAGGGAATGTCGCGGGTGTCGCCACAGCCATCGTGCTGGGGGGCCCCGGTGCGGTCTTCTGGATGTGGGTCATTGCGTTCATCGGTGCAGGTACTGCATTTTTCGAATCGACGCTCGGCCAGTTGTACAAAGTGAAAGATAAGGAGGGCGGTTTCCGCGGCGGCCCGGCATACTACATGGAAAAAGGGCTGAATCAAAAATGGCTTGCCGTGTTCTTCGCGATTCTGATCACCGTCACTTTCGGATTTGCATTCAACGGCCTGCAGGCGAATACGATTGCTGCGGCATATAACGGCGCCTTCGGCATCGACCGAAACATCATCGGCATCATCCTCGCCATATTCACCGCCATCGTCATATTCGGCGGGGCGAAGAGGATTGCGAATGTCACCGGCTACATAGTGCCGATCATGGCGGCGATTTATCTTGCGGTCGTGTTCGTGCTGCTGATCATCAACTATGACATGATACTGCCGATGATCGGGCAGATCTTTGCAAGTGCATTCGGCCTGCAGGAGGCATTTGCGGGTGCGGTCGGCGCCGCGATACTGAACGGTTTCCAAAGGGGGCTGTTCTCGAATGAGGCCGGCATGGGTTCCGTGCCGAACGCAGCCGCATCAGCTGCAGTCAGCCACCCCGTGAAACAGGGCCTGATCCAGTCGCTCGGCGTCTACTTCGATACGATGGTGGTGTGTACGGCCACTGCCGTGATCATACTGATGTATTCAGATTTGAGCTTTGGGGAGGATGCGACCCAGGGCATCGAAGTCACACAGGCGGCGATGTCTGCACAGATGGGTGACTTCGGCGCAATCTTCATAGCGGTCGTCATACTGCTCTTCGCCTACAGTTCAATTCTCGGAAATTATTTCTACGGCCAGAGCAACCTTAATTTCATCAAGGAGCATCCGGTGGTGCTGCTCGTGTTCAAACTCCTCGTCATCGGGATGGTCTACATTGGTGCAGTCATGGATATCACACTCGCATGGAACACTGCGGATGTGTTCATGGCACTGATGGCCGTGACCAACATCGTGGCGATCATCGGCCTGAGCGGGACCGTCTTCAAAGTATCCAAAGATTATGCCGATCAGCTGAAGGCCGGCAGACAGCCCGTATTCTACATCGATAATGTCGATATCGACAAAAACGGAATCGGGGAATGGGACAGCGACCGTTATGACAAAGGTAACAGGAAAGTTTAATAAGGTAATTGGCTGCTGCGACGGGAACCGATAAAAAATGACCGCATACATATGTATGCGGTCATTTTCATTTAAAACAGGTTTCTTACAAAGTCGGCGACACGGCTGAAGAAGTTGCGGAGGGCGTCGACGAAGGATTGCCATGCACCAGATTCCTGTATCTCCTGTCCGATTTCTCCGGCCCTGTCGCGGGCTTCACCGAATGCGTCGCTCGAAGTGATCTGGTCGACCAGATCTCTTGAAGATTCCATCAGCCTCTCCGCTTCTTCACCGGAAAATATGCCGGAGTCGCGGATATCCAGCAGGATGCCGACGATGCGGTCGATCTGCTCCTGGGACAGGATGCCGTCAAGGCCGTTTTCCTGCATCTTTTCATCAACGATGCCCCTGACGTCCTCTTCTGTCACATCACCGCCGTAGTTATTGACGATCTCAATCTTGATTTCGGTGATCATCTTGTTGAGCTGGACTTGTGAAAACCCTTCGACACCGCTGTTTTCCTCTGCGATGTCTGTAATGGCTTCAAGCTCTTCCTGTGCATTCCGGGTGCGTTCCTCCGGAATCTCCTCACCCTGCACTTCATACGCCTTGTAGATACCCGACAAAGCACTCTCACCCGTCACGTCTTCCGCTGCGGCGATGGTGACATCGGCATCGGTGACGCCTGAAGTGATCAGTGCGTTCTGATATGTCTCTTCCGTGATCTGGGTGATCTCACCCATCTCTTCATTGAGTGTGATATTGAGGCCGTGGCCCGGGTCCCTCTGGATGATGCGGATGCTTGATTTCAGCACACTGTCATCATAATAGACATCCAGGTAATTCTGAAGGTCTTCCGAGTACACGTATCCGGTCTCATCACCGTCTTCTGTGCCCAGCAGACTGCTGGTATCCTCCCTCAAACCATCATCATTCTCCAGGGCCGCGCCGTAGATTGTCACGGCATTTTCCCATTCCGAAGCCGCCTTCAAAGTGGCGGGCAGAAGGGATATGAATAACACCGCAACAGCGAGCAGTGTAAACTTTTTATACATAGTGATCCTCTTTTCTTATGATTTTCATTCATATTACTATATCGGTGTCTGTAAGACAATTTTAAACATGCGCTGTATATTTGCTTTATTAATCTCTCTTTTAAGAGTAGAATATCTGTTAGAGAATTTTTAGGAGCTTGAATATGGAAAATGAATATAAACGCGTAAACAGGAATGACACTGTCACACGCAAAAAGTTTAAATTGAAGAAGAGGGCATACATACCGCTCATACTGCTCATTTTACTGATCGGTGCGGTGATATATATATTTGCTTCCTACCAGTCCGGCCTGAACACCGCAAAGGAGGACGGTGTGGAACATGAAGAGATGATTTTCAACAGTACGGACAACAATGACGGCAGGAAACTGTTCCTGCTGCTCGGTGCCGACCGGGAAGAGGACGGTGCCACACGGACCGACGTCGTGATGCTCGGACAGTATGATTATATGCAGAAGGACTTGAAGCTGGTGTCAATCATGCGGGATATCTATATGGATATACCGGGTTATCAGAACTACAAGATCAACTCGGTCTTTTCTTTGGGCGGCGTCGAACTGCTGAGGCAGACGATTGCCGAAAACTTCGGGGTGCAGGTCGAGGACTATATCGTGGTCGACTATCAGGCATTCGAATCGGTGGTGGATGCGATCAATGAAGACGGGATCACCATCGATGTGGAAAAGGACATGTCGGAGAAGATCACCACCGAGCTGTTTGCAGGAGAGCAGCAGCTGAACGGTGAGGATCTGCTTGAATATGCACGCTTCCGCCAGGATGCCGAAGGTGATTTCGGTCGTGTCAGACGCCAGCAGCAGGTCATATCGGCCATAAAAGATGAGGTGCTGACCGTCGGGGGGATCTTCAATCTGCCGCATGCCATGGGCACGGGCATGGGTTATGTGAACACGAGCATGGGCAATGCCGAGCTCTACCGCATGGCCGCTTCATTCCTGGTCCGGGGGGATAAGGACATCGATTCACTGACCCTCCCTGTGGATGGGTCATACCAGTTCATGGATACGTATCATGCAGGTAACGTGATCGATATGGATTTCGAACGGAACCGCGAAGTGCTGCATCAATTTTTGAATGATGAACTGGATGAACCTGAAGCGCATGCACCTGAAGAGAACCTGGAAGAAAATGATGAAATTTCACATGAATGATTTAAAAGGCGTCTTTTGACGCCTTTTTTTGATGACCTGACGGGCGGAAGCATGCTATATTATATACGAACACAAGTTCGTATATAAGGGGTGATGGTATGTATGATTATTATATCTGTCCGCACCGTCATATTTTGTGCGTCGATCTGAAGAGCTTTTTTGCAAGCGTTTCATGCATTTTGAAGGGACTGGATCCAAAAACGACGAAGCTCGCCGTGGTCGGCGATACGAAAAGCATCGGATCGGTGGTGCTCGCTGCGACACCGGAACTCAAGAAGCTCGGCATCAAGACAGGCTCCAGGCTGTTTGAAATACCGGCCCGGAGCGACATCTACATCATCAATCCGTCAATGAAGACCTATCTCGACTATTCGTCGAAAATAACGGAAATTGCACTGCAGTATACGGCTCCTGAGGATTTCCATCAATACTCCATCGATGAATTCTTCATGGACATCACGGAAAGCTACCGTCTGTTCGGGAAAACGCCGTATGATGTGGCCAAAAGGGTCCGGAAGGAGATCCATGAAGCGACAAAAATAGACAGTGCCATCGGCGTCGGGGAAAACCTGCTGCTCAGTAAACTCGCACTGGATATCGAAGCGAAAAGGACGGATGACGGCATCGCCGAATGGAGATACCATGATGTACCGGAGAAGCTTTGGCCGATTACGCCGCTTAAGGCCTTCTGGGGAATCAACCGGCGGAGCGAGGTGAAGCTCAATGAGCGCGGAATCTTCAGCATCGGGGATCTTGCACATTACAACCCGGCCCATTTGAGGCGTGACTTCGGAATCATCGGCGTCGACTGGCATCTCCATGCGAACGGCATAGATTTCAGTGTGATACGGGAGAAGCACACGGTCCATTCGCCCTCCATCGCAAAGAGCCAGATTCTGATGAGGGATTACAGATTCGAAGAGATATATGTGGTTTTATTCGAACAGTTCGATGAAGTGGCGCACCGTCTGCGTCTCGCACACCGGCTCGCCAGGACGGTGCAGTTTTCGGTCGGCACAAAAGACGGCAGGATCTTCCGCAAACAGTATACGGTCAAAGAGGGGACGAACAATGAAAGTGACATGATGAAGGCCACCTGGGGGCATCTGAGGCAGATTGCAGATCCTTACGCCTTGTACCGGACGATCAGCGTCTCGCTCACAAACTTCATACCGGACAGTGCAAAGCAGGTCTCCCTGTTCGAGGATATGGAAAAGGTGCTGAAGGAAGAAGCACTGATGAAGACGGTGGATGAATTAAAAGTGAAATACGGGCAGCTCGCCGTCATGCGTGCCCTCAGCCGGACGGATGCTTCCACGCTGAAGCTCAGGGAAGGGCTGATTGCGGGGCATAAAAGATAGAAGAGAACACCCCATATGGATAAATCAAGATTTTATAAAACAAACTACAAAAAAGAACGATTCAAAATGAAACTCAAAACCAAATATTAACTTATATAGAAAAAATGTTGAATTTTTCTACTTTCAATCAAAAAAGACTTTTATTAATTTTTTATATGGGTAGAGACTTCATATGCAAAAGATATACAACGATAATCAAGAGGGGAAGGTGATGACGACTCGTACCGGATGATTGTTTGTATATGAAGAGTAATGTGTTTGTCATATCCGTTGAAGAAGTTATGCTGTGCAGGGCCGATTTGGCCCGGAAGTGCAGTTTTAATATCAAGTCGATGAAATTGAAAGGATGTTTGGAATGAGAGAACGTTTTGTAAGATATTTGAATACAGAGGACGAAAGAGACAGGAATGAAAAAAGGGCTGGATTCAATTTATCATGGGGTGCCATATTTGCCGGAATCCTGACTTTCCTGGCGCTGTACATCGTACTGTCCACACTGGGCTCTGCAATCGGCCTGGGTGCGATCGATCTGATGTCGAGCAACCCGCTTAACAACATGGGTACAGGTGCCATCGTCTGGATGATCATCACAATGCTGATTTCCTTCTTCGGCGCAGGATTTGTCGCAGGTATCGCAGCGAGACGTGTCGGACTGCTGCATGGCTTTGTGACATGGGCCGGGGGACTGGTCATACTTACGATACTTATGGTATATATGATCGCCTCACTTCTGTCTGCTGCAGGCAGTGCGGTGAGCACAGCCGGGGAGGCGGTTGCTTCAGGCGCTGATGCTGCAAGTGATGCTATAGTCGAAGGCGGAGATCAGATCGCCGGAGCCATTGATGGCATCGATATGCAGGGCGCACAGGAGGATGTCAGGGAAATCCTGGCAGATACTGGAGTCGAAGAACTGCAGCCGGAATATCTTGAAAGTCATATGGATGGAGCAGGAAATGATATCATGGCGGCCGGCCGTGAACTTCTCCTGAACCCTGAGAATTCGGAGCAGATTTTAAATGATCTGCAGAATCAGCTCGCTGCCCGTGCACAGGATGTGGAAAGTGCAGTTGATGAAGACGCCATTTCCAACTCCGTTGCACGGAATACAGATCTGAATGAACAGGAGGCAGAGGAAGCGACACAAAACATCGTACAGGGTGTCGAACAGGCTGAACAGGAAGCGCAGAATGCCTTGAATGAAGCCGAGAACCAGCTTCACGACCTTCGTCAGGACCTGGATGAAGCGACTGATATAAGCGCATGGGCGTTGTTTGGACTGTTCATCGGTCTGCTCCTCATGGCGGTCGTTGCTTCACTTGGTGGTCTGATGGGATCAAATCTGGTGAAGAATTCACCACGCGAGCATGAAGTATAAGCCATAATCGAATAAGAAAGATTCATTGAAGGCACTGGGTGATTCCGGTGCCTTTTTTAAGTGAAGACTTCATGGCGAATCAGGATAACATACTTATCACTTCCTCGTTTAATGATATAATGGTCGATGAGTGCCCTGATTGAATGCGTTCAAATGAACGGGGCAGTACTAAAGAATAGATAAAGATGAAATTCATGCGAAACTCTGCTAATATACTAAAAGTGAAAAATATGGACAGGAGTGCCAAAATGGAATTTACAGAATTGACAATTGAAGAGTTCAATCACTTCACATATCATAATTTCAGTCATTTCACCCAGACGGAGGAAAATTACCGGCTGAAAAAAGAAGGCGGGACGGAGACCTATCTGGTCGGGGTCAAACATGAAGACGCAGTCCGTGCGGCTTGTTTGATCACACTGACGCCCGTGATGAAAGTGATGAAGTACGCCTATACAAACCGGGGGCCGGTGATGGATTACAGTGACAAGGAAGTGTTCGACACTTTCTTTTCCGGCCTGAAGCAGTTTTTGAAGCCGAAAAATGTGCTGCATCTTAGAGTGGACCCATATGAGGTCATCAACGAACGCAATCATGACGGGGAAATCACTAAAGATATGGGCAACCGGTATATCTTTGATTATTTCAAGGCACACGGTTTCGAACATGAAGGGTTTTCCACAGGCTTCGACCCTGTCATCCAGATCCGCTGGCATTCGGTGCTGGACCTCTCCGGCAAGACGGCGGAAGACGTGCTGGATGGGATGGACAGCCTGAGGAAGAGGAATATCAAAAAGGCTGAAAAACACGGTCTCGGCATCAAGTTCCTCGATCTCGACGATATCGATGTCTTCCGTAAATTCATGAAAGACACTTCCGAGAAGAAGGAATTCGTCGACAGGGATGATGAATACTACATCAGCCGCAAAAAATACTTCAAGGATAAAGTGATGATCCCGCTTGTCTATGTCGATCTTGAAAGCTATAACGAAACGACGCAGAAGGACATCGATAAGCTTAAGAAGAATATCGAGAAGGCAGAAAATGCAGTCGAAAAGGATCCTTCCAATGAAAAACAGAAAAAGAAAATCGTGAATTTGAGCGAGCAGCTCTCCAACATCGAGGATAAACTTGAAGAAGGGCAGGAACTTCTCAAGAAGCACGGCAGGGAACTGCCTGTGGCGAGTGCATACTATTTTGTGACACCGCATGAAGTCGTGTACCTTGCAGGCGGCAGCGATAACGACTTCAGGCATTTTGCCGGAAGCTACCTCATCCAGTGGAAGATGATCAACTATGCGCTTGAAAATGATATAGACATTTACAACTTCTACGGCATCAGTGGTGACTTCATGCCGGAGGCGGAAGATTACGGTGTCATCCAGTTCAAGAAAGGCTTCAATGCGAAAGTGAATGAATATATCGGCGATTTCATACAGCCGATCAACCGGCCGGCGTATTTGCTGTACCAGTCATTAAATAAAGTGCGTGAAAAATTGGGAAGGTAGGATGAAGATGATCTTTACAGAATTAACTGACTCGGAATATCAGACTTATATCGAAAAAGGGGAGGAATCCGCTTTTTTTCAAATGATCGAGAACAAGGACAACCGTGAGCTTGAAGACGGTCAGACCGTCAGGCTGCTCGGCGTCAAGGACGATGCGGGTGAAGTCATTGCAGCCTGCCTGTTCACTTTGAAATCAACAGGGCTCGGGCAGTACTTCTATTACTCCAACCGGGGTCCGGTGCTGGATTACCACAACCATGAGCTGGTGCGGTTTTATTTCCAGGAACTGACCCGGTATCTCAGGAAAAACAACTGTTCATACGTGAAAGTCGATCCGAACTGGATCTACAAGAAGTATGATAAGGACGTCAATGAAAAGACGGATTACCCGGCCCAGGACGAACTGATCAAAATCCTTGAAGAGGAAGGGTATGTGCATCAGGGATTCACCCGGGGTTATTCAAAGACATCACAGGCACGCTGGATGAGTGTACTTGATGTGGGTGGATATGATGATGTGAAGGCACTGGTGAAGACATTCGATTCACAGCGCAAAAGGAACATTAAAAAGGCGCAGAAATACGGCGTGAAAGTCAGGTTCCTTGAAGTGGACGAGCTGGATAAGTTCATGAAACTATATCTTGCGACCTCGGAGAGGCAGGGCTTCTTCACCCATCCCGACCCGCTCAAATATTTCACGCACTTCAAGATGACTTACAAGGACAAACTGCTGATTCCGCTCGCTTATATCGAGCTTGACGAGTATATTGAAAACCTGTCGAAGGAGCACGCTGACCTTAAGAAGCGCCATGAGCAGCAGAATGCCAAAGAGAATAAGAATGATAAGACGATCAACAAGATCAGGGAAATGGAGAAGCAGATCAGCAAGATCGAAGAGGACCTGGAAGAGGCGCGTGAAATCCAGAAGGTCGAAGGCAACACCCTGGACCTTGCTGCAGGCATCTATTTCGAGACACCGTATGAACTGGTCTACAACTCCGGTGCAAGCACAAGCAAATATCCGCAGTTCGTCGGCCCTTATATGATGCACCTTGAAATGATGAAGTACTGCATCGACAACGGCATCGACCGCTATAATTTCTACGGCGTCAGCGGGGACTTCAGCGAAGAGGGCGAAGATTACGGCGTCTACAGGTTCAAACGCGGATTCAATGCTGAGATAGAAGAGCTTGTCGGGGACTTCGTGAAAGTCATCAAACCGCTGCCTTACAACGTTTATAAAGTGAAAGCGAAACTGAGCCAGATCATTTCAAAGTAATTACAGAAAGGCTGAAACTGAATGCATACAGCGACTATAAACGAACAAACTTTCAAGCAGTTCATCAGCGGATATGACAGTTATATGCATTATCTGCATGATGACCTCTACTATGACTATATATCCGGCATGTATGAGACGCACCTCCTCGGCCTGTATGAAGACGAGGCGCTGATCGGGGTCTCGATGCTCAGTGCGACATCCGTCCTGAAGAAGTACCGTCTCTTCACTTCCCATACGGGGCCTTTGATCAAAGACTTCAATAATGAACGCCTTGAGTTCTTCCTTCGTGAAATCGATGAATATGTACAGAAAAAGGGCGCGCTCCAGCTGATTCATTCCCCGTACCATATTTATCAGATGCACGACAAGGACGGCAATGAGATCGAAGATGAAAGGAACAACCCGGATATCATAAAGATTTATGAAAATCTCGGCTACAACCATCACGGGTTCACAAAACAGCTGGTGACAGAAGAACTGCTCAGATACCAGGGTGTACTGGACATCACACCGAGTGAAAAAGAACTGATGAAGAATATGGATTCGACCACCAGATACAACACCAAACAGGCGGAGATCATGCCGGTCAGGCTGAGGTATCTGGATGAGGACGAGTATGATTCTTTTATAGAAATCTATAAAGAGACTGAGGAAAGGATCGGTTTCGACCCGGTCCCGTCCCAAAAAATCAAAAACCTGCTGAAGACGTTGAAGGAGAAAATGTTCCTCGTCATGACATATGTCAATGTCGATGAATACCTCGATCAGCTGGCAGATGAACGTGACGCATTGCTTCGGGAGAAAGAAGAGATACTCGAGAAGGAAAAACAGGGCAGGGCGACGAAGGGCCAGAAAAAGAAGCTCGAGCAGATTGAACAGCAGCTTGACAGCAAGTACTCGAGAATCGAAAAAGTCGAAGGCTACAAAGCGGAATTCGGCACGGACCTGGACCTCTCCGCAGCAATGTATTACTATAACAACCATGAAATGGTCTATTTATTCAGCGGCAGCTATCCTGAACTGTCATTCTTCAAAGGCACAAACTATGCAACATGGGAAATGATCAAGAAGGCAAAAGAACTCGGCTTGAAACGATTCAATTTCTTCGGCCTGACCGGGGACTTCACGGAAGATGCCAAGGACTACGGTGTCTACCGGTTCAAGAAAGGCTATAATATCGAGATCGAAGAACTGCCGGGAACATTCGATAAAGTATTCAACAAATTAATTTTCAATATAGCACGCAAACTCAAAAAAATATGATTGACGATAGGGCGGAAATTAGTGTAATTCCGCCCTTTATTCATTGTTTATATTATTGAATATTCTGATAATTTAAAGTGAAAAAATAATAGGGGTTTCAAAGAAGGAAAATCATGTTGGAATACCATGAAATGAGCAGTTTATTAAATAATGAATTAAAAAATCATCCTTAATAATATAAACTGTAATGGACATGGCGATAAAGCTGAATATCCGGGCAATGTAAGGAATACAGCCGGAAAAGCATTTCACAGCAGTAAACCAGACAAAGTACAGTTTACAGAAGGATGATTTCATAGAAATAATATAGTAATGGATGAAACTATGGAATTAAAGGTAAATGAACGCCACAACAAATACTATAAGCAGGAATACGAATGAACCAATGACTGTAATCATAAAACGTTTGCTCAATTTATATCTTTCTTTCGGATTGTCGGAATCCGATTCAGCTTCCTTGGCATTTTGAAAGATGACGAACGCCGAGATGGCAATAATAAATACTAAAAGGATCAGGCCCACAAATAATCGCTCCAAATATCAGATTAATACGGTTATAATACCATAAAATAACCGCCCTTTCGAAATATACCCTAAAGTTTACATAACATATATTATAGGAAGTTATATATTATCGGGAAATCCGGGAGCCGGTATGCCCTTGCATGCGGCCTTTGTCCATTATTGCACATTTTCAAAAGCTCGGGGTTCAGGTTGATTATCCAGCCTGTCGGGTGCTGCCTCGCTTTATGAATTTCCACCCTGCAGCCGCGTGCATCCCCGGCTGTGGACATCACTCCTGCGTCTTTCAGCCCGGCAGCACTTCCGAGGTAATGCATGCGGCCTCCACTGAGTACTGAAAAGAATGGTTGTATCAATCCGCCCTCTTATAGCCATACCGGAGGGGTGACACATCATCCTCTTATGAATCGATAAGTGTTGTAAGCCGGCCTATTTACCGATCCGCAATTTAATTTTTGTCACTTCACCCTATAGAAGTAATATTATACTTTTATCTTTATTTCCCCTGCCATATCGGTTTGACATATTTTCTGATTCAGTATATATTATTAACCAGACATTAAAAATTATGACTCCGTAGCTCAGCGGGAGAGCGCTTGCTTGACATGCAAGAGGTCGGTGGTTCGAAACCACTCGGAGTCATCATAATGAAAGTGCCGGGGAAGAAATTCCCCGGCACTTTTTATATTGTATCGGATTCAACGAGCTTCCAGTCATATGGGAGCAGATCCCCGATTGTAAGGACCCTGTCCCTCCCCACCATCACTTCAGTATCCATGTTCCCAAGGTGGATCTGGCTGACAAACTCGCGGCAGCGCCCGCATGGCGGTAAAACAGCAGCATTCTTCCCCACTGCGACCATCTTTAGGATTCTGCTTTCCCCGGCGGCGATCATCGCAGCTGCAGCGGCGTGTTCCGCACAAAAACCCATCCCGCAGTCGGTGGCGATGGACACGCCGGTATAGACTTCCCCGTTCTCTGCGAGGAGTGCTGCGCCGACGCTGCCGGCTTTCGCATAATCTGTAAGTTCACGGCGATTCCTGATTCCGTTTGCCCGTGTATAAAGTTCTTCGAATGACATAGCTTCAGTTCCTTTCCAGCGGTGTTTCAGTACTTTTCCATAGTCCCCTCTTACTTTCAATTATACTCCTAAAAGGCATTTCAAATGAACCATGGTGCTCCGTGATGAATTAAAATTGTCCCTTTCACTTCAATTTATTTTGAATATTCCTACTATTGATAGTAAGATTATTGTAATCATAGTTGAATTCAAAAACAATATAAGGGGGATCAGCATTCATATGTATACCATATTGGTTTTGGTTTACTTAATCATCGTAGTAGGAATCGGGGTATATTTTGCAAAGCATACGAAAAACATCGAGGACTTCGCCCTGGCAGGCAGAGGTCTGAACACGCCGGTGCTGCTGGGTACACTGTTCGCCACCTATATCGGCGGTGCGACCGTCGTCGGCTGGACAGGGAGCTTCTATACGATGGGGATCGACTGGTGGTTCAGCGGGCTCGGGGCCATTCTCGGCATTGCCGCGGCGACTTTCCTGCTTGCCGAACGGTTCCGCAACCTGGAACAGTTCACCGTGCCCGACATGCTTGCGCTCAGATACAACAACAGCACGAGATACGTGAGTGCCGTCATGATCATCATCGGGGATGTTGCGATAGTGACAGTGCAGATTCTTGCGTTGACGGGGATACTGGTTACATTTACGGATCTTGACCGGATGCCTGCGATGATCATCAGCATCGTCTCCTTCACACTGATTTCCCTGTTCGGTGGAATGAAGGGTGTGGCCATCACCGATGCCATACAGGCGATCCTGATTTTTGGCGGTCTGTTGTTCGGTGTCATTGTGGTGTTCAACATCGGTGACGGCCCGGGTGCAGTGTTCTCCGCCCTGCCGGAAAATTATTTCACACCATTTACAGAGGTCACTTACCTCGGAGCTCTGGGTCTTGCGATCGCCTCGTTCGGTACAACCGCCGTGTCACAGTCCATGATCTTCACCAGGGTGTTTTCAGCTAAAAACTCCAAAGTGGCCAAGCGCGGATTGATTTGGCTCATACCCACTGCATTGATCGGCTACGGACTTGTTGCGCTGCTCGGTTACAGCGGCCAGGCGATCCTCGGCCCGGATGTCCCGGAAGCGGATGTTTTCGCGGTGGTGGTCACTAATCTGATGACGCCATTCGTCGGCGGCCTTCTGCTTGCGGTCGTGATGGCTGCGATCGTCACATCCACGAACTCCATCCTGCTCAGTTCCAGTGTGAACCTGACGAGGGACTTTTACCAGCAGCTGGTGAAACGCGATGTGGGTAATGTTGAATTGATGCGTGTCGGACAGCTTTCGGTCATCACTTTTTCGATCCTCGCATTCATACTTGCTGTCGTCATGCCGGATATCGTCACTGCGATCGTCTTTGCTTATACGATGTACAGTGCAAGCCTGCTGGTTCCGCTCTATGCAGGTTATCTCTGGAAAGGTGCGACTGCAGCTGCAGGTACGTCCGGTGTCATCGCAGGCGGCGGTACGGCTCTGATATGGTACCTGCTGCAGGAGCCATTCGGACTGCCTTCAATGATTCCGGCCATCGTCGTCTCACTCATCGTGGTTTTCGGCGTCAGCATGTTCACCAAAAAGCCGGATGCAGAACAGCTGAAGGTGTTCAATAAATAAGAGTGCAAGGTATATAGATATTAAAAATGAGAGTCTTGCCCATATGGGCAAGACTCTCATTTATTGATAACTGATATTTGATACGGATTCCTTCTACAGATCATTGATGTCCTCAATCAAAGCTTCGACATCTCCCAATCTGGTCGACCAGCTCGTGCAGAAGCGGACCGCCTTTTTCGTCTCATCGATATCCTCCCAGACATGGAATGCATATTTTTTGCTGAGCCTCTCTATCTGCCCGGTGGTCAGTACAGGGAATATCTGATTGGTCGGAGATGGAAAATGCATTTCTATCCCGTTGCCTGTGAAAACTTCAGTCAGAGTACGGGCCATTTCCAGTGCATGACCCGCAATCTTCATGTATAAATCATCTTTGAACAACACTTCGAACTGGATGCCGAGGAGCCGCCCCTTCGCAAGCATCCCGCCCTTCTGTTTGATGATGTACCGGAAATCTTCCTTGATGTTTTTATTGGAGATGACGATGGCTTCCCCAAAAAGGATGCCGGCCTTGGTGCCGCCGATGTAGAAGACATCGCATATACTTGCATAGTCAGCCAGGGTGAGATCGTTCTCCTCTGATGCGAGGGCATATGCAAGCCTCGCCCCGTCCACCATCAAATAAAGCCCCTTCTCATCACATACGTGTCTGATCGCCTCAAATTCCTCCCTTGAGTACAGCGTCCCTGACTCCGTCGGCTGTGATATATATACCAGTTTCGGCTGGGACTTATGTTCACGCTCAATACTGTTCCAATGATCTTCCACATAGCCGGAAATCTGCCCGGCATCGATCTTGCCGTTTACTGCCTTGATTTCCAGCACTTTATGACCTGTGGATTCAATCGCTCCGGCTTCATCCGCGGCGATATGCCCGGTATCCGGTGCGATGACGCCCTGGTGCGGCCGCAGTACAGAAGAAATGATGGTGAGGTTTGCCTGCGTGCCGCCCATGACGAAATGGACATCCACCTCCTCACCACAGAGACGGCATATAAGGGCTTTTGCGGCTGCAGTATGGTGATCCTTGCCATACCCCGGCAGCTGTTCCTCGTTTGTTTCCATAAGGCGCTGAAGGACCTTTGGGTGTGCACCTTCAGTGTAATCATTATCGAATCTGATCATCCGTATCCCCCTTCCGGATTTAAAATACTGCGTGCAGTTGTCTTCATCCATATTGTACTCCTTTTCCGGGATAAGATTGAAGTGATAATGCCACCAATGAAAAACCCGGCCATTTAATGGCCGGGTTTCCAACGCTTATTTTTTTATCGTATCTTCGGATTAGTTGTTGTTGTTTGAAGCATTGCCGCCTTTTTCGCCGATATCTTCATAGAATTCCTTGCCGTGTTCGCGGGAAGTCTTGTTTCCGCCTTTTTCACCGATATCCTCGAAATGCTCCTTGCCATGCTCTCTTGCCGTCTTGTTTCCACCTTTTTGTCCTGCTTCTTCGCGTGACATCTTGTTCTGTTCTGCCATTAGTAAAATCCTCCTTAAAAAATTTTATTAATGTAGACAAAACATAAAGGTTTATGTCTTTGTCTAGAACACTTCTTACCACTTCCCATCACTTCTAAACTTAGAAGTGTAATAAGTAACTTATTTTTCCCTTCAGTTGCTGTTTATTTTTGTTTTATTCATCTTCCATTGCTCTGTATTCATG
The DNA here is from genome assembly GCF_021026095.1 of Salinicoccus halitifaciens. Classification (GTDB taxonomy): domain Bacteria; phylum Bacillota; class Bacilli; order Staphylococcales; family Salinicoccaceae; genus Lacicoccus; species Lacicoccus halitifaciens. The sequence goes on along the minus strand of NZ_JAJNCU010000001.1, from coordinate 632,905 downwards.
TTTTTCCTTTTCAGCCCGCCGTTTCCGGACAAGCATGAAAGTCAAAATCGTCACGACGATCGATAAGACTGTCAGGAACACGGCATAGCCGACCTGCGGCTGCCAGCTCAGTTCGTCATAAAAGTTCGGGAGGATGAACCCTGTGAGAGTCATCATGATCAATGTTGTAAGCGGGATAAACCACCATAGCCTCATTCTTATGAACGGGACCAAAAAAGATAAAATAATGACTATAAGAATACTGAACACATAAAACCAGACATTTTCAATCATTTCATCACCTCATTTACTGTTTATATATCCTTAATCAAATGGCTGAAACAAATTATTTAAGTTTGTGTGTTTTATCAGAATATTCATGTATAATGGCTTTATACTTCGGTTTCCGAAATTATAAAAGGAGTGGATTTCAATGGGAGAATTGAAGCAAAGACATGAAGTGGATCAGCATTATACATGGGATTTGACGCCCCTGTTCGAGTCGGATGCAGTCTGTGAAGATGCCATAGAGCAGATCAATGGTGAAATATCCGGTTTCGTCGAAAATTATGAAGGCCGCCTCGGTGATGTGGATACAGCGGTCAAGGCCATTGACGATTACAGGCAGCTTGTGGAAAGGCTCGTGCCGATCGGTACATATGCAGGCCTGCGTATGTCCTCCGATCAGGGGGATGCCGGGGCGCAGAAATTGAACGGCAAAGTCAACAATGCCTCGGCCAGGTTCAGCACGGCGACGAGCTTTCTGAAAAGTGACCTGCTTGCACAGGATGAATCCTTCCTGGAATCGGTCAAGGAACAAAATGCCGAATTCGAGGGCTTCATAGACACGTTGCTGCGGGATAAGCCCTACCAGCTGGATGCGGAAGTCGAAAAGGCACTTGCAGCATATTCGAATGTGTTCAACGGCCCTTACAGCCTGTATCAGAAAACGAAGCTGCTGGACATCGACTTCGGTACATTCGAAGCGAACGGTGAGGAGATCCCGCTGTCATACCTCGCCTATGAAGGGGAGCTTGAAAGCCACGAGGATCCTGAAGTGCGCCGCAACGCCTATAGGAAGTTCTATTCGAAACTTAAAGAATACGAGCACACCACTGCCGGCACGTATGAAATACATCTGAAGCAGGAAAAGACGACCGCCGATTTGAGGGGCTTCGATTCGGTGATTGATTATCTCCTCCACAGCCAGGAAGTGGACAGTGAGCTCTATCACCGCCAGATCGACCTGATCATGAAGGATCTTGCGCCCCATATGCGGAAATATGCAAAGCTTCTGCAGAAAGTGAACGGTCTGGATGAAATGCGCTACGAGGATTTGAAGATTTCATTGGACCCGGCAAGCGAACCCGAAATCAGCGTCGAAGATTCACGCAAGTATATACTGGATGCCCTCAGCATAATGGGTGAGGATTACACGGAGATGCTGAACCGTGCTTATGATGAGAGATGGATCGACTTCGTGAAGAATAAAGGGAAATCGACCGGTGCCTTCTGCTCAAGCCCTTACGGCTATCATCCCTTCATTCTTATATCATGGACGTCTCTGATGACGGAAGTATTCGTGCTGGCCCATGAGCTGGGTCATGCGGGACATTTCTACAATGCCAACCGTGAGCAGAATGTGTTCGATGCGAGAAGCAGCATGTACTTCATAGAAGCGCCGAGCACGATGAATGAAATGCTGATGGCGAATCACCTGCTTGAAAACTCGGATGACCCGAAATTCAAGCGCTGGGTCATCAGTTCGATCATTTCGAGGACTTACTACCATAACTTCGTCACCCATCTGCTGGAAGCGGCTTACCAGCGTGAAGTCTATAAGAAGGTCGACAATCATGAAAGCATCAGTGCAGCCGACCTGAATGCCTTGAAGCGTCAGGTCATCGAGGAGTTCTGGGGTGATGATGTCGTCATCTCGGAGAATGCCGAACTGACATGGATGAGGCAGCCCCACTATTATATGGGACTGTATCCTTACACCTACTCCGCCGGCCTGACGATTGCGACCCAAATGGGCAAACGTGTATTAAATGAAGGCCAGCCGGCCGTGGATGACTGGCTGAAGGTCCTGAAAGCCGGCGGGACGAAACCGCCTGTGGAACTCGCACAGATGGCCGGCATCGATGTGAGGACCGATCAGCCGCTGAAGGATACGATTGCTTACATCGGTGAGCTGGTGGATGAACTCGAGAAGCTGACCGGGGAAATAGAAGAATAGAAGATGAAATGCATGGCGTGTGCCATGCATTTTTTATATGTAAAATTACCTGGTTCAATTGATTGCTTTAAATATTTTTTCTGTGGTATGCTCCTTCTTGCGCTTCGCAGGTTTTACAACAAAAGGAGAAAAAATATGAATAATGAGAATTCCTGGGACTTACCCCAAAAAGATAAGGCACTGATGATTGCAGCTCTGCTGACAGGTGCGTTCATGGGCATCATCAACGAGACTTTACTTGCCACGGCCCTCCCTTCCATACAGGCGGCCTTCAATATCACACAGGCTGAAGTCCAGTGGATGACGACCGCGTTTCTGATGACGAACGGCATCATGATCCCCATATCGGCATTTCTGATCGACCGCTTTTCCACCCGGGGACTATTCCTCACAGCAATCGGCCTTTTCGGTCTCGGGACGGCAATCGCTGCGACGGCCCAGATTTATCCGGTGCTCCTGTTTGCGCGTATTGTACAGGCGTCCGGTTCCGGCATCATGCTGCCATTACTGATGACTGTGCTGCTTGCAATCATCCCGGTACATAAACGCGGCACCGCAATGGGTCTGATCGGTATCGTGATTGCTTTCGGTCCGGCGATCGGCCCGACACTCTCAGGCGTCCTGCTGGAGTTCTTTTCATGGCGGTCATTATTCATCACGGTGCTCCCGATCGTTGGAATCACGATGGTGGTTGCCCACCTGTTCCTCCGTAACGTGACGGATCTCAGGAAACCGAAGATAGACGTCCTCTCGATCATCCTGTCCTCGACAGGATTCGGTTCATTCCTGTACGGTTTCAGCATCGCTTCAAACCAGGGATGGACAAGTCCGGTGGTCATCACCACCCTCCTCCTAGGCGTGCTCATCATCGGCATGTTCGTGTGGAGACAGCTTATATTGAAGACACCGATTCTTGAATTCAGGGTCTTCAAGTTTAAAATATTCACGCTCGCCATCCTGATTTCCATGACGGTGATGGTATCGCTCATCGGGGCGGAGACGCTGCTGCCGCTGTTCATGCAGAACGTCCTGGACTTTTCACCGCTTGAATCGGGCATGATGCTCCTGCCGGGCGCAATCGTCATCGGCCTCATGTCCCCTGTCACGGGACGGCTGTATGACCGTTACGGTGCCAAGTATCTGGCGCTCACAGGACTCGGCATCGTGACGGTGACGACATTCATGTTCACCAACCTGTCCCTGGAGACGACATTCACTTATCTGACGGTGATTTATGCAGTCCGCATGTTCGGTTTGTCCATGGCACTGATGCCGGTGGTGACGTCCGCACTCAACCAGCTGCCGCCGAAATGGTATTCCCACGCTTCCGCGATGACGAATACCCTCCAGCAGATATCTGCAGCCATCGGGACGGCAATACTGATCACACTTGTTGCCATGGGAGCCGGAAGCTTCACCCCGGATGGCGCCGTATCTGAATCGGTTGCAGTAGATATGGCGCAGGTCGTCGGTTTTGAATGGGCGTTCATGGGCAGTACACTGCTTGCATTCACCGCCTTTATACTGGCACTGTTCATGAAGAAGCCGAAAGAGGAAAAAGAAATCATCCGCAGGCTGCATGGAAGCGGCTCGGAATAATGAGTCACTTAAAAATATATAAAAATCCCGCACATCCGTCTCTTTTGGAGAAGGTGTGCGGGATTTTCATTTTATGGTTATAGTCTTCCATATTTGAATCTACTTCAAATATGTATTGCCGTCTTTCTGCTCCACGCGGCCCGCCTTCATCAGGCGGCCGAGTGCACGCTTGAATGCGCCCTTCGACATGTTGAATGCCTCTTTGATGTCTTCAGGATCCGATTTATCGGAGAGCGGCATCATGCCGTCATTTTTGCTGATGTAATCGAGGATCTTTTCAGCGTCATCGTCCATCCTCTTATACGCCTGCTGTAAGAATGAACCGTTGATCTCGCCTTTTTCATTGATGCCGATTGCCCTGAACTTCACCAGCTCACCGAGCCTCGGTTCTTTCTCCCTTTCGGATTCATGGACGAAAACTTTATGCCCTTCCTCCGTCAGCAGGAATGTTCCGATCCTCAAAAGCCTGTACGGTCTTGCTTCGAACCATTTGTTCTTGATGGCTTCAAAGCCGTCCTGCGCCACCGGGGTGAACCGTTCTGCCATTTCTTCTTCTGAAATCAGTTTGCCGTACAGCTGGTTGTCGGATTCCGCCCGCAGCTGTGTGTAGACCTTATCGCCGGGTTTCGGCCATACTTCCTTCACTTTTGGCAGATCCACCCACGGGATGAGGATGTCCCTCGGGGAGCCGATGTTGATGTATGCCCCGTCCCTGTTCACTTCCGTCACTTCCGCAAAGCCGAATTTCCCCACTGCGACGTCAGGCACCATCGGCACAGCAAAAAGCTCGCCACTTCTGTTCGGATAGATGAACGCGCTGATTTCATCGCCGATGCCGAATTCCTGATCGGTTGCCGATGCATTCATCCGGATGAAGGTATTCTTCTCATATACCAAATGATATGTCGAACCTTCTTTTTTGATCACTTCTAAAAATTGTACTGTTCCTGATATGTTTTCCATAGCTCTGTCCCCTATAATTCAAGTCATCTGATTGCGTTAATTACTTCCGTCATGTCGTCATTGATCACGAGTGTCGCTTCATCATCGAATGGTGTGCTGTCCTTGTTGATGATCACGAAATCATCACCTCTGAAATAAGTGGTAAGGTAGGCTGCCGGATTGACCACGAGCGATGTCCCGAGGACGATCAGCGTATCCGCCTTCTGCAGTTTAGCCATTGCACTCATCACCGTCAGTTCATCCAGTGCCTCCCCGTACAATACGATGTCCGGCCGCACCACCCCGCCGCATCGGCAGTAGGATATATCCTGTTCGATGATCTCCGCCTTATGGTATGTTTCCCTGCATTCTATGCAGTAAAACCGGCTCAGTGAGCCATGCAGCGCGTCGACTTTCTTACTGCCGGCATCCTCATGCAGGCCGTCGATGTTCTGGGTGATGACACCTTCCGATCTGCCTCGGGCTTCAAGATCCGCTATGAATTCATGCACGGCATTCGGGGATTTATCGGCAAGCAGCAGGCGCTTCTTATAGAAACGGATGAAGCTGTCCGGGTCATCCTCCAGATGGTTGATGCTGAGCAGATATTCCGGAGAGCGGCCTTCTTTTGAAATTTCATCGAACAGGCCGCCCATGCTTCTGAAGTCCGGGATGCCGCTCGCCACAGAAACTCCCGCACCCGTGAAAAAAACGACATTATCAGATTTTTCAATGATATCGGCCAGTTGCTGATATTCCTGTTTCATCATATTGTCTCCTCTTACTAAGTTATTTCAATGGTACCATATTTGTGGTATTATCGCTTAAGGAATATATTTAAGGAGAATGTGTATGTTACAAGTAAGTGACGTAAGTTTACGTTTTGGTGACCGTAAGCTTTTTGAAGATGTGAATATCAAATTCACACCGGGGAACTGTTATGGACTGATCGGGGCGAATGGTGCAGGAAAATCGACATTTCTTAAAATCCTGTCCGGGGAAATGGATGCCCAGAGCGGCCATGTGTCGATGGGTAAAGATGAACGCCTTGCCATCCTCAAGCAGGATCACTACGGTTATGAAGATGAGAAGGTCATTGATGTCGTCCTGATGGGACATGAGCAGCTGTACAGCATAATGAAGGAAAAAAATGAGATCTATATGAAGCCGGACTTTTCCGATGAGGACGGGATCCGCGCCGCCGAGCTTGAAGGCGAATTCGGCGAAATGGGCGGATGGACTGCGGAAAGTGATGCAGAAAGCCTGCTCCACGGCCTCGGTATAGATTCCTCTCTTGTGGATAAGAAGATGTCCGAGCTTGAGAACAATCAGAAGGTGAAAGTGCTGCTTGCACAAAGCCTGTTCGGCAACCCTGATGTACTGCTGCTTGATGAGCCGACGAACGGTTTGGACATCGAAGCGATACAATGGCTCGAAGACTTCCTGATCAATTTTGAGAACACGGTAATCGTCGTTTCCCACGACCGTCACTTTCTGAATAACGTATGTACACATATTGCGGACCTCGATTATGGAAAGATTGAACTGTATGTAGGAAACTACGATTTCTGGTACCAGTCAAGCCAGCTTGCACTGCAGATGGCACAGGATCAGAATAAGAAAAAAGAAGAAAAGATCAAGGAACTCCAGGATTTCGTCGCACGCTTCAGCGCAAACGCGTCCAAGTCCAAGCAGGCGACAAGCCGTAAGAAGACGCTTGAGAAAATCGAGCTTGAGGATATCAAGCCGTCTTCCAGGAAATATCCGTTCGTCAATTTCACACCGGAACGGGAGATCGGCAATGAGCTGTTGTATGTGAGCGGCCTCACGCATTCCATCGGCGGGGAAAAAGTGCTTGATAACGTGAGCTTCACGTTGGATCCGTATGACAAAGTCATACTGATCGGCCATACGGAAATCGCCCGCACCACCCTGCTCCGCATCCTTGCAGGAGAAGTCGAGCCCGACGAAGGCGAAGTCAGATGGGGCGTGACGACCTCGCAGAGCTACATGCCAAAAGACAACTCTGAATACTTCGAAGGTGTCGATACGAGCCTCGTCGAATGGCTGCGCCAGTATGCACCGGAAGATGAGCAGACGGAAACGTTCATCCGCGGCTTCCTCGGCAGGATGCTGTTCAGCGGTGAAGAAGCGAAGAAAAAGGCAAGCGTCCTGTCCGGCGGGGAAAAGATGCGTGCGATGCTGAGCAAGATGATGCTGTCGAAAGCGAACGTCATTTTGCTGGATGAACCGACGAACCACCTTGACCTGGAGAGCATCACATCCGTGAACGAAGGGCTGAAGAAGTTCAAAGGCTCCATCATCTTCACCTCCCACGACTTCGAATTCATCAATACGATCGCCAATAAAGTGCTTGAGATCAAGCCTGAAGGTGCAATCGTCAAAGAATCGACCTACGAGGAGTATTTGAAGGATAAAGGCGTTTTGAAAGTTTAAGGTTTACTTTATCACAATCAACGTGTATAATGACATTTAATAATTAAATAGCGAGATGAGGCGCATCCATCATCAGTAACTTATTAGTCAGTTGATTCCCGGGAATCATATAAGTGAAAGGGTAAGATGCCGAAATGGTCCATTCTTCGGGGAATGGGCTGTTGGGCCAGAAGGTTAAGAGCTACTGGCTTGTCATTATTTTAAAGATAATGGAGTGCATCACTTGTATATAACACTTTAAACAAGTCCGGCACACCGGGCTTGTTTTTTTATTATCTTGGATGATCTCGTTCTTTAATACTATATTAGGAGGAATTTTGATGGTAAGTGTTGCAGTTGTCGGAGCTACCGGTGTTGTAGGCAGTAAATTGATAGAAATGCTGGAGCGTTATGAAATAAAATATGATGAGTTGGTTTTATTTGCCTCGAAACGTTCTGCAGGCAAAGAAGTCGAGGTCGGCGGTGAAACTTACACGATTCAGGAATTGACCGAAGAAGCGGCAAAGGAAAAGTATGACTATGTTGTCATGAGTGCCGGCGGTTCAACGAGTGAGAAATTTGCCCCTCTGTTCGAAGAAAGCGGCGCAATCGTCATCGATAACTCGAGCTTCTGGAGAATGAAGGAAGATATCGACCTGATTGTTCCTGAAATCAATAAACCGAAATTCAAGCGGAACATCATCGCCAATCCCAACTGCTCTACAATCCAGTCGGTTGTGGCATTGCAGCCCCTGCAGGATAAATTCGGGGTGAAACGCGTGCACTATGCAACCTACCAGAGCGTTTCCGGTTCGGGTGAAGGCGGCATACGGGACCTCGAGGAAGGTGCCAAAGGCGCTGAACCGACCACTTACCCGCGTCCAATCCATAATAACGTCTTGCCGCATATAGATGACTTTTTGGATGACGGTTATACAAAAGAAGAGAAGAAGATGATCGACGAGACCAAGAAGATCCTTGAGGATGATTCGATTGAAGTCACTGCGACATGCGTCAGGGTTCCGATCATGAACAGCCATGCAGTCCAGATGAACGTCACTCTGGGCAGAGAAGCGAGCGTTGAAGAAGTCAAGCAGTCATTTGAAGACCATCCGCATATCGTACTGATGGACAACCCTGCCGAAAACGAATATCCGACACCGCTTGATGCTGCAGACCGTCCTGAGATCTTCGTCGGCAGGATCCGCAGGGACCCTACTCTTCCGAATACATTCCATGTATGGTGTGTCGGCGACAACCTGCTCAAGGGTGCTGCACAGAACACGGTTCAGATCCTGAAATCAATCATGGATGATAAATAATTAATAGGAGTGTTATATATGAATCCGATTTTTGAAGGTATCGGCGTTGCAATGACGACCCCGTTCAATAACGACGAAGTGGATTACGACGCATTCAGAAGACATATAGAATTCCTTATAGAAAACGACGCGCAGGCATTGATCGTGAACGGCACCACCGGTGAATCCCCGACCCTTACAGGCGAGGAAATCAGAACATTGATCAAAGTGGGTATCGATACCGCTGCAGGACGCGTGCCGGTCATCGCAGGCACAGGCACCAATTCCACCAGGAATTCCATCGAGCTTTCAAAATATGCGGCAGATGCCGGCGCCGACGGGGTGATGCTCATCACGCCGTATTACAACAAAGCCAACCAGAGAGGGCTTATCGCCCACTTTACCGCAATTGCGGATGCAATCGACATTCCGGTGATCCTCTACAATGTCCCGGCACGCACGGGCATGACGATCGAACCGGAGACCGTGGTCGAGCTGAGCAGTCACCCGAACATCGTCGCTTTGAAAGATGCAGTCGGGGATCTGAACTATACAATCAAACTTATGAATATGATCAACCAGGAAGAGTTCTCCCTGTACAGCGGCAATGATGATAATTTCGCAGATTTCATTCAGATCGGCGGCAAAGGGCTGATCAGTGTCGTCGGAAACGTCATCCCGGGCGAGCTGCAGGACGTATACACGAGAATGACGAAGGGCGACCATAATGCAAGACACACATTCACAAGCCTCATGCCTTTGATTGAAGCCGTACAGGTGGATGTGAACCCGATTCCGATCAAAGTGCTGACAAGCGAGCTCGGGTTCGGCAACTATGAACTGAGGCTGCCACTGCTTCCTGCGGAGGAAGAAATGCGCACGGAAATTGTGGAAACTTATGAAGCATTCAAAGAGGGATCGAAAGTATGAAGGTGTTACTCATCGGCTACGGCGCAATGAATCAGATCACCGAACGTCTGCTGCTCGAAGCAGGTCATGAAATTGCCGGTGTGATTGCCCGTAACAACAACTCAGATTATCCCGCGTTTGAATCCATCGATGAAGCGGAGGCGGATGTCGCAATCGACTTTTCAAATCCCGAACTCCTCCTCCCTCTGATTGAGGAAGATTTCAAAACGCCCCTGGTCGTTGCGACGACAGGTGAAAAAGATACAATCGTCGAGACATTGAAAGCAAGAAGTGAAAGCGCACCGGTGTTCTTCAGCGCGAATATGAGTTATGGTGTACATGTGCTTAATAATCTTCTGGCCAGTGCACTGGAACAGCTGGAAGATTTCGATCTGGAATTGATCGAAGCGCATCATAACAAAAAAGTCGATGCCCCGAGCGGCACCCTGGTGAAGCTTCTGGATACAGCACTTGAACACCGTAGCGACAGTCATGCAGTGTATGACCGCTCAGATGTCTATCAGAAGAGGGACGCCAAAGAAATCGGCGTTTCAGCCATCCGTGGCGGCACCATTGTCGGCGACCACACCGCCCTGTTTGCCGGCCTGGATGAAGTGATAGAAATCAGGCACCGCGCCCAGTCGAAGGAGATTTTCGCAAATGGTGCGATCAAGGCGGCAGAGGTGCTTCAGCACAAGGCCAACGGCTTTTATGATTATAATAATTTGTTCAAAGGAGAATAATTAATGGAAAAGTTTACAGCAGAGGAAATCATTCAGTACATCTCGGATGCGAGGAAGGAAACACCTGTAAAAGTATACGCAAACGGCAATTTCGGGGATGTCACATTCCCTGAAAGCTTCAAAGTTTTTGGATGCAAGAGCTCAAAGACGATATTTGCCGATTATGAGGAGTTCAAGGAATTCCATCAGCAGAATGAAGATATTTTTACGGAGATTGAAATTGAGCAGGATCGCAGAAATTCCGCTATTCCATTAAAAGATCTTACAAATACAAAAGCACGAATCGAACCGGGTGCATTCATCCGTGAGCATGCCGTCATCGAAGATGGAGCAGTGATCATGATGGGTGCAACGATCAACATCGGCGCAATCGTCGGTGAAGGTACTATGGTGGATATGAACGCTTCACTCGGCGGACGTGCAACAACAGGCAAAAATGTCCACGTTGGTGCAGGTGCAGTGCTTGCAGGCGTCATCGAGCCGCCAAGCGCGTCACCAGTCGTCATTGAAGATGATGTGCTGATCGGTGCAAACGCAGTGATACTTGAAGGTGTCCGTGTCGGCAAAGGCGCGATTGTTGCAGCAGGCGCCATCGTGACCGAAGACGTACCTGAAGGTGCAGTCGTCGCAGGCACGCCGGCCAAAGTCATCAAACAGGCAAGCGAAGTTTCCGATTCCAAAAAAGAGATCGTTTCGGCGCTAAGGAAGCTCAATGACTGAACTTGAATTTGTCACCGGACATCGCAGACATCTGCATGAAAATCCGGAGCTCAGCATGAATGAGTTCGAAACAACATCTTATATCATAGAGGTTCTTGAATCTCTGGGTGTCACCTATACGCAACCACTCCCTACCGGGGTGGTTGCGTATTTAAAAGGTGAAAGTGACATCACGCTTGGGTTCCGTGCAGATATTGATGCTTTGCCGATACATGAAGAGAACGATGTCCCCTACAGAAGCAGAAATGACGGTGTGATGCACGCATGTGGGCACGACGGGCATACAGCCGCCCTGCTCCTCTTTGTAAAGCGGTGCAAGTCTTTATATGATGAAGGGAAACTCCCCCACAGCTGCCATTTCATTTTCCAGCCGAGCGAAGAGACGATGGCCGGTGCAAAGCAGCTGATCGACAGCTGGCCCGCTAAAAAAGAGATCGATGCCATATTCGGCATACATATGATGCCGGATGAAAAGACCGGTCTCGCCCTTTTCAGGGACCATGAAATGACGGCAAGTGCCACGGAGTACCGTTTTTACATCAAAGGTGAATCCGCCCATGTTGCCAGTAAGCACAACGGTAAATCGGCCATAGAGGCACTGATGTTCACCACCCGTGAAATTTCGCAGATACAGCAGTTCCACCTCGACGGCCTGAACCGGAATATCATCCATCTCGGGCAGATGAATGCCGGGGAAGCGATCAATACAGTACCGTCAAACGGTTATCTCGAAGGGACGATCCGCACCTACGAAGAAAATGATCTCGCGTTGATCAAAAGCCGGATGGAAAAGATCAGGGCGGGTGTGGAAAACCTTTATGGCTGTAAAGTCGAAGTGACATACAATGAAGGTTATCCGCCTGTCAAAAATGATCCGGTATTGAGGCCCCTTGTCCATCAGAGCCTGGAAGCCTCCGGGTTCGAGCCGGTGATCAAGGAGAAACCTTATCTCTTTGGAGAGGATTTCAGCTTTTACAGTGAAGTCGCACCGACGTACTTCGTCTTCATCGGTGCCGGAAATGAAGAAAAAGGGTTCACGAGCAGCCTCCATACCCCGACGTTCAACTTTGATGAAGCAGTGCTCCTCCGTGTGGCGGATTACTATGAAAATATATTGAAGAACTACAAGTTTTGAGGTTAAAGATATGAGCGGAATACTGACTATAGACAGAAAACAACTGGTTTCACAGGCTGTCCGGGTCCGGGAGGGCATCCCGACCATTGCGGTCGTCAAGAACAATGCCTACAACTTCGGCCTCGAGCTTGCGGTGGAAGCATTCCTGGAAGCAGGCATCAGCGCTTTTGCAACAACATCCTTGAAAGAGGCGGAAGCGATCAGGAAAATGACTGATGATTCGATGGTGTTTTTACTCAATCCCACCACTGAATTCGCCAGCGTGAGAAGGCTCGATCTGAGCATCACCCTCCCCTCCCTCGCATATTATGAAAAGTACCAGGAGGAACTTGCCGGCATCAGTGTTCATATCGAATATGCCGGGTTGTTCAACCGGTCGGGCTTTGACAATTTTGGAGAAGTTGAACAAGTGCTGCATCATCAGGCCCAAATGGATGAAGCTGAACGTTTCTTCCTCGAGGGATTATGGTGCCATTTCGGCTATGCGGATGAATTTGACGGCAATTATGAAATAGAACGGAAAAACTGGCTCGGGTTCCTGGCGGGATTTGACAGGCTCGATATCACTCCGGAATTTGTACATTCCCAGAATACCGCAAGCTTCGTCCGGGACGGTCTTCTTCCGGGCCATACACATACAAGGCTCGGGATCGGTTTATACGGCTCCAAGCCCTACTCCGGTTTGAATGATGAGATGTTCGTACAGCCTTTCGAACTTTATTCCTCGGTGGTGCAGATCAGGGATATGGATGAGAATATGCCGATGGGCTACGGCGGGTCTTTTGTCGCAGGGCGCAGGACCAAAGTTGCGATCGTCGATATCGGATACGGCGACGGTGTGCTCAGGAAACGTGCGGAATACGACTGCCTGATCAACGGGCGGCGCTACCCCATCGTCAGTCTGATGATGAGCCATATGATCGTCGAAGTGGATGAGACAGTCGCAACCGGCGACAGAGTATATATTTACCACCCTGAAATGCGCCTTGATGAATATACATTCAAAGGTGTCGGTGCAAATTCGGAACAGCTCGCGACCTTGAATTATAATACTTTAACGAAGGAGATCACAAATGAGTCTTGAATACCATAATGATAAACTGCAGTTTGGCGGCCAGGACGTCACAAGTCTCGCTGAACGTTTTGGCACACCGCTCATCATCTATGATGAAGCCCATATGAGGGGGATGATGAGAAGTTACCACACAGTCCTTTCATCACATGTGGAGCATTACTCGGTCTCCTATGCTTCGAAGGCCTTCACTTCCCTTCAGATGATACAGCTGCTGAAAGAGGAGGATATGGAAATCGATGTGGTTTCCTCAGGGGAATTATATACTGCCATCAAGGGAGGCATCGATCCGGGGAAAATCAAATTCCACGGTAACAATAAGACACCTGAAGAGCTGGAATTTGCCCTAGCCCAGGGGGTCACTTTATTCATCATTGATTCACTCGACGAAATCGCCCTCCTCGATGATATTGCAGATTCACCTGTGAATGTCCTGCTCAGGGTCAATCCGGGTGTCGATGTGGACACGCACGAATTCATATCCACGGGACAGACCGACAGCAAATTCGGCTTGTCTATTGCAGACGGCACGGCGCTGAAAGCTGTGAAGGAAATGGAAAAAGTGGAAAACCTCGATTTCAAGGGCATCCATTACCATCTCGGTTCGCAGCTGTCCGACCCGGCCCCGTTCGTCAATGCACTGACGGCCGTCTACGACTGGCTGAATGACCATGGGATAGAGATTGAAATCCTCAATATGGGCGGCGGCTTCGGTGTGCGATATACAGATGAAGATATCAGGTTCCCTGTGGAAGAAGGGTTTGATGAAATCTTCACCCGGCTGAAAGAAGTGACGTCGCAGTACGGCTTCAGCATGCCGCATGTCATCATCGAACCCGGCCGCTCGATAACAGCTGAAGCGGCGATTACGGTATATGAAGTCGGCACGGTGAAGGATATACCGGGCGTCAGCCGCTACGTCTCTGTAAACGGCGGTATGAGCGACCATATACGCACCCCGCTCTACGGGGCCGAATATGATATCATACCCGTTAAACAGCGTCCGGACGACTCAGGGGACACTCTTGCGAATGTCGTCGGCAAACTCTGCGAGTCCGGTGACATCATAGGCAAAAATAAACCCCTGCCGGCGAATATAAAGCGCGGGGATCTTGTGGCTGTCAAAACGACAGGCGCATACCATTATTCGATGGCTTCGAACTATAATCAGATGCTGAAGCCAGCCGTAGTCTTCATTGCAGCCGACGGCGTCAAAGAAGTCATCAAAAGACAGACCCTCGATCAGCTCATACAGAATGATGTCCTCATGGAATATTGAAGATGGAACATAGAAACCCCCGTCCATTTGCTCTTTGAGCCGATGAACGGGGGTTTTTATTCATTCAAATAAATAACTCCGCCACTAACAGTGACGGAGTTCAATTGACAATTTATGACAATCGTTGACTATTTTTTTAATTATAGTTTAACAACGTTTGCAGCCTGTGGACCGCGGTCGCCTTCAACTACTTCGAATTCTACTGATTGACCTTCTTCAAGAGATTTGTAGCCTTCTTGATTGATTGCTGAGAAATGAACGAATACGTCGTTTTCTCCTTCAATTTCGATAAAGCCAAAACCCTTTTCTGCATTAAACCATTTTACTGTACCTTGTTTCATTGATTGTTCCTCCAAAAGACTATATTACAATAGCAAATAAAATCATAGTCCTGAAAAAGTAGAAAATCTAGTCTTTCCTAAACATGTTTCTATTGCTTATTGATATGTAAAGTATACTAAAGATAGTACACTTTTGCAAACACAAATTCATTAAATATTCATATTTGTCCGGACTTCCAGGAATTCTCTGTCTTTAAGACAAAGCGGAGTATAATAAATCTGCAGATCCTCTTCGCACTCTTCGCAGTATTCCAGTTCACATGCATTGAAAAAAGCGCAGAGGCCATACTTGCCTTTCTGACAGGAATGAAATTCCGCGGTCATTTCTTCCACAAGCTGTCTGTAATACCGGATCATGGCATCCTCGGAATCGAAATTCCTGATGTCGGTCAGATCTTCCTGCCATCCTTCAAATAGCCACCAACCTTCATAATCAGCTTTTAAAACGGCCACTTGATACATTTTTAAAACTCCTAACCGGTTCATTAAGATAATAGTCATATTATATACGCGAATAATTAGCAATATCAAGCAGAAACTTTTATAATTGTTAATAAGAGGTGGGAACATGGAAGCTAGATTGATTACTTTAAGTGGAAGAGTACAGGGTGTCGGGTTCAGGTACCACACTAAAACCATTGCTGATCGATACGGGATAAAGGGATATGCCAAAAATTTGACGGCGGATGTCGAAGTGTTCGCACAAGGAGAAGTCTCGTCTCTTGAACGGTTCATTGATGAGGTGGTTGACGGTCCTGCGCCTGCATCCCGTATAGAAGAGTATACAGTGAATTCTGCAGAACCGGAAGAGAAATACACTGACTTTAAAACTTTATGATGATTGCAGGTGTTAACATATGAAATTCAACATTTCACGTTGGACTGCAGCCTTAGTCGCCATACCGACTTCAATCGTGACCGGTCTGGCATCAATGCTTGCTCTGGATCTTCATCTGTTCTTTGACCTGCTGGTCGGTACAGGTGGATTTTTTGCAGCTTACTTCCCCACCCAGTCTGTCAGTTTCAACAGGCAGCTGAGGGAGTACGGTTTGAATAAAAGTGAGTATAAGTATATACGGTCCCAACTGAAAGAAGCAAAAGAAAAGATGAACCGTCTCAGGCAGAGCTACTACAATATACGTACGTTGAAAGATGCAAAGCTCATCTTCGATATCAACCGCATAGTCAAATCCATCGTCACTACAGTCGAAGATGATCCAAAAGTCTTTTACAATGTACAGCAGTTCTTCCATTCCAATCTGGACTCGGCGGTGAATACCATCGAACAGTACTTGTTCTTATACAGGATGCCGGGGAAATCCAAGGAGGAAAAAATCAAGCTGCATGAGACGAGGTTGTCCATGCTCGAGCTGAAGCGGACGCTGCAATCCAACCTCTCCCATATGAACCGTCCGGCTTACCAGTCACTGGAAGTCGAAAAGGACCTCATCAGCCTGAACAGGAAACGGGCCGGCAGGAACATGCAGCTCGAAAACAAAATGGATGAGCAAAAGGTGAATATTTCTGACCAGGAACGGGAAGAGGTCAGCATCCCCAGACAGGAAAGGGAAAAAGTAAAAGTGTTTAGGAGTGACAATAATGAATCAGAAAAATGATAATGATTTGAAGGATCAGCTTCTGAGTGATCCGTTTAGCACGGCGTCAACTTCAGAGTACCCTGCCCTGCAGCCGGAAAAGGCAGAAACCGGCGGGGAGAGGGAAAACAATGTATTGACCACTTTCAAAGAACAGTTCAGCGAAGAAGATATGAAGCGCATCCAAGATATAAAATCAAAGATCGAGCCTCTCGACAATGATGCACTCATCACCTATGGTTCCAACGCCCAGCAGGCGTTGTCCAAGTTCTCCCATCAGATGCTGAACGAAGTCCAGTCGAAAGATGTCGGCCCCATCGGCGATACACTTGAGAACCTGATGAAGAAGCTGAAAGAGATTGATCCCGATGAGCTGACGAATGAGAAAAAGAATATAGTCAGCCGTCTGTTCGGCAGAATGAAAAAATCAGTCAATGAACTGATTTCGAAGCATCAGAGCGTCGCTTCCCAGGTGGACCGCATCAGCATACAGCTGGAACACGCTAAAGAAGTGCTGATCAAAGATGTACACATGCTTGATAATTTATATGATCAGAACAAAGATTATTTCGACGCGATAAACATCTATATCGCAGCGGCTGAGCTGAAGAAGGAAGAAATAGAATCAGAAGTTCTGCCTGCATTGAGGGCGAAGGCGGATGAATCCGGAAATCAAATGGATGTCCAGGACGTCAATGACATGATGCAGTATTTGAACCGTCTTGAAAAAAGGATTCATGATTTGAAACTTTCAAGGCAGATCACCCTGCAGTCGGCACCACAGATCAGGATGATACAAAACATCAACCAGACACTCGCCGAAAAGATACAGAGTTCCATACTGACAAGCATTCCTTTATGGAAAAACCAGATGGCGATTGCACTCACCCTGCTCCGCCAGGAGTCTGCATCGAAGGCACAGCAGGCAGTGACCAACACCACCAATGATCTGCTGACTAAAAACTCAGAGATGCTGAAGCAGAATTCCCTGCGCACAGCGCGTGAAAATGAACGGGGTATCGTGGATATAGAAACACTGAAAACGACTCAGGAAAACCTTGTCACAACCATCGAAGAGACACTCCAGATCCAGGCAGAAGGTTCCCAGAAACGTAAAGAAGCGGAGACAGAACTCGTTCAAATGGAAGAAGATCTGAAGAAGAGACTGCTGCAGCTGAAGGAAGAACACAGGTACTGACCAGAAAAACGGTGCATCCCACAATGGGATGCACCGTTTTTTTATCGTTTTAGAACAGCTGCATCGAAAGGAAAATGACGAATGTCACTGTGATGCTGCTCAGCAGTGTACTGTAAAGTACAATTTGGGCATGGAGTTCAGGTTCAACATCGTATTCCAGTGCAAGGGTTGCTGTATTCCTGGACGTCGGGAAGGCACTTGCAATGAACAGTGATTGTGCGATGACACCATCAAGCCCTATCGTGAATATTAAAATCAGCGCCACAACCGGCCCGATGACCAGGCGTCCGAAAAGGCTCCAGGGAATCACTTTATGGAATGTGCGGATCTTTATGCTTTCAAGCTGTGCACCGAGCAGAATCAGGGCGAGAGCGGCGAATCCGCCTGCCAGCTGTTCAATCGGCACAAGCAGGAAAGTTGGTATCGGTGCATCGAATATTTTAAACAAAATCGCAATCGCGAGCGCATGTATGATTGGCAGTTTAAGCAGATCACGGAGCAGCTCGATGATCGATTTTGAAGCGGAAATCAAGTTATAAAGCCCGTAAGTGAATGTAAGCAGGTTCTGGACAACAAGCACGATGATCTGCACCGAGACGCCGAGCGGATTCGAACTGAAGACCAGCTGGCTGACCGGCAGTCCGTAGTTTCCGGAGTTCATGAGGGAAATGCTGTTTTTAAGGGCGGTCGCTTCCCCGTTTTCCAGGTTCAACAGACGGCTCAAAATATTGCTCAGTATGATCAGAATGCTGATGAACAGTGATAAATAAAGGAAGAGCTGGATAACCAAAGAGAAATTGATTTCTGCATGATAAATATTGATGAAGACCGCGGCGGGCATGAAGCAATATGTGACGAGATTGGCGATCGGTCTCAGCCTGAACTGGAATTTCCTTTGAAGCAGAAGGCCAATCCCTAGAAGTATCAAAATGGGGACGATGACGTCCATAAAGACGGGAATGATATAATTCAATCCGATCATCTCTTTTCTATATCATAAGATAATCTTATTATATCATGGATAAATCATAAGAAATAGTATTGTGATGATACGAAAAACTTATAACTCACAATAAAAAAGCGACGCACAATATGCGTCGCTTAAAATATTTTAATCAAGTATATGTCACTCTCGGTTTCTTCATTCCAATCAGATAACCGATAATGTATCCGATGATCACGAGAGGAATCCATTCAAATGAAGCATTGAACAGCGGCAGCGCTTCAAGGAATGGCATCTCAGCCCATCCATTCCGGTGCACCACTGCCAGTATGCTTGTGATTAGAACCAAAACAACCGGTATTTGAAGCGCAAGACGCGGCGTCGGTACAAAATAACTGACAATCAATAATAATACGGATGTCATGGCAATCGGATAAATGATGGACAATACAGGTACACTTGTCGTTATAACCTGATCCAGTCCCTGGTTTGCAAGTCCGAATGATATCAATGTGAAGATGACTACAAACACTCTGTAAGGCACTTTAGATACTATGCTGTTGAAATATTCACTTACGGCTACGATTAGACCCGCACCCGTAGTGATACATGCGAGTAACACGATCAGACCCAGTAAAATTGCCCCGAACCCGCCATATGCATCGGCTGATATATATGTCAGCAGGAAGGTTCCGAGATTCTGCTCATCAGGTGCTGTACCTTCAAGGTTGACCCGGTTACCGAGCCAGCCCAGTGACACATAAACAAGACCGAGGAGCAATGCTGCCAGTGAAGCAGATTTGATCGTACCGAATAACAGTGCTTTCCTGCTTTTGACTCCGGTGTCGCGTATTGCATTCAGGACGATGACGGAAAAGGCGATCGCGGCGATTGCATCCATCGTCAAGTAACCTTCCGTAAAGCCTGCTGAGAATGGCGCTTCCGTATTGAACCCTTCCCCGGCAGGATTCACAGGGTTGGCTATGTACATTGTAATCGCTGTAATCACAAGCAGTGCAATCGAGATCAGCAGTAACGGCGTAAGTATTTTACCAATGCTGTCCGCAATGGATCTCGGATTCCAGCTCAGTGCAAACACGATTATGAAGAACAGGAGTGAAAATACAAGAAGCGATACCCCGCTCGGCGAATCCAGGAATGGAATCACGCTCATTTCATATGCTGTCGTTGCAGTCCTCGGTATGGCGAAGAACGGTCCGATCGTCAGGTAAATGACCACGAGCAGCCCGACGGCAAAAGCCGGATGGATTGCTTTCAGTGATTCTTTATAACCTTCTTTGGAGATCGACCCCACGATGACACCGAGTAAAGGCAGCCCGACGCCTGTGATGACGAAGCCCAATATTGCGAGCCAGAAATATTCACCACTTACAAAGCCGAGACCCGGTGGGAATATTAAGTTACCTGCACCAAAGAACATTGCAAATAACATGAAACCTACTATAAAAACATTTTTCGTACTCATTTTTGTATCCATGTGTGAGCCCCCGTATAATCTGAAATTATAGAACTATTCTATCTCATTCAATCAATAAAGTCCATAAGATTTTAAACTTTCAGATTTCAGACTATATTTCAATTGATGTAAATTAATTTATAAGCGACAACAATATCTTTTTAAGCGTATTGGCGACTGCATGTGCCATTTCATGGGCATGCGCCACCAGGATGGTGTTGTTGCCATATATATTCCTGATGGATTCAATGGTCTGTTCATCGCTTTCCTCACTGATGAAGACATTGACGATATGAATGTTCTCCCTTTTTGCGATATTGACCGCCTCATGCGTATCTACTATACCACTCTGGTTATAATCCTCTGCACTTGGCAGACCGTCGGAGAACATGATGATGAAACGGTCGCTTTCACTTCGCGCCCTCAATAAGGAAATTTCATGCTTCAATATGAAACCATCCCTGTTGTCACCGGATGCATCGATATCCAGTATGGATACAGGATGATAATAATTGGATTTGTCAAAATCCATATGCTCATACACCCTGTTCGGAAAGTTCTCCGGACCGACCTCAAAGGTGTCTTCGTGATGTGAAATGATCCTGTGCTTTATATTCAGTGATTTCAAAATGTGATTGAAGACGATGACACCCGAAATCGCATTTTCCAGGTGGGGTTCCATTGAAAAGGACCGGTCGACAACGAGTGTGAAGACGGCATCAATTTCCCTCGACTCCGAACGCTCTTTGACGAACAGTTTATGACTCCCTTCGACAATGGGCATCGTCGGGTTTTTCATCAATTTTCCGTTCGATTGGTTCATGCGGATTTCGTTCTGCTTATGATTCAAAAGCTGCTGGAGGTCGCCGACCGCCTGCCTGGCCACACCTGTATACTGATTGTAAAGTTCCCTGTACTTCTGGTAGTCGCTCAGATTGATCTTTGGGGTGATTTTTTCCAGTACGGCATGGCGGTTTATCGAAGCTTTGTCCCTGAAGGTGTTATCCCCGCGGTTGCTTCCAAAACCTTCAGTGTAGTCATCGACCTCATCGTCATACATGTTCACCTGCCTGCTTTTGGACCTCCGGGCATTGGCAGCATCCTGTACTTCGCCTAGGACAGTGGCATCCTTCACCGCCCCGCTCGTCTTTGTATCGACCGTGCTCTTTTCATCCTCATCGACCTGATCATTTTCCGAAGACAGCACCCCGGGGTCTTTCCTGAAGTCATTGCTTTTAATGAAGGCATCGATGTCGCTGAAGGAAATATCATGTATCGGGGTGAAACTGGAAGTATCGAGACCCGGTGTTTTGGTTATCTTATCGTAGAATGTTTCCGCTTTGATGATGCTTTCTTCAGTGGAGTCCGACTTCATATCAAAAGGGATGCCCGAATATTCAAAGGCATCCTCGTACTGCAGGATCTTCAGGTTCATATGGCGCAGGAAATCATCGGCTGAATTCTCTGTGTGCTTTGAATAATGCTGTCTTAAAATCCCGTCACCTTCCTTTAAGAGCCTTTTGATGACCGGTCTTTCATTCACAGCACTTTTCCTCAACCTGAAGTATTCAATTGATAAAAATATCTGCCGTAAATATCCGTCACGAGTCATCATTTCAGCATACTTGGAATAATCCAGAGTTCCCGGTGCAGTGAAGTGCGTGTAGATATCATGTTTGAAGCCGTCAAGTTCAGTGATATCATTCCTATGCTTCCAGAACATACTGAAATTCAGGACATTCTTATACGGATTGAAGTAGGAATACTTCTGCACATTCACGGTCAGTTCCCCGTTCCTGAAAAGCAGGCGCGCAAGATCAGTCAGTTCCATCATATTTCTGGAATCGACCAGTTCATCGTTGAATTTGATAAAGGAATACGTCATATTTTAATCACTACTCAAAATGTAATTTAAAAGCATTGTATATCGCCGTCTTCTCCTGGTCATTGTCCAGCTTATCTGTGACCGTCCGCTGCAGGGCTCTGTCTGGAGGAATCAGGGTGCTTAAATCTGAAAGGTCCAGCAAACTCCTCACACTGGATGACTCCTTTGATATCTGGCCCTGCCTGGTCATCGTCACGAGATCTTTATGGAAGTCGGTCAGTCTCCTTAAAATGCCAGGATCATCCTGAAGACTTTGATTTTCCAAAATTTCCAAAAGCGCATCATCGGATACATAGTCGATTTCCACGACATTGAAGCGGTTGAGCAGCGCTTCGTTCATGGGCATGGTGCCGGCGTAACCGATGTTTACCGCGGCAATGACGATGAAATCCTCATCGGCAGTGATCTCCTCCCCGGTCAAGGGGTTCATCAACGTCCTGCGGTAATCAAGGGCCGCGTTGAGTATCGGCAGCACTTCCGGTTTGGCCATGTTGATTTCATCGATATAGAGTATATGACCATTCTTCATTGCACGCACAACCGGTCCATCGACGAAGACGATCTCCTGCTGACCTTCTTCATACTCAATCGTCTTGAAACCGAGCAGGGATTCCATGTCAATATCGACAGAACAGTTGATGCTCACCATCTCACGCCCGAATTCGACGGCAAGGTCATCTGCAAGGCGGGTTTTCCCCGCCCCTGTCGGCCCTTTCAAAAGCAGATTTTTGCCGAGTTTCAGGATATTGAATGAATCGTGGTGAATCGCCTCATCTTCATGCCTGAATTTAGATCCGGCCATTTCACTCATCCGCATCTTCGAAGTAGGTCTTATAGTAACCGCCGACTTTGCCTGAATTATCTTTTACGAATATATACTCTTCGGTCTCGTTGACCACGGTATAAGTTTTGCCTTCAGTCAGCATATCGTTGACTTTATATTTCTCGGCATCCGTATGTCTGACCTTCACTGTCCTCAAATTATTATCCTGCCATGTTTCATGTAACATCATTCATTCTCCATTCATTTATTAAAGTCTCTATATTTTAACATAATAAAAACAAGATACTGAAAATAGTATCTTGTTTTTATTGATTTTAACCTTCAAGTAAAAGATCTTCTGGATTTTCAATCAATTCTTTGATGGTTTTGAGGAAATTCACTGAATCTTTACCGTCGATCACTCTGTGGTCATAGCTCAGCGCGATGTACATCATCGGACGCACTTCAATGGATCCATCCGGCATTGCCACAGGGCGTTTCTGGATGGTGTGCATACCGAGGATGCCGGCCTGTGTACCGTTCATGATCGGTGTTGATAAGAGTGATCCGAATACACCACCGTTCGTAATCGTGAACGATCCTCCGGTCATTTCATCCAGGGATAGTTTTTTATCAATCGCCTTCGTTGCAAGGCCGGCGATATCTGCTTCTATTTCTGCAAAGGTTTTACGGTCACAGTCCCTTACAACCGGTACAACGAGCCCTTCCTCCGTAGAAACTGCAATACCGATATCGTAGAACTGTTTGTAGATCATTTCATCGCCGTCGATTTCCGCATTCACTGCAGGGAACTGTCTCAGGGCGGCCACTGAAGCTTTGGTGAAGAATGACATGAAGCCGAGTCTTGTGCCGTCATGCTTCTCCTGGAATGCTTCCTTTTTACGCTTTCTGAGTTCCATGACATTCGTCATGTCCACTTCGTTGAAAGTCGTCAGCATTGCAGTATTCTGCTTCACTTCGTGCAGGCGCTTGGCAATCGTCTGACGGCGTCTTGACATCTTCTCCCTGATGACAGGTTTTTCAGGCTGTGCATTGGCCTGCTGTTTCTCGGGCTTGCTTTCAGATTTTTTGCTTTCTGCTTCTTGATTCTTTTTGGAAGCCTCATGGTTCTCGACATCCTGGGAACGGACATGGCCTCTTGGATCTCCTGCACTGATCTCCTTAAGCGAGAGGCCTTTCTCACGTGCCAGTTTCCTTGCAGCAGGTGAAGCGACGATGCGGTCGGAACCTTCGTCTGAAGCCTCCCCACTTTCTTCTTTCTTCTCTTCTTTTGGTTCGTCTTTCTTTTCATCTTTGGAAGGGGCGTCCTTTTCTTCGTCTTTGGATTCGGAAGGTGTGCTCTCCTCTTTTTCCTCAGATGATGAAGCTTCACCGCTTTCATCAACGACAGCGACGACCTGTCCTACTTCAACAGTGTCTCCTTCTTCTGCCCTCAGCTCTGTAATCACACCGGATTCTTCACTGATCACTTCGACGTTGACTTTATCCGTTTCAAGCTCAAGTATGTTTTCTCCTTTTTCTACGGAGTCACCCACACCTTTCAACCAGGACGCAATCGTCCCTTCTGTAATCGATTCAGCCAGTTCTGGAATTTTAACTTCTGCCATTATTAATCCTCCTGCACTTTCATTGCATTTTCTATGATATTTTGTTGTATCCTCTTGTAAGTTTCAGCATCGCCTTCAGCCGGTGATGACGATACCGGACGGCCGACATAGGAGCGCTTTACATTCTCCGGTAAAATGTCGAGTATCTTCGGTAAAACGGAGCTGTATGCACCCATGTTCTTAGGCTCTTCCTGGACGAAGCGGACTTCATCGAGATTTTCAATGCTTTCTAGCAGTTCTTTGATCTCTTCATCAGGGAACGGATAGAGCTGTTCAATCCTTACGATCACCACTTCATCGGATGGATTGTCCCTGTGGTGCAAGAGCAGATCCACAGCCATTTTGCCATGTGCCAGGACGACCTTCTTCACTTTGGACTTGTCATGCTCTTCAACGATGACCTCCCTGAAATGGTTGCCGATGAAAGCGTCCAGTGGATCGCTGACCATCTGGTTTCTGAGCAGACTTTTCGGTGTCATGATGACAAGCGGACGCATCTTTTCAGTGTTCAAATACTTTGCCTGCCTTCTCAACAGGTAGAAATAGTTTGCGGTGCTCGTCAGATTTGCGACGGTCATATTATAGTTTGCACATAAATGAAGGAATCTCTCAAGCCTTGCGCTCGAGTGCTCCGGCCCCTGCCCTTCCTGTCCGTGAGGGAGGAACAGGGTGAAACCACTCGTCTCTCCCCACTTTGCATTTCCGGATGACATGAAGTTATCAAAGTAAACCTGCGCCATGTTGGCAAAGTCACCGTATTGGGCTTCCCATATGACCATGGCTGCCTTGTTCTCCACGTTGTATCCATAGTCGAAGCCGACGACTGCTGCTTCGGACAGAGGTGAGTTATGGATGTCGAATGTGGCTTTGGCACCAGGGACATGGTGCAGCGGAATGAATTCCTCCCCGGTCTCGGAGTCATGGAGCACGGCATGCCTGTGGGCAAACGTCCCCCTCTGGGAATCCTGACCGGTCAATCTGATCGGCGTGCCGTCCTGATTGATCGTTGCAAATGCCAGCGCTTCAGCATGCGCCCAATCGACCAGTGCCGAATCGTCCTCGAAAGGCAGCTTGCGGCGGTCAAGCACCTGCCTCAGCTTCTTGAACACGGTGAAGTCTTCAGGATAATCGAACAGGGCCTCATTGATCTCCTCAAGCCTTTCACGGGTGATCTCCGGCTCTTCTTCATTTGAAAGGCCTTCCTGGAATGCTTCCGGCGCCTCGATCGAGGATTTGATAACGGTATCATTTTTATCTATCTTATCATGCGCTTCACGCATTCTTTTGAAGGCGTTGTCGATGATATCCTCTTTTTCCTCTTTGGAAATGACCTTTTCTTCAATGAGCTGGTTGCCGTAAATGTGCTCTATCGTGTCATGCGCTTTGACTTCCCTGTACAGCATGGGATTCGTCGTACTCGGTTCATCCATTTCATTATGGCCGAAACGGCGGTAGCCGATTAAGTTTATGACTGCATCCTTGTTGAATTCCTGACGGTACCTGAAGGCAAGTTCCATCGCCCTCATCACGTGCTCTGGTTTATCCGCATTGACATGGAAGACAGGCAGGTCAAAACTCAGTGCCGCTGCAGATGCGTGATCCGTCGAGCGGGCATCAAACTCCTCGGTGGTGAAACCGA
Source organism: Salinicoccus halitifaciens (assembly GCF_021026095.1). Taxonomy (GTDB): domain Bacteria; phylum Bacillota; class Bacilli; order Staphylococcales; family Salinicoccaceae; genus Lacicoccus; species Lacicoccus halitifaciens. The sequence continues at coordinate 607,082 of NZ_JAJNCU010000001.1, read as the reverse complement.
TACGGTTGTTCGCGATGATGTGTATGGAACCGCCTGTTCTGTAGCCGTCCAGATTCCCAAGGTTCAAAGTTTCAAAAACGACACCCTGCGCTGCGAAAGCGGCATCACCATGGACCATGACGGCAAGTGAACGGTTGAAGTCGAGCTCAGGAAATCCATTCCGGTCCGTCGTTTCCTGTTCAGCCCTCGTCTTACCCTGGATCACAGGGCTGACGACTTCGAGGTGGCTCGGGTTGTTGGCCAAAGTGATCTGCTGCTCTATACCTTTGTCAGTCCTCTTTTTGGAACCGCCGAGGTGATATTTGACATCTCCGACCCAGCCTGAAGTGAGGGTCAGTGAATCATCTTCAGGCAGGAACTTCATCGGGTCTGTATGCATGAATTCGCTGAGCATCATTTCATAAGGCTTTTGAAGGACATGTGTCAAAACGTTCAGGCGGCCCCTGTGAGCCATACCGATTTGAAGATTTGGAATTTCTTTCTCGGCCATAAGGGCGAGAAGATGATCGAGCATCGGTACTAAAGTATCCAGTCCCTCGATGGAGAATCTCTTGGCACCGACAAAATTTTTGTGCAGATATTTTTCAAAACCTTCGACTTTGGACAGCAGTTTAAAAAGTTCGATTTTTTCTTCGGAACTTAAACTGACTTCATCCTGGTTCTCAATTGTCTTTTTCAGCCAGGTTCTTTCTTTTGAATCGTTGATGTGCATGAACTCATAGGCAATCGGGCCCGTATAGACTTCATACAGATGATTGAATGCCTCATTCGCATTCTCGTAGAGTGAACCAAGGTGCGGGCTCACGAGAGATGCAGGTACATCTTTCAAAAGTTCTTCAGAAATACCGTGCGATTTGAAATCAAGAGCGGGTGCATTCTTTATATCAGGCTTGTAGACAGGATAGATATCCGCCTTCAAGTGTCCGAATAATCTGATTTCATCAAGCAGGCGAAGCATCCCCTTAACATTCTGCTTCGCATTGTCATCCAGGCCACCACCTTGTGATGTTCCAAGACTTTCGAACAATGTGCGCATTTCTTCGCTGACACTGTCCGGATTTTCCAAATAAGAATCGTGAATATCAAGAATCAAACCTAAATTCGTTCCAAATCTGACTGGCGCCTCTTCATAGGCTTTCCCTTCCATCTTTGCAGCACCTCTTTAGTATTATGTGTTTTAATTATTATACATTTACCATTTTAGCACTATACATTAGTATTTTAAAGACGCTTAATTTATCATTTATCTTTATTCAGCGGGAATCTGATAATAACTTTTGTAAAATTACCTTCTTCGCTTTCGAACCATACCTGCCCATCATAATTTTCAATCAGTTTTTTTGCGATGGATAATCCCAGACCGTGGCCGCCCTGCTGTCTGCTCCTCGATTTATCCACCCTGTAAAATCTGTTGAAAACATTTTCAAGATCCTCCTCAGGAATCCCTATACCATGATCTTTGATCATGATATCAAAATGGTCATCATGTTTTTCCGTACTTGTAATGATATATTTATGCTCTGTATCATATTTAACAGCATTATCAAGGAATATCAATAAAAGCTGTTCAAAATGATGGTTGTTGATCTGGAACATTATATCATCATGTGTATGTTCGACCGCAAAATGGTAATCCGGATGTATCTTCTTCATGCTGCTGACGCGCGAATTGATTTCATCGACGATGTTGATCGATTCAATCTCCTCAAGCTGCTTCGGGTTATTCTTCGTCAACAGCAGCAGTTCCTCCACGAGCTTGTTGATGCGGTGCAGCTCATCAATCGAGATCTGCAGGGATTCGTTTAAGACTTTAGGGTCATCCTTCCCCCAGCGGTTGATCAGCTTCAGATGCCCCTGGATGATCTGGAGCGGTGTCCTGAGTTCATGGGATGCATCCTCGACGAACTGTTTCTGCTGGTTGAATGACTCCTCCAGTGAATCCATCATGTTGTTGAATGAAGTCACCATATAGTCCGTCTCTTCGGTATCGGTCTTCAAAGATAACCTTTCCGATACACCCTCCCCTTCTATCCTCTTAAGCTGATTGGCGATGCTCCTGATCGGCTTGACCATCTGGGTCGAGAAGAAATAGCTGACGATCGATGTGAATAATATAGACAGGAATCCGATCAATAAAGCGATCATGACCATTGTACGGATGATCAGGTAATAGTTGTCAAGCGGATGGATGACGGTCAGGTAACCGTTCCAATACATCGAATCGATGTTTGAACGGCCGACCAGATAGTTGCCGTCCTCGGTTTCAAGGGATGTGATGACATCATCCCCCACCGGAATGAAGTCGACCGGCAGGTCGGAAAGATCATTGGTGGGTTCGGTGCTGACGATATTCCCGCTGCGGGTGTAGAGGATCATCGTCTGTTCATCATAAAGGCTGGTAAGGATATCATTCCTGGATATCGTATTGATCGGCTGGGATTCATATATATGCTGCAGTTCATCCATGCTCCGGTCAAGGGCCCTTTCTTCAAGATCGCGCAGGTACAGGCTGGTGAAATATATCAGCAGCGTACTGAAGATCAGGTAAGTGAAGGAGATGATCAGCGTTGACAGCCTCAGCCATTTGTATTTCAATGAGTTTCTGTTCATGATCTCACCACATACCCCACTCCTCGCACGGTCTCGATGATCTTATGTTTATTGAAAGGTTTGAGCTTGTTCCGCAAGTACCTTATGTACACGTCAACGACATTCGTCTCCACCTCACTGTCATACCCCCACACATGCTCAAGTATCTGCTCCCGCCTTAAAACGATCCCTGCATTTTTGCACAGCAGATATAAGAGCTCATATTCTGTTTTGGTGAGCTCCAGTTCCATATCATCGATCGTCACCCTGTAGGCGGATATATCTATGGAAATGCCGTGGAGGGAAAGAATTTTGCTGTGATTTTCTGATGCATCCCCCCTTCTCAGCATCACTCTGATCCGTGCGAGCAGTTCTTCTATTTCAAAAGGCTTCACTATGTAATCATCGGCACCGTAATCCAGACCGACGACCTTGTCGTACGTTTCCCCTTTGGCGGTGATCATGATGATCGGCGTATTTTTCGATTTGCGTATTCTTCTGCACACTTCAAGTCCGTTCAGCGCAGGCAGCATCAGATCGAGGAGTATGCAGTCGAAATCATTGTTCAATGCCTTATCCAGTCCGTCCTCACCATCTGCACTGAGTGTCACGGCATATCCTTCATGCTTCAATTCAAGTTCTATGAAACGTGCCAGATTCAATTCATCTTCTATGACGAGCACATGCTTCATCTAATCACATCCTTTGATTTATCATACCATTATCATATATATGAAAACAAAAAAACACATAATATGAATTATGTGTCAGCTTGCTGATATTTCTGGTGTATTCATCATGTAACTCTGCTGTTTAATCAATAAATTTTTCTTCACTTCAGGCCATTCATCATCAATGATCGAAAAGATGATGAGATTTCTCGGAACACCGTGCAATGCTCTTTCTTTTCTGAGCACGCCTTCCTTCGTGAAGCCGAGACGTTCGACTGCTTTGGCGCTGCGTTCGTTCCTCTCATCCACCCGGACCTGGACGCGCATCATATTCAGCGTTTCAAAACAGAACTCCAGGAGCAGGTACTTGCTGTCTGAATTCACAAAAGATCTTTGAGCTTTCGTGCCGAACCATGTAGCACCGATTTCACAGCTCTGCTTCTCATAGTCGATATGCTGGATTCTTGTACTGCCGACGACTTCGCCGGTGGTCTTCAATACCACCGCAAACGGTATACTTTTCAACTGGTTCCTCAGTTCGATGGCACTTTGGATCCATTCATTCATTAATGGAAGGGTGGTCGCCTGGAACAGCATATATGACCAGATGTTTTCATGGTTGATTGCCTGCAGTTCATCTGCATGGCTTAACTGCAGTGGAATGAGCTTGATCCTCTCATTTTCGAGTGTGATGGATTCATATAAATTTACAGCCATTCGGAGTCACCCGCCTTGTCTTTATATTGTGCAGATTAATTATAATTGCGGCAATCGAAAATGGCAATGCAAATTTTTTTGCATTGCCATCTAAATCTTTTCATATATAACTGCTTCTTTTGAACTTGTTGTGGAGAAGATAACTTGTGCCCATGACGACTGCAGTGCCGATGGTGATGCCTGCGATCACATCCGTCGGATAATGCACGCCGAGGTACACCCGTGATGAGGAAATCATCAATATGAAGAATCCACACAGCGCATACAGTATGCCTTTGTTGTTCAAAGAAGTTTTTTGAATGATTGCCATCAGCGACCCGAAAAATATCGAAGAACCCGTGGCATGGCCGCTTGGGAAGCTGAAGCCTGAAATGTCGATCAGACGGAGCAGTGACGGCCTCTCCCTGTCAAAGGCATTCTTCATCACAGGAATCATGATGCTGCTTGTAAGCATGGAGATGACAAGGAAGAGTGTATGGATCTTCAGTTTATAGAGCATCAGTATGGCGATCATGATCAGAGACAGGATGATCATGGAAATCACTTCACCAATCTGGGTGAATCCAAGCATCAGGGCGGTGGTGATGAAGCTTTCCGAAGCATAGATGAACTCATACACTTCCCGGTCGATCCACTGCCCGGCCCTGGATTCATGGAATACGGCAATGACGCCGAATATCAATGTGAAAACTAAAAACAGGGATAATTTCTTTGCACGGCTCACTCCACTTCCTCCTCCTCCAGCAGCATTTCAACCAGCATCGCCGGTTTGAAACCTCCATCATACTGCTTCATTTTCCTGATGATTTCGTCACGGTTCCTGTTGATCATCTCCATTTTCTCCTGGAAATTATGAAGCGTCAAATCTTCTTCGGGGATCACCTCGGCATATCCCTGGCCGGAAAAGTATTCGGCATTTTCGATCTGGTCCCCTCTCGACTGGCTGAGCGGCAGAGGAACCAGAATCATCGGCTTATGGTTGAGAAGCAGCTCATAGATGGCGTTGGAGCCACTGCGTCCGATCACTATATCCGCGATTTCCATCAGGTGTGCGAGCTCCTCACCGGCAAATTCGAACTGGATATAATTTTCACGGCCGTTCAAATCTTCATCGGCGTTGCCTTTCCCGCATAAATGGATGATTTGATGATTTTTTGTGAGGGCTTCGATATTCTCGCGGATGAACTGATTGATGGACCTTGCCCCGAGGGAGCCGCCCATGAATAAAAGAACCGGCCTGTCGTCTGTAAAGCCCGTAATGGCGTAGCCGGCAGCCCGGTCTCCCCCGGACAGCTCCTCCCTGATCACCGGGCCGAGGAGTTCGGTCTTATCCGCCGGCAGATAATCCATCGTCTTCTCGAAAGTCACGAAACATTTCGTCGCAAACTTCGTCGAGATCTTATTCGCAAGCCCCGGCGTCAGGTCGGACTCATGGATATAGACCGGAATGTTCAACGATTTGGCTGCAAGCACCACCGGCACGCTGACGAATCCGCCTTTTGAAAATACAAATTCAGGTTTCTCTTTTTTCAATATTCTTCTCGCATCAAAGATGCCTTTAGTCACTTTGAAGATATCCTTCATGTTTTCAAAAGATAAATACCGCCTTAATTTTCCGCTGGAGATTGAATGGTACCTGATGGATGCCGGGCTGATCATTTCCTTTTCGATGCCATCTTTTGAACCTACGTAAACCGGCTCTACATTCCGGCTGATGAACTCCGGTATCAGCAGTTTATTCAGCATGACATGGCCGACAGTCCCGCCTCCGGTTAATATTGCTTTGCGTCGTGAAGATTTCATGGCAACCTCCGTAATATGTTTATGCTATAACTTTAAACCATTTGATGATTTGAGACAATAAAAGTCGCACAAAATTTTGTGCGACTTAAGTTTATCATTCGGTTGAGTTTTCTGATGCATCTTCCCGCAATTCTTCAAGAGTCGGGATCTCGATATGACGGGCATTCTCTTCTGCGATTTCTTCAATTTCCCCGGCCTCATGTTCACCGGTGATATAACTGATGAGATACTCGAGCTGCGCATCATTTTCATTGATGTGATTCCTCAGTTCCGACATGAGGAGGCGGGATGTTTCCCCTGTGACGTTGCCGTCGGCTTCAAGGTCATGATCCTCCTGGAAGCTCTCGACCGCTGAAGTCAGGGTTTCATCGAAGACTTCATTGATCGTCCCCACATCGTAACCCAAAGTTTCCAGGGCGACTTTTATGGAAACGACGGTCTCGCTCTCCTGGTCTTCAGTGTACACATCATCTTCATTCAATATCTCCACCCTGTAGTAATCGGGGTTCACGAGTTCAAGATCAGGGGTGATGCCTTCGTTATGGATCCAACGGCCTTCGGGTGTCAGCCATTTCGTGTTGGTGTATTTGAGCATGGAGTCATCACTGAACTCCTGTGTCTGCTGCACGACACCTTTACCGAACGATTGTGTACCGGCAATGATGACATCTTCGAAATGGTCATCCAGTGCGCCTGCGAAAACTTCCGATGCACTTGCAGACCCCTCATTGATGAGGATATGGAGATTCATATCTTCCGTATTTTCGTTGTGTGGGCCTTCCGTCATCAGCGGCATCTGTTGCCCGTCACTGTCTTCCAGAAGCAGTGCAATTTCATCTTCCGGGATGAACTGGTTGATCAGTGTCACTGCTTCGGAAAGCAGCCCGCCCGGATTATAACGGAAATCCACGATGATGTCTTCGATTCCATCCTCGGCCGCCTGATTGATGCTCTCCTCGAATTCTTCCGTCGTACCCTGCTGGAACCTGTTGATGCTGATATGACCGACACCGTCGACTTCTTCATAAGTCACGCTGTCGATATGGATGGTGTCCCGTGTGACGGTGATGTCCATCGGCTCGCTTTCCCCGCGCACGATCGTGAGGACGACATCCGTCCCCTTCTCGCCGCGTATGAGCTGGACTGCTTCGGTCGTGTTCATCCCTTCCAGGCTTTCCCCGTCCACAGCTATGATCTGATCGCCGGGTTCAATGCCTGCAGCTTCCGCCGGTGAGCCTCTCATCGGTGAAGTGATGATGATGCGGTTGCCTTCCTGTATGACCTCTGCACCGATACCTTCAAAATCCCCGGTGACCGTCTCCTGGAATGCATCCGTTGCTTCCATATTCATGTATTCACTGTATGGGTCATCCAGACCCTGCACCATACCGTCAATCGCGGATTCAATCAGTTCTTCATTGTCGACTTCATCATAAAAGTCGGTGGAAATGGTGTCATACACACTGTACAGCTTTGAAAATTCACTTCTTGTGTCGGTACCTACATTGACCGCCTTTTCAGTACCGGCCTCCAGGCTGAGTGCTGTGATCACACTGGATAATATCACTGCAGCCAGTATGGTGATGATCAACCAGAAAGGGTTGATGCTTATTTTCTTCGATTTGAAATTCGCTTCTTTTGGATCATGGTTTTCATTCAAATTACCCACACCTTATTCCTATTGGCATAATATTTATATTCTATCAGTAACTTACCAATAATTAAAGAAAAAGAACAGTGGGGCACCCCACTGTTCTGCTGCAGTTCTTAAAGTTGTCGAATACTATTCACCGGCGAACGGCAGAGCTGCATCAAGTGCGACTTCAATCATCTCGTTGAAAGTCGTCTGACGCTCTTCACTGGATGTCGCTTCGCCCGTCAGTACGTGATCGGATACCGTCAGTATGGCCAATGCACGTGCATCGAATTTTTTACTTATGGTGAATAATGCCGCTGATTCCATTTCGAGCGCCAGTATGCCATATTTCGCCATCATTTCAACATCGCCTTTTTCATCATAGAAGGAATCAGCCGTAAATACGTTCCCCACTTTGACTTCGAGACCTTTTTTCTTCGCTTCATTATAGCTTGAAAGAAGCAGTTCAAAATCCGAAGTCGGCGCATATTCAAAATTGCCGAACAGCTTCCTGTTCTGGAAGGAATCCGTGGATGCACTCTGGGCGATGATGACATCACGCACTTTCACATCTTTTTGGATGGCGCCGCATGTACCGACACGGATCAGGTTTTTGACGCCGTATTCTTCCATCAGTTCATGGACATAAATGGAAATGGAAGGTACCCCCATGCCCGTGCCCATCACGGAAATGCGTTTTCCTTTATACCTCCCGGTGAAGCCCAGCATGTTACGGACTTCATTGAAGCAGGTCACATCTTCTAAAAAGTTTTCAGCGATGTACTTCGCTCTGAGGGGATCCCCAGGTAAAAGGATTGTATCGGCGATATCGCCTTTTTGTGCATTGATATGAATACTCATTATTGGAACTCCTTTTTCTTAGTGGTTTAGCCAGTCTTGATAATCCCGGTAAGTTTCATCAAACGTGGTGAGGGTGATATCCGGATAAGGGTTTCTTTCCAGATACTCACTGAGTTTCTGGTAATCGGTTTCCTGTTTCGGGAACATGGAGTCATTCTTTATGAAGTCACTGAGCGTTCCTGCTTCGGACTTCTCATCCGTCCGTGTCTTCATATACTGGTAATAGGAATAATCTTTCATCAGCTGATCTCCGCAGAGGCGACGACGGTCTGTCCGCCGGCCACTTCACCTGTCTCGAGGATATCGAACGACTGAAGGGCATCGCTGTTGGTGATGATGACAGGTGAAATCGTGCTTTCTGCTTCTTTTGTCACCAGGTCCATATCGAAGCTTACGAGACTGTCGCCTGCCTTCACGTTATCGCCTTCACTGACATGTCCTGTGAAGCCCCTGCCGTCCATCGCGACGGTTTCAAGGCCGATGTGGATCAGCAGTTCTATGCCGTTTGCAGCTTTGATGCCGACGGCATGATTGGTGGGAAAGACCTGCATGATTTCCCCGTCGATGGGTGAGACGACTTCACCGTCTGACGGTTCTATGCCGAATCCTTCCCCCATCATCTTTTCTGAAAAAACAGGGTCGGGAATATCTTCGATTTTGACATATCTGCCATTCATCGGACTTTTTATCTCGAGCAGTTTGTCGGCAGGTTCTTCTTTCTTCCGAAATAGATTCTTAAACATTGAACCAACTCCCATTAGTCATTAAAGTAGTCTACGTATTCCTCATACCCTTTTTCTTTGAGCTCATTCTTCGGAATAAAGATCACAGCTGCTGAATTGATGCAGTAGCGCAGCCCCCCGAGTTCTTCAGGACCGTCTTCGAATACGTGGCCCAGATGACTGTCTGATGCCTCGCTGCGGACTTCGGTGCGCCTCATGCCGAAAGAATCGTCGAAGTGCTCGGAAATATCTTCAGAGATGCCTTTGGCGAAACTCGGCCAGCCGCAGGATGAATGGAACTTGTCCTTTGATGTGAAAAGAGGCTTGCCGCTGAGTTTGTCGACATAGATGCCTTCTTCAAAATGATCCCAGTATTCGTTCTGGAAAGGCGTTTCGGTGCCCTGCTCCTTCATGACTTTATACTCTGTACGGGTAAGATCTTCAATATTTTTTTTAACGCTCATTCTGATTCACTCCAATGATTTTCTAAAAATGATTTACGTCCGGAACCTTTATAATATGCATTATAATGTCCCTTGTTCTTCTTATAGAAATCCTGGTGTTCCTCTTCTGCCTCATAGAAGCTCTTGAAAGGCAGTACCGGTGTGTTGATCGGTTTGTCGAAAACGTTGCTGTCGTCAAGCTCTTTTATCACTCTTTCGGCAGTCTCTTTCTGTGCTTCATTGTGGTACAGTACCGCAGGCATATACTGGCTGCCCCTGTCGCCGAACTGGCCTTCTACATCTGTCGGGTCGAAAGTCTTGAAGAAAATCTGCAGAATCTCTTCGTAGGAAATCACATCTTCATCATAATCGATTTGAACGGTCTCGATATGACCGGTCGTCCCGGTACTGACCTGTGCGTAGGTCGGATTGTCCACTTCTCCGTTGGAATACCCTGAAATGACGCTGTTGACGCCGTCCCACTGGTCGAATGGTTTAACCAGACACCAGAAACAGCCGCCGCCTAATGTCGCTTTTGCCAAAATTCTCACCTCATAAGTTAGTATTCAAAAGAAAAATACCATGCATTGTTTTGATAATCAATCTCTTCGACATCAACAGACAAGTCTGTAAACTCATCAAAAAGAGTTTTATCTATCACCAGGGCCCTGGATTCTGTGCTGAACGCCATACCTTCTGGAAGGTCCGCCCCGGTTCTGATCAACGTATATGCCATATCCTCGGATAATGGCAGCCGCCCGATTGAAATATCACTGATTTCAAAAATCAGATCCGTCTCGGTGATATACGGCTCCAGGTTGAATATTGTATCAAAGTTCATGTTCAAATACTCGTTCTCCGCCATCAGTTGTATATCTTCCTCATCTATTGCGACGGTGATATCATATGCGCCATCCTGCAGGAACGTGTTCAAAAGAAACTCAACGGTATGGTTTTCAAGGATGATCACATGTTCAGTCTGAGTACCATCCGGCGCTTCAATTGAATCCAGTTCCCCATAGTCGCCTGATAGGAATATGAAAAGGCCTGCCAACACTGCTGCATTGATGACAAGCAGTCCTATGAATAACCATTTCCAGATATTCATGAGCGTCTCCCTCAGAGATTTCTTCTGAGGTGCAGGAATTCATGCGGATACTTATTCTTCTCGTCCACGACGCCCGGTGTGATGTCCACGATTTCCCATTCTGATATATCATAGTCCGGGAAGAAGGTGTCGCCTGCAAATGTTTCATGAATCCTTGTGATATACATTTCATCGACCATATACATCGTCTGCTCATATACGGCCGCCCCGCCGAAGATGAAGACTTTCCCTTCAAGATTTTTAATCTCCTCGATGTCATGGATTACTTCCACGCCTTCGGTGACAAACTCCTCGTTGCGCGTCAAAACGACGTTCTTACGGTTGGGCAGGGGTTTTCCCAATGTATCGAGTGTATTCCTCCCCATCACGATCGTATTGCCTTCCGTCAGGCTTTTCAATCTCTTCAGATCAGCGGGCAAGTTCCACGGCATGTCGCCCTTGAACCCGATGACGTTCTGATTGGCATGCGCCACAATTAAAGATACCATAATGTTCCTCCTGTCTATACTGCAATCGGTGCTTTGATATAAGGGTGTGACTCATAGCCGACCACTTCAAAATCTTCATAATCGATCTCAAAAATTGATGCGTCACTGTTGATCTTCAAGGATGGGGGCGCAAAGCTGTTCCTCTCGAGCTGTTTGTCGACTGCTTCGATGTGATTTGCATATATATGAGCATCCCCCATCGTATGGACGAAGTCACCTGCTTCAAGGCTGCATTCTTTAGCAACCATCAGAAGGAGCAGTGAATAACTCGCAATATTGAAAGGTACACCGAGGAACACATCGGCACTCCTCTGATAAAGCTGCAGGCTCAGCCTGCCATCCTTGACATAAAACTGGAAAAAGGAGTGGCACGGCGGAAGTGCCATCGTATCGATTTCTGCCGGGTTCCAGGCTGTGACAATATGACGCCTTGAGTCGGGGTTCGTTTTGATCGCCTCAATCACGTTTTTCAGCTGGTCGATGGATTCACCATCCGGTCCGATCCAGTCCCGCCACTGTTTTCCGTATACATTTCCGAGATCGCCGTATTTACGGCTAAAATCGTCATCGGTGAGGATCCTGTCCTTAAACTTCTTCATTTCATCCTGGTAGATGGAGTTGAAGTCTTCGTCCTTAAGCGCACGGCGGCCGAAATCGGTCATATCCGGGCCGTCATACTCCTCAGATTCGACCCATTTCTTGAACGCCCATTCATTCCATATATTGTTGTCATACTCAAGGAGGAACCTGATGTTCGTATCACCCCGGATGAACCAGATCAGCTCGGTGGCGATCATTTTGAACAAAACCTTTTTCGTAGTGAGCAAAGGGAATCCTTCAGACAGGTCGAAGCGCATCTGATGGCCGAACACCGAATACGTACCCGTTCCGGTCCGGTCATCCTTGAAAGTGCCTTCCGATCTGATGCGTCCGAGCAGATCATGGTAGACTTTGTCGAAATTATTCATACTACCCCTCTTTTCTTTTTCAAAGGACTTCTATATAATTGACTGTGATAATAAAATGATTATTTGGAGTGTTGATTATGGAACTCGTCTTTTCAATCGGCCTCGTTCTGATGGCAGCATGGTTTGTATCACTGTGCATAACAGAATAGATTAAATGATAACCAGGAATATACATTCCTGGTTTTTTTATGAGATATTTTCATCGAATGATTCTTTTATGTCCATCATCAGGTCGTTGATGTCACGGCCTTCGATATGTTCGCGCGGCATGAAATGGACAAGTTTGCGTCCTTTGAAAAGTGCGTATGAAGGACTTGATGGCGGCTCGCCGATGAACTCCCTGAGCCTTGCCGTCGCCTCCCTGTCCTGACCTGCAAACACCGTCGCCTTGTGCGTCGGTTTCTTCGGGTTCTGCTCTGCGACCGTCACCGCAGCCGGACGCGCAAGGCCTGCTGCACATCCGCATACGCTGTTGATCACCACAAATGCAGTCTCATCCTCATCCAATGAGTTCATGAACTCATCCACACTGTCCGGCGTCGTCAAATCTTTGAACTCACGGTTCGTCAACTCTTCGCGCATCGGTTTTGCAACTTCTTTCATATACTCTTCGTACGGGTTCAAATCATCGCTCCCTTTCCTGAATCTGTTTCCATACACTGCCCATTGCCGCTTCACCCTTCTCTATCCGGGCGATGGCCATCTCTTTCTGGAGCCTGACGTCATACTGCGGGTCTTCCTTATACTCATACAGGTGAGGCAGGCTTTCTTCATCACCGACTTCGTAGATGAACATCGCAGCACGCCAGCGCACAATCGGGCTTCTGTCATCCAGCAGGGGATACATGTCCCGCAGCCCTTCCTTGAAACCGAGGTCGCTGTATCCGTCCCCGGCGGTCCTTCTGACCGGCACGGCCTTATCCTGGAGCCCGATGTTCAAATACTGAAGCGTCTCCCTGTCCTCGATCATGGCAAGCAGATAGACGGCGGTCCTGCGCACCTGCATCTTATCATCCTGCAGTGCGAGTGAGAGCACTTCATAGTCATCCTTGCCGGGATTCTCCATATGGTCAAGGAGGTTCAGCCGCTCTTTCCAGTCGGCGGCCGCCTTGAATTCCGCAACACTCACCTTACGGTATTCCTTCGGTTTCGGCGGCTGTTTCTGCTTCGCTTCAGCAACCATCTCCTTCAAAGTCTCATCATCATATAAAGCGTTGATCTCTTCGGTCACTTCCGTGAACACTTCTTCAGGTGTGCCGTAACGCGTTGAGCTCTGCTCCCATTTGCGCCCCATGATGATGTTATCTTCAGGCAGTGTCGCTTCGGCGACGGCATTGACGAATCTGTCATCCAGCTGGCGCCTGTGCTCTTCCCCGTCATTCAGCTTGATCTGGTAAGGAATGCCTTTGAATGTCAGGACCTGGACATTCACTTCACCGTAGGTATTATTTACTGGTTTTTTTTTACTTCCGAATCGTCACTGCCGGAATTGAATGTGCTTTCTATCTTAGGGATGAGTGTTTCCCAGTCGGCTTTCGGCGATTTATCCACCGATATGAAATCCATTGCATGGAATACACTTGTCACATCTTCAAGTTCGAGCACTTTATTGATGAAATCAGGATTCTCATCAGAAACTTTTCTGTATGTTGCTGATTTCATATCCCCTTTTTCCTCACTCACAGTGATTTTCATTGTGTTCGGACTCGGTGTCGGTTCGATTCTTACGATTTCCATTGATAATCCTCCTATTGTAGTTGGTTTCCATGGCTGCGGATCTTGAGCCCGACCGAGCATTCCGTAATGCAGAATTTATGTGCGCTCGCCCGGGTGCCCTCTTCCCTGTTCAGCTTTTTGAGCAGGCAGCCATGGCAGTATTTTTCTTCAAGTTGGTTGATTTTAATTAAGGTTTTTTCTTCCATGTTCAACCTCCTTAATCAATTATACAGAAAACGCCAGGATAAAAAAAGGAATGACTTTCATCATCCCTTCGTATACTTATAAAGCGCTTCTTTGGCCAGGTTGTCGGCTGATTTGTTCCTCCCCCTCGGGGTGTGGCTGACCAGAAACAAATCAAAGTTTCCGAGTTTCGATTGGATATTATTGTAGTGGATCTGATATTTCTTATTTTTCACGAACTGTTTGTCGAAGCTGTCTGCGATGATTTTGGAATCCGTATGGATGATGGCGGATCTGATGCCGTGCTCAACCGCCTTGTCGAGTGCATGGTCCAGTGTCGCCCATTCCGCTTCGTGATTATCCATCTCCCCGAGATCGAAAGTGAACTCAAGCCTGCCGTTTTCATCTTTTATGACGGCGGCACCGGCGGCGTACACCGGATTCTGCCGGGCTGCCGCATCAATGTAAATTTGCGCCATGACGTCCTCCTATATGTCCAATGTGTGCAGATACCTGCGGGTGATGCTCAGGTCGTGCCGGATGAGGGCGTCTTCGATCTTCCCTTTATCCAGTATGAGCCTGCGGTGATTCAAATATTCATCATGCGAGAAGTCGACGTCCGTGATGATTTTGGCGAGCCTGTATGACATCTGCAGGGATGACATATCATTCAGGACCTTGGTCCGTATGCCCTTGCTCAGCGAATCGATATTTTGAATCATATTGTCAATGCTGCCATATTCACGGATGAGTTTCAGCGCGGTCTTCTCACCTATGCCCTTCACCCCGAAGTATCCATCACCCGGGTCCCCCATCAAAGCTTTCACGTCGATGAACTGCTGCGGTGTGATGGCATATTCTTCCTTGAAGACGGACTCTGTATAATGATTATATTCCGAAAACCCCTTTTTTGTCAGCCATATTTCATTGCTGCCGCCGAGCAGCTGGAGGAGATCCCGGTCCCCGCTGACGATGAGGAGGTCATCGTAATTTTTCGCGAGGGTGCCGATGATGTCATCCGCTTCATAGCCATGGATGCCGAGCTGATATATCCCCATGTCATGGATGACTTCTTTCACATAGTCGAACTGGGGGATCATTTCTTCAGGCGGCGCCTCCCGGTTTGCCTTATACTCCGCGAACCATTCATTGCGGATCGTCTCCTTGCCCATATCCCATGTCACGACAAGATTTTCCGGGCGCGTCAGCTCGATGAGCTTGAACGTATGCCTGATCATGCCCTGGATGCCGTTGGTCGGGAGGTCCTTGTCATTATGCATGAACTGGTTGCGGAAGCTGGTGGCATAAAAATGGCGGAACAAGAGGGCCATTCCATCTATTACAAGTGTTTTTTCAGTCATTTAACCAAGTCCTTAAAGTGTATTTGGTGCAGTTTCTATCGTGTTGGAATCATCAGTGATCCATTCCGAAAAGCTGCCGGCATATAGTTTTGCATTGATGCTGTTGTGGTGCAGCAGTGTGAACATCGGGGTCGCACTCATGCCGGACCCGCAGTAGACGATGACTTCTTCATATGTCCTGATCTTTTCCATGACATCATCAAGTGCATTGAAGTCGATCACACCATCTGCATGGATCTTCCCGTTCGGTATGTTGACCGCCCCCGGGATGTGTCCTTTTTTATAGTCCACCGGTTCGGATATGCCGAGATACCTCTCCTCACTCCTGACATCGATCAGCAGTACATTGGCATCCAGGCGCTCATGAACCTCTTCCATCGACCGGTAAATGTCTTCTTTGAATGATGACTCCGTTGATTCGAACTGGATCGGAAGCTCGACATCGACCTTCCGGAATTCCTCCGCCATATCCTTCAGGGCAGCCAGGTCATCATTGTATAAATAAGCTTTATGACCATAGAGCAAGAACAGGTAATACAGGCGGGTATGGAAGAAGCTGTTTTCATCTGCAAACAATAAAACATCATACCGTCCGCCTTCGGTGAGGGTCTCATACAGTGCATCCACCACACTCATCTCAGGGACCGGGTGCCTGCCTTCATTGAGGCCGTCGAACTTGAACATATACGGCATCTGGGGGATGTGGACGGCGTGTTCCACCGCATCCCTTTGAACAAGCCTTTTTGATTCATCAAACTGGTCCATGATATTGCGGCAGTCCAGGATTATGGTTTCCTGCCTGTTCAGTTGTCCAATGGTTTCAAGATTTATAATAGTCATTTAATCATCCTTTAATCTGCTTAATGATTCGAGCAGCATCTTATCCGCTTCATAGTCACTCTCTTCAATGACTTCAGGCGGTGTTTCGAGGGCACTTTCTATTTCGGGCTTCTGGGCGCTGATATCATCCTGTATGAGCGTCAAATAATCGTTCACGAGATGCTTCATCTGTTCTTCCAGACGGTCGATGTCGAGGCGGACACTGATATCTTTTGCGAATTCCAGAAGCGCGTCCCTGAAGGCCTTATGATCATTCCTCGATTGATGCAGCAATCTGGAATATTCCCCGAACCCGGCTGTCGTTATATTGATTTCAGGCTCCTCTTCCGACGGTCTGTTGAATGCGAATGTCCGGCTGACGCTGGCATCCGAGAGCCTTTCATTGAACTGGGTGATGCCATGCAGCATTTCCGCTTCAGCCTGCCGGTAGACGGCATTGAACACCGTGCTGACTTCAATGGTCAGGAACTGTTCGATATTGCTCTTGATCAACGATTCCTTTTTTACGAGGAACCGTTTGTCCTGTGCATCGGATACCGTGATCATGCCTTTCAGATGATCATAGAGCTGCAGCTCGAACCGTCTGCTGATGAATGCGAGGAGCACGCCGATTTCCTGGTGCAGAGGACTTTCCAGGCGGAATGCGCTGAAGTCCGCGAGGTCACGGAGGAGCGACTGTCTTGCGGATTCAATCCTCGTCCGCTCAAGATCCGCATTCTCGTACTGGCGTATATTGCTTTTGATGTTCGAGGCGAGCTGGCGTCCGGCTTCCCTCAAGGACTGTACCTGCACCGACATGGAGAGCTGATCCGTGATGTCGAATATATTCTTCTTCGCCTCTTCGAAATCTTCATCATGGGACTGCAGTGCCTGTTTGCTTGAGACCGGGAAAATCATATTCGTGATGCCGAGGGAGATCAGCGAGTCCGACATGTAATCGATGACCTTCTCCTTATCCGCTTCATTCTTCATGAGGTCCACGGCATTGATGATGAAGATGATCGGGAAATCCTCACCCTTGATCGATTGGATATATTTTAAAAACGTTTCATCGCTTCTTGAGAAGACATGGTTGTAATACGAGACATAAATGATCAGGTCACTGCCTGAGATGATGTTCCGTGTCTCCTTCGTATGCCTCTGGTTGATCGAATTGATGCCCGGTGAATCGATGAGGGTGTATTTTTCGGTGATGTCATTTTCAAGCGAGACATATGCCTTATGGATGAAGGTCGCATCCTCGTCGGAACTCACCCTGCTGATCAGTGCGTCGGTGCCGATGTCTTTCGTCGTCCCGAGATCCGCTTTATATTCCCCGTATTTGTTCAATATGCCGTCAAGGAACGGTTTATAAGTTTCCGGGACATTGCTGCGCTCTTTCTTTATCCATTTGAAATAGTCTTCGACATCATCATAATGGAGATTCGACAGCATGCCCAGGGTGTCCGTCAGCTCTGATTCGTTTTTATAAGTGATTGCACTGGAAGGTGCATCATTGATTTCAGTGATCGTCGCCGTGGTCGGGTTCGGGCTCATCGCAAGATGCGCCTTATTCATCAGGGCATTGATGAAGGTCGTCTTACCGGCACTGAATCCGCCGAATACACTGATGTTTGCTTTCCCTTCCTCTATGCGGGCAAGCTTATCTTTGATGATGGCATGGAAATCATTGTACCGTTCATTGCCTTCAATCAGTGCCGCAAGCTTATGATAAAACCCGAGGTCCTCTTCGTCTGCGCCCTTGAACTTGTAACGGCCTGAGTCCCCGGCTGCTTCAGGTGCACTGACGCTTCCGCCTTCAAGCTCCACTGCCTCTGTCAGGTTCAGTTTTTCGATTTCATCATCCAGGTGTATGAAGAAATGGCGGTAGCTTTTCGTTTCGATGGAATCGATCAGGCTGAGAAGCTTAAGTATCTCCTCGAATCTCCCGAGGGCCTCTTTCAATGCTTCTTCCTCCTGCGCGGAGCCGGTGCCGGATTTTTCGAGTTTCGGCATATGGCTCTGTGCTTCTGCGCTCACATCATTTACGATGGATGCTTTCAATTTGTCCATGTAGTTCAGTATGAACTGATTATTCAGATGGCTGATCTCCTCTTTGATGAGAAGCGCCTCTTTGAAGCTGTACCTGAAAGGCTCACCTGTCAGTCCGAGTCCCGAGAAGAAGCTGTCGACGGGTGCATTCACTTCGGTCTTGAAGACCGCATCGAATTTTTCCCGGATGTCATCCACCGCTTCCCGGATCATCGCTTCCTCTTTTTTCTTTTTGCCGAACAGTCCCGGCACCTTCACTTCACCGACAAGGATGTTCAAGTAATGTGTGATCGCCTCCTTGACTTCGTGCGGGAATATATAACTGTCCCTGACGATCTTCCTGACCGCTTCCTTGACGTGGCTGTTCAGCGTTTCATCATCACTGTGGAGGGCCTCCACCTTCGCCTTCTCGATTTCACCGTTTAAAAACCGGATATGCGACTTCACCGCCTCCACGTCTTCGATATCGACATCCTCCCCGGGGACTTTCAGCGCATCGAGTGCTGCACCGAGATACTCGAGCTGCTCATTTTCTATCGTCCCGGTGATCCTTTCAAAGTATGCATCCAGCACCTGTGCCCTGTCCGCTTCCCGGCTGTGGATGAATGCTTTCAGCTTATCCACCTCATTATGTTCGCATGGATATATGCTGGTCGTGAAAATGTCATCGGGTGCGATGTTCCAGTCTTTCAAAGTGTTCTTTATCCTGGAGAGGAATGTATCCATGGATATTTCCGCATCATCATGTTTATCCACCTGATTGATGATGAGTGTCAGCGGGATGTTCATCATGGACAATTCCTTTAAGAGCGACATGTTGTGCTCGCTCTCCACGTGGTTATATTCCACAGTGAAGAATATGTGGTCGCTGTTCAGTAGGAAACGGTTCGTGGATTCGCGGTGGCTGTCCGTATTCGAGTCCACGCCCGGTGTATCCTGGAGCACCGTATTCTTTTTGAAGTCTTCATGCGCCACATCGATATTGATCGCACTGATGTCGATGTCGCGTGTGTTCAGCTCACGCAGGCCTGCATAGTCTTCAACCGGCACATACTGATACTGGTTCAGGAATGCCCTGATCTCCTCCCCGTCCCCAATCTGGACGGCGACGGTGTTGCTCGTCGTCGGGACCGGCGAGGACGGCAGTATCTCCGTTTCAAGCAGGTGGTTGATCAGTGAAGATTTGCCGGCCGAATAGTGGCCGATGAATGAAAAGACGAGCTGATCCTTATAAGTCTTTGAAATCGCATGGTCGATCTGCGAGACGAGGTTCTCATTATCCGATTTGAGTATTTCTTTTTTGAGCTTGTACAATACATCCAATGTCTTGAAGTCTTCACTCACTTACCGCTTCCCCCAGTACTGGTAAAAAGTCGTCTCTATATAGCCGTTGAACAGTTTCCTGCGCTTCGTCGCCTTTTTGCCGACGATATGCTCAAACTCCTTGTTTGAAGTCATCAGATACATGCTCAAGTCGGGATTCCGGGCCATCAGCCTGCCGACCGTGCGGTACATCTCCTCGACTTCCTTCGCCTCCCCGATGCGCTCCCCGTACGGCGGGTTGGTGACGAGCTGGACGTTGTCATGTGAAATCGTCAGATCATGGACATCCGTCACGGCAAGCTCTATATTATCCTGCAGGCCGATTTCGAGGATATTCGTCTTTGCGACTTCTATCATATGCGGATCGATGTCGGAGGCGCGTATAACGACTTCCCTGTCGTACAGTGCCTCCTCCTCGAGCTGCATCCGCATCTCCTCCCACATTTCTTCAGGGATGATGTCCCACCGTTCGCTGTCGAAGGTCCGGTTTGCGCCCGGTGCGATGTTCAGCGCCATCAGCGCCGCTTCGATCGCAATGGTGCCGGAACCGGCAAACGGGTCATACAGCGGCTTCGTCCCGTCATAATTGGCAAGCTTCAGCATGCTCGCAGCAAGCGTCTCTTTGATCGGGGCCTCCCCCTGCTCGCGCCTGTATCCTCTCTTATGCAGTGCATCCCCGCTCGTGTCGATGGTCAGCACAGCACGGTCCTTCAGTATATTGACATCGATCTTATAGCGCGCACCCGTCTCACTCAGCTTGCCGTCCAGGCTGAAGGCGCTTTTAAGATGTTCGACGACCGCCTTTTTGACGATCCTCTGGACGTCCGGCACGCTGTACAATGTGGACTTATGGGAGCGTCCCGTCACGGGGAATTCCGCATCCGGGCCGAGTATGTCGGACCACGGCAGCGCCTTCGTCTTTTCAAACAGGTCATCGAACGTCGTCACATTGAAATCCCCGATGATGATCCGTATACGGTCCGCCGTCCGGAGCATCAGGTTCGATCTGACGATCGCCGTCTCGTCCCCTTCGAAGTAGACCCGGCCGTTCTCAAGCGTGGTTTCATAACCCAGTGATCCGATTTCATCCGCGACGACCCTTTCAAGGCCCATCGGTGTGTTGGCTAGCATTTTAAAATTCATAATTTGTCCTCCGCATGACTCATGATATATTTCTGTCAATTTGATTATATAAAATAAAAGCTCTCCATCAAAATGGAGAGCTTGTTTCTAGTCCGGTATGTCTGTAAGCCATGTTCTGTACCGCTGTGCTCCAGACGTGTACTAGTCACACTCGCACATTGGTGATAATCATCTGTCTATATTACATTTGTAATATCTCCCGTCCGGTTGAATTTCCGTCGGGGAGTGCTCCTACCTTGTTTGGATTGCTCACTCGAGGGGTTTACCGCGTTCCACCTTACCACTTTCATGGTAAGCTCGTCTCTGTGGCACTTTTACAGCTAATCTAACCTTATATGCACTTAGGTTATTTCACAGCCGTCAGCCGTTATTCACGAACTGCCCTGACTTATTGTTTCGTCAGGCACGAACACTACGCCCGTCTCAGGTGCGTGTGAGCATGGACTTTCCTCTATACCTTTTTTCAGGCATAGCGATTATCCGACATACCGTATTTCGATTAGTTCACTTTCGACTGGCCGAATACTTTCTTCTCCAGGTTGGACAACCTTTTTAAAATATCGATCTGATGATTTTGACTCTGGTTATCCTGTGACCGGGAATTGGTTGCCAGTCTTATCCTTAAATCCTCTACTTCTTTCTTCAAGCGGGCATTTTCTTCTTCCAGCCGCTTCAGATTATTGTTCATATCCGCCATCTTTTGATAATCGCTGATGACATCATCCAGGAAGCTGTCCACTTCGATCGGTTTGAAACCTCTGATGGACTTTTCGAATTCTTTTTCAAATATGTCTTTTGCGGACAATTTCAAAGTTGTCTCACTCATTGCCTCACCTCTTAATTATCAAACCCGGAATCGATAAAGCTGTTAATCTCGTCAAATTGTATTCTTTCAATATTATACGGATTTTCCCCGGAGAATTCAAGTATTGCGTTATAGAGGAAGCGCACTTTCGCATCCGCCTCCTCGTCGAAGAAGATCAGTGCCCCATCGGTGTTGGAGATGAGGAAGCGGTTGATATGTTTGAACATGCCGGGGTTCGAGTACGGCTGTTTATAAATATAATCTTTAAAGTCGCTCTCTGCAAGCACTTTCTGCAGCAGGGCCTGATCCATTTCATTGTACCGGTCGTCAAACTGGTGGAAAGGCATGAGCACACCGAGACTGATGTCATAGTGCGCCTCTTTGAGCCTGATGATTTCTTCGGCTGCATACAGTTCGATTCCGGTATATCCCTGGATGATGAACCATTCAGCCCCCTCGTCGATATATTCGAGCAGCTTGTTCCTGATGAAGGCCTTCAGCACCGTCACTTCCTTCTGATCGGGTTTGAAGATGCCGATTTCATACGGCCTGTAGCCGCCGATGAGGATCCTCACATCAATCCCTCCTTCTCGGCATGCTTAAGCCACATATTGATGAATTTATATTTCTCGTAGAAGTGCCTCTCCCTGAACTTCGGCGAGTGGCATGCCATGAGCAGCTCCATCAGCTCTGCTGACATTTTTTCACGCGTGCTGTCATGAAACCTTGCATCCGTGCCGAAATCCAGTATCTCCATGGCCAGAACCTTTTTCTCCTCCAGGAACGGTTCGATCTCGGTCTTGAAGTCGAATTCATATCCGGACAAAGCCTTCTGGTAACGGCCGTATATCTCATCCATAAGGTCAAAATAAGAGGCATTGTTATGATTTCTTGACAAAAATGTCACACTCCTTATAATAATTGATTGGTTTCCCGTATGCTAATTAATGTATAATATTATGACATATATTATAATGAAAGGCGATGTACATGAAATATCCCAAAGGCGTCAAGCCGAGACAATATCGGAACACCCGCAGGGCAACCGGCAAAAAAGTGAAGTACGGTCAGCGCGGCATGACCCTGGAGAAGGATCTCGATGTGACGAACAGTTACTATTTGAGCATTTCACGTGCCGTCATCCATAAGAAACCGACGCCGGTCCAGATCGTCAATGTCGATTACCCTTCAAGGAACCGTGCAAAGATCGATGAAGCCTATTTCAAGACGCCTTCCACAAGCGACTACAACGGCGTCTACAAAGGCAGGTACATCGATTTCGAAGCGAAGGAGACCAAAAACAAGACACGCTTCCCTTTGATCAATATACACGCACACCAGGTGGAACATATGAAGCAGTGCCATGATCACGGCGGCATCGTCTTTCTGATCATACGCTTTTCAAGCCTTGAAGAAACTTATCTGATGCCGATTGAAAAGTTCATGGTGCACTGGGAGCGGTTTTTGAGCGATGAAAAGAAGTCCGTCTCTCGGGCGGACATCATGGCTGACAGCCATCAGCTCAAAGAAGGCTTGAATCCCCGGATCGATTATTTGAATGCGGTGGATGAAATTTATTTTCGGAATGGAGAATTTTAATGAAAGATAACTATAAAAGAAGTGCAGGTACGAAGAACAGCAAGGGGAAACGGGGACAGAACCAGAAATTGAGCAGGAAATCGATCATCAAACGCGTCCTCATACTCACCGTCCTCATCGGTCTGATCTTCCTCGTGCTGGGCTCGATGCTGTTTGCCTATTATGTCTCTCAGGCACCGGCATTCAGCGAAGAGAAATTGCGCGATCCCGTGCCTGCCCAGATTTATGACCGTAACGATGAACTCGTGACGACGGTGTATCAGGGACAGAGGCGTGAATCGGTGGATATCGAGGATGTGCCGGACCACGTGGTGGATGCCGTCCTTGCTGTGGAGGACAACCGCTTCTACGAGCACGGCGCCATCGACTTCTGGAGGCTCGGTTCAGCTGTCCTGAGCAACATCTTCGACGGATTTGGAAGTGAAGGTGCGAGTACGATCACTCAGCAGGTGGTCAAGCGGACCTTCCTGACGGACGATAAATCGATCGAGAGGAAGGCCCAGGAGGCCTACCTCGCCTACAGGCTGGAACAGGAATACTCGAAGGATGAGATCCTCGAGATGTATTTGAATAAAATCTATTATTCCGACGGCATATACGGCATCAGGACGGCAAGCCAGTATTATTTCGACAAGGAGCTCGATGAGCTCAATCTGGCGGAAGCGGCCTACCTTGCCGGCCTGCCCCAGCTGCCGAACAGGTATAACCTGTATGTCGAGGACAACCGCGGCGTCGACCGTGCACAGATCGTCCTCAGGCTGATGCATGAGCACGAGCGCATTTCGTCGGAAGAATACGAAGAGGCGCAGAACCATGACCTCTACGCAGGTCTCGTGGAGCGGAGCGATGAAGAGAGGGCTTCCACCGAACCTGAAAATCCGGAGTTCGCCTCCTACATCAATTTCATCAAAAATGAAATCTCCGCACATGACAGTTTCAGAAATGTGGACATCAGCGAATTGATGGCGAGCGGTATAGAGATTTATACGAACATGGATGCAGGCATCCAGAGGAACCTGCAGAATCTCACGGACAACAGGGATTATTACTATAATCCGAAATTCCAGAGTGATGATTTCGACATCGCATCGACGATACTGGATACACAGACCGGCGAACTCGTAGCGATTTCGGGCGGACGGGACTACCAGGAAGTCGTCGACCACAACCAGGCGCTTGTGCCGAGGAACGTCGGTTCGACGATGAAACCGTTCCTCGCATACGGCCCGGCGATCGAAGAGCTGGAATGGCGGACGGATCAGACGATTGAAGATGAGTATGAATATTCCCCGGAAGGCATCGACCACATCAGCATCTACAACTATGATATGCAGGACCATGGCCAGGTGACGATCCGCGAGGCGCTCAGCCGCAGCTACAACATACCGGCGGTCAAAGCCTACGAAATCGTGAAGGATGAAGCAGGCGGAGATGCGCCGCGTGAATTTGCAGAAGAGATCGGCTTCGATTACAATGCAATCGGTGAAGGCGATTATGAAGTGTCATTCAATGATGTGCTCGGCGGCAGGGACTCCGCATTCACCCCGCTGCAGATGGCGGAAGCCTATTCCGCCCTCGGCAACAACGGTGAGTATAATTCAGCCCATGCAGTGAGGCATGTCGTCACCAATAACGGCGACACCGTCGAATTCGAACATGAGTCGGAGCAGGTGATGGAAGATTATACGGCCTATATGCTCACGGATATACTCAAAGACACGTTTGAACCGTACGGCAGTGCCGACTATATATACATGGACGGCTTGAACATCGCTGCGAAGACGGGCACCACATCCTATTCGAGGGAGCTCAGGGAAGAGCAGAACCTCCCCGACAATGCAGCCAAAGACGCCTGGATCGTCGGGTACACGCCCGAATATACGATGAGCGTCTGGACCGGATTCACTGCAACGGAAGAAGGCGGCGAAACTTCATTTGTAGGTACGGATGAGCATATCACCCCGCAGTGGTTCTTCAGGGATATCATGCAGAGCATCAGCACCTACAACGGACAGGACTTTGAGCAGCCCGACAGCGTCATACGTCTCAGCAACGGCGAACTCGCCGTCCAGGGCAGCGAGGACTTCGAAGAGTATGAAGAATCCGGTTCATCAGGCGGCACGGGCAGCGGCGGCAGTGACGGAAGCAATGGAGACAACGGTGATGGCGGCAGCAGCAACACCTGGAACTGGAGCTGGGGTGACGGCGGCGATGATGAAAGCGACAGCAATGACGGTGACGGTGGATCTTCGGGTCAAAATGGCGGCCAGCAGGATGAGACCATCGAGGAGACTCCGGTCACCGGGGACCCTTCAACCGGAGGAGAAGTGAATGAGGAGCCGGTTGAGGAGGAACCTGCCGAGGACGAGTCAGGGAATGGCGGTACGGAACAGGAAGAGAACACCACTGAAGATGCAGAAACCGTTCCCGACGACTCCCCGCCTGAAGAGACAGACGGTGCGACAGATGAAGCTCCGGAGAGTGAACCAACAGAAGAAGCAGATGATGATGCTGCTTAAACAAAAAAGGACAGGATCCGCAAAAGCGGTCCTGTCCTTTTTTCATATCATTCTTCATTTTTTTCTGCAGTTTCCGTTTTCAGCTTCCGCTTCATGCGTTTCTGCCCTTCCCTGCAATCATCGAGGAGCGGGCACGTGCCGCATTTTGGATTCCTTGCCGTGCAGTGGTACCTGCCGAAGAAGATCAGCTGATGGTGCGCCTTGCTCCATCTGTGTTCCGGTATCTTCTTCATCAGCGTTTCCTCGACCTGAGTGACATTATCCTTATACCTTGCGATGCCGAGCCGTTTGCTCACCCGCTCGACATGTGTGTCGACTGCGATGCGGGGCACATCGAATGCAACGGAGAGCACCACGTTCGCCGTCTTCCGCCCCACGCCTGCAAGGCTGACGAGGTCCTCATAGTTACCGGGCACCACGCCATCGAACTTGTCTATCAGGTCCCGGCAGAGTTTTTGGATATTTTTTGCCTTGTTCCTGAACAACCCGATCGTCCGTATATCATTCTGCAGCTCTTCAAGGGGGACCGATACATAATCTTCAGGGGTCTTATATTTTTTAAACAGCTCTTTTGTGACTTTGTTGACGTGGTTGTCCGTTGCCTGTGCAGACAGCAGCACGGCAATCGTCAATTCAAAGTTGTTGCTGTAGACGAGTTCCGCTTCCGCATCCGGGAACATCCCGTCGATGACGTCCAGCATTTCAACGGTCTTCTTACCACTAATCATCCAGATCTTCTCCTTTCAGCCAGTTCCTGACCGGCGGACGCTCCCTTTGCGGCTTGAGCGGCGTGCGGTTCAGGTTGTTCAATATGCGTTCCACATACTGCAGGGATGTGATTTGATTTTTATAGGCGAGGTTTACGGATTCCTTGATCATATCGACAGAATAGCCGGAATCCGCAAGCCAGCTGTTCATCCGTTCAAACTCACTCGGTGAGAGCGCCCTGCCGTACAGGTTTTCGACGAAAGAGAACAGCTCCTGTATCTGGTGTTCATCTTTTACGCCCTTTTTGCCCGAAGATATGAATTCGGCAAGCTTCCGGTATGCCGGCTCCACGCTCAGGACTTCTTCCTTGCCGCCTTCACCGGTGCCATGGGAGATTTCAATGAACGATTTGCCGATCAACTGCTCCATGATCATGTTGAGGGACTTGCCGGAGAGGGTCGTCCCTTCGGTGAGCTGGGTGATGTCGGGCAGCGGCCTTGAATCTGAATGATGCTCCATCAGTTTGATCAGTATGATCACTTCACTTTCATCGAGGCCGAGGTCACTGTAATGGTCAAAGAGGATTTTATTGACCGGGAAAGTGATGTTGCGTATATATTTCTCCAACACTGTACTACCTTCCTTCCAATAAACAGCAGTGTGCACAATTGGATTGCAACACACTGCTGTCAGACTGACATTTTAAATTATGGGTACAGGCGGTTCAAAAGTCTCGGGAACGGTGAAGTCTCCCTCACGTGCTGGACGCCTGACAGCCATGCGACCGTCCGCTCCAGTCCGAGGCCGAAGCCCGAGTGCGGCACGCTGCCGTATTTTCTGAGGTCGAGGTACCATTCGTAATCGTCGGTATTGAGTCCTGAATCCTCAATACGTTGTTTCAAAGTCTCATAATCGTGGATCCTCTCACTGCCGCCGATGATTTCACCGTAACCTTCCGGTGCGATCAGATCCGCACACAATACCGTCCTTGGATCGTCTGGGTTCTCTTCCATATAAAATGATTTGATTTCTTTCGGATAGTTGACGATGAAGACGGGCTTATCATAATGATTGGCGATTTCCGTCTCATGCGGGGCACCGAAATCATCGCCCCACTCGATGTCATCGTAACCTTTTTCATGAAGCAGTTCGACTGCATCTGTGTAGGTGATGCGCGGGAAAGGCGCTTTGATCTGCTCAAGCACGGAAGTATCCCTTCCAAGGGCTTCAAGATCAAGCCTGCAGTGCTCCAGCACATTCTGAACGACATACTCGACATACTGTTCCTGGACTTCCAGGCTGTCATCATGCTCGTAGAAAGCCATTTCCGGTTCGATCATCCAGAACTCGATCAGATGACGGCGGGTTTTGGACTTCTCCGCCCTGAACGTCGGCCCCATTGTGAACACTTTACCGTGCGCCATCGCTGCAGCCTCGGCGTACAGCTGACCGCTCTGTGAGAGGAAAGCATCCTCATCGAAGTATTTCGTATGGAACAGTTCAGTCGTCCCTTCCGGGGCACTGTTCGTCAAAATCGGCGAGTCGATTTTCTTGAAGCCATTGTCGAAGAAAAAGTCATGCGTGCTCTTGATGATCTGGTTCCTGATGTTCATGACGGCATGCTGTTTTCTTGAGCGCAGCCACAGGTGGCGGTGATCGAGCAGGAATTCCGGTCCGTGCTCCTTCGGCGTGATCGGGTAGCCCTCTGCTTCATGGATGATGTCTATTTTGGAAACTTCCATCTCATAGCCGAAAGATGAACGTTCATCCTTTTTGATCATTCCGGTGACATACATCGATGTCTCCTGGTTCAGGCCTTTGGCAGTTTCGAACAATGCTTCGTCATTCGCCTTGACGACGACGCCCTGCATAAAGCCCGAGCCGTCCCGGAGCTGCAGGAACTGCAGCTTTCCGCTGCCGCGTTTCTGCAGCAGCCAGCATCCTATGGTGACTTCCTGTCCTTCATACTTCGGTGATTCTTTTATTGTGATCTTCATTCTTAAACTCCTTCTAATCTTTCAGTAACAAAGTTTTTAATGCGTTCCATGGCCTCGGTCATCGCTTCCTTGCTTGTCGAATAGCTGATGCGGATATTATCCTCAAGTCCGAAAGCAGAGCCCGGGACGACGGCGACATGCGCCTTCTCCAGCAGGTCCTTGACGAAATCATCGACCGTCGCATAACCCATCTTGTCGGTGCATTCCCTGAAGTTCGGGAACAGGTAGAAGGCACCTTCAGGTTTGATGCAGGTAGTGTGCGGTATTTCCTCAAGCAGAGCATGGGCATGGTCCCTGCGCTCCCGGAACGTCTCGTTGAATTCCTTGAGGAAGGCTTCATCCATCTCATAGGCGGCCAC
Source organism: Salinicoccus halitifaciens (assembly GCF_021026095.1). Lineage (GTDB taxonomy): Bacteria > Bacillota > Bacilli > Staphylococcales > Salinicoccaceae > Lacicoccus > Lacicoccus halitifaciens. The sequence goes on along the minus strand of NZ_JAJNCU010000001.1, from coordinate 578,492 downwards.
GGCAGCCCATTGCGACGGCGAGGCCGGGTTGGATGTCGACTGGCTTGCAAGGCCTGTGAGGCCTTTGATCAGCGCTTTGTCGCCGCATGCATAGCCGATCCTCCAGCCGGTCATTGCGTGTGATTTGCTGACGCCGTTGATGACCACGGTGCGGGCTTTCATCTCCTCGCTCACCGAGGCGATCGAGTGATGGCCGACATCATAGACGAGCACTTCATAAATTTCATCTGCCACGACGATGAGGTCGTTTTCGACGACGACCTCGGCGAGTCCTTCAAGCTCCTCTTTTGAATAGACCATCCCTGTCGGGTTGTTCGGTGAATTCAGCATCAGTATCTTGGTTTTTTCTGTAATGTTTTCTTTCAGAAGTTCGGGTGTCAATTTAAAAGAAGTGGACTCGTCTGTATGGACGAGCACCGGCGTGCCTTCTGCAAGTTTCACCTGCTCGGTGTAACTCACCCAGTATGGTGACGGGATGATGACTTCGTCCCCTTCATCGACCAGTGCCTGGAAGACGTTGTACAATACATGCTTTGCGCCGGATGCAACGAATATTTCGGACGGCTCATACTCGAGCTGATGGTCTCTCATCATCTTCTCCGAAATGGCCGATTTCAGTTCCGGTATGCCGGCTGCCGGTGTATATTTCGTCGCACCGTTCTTCACGGCCTCGAAAGATTTTTCAATGATTTCATCCGGGGTGTTGAAGTCGGGTTCGCCTGCACCGAGTCCGATGATGTCGACACCCTGGGCTCTCAGTTCAGCCGCCTTGGCTGTGATGGCCAGAGTCTGGCTTGGTGTTAAATTTTGAACACGCTGGGATAGTTCCATAATTCTGCTCCTTTTAAAAACATATTATATTAGATCATACCAATTATAAATCACTCAGGTAGTGTTTAAAAGCCTTCCGCGGGCCGTTGATGATATTTTCTTCGGGGAAATATTTCAGGAATGCATTTCTGTACGGCTTGTACATGATCCTTTTATCAAGCAGCAGCACAAGCCCTTTATCGTTTTCATTCCTCTTGACCCGCCCCGCCAGCTGCCTGAACTGGAACACTGCCCGGGGGAGGTCGTCCGTATAGAATGATTTGAAGTCATCACCCTTCGGCACCGGGAAAGGCAGTTTTGAGATCATGATGCATTTATCGTCCGTGCCCTCGATGTTGATCCCTTCGCTGAAGCTCGAAGTCGCAAGCAGCAGCGCCTTATCAAGCTGGTTGTACTGCATCAGCAGTTTATCCGGGGAGACGGAGCGGTTTTGCCTGAGGACGATGAAATCATTGAACATATCTATTTCCTTCGTCATCTCATACACTTTGTGCAGCAGTTCGTAGCTTGAGAATATGACGAGCAGCTTCCCTTCGGTCTCGCTCAGATACATCGCGATATAGTCGAGGAGCGCATATACATACTCGTCATCATTGTGGTCATAATCGGGTATATCATCAGGTATGAAGAGCTTCGTATTGCTGAATAAAGACGCACTGCTGATGATATCCGTATCATAATCCTCCCCGTTGAACAAATCCTTCAGATGATCGAACGTCCCCTTGACCTCGAGGGTCCCGGACATCATGATCAGGGACTCTATGCCGTGTGCCTCCCCGAGCATTGAAAAGGGCGGCTTTGTCACGATGAATTTCAGCCTTTGGATGTTCCTGTCATGTTGGATGGTGTAATTGCCGTTTTCAATGGCATTGGAAAGTTCGGTCAGGGTCATCGAAAAATAATGCATATGATTGTAGAGCGCCTGATACTGATGCGTCCCCCGTATCGTCCCGAGGAATATCGAACAGAATTCCAGGGCGCGCCGGATGATGCTGCCGGCGCTTTCCATGTTGCCCGCCTGGATTGCATTGAAGAGCATGTCGACATGCTCATTGAGCTTCTCCATCAGCTCCTCAAGCAGGTAGGCCTGTCTGAAGTCATTATTTTCAATGTATGAGCTGAGCAGCCGGTTCTGCCTCGGCGTGCCGACCTGGCCTACGAAGAATTTCATATCATGATATGCATATTCCGTTTCAGTCCGCTGGTCGAGTGCATTTTTCAGCTGGTGTGCCTCATCCACGAGGATATGCTTCACGTCCAGATGCTCGAGGCAGTCCTGTATGAAATAATGGTTGGTGAACACGATCGGCGCACGCGATGCCCTTTTGAGCGCCAGGTCGAAGTAATAATGGCTGTCGTTCTTCCCGGTCTGGATGAGCATCGTTTTGTAATAGGCCTGTTCCGGCCCCCTGAGCCCCAGTTCCGACAGATCACCCGTCACGGTTTCGAGCAGCCAGGTCAGTATCCTCATCTTGAGGAGGACGATTTCAGGATTGTTGTCCTCCGTTTCAAGAAGTGCACTCACCGCGTTCAGGTCAAGATAGTTTTCCCGCCCCTTCAGATTGACGAATTCCAGATTCAAATCAAGTGCCCGGGTGAGCTTCTCCAGTTCGATGTTGACCATCTGGTTCTGAAGGATTTTCCTTGAGGTGGAGACGAGGACCTGCTCCTCATACAGGGAATAAAAACTTACGGCCGCAATCAGCAGGGCGCCGGTCTTCCCTATCCCGGTATATGCCTCGACCGCAAGGTGCCTCCCCTCTTCAAAATGGCTGAAGATTTCATTTGCAAGCTTCAGCTGATCCGCCCTGTACGCCGCACCTGTGCCGGCAATATAGCGTTCATAAAGTTCTTCGACCGTATACTTGGGCAGGTCATGGGCGGGAAGCAACGTCTCGTTGATATAGAAGCTGTCATAGCGCTTCAAGTGATCCGGCGGATGTCCGAGATCCGCTTCAGACAGTATGCTGAAGATCAGGTCCGCGAGGCTGAACCTCAAATTTTTGGACAGGTGATACAGCTGCTTCAATGTCTCACTGTTCGTGTCCATCATTTTTTTGAATAAATGAAGCAGCAGCCGGGCTGTGGCGAGCGCATCCTCATCCGCCCTGTGGGCATTGGACAGCTCTATGCCGGCGCCGGAAGCGATATCCGCCAGCTGGAAACTGTTTTCAGCCGGCAGGAAAATCTTTGACAGTTCCACCGTATCGAGTGTCAAATACGGGGAATAATGCAGCCCGCAGTGGCTGAAATGGTTTTGGAGGAACGTCAGGTCGAAATCGACGTTATGTGCGACGAAGACGTGGTTTTTAAGCTTATCATATACCTCATGCGCGATGTCTTTGAAGGCGGGTGCGCCTTCAAGCATGTCTGCATCTATATTGGTCAGCTCCTGGATGAACACGGACAGTTCAGTCCTGTCACTTAAAAACGTCGTATACTGATCAATGATTTCCCTTTGCTCAATGAATACGATGCTCAGCTGGATGATGCTGTCTTTGTTTATATCGTTGCCGGATGTTTCGAGGTCGACGACCGCGAACTTTTGATTAATCATTAAATATCACCAAATTTTAAAATTCAATATCTGCACTTATTATTTTATGGGTTTCACCATACCGGTCTGTCGCAAGCAGAAAACCTTCTTCAGTGATATCCACCGGCTTCGCCATGAATGTCCGGTTCACCTCGGAAATCCTCATCTCTTTGCCGAATATGATCGACTTGGAAATCCATTCTTCCCTGATGGATGAAAAAGGCATATTTATGAACTGGTCGTACTGTTTTTCCAGCTCGATTATCAGCTGTTTGAGGAAATGCTCCGTATCCAGATCATTTTTGTCATTCAGCTTCAATTCATCCTCGATGGAGGTTGCCGTTTCCAGCCTGGAAATTTCCTCTGTATGATATAAATTGAGGCCAATCCCGCAGATGATGCTCTGAATCATATTGTTCTCACTGATGACTTCGGTGAGGAAACCGCACACTTTTCTGCCGTTTATGTAGATGTCATTCGGCCATTTGATGCCGGCGTCCAGATTGAAGGATTTTTCAATCGCATTCGCTATCGCAAGCGATATGAACAGATTGAACTTTATTATTTCATTCAGGTAGATGTCCGGCTTGAAGACAGCGGACATATACAGTCCCGATTTTTCAGGGGATGCCCATTCCCTGTTGAAGCGTCCCCTGCCCCCGGTCTGTTCGCCCGCCACGACGATGAATGGTTCTTTTATGTCCGTGATCTTCCCGAATGCAAGTTTCTGTGTGGAATCCACAGAATCCTTATAGATGACTTCCGAGAATAGGTCCGAGTCTTTTATCATCGAAGTCAGAAGGGTCTCATTCAATTCATTGGATGCTGAGACCAGTTTGTAGCCTTTATTGGTGACCGACTCCACTGTATACCCTTCTTCCCTCAAACTCTTCACGGCCTTCCAGACAGCCGTCCGTGATATGCCGAGCTCTGTTGCCATTTTCTGTCCGGATAAAAATTCCTGCTTACTCAGTAATTTCAGCACTTCCTGATTCAACTTTGACATGTCGCCTCACCCAATCGATTATATCATTATGTTCGTTTTTTAACCTTCCGAATAACACTTCATTTTCAATGATGTTCAGACATTCCTTTATCCACGGTCCGCTCCGGCTCTGAAACAATGCCATAAGGTCCCTGCCTCCGACCGCGAGATCCTGCTTACTGCTTATCGGGAGGGATTTCTTGAGGGAAGCCGCTTCACTGAGGGCCGGATATTGATCTGTGAGATGATTCTCATCATTGACGGCTGAAAAGCGCCCGATTACATCTTCATCGAATGAATAGGCGATCTTCAACGGATGCATCCCATCTTCCAGGGCACCGTGGAGTGCAGCGCAGCTTTTGACAAAACCCACTTCTTTCCTTGAAAGTTTCAAATGGGACAGTCCGCCTTCCAAAGCGGGGCTTTTAATGATCTGGACCGCCAGCTCATCAAGCAGGCTGTGCACCCTGCTCCGGAGCAGATCCTCTTCACCGATGTCCGCAAAGAATGGTATATGGCGGACGAGCCCCGTCTGGACGAGTTTCAGTTTGGCCTCCGCCAGAGCAGCGCCGCCATACATCTTTTTGAATTCGGTGATGATGCGTTCCACAGAAACGTGTTTCAAAAGATGCGCATTCAATGTCATCGCTGCCTCGGTATCTTCTTCGATGCTGAAGTTCAGCACCGACATGAACCGGAGTGCGCGGACCATGCGCAGGGCATCCTCGCCGAACCTGTCGGACGGGCGGCCGACTGTGGTGATTTCATGCCTTTCGATCGCTCCGCGTCCATCATACGGGTCATGGAAAGTGTAATCACGGTCCATGGCCATCGCATTCATTGTGAAATCCCTGCGCTGCAGATCTTCATTCAGGTGGTTTGAAAAAATGACCTCGTCAGGATGGCGGTGGTTTGTGTAGGCACCATCGGTCCGGTAAGTGGTGACCTCGAAAGGTATGTCTTCCGTCATGATGATGATAGTACCGTGCGCCTTTCCGACATCAATCGTCTTCTCAAAAAGTGCTTCCACTTCCCCGGGCTTTGCATCCGTCGTGATGTCTACATCCTGTATATCACGCCTCATATGGAAGTCCCGCACACATCCCCCGACGAAGAATGCTTCATGCCCGTTGTCATTCAGTCTTTTTATTATTTTTGCACCTGTTTCGAATAACGTATGCATCATTTACCCTCTTTTAACGAGATATATAATTTTTCATACTGGTCAATGATATTTTCACTTTTGAAGCGTATGAGGATATCATCGAGCATGTTCTTTTGCAGCTTTTTATATTCTTCCTCATCTCTCAACAGGCGTATAAGATGCTCTGCTGCCCTCCTGTAATCCCCGGTTTCCACGATGTAACCCGTCTCCCCATGACGGATCACTTCACTGATCCCGCCTGCATCCGTCCCCACCGGAACCGATCCGCAGTTCATGGCTTCCAGTAAAGCGAGGCCGAAGCTTTCCTGCTCGCTGAGCAGCATGAAGCAGTCCGACATTTTATAGTAGTTTACGACATCACTCTGCTGTCCTGTGAAAACGACCTTATCCTCAAGGTCCAGAGTACGGACGAGCTGCCTCATCCGGTTCATTTCCGGGCCGTCCCCGACGAGCATCAATACGGCATCCACTTCCTTTGATGCGATGTCGAAAGCCCGTATGATGTCCTCGATCCTTTTGACCGCCCTGAAATTCGACGTATGCATGACGACTTTCGTATCTTCCGGAATGCCGTAATGCTTCCTGAGAAGCGCCCCTGCTTCCTTCCTGCCTTCCAGGTTGAACTTCGTTTCATCGATGAAATTATACACGGTCGTGATTTCCTTATCCGGACTGATGAGCCTGTATGTGTCCCGCTTGAGGCTCTCGGATACGGCAGTGGTCATATCGGAAGACTCGATGCCGAACTTGATGGCATCCGTCAGGGATGCATCATGCCCGAGTACGGTAATGTCCGTGCCGTGGAGCGTGCTGATGATCTTGACGTCGCTTGCGGCCATCTGTTTGGCAAGTATACCGCAGACGGCATGAGGCACCGCATAATGCATATGAATGACATCCAGGTCATAATATTTTATCACCTCGGCGATTTTACTCGCAATGGTGATGTCGTATGGTGGATACTGGAATACGCTGTAGCTGTTGATATCCGTCTGATGGATATGGATGTTGGGGTGGTTTATCGTCAGTCTGAACGGTACTTTGGAAGTGATGAAATGCACCTGATGCCCTCTTTTGGCCATCTGGATGCCGAGTTCCGTCGCGATGATGCCGCTGCCGCCGACCCCGGGATAACATGTTATGCCGATCCTCATACCTTCACCCTCTGTCCTTCATATTGATGTAGTGCATTACAGCACCGGCTGTGCCTTCATTCGTCGCAAGCGGCACATCATAGACATCAGAGAGCCGGAGCAATGCAGATACATCCGGTTCATGGGGCTGTGCCGTCAATGGATCCCGGAAGAAGATGATGACATCTATCTCATGATTCGCCACCATGGCACCGATTTCCTGATCCCCGCCAAGGGGGCCGGATTTGAAACGGTGTATGCCGAGCCCCGTTTCTTCGCTCAGCATCTTGCCTGTCGTACCTGTAGCATATAAACCATGCCTTTTAAATGTATCGATATTCTCCTTGACGAATGTAATCAAGGCCTCTTTCTTCTTATCATGGGCGATCAGTGCGATTTTCATAGCTGCCTCCAAATAAATTAATATACACCCATTATAGAGAAAAAACGGTGCCATGTGAAATATTCAAAATAAAAATACAGCCGGAGTGGACTCCGGCTGTATTTATGTTCAATTAACTCTGGCTTCTTGCAATGAGGATGAACCTCACAAGCTCTGCCACTGCGACTGCTGTAGCTGCCACATAAGTCATGGCTGCAGCATTAAGCACTTTCTTGGCATGCCTGTATTCTTTTTGATTGACTATATTCAGCGATTCAATCTGTTTCATGGCACGGTTCGAAGCATCAAACTCAACCGGCAGCGTCACCAGCTGGAAAAGTACTGCGAATGCCATCAGACCGATACCGATCCAGAGCAATGTAGTTCCGAACGGTGAATTCATACCTGCTGTAAGCAGTATACCCGCTATGATCAGGAAGTATGAAAAGTTGCTGCCCAACTGTGCAAGAGGGAACAACGCTGATCTGAAGTTCAAAAACTTGTAGCCTGTGGCATGCTGTATCGCATGTCCGACTTCGTGTGCGGCGACTGCCGTACCTGCTACACTCGGCTTATCATAGTTGTGGGGTGAAAGGCGGATGACCTTGTTCTTCGGGTCATAGTGGTCACTCAGGAAGCCCTGGCCCCTCTCGACACCCACATCATAAATGCCGTTCTCATGCAAGATTTCCTCTGCCACTTCCCGTCCTGTCATCCCACTTGTTGAACGTACTTTCGAGTACTTGTTGAAAGTGGATTTGACATTCATCTGGGCAAGCATTGGAACGACCATCAATATGATGAAATAAAGGATGATACCCATTAAGTTATTTCCCTCCTAGTACTGTCTTACTATATTTTACTTTAATGATTACTCGTTCGTCAACGAATTACGCCTCGGCACCAGCTGGTGTAAAAGCACAAGGACAAGCACCGTCAGCCAGAAAGAAAAGTAACCGATATGGTCGCTGTACTGTGCAAGCTGGCCGTACACCGGATACTGCCCGTACACATAATCGATCACATCGTTGTGGAACAGCCAGATGGCGGCGGCATACAGATGCCACTGTTTTATCTCAAGGTGCGGCAGGAATAAAAACGCCTGGACCGCCATAATGCCGTGGGATGCGACAAGCATGAGGCCGACCCATGAAATGAAGCCGGTCTCCATGAATGTGAGCATATTCATCACTACAGCCCACACACCGTACTTGATCAGAGTCGTGAATGCGAGCGCATCGATGAGACCCCATTTCTTTCCCATCAGGATGAGCACGATCAATATGCAGAGGAAAAGTGTCGCGGTCGGGCTGTCCGGCACAAAAGGCATGAAGTACCATTCGGTGTTTGCGAGCTGTCCCCTGTACCAGTAATAGCCGTAAACCGTACCTATAAAGTTGCCTATCAGCAGAAGAATCAGAAACCATCTGTTGAACATCAATTCAATTAATTTATTCATATCATCACCTAATAAAAAACCCCCTTGATAAAGGGGGTTAGAATTATTCTTCTGATTCCGGTGTGTTCTCGGCTTCATCTGCCGAAACAATTTCAAGGTCAGCGACGAATTCGGAAATCGCGATGATTTCATCGTCGGTCAGTGTATCCTCAAAAGCAGGCATTTCTCCTACACCATTTCTTACGAATGCTTCAACCGTTTCAGGCTGGTAATCCGGTTCGATCAAGCCAGGGCCCGAACCTCCGGCAAGTTCCCCGCCGTGACAGCTGGTACAGTTGGTCCGTATCAGTTCATTGAACACGGGGTCCTCAGCGTCAAGGTTCGAGAAGACGATCTGACCCTGCGCATCCTGCTGCTCCCAGTCATGGTAGGCAACGGATTCCCATGTCGTATAGAAGATGATCGCTACCGAAGCGAGCATGAGTCCGCTTGCTATCGGACGGCGTTTCCAATGACGGTCCTTTTTGTTGTCGAGCCAAGGCGCGAGCAGGAGTGCCGTGAATGCGATGCCGGGTATGACGATGGCACCGATGACGTTGAACGGCCCGGATGCATAAGTGTACTTCAGTATCTGATAAAGGAACAGGAAGTACCAGTCCGGCAATGGGATGTATCCCGTATCAGTCGGATCGGCCACACGCTCAAGAGGCGCCGGATGTGCAACCGTCAGACACAGAAATCCAATGAGGAATACTGCACCTGTCACCCATTCTTTTAAAAGGTAGTCCGGGTAAAATTCTTCGGTACGCCCTGGAAATTCTGAGTAGTCGCGGTTGAGCTTTGGTTTATCGTATTTCAATATACGGGAATCTCCGACGAATGTCAGTCCTTTTCCACGTTTCATATATTTTTACCTCCCATTTCTCCTATAGTGGTCCTGAGATACCTTGTCTACGTATCATGATGAAGTGGATCGCCATCAAGATAAACAATGCAGCAGGCAGGAAAAATACATGGATAGCGAAGAATCGCGTCAATGTCTGTGCACCAATGATTGTATCGTCGCCGGCCAGCAGTGTCTGGATCCAGTCACCGATAAACGGCACACTACCCGCAATATCCAACCCTACTCTAGTTGCGAACAATGCTTTCATATCCCAAGGCAGTAAATATCCGGTGAATGCGAGCCCGAGAATCGTTGCGAAGAGCAGTACGCCGACCACCCAGTTCAATTCCCTTGGAGCCTTATAAGCACCTGTAAAGAATACCCTCAATGTATGTAGGAACATCATTACAACAACTAAACTCGCACCCCAGTGGTGCATACCTCTGACAATCAGTCCAGCTGCTACATCATGCTGAAGATAATAAACAGAGTTCCAGGCGTTGACAATATCAGGTACATAATACATCGTCAGGAACATACCCGATAAAATCTGTATCAATACTATGAAAAATGTCAGCCCTCCAAAACAATAGACGAATGCAGAGAAGTGATAGGCAGGGTTAACATGCTCCGGCACCTCATGATCTGCAACATCCCTCCAGATAGGAGTGATATCCATGCGGTCGTCTATCCAATCATAAATTCTGTTGAACATTAAGTTTCCCTCCTATACTAATTGGTTTGGAATTACTTGGCCTATTGTAAGATATCCATCAGATTCGCCCACTTCAAATTGATCCAATGGACCTGTTGGAGGAGTTCCCGGAACGTTATTCCCGTTCTTCTCATACAAGCCGTTATGGCATGGGCAGAAGAATCTCTCCGGGTTGTTATCATCGGCAGCCCAGGTGACTGTGCAGCCAAGGTGTTTACAAACAGGTGAAAATGCGATGATTTCATCGCCTTCCCGGAACACCCATGCAAAATCCGTCACTTCACTCGTATACCAGGCATCCTGCTGTTCGAATGTGAAGTCGACCTGCATCGGCTCTTCTGTGATTTCATCTATCGTGACACTAGTCGTCACCATATCACCTTCCGCACCTTCCTGGAAAAGTGGATCGAGCGCCATCCTTCCCATCGGAAGAATTACACCGGCCGCCATGAATGATCCCACACCCATCAGAGAATAGTTCATGAACTGACGTCTCGTAATTTTTTGCGACATTTTAATTTCCCCCCTCAAACACTCGCGTTCTTTTACATTAAATATAACTAGGACATATCAATTTTAGCCTATTAAATTCTGACGGTCAATAAGCATTAATGATTTTTAATGTACGCAATATGCGATAATCGTGTAATAATACCTAAAACTAACTGTTCCAGATTGAAATGATGGATTTCATCACTTTCTTGACTTCTTCCTTCACCATATCCATCTTGATGTCGTTCGTCATATCCTGCAGCGGTATATGGTTCAGGCGGATCGTGGTGTGTGGTTCATCGAGTTCCATATGTGTGATGATCACGACATTTTTAAAGCCGTAATCGTAAAGCTGGGCTTCGTACTGTTCAAGCACGGTGGTGTCCGACTTCACAGTGGTCATCGCCGGGGTGATAAAGATCCTGCCTTTGAACTGCTTTTCCAGCTGTATTGAAACCAGCTGGAGCAGCTCGATGTTGTTGGCATGCGTCAGTGCCCCGTCATCCATATCGGCACCGGTGAAGGGAATGATTGCCGTATCCACAAATTCCAGCTGCTCATCCAGGTTTTTGATATCTTCAAAATTGTATAACATATGCTCACCTTTCAAGGGACCGAGCTTTATTCAGCTGATCACTCAGTTCATAAAATAAACTTTTGTCATTATTCTGCAGGGCTGCATCGATTTCCTCTTCAAGGATTCTGATCCGGCAGCCGGCCTGACTGCTTTCATTGCCCGCTTCCCTGTCCTTCACATCTTCATACCGCCTGCTCGGGCCGCTGAAGACGAATTCGATATAGAGGGGCTCGGACTTGTTGCTGTTTATATCATGGAAAATCACTTCACCGTCGGTCGTTATGATCTCCCCCTTTTCAAATACCAGCGTCGGCCTGCCGGTGGCCTGTTCAGCGATGCGCAGCCTGCGGTCTGATGACCTGTCCGTGAATGATATGAAATTGATTATAGAGGGGTGTGCCTTGATGAAATTCATAATCCAGACAGCCGTCCTGTCGCGGAAGTCATAATGGTACAGGACATAATCCAGGAAGTCCCGCTTATAGTTCGCCGTCCTCATCAAACAAACGCTCCTTTTCATCCTGCCATCTGATATTGGCGGGATCCATTTCAATTAGCTTATCAAGTATATCCTTGCGCAAAGGATGCCTGATTTCGGTTAAATAGCCATAATAATCTTCGTAAAATTCGAGAGACTCCCCGATGAGGCCGGAAGCCTCACTGTAATATTGCATCGCTTTCTCATCGTCTTCGTTCTCTGCATATATTTTGGCGAGCAGGTACAGTGACTCACCCGACAGGGCATGGTGGTCGAAATCATGGAGGTAGTCATCGATATCTTCTGCAGCGTCCAGCTTCAGCAGGGTCTCGAACAGCATCAGGTAGGCATCATCGTAATCCTGATCCAGCCGGATCGCCTTGTCAAAGTACCCAAGGGCATCCTCCGGCCGGCTGGTCCTGAAATGGAGGCGGCCGAGATGGAAATAGGCAAGAGGGTTCTTATCATTTTCGCCCAGGTACCTCTCCATGGTGGCGATGGCCTCCGGGAGGTCATGCTGTGTTTCGTGGATGTTCATCAATAAAATATATGCGTTCATATAATAAGGCTCATTATCAAGCACTTTTTCGAGCAGACTGATCGCCTTGTCGTATTCCTGAAGCTGGTATTCGAGGAGCGCCTCCCGGTACCAGTCGTCATTCGAGAAGTTCTCTTCCCGGGCTGCACCGAAGTGATCCCTCGCCTCTTCAAGATTCAGCAGGTTCATATTGATTTCAGCAAGCCTAAGATTGATGTCGACCTGATTCACCTGCTCGATCTCCTGATTCAGGAGGATGGTGTAATGCCTGTTTGCTTCGGGCAGGTCGCCGTCGTGGAAATACAGCTCTGCGATTGCAAAATCTATAATCGGATCGTCCGTCATCTCTTTTGCGTCAAATAAAGCCTTCAGTGCAATATCATTCATGTTGAGCTGCTGAAAGATCTCCGCCTTCAGCATGAGGACGGCCGGTGTGGTTTCTGAACTGTTGACCAGGCTCAGGGCCTCATCCAGCCGGTTGTCCGTGATCATCAGATCCACAAGATATGCGAGGACCTCATCATCATGTTCGGTATTGCGGTAAAGATGGAGATACACTTTCTCGGCATAGTCATGCAGACCGCCCGAGACGAGTGCATCCCCCATGATGAATAAGGCATCCATATCATCGGCCGCCCGCGCTTCGGGCAGCCTGCCGATGATGGCGTTCAGCTTCTCTTCGGGATATTCCCCTTTATTCAATGAATCGATTGCCTGGTAAATCATTTCCTGCATCTTAAATTTCCTTTCATCTGGCCTGTTTCAGTTTCTCCAAATCCTCAAGAAATCCCGGATATGAGATGTTGATCGCCGATGTGTCGTCTATGTTGATCTCGGTGTTGGAAGCGACCGCCATGACGAGCAGCATCATGATGATGCGGTGGTCATGATAGCCCTTGAAACTGTCGCTTGTCATTTTCAATTCCTTCAACGGATATACTTTGAACCCGTCTTCAAACTCTTCGAATTCGATGCCGAATTTTTCGAGTTCATCTATGACGGCCCTTAATCTGTCGGTCTCTTTGTAACGCAGTTCCAGGGCATCTTTGATCACGCTCGGCTCACTGCCGAATGCACCCAGCACCGCGAGCACCGGGATCTCATCGATCAGTCTCGGGATGATCTCCCCGGACAGTTCGAACGATGTGAGGTCTTTTGAGTGGCGGATGCGGATGTTGCCGATCGCCTCCCCTTCGGAAGATGTCTCCTCGATCTCTATGTCGGCATTCATCTGCTGGAACACGTCGATGATGCCGGCCCTCGTCTCATTCAAAGAGACATTTTCTATCGTGATGTCGGAACCTTCGGTGATTGCTGCAAGCACCATGAGGAAGGCGGCGGAGGATATATCCCCCGGCACCTGTACATCCCTCGGTTCCAGCGATTGGCCGCCCTTCAGCCTGATGGACAGGCCGTCGACTTCAATATCGACGCCGAACTGTTCCAGCATGATCTCAGTGTGGTTCCTCGATTTGATTTTTTCATGGATGGTTGTCTCCCCATCCGCATACAGCGCGGCAAACAGGATGGCACTTTTCACCTGGGCACTCGCTACAGGCATTTCATACTCTATCGCCTTCAGGGTGCTCCGTTTCATCAGGATGGGCGGGTATTTCCCGTCGACGAGTGAAATATCTGCACCCATCTTCCCGAGCGGCGTACGCACGCGGTCCATCGGACGTTTGGCGATCGAACTGTCACCTTCTATGGTGGCATCCATGCCGATGCCTGCAATCAGCCCCATCAAAAGGCGTGTAGTCGTGCCGGAATTCCCGGTGTATAACACTTCCTCCGGGGTGGTGAAATTGCTGCTCCCCGGCGATGTGACGGTGATCCTGCCTTCTTCCCTTTTGATGTCGACGCCAAGCTGGCCCATGATTTCCGATGTCCTGAAAGTATCTTCACTCTCAAGCGGTGAGTGGATGACTGAAGTGCCTTCCGCCAGGGATGCCATCATCAGTGCACGGTGTGTGATCGATTTGTCGCCCGGCACTTGTATACTGCCGGTGAATTTCTGATTTAATAGTGATTTCATAATGACTCCTTCAATGCCCCTATATATTTTACCATCTCATCAGTGCTGATTTCAGTAAAAAAGGGCTCAAAATCTTTATCCATTAAAATAAAGCCCACAGATGCATCACTGATGTTTTTCTTGTCGTGTTTCATATGTTTGAGCATCCGTCCTGGATCGAGGGTGCCCAATAATTCCATCGGGTACCCCAGATTTGAAAAATATGTGTGATGGGACTCCAGATCAAAAATCCGGGACTCCGACTGTTCATTCGATATGAACATCATTGCATACAGACCCAGCATGACTGCATGGCCGTGCTGGATCTTATATTCATATTCAATGGCATGGCCGAGTGTGTGGCCGAGGTTCAAGTATTTCCTTGAACCGGACTCGAATTCATCCTCGGTGACATAACGCATCTTCGTCCTGATGCCTTTGATGAGGCTGTCTTCGAGGTCTGCAGCCTTCACCCCGTGTGCAGTCTGTTCCATCAGATCACGAGCGGCTTTTTCACTGTCCAGCAGAGCATGTTTATAGACTTCCCCGAACCCGCTCAGAATTTCCGATTCAGGCAGGGTGCTCAAAAAGTCGAGGTCATAAATGACGCCGGAAGGCCTGTGGAAAGCTCCGATCAGATTCTTGCCATGCCTTGAATTGATGGCAGTCTTGCCGCCGATCGCGGAATCATGTGCAAGCAGGGTGGTGGGCACCTGGATGAAATCCACGCCTCTTAGAGTGACTGCAGCGGCAAAACCGCCCGCATCCCCCGCCGCTCCGCCGCCGATGACGACGACGAGGCTTGAGCGCTTTATTCCGCGTTCAAGGAGGCTTTCAACAATCCCGATGAAAGCCTCCGCTGTTTTGGCAGCTTCCCCCGGCCTGGTGATGACCGGATCTTCAATATCCTTTAAAGCGGTGGTTTTAAAAGCGTGATGGACATTTTCATCTATTATATAAAAAACATCCTCATATCTTGATGTATAAAGATTCAGCGTTTCTTTGAAGATGCCGTGGCCGACATGGACTGTGTAATTATCATCAGGATAAGTCGTTTCAAATTCTTTCATGATTAAAAGTTTTTCACTCTTTCTTTATGCGCTTCGACTGCACTTTCCAGCTCTTCGAAGTTGTCATGCGGGAACTTATCCAGGATCGCCTTCGCCATCTCGATAGCAACCATATGTTCACAAACTATCGAAGCTGCCGGCACAGCACAGGAGTCGCTCCGCTCGACCGTCGCCTTGAACGGTTCCTTCGTGTTTATATCAACACTCATCAGAGGTTTGTACAGTGTCGGGATCGGTTTCATGACCGCACGGACGACGATCGGCATCCCTGTGGACATGCCGCCTTCGAATCCACCCAGATTATTGGACTTGCGGATATACCCTTCTTCGCTGCTGTAGAGGATTTCATCCTGCACTTCCGATCCCGGCGTTTCCGCCAGTTTGAAGCCCATGCCGAACTCGACCCCTTTGAAAGCATTGATGCTGATCACACTGCCCGCGATCTTCGAATCGAGCTTCCTGTCATAATGGACATATGAACCCAGTCCGACAGGCGGGTTTTTGACGATCACTTCAACGATTCCGCCGATGGAGTCGCCATTTTTCTTGGCGGCATCGATCAGTTTTTCCGTTTTGCCGGTCTCTTCTTCAGATATCATGCGCACTGAAGACTTATCCGCAAGTTCGCTGATCTCTTCATAAGAGTAAGTGCCCTCATCCTTGACTTCGCCTATCTGCACCACCCGGCTTGCCATCTCTATGCCGAGCGCATGCAGCAGTTCCTTGCAGAGTGCGCCTACAGCGACGCGTGCGGCTGTCTCCCGTGCGGATGAACGTTCAAGGACGTTCCTCAGGTCACGCGCATTATACTTGATGCCCCCGACGAGGTCGGCGTGGCCAGGCCTCGGTTTTGTGATGACGCGTTTCAGCTTTTCTTCTTCCTCTGGGGTGAGCGGGTCGCTCCCCATGATTGTCGTCCAGCTCTTGAAATCATCGTTCGTGAGTTCGATCATGATCGGGCTGCCGAGCGTTTTACCGTGCCTGATTCCGGCGCCGAATGTGAAAGTGTCCTTTTCAATCTTCATTCTGCGGCCGCGTCCGTAACCGCCCTGCCTTTTTATGAGTTCAGCCTCCATCCGTGCCTTGTCGACCGGCATATTTGAAGGGAAACCTTCAATGATTGCAGTAAGTTTTGGGCCATGTGATTCGCCTGATGTTAAAAATCTCATAATTCCACCTTCTATTCTAAAATTATATTAAAAAAAGCTGAGTAAAAACCCAGCTCATTGTTTTAAGATTAGTAGATCCAGTCTTTGTTAATCAGATTATAATCCAGTATTTCAGCTTTATCAAAGAATAAGCCAATCTCTCTTTCAGCACTTTCAGGTGAGTCCGAGCCATGGATGATATTTTTTCCAACAGTTAAACCAAAGTCACCTCTGATGGTACCAGGTGCAGCCTCCTGAGGATTAGTAGATCCGACAACGAGTCTTGCAGTAGAAATCACATTTTCACCTTCCAGCACCATAGCAAACACCGGGCCTGAAGTGATGAAATCAACCAATTCACCAAAGAATGGTTTTTCAGCGTGCTCCTGATAATGTGTTTTGGCAAGATCTTCAGAAACCTGCATCAGCTTGGCACCGACGATTTTGAAGCCTTTGTTTTCAAGTCTTGAAACGATTGGGCCGATAAGGTTTCTTTGTACCCCATCCGGTTTAATCATTAGAAAAGTTTTTTCCATTATTAAATCTCCTTATAAAATAGTTATGTGACCATTTTAACATTAAATATTTTTAATGTTAATTCATTTCAGACGTTTTTCAAGTTTTTCTGCGATTTCAAGGAGGTAACCCCTGACAGGTTCCCTGATGCCGCTTAAATGCGAAATCGCTTTGTCATAATGACGTGTGCTGATCTGCATCGCTTCTTCCAGGACACCGGAAGCGAGTATCTGTCCGATCAGCTCATCAAGCAGACCGGGATTGTCCTTGAAATCATCAAGGTCCCGGCTGAACTTTTCATCTTCATCACGGAGGAGCAGCACGGGTAAAGTGTAATGCCCGTTCGCAAGATCCGAGAACTTCGGCTTGCCGAGTGCCGCTTCATCGCCGGTGAAGTCGAGTATGTCATCTATGATCTGAAAGCTCAATCCGATATGATTGGCGAATGCGGTCAGGTTTTCCATCGTCTCTTCATCAAGGTGGCTCGCATAGCTGCCGAGCCTTACACTGAGCACTATGAGCAGCGCGGTTTTGCGATATATTTTTTTATAGTAGTCATCATAGCTCTGCTTGGAATTGAACTGATGGTTGAATTGCAGGAGTTCCCCGCTGACGATCTGTTCTATCGCTTCAGAGTATGTCCTGTGGCACTCCGGGTGTTCAATATCACTGACGATATGGACCGCGGTGGATAAGAGCAGGTTGCCTGTAGTCACAGCCTGGAAATACCCATAGTCATAATAGGCGGTCGGCCTTCCCCGCCTCAATTTGCTGTCGTCTATGATGTCGTCATGGACAAGGGTCGCCATATGAAGGAGTTCCAGACTTGCGCTGACTTTATAGACATCGTCCATTTTATCCGGGTTCCCCAAACGTCCGGCTAAAATGGATAATGTCGGCCGTATTTTCTTCCCGCCGGATTTATAAAGTTTCAAGCCGAGGTCATTGGACAGGACACCTGAAGGTTCCAGGCTCTTCCTGATGAGCCGGTCAACTTTGATGAAATCCGGAGCCAGGTATTTCTTCAATGAAACCATGCCTAATCCTCGGTGATCGGTTTTATCGCGAAATGGGTGGCTGCCGTACCTAGTGTGTGGGGAAGGACTTTAACATTGGTGAACCCTGTGGAAACGAGCATCTGTTTCAGCGCTTCTTTTGACAGGAATGAATGAGTGGATTCATACAGCCATGTATATTCGTCTTTTTTCTTTGCGATCAAACCTCCAAGAGCCGGCATGATCTTTCCGAAATATACTTCAAATCCATAATTGATCAGGCCGTTTTCAGGTGTGGAAGTCTCAAGGATGACAAGCGTCCCGCCGGGTTTCAGGACGCGGTGGAAATCCTCGATCGCCGCCTGGTAATCCGGGAGGTTCCTCAACCCGAACCCGATGGTGACGTAATCGAACCGGTCGTCTTCGAACGGCAGCTCCATCGCGTTGCCATGGATCAGGGAGATGTTGTCGAATCCAGCCGATTTCGCCTCCGCCACTTCGAGCATGTTCTCACTGAAATCAAGGCCGGTGGTCTCCGCCCCGCTCAAAGCGAGCTGGATGGTCCAGTCACCGGTACCGCAGCATACGTCCAGCACTTCCATACCTTCTTCAAGGAACATGTGGTTCATGGTTTTATTCCTCCAGAGCGTATGCTGGTTCAGGCTGATGATATTGTTCATATGATCATAATCATCTGATATCGTATTGAAAATTTTATGTACACGTTGTTCTTTATCCATTATCGTCACCCGTACTCTTTGTAATATAAGGTAATTTTTTTATGTCAATCTCCTCTATGTATCGACTGATCAGGCTCAACAGGCTGTCTTGTGCATAACCATTATCTACAAGATAAAGAAGAGGTGCAAATAAAAGATGCTGTAATTCTTCCGGCGAGGGATTTTCAGGAATCTCGGCATAGGCGGATTTTTTGGAAGTGATCGCTTTTGATATGCCGGAAACATCATTTATCACTTTATACTCATTATGTGCAGCCAGTATCTTATAAAACTGGCTGAAAAAATAATCACCGGTCAGTACATGTTCCTCCCTCTCCTCAGCTTCTGGTTCCTTATCCAATATCTGCAGTGCCTTGTTGAAAAATAAAACCGCATGACAGATATGAGGGTCGCGGATGATGTTGCTCTCGTCATTGAAGAAGGCGAAAAAAGGTTCGCTATGTAATTCCAGTTTATTGTTCTTCAAATCTTTTTCTATCTGTTGTATAAGATTTTCCATGAAAAAAATCACCTTATAAATTAATAGACCTAACATTAACCGTTAGGCCTAAATCATAAATTATTTTACTGCATCTTTAAGTGCTTTACCCGCTTTGAAAGCCGGTACTTTTGAAGCTGCAATCTCTATTTCTTCACCAGATTGTGGATTGCGTCCTTTACGTGCGGCACGTTCACGAACTTCAAAGTTACCAAATCCGATCAGCTGCACTTTTTCACCATTTTTCAATGATTCCTGAATTGATTCAAATACTGCGTCTACAGCAGCACCTGCTTCTTTTTTAGTAAGGTCAGCCTTATCGCTGACAGCATTGATTAAATCAGTCTTGTTCATACTTGTCCACCTCCCATAATGAGTATAATGATATGTTTAATCATTATGTTTTGACTTTAACACAGTCGATTAAGCACTGCAATCAATTTTGACGTTTTTTAACATAAAAAAGGCTTTACTGCGCACTTTTGTGGACATTTGTCATGAAAATCGGTTCATTGTTTTCGTCCACTGTAATCTCCGGGGAATAGATCGGCACGACGGGTGTATATTCATACAGGACCTGCCTCACATCATCACCCGTCTCGAATTCCAGTCCGTTCTCCTCGATCATCCGGCCGATCTCCTCCCTGTAATCCACGACGAACTCTTCACCGCCGCTGTAGTAGATATCGAGTGTCCCGCCCGAGTACGGGCTGGTCACGGTGGGGTTCTCAGAAAGGTTGTAGAAGTCGAGATCGAGCTTGTACACATTGGGACCGACGGCTTCTTCGAATTCCACATGCTCACCCATCCCCTCGACCCTGAGGCGGAGGGAGCGGATTTCTTCGGTGATCCTGAGGTCTGCAATTTTGACTGTCGGATCCTCTTCGGCATCCAGTATCACGAACTGGTAATAGCCGCCTGCTTCATAGGAGATCGCAGGCCTCTCATCCAGGTAATCTGGTACGAGCCTCGTAAAATCCACCTGATACTCGAAGTATTCGCGCGTATCGGATACTGTCTTGATCGGCAGAAGACCGCCCGAATCTTCCCTGAAACTGTCAACCGCCTGCTGTACCATCTCAATCTGGGATTCACTCGGCACCTGCCCGGCCTGTTCCGATTCCGGATACATGCATGCGCCCAAAATTAATGCGGTGAACAAAATGACTGACATCTTTAACATATTTAAAATTTGCATTTAGCTGCCCCCCAGGACAGGGATCATGAGAATGAAGGCCAAAAGCAGCAGTCCCCATGCGAACAGGGAGAGTACGAAACTGATGATCCTGTTTTTGATGACGAACCTTGCAACGTAAATCAGCACCGCTGCAACCGCCATTGATCCCATGGAGATAAAGGACAACCACATCAAGTCCATTGCGGATATACCAAACATAATTTACTGATTGCTCCCATCTTTATATTGCTCGTGAAGCAGTTCCTTCAAACCGATCGATTCCGAGGTCTTCTCCCTCATCATCAGTTTGTAGAATGCTTCTTCCTCACTGATATCATCAAACAGATATTGGTGCAGAACCTTCGTGATCGGCATTTCCACACCGTATTCCTCACTGAGTTCATAGGCTGCGCGGGTCGTATTGACACCTTCGACGACCATGCCCATCTTCGCTTCCGCTTCTTCCAGGCTCAGACCTTCAGCCAGCATGATGCCGCAGCGGAAATTGCGTGAATGCTGGCTTGTCGCTGTAACGATCAGATCCCCGATGCCGGAGAGCCCGAGGAACGTCAGGGGGTCTGCACCCATTTTGGTTCCGAGCCTCGCAATTTCCTGAAGTCCGCGGGTGATGATCGCAGCTTTTGCGTTATCGCCGAAATTCAGGCCGTGCAGGGCGCCGACCGCAATCGCAATGATGTTCTTCAGTGCACCGCCTATTTCCACACCGATGAGATCTTCATTTATATAAACCCTGAAATATTTGCTCATGAAGACATCCTGGACGGTTTCGACACCTTTGTTATGGAGTGAGGCGGTGCTCACAGTCGTCGGTGATTTCAACGCGACCTCTTCTGCATGGCTCGGCCCGCCGAGCACACAGATGTCTTCCACTGTCTCATCTGTAGTCTCCTGCTCGATCACTTCCGACACTCTGAGATGGGTGCCGAGCTCCAGGCCTTTTGCCACGTGCACAATCAACACTTTCTTCTGATGGGCAAGCAGTATCTCCTGGATATCCCTGGTGAGACTTCTGACAGCCTTCACCGGGACTGCGATGACAAGCAGCTCGGCGTGGAGGACGGCCTCTTCAAGATTGCTGACGGCATATATCTCTTCAGGCAGGGTGATGTCTTTCAAATAGTGCCCGTTCGTATGGCGGCTGTTGATTTCATCGACGACCGCTTCATTCCTCCCGTACATCATCACATCATGCCGGTTGCCGGCCAGTACCATCGCCAGGCTCGTGCCAAAGCTTCCGGTTCCCAAAACTGAAATGTTCATTAATGCCCGCTCCTTTAATTTCTTTTCCTGCTTATTATATGAATCGGCGTCCCGGTGAAATCGAAAGCGCGCCTTAACTGGTTTTCAAGATATCTTCTGTAACTGAAATGCATCAGTTCGGTGTCATTGACGAACATGACGAATGTAGGCGGCCCGACACTCACCTGGGTGGCATAGAAAATATTGAG
This sequence comes from Salinicoccus halitifaciens, assembly GCF_021026095.1. Classification (GTDB taxonomy): domain Bacteria; phylum Bacillota; class Bacilli; order Staphylococcales; family Salinicoccaceae; genus Lacicoccus; species Lacicoccus halitifaciens. The sequence goes on along the minus strand of NZ_JAJNCU010000001.1, from coordinate 556,768 downwards.
GCGGTGTCCGCCTTTATCGGTCGGTGTAGGATTCATGCTGACGCTGTCCACGATGACTTCATTGAGTGTGCTGGACTGTATGCGTTTTTTGTGGGAATCATTCACCATCCTGATCAATGGGAACAGGGTCGTGAGGCGGGATTTGGTTTTCGCAGAGAGGAAAGTGATGGGGGCGTAATCAAGGAACTGAAACTCTTTTCTGATGTCGTCCTCAAAGTTCTTCATCGTCTTATCATCTTTTTCCACTGCATCCCATTTGTTCACGACGATCACGATCGCCCGCCCCGCTTCGTGTGCCAGTCCGGCGACGCGCTTATCCTGTTCGATGATGCCTTCTTCGCCGTCCAGGACAATGACGACAACATCCGAACGTTCAATCGCCCGGTTCGCCCTCAGCACGGAATATTTCTCGGTGGACTCGTAGACCTTGCCCCTTTTCCTCATGCCTGCAGTATCGATCAGGGTGTAAGGTTCGCCTTCGAAGGTGTACTCCGTATCAATGGCATCCCTGGTCGTTCCGGCGATATCCGAAACGATCACCCTCTCTTCATTCAATATTGCATTGATCAGGCTCGATTTACCGACATTCGGCCGGCCGATCAGGGAGACTTTGACGGACTCGTCGTCCTCCACAGCCGCCTCTATCTCCTTGAAATGTTCCACTGCGGCATCCAGCGCATCCCCAAGCCCGAGGCCATGGGCACCGGAAACCGGGAACGGATCGCCGAGACCCAGCTGGTAGAAGTCATAAATTTCATTTCTCATTTCAAAGTTATCTATCTTATTGACGAGCAGGACCGTCGGTTTCTTTGAACGCTGCAGAATCCTTGCAACGTGCATATCGTCGTTGGTCACGCCCTCCCTGCCATTGACGATCATCATTATGACGTCAGCCTCAAGAATGGCGATTTCAGCCTGCATTTTGATCTGCTCCTGAAAGGGCTCGTCCTTTATCTCAATACCGCCTGTGTCGATGACGTTGAATTCGTGGTTCAGCCATTCACCGTCGGCATACAGCCGGTCACGTGTCACTCCAGGCGTATCCTCCACAATCGCTTTCCTTTCTCCGATGATCCTGTTAAACAAAGTTGATTTGCCGACGTTCGGCCGGCCAACAACAGCAATTGTCGGTTTGTACATGATTTCGCCTCCTTATTTAGAAATAATTTTAACATAAAAACAAAATAAAGGGCGATTTCCATCGCCCTTTATTGACAAATATTTTATAGGTTTATAAATCTAAATTTTTAAATTTATCACCAAAAACATCACCTAAAGTCGGTCTGTCGTCATCAGTTTCATCTCTGTAAACTTTTGACGGCCCTGAGCTTCTTTCGCCCGGATCGGTCGTTTCCTTGATGGACAACGATACTTTTCCGGCCTCAGCATTCAGGGACAGGATTTTAACCTGAATCTTCTCACCTTCGTCCAGAACATCGGACGGCTGCGCCACGTGGTCATGACTGATCTCCGAAACGTGCACGAGACCTTCCACACCAGGTGCGACTTCGACGAATGCACCGAAATCGACCAGCCTTTTCACAGTGCCTTCAAGCGTTTCACCTTCGTTATGCTCATTGATGAAAAGCTCGAAAGGGCTTTCCTGCGCCTGTTTGATCGATAGGCTGACACGCTCGTTTTCAACGTCAACATCAAGTATCTTGACATCCACCTTGTCGCCGATGCTTACAGCATCTTCAACTTTCTCAACTCTCTCGTAGCTGAGTTCGGAAATATGAGCGAGTCCGTCAATGGAGCCGAGGTTGATGAAAGCACCGAAGCTCGTCGTCCTGACGACTTCCCCTTCCACTGTCGTGCCGGGCTCAAGCTTTTTGAGCTGATCTTTGCGCCCTTCTTCTTTTTGCGATTCAATAATCCTCTTGCGGTTTAAGATGACGCGGTTTTTATCTTTGTCGATGTCCTCCACTTTGACTTCAAGTGTCTGGCCTGCAAATTGCTCCAGGTCCTCGACATATTCATCGGACAGAAGTGATGCCGGAATGAAGCCTCTGACGCCGACATCCACGACGAGACCGGCCTGCACGACTTCCATTACGGTGCCTTCAAGCGTTTCGTCATTTTCTTTAGCTGCGATCAATGTATCATAGCTCTGGTCTTCTTCCAGTTTTCTGATTGAAAGGATCAGATTGTGGCGTTCATTCTCATCCTCCACTTTGATCACTACCGCTTCGATGGAATCATCTTCGGCAACGACTTCGTTTGGATGCTCGATCCTTTTATTCGTCACCTGGCTGATCGGTATGATGCCTTCAAAGTCCGTGCCGTCAATATGGGTTCTGACATATTTGTCTTCCACTTTGAAAACCGTGCCCGTTACTTTGTCGCCTTCGCTGAAACTGACTTCCGAATCATTTCCGGTTGTTTCAGGTTCAGGATTTTCCCCTTCTTCCGAAGCGTCCACCTGTGATTGTGATTCCTCTGAAACCTGGTTTTCCTCTTCAGGTGAGTTGTCCCCGATTGTTGAGTTTTCCAATTCATTGTTCTCTTCATTGTTGCTTTCTTCGTTCATAATATTATCTGCCGTCATGTGCCTGCCTCCATTACATTACTATAGACTATATACCTAACTTCTTATAAATATCAGTATTTGTCAAGTAATTATTATGATAATAATAAATTGTTGATTTGCGTCTTCAGTTCTTTGGTGATCTCTTTACGTGTCATTCCCGCTGCCACCATTTCATTTACGTCCATCGGTTTTCCGAATACGAGGGTGATGCCCTTATGCCTGTTATACTCACCCTTTATCGCTGCAGGGACGATCGTTGCACCCCCCTTGACAGCCATGAAACTGGCACCTTCCTGCAGATCCTGGAGCCTGCCGTCCTTCGTCCGCGTGCCCTCGGGGAACATTGTCAGCATCTTGCCCTCTTTCAGTGCTTCCACGGATTTCTTGAGCGCCTGCCTGTCCCCCTTTCCACGGTCGACGGGGATCGCATTCAAATTGTTGATCAGATAACCGAGCACCGGTATTTTGAATAATTCCGTCTTTGCGAAAAAGGACATTTCACGTCTTGTGCTGATGCCGATCAATGGCGGGTCGTATTCGGAAATATGATTGCTGCAGATGACGACCGGCCCGGTCTCGGGAATCCTCTCCTCCCCTATGACCCGGATTTTGAATCGTGTATGATAAAACCTTTTAACCACTGCTTTTGCCACTTTATAAAACATGTCACTCTTCCCCTATCTTATTTTGTGCAATTTCAAGAATGAAGTCTTCGACTTCGGCGATCGTCATATCCGTCGTATCCAGCAGTACAGCATCTTCAGCCTTCACAAGAGGCGAGATTTCACGGTTCATGTCCAATTCATCCCTCTTGATGATCTGGGCGGTCAGCTGCTCAAGGTCGATGCTGCTCCCCCGTGCCCTCTCCTCCGCCAGCCGCCTTTCGGCCCGGACTTTCGGGGAGGCCTGCATGAAGACCTTGAGTTCGGCATCCGGCAGCACCGTCGTGCCGATGTCCCTGCCATCCATCACGACACCTTTGTCCAGGCCGAGTTTCTGCTGCATCGATACAAGGTAACTGCGCACAGCCTCAAGGCTTGACACCTCGCTCACTTTCGATGTCACGCTCTCGGATCTGATCTCCTCAGTGACATCACGCCCGTTCAGCAGGACACGGTTGCCATCCTCCCTTTTGAATGTGATTTCCACATCTTCGAGGGAATCGATGATATCTTTGCCTTTTTCTATGTATAATAATGTGACAGCCCTGTACATGGCACCGGTGTCGATATAAATGTAACCCAGTCTTTCAGCCACCCTTCTGGAAATGGTGCTTTTACCTGCAGCTGCGGGACCGTCAATTGCGATATTGATTTTTTTATCCATTCGATGTCTACCCACCTTGATTCGTTATTCTCATTTATCTTATCATATATTCATGCTTTATCTTAAATTTACCGACATTTAAAAATGATAATATTTAAAATTGGACCGGGAGGAATAAAATGAAAAGAATTCTTGCTGTACATACGGGAGGGACCATCAGCATGTCCGAAATGGACGGTGTCGTGAGGCAGGGTGCTGAAAATCCATTGAATATCGGAGGTCATATGCCTGAAGATATCCGGGTGGAGGAGATCTATCCCCTCAAAAAACCGTCCCCGCACATCACGGTCACTGACATGGATGAATTGAGGCGCATCATCCTGGAAAACGAACAGTCCTATGACGGCTTCGTCATCACCCATGGGACGGATACACTCGAAGAAACGGCCTATTTCCTCGATATCACTTTAAACATCGCACCGCCCGTCATCATAACGGGCGCCATGCGCTCCTCCAACGAAATCGGCAGTGACGGGATGTACAACTATCTCTCCAGCATACGGGCGGCAGCAGATGCCGAATCCGAAAACAGGGGCGTGCTTGTGGTCTTCAATGATGAAATCCACACTGCCCATTCCGTCACAAAGACACACACATCGAACATAGCGACATTCCAGAGTCCGAACCATGGTCCGGTCGGTTTCCTGACGAAGGAGGATGTGCAGTATCATCATCCGGTGCAGTCCCGCCTCAAATTCAGGAAAGTCGACACTGAGATGAAAGTCGGCCTGATAAAAACCCATATCGGCCTTGACGGGACATTTTTCAATGCGCTGGTGCAGGCGGACTACGACGGTCTGATCATAGAAGCATTGGGGCAGGGAAACATTCCGCCGAGTGCCATGCCGGGACTTGGACGGGTACTGGAAGCGGGCATCACCACCGTCATCGTCTCCAGATCCTTCAACGGCATAGTCGGCAGCTACTATGACTACCATGGCGGCGGATATGAACTGAAATCGCGGGGGGTCATCTTCTCGAACGGCCTCAACGGCCAGAAGGCCCGCCTGAAGCTGCTGCTCGCACTCTCCAATCTCGAGCCGCACATGATAAAAGATGTCTTCGAGCATTAAAAAATCAGCACCTTTAAAGGTGCTGATTTCCGTAAGCTGATTTCTGCATGATGTGCCGGATGATTTTTTTACCGTGGAAACGCCCGTTTTCGATGAAAATCGTATTTGCATCATCACCCGCTGCCACGACTCCCGCCAGATACAGGTTCTCAATGTTGGTTTCCATGGTGGCGGGGTCATGGGACGGCGCGTATCCATCTTCATATGCCGTAAGCGTGATGCCGAAAGACCGCAAAAAGTCGTAATCCGGGCGGTAGCCGATCATCGCAAGGACAAAATCGTTCTTTATCTCTTTGACTTCATCCCCGGTCCTGATCACCGCGCTGTCCTCTTTGACTTCGAGGAGCTCGGTATTGAATTCATACCTGATCCTGCCGTGTTCCACAAGTGATTTCAGCTGCGGCAGCACCCAGGGCTTGATGCTTTTCGAATAATCGCCCCTGCGGTGGATGACGGTCACACGGGCGCCTGCTTTTTCGAGTTCGATCGCTGCATCGGCACTGGAGTTCCTGCCGCCCACCACCAGCACCTGACTGTTGAAGTAAGGGTGGGCTTCCTTGAAGTAATGGGAGACTTTGCTTTTGTCCCCGCCGGGCACATCCAATCGGTTCGGCTGGCCGTAATAGCCTGTCGCGACGATGAGGTGCCTGCACGAATAATTGTTCTTATCTGTTTCGATGATGAACCCTTCATCCGTCCTGCTGCCGGAAGTCACCTTCTCGAAGATACGGATGTTCAAATCGAAGTGTTTGACGACTTCGCGGTAATAGACGAGTGCCTGGTTCCTTTTGGGCTTGTGATCTTCGGTTATGAAAGGGAAATCACCGATGGCGATCTTCTCTGAGGAGGAGAAGAAAGTCTGGTGGGTGGGATAATTATAGATCGCATTGACGATATTATGTGATTCAAGCACGAGATAATCCATATCATTCCTCTCGAGCTCGACCGCTGCAGCCAGTCCGCATGGACCGGCCCCTATGATGATCGTTTCAAAATATTCCATATCGCCCATCACGGGATGATGAGCTCCTGGCCTTCGCTGATGGCGTTGCCGCTGATGCCGTTCGCATCACGGATCCTCTGGACGTCCTCAGGGGCCCCGCTGCCGTAGTAGCGCAGCGCTATCTGGTAAAGGTTGTCCTCTGCAGTGACGGTATGCGTTGTGCCGGCAGACTCGGTCTCTTCGGCTTCTTCGCCCTCATCCTGCGCTTCTTCAGCTTCCTCTGCTGATTCCGAAGGCACTTCAGCTTCGTCGCCGCTCTCCTTCTCATCAATCGCATCCCCTGCAATATCTTCCAGGATGGAGAGTTCTTCCCCGCTGTAGTTGGCTTCCACATTTTCTGAAGCGAGGTCGCCTTCTTCAACTGCTGCTTCTCCGCTTTCAGAAGTTTCTTCTTCTTCACTTTCCGACTCTGCCCCATCTTCTTCAGAGCCTCTGGATTCGGCCATGCGCCTTTCCATTTCGAAACGCTGTTCTTCCAGATCTTCATTGAGCTCTTCATCTTCCGGTTCCGCGGCCTCTTCGGTCTCCGCCTCATCCGTTGCGAGTTCCATGCCATCATTTGAAGGCCAGAAATTATTGATGATGACAAAACCCAGGAACAACGTGAGAGGAACGATGATGATGCCGGCGGCGATCATCGGCAGGAGCCCTTTATTCCTTGCGGATTCGCCGTCGTCCACACCGTCCTGCCCGGCAGTTTTCTGCTTCTTCGGTCTGTTTCTGAATTCATCCAGCTTTTCTTTGGTCACTTTCAATTCATTGGAAAATCTCTCATTATAAGTGGAGAGTTTACCTGCAAAGAAGGCCTTCCCCTTTTCCAGGTTCTCCCGGTTGAAGTAAACTTTCACTTTATCGTAAAGCTGGTTTGAAGGCTCATTCGTACGATCTTTATATTTTGCACTGCGTTTCAATGACTCCTCTTCCCGGGATTTCTCATCCACTTTCGCCTTATCTTTTTTATCTTTGTTTTTATGTTTGACTTTGGAGTGCTCTGTATCGTTCTGAGTACGCTTATGCTTCATATCTTTATAAAAGTCGTCTTTCATTGGACATTCTCCTCAACCTTAGATCTACTCATTCATTATATTATTAATTGTGTGAATTTCAAAGCATTATCGGTCTAAAGATGTAAAGCGCACCTGGGACGCACCTTTGATTGAAAAAGTGCATTTTTCACTATAAAATTACATGGAAGTCTTTTTTAAGAGGTGAAATTATGGGTGTAGAAAAGTACACCATTGTAGATATGGACACATGCATCGCATGCGGCGCGTGCGGCGCGTCTGCACCGGATATATATGACTATGACGATGATGGGCTCGCGTATGTCATCCTGGATGACAATACGGGCACGAAAGCCGTCCCCGAGGCATTGCACGGAGATCTCGAGGATGCTTTCTACGGCTGCCCGACCGACTCGATCAAGGTTGCCGGGGAACCCTTCGACGGTGATCCGTTAAAATTTGAATAATAAAAAGAGGCGAAATTCGCCTCTTTTTATATTTTCCTCAGTTTTGGAATCAGCTTCTTATAGATGATGAGGGCCACAAGCCCGACGATGATCCCTTTGATGATATTGAATGGAATGATGCCTGCCGTGACGATGATCCTCAAGTTTTCGATGATATCGGTCTGATCCACGATCATGCCGTAAAGCGGAAGGAGCACGAAGTAGTTCAGTATCGATAATACGACCGTCAAAGATATTGTACCTGCGATGAAACCGATGATGAGCGATTTCGTCGTCTTATGCCTCATGTATATGAAATATACCGGCAAAAGCAGTGAGAACGATGCGAGCAGGTTTGCCAGCGGGCCGATCGGCTCACTGGCGGCAAGCAGGCCATAGATCAATATCTTCAAAATGATGATCATGGATCCCGTGAGGCCCCCGTACAGGATGAAACCGATGAAGGCCGGTATATCCGACAGATCCACGGTCAGATACGGCGGGATGAATGGTATCGGGAACTGCAGCAGCATAAGTACAAATGATATTGCGGAAAGGATGCTGATGATGATTAATTTCCTTAAACGGTTTCTGTCCATAGAATGACCCCTAATCTGTATTATGATTTTTCGGCAGCATGATTTCGAAAGTCGTGCCGACCCCCGGCTCACTGTGTAAATCAATCGTTCCCTCATGCCTTTTTATGATGGACGATACGATGTAGAGGCCGAGCCCTGTGCCGTGCTTACCGCGTGTCCTCGATTCATCCACCTTATAAAAGCGTTCAAATATGCGGTCCTGATGTTCCTTTTTGATGCCGATTCCCGTATCGGCGATGGAAAACCTGACACGGTCCTCTTCTTCCCGGACTTTCAAAGTGATCTTATCCCCCGGTTCAGTGTACCGTATCGCATTATCGATCAGATTGTTTAATACTTGTTCAATTTTACCATAATCGAAGTCAAAATATACACTCTCTTTTTCGGCGTCGATGACAAAATCGATTTCCTTCTCGTTCAAGGCATGTTTGAATTTCAGACCGACGTCTTCAAGCAGATACATGAAGTCGTTGCCTTCTATGTTCATAAGATCCGAGCCGCTGTCCATCCTTGCGATCGTGATCAGTTCGTTGACAAGATTGTTCATCCGGTCCGACTCATCCTTGATGATCTTGATCATTTCCTTCACTTCCCCAGGCTCGGTCACGATACCATCAAGAATCGCCTCGGAATATCCGCTCAGCATGACCATCGGCGTCTTCAGCTCATGTGAGACATTGGCGATGAAGTCAGACCTCATCGTTTCCGTTTTCACCAGTTCCGTGATGTCCCGGATCAGCACGATCGTGCCGTATGTCCTGTTGTCACTGACGACGGCGGTGTAGGAAACCTGATAATGGCTGTTCAGCATGTTCAACCTTTCAATCCGGGATGCCTTCGTCTCAGCGATGTCCAGAACGTTCGAGATGAACATCTCCTTTTCATGGCTGTTGGATGAGAGGGCCGCATAGATGGATTTACCTTTGGCGTTGCTGTAGATCAATTCACCGTCGGTATCGAAATAAAGCACCCCTTCCTCCATGGAACTGAAGATCTCCTCGCGGAGGTTCTTTTCATGAAGGACGGCTTCGATGTTCTTTTTGATGTCCCTGTTCATCTTGTTGAATGCAAGCGTCAGCTCCCCGATCTCATCCCTGCTCCTGACTTCAAGCGGCTGGTACTTCCCGCGGGAAGTGTTGTAGGCTGCCGTTTTCAGGTTGATGAGCGGCCGGGTGATCCTGTTGAGAAGGAGAAAAGCGAAAATCGTCGTACCGATGATGAGGATCCCCGTGGTGATGAACATGATCACGGTGATCCCGCTGATCGACTGGTTCACCGCATCGAGGTCCCTGTACATGATGATATGGAGGTCTTCTTCGAAATACCTCGTCAGGCTTGAAGTTTTGATCATGTACATGCTGTCGTACAGGTCGTCGATGATGAGGGTCTCGTCGGTGATGTTTTCAGTGTTCATACGGTTGTATATCTCTTCATCGAGTGCTGAAAACGGCAGGAGAGGCTCCCCATCATAAAGTATGATCAGGTTGTCCTCCTGCAGCAGGCTCGTATTGCCGAGGGTGCCCATGTCATGTTCGGTGAGGAGCATCTCCTCCACCCTGTCTATATCTTCTTCCAAAATCGTCTCTGTAGTGTTGAAGACATAACTTCTGAAGAAAAAGATCAAAACCAGCGTCAATATAATTAAAACTGCGGTCACCATCAGGATGATGGTCAACCACAGTTTAGAAACAAGGCTATTTAGCGATCTCACGGTTCATTGACCTCGAATTTGTAACCGATGCCCCATACCGTGTGGATCATGCGGCTCGCTTCCGGTGAAACTTTATTGAGCTTTTCCCTCAGGCGCTTCACATGGGTATCAACTGTCCTGAGATCACCGTAGAAGTCGTAGTTCCAGACTTCTTTCAGCAGCTCTTCACGGTCGAACACCTTATCCGGGCTTTTTGCCAGGAACAGGAGCAGCTCATATTCTTTAGGCGTAAGGTTCACTTTTTTATCATCCGCGAGCACCCGGTGTGCATCATTGTCGATCACCAGATGTTCGTAGACGATGATGTCCTTTGCCGTCGTTTCCTGCTTGATGAACGAGGTTTCGGAAGCGCGGCGCAGTATCGCCTTGACGCGCAGCACGACTTCCCTCGGCGAGAAGGGCTTCACGATATAGTCATCCGCACCGACCTCGAAACCTTCCACCCGGTTGTTTTCCTCGCCTTTGGCCGTCAGCATGATGATCGGTGTCGATTTCTCGCGGCGAAGCCTTTTCGCCACCTCTATACCGTCCATTTCAGGCATCATCAAATCGAGCAGAATGCAGTTGTAATCATTCTCCAAAGCAAGATCCAGCGCTTCAGCGCCGTCTTCTGCCTCCGTGATTTCATAGCCCTCGCGGACCAGATACATATTGAGCAGTTTCCTAATGCGTTCTTCATCGTCAACTATCAGAATCTTTTCCGTCATATCAACCCTCTTCTCTAATTATGCATATGAATGGAGTCCTGCAACGATCAGATTGATGGCAATCAGGTTGAAGAGTATCAGTATGAAACCGATCACTGCAAGCCATGCAGATTTCTCTCCTTCATATCCTCTGTTCAATCTCAAGTGTAGGAAAATGGTATAGAACATGAATGTGATGAATGCCCAGGTTTCCTTCGGATCCCAGCCCCAGAATCTGCTCCATGCGATCTGTGCCCAAATTGCAGCAAAGAAGATGCCGCCGAGGGCGAATAATGGGAAGCCAATGATGACAGAACGGTATCCGATCTCATCCATCAAGTTCAAGTCCGCCTTGTTGGCGAGCGGCTTGACCAGTGCAGTGAGCCGCTTCCGGAGTATCAGGCGGAGGATTCCGTACACAATCAAACCGAGTATGATGGACCACAGCACTGTGTTCAGTGACTGGGAATTGATCACCGGCGGCAGGTTGATGCCCGAGTGGAAGTGTTCCACCTGTTCATATTGATTGTCGCCCACATGTTCAACAGGGATTGCGTCGTTATAATTCACAAGGCTCGGCAGGTGGTAATCCGCCACCATCGTCTCCCCGCGCTGGTCGGTGTACATGAATTCATCACTGTAACCCACGGCGCCTTTCATGACAAGCGTCGTCCCGATATACACGAGTACGATGACAAGGCCGGCCATGATCATTTCAAGCAGGCGGGCACGCCATGATTTCTCATTCTCGGGAATCGCCTTGAGCAGGTAGATCAAGCCTGCCACTGCACTCATGGAGAGTATTCCGTAGGATATCGACACGGTGATCACGTGGATTGCGAGCCAGTTGCTCTGCAGTGACGGGATCAAAGGATTGACATCAGTCGAGAACAGGCTGCCGTAAGCAATCAGCAGCAATGACACCGGGATTGCAAACAGGCCGAGCACCTTCGTTTTGTAATAATGATAGGTGATCAGATAACCGAGTATGATCATTATCGAGAAAGTCGCGATGAACTCATACATGTTCGATACCGGGGCATGCCCCGTTGCTATCCATCTTAATATAAAATAGCCGAGTTGCATAACAAAAGCGATCACCGTCATGATGATGGCCGTATTTTCAAATTTTTTCTTTTCGTTTCTTATGCTCATGGAAAGGGGCACAAGTGCAACCAGTAATATGAAGAATGCTGAAGTGATCAGCCAATTGCTTATCGATAAAAGTGTTGATTCCATAATTATTTCTCCTCACCAATGATGACGCCTTCATCAAAGTCTTTTGCGTCTCTGTCAAAAATCGCATCGTAGCCGTTTTCTTCCAGGACTGGATCGATCTCCTTCTTCAGGCCGAAGTAGTTTTTATTTGTATGTGCACTGATGCTGAAGCCATTTTCATCATTGATCCATATCCTTCTGTGATTGATGTAGGATCCGATGAACAGTCCGATCAGGAAGATGCCGAAGCCGGTCGCTATGATCGGTAAGGTCAAATCTTTCTTCAGGGTCAGGACGGTCGCCCAGTGGTTTTCATTCTCAACGAACCTCACGTTGTACTCGTTATCCTGGGTGATGTCGGTCGACAGCATGATCTGCAGCAGGCTGAGTTCACTTGAATCTCCGTCGGTCACTTCAAATACGAATGCCGGATTCGTCGCCACCGGTGTCGCAGAAATCAGTGCACCGTTCTCATCTATCTCAAGGAAGTCCGGCGCATACGCCCTCATGTTCACTTCCATGCCCTCCCCGACCTCGTAGGTCCGTTCAGGATCATCAAGCATCACCGTGAAAGGTTCACCGACAGTCTCACCACCGCTGTCTTCCAGCTGGAATGTCATCGACTTCATCTGGGAGTTGTCATAACTCGACTGGTAAAGTTCGAATTGATCGAAGCGGTAAGGATGGTTGACGCGTATGCTGTAATCCTCCACTTTCTGAAGGTCGGGCTGTGCCCCGATGACATCAACATTTTCGTTTTCATAGAAAGTGATATCCGTCTGATAGTTGCTCGTTATGACCTCATTGGTGCGCTGCACTGTTTCATCAAAAACCGTTCCTGCATCCTCTTCATAGATATCGACGATGAAGTCATTGTTCTCCACATAATATTGGCCTTCCGTTTCGGGAAGCTGGACGGTGTCGCCTTCAGTGATGTACACCAGTTCATCGACATACATGCCGGGAAAGAATCTCAGCATGCTGCCGAACAGGAGCAGTATCAGCCCGGTATGGTTTATGTAGGGACCCCATCTTGAAAGCCTGCCTTTTTCGAGCAGGTGATGATTGCCTTCGGATTTGACTTTATAGCCTTTTTTCTTGAATCCTTCTATGACCGCCTCAGTCTGTCCCGGATTTTCCTGATGGAGGTTCAGACGCTGCCTCTTATAGAACGTCGGGTGCTTTTTGGCACGCTGGTTCTTCAAAGACTTGAATAAAGGCACACCTCTGTCGATGCTTGCTGCAATGAGTGACAGTGCAAGCATGCCGATCAGTACGATGAACCACCATGAGGAGTATAGATTATGGAAGCCGAGCTCATAGTAGAGCCTCCCCAGGGTGCCGTAATGCTCCGTATAGTACTGCAGCGGATCCACTCCTACAGGAATGAAGTATTCCTGCGGGAAGATCGTCCCGATTGACGCGGCGATTGCTATGATCAGGATGATCGTCACACCGACCTTTATGGAGGTGAAGAAGATCCAGATCTTGTCGAAAATGCTCTTCGACCTTGTTTTCGACCGGATCGCACTGCCGTCATAGCGCATCAGGTCCTTGATTTTCTTCTTATCATAATCGCTGTTGATCATCTTTCCGCAGGACTGGCACAGCTGTGTGCCCGGCGGGTTCACATGACCGCAGGATCCGCACTTAATCTCTTTTAATTCCATTACACTTCATCCTATTCCGAAGTTGATTGTTCGACGAAACTGTATATGTCGTCTGTGCTCAGCTGATATTCCTGTTTATCGACGACCACGCCGTTTTTATCGATTGCTATCGTCGTCGGCAATGGTCCGATATGATAAGCTTTCGTCACGTCCCTGTTGCGGTCGAGGGCAATCGGGAAAGCCAGATCCTCATCAAGGCTTCTCAGGAACTGATTGATCTGCTGCTCCCCTTCCGAAACGTTGACAGCGATGAGTTCATATTCATCGTTGCCTTCATTGTAAATCTGATTCATATCGGGCATTTCCTCCCGGCAGGGTTCGCACCATGTGCCCCAGAAATTCAGGATGACACCTTTGTCTTCATTGATCTCAGATAAATGGACGGTTTCCCCGTCAAGGGTTTCGAGCTGGAAATCCACCGCGTCATCCCCGACCTGCACTGCCTGGGAATCGGAAGTCAGATTGAACCATAATGTTATTCCAAGGAGGATGACAATGCTTAATATGATTGTGATCCTGAGTATATTCCTTGTTTGTCTCTTCATATATTTCACCTACAGTAACTAATTTGCTCCACTTATTATATCATTCATACAGAGGCACGGTTTGACATTATTATGACAATTGAAGGCTCAGCTTTTCGCATTTGCGATCAACTTTTTCACTTCGTGCGGCTTTAAAAATCTGTGGTCGCCTTCACTCAGGCCTTCCAGGGTCAAAAAGTCATATCCGATGCGGGTCAGCTTCAGTATTTCAAGATCAAAATGCTCGAACATCCTTCTGACCTGGCGGTTGCGTCCTTCATGTATCGTCACATCGACGATCATGTTTTTGTCCTTTTTATCACGGACCACATTCACCGTTGCAGGCGCAGTTTTGCCATCTTCGAGCATGATGCCTTCGGCCATCATCTTCTGCTCGTGCCTTTTTAAGATGCCCTTGACCTTCACCCTGTAGGTTTTGGATATTTCATATTTCGGGTGCGTCATGTACTGTGTGAATTCGCCGTCATTGGTCAGCAGCAGTATTCCTGACGTATCATAATCCAGGCGCCCCACAGGATAGAGGCGCTTATCGAGTGCCTTGAACTTGGAAATCACCGTCTTGCGGTCGCTTTCATCCTCCACTGACGAGATTTCACCGACAGGCTTGTAATACAGGATGTAGACTTTCTCTTCTTTGGTGATCGGCACGCCGTCCACTTCAACGTCATCCCCTGCCGTCACTTTTGTCCCGAGCTCTGTGATGGTTTTTCCGTTGACTTTCACACGTCCTTCAGTGATGAGTTGTTCCGCCTTCCGCCGCGATGTCACGCCGCTGTTGGCTATAGCTTTTTGCAATCTGATTTCATCCATCATTTTCTTCCTCCTTCAAATTATCGAAAAATAAATCTATTTCTTCCTGTTCCTTTATATCGTCCTGTGTCGGCAGATCCGCGAGACTTTCCAGGCCGAATACGTAAAGGAAAGTCGGGGTGGTGACAAAGTGTGATGCGCGTTCATTCTCAACGCTTTTCTTCATGATAAGGCCTTTATTCAAAAGGGTCGTGATCGGGCCGTCCGACTGGACCCCGCGCAGCTCCTCTATCATAGCACGGGAAGCGGGCTGGTTATATGCAATGATCGCCAGCACTTCGAGCGCCGCCTGCGAAAGCCTGTTCTTCGGCTTATCCTGAAGGATGCGGTCAATATATTTCTCCATCCGCGGCGTCGTCTTCAGGAAATATGTCTGTCCGTGGCGGCTGATCTCCAGATGCGGCTTGTCATATTTTTCGATTTCCTGCTGAAGCTGCTGCTTTGTGACCGGTACATGCATGATCAGCTGTTCTTCCGTCAGCCCCACATCACCTGCAATATAGAGCAGACCTTCTATGATTTCAATTTTTTCCATACTATTGCTGCCTTTCAAATTGGAATTCTCCGTCGTCCAAAGTGGTTATATTCATTTTATGTGCTTTCACCCAGTCCAGGACGACCATGAAAAGTGCCACGACCATCGCCCTTGATTCGTCCAGGCTGAACAGTTCGGTGAGCCGGAGTGCACGTCTGCCGCTGAACTTTTCGTTGATGTAGGACTCTGCATGTTCTTTTGATATCACTTCCCGCCGGATGGAAATCGTCCGGCTGCGGGTCAGCGAGACACGCATCCTGACCTTCTGGTATGCCTCCAGGAGATGTGCCAGGGTCAGGTCGGGCTCATCGCCCCCCTCCCCGGACTCCTCGAACTCATGCGGTGCTTTGATGAAAGTCTTATCGTTCTCCATCTTCAGATATGAAAGTTCTTCTGCATACTGCTTATAGTTCTGATACTCCAGCAGCTGTTCCATGAGCTGCTCCCTCGGGTCTTCAAAATCCTCCTCTACGGCGGCCGGTTCGGGCAGCAGCATGAAACTCTTTATCTTAAGAAGCTCACTCGCCATGACCAGATATTCACTCGCCACATTGATCTCAAGTTCTTTCATTTGGTTGATGTATTCCATATACTGGGCTGTAAGTGTGGCCATGGGTATATCATATATATCGATCTCAAGCTCCCTGATCAGATGCAGCAGCAGATCGAGCGGCCCTTCAAACACTTCTAACTTAACTTCATATGTACGCATACTAAAACCTCAATTTTGGAGAATCATTATGGATGAAAACACTTTATTGGAATACTATAACGAATTTATTATAAAGCAAGATTACTTTGAATGCCATGAAATCATGGAGGATGCCTGGAAGTCGAAACCTTCCTATTCAAAGGAAGACGATGAAATCTTTTTCATTCAGATTTCGACGGCGGAATACCATTATCGCAGAAACAACCTCTATGGTGCACGGAAAATATACGGCCGTGCTGTCCGGCGGCTCGGGGAGCGGCCTTTCGAACACTGGAAGTACGGTTTGGAGAGCGACATCATCCCGCTTGTGGAGGAGCGTCTCAGTTCAATAGGCGCCGTAGACTTCTCACCCCTCCAGCTGCCGCTTACGGATGACATGCTGGAGGCGCTCCGCGTCTATGCGATGCCGGGGTGTCCGGCTGATGCCTTCCGCCGCTTCATCCGCACGCTCCACAAAAAAGACATCACCCTCGTGCAGAAACACCGTCTCAGGGACCGGTCGGAGATCATCAATGTAAGAAATGAAAAGCTCAGGAGGAAAAGATCCGGAGATCATGAAACATAAAAACTGCAGACGGCTGTCTGCAGTTTTCTAAACTAATAGGAACCAGTAAGCGATGCCCCATATGAGGGCAAACAACAGTATGACCAGAAAGACGACGTTTTTATTTTTCATCTTTGATGATCTCACTTAATAAACTTCTGCCTTCTGTCTCGTACTCGACACCGAAGTTCTCTGCTATCGTCGCCGCCAGGTCGCTGAATGTCTCACTCTGGCGGATCGGTCCGTAGTCCAGGTCTCTTTTGGACGTGATGAGGAGCGGTACATACTCCCTTGTATGATCGGTGCCCGTGTGTGTGGGGTCGTTGCCGTGGTCGGCGGTGATGATCAACAGATCATCCTCCCCGAGCTTTTCAACGATCTCCGGCAGCCTTTCATCAAACTCTTTCAAGGCATTGGAATAACCTGCGGGGTCCCGCCTGTGGCCATATAAAGCATCAAAATCAACGAGGTTCAAAAATGACAGGCCCTCAAAATCCCGGTCCATCACTTCGAGCAGCTTATCCACCCCATCATCGTTGCTTTTTGTCCTGACCGAGTCGGTGATGCCGGAACCGGTGAAGATGTCGTTGATCTTGCCGATCGCTATGACATCCTTCCCATCATCCTGAAGCGCGTTCAGAACAGTCCTGCCGAAAGGTTCAAGTGCATAGTCATGCCTGTTTTCGGTTCTTGTGAAATCATGCTTGTTTGTGCCGGTGAAAGGTCTTGCGATGACGCGGCCGACAAGGAATTCAGGCTCTTTCGTCATCTCCCTCACTTTCTCGCAGATTTCATACAGCTCTTCCAGAGGAATGACTTCCTCATGGGCCGCAATCTGGAGCACCGGGTCATTTGATGTGTATATGATCAGATCACCGGTCTCAAGCTGGTGTTCCCCGTAATCTTTGATGATTTCCGTGCCGCTCGCAGGGATGTTGCCGACGATCCCCCGGCCGGTCGCTTCCTTGATTTTATCGAGCAGCTCTTCCGGGAAACCGTCGGGATAGACCTTGAACGGCTCCTTTATATTGAGGCCGGCGATTTCCCAATGGCCGGTCATCGTATCTTTGCCTCTGGATATTTCCGCCATCTTGCTGTAAAAAGCCTGCGGTTCGTCAGGGCAGCCGACCCCAGGAAGCGCATCAATGCAGCCGAGCCCCATCTTTTCGAGGTTGCCGAGGGTGACGGGGGAATCTTCAAGCAGGTGCTTAAGCGTGTGCGCACCTTCATCCCCGAATTCCCGGGCATCGTGCTGCGCCCCGATGCCGACTGAATCAAGCACTGTCAAATGAATTCTTTTAAACATATTATACCTACTTTCTCGGGTGGAATTGTTTATACATCTCACGGATTTTCGAAGCGGAGATCTGCGTGTAGATCTGGGTGGTGCTGATATCCGAATGGCCCAGCATCTCCTGGACCGCCCTTAAATCCGCACCGTTTTCTATCAGGTGTGTTGCAAATGAATGCCGGAAAGTGTGCGGCGTGATATTTTTGTTGATGCCGCTCAGCACTTCATATTTCTTGATGGTCTTCCATAGTCCCTGACGGGTGAAGCCCCTGCCCCGGTTGGTGATGAAAAGGTCCTCGGTGTCCTCGGCCTTGAGCAGCCGGGGCCTTATGCTGCTGATGTACTCATCCAGCTGCCGGGCGACGAAGTCCGTGATCGGCACGATGCGTTCCTTGCTGCCTTTGCCGCTGACCCTGATGAAGCCCATTTCAGTATTGACGTCCGCACGTTTGATGCTGATCAGCTCACTCACCCTGATGCCGGAAGCGTAAAGCACTTCCATCATGGTGCTGTCGCGCATCCCTGCCGGAGAATCATCAGGTGTTGCAAGCAGCGTCTCCATCTCTTCTATGGTCAAATATACCGGCAGCTTCTTCTCCCCGCGCACTGCGGTCAGCTTGACGGCCGGATTGACTTCGATCACATCCTGATTCAGCAGGAACTGATGAAAGTTCCTGAGCGTCGACTGTGTCCTGGAAATCGTCTTCGGGCTCAATCCTTTTTCAGTCATGTATCTGATGAAACCGATCAATACATCGGTGTCCACTTTTGCCAGGGAAGTGATGCCCTGCTCATCAAGATATATTAAGTAATGATTCAAATCCTGTTTATATGAACTGAGCGAAGCCGGACTCAGCCCTTTTTCAATTTTGAGGAAGGTGATGTATTCATCAACATGTTTTTCAATCATCTTTGATCTTCTCCATCACCAGTGTACAACTTTTGCACACACCGTGAAAAGTCAGACGGTGATCGGTTACTTTAAAGTGAAAATCATTCTCAACTTTGATTTCCACATCCCCGAGCAGGTCTTCCTCTATCTCCTGAACAGATCCGCAGCTGATGCATACCAGATGATGATGGAAATGTTCTGCACCTTCTTTGCGGAGGTCATAACGGGCGACACCGTCACCGAAATTGATCTTATCCAAAATCTTCAGCTCGTTGAGGAGTTCAAGGGTGCGGTATACGGTGGCCAGGCCGATTTCGGGGTATTTTTCCTTCACTTTCATGAATACATCTTCTGCGCTCAGGTGATCACTCTCGTTTTCCAATAATACCCGGAGTGTCACTTCTCGTTGTGGTGTCAATTTGTATTTTGCATCATGAAGGGCTTCTTTGATATGCTGGATTCTGTTTTCCACGACGCCACCTACTTTAATCATTAATCAATAAATTCATTATACAAAACTTCTTCCAGGATTGAAAGTTATTAATAATTATTATAAATAAAAACTTTTCTAATTGAGAATCACAAATGTGCCAATACATACTGTACAGCAATGATGGTTTTGGCATCACGGAATTTACCTTCTTCAAGAGCGGACCGGAGTGAATCGACATGGACCTTTTCTATATCCAGGAATTCATCGGCCTCCAGTGCCTGTGCCTCGAATTTCAGCTCCTCTGCAATATACAGATGGATAAGTTCACTTGCAAACCCGGGGGCGGTGTAAAATTCGTACAACTTCCGGATCTCAGGGCTCACTGCACCGATTTCTTCCTTCAATTCCTTTTCTGCAGTATCGGCCGGCGCCTCATCACGCTCCACTTTGCCGGCAGGGATTTCGAGCAGCACTTCACCGGTCGGCACCCTGAACTGCCTGACAAAATATAAATGATCTTCATGGACCGGTATGATTGCAACGGCACCGTTATGGTGGACAATCTCCCTGTATGAGGTTTCACCGTCCGGCAGCCTCACTTTATCATGTGTGACTTTGATCACCCTGCCGTTGAATATCTCATCGCTTTCGAGGATCTCTTCTTTCAAGTGCTCATATGATTTGCTGTTGGTCATGTCAATGCTCCTTGGCTTTTTTATATCCACAATTATAGCACTAAAATTATTGCTTTAAAAAGGGCGGAAACGCTTTGGTGATTTAAACTCAATTTTTGTGCGTTTTATTGATATAATAATTCTACCCGTGAATGTAAAGGAGTAATATACATGGAATATATTGAATCGAAAAGTGGATTGGCATTTTCCCGCATGTCTTTGGGCTGCATGAACTTACCGATCGAAGATGAAATCAGGACAGAAGAGATCATCGAATATGCTCTGTCCCAAAATATCAATTATTTTGATACTGCCGACTTATATCAGTACGGTGAAAATGAAACTGTAGTCGGAAAGATTTTGAAGAGGTACCGGAGCAGATATAATTTCCATACGGGCACCAAAGTCGGCAATGAATTTGATAAGACGCTGAAGAAGAAGATCGGATGGAACCCGGGCAGGAAATATATCAAAACCCAGGTTCAAGAATCACTCCGCCGATTGGATATGGATCATATCGATCTGTATCAGCTTCACGGAGGCACAATCGAAGATGACAAGGAGGAAACGATACTTGCATTCGAGGAATTGAAATCCGAAGGCCTGATCAGAAGCTACGGCATTTCATCCATACGTCCAAATGTCATAGACTACTATTATAAGAACAGCAATATCGATACGCTGATGCTTCAGCTGAACCCACTCGACAATCGTCCGGTGGAATTGCTGGAAGACCTGAAGGACATCGTCATACTCGCCAGAGGGCCGTTGATGCAGGGGCTGTTCACAGAACGCCACGAAGCCCACTTGAAAGAGAAATTCCCTGATGGTATCCTTAATTACTCACAGAAGGACTTGCGCGGCATCTTCGGGACGCTCAGGCGCGAGCATGATGATCTGACCGCCCTGTCGTTCAAGTATCTCATCGATAAGGGCGCTGTCATAGTAAATGGTGTGAGCAGCCTGAAACAGTTGGAGGACAATATGAACAGTTTCGAAAAAGCAGCTTCAATGCCAAAAGAGGATTTACGGTCACTGGATGAGCTGTTTAAAAAAGAAAAGTACGAGGACCATAGATCATGAAAAAATTAGGCAAATGGATTTGGACAGGCATACTTTCAGTGGTGACCATACTGGTCTCACTCGGTTATTATGCCTCTACACAGACGCTCTTTTTCAAACTCCGCGATGTGGAAGTGATCAAACGCCGGGAAACAAGGGCGAAGCGGATAAACCTGGAGGAATTCAGAAAGCTGCCCCAGGACAATATCTTAATTCCATCCAGATTCGACTACAGTATCAATGCCGTCTTTGTCTATCCGAATGATACGAACAAGTGGGTGGTGCTGTGCCACGGTGTCACCGAAAACAAAATCAGTTCCATCAAGTATTTGAACATGTTTGTGGAGATGGGCTACAACTGTGTGATCTACGATGCAAGAAGGCATGGTGATTCGGGAGGCATCCATTCCACATACGGCTTCTATGAGAAATACGACCTTGAGAGTGTCGTCAAATATCTGCATGAACATTACGGGGAGGATATCGAGTTTGGCATCCATGGTGAATCCATGGGTGCGGCGACCATGCTGCTCTATGCAGGTGAGCTTTCAAATGAGGCGAAATTTTATATTTCCGATGCCTCGTTCTCAAAGTTCGCCGACCAGCTGACTTTCATATTCGGCCAGTATTCAAGAGTCGCTTCTCCATTTATTCTGATTGTGACGAACCTTTTCTTCCGTGTAAGGAGCAAATTTTCACTGTTCAAAGTATCTCCAATAAGGATTATAGACAAAATAGAACAGCCGATATTATTCATACATTCTAAAAATGACAAATTCATACCTTATCACCAGACGAAAGAACTGTACGAAAAGAAAAAAGGGCCCAAGATGGCCTGGTACCCCGGGCGAGGCGGCCATGTTGAAAGCTTCAACCGCAATCAGGAGGCCTACGTCGCAAAAGTCACTTATTTCCTTGAGAATTACGTAAGATGGGATGTTCGAAGAAATCGTGGGTGATATGGACGTTTGAAGGCAGCTTTTCATCCAGCCCATCCAAAAAACCATCTTCATAGCGATTGCTCAAATGGGTGATCAGCAGTGATCCGTAATTTATGCTTTTAAAGTTGTCGAGCACATCGGTGATTTCCGAATGGAAATACCGGTGTGCTTTTTCACGTTCCCCGTCGAGATAAGTCCCCTCGTGTACGATGAGGTCACTGCCGTCCACGAGGGACATGTACCCAGGTGTCGTGATCACACGTGTATCCCCGTGCACGGCAATTTTCCGGCCTGTGATGTCAGGACCGGTGAAGTCTGCTGTATGGTAAGTTTCGCCGTTGAATTCAAAGATTTCCGCATTTTTGATGCGGGCATAGGACGGTCCCGGCTGGAGGCCGATGCGCTTCAGTTTTTCCGGGTCCAGCGCACCTTTTTTATCATTTTCCTTGAAGACATACAAGAAGCTGTCGATGTTATGGTCGAGCAGATGCACATGGACTTTGAAGCCGTCCATTTCGATGCAGTCGCCGTGCGTGATCTCAATTATTTCGAGTGGATAGTTCAAACGGGACCCGCTGATTTCAAATGTGACATCCAGCCACCGGGCCAAGCCCCGGGGCCCGTAAATGGCAAGCGGCACATCCTCCCCGCCCTGGTGCGCACGCGACGACAGGAAGCCCGGCAGGCCGTAAATGTGGTCACCATGGAGATGTGTGATGAATATATTCCTGACTTTCGAAGGTTTGATGCCGGTATGGAGTATCCTGTGCTGCAATGCTTCCCCCGCATCGATCATTATATACTGATTGATTTCATCCACCGCATCCAATACATAGCTTTGGGTGTGTCTTTTTTTGGATGGCAGCCCTGCACCTGAGCCGAGAACTGTAAATTGCATAAAAAATCACCTGTCTTAATTGATTTTTTAATTATATCATAATAATTGTGTTTTTAAGATGACAGTGAAATAATTATGATATAAGAAATGAACTTTGAAGGTGGCATCAGGCAGTATGGAGACTGTTAATTTTATTGAAAAATTCATCATATATATAGAAGACCGTTTAAGGGAAGAAATCGACTTCAGCTCTGCATTGCATGAACTCGGCGTCGAGCCGAAGTCCTTCATCACCATATTCACTTCGCTGGTGGGCATGACACCTTATGAATATCAGCAGAAACGCAGAATGACCGAGATAGCATATGAACTTTATGAAGGTCACCGCAGGCTTCTGGATATTGCGAAATATTACGGCTACAGGGATGCGGATGAATTCAAGGAACTGTACAAGGCGCGTATGGGCATCTCCCCTTACGAAACTGAAAAACATATCCGGTCGCTTGATCTCCTCGAACGCATCACATTCGAAGTCGTCCCTGTCGACAAACCTGAATATCCCTCCCGGACCGTCCATATCGACAGCTTCAGGATAGTCGGATTCACCCGGTATTTCTCACTCAATGATTATACCCGCGATAAGAAAATGGAAATGCTGAAAAACCTTGAAAAAAACGGCCTGATTGATGAACTTCTCGGATTCAACAGCGGTCGTGTCAAAGGCATCATTCTGCATGAGAGGATCGTCAAAGATGAAATGGAGCTGATGATCGGGGTCGCCTCGACGGATGCGGTGCCTTTCGATGAGACTTATACGGAGTCTGGTGATTTCACGGTTTTTGAAGGTACCGGGAAAGCCGGCACCGTGATGGAAGATATTTATCAGTACATTTTCAGGAGATGGCGCTTCAAGGTCAAACGGGATTTGAACTGCAACTTTTCCATTGAAGTGATCAAGAGCCCGTTTGATATCGGTTATTCCGATTCTAAAATACAGGTCTGGCAGGCGCTTGAATGAAAAAGAAGGTGATGACATTGGATGTCACCACCTTCTTTTTATGCCTGCTTTGAATGCTGGATTTTGATGATCTCCACGATGAGCTCGGCCGCTTTGATGAGCTCTTCGATCGGCATCCTTTCAGAAGTCGTATGGATGTTTTCATACCCCAATCCGAGCACGACGGTCTGAATGCCTTTCCCGTTGAATACGTTGCCGTCGCTTCCCCCGCCGAGTGATATGAAGTCCGGCTCCCTGCCGATATTTTCAATCGCCGTCCTGACGGTCGTGACCACTTCGGAGTCAAGTTCTGCATGCAGGTGGTCATACATCTTCTCGACTGTCACCTCTGCACGGCCCCCGAGCTCTGCCGCTGCTTCTTCGAATGCCACTTTCATATGTGCAGCTTGTGCTGCCATCTTTTCAGGGTCAAGACTGCGTGTTTCAGCGAGGACATAGGCATAATCCGCGACGATGTTCGTGGCGCTCCCGCCCTCGATCCGTCCGATATTGGCTGTCGTTTCCTGATCAATCCTGCCGAGCGTCATCCTGCTGACGGCGTTGGCGGCAATATTGATTGCACTGACACCTTCTTCAGGTGCAACACCGGCATGAGCGGTCCTGCCATGAATATGCGCTTCCACTTTACTCTGCGTCGGTGCACTGGTGACGACGGTCCCGACTTTCCCGGTGGAATCGACCGCATAGCCGAACTTGCTTTTAAGCTGGCTGGTATCGAAAGCTTTGGCGCCGACAAGTCCGGACTCTTCACCGGCGGTGATGACGATTTCGATATCACCGTGCGGGATATCATTTTCCCGGATGATGTTCAGCGCTTCGATCAGGGCTGCGATGCCCGCCTTATCATCGCTGCCGAGTATAGTCGTGCCGTCGGAAACTATGTAGTCTCCCTCAATCTTCGGGGTGATGCC
This sequence comes from Salinicoccus halitifaciens, assembly GCF_021026095.1. Classification (GTDB taxonomy): domain Bacteria; phylum Bacillota; class Bacilli; order Staphylococcales; family Salinicoccaceae; genus Lacicoccus; species Lacicoccus halitifaciens. Next base: position 532,296 of record NZ_JAJNCU010000001.1, on the reverse strand, counting down.
TTTACCGGGTGTGACCGTGTCCATATGGACGGTGAAATACAACGGCGCCACATCTTCTGTGCCCCTGACGCGGATTAGAAGATTGCCGGCGCCATGCCCGGTGATGTCCGCACTGTCATCTTCAATGACCTCTACATCCATTTTGGTGAAGTGTTCTATCAGGTAGTCGGCGATCTCCCTTTCCTGCCCCGACTCTGAGTCCACTCTCAGCATCTCTGTAAACTGGTTGATCAAACGTTCTTCATTCATGGGTTTTCCTCCGTAATGATATTGATTATGGGAAACTGGTGTAATATACTGGTTACATTAATCTAGTAAGGATGGTTTTTGTGCATAATAAAAAAGTTAGACAAGTGGTCATTTGGTTCATGGTGTTTTTAATCGTCGTTTCAGGTCTATTATTCGGAGTGAGCATGCTGACGGCATTTTAACTAAATTAAAGAGGTCCCGGAGGGACCTCTTTTTTATATTTCTTCGCAGTGCTCTTCGAACCATGCCTGCAGGTTTGTGATGACGCTCATCGTTTCGTGCCCTTCGATTTCATGCCTTTCAATCATATCGACGATCTCACCGTCTTTGAAGAATGCAAACGACGGGGAAGATGGCAGATAATCCGGCGCCCTGTCACGGACATGTTCCGTTGCCTCTTTGTCCTGGCCGGCGAATACCGTAAGCAGCTGGTCAGGCAGTTTATCGTAGTTCAATGCGTGTTTTGCGGCAGGGCGTGCGATGCCGCCGGCACATCCGCAGACCGAGTTGACCACTACAAGTGCGGTCCCCTTCTTATTCAGATGCTGATCCACTTCTTCCGGGGTCGTAAGCTCGGTGTAGCCGGATTCACGCATTTCACTGCGTGCAGTCGTCACTATATCGTTCATATACAGGTTAAAGTCCATATTCATTTCGAATCTCTCCTCGTTCAAATAAACCCTGTCATGCCAAGAGTTTATAAAATTATATCTAAGCCCAGTTTATCGGTAAAATTTTACTTTGTAAAGATTAATACACCGATGTATGTTCCGCTGATATCTTCTCGATTTTTTCCTTGACCCTTTTCAGGAACTGTCCGGCAACTAAGCCGTCAAGGACGCGGTGGTCGATGGAGAGGCATAAGTTCACCATATGTCTGATTGCGATCATATCATCCACGATCACAGGTTTTTTGACGATGGACTCCACCTGCAGTATGGCTGCCTGCGGATGATTGATGATGCCCATGGACTGAACCGAACCGAAAGCGCCGGTATTATTGACCGTAAAGGTGCCGCCTGACATATGTTCGGATGTCAGTTTATGCGCCCTGCCGAGCTCTGCAAGTTCATTGACCTGTTTCGCAATGCCTTTTATCGTCAGTTCATCCGCATTCTTAATGACGGGGACATAAAGTTTATCATCACCTGCGACTGCTATTGATATGTTGATATCTTTATTCACCACGATCTTATCTCCCTGCCATGAACTGTTCAGCATCGGGAATTCCTTCAATGTCTCTGCTGCCGCTTTTACAAAAAAGCTGAAGAAAGTCAGATTGAAGCCCTCATCCTTTTTGAAATCATTTTTCAGGCTGTTGCGCAGATTGACGAGATTCGTCGCATCCACTTCCATCATGAGCCATGCATGAGGGATTTCGGTTGAAGACTGGACCATTTTCTCTGCAATGGCCGCCCGCACGCCGCTCACCGGAATCTCCTCCCCGGCCCTCACTGAAGGTTTTGCGGCTGCCGGTCGGCTTTGTGCCGCGGGTGCCGTTTCAGCAGGTGCCGATTTAGGTTCAGCAGGCTGTTCAATCACTTTCAATATATCCTTTTTTGTGATTCTGCCATTGAAGCCCGTGCCCTGGACTTCATTCAAATCGATGTCATTTTCACTTGCCAGGCGCATCACCACAGGGGAAATGCGGGCACCCCGGGGTTTTTCAGCTCCTTTGGCCGGAGACGCCGCCTTGGCAGGTGCAGGCTCCTCCACCTCATCTTCAGGGGCATCTTCACCGGCTGCCGGTGCTTCTTCGCCGCCCTCGGCTTCCACGGTGCAGATTGCGACCCCGACATCGACGGTCTCCCCTTCACTGACGAGGAGTTCTCCTATTGTGCCGGCTGCGACGGACGGCACTTCGGCGGTCACCTTATCGGTGATCACTTCACAAAGGGGGTCATATTCCTCCACCGTGTCCCCGGGTTTCACGAGCCATCTTTCAATCGTGCCTTCAGTAACACTTTCACCTAGTTTAGGCATTTTTATTTCAGTCATATTATCCCCTCCATCAGTGTTCCAACAGTTCAAGCATCTTCTTTTCTATTTTGTCCGGATTGACCATGAAATGGTCCTCCATCAGCGGAGAATACGGCATTGCCGGCACATCCGGCCCTGCCAGCCTCATGATCGGTGCATCGAGGTCATAGAGGCAGTTTTCAGCGATGATCGCCGATACCTCACTCATGACACTGCCTTCGAGGTTGTCTTCTGTCACGAGCAGCACCTTTCCTGTCTTGCTCGCGGATTCAATGATGCTCTCCTTATCCAGAGGATAAACGGTCCTAAGATCCAGAATCTCGATATCATGGCCGTCTTTGGAAAGCCTTTCTGCTGCCTGCAGTGAATAATTCACACAGAGGCCGTAAGTGATGACGGTGATGTCCTCGCCCTTCCGTTTGACGTCCGCCTTGCCGATCGGCACCGTGTAGTCCCCTTCCGGAACTTCCTCCTTCAGGAGGCGGTAGGCTTTTTTATGCTCGAAAAATAAAACCGGATCGTTGTCCCTGATTGCCGATATCAGCAGTCCTTTGGCGTCACTCGGCGTGGAAGGGATGACCACTTTCAACCCCGGCGTGGAAGAAAATAAAGCCTCCACGGACTGCGAATGGTACAGGGCTCCGTGGATCCCGCCGCCGAAAGGCGCACGGATGACGATCGGGCAATTCCAGTCCCCATTGGAGCGGTATCTGATTTTTGCAGCTTCACTCAATATCTGGTTTGTGGCCGGCAGTATATAATCGGCGAACTGGATTTCTGCAACCGGCCTTTTGCCCATCATTGCAGCACCGATCGCCGTACCGACTATGTTCGATTCGGCAAGGGGGGTGTCCATACAGCGGAGTTCCCCGTATTTTTCCTGGAGGCCGGCAGTCACTTTGAATACACCGCCTTTTTTGCCTACATCTTCACCGAGGATGAATACATCCTCGTCCTTACCCATTTCATGATCCAGTGCATTGGAGATTGCCTGGAGATAAGATATTTTAGCCATTGTTTGCCTCCTCATACACATTCTTCAACGCATCTTCTGCTTTTGGATAAGGTGCGTTTTCGGCATCTTTCGTCGCATCCTTGACGATCACTTTGAATTCTTCCTCTACATCTAAAAACCAGGAATCATCCGCGATGTCTTTTTCGACCATATAATCTTTCATCAGGACGAGGCAGTCTTCTTCTTTATTTTTCTCGCGCTCTTCCAGCGTACGGTAAGCATCATCGTCATCGGAAGAGTGCGCCGTCAGCCTGGTCGACATGGCTTCAATCAATGATGCGCCTTCACCGTTCACTGCCCTCTCCCTTGCCGCCTTGACCGCTTCATACACGGCAAAAGGATCATTGCCGTCGACATGATCGCCATGCATCCCATAGCCGTGTGCACGGGCTGAGAGCTTTTCGACTGCATATTGAAGATGTGTCGGTACGCTGATGGCATATTTGTTGTTCTCGATCAGGCAGATCACAGGGAGCTTATGTACACCTGCGAAGTTCAGGCCTTCATGAAAATCTCCCTGGCTTGTCGAACCTTCTCCAAGAGTGGTCAGTGCGACCCTTTTTTCGCCATCCAGTTTAAATTTATAGGCAGCCCCGACGGCATGCAGCACCTGGGTGGTGACCGCAGAGCCCTGGGACAGGATATTATTGGTTTTTTTGCTGAAATGCCCCGGCATCTGGCGGCCTCCGCTTTGTATATCGCCTTCTTTGGCAAAAGCTGAAAGCATCGTCTCAAGAGGGGTCATGCCGAAATGTGTCACCAGTGCGAGGTCTCTGTAATAAGGGCTCAGGACATCTTCCTCCCTGTCCAGCGCAAAACCCGCACCGACCTGTGTCGCTTCCTGGCCCTGGCAGGATATGACGAACGGCAGTTTACCCGCCCGGTTCAACAGCCACATCCTCTCATCGAGCTTCCTCGACAACAGCATTGTGCGGTACATTTCTTTTACATCATCATCAGTCAAACCGACTTCTTCATGATTTTTCATTGTTTGCCTCCTTAAACATGTATAGCCATTCCTTCGGCATCCAGGCCGAGTTCCATCAGAATTTCAGATATCGATGGATGTGCATGGACACTTGAGCCGAGCTCCAGGGCAGAAGCATCCAGGAACTTGGCCAGTGCAGCTTCGTTGATCAACTCGGTCACATGGGGCCCGACCAGGCTTACACCGAGTATATCCCCAGTTTCCGGTTCAGTCAGTATTTTTCCGAAACCGTTCTTATTACCCTCGATAACAGCTTTGCCTATCGCGTTAAGTGGAATTTTATGCGCCTCGAATGGTATGCCTTCTTCCTTCAGGCGGTCCTCTGTCATTCCGAGGGAAGCCGCTTCAGGGGAAGTGTAGATGCACCTCGGCACCTGATTGTAATCCAGCTTATACGGTTCCTCATCAGTCATATGGATGACGGCGTTGATCGCTTCTTTGGAAGCCACATGTGCAAGCTGTAAGTTGCCAATGCAGTCTCCAACAGCATATATGTTCTCATCTTTCGTCTGATAATAGTCATTTGTCTTGATATAGCCGTCTTCGAGTTCTATCCTGGTGTTCGACAGGCCGATATCTGCGATGTTCGGTGATCTGCCTATTGCCACAAGCACTTTATCAAACGATTTTTCGGATTCTGATTTAAATTTTACATCATCACTATTTAAAATCACATTATTTTCGTCCAGAGTGACTGCCGTCTCAAAATCGATCCCCTTTTCGGTAAGGGATTTTTTCAAGGCGTTGGCGAGATCCTGATCCTCACCGGGGAGGATGCGTTCACCCGCTTCATATACAGTCACCTTTGAGCCCAGATCATTCAGTAGGCTTGCAAACTCGAGCCCGATCACTCCGCCGCCGATGATTGCGATGCTGTCAGGCACCTCGTCAAGTTCCATCATATCATCACTCGATAATATCAATTTTCCGTCAAACGGGAGGAATGGCAGTTCACGGGGTTTGGAACCCGTACAAATCAGGACATTCTGATTCACGAGTATTGCACTTTCACCTTCATCGTCGTGAGGATTATCCACAGCGACAGTTCCGGCCATCGGGGAGAACAGTGAAGGCCCGAGAATCCTTCCATGACCTTCGAATACATCAATTTTATTCTTTTTCATAAGATGTTGGATGCCGTTATACATCCGGTCTACGACTTCGTCTTTCCTCGCTGTGATATTTTTCATATCAAACGTCGGTTCGACTCTGTCGATGCCGAAATCAGCGGCATTCCTCATCAAGCTGGCTGTTTCGGCCGACTTAAGGAATGATTTCGTAGGGATGCATCCCTTATGCAGGCATGTCCCGCCGAGTTTCGAACTTTCGACGATTGCAGTTTTCAGTCCCGATTGGGATGCTTTGATGGCGGCAACATAGCCTGCGGTGCCGCCGCCCAAAATGACCAGATCATACTGGTTTGCCATTACTAGTCCCCCTTATTCATATTCCTTCAGCACTTCTTCACCCGATACCACCCGGTATGCACCTTCTGCAAGTGCGAGCATTTCCTTTTCCCCGGGGTATACATGTATCCCGCCGAGGAATTCTATATACGGCCGTATGAGATTGATCAGGAAGTCGCTGTAGGCAAGGCCTCCTGTGAATAAAATTCCGTCTATATCACCTTTCAGGACGGCTGCACGCGATCCGATTTCCTTGGCGATCTGGACACTCAGTGCCTTGTATACTCCAAGGGCATGCTGATCCCCCGACAGAGCCTCCTCTTCCACCTTCAGGGCATCTCCGGTTCCTCTCAAAGAAATGAAGCCGCCCTCTTTGCTGATGGATTTTTCGACTTCTTCGAGTGTCAGCCTGTTATCAAAAATATACTTGGCCAATGCTCTGTTCGGCAGTGCACCGCTCCTTGTCGGGCTCATCGGCCCATCGCCGTACAACCCGTCGTTCACGTCGATGACCCTGCCCTTCTGATGGGCGCCCACAGTGATGCCGCCGCCCATATGTACCACGATGACATTTATATCCTCATACCGCCTGTTGAGGCGCGCGGCGTAATCACGCGCCACAGCTTTCTGGTTCAGTGCATGGAAAATGGAGATGCGTTCAAGCCCTTTGATCCCTGTCACCCTCACCTCATCCATCAGCTCATCGACGACGATCGGGTCGGTGATCGTCGCCTGAATGCCGTATTCGCTGCCGATCTCATGAGCGAGTATGGCACTCAGGTTGGAAGCATGCTCACCGCTCCCTGAAGACCTGAGGTCCTCGAGCATACGATCATTCACTCTGTAGGTACCTCCGTCGACGGGCTTCAGCAGACCGCCCCTTGCACTGATGACATCCAGATTTGCAACGTCGATTCCATACTTATCCAGGAAACCATATATGGAATCCAACCTGGCGGGCACCTGCTCGATCAGGGGCCGGCTCACCTCTTTGGTGGCGAGCCTTAAAGTTTCGGCATGCATTTCCTGAAGGTCTTCAAAATAGGCGACTTTGGTGGAAGTGCTGCCCAGGTTCAAAACGAGTATTTTAACTGTCATGATCGTGTTAAATCCCTTTATTGAATTGATTTTTTTCATTTAATGAAAATGTGCTTTTGACACGCATCATCTGTTCAATGCGCGTTTCAGCCAGCCGGTCGGCGGCCTCTGCGGTGGAGATGTCCTGCTCTTTTGCAATACTGAAGATCTTGTCCATCTGATCGTAGATGCCTTTCACTTTCTGGACCGCCCTCTCTTCATTATAACCTTCGAGTTCATCCGCCACATTGACGACGCCGCCGCTGTTGACGACATAGTCCGGCGCATAGACGATATTCTTTTCAGCCAGCATGCTGCTGTGTTTTTCATCCTCGGCCAGTTGATTGTTCGCACTTCCGCAGATTGCTTTGACTTTCATCTGGGGTATCGTCTCATCATTTAAGATGCCGCCGAGTGCACAGGGTGCAAATATATCGGCTTCAACGCCGTAGATTTCATCCAGTCCGACCTGACTGGCCCCGAAGTCATTCACGGCTCTGTCGACGGCTTCCTGGTTAATGTCGGTGACGATCAATTTGGCGCCTTCCTCATGGAGGTACTCACACATTTTATAGGCCACGGCACCAACGCCCTGCACCGCAATCGTCCTGCCTTCCAGTGAATCATCACCGAAAGCCTCCTTCGCGGTCCGCTTCATCGCCATGAACACTCCAAGTGCCGTCTTCGGGCTCGGATCCCCGCCGGAGCCGTATGATTCATTGATACCGCAGACATACGGTGTCTCCTGATAAATATAATCCATATCCTCGACCGTAGTGTTCACATCTTCCGCTGTGATATACCTGCCTCCGAGACTGTTGACATAACGACCGAGAGCCCTGAAGAAAGCTTCCGACTTGTCCTTTTTGGCATCTCCGATGATGACGGTCTTGCCGCCGCCAAGGTTCAGACCTGCAGCGGCATTTTTATATGTCATGCCTTTGGCCAGCCTCAGTACATCCGTGATCGCCTCTTCCTCCGATTCATAATCCCACATCCTCGCTCCGCCCAGTGCCGGTCCGAGGGTGGTGTCATGGATGCAGATGATGGCCTTTAATCCGCTGGCCCCATCATAACAGAAGACAAGTTGTTCATAATCATTATGTTCCATCTTTTCAAATATCATTTACTACACTCCCTGAATTATTATAGATTAAGATAAAGATTTCATGGCAAGACATATGGAATTGTATTTATCCTCTGCACTGTCCGCCCTTGAAGTCAGAACGATCGGGACTTTTGCACCTACGACCATTGCAGCTACTCTGGCTCCCGCCGAGTAAACCAGTGATTTGTACAGTATATTCCCCGCCTCAATCTGAGGTGCGACGAGTATGTCCGCATCACCCGCCACCTCAGAATCGATGTTCTTGGCTGCGGCAGCCTCCTTTGAAATGGCAAGGTCATACTGAAGTGGTCCGTCCACTATGAATTCTCTCATATTTCCGTTATAAATACTTTGAATAACATCTATCGATTCGACCGTGGAAACTATTTTCGGATTGATTTTTTCTACAGCAGACAACAATGCGACCTTCGGCCTCTGTATATCCAGGCTGTGTGCAAAATCCACGGCATTATCTATGATGCTGATCTTCTCTTTTATGCCTGGTGCAATATTCATCGCGGCATCCGTCAATATGATACCTTTATGATAATTTGGCAGATCGAATAATGCAACGTGGCTCAAAAATCCATTATAAACCAAACCGTGGGCTTTGTTCAAAACTGCCTTCAGGATGACGGAAGTGGATACTGCCCCCTTCATCAGTATATCGCATGTCCCATCTGCAACGAGTGCTGCAGCTTTATCCGCCGCCTCCACATCCGATTGTGCGCCGTGGATGTAGATATCCGGATGATCCAGGTACTTTTCATCCATCACCCCCAAAAGCCGGTTCAGACGTGTCTCGTCATCCACAAGGTGGATGGAAATCTGGTATGTATCCACCAGTCTAAGGACCGGCTCCAGCACAGTTTCATCTGCAGCGCAGGAAATTGAAAGCGCAATCATTTTATGGTTCGGCTGATTGAAAATTTCATCGAATTTCATGAATACCCCCCTCTTCGCTTACATTATACATATATGTATAAAAAATTACATGGAAATTAAGAAACGTGGAATATTAAGAATTTTTTGTTGAATTGTACTATTTAATCAGACATTGTATAATGAGCAGGATATGAGGATTGGGTGAGGAATATGCAGAAAATCATAGCATTATTAATTCTTGTCATACCGGCAATTCTTGCCGGCGTCGGTGTAAAATGGATGAGGGACAGCGTATTCGGTGTCCTGAATGATCCATTCACCATGACAGCAGTACAATTTGGCGTCGGACTCGCCATCTCGGTGGCCGGCATCTGGTTTATCGGCGGCTACATTCTACATCGTGAAAAAAAGAATAAGCGGGCGGCTGAAAGGTTCCGGAAAAAAGAAAACACAACTGTTGATGAAGATTAATCAACAGTTGTGTTTTTTATGAGTGAACGGGCGTTAAGAAGAGCAGCTTCGGTCACATCCTGGCCGCTCAGCATACGGGCGATTTCATATACATGATCTTCCCCGGTCAAATAGCGGGTGTTGGTGATTGTCCTCTCCCCGTCACTGTCTTTGTAAATGTATAAATGATAGTCGGAAATGGCCGCAGCCTGGGGCAGATGGGAAATCACCAGTATCTGCCTCGACCTGGATAAGATTTTCATCTTTTCAGCCATCCTGGTCGCTACACCACCGCTCACTCCCGTGTCAATCTCGTCAAGAATGAGTATGGACTGCTGGTCATATTCTGCGAAGATGGATTTGATCGCGAGCATCACGCGGGACATCTCCCCGCCCGAGGCCACCTTGTTCATTTCCTTCAAAGGTTCACCCTTGTTCGTGGATATCATGAACTGTACATCACTGTATCCCCTCGCATGGAATTTGTCCTGCCTTGTCCTGATTTCAAAATCCACCTGTGACATTTCAAGATCCATCAATTCTTTCAGGATCCGGCTTTCAAGAAAATGCTTGCGTTCATTCCTGAATGTATGGAGCGCCTCCGCATTCTTCTCCATGTTGGCAAGAAGGGCTTCTTTTTCGGAATTCAGCTTCTCAAAAGAGTGGGAAATATTTTCAAGTTCCTGTATATCATTATCAAGCTCATCAAGAAAAGACAGAAGCTCATCATATGTCTTGTTATATTTCCTTTTCAGGTAATTGATGCTGTTCAGCCTTGCCTGTATATCGTTCAACCGTGCCTCATCATAGTCCATTGAGGACATGCTGGAAGTGACATGGGACTCCAGTTCCTGGATGATGAAATAGCTGTCCATTATAGTCGGGCTGTAATCCTTGAATTCCGTATCGTACTGGGAAAGCGATTCGACCTGCTGATTCAAATCATATAGTGTCGCCTGCGGGCTTTTTTCGGAAGCAAGCAATGACTTGATGGCACTCAATGAATCGAAGACCTTTTCGAAATTCATCAAGTACTCCAGTTCCTCCTCAAGCTGTTCTTCCTCGCCCTCTTTCAATTCCAGGGCGGAAATCTCCTGGAACTGATGCTGATACAACTCGAGGGAATCCCTCCGGTTCCGGTCCCTGTACTCGAGTTCTTCGATCTTCTTGATCGTCGCCAGATAATCATCGTAATCCCTTTTATACTCCTGGAAGATATCTTCATTCTGGATATCAAGAAATTTATCCAGATATAATATGTGTTTCCTTTTATCCAGGGCGTCCAGCTGGGATGACTGTGCAAATATGCTGACAACCTCTTCCATGATTGTTCTGAGCTGCGTAAGGGTGATCATATTGTTATTCAGCTTGATGATACTTTTCTTGTTCTGCATGATCTCGCGCCGCACGATATACAGCTCATCCTCGGGTATATTATACTCCTCCAGAAGATCGTGCATCCTCGGCGTATCCGGAAAGTCAAAGACACCTTCGATAAGGGAGCCTTCAGTATCATACCTGATGTCATCCTGCGAAGCTCTTTTGCCGTAAAGATAATTGATCGATTCTATGATCATACTTTTACCGGCACCGGACTCTCCTGAAATGACGGTCAGTCCATTATGGAAGTCGAGTTCTACATGTTCCAGAATAGCAAAATTTTTAATATTTAAACGTAAGAGCACTTACAACACTCCAATTTTTAAATCAGATTGAAAATACGGTCCCTGATCGCCTCTTGTGACTCCAAATCCCGGCAGATCAACAGGCATGTATCATCTCCACAGATCGTTCCAACCACTTCTTCCCATTCCAGCTGATCGATAATCGCCCCGATGGACTGGGCATTGCCCGGAAGGGTCTTCAGCACAAGCAGATTCTCTGTGTAATCAAGCTTGACGAAGCTGTCCATCAGGTAGCGCCCCAATTTTTCCAGAGGATGGAACTTCCGGTCTTTTGGAAGGCTGTACACATAAGCACCGGTCGGTGTAGGGACTTTGACCAGCTGAAGTTCTTTGATGTCCCTTGAAACGGTTGCCTGCGTCACGTTGAAATTATACTCGTTCAGCATGGCCACCAGATCTTCCTGAGTCTCGATTTTATTATTTGTGATGATTTCTCTGATTTTAATCTGTCTGATCGACTTGTTTGACATTATTATCCTCCATATTATGAGCCTGTATATTTATACATATAATATCATAACATGAGGAGGAAATACACTAAAAAAACATTCACTTATATTACAAAGTGAATGTCTTCTTCAGTGAGACTCTTTCTGCCATTCATATTATGCACTATATGAAGCAGATATTCCTGGTTGCCTTTTGCTCCCTTGACTTTCGATTTGGTGACGGCCACCGGCTGTAAATCCAGTTCCCTGCACTCTGCAGCCACCCTGGTGATCACATTTTTATGGGTTTCCACAGAAGTGATGATGCCGTCTGATTCCCGTTCTTCAAGAAAACTTTCAAACTGCGGCTTGATCAGTGCAATGATTTCATACTCATGGCCGAAAAGTTTCCTGATATGCCTCAGTATGGGAACGATCGAAGTGAATGAAACATCGATGCTCATGATGTCCGGCACGGGGGAAAAATCATCTGCTTCGGTGACCTTGAAATTCGTCTGTTCCATGACGATGACCTGCGGGTGGATCCTGAGTTTATAATCCAGCTGATTGGTTCCGACATCCACCGCATATACAAGACTGGCACCATTCTGCAGGGCACAATCCGTAAATCCGCCTGTTGAACTGCCGATGTCGATCATGACCCTGTCCCGGAGGTCGATCCCGAATTCTTCTATCGCGTGTTTCAGTTTCAATCCGCCCCTCGAAACGAATGATTTCAAATTTTTGAACCTGATGTCCGCTTTCTCAGGGATGATCATTTCGGAGGGCTTATAGACCGGCTGATTGTTGTTCAGCACTTTACCGGCCATTATGAAACGCCTGACTTCCTCAAGCGTGCCGATATTGTAATTTTCTTCCAGATAAGTGTCAATACGGACTTTTTTCATGCTTTTTACCAACCAGTTTCAAAGCTTCTTGTTGAATGTTATCAGCAGTTATGCCAATATCTTCCAACAGACGGTTTACATCACCGTGCTCGATATACTCGCCGTCTATACCAATCCGTTTTACTTTATTGGTGTATTGGTGATCACTGAAAAATGTCGCGATCATGCTGCCGAGCCCGCCTTCAAGCATGGATTCTTCCACGACGACGACCGGGGCGTCCGAGGCACCCAGTTCATGCAGATACTTCTCATCGAGCGGCTTGATGAACCTTGCATTCACCACGCCTGCGCTGACCTCTCTCCGGCTCAAAGCGCCTGCGGCTTCCAGAGCGAGTGCCACCGTCGGTCCGAATGAGATGATTTGGACATCGCTGCCCTCTTTGACCGTTTCCCACTCCCCGATATCGAACGGCGCTCTCGGCTGATTCATATCCACACCCGGAACGTTGCCTCTCGGATACCTGAGTGCGACGGGTCCTTCATGTTCAAAAGCAAGGTCGACCATTTTTGCAGCTTCAAATTCATCCCTCGGCATCATCAATGTCATATTCGGCAGCGGAGTGATGAAACTGATATCAAAAACGCCCTGATGGGTTTCCCCATCCGCTCCGACCAGACCGCTCCGGTCTATGCCAATAAAAACATTCAGGTTCTGACGGTCCACGTCATGCAGCAGCTGATCATAGCCTCTCTGCAGAAATGTCGAATATATCGCAAGATAAGGACGCATGCCGTTTGAAGCCAATCCTGCGGACATAGTCACCGCATGCTGTTCTGCAATGCCGACATCAAAGAAGCGTTCCGGCAGCTCCCTTTGGAACCTGGTCAGCTTGCTGCCAACCGGCATTGCCGGGGTGATCGCAACGATCCTCTCGTCCTCATGCGCTTTTTCAAGCACTGAATTCGACATGAATTCACTCCAGGAGACGGTCTGCTTTTTCCCGAGCACTTCCCCTGTTTCAATCTTATATGGACCGAGGCCATGCCATGTACCGAGCTTATCGTCTTCTGCAGGATGGTAGCCCTTGCCCTTTTTAGTGATGACATGGACGATTACAGGACCTTTATAGTCTTTTGCAGACTCGATCGCCCGCTCAAGATCTTCAAAGTCATGCCCATCCACGGGGCCGATATATTTGATGCCGAGCTCTTCAAAGAAGATGCCTTCAACAACCAGATATTTCAGGCTGTCTTTGACACGGTCTGCCACATCCCTCAGCCTTGAGCCGACCTGCGGCATTTTCTGTATCGCATCTTCGATATCATGCTTGAATCTGTTGTAGTTGCTGTTCGTCCGGATCCGGCCGAGCATGTTATGAAGCGCACCGACATTCGGCGCGATGCTCATTTCGTTATCATTCAGTATGATTGTCATATCCGTCTTATCGGATCCGATGTGATTGAGCGCTTCAAGCGCCATTCCGCCGGTAAGGGCACCATCTCCGATGACAGGGACGACATGATAATCCTCAGACTTTATATCCCTTGCTTTGGCGATACCCATCGCTGCAGACAAGGAAGTGCTGGAATGTCCGGCTTCCCAGACATCATGTTCTGATTCACGTGTTTTTGGAAAGCCGCATAACCCTTTGTACTGCCTCAAAGTATCGAACTGGCTGATCCTGCCGGTCAATATTTTATGGATATATGCCTGGTGGCCCACATCAAAAATGAATTTGTCTTCAGGGGAATTGAAATGTTTATGCATAGCGATGGACAATTCAACCACCCCGAGATTGGCACCGATGTGGCCGCCTGTAATCGCACATGATTCTATTAGAAATTCCCTGATATCCTGGGAGAGTGATTCCAATTCTTCTGTGTCCAGGGTTTTGAGGAACTTTGGATTTTCGATTTGAAAAAGATTCATAATACATCCAACCTTTAAATTTACTGTTTTCAATTATAACATCACTAACAGTATCTAAGAATACAATAAGTGAAAATAATTCAATTCTCCCTTATTGCAAATTTATTCAGGACGTTTTTCAGCTCGGTGATGTCGATTGTCCTTTTTACAGCGTCCAGTTCCGTTTCTGCGAGTGACACTTTCTGCTCCATCCGTTCTTTCGCACCTTCGAGGCCGAAGGCACTGACGTATGTGACTTTATCCTTCCGCGCATCGCTTCCGGTGTTCTTCCCTGTCACCTTCACGTCGCCTGTGACATCCAGTATATCATCCCTGATCTGAAAAGTGATTCCAAGATACTCGGAAAACCTCAAAAGATGCGACGCAGTTTCGTCGTCGGCCTCTGCAATGGTCACTGCAGCATGGACAGGCGCGCTGATCAGCCTGCCTGTCTTGTATTTATGAATCGTTTCCAATTCTTCGAATGTGATGTCTTCATTTTCCGCCTCGATATCCAGCATCTGTCCGCCGATCATCCCATTCTGCCCGGCTGAATCAGCGATGATGCGTACGAGTTCCAGCCTGGTCCCTGCACTGAGTTTTTCATCATTTACAATTAAATGGAAGGATTCAGTCAGCAGATTATCTCCAGCGAGTATCGCTGCCGCTTCCCCGAAAACTTTATGATTTGTTGGATTCCCTCTCCTTAAATCATCATCATCCATCGCCGGCAGATCATCATGGATCAGTGAGTAGGTGTGGATCATTTCGATGGCACTTGCGGTCTTCAGCCCTTTATCCAACGGGGTTGAAAAAGCATCCAGTGCAGCAAACAGCAAATACGGCCTGAATCTCTTACCACCCGATTTGATGGAATATCTGCTCGCTTCCGCAATGGTGCCTGAAATATGGTTCCCGCCCAGATGGGATAAGATGACCTCATCTATTTTTTTTAAGTATTCTTCAATGTTATTTTTCATTATCCGTATCCTTATTTAAAGTCTCCACTTTCAATTCTGCATCTTTCAGTATGCGTTCGCATTCCCTTGAAAGCTCCACGCCCTGCTTATAAAGTTCGAGAGATTTTTCAAGCGGGACCTCTTCTTTTTCGAGTTCCTGGACGATTTCGTCAAGTCGCTTCATCTTCTCTTCAAAAGTCTCAGTTTTTTGCTCATTCATCTTCGTTCACCTCTATAACTTTCGAGATAATATTGCCTTTAAAGAAATGGCTGGTGATCATCTCACCTTCCCGGAGATCTCCGGCGTTTTTCACCACACCGCCGTCTTTGACAGTATAGGAATAGCCGCGTTTCAATACGGCGCTCGGGCTGAGTGAATCCAGTATTTCCAGCCTGTTGAACAATTTCTGCCGGAGGTTCTGGTTGACCATCCTCATCGCATCGTTCAAATCTTCACTGAGGCCCGCCAGCTGGTTGCGCCCATTATTAATCGCAGGCATCGGGGAGAGATGGCCGATGCTGGACTTCATCTGGTTCAGGGTGTATGCATGCTCCCTGAAATGCCGGTTGAAATTGCCTGTCAGCTTATCTTTTTGCATCATGAGCCTTTCTGTCTGCTGGTCGTAGAGCAATGCCGGTGTTTTAAACTTATAATAACCGGAAAGGGACAGGAGTGCCTGCTTCCTGTACTGTATTGCCTGCAGCTGATTGCGGGTCAGTTTAAGTTCAGTCTCCCTCAGCTTCTCCACTATATCATGGTGGAACGGGACAGTTAATTCTGCGGCTGCAGTCGGAGTCGGCGCCCTTAGATCGGAAATGTAATCCACAAGTGTGGTGTCCGTTTCATGGCCGACCCCGGTGACCACCGGTGTGCGGGTATTGAAGACCGCCATGGCGACGTCCTTTTCATTGAATGTCCATAAATCTTCAATCGAACCGCCCCCGCGTGCAAGCAGAATGACATCTGCCCCAAGACTGTCCGCTTTTTTGAGGTTGGCGATCACATCCTGCATGCTGCCCGAACCCTGCACAAGTGTATCAATCAGTGTAAGTCGGACCAGTGGATACCGTCTTTCAAACGTGGTGATCATATCTTTTACTGCAGCACTCGTGGCCGAACTGACAATCACGATATGATGCGGGTATTTCGGTATGGGCTTTTTATGTTCGCTGTCGAAGTACCCTTTTTCTGCAAGTTCCTTCTTATCTTTTTCCAGCTGCTCAAAAAGCTGGCCAATACCGTCTATTTGAATATCATCCGCATAGATCTGATATTGGCCGTTCATTTCAAATATACTGATCCGTCCCTGAATGAGCACTTTCTGTCCTTCTTCAGGCTTGAATAAAAGCTTCCCCGCAGAAGATTTGAACATGACGCCCCTGATCACCGAGTGGCCGTCTTTCAAAGCAAAATATAAATGGCCGTTCGTATGATGCTTGACGTTGGATAATTCACCTGTAACAAAGACCCGTCGTAAATACGGGTCTTGGTCAAATTTATATTTCAAATATTTTGTCAGGGCCTTCACAGACAGATATTTGTTAGTTTCCATCACGATCATCATCCGTTTCTGTAAAAAACTCAGGGAAGTTCTTAAGTACTCCGTTCACGAATTTATGGCTGTCCTTATCTCCGTAGAGTTTGGCGATCCTGACCGCTTCATTGATGATCACTTTCGGCGGGGAGTCCTGAAGCAGCAGTTCCGCCACCGCCATCCTCAGAACATTTCGTTCAGCTTTGGAGATCCTCTCCAGGGTGTAATTGCTCAAGTGCCTGCTGATGTGGCCGTCCACCGTTTCCTTATTGCTGATGTAGTGGCTGATCACACCATTCATATACTCCTGCTCCTGGAACAGGTTGTGGAAGGCGGCCTCCTCAAGGGCGACTAAATCGTGATCGATCTGGAATAAGATTTGAAATATTTTCTTTCGCTGTTCATGTCTGTTCATAAATAACACCAATCTATCTTCTATTTAATGATGTTCACGATGTGAACATTGATTTCTTTGACCTGCTGCTCCAGCATGGTGTGCAGAGTCTGATTAACATTGGACTGAATATTCTCAGCAACCTTATGAACATTCACACCTTCTTTTAATGCAACGTAAATCGAAAGGATGACTTCATCGTCTTTCAAGTCGACTCTGACTCCGCGTCCGCGGAACTTTTTGCCGAGCTTCTCTATATTTCCACTGGCAAAGTTATTCTGCAGGCTGTGCACACCCGGGGTTTCGGTCACTGCAATGCTCGTTATGACCTCTATGACTTCAGGCGAAATATTGATAACTCCCAGATTTGAATTTTGGGTTGAAATTTTCACTGACATCACCTCTTGGTACCATTATACCATGATATCATTTTCAGCTAAAAAATTTGTGTTGTAGTTATTAGTTATGAAGTCATCATTTTTGAGCAGATTCATATGAAACGGGATCGTCGTGTCGATACCGTCGATTATGAATTCTCCAAGCGCCCTTTTGGAAATATTGATGGCTTCCTCTCTTGAATCGCTGTGCACGATCAACTTGGCGATCATCGAATCGTAATATGGCGGGATAGTGTAACCGCTGTAGGCAGCTGTATCCATCCTGACACCGAAGCCGCCCGGAGTGATGTAATTGGTGATTTTACCGGCGGAAGGCATGAAGTTCTTTGAAGGGTTCTCGGCATTGATGCGGTATTCAATCGCATGGCCGTTGAACTTGATATCCTCCTGCTTGAACGGAATCTCTTCCCTCATGGCGATTTTAAGCTGCATTTTGACAAGGTCTATGCCCGTGATCATTTCCGTGACGGGGTGCTCAACCTGGATGCGCGTATTCATTTCCATGAAATAAAAATTATCATCATTCAGGTCATATATGAACTCGATTGTGCCTGCACCGATGTAATCGATGCTCTTGGCCGCCCTGACCGCCGTCTCACCCATTTCACGGCGTTTCTCTTCCGTGAGCACCGGGCTCGGCGCCTCCTCGACAAGCTTCTGCATACGGCGCTGCACGGTGCAGTCCCTTTCACCGAGATGGACCACATTTCCGTGATAGTCTCCAAGCACCTGTATTTCAATATGACGGAAATTCTCAATATACTTCTCAATGTAGAGGCTCTTATTACCGAAAGCACTTTCGGCCTCCTGCTCCGTCATCTTGTAATTCTGAATCAGCTCTTCTTCGTTGCGTGCAACCCGGATGCCTTTTCCGCCGCCGCCGTAGCTCGCCTTGATGATGACCGGATAACCGACACCCCCGGCGACTTCCATCGCATGTTCAATCGACTGGACGACACCGTCGCTTCCCGGCACTGTCGGGACGCCGGCTTTTTCCATAGTGTTTTTAGCCACGTCTTTGACACCCATCAGCGAAATCGTCTCGTACATCGGACCGATGAAGATGAGGTTCGATGATTCACACATTTCTGCAAAGTCGCTGTTCTCCGCTAAAAATCCATAACCCGGATGTACCGCATCACAGCCGGTCTTCTTGGCAATCGTGATGATGCTGATCATATCCAGATAACTGTCTTTTGAGAGTTTCGGGCCGATGCAGTAGGATTCAGTTGCAATCTTCCGGTGCAGACTGTCCTTATCCGCTTCTGAGTAGATGCTGACAGATTCAATTCCAAGCTCACTGCATGCACGTATGATCCTTACTGCAATTTCTCCGCGGTTGGCAACGAGTACTTTTTTAATCATATTATTCTGAACAATGGCTGATCGTACTCAACCATTTCCCCGTCCTCAACGAGAATTTCTGCAATTTCACCGGAAGTTTCTGCCTGGATTTCATTGAAGAGCTTCATGGCCTCCAAAATACAGACTACGCTGTCATTCGTCACTTTATCTCCGACACTGACGAATGGATCGGATTCAGGAGAAGGTGCTTTGTAGAAAGTTCCAACCATCGGCGCTTTCACAAGCACGCCGTCTTTTTCAGCCGGAGCAGCTTCAGCAGCCTTGGCAGCGGGCTGAGCGGCCGGTGCGGGCTGGGCAGGCGTCTGCACCACTTCTTTTTGCATTTCTTTTTTCAGTTTGATATCGACTTCGCCATCCTTATAGGATATTTCGGACAGGGAAGCTTTTTCCATGCGTTCAATTAATTTATCAAGATCATCAAAGTTCATAGCAATACTCCTTAAGAAAATTTCTTTCTATAATTCTACTTCAGTGGTCATACCAATTCAAGTGAAAATAATAAAAGCAGAGAGTTCTCTGCTTTTATGCTCTGGACAAGTATGACCCGTCTTCGGTGCTGACGATCACGCTGTCCCCCTGGTTGACGAACAGCGGCACCTGGACGGTGATGCCGGTTTCGAGCGTCGCCGCTTTGGTAGCACCCGAAGCGGTATCGCCTTTGATGCCGGGCTCTGCTTCAGTCACTTCAAGCTCCACCGATTTCGGCAGTTCAACGCCGAGCGTCTCATTGCCATACATCATGATGGTCACATTCATATTCGCTTTCAGGAACTGCAGTTCGTGCTTTAGCTGGGAAGCCTGAAGCTCCACCTGCTCGTATGAATTATTATCCATGAATATATGGCTGTCTCCATCCGCATACAGATACTGCATCTTCATATTATCAATCTGCGCCCGTCCGACTTTCTCGCCTGCCCTGAAAGTCTTTTCCTGGATGGCACCGGTTCTCAAGTTCTTCAGTTTGCTGCGTACGAACGCCGCACCTTTTCCGGGCTTGACGTGCTGGAAGTCCGTGACCCTCCATATGCCGCCGTCCGTTTCTATCGTTAAACCTGTTTTGAAGTCATTTACTGATATCATTTAGTCTTCCTCCTATTATTATATTATAAAATGAACAGTTCCTTTGAGCTGTAGGTGAGTTTTTCCAGACCCGTGCCGGTGACCAGACAGTCATCCTCGATTCTGACACCGCCGAGATCTTCAACGTAGATGCCCGGTTCGATCGTGACACACATATTTTCTTCAAGCACCGTATCACTGCTCTTTGCAAGAGCCGGTCTTTCATGGACTTCCAGTCCGAAGCCATGTCCTAGGGAGTGGCCGAAGTTTTCGCCATAGCCGTGTTCAGTGATGACATCCCTTGCCACCTTATCGGCTTCCGCCCCCGTCATGCCGGCTTTGACATGATCCAGTGCCTTCAGCTGTGCTTCGAGAACGATATTATATATGCGTTCCATTTCATCGCTGACACCGCCGACTGCGAATGACCGCGTGATGTCGGAAGCATATCCTTTATAATACGCCCCGAAGTCCAATGTGACCATATCACCGGTCTCAATGATCTTCTCCGACGCCACCCCATGCGGAAGTGCACCTCTGTAGCCGCTGGCCACAATCGTATCGAAGCTTGCACCGCTTGCCCCCAGTTTGGTCATATGGCTTTCAAGCGCATTCTTCACCTGGAGTTCAGTCATGCCGGACTGAACATACTTCAGGATGAATTCATATGATTCATCGGCAATTTCACATGCTTTCCTGATCAGTTGAAGTTCATCCGACGTCTTGTACATCCTGATCTTCTCGACTTCATCCGTCAAAGGTGTCAGTTCGAAATTTTCCTGAAGCCGGCTGTATGTATTATAATTTACATGAGCCCCTTCAAACCCGATGACTTTCAAATTTTTCCCCTTCATGAATTGAATGAGGAAATCCAGCAGGCCCTTCTTCTGCAATACGAATTCGAAATCCGGTGCCTGTTCCCGTGCCTGGGCATCATATCTGAAATCTGATATCAGATACTTCTCATCTTTCGTAATGATCACGGCCCCGCTTGATCCTGTAAAACCGGAAAGGTACCTCCTGTTGTAATCACTCATCACGAGCAGGCCGTCAATCCCTTCGGAATCGATCAATGCGCGAACTTTATCGATTTTAATCATGTTTTCACCTCAAAATGTATTCTACAGTAATTAAGATCCTTTTTCATTTATAAGTATGACATAACATGTTAAAATAATAAAATGATGTTAGGGAGTCAGCGTATGAAAAAATTATTGTTTATAAGTACATTTATATTTATTCTCACTTCATGCGGCGGTCCGTCGCCCGAAGAGGAACTTGCTTCTGCCGAACAGCAGAAGGAAGAGCTCGTGGAAGTGCTGCAGACAGAAACAGTGGAGCTCGAAAGAAACAAACAGAGACTTGAAATTATAGAAAATGAAATTTCCCAGGCTGAAACTTCACAGAGTGATGAGAATGTCCAGGCATACATAACTGTCATTGAGGATTATTCCGCTTCCCTGACCGAAGAACTGGAAGCTCTCGGTTCTGTGATTGAAGAAATCCGGCAGGAGGGGGACGTCGATGAAGCGGATGATGACATTGAGTCCATCATCCGGAACATTGAGGATACCATCAGCACTTATGAATCGGAAGTCAGTGACATTGAATTGAATGAGACTTTGATGAGAAGGCACAATTCCATCCAACTGGCTCATGAGGAGATCCCACAGGCCCTTGAAGCCATCAGAAATGGTGCAGAAGACAACAATTTGAGCATCATTGAAGAAGGCATTTCCGCCCTGAATGATGTCAGTGAATTTTATTAACGAGGAAAGTGGCGTAAATTATGGAAAAAGCAAAGTTTGGCGGCCAGGCAGTCGTTGAAGGTGTTATGTTCCAGTCCTCCAGCAATATGGTGACTGCGATACGGAGGACGAACGATGAAATAGAATATTTTGAAATGGAACGCCCACAGAAGAAATGGATCCAGAATTTAAAGAAGATACCAATATTGAGAGGCAATGTGGCAATTATAGAATCGACCGTATACGGGATGAAACACATGGAATATGCCACGGACCGGTTTGAAAGGGATCCTGAGGATGATGTAAAGATCGAATCGGAAAAACAGTCCGCCAATACGGCCAAAATCGTCGTTTCTACGGTGATCGTCGCAATACTTTCCTTCTTGGTGGGTAAATTCCTCTTCACGCTCATACCGGTATTTGTTGCGGAAATGTTCTCAGGCATCATCACCGGACATTTCGGCCAGGTTGCGCTTGAGACGTTCTTCAAGCTGCTGCTCCTGCTCGGCTATATTTATGCGATATCATTTACGCCGATGATCAAACGGCTCTTCCAGTATCATGGTGCGGAACATAAAGTCATCAATGCATATGAGTCGGATAAGCCCCTCACGGTCGATAATGTACAGAACAGCTCGAGGCTTCATTACAGGTGCGGGAGCTCATTCATACTCTTCACAGTCCTGGTCGGTTTCGTCGTCTACATGTTCGTTCCTGTCGATCCATTCTACGTGCGGATCATCAACAGGATACTCCTCATACCGGTAGTTCTTGGATTATCCTTTGAAGTGCTGCAGCTGACCAATAAGCTGAGGGATATACCGGTTCTCAAATGGCTCGGTCTCCCTGGATTGTGGCTGCAGTATTTGACGACGAAACAGCCTCACGATGATCAGGTCGAGGTTGCGATCCATTCATTCAATCAACTCGTACGGAGGGAAAAAGCTTGAAGAAGATTCTTCTATATTTATTTATAGCAATCGCAATTGTCGGTTTGTTGTTCAATCTTGATATGGTGCTGAATATGATCGTCAGTTCATTGATATTCATCCTTGTACTCGGTGCAGTACTGTATGCGGTGTATTATTTCTTTATATTGACGCCGAGCCAGAGGCAGTACAGACGGGCTGTGCGTAAATCAAAAAGAAAATACAAAAAGAAAAAGTGATTTGATGAATCCGCCGGAAAACTCCCGGCGGTTTTTTCATCGCCCGGCGCCCCCCCCCCTTTCCCTCTGGCGTGCGCCTTACATCACTTTACCCTTTAAAAGTAGGCCGAAGTTAATTATAATATTAGATATGCATGAATTTACGAGGAGGACAAGAAGTGGACACTTGGTTAATAATATTAATCATATTGGCTGTACTTATAGCAATATTATTAATAAATGGGCTTCGGAACATGAAGAGCGTCAAAGCCCTGTCAGAAGATGAATTTAAACAGAATATGCGCAAAGTGCAGGTGGTGGACCTGCGTGAAAAGGAAAAGTTCGAGCACGGGCATATCATCGGAGCAAGAAACATCCCGATGATGAACTTTTCCATGAAAATGAATTCACTCAGGAAGGATAAACCGATCTATCTATATGATCAGAACGGCAGGCTTTCCATCAGGGCTGCAAGGATGCTGAGGAAACAAGGATATACGGATATATACATGTTGAAGAACGGCATCAATAAATGGACCGGTAAAATAAAATCCAAAAACAAATAAAAGCAATTCTCCAGTTTCGGAGAATTGCTTTTTTATCTGCATTGATTTAGTTTTTGTGGAAAGGTGTTTTGACGAACTTGGCTTCCACATCTTTGTTTCTTACTTTGATGATGAATTCTTTGTCAATTTCGTGGAAGTCGGTATCGACCATCACAAAGCCGATTGAACGTTTTGAAGCCGGAGACTGCGTACCGCTTGTCACGACACCGACCTGGTTACCGTCTTTGTCGTACGCTTCATAACCTGTACGTGCGATACCTTTGCCTGTGATTTCAAAGCCTTGGAGTTTGCGGGATGCGCCCTCTTCTTTCTGCTTCTGGAGTACATCTTTACCGATGAAGTCACCTTTATCGAGCTTGACCGCAAAGCCCATTTTCGCTTCGATAGGTGTAATCTCTTCAGTCAGATCCTGACCGTGGAGCGGCAGGCCTGCTTCAAGTCTTAGAGTGTCACGGGCACCCAGGCCACATTCAACTGCGCCTTCTTCTTTGAACAGTTTCCAAAGATCTAAAGTATCTTCGCTCTTACAGTAAATCTCAAAGCCGTCCTCGCCTGTGTAGCCTGACTGGGAAAGGATGACATCCTTGCCAGCGACTGAGATATCCTTTTTGAAGCCGAACATCTTGATGCCGCTGATGTCCTCCTCAACGTGCTTCTGCACCATTTCCCTTGCATTTGGACCCTGAACAGCAATCTGGCCATATTCAGGAGAAACGTTTTCAACCTTCACGTCGAAGCCTTCGATTGAATTCAACCATTCGAAGTCCGCATCAGTATTGCCCGCATTGACTACAAGAAGATACTCATCTTCACCGATTTTGTACGCGACGAGGTCATCGATGACGCCGCCCTTTTCATTACAAAGGAAAGTGTAATGCGCTTTTTCATCAGTCAATTTGGTAATATCATTTGTCAATGTATGATTCAGGAATTCCACAGCTTCTTTACCGGAAACTTTGATTTCACCCATGTGGCTGACATCAAATATTCCAGCGTTTTCCCTTACTGCGTTGTGCT
Source organism: Salinicoccus halitifaciens (assembly GCF_021026095.1). GTDB lineage: Bacteria > Bacillota > Bacilli > Staphylococcales > Salinicoccaceae > Lacicoccus > Lacicoccus halitifaciens. The sequence continues at coordinate 508,080 of NZ_JAJNCU010000001.1, read as the reverse complement.
CTTCCTTGATGCTTGAGAATTGGACCGGCATTTCCCAGCCGCCGAAATCCACAAGTTTCGCACCACTTTCATGATAATACTCTTTCAACGGTGTTTTTTTCAATTCTGCCATTGATATTCCTCCTTAAAATAGTTAAAACAGAACAACTGCCCAGTTGCCCTGTTGAATGATCTTCAGGATTGCGTCACAATACTGTTCTTTTGCCTGAGAGATTCACCTGGCGGCTTGCTCCTTCGGCGACGATTCAACGTGCTCTCCAGTATTGATCATACGCTGATTTAACTGTTATTCTGTACACTACTGCATTATACCAATAATGAGAATTGGTAGGCAAGTAATACATCCAATTAAACTATTCTCCCGCCGTTTTTTCGAGATCTGCTATGATTTCAACCGTCTCTTCCACTGAGAGTGAGGCGTCAACCGCATAATGGGACGCCGACTCATAATGAGATATGCGGGACTCATAGAGGGCTTTTGCCGCATCGTATCCCCCTTTCAGCATCGGTCTGTTTTCATCATCCTTGATGCGGTCGTATAATGCATCGAAAGGTGCGGATAGATAATATACCGTGTGATGTCCGTTATTTTTAAGGAGGGACCTCGATTCCTCATATGTAATGATGCCGCCGCCGGTCGAGATGACGGCATCAGTGCTGTTGATGATTTTTTTCAGCGATTCCTTTTCAATCTCCCTGAAACCCGCCTCCCCTTCCAATTCGAAAATCGAAGGGATCGGCCGTCCTTCACTTTCAACGATGTAATGATCGAGATCGATGAACTCTTTCTCCAGTCTTTCCGCGAGCCTTTTGCCGACAGTCGTCTTGCCGCTGCCCATAAAACCTGTCAAAATCATTGTTTCACCTTATTCCGATTATTTGATGGATAGAGTTTTCATAAGTCAATATCAGGTTTGTCCTGATCTCTATGATCATCATATATCTATTATAAAAATGAAAGTACAGGGTAATCAAATAAATCAACACTATATAAAGTGAAAAACTGATAAAGCCGTCATTTTCTGATAATAATCGTTTCATCAAATTCCCCATTCGTTTTTATCCTGATACTCACCGCTTCCTCCTCGTTTGAGATCTTCCACTCCACTACGTCGAACAACATGGTGATGAAGCCTTTGCCGTCAATGCTCTTGATGATCCTTGAATCACGGTATCTGTATTCTTCAAGCCCTCTTTCTGTCTCGAAAGCGATCATGTCCCTTCCATTCGTAACGACTTCTTCTGCAGCCTCTGAAACTTCGATGATATCCATGACAAGTATATCACCATCCAGATTTGCATCCACCATCTTCAGCTGGGAGAAGACACCAAACACACCGGGCAGTATAAATGCAATCATACTCATGATTGAGAGAGAAAATAACACCTCAATATAGCTGAAACCCTCATTCCTGGTAGCGGAGGCATAAATCTTCATTCGATTTCTCACATATCTCATCCTGTCTGATAATGTATATTTCATTTCCGGTCTTGAATTCATCGAAATCTTCATATGCTTTCAGATCAAGGAACAACTGCCTGCTGAATTCCAGCTGTTCTTTCGTTTTGATGTCATACTGCACCAAAATGATCAAGGCAGGCAGGAGTATACTGGTGATGATGCCGAGCATCATCAGTGATAATAACGAATCAGCAAGCAGAAAGCCTTCATCTTTCGATTCTGAACTGGCCCTTTTGTATTTGAAACACAAAACTCACATCCTCCCCCCCGCATTTCAAATTCACTCTCCCAAAAGCGTTTGTGTCTCCTGAAGCAATGTACATGAATCTCTTCAACCCGCTGGCAGACAACCGGCAGGCAGTCAGGGCATAAACGTAAGTATCGCTGCCATCCGAAGACCTTGCAATCAACTGGTTGTTCTCATGATCCATCATGACGATATGGGCGGACTCCTCGTATATCGTTTTGGTCTGTGCCGCTTTGAAGAAATAGGAAATATTGCTGATTTCATCATCTGTGTTCAGTACATCATAGTCGGGAAGTGCGCTCACGGATATCAGCAAAATGATGCTGACGACTGCCAGTGTCAGCATCATTTCCATCATTGTAAATCCGTCAGTTCCCTGCTGCCCGTTGTGCCTGACCATTTGTCACCACGATTTGAACATTGTTCGCACAAGTGGTCTGTTCACTTGTTATATATCCGCCAGTGACGAGCGCACCGATATTTGCAGGGTCCGAACCTTCGTTCAACGTATATGCTTCCACCTGGCTCTGGACCATTTTCACTTGTGCGTCACACCCCGTGTCCTGCACATTCGAACTTTGGGCAGCAATATTTGGGATGATGAGTATAATCAGTACTGAAATGACGAGAAGCACCAAAAGCATTTCTATCAATGTGAACCCGTCTTCCTCTTTAAAGAATTTTTTCATAAATGATTTCTTCATATTAAATCCTCCATTTTTTAACCGACGACCGACATCATCTGAAATATGGGCAGAACGATCACCAGGTAAAGGCAGACAATCAGGGCACCCAATACAGTGAATATCACCGGCTGTATTTTTTTGGTCAAATTTTCAATTCTCATGATTATCTTCTCAAGCGTATATTCACTGAAAATGATCAGTTCTTTACCGACTTCGCTGTTCAGTTCCCCGTGACTGATGAACGTTGCGAGCTTATCGTCAAGGGCGGGAATATGGCTGACAGCCACAGAGAGGGAATCCCCCCGGTTCAGATCATTTTCGATAAGTGAAGCGATGTAACTTAAGTGGACGCTCAAAGATTGGTTTTTAAACAATGTTATAATCTCTTTCACTTCAAGTCCGTTATTGATGAAATATCCGAATTCCCTGGAAAAACGGTAAGTATGATAATTCATTACATAGAACTTCACAAGGGGAAATTTGAGCAGGATGTTCAATTGACCTCCAACAGGTGCATATTTGATGATGACATAAATGAGAAATGCAAGGGCGGCAACCCCCGTCAATCCAATCATCACTGCGCCGGGCAGAATTTCCAGCAGGAGCGTAAGTATGCTGACCACCCCATCTGCTTCAGCTCCGACTGATACATACAGAGACTGGAACTGAGGGATGACGGTATAGTTCAGCACGATCAGCATGACTATGAATATGCTGATCAACACCACCGGGTACTGAACCGCTTTGATCAGCTTCGAAGCTGTCGCCCTTCTGTTCTCCAGATAAAGCGATGATTCTTTTAAATTATTTATCATCTCTCCATGAATTTCGGCAAAAGTGATCTGCATGATGATGGATTTGCCAAAACCCAGTACTTTCAGAATTTCACTGAGCTTTTCCCCTTCGTCTATCATCCGCCCTGCCTCTTCTTTAGTGCCTTGTTTGAGGACATCATACTGTTCGAGCAAAAACTTCAATGCATTGTACATCGTAAAACCGCTGTTCATCAGAGCACTCAATTTCAACAGGAAATGGGCATCGTAATTCTTGAGTTTATTGGAATTTCTGGCTGTAAAAAATGAACTTTTCATGATTAAGATAACCTTCTTTTTTTAATGAGATGAGCCGGTCGTTTAATCTCGTGTACTCCACCGGCCTGCCCATCAAGTAATCATTAATCTGTGGTGCAGTTAAAAACTCATATATGATGAAACTTTCAGCATCCGAATGAAGGATTCTCTGATTGACGATAAGGGAGATGCTCTGTTTCAATTCCTCGTCATAGAGACCGAAATCCTTCAGTCTGCTGAGGGTGCTGATGGCCGACTTGCTGTGGAATGTGCTGAATACAAGATGGCCTGAGAGGCTGGCGCGTATCAATTCCCTTGCAATCGTCTTATCTCTGATCTCCCCGAACATCAACACATCCGGATCACACCTCAGGGCACCCTTAAGCAAAGGTGCATAGGATATATCCGCTTTTTCGTTGATCTCCACCTGCACCATGCCGTCAATCTCATATTCCACCGGGTCTTCAATGCTGATCACCTGGCGTGTGCCTTCCTTTATGATTTCATTGAGCAGATTGAACATAAGTGTGGATTTCCCGGAGCCGGTCGGTCCCGTGAACAGGATGAGGCCCTGGGATAACTGCATGTATTTTTTAAAGAAGTCGAATTCGGCGTCATTTAAAAATAAGGACCCGGCCTGCCGCTTTGCCAGGGAACCCAAAATCCTGATGACGACGACTTCATCCATTAAGGTGAGAGGCAATGTGCTGACCCTGATTGCCAGCTCCTCATCGTTCACCTGCATGGCCGTCTTTCCGCTTTGAGGGATCTTATGTTCATTGATATCGAGTTCAGCTATGAATTTTAAGTAATTCACTATACGCTTGAATTCATCTTTTGTGATTTCCATGAAATCTTTCATTATGCCCTTTTGCCGGAACCTTATTTTTCCGCAGTCGCTTTCAAGGATGATATGGATGTCCGTCGCCTGGCCTTTTTTAGCATTCTCCAAAATATCGATAATTTTATTTTTCATAAATAACCCTCCTACTATATATATGCCAATAAACTCGCTTTTTGATCTTTTCTGAGTTAATTCGGCAATTTTTCCGATTCTCTCTATATAATTGAGGGTGATTATAGTATTATGTAATTAACTGACAGCAGATTTAATATAAAGCCTATTTACTTTACTAAATTCTTTACTTATAATTGATAGTGATGAAATGTTTATAACTATCACCTCGATGAAAGGACTGTTCCTATGGATAAGGTATTTAAAACTTTAGGTTTCTGGACAGCGATGTTTACCATTCTGTTCTACGTGGGAGATATGATGATGATGTCTTTATTCTTCCTTGCACAGACAGGATTCTTCGTCCTACTCGGATATATGAAATTGACAGAGAGAATGTATATGTATGTATTTGCAGCTTATCTTGTATTCTTCTTCGTTGGATTTACATACTACACGACATTTATTATGGAGCCGTCATTCGGCTAAGACAAAAAAGGTTCAAACCCGAGGGTTTGAACCTTTTTTATTAATATATATACGGATTTGTCGCTTTTTCATGCTTCACCGATGTCTCCATGCCGTGACCCGGATACACCACCGTGTCGTCCTCCAGCCGGAAAAGTTTATCCTTGATCGAGCGCCTCAGCACATCAAAGCTGCCTTCAAGCAGGTCAGTCCTTCCGACACCGCCATTGAACAGTACATCGCCTGAGAATATCTTCTGTTCATCCCTGAAATAAAAGCTCATGCTTCCGGGGGAATGTCCGGGCGTATGTAGTATCTCAAAGTTGAAGCTGCCGATGGAATACGGCCCTTCACTCAAAATGACGGGGCTGATCTCACTCGCAATCGGCTCGATGCCCATGGAAGCGCGTTTTGCGGACATGTTGAGTTCAGGGTCCCTGATCCATTCCCTTTCCTCACTGCCCATATGGACGTCCACCCCGTACTTCTCATGGACTGCATCCAATGCGCCGATATGATCGTAGTGTGCGTGGGTCAGCAGGATGGCCGACACCGGCAGTCCAATCTCCTCCACAGCATTGAAAATCACCTCAGCCTCAGCTGCAGGGTCGATGATCAGCACTTCCTCTTCGTTTGACAACACATAACAGTTCGTGCCGAGCATTCCCAACGATAAAGTTTTCACATTCATATAACCACTCCCTAAAATTCTTCTAGACATGGTACAATATTAATTATACAATAACAATGAGCTTAAAGAGAAATATGGGGGGTTAAAATACTATGCCTTTCTTAGACACAGGAGAGTTATTTGAAATTGGCGGCGTCACGATCCGCATCGGTCTGAATGCTTTCGCATTGCTGATGGTCATCGTCACTGCCTTTTCAATCTGGGGCATCGTCGGTGCACTTAGAGCAAGAAATATACTGGCTGTTGTATTCAGTATAGCCGCAACTTTGACATTCGGTTTCTTTACGGTGGCTACAATACTTACATACGGCTATCCGGAACTCGGAGTTTAAATTGTAAATCATTGAGATTAGGATATCCTAATCTCTTTTTTTATATTATATAAGGAGTGACTTGAATGAGATATGTATTCATTACGGGAACATCCAGAGGTCTTGGCAATGCTTTACTTGAGATGTTCCAGGAAGACAGGATCATCAGCATTTCACGCAGCGAAGTGGAGACGGACTACCCTTTACATAAGATTTTCCATATCGATTTCCTTGATGAGGGCAGGCTGGAGCAGTCCGTGGACGAAATTTTCTCCTCCATTGATCCCGAGTCCGGCGATGAAATATTCCTGATCAATAATGCCGGAATCGTCGACCCGGTGAAATCTGTCGCAAACATAGATGCTGAAAGCTTCCTGAATAATTATAAGGTCAATGTCCTGGCGCCTGCGCTCTTCATGAAAGGGTTCGTCAACCATTTCAAAGACCATCAGGGTGCAAAGAGGATCCTCACAGTTTCAAGCGGTGCCGCACTGAATCCGATTGAAGGATGGGCCGCGTACTGCAGTTCGAAAGCAGCCGTGAACATGGTCAGTGACGTTTTGAGACTTGAAATGGACAGATTGAAATATCCGATTTTCAGTGCGACTTTCAGGCCCGGGGTCATCGATACGGATATGCAGGAGGAAATCAGGGCTTCGGAAGAAGAAGATTTCCCTGACGTCGCCCGTTTTCAGAAGTATAAGGAAACCAATAAACTGTACAATAAAAAGACCGTCGCCTATGTGCTGAAACGTGTGATCACGTCGGATAACTTCGCCTTCAGCGAAAGCTTCAGCATCAGCGACTTTCTATAAAGATAAAGACTGCCCTCCGGTGATACATTCATCACCGGAGGGCAGTCTTTATTCATTTATGACCGGTATATTGCGCCACTATTTTTGCAGCGCCGTATATCCCCGCATCATTACCGAGTTCTGCAGGTACGATCTCAGTGCCTTCTGCTGCAGGGGGGAAGGCATATTCTTCAAAATAAGTCCGCACCCTGCCGAGCAGAAAATCTCCCGCCCGGCTCAGACCTCCGCCTATAATGATGTGCGAAGGGTTCGTCAGCGATGCGAGGCTGCTGATCCCGACCCCGAGATAGAATGACATTTTGTCCACAAGGAACAGGCTGAGCGGATCTCCGGCCTCCGCATTTTTAAAAACCGTGATGGCTTTCAGGCTGCCGTCCTCGATATGCGTCTTGAGTGCTGATGATTCAAAATCTCCGGAGTACTTCAAAGCAAGGTTTTTAAGCCCGATCGTTGAAGCCACGGATTCGAGGCAGCCGGTCCCGCCGCAGTTGCATTTGAAGTTCTCTCCCACTGCAACTTTCATATGGCCAATCTCCCCTGCACTGCCGTGTGCACCATGCACCAGGTGATGGCCTGCGATGATGCCGCCCCCCACCCCGGTGCCGAGTGTAAGCATGACGACGTCGCCATGGCCTTTTCCTGCCCCGAAAGCCTGCTCGCCGAGGGCTGCGAGGTTTGCATCATTATCCACCACGGCAGGGATGCCGCTGAAGCGTTCAAACTCCTGCCTGATATTTTTATGCGTCCGCCAGTTCAGGTTGATCGCACCATTCACAATGCCCGTACTGAAATCCACGGGGCCCGGCACACCGATGCCGATACCCCGGCAGTCGCCGTAACCCAGCCCCGATTCCTCAAGTTTTTGTTTGAAGGACATATGGACCGCTTCGAGTATGCCACTCCCCTCACGGCTCGTATCCGTCGGAATCTGCCATTTTTCAACCTGTTTCAGGGAGGCATCGAATATGCCGAGCTTGCATGTCGTCCCGCCTATATCTGCTGCTAAAATCATTTTTCTTCAGCCATCCTTCCATTGATGATCAAAATGGAATTCAAATACTCTTCCTTCGTTATCAGCCCGTTTCTGTGAAGCTCCTGGATCTCCATCTTCATCAGCATCAGCCTGTTGACCATGTCCCGATCGTAAACATAGATTCCAAAACGCAACAGTATGTCATTTATATATGTCAGATCATTCTTCAATTCCATTTAGCTCCTCAATGATCAGCTGCAGTTCGGGGTCGCTTACGTCATCCAGCTGGCTTGCCACGGCCTGCATTTCCTCGAACTGGCGATATTTGCGCAGCTCCATCAAACGGTGTTTGGCGACCACTTCGCTCTCCGGTGCAATTTCGTAGCTCAAATCATAGTATTCCCGGGCCCTCTCATCTTCCCCTGCACGTTCATACAGCGAAGCGAGGGCGAAGTAAGTGACTCCGGTCCCGTCACCATCGGCAAAAGTCCGGTTCACGATGGCGAGCGCTTCTTCGTACTCTCCATCTCCAATCGCTTCGAGCGCTGCCGTGTCCATCGGCTGTTCCCCGTCCCCGCTGTTGACGATGAAAAAAAGCGGAACCACAACCATCACAATGACCGCTGCGGCTGCCCCGAGATACCATTTCATCTGCAGCCTGTACGGATTATAGAGCACCCCGAGCAGCAGCCCGGAGATGAGGCCCCCGAGATGCGCATAATGATTGACGTTGCTGAATAATGAAGAGAGCACCGCGATGGCGACCAATGCCAGTGCAACTTGAGAGAGCAGTTTATAGCCCAGGCTTTTATTGAGCAGGAGATGCACCACAATCACCCCGAGGAGCCCGTATACTGCCCCGCTGGCACCGAGAGAGACGGCATCAGTGAGGAACATCAGGGAAAACAGGCTGGCAAGTGTACCCGTCAATACGTATGTAAGAAGCATACGCCACTTACCGTATAATGATTCCACAAACTTACCGAGTACGAATAATGCCGTGATATTAAAAAGGAAATGCTCTACGCCGCTGTGCATGAATGTGCTGGTCAGCAGGCGGTGGTAATCGCCGCCCGCTACGGCAGGATGGCTCACAGCCAGCCGGTCCACCATCTCCAATGAGCCCAGTATATTGATGTAAAAGGCATTGATCAGGAAGAGCACTGCATTGATGGCAATCAGAAGATAAGTCATCGGCGTATACTTGGTCAAGTGCGATTCCAAAGGATGGGCGGACATCACTTTCCTGGCATAGTGATTTTCCGTCTTTTTGGTTTTCTGATGCATCTCGAGCCTGTAGAAAGGATGGTTGATCAGGCTGCTGTAGCTGGTCATGCCTCTGTGGGTGATTTTGACCCCGTCATCCTTGATCTTCTCCTTGAAGGGTTCAGGCCCTTCATAATACACCTTGAAGCTCTTGACATTGTATCCGGCAAGCCTTGAGAACTCCATATGCCGGTTCACTATATTCTCTGTCAGCAATTGCCGCCTCTCCGCCGAAAGCGTCCCGTCATTGATGAGCATCATCGTCCGGGTGCCTTCATCCTTCAGCCAGATGATATTGTTGTAATCATCATGGTTGAAGAACGAGTAGTTTGTAAAACGGATGACTTCATAGGCGGTTTTCCATATTTCAGCCATTCATCAACGACCCGCTTCGGCATTCAGTTTTCTTTCGGGCGTGATGATGAAGTCCACCGGGATGTCATGCGCTTCCTTCTCTACTTCACCGAACTGCTCTTCGAAGATGACCGAAACTTTATGCCCTTTGAAATCTTTCAGGAATTTATCATAAAACCCGCCGCCGTATCCGATGCGGTAGCCTTCTTCATCAAATACGAGGCCCGGCACGACGACCAGGTCGAAGTCATTGTATGGGGTCGTCACCGGTGGTATCCTGATACCTTTTTCATCTTTTTTGACTTCATCCATGGTGGTGAACGGATAGAAATTCATGACTTTTTCCTTGTAGTCGCAGACGGGGTTATAAACCTCTATGCCATCATCAAGCAGGCTCAGGATGATGTTGTCGGTATCCATCTCATGAGGCATTGACAGCACTATCCCCACTGATTTGAAGTCATTTCCTTTGATATAGTCGAGCAGCTCGGATTTCAACACGTTTTCCTGCTGCTGCTTATATTCCTCATCGAGATTGGACAGGCGCTCGATCATCTGTTTCCTTGATTCTTTTTTAGACATTCATAATCCCCACTTTCTTTAATATGACTCAATTATAAATATATACAACTTAAAAACAAAATAAAAGTATCCTTAAGGATACTTTTATAAATGATTAATCCAGTTTTTCGATCTTTTCACCGGTCAGAACAAAATAAACATGTTCGGCGATATTCTTGACATGATCACCGATTCTCTCCAGATATTTCGCACAAAGCTGGCTCTGTCCGGTGATGAACAAATCCGTCTCCTCGAATATATCGGAAGTGGTGACGTGGACGAACAGGCTGTCGATATCCTTATCCCGTTCATAAACTTCCTCACACAGCGAAGCATCCTGCTCCTGATAAGCCGTGTAGACGTCCTTCAGCATCAGGGAAGCCAGCTGCTCCATCGTGCTCAGGCGTAGCAGCAGCTTTTCATTCGTGATTTTCACGCGTTTCCTCACTTCGCCGAGGTTGCTGATGTTGTCACTGATCCGCTCAAGGTCGTAGGCGATCTTGATGCTTGAGATGATGATGCGTGTATCCGTTGCGACGGGTGCCTGTGTCGTGATCAGTGTAACGGCATGTGAGTTGATGTTATATTCCAGCCTGTTGACTTCCTTATCGCCCGCCACCAGTTCCCTTGCCGGGGTGATGTCCTCCCTGCTGAGCAGGCCTGTCGCCCCCTGCAGACGCTCATAGCATATATGGCCGAGGTCTATCACTTCATTGACCAGGGACTGGAGGTCGTTTGTATATTTTTCCCTGTAGGACATATTACCCGAATCTTCCGGAAACGTAATCTTCAGTTCTCTGATCCCTCGGGTTTTCAAAGATGACTTTTGTGTCATCGTGTTCAACCACGTAGCCCTGATAGAAGAAAGCCGTCGTATCGGATACCCTCGCCGCCTGCTGCATATTGTGTGTGACCACGATGATGCTGTAGTTCTTCTTCAGCTCATGCATGAGGTCTTCGACTTTCGTCGTTGAAATCGGGTCGAGTGCACTGGTCGGTTCATCCATCAGGATGACATCCGGTTCAGTGGCAAGCGCCCTTGCGATGCATATGCGCTGCTGCTGCCCGCCTGATAAGCCGTACGCATTTTCATTCAGGCGGTCTTTGACCTCGTCCCATATTGCCGCATCACGCAGGCTTTTCTCAACCACTTCATCAAGTATCTTCTTTTTACGAATCCCGTGTACACGCGGACCGTATGCGACATTATCATAGATCGACTTCGGGAACGGGTTCGGCTTCTGGAAGACCATGCCGACTTTCGTCCTCAATTCTTCAACGGTCATTTTACGGTTGAAGATATCCTGGTCACGGTAAAGTATCTCACCTTCGGTTCTGACGATCGGCACAAGTTCGACCATGCGGTTCAACGCTTTGACGAATGTCGACTTGCCGCAGCCCGACGGGCCGATGATCGCAGACACTTCATTTTGGTTGAACCTGAGATTGATGTCCTGCAGAGCGTGGTTATCGCCGTACCATAAGTTGAAGTTATTCGTCTTGAAAACAGGCTTCCGCTCGGCACTTTCCTGTGTCCCCGTATGCGCCCTGTCCTCCAGCACAGCTGTGCCTGCATTTTTTGTGATAGTGTTTGCTTCCATTATATTTACCATTTATGTTCCCTCCAAATTAATAACGTCTTGAAAATTTATTGCGGATGAAAATTGCGACCGAGTTCATCAAAATCAGTATCGCAAGCAGCACTATGATTCCCGCTGCCGCCAAATACTGGAATTCTTCCTGCGGCATCTTGATCCATGCATAAATCTGCATCGGCATCGCCTGGAAGGAATCCAGGAAACCGTCAGGCGTCACGAGCAGTGTCGTCGGTACACCGATGACGACGAGTGGTGCCGTTTCGCCGATTGCACGTGATATTGCCAGTATGATACCCGTGATGATGCCGGGGATTGCCGCCGGCAGGATGATCCTTGATACCGTCTGCCATTTTGTCGCACCCATGCCGATGGATGCTTCACGTACAGTTGAAGGCACTGACCGGATCGCCTCCTGTGATGAGACGACGATGACCGGGAGGATCATCAATGCGAGTGTAAGCCCTGCAGCGAGCACCGAGTTCCCCATCGCCATTGCACGGACGAAAATCGCAAGCCCGAGGAGGCCGAACACCACTGAAGGCACCCCTGCGAGGTTCGAAATGTTGATCTTGATGAAATCCGTCACTTTATTTTTCGGTGCATATTCTTCAAGATAGAGTGCAGTCGCCACAGACAGGAAAATCGCAACGGGCACGGTCACGAACATCAGCCAGAGTGAACCGATGATCGCCCCGTAGAATCCGGCTGATTCAACCCTGGAAGAACTGAAATTCGTCAGGAAATCCATGTTCAGATAGCCGACGGCATCCATCAGTGTATCCACGATGAGTGTCACGAGTACAATCAAGCCGACCATGGTGCAGAGGAAGAATATCCACTTCATGGCATTGTTCAGCGTCAGTCGGCCGGAACGTTTTTTCGCGATTACATTTTTATCGATGAGCTGCATTTAATATTCCTCCCTGTACCGCTTCGTTATCCACTGCGAAATGATGTTCATTGTGAATGTCATTACGAATAATGTCATTCCCACTGCAAATAAGCTGAAATAAAGAGATGATCCGTATGCCGCATCACCTGAAGTGATCTGCACTATGAAGCCGGTCATCGTCTGGAGTGATGATGTAATGTCAAGACTTGCATTCGGGGTACTTCCCGCTGCGATGGAGACGATCATCGTCTCACCGATCGCCCTTGAAACTGCAAGGACGATAGAGGCGATGATGCCCGATACAGCGGCAGGCAAAACGATTTTGAACGTCGTTTCAAGCCTTGTCGCACCCATGCCGAGTGAACCTTCACGCATTGAGTTTGGTACGGAGCTCATGGCGTCCTCACTCAGGCTCGCAATCATCGGGATGATCATGATGCCTACGACAAGGCCCGCACTGATGGCATTGTATAATGAAATCTCAGGCCAGATCGACTGAAGTACAGGCGTCACGAAGTTGATCGCAAAGAAACCGTACACCACTGTCGGAATACCCGCCAGCACTTCGAGGATCGGTTTTATGATCTTTCTGACGCGCTCTGTCGCATATTCGCTCAGGTAGATCGCCGCGCCGAGGCCGACAGGCACCGCAAAAACCGTTGCGATGGCGACCACTTTCATGGTGCCCATCACCAGCGCCCAGATTCCGAACTCAGGCTCTGCCCCGTACGGGCTCCAGTTGGCGGATGTGATGAATGTCATGAATGATTCTCTGCTGAAAAATTCCAGTGACTGGGAGATCAGCGTGTAAAGGATGCCGATGGTCGCTAAAATGGATACAGATGTAATAAGGAATAGTATGACAGGAATCGATTTTTCAACGACCGCACCTTTATTGGATTTATTTTTTTGAATCATTTCTTGTATATTATAATTACTCATGATTTGCCTCACTTTCAGTCAAAAAGGACGGGCAAAGGTCTCCCGTCCGATAGTATGATACTGGTTTCTGATTAGTTCCCGGTATTTGGCAGCTTGTCATATTGTTCCTGTTGAGCATCTTCTTCAAGTGGAACATATCCGACTGCTTCAGCAGCTTCAGTTGAATTCACTACTACGAATTCAAAGAATGTATGAAGCGTTTCATTATTTTCCAGAGCCTCGTTGCTTACATAAGAGTACAGCGGGCGGGAAAGTGGATATTCAAAAGTCATGACATTCTCGTTTGTCGGTTCAACTGCTTCCTCATCTTCAGGCCCCTGGATCGGTACTGCTTTCAGCGTATCCTGATTTTCAAGGTAGAAAGCATAACCGAAGAAACCGATTGAGTTTGGATCACCGACTACAGAAGAAACGACCTGGTTGGTATCCTGGATGAGTTCAGCTTCAACACCTTCTTCATCCATCACTTCTTCATTGAAGAAATCGTGTGTACCATGAGACTGGTCCGGACCGTAAGCAGTGATCGGCTCGTCCGGGAAATCTTCACGCACATCGGACCAGCTTGAAGCTTCACCGCTGTAAATCGTGTTCAGTTCATCGAAAGTCAGTGAATCGACGAAATCATTTTCCTGGTTGACTGCAACAGTCAGGCCATCGGTGGCGATCAGCATTTCCGTGACCTCGACACCCGCATCGTCAAGCTGCTGCTGCTCTTCGTCGGCAATCGGACGTGAAGCGTTCGCAAACTGTGCCGAACCGTCGATCAATGCACTGAAACCTGAACCGGTTCCGTTGCCGCCGAGCTCGACAGGAATGCCGTATTCAGCGTTGAAATCTTCAACAAGAACGTTAAGTATCGGGAATACTGTAGATGAACCTTCACCGACGATCTGGTCGTCTTCTTCGTTGACATCACCCGTTACGGCAAGGCCGTTTCCGTTTGATGCACTTTCATCTTCAGAACCCTCTTCTTCAGTGGATTCTTCGTCCGCCGATCCTTCTTCAGCACTTTCTTCATCTGTCGACTCTTCAGTGGACGCTTCCTCTGAAGTCTCCTCTTCCGACTCTCCGTTCCCGCCACCGCAGGCAACAAGAATGAACATCAAGCTCATAAGCAAAGCCGTAAGAAACAAGCTCTTCTTCATACTAAAATTCCTCCAATTGTCAATGTAGTAACTGCTGTTACATATATACAATAACGGTTGAATGTAAATGTGTAATGAACGAATTGTAAAGTTTATGTAAATTCGGGGAATAAAAAAACCTGCCAGATCATATCTGGCAGGTCAGTAGTCCCCGTATTCCAATTGTGGATAGAACCAGTCGAGGTCGTAGTCGAAAGGCGCTTTCTCCTCCTGGCCGTATTCAATTTCATAAAACTTATTGACGACATCCGCACCGAAATACTGTGCAGGGAAGAATGGTATGGTGTACGGCATGTTCGGGAATATGACCGAAAAGGCCATATCCGGATCATCATAAGGTGCATACCCCAGATAAGTCTGGTTGAAGACGTCATTGCCGTCTTTGAATGTTTCCGCCGTCCCGGTCTTGCCGGCAGCTTTCGGCTCAAGTTCGTGATATGCATCCCAGCCGGTCCCGTAACGGTCCGTCGACTGGTCATGGGTGTTGAACACATCATAGAAACCGTCATGCACCTGCTGCCACTCATCATCCGAGATGTTGACATTGTTCAGGACCCTCGGGTTGAAAGTCTTCAAAACCGGCCCTTCATCGTTGGCATTGCTGCCGCGCACCTCTTTTGCGAGATTGAGTTCCATCCGCTTGCCTTCGGTCGCTATCGTCGACACATACTGGCTCAGCTGCAGGGCCGAGTATGTATCATACTGCCCGATTGATAAATATAAATAGTTGCTGGCCGGATACTGTCCGAAATCCGGTGAAAGCCCCGTTGCCTCGTTCGGCAGGTCGATGCCTGTGGAAACACCGAGCCCGAACTGGTTCAGGCCGTTTCTGAGTGTCTGCCCCGCTGCCGTAATATCGTGCGGCAGTGACATGCCTTCGGCATACTCCAGTCCGGCAAGCCTCAGGGCGATCTTATACATATAGACGTTGGAGGACACCATCAGCGCCTCCTGGTCATCGATCGGGATCTGTGAGTTCCGGTTGAAGAAGGAAGTCCTTGGATTGTCTCCGCTGAAACGGAGCGGCTCATCCAGCATGACCTCCCCTGCTTCGAGTACATCTTCCTGATAGCCGGTCACTACAGTGGCACCTTTGATCGAGGATCCCGGCACAAATGTCGAAGTCAACGTCCCGTAATGGAAGTCGACGATCTCCCCGTCCTCGTTGATCTGCTTACCCACCATGGCCAGCACATCACCGTTGTTCGGGTCCTGGACAACGAGCAGCACCGTGTCGAGATATTCCGGGATGATCGTATAATCGATGCTTCCTGTCACCGCATCCCTCGCATTGACACCTTCAGCAAGTTCCCTTAGGGACGACAGATGATGTTCCGCAAGTTCCTCCAGCTCAAGCTGCAGTTCGATATCGATGGTGAGGTACAGATCATCTCCCGGTTCACCGCTCTCCACCGTCTCCTGTCCGATGATCTTACCTGACTTGTCGGTCGAATACTTGACCTGTTCCTTTTTACCCCTCAGTACATCTTCATACTGAAGTTCGAGGTAGGTCTTCCCGACCCTGTCATTCCGGGAGTAGCCCATGGCCAGATATTCCTCAAGCATCTCCCTCGGCAGGCCTTCATCCGGTGAAGAGACTTCGCCGAATATGGTTTTAAGCGTATTGTCGTAAGGGTAATACCTCTCCCAGTCCATGCCTGTGGAGATGCCTTCAAGGTCATCGAGTGCTGCATTGACGCTCGCGAACTCCTCTTCCGTCACATCTTCATTTTTAATGATGGCAGGGTTCAGTTCCGGCGCATTCACCATTTCCACGTATATGCCAAGGGTGTTCAGGTCTTCCTCGGATAAAATATCATCGACGAAGTCCTCGTCTGCCCTGTTGTAGAATTCCTCATTGAAATCCGCCCTGCTGATATTGCCGTCCTGGAGCAGCGTATATTCATCACTCATCAAAGTGCTGACTTCATCAGGATAATTGTTGATGATGAAATCCTGCTTGTCCCTGAGTGAAATGGTATCTATATCCATCTGTATGTACTCGCTTAATTCGACTGCCACATCCATTATTTCAGATGTGCTCATATTTCTGTGCCTCGTAAAATAAATCGCCGGCCTCGACTCATTGCCGACAAGGAGGTTCCCGTTTCGGTCATAGATTTCGCCGCGCGGCACGCTCTGGTTGATCTCGACATACTGGGCATTTTCAATCTCTTCCTGGTATTCATCACCCTGCACAATCTGCAGATATCCCAGTCTGAAGATCAATATCAGGCACAAAAAGAATATGACTGAAATGATGATATTTATCCTGGCCCTTAAAGTCTGCCTGTTTATGGCTTCCAAACTTTTAACTTTAGCTCTTCTCACTGGACTTCATTCCTTAATACAAAAATACTAACGTCATTTTATCACAGGAGGCCGTTTATAGATATAAAAAAAGACGGGGCCCAAGCCCCGTCCATGACAATTTAATATTATTTAGCAGCTTTATAAAGCTCGTTCACTTTTTCCCAGTTAACAACGTTCCAGAATGCTTTGAGGTATTCAGGACGTTTGTTCTGATACTTGAGGTAGTATGCGTGCTCCCACACGTCCACACCAAGGATCGGTGTTTTGCCGTCAGTGATCGGGTTGTCCTGGTTCGGTGTAGACACAACTTCAAGTTCCCCGTTGTTGACGACCAGCCACGCCCAGCCTGAACCGAATCGACCTGCGCCGGCTGCTTCAAATTCTTCTTTGAAAGCATCCAATGAACCGAATTTTGATTCGATGGCGTCTTTTACGTCACCGCTCGGCTCGGAAGAATCAGGAGTCAGCATCTCCCAGAATAATGAGTGGTTGTAATGTCCGCCGCCATTATTGCGTACTGCAGTCTTGATATCTTCAGGTACAGAGTTCAGATTCTTGATGACCTCTTCGATATCTTTGGATTCAAGATCCGTTCCTTCCACTGCATCGTTCAATTTGGTGACGTACGTGTTGTGGTGCTTAGAATGGTGAATTTCCATAGTTTCTTTGTCAATGTGTGGTTCCAATGCATCATATGCATACGGTAATTCTGGTAGTTCAAAAGCCATAGTTAATTCCCCTCCAATAAGATTTTACATATTAAATATAACAATTCAATGTTAGAATAACAAATGAATTGTTTCAGCTTCCATCATAATCATACCTTCGTATGGTTTTTTATAAACATTACCGGCCGGAGCTGCTGAAATACTGCATGAGATGTGCATCATGGTCCTTTAAAATTTGGTAAAGATTGAGTTAAACGATTCGTTACGGTTACAATTCAATGTTATATTTAGTATAATAACAAATGATTTAAGAAAGTATTTATATGAGGAGTTTGGATATGTCTGAAATTATACATCGTACTAAAACAAGACAGGTGAAGGTCGGCGACCTGACCATCGGTGGTGAGGACCAGATTGTCATCCAGAGCATGACAACGACCAAGACACATGATGTGGAAGCGACTGTTGCTGAAATCAAACGTCTGGAAGAAGCCGGTTGTCAGATTGTTCGAGTGGCATGCCCGAGAGAAGAAGATGCTTTAGCAATTCCTGAAATTAAAAAACAGATCAACATACCTTTGGTTGTGGATATACATTTCGATTATAAACTTGCGCTTCTCGCCGTCGAGGGCGGTGCTGATAAGATCCGTATCAACCCGGGCAACATCGGCCGCCGTGAACGTGTGGAAGAAGTCGTCAAAGCCTGTAAGGCAAAAGGCATTCCGATCCGTATCGGGGTCAATGCGGGAAGCCTGGAGAGGCATATCATCAAAAAGTACGGCTACCCTACCGCAGACGGCATGGTGGAAAGTGCACTGCACCATATCAAGATACTTGAAGATCTCGATTTCCATGACATCATCGTTTCAATGAAAGCCTCCGATGTCAACCTTGCGATCGAAGCATACACGAAAGCCGCCAAGGCTTTTGATTATCCGCTGCATCTCGGCATCACGGAGAGCGGAACTTTATTTGCCGGAACAGTCAAAAGTGCTGCAGGACTCGGTGCAATCATTTCACTCGGCATCGGCAGCACACTCAGGATTTCACTGTCGGCCGATCCGGTGGAGGAAGTCAAAGTCGCAAAAGAACTTCTGAAATCTTTCGGACTGGCAAGTAATGCAGCCACTCTGATCGCCTGCCCGACATGCGGAAGGATTGAAATCGATCTGATCGCCATAGCGAATGAAGTGGAAGAATACATTTCCACGATTAAAGCTCCGATAAAAGTTGCGGTGCTCGGATGTGCCGTCAACGGTCCGGGTGAAGCCAGGGAAGCGGATATCGGCATCGCCGGTGCGCGTGGCGAAGGCCTGCTCTTCATGCATGGCGAGACGGTCAGGAAAGTGCCTGAAGAAACGATGGTCGAGGAACTGAAGAAAGAGATCGACATCCTGGCGGAAGCACATTACGAAAAAGAGCGCCTCGCCAAAGAGGAAGCTTCTGTAAACAAATAAAATATCTTTTAAATGGACATGGGTCTTATCCCATGTCTTTTTTATCGTCATTTGATTGAATATTCCGTCAAATGAAAAATACTTGCATTCCTTTTGCATCCTTAACATATTCTTTACAGAACCACTGGTACTATTTAAATATTTGTAAATTATAATCAAGGCTGAGTCGGATGCGAGGAGGGATATTATAAAATCTGCAATCATACGAAGAATCGATGACCATTACGGCACATTATCAAAAGGACAAAAAGCGATCGCGGATGAGCTGATCAAAAAAGATAACCATTTCGTCTATTTGAACATTGAGGAATTGAGTTCGGACCTCGGCGTCTCCACTGCCTCACTCTCAAGGTTCATAAAGAAAATCGGCTATGAAAACTATTCATCCTTCAAACGGGATATGCAGGCGGTCCAGCATAAAGCCCTGGATCCTTCGATGAAGATGAAATCCTTCCTCTCGGGATTCCAAAGTGATGATGACAACATCAAATCCCAAATTTTGAAGGACATCGATGTCATGTCATCATTCATGCAGTCTCTGGATATGGAGTCCGTAAAGGAATCGGTCCTCAAAATTTCAAGAGCGAAAAGTATAGTGCTCGCAGGGCTCGGCATTTCCAAGTCGCTCGTATATTTCTATGACTTCAGGCTTCAGAGGATGGGCATAAAGACGAAATGCCTGATCAATGGCGGCACCGAATTCATCGAAGCACTCTCAACACTCACAGATGAAGATCTGATCATCGTCATCAGCTTCAAAAGGGAGTATAAAGAAATGGTGCTGGCACTGAAGTACGCCCGTGAAAATAATATCCAGTCGATTGCACTGACCGAAAACGCGCAGGGCAACATCACGAAATACGCAGATACCGTCCTGCATGTCACACGCGGCCCGGATCATGCCCTGAATTCCCTGAGTGTGCCGATGTCCCTATCAAACGCACTGCTGCTTGAGTCGGCTTCCCACAGGAAGGAAGTCATTTACGAACACATGAACAAAATCAAAAATCTGAATGAGGATTACTTTAAAATGGAGGAATGAAATCAATGAAAAAACTTGCTTATCTGACACTTGTATCAATGATTACTGTTTTGCTTGCCGCCTGCGTGAATGGTGAAAATACTGAAGTTGAGGCGGAGACCGGAGGTAACGAAGACTGGCCCGAGACGCTCAGGTTCGGTGCCGCCGATATAGAAGGAATGGAACAGCTCCACACAGAGTTCGAACCGTTCCGTGCGGAACTGGAAGATGCCCTCGATATGGAAGTTGAATTTTTTGCCCTGTCCAACCGTACGACTGCCGTCACTGCGATGGAATATGATCAGGTGGATCTTTTATTTGCCGGCGGTGCTGAATATGTCATGATGGATTCGGCCGATGAGAATACAGAACCGATTGCTGCACTGACACGTCCCGGCTATCTACCGGTGATCATCTCACATGAGGGCAGCGGAATCGAATCGATCGAAGATATGGAAGGTGCAAGCATCGCATTGAGTGATATCGGTTCAACCAGTGCATATATCATGCCGATGAAGATGTTTAATGATGCCGGCTTTGATGTGGAGAACGACATTGAAGCATATACGCTCGGTGATACGATGTATGAGGCATTTTTGACCGGTGAAACGGACACTCTGGCGCTTACCGCCCTGAATTATGAAGATATTGTTGAAGAAGAAGGTGATATCTTCAATGTGGTCGCGGAAGGTCCGGCACTGCCGAACGATCTGATCGTCGCTTCCCCCCACCTGCCTGAAGATCTCGTCGAATTTTTGGAGGAGAAGATGATTGAGAACGGAGATGTGCTCATTGATGCCATCGTCAGCACCGGGGAGAATGACAAGTTCAGTGAATCTGAATTCATCAGCGCAGAGGACAGCGACTACGACGGTTTGAGGGAAGCATATGAGCTTCTCGGCCTCGATTTTGAATGATGCGGAAGGAGATGGATATATGTTTAAAATAGCAACCTCGACGGATGTCATCCGGCATCTCCCTTTTGAAGAAGCCCTGCAGTTGATCCGTGATACCGGTTTTGAAGGTGTTGAAATCTGGATGGGCCATGTGAATCAAAGCGGCCTGTCCGCCCGGGAAATAAAAAAACTGATGTCCCGTCACCGGTTCGATTACCAGGTCCATGCGGATGTGAGGGACGTCAACCTGACATCAATCAACCCCGGGATCAGAAAAGAATCCATACGCCAGACTAAAGAGACACTTGAATTCTGCAGGGATATCGGTGCAGAACTCCTCATCCTCCACCCCGGGCGGATGTCATCGTCGAAGGATAAGCCCGAAGACTTGTGGCCGGTGCAGATTGAAACATTCAAGGAGATCGCGGATCACGCCGAAAAAACGGGTGTCAAAATCGGGATAGAGAATATGGAGAAACGGCCGAAGGAATTCATCAACACGGCCGCAGAAATGTGCCGACTGATCAAAGCCGTGGACCATCCTTTAATCGGAATGACGCTCGATCTCGCCCACTGCCATAGTGTGGGAGATGTTGAGGAATATATCAGGAAAATCGATGTGCCTGTATTCAATGTACATATCAGCCAGGCGGACCATGAAAAGATGCATCTGCCGTTCAACAGCAGCTCCCGGGATCTGATCAACTTTGAAGAAGTGATGCATGTGCTCTCTTCAATCTATTCCGGAATGATCGTCAATGAATCATATGACGGAAAAGACCCGGAAGCTGTACTGAAAGAGGCGTTTCATGCGATGAAGCATCTGAACAGTGAAATAATAAAGTGATAAAAAAAGACTTCCGGGGTGATTTACCCCGGAAGTCTTTTTTATGCGGACGTCCTGCACCTTTGACAAAAGCCGTACAGCTCGACCTTATGGTTCGTAATCTCCACATCCTGCAGTTCCTTCTGCCACGTTTCAAACGGGCAGTAGCGTATCACTTTTGTATCTCCGCATGCTTCGCAGATGAAGTGATGATGATGGTGGTCGGAGCAGGCGATCTTAAACTGCATCTCACCTTCAAAATTCGTGCTTTCAAGCACTTCAATTTCCTTCAAAGTATATAAATTCCTGTAAATCGTGTCGTAACTCAGACTCGGATAGACTGAATGCAGCTTCTCCTGCACTTCCTTCGCACTTAAGTAACGGTCTTCATTTAAAAACAGTTCAATCATCGTCATTCTTCTTGCGGTGATTTTCAGCTTGTTATCCTTAAGCATGTTCTCATACTTCCTGAGCTCTTCTGCCATTCCGGTTCACCCCCAGCTGATTAAATAGTATGGTTCCAAGCAGTATCAATATGGAAATCAAAACGATCGTGCCGCCAGGTGATATATTGAGGTAAAAACTCAGGATCAGGCCGGTGATCACGGAGATCTCCCCAAAAATCACACTGACTGTCATCAGTTGCCTGAAGCTGGATGTTATCCTCATTGCACTGGCCACCGGCAGTGTCATCAGGGCACTGACGAGGAGTATTCCAACGATTCTCATTGAAGCGCTGATGACGAGCGCCACCACGATGATGAAAGCGATGTAAATCCATTTATTGATTTTCATGACATTGGCATACTCTTCATCGAAAGAAACCATGAACAGTTCTTTATACAATAAAAATATGAAAGCGACGACGATGATGCCGATGACTGAAATCAGGATCAGATCATTGAAGCTCACTGCACTGATGCTCCCGAACAGATACCCAAACAGATCCTGGTTGAAGCCGTTCGCAAGGGAGAGGAACACGATGCCCACCGCTATGCCAAGACTCATGATGATCGGGATGGCAAGCTCCTGGTAGTGTTTATATACATTGCGCAGCCGCTCTATGCCGAGTGCCCCTAAAATGGAGAATATGATTCCCGTGATAAGCGGGTTGATCGTGACGGCAAAGACAGAAGACAAATAAACACCGAAGGCAATCCCGCCGAGAGTGACATGGCTGAGTGCATCCGCAATCAGTGACAACCGTCTGATCACTATGAAAGTCCCGATCAGCGGTGCAATGAAACCAGCAATGATGCCGCTGATGAAAGAGTATCTTATGAACTCATAATCCATGAGTGCCTGTATCATCCGCAGCACTCCCTGTCGTGATCGTGGCTGACGAGCTGGAGAGGGAACCCATAAATTTTGGAAAGTTCCGCCTCACCCAGATTTTTGAACTCATGGTTGGTGCCATGAAAATGAAGATGTTCATTCAGGCAGGCAACTTCATTCGCGTGGTCGACGACCACCCCGATATCATGCGTGACCAGGAGTATTGTGACCGAACGTTCCTTCAGTTTCAAAAGCACTTCATAAAATTCCTTGACATGCTTATTGTCGATGCCGACGGTCGGTTCATCAAGGACAAGGATGGACGGGTCATTGATCAAGGCCCTTGCAATGAAAACGCGTTGGGTCTGGCCGCCCGACAATGAGGAGATGTTCTTATCCTTCAGATGCTCTATATCCAAAAGCCTCAACACTTCATCCAGCCTCTCCCGGTCCTTTTTCTTAAACTTTTTGAAAAGGCCTTTCTGCCTGGTGAGGCCGCTCATGATCACTTCACTGACAGATGCGGGGAAACCTTTGGCAAAGCTGTTGGACTTTTGGGAGACATACCCTATTTCCTGTCCGGCATCATACTTTTGATAATTCCGCCCGTTGATATAGATTTCACCCTGCTGCGGTTTTAATGCGCCGAGGATCAATTTTATCAATGTCGTCTTTCCGGAGCCGTTCGGCCCGACAAGAGCTACAAAGTCACCCTTATCAATCTTTAAATTTATATTTTTCAATGCAGGTGTATGTTCAAGTTTATCTTTATAGGTGTATGAAATATTTTTTATTTCAAAGACCGGTTCAGACATTCGATCGCTCCTTTAAAATAATGATCATTTTATTATATCGTAACCATTACGGTCTGTAAATAGGAATGATTACGGAAAAGCCGCAGCATTTTTTAAATGCTGCGGCTCGATATCATTCTGCTTCCGCCATTACAGGATTGATGTCGGTCAACAGATTCGGATTGAATTCACCCTTTTTGATCATTTCAATTTCATGTTTATACGGCGGCTTTTTATTCTTCTTATCCGTTCCGACAAAAGGTGTCTCCAGAATCTTTGGAACCGATTTGAATTCCGGATGGTTGATGATGTAGCTGAGGGCATCGAAACCGATATGGCCGTAGCCGATGTTCTCATGACGGTCCTTATGTGCACCTGCCGGGTTTTTTGAATCATTGACATGCACGACTTTAATGCGGTCGATGCCGATGATCTTATCGAATTCTTCAAGTACACCGTCGAAGTCATTGACGATATCATATCCTGCATCATGGACGTGGCAGGTATCCAGGCAGACGCTCAGGCGTTCATTGTTTTCGACCCCGTCGATGATCTGTGCGAGTTCTTCGAAATTCCTTCCGATTTCCGATCCTTTGCCTGCCATCGTTTCAAGTGCGATCTGGACATCCTGTTCCACACTCAGTGTCTCGTTCAGCCCTTTAATGATCGACTTGATCCCTTCATCCGCACCTGCGCCGACATGGCTTCCCGGATGGAGCACGATTTGATTCGAGCCGAGGTGTTCGGTCCGTACGATTTCCTCCTGCAGGAACTCGACACCATGGTCGAAGACACCGTCCCTCACGGTGTTTGCAATATTGATGATATAAGGCGCATGGACGACGATATTGGAGATGCCGTGGGCTTCCATATGCGCCTTCCCCGCTTCAATATTAAGGTCTTCTATCTTTTTCCTGCGTGTATTCTGCGGCGCACCCGTGTAGATCATAAATGTATTGGCGCCGTAGCCTGCAGCTGATTCACTCGCTGCTTCAAGCATTTTTTTGCCACTCATGGAGACGTGTGATCCTATTAACATATTACCATCCTTAACGATTATTTTTTCTTCTTCGCTGCTTTCGCATGCTGGCGTCTTGCTTTCTGCTTCAATTCACCGAGCTCTCTGGACATCTTCTTTTTATAGCCCGGCTTGACTTTCTTCGGCTTCCTGACTTTATGTTTCAGATCCTGGCCGATATCTTTCTGGTTTTTTTTCCTGTTGACGCGTGCAGTCCGTGATTTGACCGGTTGCAGCTCGCCCTGTTTGACGTCCTCGTGCCTGAACTCATAGCCTTTCTTCTCAAGCTGATCGATCAGTCCTTCTTCATCCGGCGTATAAATCGTGATCGCCACACCTTCATACTGTCCGCGTCCGACACGGCCCACACGGTGTGTGAAGAATTCAATGTCCCTCGGGATGTCGTAGTTGATCACATGGGAGGCACCGTCAATATCGAGGCCGCGTGCAGCAAGATCACTTGCTATGACCCACTCATACTTCAGTTCCCTGATATTTTTGATTTCCTTGGTCCGCTCACGCGGCTTGAGGCCGCCGTGGAAGATGCCGACATTCAGGTTCTCCTGCCTCAAATAGTCGAACAGTTCATCCGCCCGGGCTTTGGAATTTGCGAAAATGATTCCGATATACGGTGTGATGACATCTGTCAGCTCTTTGACTTTCGCCATCTTATCATCCCCTTTTACAGGGACAAGCAGGTATTCTATGGAAGCTTTATTCCTGGGCTGATCAATAATGATGGTTTCAACATGACCGATATATTTTTGGAGGAACTGCTGGAGCATTTCCGGGATTGTGGCGGAGAACACGAGGAACTGTGCCTCCTCCTGCAGGGCATTTGCCAGGATGTCCACATCTTCCAGAAAACCTAGGTCGATCATCAGGTCGGCTTCGTCGATGACGATTGACTTCGACTGACGGATCTTGAGTGCACCTTCCTGCATCAGCTCCTTGATGCGCGTCGGGGTGCCGATGACGATCTGGGGCGACTTTTCAGCCTTTTCAACATCTTTGCTGAAATCCGTCCCGCCGATGAATAAAGTCGTCCTGATTTCCCTGTAATGCTCCAGGATCTCATTGGTCATCTGGAACAGCTGACTTGCAAGTTCCCTTGTAGGTGCTAGAATTATAGATTGAGTTGAGTTTTGGCCCGCGTCAATGCTTTCAATGATCGGCAATAAAAAAGCATGGGATTTACCGCTGCCGGTTTCACTCATTGCAACGACGTTCTCACCTTTCTGGATTTTGGGTATGACTTTTTCCTGCACCAGTGTCGGGTGTGTGAAATTTATTGATTTAATGGCTTCAAGTAAAGAATCATTAAAGTTGAAACGTTTAAATGCGTGACTCATAGTATCACCTTTTCATTATTGAATTCGAACTCAATTATAACTGATATATACAATACATGCTATAATGTAATTTCGGACTTCATGATGATTTCAATTGGATGCGGGAACAGGTATAATGATTATTGAGGAGGAATGTACTCTATGGATATTATAAAAATAACACCACGCGGCTATTGTTACGGTGTTGTCGATGCCATGGTCATCGCAAGGAATGCATCGATGGACAAAACATTGCCGAGGCCGATATATATTTTGGGTATGATTGTGCACAACAAACATGTGACAGACGCTTTTGAAGAGGATGGCATCGTTACGCTCGACGGACCGAACAGGCTTGAAATCCTGGAAAACATCAATGAAGGCACTGTGATTTTCACGGCGCACGGCGTGTCCCCTGAAGTCAAAAGGCGGGCAAAGGAAAAGGGGCTCACCTGCATTGACGCGACCTGCCCGGACGTCCAGGTGACGCATGATCTGATACGTGATAAGACGGAAAAAGGATACGATGTCGTATACATCGGCAAAAAAGGGCATCCTGAGCCTGAAGGTGCAGTCGGTGTGAATCCTGAGCACGTGCATCTCGTCGAGACGATGGATGATATCGAACTGCTGCCTGATGTGCTGCAGGAGAGGAAATTGATTGTGACGAACCAGACGACGATGAGCCAGTGGGACGTCGGCCACCTGATGGATGAGCTGAAGAGAAGATATCCGCATATCGAGGTCCAGCAGGAAATCTGCATGGCGACTCAGGTGCGCCAGGAAGCGGTCGCCGAACAGGCAGATCAGGCAGAGCTGCTGATCGTCGTCGGCGATCCGAAGAGCAACAACTCCAACAGGCTCGCACAAGTATCAAAGGAAATCGCCCACACGAATGCATACCGCATCAGCTCGCTCAGTGAACTCGATACGGACTGGCTGAAAGGCATCAACTCGGTTGCAGTCACTGCAGGCGCCTCCACCCCGACACCGATCGTCAGGGAAGTGATTGATTACTTGAACAAATACAATGAAGAGTCATATGAAGCACCTCAGTCGAAGGTGCCGAAAGATAAGATCCTTCCAAAAATCAAAAAACCGAAACCGGTTGAAATTATGAAATAATGATAAAAGAGCATCCCTCCAGTTCACCTGGAGGGATGCTCTTTTGCTTTTTATATATACTTTGCACGTATTCTCTGTGAGATGTTCTCCACTACCAGGACAAGTATCAAAATGATGATGATGATCATCAATGCCTGATCGAAGTTTCTCAGTGACATTTGTGCACTGAGTTCAACCCCGATGCCGCCGGCACCGACCAGGCCGAGAACAGTCGCACCCCTGATCGATTTCTCCAGTGCAAACAGGCTTGTACCCACAAATGACGGGGTGGCCTGCGGCAGCACTGAACCTGTAATGACACCGAAATATCCGGATCCTGTGGATTCAAGCGCCTCTTTAGGTTTCTTATCCAGCTCATCGATCCTTTCCGAGAAGAACCTGGCACAAAAGCCGATCGTGTCGATGGTGATCGTCAATATCCCTGCAAAAGGACCGAGCCCTACGGCAATCACGAAGAGCAATGCCCATACAAGGTCGGGCACAGTCCTCATGACCGTCACTGCCCCTCTCGTCAGAGAGCGCAGGAATGAAATCGAATTCGTCGTCCTGGAAGACAGGAGCGCAACAGGTATGGATATGATTACACCCGCCAGCGTGCCCACCAGCGCCATCTCGAAAGTTTCAACCATGGCACTCATTATCGGGCCGATACGGCTGAAATCAGGCGGGAAGGCCTGTGCCAGGAAATCCCCGATGTTCATAACGCCGCCGATTACACGGCTTAATGTGATGTTGGCATTATTGATGCCGGTCACGAGAAACAGAAGAACGACGAGTATCAGAATGAAAGACCAGATCGACGGCTTTTCAAATCTTTTTGGAGGCGTCGGACTCATAAGCTTTTAGCCTCCTGTTCCATAGATCCGGGTTTTTCGTCAGCAGGAGGGTCTTTTGGCCCCTCACTGCCGAAAAGTGCCGTCTCAAAATCTTCATCGATGACGGAGACATTATTATCAGCAAACACTTCACCATTTTTCAGTGCGATGAAACGGTCGGCATATTTTTTGGCAATCGGAATCTGGTGCAGGATCATCAGCAGCGTGATGTTCCTTTCAGCAGCGATGTCGGCCAGCAGATCCATGACTTCCCTGCCCGCTTTCGGATCGAGGCTTGCTATCGGCTCATCCGCCAAAATGATTTCCGGGTCCTGCATGAGCATCCTCGCAATCGCGATCCGCTGTTTCTGCCCGCCTGAAAGCCTGTCCGCCCGCCTTTCCGACAAGTGGGCAAGACCCACCCTGTCGAGGCACTCCATTGCACGTGTTCTAAGGGCTTCCGAAGCAAATAAGCTGTAGGTTGCCGGTGCAAACTTGACCTGCCCCAATGCACCGAACAATACGTTTTGAAATACCGAAACGTTATCGACAAGGCCGAAAGCCTGGAATACCATGCCGACTTTCTTCCTGGTTTCGCGCAGATGACGCCGCTTCCCGGGGTCCACTTCCCGGCCGAGTAATGTGACGGACCCTTCGGTCGGTTCCTCGAATCCCGTCAATGTACGGAAGAGCGTGGACTTCCCGGAACCGTTGTGCCCGAGTATGACGACACTTTCACCCTCTTTAATGGTGAACGATACACCATCCAATGCGACATCCCGCTGATTGTAGACTTTCCTGACTTTGTTCACTTCAATCGCATTCATATTATTCCTCGATCTCCAGGCCTAAAATTTCGTAGGTTTCCCTCATGTTGTCATAGTCCTCATCGGAAACTTCGATGATGCCGCCGTCTTCATATTTGTCGTTCTCCTCACTGGATAATATCGCATCCAGCACCTCTTCTTCATTTTCCATCAGTATGTTCAGGAACTCTTCTTTAAATTCTTCGGGCAGGGTATCATTCAGTATGAACGGATCTGCCGGCAGCGGCTCCCCTTCATAAATCAGCCTGAAGTCATCTTCAAGCCCTTCTTCCTGGATGGTATGCCAGTGCTTGACGCCGTCCGCCATGACATCAACCTCACCGTTCAGCAGTGCCTCAAGGGAGCTGTCCCCCAGCAGCTGGATATCAAAATCTGCATCCAGGTCATAACCTTCATCGACCAGCACGCCGCTCGGCCCGATATGTCCGGACGTCGAACCGGTATCTTTCATGGCAATCGTTTCGCCCACTGCATCATCGAGTGATTCAATCCCGCTTTCTTCACTTGCGATGAAGACGACGTGATAATGTCCGTCGGCCCTGTGGACACCGCCGGCAAGCTCGATTTCAGGTTTCGCTTCTTTTGATAATATGTATTCAGATGGTCCGGACAGTACGATGTCGACCTGACCGTATTCCAGTGCCGTGGACGAGACGGTCCTGTCGGAAAGCGCAAAAAGTTCCACCTCCGTATCAAGCATGTCCTCCATCGTCTCCTCGAACGCTTCAAAGCGCAGCAGCAATTCCTCCTGCCCTTCGATGCCCGCTACAGCGAATGTCACGGATTCGGGCCAGTCATCACCGCGTGCTTCCCCGTTACCGTCTGAAGCATCCACTGTATCCCCCGCTTCGCTCTGCGCGCTGCAGGCTCCAAGGACAACAGCAAATAATGCGCCCATCAACAATAAAGCAATTCTTCTCATAAAAAATCCTCCTAATATGATTACTGCTTCACATAATATCAGTGGTTTATTAACCTGATATGGTGAACATGTAAATGTATATTAGGGGGATGTAAAAATTGTGTAAATCCTGTAAAAAGGATAGTTTTTTATTTTCTGTTTTGGAATGGGTCCGTATCCACTTTGCTCGCAGCGACTTTAATATCCATTTTACGGCGTATCAGATCTTCAAGACCTTCTGCCATGAATGACTCAAGATAGTGTCCGGCGTCTATGATGTTGCGGCCGAGGAGTTTTGCATCATAGGCTTCATGGTATTTGACATCGCCCGTGATCAGCACGTCGATCCCCTGCCTGAAGGCATCGTCTGCATAACCCATCCCGGAGCCGCCGATGATGCCTGCCGTTAATATTTCCTTATCATTTCCCTTCACGGCGTTTACAATCCTTCCGCCGGTCTTCTCCTCAATCAACGCCGCCAATGACTCGAGGGAACCTTGGTAATCGAACTTCACGCCGAGGCCCTTGTTCGGTACGTTGTTGATCGTGAATATATCAAATGCCGGCTCTTCATATGGATGAACCTTCAATAATGCATCAATGACCTTATCCTGTTCATCGGACTCGAATATTGCCTCGACGATATATTCATCGACGATTTCAAGCTCATTGTTGGTGCCGATATGTGGATTCGCATCCTCGTTCGGCCTGAACTGGCCGGTGATCGGGTATTCGAAGAAGCACTCACTGTAATCACCCTGGTTGCCCACACCGCTTTCTGAAAGGCCCTGTTTCAGTTCTTCCTTGTTCTCAGCTGGTATGTTGACCCTCAATTTCTTCAGTTCATACTTTTTTGGGATCAGTATTTCCGTGCCGTTGAACCCGAGGGCTTCGGCGATCATATGACTGACACCTTCCGGCTGGTGATCGAGGTTCGTGTGCATCACTATGAGGTTGACGTCATTTTTGATCAGTTTCCTGATGATCCTGCCGTAGAAGTCTTCAGTCACTGCCGAGATTTTCGGGAAAATTAAAGGATGGTGTGCAATGATTGTATTAAAACCGTTACCCACTGCTTCATCGACCGTTTCAAGCGCGCAGTCGAGGGCTGTCAGGATGCCGGTGACCTCATCTTCCATATCACCGACGAGGAGGCCGGTATTGTCCCAGTCCTCACTGTCCTTGAAAGGCGCGATCTCATCAAGTTCCTGTAAAAGTTCCTTAATCTTCATCTTCCAACACCTCTTCTAAAAGTTTGATTTTGGATTTAATTTCTTCTTTCTTATCCGGATTTCTGCCGCCGTCGATACTTTCAAATATCCTCTTCTGATGGTCATATTCCCATTTGATTTTTTTAAGAAACGCCTCTTCCCTCTCCACAAGGTTCAAAGGGCCGAAATGCAGTTCCTTCTGCGACATCCTTTTCCGGTTTTCATCGTAATCGCATACGATGATTTCGTAAAAATGCTTCCCGAGCTTCAGCACTTTTTCATGGACGATGCGGTAATTCAGATTATCGACTGCCTGCCGCAGAGGGTACATATGATTATTCGCCTGGAGGACAAGGCGGGGATGACCGCCGACATTTTCAAAACCCCCGGTCAATATGCGGGCAATCAACGGTCCGCCCATCCCGCATATCGTGATCGTATCCACTTCATCATCCGGAGTCAAAATGTGCAGCCCGTCACCAAGACGTGCCTCGATCTTTTCCTCCATGCCGTATGATGCGATGTTCTTCAATGTAGCCTCATAAGGCCCCTCTGCGACTTCACCGCAAATCGCACCGCCCGCCATGCCTTCCCTTATGGCATAGATTGGGAGGTATGCATGATCGGAGCCGATATCTACAAGGATTTCTCCCTTTATATGATTTGCTGCATACTTCAAACGTTCATCTATCATTCCAACCATCCTTTAAAATAAAAACCTCCACGATCCGTGGAGGTTTCCCGTTAAATATTATTCTGCCCACATTTCATACATTGCAGTCAGTTCTTCATCGCTCACCTGGTCTTCGCTGAACGCTGGCATTGAACCTTGCCCGTTTCTGACGATATCGGTGAACTCCTCTTCACTCAAGTCAGTGCCTGCAAGTGCCGGCCCCATACCGCCTGAGAAATCTTCACCGTGACATGAAGCACAGCTGTTCTGAGCAACGCCTTCTGCGTCGACGTCACCTGATGAAGCGCCATTACCTTCTTCTTCCGAGCCTTCTTCGCCGTTTTCTTCAGTGGCAACTTCCTCGCCTTCTTCCTCCTGGTTTGCACCTTGGGCAGAAAGCAGGAACACCAGACCCACACCTAAAAAGATGATAAGTAAAAATGGTATAATCGGATTCTTATTCAAATGTTGACCCTCCCTTATATTAATGCATATACAATTATAATTGTAGCTCAAATATCAGCAATGTCAAAATAAATTTAGAGATAAAATTACACGTTAATGTGTAATTATTAATCCATGAAATCCTTCAGCCTTTTACTTCTGCTTGGATGGCGCAGCTTCCTGAGTGCCTTCGCTTCAATCTGACGTATTCTTTCCCGCGTGACACCGAAGACTTTTCCGACTTCTTCAAGCGTTCTTGTACGTCCGTCATCCAGCCCGAAACGCAATCTGAGAACGTTCTCCTCACGGTCGGTCAGTGTATCGAGTACATCTTCCAGCTGTTCCTTCAATAATTCATAAGCTGCATGGTCAGAAGGGCTCTGCGCTTCCTGGTCTTCGATGAAATCACCGAGATGGCTGTCGTCTTCCTCACCAATCGGTGTTTCAAGTGAGACGGGCTCCTGTGCAATTTTAAGAATTTCACGCACTTTGTCAGCAGGCAGATCCATCTCTTCACCAATCTCTTCAGGAAGCGGCTCGCGGCCGAGGTCCTGAAGCAGCTGACGCTGGATTCTGATCAGCTTGTTGATCGTCTCCACCATATGGACGGGTATGCGGATGGTTCTGGCCTGGTCGGCGATCGCTCTCGTGATCGCCTGGCGGATCCACCATGTTG
This sequence comes from Salinicoccus halitifaciens, assembly GCF_021026095.1. Classification (GTDB taxonomy): domain Bacteria; phylum Bacillota; class Bacilli; order Staphylococcales; family Salinicoccaceae; genus Lacicoccus; species Lacicoccus halitifaciens. The sequence goes on along the minus strand of NZ_JAJNCU010000001.1, from coordinate 475,373 downwards.
CATACGTGGAGAATTTGAACCCTTTTGAAAAGTCGAATTTCTCGACGGCCTTGATTAGCCCCATATTACCTTCCTGGATCAGGTCGAGGAAGAGCATTCCGCGTCCGACGTATCTTTTCGCGATGCTGACCACAAGCCGCAGGTTGGCCTCTGCGAGGCGGCTTTTCGCTACCTCATCACCCTGTTCGATCCTCTTGGCGAGTTCCACCTCTTCAGCAGCACTGAGGAGGTCGACGCGGCCGATTTCTTTAAGGTACATGCGGACCGGGTCATTGATTTTTACGCCGGGTGGTGCACTCATATCATGCAGGTTCAATTTTTCATCTGTATCTGTGGCATCTTTTTCATTTATCAGACGGATGTCATTTTCACCGAGTTCTTCAAAAAATTCATCCATAGCATCTGCATCCAGCTCAAAGTTCGCCAGCTTGTCAGCGATTTCTTCATGTGACAGATGCCCTTCCTTTTTCCCTTTTTCAAGTAGTACCTGTTTAACTTGTTCAATTGAGGTAAACAACTCCGCTTCTTTATTTCCAGTTGTCCCAACGGTATTTTCAGCCATAAATGTACCTCCTAAATATATTACTAACTTTTATATCTGCTGTTGATTTCCAAAAGCTGCTGCATGAGCTGCGCCTGCAGATCGATGTCATTGGCCGATTCGGCTTCCCTGAGGCGGGCGAACAAAATCTGCTTTTCCTTGGCGCTGTTTCTTTTTCCACTCAAATCATCAAGGTAATCATCGATTTCATCCCTCGAAACTTCGCTTTGAATACTGAGATTATCAATATTTATAACGACTTCAAGCAGTTCATGCGGAAGCTGGTGGATAAACGATGATACTTCAAATGTGTCTTGAGTGTCAAAATAATTGCACAACCCTTTAAATATACCATAATAATGGTCTGAGGTTAATACTTCCCTGTCCACCCTGTCTTTCGAATATTCGAAAAGGCTTTTATCGTTCATGAGCGCTTTTAAGAAATAACGTTCCTTTTTTTCCCTGATGGAAAGTCTTTCGGTGTGTTGTATAACACTTTCCCGTTTTTGCGATGTTCTAACAGGAAGTTTGCTTTCTATTTGAGATTTATCCATGCCGTATCTCTCACTGATATGCTGTATGAGCCTTGTCCTGATGGCGTCATCATTCACATAGGTGAGCAGATCCGTCAAAGTGTTGATATTTTGTGAGAATGCCAGGTCATTGTGCATGCTTTCATTCAGCAGCTTCTCCGCAAGGAAGTGGATATAATGCCTTTTCTCGTTCTTTACGAGATAACGGAAACTCTCTTCTCCGCTGTTCTCGATGTACTCATCGGGATCCATCCCGCCGGGCAGCTGGATCACGAATGTGTTCAGTCCGTGCTTCAGCAAAGTCTCCCCTATATCCACCGTCGCCCGCTGGCCTGCCCCATCGCCGTCGAACATCAGCGTTACATTCGAGGCAAGACGGTTGAGCAGATTGATGTTCTCCTCGCTCAGCGCGGTGCCCATCAACCCCACTATATTCTCTATATTCAGCGACTTGACTTTCAATACATCAAGGTGGCCCTCCATCAGGATGATTTCATCCTGGTTCCTGATGGACTTCCTTGCATCGCTCAAGTTGAACATGAGATGCCGTTTTTGGAATACTTTCGTCTCAGGGGTGTTCAAATATTTCGGTTCTGAACCGTCCAGACTTCTCGCAGTGAATCCCACAATATAGTTCTGGTGGTTCTTTATCGGGATCATTATGCGGTTGACGAACCGGTCATAATAAGAGAAATTGGTCTCGTTCCGTGAAAGCAGGCCTGCACTGTACGCCGCTTCTTCTGTAAAACCCTTCTCGAGTATTGCATTTTTGGTGAACGAAGACATCTTCGGCGCAAGACCTATTTTTTCCTTCTTCAGCAGTTCGCTGCTGAATCCCCTATCCAAAAGATAGTTCAGGGCTTCGCTGCCTTCATTGGTATGCATGAGAATGTGATGGAACAGATCTGAAACATGTTCATGCATTTTAATGAACTGCATATCATCATCATCGACCCTGCTCTCATTTGAAGAAACTTCGACTCCAAGCGGCTTCCCGAGCCTTTTCACGGATTCTGTGAAGGAGATGTTTTCAATCTCCATTAAAAACTGAAAAACATTGCCGCCCTTTTTACAACCGAAACAGTGACAGATCTGCTTTTCCGGACTGACACTGAATGAGGGGGTTTTTTCATCATGAAAAGGGCAAAGACCGACGTAGTTCCGTCCCCGCTTCTCAAGTTTGAGATAACCAGAAACCAGATCGGTAATGTCGGTCCTTTCTCTGACATATTCTATTGTTTCCTGCGGGATACTCATAAGCCATCACCCTTTGATATCTATTTTGCCATCAACGTATTTCATAATTTCATTTGCGGTTTCTTCAATGGCTTTTTCAGAGACATCGATGACAGGACAGCCTATCTTTTCAATGATCGAGTCGAAATATGCTAATTCCTCTTCTATCCTTTCATCCCTGGCATAACTTGCCGTGTCTTTCAGACCCAGCTGGGTCAGCCTTTCTTTTCTGATCTTATTGAGTGAAGAGGATTTGATCCTGAGTCCGATGCATTTGGACTTGGGGATTTCAAACAACTCTTTCGGCGGCGTCACTTCAGGCACAAGGGGCATATTCATGACTTTATATTTTTTCAGCGCCAAATACTGGGACAAAGGTGTCTTCGAAGTCCTTGAAACACCGATCAGGACGATATCCGCCTTGTCAAGACCGCCTGCGTCCTTGCCGTCATCATATTTCACTGCAAATTCGATCGCTTCAATCTTTTGGAAATAATCTTCGTCCAGCTTATGCACACGGCCCGGTTCATAATATGGCTCCGCTTCAGTCTTGCCTTCCAAAATCGACATAAGGGGGCCCATCACATCCACCGACGGAATATTTTCCTTCTTCAGTTCTTCTTTGATATACTGCCTGAGCTCCGGGGTTATGATCGTGAAAACCACAGTCGCTCCCTTGCTTTTGGCAAGATCGACGACATCATCTATATTGTCTTCGGAATCGATATAAGGATATTTGATCAGCACATCGGAAGTACTGTCTATATCAAACTGGGCCAAAGCAGCCTTTGCGACAAGTTCACCTGTTTCCCCGACCGAGTCCGATGCAATGATTATTTTTATATTAGACATAGGGACACTCCTTATTCCATTAAATTGACGAACACTCTTGTGATATTGGTTTTGGTGATTCTGCCGATCACCACTTCTCTGCCGTCTTCCTTATCTATTACCGGTATGGAATCGATCTGTTTTTCTATCAGCTGGTTCGCCGCATAAATCAGAAGATCGTTCGGATAGCATGTCGTGATATGGGGCTTGCGGGTCATGATGATGCTCACAGGTGTCTTCTCGATATCATTCTTCCCCATCGTGCCTTTCAGAAGGTCTTTCCGGGATATGACGCCGACCAGTTCCCTGTCATCATCTATGGCATACAATGTACCCACATCTTCAAGGAACATCTTTACAATGGCTTCATAGATGGATGTGTCCTCTTTGATCAAAATCGGCAGGCTTTGTACATCCCTGACCAGAATATTCCGGATTTTGGTGGTTAATATTTCCTCCGGTTCCTTGCCGGTATAAAAATACCCGACGCGTGGGCGGGCATCCAGATAACCGCTCATGGTCAAAATTGCAAGGTCCGGCCTTAAAGTTGCTCTTGTCAAAGACAGCTGTTCAGCGATTTTGCTCCCGGTTATCGGTCCGTGCTGCTTGACGATTTTCAATATCTTTTCCTGCCTGCTGTTCAGTTCCATGGCCTCACTCCCAATATCAATAATTATAATACATCTTGAAAGATAAAGAAATACAATGAAATGTTTGCACTTCCAATTAACATTTTATATAATGGGCTTAAGCGAGTTAAGGACGGTGTGAGCTTAACATCTGTAAATGGCATATATGAATTATTTAACATGAAATTGTATATTAAAAGTGAGTGGAAACACTAATTTGGGTGGAACCGCGGGTATAAACTCGTCCCAGGACAGCATTTCATCGGCTGTCCTGGGACTTTTTTATATTCAAAATTATTTTAAGGAGTGGTATTTATGGACATGGACAAAATTGTCAATTTATCAAAATCACGAGGATTTGTATTCCCGGGAAGTGAAATTTACGGCGGCCTTGCCAACACATGGGACTACGGTCCGCTCGGCATCGAGCTTAAGAACAACGTGAAAGCCGCCTGGTGGAAAAAGTTCATCCAGGAATCCCCGTACAACGTGGGTGTCGATGCTGCGATCCTCATGAACCCGAAAACATGGGAAGCTTCGGGACATTTGAACAACTTCAATGACCCGATGATCGACTGCAAGGAATGTAAAAGCCGTCACCGTGCAGATAAACTCATCGAAAATGTGGTTCAAAAAGAAGACGATACTTTTGTGGCCGACGGTTTGAGCTTCGATGAGATGAAAAACATCATCGATGAGCGTGAAATCAACTGCCCGACCTGCGGTGCACATGATTACACCGACATCCGCCAGTTCAACCTGATGTTCAAAACATTCCAGGGTGTGACGGAATCGTCGACAAACGAAATTTTCCTGCGTCCTGAAACGGCCCAGGGCATCTTTGTAAACTATAAAAATGTCCAGAGGACGATGCGCAAAAAGCTGCCTTTCGGCATCGGCATGATCGGTAAATCATTCCGTAACGAAATCACACCGGGCAACTTCATCTTCAGAACGAGGGAATTCGAACAGATGGAACTTGAATTCTTCTGTCAGCCGGGCACCGAAGTCGAATGGCAGAAATACTGGAAAGATTTCTGTCAGAACTGGCTCCTTGAACTCGGTCTTGCAGAAGACAACCTGCGCATGCGTGATCATGATGAGGATGAGCTTTCCCACTATTCGAATGCCACAACGGATATCGAATATAAATTCCCGTTCGGCTGGGGAGAGCTGTGGGGCATTGCGAGCCGTACAAACTTTGACTTGAAGCAGCACATGGAACACTCGAACGAAGATATGACTTACCATGATCAGGAATCAGGCGAGAAATTCATCCCGTTCGTCATCGAGCCGGCTCTCGGACTCGACCGTGTGACACTCGCCTTCATGAGTGATGCTTATGAGGAGGAAACACTCGAAAACGGTGAATCCAGGACGGTCATGAGATTCCACCCGAGTCTTGCGCCATTCAAGGCAGCAGTCCTGCCGTTATCTAAGAAGTTGAGTGAGGATGCCATCAAAGTCTATGAAAAATTGGCACCTGATTTCAACGTGGAGTTTGACGAATCACAGTCGATCGGTAAGAGATACCGCCGTCAGGATGAAATCGGTACACCTTACTGCATCACATTCGACTTCGATTCACTGGAGGACAACATGGTGACAGTGCGTGAAAGGGATACGATGGAACAGACGAGGATGCCGATTGATGAAGTGAGCGGCTTCCTGAAGGAAAGAATCAAGTTCTAAACAAGCAATATGAAGAACAGGCGATGGAAAATCCGTCACCTGTTCTTTTTCATGTCTTTCTGTCTCATATATGGAACAGTCAGGAGCTCTCATCCGGGCCGGTCATGCCTTTGACCATCTTCCTTGCCTTGAAATACACCCCGGCATATTCATCATAGATCAGTTCCGTGAAATTCAGCAGCCGTCTGCCGTTTTCCGGGGTGACATTGATCGAGTTGATCAGATCCAGCTTGACGTTTTTCATATATGCAGCCAGATATATGATCCGGTTGCCGATGTTCACCGTCCGCTCCAGCGTTTCCTCATTTGCGCAGTGATCACATATTACACTGTGGTATATAAATGAGTAATGGCTGAAAGTGTCATACGCCCTGCTTCCGCAAAGTGCGCACTCATCCACATTGATTTCGATGCCGTACTGAGGCATCAACTTGATGGCCACCATCGATGTTGTCGCATTTTTCTCGTTTTCTTCCTTCTTTTCAAGCAATTTAAAACCTTTCATAAGCAGTTCGAAGTTCTTCGGCGTAACATCCTCGTCATTCAATATACGCGTCACAAATTCCATTATATAACTGCCATAGGAGAACAGCTCAAAATCCTCGTTGATGCCCTTGAAGTGGGAGATCACATCCACTTCGTTCAGCGTGCCGATGCCCTTGAAGCGGTTATAGGTGAACAGCGCCTCCTTGAAACCCTGCCGTAGAACGATGAACGGGCTTTTCGGTTTGTTGAAGCCGCGGGCCATCAGTGGCACCATCACGCCATCTTCATTTAAAATAGTAATGATCCGGCTGGACTCACTGTAATTCGTCTGCCGGATCATTACGCCTTTTTGCTGATATATCATCTCATCACCTAGTATTCATCATCCCTGTAGCCAAGTGAACGTATGAAGTTTGTTTTATTGCGCCAGTCCTTCTGTACTTTCACCCACAGTTCAAGATAGACTTTGCTGCCAAGAAGATTCTCTATATCGACCCTTGCCAGTTTGCCGATTTCCTTGAGCATCTTGCCGCCCTTACCGATGACCATGCCTTTTTGCGACTCACGTTCCACATAGATCGTGGCCTGCACATGTACCTTGCCGCCTTCTTCATTCGCCTTCATCTTTTCCACTTCCACACCGATGGCATGGGGGATTTCCTGGCTCGTCAGATGCAGTGCTTTTTCACGTATGAGCTCACTGACTATGAAATGCTCGGGGTGGTCGGTCACCCTGTCTTCAGGGTAATACATCGGCCCTTCGGGCAGGTAGCTCTCTATGACTTCAAGAAGCTTATCGACATTATTGCCCTGCAGTGCAGATATCGGCACGATTTCGCTGAATTCCAGCGTATCTTTATATACTTCAATCTGTTTGATCAGATCATCGGGGTGTACAAGATCTATCTTATTCAGGACCAGGATGATCGGTGTCGTTGTGTTTTTAAGCATCTCGATGATGAATTCATCACCCCTGCCGATTTCCTCTGCAACATTGATGATGAAAAGGATCACTTCCGTCTCCCTCAGTGTATTGCGGGCGACTTTCATCATATGCTCACCGAGCTGGTGCTTTGGTTTATGGATGCCCGGTGTATCGATGAAGATCATCTGTGATTGGCCGGTCGTGTAGACACCCTGTATTTTATTCCTCGTTGTCTGCGGCTTATCGGACATTATCGCAACCTTTTGGCCCAGCACTTTGTTCATAAAGGTTGATTTTCCTACATTCGGCCGGCCGATGATGCTGATGAAGCCTGATTTGAATTTATCTTCACTCATTTTCCATATCCTTCCCTGAGAAGCCCAGCGGCAGCAGATCATCCACTGTGCGTTTGATCACTTTTCCGGTTTTGCTGGTCAGATATACCGGCATGTCATCGTGGCAGAGCTCCTTCATGACCTGGCGGCATATGCCGCACGGGCTTGCTGCCTCATTCGAATCCGTTACGACGACGAGTGCCTTGAACTCCGTGATGTTGTTCGAATAAGCACTCACCAAAGCGCTGCGTTCAGCGCAGATCGTCGCGGGGTATGATGCATTTTCTATATTTGCACCGTATATATACTGGTCATCTTCAGTCACAAGCAATGCACCCACATTGAAATTCGAGTAAGGTGTGTAGGCGCGGCTCTGTGCTTCAATGGCTTCCGCCAGCCATTCTTCCTTAAAAATCCCGTCGTTCATGTATTCACTCTCCTAAGTAAAAAAAACAATTATTTTCGGGATGAAGATGATCAATCCCGTTATTGCCGCATACAGCGATGCAAGCAGCACAGCAAGGGCTGAAGTGTCCTTAGCACGCTTTGCAAGCTCGTGGAATTCATCCGTCACGAGATCCACCGTATACTCAACGCTTGTGTTGACGACCTCACTGATCAGCACGATGAAGACCGCACCGATGATGAAAAGCCATTCCAGCGTGTTCAGTCCGAATAAAAAGCCGGCTGCTGCAACAAGCAAAGCAAACAGCAAATGCACCGCGAAATGATGATCCTTATCAAACAGGACCCTGATCCCCTGAAGCGCATATTTAAAACGCTTCATCCTCACTCATCTCTCGATACACCGAATTTTTCCAGGATCTCATCCTGCATCCGGTTCATTTCTCTTTCATCCGCTTCTTCCATATGGTCATATCCGAGCAGATGAAGGAAACCGTGAAGTGACAGGAACAATAACTCGCGCCGGTAACTGTGCCCGTAATCTTCCGCCTGCTCCCTGGCGCGGCCGGTGGAGATGATGATGTCACCGAGCGCCCTCGGTGCTTCTTCATGTATCAGGTTGAATTCATCATCTTCCATGGCAAATGAAATGACATCAGTCACCTGGTCTTTATCCCTGTACTGATGGTTGAGCTCACGTATCGCCTCATTGTCAACAAACGACACACTGATTTCCGCATCTGAACCGGCTTCCAGCTCTTCGTAGGCGAAGTTCAGCAAACGGCTGATTTCATCCCTTTCGCTTCCGGAAGTAAACTCTTCTTCATCTATAAAATCGACTGTCAGCATAGTGCACCCCTATTCATAAGCTTTAATGATTTTTGAAACAAGCGGATGTCTGACTACATCAGTTTCGTCCATGCGGTTGATGGCGACGCCCTTTACATCATCAAGCCTTCTCACAGCCTCTATCAGGCCGCTTTTAGTCGCCCCCGGCAGGTCTATCTGCGTCTCATCTCCCGTGACGACCATTTTTGAGCCGAAGCCGAGGCGGGTCAGAAACATTTTCATCTGCATTTCTGTAGTATTCTGCGCTTCGTCGAGGATACAGAATGCATCATTCAATGTACGTCCCCTCATATAGGCGAGCGGTGCAACTTCGATGACGCCGCGCTCCACCAGACGGTCAGTCTGCTCCGTCCCGAGGACGGTGTGCAGGCCATCATATAACGGCCTTAAATAAGGGTCCACCTTCTCCTTCAGATCCCCCGGCAGGAAACCGAGATTTTCCCCCGCTTCGACGGCAGGCCTTGTCAGAACGATCCGTTTGACCTGGCCTTCCCTCAGCATCTGGCATGCAAGCACAACAGCAAGAAACGTCTTGCCTGTCCCCGCCGGGCCGATGCCGAAGGTGAGGTCACTCCGTTTGATGTTTTCAATATATAGTCTTTGTCCGGTGGTTTTGGCACGTATGCCCTTGCCTTTATTGTCTTTGGCAATCACTTCATTATATAGATCAAGGAGATACTCAATCGTCCCGTTCTTCGCCATGGTTGATGCCGATTGAACATCCCTCAAATTCACTTTCATCCCCCGCTGGATGATTTTAAGCAAATGAATGAGCACATCCTCTGCCAGTTCGACATTATCATCATCCTGCCCGCTCACTGTAATCTCATTGCCGAGCGTATGGATGGTGACATCGAACATATCTTCCAAAAATGTAATATGTGCATCATTCGCCCCGATGAGCGCCTGGGCCTCCTCGAGACTGTCTATATTTATTATATTAGGCATGTACAAACCCCTTTAATTTATTTGTGGTTACCTTAAATTTACCATTATAGAAACCCGTCTGCAATAAATTCGCCGGGTCTGGCACAGCCTGCACAATAAAAAAATAAGCCCTTATGAGCTTATTTCACTTTATCATTTTTTTCGAATCTTCTTCCCTCTCCATAACTGCCCTTGCGAAGGGGCATGCCGGGACGATCCTCTTATCTTCTTCCTTGGCATACTCGACCACCATATTAACCAGCGCACTGCCGATGCCCTGACCGCTCAACTGATTGGCGACCTGGGTACTGTCGATGATGAAATCTCCGTCCTCGTCGACTACATAGGAAACAAATGCTTCCGGATTCAGTTCATCTTCTCCGACAAAGAACATGTTTTCACCTTTTTTAATATCCACATTCATATCTACACCTCCTGCTCATTTATCATATTCTCTAATCCCGCCTGTTTGAAACATGAAAAATGACACACAATGCTGTGTGTCATCATATCATTTACGGGTACGAGATCTTGGTTTCCCCAATATTTCGTTGAAGACGACGCCATTCACAATGGCTTTGTTATCAAATGTGAGGTCCTTGGATGAAAATGAAGTTCTCTGTTTCTTTCCTTTTTCATGTATCGAAGTCCGGTCGTCACCATATGAATAACGCACCTCATCGGTGATTTCGCCACCCACGCCTCCGATTGCGCCCACAGGCTCAGCTTTGGTTTCCACAGCACCGGTGCGGACTCTTTCTCTTGCCCGTTCCGCTCTTTCGCTCTGTTTTCTCTCAACGGGTTTTCTGTCCCGGTTGACCTCAGCGCGCGAGCGCTCCCGCATTGAGGCTTCTTTCTTCTCCCGCTGGCGATCAGCTTCAAACTTCCGCCGTTCTTCATCAACGCGGCGTCTGACATCTTCACGGGTCGGTCTTGCGGGCCCTTCCCGACCGGTCTCGGCAGGACCGCCTGCGGTATCTCCTGCAGTGCGCCCCATGGCTTTTTCATATTCACTTTGGAACTCGCGCTTCATCTCGTCGAACATGCCGCGCGGACCCTGTTCCCGCCTTCCCGCCTCCGGCTGCCGGGGTCTCGGGGCCGAGCGTCCCGGCCTTTCCATTTTATCCGGATCGATATCTCTTTTTTCTTCATTCTTATTCCCGCTGCTGGCTATAAGTGAATATATTACCCCGCCTGCAAATATTAACAGAGGCAGTAATACTTCCATGATATCACGCCCTATTCTTCATCTTTGGAACGAGACGGATCTGTCATCTTATTGATGGAATCCCTCATGTTTGTATCTGCTTCGACGTTTTTAAGATCATAATAATCGCTTACTCCGATATTGCCGTTTTCAAGCGCTACAGCAAAAGCGAGCGGCACTTTCGACTCCGCTTCCACAACTTTCGCCCTCATTTCCTGAACGCGGGCTTTCATCTCCTGCTCCTGCGCTACGGCCATCGCCCGGCGCTCTTCAGCTTTAGCCTGTGCAATGTTCTTATCGGCCACCGCCTGCTCTGTCTGGAGGTCGGCTCCGATGTTCTTGCCGATATCCACATCCGCAATGTCTATGGATAATATCTCAAACGCTGTACCTGAGTCCAGGCCCTTTGAAAGTACAGTCTGGGAAATACGGTCAGGGTTTTCCAATACGTCGGAATGCTTGTTCGAAGAACCGATTGTGGAGACGATACCCTCACCGACACGGGCGACGATCGTATCTTCACCGGCACCCCCGACGAGACGTTCAATGTTTGCACGTACAGTAATGCGCGCCTTTGCCTTAACTTCAATACCGTCCATTGCCACACCTGCAATGAATGGTGTCTCGATCACTTTCGGATTGACACTCATTTGAACCGCTTCCAACACGTCACGGCCTGCAAGGTCGATTGCCGCACAACGCTCGAATGTCAAGTTGATATCTGCACGCTGGGCTGCGATCAGTGCATCGACGACCCTGTCGACATTACCACCCGCAAGGAAGTGTGACTCCAGCTGATTGACGGTCAGCTTGATGCCTGCCTTGTCACCTTTGATCATCGGTTCAATGACACGTTTCGGCTTGACACGTCTGAGACGCATCCCAACCAGTGAGAAGATACCCACTTTGACTCCGGCGGAAATGGCTGAAATCCATAAGCCGACCGGGACAAATGACAGGATGAACGACAGGATGATGAATACTATAACGATCAGGAATATGACCGTTAATAATCCGCCACCTATAAACATAAGATCCATATAAAACTCTCCTTTAAATTAATCTATTCTTCAATCGGACGTACAACAACCCTCGAACTTTCAATGAGTATGACCTTCACTTCAGTGTCTGCAGGGATGTAAGACCCTTCCGCAACAGCATCAATCCGCTTCTCACCATACCGTATCGTCCCCGACGGCCTGAGCGGTGTTACAGTCTTCGCTGTGACCCCGAGAAGATCGGACCGGTCATCAAATGATGTATAGCCGGATTCGGCATCGGTCGCATCGCTTAAAATCAACCTGTTCAAAAATGGAATTTTTCTTTTCTTGGATTTGATAAGACCCACCACCATAAAAGATGCAATAATGATTATAATCAGCAGAAATATCGAATAAAGAATCATATTCCCACTGACCAGCACAATGCTCAGCAAAAGGAGAATTATGCCTATTATCCCTAAAAAGGTACCGATTACAAAAAACTCTACAATCACCAGGAAAGAGCCGAGGACAAACAATGCAAGCGCCCATAGGTTGTTTTCACCAGTCAAAAGGTGACCGGAGAAAAATAAGACCATGGCGGCGATTGAAAGCAGGCCATAAAAATTGAATCGTTCGGAGAAAAGCTGCATCACCAGTCCGATGATGAAAATAGCCAGCAGTATAAAGGCAATTACAGGCATGGTAATAACATCGCTGAATGTATGTACAATATTCATAACCAAAAATGTATCAATCCTTGCCATGCAAATCCCCTCCACCTTCATTATACATACTTACCATGCAAAAATAAATAAACTGTACTGACAAGATGTGAAAAAAAGACAGCACTATTAAATAATAGTACTGTCCGTGTATGATAAATTATCCGAGGGAGGATATTTTATCTGAATTTTCTTTTGCGTGCTGCTTCGGATTTTTTCTTGCGTTTCACGCTTGGTTTCTCATAATATTCTCTTTTACGGGCTTCTTGGATAGTGCCGTTTTTAGAGACATTACGCTTAAAACGACGCAGTGCATCTTCGATCGGTTCGTTCTTGTTAACAGATGTTTTAGTCATAAATTTCCCTCCCTCCGAATAACCAAAGGTTAATCTCACATAGCCTTTACTATGTACTCAAACATTATAATATAACAAAGTTTTTTGGTCAACTTAATTTTAATAGTCTGATTCCGACAATCCGCCTGACACGATTTCAATGCCGCTTGAAGCGCCTATGCGTGTCGCTCCGCCCTCTATCATCTTCAGGGCATCTTCAGCTGATCTGACTCCGCCGCTCGCCTTAACGCCCATTTCTTCGCCGACGGTCATGCGCATCAAAGCGACATCCTCCACTTTCGCGCCCTCCCCGTTGAATCCGGTGGAAGTCTTGACGAAATCGGCACCTGCTTTTTTGGCAAGATTGCTGGCACTGACGATTTCATCACCGTCAAGGAGCCCGCTCTCTATGATCACCTTGACCAGCGCATCCGTACCGGCTGCATCGCAGACCGCTTTGATGTCATTATAGACGAGGTCGTGATTGCCGGATTTGAGGGCGCCGATATTGATGACCATATCCACTTCATCGGCACCGTTCTGGATGGCGTTCATCGTTTCAAATGCCTTCACTTCGGATGTGGAGGCGCCGAGTGGGAAGCCGATGACGGTGCACACTTTGACATCGCTGTCCTCCAATATGTCGGAAGCGGTCTGGACCCATGCAGGATTGATGCATACGCTGAAGAATTCATGCTTCATCGCCTCCTGGCAGAGCTCGAATATCTCGTCCTGTGTCACCGCAGGTTTCAATAATGTATGGTCGATATACTTTGAAAGTTTCATGTTTTTGCCTCCAGTTTTTTTTTCAGATCCATTCCGGATTGGATTATTGGATCGTCCGTTCAATATAGGCATAGTTCTTGACCATGGGTTTCTCAAGCACTTTGACGACTTCCCCATGGCTCAGCGGATATCCTGCTTCGGTCACTTTGACTTTCACGAGCTCTCCTGTCAAAGATTCATCCGCATCGATGGCAATCTTCATATAGTTGTCAGCATGGCCGATCAATTTCCCGTCTTTGACCTCTTCCGGGATGATTTCAAGGACATCATCCTTGAAGCCTTCGGCATATTCGAGTGCGAGGCGGTCTGATAAGTCGATCAGCCTTCTGACCCTTTCGTTTTTGGTGTCATTATCGATCTGATCGGTCATCCTCGCAGCCGGGGTGCCGGTCCTGATTGAGTAAGGGAAGACATGAAGTTCGGAGAAATGATGCTTATTGATGAAATCATAAGTTTCCTGGAATTCTTCTTCCGTCTCCCCCGGAAATCCGACGATGACGTCACTCGTTATCGCCACATTCGGCATGATTTCCTTCAGTTTCACGATACGGGATTCAAAGAATTCCATCGTATACTTCCTTCTCATACGTTTCAGGACCGTATCACTGCCCGACTGTATCGGCACATGGAGGTGCCTTACGATCTTATTTGAATCCCTGATGACATCAATGACCTCATCGGTCAGCTGGCTCGCTTCGATGCTTGAGATCCTCAGGCGGTTCAGGCCGTCGACCTGTTCCAGGTCACGCAGAAGCTGGACCAGGTTGTAATCTTTCAGGTCTTCCCCGTAACCGCCGGTATGGATGCCCGTGAGGACGATCTCCTTGTACCCCTGATCCACAAGGTTCTGTGCCTGTTCAATGACTTTCAGCGGATCACGTGAGCGCATCAGCCCCCGCGCCCACGGGATGATGCAGAATGTACAGAAGTTGTTGCAGCCTTCCTGGATCTTCAGGGTCGCACGTGTGCGGTCCGTGAAATAAGGCACATCCATTTCTTCATATGTACGCTTCTTCATGATATTTTTGACGCCGTTGATCGGCTGGCGTTCGCGGTGGTATTGATTGACATACCCGAGCAGTTTATCCCGGTCCTCCGTGCCGATGATGATGTCCACACCCGCTATATCCATGATCTCCTTAGGGGAGGTCTGTGCATAGCAGCCCGTCACGGCGATGACCGCATCCGGATTATTACGGATGGCACGGCGGATGACCTGACGGCTTTTCTTATCCCCCGTGTTGGTCACAGTGCATGTATTGATTACATAGACATCGGCATTCTGTTCAAAATCTATACGTTCGTATCCGTCTTCTTTGAATATCTGCCACATCGCCTCTGTCTCATAATGGTTGACCTTGCAGCCAAGCGTGTGGAAAGCAATTGTTTTTTCATTCATAACCATCAAATCTTTCTTTAATAAAGTATTATGATAACTTTACATATAATAGCATAATATAAAAAGTCATTCAATTACGCGTCATTCCACGATACTGCTTACGGCGGCAAGGAAATAAAGCGGCGCCGTCTCGGCACGGAGTATCCTCGGCCCGAGTGAGAGGGGCACAAAAGAGGTATCCGCCCCAACTTCCTGCTCTGTGAGTCCGCCTTCCGGGCCGAATATGAAAGCGATCTTCCTGCCCGGGCGTATACTCTCAAGATTTGAAAAAGACTTTGCCTTCTGGCCTGCATAACCTTCGAATGCAATGATGACAGAATCATAATCATTGAAGTCCATGGCGTGGAGCTTCCCTTCGAAGCGTATATCGGGGATGGTGAAACGCCTGCTCTGCTCACTCGCTTCCCTGACCACTTTTTGAAAGCGCGCGAGACGCTTCTCCCTTTTTTTCGCATCCAGCTTCACGATACTTCTGTCAGCTTCGTAAATGATGAATGCCGAGGCGCCGAGTTCAGTCGATTTCTGAAGCATCCACTCGAATTTCTCACCCTTCAGCAACGGGCACACCACTGTGATTTCAACAGGCGGTTCAGTACTCGGCTCCAGTCCCCCTTCGGTCATGTAAGAGACTTTCCTGCCGTCCACCCCGATGATCTTACATAAGTAGCCGGCCTTTTTGCCGTCCACCATTTCAAACATGTCATCAACACGAAAACGCATCACATTGAGCATATGATGCGTATCTTCATTCTCTATTTCATATTGTTCATTCAGGTTCAATTTTTCGGATGTAAAATATCTCTGCATGGCAAATCATACCTTTTCAGCTAAAATACTTACCCAGCCGTCTTCTTCAAGGATTTCCACAATGCGGAATCCGGCACGTGTCATTTTCCCTGTAATCTCATCGCGTTTTTCAGAGATGATTCCGGAGGCGATGAAATATCCATCTTCATTCAATTTCTCATACGCATCTTCAACCATATCTTCAATGATGTGTGCAAGGATGTTGGCGATGACGATATCGTAACTGCCGTCTTCCTCTTTAAGCAGATCGGCAGTTTCCAGCCGTATCGCCTGCTCGCAGTCATTGATGACAAAATTCTCATATGCGACTTTTATGGATAACTCATCAATATCGGTCGCTTTCACGGATGATGCCCCCATCATATGGGAGGCGATCGATAAGATTCCCGATCCCGTGCCGACATCAATGACCGAGCTTCCGGGTTTCACCGTCTTTTCTATAAACTTGAGGCACATGCTGGTCGTCGGGTGATCCCCCGTGCCGAAGGCCATCCCGGGATCGAGCTTGATGAGCCGGTCCCTCTCCCGGTACTCGTATTCATCCATTTCCCATGAAGGCACGATCACAAATGTCTCGGAAACCCTGAAACTGTGGAAATGCTTCTTCCATTCGTTTTCCCAATCGGACTCTTCAATGACCTTATGTGAAATATCGATCTCTTCTTTGGACGCGAGGTCCGCCTCCGAGATGAAAGTTTCAATCTTCCCGATCATGGTTTCAACGTCCTGGGTTTCATCGAAATAGACCAGTATCCTGATATCGGAGTCCGGATAATCCTTTGGGTTCAGCTTGAATTTCTCATCGAAATTGGTGATCTTCTGCCTTAAGATATCAATGGAATGCTCGATTGATACACCTTTCGATAAAGTGTTCAGGTAAGCTGAAAGACTCTCTTCATTATCTTCCTTTGTATGAATTGCAACTTCATGCCATTTCATCTTTAATCTCCTTTAAAGAAGCGCTTGGTGCGGTCGAAGATGTTCTCCTGCTGCTCTTCGATCGTCTCCCCGCCTTCTTTCGCAAGTTCCCTGAAGAGTTCGACCTCTCTATTGGAAAGCTTCGTCGGGGTCACCACTTTGACAGTGATGAACTGGTCACCGTAACCGTAGCCGTGTACATTTTTGACGCCTTTCTCTTTAAGGCGGAAACGTTTGCCTGTCTGCGTACCCGCAGGTATCGTCAGCATGACTTCGGAACTGATCGTCGGCACTTTCACTTCGTCACCGAGTGCAGCCTGCGCGAATGAAATCGGCAGTTCATAGTGGATGTCATCCCCGTCACGTGTGAACCTTGAATCCGGCCTCACACGGAAGACGATGTAGAGGTCCCCCGCAGGCCCGCCGTTGATGCCCGGCTCACCTTTGCCGTGCAGTCGGATCTGCTGGCCGTTGTCCACGCCTTCAGGTACTGTAACTTCGATATCCACATCTTTAGTCACTGTACCTGCACCTTTACATTTGTTGCAAGGGTCCTTGATCTCCTGACCCGTACCCTGACATGTCGGACATGTACGTTCCGTCTGGATGCGTCCAAATGGTGTGTTCTGCTCGACAGCCACGCGTCCGGCGCCGCTGCACATGCTGCATGTGCTTTTAGATGTACCCGGCTTTGCGCCGTGGCCGTCACAGACATCACATGTGACTTCCTTTTTGATGGAAATGGTTTTGGTCACTCCGAATACGGCCTCTTCAAAATCGATGGTCATCGTATATTGGAGATCGTCACCCTTTCTCGGGGCATTCGGGTCCGCCTGGCGCCCGCCGCCGAAGAATGAGCTGAAAATATCTTCGAAACCGCCGAAGCCGCCTGCACCCTGGAAGCCGCCCCCGCCGCCAAACTGTGATTTCATGCCCTCATGGCCAAAGCGGTCATACTGGGCACGCTTATCTTCATCTGACAGGACTTCATAAGCCTCCGCGACTTCCTTGAACTTTTCGTCGGAACCTTCTTCCTGGTTGATGTCCGGGTGATACTTTTTTGATAATTTACGATACGCTTTTTTGATCTCATCCTTCGACGCATTTTTCTCGACGCCAAGGATGTCATAATAGTCTCTTTTAGCCATCCGAATCTCCCTCCAACTTCCAAATCATAACATTTAAAAAAGTCAAAGCCAAATGCATTGGCTTTGACTTTTAATCAATGATTATTTTTTATCTTTTTCGTCATCGACTTCTTTGAAATCAGCGTCAATCACATCGTCATCGCTTGATGTGCTGCTTTCGGTATTGCCGCCTTCTGCCTGCTGCTCCTGTGCCATCTGCTCATAAAGCTTCATGGACATGCCCTGCAGGATTTCTTCCAATGCAGACTTTTTGGCATTGATTTCATCCATGTCATTGCCTTCCAGGGCAGTTTTCAGTTCTTCTTTGGCATTCTCGGCTTTTTCCTTCTCATCTGCGTCAACCTTGTCGCCTAAGTCTTCAATAGTCTTATCAGTTGAGAAGATCAGCTGGTCTGCAGCGTTGCGCGTTTCAACTTCCTCGCGGCGCTTTTTATCCTCTTCAGCGTTCTCTTCGGCTTCTTTAACCATTCTGTCAATATCATCATCTGATAAGTTCGATGAGGACTGGATGGTGATCTTCTGTTCTTTTCCTGTTCCCTGATCTTTTGCTGTAACATTCACGATACCGTTCTTATCGATATCGAACGTCACTTCGATCTGAGGCACACCACGTGGTGCAGGTGGAATGTCAGTCAGCTGGAAACGGCCGAGTGTCTTGTTGTCGTTTGCCATCGGACGCTCACCCTGAAGCACATGGATGTCCACAGCCGGCTGGTTGTCTGCAGCTGTTGAGAACACTTCCGATTTGCTTGTCGGGATCGTCGTGTTTCTTTCGATGAGGGTCGTCATGACGTTGCCCATCGTCTCAATACCGAGTGATAAAGGCGTCACATCGAGAAGTACCACATCTTTTACATCTCCTGACAGCACACCGCCCTGGATCGCAGCACCCATGGCCACAACCTCATCAGGGTTCACACTGCGGTTCGGTTCTTTACCCAGTTCTTTTTTGATCGCTTCCTGTACAGCCGGGATTCTTGTGGAACCGCCGACAAGGATTACTTCATCGATCTCATCTTTGCTGAGTCCGGAATCTTTCACCGCTTGTCTTGTCGGGTCCATGGCACGTTTTACAAGATCATCTGACAGTTCTTCGAATTTTGCACGTGTCAGCGTCATTTCGAGGTGGAGTGGGCCCGCATCGCCTGCTGAGATGAACGGCAGTGAAATCTGTGTTGATGATACACCTGATAAATCTTTTTTCGCTTTCTCCGCTGCATCTTTCAGACGCTGCATCGCCATCTTGTCGTTTGACAGGTCGATGCCGTTTTCTTTTTTGAACGCATCCACAAGATGATCGATGATGACATCGTCAAAGTCGTCACCGCCGAGTCTGTTGTCGCCTGCAGTGGCAAGGACATCAAACACGCCGTCCCCGAGTTCAAGGATGGAAACGTCAAACGTTCCGCCGCCAAGGTCGAAAACAAGCACTTTCTGATCTTCGTCCTGCTTATCGAGACCGTAAGCGAGTGCTGCTGCAGTCGGCTCGTTGATGATCCTTTCGACTTCAAGACCGGCAATTCTGCCCGCATCCTTAGTCGCCTGGCGTTCGGAGTCATTGAAGTAGGCCGGAACTGTTATGACAGCCTTCTCCACTTTTTCGCCCAGGTAGCTTTCGGCAGTCTCCTTCAGGTTTTGAAGGATCATCGCAGAGATTTCCTGAGGTGTGTATTCTTTTCCGCCGACCTTCTCTTTATGGTCGGTGCCCATATGCCTTTTGATTGACATAACAGTGTCAGGGTTTGTGATCGCCTGACGCTTCGCGACTTCCCCGACTTGTCTTTCACCGTTTTTAAATGAAACGACTGAAGGAGTTGTACGGTTGCCTTCAGCGTTTTGAATCACTTTAGCTTCTCCGCCTTCAAGGACGGATACTACTGAGTTTGTTGTACCAAGGTCAATACCAATAACTTTACTCATAAGAAACAGCCTCCAAATATATTAATTATTTATCTTTCAGTAAAACTGCACCGGTCATTCGCTGACTTTAACCATGGAAGCGCGGATGACGCGGTCTTTCAGCTGGTAGCCTTTTTGGAATTCTTCAAGGACGATGCCGGATTCTTCCTCTGAAGGTTCCGTCATCACTGCCTGATGGAAATTCGGGTCGAATTCCTTGCCCTCCGCTTCAATGACAGTGATATCACGCTTGTTGAAGATGTTCAGAAATTCGTTATATACCATTTCGACACCTTTTTTCAGTGAAGCGAATGAATCATTGTCACCTTCGATCGCCATCGCCCGCTCGAGGTTATCCAGTACAGGGAGAAGATCTTCTGCGAACTTCTGATCTTTGTATTTATTGTTGAGATCGATTTCCTGTCTGTTGCGGCGCTTGAAATTCTCAAATTCCGCGTAGAGCTTCAAATACTTCTCTTCGTACTCCTGGGCTTCCTGCTTCAGGCGCTCCAGCTCCTGCTGATGTGAATCGGCTTCCTCTGCCGTTTCCTCTGAAACAGCACTGCTTTCCGGAACCGGTTCACTCTCGTCTTCTGCTGAATCCTGTTCATTATCGTTTTCCTGTTCCTCATCTGCCGGATCTTTTGAATGATCATCAAGGTCCTGTTTCTGCTCTTTTTCTTCCCCTGATGCATCTTCCTTCACTTCCTGCATCTGCTCTTTTTCTTCTTCCGTCAAATCATCTTTGACTTTTTGATTGTTGTCGTTGTCGAACAAATCATTCACTTCCTTTTGTGCTCTGATTATTAATCGCATGTAACAATTTTATGACTTTCTTATAGCCCATCATCTCAGGGCCTATAATCATAAGATTTCCATCAAAACCGGCTAACTTGAAGTTTGTTGTGATGATCGAGATTGAATGATAATCTTCAGGCAATTCATCACCAAGATATATATCCACTCCGTCACTGTCAGTGACATCGATGATGCTGTCCAGCTGCTTGGCCTCCAGGTCATCATACAAAGCCCGCAGGGTGTCTGTGTCTTCGCTGATCTGCTGGATCAGATGGTTGAATCCGGAGTAGCCGCTGAATTTCCTCGGCTGGTCGAGATCTTCCCTGATGTGATCGGCGACACTGTTCACTGTGTATTCAAGCGCAGTGTTCTTCAATGACGTCCGGAGCAGTTCCGAAAGGTCCTGCAACGGCGTATCCATGATGATCTGATTGAAATAGTTGGTGAGAATCTTCAATGTTTCAAGTGATACATTGTAATCCATTTTTACGGGTATTTCCTTGATATTACCCGAATCGAGAACTATGATTACAAGCAGTATGCCTTCATTCAATGGAGTGAAATAAATACCCTTGACTGTTTCATCTTTACCAGTAAATGATACGCCAGTCAAATAATTGGTCAGTGCACTGATTTTTTCAGCAGTGCTTTTTGATAAATCTTCAGGATTGTGATGACTTTTCAAATTAAGGTGAATCTGTTCCGACTGTGATTTCTCATCCAGCTTTTCGCTCAATTTCCCAATGTAGAACTTGAGTGCTTCTCTGGAAGGTATTCTGCCTGCCGATGTATGCGGTTTTGTCAAAAAGCCCATTGCTTCAAGCTTAACCATTTCGTTTCTAACCGTAGCACTGGAAATATCGAGTTGATATTTTTGAATAATCTGCTTCGAACTAACGGGAACCATGGCGGCCAGAAATTCATCCACAATTAAAAATAAGATGAGTTCTTGCCTTTTTGTAAGCATTGACTTCACCTCTTTAGCACTCTCTATCATCGAGTGCTAAATATAATTTATCAAATTGGTCAAAGTATGTCAATTGATTGTGCTCATTTTATGATGACTTTAAAAATGCAATGAACACTTCATTGCCGACCATCCTGCCGGAATCGGTCAAGGCGATATGACGGCCGTCGTCCTTGATCCATTTTTTATCTTTCAGGAAAGATAACTCATCTTTATAATATTCATCCATGCCGACACCGTATTTGTCCCTGAAACGTTTTTTGGAGACACCTTCGGTCATTCTGAGGCCGAGGAACATTTCCTCTTCGATCTTCTCGGTTTCAGAAAGCAGGATGGTTTCTTTGACGGCCGAATGATTCTCATTCATCGATTTGATATAGTGCGGGACAGGTTTGACATTATAGTAACGTTCATTATTGATGTAGCCGTGCGCCCCCGCGCCGACACCGTAATAATTGTCATTGCGCCAGTACGTCTTATTATGCTCTGATTCATACTTCCGTTCTGCGAAATTGGAGATTTCATACTGCGGATAACCGAGTGCCTGCAGCCCGTCCATCACATGGATGTATTTCTCCGCTTCCTTGTTGTCGTCGTCGATCTTCAGTCTGCCTTTTTTAATCTCATTATAGAAGACTGTATGCGGTTCTATGATCAGCGAATACCATGAAATATGCTTCGGCTTCAATTCCTCCACGTATTTGAGGCTTGTATCAATGTCATTGAAGGTCTCCCCCGGCAGGTTGTACATGAGGTCCATGGAATAATTTGAAAGCCCGATCTTCTCCAGATGATCGATGCTCCTGAAGATATCATTGAAGTCATGGCTTCTGTTCAGCACCTTCAATATATCGTCATTGAAGGACTGGACCCCGAGACTCACCCTGTTGACGCCGTAATTCTTCAACAGGTCCAGTTTCCCGGTCGTCACTTCGTCGGGATTCGCCTCAAAAGTATATTCTCCGGAAACCGTGAAATTTTCCGAGATGAATCCGAGCAGGCGCTCGAGCTGCGCCTCACTCAATGCTGTCGGAGTGCCTCCCCCCACATAAACCGTTTTGAAATCTTTATGTTCCAGTGTCTTCATTTCCATGATCAATGCGTCTATATAATCGTCAACCGGCTGGTTTTTGATGAGCACTTTCGTAAAGTCGCAATAAGTGCATATCCGGTTGCAGAATGGAATATGAATATACAAGCTTTTCATTTTTACACGTCCTAACAAAATTAAAAGCCACAAAATGTGGCTTCTTCAATCTTCATCCATTTTGAGCACCGACAGGAATGCCTCCTGCGGAATCTCCACAGAACCGACGGATTTCATCTTCTTTTTACCTTCTTTTTGCTTTTCAAGCAGCTTACGCTTACGGCTGATATCCCCGCCGTAACATTTGCTGAGTACGTTCTTGCCCATCGATTTGATATTTGTCCTTGAAATGATCTTCTGTCCGATCGCTGCCTGGACCGGCACTTCGAACTGCTGCCTCGGTATGAGCGTCTTCAGCTTATCAACGATATTTTTACCGCGTTCATATGCAAAATCCCGGTGGACGATGACGCTGAGGGCATCCACTTTTTCATTGTTCAATAAAATATCCATCTTGACGAGCTTGCTCTCGCGGTATCCTATGAGTTCATAATCGAAGGATGCATAGCCTTTCGTATTCGACTTCAGCATATCGAAGAAATCAAAGACGATCTCCGAAAGCGGTATTTCATAGATGATATTGACCCTGATGTCATCCAGATAGTCCATCGTGACGAAGTTGCCGCGCTTCTTCTGGCTGAGCTCCATCACCGCACCGACATAATCATTCGGGACCATGATCTGTGCTTTTACATAAGGTTCCTCGATCTTTTCGATCTTCTGGGGATCCGGCATCTGGGCAGGGTTGTCCACCTTCATGACAGAACCGTCCGTCATCGTGACTTCGTAGATGACCGATGGTGCGGTTGCAATGAGGTCGATGCCGAACTCACGCTCTATCCTCTCCTGTATGATCTCCATATGCAGAAGGCCCAGGAAACCTGTCCTGAAGCCGAAACCGAGCGCCTGTGACGTCTCAGGCTCGTACTGGAGGGAGGAATCGTTCAGCTCAAGCTTCTCGAAGGCTTCCCTCAAGTCGTTGTACTGGTTCGAATCTATCGGATACATTCCACAGAAGACCATCGGGTTCATCTTCTTATAGCCGGCGAGCGGCTCGGCTGCCGGATTGTCTGCGTGGGTGATGGTATCCCCCACCCGTGAATCCCCGACATTTTTGATTGAAGCGACGATATAACCCACATCGCCGACCGAGAGTTCCGAAACCGGCATCGGTTTCGGGGTGTTGATCCCGACTTCCGCAACCTCGAATGTTTTCCCCGTCGCCATCATCTTAATCTTATCCCCCGGCTTTACGACGCCCTCTTTGACCCGGATGGATGAGATGACCCCCCTGTACGGGTCGAACATCGAGTCGAATATCAGCGCCTTCAGAGGTGCCGTGACATCACCTTCCGGCGGCGGGACCATCTCGACGACCGCTTCCAAAATTTCTTCGATGCCGATATTCGACTTTGCGGACGCAAGGACCGCATCCTCCTTCGGAAGCCCGATGATATCTTCGACTTCCTGGGCGACACGCCCGGGATCTGCTGCCGGCAGATCAATCTTGTTGATGACAGGCAGCAGCTCAAGATCGTTGTCGAGCGCAAGATAGACGTTCGCGAGCGTCTGCGCCTCGATGCCCTGTGCAGCGTCCACGACAAGTATGGCACCTTCACAGGCTGCAAGGGAGCGTGATACTTCATAAGTGAAGTCCACGTGACCCGGGGTGTCGATCAGGTGGAAGATGTAATCTTCGCCGTCTTTTGCCGTGTACTTCAGCTGAACTGCATTCAGTTTGATGGTGATGCCCCGTTCACGTTCCAGATCCATTGAATCCAGCAGCTGTTCCTTCATATCGCGGCCTGCCACTGATTTTGTATTTTCCAGTATACGGTCAGCCAATGTGGACTTACCGTGATCTATATGGGCAATAATTGAAAAGTTCCTGATTTTCTCTTGTCTGGCCCTGCGTTCATTATCTGTCATTAGTACCCAACTTTCTGTTCAATCGAATGTCAATATTATATCAATGTTCCGCATTTTCTTCAATTCATTTCGGCTTGGTTATTGCATCTTGCATGGTTGTTTGGTAAAATACATCTTGTTGCAATTAAAGTTGTACAACTAAATTGTGGAGGTGACGTTATGCCTAATATTAAATCAGCAATCAAAAGAGTCAAATCAAGTCAAAAAGCTGAAGAATCAAACATTGCTCAAAAGAATGCCATGAGGACTGCAGTGAAACGCGCGGAAACTGCAAAATCCGAAAATGCCGGGAATACTGACGAGCTTGTTTCATATGCTGTCAAGCAGGTGGACAAAGCTAACAAGAAAAACTTAATTCATTCTAATAAAGCATCACGTATGAAATCAAAGTTAATGGCTAAATAAAACCTTCTTTTACAAGAAGGTTTTTTTTATGCTCAAATTTCCATTATGAAAAGTTCAAAGAGTGTCTCACGGTCAAGGTAGCTGGATTTGAATTTATAATCCATATTGCGGCACATGACCATCTTCTCCTCCAGCTTATCCTGCCTGTGCTTCCTCGCTTCCCGCAGTGCAAGCTTCACCCTGTACGGATGCACTTTAAGATG
Source organism: Salinicoccus halitifaciens (assembly GCF_021026095.1). Taxonomy (GTDB): domain Bacteria; phylum Bacillota; class Bacilli; order Staphylococcales; family Salinicoccaceae; genus Lacicoccus; species Lacicoccus halitifaciens. Next base: position 450,331 of record NZ_JAJNCU010000001.1, on the reverse strand, counting down.
CTTCGCCATATAATCCTGTGCAAAACCTTCATTTGCCAGCAGCTTGACCTGGTACAGCAGCCTGAACTGGCTGATGATCAGATGCAGCAGCTGGATCGGTTCGTTCTTCTGCAGGATGAGCTGCCTGACCAGGTGCACTGCCGCTTCCTTACGGCCGTTTAGGACGTGTTCGGTCAGCTGGAATATGTTCTGCTCCATGCTCATGCTCACCACTTCCGCAACATCACTCTCGGTGATCCTCCCCTCAGCATAAAGCAGGAGCTTTTCGAGCTCGCTTCTGACATTGCCATAGCTGATCCCCGTCCTCTCGAGGAACATGCCGAGTGCCGGCTCGTCGATATCCATGCCCTCGTCTTCCACCTGACTTCTTATGAAATCCTTTATCTCAGGCTCCGTCATTTCCTTCACTTCTGTCACTGCGCCTTCTTTCAAGATGAGCTTGGTGATCTTTTTCCGCTTATCCAGCTGCTCATTGAACACTTTGAAGATCAGAAGGGTATCGTCATTCTTGTTCTTTATATAATCCAGAAATAAATCCATATTATGTTCAACATCACTTTTCACCTTGGCTCCGGTCAGTAAAAATGCATCATTCAGGATGATCGCTTTCCTGTCCGATAAGAAAGGGAGGGTCTGTGCTTCTTCAATGATGCTTTCCACGCTTGTCTCCCTGTAGTTCAATGATACCAGGCTGAATTCATCCACTTCGTCCAGATATTCCTTGGCAAGCTGCCCGGCCTCTTCTTCTATACGTATCGCATTCGTTCCATAAATCACTTGTATAAGGTTCATTCCGTTCACTCCGTATTAAATCATGAATCTATTATAGCTTTTATTCGTAAATTATCCTATAATAGATGATGAATAGTTTAGGGGGTTTTCTCAATGAATAAATTCGAAAAGAATGTGCAATCAAAAAATAATGACATTGTGGACTCCGGTTTGGCTTTTGTTGTCGGATTCCTCGGCCTTACAGTCATCTACGTCATCGCCCACGTATTCGAAATCGTAGGCAGACTGTGGTAAGACCATAATCATCAAGGGAGCTGATCATTCAGCTCTTTTTTTTATGCATCCATCCAGTGATTCATCGAGCCGGCTCGTGAAACATAATGATTCCCCGCGGATATTCAATTGTACCATGCCGGCTTCTGCGGTATTTAAAATATTGGTATGCGCCACCCTCTCAAGGACTTCTTTGTGCGGATGGCCGTACTGGTTGCCTGCGCCGGCCGAAATCAGAACATGATCCGGTTTCACGAGCTCCAGGAATTCTGCACTGCTCGATGTATCCGAGCCGTGGTGTGCGAGTTTCAAAATATCCGCTTCAAGGCTTCCATGTGCCTCTGCAAGCCTTCTCTCCATCGCTTCAGTGACATCCCCTGTCATCAGGAAATCATAATGGCCGAGCGTCACTTTCAGGACGATTGAAGTGTCATTTGAATCGGCTGGCCGGTAATCATTTTCGAGTGTCAGATTTTCAATATGAATATGCCCTGCTGTAATGTCCCTCACATCTTCCGACCTCAGTATATTCCCGTTGTACATACCGTGGATGTAGTCTTCCGACCACTCCTCATATTTCGGGTCATCAATGTTGACGAGCAGGTTCCTCACATTTTTCTTATCCAGCACATCCCCCACTTCCCCCACATGATCGATATCCATATGACTGAGTATCAAGAGATCGATGTCATCGATGCCCCTCTCCTTCAGATACGGCAGGACAGTCCTTTCAGCAAGCATGGACTCCCGCTCCCCGAAGGTGAACTCGCCGCCCGTATCTATCAGGACCGCGGCGCCGCTCATATGGTCTTCTATCAGGAAAGCATCCCCCTGGCCCACATCTATCATGGTGAATGTGAAATCATCCCTGTCCAGGGCATTGGCTGCGAAAATCACCGTCATGAAAATCCCGCCCTGCAGGCATGCCTTCAAGAACTTCAATCTGCAGATGTTCACAGCCATCATGTAGCTGAGTCCGGCAATCGCAATATATACCGGGTCGATCAGATTTTTTATTGAAAACCGGTGCCTTATGATATTGGCGAGGAAATATATCACCTCCTGGAGGACTGAAAACACCATATTATACAAATAATCGACTGCAGGCACATAAGGCAGCAAAAGCAAGAACTGGAACAAAATCACCATCGGGAAGACGACCATCGAAAATAAAGGCACAAACATCATATTCATGACGATCCCGCTGATGCTGATTTCATTGAACTGGAGCAGAATGACCAGAAGTGTGGACACTTCGGCGATCAGTGTAATCTGGATGAGCTGCACAATCGGTGTGTTGCCATGCAGGAATGGCCGGCTCAGCAAGATGAAATAGGTCGTGATATACGACAGCTGGAAACCTGCATGGAACACTATGTACGGGTTGAATGCAACCTGTATCAGCGCGGTGAGTGATATTACAGTCAAGTACGGCTTCTTCCTGAAGAATGAAGTGAGGATGAGCATGACGGCCATGAAGACGGACCTGAAGACGCTCGGGCTGAATATGTTCAGCATGTAGAACATGACGAGCGACAGGATGAGCAGCACCTTCACGGTCCTTGAAGTCATCCTCATTTTCCTGAAGGCGAAGTAAAGCACTGCCGTGATGAAAGCGACATGCGTACCGGAGATGACATACAGATGGTATATCCCGAGTTTCTGCAATGAGTCGAAGAAATCATTTTCGATATAACTTTTATTACCGACCGTGAGCGTGAGGAGGTCAAACTTATAACTGTGATCCGTATAGTCCAGCACCTTCTGCATATAGAGGTTCCTCAGCTGCGCAAGCCACATCCCAAAATCCTTATCCTGCTCAATGCAGCGCTCTCCTTCAAGCGTCTCCAGGTATATCCTTCCTTTGAGGTCATTCACGGTCAGGCGCAGTGCATCGTCCTGCTTCAGGAAATTCCTCTGCTCCCTGACTGCTGCGATATCGAATCTGCCGGTGCAATGTGTGCCGATCGATTCCAATACGGGGTTTTCCGTGAACAGTTCATACGTCTCCCCGCCGCTCGATACGACATAGTGTACCTCATCGCGGTAATATTTATAATCGATGATCGTGATTTCTTCAATTACTGCCGGAGGCGCCTCCTGCCCGCCACCATTTAAAAATGAAGTGGGCAGCAGGACAACAGGCAGGAACCATAGGATTTGCCTGCGCCCAAGCCTCCTGGCACATGAAATACTTAAAATGACCAAAAAAAATAAGCCCAGCAATGGGCTTTTTACGATTATGCAACCGGTTATGAACGACAGGAATATGTAGAATGCAATCATCTGAAGTTTTCAAAATAACCGGCCACTTTTTGCAGGTCCAGTTCGATTTTTATATAATTGACGCCGGTCTTTTCAAGCAGTTCGATAGCATACGGGTGATTTTTATAATCTTCCGCGTAATATATGTTCTTCACCCCGGCCTGTATCATCGACTTCGTGCAGTGCACACAGGGGAAATGGGTGACGTATACACTTGATCCTTCAGTCGAGACCCCGAACTTCGAGCATTGGAGCAATGCGTTGATTTCAGCATGTATCGTCCGTATGCAGTGTCCGCCCTCGATATAACAGCCCACATCGATGCAGTGGGCCTCACCCGAGACGGAACCGTTGTAGCCGCCTGCGATCACCCTGTTGTCCTTAACGATCAAAGCACCGACTTTCAGCCGTTCACAAGTCGATCTGAGCCTGAGCAAATGGCTCTGCGCCAAAAAGTATTCATGCCAGTCTATCCTCATCCATCATCCCGCCTTTATTCTATTGTAATATATGGTTCCAGGCTGTCAAAAGTTTTTTCACCGATGCCTGTTATATTCATCAAATCCTCTTTGGCCATGAACAAGCCGTTTTGTTCGCGGTATTCCACGATGAGCTGGGCCTTCTTCTCACCGATGCCGTTTAAGATAGTGAGCTCCTCCGCAGTTGCAGTATTGATATTGACGAGTATTTCCGCCTCTATGCCCTGGATGTTTTCTCCGCCGGGAAGCGGAGGGTCTTCAATCTCCCCCTGCTCTGGCACATAGATCACCATCTCATCCCTGACCTTTTCGGACTGGTTGACGGTCATGAGGTCGGCGGACTCCGACACTACGGCCAGGCTTAAAACGTTCGTCACCCTGGCATCCTGCGGCACCTCAAAAACACCGGGATTTTTGACAGCCCCCTTCACTTCCACCATGACATGGGTGGGGGCCGTTTCAATGACTGTGTCCGCCACCTCCGCTTCATGCACATCGCTAGCTTCAGATACAAGTGTTTCATTGACGCTGACTTTACCGCCTCCGTCGAAGAATATACTTGCGATGAACAGGACGGTCATCAATCCGGCGGTGCCTGCACTGACCAGTGTCAGGTGTTCTTTGTACTTCTCATAGTATTCCTTAAGCATTTTCCCATCTCCTTAAAAAAGCCCTTTACTATATTAGGAGGAAAATGCCGTTTTTGATTTATTTTTTCTTCAAATAAATAAAATAATTCAAAAAAACTTTGCAACTATTCGTCACAAAGCCTTTTTGACGATATAAAATATCCTGTCACAAACCGTGGTCACAGAGTTGTTTATATCGAAATCACTGAAAGCAGTATCCAGGTACAGACCCGCTTTTTCGATCATTTTAATGACATCCTTATGCTCATATGTCCTCTGGATATAAGTTTCATCCATCCGTCGGTAAAGGCCTTCATCATTTATGATGAAATATGTCATTTCATGCACTGCGGACAGCGGGGCCTCTCCTTTAAGGGCGTGCCAGATGTACGTGATATGCTCAGTGTCGTCCGTGTAGATCATATCATTGAAGTCGTTTTCCATCTTGTATTTGCTGTGTATGTCGAAGATGAACACACCATCATCATTCAGATGATCATTCACATTTTTCAGTGTGGTGATGAATTCATCTTCATCCTCCAGGTAATTCAGGACGTCCACCGTCGCAGTGACCATATCGAATGTCATATCCAGATTGAAGTCTCTCATATCCGCCTGGAAATAATTTATATCTTCATTTTCCCGCTTTGCGATTTCAAGCATCGGTTCGGATATGTCCATCCCGTATCTCGTCTGGAAATCAAGCTGGCTTGTCAGCCGGCCCGTCCCGCAGCCGATATCCAGGACCGAGCCCGCCTTCCCCTTGAAATGGGATATGATATCGAGCCACAGATCATAAGGGATATCATATGTGAGTTCATTATAGAAGCGGCCGATGGCACTCTCATTGTGATTAAATTCTGCCATCGACATGCTCACCGTTTTTAAACAACCGTTCCAGATTGTAATATTCCCTCTCCGGCCTGTGGAATACATGGACGATGACGTCGTTCAGGTCACATAATATCCACTTTCCCTCACTGTAGCCTTCAACGAGCGGTTCCAGATCATTTTCCTTGGCCTGCTCCTTTATCTCATCGGCGATTGCCTGGACCTGGCGGTCGGAATTCCCGTGGCAGATGATATAATAGTCTGTCACCGAACTTGTTTCTTTGACGTCAAAAGTCATTATATCTTCAGCACGCTTATTATCACATGCTTCAACCATCAATTCGAGTAATGCTTCGCTATTCATTCCTTCACTCCTTGACCATATTATAATAGTTGTAACATTCGATCGTCCTATTATAAATCGGCCGATTTTTTTTCAGCAGATGTTTCAGTGTCATCCTGGTAATTTCATATATTGCCAAATCCAGGTTCTTTTCTTCAAAGACGAGCTCCCTGATTTCTTCGACACCCGGCTGGTCCCTTTCCGGTTCGATGTAGTCCGCAACATAAATGATCTTCTCCACAAGCAGCATCTGCGGCCGGCCGGAAGTATGGTTTGCGATCGCATAGTAGATGTCTTCGTCTTTGACGCCATGTTCAAAACGCATGATCGTCGCGGCGACCGGGCCGTGCAGCAGCTCTGAATTGAAGGCGAGCAATGCCGGGTCCAGATTGTATTTCGTCACATATTGGTACATGCTCCCAAGATCATCATATTTGGAATAATCATGGAGTATGCCGGCAAGATAGCACTTATCTCTGTTCGCCCCAAAAATGCCGGCCATTTCCTTTGCGGTCTCTGCAACTCTTACAGAGTGATCATATCTTTTCTGCGGCAGTTTATCTTCGATTAACTTAAGTGCTGCTTTGTGTTTCATATAGTGCATTCTCCTTAATGTATTCGTAGACCGATGCATGCAGGAAATGCCTGAATGGCAGACCTTCTCCAATGCGCCTGCGGATGAGGGTGGAGGAAACCTCCACCACCAGCTGGTCCGCACGGATGAAAGGTGATGCGATTTCCATATCATCACTGTGTCTCATCATCACTATGAATTTCATCATCTCAAGCAGGTCTTCATACCTGTACCATTTCTCAAAACTTTGATACTGATCCGTCCCCATCAGGAAAAAAAGTTCATCCCCGGGATACTTCTCCTTTAAATAAACGGCTGTGTCGTAAGTGTAACTCACGCCTTTTCTGTCAAGCTCCACGCTGTCCATATGGAAATCACCATACCCGGCTATCGCCTTCTCCACCATAGTGACCCGGTCATCATCAGCCGACGGCACCGTCTCCTTATGCGGCGACTGCCGGGCGGGGATGAAGATGACTTTATCGAGGCCGAACTTCAGCTTCACTTCCATGACGGAGATGATATGGCCGATATGGATGGGATCGAAAGTCCCGCCGAATATTCCTATCTTCATGACAGTTCTATCTTCTTATTCGTATTGGATTCCCGATAAAGGATGATCGTGTTGCCGATGATGCTCACTACGTTGCTGTTTGTCGCCTCACTGACCGTTTTTGCGATATCTTCCTTGTCTTCAAGACAGTTCTGAAGTACAGAAATTTTGAGCAGTTCCCTTTTTTCGAGCACATCATCGATCTGCTCGATGAAATTATCAGTCACGCCGTTTTTCCCCACTTGGAAGATAGGATTCAGGTGATGCGAAGCTTTTTTCAGCTGCTTTATATTTTTGGATGATAATGTCGTCAATTCATCTCACCTCCGAACTTTTTATTCAATTCTTCATATACGGCTTTGTAATTGCCTTTATATTTATCGTCATGCCATATTTCAAATGCATGCAGACCCTGGTTGACCAGCATGGCAAGACCGTTCATCGCTTTTTCATCTTGAAAAGCTTCAAGGAACGGTGTTTTATACGGATTATATATCAGATCTACACCTATCGTCTCTTCCGTGACCGCACTTTTCGGGAACTTCATGATATCAAAGAGATCTTCATTCTTCAGGCCGACGGGCGTCGTATTGATGATCACATCAAAATGCCCGAGACTGTCGAAAGTGGATATTTCAGTGAAATTCCGGTCCTGGAAAGTTTCAAAACTTGCAGGACGGCGTGCATATATGGTGATGTCATCCCCTATCTCACGATGTGCACGGTATACTGCCTTACTGGCACCGCCGCCGCCGAGGATGAGGACATTCCTCGGTGTATCACCGAAGCGTTCAATGTAGGCCTGTTTATACCCCGTCACGTCCGTGTTGAAACCGGTAAGGCGCCCGTCCCTGACCATCACGGTGTTGACGGCATTGACTTCAAGCGCCCTTGGGTCTATATCATCAAGATGCTCCATGATTGTTTCTTTATGGGGGATCGTGACATTGAAACCGTCAAGCTCATGCTGCTCTGCAATGTCCCTGATGGACTTGAGGTCGCCCGGCGTGACGTGCAGGGCCCGGTAAGTATCATCAAGACCGAGCGCCCTGAAATTGGCATTATGGATCATGGGTGAGAGTGTATGCTCGATCGGAGATCCGATTACGGCAAAATTCATGCTTATGAACCACCTTTGAAGATTGTTTGTCTTAAATTCACATCGACACCGCTTGGAACACGGACAGAGACCGTAGCGCCTGCCGAAATGCTGATGAATGCATAGCCGCTGATTTCAATATCACTGTCTTCGTTCACATCGAATGTGTGGAGCTTACCATCCTCCGTCAGTACCGGTGAGTCGATCTCCGGAGGTGCCAGTAGTCCGTTATAATGCTTTTCATAAAAGTCGTCCGCATTGATTGTCTTCGTCCTGTGCAGCGTCAGCTGGTTGGATGCATATACGGTGAAGCTGTTCTTTTCCCCCGATTCAAAATCCACACGCGCAAGACCTGATATGAACAGCGTCTGGCCGCTTTCAAGCTGGAAAGTGACAGGTTTGATCTCTTTTGAAGGTGTGATGTGCTTCAAATCATCTTTGGGGACGAAATGTGCCATCTGGCTCGGTACAATCACCCCAGGTGTATCATAGATGAAGGCATTCCCATCCAGCGGGATGTCAATCAGATCGAGGGTCGTGCCCGGGAATCTGCTCGTAGTGATGACATCGGCATCGCCGGTGGTCATCCTGATGAGCTGGTTGATGAGCGTCGACTTCCCGACGTTCGTGGTGCCGACGACATAGACATCCTTCCCGCGGGCATGCTTCGTCATCGTGTCGATTAGCCGGTCCAGCCCATCGTTTTTCAAGGCGCTGATTGCGACCGTCTCGACAGCAGTGATCCCGTTCTCCTTAAGCATCAGCTTGGCCCTGTGGATCAGCCTGTTGATATTCGTGGATTTCGGCAGAAGGTCCGTCTTATTGATGACCGCGATGACTTTCTTATCGCCGACGATGCGGTTGAATGAAGGTATCAGGCTTGCACTGATATCAAAAGCATCGATCACCTTGATGATGAGCCCGTCCACTTCGTAGAGGGAATTCAGCATCGTCATGAACTCGCCGGAGTCGATGTCCACATCCATGATTTCATTGTAATGTTTCAGGCGGTAGCACCTTCTGCAGATGGCGTCCTCCCTTTTCAAACCGCTCTCGGGTATATAACCTTTTTTATTCTCATTTTCAGACTGCAGCTCAGCGCCGCAGCCGATACATTTTAATTCACTCAATAATTAGTCCTCCTTGACCAGCAATCCTTTTTTTCTGAAATATTTCATGATGAACTTTTCGATTCTCCTGTTCAGAAGGGTCGCAAAGCCATCTTTGCTTTTAACGGGCATGACCAGTATGCTTTTTATGCCGATGAGGTTCGCACCGAGTATATCGGTCATCAGCTGATCTCCCACCATGATGATATGCTGCGGGGGAATGCCCATTGCCGATATGGCTTTTTTATAGTTCCGTGATAATGGTTTCCTTGCATTGAAGATGTAATCGATGTCATGAGGCTTGGCAAACCGGCTGACCCGCTTCTCCTTGCCATTCGAGACGATGGTCACTTTGATGCCGTTCTCCCTCATCAAATCGATCCAATCCAGTACGCGGTCATCCGCATTCATTTCGTCATAGCCGACAAGAGTATTGTCCAGATCGATGATGATTCCCCTGACATCCAGCTGATCCAGCCTTGCCGGGGTGATTTTCGTAAAATCCTCCACATACGAGGTCGGTAAAAAATACTTTTTGATCAATTTAAAAGCTTTCCCCTCTAAACTAATTTATTCTATTTTATCACATTAATAAAAGCACCCTAAATTTTAAGGTGCTTTTCTTTTACTCAATGATATCATTATCTTCGGTTTCGGTGTCGCGGTAAATGACGTATCCAATTATAACTGTCGCTATAATTGATAAAATCATTAATAAAGTCATTATGGTCCCTCCATATTACAGTTCATTTAATAATAATTTTACAGCTTCAGATGAATTTATACAAGCTTTCCCCAAAAATTCATCATATGTCATGTCCGCCTTCTCCCCGGCTTTGTCGGAGATCGATCGGATGATGATGAACGGCACTTCAAACTGGTGGCATGTCTGGGCGATGCTCGCTGATTCCATATCCACGGCAAGACCTGCCCCGAAACGCCCCAATATCTCCGCCTTCTGGTCTTCGCCGGCGATGAACGAATCCCCGCTGACGATCAGGCCGCTGCCGATGTTCACCGCTTCGTTCCCCTGCAGCACACTGAGTGCGGCAGTGACGAGATTTTCATCTGCCGTATAGTATTCCGGCATGCCGGGCACCTGTCCGAATGCGTAGCCGAACTCGGTTGCGTCCACGTCGTGGTAGCAGACTTCAGTGGAGACGACCATGTCGGTGACATCGAGCGCTTTGGATAATCCTCCGGCCACTCCGGTGTTGATCACCATATCGACACCGAACCTTTCGATGAGCAGTGCAGTGATCAGTGTGGAATTCACTTTGCCGATGCCGCTTTCAACCAGGACGATATTTTTGGACTCAAGCGTGCCTGAGTAGACCTCGGAATGTGCAATGGAGGAAGTCTCCCTGATATCCATCCAACTTTTCAGGATTTCCACTTCTTCCTTCATGGCACCGATGATGCCTATGACTCTTCCGCTGCTCTGATCAGTCAATTGAAACAATCTTCACTTTCATGGATGAACCGTTCGGAAGGGGCACGTTGATTTCATCTTCCAGGTTTGCTCCAAGCAGTGATTGCGCCATCGGTGATTCATTGGATATTTTCCCCTCGAAAGGATCGGCCTCCGCGCTGCCGACGATCTGGTACTGTTCTTCATCCCCATCAGGCAGTTCAGTGAAAGTGACTGTTTTGCCGAGCTGGACAGTGTTGTTGTCGCCGTTGTCCTCAATGATTTTTGCATGACGGATCATCTCTTCGATTTTGGTGATCTCCTGTTCGACGAAGCCCTGTTCATCTTTCGCGGCGTCATATTCGGAGTTCTCCGATAAGTCACCGAAGCTCCTTGCCACTTTGATTTTCTCGACCACTTCCGGACGCTTGGTCGTCAGGAGATGTTCGAGTTCCTCCTGTAATTTCTCGTAACCGCTCTGAGTCATTGGATATTCTTTGTTATTGTTCATATTAAAAAACCCTCCGTAAAACTTTACTTTTATTTTTATAATTTTTTGATCAAGCTTCTTATTTTCGTGGTTATGATATCGATTGCAACAATATTTTCCCCGCCTTCGGGGATGATGATGTCACTGAAGCGCTTTGTCGGTTCGATGAACTGCAGATGCATCGGTCTTACAACCGTCAAATACTGGTTGATCACCGAATCCATCGAACGGCCGCGTTCTTTGATGTCCCTCGACAGGCGCCGCAGTATGCGTATATCCGAATCGGTATCCACATAAATTTTGACGTCCATCAAGTCCCTCAGCTGCTCATTCTCCAAGGCAAAGATGCCTTCGATGATGATCACGTTTTTAGGCTCGATTTTGATCGTCTTATCACTGCGAGTATGATTGACATAATCATATGTCGGTATTTCCACGCTTTCCCTGTTGATCAATGATTTCACATGCTCAATCAGAAGATCATTGTCGAATGCGAAAGGATGATCGTAGTTCGTCTTCAGCCGTTCTTCCATCGTCTTATGACTTTGATCCTTATAGTAATAATCCTGTTCTATCAGGGTGATGTCATGCTCCTCAAGGGAAGCGATGATTTTTCTTGTCACCGAGGTCTTGCCTGACCCGGTGCCTCCTGCAATGCCGATAATCGTTGGTTTATTCATCTTCTACACCTGACTTTTTGAAATAACTAATAACCCATCACCTATTGGGAGAAATGATGTGGGATAATCACTTTGACTCATATGCTGATTAAAGGCATCCACTTTTTCCTTCAGCTTCCTTTTGTTCCTGCCGGCGATATCATCTTCGGTGACCAGACCCCTTAAAAGTATATTGTCCACCACGATCAGGCCGTCATTTTTCACAAATGGGCTGAACTTGTCAAAGAAAAGCTGGTTGTTGCCTTTTGATGCATCTATAAATAACAAGTCGACCGACTCTTCTTCCATATTCAATTCCATCGTCTTTGCGTCACCCAGATAGGCATCCACCCTGGATGCGACTCCATACCTTGAAAAATTTTCAACGGCAGTTTCGTAGGCATCGCGATCCTTCTCCATGGTGATCAGATGGGAGTCATCATATACAGATAACAGATGCAGGCCGCTGTAGCCGATTGCCGTACCTATTTCCATGTATGTCTTCGCCCCTTTGATCCTGATGAGATGCTTAAGCGCTGCCAAAGCATCACTGTCTATGATCGGGACCCTGTTATCCACTGCATAGGAATAAACGTCGGGATAGTGCTCCTCGACGACATTCAGACTTTTTACATATTGCGCAATATTCATATAATCACCACATACAAAAAATACAACTGATAACAAAAGTTATCAGTTGTGCATTCATTAAAGAACATGGTACCACACTATTCACTTATTGAAAAGAATGATTTTACTGGTTGTTGATATATTGCTCCCTGTTCTCGATATGTTCTTCAAATGTCTCGGCAAAATGGTTATTGCCTTCACTGTCGGCAAGGAAGTAGAAATAGTCGGTGTTGCTCGGGTTCATCGCACTCTGTATCGACTCCATGCCGGGTGATGAGATCGGGCCCGGCGGCAGCCCCGTATTCAGGTAGGTGTTGTAAGGATCTTCAACTTCAAGATCTTCGAACAATGTGCGTTCCTGATGCTCACCCAGTGCATAAAGCACCGTCGGGTCGGTCTGCAGAGGCATGGCAGGCACTTCAGCCATCCGGTTTAAGAATACGCTCGCTATCATCGAGCGGTCGGCGAGCGAAGTTGCCTCCATCTCGATCAGGGAGGCGAAAGTCAGAAATTCATGGAACGATAAAGACTCCTGCTCCCCTTCGTAATTGATGGTGACGTCCTCAACTGAATTGTAGACCTGGAAGCTGTTGACCTGTGTTGCGTCGAGCATCTGCCTGATGATGTTCTCCACTCCCGGTTCTTCTTCGGTGATGTCATATGTCGCCGGGAACAAGTAACCTTCCAGCGGGAATTTTACCTCTTCATCAAGAATTTCATCGGTGAGCATATCCGGATACTCCTCCATCAGGGACTCTATGAATTCAGTGTCCTCCATCAGCTCCATGAACCTCTCTTCAGCGACGGGGAGATTCTGGCTGAGCTGTGAGGCGATCTGCTCCACATTGTAGCCTTCCGGGATTGCCACCCTGTACTGGACTTCCTCATAAATCGTCCCCGTTTCGAGCGTCTTTGCGATCTGCTCGAAATCCATGGCCGGGGAAAGCTCATATTCGCCCGCCTGGTAGTCGGTGATGCTGTTCAACCTCAAATATACTTCAAACATTCTGCTGTTATCTATAATGCCCTGCTCTTCCAGCTGTTCGCCGATCATTCCTGCTGATGAGCCCTGTTCTATGGTGACCTCCTGAGTCTCCTCGGAATTCGCATCCAGCGGCTCACCGATCGATGAAATGTAAAGGTAGGCAAAAATGGCCGCCACTATCACACCGATCGTCAGCAGGCCGATGATGATCAATGACAGAAAGGAAGATACATTTTTTGAAAATCTGATATCATCATATCTACTCATACAAGACTCCTTATCTTTAAAAATAGCTTCCAATTTTAATTGGAAGCTATTTTTGAATCATTCGTTTTTTACTCTTCCGGCTCATCCATCTGAGTATTTACAACTTCTTCAATCATGTCCCATTCTTCATCTGTTTCCACGGGTAAAAATCTGCCGCCGTCGCCATCTTCGTCCGGCACATTTATCATCGGGATCAGTTCGATATCCCCTTCTTCATCTTCGAAGTTGCCTTCTTCCGCCAGGATTATATAATCTTTGTTGAATTCAGGGTGATGGAATTCCAGCATCTTGCGGTACAGGACCTCATTGCCTTCTTCGTCAAATAAAGTCAGCAGTTCCTCTTCGTTATTAAAATCCAATTCATGAGACATATTCACAGCTCTCCTTTTGCCGGTTTGTCAAGATAGCCCTGCAGTATGAATACTGCAGCCATCTTATCTATTACGGCTTTGCGTTTTTTACGTGACACATCAGCTTCAAGTAAGGTCCGTTCTGCTCCAACAGTACTCAAGCGTTCATCCCACATGATTATTTTAACACTTGGTATATGATTCGCAAGCATTTCACTAAAATGTAATGATCGCTCTCCGCTTTCCCCGATGGAGTTGTTCATATTTTTGGGCAGGCCGACGACCACTGATGATACATCATGCTCTTCTACGATCCGGGCAATTTCTTCCAGTCCGTATTTCCCCTTGTCATAATCGATCTTCAGGGTGGTCAGACCCTGCGCCGTCCAGCCGAATGCATCACTGATCGCAACACCTATCGTCTTCGTCCCGACATCCAGACCCAGCACTTTAGTCATTTATTTCACTGTCGACATAAGTCCTGACCAGCACTTCGATGATTTCATCACGATCGACGTGGCGGATCTGATTCCTCGCTTCATTCTGGCGGGGGATGTATGCAGGATCTCCGCTCTGAAGGTAGCCGACCAGCTGATTGACCGGATTATAATCCCTTTCCTCCAAAGTTTTGTAAACGTTGGTCAGTATCTCTTTGACATGTTTCGCCCGGGATTCATCTACATTGAATTGTACAGTCTCATCAAATTGTCCCACACAAGCACTCCTAACTCCCTATTGATTTGTCCCCATTATATCACTTAAGCCCCCATTAAGTTAGTTATTAATATACTCGTTAACAAACTGTAATGCTTTTGTTAAATTGGCAGGCTTGGTGCCGCCGCCCTGGGCCATATCCGGCCGGCCGCCACCTTTTCCGCCGACGCGTTCAGCCATGCCTTTCATGATGTCCCCGGCTTTGAACTTATCCGTCAGGTCCTTCGGCACGGTGACGACGAGTGAGACTTTTCCATCCGACGCGCTGCCGAGCGCGATGACGGCATCCTGGTTGGCCGATTTCACATCATCCATGACCGACCGGAGTTCCTTTGCGTTCTTCGCATCGACTTCAGTTGCGATCAGCTCGACACCGCCCACTTCCTGCTTGATGTCTTTGAGATCCGACAATTTCTCCTTCGCTGAAGCGGACTTCAGTTCCTTGATCTCCTGCTTCAATGCAGCTCTTTCATCATACAGCTGGGTGATTTTCTTGGTGATGTTCTCTTCTTTGACTTTAAGGCTGGATGCCACTTCCCCAATCAGCTTCTCTTTTTCCTTGTAGTATTCGACGGCATATCTGCTCGTGACCGCCTCGATCCTGCGGATGCCGGCGCCGATGCCTGTTTCGGAAACGATTTTGAAAAGCCCGATATCCGCGGTATTACGGACGTGGATACCGCCGCACAGTTCAACGGAGTATTCTTCCATATCGACGACACGCACGACATCCCCGTATTTTTCACCGAATAAAGCCATCGCACCCTTTTCCCTTGCCTCTTCTATCGGCATTTCGGAAATTCTCACGTCGAGGCCTTCGTATATCCTTTCGTTCACCGCATCTTCAATCGTCCTGATCTCCTCTTCGGTCAAAGGGTTCAGGTGGGAGAAGTCGAAACGGAGTCGCTCCGCTTCAACAAGTGAACCGGCCTGGTTGGCATGCTCACCGACCGCATCCTTTAATGCCTGATGCATCAAATGCGTTGCAGAGTGGTTTTTGATAATGAATCTGCGCTTTTCCTCATTGACATGCAGGCGGTATCTCTCCCCTGCTTCGACGGCGCCGCTCACGACCCTTGCGATATGGACGTTTTGGTTGTTCGGCCCCTTGTAGACCCCTTCGACATGAATTTCCGCCGTATCATTTTTGATCACGCCGGTATCTGCGATCTGACCGCCGCTCACCGCGTAAAACGGTGTCCTGTCGAAGATGAGTTCAACGGTTTCTTCACCGTCATACGAATCGAGCGCCTCGTCATCCTTTACGATCAGAAGGAGTTCCGCCTCTTCATTCATCGAGCTGTAGCCCGTAAAAGTGCTCGGTTTGGTGAAGTTTGCCAGTGTTTTGGACTGGACCTGCATTGATTCGCCCGCTTTGCGTGCACTCCTTGCACGTTCCCTCTGCTTCTTCATCTCTTCCATGAATCCTTCTTCATCGACGGTGAGGCCGTCATTCTCTGCATATTCCTTGGTGAGTTCATAAGGGAACCCGTATGTGTCATACAGCTTGAATGCATCTTCGCCTGAAATGACGCCTGTAGTGTCTTTTACGGATGCTCTGAATGACTCATAAATGCGGATGCCTTCATCCAGAGTGGACAGGAAGCGTTCCTCCTCTTTCCTCACGACCTCCTTGATGAAGTCGCTCTTCTCCTTGACGTTCGGGTAAAAGTCTTCCATGATATCCGCCACCGTATCGACAAGCGAGAACATGAACGCTTCATTGATGCCGAGCTCTTTTGAAAATCTGACGGCGCGGCGCAGCAGGCGGCGGAGCACATAACCCCGGCCTTCATTCGACGGCAGGGCACCGTCCGCAATCGCAAAGCTGACCGTCCTGATATGGTCACTGATCACTTTGAACGCAGCATCCCGGGCATCATCTTCACCGTATGTTTTTCCTGACACCTCTTCGATTTTTTTAATCAGCGGTGTGAAGAGGTCCGTATCAAAGTTCGTCGGCACGTTCTGGACGATGCTCGCCATCCTCTCGAGCCCCATGCCGGTATCGATGTTCTTCTTCGGCAGCGGTGTATAGCTGCCGTCACTGTTATGGTTGAATTCACTGAATACGAGGTTCCATATTTCAAGATACCTTTCATTTTCGCCGCCCGGATACATCTCTTCTGCAGGTGCGCCGTATTCATAATCCGGACCGCGGTCGTAAAAGATTTCACTGTTCGGTCCGCACGGGCCTTCGCCGATGTCCCAGAAGTTGCCTTCTATCCTTATGATGCGGTCTTCACTCAGACCGATTTCGTCGCGCCATATATTGTACGCATCCATGTCTTCAGGATGGACGGTGATATACAAGAGGGATTCATCCAGTGCCATCCACTCCTCGCTGGTCAAAAATTCCCATGCGAGCGCGATGGATTCCTTTTTAAAGTAATCCCCGATCGAGAAATTACCGAGCATCTCGAAAAATGTATGGTGCCTTGCAGTGAAGCCCACATTTTCAATATCATTTGTCCGTATGGATTTCTGCGCATTCACAATCCTCGGGTTCTCAGGCGTGATCCGCCCGTCAAAGTATTTCTTCAGCGTGGCGACGCCGGAGTTGATCCACAGCAGTGAATCATCATCGATCGGTACGAGCGGTGCGCTCGGTTCCACCATATGGTCTTTCCCTTTGAAAAATTCAATGAATAAATCCCTGATTTCGTTGCCGGTTAATTTTTTCATGACATTCACTCCTCAATTTAAATAAAAAAAGCCCCTATATTAAATATAGGGACGAAATATTCCGCGGTACCACCCAGGTTATGGCAAGGCCATCACTCTAAATATTTTTACCTGCCGGGGTGCAGCACGTATATATGCGTATCATTGTTCTCACCGGCCACAATGTCTCTGTCAAATACCGCATATACACTCGATCACTCCGACTTTGATCGTTAATGATAATGATTATAAATTTTAATCGGTGCACTGTCAAATAAAATCGTAGGGTGTCTTCTCCACGTTGATCATCGCAGGGATTTTAAAGAGGTTCTCCTCTGTCAAATATCCGGGGCTTTCATCTTTTTCAGGGGCTTCATCCGCCCCGCCGGGAGTTCTGACATTAAACTTGGCATGCAGTGCATCGACCAGCGTCGTATGCCGGGTGATGCCCTCATTATCCAGCGCATCATAGAAGGCATTCTCATCCCCGCACAGGATCAGTGACTCCTTCGCCCGCGTGATGCCGGTGTATATGATGTTTTTGATCAGCATATGCCTGTAGCTCTTGACCAGCGGCATGATGACGATCGGATATTCGCTGCCCTGCGCCTTATGGATGCTCGTACAGTAGGCATGGGCGAGCTCGCTTAAATCTTTGCGCTCGTAGGCGATATGCTTGCCGTCGTAATCGACGATCACCATATCCTTCTCCGCCTGCCCGTCCTCGTCTTTAAGTATGATCTCGTCGATGATCCCTGAGTCACCGTTGAAGATGTTGTCTTCGCGGCGGTTGATCAGCTGCAGCACCTTATCCCCCGTGCGGAAGTGGATATCGCCGAATTTGATCTCCCTTTTCCCATCGTCGAGGGGGTTCAATATTTCCTGGAGCACCTGGTTGAGCTTGTTGATGCCGGCATTACCGCGGTAGATCGGTGCAAGCACCTGGATGTCCCGCATATCATAACCCTTATCCACGGCACGGCTCACGATATTGTCCACCAGTCCGGAAATCTGGGAGATGTTTGCCGTTATGAACACCCGGTCCTTGAATTTCTGCCGGATATCAATCGGCTGTTCCTCCTTGATGTCATGGGCGAGCTTGATGATGGATGAACCTTCACCCTGCCGGTAGATCTTGGTGAGCTCCGTCACCTTGATGACATCCGATTCGATCAGATCGTTGAAGACCTTTCCCGGCCCGACGGAAGGGAGCTGATCCCGGTCGCCGACGAATACGAGCCTCGTCTCACTCGGCACATTTCTGAGCAGCTGGTAGAACAACCATGTGTCCACCATCGACATCTCGTCGATGATGATCATCTTTGCATTCAGCTCTATATCCAGGAAATCATCTTTTTCCGTATCCTGCCCCCAGCCGATGAGGCGGTGGATTGTCGAGGCTTCGATTCCCGTCGATTCGCTCAGGCGTTTTGCCGCGCGCCCCGTCGGGGCCACCAGTTTGATCGGATATTCGCCTTCATCATATTCCTCGAAATCTTCGAAACCTTCAAGGGCATGATAACAGCCGATGATTCCTTTGACGATTGTCGTCTTGCCGGTGCCGGGCCCCCCGGTGATGATGGAGATTTTTTCATTCACAGCACTGTGGATCGCAGAAATCTGCTCCTCATTATATGTGATGCGTTCATTTCGTTCGATCTCTTCCAGCTCACCGTCGACTTCTTCCTCATCAAACGGATCGTCCGCCGAAAAGTTCAAAATACGGTGGATTTCAACCGCCGATTTATGCTCGGCATAGAAGATCGTCGGCAGGTATATCCTGTCTTCGAATACGACGATCTTTTCATCTTCCTTAAGCTCGGTGAGCACACCGTCGATATCCCGATCTTCAAACTGGTCACGGCCGTTGTACTCAAGGAGCCGCTTCAGCTCGACATTCAGGATATCACGGTCTATATAAGTATGCCCCGTGGAGAGCGTGATGTCCTCGACGATGTATAACAGCCCCGCCTTCAGCCGGCCGAGGTCGTTCGGCATGATGCCCTGTGCAAGCGCGATCTTATCCGCGGTATTGAAACCGACGCCGTCGATGTCCGCCACCATCCTGTAAGGTGACTGTTCGAGGATTTTGAGCGTATGGTCACCGTAATGTCTCAGGATCTTCGCGCTCATCCTGGCGCCGAATCCGAGTTCATTCAGCCGTATGATGATCTCCTCGGTCTTTTTATTCTCCAGAATGGTGTGATGGATCATGTCGATTTTGGCTTTTGACAGGCCGCCGACCGACTTCAATGCGTTTTTATCGTCGGATATGATCTCAAGGGCATCAGACCCGAGTGTATCCACTATTTTTTTGGCAGTCTTCAAACCGATGCCCTTGAAGGTATCACTTGCCAAATACTGGATCACACCCTCATCCGTCTTCGGGAGTTCGAGTTTGAACTGTGTGGCGTTGAACTGCTCGCCGAACCTTGCGTGGTTCTTGATGGTGCCGGAGAACCTGTACGTCTCCCCCTCGGTTATATCATGGAAGTAACCGGTGACGATGGCGTCAAAAACGAAGTTGGTGTTCGTTTCATCTATGTTGACTTTCAATACAAAAAAGCGTGTTTTTTCGCTTTGAAAAATGACACGCTCGACTTCACCGATAATATATTTCTCATCGTAAATTGACGACTGTTCCATCCTGATCACCGCCGTTTAAAATATACTACTCTGAAATCTTCTTCAATGCATGGTGGGCAAGATGATGATCTTCCTGCACCTCGACCGCTTTCTCGAAATGGGTCCTCGCGGCAGCCTTATCATCATCCCGCACCAGCTTGAGGAGGCCGAGGTTATACTCGGCGTCTGCATGCGGGGTGCTTTCTGCAACCTGCGTCAACAGCTTCTCCGCCGGGTCGAACAAGTTCAGCTGACAGCACAAAAGGCCGTACTGGAAGTTCGTCTCGATATCCTCCGGCCTTGCCTGATGCGCCACTTCGAAGAACTGCAGCGCCCTTCCCGGCTCATCCATATGCACATAGCTCATGGCAAGCATGAAATTCAGGTCCGCATCCTCCGGATTCCTGCTGTAGGCGAGCAGATACAGTCTGACCGCCTCCTCATAACGCTCATGGTTGAAATAAATGTTGGCCAGGCTGTAGAAAGCGCTCGTGCTCTGCGGATTCAGGTCGATGGCCTTCTGAAGGAACTTTTCAGCCTCTTCGTCACGCCCGAGCCGGTGGAGCAGATTCCCGCCGTTTATATAATGAACTTCTTCGTCAGGCGCTTCTTCTATGGAGTCGAAAATGAGCTGCAGTGCTGCTTCCGTGTCCCCTTTTTTCAGGGTCTCTTCGTACGGCAGGCTCATCCCAGATACTCCAATACTTTTTCTTCGTTGTAGACCGTGTCGATCGTCGCACCGCCAAGGCATACATCGCCGTCATACAAAACGACGGCCTGTCCCGGTGTCACAGCCCTCGCCGGGCCGTCAAAGACGACTTCGATTGTGCCGTCATCATTTTTATGGACAGTGACAGGAACGTCTTTCTGCCTGTACCTGAATTTTGCCGTACAGTCGAAAGTATCTCCGACGTCATTGATGAAATTCACGTCGGATGCGGTGAGCCTGGTGGAATAAAGGGATTCGTTCTCATACTGTGAAACGACGTACAATTCATTCTCCTTAAGGTTCTTGCCTGCGACGAAATAAGGCCCGCCTTCGCCGCCGATGCCGAGTCCCTGGCGCTGGCCGATCGTGTAATACATCAGCCCGTCATGCGACCCCATGTCTTCACCCGTATCCAGGTTGATCATGCGTCCCGGATTTGCAGGGAGATAGCCGCTCAGGAATTCCTTGAAGTCACGTTCACCGATGAAACAGATGCCGGTCGAATCTTTTTTATCTTTCGTTGCGAGGTCATATTCATGCGCAAGGGCCCGCACTTCCGACTTCTCCATATGGCCGAGCGGGAACATGACTTTCGAGAGCTGATCTTTAGACAGCTGATTCAGGAAGTATGTCTGGTCTTTATTGTTGTCGACACCGCGGAGCATCGTGACGGAATCACCGTCATGCTCGACCCTTGCATAATGACCGGTTGCGACATAGTCGGCGCCGAGCTTCATCGCATGGTCTAAAAACGCCTTGAACTTGATTTCTTTGTTGCACATCACGTCCGGGTTCGGTGTGCGTCCTTTTTCGTATTCTTCCAGGAAATATTTGAACACCCTGTCATAATATTCCCTTTCAAAGTTGACTGAATAGTAAGGGATGCCGATCTGCTCGGCGACCAGCCTTACATCTTCGTAGTCTTCCGTCGCCGTACATACGCCGAACTCATCCGTGTCGTCCCAGTTCTTCATGAATATGCCGATGACATTATAGCCCTGCTCTTTTAACAGCTGTGCGGTCACGGAGGAGTCGACACCTCCACTCATGCCGACGACAACCGTCGTTTTTGATGGATCCATTCAAAACATTCCTTT
Organism: Salinicoccus halitifaciens; assembly: GCF_021026095.1. Lineage (GTDB taxonomy): Bacteria > Bacillota > Bacilli > Staphylococcales > Salinicoccaceae > Lacicoccus > Lacicoccus halitifaciens. Next base: position 428,843 of record NZ_JAJNCU010000001.1, on the reverse strand, counting down.
CTTAATTCAAATCTCTAATTTCCATATAGTCTTTCATATATCGCTTTTAGCTGGCTGACAATCTCCAAAATATCCTCTTCCTCCATCAAGTGGGAGAAACTGAAGCGGATGGATTTCAAGGCCCTTTCCTCATCACCATACATTGCTTGTATGACGTGTGACGGCTGCACCGTGCCGGCGTTGCAGGCCGAGCCTGCCGAAACGTATACCCCCGTCATATCAAGGGCAGTGAGCAGGAATTCCGCCTCGCTCCACGGAAAGTGCAGATTCACTATGTGGCTCGCCTGGCGGTTGACATCGCCATTCACTTCAAATGGGATCTCTTCTGCGGTGAGCTCATTGAGGAACCGTTCCTTCAGCTGCATCTCCTTTAAGCTTCTTGCAGCCCGTTTAGAATCCGCCTTCTCCATAGCGAGTGCCAGCGCTTCAACCCACATGGTGTTTTCCGTCCCCGCCCGCCTTGACAACTCGTGGGAGCCGCCGGTGATCTGGGCGGACAGCTTCGTCCCTTCCCTTAAATAGAGCATGCCGATGCCTTTCGGGCCGTATATCTTGTGTCCGCTCAACGTCAGCATGTCCGCCCCCAGAGCATGGACATTAACTTCCATATGGCCGAATGCCTGGACGGCATCGATGTGGAAGAGCGCCTGGTGATCCTTGAGCACTTTGGCAATTTCATATACAGGCTGTATGCTGCCTGTCTCATTATTGACGAGCATGATGGATACGAGCACTGTATTGCTCTGCAGGCTTTTCTTCAGATCATCGACGTCTATCAGTCCGTTTTCGGAAGCTTTGAGGAAAGTGACATCATACTGTTCACTTAAATCCTGATACGTCGTCCTGACGGAGGCATGTTCAATGTCAGTCGTGATCATATGCGGCTTTTCATGCCGGCCCGCCGTGCCTTTGATCGCGAGGTTGTTCGCTTCGGTCGCACCGCTTGTGATGATGATTTCTTTAGGTTTCGCATTGATTGATTCTGCAATGCGGGTGCGGTGGGCCTGAAGCTTCGCTTTAGCATCCTTGCCGACCCGGTGGATGCTTGACGGATTGCCGAAGACATCTGCGCCGGCCATGACTTTTTCCATTATTTCCTTGTCGAACGGTGTCGTCGATGCATAGTCGACATATACTGACATTTCATTCACCCTTAACCACTTTAAATTATTAACTAATATATTTTAACATGTTTCAATGTAAATTTATAATGTTTGAAACCAATTGTTCGCGAAAATAGGCATTCATTTGTACAATTTCATATAGACACCACAAAACAGGAGATGAAAGAATGCCTAAAAAGTTGAATATTTCAGCACTGAACCTCGTTCCCGTAAGGGCGGGGACCAATGCCTCACAGGCGATTGAAGATATGGTCGACCTCGCCGAACATATCGACGGCTCCAATTATCAAAGGTACTGGATATCCGAACACCATAATATGACATCCATCGCATCATCTGCAACAAGAATACTCATCAAGCACATTCTGGAGAACACGGAACACCTCCGGGTCGGGAGCGGCGGTGTGATGCTGCCGAACCACTCACCGCTGATCGTGGCGGAGGAGTTCGGTACGATGCATGCCATATACGGCGACCGCCTCGATATCGGCCTCGGACGGGCGCCGGGCACGGATATGGCGACTGCCAATGCCATCAGGCGGAGCAACCATGACGGCGTGTTTTCATTCAAAAGTGAAATCGAAGAGCTGAAAAGATACCTGTCGTCCGTGCCGACCCATGTCATCGCCTACCCCGGGAAGGGCACGGAAATCCCGTTGTACATTCTCGGATCATCGACGGATTCTGCGCATATCGCAGCGGAACTCGGCCTGCCGTATGCATTCGCCGCGCATTTTGCCCCGGCCCAGATGGAAAATGCCTTTAAAATCTATGAGGAGAATTTCAAGCCGTCGAATCAGCTTGATGCGCCTTACAAAATGGCGAGTCTGAATGTGATCATGGCGGATACAAATGAAGAGGCGGAATTCATCAAGACCACCCACTACCTCAATATACTGAACCTGATCAGGAACACCCGCGGACAACTGCCGAAACCGGTTGAAAATATGGAGGACAGATGGTCCCCGAGGGAGGAGCAGGCAGTGAAGACGCAGTTCCCGATCGCTTTTTCAGGGGATAAGAAAAAGGCGATGGAAGAACTCAGGCTGTTCCAGAGCCAGTTCAACGTTGATGAAATCATGGCCGTATCCTATATTTACGATATGAATGACCTTAAGAAATCGTACGACCTGTTCGAGGAACTGGTCGGGGAATATAATGGATGACACTATGCCGGGCAGGTCTGCCCGGTATTTTTTTCTGCCGCATATACCAGATTGACTTTCTTTATTTTGAACCTGCTTATTTTGTATTATAAAACGACATTCAGGGTATAATAATCGTTAGAGAAAAAGGAGGAAGGAAAGAAAGTATGAAGAAAAATTCAAAAGTATCGTGTGAAGGTCAGACCGGCGAAGAGCCGGATGATTTAAAGGCGCATGACTGCAGTGTACAGGCGGTGGAGCGCTTATGATTACAGCCTTGCTGACACTGCTGCTTGGCATCATCGTCATTCTTGCGATCATTGCAGCCAATGGTTATTTCGTCGCCCAGGAGTTTGCCTATATGTCAGTCGACCGCACGCGGCTCGCCGTCAAGGCTGATAATGGTGATAAAGCAGCCGAGTCTGCGCTGAAAGTGACGAAGCGGACTTCATTCATGCTTTCAGGTGCCCAGCTCGGCATCACCGTCACAGGCCTGATGGTCGGTTATGTTGCCGAACCGCTTGTCGGTCAGAGTCTGGCCACATTGTTCGGTGGTATCGGAGTGCCTGCTGCTGTCAGTATATCCGTCGGCACCATCCTCGCATTGGCAATATCGACGATCGTCCAGATGATTTTCGGCGAATTATATCCAAAGAACCTCGCGATTGCCAACCCCGAACCGTTATCACTTTCTCTTGCCCGTTCAACAAATATTTACCTCGGTGTCTTCGGATGGCTGATTAAAATTTTCGATTACTCGGCCAATGCCCTGCTGAAATTGTTCAGGATCGAGCCTGTCCATGATGTGGACAGCAGTGCAACCGTGCGTGATCTTGAACACATCGTCGCGGATTCCCGTGAAAGCGGTGACCTTCCGAAAGGTCTGTCACTGATGCTTGACCGGATTCTGGATTTCCCGGAACGCGATGTCGAACATGCCATGATTCCCCGTTCAAGAGCAGATTCCGTCGAACCGGATATGACGATCGGAGAAGTGCGTGCTCTGATGGCTGCGGCGCATACCCGCTATCCGGTCATAAACGATGAGGATGAACCCGTCGGTGTCGTGCATCTCGCGGATATACTGGCGACATCACTGGATGAAGATGCCCCCATCAGTGAAATCATGGCACCGCCTGTAGTGGTGCCCACAGTAATGCCCCTGCCCGAAGCAAGGATGCTGATGATTGAATCGGGTGACGATCTCATCTGTGTCATTGACGAGTACGGGGGATTTGCAGGCATTCTGACGACGGAAGACCTCGCAGAGGAAATCGTCGGTGAAATTACCGACGAGCACGATCCGGAACCGGAACAACCTATAGCCGTTCAAGGGGAAGGCATCTGGCAGATGAGCGGAGATGTCCATATTGATGAAGCAGAACGTGAAATAGGATGGGATTTGCCGCGGGGAGATTATGAAACCCTTGCAGGCCTGCTCATCGCCCATCGCGGCGCCCTGCCCGAAATTGATGATACAGTCACGGTCAGACTGCCTGATGATCCTTCGGACCTGGTTTATGACGAACCTGTTGAACGCTACCTGAATGCCCGGGTGATCGAAGTGGAAAGAAGAGTTCCGACACTGGTCCATCTGACCCTGCATAAAACTTCCGGGAACGATGTTTCAGCTTCTGGTGATAATCTGGTGAGGAGGGACTCTAATGACTAATCCATGGATAGTTCTGGCAGCAACAATACTGCTCATTGTTTTAAGCGCATTTTTTGTCATTATAGAATTTGCACTTCTCGGTGCGCGCAGACACAGGCTTGAAGAGGCGGCTGTCAACAGCCGGGGTGCCCGTGCAGCACTGCGCTCTGTGAACGAGCTGACAATCATGCTTGCCGGCGCACAATTGGGAATTACAGCATGTACCTTTGCACTCGGTGCGATCACCAAGCCCGCTGTGGATTCCTGGTTGTCACCTCTGCTTGCTGATATCGGGCTGCCGATCTGGCTCGCAGGCGGCGCCTCATTCTTTTTATCATTGCTGATTGTCACGTTCCTGCATCTGGTGGTCGGTGAAATGGCACCTAAATCATGGGCAATTGCCCATCCTGAACTTTCGGCAACCATAGTCGGCCTGCCTGCACGCGGCTTCATCTGGCTGTTCAGGCCTTTACTGACCTGGGTCAATGAAATCGCAAACCGTCTCGTAAAAGCATCCGGTGTCGAACCAGTAGACAGCGCCGCAGTCGGGGGGCAGGATGCTGCAACCCTCCGTTACCTTGTCGAACATTCCGCTAATGTCGGTGCGCTTGACGCTTCATTCCGGACCCCGATTTCCGGTGCACTTGAACTGGAAACATTGAAAGTCGACGATCTGGTTACGGCAGACAGTGATCCAACATCCGTGAAATCAGACGCCACAGCCCATGATATTCAAAAGGCGACGGAGTCCACGGGCCATAAACGGATCCTGGTCATCGACGATGATAAAGCAACACCCGGTATAGTGCATGTACGTGATACATTGCTTGAACCGCCGGGCCGGGCCGTCAAGGATCTCTCCCGCCCCGCATTCGTCCTGCAGAGCGGCACACTCGTCCATGAGGCCCTCACAACAATGAGGAAGTCCAGCGAGCAATTTGCCGTCATCATGGACGGTTCCGATTTCATCGGGATCGTCACCATCAATGATATTCTGGATAAGATCCTCCCGCGGGTGACCGACCGAAGATCAGAATCGCGCTCAAAATAAATGAAATTGAACAAAACCAAAAAAGCACTGCCTGATATCTTCAGGCAGTGCTTTTTTATTCACTCATCCATATCCGCAACGACGGTCAGCTGGTAATCGATCAATATCACCGAACGGACGGCAGGACCCTCTCCCCCGCCTTTCGTTATCGGACCGACATAATGGCTCACGGATGAATCTTCCACACCGTAGGATTCAAGCGGACGGTTCAGTTCAAACACCTCGTGAAGTTTATCCTCATCCACTTCCTCCGGCTGCCTGCCGCTGACTGAAGGAACGCCGATGGCATTGATGCCGCCTTCTGCATTCCTTCTTTCAATCAGGTGAGCGAAAGTGAACGGCTCCCCGTCCTGATGCAGGCAGTCCGGGGAGGATACTGCACGCTCCCCTTCTTCATCCACTTCCAATTTGACGAAGTGCACCCCGACATGTATCGGCATGATCATATCCTCTTCGCCCCAGAAAGTTTCTTCATAGTCTGCCATGATGATCTTCTTAAGCAGCGTATTTTCGAGGATGTGCGGGTCGATCGCATGGAATTCACGGTAGGAGCCGGGGTGTTCCGGATTGAATTTCCCCTGGAAATAGGCGGCATACTCCCGGCCGTCCCTCACCACATTCGGCAGCCACTCGATGTTTTTTGAAGCCGGCAGCACGAGCGCACGTGAATATCTCCTGTACCGGTTCAGCTCAGGGGCGTAGTCATCGACCGGCAGATATTCAAAGTACTCAAGCAGCGCCTTATAATCCTCTTCAATGCCTTTATAATTCAAGGCGTCCATATAATCATAAATTGCATAACCTTTATTTTTCAACTGACTCATCATCATCGTTCCTTTGCATTATGTTCTCAATAAATCATTCTAACATAAAATGAGAATTGCATTCAGAACGGCCGGTCATAAAAAAAGACAGGCGGAAGCCGCCTGTCATTTCGTATAGATTTCGAGCTCTTCATGCTCGACATTCCGTATTTTCTTCAAATCGTTCAGGATGCCGCTGACATCCTTCTGATCGCACAGCGTCATGACACTTGGTCCAGCACCGCTGATGACGGTCGCATAGGCGCCGTTTTTCAGGGCACTGTCCTTGATGTCATCGAATTCCTTGATGAGCGGCCGGCGGTAGATTTCATGAAACTGATCCTTCATCATCAGCCTGCCCATATCGATGTATTCTTTGTTGAATAAAGAGAACAGCATGACGTTGTTGATGGCATTCTGGTTCACCGCGGTCTGCCTGTCATATGAATCCGGCAGCGCCCGCCTTGCTTCATTCGTGTTGATCATATAATTCGGCACGGAGACGATCAGTGAAAAATCGATGTCATCCAGTACATGGTAGTAGAGCTCACCGTGGTTGTAATAACCGACGAAGACCCCGCCCGTGATGCACGGGCCGATATTGTCCGGATGGCCTTCGATATCACACCCGAGCATGATTTTATCATGGTCGGTCAAATTCAAATCACAGAAGTAGGCAGCCAGTTCAATGCCTGCGACGATTGCGGACGATGAACTGCCGAGCCCGTGTGCGAGCGGTATTTCACTATCCATCTCCACCGTCACCGGCGGCATCTCCTTATTGTATTTCAGGGCGATGCTTTTCGCGGTGGAGATGACGAGGTTGTCCTCGCCCGGCGGCAGCACTTTCAGTTCGGGGTTCAGGAACTCTATTTTGAAAGCTTCACTTGGATAAGCTTTGATCTTTAAAAACTTTGTGACGGCAACACCGATGGAATCAAAACCCAGGCCGAGGTTTGCGCTCGTGGCCGGGATTTTTAGATTAATTTGCTTCATCGTCGTTCAGACTTTCGATATATTCCGTGATCACCGTTTCATCGTTCGGCAGCACTTTCGGCTGCACCGCCGCTTCGTCGACTGCAGTCTGCGGGTCTTTCAATCCGTTGCCTGTAAGGATCGTGACGACCGTGCTGCCCTTTTCCACACGCCCTTCGGACACTGCCTTGATCAGTCCTGCTATGCTTGCGTTGGAACCCGGTTCTGCGAAGAGCCCCTCTTTCCTTGCAAGCCTTGAATATGCTTCCAGTATTTCATCATCGGTCACGGAATCGATGAGGCCGCCGGATTCGTCCCGTGCCGCCGTTGCGAGGTGCCAGCTTGTCGGATTGCCGATCCTGATGGCGGTGCCGACTGTTTCCGGGTTCTCAATCACTTTATCTTTCGTGATCGCCGCCGAGCCTTCCGCTTCGTAGCCGAACATTTTAGGAAGCTTCGAACCCTTCTTCTCATGATACTCCTTGAACCCTTTCCAGTAGGCGGAGATGTTGCCGGCATTGCCGACCGGTATGAACAGGTAGTCCGGCGCCTCATCCAGTGCGTCCACGATTTCAAATGCGGACGTCTTCTGGCATTCGATCCTGTAGGGGTTGACCGAGTTGACGAGCGTGACACCTTCATTGTTTTCCGCGACTTTGCGGACGATCTTCAGTGCATCGTCGAAGTTGCCCTGGATGGAGACGATCTTCGCACCGTACACGATGGCCTGGGCGATCTTGCCGAGCGCCACCTTGCCTTCAGGGATGACCACGATCGTATTCATCCCGAGCCTTGATGCATATGCTGCAGCGGAGGCGGAAGTGTTGCCGGTCGATGCACAGATCACCGTATGTGCCCCCTCCTCTTTCGCTTTGGCGACAGCAAGGACCATGCCGCGGTCCTTGAACGAGCCTGTAGGGTTCAGCCCTTCGAATTTCGCAAATACGTTGATGCCGTATTCCTCGCTGAACGAGTTCAGTGGGATGAGCGGCGTGTTGCCTTCCTGCAGTGACAATGCAGGTGTCGCATCAGTCACCGGCAGATATTCTTTGAATTCCTCCAATAAACCTTTCCAGTAGGCCATCTCACTCATCTCCAATAACAGGGTATTTGGCTTTTACATCGAGCCCTTCCAATGCGTCTTGCAGCTGGTCGATGTTCAGCTTCGCCGTCACGGCGACGACGGATTCGTGTGCAGTGTTCAATTTATAGTCGACTTTCCCATCAAGCGCTTTTTTGACATCCGCCTCGGAATCGCCAAAACGCAGGTAGTACTGGTATTCGACCGCTTTGTTCTTTATCACTGCATCTTCTGCCGGCTGGAAGTTGCCGTTCGCCGGCTGTGTCAGTACATGGATCAGATCGGACACGACGGCGCTCGCAGTCTCGAGGCTCCCCGCACCGGGACCGTAGTACATCGTCTCGCCCACCGCATTGCCGTTGACGTAAACGGCATTCTTCTCATAATTGACGGATGCGAGCTGATGGTCCGCTTTCAGGAATATCGGCTCGACGCTTGCACTGATGCTGTCGTCGTATTTGCTGATGCCGACGAGCTTCATGATGTAGCCGAGGTCCTTCGCGATCTGTATATCCGCCGCATCGACGTTCGAGATGCCCGTGCTCGGCACGTCTTTGATATCCACTTTCCTGTTGAAGGCGAGCCTCGAAAGCAGAACGATCTTCCTCAGTGCATCGATGCCTTCCACATCATTGGTCGGATCGGCTTCTGCGTAACCTTTCGCCTTCGCATCATCGAGTGCATCTTCATAAGACCAGCCGTCGACAGTCATCTTCGTCAGTATATAGTTGGTCGTTCCGTTCAGTATGCCCATCACTTCGGATATCTGATTTGCATTCAATGAATTTTCGATCGTCCTGATGATCGGGACGCCGCCTGCGACGGCCGCTTCATAATTCAGATGGACATTGTTTTTATTTGCAGCTTCAGTGAGGTCGTCGATCTTCTCAGCAAGCAGGTCTTTATTTGCGGTGACGATATGGATTCCGTTATTCAGCAGCTCCATCATAATGTCATATGTATGGTCGATTCCGCCCATCACTTCTATGGCCGCATCGATGTCCGCGTTGTAAATGTCATTGATATCATCCGTGATCTCAATGCCGGAAAGGTCCACATCACGTGCTTTATCGACATTTTTGGCGAACACGTGGGTGATTTTGATCTCTTCACCGGTCAATGACTCTATCTTTTCTTTGTTGGTGTTCAATACTTTGACGACACCAGTTCCTACGGTGCCCATTCCTAAGACAGCAATTTTCATAACTAGAATCCTCCAATTAAATACTTATAGATACTCATATTAGATTGAAAAGTTTAAAAATTCAAGATAATATTGTCTTAATCTACACATTTTCTTTTATTTCGTGTATTATTAAGTCTAAATTTCTATAAAAGGGTGTCAGCCAAGTGAAAGTAGCAAAATTCGGTGGCAGTTCATTGTCATCATCCAACCAACTGAAAAAAGTATCAAATATCATCCAGAATGATCCGGATATCGGTGCAGTGGTCGTCAGTGCACCTGGACGGCGTTTTGACGATGACATCAAAGTGACGGATCTGCTCATCGCGCTTCATGCGAATAAAATCACCGGGCTTCCGTATAATGAGGCGCTCGATGCGATTTTAAGCAGGTATGAGGAAATCATCACCGGCCTCGGCATCGACCTTGCCATGCTGGAGAAATTCAGGAACACGATCCTCTCATACCTCCAGAACATCAGTGATAATGCAAGGCTCCTTGATGCATTGAAATCATGCGGTGAGGACTTCAATGCCCAGATGCTTGCAGAATATCTGACGGCCGAAGGTACGCCTGCGAAATATTATTCGCCGGAGGAAGCCGGAATCTATGTCACCGATGAGGCAAGCAATGCGCATCTGCTGAACGAGTCATACGAAAACATCGCCAGATTGAAGGATGCTGAAGAAGTCATCGTCATACCGGGATTCTTCGGCATGTCTAAAAATGGCAATATCGTCACGTTCCCGAGGGGCGGATCCGATATTTCCGGTGCGATCGTGGCACGCGGCCTGGATGCGGAAATCTATGAAAACTATACAGATCAGAGCCATATCTATTCGGCACATCCCGGCTTCATCGAGAACCCGCATGCAATCGAGGAGCTGACTTACCGTGAAATGCGGGAGCTCTCCTACTCTGGGTTCGGCATCTTCCATGATGAGGCGCTCGAGCCGCTGTATCAGGTGGAGATACCGGTGATGATCAAAAATACGAATGCACCGCATATCGAAGGTACAAAAATTGTGGCAAAGCGTGAGCTCCTGAAAGACATCCCGGTGATCGGCATCAGCTGTGATGTGGGCTTCACCGCGATCTCCGTCAAGGACTATCTGATGAACCGCCAGGTCGGCTATATGAGGAAGCTTCTGCAGATATTTGAAAACCACCGGGTATCCGTGGAACATATGCCATCGGGCATCGATAACATCTCGATCATCGTCCGCAACAGGAACCTCGACGGCAGCAACAAGATCGAGCAGATCACAGAGGACATCAATGACCAGCTAGAGCCGGAAAAGGTGGAAACCGAAGGCGATCTCGCCCTCCTTGTCATCGTCGGTGAAGGCATGGAGTATACCGTCGGCCTTGCCAATAAGGCGACCAAGGCACTGACTGAAAACGGCATCAACATCAGGATGATGAACCAGGGTGCTTCGGAGTCGAGCATGGTCTTCGCAGTGAAGATGAGTGATTACCAGAAGGCGCTGAACGCGGTCTACAATGAATACTTCAGAAACGTAAATTAAAAAGAGGCCCAAGGGCCTCTTTTTTGTATGTCCGGTATTCAAAACCTGCCTGATTTGAAAATCGAGTACAACAGGCCGAGGAACAGGAATACGGCGAGCACAAAACCGATCTCGATCGCAGGTATTTGCCAGATCACCGTCGTCTGGCCCGCGATTGCGGCACCGACGATCAGACCGACCATTATGATGCTGAAGGACAGGAGGACGATGCTGAACGACAGCCGGTTGCCGATCCGGTCCATCCTTCTGAACAATTCATCAAAACGGCGTAAAGACAGCTGCACCGGCAGCTTTTTATCCCTGAGGGATTCTGAGAATATCCTCAAGTTGTCCGTGACGTCCACAGCGGTGTCACCTACGTCCTGTAAATTGCTGTAGGCCCGGGATGCTATGTTCCTTGGATCGTACTTTTCCCTGACGAGCAGCCGGCCGAAAGGTTCTGCAACATCAATGATGCTGAAATCCGGATCCAGGCTGCTGACCACACTTTCAAGGGTCATGATCGATTTCCCCAGGATGGTGAAATCCTGCGGCAGACCGATACGGTGTTTATTGGCAATATGGAAGATATCCTGCACCGCTTCACCGAGATTCACATCTCCGAGGGGGACTTCGTAATACTTATCCCTGATCTTCTCGGCATCGCGGTTCAGGACGGTCATATCGACGCTCTGGGGCACGATGCCCATTTTGGTGATTGCCCGGACGACAGCGGATGCATCCTTCCTCATCATGCCGATCAGGAGCGTGCCGAAGTTATATTTCATCTCGCTCGACAGCCTGCCGACCATGCCGAAGTCCATGAAGGTGATGCTGCCGTCTTCAAGCACGCTGACATTCCCGGGATGCGGATCCCCGTGGAAGAACCCTTCGACGATGATCTGATGGAACATGGCATCCGACAGCTTTTCAGCCAATGCTTTCCGGGAGAAACCCTTGTCTTCAAGTTCATCGTGGTGGTTGATCGGTATGCCGTCGATATATTCCATGACCAGCACATTCTTTGTGGATAGTTCCCTGACCATCTCAGGAATCTTGATGCTGTCATCATTTTCAAACTGCTTGCGTATCTTATCCGCATTATTGGCTTCGATCGTATAGTCGAGCTCATCCAGGATCGCTTCTGAAAATTCCTCGATCATATCCTTCAGATGATACCGTTTCGCCCACTCCATACGCTGCTCAGCCAAGGTCGCGAGATGATGGAGTATTTCAAGGTCGTTGCGCATCGTCTTCTCGATGCCCGGACGCTGGACTTTCACCGCAACGATCTGGCCCTCCACGGTCTGGGCCTTGTGGACCTGGCCCGTCGAAGCCGAACCGAGCGGCTTTTCATCCATATTCAAAAAGACATCTTCAGTCTTCACGCCGAGTGACTCTTCAATCACCCTTGTCACCTCTTCAAAGCTGAACGGCGGGACATCACTCTGCAGCTTTTCAAGCTCTTCGATGATGTCTTTTGGAATCAGGTCCGGGCGGGTGCTCGCAATCTGGCCGAGTTTGATGAACGTCGGCCCCATCTCCTCGATGAACAGACGGACCCGCTCTCCCCTTGATTTCTCCTCAACACTTTTCTGCTGCCTCAGGATGATGCGCTTCGGCAGGCTCAAAAGCTCGTCCAGGCCGAGTTCCTCTACCAGGAAGCCGAATCCCGCATATGAGAAGTTTATGGCGATTTCCCTGTAACGGTTGATGTATTCGATACGTTTTTTTATTATCATATAAAAACTCCAGAATAATTATTTATATATGGAACATATAGTCATCGAGACCCTCACCGTCATAATCGATCATGTCCTTAAGCGTCGTATGGTCCAGCACATCGCTGATTGCATCCCTAATCCTGCCCCAGAGGAACCTCTCATTCTTGCCGTCCTTTTCATCACTTTCAACTGCGACGATATTTTCCTCTACACTTTTGAAAATCTGGCCAACAGTGATTTCTTCGGGCGGATGGTTCAATTCATAACCGCCGTATGCACCTCTTGTACTCTTCACCAGATTCTCCTTCTTCAAACTGGCAACGATCTGCTCCAGGTAGAGATCACTGATCCCGCGCTCCGTTGCCACGGATTTGACACTTCTTCTCTGCTCGCCGTAATCCCGGGCAAGCTCGAGCATAAAATATAAACCATATCTTCCACGTGTGGATATTTTCATAATACACCTCAGAATATAAACTTTTTAATAAATCCATTTATGTTGTAATATATTAAATATATCATAATAAAACAGTTGGGTGAAAATATGAGTACACAACCATTGAGTTACCGCATGCGGCCAAGAACGATCGACGAAGTGATTTCACAGGAACATCTGGTGGGCGAAGGCGGCATCATCAGACGCATGGTGGAGGCCAGGCGCCTGACATCCATGATCCTGTACGGACCGCCGGGCATCGGCAAGACAAGCATCGCGAGCGCCATTGCAGGGTCCACGAAATATATGTTCAGGACATTGAACGCAGTTTCAAATACGAAAAAAGATATGCAGCAGATTGTGGAAGAAGGGAAAATGAGCGGCACGGTCATCCTCCTGCTGGATGAAATCCACCGTCTGGATAAGGCCAAGCAGGATTTCCTTCTGCCGCACCTCGAGAAAGGTACGATCATCCTGATCGGCGCCACGACTTCCAACCCTTACCATGCCATCAATCCGGCCATCAGGTCGAGGTCACAGATATTCGAGCTCGATTCCCTGGACCAGGACGATATCAGGCTCGCCCTCACAAGAGCCATCGCAGATGAGGAACGCGGGCTCGGCAGGATGAGCCTTGAGGTAAATGAGGAAGCGATGGAACACTTCACCTTGTCCGCCCAGGGGGATGTCAGGAGTGCACTGAATGCCTTGGAACTTGCGGCCCTCAGCACAAAACCCGACGGGGATAAAGTCCGCATCACGCTGGATGATGCGAAAGCCTGCATGCAGCAGTCCGCCTTCCTGCATGACAAGGACGGTGACGCACACTATGACGTGATGAGCGCGTTCCAAAAATCGATCAGGGGCAGTGATGTGGACGCGAGCCTGCACTACTTGGCGAGACTGATCGAAGCGGGAGACCTCGTGACGATTGCTCGCCGGATGCTCGTGATCGCCTATGAAGACATCGGACTTGCGAACCCCCAGCTTGCAACAAGGACATTGAATGCCATCATTTCGGCGGAAAGGCTCGGCTTTCCGGAAGCTCGGATACCGCTCGCCAATGCTGCAATCGAACTTGCACTCTCCCCGAAATCGAACAGTGCCTACAAGAGCCTTGACAGTGCAATTGCAGACATTAAGAAAGGAAAGGCCGGCACAGTGCCTAAACATCTGAAAGACGGGCATTATGCAAGTGCCGAAAAGCTCGGCAATGCCGTCGGCTACAAATATCCCCATAACTTTCCAAATAACGTCGTGGCCCAGCAGTATATGCCTGACACCTTAAAGGACAGGCAGTATTTCATCCCTTCGAAGGACACGAAATACGAAGGGCAGCTTGAAGAGATCTACTCGAAGCTCAGGACGATACTCCGCAAATAACGATAGTAAAATTAAAAAAAAATAAACACCGGACGCATTTGCGTCCGGTGCTTATCATCGAAATATCCAAGCTAAGCCGTGTGTATCTGTTGATTATTTTGGCCTGCTAATTGCAGGTGGGTGTCCTGTTTCCAACTCCAAACGTCCTGGCGAACAGGCTTGTTTTTTGAAGGAAAACCTATTGGACTCCCGTTTAAATTGGTGTTAGGTCAAAATATAATTCAACACATCACGAACTTCTCAGATATTTCTATTAAGGACATTATAGCACAGGCCAAAAACTTTGAGAAGCAAAAAGGTTTTTAAAATGAAGTTATCCGCTGAAGACACTCAGACAACAGCCGCAACTGCTGCTCAGCGGCCCTTTTCATAGTGCCTGTATAAGGCACTGTGGTCCTCCTCCTGAACGTCAGGGTCATCCATAAGTTCCGTCATCATCGCTTTCGTCTGCCGTGTGACCGGTAATCTTTCAATTGTCTCTGCATCCACGCTGCCGAATGCATTGTTCAAGTCTTTCACATGCAGTTTCATCTTAAAGCCGGGGTCATACTTTCCAGCGGCCATCTTCGGGAATTTGGTGTCCATCACGGCACTGCCTGCCAGGCCGCCGCTGATTGCATCATAGACCGTGTCCAGGTCAAGATCCAGCGCTTCTGCAAGGGCCACCCCTTCTGAAAGTGCTGCGATGTTGTTGGCGACGATCACCTGATTGACCAGCTTCACGGCATTCCCGGAGCCGACCGGGCCCGTATGCACGATGCCTGCACCCATGCACTCAAGTAGCGGCATGACTTTGCCGATTGCTTCCTCATCACCGCCGGCCATGATTGATAAAGTGCCCTCGATCGCTTTTTCTTCCCCGCCGCTCACCGGTGCATCAATATACTGATGACCGTGTGCGTTGAGCACTTCAGAGACTTCCCTGCTCGTTTCAGGGTTGATGGAGCTCATATCGATCACTGTCGTCCCGGGGTTGAATTTTTCATGGAGGCCGCTTTCCACAATGACTTCCTGCACCTCGGCGGAATCGGGAAGCATGAGTATGATGACTTCCGATTTCTGCGCGACCGCTTCATAATATTCCAAAACTGCTGCACCGTGATGCGACAGTTCATCATTCGTATGATCATTGGAGCTGCTGATATATACGTCATGCCCGCTTTTAAGCAGATTGGCACACATCGGCTTCCCCATGATGCCGAGGCCGATAAATCCGATATTCATTGAACCACTCCTATATTTCGTATTCGGTCACCATTTCCCATTCATGCAGCTCGTAATCCCTCGCACCATTTATAATGTAAGGGTCCTGCTTGACGAGTTTTTCGATTTCTTCCCCGTCCTGCCCCTTGTATATCACAAGTCCACCGGCGCCGTCCGTAAAGCGCCCGTTCATCACCACCACATCTTTTTCCCTCAGGCCATCAAGGAATTTCAAATGTTCCTCCCTGTGGATGCTGCTCTTTTCTTCGTCCAGCATCGATAAGAAAACTGCAAAATATTTCATCTCGGCTCCACTCCGTTTTTTATTTAATGATATCAAATTTTTTGAAAACTTAAAGCAAAATGATAAAAGGCCGTAAACCCATACAGTTTACGGCCTTTTATAACATCAGACTTCAGGTACAAAAGCATCTTTCGGTATAGTGACATGGACGCCCTTGTTCGTATTGACCACCTGTGTGATTTGAAGCTCCCCCGCCAGGGCAAGGAATGAATAGGCTTCCTGTTCCGTCATGTCCTGATATTCCTCCAAAAACTCGATGGCCTTCAAGGAAGCCTCTTCTGCCGCATCATCCAGGTTTTCATTGAACGCATGGATATGCCACGCATCCTCCGTCTCGAGCAGAGGCTGCGAAAAGTGAAAATCCTTCCTCACCTTCACTCTGATCAGGCAGTTTGCCGAAGCTTCGACGCCCGTACCGTTCAGTTCGCTGTCGCCCTGTGCGAGGTGGGCATCCCCGAGGGAGAGGAGTGCACCTTTGTTGAAAACGGGATAATACATCGTTGTATCCGCCCCGATCCTCCAGTTGTCGATGTTGCCCCCGAAATTTGAAGGTGGCACGGTACTGATCTTCCCGTCCTCCTCCGGGGCGACACCGATCGTGCCCATATGGAGCTGGGCCGGGATCCGCATTCCCCGAAACCCTTCTTCTTTTGTGATTTCACTTTCGTCAACGATCCGGCCGTTTACGTCATAGGCGCCCGGATATTCGTATTTGTATTTCTGGGTCAGCCACTGGGCATGATCATCCAATTCATAAATCATGACGTGCTCATTTTCCTCATACTTCTCTCTATGGAATAAAAAGCCCCAAGGTGCCGACAGATTAGAGCCGTATGGCTGTCTCGGCTCAATATCGAGAATCTGGACCTCCAGCATATCGCCTGGTTCTGCACCCTTCACTTCAATCGGCCCTGTAAGCAGGTGCGGCCCGGGCTTTCTAGACTCTTCCGGGATATTACGGTATATTTCCTTCGTCGTCTCGTCCATCATCAGCTCTGGTGCATCACCGGCCTGGTGGGTGATCGTTTCCACAAAGACGAAATCTCCAGACTCGACAGTGAGCACCGGGGCGAGGGAATTATCCCAGTGCCCCCAGTGGACCGTGCCGGAGTCCGCTTCCAGTACATGAAGCTTTGCATCTTTTATAAGGTCTGCCAAACTGCTTTTCAAATTTGAATAACGCATTTTTCCACCCCCTTCGTTTATGATATCTTTACCCTCTTATACCAGGAAATAAATGATCAGTGATATTCCGGAGACCATCAGTGCGGCAATGAGCGTGAATATCAGTGTCTGTTTATAGACATCTGCAATCTTATCCTGGATACCGGCGGTACTTGTTGCAAGTATGATATTCGAAGGTGCGATTGCATTACCGATTGCACCACCGGTCGATTGTGCAGCAATGGCCTGCGGCAGCGACAATCCGTCCATCGCATTGGCGACCGAGCCGTGCAATGGCGCGAACACCACGTTTGAAGAAGTGTTCGAGGATGTCATGAATGAACCGATGAGGCCGATGAAGTTCGCCAGAGCAAGGTATACCGGCGGGTTGGCCACGGTGCCGATGCCCAGAGCAAGCACTGTAATCTGCCCTGAAGCGCCCATGACTTCTGTCATGGTCAGGAAACCGGCAATCGCCAGGGATGCACCCAGGGCGTTGTCTTTCACGCCGTCCCAAATTTCCTTCCCGTAGCCGGAATCATATAAACCGAGCCGCTTATACCAGATGACGCCGAATATTGCACCAAGGAGTATATAGATGGCCGGATGCGTGAGGGATATTGGAGAATACTCCGCTGTCCCCTCCTCGGTGAAGCCGTAACCCGTCTCTGTCTCAGGGAACGGCGGGCCGAATTCAATCTGATCCAGGAAATTGCTGATCGTCGGCACGCCGAGTGCGACGACTGTCAGGACAGTAAGGACATAGTATGGCATGAATGCCTTATGGATGGAGATGTCCGGCCTCTCCTCCTCTGTTTCCTCCCGGTCCTCTGGATCCTGCATGATCTTCGTCTTTTCATCAGACTTCGATTTTTCACCGTATTTCTTGGTTTTCGCAAACAGGATCAATGCAGCCATGGCAATCGCAGCCGGTATGAAGGCGCTGAGCTCAGGGCTGAACATCGCAACTATCATCTGGCCTCCGCCATGGATGATCGAGATGGTGATGATGAGCAGGAAACCGTCTTTGATGCCCTGCCATCCAGCATATATGAATGCAATTGACAGGCCTGAGAGCAGGTTCACCGCCCACAGCATGAGGGTGGTGTAAAACAGCGTTGCAGTGATATTTTCTATTTCAACCGCGTTGATGGTCGCTATCCATCCGACGCCGACCGTACCGAACATGTTGGCCCACAAGTGTCCTATCAATGGGATGACGACCGCAGCTACGGGTTTGACGCCGATTCCTATAAGTAAAGGTGCCACCACTGCAATCGGAACACCGAACCCTGCCACACCCTGCAGGAAGGATGAAAATACCCAACCGAATGCAAGGACGAGGAACAGATAGTTCTGGCTGTAATCCTCTATATCTTCCCTGATCACTTCAAATGCCCCGGCTTTTTTCGAGGAATGATAAAGGAATAAGGCTGTCCAGACGACCAGTAGTATGAACAGCGCTTCCCATAACCCTTTACCTACACCGACCGCCATGTTGTCGAGCGGTGCCTCGTAAAGGAAATATGCGATTGCCGCAGCGACTGCTGCGGCAATCCAGCCGGATGTGCCGCCCGACCATCTGAAGACCACCAGCATGATTAAAAGCAGTGCCAGCGGCAGCGCGGCCATCGACCAATGTAGTATATCCAATGGTAGTGAATGATCCATTTCCAATAAACTCCTTTACTATTATTTAATTACCAGCTGAGAGCGATGCCGTCCCCTCTCGGGTCTGCACCCGCTTCGTAAAGTCCGTCTTCAATCCGTATGGCCTGCGCATGCCCCATCGTCTGGGAATAGGCAGGCAGTATCTCCACTTCGTGGCCGAGGCTTTCAAGTGCCTCTATGTTGCTGTCCGCAACACGCTTTTCGAATTTCAGCGAGTCACTGTCATCGCCCCATGTGCGGCCGTACAGCCATCTCGGTGCTTCAATCGCCTGCTGGACGTTGTAGCCGAAGTCGACGATCCTTGTGATGAGGGCACTCTGGGTCTGCGGCTGTCCTTCGCCGCCCATTGAACCCATCAGAAGATAAGGTCTGCCGTTCTTCATCACCATGGCCGGCATGATTGTATGGAACGTCTTCTTGCCTGGTTCCAGCCTGTTGATGTGATTGCCGTCCAGGGAAAAGAACGAGCCCCTGTTCTGCAGCAGGAAGCCGCCGTCTGCCATGAATCCTGAGCCGAATTCATGGTAAACGCTCTGTATCATGGACACGGCATTGCCCTCTCCATCGACTGCTGCGAAATACGTCGTATCCCTGTTGGTTTTAAGCGCAGGCAGACGATTCAGATCTTCCTGTAAATTCGCTTTGTCTTCACTGAAATGATCCAGCATCCGGGTGGTCTGTTCATCCGAGAGCAGTTCATCGACGGGTACATGTTCCTTATCAGGATCTGTCACCCACTGGTCCCTGTATTGAAATGTAATCTTAGCTGCTTCTGCCATGAGGTGGTAATATTGAGGGGTGTTATCTCTTAAGCGGTTGAAATCAAATTGGTTGAAAATATTCAGCATCATCAATGCTGCAACGCCCTGTGTATTGGGCTTCAATTGATAAACTTCATAGTCATCACGGTAAGTCGTGGATATCGGATCCTGCCATTCACTTTTATGATTTTTCAGATCCTCCATCGACAGCAGTCCGCCTGCATCCTGAAGTGAAGCAGTCATCTTCTCTCCCACTTCTCCTTCATAGAAAGCCGAAGCACCTTCTTTTGCGATGCTTTTCAATGTTTCGGCAAGCTCACTCTGCACTAAAATATCATTCGTTTTCAATGGCTCTCCGTCCGGTATGAAAACAGCAGCAGTCTTATCATGCTGATCGATCTTATCCTTCTCCTGGATTATGAAATCCGCAAGCTTCTCCGTCACCGGAAAACCTTCTTCCGCGTGATAAACGGCTTCTTCAAAAAGCTCCGCCCATTCCAGACGGCCGTATTTTTCATGCATCGCTTCCCATGCCGCAACCGTACCCGGCACGGTCCCGCTCGACAGCGGCCCTTCCTCGGGTATGCTGTCATATCCTTTCTCTTTGAAAAAATCGATCGTCGCCTTCCCTGCAGCTTTACCGCTGCCGTTCATGGCACGTACATTGTCCTCATTCCCGTCTTTGATGAGGGCGAATAAATCCCCGCCGATACCTGCCATATGGGGATATACAACCGACAGCACAGCATTCGAAGCAATCGCTGCTTCTACAGCATGGCCGCCTCTTCTTATGATGTTCTCACCGGCCTGCGTCGCAAGGTAATGCGGCGTTGTCACGGCTCCGCGCTTTCCTGTCGCAGGACTTCTGCCGGTTTCCAAAAAATCCATTTCCTGGTTTCCTGATTCCAACATTTATATCACCTTTCCATATAATCATTCAACCCGTGTCTTCCCGCTTCCAACAGTGGAATAAACTTCAAATTGTAGACCTATATGTCAGAAATGTGAAAACCATAATAAACATGCAAGTATAATGTAAATAGTAAATTTTTCACATAAATAAACCGTACAGAGCTATTCTGTACGGTTCCGGGGTAAAACTATTCTTATATGAAATCTCCTGCAGCAGGCAAGTATATCACTCTTCTGTTTTCACGCTGATGTGCAGTTCCTCCAGCTGATCTTCGGATACGGCTGACGGTGCGTTCATCATCAGATCGCTTGCACTTGCGGTTTTAGGGAATGCGATGACGTCCCTGATGTTGTCGGTGCCTGCAAGCAGCATGACGAAGCGGTCGAAGCCGTAGGCGATGCCGCCATGGGGCGGTGCACCGTATGTGAATGCCTCAAGCAGGAATCCGAACTGCTCATCCCGCTCTTCATCGGTGAATCCGAGTGCACGGAACATCCGCTCCTGCAGCACCCTGTCGTGGATGCGGATAGAGCCCCCGCCGAGTTCATAGCCGTTCAAGACGATGTCGTAGGCATTGGCCTTCACTTCTTCCGGTGCAGTCTCAAGCTTGTCTTCATCCTCTTTCTTCGGTGAGGTGAATGGATGGTGGGCGGCGACGTAACGGTCATTGTCCTCATCATACTCAAGGAGCGGCCAGTCCGTCACCCACAGGAAGTTGAACTGTTCCTTATCGATCAGTCCAAGATCTTTCCCGAGCTTGTTGCGCAGGTTCCCGAGTGATGCATGGACGACTTTTTTCTTATCAGCCACAAACAGCACCAGGTCGTTTGAGCCGATGCCGAGCAAAGATTTGAGCTCAGCCTGTTTTTCTTCATCAAAGAATTTCGCAATCGGCCCGGTGAATCCATCTTCCGAAGATTTCATCCACGCGAGACCTTTGGCGCCATATGTCTTCACAAAGCTTTCAAGCTTGTCTATGTCTTTCCTTGAATAAGCATCCGCCTGATCCGGCACGACAAGTGCGTTCACCATGCCGCCCGATTCCGCCGTGGATTTGAATACTTTGAATTCCGTCGTCCTGCTGAATTCGGTGATGTCCTGAAGGTACAGACCGAACCGTGTATCCGGTTTATCCACGCCGTACTTCGCCATGGCTTCATCATAGGTGATTCTCTGGAACGGTGTGGTGACTTCCACGCCCTTGACGTCTTTCATGATCTGCGTGATCATTCTTTCATTCAGTGCGATGACATCTTCCTGACCGACGAATGACTGTTCGATATCGATCTGCGTGAATTCCGGCTGCCTGTCGGCGCGCAGGTCCTCATCCCTGAAACATTTGACGATCTGATAGTACTTCTCCATTCCGGAAAGCATCAGCAGCTGCTTGTAAATCTGCGGCGACTGCGGGAGTGCGTAAAATTCACCTTCATGCACGCGTGATGGGACGAGATAATCCCGTGCACCTTCCGGTGTTGATTTTGAAAGTACAGGCGTCTCAACATCGATGAAACCTTCTTCATCCAAAAAGCGGCTCACACTCTGCTTCAGGCGGTGACGCAGCTTCAGGATGTTCTGCAGTTTCGGCCGCCTCAAGTCCAGATATCTGTACTTCAGTTTGACGTCTTCGGTGACGGTCTCGTCCTGAATATGGAACGGCGGTGTTTTCGCCTTTGAAATCACATCGATTTCATCAACGATGACCTCGATTTCCCCGGTATCGATATTCGGATTGACCTGTGATGCATCCCTCTTTGATATCGTACCGTTTATATTGATGACGTATTCACTCCGTACATCTTCCGCTGTGTTCAGCGCCTTTTCCGAAACTTCCGGATTGAAGACGATCTGGATGACACCGCTCCGGTCCCTGAGGTCAATGAAGATCAGTCCGCCGAGGTCGCGCCTTCTCTGGACCCAGCCGGATAGTTGGACGGATGCCCCCGCCTCTTTGCCAATCGTTTCTGAAATGAATGCTCTAGTCATTTTTTAATCCTCCAAGTAGTTTTTCAGTTCATCTATGTTCATCTTCTGGGACGCCCCGTCCTGCATGCTCTTGAGCTCGACCTCGCCGGAATTGATTTCATCTTCCCCGAGGACGATGACATGTTCAGCACGTTTCCTGTCGGCATCTTTCATCTGGGCTTTCAATTTCCTGCGCTTATAATCCATATCGGCGCTGATGCCCTTCGTCCTGAGCTCATGCAGCAGAGTGCCGGCCTTATCAAATGAATTGTCATCCATCGTGCAGATGTACAGCTTGATGCCTTTAGGCTGTTCAAGCTCAATGCCTTCCGCCTCCAGGGCCATCAGCAGCCGCTCTATGCTGAGTGCAAATCCGATGCCGGTCTCGTGCGGGCCGTCCAGCAGTTCGAGCAGGCCGTTATACCGGCCGCCGCCGCAAAGCGTGGTGATCGCGCCGAAGCCTTCAGCATCACTCATCAGCTCGAAAGCGGTATGTGTATAATAATCGAGCCCCCTGACCAGGTTGTAATCCACTTCATATTCGATGCCTATATCGGTCAGCTTTTCCTTCACCGTCTCGAAATATGCCTTGGACTCTTCATTCAGGAAGTTATAGATGACGGGCGCTGTTTTGACCAGTTCGTGATCCCTGTCTTTTTTGCAGTCGAGGATCCTCATCGGGTTTGTGTCGATTCTGGATTGGCAGTCGGCACAGAATTCATCGATCCTCGGTTCAAAATGGCTGACGAGCGCATCGTTGTATTCCTTCCGGCTCTGATGGTCGCCGATCGAGTTGATATAGAGTTTCAGGTTCTTCAGTCCGAACGACTGGTAAATGTGCATGAGCATGCTCAGCACCTCGACATCAATCAGCGGATCTTCCACACCGATGGCTTCAATGCCGAACTGTACGAACTGGCGGTAGCGTCCCTTCTGTTTCCGCTCGTATCTGAACATCGGTTCCTTGTAGAACACTTTCACCGGCTGGTTGACGTCGTGCTGCATCTTGTTTTCGATATAGCTCCTCACGACCGGTGCCGTGCCTTCAGGCCTCAAAGTCAGGCTGCGCCCGCCCTTGTCCTCGAAAGTGTACATTTCCTTGTTCACGATATCCGTCGAGCCGCCGACGCCCCTCACGAACAGCTCTGTCGCTTCAAAGACAGGGGTGCGGATTTCCCGGTAATTGTAATTTGCAGCGATTTCCCTCAACTTCTCTTCTATGACCTGCCACTTGTAACTTTCCCCGGGCAGTATGTCCTGCGTCCCTCTTGGTATTTGAATCATTCTTCACCACTCCTCATAAAATAAAAAAAGCCCCTTATACCTCGAAAGGTATAAGGGACGAAATTGCCGTGTTGCCACCCTAATTTGACCGATCCCGCTCCGGATCGATCCTTTGGCATGATAACGATTGCCACCGTCTGTCAATGACAGCATCTCCTCCGAAGTGTCGGCAGATATATTTTACGGGTGTTCACTTTCAGCATATGTGAACATCTCTGGAACCCGCTGTGATATACCCTCTTCAGATCAAATGATTTTCATTTATATTAATGTATATATTAGTCATTCGGCCATTCAAAGTCAAGACAATCAATACAAATAATCGTGTATGCCTTCGACGATGGCCCGGGCCATCAAGTCCTGGTATGCTTCATCGGATAACAGCCTGTCGTCGATTTCATTGCTCAAATAACCCAGTTCGATCAGGACTGCGGGATAATCGAGCTGCCATGTGACCTGATAATTCGACTGATGCGTACCGCGGTTGCGGAACTTTGAATATCCGTCCAGTGCAGTGTTCATCGTTTCCGCAAATTCACGCTGGTATTCATACGTGTAATATGTCGTGAAGCCGGTGATGGAAGCGTCGTTCATCGCATCACTATGCAGGCTGATGAATAAGTCCCCCTGGACTTCCCTGTCATCGAGCGAGGCATATTCATCCTGCCCTCTCGTGAATTCGACATCGGCGCCTGCAGCTTCAAGCGTTTCTGCAGTCTTGAGGGCGATGCTGTAGACGATTTCAGCCTCCGTCTTGCCCGATACGCTCGGAGCGCCGGGGTCCCTGCCACCGTGGCCGGGATCGATGATGATTGTCTCCCCGTCGAATGATATATCCGCTTCCTGGTCAAAATCCATCGCGACGTAAGTCCATTCTTCATCATCCCCGCCCCCGGCAAGGGCCGACACGGTCAAAAACATGAAGTAGACAATTGATATGACCGCAACTGCAGATAAAATGAAGAAGAGCGGGATAAGGTAGGCAGGCTTCCTGTTCTTTAAAAACCGGATGAATGTTTGTACGAACCCATCCGCACCTTTCCTTACACTGTTCATCAGAGGATCTTGCCGTCCCTGGACTCGTAAATGATGGTGATGGGGCCGTCGTTATTGATGTAAACATTCATGTGCTCGCCGAAAAAGCCCTCTTTCACCGTCAGGCCATAGCTTTCGAGTGCCGTATTGAATTCTTTGTACAATTCGATTGCACGGTCACTCTTGGCAGCCCGAGTGAAGCTCGGCCGGTTGCCCTTTTTGACATCGGCATACAGGGTGAACTGGGAAATGCTCAAAATTTCGCCTTTGACATCATCGATCGAAAGGTTGATTTTATCTTCATCATCTTCGAAGTTCCTGGATTTTGCGATCTTTTCGGCAAGCTTCACTGCATCCGCCGACGTCGATTCTTCACTGACACCTACAAGGAGTACATATCCGTGATTGATCTCATTATACAGATCCTGTTTCACCACACGGGCATCCCTGACTTTCTGTAGAACCACCTTCATCTTTTCACCTCATTTAAATACTCGCTCGACACTGTAAATATCTTTAAGCTGTTTGATCTTATCGACGATCCGGTACAGGTCGGTCGTATTCTGGACCATCACGGACACATTGACCTTGGCATATTTATCCACGTCGCTTTTGGCATTTACGTGGGTAATCGGGAATTTGGTGCTGGCGATGACATTCAATATTTCGTTCACGAGGCCTGCACGGTCATATCCTCTGATTTCAAGGTCCGCCTGATATTTCCGGTCCTTATTCTTATTTTTGACCCAGCCCACATCGATGATGCGTTCCGTTTCGTTGACGATATTCGGGCAGCTCGATACGTGGACTTTGACCCCGTGCCCTTTTGTGATGTAACCGGTGATGTCGTCACCAGGTATGGGGTTGCAGCATTTGGATAAGTTGATGAGCAGGTTGTCCATACCTTCCACATAAACTCCGGATTCGGTGGATATCTCCTTATAGTGATGCGACCGGTCGATATCCTCTACATCATTGGCCGTGGCACCTTCGGATGACTTGAATTTCTCCATCAGGCGGTTCGCCACCTGCTGTGCGGTCACACCGCCAAAGCCAATCATCGCATACAAATCCTCTTCATTGTTCAGGTTGTACCTGTCGAGCACCGGTTCGATGTACTTATCCTTCAATATATCATCCGGCTTGTGTTCGCGCTTTTTGATTTCCGCTTCGACCGCGAGCCTGCCCTTTTCAATATTGCTTGCCCGGTCCTGCTTTTTGAAGAATGATCTGATTTTATTTTTGGCGCTGCTTGATTTCACAAGCTTCAGCCAGTCCATGCTCGGCCCGTACGACTGCTTGCTCGTCCTGATCTCGACGATGTCCCCCGTTTCCAGCGGATGGTCGATCGTGACGATTTTCCCGTTCACCTTGGCGCCGATCATCCGGTTGCCGACTTCCGAGTGCACCTGATAGGCAAAGTCGATCGGCACCGCACCTTTCGGCAGTTCGATCACATCGCCGTTCGGCGTGAAGACGTAGACTTTATCACTCAAAAGATCCGTCTTCAGCGCTTCCATGAATTCCTCGGCATCGGGTGATGACGTTTCCTGGTCGACGAGTTCCTTGAACCAGTCGATGCCCGTATCCTTGCCTTCTTTGTAAGCCCAGTGAGCAGCAACCCCGTGCTCCGCTATTTCATGCATTTCATAAGTCCTGATCTGTATCTCAAGCGGGTCACCCTGCGGCCCGACGACCGTCGTATGCAGAGACTGGTACATGTTCGGCTTCGGCATCGCGATATAATCCTTGAACCGTCCCGGCAGCGGCTTCCAGATCGTATGGATCACGCCGAGGACCGCGTAGCAGTCCTTGATGTTATCCACCAGAACCCGGACAGCCAGCAGGTCGAATATCTGGTCGAACTGCTTGCTCTGCTTCTTCATCTTCTTGTATATACTGTAGATGTGTTTCGGCCTGCCCGACAGGCTGCCCTCGATATTCGTCTTCTTCATTTCCGCTTCGATTTTATCGATGGCCTCGCTGATGACGTCCTCACGCTCGCTGCGCTTCTTCTTCATCATGCTCACGATCTTGAAATACTGCTTCGGTTCAATGTAACGGAGCGCCGTATCCTCAAGCTCCCATTTGATGCTTGAAATACCGAGCCTGTGAGCGAGCGGTGCGTAGATTTCAAGCGTTTCAAGCGATGTTCTGTACTGTTTGTCTTCAGGCATGGCCTTCAGCGTCCGCATGTTGTGCAGCCGGTCGGCGAGCTTCACTAATATGACCCGGATGTCCTTTGCGATGGCCACGAATAATTTACGGTGGTTTTCGGCCTGCTGCTGCTGGCGGGAACGGTATTTCACCTTCTCGAGCTTTGTCACGCCGTCCACGATGATTGCGACCTCTTCATTGAACATCTCGACGAGATCATCATAAGTGTAGATTGTATCCTCGACGACATCATGCAGGAACCCTGCGATGATCGTCGGGCCGTCCAGCTTCAGTTCAGCCAATATCCCCGCCACCTGGACCGGATGGAGTATGTAAGGCAAACCGTTTTTCCTGAACTGCCCGTCATGTGCTTCAAATGCCAGGTCATAAGCTTTTTTGATCATCTTCAAGTCATCGTCGGACAAATAAGCTTCACACATTTTTATGACATCGTCTCTCGTATATGGATATTCCCTGCTCATGACCTTCACCGCCCTTATATTAAAATAGATAGAACCATCATACTATAATTCATAAAACAAATAAATCCCGCTATAAAAAAAAGCCTGGTTTTACAGACTTTTTAAGAATCATATGAGATTAATGATATCGCATCATAACCTTCAAGCAGCTTCCTGCCGCCAAGGTATTCAAGCTCGATCAGAAACGCGATTCCGGCGACGATGCCGCCGAGTGCCTCGACGAGCTTGATCGTCGCGACGATCGTTCCGCCTGTGGCGAGCAGATCGTCTGTGATCAGCACCCGCTGACCCGGTTTGATCGCATCTTTGTGCATCGCCAGCGTGTTCGAGCCGTACTCGAGGTCATATTCATACTCTATGACTTCTCGCGGCAGCTTGCCCGCTTTCCTGACAGGCGCAAAACCGATGCCCATGCTGTACGCCACGGGACATCCGATGATGAACCCCCTCGCCTCCGGTCCGACGACGATATCGACTTCCTTTTCCCTGGCAAACTCGACGATCTGGTCGGTCGCGTAGCCATACGCCTCGCCGTTGTCCATGATCGTCGTGATGTCCTTGAAGCTTACACCCTTCTTGGGCCAATCCTGTACTTCTGATACATACTCTTTAAGATTCATTATTTCCTCCATCATCTGCAATCAATATCTTAATGTAGTTCTTCAATTCCTGTGTCGAGGACATTTTCAATTTAGCCTCTGATTGAATCCTCTGATCGATGGCAGATTTAACCTTCGAATTTTCGACTTCACTTTCAGTGAGTTCGTTATTTGTATCTTTCTTATTGATTATACCATTTTTCACTTCGATTTTCCCGAGTTCTTCCAGTATATCTGTGACCATTTTTAATATTTTCATGCTGATATTGAAGTGTGCCGCAAAAGCATGGGCGTCGGTGGCCAGATTGATGGAACCGTCCTCCCTGTTGCCGATCAGCTGGTATACGCCTTCCACAAGGCCGAAGTCCGGCGCCCCGGTGAAATAAAATTCTTCCTTCGTATTGAAGATCATGATGATCTTGGAGACGTGGATGTTTCTGATCGATTCTCCGAGCAGCTCGAGTGACTCCGGCAGATCACGCAGCACGAGCGTGTCAATCGCAAAAGGTAGCTGCTCACCGTAATGGTAATAGTTTTGGGACTTCTTCTCCCTGCCGCGGTTGATCAAAAAATGATCTTCAACCGATATCATGTCGAAGTTCTGGTTCACCCGGCTGCGCATATCAATGATCTGGACATTGGATATTTCCGCATCCTGGATGATCATCTGAAGTGACCTCGTCTGGTTGAATTCATTGATGTTGACCGTCCCGACAAGGCTGATCCTGTCCCCGGCGGACACTTCATGGAAGAGATGCCCGAAGTTGAAGCCGATGGTGTCGATGGATATGTCCTGAAAGGTGATTTTGATGTGGTTCCTGTCTTTGCCGACCTGCCGCACGCTCTCGATGCGGCCCTGATTGATCATGAAGATGGGCCTGGTGAAACCCTGCCCGAAAGGCTTCAAATTTTCGAACCGTTCGAATTCGGCCAATTTGAACTCATCTTTTTCAATCATCATGTCGATGTATTTCACGGGTTTGAGTGACAGTTCCTTGTCCTTGAAATGCTGTTCGACGGCCTCTTTGAATTCATTGAATTCATGAGCCGCCACTTCGATGCCGAACGCCTGTGAATGGCCGCCGATTTTGCTGATGAATCCATCCTTTTCCCTCACAGCCTCAAGCAGGTTCAACCCGTCGATCGAACGGGCGGAGCCCCTGTATACGGCACCGTCCAAAGTGAAGACGATGGCGGGCTTGCCGTAAGCCTCCGTCAGTTTCGAGGCGACGATGCCGATGACACCGGGATGATAGTCTTCACCGCGGACGATGATGATGTCCTCATCCTCTTCATAGAGTCCGGTTGCATCGGTGAATGTTTCAATGACGATCTCTTTCCTTTCATCGTTCAGGGCCTCAAGTTCCGAGGCCAGCTCGAAAGCTTTCGTACGATCTTCCGTCAGCAGTAATTCGACTGCGATTTCCGCATCTGCAATCCGCCCTGAACTGTTCAGCCTCGGGGCAATGCCGAAGCCGATGGTTTCCTCATCCACGGAACCCGTGTGTCCCGAAACGGACAGCAGCGTCCTTACCCCCGTCGAAGGGTTTGCGTTGATCTGCTGCAGACCGTCGATGACGAGCTTTTTATTTTCACCGGTGATGCTGACCATATCCGCGACCGTGCCGATGGCCACGAGCTGGAGCATGTCGGCAGTGGCGAGCCCGAGGGCGGTGATCAGTTTATAGGTGATCCCGACACCGGCAAGGTGTTCAAACGGATACTCCCCTTCCGGATGTGCAGCGTGGACGATGATTGCATCAGGCAGTGTATGTGCAAACTCATGGTGATCCGCTACAATCACATCGATGCCTTCACTTTTCAAGAATCCGATCTCATCCACTGCAGCAACGCCGTTGTCCACCGTGATCACAAGATCATAGCGGCCGACGACCCGTGATTTGAAGAGATCGATATTCGGACCGTACCCATGCTCGATCCTGTTTGGGATGATATAATCCACAACCGCACCGGCACTTTTCAGTGCCGAGTAAAGAATCGCGGTGCTCGTGATGCCATCCGCATCGAAGTCGCCGTATATGAGGATGCCTTCCCCTCCGGCCACAGCTGTTTCTATTCTCGAGACGGCCTCATCCATGGAGAAGATGCCATTCTCATCATGGGTCCCGGTTTCGTAGAGGCTTTTAAGCTGTTCGTCGGTCGTATAGCCCCGGTTTTCCAATATATGCTGCTCTAAGCTGTTCAGGCGGTATTTTTTTTTGAGTGACTCCGGCAGCACTTCGCCAGTATTACGGACTTTCCATTCATACTTGGATTTAAACATAGATTCTTCATCCTTCAAAAAAATGCCCGGAACCTCCAGGCATTCTTAAATAGTATTAAACTAAGATCTTCTCATCATTCGTTTTGCTGTCTTCATAGACGACCAGTTCACCATCGTTCTTCCTGAGCTGGCGCTTCTTCAGGACGCCCCACAGCTGGATGGCGATGAAGAAGGAGGAATAGACCCCGCTCACCAGCCCGATCAGCAGACCGAGGCTGAAGCCGAATATCGAACTGCTTCCGAACATCACGAGAAGCAGTACGACCAGGAAGACTGTAAGCACCGTATTGATGGACCGGGTCGCCGTCTGCCTGAGTGACCGGTTGATGATCATATCGATCGTCTCCTCGCTCCGGATCACCTTGATTTTGCGCAGGTTCTCACGGATCCTGTCAAATGTCACAATCGTGTCATTTATGGAATAACCGACGATGGTCAGGACGGCAGCGATGAACGTGATGTTCACTTCTATCCTGAGTATTGAGAACAAAGCGACCATTATGAACACATCATGCATCAGCGCAATGACCGCCGGCAATGCCATCCGCCACTCGAAGCGAATGGATGCATAAATGATGATGCCGGCCGACGCGATCAGCAGGGCGAGTATCGCATTCCGCACCAGTTCCTGGCCGATGGTCGGGCTGACGGTGCTGATCATAGGGACCGTGCCGTACATTTCTTCGAAAGTGTCCTGGAGCATCGTCACTTCATCCTGCGACAGATCAACGGTGTACCGTGCCACCACGATATTTTCACCGGAGGTGGTGATGCTGTCCGGCGGCGTGCCGAGTTCTGCGAGTGTGGCTTCCACTTCGTCCACACCGGCTTCATCGGTCGTCTCGATATCCGCCCTTGTGCCGCTTGTGAAATCCACACCGAGGTTAAGGTTGAAGACGGCGAGTGCGCCAAGGCCGAGCAGCAGGAGCACCCCGCTGAAGATGAAGTATTTCTTCGTATGCTTCACGAAATCGAATCGATCCCAAGGTGTCTTCAGATCTTCGATATCCTTGCCTTCGCTCAGTTTGAACCTGTCTTTTTCCCTGATTCCGAACAACCACAATTTGTCGTTCAGGTAACCGGAATGGATGATGAGCCTCATCAGCACCCTTGTCAGGAATACAGCAGTGACGAAGCTCATCACGATGGAAAGGATCAGCATGGTGGCGAACCCTTTCACACTGCTCGTGCCGAATGCAAACAGCACAAGGCCTGCTATCAAGGTGGTGATGTTTGCATCCAGGATCGTCCAGATCGAATTCTGCGCCGCTTTTTTGTAAGCCGTCTTTATGTTGCGGCCGATCCGCAGTTCGTCTTTCAGCCGTTCATATAAAATGATGTTGGCATCGACCGCCATCCCGACCCCGAGTATGAGGGCGGCGATTCCCGGGAGTGTCAGGACCCCGTTGATCATATTGAAGCCCAAAACCGTCAGGTAGATATAGACGATCAGCGTGACCGTCGCCACCAGACCCGGCAGCCTGTAAAATCCAATCATGTATATGAATACGAGCACGACACCGATCAGGCCCGCGATGAGCGTCTCCTGCAGCGCCTGCTCACCGAACTGCGCCCCGACGGAAGTCGAATACACCTCGGTGAGCTGCACAGGCAGGGAACCGGAGTTCAAAAGTGCCGCGATATTCTGTGCACGCTCCACGCCTTCCTGGCCTTCAAAACCGCCGGAAATCATGACTTCCGTCGAGTAGATCGGCTCACTCACAGTCGGAGCGGAGATGAATTTCGGATCTTCCTTCTGGGCTTCCTCGATGAAGGAATCCTCCCCTTCGACGAAGTCCATCCAGATGACCATCAGGTTCTCACCCGGCGGGCGCTCGGAAATCTCTTCCGTGATGTCCCTGAACTGCTCCGCATCCCTCAGTTCCAAGGAGACAATCGGGTTGTTGAATTCATCGAAGTTCTGGCTTGCACCACCTTCGACCAGGTCGGCACCCGACAGGAGGAGATTGTCCTCCACATCCCGGATGGTCAGTTCAGCCTGTGTGCTGAGCAGCTCCCTCGCCTCAGTCTGATCCTCCACGCCGGCAAGCTGGACCCTGATCCTGTTCCCCTCTTCTATCTGTATATTGGGTTCCGAGACCCCGAGGACGTTCACACGGGAATCCAGTGTACTCGCAGTGCTGGTGACTGCCGTATCATCAATTTCGTCCCCCTCATTCAGCGGTTCCACTTCGTACAGCACTTCGAATCCGCCCTGCAGGTCGAGCCCGAGACTGACGTCCTCCCCAACATCTTCTGCAGTGAGTGAGACGACCGTCACCAGGCCGATGCTCACGATCAAAGCCAAAATTATGTAACTTAACTTATTCCTCAAATGTGACACCTCTATTTTTTCACAACTTAACGTACCCAT
This sequence comes from Salinicoccus halitifaciens, assembly GCF_021026095.1. GTDB lineage: Bacteria > Bacillota > Bacilli > Staphylococcales > Salinicoccaceae > Lacicoccus > Lacicoccus halitifaciens. Next base: position 396,583 of record NZ_JAJNCU010000001.1, on the reverse strand, counting down.
TATAACGTTAATGATGCCAAATTAAAATATAAAAGCCGACAACGAGTGCCGACTTTGGATTATTTAACAACTTCTTTTAATGCAACTCTTTCGAACTTGAGTACTGTACCCTGATCATCCGTGAGGATGTACATATGCTTCTGGTCGAATGACTCGACACGGCCGTGAACACCGCCGATGGTGATGATGTCATCGCCCTTCTGCAATGATTCCTGCATTTGCTGGACCTCACGCTGCTTCTTTTGGGCAGGGCGGATCATCAGGAAATACATTACCAGGATGATTGCAATAAAAGGTAATAGTGGCATGATAAATTCCATTCTTCTTATAACACTCCTTTAAAAGTTTTTTGGATTTTCAACATTCAATCCATATGACTCGAAAAACGCTTCTTTAAAATCCAATAAATTATCATTTAAAATCGCACTTCGAACATCTTCCATCAATTTTAACAGAAAATACAGGTTATGATAAGTGGTAAGTCTGAGCCCGAGTATTTCATCTGCTTTAAAAAGATGGCGAAGATAGGCTTTAGTGTAATTTTTACATGTATAACAATCGCAGTTCGGGTCGAGCGGCGTGAAATCACGTTCGAATTTTTTGTTTTTCACAACCACCCTGCCTTTCGATGTCATGGTCGTTCCGTTCCTTGCGATCCTGGTCGGCAGCACACAGTCGAACATATCCACTCCGCGGATGACACCTTCGATGAGGGAGTCCGGAGAACCGATGCCCATCAGGTAGCGGGGCTTATTTTCCGGAAGCAGCGGGATGGTGTGCTCGAGCATCCTGTACATCACCGGCTTCGGTTCACCGACGGACAGCCCGCCGATGGAATAGCCCGGAAAGTCCATGCTGACCAGGTCTTTTGCACTTTGGGCGCGTAGATCTTCATATTCGCCGCCCTGGACGATGCCGAACAGTGCCTGATCTTTATCCCGGCCCTTTTTCAGATGGTGTTCGAGGCCCCTTTCGGCCCACCTTGTCGTCCGCTCTATCGAATCCTTCACATATTTGTGTTCAGCAGGTATCGGCGGACATTCATCAAATGACATCATGATGTCGGAGCCGAGGTCATGCTGGATGTCCATGGCGCCTTCCGGGCTCAGGAACAGTTTGGACCCGTCGAGATGGCTCCTGAAATGGACGCCCTCCTCTTCGATCTTCCGTGTATCGCTCAGGCTGAATACCTGGAATCCTCCCGAGTCGGTCAGTATCGGCTTATCCCAGTTCATGAACTTATGGAGTCCGCCCGCTTCCCGGATGAGGTCGCTGCCCGGTCTGAGCCACAAGTGGTAAGTGTTCGACAGTATGATCTGACTCCCTATATCTGCAAGTTCTTCGGGTGTCATGGACTTTACCGTCGCAAGTGTCCCGACCGGCATGAAGATCGGTGTATCGATCACACCGTGCGGCGTATGGAGCTTGCCGAGCCGTGCGCCCGTCTGTTTACATGTCTTTATATGTTCATAGCGTATTGCCATCTTTTTTACCTCCATGGATGATCATCGCATCCCCAAAACTGAAGAAGCGGTAACCTTTTTCAACGGCGTGTTGATATGCATCCAGGATATTCTCCCTTGAACTGAATGCGCTCACCAGCATGACGAGCGAGGATTTCGGCAGATGGAAATTCGTGATGAGCGTGTCCACAGCCTGATACTTGAACCCCGGATATATGAAAATGTCCGTAAATCCGCTTGCGGCTTTGAACATGCCGTGGTCCCTCACGACCGTCTCGAGTGTCCGCGTGCTGGTCGTGCCCACACTGATGATCCTTTGGCCGGCACTTTTCGCCTCATTCAATATATCAGCGGTTTCACCTGAAATCAAATAATATTCCGAGTGCATCTTATGATCCTCGATCGTCTCTGCACTCACCGGCCTGAAGGTGCCGAGGCCGACATGGAGGGTGATATAGACGATTTTGACGCCGGATGCTTCAATCTCTTCAAGCAGTTCATTTGTGAAATGGAGTCCTGCGGTCGGCGCTGCAGCCGAACCGGTTTCCTTTGCATACACCGTCTGGTATCTGTCCTTATCCTCAAGCCTTTCCTTGATGTAAGGCGGGAGCGGCATCTCACCGAGTGCATCGAGGACATTTTCAAGTATCCCTTCATGATGCAGCTTCACATGACGGATGCCCTCATCGAAAGTTGCAGTGCATTCTGCAACGAGCTCGCCATTGCCGAAGACGACCTTCGTCCCCTCCTTCACTTTCCTGGCCGGGCGGATCAGCACTTCATAACCGCCTTCCACCGGGGTGAGGAGGAGCATCTCTATTTTCGCACCCGTATCCTCCTTCACACCATACAGGCGTGCAGGCAGCACTTTCGTATCATTCAGGACGAGCACATCGCCCTTATCGAAGTACTTGACGATATCACTGAACGTGCCGTCTTCAATTGTGCCGTCCTTTTTATTCAATGCGAGCAGCCGGCTTGCTGTGCGGTTTTCCAGTGGTGTCTGTGCGATCAAATTTTCCGGCAGTTCAAAATCAAACTCTTCAAGCTTCAAAATCATTCCTCATTTCCAAAAACTTTCGGCTGTACGCCCTGTTTGAAATACTCATAACTTTTCGCCGTCGCCCTGCGGCCCCTCGGCGTCCGCTCAAGGAAGCCCTGCTGGATCAGGAAAGGCTCGTATACATCAAGCAGGGTGATGACTTCCTCCCCTATCGATACAGCAACCGTCTCCAGTCCGACCGGACCGCCATTATATGTATCGATGATGGTGTTCATGATGCGGTGGTCCACCGGATCGAGACCCATCGGATCGACTTCAAGCACCTTCAGGGCGTGGTTGGTCGTCTCAAGGGAGACCGACGTCTCATTTTTGACCATGGAAAAGTCCCTGACCCGTCTGAGGAGGCGGTTCGCGATCCTCGGCGTCCCCCTCGAACGCTTCGCAAGTTCGATGGCACTGTCTTCATCGATATCGATGTTGAAGATTTCAGATGTCCTGTGCACGATGGTGATCAGGCTGTCGATATCATAGTACTCAAGCCTCAGCTGGACGCCGAAACGGTCGCGCAGCGGCGCACTCAGGCTGCCGAAACGCGTGGTCGCACCGACGAGTGTGAACGGCGGCAGGTCGATGCGGATGCTCCTCGCCTCTTCGCCCTTGCCGATCACGACGTCGATGAAAAAGTCTTCCATGGCTGAATACAGGATTTCCTCGACAGCACGCGGCAGACGATGGATTTCATCAATGAACAGGACGTCCCCGGGCTCAAGGCTCGACAAAATGGCGGCGAGATCCCCCGCACGCTCTATGGCCGGCCCGGAAGTCGTGCGGATATTGACTTCCATCTCCCGGGCGATGATGTTCGAAAGCGTCGTCTTGCCGAGACCCGGCGGGCCGTGCAAAATGACATGGTCGAGCGCTTCCCCGCGGATTTTTGCAGCTTCAATGAACACTTCAAGATTCCTCTTCATCGCACTCTGTCCGATATACTGCTTCAAATACTCGGGACGGAGGGACATTTCAATATCCATATCATCCACATTCTGATGTTCATCTAAAATTCTGTCATCATGTACATTCATAATAACACCTCTATTGAACTAATAATTTCAGGCCTGCCTTCACTGCGGCATCCACCGATTCAAAGCTTTCTGCATGCAGTTTCTTCTCCACTTTGGCAAGTTCCCTCCTGCTGTAGCCGAGGGCTTCAAGTGCAAGCACCGCTTCTTTGACATGATCGTCATCCACCGGTGCGGAAGATCCGCCGCCCGCTTCAAGTTTACCTTTCAGATCAAGGATGATCTGGCTTGCGGTCTTTTTCCCGATCCCCGGGAACTTGCTCATGAACGCCTGATCTTCCCGCTCGATTGCAGTGATGATATCGTCCGGTGCACTCGATGCCAGTATGGCAAGTGCACTTTTCGGGCCGATGCCCTTCACTTTGAGCAGGTTCTGGAAGAGTGACTTTTCTTCCTCCTCCTTGAAACCGTACAAAGTGTGGCTGTCATCCCTGATGATCAATTCAGTGAATATGCGGAGCTTCGTCCCCAGATCACTCTCAAAACGGAATGGGTTCGGGACATGAATCAAATACCCGACACCCGAGACGTCTATCGTGATGTTGTGGGGGGACACTTTTGCCACGGTACCTTCTATATACTGATACATTTCCTCACCTATTCTACAAATTCAAATTCTCCGCCAAGTATCCTCACAGTATCCCCTGTCTGGATCCCTCTTTCGCGAAGGGCATCATCAATGCCCATTGAACGCATCTGGCGGGCAAATCTCCTGACTGCAGCATCCCGGTTGAAATCGGTCATCATGAACATCCGCTCGATGCTCGGCCCGCTGACAACATAGGCACCGTCATCATCACGGCTGATCTTGAATGCATCCGGGTCTTTTTCATGCCTGTATACGACACGCTCTTCAGTCTCATCGATTTCCACTTCCGCCTCTTCTGCGGCATCAAGTGCGTCGGCAATCCTGTAGAGCAGCGGCTGCAGGTTTTCATTGGTCGCAGCGGATATCGGGATGATTTCCTTATCACTGCCGACTTCCTCGATGAACAAGTCGATGACTTCCTTATCCTCCAGCAGATCCGTCTTGTTCAGGACGATGATTTCAGGACGTTCAAGGAGCACCGGATTGTATTCACCGAGTTCCCTGCGGATGGCGTGGTAATCCTCCACAGCATCGCGGCCTTCCATTTCACTGATGTCCACCACATGGACGATGACACGCGTCCGCTCGATGTGACGCAGGAACTGGTGACCGAGTCCGGAGCCTTCCGCAGCCCCTTCGATGAGCCCCGGAAGATCCGCCATGACGAATGAACGGCCGTCGCCCGACTGCACGACACCGAGATTCGGTGCAATCGTCGTGAAGTGGTAGGCGCCGATCTTCGGCTTCGCCCTCGATACACTGTTCAAAATCGTCGATTTGCCGACGCTCGGGAATCCGATCAGCCCGACATCAGCCATCAGCTTCAGTTCAAGTGTGACTTCGAATTCTTCACCCGGTTCACCGTTTTCCGCAAAATCCGGTGCCGGATTGCGGCTGGATGCAAAACGCGAGTTCCCGCGTCCGCCGCGTCCACCTTTAGCGATGACCGCCTGCTGGCCGTGCGTCGTAAGGTCCGCAAGTGTCTCACCGTCTTCGACCTTCTTGATGACGGTGCCCGGCGGCACTTTCAAAATGAGCGGTTCGCTGTTTTTACCGTGCATATTCGAACTCATGCCGTTTTCCCCGCGTTTCGCCTTGAAATGGCGCTGGTAGCGGAAATCAAGCAGCGTCCTCAAACCTTCATCCACTTCGAAAATGATGCTTGCCCCGTCACCGCCGTCGCCGCCGGCCGGTCCGCCCATCGGCACATACTTCTCTCTCCTGTATGCGACGAGTCCATTGCCGCCGTCGCCTGACTTTAAGAATATTTTTACCTGATCTACGAACATATTCTCACCTCAATCACTTTAATATTATACCATTGATAAAAATACTATGTACTTTTATGCAATCAAAATAAAAAGCATCAGCAGCCGCTGATGCTTTAGGTTACAAAAATTATTTCGCTTCCTGATAAACGGAAACGCGTTTTTTGTTGCGTCCAAGACGTTCGTATTTAACCACGCCGTCAATTTTTGCAAACAATGTATCATCGCCGCCGCGACCTACATTTTCACCCGGATGGATTTTCGTACCGCGCTGACGGAATAAGATGGATCCACCTGTGACGTATTGACCGTCCGCCCTTTTCGCACCAAGGCGTTTTGATTCGGAGTCACGTCCGTTTCTTGTCGAACCTACACCTTTTTTCGATGCAAAGAACTGTAAGTTTAATTTTAGCATTGTCATTCACCTCACAAATATTCGATTCTTATATACTCATTGTATTCTTCTTCAATCGTCTTCAATGAAATGATCATCGCTCCAAGAATCGTCTGCAGTTTTTCATCATCCGGATCGGCGACGTTGAAATGAAGATATCCCCCGTCTTCCCCGAGATCAATCTCCGGATCCGATTCCGTCATGGAAAGCACTGCATTGACATTGCCGAACACGACTGCCGAGGCACCCGCACAGACAATATCTTTCCCATACTCATCAAAATCCGCATGCCCGCTCATCTCGAATGATTTGACGCGGCCATGGGCGTCTTCATGAATATTGACTTTAATCATTAAGCTTCGATCTTTTCGATTGTCAGTTTTGTATAAGGCTGACGATGACCTTGTTTACGCTTGTAGTTCTTTCTGCGTTTGAATTTGACAACTGTGATCTTCTTGCCGCGGCCGTGTTTTTCAACTTTCGCCGATACAGTTGCACCTTCCACTGTAGGGGCACCTACTTTGACACTGTCTCCTCCTACGAGAAGCACCTTGTCAAAAGTGAACGTTGCACCTTCTTCTGCTTCCAGCTTTTCAACGAAGATCGTCTGACCTTCTTCCACTTTAACCTGCTTACCGCCGGTTTCAATGATTGCAAACATACTTACACCTCCTGATTTGTTTAAGACACGCCATCCACAGGTGGATTCATCACTTGGACCCATGATTGAGCGGTTGATGTTTACAAATTTATCAACTTCTAGATTATACCAACCGCCACACCCCGTGTCAATGTTTGGGCAGCAGGTTTTTACGCACTTTGGAAGTCTTCAGTGTGATGATGAATACGATGATGAACAGCAGCGCATTCAATATCAGGCTGGGCAGACCCCGGAGGGCGATGTAGTCGAACACAGGCAGCGTGACAAGGCCGAGTATCCTGTAGATCATATAAACGTAGGCATCATACAGGAATGTGAGGACCAACACGACGAAACCCATCGCCACAAAGTCCTTATAGAACACCCTGAATGCCGTATGCATGAAGAGCACGAAGGCCACCATGCCGAATGTATGCACCCCGTAGACAAGTCCGCTGTATATATCGATCAGCACACCGAAGACGATCGCAAAGAAGCTGCTGATCGACGGATTGATGTAGACCGACATCAGGAGGATGAACATGAGGAGGAGCTTCGGTACCGTATATACGGTAAGCTGGCCAAGATTGAAGGGGCTGAATTCCGCGAATAAAAAATCTCCGTACATCAGTACGAGCGCCATCATGAATATTACAACGACCCTCATATCAATCGACCTGCGATTCCGGATCGCGCTCCAGCACGAACACGACATCCACTTCGGATGGATCGCTGAAGAGCTGGATGAATGCATTCTGACTCAATCCGTATTCATCATTTTCAACCTGCACCACTTCCCCGACGTTAAGACCTTCCGGGAAGTCCCCCGTTAGGCCGCTTGTGAACACCGGGTCGCCTGCCTCGACGGTCGCAGTATTTTGTATGTTGTCGATGACAAGCAGTCCCTTTTCACTGTCATACCGGTCGATTGCACCGTAAATCGTGTCATCGCCATTATGGATTTCCACCGATAAGTTGTTCTGGGAAACACTGGTCGTGATCATTTCGACAAAGCTCGAGTTGCCGTTGACCCGTTTGACCGTGCCGATCAGGCCTTCAGGTGTCATGACGGCCATCCCTTCCTCTATACCGTCATTCTCGCCTTTATCGATGGTGAAGTTATTCAGCCACTGGTCCTGGGAACGGGATATCACCCTTGAATTGATCGTGTTGTACTTCCTTTTTGCACTGACTTCAAGGGCATCCCGCAGCTTTTCGTTTTCAGCCTCCAGACGTTCGATATCCGCATACATCTGGGGCATCATTTCCAGCTGGGCGCGGAGCGCCTCGTTTTCCGTCGCAGCCCCGAACATCCCCGTCACGCTCGAGAATATATTCGAAACGAATTGGACGGGTGCCCCGATGATGGACTGGGAGGCGGCGACCGTATCCCCTGTAAACTGTTCAGCCTTCGTCGTCGACGACCTGTCCGTCATGGAAAATCCTATGAATACTATCAATATAATGATTCCGAATAAGATGATCAGCATCTTATTCCTGTTTAAAAGTTTATTCACTGAGCCACTCCTCCGGTAAACCATGTATATAAAAGAATACCATATCCAGGCACGCTTAATAAATATATATATTACGGAAAAATCACATAAAAACAGGGGCCGGTTTCCCGGCCCCTCTATTGAAAGATAATAATATAATATATGATATCTAGAACAGAGTGTTCTATCAAAAGGTGTTGTCCCTGTGAACAAGTGACCTTGTTATGTCGTCTTTGTATAACTATATGTTAACTATATATCACTTATGAATCAAGGGGATACAGCAAGATATAATTTACAAATGACACTTTTCATAAACCTGACATATTTGAAGGCATCAACTGCATGTTGAACAGCTCGGCATAGCTGCCGCCTGCGGCCATCAGCTCATGATGATCGCCCGCCTCTTTGATCCGCCCTTCCTCAAGCAGGATGATCCGGTCTGCGTGTTTGATGGTGGACAGCCGGTGGGCGATGATGAATGTCGTGCGTTCCCGGCTGACGACTTGCATGGCATGCTGGATCAGCTGTTCCGTCTCGCTGTCGACATTGCTCGTCGCCTCGTCGAGGACGAGCACGTCGGGATTGAATGCAAGGGCCCGCGCAAAGGATATGAGCTGCCTCTCCCCGAGGGAAAGTGTCGCACCCCTTTCAGGGAGCTCGCTGTCCAATCCATCGTCCAAACGGTCGAGGAGCGCTCTGCCGCCGACGGCGGTCAATGCCTGTTCCGCATCTTCCGGGCTGATATTGCTGTCATCCAGCCTGATGTTATACAGCAGCGTCCCTGCATATATGAAAGGGTCCTGAAGTACGATGGAGATATGCGACCTCAAGTCTTTCTTATTTATCACCGACGTGTCCTGGCCGGAGAATAAAATTCTCCCTTCATCGGGGTCGTAAAAGCGCATCAGCAGGTTGATGATGGAGCTTTTCCCGGATCCGGTGTGGCCGACAAGCGCCAGCGTCTGCCCTTTCGACACTTTGATGCTGATGTTTTCAAGCACACTGTGTTCACCGTAATAGCTGAAGCCGACATTCTGGAATTCAATCCCGCCATCGAAATCACGAAGCCTGCCCGCATCGGTCTTCTCCTCCGCTTCATCCAGCATTTCAAATACTTTCACCGCAGCCACCCTGGCCTGTTCCAGAATTTCGATTTGTCCGACGACTTCATATAGTGGGTTGAAGAAGCGCGTGATGTAATCCACGAGCAGATACATCGTCCCCACCGTCAGCGCCTGGCCGGGACTCAGGAAAGTGGAGGAAAAGACGAGCACCATCAGGGCGAAGACGATCGACTGCATCGTGCCCGCGAGATTATCACCGGTCAGGCCGTTCAAACGGACGAGTCTTGTGGCACTGTCGGTGTATTCATCATTCAGCTTTGCAAAATCACGCTCCACCATGCTCTCCCGGTTGAATATTTGGATCACCGGCATGCCGCTGATGGATTCATTGATCATCGCATTCATATCGCTGTTCCTTTCACGCTTTTGGTGGTTGTAGTCATTGGACCATTTCCGGTACATGACGATCCAGAGCAGTATGACCGGTACGAATATGAGCATGACGATGCCTGCATATACATTGACGATAAATATTGCGATGGTGATTGCGAGCATCGTCAGGCCGTTTATGAGGAACATCGGAAGCACAAACGTGAAGAACTCGAGCATGGCCTCCGTGTCATTGGTGATCCTTGCCACAACCTTCCCCGCCGGCAGATCATCGAAGTATTTGATCGGCAGTTTCTGGATATGGCGGAACAGCTCATGGCGGATGCCCTGCACCACTTTCGCCCCGGTCGACTGGAGCACGATTTGTGCAAAATATGCCGCAAAGGCATGGAACAGTTTAATCACTGCATAGAGCCCCAGAAGCTGGATGACCGGCTGGATGCCGATGTTTCCGGCACCGAGACCGATATGTTCATCAAGTATCCTCATGATGACGAGCGGCCCGGCGAGCTCAAAAGCGACCATCATGCCCATCAGCACAATGCCGAGCATGAACATCCATTTATGAGCCATGAAATACTTCAACAGTCTTTTAATTTCATCCATTCCCGTCACCCCCGCTCCGGTAGTATTGATTCTGCTCTGCATACCATCCCCTGCCGCCTGCCAGTTCATCATGGCGGCCCGCCTCCACGATTTCACCTTCATCCATGACGACGATCATGTCCGCATGCTGGACTGCTGACAGCCGGTGGGTGACGATGATCGTCGTCCTGCCTTTCCGGCTTTCGCGTATGCCCCGGATGATCCTCGCCTCGGTTTTCGCATCCACTGCGCTGAGTGCATCATCCAGGATGAGGATATCCGGATCTTTGACGAGGCTCCTGGCGATGGATATGCGCTGCTTCTGGCCGCCGCTCAATGCGACACCTTTTTCACCGACCATCGTATCAAGCCCCTCCGGCATCCTTTCAAGATCCGTATCGAGGGCGCTGAGTTCTATTGCACGTTGCAATGTTTCCTCATCCGCCCCGGGATTGCCGAACAATATATTCTCCCTGACCGTCCTTGAAAATAAAATATTTTCCTGGGAGACATAGCCGATCCTTTCCCTCAGTTCCTTCCTGTCGAGCCGGGTGATGTTGATGCCGTCGATGATCAGGCTGCCCCCGCCCGGCGGATACAGCCGCAGAAGCTGCTTGATCAGCGTGGTCTTCCCGCTGCCGGTCCTGCCGACGATGCCGAGGGTCTCCCCTGCCCCAAGGCGTATATTGATGTCTTTTAAATTCCGGCCGCTGCTCGAAGGATAGCTGAACGACACTGCATCAAAATCGATTGCATGTGAAGAGATATGACCGGTGCCCGCATCCGGCACATCATCCTCCGTATCGAGGATTTCATAGATGCGGGCAAGCGAGGCATTGCCGCGCTGCATGATATTGAACAGCATGCCCATGGCGAACATCGGCCATATGAGCATATTAAGATATATGTTGAAAGTGACCACATCCCCGACCGACATGCGGCCTTCGTTGACCAGCACCGCCCCGTATCCGAAGGCGATGATGAAACTGAGTGAAACGACGAAGATCGTAAGCGGCTGAAATAATGCATCGAGTCTTTCGACCTTCATGAATTTCCTCAAATAATCATCGGTCATCCTTGTGAAACGCCCGGCCTCCGCGTCCTCCTGTACATAGCTGCGTGTCAGCCTCACACCCTCCACCGCTTCAAGAGCCGAATCATTCATATATCCGAACGATTTCTGACTTTCCGCATGGTGTTTATTGATGAGGCGGCCGAGCTGGACTTCGATGATGATGAGCAGCGGGAGCGGCAGCAGTGCAAACACCGTGAGTTCCAGACTGATGGTGAAGGCCATCACCAGCACGATCGTTCCGAGGAAAGTACTCGCATCGAGGAGCGTGATGAGGCCGAAGCCCATGGCCTTGTTGATGCTGCGCATATCGTTGGTCGCCTTCGCCATCAGCTCCCCGGTCTTGTTCCGTTCATAAAAACCCGGGGAGAGGGTGAGGAACTTCTGCATCATCCTCAGCCTTAAAATCCTTTCTATATTGTAGGCGTTCCCGAATAACAGAGAAAACCAGGTGTAGAGCAGGAAGTAAGTCAGTATGATCACAATCACGAATATTATAAAAATCATCCACATATAGCCCTGCGTCATTTCGCCCGTGTCGATGAGGTCGATCGTCCACCCGATCAGCTGCGGCGGAATCACTTCCATCAGGTTGGAGATGACGGCGAGCAGGATGACCAGCAGATACTTGAATTTATGTTCTGAAAAGTACCACTTTAATTTAAATATGAAATCCAGCATGATTAACCCACTTTCTTAAGATGATAGAATTTTGCCATAAAAAAAGTGCACACTATTTTTGTGCACACTTGAATCAGGCATAAAAACAGGGAGACGCACGCCTCCCACGGTGTATATCGGGTTGATCACTTTTAGCTGATCCGTTTGCAAATATCCCGGCAGGAGGCACTATTCAGTTCAATGTTGTCATGATAATGAGCTTTTGGATGAGTCATGTCTTCGTCCTCCTTTTCCATGATGGTTTTATTATATTTCAAAAAGGGTAAAATTTCAATAAGATGTTAATTTTTCAATTTGCCGCGTCACATCAACGTTTTGCCCGATTAAAGATTGTCTTAAATGGAGCCCGCAGAAAAAAATTAAAAAAAGTTGGGTCAAAGTGATTGCTTATTTTATAAAACCCTAGTACCTTATACTTTAATAACAAATACCTAGAGGTGGGAACCATGTACAAAAATATCTTGTTGCCCTATGATTTCAGCAATTCATTCGATAACGTCCCGGAACAGCTGGAGAAACTCGTCCGTAACGAGCCAGAGCATATGATCACAGTTTTCAATGTCATATCTGAAGGTGAGCATGCAGACAGCGTCCAGTATAGAAGAAAGCATCTTGATTTCATCATCAGTGAGAGGGCAGAACGTTTAGAACCTTTCCTCACGCGCCTTGAAGAACTCGGCCTGAATTATCAGGTGGAGTTCGAATCCGGAATGATCAAGCAGACGATATTAAGAAAGATCAACAACAACAATTACGATGTCGTCGTCATGAGCAACAAGCGTGCAAAGCGTGAAATTAAACATGTCCTGGGCCAGGTTACACACAAGATTGCGAAACGTTCCAATAAGCCGGTTATGATCGTCAAATAATCACTTTTACGCTAAAATCACATGTTCCCAAGAATTACGTACGATGACCAGATCCTTCAGGCCGCTTCCACTCTTCATCCAGACTGTCCGCATCAATGATGCCGCCGGTCCCTCTAGGCGCACGACGCGAAAGGAAGCCACAGACCTGAACACATAAACCCCGCAAGCCTTACGGCTTGCGGGGTTTATCATTTAAATATATTAGATTTAAATTAAAATTATCTCGTAGCATTATTGAATGCACAGGATAATCAATATACTTCAGCCATTTTTTATGGAGTTTTCCTTCTGGAATTAGTGAGTCATATTTCCGTTATCGATGATGAGTTCGGTTCCTGTTACAGCCTTCGCATCATCACTCGCCAGGTAAACTACGCCATTTGCAATATCTACCGGGTCAGCAATGTGGTTCGGAAGTGGACTTGCAGCTTTATTACTCTCCCAAAGGTCCGGGCTTTCGTCAAAAACTTTTTTCAACATATCCGTCATGATTCCGCCCGGGTATACAGAGTTGCAACGGATATTATCCTTGGCGAAATTATGTGCAACATGTTTAGATAACGCACGAACGCTGCCTTTGGATGCTGAATAAGCAGCATCTCCACCATCAGCTGCACCTGATTTCAAAGCGCCGATCGATGCAATATTCACAATGGATCCCCCACCGTTTTCCTGCATCTTCGGAATACTTTTTTGGATCCCCAAAAGTGTGCCGAGAGAATTAACCTGCATAACTTTCATATATTCTTCCGGTTTCAGGTCCAGCACCCCTTTGTTTGACATCATGGCTGCGTTGTTGACCAAAACATCGACTTTCCCAAATGTTTCGATTGTAGTATCTACAATTTCCTGCCAACCGTTTTCGTCAGTTACATCCAACTTTAAACCGAGAGTATGCTCGCCATATTTAGCCATCGTCTCTTTCAACTTTTCTTCGTTCAGATCTACTCCGACAACTTTCGCACCTTCTTCAGCAATACGCTTAACAAGTGCTTCGCCTAATCCCTGTGCTGCACCGGTAACAATTGCAACTTTACCATCTAATCTACCCATTACAGTAACTCATCCTTTATTTATATTAACGATTTTATATCCATATTATAACATTTGAATCTTATCCACTGTGAAAAACTGCCTATACGGCATGTACGAAAAATTTAATCCAGCACTCTATATAAATAATCGTTTTTAGTATTTATGTAAATCAATAAAATAGAAGAGTAATTTCTTTTGAGAGGGCGATGTTCAGATATTTACCTTCTTATTATTCGTCTGAACAATAAAAGACCGTAAACTTAATAATTTACGGTCTTCTTCTCAATAAGAGTAGTCATCATTTCCATAGCTCTGCAATGCTTTTGAATCTTTCTATGCACTCATCGAGCTTGCCATCTTCGACGGCAAGGGAGATGCGTATGAAATCCTTCCCTCTTGAGCCGAACGGGATGCCCGGTGTCGCCAGAATGGATTGCTCCTTGAGGAGGTATGTCACAAAACTCTCGCCGTCGAATCCTTCCGGCACACGGATCCAACCGAATATGCCGCCTTCAATCGGACGGATCGGGATGCCCGATTCTGAAAGTGCCTGAACCACTTTCTCTTTCCTTGATTCAAAGATTTCATTCTGACAAAGGAGGAATTCATCCCCTTCATCCAACGCAGCGATGGAAGCTTCCTGCAGCACACCCCACATGCCGGTCTGCGTATGATCCTGATAAGTGTTGATTGCTTCAATCATCTCTTTATTGCCGACCGCAAAACCGGACCGGAACCCCGACATATTATAGCTTTTCGAAAATGAGTAAACTTCAATAGAGGTCGAGAATTCCGGATCGCTCTGGAGGATGCTCGGATGTTTATTATCATAACCGAACGCTGCATAGGCGAAGTCATGGACGATTTTAATGCCGGTGTCCCTGAAACGCCGTATGGTGTCGTCGAAGAAATCTTTTGAAGCGACGGTGCCGAGCGGATTGGAAGGATAATTTAAATAGATCAGCCGGGCATTATCCAGCTCTTCCTGCTTCAATGCATCATAATCCGGCAGGAAGTCGTTCTCTTCCAGAAGCGGCAGCTCATACTCGACGCCCCTCGCAAGGTCCACACCTGCGGCATAATCCGCATAACCCGGATTCGGCAGATAGACGCCCTCCCCCGGTTCGATGAAAATCATCGGGAACTGGACGAGCATGCTTTTCGTCCCGTAAAGGATCGCAATGTTCTCATCCTTCAGTTCCACGCCGTAATGCCTTCTGTAAAAATCGATGATCGCTTTTTTGAATTCCGGACGCCCGCGGAACCCGGGATACTTGTGGTTCTCCGGGTTATCGACCGCCGATTTGACCGTTTCCGTGACGGTGTCAGGCGCCGGCCCGTCGGGTATGCCGACCGCCATATTGATCAGCGGCTTCTCCCCGATATCGAGATCGTCACTCAATGTATTGACACTGGCAAAGTAACTGTCGGGCACCGACTTCAATAATTCATTCATCGCCTACTCCTCCTCTTCAGGTTTATCGAAACCGTCGAACTCTTCATCGATGACCTGGTCAAAATAATCGGACTGTACAGCCGTCACCAGATCCTCTGCAAGCTGGCTGTCGGCATCGGAGGCATTGATGACTACCTGGTTCCTGACATATTCATTCATGACTTCAAGGGCGAGCGCATCATTCAGGTCCATGCCACTGGCAAGGGCAAAGTTCCCCGGCACAAGCGACAGTCCGATCTGGTCCACGCTCCTCGGCAGCTGCCCGGCATCCTGGAAGACGAATTCAAGGTTTTTATTGTTCGCTGTAATGTCCGCCTCTTCGATTGCGAACGTGTTCGCAACCTCGCTGATGCTGATCAGTCCGGCCTCCTCGAGCGTGAGGAACCCTCTGGACGCATTGACGGGGTCGAGCGGCAGCGCCACTTCACTGCCGTTTTCTATCGCTTCGATGCTGTCATATTCACCTGAATAAAGACCCATCGGCGCCGTCGGCACCTGGACCAGTGCTTCCAGATCCGTGCCGTTCTCTTCATTGAAATCTTCCATGAACAGCACGTTCTGGTAAAGGTTCGCATCGAGATCGCCATTGTGGAGCGCGTTGTTCGGCTGTACATAATCGGTGTATTCAATGATTTCCACCGAATAGCCCATCTCTTCAAGCGGCGGCTTCAGCGCGAAGTTCACCATATCACTGAAAGGGCCGGTCGAGGCGCCGATCGTGATGACTTCACCTTCATCTTCATATAACAAAACACTCGATAGTATGATCACACCGAGAGTGCCTGCGAGAAACAATAAGATTCCGCGCATCTATTTCCCCTCCTCGCGGCGACTGAGGAAGTCACCGATCCATTGTATCAGCTGCACGATGATGATCAGCAGTATCACCGTGACCACCATCGTGAGCGTGTCGTACCTGTAGTAGCCGTAACGTATCGCAAGGTCCCCGATGCCGCCGCCGCCGACCACACCTGCCGTCGCACTGAATGCGATGATGGTGATGATCGTGAGCGTGATCGCCTGGATGATGCCCTTCTTCGCTTCCGGAATCAGGACATCCGTCACAATCATGAACACCGAAGCTCCGCCTGCGATGCTCGCTTCGATCACCCCGCTGTGGATGCTGTTGAAGCTCGATTCCACGAGACGCGCGAACAGCGGCACGGCAGCAATCGACAGGGCGACACTCGCAAACACCGGACCGTGTGAGGCATTAACGAGCCATGTCGCAAACGGCATGATGGCAACGATTAAAATGATGAACGGGAATGACCGTATGACGTTCACCAGCGCCCCGAGGATCTGGTTCAACGGCTTTATCTTGAACAACAGATGATGCTGCGTGATGAATAAGAGCACACCGAGCGGCAGTCCGACGAGCACCGCAAAGAAAATCGATATCGACACCATCAGCGTCGTCTCAAGGAAGGCCCTGTAGAGCAGCGGCCATAAGTTCGATAGATCAGTCATAAATCTCAGCCCTTTCCACTCCCGGCGTCCTGTCGATGCTTTCTATAAGCCGCCTGATTTCATCTGCCTCACCCGTCACCTGCAGCATCAGTATGCCGAGCGGGATGCCGTTGATGTACTCCACACGCCCGTTCAATATACTGATGGAGAGGTCATAGTTCCTGTAAAGCTTGTTCAGATGGTTCTCTTCTGCACTTTCACGCAGGAATTTCAAGGTGATGATCTGGTTCTCTGCGGTCTCCTCGATATGCGCCGGCACTTCGAAATCATAGATGTCCTGAACGAATCCCCTGGTCACTTCATGCTTCGGCTCGCTGAATATTTGGTAGACATCGCCGAGCTCGATAATTTCACCGTCCGACATGACGCCGACACGCTCTGCAAGCTCCTTGATGACTTCCATCTCATGGGTGATGACGACGATGGTGATGCCGAGTTCCTTATTGATCCGCTTCAAAAGGCTTAAAATCGTCTTCGTCGTATCAGGATCCAGCGCACTTGTCGCCTCGTCACTAAGAAGGACATCGGGATCATTGGCAAGCGCCCGGGCGATGCCGACACGCTGCTTCTGACCGCCGCTCAAGTTTTTGGGATAGACCGTCTTCTTATCAGACAGCCCCACCAGTTCAAGCAGTTCGTCGATCCGGCCGTCCCGCTTATCTTTCGGGTAGTCGGCAGCCTTCAGCACAAAATTGATGTTCTCAGCAACGGTCTTCGATTCGATGAGGTTGAACTGCTGGAAAATCATGCCGATCTTCCGGCGCTTGACCCTGAGGTCTTTATTGCTCAAAGCCGTCATCTCATCATCACCGACATGGATCGTCCCCGACGTCGGCGACTCCAGCATATTGATCAGCCTGAGCAGAGTACTTTTGCCCGCACCACTGAAACCGATCAGGCCGAATATTTCACCTTCGTGGATCGTCAACGAAGTCGGCCGCAGTGCATTGATCTCCTTACCCTTATGTAAGTAGGTTTTCGTTACATCCTTGAATACGATGGACATGCACTCACTCCTTTTTCTTCAAAATAAAAAAGCCATCTGCACTGATGCAGATGACCGGATGGATTATCGTTCAAGCATCTGCTTGTTGGAATTGGCACAGTGCCTTATGGCCCGCTGCCGAGACATCACCGGGCCAAGCCCCTCCGTCTGCTCTGGATAATTGCTATACAATTGAAGTCAATCATATATTAAAGGCGCCTCCATTGCAAGAGGGCTTCATATGACTTGAACCTGATTTACGGGGGTCATTCCACAAAAACCGCTTTTTTGAGGTGGTAGATCTCCTCATCATGCTCTGCGAGCTTATCCCTTAAATAATGATGCGTCCGCCCCGCTTCCTTCAAGTCGGTCAGCGCTTCCGAATTGGCCACCACTTGCTCCTGGATGCCATCCATCTTCCGGTTCAAGTCCGACAACTGCCCTTCCACTGCAGTAAAGCGGCGGTCCATGCTCACAAACTTTCCATTCACTTCGTCGAAACGTCTATCGATGGCGGTGAACTTCTCATCAATATCGTCAAAACGGCGGTCGATCACGACGAACTTCTCATCAATCTCATCAAAACGGCGGTTAATCACGACGAACTTCTCATCAATCTCATCGAAACGGCGGTCAATCACGACGAACTTCTCGTCAATCTCATCGAAGCGGCGGTCAATCACAACGAACTTCTCATCAATCTCATCAAAACGGCGGTCGATTGTTTCAAACCGCCGGTCCATCTCTTCAAACTTCTTATCAAAGCCATCAAGCCTCTGGTCTATCCCGTCGAACCTTTGATTCATATTCCCAAGCATCTGAAGCACTTGCTGTTCAAAATTATTTTCAGCCATCCCTGTTCCTCTTTTCGTTTGTTTTTTACATACTCGCTAAAGACCATATGCATTCAAACTGTGACTATGGACATGATGGTGAACCTAAAACGTTCAGCTGATACTGTGATATACAGATATATCTTCTTTGCTTGAGCATCGACCGTTTCCTGCACCATCCTTTTCCCGTCGAACTGCATCTCCTTCGATGCTTTCAAAGTTGTATGAGGGAAGTGGAGACTGCTTCTGCAATCCGGATAATTTGTGGTTCATTATATCATAAAAACAGGGCGATGGCCGGCTGTACCGCGTCATTTAAATCGTCAATTAGTGTTCCATCTTACATAGTAAAGTATCGCCATCAGGGTGAGCGCGACTTTCCCGGTATCGGTGCTGATGGGCTCATCCAGCTTCGCGACTTCATTGTGCATGCTCCTGAAAATATTATGGTATGCGATTGCGTTGCTGAACGACGACAAGTGAAGCAGCCCTTTCACATCCGCATCTTCAAAGAGGAATTCTGTCGTCACCGGGTAGGAATCATCCTCGGTAAACACCGTGCCTTTGAATTTGATGATGACCTTCAGTTCGTCAAACTCCACCCGGCCGATCGGTTTCCTCTCATTATCGAAAATATCCACAATTGCACTTCTGAAACCCCTTCTTTTGAAGATGCTGATGAGGTTTCCCCGGTGATCCCTGAGATGATAGTCGATCGGCACGATGATGCTGAAATGCGAAAGGAAGGAGAGGAAAAAGTGTTTGATTGTTTTAATGTTCATCGTCGCCATGCCGACGTACATCCCTTTTTCATCAAACATCATCAGCCTCTTGAAGTACCATATATCCTGTTTGATGATGATATGGTCGATTGAACGGTAGTCCAGCTCATTTAGACCCGCATCGTGTTCTTTAGTGATCTTCGCAAAATAAAGACCGATGCCTGCTGAAACCAGGCCGGTCATCAATATGATAATGGAGAACACCAGGAAACTTTCGAGGTCCCCGGAAAAAAGGTAGTAGATTAAGAAAGGGAGGATGGAAACCACTATGCCTGCGAGTGATGCCCAAACCATCCTCATATACATCTTATGAATCATTGATATGTAATCCCCCAAACCTTGTTTTGATCACAAAAAGGGACCGCCCCTCAAAGAGAGCGGTCCCGGAAATCATATATTATTTCGAGAGAGCGATCTTGATATGCTCCAGGTGATGCTCTTCATGCCAGGCCAGTTTCGCAACTTTAGTTGCAACGGTGATCTTACCGTTCGTTTCGTGGATGAAATATCTCTCCAGCTGTTCTGCAGTCAGGTTTTCACACTGGGCGATAATCCGCTCATTCAGGCCCTCCAGCAGCTTGATCGACACTTCCACCGGCAGTTCGTTGTCCGGCTGCTTTGCCCACTCGTCCTGATTGAACCCGGGCACCGTCGGACCATCATCCGTCAGTGCCAGTTTCAGGCGCTGATACATGTTGAGCTGTGAGTCGGTGATGTGATGGACAAGCTGACGCACGTTCCAGCTGCCCTCGCGGTAAATCTTGTTAAGCTCCTCGTCACTCAAATCACCGACAGTCTCCCTCAACCGATCTGTATAAGTTTTAATCTGTGAGAGCCATTCCTTTACATTCTCATGAGTCACTTCTTCCGGCACATCGAGTTTACCGATTGGAAATTTCACATCCATTTATATACCCCTTTTCATGATTGTTGTCCTCTTTAATATATCATAACTCTGATGCATTTCACCCCATGCTTCTATATCCTGTAATCAGGCCCCTTAAATATAAAATCACCATTATAGTGTATAAAGTTTCCAAGTTGTGCGTTTATAACATGTCCATTAGTATATATGATGATTATGCACAGTAATTAGGAGATGAACTTATGTCACAAGGAAAAAATTTTGCATCATGGAGAATCGGATTCGCATATGCGGGTATCATCGTGGGCGCCGGTTTTTCAACCGGCCAGGAAGTGCTGCAGTTCTTCGCAAGCCATGGCCTCATCAGTATTTTAGGCATCATCGTGGCTGCACTGATTTTAATGTTTGCAGGGAGGCAGGCGGCCAAGCTTGGATTCAGATTGAATGCAGAATCCCATGAAACCCCGCTCAGGGTGTTGTTCGGCCCCAAGGTCGGACTGGTCGTTGACTACGCGCTCATATTCTTCCTCTACGGGATTGCGGTCGTGATGATTGCCGGAAGCGGTGCAACATTCAACCAGTCATTCGGCATCCACCCACAGATCGGTGTACTCATCATAATCCTTCTTGCAGGAATTACACTGCTTTTGGATTTCGAAAAAATCATCAGCATCATCGGCGGTATCACACCACTATTGATCATAGCTGTCATCATCATAACAGGCTATAACATATTGAATCCTTCCGTACCATATTCGGAAGTGGACAACTTCGTCGATCCGACGAGGACACCATCAGCATACTGGTGGTTCGATGCGATTACTTATGCAGGCCTTGCGCTCGCGACAGCCTTCAGTTTCTTATCCATCATGGGGTCTGAGGCTTCCAGGCATGCGATTGCCCGCCGTGGCGCCATCTACGGCGGCCTCATCATCATGCTGCTGATGCTGCTCGTCAATGTCGGTGTACTCAGCATCATGCCTGAAGCCAACACCGTACCGCTGCCTGCAATGTTAATGGCGGATCAGATTGCACCGTGGATCGGCACAGTCTACTCAGTTATCATCATTCTCTTGATATACAACTCGGTGGTCGGTCTGATGTACCCATTCCTCACACGCTTCACCGAACCTTTTTCCGGCAGGTATAAGATTATGCTCGCCCTATCACTCGTCGGAGCTTTCCTGATATCAAACATCGGATTCGTTGAATTGGTGAACTTCGTCTACCCGATACTGGGTTATATCGGCCTTGCGATAGCTGTTGCACTGACCATCCGATGGATTGCGAATAAAAACACGAAGAAAAAACTGATCTAATAATGAAAAGACAGACCCGGAGGTAAAATCTCCGGGTCTGTTTTAAGTTTTTGTTGTATAGGAAAATCGTTTTTTCCTTTATAAATCCAACTTGAACACATAACTCTTTTTGTCATAATTCATCTTTTCCTCATAAAAGCGATGCGCATCTTTTCTTTGCAGGCCGGATGATAATGATACACTTTCATATCCGTCTTTTGCTGCCTGATCCTCAATGAAAGATAATAATTTTCTGCCATAGCCCTTCGACCTTTTGTTCGAATCAGTGACGAAATCGCAGATCCATAGAAATCTGCCGTAATACAGCGTCGTCATGGGCATGTATCCGATCACTGCAACAATTTCTTCCGCATCATAAAGTGCATGCATCCTGTAATCATGCTTCTCCTGGGCCTCCTTGATGAGCTCAAGATATGTGCGCAGGTCAAGATGTGTCCGTAGCTGCTGCATAATTGGAAAAGCTTCCGTCAACTCCGCTTCGGTTTTCAATTCTCTGATGTCATTCATTATTTATTTCACCCTGCCAAGCAGGAAACCGTCATATCCTTTTCTTCCAACGGTCTGTATAATGGTCGTCTCGATCTCGTCATTCTCCGATAACATCTCGATGAATTTCCTGATATGCGGGATGTTCTTTTCTTCAGTGTCGGGGTCGATCACTTGTCCCCCTCTTACGACATTGTCAGCCACAATCACCGTTCCGGTCGTCGACACTTCAAGTGCCTCCTCGAGATATTCCGGGTAGCTATCCTTATTCGCATCGATGAAGATGAAATCAAACCTGGGATAGCCCTTCTCCATCAATTTCGGCAGGCTGTCGAGCGCCTGGCCTCTGATCACCGCCACCTGATCTTCAAAGCCGGCGTTTCTGATATTTTCTTCGGCGATATTCGCATGTTTATCACTCACTTCAAGCGTGGCCATCAGACCGTCCTTCGGCAGGGCACGGGCAAGCCAGATTGTGCTGTAGCCGCCGTGGGTGCCAATCTCCAGAATCGAGCTCGCTCCGCTCATCTTCGCCAGAAGGTAAAGCATCTTGCCGTGCGTTGCAGCGACCTCTATTGGCGGAAGCCCCGCTTCTTCATTCTTCTCCAATATCGACTCCATGACTTCATCCGAGACGTGGAGTTCCTCATCGATGAAAGCATCCACAGCTTTCCATGTTTCTTTCATATCCATACATCTTACCTCCATTTTCAAATGTTTTCCCGCACATTTTGGATTTCAAACTTAAGATTTGCATAGAGGTTGTGTATATACAATATTCTGATATAACACTCATGGCCGGTGCTGCAAAACTGATATATGCTCCGGCTTTAAGCCGAGAGAAGATGAGAGCCCTCTAGAAATTGATGACAGAATGATGAAAACACCGTTAAAGAAACAAGAAGCTTCGTCCCTCTCCTTTTGAAGTTCATTATATAAGATGATATTGATAGTGAATAAAGTTCCTCCTGCACCGGTTGTTAAAATCAATCACTTTCTGTCGCCAAGGATTTCATCGATGTTTTCCTCTTCACGGAGTC
Organism: Salinicoccus halitifaciens; assembly: GCF_021026095.1. Classification (GTDB taxonomy): domain Bacteria; phylum Bacillota; class Bacilli; order Staphylococcales; family Salinicoccaceae; genus Lacicoccus; species Lacicoccus halitifaciens. The sequence goes on along the minus strand of NZ_JAJNCU010000001.1, from coordinate 373,716 downwards.
TGCGCAATTCTTCATCGGAGGTGACTCCTTCACCGCTTCGGGCTTTTCCAGTGTCATCTTCATTGGAATCGAGTGCGCCTGCAAGTCCTGCTGCCCCGAGGTCCGTTCTGCCGGCTCCGCCTGTCATCCTGATGCCGTCGGCGCCGGCCGCCCCTGCACCCGGGCCGCCTATAAAGCCTGTATCCTGCCCCGACACCGTCGCCTGCTTATCCACATAGAGCAGGATCTTACCGGCATCCAATGATCTCATGAATTCCTCTTCTTCTGAAGCAGTCAGATCCAGACTTTCGGCCACCCGCTCTTCAGGTTGATCATCGGTGAAGAACGACACGACTTTATCCCAGGCACTGCCTTCTGAGTTTTTCATCTTCACTCCTGAATATGCCTCGAACGCCCCTCCTGCATCTAAGTCGTGACCCGCAACGAGCGTAATCTGATTTTCATCCACACCTTCAGACTTCAACTCGTCTATCCTTTTAATCACTTCCTGCTCCGTGGAAAACGTTTCAATACTGTTCATCATGATCCCTCCGGTTCATTTTCTTATTTTACTATTACCCGGGGCCGGCTGGATATAATGCTCTAAACTTTAGATGATATTATAATAAAAGGACAGAAGCTATGCGCCTCTATCCCTGCACAATTATTCCTCATTCAAAAATGTTAAATATTTCAGCTGTCTCGATTTGTCATGGATATTTGTGAAAGCAAGCATTTCTTTTAAGAACTTTTTTGAAATATCGCCCTCACCTTCATCAGGAGCTCCTCCAGCAAGTCGTTATCCACTGTTTCTACAGACACGTACTGACGGGCATTGTAATCCACCGCTACCAATTGATCCAAAAGAACTTTCCCGGTTGTGACGGTATTTTTTAAAGGGATATAGAATGGATAGTCCCTCTTTGTATTACTTATTGGAGCAAAGATAGCTATATTCGATACTTGGCTGATGATTTCATGGCTCAAACAAATGTAAGGACGGTAGCCCTGTTGTTCATGTCCTCTCTCAGGATTGAGGTTTATTTTAATTATTTCACCTTGCTTTACCATTTTTCATTACCTTCAGGTTCAAATTCCTGTATCTCTGCTTGAAAAGACCCACCTTTGTAGTCCTTGAACATCTCTTCTATAGTGATCTCTTTTTTCGGTTTTGAAAGAATAACTGCCCCGTCTTTAATTTCAATATTTAAGCTGTCGTTCTCTTCGATTTCCAGAGCTTCTGTCACTGCTTTAGGGAGTCTTATGCCTTTACTGTTACCCCATCTATTGACTGATACTTTCATCATGACCCTCACTCCTCTTCTTTATTGGTAACTTAATTATATCACCATGGATATACTTTGTATATCTCAGAGGAGTACTAAAATTTAATTGTACCTTATTTTCTAGTCACTTAATTATCTAGAAGATTGTTTTGGCTCATTTTAAAATGCTTGCAGATTCTGTATATTTGATCATCGTCCAGTATTCCCTGGAATATGCAGGAAATTCATCTGTCTTTTCAAACCCGAGTTTTTCGTAAAGATGAATGGCTCTTGCATTGAATTTCGCGACAGTCAGACGGAATGTCGTCTTCTTATATTTTTCTTCAATGCTTTTCAGGATGAAGGAACAAAATTCATAACCATACCCTTTCCCCGTCAGGTCAGGATCCATACCGAAACCAATATCGAGGTACGGCTCCACATACACGCCGTACTGATGGCCGTCAGGTATCTGAGCATTTTTGCCGATGCAGAAGAAACCCACCAGATCCTCCTCATTGACCAGTGCAAAATAAGTGCCGTCCAGCAGTTCCTTCAAATCCTCCGCTGTCGGGTCATTATTGTAGTAGTCATACGGCTTTTCATATTTCCAGTCCAGAATCTTCAATGCAAATTCCCGGTCCATATTTTCAATGTGTAATTTCATTTCCCGATTCTCATTTCATAAGTGATTTGCGTATGACCATGTCGTTCCCTTCATTTTTCACCATATTATAACAAGCCGGCGTTAATCTTAAAAGATTTTTTGAAAACGCCACCAAAATAAGTGCTGATAATGACCGGTCACTTGATAAAAGCCTTGTCAACGGGGATACGGGAAGGGATAATGAGATTGATACTACCTTGGTTGTTACAGTGAATAAATTACGTTGAGTAGGATTTGCAGAATGAAGTCAACTCAACACTTTTAAAAGATGGATGTGACATTATAATGCTGGTTACTATAATACTGATAATATTACTTGTTGAGGGCGCCATCCTCTTCTTTTACGGCTTGCAGAAGCAATCGCAGTTATTTTTCTTCTTGGGGATGACCGCGTTTTTCATACCGGTCGTCTACTTCATCAGCGGCGCCACGTTCCTGCCTCTGATTCCCGTGCTTGCACTGATCATCACTTACATTACGAAAAGAAAAATCACCCTTACCTGATCGATATGAGCAATTTCCATTAATAAAAATTTGGAAGGGGTCAATTATGAAATACCAAAATATACGAGCCGTCATTTTTGATTTCGACGGTACACTGGCTGATACATTGCCGCTCTGCTACCACGCGTTCCAGACTGTCTTCAAAACATTCGACGGGAAGGACTTTACGGATGAAGAGATCAGATCGCTGTTTGGACCTGCTGAACCCGCAATCATCGAGGAACATCTCGTCAGTGATGAGAAAGAATCGGCAATCGATCTTTATTTCAAAACCTACACGGAAAATCATGATGACTTTGTGATCCGCAATGATAAAATGCATACGCTGATTACAGGGCTGAAAGAGAAAGGCATTAAGCTCGGCATCGTCACCGGCAAATCCCGGAAAAGCCTGGAAATTTCTCTAAAGCGTCTTGGTATGGAGAACTTTTTCGACTGTAAGATCTCCGGCGATGATGTAGACAGGCCAAAACCTGATCCTGAAGGTATCTTCACAGTACTGAATAAATTGAACCTTAGGAAAGATGAAGTCGTGTTTTTAGGGGACAGTGATGCAGACATTGGGGCTGGCATGAGCGCCGGTGTCTGGACGATCGGGGTGCAATGGCTGCCGAATGTCCAGACCTCCCACTTTTCCACCGAACCTGATGAGGTATATAAGGAGATTGATGACTTCATGAGGAAATTCTCTCTTTAACCGTTAGACATTCAGCGTATATGTACAAATATGCTGTACTACAGTGGCGGGAATATCCTGTATGTTTCCCAAAATGAATAGGACTGAAGGGGATTTAAATGATAATTTGGGTAAAGCAATTTTCCAAAAAGCTGTTCTACAATTCCATAAAAGATAAAGTGTTTGATATGGCTGCACAGCTCTCTTATTATCTGCTGCTTGCGATATTCCCGTTTTTGATTCTAATATTTACCTTAATGCGTTTTCTGCCGATCACCACCGGGACAGTACTGGATATTATCAGCCCGTATGCTCCAGAGGGAGCAATGCAGTTGATTGAAGACAATTTATATCAAGTGCTTGAAGTTACAAGGGGAGACTTATTGTCGCTCAGTATGATAGCGACGATATGGCTGTCGGCCATGGGTGCCATTGCACTCGTACGGACGTTGAATAGTGCGCACCGGGTGGAAGAGAGCAGGCCTTTCATTAAGGCGATTAGTGTAGCAATCCTGCTCGCCATCGGTATGATCCTGAGTGTAGTCATCTCTTTAATATTGCTGGTGTTTGGAAGAGAGATCGGGCTGTCCATCTCTTCCCTGTTAGGGTTTGACCCCAATTTCCTGCAGGACTGGAATACATTTCGCTGGACGTTCAGTTTTATTATATTGGTAGTCGTCGTTGCAGGTCTGTATTATTTTGCGCCAAACAAAAAACTGCGTATACGCGACATCATCCCCGGCACATTGTTTGCTGTGGTTGGATGGCAGCTGGCTTCACTCGGGTTCTCGTACTATGTGAGTATCGCTGATTATTCCATTATCTACGGCAATCTTGGAACCATCATCATTTTACTGATCTGGTTGTATTTAACTTCCTTGATAATTTTAATAGGCGGTGAGATTAATGCCATCATAAGCGATAGACAGAGTGAAAGATAGAAACTGTTATAGGGCAAGTTGGTTTCAAACGATGCATTATTTCTATAAAACTTATAACTGTTCCAGAACCTTGCCCACATCATCCCACTCATAGATCAGTTCATTGAACATTTCCCCGCCGATTTGGATTTTAACGGTGTCGGTCAGTTCCGCACCGTAATGTTCATAAAAGTGACGGGTTTTATTATCTTCGAGCACCTCGACAGTGATCCTGCCGTAGCCCTTCTCTTTAAAGTGGCTGAACAGTTTTTCGAACATTTTCTTGCCGATTCCCCTGCCCTGGAATTCCTCCAGCAGGTAGATTGCCGTGAGGTCACATGAGGCATCCCTGCCATTCCATGAGGCAAAGCCTATGATCCGGCCCGCTTCATCCTCCGCAACGATGACATTGTCCTTTTCTTCCATAAGAATCCTGTTCCACAGGTCGGTCCTTTCGTCATAAGATAAATCGTTCAAGTAACTCCCGGGTATGATTTCCTTGTAAGTCGTCCTCCAGCTGTCCACATGGACTTTTGCGATGCCCGGTGCATCTTTCAATACCGCTTGTCTGATCTTCATTTCCATTCCCCCGTCAATCTGAATATACATTTTTTAAATCAATTTATACATATAATACTCATTCATCGGCCTGCCGTCGATCATCAGTGAATGTACTTTCTCGCCTTCAACGGTGAATCCCATCTTTTTATAGAGGTTGAACGCCGGCGCGTTATCTTTGATGACCGTGAGCTCAAGCCTTGTGATGCCTTGGTCTTCAGCCCATTCGAATATATGACTGAATAATGATAAGGCGATTCCCCTGCCTCTGTATGCTGCATCCACTCCAAGCACGAGGTAGGCCGAATGCTTATTCCGTTTGAGTTTCCCCCTGAATGCCGCCATGAATCCTGCAAGATTGCCGTCCACTTCCGCGACTTGAAAATAAACCCCATCATCCTTCTTTAACCCGGCTATGGCTTTTCTCTGGTCCTCCACGCTCGTCTGCCGCTCGCCGGGATCATAGAGCATATAGCCCGACTCATCCAGCCTCTTACTCAGCTCCAGGAACTCAGCTGCATCACTTTCATCCAATGCCCTTATATTCATACAAATCACCCTTAATGACTAAAATCAACTAATATTCCAATTATACCAAATGCATATTGAATATTCAGAAATTATTTGCTTAGCCTAAACCCTCATGGTAATCATGAGGGTTTGAGACAATTGCATTTATTTCGCCTTGAAGTTGTAAACCGGTTTGATCCAGTGGTGGATTTCGACTGTATCCCCGATACGGAAAATGATGTCCTCTGCCGCTTTATACACAAAAGGTGATTCATCCACGGTTTTCTGGCCAACCGACGAGGAGTAGACGCCCTTCATCGAATCCATGAAGGCTTTGACATCGATAGTTTTACTGGCCTGTGTGCGGCTCATCACCCTGCCCGCCCCGTGGGGTGCGGAGTGATTCCAGTCCGGGTTGCCTTTGCCTGCACATATCAGCGAGCCATCCCTCATATTGAGCGGGATGATCAGACGCTCGCCTTCCCTGGCGCTCGTCGCTCCTTTGCGGATGATGCCATTCTCGATATCTATGAAATTATGGATGGAATCGAATGCATCCACAGACTCAAGTCCTGCAGCTTCAATCATCTCATCCAGCATGGCCTTGCGGTTTGCATGGGCAAACTGCTGGGCGATCGCCATATCATTGATATAGTCGGCAAGGAGGTCACCTTCGAGATATGCAAGATCATCCACCCGCTTCCGCTTCTTTTTGCCGGGATTTAAGAGTTTATGGATTTCCTCATAATGTCCCTTCTCCTTTAAGGACTGAAGCAGCGCTTCATTTTCCGCGTTGTTGCGCGTGAAGTCTGCGACTTTTTGATGATAGGTCGCAATCATATGGCCGAGCTTCCTTGAACCCGAATGGACGGTGAGCCAGTGGTCGCCGTTTTCATCAACAGCAAGCTCGATGAAATGGTTCCCGCCGCCGAGCGTGCCGAGTGACCGGTTGATATACTCTTTCTCTTTATCTGATAAAGGCATTGTAAGGTTCCTCGTCCATTCTTCCGGATCGGAATTGGGCTGTGCGTGCACGCCCTTGCCGCTCGGCACTTTGCTTCCGACCAGCTTGTCGAACTGCTCCAGCGGGATATTGAAATCTGCGAGCTTATACGACATCATGCCGCAGCCGATATCGACCCCGACGACATTCGGTGACACTTTCCAGTCATTTTTGGATTCCGGCAGCCGGATCGTCGTCCCAATCGTCGAACCTTTTCCGTAGTGTACATCCGGCATGATCCGCACCTTTGCGTTTTCGGTAATATCACTGTCCAGCATCTTTTTGATCTGTTCGACGGTATTCTCTTCAATCGTTTCGATGAATGCTTTCGCAACTCCGTTTTTACCTTGAATCTCCATGATTTTCACCCTCTCTCGGAAATACCCGGATCCCCGCCTCTTTTGCGAGTGACTCAAGTGCCTTGCTTTCAGGTTCAAAGATGATTTCTTCATCTGAGGCCAGAAAATCCAACGCATACTGGACAGTTGCCGCAACACCAAGCTTTAAAACGTCGGCATCGATTTCGAACTTCGGATGATGGTGGCCTGCGCCCGTCCCTTTTTCCGCGTTTTCAATACCGATGAATGCAAAAACGCCCGGGAGGTACTTCTGATAAAAGGCGAACGGCTCCGATGCCATCCAAGCGGGATAATTGTAGAGCACTTCTTTCCCAAGCGACCGTTCCACCGCTTCGCGGGCGATTTCAGCACAGTCCTTATTATTGTAGACGGACAAATCGATCGCATTCGGTTCCTGTATATATTCGTAAGAGCAGTGATGCAGCGCCGCAATCTTATCGAGCCGCTCCCTGAACTCAATCTCTGCCCTTTTGCCTTGATCATGATGCAGATACCTGAAGGTGCCTTTAAAGTTGAGGCTGTCGGGGATGACATTGTGGTTCGATCCGCTGTTAACGCTGCCGATGGAGAAAGTGATGGCCTTGAAAGGGTCCAGGGAATTCATGCGCATCGATTTAAGGTTGTTGTAGAAGTCCGTGAAGACATCAAGCGGCGTACTGGCAAGGTCCGGTCTCGCCCCGTGGCCGCCGTTGCCGATGATTTTGACATCGAACAGAAATGCACCCGCCATCCTCGGCCCTGGATCCACCGATATTGCACCTGAAGGCATATCCGCTTTCAGGTGGATGCCCCACACGCCGTCCGCACCGATTTCAAGTATGCGGCGCAGTATGCCGACGATGCCGCGGCCATCCTCCTCACCCTGCTCGAAGGCGAGTATGAGCCTGCCTTTGATGTTCTCCCTCTGCCTGACAAGTATTTTTGCGGCACCGAGAAGCATCGCGGTATGACCGTCATGCCCGCACGTGTGTGCTGCATCATCGTATTTGGAAATAATCTTTTTCTGCATCTTCAGGTTAGTGTCGTCTTCCTTCATCGGCAGTGCATCTATATCCGCCCGGAGTACAAGCGTTTTTCCGGGGGACCCGCCTTCAATGATTGAAATGATGCCGCCGTTCGGGACGACTTCACACTGCAGGCCCATCCCTTCCAGTTCACTGATGATTTTCGTTATCGTCCTTGTTTCTTCACCGCTCACTTCCGGATGCATATGTAGATCCTCCTGGATACCGACTACATACTCTTCAATTCCTTCAGCCTGTTTCAAAATGACCGATTCTTCAGTTGACATGAGACTTCCCCTCCCGCTCCAACAAATTATAATATTGCATTTATGATCATTATACTATAAATGAAAAAACCCCGGCATTGCCGGATGGACTAGCGGGAGGACTGTCCAATTTTCATCAAGCCTCAGATAGCTTTTATATATTATATATGTTTAAGACCGGTGCGGCGTGGATATAGGAAATTATAGATGAGCCGGGAATCATGATACTCCCAAAAACGTCGAAACTTTCATGATTCCGGGCATTGATTTTAATGCACAAAAAAAAAGAGACTGGATATCCAGTCTCTTTCACAGATAAATAATATAATATATGATATCTAGAGGACAAAGCAGTGTCCTCTATCGGAAGGCGTCGATGAAACGAATATTTATATAGGAATGATTCGTTGACGTCCTTGTTATGTTATCTTCATTATATTTTAATCTGATTCTCATTTCAAGGGATAAAACCTATTTTATTGATTTGTAATCTGATTGTAATATTGTGCAACAATTTATGCAGAAAAGGTCCTTATATATGCAAATTGCATGTTTAAGAAATGGCTTTACGGTCCTCTGTCAATCTGGAGATGAACTGATCCTTCTTATCCTTGTCCATGCCTTCCACCAGTCTCAATTCACTCATCAGGAATTTTTGAGCCTGCTTCAGCAGTCTTTTTTCACTTGAATTCAGCTTCTCTTCTTTTTGCATATGCATCAGAGCGTAAACCACTTCGATACATGCTTTCAGGCTGCCTGTTTTTATCCTGTCCTCGTTGGCTTTCAACCTTTGTTTCCATGGAAGCTCTTTATCCGGTTCCTCAGTCTCTATCATAGTTATAATTTCCTTCACCGTATCCATATCTGTGACAAGACGGATGTTCGACTTGGAAACCTTCTCCTTTGGAATCATCACTTTCATATTATCATCAATCATATGGATAATATAATACTGCCGCTTTTCTCCCGAGACTTCTTTTTCTTCGATCGCGTCGATCCTGCCTGCACCATGCATTGGATAAAAAATGTTGTCTCCTACTAGATACAAAGTATCGCCTCCATATTCTCACACTTATAAGTATAACACCCCAATCATTTTTAATCAAATTCTCTATATTAACATGGTGAAATAATTTATGTCAATACTTATATTGTAATTACTTAAAGAGTGATAATGTAAAAGTTAGACTAGTGGAAAATGTTCAGTTTAAGCGAATGATTAATCACTTATTTACCACTTTATTATAATAATGCAGATTTAAAGAAGGAGCCTTTGAAAGGCCCCTTTTCATCTGTTGAAGGTATTCAGGTAATTTTCAATTCAAATATTAATGTTTCCTCACCAGTTCGAGGTGTAGAAAAGATTGTACTTGTTGAAGTCCAGGAACTTGGCGTGATAGAAATCGGCTGCCGCCTGATCGATATAGCCGTGATAAATCCTGTCGTAATCGTAAGAGCCGAAGAACGGACCCGGGAAGGTCGGAAGCAATACGCCGGCTTTTTCCCTGTCGTATCTCACTTCGTTCAGCATCTGATAGACATCATCAATTGTCTCATGGTTCAAACCGACCCTCCCGCAGTTCGGGATATCAAAATTCCTTACAAAATATCCCTGCAGGGCGTTGAATTTCCTGTAATAACTGTATTCTATGATTTCCGATGTTTCTTTATCCTCTAAATATAAGTACATGTCCAGTCCCATATCTCTGCTCCTTAATCTATATAATTCATTTCTTTTAAACTTAAATATCTGCCCGATCCAATTATGATGTGATCCAAAAAGTCGATGCCGATCAATTCCCCACATTCCTTGAGCCGTTTTGTCACTTCAATGTCCTCGTGCGAAGGCGCCGGGTCGCCACTTGGATGATTATGCACACAAATGATTGCAGCAGCACTCCTTTTGACCGCTCCTTTGAATATCTCCCTTGGATGTACAATCGACGTATTTAATGAACCCTTGAACAAAGTGTCCTGATGGATGACCATATTTTTGGTGGAGAGGTAAAGCACTACGAAATGTTCCTGATGGTAATACCTCATCTTTTCCATTAAGAGCATGGAAACATCTTCAGGGCTTTTGATGTAGACTTCCTCTTCTAATGAATGTGTATGCATCCGGACAGCCAGTTCAATCATCGCCAGTATCGTAACGGCCTTAGCCTGCCCGATCCCTTTGATGCTCGTCAGCTCCTGATAAGTGATGTCCCTCAAATCCCTGATTGTCTTAAAGTCTTTAATGATGTTGTTGGCAAGGGTCAGGCTGGAGCCCTCCCGGCTCCCTGTATTGATCAGGATTGCGAGCAATTCCTGGTTGTTCAATTTATCTGCCCCGTAGAGCAACAGCCTTTCCCTCGGTTTATCGGATGAATGCATTTCTTTGATCATCAATGTCATAAAAATCCTCCGGCGTATATTAGATGGATGTCTTCATACATATAAAACACAATGAGTATACCGTTGGTGATGAAAGGCACCAGCGGCACTTTGTCGACCCTGCTGCTTTTATACAGGTTGATCAGCACAACGAACAAACCGCCGATCAAGTATGTGAATATCAGGATATAAAGGAAAAAATTCAAAGGTGTGATTAAAGTAAGCACACTGAACAGCTTTATATCCCCATAGCCTATGCTGCCGTAAAACAAGTAATAAAATAAATGCAGAACGAGGATGGCCGAGAAGTCACCCAACGGTTCCACATACTGCAGGTTGGTCAAATACAATCCGGTGAATAAAAATATTAGATTTATGTGATTCGGGATGGTGAAAGTTTCAAAATCAAAAATGGAGAGCGGGATCAAAAATATAATGATCAGGTAATAGAGTGTCAAATCGTTTAAGCCCAATTGAAAAAATAACGGCATGATAAAAAGAATGGCCATCGTGAATTCTGCAATGAAGTTGGATATCGGAATCTTTTCCCCGCATCTGCGGCATCTGCCCTTTAGAAAAACGAAGCTTAATATTGGTATCAGCTCATACCACTTCAGTGGTTTACTGCAACTGTCACAACAGCTTCTCCTGTATAAGAATGAGATATTCCTGGCGGACGTCAGGGCATATACAAACGATGCACAAACACCGCCCAGTACAATCAATGCAGCCATATCATCCCCTCCTTAAGCGGCTAAAAACATCATACTTTCACCTTAAATTGTTGTAAAATCGCAACAATTCAATTTCTGTACCTTTTTTCATGCAGAAATTGAGTTTTTGATTCAAAAGTCGACAGTTTTTTAATTTCTGCACGCAGTTTTTTAATTTCTGTAGTTTTCGATTATCTCGAAATCCAAATAATTAGTACAAATTTAAAAAATGTATATAATTGTAATCAAGAGGTGATGTTTATGGGCTTTTATAAAAATCATGAGAAGGAAATATTGACGCTGCATCTGATTTCTCAGATACTCGGAAAGATTAAATTGGAATGTGCACCGAAGGAGCCGCAATGGGAGCATGTCATTTTGGAGATAACGACCCGTGGTTTTTCCACAGGCAGTCTGAAGTGCAATGATATTTACTTTGAAATTGAAGCGAACCTCGCAGATCATATCATCACCATCAGAACAATCGACAATGAAAACAACATCCAGATGACCGATGGCAAATCCATCCGTGACTACTATTATGAACTCATTACTGTGACGCAGGACCTCGGCCTTGATATCACGATCAACACCAGGCCGCAGGAAATGAAGTCCGCCGTCCCGTTCGAGTCGGATACGGAGCACCATCACTATGACCGGGAAACCGCCATTGAAGTGCTTAAATGGTTTCATTTCGCAAAAGATACGGAGATGAAATTCATCGCACCGCTCAGGAACAGGAAAGTCCATCCCGGCTTGTTCTGGGGCACTTTCGATGTCTCCTGCATCCTCGTCTATAATGAATACCGGCCATTTCCGGATGATTCGAAGGTGATCGAGCGGGCAGCGTTCGATGAGCAGATGATCGAATTCGGCTTCTGGCTCGGGGATCATGACTTCGATAATCCGACATTCTTCGTTCTGCCCTACCCTTTCGTCGATGGAGAAGAACTGGATGTGACGGGGGATTTCCCTTCAGGCGCCTATTTCAACAAAAGGATGGCTGAATATATTATGGAGATCAAAACCGATGTCGGCGAACCGGATGCCGAAACGGTCCTCGACTTCTTTCACGCCTCATTCAAGGAGGCTGCCGATTATCTCGGCTCACCTGACCTTGAATATAACTATAAGGATTTGAAGATGGATGACCATACCGGTGATTGACGCTTTATAAAACAAAAAAAAGAGACCTTTTAAAAAGGTCTCTTCTTTATTTCTATCCTTCTTTTATCTCGATTGACTTCCGCTTGTTCTTCTCAAGCTTCGGCAGTGAGAGTGACAGTATGCCGTCCTTGAAGGAGGCATCGATGTTGTCCTCATCGACGTTACTGATCGAATACATCCGCTTCACGTTGCTGAAGGATCTTTCCTTCTGGATGACCCTGCCTTCATTATCTTTTGCTTCGTTCATCATATTGTTTTCCGCTTTGATTGTAAGCAGGCCGTTTTCATAGGATACATCGATCGCATCTTTCGTAAAGCCCGGCAGTTCTGCAGTCAATTCGTAGCGGTCTTCCATTTCCTTGATGTCGGTTCTGACACTTTTCGTTTCCGGGAAGTTGCTGAAGAACTGTCTGCCGAAATCCCTGAACATTTCACTTGGACTCATATCAAAGTAATCTCTGTTGAATGGTTTCATATCATAAGCCATAACATATCACTCCTTAGTATAGAAATTAACTGGTTTTCCTGCTAATTTGCCTAACTAAATCGATTGAGTCTAAATACTCTTCCCAACTGCGGAACCCTTCAGCTTCAACAAAAGCGCCGCCGGAGAGTGCTTCACTCCTGCAGCTTTCCCCATGCTGCTCCAAATGCTTCAGAGGTGTACCTTTTTCATTGATATACATGTTTTCCAATGCCATACCAACTCCTCCCAAACATTATGATATCTTTTTACAATTATTTTATATCACATTGGTCAAAATAGGTCAATAAAAACGCTTTTGATTTTTTAACTTTTTATACGAACGAACTGCCGAGCACGCTGTTCACATCGTTCACCACGACAAAGGCGTCTTCATCATATTTCTTGATGAGCCGCTTCAGCCTGACCAGCCTCGATTTATTGATGACGACATACAGTATGTCCGTCTCTTCCTTGGAATAAAACCCCTTGCCGTTCACCATCGTCACACCCCGGCCGATTTCGCTGTTGATCAATGTGCCGAGCGCTTCCGGTTTTGATGATACGATCGTGATCGCCTTCTTCGGATTCAGACCCTCGATGACGAAGTCCATCACTTTGACCGCCGTGAACATCGCAACGACCGTAAGCAGCACCTGCTGGACTGAAAGCACCGTCAGGCTGAGCAGGATGACGAGCATATCGACTGCGAGTATCGCGTTTGCGATTTTGATGTCCAGATATTTATTGGCGATCCGCCCGATGATCGCAGAACCTGCCGTGGTCGCTCCGATTCTGATGACCAGCCCGTTGCCGAGCCCGATCAGCAGGCCGCCAAACAATACATTGAGCATGATTTCATCGTTCTCGATCGACCATGAACCGGTCACCCCGAGGAAAAACGACATCATGATGACCGCAAAAATTGTGTAGTACATCGCCCTTTTCGACAGGAACCTGAATCCGATGATCAGCAGTATGCCATTTAAGATCAATGTTGAAACTGCCAGTGGTATGTCGAATGCGTAAAAGAAGATGATGGAAAGTCCAGTGACGCCGCCCTCACCCAGGTTTCCTGCAATCATGAAGACGTTTATCCCCACTGAAAATATGAATGCTCCTGCGATGACCGACAAAATATTCACCAGAGTCTCCAGGGTGATCTTTGGTGTCCGCATCAGTTTTATCTTTTCAAAATTAAGTTTTTTATTTCTTCTGTTATTTTTCATAATGAACCTCCTTATATGCGCCGTACTGAATACCGCCGACTAATGATAATGTATAGGGCTCATTGAATACAATACTTTCATTAATGTTCCTAATTATTAAATTATTATAATGAAGTTTTTCTGTCACAATTCAGGTAGCATCCCTGCTAAAAGTATATTTCATTATAAAATCCTTCGAATTCCGTCATAAATATAGTATGGCTTATAATTTATATGTATAATGGAATTAAACTTCAAAAGAAAAGGGGTCTCTTCATGAATGTTCAGCCGCACAGACAAAGTGGGCCCGCGGAAGACAGGATCTGGACCCGTGATTTCGTCTTCGTCTGCCTGGCCAACTTTTTTGTGTTTTTCGGTTTCCAGATGACTTTGCCGACCCTCCCCCTCTTTTTAAAAGAGCTCGGCGGGAATGATCAGCTCGTCGGGCTGATCGTCGGTATATTCACGTTCTCTGCGCTTCTGCTCAGGCCGTATGCGGGACACGCTCTGGAATCAAAGGGCCGGAAGTTCGTCTATATGACCGGCCTTGCCGTCTTCGTCCTGTCGATTGCGAGCTACAGCTTCATTTCAAGCATATTGTTTTTATTCATTTTAAGGATCGTCCAGGGGATGGGATGGGGGTTTTCAACCACTGCAGGCGGTACAATCGCAACGGACATCATCCCGCCGAAGCGGCGCGGCGAGGGTCTTGGATATTTCGGCTTATCAGGCAACCTGGCACTTGCGCTTGGACCGACGCTCGGCCTGACGCTTGTCGGAGTGATATCATTTCCCCAGCTGTTCCTGATATGTGCGGCATGCGGTTTGATGGCACTGCTTTTTGCTTCAAGAATCCGTTATAAGAAAGTGGAGGCGTCAGAAACGAGGGCCGCAAAACTCAAATTCGACATTTTTGAGAAGACCGCCATCAAGCCCTCCATTCTGCTATTCTTCATCACGGCGACTTTCGGCGGTATTGCGACGTTCCTTCCGATCTTTGCGATAGAACGCGGCATCCAGGGTATTGAGCTGTATTTCCTGCTGTATGCGGCATTCCTGATGATCTCGAGGACGTTTGCTGGCAGGATATATGACAGGAGAGGTCACTTGTATGTGTTCATGCCGGGTGCTTTCATGATCTTCATCGCAATGCTGCTGCTCGCATGGCTGCCGAACACCACCGTCCTGCTGATCGCCGCTTCCCTGTACGGCCTCGGTTTCGGCAGCGTCCAGCCGGCGCTCCAGGCATGGTCCGTGGAAAATGCACCTGCCAACAGGCGCGGGATGGCGAATGCCACCTTCTTCTCATTCTTCGACCTCGGCATCGGCCTCGGCGCGATATTGTTCGGCCAGATGGCATTCATGTTCGGCTATGCGTCGATTTATGCCGCTTCCGCAGGTTCCGTCCTGATGGCGATGATCATCTACATACTGCTTTATATACGGGCGAAGAGGATGCATGCTTAAAGTTCAATCGATTAAAATAAGCAGCGCTCATATGAGCGCTGCTTTTTTCAGTCAGCACCTTTGACAAATCACACATTCCCTTTTATAATTACAATTCATATTTAATAACTAGGAAAAGAGGAATTCATTTGACCACCAATATTAATACGGTCAGTAAAGTGATGGATCCGGTCCACCGCGATGTGGATGCGCTGAAAGATCCGCAGAAACTACTGATCGGCGGCGGTATTTTAGTCAGTCTGGTTTTATTCATATATTTGGCAGTGACGCAGGTGATCATCCAGCCGGTGTTGCTCGTAATCGGGCTCTTGCTCGGCTACACTTTGTTCCATGCACGTTTCGGTTTCACTTCCGCATTCAGGCGGCTCATGTCGGTCGGCAACGGTGAAGCGCTCAGGGCACATATGCTGATGCTCGGTGCGGCGACTGTATTATTCGCACCGGTCTTGGCACTCGGCCTGTCATTCTTCGGTGCTGAGGTGGCGGGTTATGTCGCACCTGTCGGCGTCAGCCTGATTGTCGGTGCCTTCATCTTCGGCATCGGCATGCAGCTCGGTGGCGGATGTGCTTCAGGGACGCTATACGCCATCGGCGGCGGACGTACCGTCATGTTCATCACCTTGATTTTCTTCATCATCGGTACGACGATCGGGGCGGCGCACCTGCCGTTCTGGACAGAGGAAATGCCGTCAATGGGAGAATTCTCCCTCGCGACCTCGACTAACCTTGGCTACGGCGGTGCACTGATCGTTTCACTGATCATCTTTGCGGTCATCGCGTATATCAGCAAAGTCGTTGAAAGGAAGAAGAACTCACCTAAAATCGCGCCCCTTCCAAGCGCCCGCGGCTGGAAGCGGATCTTCAGGGGCTCATGGCCCCTGTGGGCTGCGGCAATCGCACTTGCGGTGCTGAACGCACTGACGCTGATGACACGCGGCGAGCCGTGGGGCATCACTTCCGCGTTTGCACTTTGGGGCTCGAAAGCCGCGCAGTTCATCGGTTTTGATGTGGCAAGCTGGGGATACTGGCAGGGTGAAGCGGCAACGGCGTTGAACTCATCCATATTTGCAGACTCCACGACAATCCTGAACTTCGGTGTCATACTCGGTGCGTTCATCGCATCGGCAGCAGGCGGACTGTTCAAGTTCACCAAGATTACAAGAGGCAATTTCATGGCCTCCGTCATCGGCGGTCTGATGATGGGCTACGGTGCACGCCTTGCATTCGGCTGCAACATCGGTGCATACTTCGGCGGCATCGCATCATTCAGCCTGCACGGCTACATCTGGGGCATCGTCGCGATCGGCGGCACATTCCTTGCACTGTACTTGAGACCTTTATTCGGATTGTCCGTCCCCAAATCAAACGATTCGGTGTGCTGATTTAAAAAGCACCCTTACAAAAGAACCCGACACCTCTTTGGAGATGTCGGGTTTTATTGCCTCTGTAATTTTATTCTATTTCTCAATCCGTTTTCAGCATTGAAGAATAATATTCCGAATACGATACAGACCGCCAGGCTTATGACTGAATAAATCATGAGTGGAAAATCACTGATACTGTCTGCAATCACCCAGAAATAAAACATCTGGACCAAAAATATGTGGTAGGAAGCCTGCCCCATTTTCACCAGTAATCTGCTGAGAGGATTGGCTGCTTTGAATTGATAGGCCCGGAGCCCGATGATGACGAGTAATAATGTCCAGAAATAAGACGGCACATGCTGGCTCTGCCAATATCTTTCTATGAAAAATTCCCACCCCTGATAATACACACCTGCGATATAGACCGCACTCAGAATGGCTAGGGGAATCAGCCATTTATAGTTTATATTTTTAGTGTTCAGAGCTAACCAGACACCTAAAACCAAGGCAAATATATAACGGACGACGATGATCCTGTACACACTTCCCGGAACATCCATCATCATGCATATTGCATCCACCAATATGCTGATGAAGAATAGAGCGATCACACCAGCAGTCAGATTCTTTTTAAGCACCATATATATTAAAGGCAATATCAGTGTCGCCTGTATAATGACAGGTATGAAGTAACTTCCGGGACCCCATCCGCCGGCGAATAAAGATATCAGTAAAGTTTTAAAATCCAATCCATCCATCATTAGAAATTGGATGATGACCTGGATAATCCATATGAAAAGAAAGGGATAAACCAGCCTTTCAACCTTTTTGTAAAGGAAGGGAAGTTATAGAACTGGTTCAGACTGATGAAACCTCTCCGCTGAAAAGACTGGGCTGTATTATACCCGGCCAGCAGCATGAATACAGGAACGGCCTGCCAAATGTAGAAAGGAGATAAAATGGCAAGCAGCATTTCATCTGGTAAGCTATGTATCAAAATAACGGCAATGATTGCCAGGCCCTTTAGAATGTCAATATTGTAATTGCGCTTCTTCATGTTCGTCTCCTCGAAGTTAATGTATAACTGATCATATATTAATTTTCAGGGTGTGACAATTTTGATCTGACCCGGTCTGTTTTCAACTACCTTTTAACTGGAAGCCGTTCGCCTCGGTATGCTGATAAATTGATTGGATGTTTATATTTTAAATGTATGGAACATCTATATAACGGGAAGCTTGTTCAATAGATGGAATGACATCACAAGATACTTACAACGTCCTATTGGAATTACGCGAATTCAATTCAAGAAATTCAAATTTATAGGAGGCGTAGTATGAGTAACGAGAATGTGAATAACCCAGAAGAAGCACGCAACATGGATTAGGAAGACAAGGATCAAATCCTGCAGAACTATGACAAGTTCATCAATTATTTAGGCGATCAGGTGAGCAAAGGCGAGAAGATGGGCATGAATGAAGACCAGCTCGCAAAAGCTGCCACTAAAGTGGCGGATTATCTGGCTTCAAGTGAAGAACCGCGGAACCGTGAAGAACAGGTTCTAAAAGAGCTTTGGAAAACGACTGAAAATGATGACGAGAAGAAGGCGGTCGCAAGGACCCTCGTCAGAATGGCTCAAAAAACGAATTAAAATCATGTGAATCTACATTAAAACTCCCGCACGTCCATTATTGGACCTGCGGGAGTTCTGAGTTTACATGATTATTGGAGGTCTTCCCGCTTCGGCATCCCGTTCTGTGCACCGATTTTACCGACCGCAATACCTGCGGCGGCATTCGCGAAATTGATCGCCGCTTCGATACCTTTTCCTTCGGCGATGGCAACAGCGAACGCGGCATTGAAGGTATCCCCAGCCCCGGTCGTATCCACCACTTCGACACTTTTCGGCGGCAGTATGATTTCTTTGCCCTCCTCGAAGTATGACGCACCTTGTGCGCCCTGTGTCGTGATCAGTTTCTCATGATGCTCCGGCAGGCCGTCATCACGCATTTTAAAGAGTTTTGCGCGCTCATGTTCATTCGGTGTGATATAAGCGGCAGCTTCAAAGTAGGCATCCTCAAGCGCTGTGACCGGTGCCGGGTTGATAATGACGGGGACATTTTCCCGGCGGCATATATCGATTGCATGCTTTACAGTCTCCATCGGTATTTCGAACTGGACGAGCACGATATCGCTCTCCCGGATGATTTCAGCATACCGGTCGACATGTGCCCGTCCCACCTTGCCGTTGGCCCCGGCAACGATGATGATCCGGTTGTCTTTATCTGAAACGATGATGTTCGCAATGCCTGAAGGGGTGTCTTTTTCAATGCCGACTCCCTTAATATCCACACCGTTCGACTCAAAGTTTTCAAGCATCGCGCGTCCGAAATCATCATCCCCGACTTTCCCGATCATGGATACGTCGGCTCCGAGGCGCGAGGCGGCAATGGCCTGGTTTGCGCCCTTGCCGCCGTGGAGTGTCCGGAAGTCCTTTCCGTGGACGGTCTCACCCTGCATCGCCACTTCATCGGTGATGGTCACAAGGTCCATATTGATGCTGCCGATGACGGTGACCTTAGGCTTCCGCATTGGTTTCACCATACGAATCAAGGATGTCCAGGAAGACGTTCCAGAATGTCTCTTCATCCACACCGGTTGCGAATTTGACGTTTTCCGTTTTGCCCGTAGTTTTTAGCAGGTCGACCACGGTCATCCCGTATGTAGCTTCACCTTTCGTCTCGATCGTGACGTTCACATCTTCAAAGTTGAACATATCCGGGTCGATCAGGTACATCGTCGTACATGCATCGTGAATCGGTCCGCCTGAAAAACCGAAATGGTTTCTGTAAGTTTCGGCAAAGAAAATCAGGAGTTCTTTCACGAACCCGGCGGTGATGTTGTCGATCTCAGCCACCCGATTGATGATCGCCTCATCTGCGATGACCTGGTGCGTGACATCCAGTCCGAACATCGTGACCGGAACGCCGCTTTCGTACACCACTTTCGCAGCCTCTGCATCCACATAGATGTTGAACTCTGCAGCAGGCGTCCAGTTGCCGAACGTGCCTCCGCCCATCAGGACAATCTCGTCTATATTGTCCTTTATTGAAGGTTCCTTGATCAAAGCAAGCGCGATGTTCGTAAGGGGCC
The DNA here is from genome assembly GCF_021026095.1 of Salinicoccus halitifaciens. Taxonomy (GTDB): domain Bacteria; phylum Bacillota; class Bacilli; order Staphylococcales; family Salinicoccaceae; genus Lacicoccus; species Lacicoccus halitifaciens. The sequence continues at coordinate 354,094 of NZ_JAJNCU010000001.1, read as the reverse complement.
CGGTCGGAACGAGCGTCACTTTCCCCTCACTCTTTTTCACCTGTTCAATGATGAAGTCGACCGCATGGCCCGATGATTTCTCTTTGCGCGGCGCTTCAAGCACAGGGCCGTCGAGGCCGGTCTCTCCGTGGATTTCAGGTGCAATTTCGCTTTCCCTGACCAGCGGCCGCACAGCACCTTCAACAACAGGCACATCCAAACCGATCAGTTCACAGACCTGCAGGGCGTTCCTCGTATTCTTTTCGACTTCCACATTCCCCGCAACCGTGGTGATGCCGAGTATGTTCAGTCCGCTCCTTTTTGATGCCCCGATGATGATGGAGATTGCATCATCATGTCCCGGATCGCAGTCCAGTATTACATTCCTCATAAAATCAGCCTTTCCTGTTTTTATTAATCGTAGCATAACAGACCAAAAAAAGTCCTCATGCAAAAGATGATATTTTATCGAACCCCGTTTGTCACGGTTCTGTTACTGCCTGCAAAATATCCGAAGACGGCAATCATTAATGACACCGCAATCAGTATCATCATGGAAGGACTCCATGAGCCGGTATATTCGGCAAGCATCCCAAGCAGTAAAGGACCGGTCGCCGCCAGCACATAGCCGACGGACTGGGCCATCCCCGACAGCTGTGCCGACTGTTCCACCGAATTAGAGCGCAGCACGAAGAACATCATCGCCAGGCTGAAAGTGGTGCCGGCACCGATGCCGGTAAGGCTCAGGAACGGTATGATCATCCAGTGCACCGGCATCAGCAAAACACCTAAAAGGCCCGTTGCGAACATCAGGCCGCTCGATACACCGAGCACCCGCTGGTCCGAAAATCTATAAGCGATGAGCGGTGCGATGAAGGTCGTCGGCAGGAGTCCCAGCTGATAGATTGTGAGCATCCATCCCGCTTCCGTCTCGCTGAAACCTTTATCCACCAGTATCGCCGGCAGCCAGGCAAACAAAGTATATGGAATCAGGGACTGGAGCCCCATATAAAACGTCACAGCCCATGCAAGCGGGGAATTCCACAGTTTCTTGGACGGCCTGCCATCAATTGCTTTGAAGACCTTCTTCCGTTCCTCCATCACCCGCGGCATCCTCAGAATCAGCACAAATACGGCAATCAGGGGGAATATGCCCCACATTGCGAGCGCCGTCCGCCAGTCATATCCGCTGGCGGCGGCCACACTTACGGAAAGCCCCGCCGACAGGGCACTCACGATATTCATTGAAAAAGAATACAGCCCCGTCATCAGGCCGACCTTAAACGGGAAAGTCGCCTTGATGAGACCCGGCGAGAGGACGTTGCCGACCGCAATGGAGAGGCCGATCACCGCAGTTCCGAAAAACAGCATGACCGTGCCGTCCATCCCCCTCATGAAGATTCCTGCGGTCAGAAAAATCATTGAAATCAGCAAAGGGATCTCCATGCCGTATTTCCGCGCAATACCCGGTATGAAGGGCGAGAACAGGCCGAATGCCAGAAGCGGCAGGGTGTTCAGGAAACCGATCATCGTATTGCTGAGGCCGAGATCCTCACTGAAGAAAGGGACCAGCGGACCGATGGATGAAATCGGCGAGCGCAGGGATCCCCCTATAAAAATGATCGCGAGCAGCAACAAAGCTATGTAATAACGTTCTTTACGTACCGACATTCGACCGCCTCCCTTGAATAACTAAAACATCATAACATATTTCACCGGGTTATAAATATGTCAAATCAAAAAAAGAGCAGCTGTCTGCTCTTTTAAAGTCATTCCATATCTATTTCCGCGGTCAATGTCGCAACATCATCAACGATTTCATCGACGGGGAAGCTCGTATCTCCGGTATCAAGCCCCGGGTAGGACTTCCTGACGACGCCATCCGAATCAATCAGATAGAAGCTCGTCCCGTGCGTGACCTGGTCACTGCCCGATGGCGGCGGTGCCACAATCGTCTTGAAATTCTGTTCCGCAAATCCGCGGATGAAGTCATAATCATAATCCGTCACCAGATGCCACTCTGTGCCTTCAGGCACCTCATAATACTCGATGTATTCCGTCAGGGCCTCGGGTGTATCATTTTCCGGGTCGACCGAGAAACTCAGGACACCGTAGTCTTCAACACCAAGCTCTTCGAGCTCCTGTGTGACATGTGTCATATTGGCAGTCATTGGAGGACAGACCGTCGCACAATTTGTGAATATGAAATCAAGGAGCCATACCTTGCCTTCCATATCTTCATTTGTAAAGGTCTCACCGTCTTGATTCGTCACCGAATACTCCCCGATTTCATTACCGAAACTGGACATTGTTTCAACATCCGAGTCACTGCAGGCAGCAAGCAGCAATGAAGAGATCAGTGTAAACAAAATAAATTTCTTCAATCAATACCCTCCATATTTCAACTACTTTTAATATACCAAATTAAAAACACGAGTTGTCTGTGTTTTTATATAATATTGTGAAATTAGTATGTCCATGCGCTGCCTTTATTCCTCGACCATCTTCCTCCTCTTCTGTTCCTTCAGGAAGAAGGCCATGACGAGGCCGATGAATGCGAGGACGGCAGCCACGATGAAGGAGACGTTGACGCCCATGATTTCTTCGGCGATCGTCGGCTCGCCTGCGGATGCATTGATCGCAAATCCTGTCATGATCGTGATCAGCAGGGCTGTGAACAATGACCCGCCGATCTGTCTCATCGTATTGTTGATCGATGTCCCGTGCGGCAGCAGATGGTCTTCCAGTGCATTCATCGCAAACGTCGTGAGCGGCATCATCGACAGTCCCGCCCCGATGAGGCGGAAAGAATAGACGATCGTCAAGTATATCCATGATGTATTTTCATCCAGCACTGCCAGCATGACGGAGGTCACAAAAATGATCCCGAGTGAAATCACCGTCAGCACCTTGATGCCGTATTTGTCGAATAAAAAGCCCGCTGCGAGACCGAACCCGCCCATCAGCAATGCACCCGGGAATAATGCAAGGCCCGATTCGAATGCGGTGTACCCGAGCATATCCTGCATCAACACCGGCAGAATGTTGTTTGCACTGACCATCGATGTGAATACGATCACCCCGATGAGTGTGCTGAGCAGGAAATATTTGTTTTTGAACACCCTGAGTTCCAGAAGCGGTATATCAAGCCTCAGCTGCCTGCGGACAAAGATGAAGACGATGATGCCGCCGATGATGATCGGCAGCACGACTTCCGGGTCCGTCCATCCGCGCATGCCTGCAACCGAAAATCCGTAGAGCATGCCGCCGAAACCGAGTGTAGAGAGGATGATCGATGTATAATCCACAGGCGGATCCGTCGTTTCAGTGACGTTCCTCATGAACCTGTATGCAAATAATATGTTCACTGCAGCAAAAGGTGCAATGATGATGAATAACGTCCGCCACGGCCAGATTTCAACAATATAGCCGGACAGTGACGGTCCGACCGCCGGTGCAAAACCGATGATCAGGCCGAACAGCCCCATGGCCCGCCCGCGCTTTTCAGGTGCGAACATTTTGAGCAGCACCACCTGGGATAAGGGCATCATGATGCCCGCCGCTGCCGCCTGGACGATGCGCCCCACAAGCAGCAGGCCGAAAGCAGGGGCTGCTGCCGCAATGATCGTCCCGATCGTGAACAAGGTCATTGCGAATATATATAACTTCCGGGTCGTGAACTTATTAATCAGAAATGCGGTCACGGGAATCATGATCCCGTTCACAAGGAAGAATCCCGTTGTCAGCCATTGTGCCGTGCTGAACGGGATATTAAGATCTTCCATGATGGACGGGACGGCCGTGACGAGCAGTGTCTGGTTCAATATGGCGATGAATGCCCCAAAGATTAAATTCGCGACAACGAAATTTCTTTCATTAAAGAAATCCGACAATTTTCTCTTCATGCTGACACTTCTTTCCTGAATCAGAAATAAGACACTACAGATTGAATGTGGCTGTGCTTATTTCATCTTCCGATTTGACTTCCAGAATGTGGTTCAACCGTTCCTTCAATTCGGTGACATGGGAGATGATGCCGATTGTCTTCCCGCCCGATTGCAGATCGACAAGAGTTGAAATGGCAATTTCCAGAGTCTCTTTATCCAGTGTACCAAAACCTTCATCGATAAACATCGTATCGAGATTGATGCCGCCCGCTTCCTGCTGAACCGCTTCACTGAGTGCGAGCGCCAGGGACAGTGAAGCCTGGAATGTTTCGCCGCCGGACAGCGAGGAGATATGCCTCGATGAATTATTGTAGTAATCGAACACTTCGATATCGAGCCCGGTCTTGCGCCGTGCCTGGGATGTGCTGCGGATCAGCGCATACCTGTGATGCGTCATTTCCAAAAGCCGTTTGTTCGCGATGTTCAGTATCTTTTCAAGGAAATAAGTGAGGACGTAGCGTTCCAGTGAGATTTTACTGTGGTTGTTGCCCGCGACTTTCTGTACGAGTTCGTGTACCGCATGATGGCGCTCTTTCTTCTTCTCATAATCGCCGATATACTCAGACACCGTGTCGAATACACGCTGGAACTGCCTGATATCATTGTGCAGCACGGCAAGTCCGGTCTGCAGCTGCTCCACTTCGGCAGCGGCATGCTCGATCAGTGACCGGTCCTCACTGAGATCATACATTTCTTCGTGATCCAGTTCCTTTTTGACGGCTTCAATCTGCATGTCGGTCGATGACTTTTCACGGTGGAATGCCTGGACTTCCTGCTCTTTTGCGTCCATATCGCGTCTGCCGAGTATCTCATGCAGCTCGGCCCTGTCGATGAACGGTTCCTCATTTAAAAAGCCGTCCACTATAACAGTCATTTCCCTGACCTTCTCCTTGTCGCTCATCACCGCTTCATTAAGGCTCCTGATGGACTGTGAGATCCTGGTGAACTCATGATTTAAAGCATCACGGCGTTCCTCCAGTGATTTCCTGTGCTGCCTGTATGCCTCCGCTTCCTTTTTGATCTTTTCCATATGTTGTTTAAAATCACCGTATTTCGAAAACCCGGTCTCTTTTTTGAATTCATTGAGATGTTCCTCGAACTGAATGCGCCTGTGGTCGTTTTTCTCCATTTTTATGTTCACTTCATGGAGTGAGTTGGATTTTTCCGTCATCTCCTTTTGGAGGACTTCTTTCCTTTCACGCTCTGCCCTTGCATTTTCAAGCTCTTTTGATACGCAGCCTGATTCATCTTCAAGAGACGCCATTTCCTCCGCAAGCGCCTGTAGGGAGCTGCGCTCTGCATCTTTCAGCAGTGCTTTGTACAACTGCCTTTCCTGCTGGAGTGAGGATTCTTCCCCCTTCAATGACTCAATGCGGGCATTCAGCGACTTAATCTGCTGCTCTTCCTCACCGCTCATATAATACGGCGCGCCGGGCATCTCCTCGACCGTCTTCTGGCATACCGGACACGTGCCGCCGATTTCAAGATGGCTGACGAGATGTTCGATGTGTTCGCGATCTTCCGCCTTGAATTTGGTCTGCACCGAAGATTTCAAATCATCAAGATTCCGGACGCATTCATCATGCTTTTCCCCGTTGACGCGCAGCTTCTCTTCGAGGGCTTCAATCTCCTTGTCATACCCTCTGTACTTCTCTTCCTGCGCAATCAAGCTTTTCATTTCCTGCTTTTTGATTTCCAGTGCATGCTTCCTTGAAGTGAGCTGTTCAATCACATCATTTGAGACGGTCAGGCTTTCAAGCTCCGCCCTGAATGCTTGATATTCCTCCTCCAGGAGGCTCCTGGATTTCCGGAGCGCTTCCAGTTCGTGATCCAACCGGGAAAGCTCCGCAGGAAGCATTTCAAAACGGTCATTCAGGAAGCGCTCATTGCGTGTGATGAAACGTTCGCTCTCATGGATCGCTTCTTCCCTGCTTTGGAGGTCTGACAGTTCTTCCTGGAGCATCGAGTGGTCATTTTGTATGCGGTCATAATCCCGGTTGAGGTTTTCAAGCCTTTTTTCCGATTCGGCGATCTGACGTTCGAGCTCCTGCTCGCGTCTGAGCTCAAAACTGATGGTCCCCACCTTTTTATAATCGTTGATCTCTGCTTCCAGCATACGCATGTCCCTTGCACGGCTTTCAAGATGATCCCGCTGTCCGGTCAATTGCTGCAGTTTTGCCACTTTTTCATTATGTGCAGTCTTTTTATTCAATCCCTCCTGCAGCGCATCCCGTTCTGTTCTCGCCTTCTCTATTCCTTCAGCCAGCCGGGCGGATTCAAGGCGTGTATCTTCAATCTTTTTCTCCAGTGAGGACAGTCTATGGTGGAAACTCGGATGGTCCTCATTCTCGGGCAGGGTGCTCAGCTGTTCAGAGATTTTCGCCTCGAGCTGGTGCATTTCGGCCTGTACGCTCTTCTCAAGTTCCCGCAGCTTCAATTCAAAGTGCACAAACCGCTCCGTCCGGAATAAAGTCCTTAAAATCTTCTGTTTTTCCTCACTCGTCGAGACGAGCAGCCGCTTGAATTCCCCCTGCGGCAGGATCAGTATCTGCCTGAACTGCTCGGCCGTCAGCTGGATGATTTCGATGACTTTCGCCGTGACACCGGTCACGGAGCTTTCAATTACGCTGCCGTCTTCTCCATACAGTGCCGCTTTGGAAGGGACTTTCGACTTCCTGCCCGCTTTATTGAAGCTGAGTTCCCGCTCCACCCTGTAGGCATGCTCCCCTATTTTGAATTCCAGGCTGACTCTCGATAGATCGTCATCCGTCGCAAACTGGCTTCTGACCGAATCTTCATCACGGTCCGATGTGGATGTCTGGCCGTACAGTGCGAATGTGATGGCGTCAAAGATCATCGTCTTGCCGGAACCCGTTTTCCCGCTGATCAGAAACATCTGCCCTTCGACGCTGCCGAAATCGATCGCTTCACTTTTGAAGGGGCCGAAATATTCCATCTCCAGTTTAATGGGCTTCATTATGGCCACCTCCAAAATATTCTTCAAAAATCTCTGTCTCGGTTTCAGTCGGCGGCCGCTTGGCGATCTCTTCTATGAATGAAGCGTATATATCATAGTCACTCGTCTCTTTCATATCGATCGTCGTCATATTGAAGTCATGGTCGTCCGTCTTCACCTTCAGCTCAAGGGTGTTCGGATAGATCATCTTGATCTTCGACATCGGTTCCTTCACATGGCTTAAATTGCTCAATGTGAATTTGAAGTATGCATCCTTATCGTCGAAATCCACCCTCTCATTGATGAGGTCGTCGAAATCGCCTTCGAACTCGACGATGTCATGCATCGGTGAGAGCGGTATGAATTTGACGGTCCCCGCCTCCGTATCCAGCCACCTGAACCCTTTCGGCTGATGGACTTCATTGAATGAGTACTTCAATAGGGAACCGCTGTAAAAAATCTTCTCATGATTGATCGCAAAAGGGTGATGCAGATGGCCGAGCAGCACATAATCGAAATCATCGAATATGGTGCTGTCCACTTCCTCGGACATCCCGATGGACAGTGCCCGTTCGGAATCGCTCTGTGCACCGTCCTGGATGAAGAGATGGCCGATCAGTATATTCTGCTCCTCAAGATCGGGCTTCATCCGCTCCGTGATGTATTCATATACGTCATGATGCGTACGCAGTCCGCTGTCGTCGAAATGGTGGCGCGCCTCGAGGACATCGATGTGCGGCACCAGATAAAAATTGATGCCGCCGATGGTGACGGGCGTGAACACCTCCTCGAGTGATGTATGTATATGCAGATCCGTCGCCTTGAACCATTCAGATCCGTAGTCGAGCAGCGCCCTCGAATCATGGTTGCCGCTGTTTATCAGGACCGGAAGCCCCATTTCGACATTCATCTTGTGAAGATAATGGTTGACCAGGTTCAGCGCCTCCCTTGGCGGGTTGCTGCGGTCATAGATGTCCCCTGCAATCACGATGATGTCGGGTTTCAACGTTTCAATATGCCCGATGAGCTGTTCCAACACGAATTTTTGGTCTTCCAGCAGATCCCTGCCGTTCAATTTCTTGCCGATATGCCAGTCGGCGGTATGTAAAATTTTCATAAATAACACCTCAAATCAATTATACTAAAAAAACGCCCTGATAAAAATCAGGGCGCAATATTTTGGAGCTGTCGGATAGTGATGATCAGATCATCCAGTTTCCTTTCCATCCTGTGGAGGAGGAAAAATGTAATCACTACCGGGAAACCGACATCGCTCACAAAGGGGATCCAGTCCATCAGATGATGACTTGGGTTTCAGTGCTGACGATTTTCGCCGACTCGACATTGACCGGCTTCCCCTGCATCGGGTCGAGTGCGTCGGATGCGATAAGGTTATTCGCAGCCTCAAGCAATCCTGCTTCTGTAAGTGATTCATCCGGGTTGCGGAAATTCATCGTGAAGCGTCTGTTGGCATCTGTATTGAATACGACAACGAGTCTTTTCTCCATTTTAAATGCTCCTCTTCATTTGATTAACCGATCACGTAAGTCTCTTCCTTCTCCACAATGGCGTATACATCGTTGGTCAATGCTTCAAAAACGTCCTTGAGCTGGTTGATCGCGTCATTCCCCGCCTGGATATTGATGTTCGGTACTGTGCGGTAACGCAGGATTTCCTTGCCTGCTGAATCCGTCGTCAAATAATAGAACCTTGCGCTTGTACTTTTATGCATGTGCTTCACCTCCTCGTCCTATATATCGTCACAAATCAGCATATGGACATATTTCATTTTTACGAATATAATGATGGTGAGGTGAAGGGTATGACTGATACGTTGTTCATGTGGGGAATTACCCTGTGGATGATCATAATGGTCGGCTTGTTTTTCACAGGCGGATTTTTCATGTTCAGGAAGTTTTTGAGAAGGATGCCGAAAGAAGACGGGTACAGTGAACTCGACTGGCAGGATTATTACATCCGGACGGCACTGCCGCTCTGGAACGATGACACTAAAGCACTTTTGAATGAACTGGTGAGCCCGGTGCCCGAGCTGTTCAGGCAGGTGGCAAAAGAGCGGATCGCCGGCAGGATATCAAAGATTGCGCTGGATGAAGGCGTGGAAGAGATAAAGCTTGATCAGATCATGAAAGGCTACATCATAGCAACGCCCAAGAAGGACCACAGATTCATGAAGAAAAAGCTGGATCAGCTGGGTATAGACTATACCCCTTATGAGGAGCTGTTCCAATATGCGGATGATGAAAAAGAGAAGTTCTCCATATTCGAACAGACGGAAAAAGTAAAGCAGCTGGCTAAATAGCCTGCTGCTTTTTAAAATTCCTGTATTTTACCAGCATGGACAATCTCCATACCACAATCATTATGAATGCGAGCAGGAAGAACATCCCGCCGATCTCGCCGGGTGAAATGGACAGAGACAGGATGGATTTCAGTCCCAGCCTTAAGATCAATAACCCGAACAATATGCCGATGAACCATTTTGACGGTTTTACATATAATTCATCATCCTTTTCCTCGTAGCGTGTCGTAAAGACAAGCAGCAGGGAAAATGCCAGGCCGATGATGAGTGCTTCCAAAATCTCGACTCCGGACAGCCGGAAGTATGGAAAGACATACATCAGGGCGCCCGTCGACATCATCACCGGCGGAATCACGATCTTTTTAAGGCTGAGCGGACGTGCCGATGCCCTCTGGCGCACGAAAATCACCCCGATGCCCATGAACACCGCCATGATCGAAGCGAGTGTGAACAATATCATTTCCCAATCTAAATCCAACATTCGACCACCCTTAAAATCCTTGGAAATCACCAAATAATGGCTGCAACCAAATTATAATCTGAGTCAGTCCGTCAAAGTACAGCAGTATGCCCATGAGTATCATGACGATTCCGCCGCCTTTCATGATGGCATTGGAATACTTGAGCATCCAGCGTGTTTTGGAGACGAAGAAACTGAGGACAAAAAACGGTACACCGAAACCTAAGCAGTAGACGACCATCAGCATCAGCGCATTATTCGGTTCGGTTGCGCTCATCGCGAAGATCGCTCCGATGATCGGCCCGTTGCACGGCGTCCAGCCTGCCGCAAAAGCCATGCCGATTAAAATGGACCCGAGGAACCCTGCAGGCCTGTTCTTGAAGTTGACCTTCCTGTCTTTCATCAGGAATTCGAACCTCAAGACCCCGGTGATGACAAGACCGAACACGATGATCAGTATCGCACCGATCTGTCTGATGAGATTTCCGTATTCGATGAAAATGCCTCCGAAGAAGGAGGTTCCGAATCCAAGTGCAATATATATCAAACTGAACCCTACAAGGAAAAATAATGTATGGAAGATTGCACGCGCATTAAATTTCTGATTTTCAACTTCGTTGTAACTCATCCCCGTTATGTAGGAAACGAAGGCCGGGAAGACCGGCAGCACACATGGCGAGACAAAACTGAGCACACCTGCTCCAAATGCCAGTAAAAAAGTGACTTCACTACCCATAAATATCCCCCCATTCAATTGTATTCTATCAGACATGCAATCGGATGGGCGGTTTTTATTTAGAATAAATTATGACATTTGGTCATTTCACTGCCCGTTCTGGAGCAGATACATCTTATGATAGATGCCCTTTCGGCTGATCAGCTCATCATGCGTGCCCCGCTCCACGATTTCGCCCTTGTTCAAAACGAGGATCTGGTCGGCATCCTGGATGGTTGAGAGCCTGTGGGCGATCGCAAGTGTCGTCCTGCCCTTCCGCATCACATTCAGGGATTTCTGTATCTCTTCCTCCGTCTCGGAATCGATGTTCGCCGTCGCCTCATCGAGGATGAGTATTTTCGGATCGACAGCCATCGTCCTTGCAAAAGCGATCAGCTGCCGCTCCCCGCTGGATAAAGTGCTGCCCTTTTCAAGCACCTTGTGATGGTAGCCGCCCGGCAGTGCTTCTATGAACTTATCTGCACCGACGAACTCTGCTGCTGTCTGCACCGCTTCGAATGTCATCGTCGGATGGTACAGCCTGATATTGGACTCGATCGTCCCGTAGAAGAGGAACGGATCCTGAAGCACAAGGCCGATGTTGTTCTTCAGTTCCTGCTTCGGCAGTGTTTTGATGGAGTGCCCGTCAATCAGGATGCGCCCTTCATCGAATTCATAAAACCTCATGAACAGGTTGATGATGGAACTCTTACCCGAGCCTGTGTGGCCCACGAGCGCCACGGTCTCACCCGGCATGGCGGTGAAACTGATGTTTTTCAGCACATCGGTCCTGCCGTCATAACTGAAAGTGACATTCTCAAAATCGATGCGGCCGTCCGTGATTTCATGTTCCGTCCGGGGTGTCTGTTCCGGTTCAAGTGTATCTTCATCAATCAGCCTGAAAACACGGCTCGCTGATACGAGCGCCTGCTGGAAAATGCTCAAGTTCTGGCTGACCTGGTTGATCGGCTCAAAAAAACGTTCCATATACTGGATGAATGCAAATATCAGCCCGGCGGTGATTGAAGACTCGAAGCTGAGCAGGCCGAAGTAACCGAGAATGACCGCGATGGCGAGTATCTGGATCATGCTGATCGCGGGCCGGAGCAGCAGGCCGTCCAGGCGTACGGTCTTCATCGTATATTCATAATGCTCGGCATTGATCCGGTTGAACTCACCCTGAAGGCGGTCCTGCTGGTTGAAGACCTGGATGATCTTCATCCCTTCAATCGATTCTGCGAGCTTCGCGTTCAAATCCGCCAGCAGCTGCCGCGTATAGGAGAAGAACACCGCCGAATATTTACGGTAAATGAGCATGATCAAAAATATCAGCGGCATGAAGATGAGTGCGATGAAGGCGAGCCTCACATCGAGCACGAACATCATCACGTAACTTGAAGCCATCATGAAGAATGCCATCAGGAAAGTCGCGAACACCCCGATGAACATCTCGACGATCGCCTCCGTATCATTGGTCAGCCTGGAGACGATGCTCCCGCCGGACACTTTATCGAAGTATCTCATGCCGAGGCGGCCGATTTTATTGAATGCATCGATCCTGAGCTGCTGTATGACTTTGAAAGCGAGATACTGGAACAGGTAGATGTTCATGTATGTCGTCACTGCACCGATGATCTGTACGGTAAGGAAAATCACAATGAGCATCGTGATCTCGTCTTCCGGGAACACCGCCGGCGTCAGATAATCATCGATGAAGACCATCACAAGATAAGGGATGATCATCCCGGCAACGGTGGAAAATATCAGCATGACGAAGGCCAGGATGATGGTCCATTTAAAAGGATAGGTGTAGGAAATCAGACGCATGAGGACCTTGAGCTGATCCCTCGCTGTCAGATGGACTGTTTCCTTGATGTCATTCATCCCCTTCATCCCCCTTCACAAGATCATCCAGTTCCTCCGTCAGGCTCTGTCTGAGTGCCTGCTGGCTGTAAGTATCGTGATACCATCCACCCCGGGCGAGGAGTTCACTGTGGGTGCCGCGTTCGACAATCGTCCCCCTGTCCATGACGATGATCTGATCCGCTTTTGAGACCGCGCTCATCCTGTGTGCGGTGATGATGTTCGTCTTGCCGTGCCTCACCCTTGAAATGTTTTCAAGGATCGTGGCTTCCGTCTGGGCATCCACCGCCGACAGCGAGTCATCGAGTATCAGCACTTCCGGATTTGTGATCAGCGCCCTTGCGATTGAAATACGCTGTTTCTGACCGCCGGACAGCGAGACGCCCCGTTCACCGACGACCGTATCATACCCGTCCGGGAAGCCCAGTATATCTTCATGGATGTTCGCAAGGCGTGCCGCTTCATGGATCACTTCATCATCCAGTCCCGGGTCCGCAAAAGCGATATTATCCCTGATCGTCGTTGAAAACAGGAAGTGATCCTGTGGGACATACCCGAACTGTGCCCTCAGGTTGACGATGTTGTAATCCCTTAAAGCCTCACCGCCATAGGTGATGTCTTCCGGGTTGTTCGTGTCGAACTCACGCAGCAGCAGACGGATCAATGCACTTTTCCCGGAACCGGTCCGTCCGACGATGCCGACAGTATGCCCTTTTTTGATCTCGAAACTGATATCCCTAAGTGCAGTTTCACCATTGCCCGGGAAGTTAAAAGCACCGATGTCGAATTCGATGTCGCCGTCCGGCGCATCTTCAATCATATATTCCTGACCGATATCATTTTCAGTCTGCATGATCTCTTCTATTCTTTCATATGAAGCACGGCCCCGCTGGACGAGGTTGAAGAACCAGCCGAGCGCAAGGAGCGGCCAAACCATCATGCCGAGGTAGGTCGTGAAAGTGATCAGCTGGCCGAGTGTGATTTCATCCGAGAGCACCATCTGTGCCCCGAAAATGATCGAGAGGAAATAGCTCGCCCCGATGACGAGCATGATCGTCGGGTCGAACAATGCATCCACTTTCGACACCTTCAGGTTCTTCTCCACCACATCATCGCTCAGCGCCTTGAAATCTTCCTGATCACTTTTTTCGTAGCCGAATGTTTTTGTGACTTTGATGCCGGCGATGCTCTCCTGGCTCTTGTCATTCAATTCGCTGAATGCCGCCTGGGCCTTCCGGAACCCCCTGTTGAGCAGCGTGCCGTAATAGCTTGTGAGCACCACCATGAACGGCAGGGGGATCATGGCGATCAAAGTGAGCTCCGGACTGATGGTGACGGCCATTGTGATGAGCACCGCACCGCCGGTGATGATGGAATCGGCGATCGTCAGGATCCCGGCGCCGGCGGTCATCTGGACGGCACGGATGTCATTGGTCGCATGCGCCATCAAATCCCCGGTGCGCCGCTCTTGATAAAAGTACGGGCTCATATATGAGAATTTGGTGTACATCCTCTCCCTCAATATCCTGCCGAGCCTGTTGCTTGCACCGAATATGAGTATGCGCCAATAGTACCTGAATATGTATGTAAGCACCGCTGCAGCGAGCAGAATGCCGATGAATGCCCCAAGACCCCTCGGTGTCAGCGTCTCCATCGTGATGCCGTCGATGACCCTGCCGATGATCTGCGGCGGTATGAGTTCCATCAGGGCCACAAGGATCAGCATGACCACCCCGAATATATAGCTGCTTTTCTCCTGTCTGAAGAACCATCCCAGATCCTTAAAAACCTTCATTCCCTTCTCCCCCTCCGTATCCAGCCCTCACTTTAAAATTTTACCATATATTTCGGATTTGGAAATAGTTACAGAGTGGTACGGACATAAAAAAAGCATGCCGGAGCGGCATGCTTTTTGAGATCTTTATTCGAATGATACATTATCCAGCCTGACGCCTCCGGTCGGATCGAGCTCCACCCCGCGCAGGTTGTCCGAATTGACGCCGATCGCAAAGTTCGTATGGAACAGATATGCCGTCGGCAATTCTTCGGCCAGTATCTCCTGTGCCTCCTGATATATGTCATAACGCAGATCCTCATCCGATTCTGAGCGCCCCGCATCAAGGAGGTCACTCAGTTCCTGATTTTCATAAAATGAGCGGTTGCCCGGTGCACCCATATTGTCCTGATGGTACAGTGCATAGAGGCCGTAGTCCGCATCCGCCGTCACGGTCGTCCACCCCAGGATGAACATGTCATGATCGCCGTTCGCGAGCGTTTCGAGGTAGGCACCCCATTCATACTGTTCAATCGTGACAGTGATGCCAAGCTCGGATAAGCTTTCCTGAATGTAGACGGCCGTGTCGATGATCTGGGGATCGTTGTCCACCCAGATCGTCGTGCTGAAACCGTCCGCCACATCCGTTTCAGAGAGCAGTTCACGTGCGCGGTCCAAATCATGTTCCGCACCTTCGAGATCCGGGTTGTAGCCCCACACATCCGGTGCAAGCGGGCCCTCGGCCGCGATGCCCATATCATCATAGACACCCGAGATGATTGCATCACGGTCGATCGCATGGGAGATTGCCTGGCGCACCTTCACATCATCGAACGGCTCAACCTCTGTATTGAAGCCGAGGTAACTCATCCTCACCGATTCCTGTTCGATCAGCTCGGTCGATTCACCCGATTCGATCCTGTTGACGCTCGATGAATCGATGTCCGTCGCGATATCGATGCCGCCGGTCTCAAGCTCGGCCACGCGTACACTATTTTCAGGTATCACCCTGAACATCACGTTTTCAAAATCACGGTCACCGCCCTGGAAATCCTCGAACCTGCTGAGTGACACCGATTCGCCTGCTGATCGCGATTCGAGTTTCAGATGGTTGGTTCCATCGGTCCCGGAACCGATGACATCGCCGAGGTCTTCGGAAATCTGATCGGCGACCGCCTCATAATCCGGTCCGCCAGATTCACGCACTTCATAATATTCTTCAGCAGTCATATCGACTCCTGCTGAATCCAATGCAGCCTGATAATCCTCATCAATCAGTTCCTTGCTCATTATGCCCGCCGTCGTATGCGCGAGATGGCTCGGCAGCGGCGCAAAAGGATACGCTGTATGCAGGTTCACTTCATGATCTCCGACGATCTCGACTTCCTCAATCATTTCGAATAAAAATGCAACCTGCGAGGCGACCGCTTCATCCCGTACCCGGTCGAGCGTGGCTTTGACGTCTTCTGCCGTGAAATCCGAGCCGTTATGGAAAGTCGTGCCTTCCCGGAGTTTCAGGTTCAGGACGTTGTCTTCCACCCGTTCCCATTCGGTTGCAAGACGCGGTTCCAGTTCCATATCCACGGTCTGGAATATCAAAGTCTCATAAATGTTCCGCCTCACCTGTGAGGAAGCGGAGTCATTCGACCCGTGAAGATCCAGCGTGACCATTTCATCCCTCATGCCGATGGTGATGTCCCCTGATGAACCTCCGGCTCCCGTGTCCCCTTCATCCGCTTCCTCTTCGGCACCGGAATCATCTGCACATGCTGCAAGCAGTACAGACGTGATGGCAAGCATAAAGAACACGTGAAATCTTTTCATGGTTTATCCTCCTCTTATTTTAAAGTAATTATATACATTAAAAAATTTATTGGCAACATAATTTTCGGATAAATTAGAATATTTTGTATAAAGTGATAATTTACATGAAAAAGCCGCCGGCCTCA
Source organism: Salinicoccus halitifaciens (assembly GCF_021026095.1). GTDB lineage: Bacteria > Bacillota > Bacilli > Staphylococcales > Salinicoccaceae > Lacicoccus > Lacicoccus halitifaciens. The sequence continues at coordinate 338,131 of NZ_JAJNCU010000001.1, read as the reverse complement.
TTAATGAAACCGGCGGCTGATGATACCATCGTTATTTTTTGACACGCTCTTTTTGAGCGTCTGCGTTTTTATTCATCATGCTCATCATCTGATTAATTTTCTTCTGTGATGGTTTTTGACCCATTTGCATCATCATCATGCGCAACATTTCTTCATTGATCGGCGGGTTCTTTTCCAAATAATCCATCATGTACTTTCTCGCAAGAAAGAATCCCAATGCCAGACCTCCAACAAGTGCCGCAATAACGATGAGTATCCAAATCCAAGTAGCCAAGTGACTTCACCTCTTTCTCCCGTACATAAACCATTATATAGTTTATCGTAAAATCACCTGATTTTCAATAAACTATTTTTCCAAAATGGTCCTCATCACCTGTTCTACTGTGAAGCCGTATTTCTCGACGACGATGTTGCCCGGTGCACTTGCGCCGAATGTATCGATCGTCAGCAGTTTGCCGTCGATGCCTGTGAACTGGTGCCAGCCGAAGCTTGCCGCCATCTCCACAGCCGTACGGTTGGCGATGTGCTTATTCAGCACACTGTCCTTATAGGACTCATCCTGCTTCATGAACGCCTGCATGTTCGGGATGGAGGCGACTTTGATTTTGACGCCCTGTTCCTTCAGTTTTTCCGCAGCATTCACAGCGAGCGGCACTTCACTGCCGGAAGCGAAGACGATCGCGTCATCGCCCTCATCATAAATGATGTAGCCGCCGCGTTTCACGCCTTCTTCAACAGTATCGTAATCGGCATCGGTCACTTCCACATCCTGACGGGTCAACACGAGTGCAGTCGGTGCATCCGTTGCCTCGATTGCGACTTTCCATGCAGCTCTCGTCTCATTGCCGTCAGCAGGGCGGATCGTGTTCAGGTTCGGGATTGCACGCAGTCCTGCCAGCTGTTCAACCGGTTCATGCGTCGGGCCGTCTTCGCCGACCGCAATCGAATCGTGGGTCAGGACATACGTGACCGGCAGTTTCATCAGTGCGCTCAGGCGCATGGCCGGCTTCAGGTAATCACTGAAGACGAAGAAGGTGCCGCCGTAAGGTTTGATGCCGCCGTGTGCGGACATGCCGTTCAATGCAGCGGCCATTGCGAATTCGCGTACGCCGAACCAGATGTTCCTGCCTGCATAGTTGTCTTTGCTGAAGTCTTCCTCACCGCTCACTGCAGTCTTGTTGCTTCCTGCAAGGTCGGCCGCGCCGCCGAATAATGACGGAACGGATTTCGACAGTTCCTGGATCATGTCGCCGGAAGTGCCGCGTGTCGCCTTTTTGGTGCCTGCTTCATATTTCGGAAGTGCTTCGTCGTAGCCCTCCGGCACCTCTTCATTGATTGCAGCCTTGAATTCCACCGCCTTTTCAGGCTCGGCTTTACTGTATTCTTCAACCAGGTCAAGCCATGCTTCCTGTGCCTCGTTGCCGCGTTTGTTCAATGTCTCATTGAAGCGCTTGTACACTTCGTCCTCGACCTTGAAGCTTTCCTCAGGGTCCAGGCCGTAATATTCAAATGCAGCTTTGCGCTCATCCGGTCCGAGCGGTGCACCGTGTGCATCACTCTTGCCCGACTTGGTCGGTGCGCCGTAGCCAATCACCGTCTTCACTTCAATCATTGACGGTTTGTCTGCAGCTTTGGCATTGCTGATCGCCTGATCGATTTCCTCCAGGTCGTTGCCGTCTTTGACGAGCTGGTAATCCCAGCCGTATGCTTCAAATCTTTTCCCGATGTCTTCGGAGAAGCTCTTATCCAGATCGCCGTCGAGGGAAATATCATTGGAATCGTACAGCACGATAAGATTGTCGAGGTTCAAATGACCTGCAAGGGAAGCCGCCTCATGCGAGATGCCTTCCATCAGGTCGCCGTCACTCGCCAGTACATAGGTGAAATGGTCCACCACTTTAAATTCACCGGTGTTGTATTTGGCAGCGAGATGCTTTTCCGCCATCGCCATGCCCACGCTCATCGCAAAGCCCTGGCCGAGGGGTCCGGTCGTGATCTCCACACCTTCGGTATGCTTGAACTCCGGATGCCCCGGGGTTTTGGATTCATACTGCCTGAAGTTTTTGATCTCTTCCATTTCAAGTCCGCCTGCAAGGTGCAGCAGGCTGTATATCAGCATCGACCCGTGCCCTGCACTCAGGACGAAACGGTCACGGTCGAACCACGACATTGAATTCGGGTTGAAATTCAGATGCCTGCTCCACAGTGTATATGCCATCGGTGCCGCACCCATCGGCAGACCCGGGTGACCTGAATTCGCTTTTTCAATCGCGTCGATTGAAAGCGTCCGGATCCTGTTGATTGCTAATTGATCAGTCTTATCGAAAGCCATTTTAAAATCTCCTCTATTTTCTGATATTTTTCTCTTTCTGGATCGTCTTCAGCTTTTCCGGAGTGACGTCGCTGCCTTCCGGATCGATCACTTTCGTATGTTCAACCTGGGATTTGAATGATTGGCGGAATGCCTTCAAATATTCCTGGCGCAGTTCTTTCTGCTCCGCCGCTTCTTTTGAAGTCAGGTTCCCGGCCTTCTTCTTTCTCGCAAGTTCATTTATACGGTCAAGTTTACTTTTTTCGAGCATTAGACCTCAATCCTTTCTTATATAATTTAACATAAAAAAAAGTATGAGACCATTCCCATACTTAAATATTTACTCGACCATGGTGACCGACTTCAAATCCTCTTCATGATCGCCGTCTGTCAGCATCGCATCTTCCATAAGGCCATCGATTTCATCCGGAGTGTTCGCATCCCGTTCGACTGCCATGATTTCATTGTGCACTTCTTTTGTATATAATTTATCAGAATATGCGTTCTCATCTTCACCGTTGAAGAAGATGTATATCGTGCCCACCATCACCACTGTAACGAATAATAAGGCAAATCCTCTGAATTCACTGGTCAATACGAACTCCTCCTCGAACATCTGTTTGTATTCACATGGTAACAGAACAGACGTTCTAGGTCAACCCTTTAGCGAACAAACGTTTGTAACAGATGTCCGGATATGTTATCATTATTATAAATAAAGGGCTGGAGGTCATATTATGAAAGAATTAAGCGACAGACAGAAACAGATTCTTCAATTTATAAAAAGAACCGTACAGGATAAAGGCTATCCGCCGAGTGTCAGGGAGATCGGAAATGCTGTTGGTCTGCAATCCAGTTCAACGGTGCACGGGCATCTGGCCAAACTCGAAGATAAAGGCTATATCAGGCGGGACCCCACCAAACCGCGTGCCATCGAGGTCGTGCAGGTGGAAAACCAGGCTCATACTCCAGTGATCCAGGTCCCTGTCCTTGGTAAGGTCACGGCCGGGCTGCCGATTACGGCAGTTGAAAATGTGGATGAATACTTCCCTTTGCCGGAACATTTCACGGCCAACCATAACAGTGAAATCTTCCTCCTCAATGTCGCCGGGGACAGTATGATCGAAGCCGGCATCTTTGACGGGGACCGGGTCATCGTCCGCAAACAGAACATCGCCCATAATGGTGACATCATCGTTGCGATGACCGAAGATGATGAAGCGACCGTCAAACGGTTCTACAAGGAGAAGGGCTACTACCGTCTGCAGCCGGAGAATCATACACTTGAACCGATCTACCTCGACAGCGTCACTGTACTCGGGAAAGTCGTCGGTCTGTTCAGGGAATTTTAGGCACAAAAATGAAATCCGCCGGGGGCGTCCCCGGCGGATTTCATTTTTTTATATAATTCTCTGTATAGTACGGCACATCTTCTGAGTTGTAATCCACACCGATGCCGAGGTGGGTGTAGGCATCATTCAGCGTATTCACACGATGCTCCTCTGAATTCATCAGACTGTGGTGAGAAAATATCGGTGAAGTATGGCCCATTGCGATATTTTCTCCGGCCAGCCTGAACCGGACCGCCTGTTCCTCCATACGGTCCTTCAAAGTGCCGCCGTCAGGTGAATCATGGGAAAAATAATCATTGTCCGCCATATCTTCGCTGTGCCTGCCTGCAGCATCAGCCGCCCCCTCATGGTGATCGAGCGCCCCGGCGCCGTATTGGATGCGTGTGGCGTTGACCAGGTGGAATTTCATCTCTTCATTATCAGCGGCGGAAGGATGATTGTACAGCCCGCCGTTTTCCATCTCCGGCTGCGCCACGATGAGCAGGCCGTTCACTTTGTCTGCTTCATGCAGATCATAAAAGAAGTAGACGTAGATGTCATCGATTTCAAAAACGTCATATTCATCATTTTCCACGATCAGGCGTTTCTCACCTTTGTCCACGGTGCCCACCGGCTCCCCGTAGATTTCATGTATCCTCTTACGGTCCATGCCCTGAATATTGATGGAATCGACCGTGACTTCATCATTGTTCGTATACGCACCGGTAATCCTGCCGTCATTCACCAGCAGCATATGGAATATATCGTTCTGGTTGATGATATGGAACTCACCGCCGTATTCACTGCCGACCACCCTGGTGTCCCCGGGTGCCATGGCGAAAGTGCCGCCGATTTCATATCTGACGGAATATGACTGTGCGCTGTTGACCTGTTCTATTTTGGATGTATCATAGTTCGGCAGTACATACATGTTCAGCCATTCCATGGCATAGCCGCCGTCCAGCCCCTTCCTGAAATCATAGGACCCGGCTGCCGGATGCACGAAGAAGGCGATCACTGTCAGCACCGCCAGATATATCAGTTTTTTTAACATGGCTTCACCCGCTTCAGTGCAAAAGTTTGGTTATTGGAGCCGGACAATCGGCAGTGCCTTGATGAAATCAATCATCCTGCCTTCAGGACTGGCCCTCCACCTTCACCAGGAGGTTGTCGATCAGACGCGCCTTTTCATATTGTACGGCGATGAAGATGATGACATCCGATTCGATGCGTGTCACAGGATTGAGATCCGGATGACTGAAAATCTGCACATCATCAATCCTCCCGCCGGTATGCCGGCCGATGTGATCTTTTATTTTCCCGAGGACAAGTGCTGGATCCCTCTCCCCGGACTGGATGAGTTCCTCACCCAGCTTCAGGCTTTTATAGACATGCGGGGCCTCCGACAGTTCCTGTCCGCTCAAGTTCATGTTCCGGCTGCTTTTGGCGAGGCCGCTCTCATGCCTTTCCGTTTCAACCGGGAGAATCTCGATGTCATGGTTGAAGTCTTCGACCATCCGCTGGATGATCATCAGCTGCTGCCTGTCCTTTTCACCGAACGTCGCATAGTCCGGCTCGATGATATTGAAGAGTTTATTGACGACCGTGACGACACCCTCGAAATGGCCCGGGCGTTTGACGCCGTCCAGCACATCCGCCATGCTGTTCAGTGAAATGTCGAGTTCAAGTTCACGCGGGTACATCTCCTCCGTCTCCGGATGGAAGACATAGTCCACTCCCGCTTCCCTGCAGATTTCAAGATCACTTTCCAGATCCCTCGGATAGTTGTCCAGATCTTCATCAGGTCCGAACTGGAGCGGGTTGACGAAGATGCTCACGACGATCGTTTCGGCATGTTTTTTCGCCTCTTGCACCAGTTTCATATGTCCGCTGTGCAGTGCCCCCATCGTGGGCACGAGCGCGACGCCCCCGGTGTCCGCATTTTTTAAATACTCCCTGATTTCCTTGATTTTACCCGTTGTTCTCATCCTCATATACCTTCTTTTTATAAGTAGTGTTCTCATCCGGGAATTTCTGATCCTTCACTTCTGTAATGTATTCCCCGATGGCTTTGCTGCCTGCTTCGTCGAAGTCGCCGTACTGTTTTACAAACCTCGGCGGCCTGCCTGTGCCGTATTTGAGCACATCATGATAGACGAGCACCTGTCCGTCGGTGCCGACACCCGCCCCGATGCCGATCAAAGGCATCTGGGTCTCACGGGCAGCCTTTTCAGCAAGATCTGACGGTATCGCTTCAAGCACGGCCATCACCACACCGAGTGCTTCAAAGTTCTGAAGCGTTTCGATGAGTTCATCCGCCTCTTCCCTGGAGGATGCCTGCATCCTGAAGCCCGTTAGGCCGACGGCCTGAGGAGTGAGTCCGAGATGCCCGACGACCGGTATGCCTGCATCGATCAGATGATGGACGAACTCCTTGAGGTGTGCACCCTCGATTTTTACGGCATTGGCACCGCTTTCCTGATACAGCATGATGGCGTTCCTCACCGCTTCCTCATGGCTGACATGGTACGTGCCGAACGGCATATCCACCACGATATATGTATCCGGCGCCCCGCGTCTTGCGGCTTTGGCATGATGGATCATGTCCTCGAGCGTCACTTCCACCGTCGAGGCGTAGCCGAGCACCGTCATGCCGAGCGAATCCCCCACAAGGATCATATCGATGCCTGCGGCTTCCGCCTGCCGTGCACTCGGATAATCATAAGCGGTGAGCATCGTGATCTTTTCACCGCTCTTTTTCATTTCAATAAAATCCATTGTCGATTTCATTAATTTCCCTCCTGAGTGATCATTAAGTTATAATTATTCTACCACATTATACTCATTACAATTGGAGGTATTATGAATGAAAATCGCCTGCATAGGGATTGGCGCCGTCGGGAGCATCATTGCAAGGGAACTGAAGAAGACGGATTTCGATGTCGATTTATACTCGAGGCGTGCAAGCAGCGGCTTCACCATTTATGAAAACGGGGAATATATTACATACAATCACCCTGTACAAACGATTGACGGGGCCCGGGGTAAGCGGTATGACATCATCTTCATCGCCTCAAAAGCGACCGCACTTGAACACTTGAAGCCGGTCATCCCGGCCGTCTCGCACGAAGGGACGGAAATCGTTTTGTGCCAGAACGGCATGGGGTATGACACCTGGTTCCAAAACAGCATCCCGGCGGTCGTCTATATCAGCGGCCAGAAGAAAGAGGATCATATCGAGCATTTCAGGGACAGCCGGCTGATCATCGCAGATGCACCCCGCCGTCATCTCGACCGTCTCATTGAACATATTGAACGGGATGAAAATATCCTTCTTGAAATCAATAAAGACCCGGAATTTGAAAAGCTGCGGTATGAAAAGCTGCTCATCAATCTCGGGGTCAACACCATCACGGCCTTATCACGCAACACCGCCCGTATATTCCGGGATTCCGATATCACCGCCCTGACAGAAGCGCTGCTTAAGGAAGGCCAGGCCGTGATCAACCAAAAATCCCGTATCATCAACGATGACTTCATTGATGAATCGATCCGGTTGTTCCGGAGCTATCCGGACCATATGGGCACAAGCATGTATTATGACGTAATGAACGACACCGCCACAGAATATGAATTTATACAAAAATATTTCCATGACAACAAGGGACACCTCGAGACACCCGTCCTCGATGTGACATATACCCTGATTAAGGGATACGCGATCGGCCGGGAGAAAAATTGAAGACCGCATCTGCTGAGGCAGATGCGGTCTTCAATATTCATGTGCCGCAGAAAGTGTTCCGTATCATCTCTTCTTCATTCGGCGGCCGCTTATAATATTCATCATGTGAATCATCGAATGGTGTCTCGAGCACTTCCACCAGCTTTTTGACTTTGGAAAGGTCATCGGTCTTCTCGGCATAGAACAAAGCTTCCTCCACCAGATGGTTGCGCGGTATGACTGCAGGGTTGGTGTTGATCATCAGCATATGGGCATCCTCGAGGGACTGGTCTTTTTCACCAAGTGCCGATTTCCATCTGCTGAGCCATCCGTTCAGCTTTTCCTCATCTTTCACCTTGATGCTCTCGATGTTTCCAAGGGACAGCGCCCTGAATGTGGAGGTATAATCCAGCGCCTCCTCTTCCATTATCTCAAGCAGGTCGAGTACAAGCGCCACATCGCTTTCCTCCGGCGTCGGTATGCCTATTTTATTGACCATATCCGACAGCCAGTACGCCTGGTACAGATCCTTGTAGTTATCGAGCTTCTCCTGGGCGATTTCGATCGCCTTCTCCTGATTTTCATTGAGCAGCGGCAGAAGCGTTTCAGCGAACTTGGCGAGATTCCACTGTGCAATGCCGGGCTGGTTCCTGAACTGGTATCTGCCCTGGACGTCGATTGAGCTGTATACTGTCTTCGGATCGTAATAATCCATGAATGCACATGGCCCGTAATCGATCGTCTCCCCGCTGATCGCCATATTATCCGTATTCATCACACCGTGGATGAAGCCGATCGACTGCCATTTCGCAATCAGGTAGCTCTGGGCATGGACGACGGCCTCGAGAAACAACTCATATTTGTTCTCCTTGTCGGCAAAGTCCGGATAATGACGCTCTATTGCATAATCGGCAAGCTCTTTTGCAGCTTCTTCACTTTCGATGATCGCATACTGGAAAGTGCCCGCCCTCAAATGGCTGCTTGCGACCCTTGTCAGAACGGCGCTTTTCTGCATTGTCTCCCGTCTTACGGTGTCCCCGGTGAGGGTGACGGCAAGGCTTCTTGTCGTCGGGATCCTGAGTGCATGCATCGCTTCACTCACCACATATTCCCGGAGCATCGGTCCGAGCGGTGCACGGCCGTCCCCGGAACGGGAGTATTTCGTCCGTCCGGAGCCTTTCAGCTGTATATCATAACGCTGGCCTGCATGGACATGCTCCCCGAGGAGCACTGCCCGGCCGTCGCCAAGCCGTGTGAAGCTTCCGAACTGGTGTCCGGCATATGCCATGGCAATCGGTGTCTCCCCGACGATCTTATTGCCGGACAGCACTTCCGCGCCTTCCGGTGAATTGAGGGCCGATGCTTCCAACCCGAGGCTCAGGGCAAGCCCGGTGTTGAACAGCAGCATCTCCGGGCTGCTGGATTTTTCAGGTTCTGTCTCTGTATAAAAGTGCGGGGACAGCTGCCTGTAAGTCGTTTCAAAATTGAAACCGAACGTCATTATCTCCATCTCCAATCGAAATTCAGATTAATTCTTTCAAAGCCATATGCAGCGCATAGATGACGTGTTCCATGACAAGCCCGCCCTGTACATAGACGGTGTAGGGCGGCCTGATCGGACCGTCTGCACTCAGTTCAAGGGATGCACCCTGCACGAATGTGCCTGCTGCCATGATGACCGGATTCTGGTACCCGGGGATCAGGTCGGGTATCGGCATGAACTTGGCATTCACCGGACTCGCCTTCTGTATCATCTGGACGAATTTGATCATCTCGTCTTCAGTGTTGAAACTGACCGTCTGGATCAGATCCGTCCTTTTATCTGCGGGTTTCGGGTCCGTCTCCATGCCGATCCTGCCGAGCACATGGCTCGTCAGCACCGCACCGTTCAGGCTCTCTGCAACAGCATGGGGTGCCATATAAAACCCCTGGAACATATCGGTGAGCACATTCAGGCTTGCCCCCATCTCTTTCCCGATGCCGGGCACCGTCAAACGGTAGCTCACCCTTTCCACAAGGTCAGCCCGGCCTGCGATATAACCGCCCATCTTGGCAAGGCCGCCGCCGGGGTTCTTGATCAGGCTGCCGGCCATGATGTCCGCCCCCGCTTCCAGAGGCTCACGCTCTTCGACGAATTCACCATAGCAGTTGTCGACGAAGATGATGACTTCAGGATGCTTTTCTTTGATCGTGCGGCAGACCGCTTCAATTTCATCGATCGTCGTCGATGCCCTGAGTGAATAGCCCCTCGACCGCTGGATGCCGATCACTCTGGTCCTGTCATTGATGGCCTCCATGATGCCTTCAGCATCAAAAGTCCCGTCCTTAAGTTCCACTTCCCTGTATGACACGCCTTCATCATAAAGGCTGCCGATATCATCTTTGCTGCTGCCCACGACTTTCTCCAGCGTATCGTAAGGTGTCCCCGTGATGTAGAGGAGTTCATCGCCTTTTCTGAGCAGCGACAGCAGCACGAGGCTGATCGCATGGGTGCCGGAGATGATCTGGCTCCTGACGAGCGCGTCCTCCGCCCTGAACACATCCCGGTAAATATCTTCAAGCTTGTCACGGCCGATGTCATTGTAGCCGTAGCCGGTCGTGCCTGCGAAATCCGTATCGCTCACTTCATTATCCAGAAAAGCCTGCATCACTTTTGAAAAGTTCTTATATGCCATTCTTTTATTGTCTTTGATGATCGGTTCGATCTCCTCAAGAGATTCCTCAATCAGATTTTGCACTGCCAATGTCGTCACTGCCTACAATCCTTTCAATCCATCCACCTTCCGGTGAATATCCTTCTATTTTAAGATGTCCCGTCTCTTCATCCGTACTTGTCCCCCCGATGATCGTCGCGCTTTTCAAGGGGTAGTATAAATGGGAATCCCCGGCGGACAATTCGACTTCATATTTTTCGAAATGCTCTTTCATAAAGTCCTCAAGATGCTGGTTGATCTCCTGCTGCGGGGTGTTTTTCGATACATACACAGCAGGTTCATCGGTGATCAGATTTTCGCGGTCGTTCAAATCACTCTTGTTGAAGAAGATGATCTGCGGGATGTCCGTCATGTCCAGCTCCTTCATGAGTGACTTGACGGTATCATAATGGGTCATGAGGTTTTCTGCATTGTTGTCGATCACATGGATGATGAAGTCACTGTCGCCGGCTTCCTCGAGCGTCGATTTGAAGCTTTCGACCAGCGTGGTCGGCAGGTTCTGGATGAAACCGACCGTATCCGTCAAAATGCATTCGAAGCCGCCAGGTGTCGTCACCTGCCGCGTCTTCGGATCGAGTGTTGCGAACAGTTTATCCTGTTCGAGCGCATCACTGTCCGCCATGATGTTGAACAGTGTGGATTTGCCCGCGTTCGTGTAGCCGATCAGGGACACTTTGACCACCTGGTTCTTCTGTCTCTTTGCACGGTACCGCTCCCGGTGGTTGATGATCGTCTTCAGCTGGTTCTTGATCTCTTTGATGCGGGTGTTGATATGGCGCCTGTCCGTTTCAAGTTTCGTCTCACCCGGGCCCCGTGTGCCGATCCCCGCGCCGAGCCTGGATAAATTGATGCCCTGGCCTTTCAGCCGCGGCACAAGGTATTCCAGCTGTGCAAGCTCGACCTGCAGCTGGCCTGCTTTGCTGTGGGCCCTCAAGCTGAATATATCCAGGATGACCTGTGTCCGGTCGATGACTTTCATATCCAGGACGGATTCAATCCGCCTGTTCTGGCTCGCCGTGATTTCATTATTGATGATGCAGTAATCTATGCCTTCATCATGCTCTGCCGCCACGGATTCCAGAAAGCCGATGCCGACATAGCTTTTCGGATCGATCCTGGTCCTGTTTTGAATATACGAACCGACGACCTCGATTCCGCTGGACAGCGCCAGACTTTTCAATTCCTCCACCTCGGAGTGGATATCTTTCACATCGAATGTATTCACTGCGATGATGATGCCTTTTAAATTTTCAGACATACAGCCGGTTCACCTCCATCAGTTTATTTCGTCTTAAATAAATGTTTAAATCCATTATATTTAGTGTACATAATATATATAGAATATTCGTTTGTTTATCAGAAAGGGGCGCTTCAAGTGAAAACACATATATACGACTTGAAGTTTAAAGATGCAGATGGTCATGAGCACTCCATGGAAGATTATGAAGGAAAAGTGGTGCTGATCATCAATATGCCGGCGGAGCCCGAATATACGGAGCAGCTGGCCGATCTTGAACATCTGTACAGGAAATATAAAGAAGTCGGCTTCAATGTACTCGGCTTTCCCTCTGAAGACTTCACCATGAGGATACCAGTGGCAAATCTTCTTGCAGGCAATAAAGAAAAAGCTGCCTACACTCCTGCTTTCCCCATCATGGAGACCGTCCATGTGAGAGGTAAGGAAATCCATCCACTTTTCCAGTATCTTACTGAAGGCAAATCTGCACTTTTCAAAAATCAAGTGAAATGGGACTATACAAAGTTCATCATCTCTCGTGAAGGGCGGGTCGTTTCACGTCATTCACCCCGCACCCCCGTCCTGCAGCTCGAAGATGAAATCCGGCAGCTGCTCAGCGGCTAAAGATAAAACCCACCCAAAATTGGATGGGTTTTATTATTTTACAAATGTACTGATCGCATGTTTGTAGATCATATGGCTTTTACCGCCGGATTCCACTTTGATCACATACTTGTCGAAATCCTTGATCTTGCCTTTCATCTGGAAGCCGTTCTGCAGAATCACCGTGACTTCCATGTCCTCATCCTTGATTTCATTCAAAAACTCATCCTGAAGATTTACATTGTTCATAGTCTCATACCCCTTTTTCATGTTCTTAAAAACTGATTCAGATCGTCGAAGATCTTCTCTTTGCTCGTTTCGTCCTCCATGTCATACCAATTGACATCCAGCTGGTTCCTGAAGAACGTCAACTGTCTTTTCGCAAAATGGCGTGTGTTCTGCTTGATGTTCTCCTTCACCTGCTGCAAAGAGATGTCACCTTCGAAATAAGGGAGGAACTCCTTGTATCCTATTGCCCCTTTGGCCGTCGTCGACAGTTTATGTTCCTTGTATAACTTTTCGGCTTCTTCAGCGATCCCGTTATCGAACATATCCTCAACTCGTTCGTTGATCCTGTCGTATAATATGGAACGTTCGCGTTCCAACCCTATTATAAATGTATCATATTTGGGCTTGTGTTGATAGTCAGAGTCCTTCACCGCCCGGCGGTGGCTGATCCTTTCGGACAATTCGAATTTGATGAGCTGCCTGAGTATCCTCTGCCTGTTGTTGGGGTGGACTTTCGACGCCAGGTCCTCGGATATCTCCTTCAGCCGGCCGTACAGTATCGTGGTGCTCAGTTTATCCAGCCTTTCCATCAATTCCCTTTTATCGGCATCATCTTCATCATGGAAATCATAATCATAGATCAGCGCCCTTATATAATGTCCGGTGCCGCCCACGATGAACGGTATTTTATCATTTTCGTGATAAGTGTCTATCAGATCATCCACTTCGAGCTTGAAATCATGGACCGAGAAACTTTCCTCCGGCTTCTTTATATCGATCATATGGTGGACGATGCCCCTCATCTCTTCAGGCTTGATCTTCCCCGTCAAAATATCCATATGCTCATATACCTGCATCGAATCCCCGCTAATGATATCAAAATCGAATTTTTCCGCGATATCGAGCGACAGTGCAGTTTTACCGACCGCGGTCGGACCGATCAGCACTATTAATTTTTCATTGGTCGACATGTGACATCACCCATTCCAAAAGTTTTTGATATACCTGTTCCCTGTTTTTCTCATTCAACACTTCATGCCGGCTCGTCTCATACAACTGCACGGTGACGGGACCCGCATACGGCGCCATTTTCCGGGCCAATATCCGTATGTCCCTGCCGAAACCGGAGAAGGGATCTTCTTTTCCGCCGATCAGTAAAACCCGGGTGTCCGGCTGATAACGCTTCAGCGTCTCAGCGGAATCCGCCGCCCTGATGTTCTTTACGATTTCTGCGAGTGCATTGAAAGTCATGTTGCGGCCGCAGAAGCCGTCACTGTTATACTGGTGTACGACATCCATGTCGCTGCACAGCCAGCGGTTCTGCTCGTTTTCAGGGAAGTGTCCGTCATATCCGAAGAAGGCGAGCCGCGTCAGCCAGTCACCGCGCATTTCAGGCACGAAGCGTTTCGCACCGCCCATCAGAATTGACAGTACACCGTTGGTGAGCCCCCTTTTGCTGCCGGTGCCGATGAGTATCCCTGCATCATAATCGGGCAGGGCCAGCAGCCGTCTTGCGACGATCGACCCCATGGAATGGCCGAGTATGGAAATCTCCAGATGCCGGGGGATGAGCGTCTTTACGCACAATGCATCTTCCATCAGGTCATCGAAACTTGCAAAGTGGCCCGGGTTGTCCGTCTCCGCCCCGTGCCCCCTGTGGTTGTGGATGACGGTGAAGATGTCATTGGCCATCAGCCATGTGCAGAACTCGTCATACCTCTCCATATGCTCCGCCATGCCGTGGAGTACCTGCACAGCAGCGACGGGCGCATCCGGCCTGAAGACTTTGGCCTTTATTTTGTACTCTCCGTTGTGAACTTCCTCATAGGAAATCATCCGGTTCCCCCCTATTTCATGATCCTGTTGAACATCCTTTCAATCTCATACGTCGTCATCTGTATGATGACCGGCCTGCCGTGCGGGCATGTATACGGACTGTCGCACCGGTTCAGCTCTTCCAGCAGGGCCTCCATCTGCCGTTTATCCAGGTAATGATTCGCTTTGATCGATTTTTTGCAGCTCATCATTATGGACATTTCCTCTTTGTAGTCGTTGACGCTGAAATGATCTTTATGACAGATGAAATCGATGAGTGATGCGATGTCCTCTTCGGGATCATCTGCCTTGATCCAGTCGGGATAGCGGGAGACCGAGTAACTTTTCGTACCCGTCTTTTCTATCTCAAAGCCGAGATCCCTCAAGTCATGCAGTTTCTCATCGATCGTGATGACATCATCCAGCGGAAATTCGAACGTGTACGGGATCAGCAGCGGCACACCGTCCCCGTTTTTTTGTATATTTTCATAATAGTATTCGTATTTGATCCTTTCCTGCGCGGCGTGCTGGTCCATCATATACATGCCGCTGTCGTTCTGCATCAGTATATACGTGCCGTGCAGCTGGCCGATGATTTCAAGGTAAGGGAGTTTCTCCTTCTCCAGGGGCTTTGCTTCGGAAGTGCCCGTCGACGTCTGCGCAGGTTTCCGGAAAGGTGACTTCTCCCTTTTCGGGTTCCTCCCGGTGCTGTAATCTGCCCGCTTCTCCGTTCCGGACACTTTCGGCCATGACTCAGAACGGCTTACTGGTGTCTCCCGGACGCTGAGGGTACTGTAGCCGGTGCCCCGGCGGGGTTCCGGTGCCGCTTTTGCCTCGGGCGGCCTGAAGTCGAAGCCCGGCTGCTCGGTTTTTTCCTTTTCATGTTTCTTCACGCCCTTCTCAACATCGGGGATGAGCGTCTCCTCCCGAAGGGCCTCCCTTACGGTCTGCTCGACGAGTGCGTTCAGTTCATGCTCTTTTGAGAACCTCACTTCCGTTTTGGCGGGATGGACGTTCACATCGACGATCTTCGGGTCCATCTCCATATTGATCACCGCAACCGGATACTTATCTTTCGGCTGCAGTGTATGATACCCGTTGATGATGCTCTGGCTCAGCCTGAAGTTCCTGATGAACCGCTGATTGACGGCCAGGTTGATGAAGTTCCTGTGGCTCCGGGTCACTTCCGGCCGGACGATATAGCCTGTAATGTGGAAGTCCGGGGTCCTCGCCTCAACGGGCACGGCGAGCCTTGCGACATTGATGCCGTATATGTCAGCGATCACCGCCTTCAAATCACCCTTGCCGCTCGTGCGGAGCTTCTCCTTGCCGTCGATCAGCAGCGTGAAGCTGATGGCCGGATGATTCAGCGCCATGCGCTGTATGATGTCGATCACCTTCCCCGCCTCCGTCCTTAATGAGCGGACATACTTCAGCCTTGCCGGTGTGTTGAAGAACAGTTCACGGATTGTTATATCTGTGCCGATGCGTGCTTTTCCGGGTTCGTTCGCTGCAATGACCCCACCGTCATACTGGAGTTTTACAGGCTCCGAGTCCCGGTTCATGGTTTCGAGCGTGACTTTCGCCACGGCGCCGATGCTTGCGAGCGCCTCGCCGCGGAACCCCATCGTCCGTATCTGGAAGAGGTCGTAGTCATTGCCGATCTTGCTCGTCGCGTGGCGCTCGAATAAGAGCGGGGCATCTTCTGCCTCGATGCCCTCTCCGTCGTCGATCACCCTAATCTCCTTCATGCCCGACTCTTCGATGCTCACCTGGATTTCAGAGGCGCCGGCATCGATGGAATTCTCGATCAGTTCCTTGACGACCGAGCTCGGCCGTTCGACGACTTCGCCTGCGGCGATCTTATTCTGTATTTTTGGATCGAGGATCTTTATTTTACTCATTGTAATCATCCTTTACCATGCTGGTCAGTTCAGAAAGCTTCTGCAGCCCTTCAAGCGGCGTCAATGTGTTCACATCCACCGCCTTCAGCGCCTGGACCACGTCCGACGCTCTGTCCCCGGCCGCGGTCTCGAGGTCATCGAGGGGCAGCTCGAGCTGGTAGACATCGGCTGACCCGGAAGTACGGCCGGATTCGAGCGCTGCGAGCTTCTCCCTTGCGTAGGAAGTGACCTCCTCCGGCAGTTCGGCGAGCTGTGCCACATGGATGCCGTAGCTCTTCTCCACCGCCCCCGGCTTCACCTTATGGAGGAAGACGAGCTTCCCGTCATATTCGGTCGCCTTGACGTGATAGTTGCCGAGGCCCGCGAGCTCCGCGTCCAGTCTGGTCAGTTCATGGTAGTGCGTTGAGAATAAAGTCCTCGCCCCGATGAAGTTGTGGATGTAGACGAGCATGCTTTCGGCAAGCGCCATGCCGTCGTACGTGGAAGTGCCCCGACCGATCTCATCGAAGATCAACAGGCTGTCCTTCGTCGCCTTACGGAGCGCCTCGTTCGCCTCCATCATTTCGATCATGAACGTCGATTTGCCGCTGGATAGGTCATCACTTGCGCCGATCCGTGTGAAGATGGCATCAAATATCGGCAGCACCGCCCTTTTGGCAGGGACGAACATGCCCATCTGGGCCATGATGCTGATGATTGCGACCTGGCGCATATAAGTGCTCTTCCCCGACATGTTCGGCCCGGTGATCAGATAGATGAATTCCCCCTCATCCATCTTCAAATCGTTCGGCACATAAGTGTTCTCGCCGATCACCTTCTCGACGACCGGGTGCCGCCCGTCCTCCACTTCGAACTTTTCACGGTCGAATTCCGGCTCGGTCAGCCGGTAGGTATTTGAGACTTCCGCAAACGCAAGCAGGCAGTCGAGTGTCGAAATCATCTCCGCCGTCTTCTGGAGCCGTTCCATATAGGCCTCCATCTCTTTCCGAAGTTCGGTGAACAGACGGTATTCAAGCACGATGCTCTCATCTTCTGCGGTCAGTATCCTCGTCTCCATCTCTTTCAGTTCAGGCGTGATGAACCGTTCGGCATTCGTCAAAGTCTGCTTGCGGCTGTAGTCGAATTTCTCCGCATCGAAATTCATCGCATTGACTTTTGAGATTTCAATGAAATATCCGAATACTTTATTGAAGCCGATCTTGATGTTTTTGATGCCGGTCCGCTCACGTTCCGCTTCAAGGTATTCATTCAGGTAGCTCCTTGCATTGTCCTGGATATACCTCAGTTCGGATAATTTCTCATCATATTCCGACTTGAATATGTTGCCGTCCCTCACGGTTTTCGGCGGCGGGTCGAGCAGGCTGTCATCCAGTATGCGGTGGAGGTCCTCCAGTGCATCGAACCCTTTGAAGATCGGGAATTCGAGCAGCCCGAGTTCTGTCAGTATATCCCTGATGGCCGGGAGCCCTTCGAGTGAATCCCTGATCTGTATCAGGTCTTTTGCATCTATATTGCCGAAGCTCAGACGCCCGACGAGCCGCTCGATATCATAGACCTGGTTCAGGAGTTTGATCAGGTCCGCCCGCTCGATGAAGTTGTCGAGGAAAATGTTGACGACATCGTGCCTCGCCTTGATTTCCGAAATGTTCATCAGGGGGCGTTCAATCCATGAGCGGAGCTTCCTTTTGCCCATCGGCGTCTCCGTCCGGTTCAGATACCAGAAGAGCGACCCTTTTTCCTTTTTCGTCTGTAAGTTGCTTAAAAGCTCCAGGTTGGAGATCGCCGCATGGTTGAGCTTCATGGCGCCGCTGATGCTGTGTTTCCTCACCGGCCTGAAATGTATGAGGCTCTTCATATTATTTGCACTGATATATGAAAGGAGGAGATTCAGCGCTTCGTCCTCGGAGACCCCCTCTTCCTTCTCGACATCATGCGCCTCCGCTTCACCGTACACCGTATAGAGCGGCGGATCGTTGTAGATCATGCCGAGCAGATGTGCACTACCTTCATCGACGACGATTTCCGACGGTTCCACCCGCTCCACTTCGCTCCTCAGCTCATCTTCATCAGACGTGCTGAATGCATAAAGCTCACCCGTTGAAATGTCTGCATAGGCAGCGCTGTAGAGGCCTGCTTCCTCATACAGGGCGAGCAGGTAGTTGTTCCTGCCGTCCTCCATGCCGAAGTCATCGATCAGCGTGCCCGGCGTGATGACCCGGACGACATCGCGCTTGACCATGCCCTTGACTTCCCGGGGGTCCTCCATCTGTTCACAGATCGCCACTTTGTAGCCGTTGTCGATCAGCTTGGCGATGTAGTTCCTCGCGGAATGGTGCGGCACACCGCACATCGGGATCGGGTCCTTCTTCTTATCCCTTGAAGTCAGGGTGATTTCAAGGACCTTGCTCGCCGTCACGGCATCATCATAGAACAGCTCATAGAAATCGCCCAGCCTGAAGAACAGGAGGGCATCCTCATGCTGCTCCTTGATCGTTAAATATTGTTTCATCATCGGTGTGACTGATGTCGCCATAATAACACTTCCAAATCAATAATTTTATCTCTTCAATTATATCATCATTCAAAGTCTCGTTTGAAGGGATTAACGCTCATCCATCATCCTGGACAACACATTGCGCTTCTCCAGCTGCCTTAAGATGAACCAGGAAATCAGCGCACCGATCAGGCTGCTGACGATGAATGCCGGGGCAAGGACCATGAAGAAGCTGCCATCCAGCCCGAGAACCAGTATGAGCGGATAAGTCATCAGTGCACCGATCAGTCCGGTGCCGATGACTTCCCCGGCCACTGCAGCCGGCAGTTTTTTCAGGCGCCGGTACAAAAGCCATGCCAGGAGCGCACCCGCCATGCTGCCCGGATAGGCGAACGGTGTGCCGGTGCCGAGCAGGATGCGTATGGTCGAAGAGACGAATGCCTGCAGCACGACCCACGGTCCGGTAAGCACCGCACCGATCACATTGATCAGATGCTGCACCGGTGCCGCCCTGATGAAACCGAGCGGTATCGTCACAATCATCCCGAGCACCACATTCAGTGCGATCAGTATACTCGTTACCGTCAATTTTCTTGTCATGATCCCCACTCCCCCAAATGAAAACAGCTGTACACCGGCGGGCGTACAGCTGACTTCGATTCATTATTATTCAATAGGTTCCTGATTCGGCCTGTTCCTGACGGCAGCGCCCGTTTCACCCATGAGCAGATCCCCGCCCGTCGAAGTGATGACTTCTTCGGTCACGGTCCTGCTGATCGCATGGGAGACGAGCTGCAGAAGTTCATTGACCTGCTTCTGGGATTCCTGGAACTGGTTCACTATCGGCATTTCATCCAGTTCATCCTGGATTTTGCTGATCTTCTCCTCCGTCATCTGGTAGGCACGTTCCTTGCCGTAGTTCTGGAAGTTGACTGCCTGCTTCTGGAGGCTCTTCAGGCTCGCCATCCTTTCGCGCACTTCTTTGTTTTCATGGATTTTGGCTTCCGCCTTCTTGAAGAATTCCACCTGCTCCGTCTCAGCCATCATCTTGCCCAGTTTCTTTGCTTCTGCCACTATTTCCTGCTTTGTATACATTACGCTTCCACCTTTTCTTCATTAAGCACTTCCACAAATTCACCCATCAGGGAATAATTCTTCGTTTCAGTGATTTTTACTTTAACTATTTTTCCGATGACTTCATCACCGGGTGCCGTGAAATTCACGAGCTTGCTCTTGTCCGTATAACCTGCATAAATGTCATCACGCTTCTTGCTGGTGCCTTCGCACAGCACATTCACGTACTCACCCTGATACTTGCTGAGGGCATCGCGCGTATAATGCGTGACCAGGCGGTTCAGACGCTGGAGGCGGTCCTTCTTGTCCTGATCGCTCACATTATCCTCCATTTTGGCGGCAGGTGTGCCGTCCCTCGGGGAATAGATGTAAGTGTAGGCATGCTCGAAACCGACTTCCTCATACAGCGTCATCGTATCCAGGAACTGTTCTTCCGTTTCATTCGGATAGCCGACGATGATGTCCGTCGTGAGTGCCACATCCGGCATCTTATCCCTGATTTTGCCTACGAGTTCAAGGTATTCCTCGCGGGTGTATTTCCGGCCCATGATCTTCAGAACATCATTATTGCCCGACTGGACCGGCAGATGGATATGCGGCATCAGGTTCTTGCCTGTGGCGAGCACTTCGATCAGATTGTCCGTGAAATCCCACGGATGGCTCGTCGTGAAGCGCACGCGCGGTATATCCGTCCCGGACACATCACGCATCAGATCGCCGAGGTCATAACTGTAATCCAGTTTCAGGTCCTTGCCGTAGGAGTTGACGTTCTGCCCGAGCAGGGTGATCTCCTGGTAGCCTCTTGCTGCAAGATCCCTCACTTCCTCGAGTATGTCTTCCGGCATACGTGAGCGTTCCTTGCCGCGTGTGAAGGGTACGATGCAGTATGTACAGAATTTATCGCAGCCGTACATGATGTTCACCCATGCCTTCGTGCCGCCTTCGCGCACTTTCGGCAGATTCTCGATGACATCGCCTTCCTTCGACCATACTTCAATCACTTTCTCCTTGGACATGTAGGCTTCATCCAGTATATTCGGCAGACGGTGGATATTATGTGTACCGAAGATGATATCCACGTTCTGATATGATTTCATGATTTTATTGACGACGGACTCTTCCTGCGCCATGCATCCGCACACCCCGATCAAAACTTCCGGGTTGTTCTGTTTGACGTGCTTCAGATTGCCGATCTCACCGAACACCTTATTTTCGGCATTTTCCCTGATCGCGCATGTATTCAGTAAAATCAGATCCGCATCGTCTGTCGTATCTGTATGTTCGTAGCCGAGTGCTGCAAGGATGCCGGCGATGACTTCGGTGTCATGCACGTTCATCTGGCAGCCGTAGGTGCGGATAAAGAACTTGCGCCCTTTGCCGAGTCCCTTGAAGCGCTCATCGATCTTGAAATCTGAATGATATTCGACTTCAGTCTTGCCGCGCCTTCTGGCATCCCTGAGGTTCGGCGGCTGGTAGACATGCTGGAAGTATTGGCTGTAATCTTTCTCTTCTTTTTTACGGGTGACTTTTGAAGCATCCAGTCTCTGTTCTTCATTCATATTAAAACCCCATTTACTCCATTGAAATATCTTTATTCAGTATATAGGTTTTCGTGAATAATTTAAAGTCAATTTAATTTTTCTTGAAGTCCCGGACATGTAAATTCAAATAAAAGACACACCGCAGTATTTGCGGTGTGCCTTAAAGTGTGATTCACACAATCATTTCGCATTGATCATTTCATGGTAGCGGCCCTTCTTCTCAAGCAGTTCCTCTTCCGTACCCGATTCGAGCATCCGTCCATCCTCAAGGACGAATATCCGATCGACGGCCTTGATGGTGTTCAGCCGGTGGGCGATGATGATGCTCGTCCGGCCTTTCATCAGATGTTCGAGCGCTTCCTGGATTTTCAGTTCCGTCACGGTGTCTATACTTGAAGTCGCTTCATCCAGCAGCAGTATCGCAGGGTCGGTGACGAGTGCCCGGGCGATCGATATGAGCTGCTTCTGCCCCTGGGAAATAAAGCCCTCATCCAGCTCGAGCACCGTGTCATAACCGTCCTCAAGCTGCACGATGAAATCGTGCGCGTTGGCGAGCTTCGCTGCCTCCTCGACTTCCTCATCCGTCGCATCCAGCCTGCCGTAGCGGATGTTCTCCCTGATCGTCGCTTCGAACAGGTAAGGGTCCTGCAGGACGAAAGCCGTCTGCGAGCGGACGGTATGGCGTTTGTAATCCGTAAGGTTGATGCCGTCGATCAGTATCTCGCCGCCGTCCACTTCATAGAACCGTGCGAGCAGCTGCATCACCGTCGTCTTGCCCGCCCCCGTCGCCCCGATCAGCGCGACGGATTCGCCGGCGTCTATCGTGAACGACAGATCCTGGATCGTATGTTCATACTGTTCCTTATCATAGGAGAAATAGACATTTTTGAAGTCGATATACCCTTCGATTTTTCTATCTTCTATCGTGCCGTCATCGGTTTCGGCTTCGGTGTCGATGATGGTGAACACCCGCTCTGCACCGGCGATTGCTGACAACACCTGGTTGAACTGGTTGGAAAGATCGGCAAGCGGGCGCGTGAACTGCCTCGCGAACTCGGCGAAGATGACGATCGTCCCGATGGTGATCAGCCCGTCGGTATAGAGGGCCATCAGCCCGCCCGCTCCTGCGACAATCGCAAAGCTGATATTGTTCAGCATGTTCATGATCTTCGGGATGAACCCAGCATACAGGAGGGCCCAGAAAGTGACATGGCGGAGGTTAGCTGCCCGCTCCTCGAAATCGTTGATGGTCCGCTCCTCCTGGGAGAACACCTTCACGATCTCCTGTCCGGAGATGACCTCCTCGATATAGCCGTTCAGCTCACCCGTGCGCCGCTGCCTCTTCTTATACAATGGGCCGGTCCGCCTTGTGACGAACGCCACACCGAATATGAGGAGCGGCACGATCGTCATCGTGAGCAGCGTCAAAAGCGGACTTAAGTAGATCATGACTGATACCGTGGCAAGCAGTGTGACGATGCTCGTCGTGAACTGGATGAATGAGGAGTTCATCGTCTGTGACAGCGTCTCGATATCATTGGTCATGCGGCTCATCAGTTCGCCATGCTGCCTTTTATCGAAGAAGCGCACCGACAGCTGCTGCATATGTGAAAACAGCCGCACCCGTAGGTTGTAGATCGTCCTCTGGGCAAGCCCCACCATAAGGAAGGATGCCAGATACTGGGTGCCGGCGGATGCCACATAGACGATAAATATGAACAATAAAAGGCTGATCAGCCCGTCGAATTGCTGCACGACAAGGTAATTGTCCACCGTGTAGCCGATCATGAACGGGCCGACGATGGTGAGGAGGCTCGTGATCATGACGGTGAAGATGATGAAGTATAAAAGCTTCCGCTCGCCCCGCATGAACTGCCACAGCCGCACCAGTGTGCCCCAGAAGTCGCTGGCACGCTGATCCTCTTTCTTTTTGCCGCGGCCGATCTCCTCTTTCTCCAGGACAGGTTCATAGCCGAACGGCCTTTTTATTTTATCAATCATCCAGATGACCCCCTTCATGTTGGGATGCGTTGATCCTGCGGTACAGCTCCGACTTTTCGAGGAGTTCATCATGGGAGCCGATGGCGCTGATCCTGCCGTCATCAAGCAGTATGACCCGGTCTGCCGTCTTCGCCGTCACAATTTTCTGGGTGATGACGATGCGTGTCGCTTCCTCGCCGTCCAAAGCCGACCACAGTGCGGATTCTGTCTTGATGTCGAGTGCCGAGGTGCTGTCATCGAGGATGAGGATCGACGGCCGCCTGACCAGTGCGCGTGCAATCGACAGGCGCTGCTTCTGGCCGCCGGACAATGTCACGCCGCGCTGTCCCACGATTGTCTTATACTCATGGTCGAACGCTTTTATGTTTTCATGGATTTGCGCTTTTTCGGTGGATGAGACGATATCCGTATGCAGTGCCTCCTCATCCCCCCACAACAGGTTTTCATAGATGGAGCCGGAGAACAGGATCGCGGACTGCGGCACGTAACCGATCGTCTGCCTGAGGTCCTCTTCATTCCAGTCCTTGACATCGATGCCGTTGACGAGCACCCGCCCTTCGATGACATCATACATCCTCGGGATCAGGCTGATCAGGGTGCTCTTGCCGGAACCGGTACCGCCCATGATGACGAGCTTCTCATTTTCCGCCACTTCAAAGGAGATATCCTTCAATACGTAGCGTGTGGTCCCTGGATATTTGAACGAGACATTTTCAAATTTGACCGAGCCCGCCTTCGCCTCCTTGTTGATGATGTCGTTATTGTTATCGACGATCGGAGCATCTAGCACGGCATTCATCCGCTCACTGCTCGCCTTCGAGCGGGAGTAGGCGATGATGATGAATGCAAACATTGAGAATCCGCCCTGCATCCGGAGGCCGTAGTTGATGACGGCCACGACTTCACCGATCTGGACATTCCCCGTCTGGAGCAGATCGGACGATGCCCATATGACGAGCAGCAGGCTCGTGTTCATTATGATGAGGAGCACCGGCAGGATGGACTCCATCAGGCGGAGTCCCCCTACGGTGTCGTTTTTGAGGTTCCTTGCGACACTGAAGAATTTATTGTTTTCAAATTCCGCACGGTCGTTTGCTTTTATGAGCCTTACCGCCTCAAGGTTCTGCTGTATGAAGCGGTTCAGCTTATCGAGCCGCTTCTGGACACGCAGGAATATCGCCGCCCCTTTTTTTGCCACTATGTAGAGGAAGATCAGCAGGAACGGCGTCAGCACCGACAGGTAGAATCCGAGTGTCGGGTTGACGACGAATGACATGATGAGGGACCCCACCACAAGCAGCGGCGCCCTCAGGACGATTCTGAGCGACATGTAAAGCAGCATCTCCGTCTGGAGCACATCCTGCGTCAGCCGCGTGATCAGGCTCGATGTCGGGAACTTGGACAACGTCGAGAGCGTGAAGTTCTGTATCCTTTTGAAAAGTGCCGTCCTGAGGTCATAGCTGAAGTTCGTCGCGACGAAACTTGCAAAATATGAGTTGATGATGCCGGCGGCAAATGATACAAGGCTGAGCCCAAGCATGACACCGAGGTAGATCCATACGACATCGATTTCGCCTGCGACGATGCCGTCATCGATCACCTTCGAGATGAAGAATGGCTGGAGCAGTTCCACCGTGAGCTCCGTCAGCATACACAACAGGGCAATCACCATGAACCATTTATATTTAAGGGAAAACTTGAAGATTTTTAACACGCGTCACACCACATTTCTTTCGGCTGCCGAAGTATTGTTTTCATTATGACACAATTTTAAAAAAATTAGTAGGATTTGCATATGAATAAAACCGGCTGATGATTGTCAGCCGGTCGTTTCGATAATCTCGACGTTCATATTCGACAAGAGCTCGATCGCCTTGTCATGGAGCTCATCACTTGTGCTCGCGACGAGATTTTTATTCAGTATGATGTCCGCCTGCGGGAAGACATTCTGTATCACCATGATATTGGCGACGATGCATATATTCGTCTCGGCTCCGATGAATTCGATCGGCCGGTTGTTCTCGACATCATCCCCGTACTTTTCCTTGAGGCTCATCGCCTCCTCCGGCGGGATGCCGTAAAACGTCTTCGTGTATTCGTCCCCATGGGTCTCAAGCAGCTCGCGGAACTGGGGATAGAGTTCCTCATCGAAGCGGATGCTTTCGGTCGAGCGCTTCTCATGCTCGAAGTCCGGATACAGGTTCCGTGTGTAGATGACCGGTTCCCCTTCGTCAATCGCCCTTCTGATCCTCGCCTCGATGCCGTCCTTCACCTTCTCGGTCCATTGGGCATAGCCCGAACCCCTCTCATCAAATATATCATTCTGCAGATCGATTGCTACAAGCATCGCTTGCTGCACCTCCCGTGGTTATTACTGCTTATAAATTGATTTAACTACTATTATAATCCCTTGGGCGCATTCATTTAAACATGTTGCGGTGGGAAGGATGACGGTGAATTCGGTATGTATCGGGGATCTCCCTGCTACTTACTCGTTTCTAAGAACCAAAATACGAGCATACCTCCAATTTTCATCGACTTGCTCGTCTCCAGAGGCCAATATCCGAGCATATCTTCGATTCTCGGCGACTTGCTCGTTTTCAAGGGATGAAATACGAGCATACTTCCAATTCTCACCGACTTGCTCGTTTCCCTTCTCTTGGCTTCCTCAGTATTTCAATATCCCTCCCTTCACATACTTCCTTATGTAGAAGTCACTGATTTGTCCACCGGAAAACTTCTGGATTGATACAGGATTCAATGTCCAGGACCGGTTCAATATCTTCATCTCTTCAATTAAACGCTGAGCAACTTCAAGAATGGGCATCGTCTCATCACAGATACCACAGCGGAACAAGTTCCGGTTCACCCGCACGAGCCGTTCGCCGCAAGCAGTGCAGAACACGCCTTTTTTAAGCGCCCGGAAATCCACCGTCGTATCGCCCTGGTACTTCAACACATTGACCCGCCGCGCTTCCAGCTTCCCAACGAGCCTGCTGTAATCATGGTGGTTGACGGTCATCGCCTTCACCAGCTTCTTCTGCAGATTGCTCCTCACGATGATTTCATTGCTCGCGGGCAGGTTGAATACGTCTGGTCTTTATTGATGAAGACCAGCACATTGAACATCCTGATGCGGCCCTCTACACTGTCCAGCAGCTTCCCCATCATGCTGCGCTGCTTCACGACCTGGACCAGGGGATCCGCAAACTCACCGCCATTGTCGAAAAACCACTGTGAATCCCTGTGATGCAAATCGAAGCTGTAGTTTTTTATTTCAAAAGTGTAGAGATAATCCTTTGCGATGACCACGTTGTCGATCTGCACATGAGCCGCCTCCGCCTCAGGCCGGGTCAGCAGCCGCGCATCGACCACCTCGGGATGAAAATTATAATCTTTCAAATGGACAATGTTCGTCCCGTGAATAAACCCCTCCAATATGCCGTCGAAAATCAGCTCCCCCTCATATCCCGCCTCAAGTTTCTGCAGCTCCTCCTTTTCAAAAGCCGATAATTCATAACGCTTATCCAAAATCTCAAGCTGCCGGTGCCGCCTCGTCTTCTCCCTCAAATGAAACTCCCTCCTTTCCCCCATCGTAAACCGCATGCAAATTGTTGTCATATCGCAACAATTCAATTTCTGTACTCATAAATCACCGGTTTTCCCAATTCTGCCTCAGAACATGACAGTTATCCGATTTCTGCGCCCCAAAATCCGAAATCTGTAAAATAAAAAAAGCCCCACCGGATTCAACCGGTGGAGCTCCATATAAATTATGCCTCTGCAACTTTCTCTTCAACCGCTTCGGTTTTCGCCGGGGATGGATCGATGCTGTTCCTCACGAACAGCGCACAGATCAATCCGAAGATGGAAATGCCGGTGATGAAGTAGAATGCGTATTTTACACCTGCTGCAATCATCTCAGGGGGTGCGCCGGCGGCGTTCCCCGCCATGAATGTATTCTGCCCGATCGTGAACACGGTGATTGCAACGGCCGTACCGACCGCACCTGCAACCTGGTTCAACGTGTTCATCGCAGCTGAACCGTCCGCATACACATCCCGCGTCAGCTGGTTCATCGCGTTCGTCTGTGCAGACATCGTCGTCATCGTAAGGCCGACGAACAGAATCATGAATGATACGACGATCTGCCATGCCGGAGTATCCGCAGCAAGCACCGTAAGGAAGCTGAAGTTCGCAATGACGATCAGCACGAATCCCGTGATGATGAACTTCCTCGGTCCGACCTTATCGAATAAACCACCGACCACCGGGGAAAGTACGAAGTTCATGAAGTTGCCCGGCAGCATCAGAAGGCCTGCGGCCATTGCACTGAACAACAACGCGCCTTTCAAGTAAAGCGGCAGCAGTATCGCAGTGGACAGGATGATCAGGATGCTTAAGAACATGATCAGTGTCCCGAGCGAAAACATCGGGCGCTTGAAGACACGTAAGTCCACCATCGGCTGGTCCATCGACAGCTGCCTGCTTCCGAAGGCGATCAATGAAATGATACCGATGACCAGCGGTATGAAAACGACCGGTGCAGTGATCGACTGCTCGGCCAATGTGCTCAGTGCGAACACAAGCCCGCCGAAACCTGCTGTGGACAGGACAATGGACGCAAGGTCGATTTTCGGCTTCGTGATTTCAGAAACGTTTGAAATGACGGTGAATGCATACAGAGTAATCAGGACATAGACGACTGCGCTGAACCAGAATATCCATTCCCAGCTCATCGTGCTGATGATGATGCCTGAAAGTGTCGGACCGAGCGCCGGTGCTGTCGTGATGACGAGTCCCATGATGCCCATCACCATGCCCCGTTTATGGATCGGGAATATCAGCATGACGACACTCAGCATCACCGGAAGCAGTATGCCCGTTCCGACAGCCTGGATGACACGCCCGAGCATGAGCATCGGGAAGTTTAGTGACATCGCTGCAAATAAAGCCCCGACCAGTGATATCGTAAGACCGCCGATGACCAGCTGCTTCGTCGTGAACCATTTCATCAGCAGCGCAGATACCGGCACGAGTATCGCGAGCGTGAGCAGGTACCCCGTCGTCAGCCACTGTGCTGTCGTGGCGCCGATTTCAAATTGTGCCATAATTTCCGTCAGTGCCATATTCAGCGCCGTTTCTCCGAATAGACCTATAAATGCACCCAGCATTAAAACCAGCGCCATGGATTTCGGCGCTTTAACATGTACTTTAGAATCCATAATCTTTTCGCTCCAATAAAATATTTTTGGCGTTCTAATTTGTATACTGTGAACAAAAATATCATTACAGCGATAAAATTACGGGAGTGTAAAACTTCCGTCCAGAAACCAACTATCTCAATATATCAGATAGGATTTGAAAATTTCTAATGTTTTTTTTCACAAAACCACAATGTAAATGTTTTCATATGCCGTAAAAATCGATTTCAGGCATAAAAAAGCCCGGGTCTCTGCCCGGGCGGTCATGAATCTTATTTGAATTCAGCCATCATATCATCGAAAGTGCTGCGCTCAAGACGCATTTCACGCGAGATCAGCGGCTCGTCATTGTATTCCCCGAGCTGCTCCTCATATGAAGGTGCATCCGGATTATGATAGATGATGCCCTTCAGCAATCCGTCGTTCTCCATGATGGTGTTCATCGCAGAGTTCGCATCATGGACGTCATACCCTTCAAAATCCGCAATCGGAATCAGGTTCTCCTTGAACCAGTCGTACGTGTTCACCTTATTGTAGGTGACGCACGGGCTGAAGACGTTCACGAAGCTGAAGCCCTTATGGCTGATCGCCTGCTGGATGATCGACGTCAGTTCCTTGATGTCTGAGCTGACACTTTGGGCGACGAATGTCGCACCGCTCGCAAGTGCCGTCTTGATCGGCTGGATCGGCTGTTCGAGCGAGCCCTTCGGCGTGGACTTCGTGACGAAACCTTTGGAAGAGGACGGGCTCGTCTGGCCTTTCGTCAGGCCGTAGATCTGATTGTCCATGACGATGTAAGTGATGTCGATGTTACGCTTCAGGGCGTGCACCGTGTGGCCCATGCCGATTGCGAAACCGTCACCGTCACCGCCGGAAGCGATGACCGTGAGATCTTTATTCGCCATCTTGACGCCCTGCGCCACAGGCAGGCTGCGTCCGTGTGTCGCATGGAAGCCGTAGGACTTGATGTAGCCGCTCAAGCGGCCGCTGCAGCCGATGCCGGTGATGACAGCGAGCTCATCCGGCTCAAGGCCGTTCCCTGCACAGGCTTTCTGGATGGCCGCCTGCACGCTGAAGTCGCCGCAGCCCGGACACCAGTTGGGTTTGATGTTGTTCCTGAAATCTTTGAATGTCGCCATTTATAAAACTTCCTTTATCTTTAAGATCGACTGTATATATTTCTCAATCTCATTCGGTTTAAACGGTGTGCCATTATATTTCGTGAAGGATTTCATCTTGGAGTGCATATGATAGTTCATCTTGACGATGTTGAAGAGCTGAGCGCTGTAGTTCTGCTCGATGACGAGCACTTCTTTTGCTCCGTCCAGATACGGATACAACGCTTCAGCCGGGAATGGATGCAGCTGCTTCAGCTGGACATGCGTGATGTTGCCGACGATGTCCGGGTCGAATCTCCGGATTGCTTCGCCTGCGACGCCGTTCACGCTTAAGAAACTGATGACGAGCAGTTCGCTCTCTTTTTCGCCGGTCACTTTGAACGGCTCCTTCATGACGAAGTTCTCAAGCTTGCGCATCCGCTTCTCCATCATGACCTGACGGTTTTCAGCCGTTTCACTCGGTGTCCCCGTCGGGCTGTGTTCGACGCCCGTCACATGGTGGATGCCGCCCTTCAGGCCGGGTATCGGACGCGCGGATATGCCGTCATCACTGTCGCCGTATCTTTCAAAATAATCCTGATCATCTTCATCACGCTCTATATCCTCAAGGATCGTCTTCCCGCGGTTGATCTCCACCCGGGACAAATCGAACGGATCGGATGTCTGCTTGCCGAGCGACATCTGAAGGTCCGACAGCAGGATCACCGGCACCTGGTAGTATTCCGCGAGGTTGAATGCATCTATTGTGGAATAAAAAGCATCTTCAACGTCGGACGGCGCCAGGACGATTTTCGGGATGTCGCCGTGCGTCCCGTAGATCATCTGGTTCAAATCCGCCTGCTCCTGTTTCGTCGGGAGCCCCGTCGACGGGCCGCCGCGCATCGTGTTGACGATGACGAGGGGAGTTTCCGTCATGCCGGAGAGGCCGATGGATTCCATCATGAGGGACAGGCCCGGTCCTGCCGATGCCGTGAAGCTCCTCGCCCCTGCATAGTTCGATCCGATCGCCATCGTCACCGCCGCGATTTCATCCTCGGTCTGGATGACCGTGCCGCCGAGTTTCGGAAGGTGCTTGATCATGTATTCCATGATTTCACTGGCAGGCGTGATCGGATACGCCGGCATGAAGCGCACGCCGGCATTGACGGCACCGAAGCCGATCGCATCGTTGCCGATCAGATACAGCCTTTCCTTGCCATCCGACGGCGCAAGCTCGAAATCATTGGTGATGTTCATATACGAGAATTTTTCATCCATCGCTTCGTAGCCGAGACGGAGTGCGTTATGGTTGCTCTCCACAATCTCCTCGCCTTTTCTGATGAACATCGTATGGATCATATCCTTGAACGGCTCCATCGGCAGTTTCATGAGCCTTGCGCTTGCGCCGATCGCGACCATGTTCTTCATCAGCTGGCTGCCCTGCTCTTTTGCGATTTCCGTAAATGGGATATCCACAAGGACCACATCAAGCGATTCATCCACGGTCGGGTTGAATTTCGAATCCGCTAAAATAATGCCGCCGGCATAAAGCTCGTGGCTGTTCACATCGATCGTCTGCTGGTCGAATGCAACGAGAATATCTATATTATCATCCACCGACCGGACTTCATCGACTGAAATCCGGACGTTGTTGTTGGTGTGTCCACCTTTTATACGACTGGAGAAATGACGGTAGCTGTAGAGGTGATAACCGAGCCGGTTGAGTGTCGTTGAGAATATCTCACCTGTCGACTCGATCCCTTCACCCTGCTGTCCGCCCACTTTCCAGGATAATTGTTCTTTCATATAAGAGCCTCCTCTTTTCATTTAAAACTATATCAGATAAATCCCCGTCAATCATGACCGGGATGCTGTTTACAGGCAAAATCATACTTGAGTCCGAGACCCTTACTCAGTGATCCTGATCTTTTTTATTTTTTTATAGCCGGTGTCGATGATGACGCCGGATAAGATGCCTTTTCCTTCGTCCGGCACATCGTGCCTCACGGGGAGCTGATTTAGGAAACGGTCGATGACTTCCTCTTTGCGTATGCCTAAAATGCCGTCCTTGAACCCGGTCATGCCTGCATCCGTGATGTAGGCCGTGCCGCCGGGCAGGATCTGTTCATCATTGGTCTGGACATGGGTGTGGGTGCCCACGACCGCATCCACCCTGCCGTCAAGGTAATATCCCATGGCGAGGCTTTCACTCGTCGTCTCGCTGTGGAAATCGACGAACGCCTCGTCATAGTCATTGTTTTCAAGAATATGATCCGCCGCCTTGAACGGGCAGTCGATCGCCGGCATGAAGCTCCTGCCCTGCAGGTTGAGTATCAGCAGCTTTTTACCGTTGACGTTGATGATCTCATGACCCCGTCCCGGTGCTGACTCAGGATAATTCAACGGCCGGATCATATTGACCTTGCCGTCAAGCAGCCCGTATACTTCATTTTTTGCGAACGCATGATTGCCGAGCGTTATGAAATCGGCCCCGTATCCGAGCAGTTCCTTGTAGATCTTTTCGGTGATGCCCTTGCCATGGGCTGCATTCTCCCCGTTGACGATGGCGATCTGTGCCCCGTGCTCCCTTTTGAGTGCAAGCAGATGATCGCGCACCATCCTTCTGCCGATTTTACCGACCACGTCGCCTATAAATAGAATTCTCATGATTTCATCCTTACTGGGTTAATTTTTACTGAAAATTTATGTTTATCAGATGTGTCTTTGGGTACGAAATAATATAAAAAATTTTTAGGAGTGAACCGCATGTCATTATCAATCGATCCGAAGGAATTCGCAAGGACCGCAGTCATCGCAAATCCCGCGAATGCATCCACTGCAGATGAAAAAGCGATGGAGGCTCTGGAATTATACTTGAGCGCATACCGTCTCGCAGAAAAATATGAAAGGATTTCAACCACCCACAGCACCCAGGAGACCGCAGAGATACTGCAGATCCTGAAAGATAATGACGCCAAAATGTAATTATACATGAAAAAGCCATGAACTTACAGCAGATCATAGGCAATTTAAAGACAAAATCGTTACAAAATAAAAAAAGCCCCGAACTTTGATAAGTTCGGGGGCTTTTTATTTGGCATATTCCACTGCCCTCATCTCACGGACGACTGTCACCTTAATGTGTCCTGGATACTGCAGTTCATCTTCAACTTGTTTTTTGATGTCCCTGGCAAGCCTGTGGGCGTTCAGGTCGTCAATGGCCTCAGGCGACACCATCACCCTGATTTCCCGGCCTGCCTGGATTGCGAATGTCTTCTCGACACCCGGATGGGCTTCCGCAATTTCTTCAAGCCTCTCCAGACGCTTCACATAATTTTCAAGCGTCTCTCTTCTTGCGCCCGGTCTTGCGGCACTCAAAGCATCCGCTGCCGCAACAAGTATCGATATTATATTATTCGGTTCAACATCACCGTGGTGCGAATGAATCGCATTGATGACTGTTTCCGGCTCTTTGTAACGCTTGGCGAGTTCCACACCGATTTCAACATGGCTGCCTTCCACTTCATGGTCGATCGCTTTGCCGATATCATGAAGCAGTCCTGCACGACGTGCCATCGCCACGTCTTCACCGAGTTCGCTTGCAAGCATGCCTGCAAGATACCCGACTTCGACGGAGTGTTTGAGCACATTCTGCCCGTAACTTAAACGGTATTTCATCTTGCCAAGATGTTTGATGAGTTCCGGATGCAAATTGTGGATATCGAGTTCGAACGCTGCAGCCTCACCTGCATCACGGATATCCGATTCCATATTGCGTCTCGCTTTATCCACCATTTCTTCAATTCTTCCCGGGTGGATCCTTCCATCCTGCACCAGTGATTCCAATGCGTTCTTCGCAATGGCCCGGCGTATTGGATCAAAGCCTGATAAAATAACTGCTTCAGGTGTATCATCGATGATCAAGTCGACACCTGTCAGTGTTTCAAGTGTGCGTATATTACGGCCTTCACGCCCTATTATACGGCCTTTCATTTCATCATTCGGTAAATTCACTACGGAAACGGTAGATTCGGAAGTGTACTCGGCTGCATATCTCTGTGCAGTCATGGCGAGCAGTTCCTTCGCTTGTTTGTCTACGTCCATTTTCATCTGGTTCTGTTTTTCCTTAACCATAACAGCCATATCATGTGACAGTTCTTTCTCTAGTTCAGAGAATAGTTCTTCTCGTGCTTCCACACGTGTTAAACCGGAGATGCGGGATAATTCTGTTTCCTGCTGATTGATAATTTCTTTGATCTTTTCATCCTCGGCATCAACCAATTGCTGTTTTTCTTCAATTTTCGCCTCTTTTATCTCCAGGGCTTCATCTTTCTTTTCCAGATTTTCACTTTTGCGGTCAAGCATCTGTTCTTTCTGTAGCAGCCTGGATTCGAATGCCCTCAAATCGTCGCGCTGTTCATCCAGTTCGCGCTCCAGAGCATCCTTAAGGTTCTGATTTTCCTCTTTTGCTTCCAGTAGCTTCTCTTTCTTCAGGCTGTTCGCTTCCTTTTCAGCTTCGCTGATGATGTGCTGGGCTGATGTCCGCGCTTCCTGCTGCTGCCTGGTCAAAATTGACTTCACTATAAAATATCCGATTACAACGCCTAGAATTATGCCGAGCAAGATCAAGAAAATGTTTATCAATTCCACAATAAACACCCCCTCAAAAAGCTCAAGCTAATCATATATATAATATAATTTCAAATATTATATATAACAATTCTAAATATAAATACAAATAAAATCAAGCACCAGCTTTCGCAATCGTGAAAGCTGGTGCTTATTGACTTAAATTTCGTCTTCTTCTTCCCTGAACAGCACGTTTTCTTCCGCCACTGAATCTTCAGGAACCTCTTCTTCGACCTTTTCGCCGAATCCGAGTGCATTCCTTAATTTCTGCTCGATTTCTGCAAGCAGGTCAGGGTTTTCCTCAAGGTGTGCCTTGACATTTTCCTTGCCCTGGCCGAGGCGTTCGCCGTTGTAGGAATACCAGGCGCCGCTCTTGTCGACGATATCCATTTCGGATGCAAGATCAACCACTTCACCGGTTTTCGAGATCCCTTTTCCGTACATGATATCGACTTCCGCCACCCTGAACGGCGGCGCGACCTTGTTTTTGACGACTTTGATCTTCGTCCTGTTACCCACGATCTCCTGACCGAGCTTGAGCTGCTCCGCACGGCGCACTTCAAGCCTCACTGAACTATAGAACTTGAGTGCACGGCCGCCGGTCGTCGTTTCAGGGTTGCCGAACATGACGCCGATCTTTTCACGGATCTGGTTGATAAATATTACAGTCGTATTGCTCTTGGAGATGGCTGAGGATAACTTCCGCAGGGCCTGTGACATCAGACGTGCCTGCAGTCCCATATGGCTGTCCCCCATCTCCCCTTCAATTTCCGCTTTCGGTGTGAGGGCTGCAACCGAGTCGACGACGACGATATCCACCGCGCCGCTCCTGACGAATGCCTCGGCGATCTCCAGTCCCTGCTCACCATGGTCAGGCTGTGAAAGATACAGGTTCTCCGTATCCACACCCAGGTTTTTAGCATACTCTGGATCCAGAGCATGTTCTGCATCTATAAAAGCAGCGATGCCGCCCTGTTTCTGTGATTCGGCAATCGCATGAAGTGACACTGTCGTCTTACCAGAGGATTCAGGACCATATATCTCAATGATTCTGCCTTTCGGATAACCGCCCACACCCAACGCTTTGTCCAACGTGATAGAGCCGCTGGAAACTGTGGAAACTTTTCTTCCGGCATCATCTCCCAGTTTCATGACTGAGCCTTTGCCAAAAGATTTATCCATATTTTTAATAACAGTTTCCAATGCTTTTTGTCTTTCGTCCATGTTATCCCTCCAAATATTAATTCTATAATATTATATCATGCATGAAGCAAAAAAGCGAACATATATTCGCTTACGGAGTGCAGAAATGTAAAATCCGGAACCTTTTCCATACAGAAATCTGAAAGCTGCAGGAAAAAGGCTGCAGGAATCATTTCGAGTCGGCTTTGAAGACCGCCCTGCCCTTATAGAAGTATTCCACACCGGAAAGCACGGTGAAGAAGACCGCCGCATACATCAGGAGCATGCCGGGCGAGAACGGAACGAACTGGGTGAATATGTCGCCGAACAGTAAAAATATGAGGGCGAGCATCTGGAATACCGTCTTCACCTTTCCAAGATTTGAAGCTGCGCTTACAAACCCCTGTTCGATTTGAAGCAGTCGGAGTCCCGTGACCGCAAACTCGCGGGCGATGATCACAACCGCAATCCATGATGAGATGGTGTGCCACTCGACCAGGACGATCAGCCCTGCAGTGACCAGCAGTTTATCGGCCAGAGGGTCGAGGAACTTGCCCATGTTCGTTATCAGGTTCCACTTCCGGGCGAGATAACCGTCGAGGAAATCAGTGAACGTCCCGAGGACGAACACGACAGCCGCGATGAACTGCTCCACCCGGATGACTTCACCGCCGAGAAAAGTCATTTCCCCGAATCCGAAGTCCACAAGGGCGAACAACATGAAGACGGGTATCAGGATCACTCGGAAAACCGTTAATTGATTAGGTATATTCATATCGTCACTCCCTTGTAATGGTGAATTGGTAATGCACTGTAATGGCATCGGTGGCAGAGGCGCTGTCCACGGTCTCTCCGCCCACCGTCAATTCCTGGCCCGGCGCATTGCCGAGCGTGAGGTACAGGATGGATGCCTCATCGCTGATTTCAAACTCGCCTTCGGAAAGTTCTTCATATGCATATGTGTTGTCTGCATCATCGGAGAGGCTCACCCAGGTGTTTTCACCTTCCAGTGTGACGACCAGGGTGTCCTCTGCCGTCACCTCGTAGAATAAAGTGCTGTCATCCATGCCTGTATAGCTGACATCTGCCCCTGAAGGCGCCTCTTCGCGAGCTTCCTCTTCAGGGCTCTCCGCCTCTTCGCGAGCATCTTCTTCCTCCCCTGCATCCTGTTCCCCTTCAGTGTTTAAGGAGGCCATGTCGAACGCAGTGGATTCATATATCGGTTTTGATTCGAACGCCCCGGTCTCCGATCCGACCTGCAGCAGAATCAGCCACAGGACGAATATGACCGCAACCATCGCACCAAAACTCAGCAGCACTTTCTTCAGATAGTTGAAATCCTCATTATCATTCTGCTGGCGTTTTTTCGACTGTTCATTCTCCCCAGGCAGCTCGTCGCTGAACCTTGAGAATAACTTGTCCGTATCGATGCCGAGGACCTTCGAGTATTTCTCCAGGAGGAAATGTACATGGTTGGGGTCGGGCAGCTCGTTGAAATCACCGGACTCCAGTATTCTTATGACATTTTTCCTGATGCCCGACTTTTCCTGCATCTCTTTTAAGGTGATGCCGCCTTTTTCACGCTGGTTCCTCAAATATGTTCCGAGTTTCATAATGCCTCCTAAAAACCACTGAAGAAATCCATGTCCTCATTTTCGAACCAGTGTTTCTTCTTGTGTTTTTCATACGTGATTTTCTGATCTTCATGTTCCCTCAGCTCAATGATGAAATCAAAATCATCCATATTATATTTCATATCTTCGATGAACAGGTCAGGGTGCTCGACCACTTTCACCGCAGGATAGCTCATCATCTCCCTGATGAGATTCTTATGGTCCCTGTTCGTCGTGTTGGCCGTGACCGCACCGTCGATGATGTAAACGTTGCTGTCATCATACTCGCCCTTCAGGAGACTTGTGCGCTGTGTCTGCTTGATCAGCGTGCTGGAGAGGAACAGCCACTTCTTCTTTGCCGTCACACTTGCCGCGACGATCGACTCGGTCTTGCCGACCCGCGGCATGCCCCGGATGCCGATCAGCCGGTGCTTCTTCTCCATGAACAACTCCCCGAGGAAATCGACGAGTATACCGATTTCATCCCGTGTGAACCGGAAAATCTTCTTATCCTCTTCGTCGCGTTTGATGAACCGGCCGTGCCTGACGGCAAGCCTGTCCCGCACCTCGGGCTTCCTCACCTTGATGATGTTGATGTCTTCGACGTACTGGCTGATGTAGACGAACCGCCTCAGCTTATCAATGTTGTCCGTACGTACGATCAGGCCGCGGCGCGTCTTTTCAACACCGTTGATGGTGTTGATGCTGATGCCCAAGTTCCCGAGCAGCGAGGAGATGTCCCCGAGCAGGCCCGGCCTGTTGATGACGTTTTCGTACTCCAGGTACTGTTCTATATTACGTTCGGGATGCATGTCATCTGTATCCATCATGTGTACCATCCTCCGTTTATATTCAGTATTTCACCGTTGATGCTCCTGGAATCGCCTTTGAGCAGATAGGCTGCGAGGCTCGCGACTTCGGCAGGCTGGATCAGTCGCTGCTGGGGCAGTTCACCGAGCACCGCTGCAAGATCTTCATCCGAAAGTGCATCCGTCATGCTGCCTTCCACGACACCCGGTGCAATGGCATTCACCGTGACACCGGTCGCAGCCAGTTCTTTTGCCAGGGATTTGACCAGCGTGTTCTGTGCACCCTTCATTGCCGAATAAATGCTTTCAAAACTCGCACCGGCGCCTCCCCACACTGAAGTGATCACTATTATTCTACCACTTTTGCTCAACTTTAGTTTGGGCAGCACCACTTTTATGAATATGATGAGCGAACGCACTGATATGTTGTACTGCTCATCCAGAGCTTCGAGGCTCGTATCCTGGAACAGCCCGAACAGTTCCACGCCCGGGGTCCATATCAGTCCGTCCAGGACTTCGGTGCCGTCGGTGATCTGCTTCACATCCTCCTCTGTAATAGGACGGGACAGGTCAAGGAAGTGATGCTCACTTTTGTGGTGCGGCATGCGTGTTTTGGATACGGTGATCACCTTCTCCCCTTCAAGCTCGGAATGGACGGCCCTGCCGATGTCCCCGGATGCGCCCACAAGCAGATAATGCTTCTCAGCCATGAACAGCCTCTTTTTGGCTTTCTGGACGGAGTACGCATTCCACGAGGTAATCCCGGTCCAGGCTGACAAAAATGTACTTTTTGATATCCTCCACCGTTATTTCCTCTATGAGGTCGGGCAGCTTGTAAAGATCATACCCGTCCAGAAGATACTTCGTATACTGGTTTGCGATATACTCGGGTGAATTCAGGCTTGACAGATAGTCCCCGAGCACTTCCCTCTTTTGGTTCGTCAGCTTTTCCTCGGTGAAGAAGTCCTGATCTTTGATGTCTTCTATGATGCCTAAGATCGAAGCGGTGAAACGCTCCGGATCATCCGTCTGTGTCGTCATTAAAACATGCGCAAAATCCTTCTCCTCGTTATGGGCAAAGTTGAATGAATCATCGATGATGCCGTCTTCCAGCAGCTGGTAGTAATACTCCGACTGCTCCCCGAATATCATATCCAGCCCGAACATCATCGCAATGTCACGCGTCAGCCGTTCGGAGGCGGATTCAATCTTTTCATTTTTGAAGCCCAGCATGACTTTCGTCTCTTCGACATCCATATAAAGGTCATGCCTGCTTTTCGCTACATCCCTCTCCTCTTCCGGAAGCAGCCTGTTGACCTCGAGGGGCTTGATCTCACCCCGCTTCTCCTGATGCTCACGGATGAATGCGAAAGTTTCTTCGACATCAAAATCCCCCGCCATGATCATCACCATGTTTGACGGGTGGTAGAACACGTCATGGCATAAGTATAGGTGATCTTTCGTTATCTCACTGATGGACGCCTCCGTCCCCGCAATGTCGATCTTCACGGGGAGTGCGCTGTACATCTGGCTGATCGTATCGAAATACAGGCGGTAGCCCGGATTGTCCTGGTACATTTTGATCTCCTCGTTGATGATGCCGATTTCACGTTCGACCGTTTCTTCAGTGAAGTACGGCTTTTCGACCATGTCCATCAGAAGCGTGAGATTCTTATAAAAATCATCCGTCGTGCTGAAAAGATATGACGTCCTGTCATAGGACGTGAATGCATTCGCGTTCGCACCGCCTTTTGCGAATGAATCGAATACATCGCCGTCTTCCTTTTCAAACATCTTATG
Organism: Salinicoccus halitifaciens; assembly: GCF_021026095.1. GTDB lineage: Bacteria > Bacillota > Bacilli > Staphylococcales > Salinicoccaceae > Lacicoccus > Lacicoccus halitifaciens. The sequence goes on along the minus strand of NZ_JAJNCU010000001.1, from coordinate 298,823 downwards.
TTCAAGGAAATGTGCGATGCCGTCCGGCACGCTGTATTCCTCCCCATCGACTTCAAACCTGTTGTCCATCGAGCCGTACTTTGTCGTGTAGGTGACGAATTTCTTATTGTAGCCCGCTTTCTGGATGAGATAGACTTCGAGGCCGTTATCCATCGTGTCGTGGTAGACACATTCATCGATTTCTTTATATTCTATGTGTTTCATCAAGTCACTTCCCTGTCAATGTATATACTGTATCCGCATGGATCCGGTTCGCAACTTCCACGATCATTTCCCGGTCGACGGCATCCATCGAGCGCTTCCAGTCTTCATCTGTCGTGCCGTTCAAAAGCTGATTATAGACGAGTGCAATCAGACCCTTCGGTTTGTCGACGGCTTCCTTCCTGTTCACTTTCATGAGATGTTTGGTCTCCTCCACGAACTCATCGGTGAAGTCGCCCGCTTTTATCCGCCCCAGTTCATGCATGACGGCACTTTCAGCCTTCGCCGTCTGATCGGGTGAGACACCCGCCAGCACGAACAGGAAGCCGTTCTTGATATCCGCCTGTGAATGGATCTGATAGGCGAGGCTTTCCTTTTCACGGATGTTCTTGAATAAATAGCTCGTTGCACTCCCGCCGAACATCTGATTGATGACATTCAGCGCCATGCGTTCTCTGGCGTTCCCGACATCCGCCCTGAACCCGATGTTGAGCTTCGCCTGCTCGACGCTCTCGCTGTCGGTGACTGTCTTGAAGTCGGGCTTCTTGAAATCATATCCCCTGTAGGGGAGCTTCACTGTTTCATCACGGCCGAGGATCCCCTGGAGGTCCGCCTCCCCCACTTCGTCGAGGTGGCCCGAGATCAGTATGACGGCTTCATCGTGCGCCATCATTTTCCGGTGCTCCTCCTTGATGTCATCGAGTGTGATGTCATCGATATCTTCAAGGACGCCATGGGATAAATATTTGTATGCTTCATCTTCAAACATGATATTGAGCAGGTTTTCGAAGCTCTTCTGGGCTTTGTTGTCCCTCAGACCTTTCAGCCTGCTCTTATACAGCCGCTTTTCCCTTGCGAAGAACTGCCGGTCCGCTTCGCCGTACTCCGCCGGTGTCGCGAGCACATCCTTCAGTACTGAAGTCATCTCACCGAGAAGATCCAGATTTTCTTTTACGAACCTCGAGTTGATGAACTCCAAGTTGAAGGACACCAGGTGATCCCGTCCTTTTTTCGTGGCATTCGAGGTCAGGTGCGCCCCGTAAAGGTGTGCGAGGTGATTCAAAAATTCGCTTTCAGTCGTGAACTTCCCGGTCTTCTTCACCATCATCCGGCTCAGCAGGTACCTCACAGATACCCTTTCCCGTGTCAATTCACTTCTGAACTGCACCTTTAAATTCATCGTCTTGAACTTCCCGGTGTCTATGAAGACGACCGGTATGTTGTTTATAGTTTCTGTTTTAACGTTATACATGGACTACTCCTCACTCGTCATTTTTAACCAATACGTTGCGCGGCTTGCTGCCGCTTGCCGGTCCTATGACCCCGTTCGCTTCCAGATCGTCGATCAGCCTCGCTGCACGGTTGTAGCCGACACGGAACTGCCTTTGCAGGAGAGAGGCGCTTGCCCGCTGCTCTTCGATGACGAACCACTTGGCATCCGGATATAATTCATCCTCGGATTCCACTTCTTCTTTTGCGGGCGTTTTATTCATGATGGACTTCTCGTAATTCGCCTTCATCTGGGATGTTATGAACTCGACGACATCCTGCACCTCATTGTCCGACAGGAACGCACCCTGGACCCTGAGCGGCTTGGAGCGGCCCGAGGGCAGGAAGAGCATGTCCCCGCGGCCCAGCAGCTTTTCAGCACCCTGTGTATCGATGATCGTCCGCGAGTCCGTGTTTGAGCTGACGCTGAATGCGATACGTGACGGGATGTTCGCCTTGATGATCCCCGTGATGACATCGACGGACGGCCTCTGTGTTGCGATGATCAGATGGATCCCCGCAGCACGCGCCATCTGTGCAATCCTCGTGATGCTTGCTTCCACATCTTTGGAGGCGACCATCATCAAGTCCGCAAGCTCATCGATGATGACCACGATATAAGGTAGTTTCTGAACCTTTTCGGGATTCTCGCTCTCCCTTTCCAGATACTGGTTGTAAGCTTCGATGTTCCTTGTATGGGAATGGGAGAACAGGTCATAGCGGCGCTCCATTTCGGATACGATCCTGTTCAATGCATCGCTCGCCTTCTGCGGGTTGGTCACAACCGGACTCAGCAGGTGCGGGATGCCGTTATATACATTCAGTTCGACCATCTTCGGGTCGATCATCATCAGTTTGACTTCATGCGGCTTCGCGTTCATCAGAAGGCTGACGATGATGCCGTTGATGCAGACCGATTTACCGCTCCCTGTCGCACCTGCGACGAGGAGGTGGGGCATCTTATTGAGTTCTGCAAGTATCGGCGCACCGGATATGTCTTTTCCAAGCGCCACTTCAAGCGGGTTGGACGATGTCTTCCGCTTCAGCACTTCCCTCAGTGTGACCATGCTGATCACGGAATTCGGCACTTCGATGCCGACTGCGGATTTCCCGGGTATCGGTGCTTCAATACGGATATCCTTTGCGGCAAGGGAGAGTGCGATGTCATTTTGAAGGTTGATGATCTTGCTGACCTTCACCCCGATGTCCGGCTGAACTTCAAACTGGGTGACGGCGGGACCGATCCTGATTTTTGAGACTTTCGCATTGACGCCGAAGTTCTTCAGCGTCTCTTCGAGGATCTTGCCCTGTTTGAGCACTTCCTTGTTGCTGACTTTCTCCGACACTTCCGCATCATCAAGAAGCGACAGTGACGGCAGCTGGTATTCGATGAGCTTCTTCAGCTCCTCGTCTTCAAACTCATCAATTTCGCCTTCCCCTTCCCCGGCTTCCGGGGCCACCGTATCGGTGAAGTCTTCACTTTCATATTCGATCTGCTGTGGTTCCGCTTCTGCTTCCGCAATCTCAAGCGCCTCATCCCTCACACCGGAAACAGTTTCTGCAGGCTCATCCTCCATACCAGAAGCGATATCCGGCTGAAGTTCCTCTGCTTCCTCCCGGATTTCAGATTCCGCCTTCTGCTGTTCGGCCACTTTCATGCTGCTTTCACGCTCGAAACTGTGCATATCCTCGATGATCGATTCATCGGCCGAAAAAGCTTCCAGTGTCTTCGGCGCGTTTTGGACGGAAGTGTCGTCCAAAGCCGTGCCTGCAGGCGCTTCCACTGCACTGTGATCTTTATTTTTCCGGGTCTTTTTACGGGGTTTCTCCGCCGGCGCCGTTTCGACCTTCTTATTGTCGAACAGTGCCTGAACAGCATCCTTTGCCGCATTGAACAGCCTGATGGACAGCCGCGCAGCGGCGAGTGCCGCCATACGCAGGCCTTCGACCAGTTTGTTCGTATGCGCGGTCAGTGAATCCGCGATGTTTTTATTGGTGATGAGGAGGATGCTGAAGTAAATGAAGATAAGACTTAAAAACAGCGTTCCGATCAATGAAATCCCCGTCGATGAAAATGCGAACAGCAGCTGCCCGAGCACGCCGCCGCCAAAGAACTCCGAACTTGCGGATGCACGGATTTCCGTGAATATCTCATTGAAGCTGTAGTAGTTTTCGGTCCGCGGCTGATTCGTCAAATACAGGACGGAATGCAGCAGGAACAGGAGACCGAACTGGAACAATAAATAGCCGCCCATACGCCTGGTGAACGGCACTTTCTGTTCCCTCATCATATAGACACCCGCGAGAACTGCCACCAGATATGTAAAGTAACGGCTTGCACCTAAAACGTAAGCCATAACGGCATCCAAAAAAGCACCAACCACTCCCAGCCTTAACAGTGCAATCAATATTATCACGATGAATGCAAAAGTCATCAGTGAATAATACGTTTTGTTATTTTGTTTTTTGCCCTTTTTACGGGTTGAACTTTTTTTACGTTTTGAAGTCATAAAAACTCCTCTTTCGATTGATAATGAGACTGTCATTACTGACAGTCTCATTAGGATTTATATTTCAGAAATGATCGGAATGATCATCGGGCGCCGTTTTGTACTGTCATATAAGTACTTTCCGAGATCATCTCTGATACTTTGTTTGATGGTGCTCCAGTCGAGCTTCTTTTCATCCAGCGCATCATTGACGATGTCAGTGATGCGGCTCTCCGCTTCCTTCAGCAGATCTTCACTCTTCTTTACATACACGAAGCCGCGGGACTGCAGCTCCGGTCCTGCAATGATCTTCCTCGCAGCCGGATCGATCGTGACGACCGCAATGAAGATGCCGTCTTCGCTCAAGAGGCGGCGGTCCCTCAGGACGATGTTCCCGACATCGCCGACACCGCTGCCGTCGATCAATGTATTGCCCGCAGTCACTTTATCCGCACTGATCATCTCTTTGCCGTCGAATGAGGCGACATCCCCTTTTTCAAGGAGGAAGATGTTCTCAGGCGCCACGCCGGTTTCAGCTGCAAGTTTGGCATGTGCAATCTGCATCTTGAACTCACCCTGCACCGGAATGAAATACTTGGGCTTCATCACATTCAGCATCATCTTCAGTTCCTCGCTCAGGCCGTGGCCGGAAGCGTGGATGTTCTGTGACGGTGTGACGACGTTCGCACCCGACTTGACCAGGTCGTTCAACGTACTGTAGAGGATGACCTCCATATTGGATGAAGGCGTCGTCAGGATGAACACTGTATCGCTTTCGATGATGTTCGTCACATCATGCGTGCCCCTCGACATCTGCCCGAGTGCCTCGATCGGCTCACCCTGCGAGCCGGTGGCGATGATCACGATCTCATTTTTAGGATAATCCTTGATTTCATGGCTCGGTACGAGCAGGCCTTCCGGTATATCGAAATATCCGAGGTTTCTTGCCGTCTTGAATGAGCTTTCAAGCGTCCTTCCCAAAAACGAGACTTTACGCCGCGTCTTCGCCGCATTGGTCAGCACCTGCTGGATCCGGACGAAGTTGGAGGCGTAACAGGAGACGATGATCCGTCCCTCCGCCTTATGGAAACCGTCAAGGATCTGCTCTTCGACGAGGTTTTCCGCTGTGTTGTAGCCTGGCTTTTCAGCCTCCGTCGAATCACTGATGAGGGCGAGCACCCCGTCTTCACCTGCGATCTCATACATCTTCGCCATGTTGTAGCGGTAATCGCCGCTGAGGCTCTGATCGAATTTGAATTCCCCCGTATAGACGATGGAACCGTATTTCGTTTCAAGGCTGACACCGTAGGCATCGGGTATGCTGTGGCTGACTTCGAAGAAGACCATCTCCGCATTTTTGAACTTCATTTTCGACTTGCTGTTGATCGTGTAGAATTTGATTTTTTTATTGACGCCTTTTTCTTTCAGGCGCTCCTTCACCAGTGCCAAAGTCAATTTCGATCCGTATATCGGTACATTCAGCTCTCCGATGATGTACGGTATCGCACCGATCGCATCTTCATGGCCGTGGCTTAAGAAGATGCCTTTCAGTTTGTTCTTATTCTCTTTTATATATGAAATGTCCGGGATGACGATATCGACACCCAGCATTTCATCTTCCGGAAACATCAGTCCTGCATCAAGAATGAACATTTCATCATCCACCTCGACGACGTACATGTTCTTGGCGATTTCGCCGACGCCGCCGAGCGGGATGATCTTGACGTTTCCTGTCTCTTTGTTTTCTGACTTCAAATCTTTACCTCCTAAAATCATTTGAACGTCGCATGATAATGCTTGCCGTCAATCGTAATGTGTGTGAGCGACACTTCTTTAGTGTCGTATCTTGTTTCTTCTATATTCTTTATCACCAGATGACCGATGTTTTTGTCTGCGGAATGCAGTTCCTTCAAATAAGTGCCGAGGTCCAGGTCTTCGAAGATCAGCTTGACTTCATTTGCTTCCTTGATCCTCATCTGGCCGCGGGCTTCGAACTCCCTGTCATCCAGTATGATTTTATCGAAAATCATTTCTTGTCCTCCTGCTTTTTGTCTTCGAGCAGTGCCTTCCTTGAAGCGTTCACGCGGCCCTGGTTGTCGATGTTGGTCACTTTGACGAGGAATTTATCCCCGATTGTGGTGACATCTTCAACATTTTTGACATGTTTCGTATCCAGGTTCGATATATGCACAAGTGCATCCTTGCCCGGGAAGATCTGGACGAATGCACCGAATTTCTCAATGCGCTTGACTTCCCCCATATACACTTCCCCGACTTCTGCGACACGCGTGAGGTCTTCGATGATCTCCCTTGCACGCTTGATCATCTCCGGATCGCTGTGGCCGATGAAGACTGTGCCGTCCTGCTCTATATCGAGCTTAGCACCCGTCTCGTCGATGATCTCGTTGATTTTCTTGCCGCCCGGCCCGATGACGTCACGGATCTTGTCCGGATTGATTTTCATGACTTCCACTTTAGGTGCATAGCGGGACAGTGTCTCCCTCGGTTCGCTGATTGCATCAGTCAGATTCTCAAGAATCGCTAGCCTGCCGGTCCTTGCCTGTTCGAGCGCCTCTTTCAGGATGCCCTCATCGAGGCCGTCGATCTTGATGTCCATCTGGATCGCCGTGATCCCTTTTTCGGTGCCCGCCACCTTGAAGTCCATATCGCCAAGTGCATCTTCCATGCCCTGGATGTCCGACAGGATCGTGTAGTTTTCATCCTTCTTCACCAGACCCATGGCGATGCCGGCCACCGGCGCCTTGATCGGCACACCCGCATCCATCAGGGCGAGTGTCGAACCGCATATGGAAGCCTGTGATGATGAGCCGTTCGACTCCAGCACTTCCGATACCACCCGTATCGTGTACGGAAACTCTTCCGCGTCCGGGATGACCTGCAGCAGCGCACGTTCGCCGAGTGCACCGTGGCCGATTTCACGGCGTCCCGGGCCTCTGATCGGTCCGGTCTCACCTACGGAGAAATGAGGGAAGTTGTATTGGTGCATATAGCGTTTCTGATCTTCTGCACCGAGTCCGTCGATGATCTGGTACTCACCGAGCCCGCCGAGCGTACATACGGAGAGCGCCTGCGTCTGTCCGCGTGTGAACAGACCCGAGCCGTGGGCACGCGGCAGGAGCCCGACTTGTGAATCAAGCGGTCTGATTTCATCCGGCTTTCTGCCGTCCGGGCGCACTTTCTCTTCTGTAATCAGCCTGCGCACTTCTGCCTTGAGCAGTTCATCGATGATGGCACCCGCTTCTTTCACCGTCGCCTCATAATCTTCATCCGCTTCGTCAAAGGTGTCGAGGATGCTGTTTTTGGCATTGGTGATGCCTTCTTCACGTGTCTGCTTATCCACTTCCTGGATCGCATCATAGAGTCCGTGCGTGCGCACTTTCTCCTCCACGTCTTTCCTCAGGTCGAGGTCTTCCTCCTGACTGTCCACACCATGCTTTTCAGGGCTGATGTCGGCGATGACCTCTTCCTGGAATTCGACGAGCTTCCTGATCTCTTCATGACCGAACAGGATGCCTTCAAGCATGACATCCTCCGTCACTTCCTTTGCACTCGACTCGACCATGTTGACGGCGTCTTTTGTGCCTGCAACCTGGAGATCAAGCTCCGACTTTTCCATTTCCTCTTCCGAAGGGTTGATGATGAAATCACCATCGATCAGGCCGACTGTGACGCCGGCGATCGGTCCCTGGAACGGGATGTCGCTTACGCCGAGGGCAAGTGATGATCCAAGCATTGCAGCCATCTGCGGTGATGCATCCGGATCGACGGAAAACACCATGGAGATGACCTGTACATCCCTTTTGTAGCCATCCGGGAATAAAGGTCTGATGGGACGGTCGATCAGGCGGCTTGTCAATGTCGCCTCCTCACTCGGGCGTCCTTCACGCTTGTTGAACCCGCCCGGGATTTTTCCGACGGAGTACAATTTCTCCTCATAAGCCACCGTCAAAGGGAAAAATCCGATATCTTTAGGCTCTTTTGAAGCCGTTGCCGTGGATAATACGACAGTGTCGCCGTATCTGACGAGTACAGAGCCGTTCGCCTGCCTTGCCATCTCCCCGTATTCAATGATCAAATCATGTTTACCCATTGTCGTTTTGTAGATCTTTTTTTGAGATTCTGTCATCTTTAATCTTCTCTCCTTAGTGTGACTGCTTAATAATAATCATATCACTTTTACTTTGAAATATATATAAAAAAAGGCATATCCCGATGGGATATGCCATAGGTGATTAACGGCGCAAGCCAAGCTTGGCAATTAAGTCACGATATCTTTGAACATCTTTTCCACGAAGGTAGGTGAGCAGGTGTTTACGTCTGCCGACCATTTTCAAAAGACCTCTTCTTGAGTGGTGATCTTTTTTGTGTGTCTTCAAGTGTTCGTTCAATGAGTTGATTTCCTCAGTCAGTACAGCAATCTGCACTTCCGGTGAACCTGTGTCTGTCTCATGGACACGGTATTCCTGAATCAGTTCATTTTTGCGTTCTTGTGTTATAGCCATAAAGAAACGCCTCCTTTTATAATTGATACACCTTTATCCGAGCAGCAGTTGGAGTGTCTTGCAGCCAAGATAAGGTACTCTGGTAAGTATACATACTTCAGTCGATATCTTCAAGTAATTTCTTTGCATTTTCCCGGTCGATCTCCATCTGCTCCACCAGCGGACCGATGCCTTCGTATTTGACCTCGGGGCGGAGATAGTGGTGGAAGTAGATTGTGACGCTTTCACCGTAGATGGTTTCATTGAAATCGAACAGATGCACTTCTATGATGGGTTTGACGATGTCGTCATGAAATGTCGGCTTGACGCCGATGTTGCCGACACCCTTATGGATTTTACCCGTCGAGTGCACTTTCAGCGTGACGGAATACACTCCATTTTTCGGCAGGAAATATTTATAGCTCGCCTCGATATTTGCTGTCGGGAAGCCGATGGTGCGCCCCCTCTTTTCACCCTGCACCACCACGCCGGTGATCGTATAGGTGCGCCCGAGCTCGATATTGGCCTGTTCCAGGTCCCCTTCTGCGAGCTTATGCTGGATGCTCGTCGTCGATACCTTTTCATCGGTCAGTGCGTATTTCCCGACGGTGGTCATATTGAATTCATCATATTTGTTCAGGGTTGTGGTGTTGCCCTGCCCTTTCCTCCCGTATGTGTAGTCGAAGCCGGAAACGAGCTCCTTGACTTTTGCACCGATGATGTACTTTTGGACGAACTCGTCCGGCTCCAGTTTTGCAAGGTTGCTTGAGAAGTTGACGACGAATACATAGTCCACCCCCATCTCTTCAAGCATATCCAGTTTGATTTCGAGCGGTGTCAGGTAGGTGGTGCGCTGATGTTTCGGGTTGAGCACGACGGATGGATGGGGATCGAAAGTCATGACCGCCTTCTTCAACTGTTTCTCCTCCGCAATCTTCATCATTTTCTTGATGACATTCAGATGTCCGCGGTGCAGGCCGTCAAAAAAACCGATCGCCGTCGCATTCTCCTGGATGCCGTTCATATCAATAGGATCTGTAGCATTCAGCCGTATAATCTCCATATAAATCGCCTCTTAATCATAGTCTGTTGAACATTCTGTATGGTTTCAATTCATTCTCTTTGGAAGGGTGCTGATGATACATTCCGATCGGCACACCTTCATCCAAAAATACGATATATTTGTTTTTGTCATTAACCATTTCCATAATATCAGATTTGATCAGCTTCTGCCCATTCTTTACTTTGAAAAGTAATTCTGCGTCACTGATTTCCAGCAGATTTTCAGATTTAACGATTTCCCTGACCGGTTTCAGGCAGGATTTCTTCCCTTCTTCCGGCAATTGTGCAAGTTCATCCAGCGTCACCGTATCTTCGATGCCGAAGCCGCAGGAGCCTGTGCGTACCAGGTCCGACATATGGGCCGGCACGCCGAGTGCGCGGCCTATGTCGACGGCGAGCGTCCGGATATAGGTCCCCTTCGAGCATGTGACATCGATTTTGAAGCTGATCCGGTCGTCGGTCCGGATGATGTCACTTGTACGGATGATGTCTTTGATAAAGACGGTTTTGACGGGACGTTCGACAGGCTGATTCTTCCTTGCATATTCATAGAGCTTCCTGCCGTCCACCTTCACGGAGGAATAGAGCGGCACCTGCTGACGGTAGCTCCCTTTAAAGGATTCGATCGTCCGGTCGATCAATTCATCCTGGATCGGGCCCGGATTGCTTTCTTCAATGATCTTCCCGTGTGCATCTTCGGTCTCGGTCGAGATTCCGAGGGTCACTTCCGCACTGTAGGATTTATCCCGCGTCTGCATGAACTCCGAGAGTTTCGTGCCCTCACCGGCCACGACGGGCAGCACACCTGTCACCTCGGGGTCGAGTGTGCCGGTATGGCCGACTTTTTTCATATGCAGGATCTTCCTCATTTTATAGACGACATCATGGCTCGTCATGCCTTTTTCCTTGAATATCGGAAATACACCATTATACATTTTATCACCTGTAATATGTAAAATGGCAAACCGGACCGGTTTGCCATTGTTTTATTTTTCTTTAATGTCACGCAGTAATGATTCGATCTTGTTGCCGTATTCGATTGAAGTGTCATATTTGAATGACAGTTCCGGTGCTTTCCGCAGGCGGATCTCCCGCGCCACTTCGCTGCGGAGCAGCCCTTTCGCACGGTTGAGCCCGGCTTCAACCTCTTCTTTGTTGTCGTTCAATGAAGTGTAATAAATGGTCGCATTCTCAAGCTCCTTGGTCACTTCGACTTCCGTCACCGTGACCATGCCGATATCCGAATCGGAAACTTTCGTCCTTAAAGCCTCGCTGACGACCTTCTTGATTTCTTCAGCTACTCTTTCATTTCTGTTGGACATATAATCACCTTTCGATCTCCACCATGATATAAGGTTCGATCTGGTCCCCTTCTTTCAGGTCATTGAAGTTTTTGATCGTGATGCCGCACTCGTAACCTGCAGTCACTTCTTTTGCATCATCCTGGAAGCGTTTAAGGGTGTCCAGTTCGCCTTCATAAATGACTATACCCTCTCTGATGACTCTCACACCTGAATCACGTGTGATTTTGCCGTCGGTCACGTAAGAACCGGCAATCGTGCCCACTTTGGACACTTTGAACGTCTGTCTGACTTCGACATTGCCGATGACCTGCTCTTCATACTCTGGGTCGAGCATACCTTTCATGGCCTGCTCGATTTCCTCGATGACCTTGTAGATGATCCGGTGGAGCCTCATGTCGATCTTCTGCTGCTCGGCTGCACGTTTCGCATTGACATCCGGGCGGACGTTGAAGCCGATGATGATCGCATTCGAAGCATTCGCAAGCGTCACGTCGGATTCGTTTATCGCGCCGACACCCGTATGGATGATGCGGACATTGACGCCTTCGACGTCGATTTTCAGAAGGGAGGCACTGAGTGCTTCCACTGAACCCTGTACATCACCTTTGATGATGATGTTGAGGTCTTTCGTCTCCCCTTCTTTCATCTGTTCAAACAGATTATCGAGGCTGACCTTCTGTGTCTGCTCACGTTCGCGTACGATTTTGTCCGTCTGTCTCGACTCCCCGATTGCACGGGCTTTCTTATCATCTTCGAACACGACGAAACGGTCGCCGGCAAGCGGTACGTCATTCAGACCCGTGATTTCCACAGGAGTGGAAGGGCCCGCACTCTTGATGCGCTGGCCGAGGTCATTGACCATTGCCCGCACTTTACCGTATGTGTTGCCCACTACGAGCGAATCCCCGACTTTCAAAGTGCCGTGCTGTACAAGAAGTGATGCAGCAGGACCCCTGGATTTGTCGAGTTCCGCTTCAATCACCGTACCGATGGCAGGGCGGTCGCTCTGTGTCTTCAGCTCTTCGACTTCCCCGACAAGGGTGATCATCTCAAGGAGATCATCGATGCCGTCGCCGCTCAATGCGGAAAGTGGGACGAATATCGTGTCGCCGCCCCAGTCTTCCGGGTACAGGCCGTGTTCACCGAGTTCCGTCATCACACGGTCCGGGTTGGCTGTCGGTTTGTCGATTTTGTTCACCGCGACGATGATCGGCACACCCGCAGCTTTGGCATGGTTGAGCGCTTCGATCGTCTGAGGCATGACGCCGTCATCTGCAGCGACTACGAGGACCGTGATGTCCGTCACCTGCGCACCGCGTGCACGCATTGTAGTGAACGCCGCGTGTCCTGGTGTATCCAGGAACGTGATCTTTTTACCGCCCGATTCGATCTGGTAGGCACCGATATGCTGGGTGATGCCACCGGCCTCGCCGGCCGTCACTTTCGTCTCACGGATCGAGTCGAGGAGTGTCGTCTTGCCGTGGTCGACGTGTCCCATGATGGTGACGACGCTCGGCCTTTCCTCTGTGAGGGATGCTTCATCCAGCTCGAAATAGTTTTCGAGGGCCGCTTCATCCTCCTGCGTCTCTTCTTCGGCCGTGAAGCCGTAGTTGTCTGCGATCAGTTCAACAGTCTCTTTTTCCAGTGACTGGTTGATGTTTGCTGCAACACCCAGCATGAAGAGGTCTTTGATCACGGTTGAGGCGTCGGTTCCGATCTTTTCGGCCAGTTCGCCCACTGTGATGCCTTCTTCATAAGTGAATGTCTTCTCTTCAGCAGACTGGCCGTCATTTGCGGCAACAGGCTTTTGCTCAGCCTGTTTCTGCTGATTTTTATCCGGTTTGCCGGACTTCTGCTTTTTGCCCGGGTTATTTTTCTGGCTGCTGTTCTTTTGTTTGTTGTTCTGGTTGTTCTTCTGCTGATTATTGTTGTTCTGAGGTTTTTTACCCTGCTTGTCATTTTTGCTTGTCTTGCTGAAGTGCTTATCCAGAAGGGTGACTTCATTGCTTTCAAGTGAACGCATATGACTGCTGACTTCCACACCTTCTTTGCGCAGGAATTCCATCACTTCTTTACTTGTCAGATTGTTGTTTTTGGCGTATTCATGGATTCGGATTTTACTCATTGAATCACTTTCCTTTCTCGAGAAGGTCGATGCATTTTTTTGCAAAACCTTTATCTGTGACTGCGAGGACTACACGGTTTTCACTCCCTGTAGCTGCACTCAGTTCATTTTTGTTATATTTGTCGATGACGGGGACATTGTAGTACCGCGCTTTGTCGGAAATCGTCTTTGCAGTGGATCTGCCGGCATCACTGGCCAGGAAGACCACTTTCGCCTGACTGTTCCTGACTGCTTCCAATGTCCGTTCCTCACCATTTACAAGCTTGTTTGCCTTGACGATCAGACCCAGCAGATTCAGTATTTTATCATTCATCGTTTCGGGATGTCCTCCCGGTATATGAGCCTGATGATTTCGTCGTAGATCGGATCCAGCACTTCACCGGACATCCCGAACTTTCTTTCCAGCACTTTCTTTTCTCTTGCTGCTTCCACTTTTTCCAGGTCTTTTACGACATAGCTGCCCCGTCCGTTCTTTTTGCCGGTCGGGTCGACGAAGATTTCGTTCTCCTTGTTGACCACGATACGGAGCAGTTCTTTTTTCGGATACATTTCATTTGTCAGAATGCATTTTCTGAGTGGAACTTTTCTTGCCATGTTATCACCCGCTGAAATTAATATTTTTAGTCCTGTTCGATGATGCCTTCTTCAACGGCATCGGATTCACTTTTAATATCAATTTTCCATCCTGTCAGCTTCGCCGCGAGTCTTGCGTTCTGCCCTCTTTTACCGATGGCGAGCGAGAGCTGGTTGTCCGGTACGATGACGACTGTGGACTGGTTGTCCTCATCAACAAGCACGTCGACGACCTGCGATGGGCTCAGGGCGTTTTTGACGAATACTTTAGGGTCGCTGTCCCAGAGGACGATGTCGATCTTCTCGCCCGACAGTTCATTCACGACTGCTTCAACCCTCGCACCTCTTGCGCCGACACATGAACCGACGGCATCGACGTCCGTATTTTCAGCATGCACACTGATTTTCGAACGTTCACCCGCTTCACGTGCCACACTCATGATTTCAACGGTGCCGTCATAGATTTCAGGCACTTCCTTCTCAAAGAGGCGCTTCAGCAGATTCGGGTGTGTCCGGGATACGAAAATCTGCGGACCTTTCGTCGTCTGCTCGACTTTATTGACATACACCTTGATGCGGTCATTCGGCTTATAAACCTCGTTCGGCATTCTTTCCGACTCGCTCAGGACGGCATCCGTGCGGCCGAGCTGGATATAGACGAAGCGGTGATCCACCCTGTCGATCAGGCCGGTCATCACTTCATCTTCCTTGTCGATGAATTCTTCATACAGTATGCCGCGTTCCGCATCGCGGAGACGCTGCATGACCGCCTGCTTTGCGGCCTGTGCGCCGACGCGGTTGAAGTCCTTCGGCGTGACATCTTCATCGTACGGATCGCCGATCTCATAAGCCGGGTTGACTGTGCGGGCAGTTTCAAGGTCCACTTCAGCCGTCGGATCCTCGACTTCCTCCACCACATCTTTCCGGGATATCACACGGTAGCTGCCGTTGGTGATGTTCAAATCAACTTTGACATTTTTATGCTGTGTGTAGTTCTTTTTATAGGCGGTCAGAAGCGCGGCTTCGATCGTCTCTATCAATATTTCCCTTGGAATGCTCTTTTCTTTTTCAAGATAGTCCATAGCATTCAATAATTCCTGATTCACAATTTATCTCCTCCGATCAGATTAGTACTGCTTTTCTTAAAGTGGCGATTTTTTCACGGTCAATCGTGACGGTCTTCTTCCTGGTCTTGTCTTTATATTCAACAGTCACAGTGTCCTGATCGTATGATTTCAATATGCCCGTCCACTCTTTTTCGCCGTCGATGTGCTGATAGGTCTTCACATAAATGCCGCTGTCCAGGGTCATCTCCAGGTCATCGTCATTTTTGATCGGACGCTCGGCTCCGGGCGAGGAGACATCCAGAAAATAAGCCCCTTTGACAATATCCCACTCATCCAGCTTTTCACTGATCACTTCACTGGCCGCAGCACAATCCTCAAGCGTTATGCCGCCCTTTTTATCAAGATAGAGCCTCAGGAAATTATCTTTACCTTCTTTGACGTATTGCACTTCAATGAGCTTGTAGTCGAGTGCTTCCAGCACCGGTGCAGCATTGTCGAAAACTTTTTGCTCAGTATGATTCATGCCAAAATCGCCTCCTTTAAACGTAAGAAAAGAACGGGCGGACCCGTTCTTCTCCTTGTGCATGAGTATTAATATCATTAACCATGTTACCATATTTCAAATTGTTATGCAACTTTACATCACAGGTCAAAGATGGACAGCTGTGCTTTGTCCGGGAGGTGGTCGAGTGTGCCGAGTTCGGTCATGTATTCGACCACTTTCTGTGCGACGCCGGCACGCTTGTTCAGATCCTCCTTGGAAATGAACGGCTCCTCTTCCCGTGTGGCGACGATGCGTTTCGCAACGTTCGCCCCAAGCCCCGGCACCGCGATGAACGGCGGGATGAGGCCATCTTCTGTGAGCTTGAATTCAAAGGCGTCGGACTTGTCGATGTCCACGGGGTGCATCTTGAACCCTCTGTGCGCCATCTCGTTCACGATCTCGAGTACGACCAGCGTATCTTTCTCCTTTTTCGACAGCTCGTGGAAATTGCTGTTCATCTCTTTGACTTTGTGGCGGATGGTGGATTTATCCTTCACCATCGTCAGAAGGTCGAAGTCCGACGCCCTGACGGTGAAGTAGCTCGCATAGTAATAGAGCGGATAGTGCACTTTGAAGTACGCGATGCGCACCGCCATCAGAACATACGCTGCAGCGTGGGCTTTCGGGAACATGTATTTGATCTTCTTGCAGGATTCTATATACCATTCCTCGACGCCGTTCTCCCGCATCGCCGCTTCATGCTCCTCGGTCAGGCCCTTCCCCTTCCTCACCTTCTCCATGATGTTGAAGGCGAGTGATGGTTCCAGTCCTTTGTACATCAGCGTCACCATGATGTCATCACGGCAGCCGATGACGTTGGATAAGTCGCACGTCCCCCTGCGGATCAGGTCCTGGGCGTTCCCGAGCCATACGTCCGTACCGTGGGAGAGTCCGGAAATCTGCACGAGCTCACTGAACGTGGACGGCTTCGTGTCCTCCAGCATCTGCCGGACGAATCCGGTGCCGAATTCCGGCACCCCGAGCGTCCCCGTCTTGCAGATGATGTCATCTTCCGTGACGCCGAGCGCTTTCGGCGAGCTGAAGAGGCTCATCGTCTCGGGGTCATCCGTCAGAAGCGTCTTCGGATCGATATGCGAGAGGTCCTGCAGCATGCGGATCATCGTCGGGTCGTCATGGCCCAGTATATCCAGCTTAAGCAGGTTGTTGTCTATCGAATGGAAGTCGAAATGGGTCGTCTTCCATTCCGCTTCGATGTCATCGGCCGGATACTGGATCGGTGTGAAGTCGAATATATCCATATGGTCGGGCACCACGATGATGCCGCCCGGATGCTGTCCGGTCGTCCGCTTCACTCCGGAACACCCTTTTACAAGACGGTCGATTTCAGCACCACGGCGCGTGATGCCATGGTCATTCATATAGCCCTTAACATAACCGTAGGCCGTCTTCTCGGCGACGGTGCCGATCGTCCCCGCCCTGAAGACATAGTCTTCACCGAACAGTTCTTTTGTATAGTTGTGCGCCTTCGGCTGATAGTCACCGCTGAAGTTCAAGTCGATGTCCGGAACCTTGTCCCCCTTGAATCCGAGGAACGTTTCGAACGGGATGTCCTGCCCCTCCTTGATGAGCGGGGCGCCGCATTTTTCGCATGACTTGTCCGGAAGGTCGTAGCCTGAAGATACGCTCCCGTCCGTGAAGAACTCCGTCTCCTTGCAGCCCGGGCATATATAATGCGGCGGCAGCGGGTTCACTTCGGTGATTTCCGTCATGGTCGCTACAAAGCTCGATCCCACGGAACCGCGGGAACCCACGAGATAGCCGTCATCCAGTGACTTCTTGACGAGCTTCTGGCTGATGAGGTAGATGACGCTGAACCCGTTGCCGATGATGCTCTCAAGCTCTTTTTCAAGCCTCTCCACCACGATGGCGGGCAGGTCCTCCCCGTACAGCGCTTTGGCATTGCTGTAGCTCATGTCCCTGATCTCGTCATTCGCACCTTCTATATTCGGCGTGAAGAGGTCATCCTTGATCGGTTTTACGACATCGATGCTGTCCACAAGGTCGTTCGGCGCGTCAATCACAATCCTCCGCCGCGTCGCTTCATCAAGGAAGCTGAAGTCCTCATACATCTCCGCCGTCGAACGGAAGTGCGCATCCGGCAGGTTGCCCCGGCTGAGCGGGTTCCCCGGGTTGCTCTTGACCAGGATTTCACGGCACAGTTTATCCGATTCATCGAGGTAATGCACATTCCCCGTCGCAACGACCGGTTTGCCGAGTTCATCTCCTGCCTTGATGATGTTTCGGATGATTTCCTCAAGCGTCTCCTCGCTCCTCACGATCTCCCTGTCGAGCAGCCTTCTGTAGAGCGGCTTCGGGAACACTTCGAGATAGTCGTAGAATTCCGCAACCTTCTTTGCATCCTCATAAGGTTTCTGCATCATTGCGGTGAACACTTCGCCCTGATCGCATGCACTGCCGACCAGTATGCCTTCCCGGTGCTTCTCGAGGACGTTTTTACGGATCCTCGGCATCCTGTAGAAGTGGTCCGTCAGTGAATACGACACGATCTTGAAGAGGTTTTTGAGCCCCGTCTGGTTTTTTACGAGCAGCGTGGCATGGGAAGGCATTGCACGCTTGTATGCCTCCTCGCTCATGAGCTTCTCGTTGATTTCCATATGATTGGTCACACCAAGTTCCTTCAGCTGGTAAAGCATCTTGATGAATATATAGGCGGTGGCCTCCGCATCATAGATTGCACGGTGATGCTGCGTCAGTTCGACATTGTACTTTTTGGCGAGGATGTTCAGCCCGTGCTTTTTGAAGTCGGTGTTGATCGTCCGTGACAGCTCGAGCGTATCGATGACGCCGTTCTGATAGCTGCCGAGCCCTTCCTTCTGATAGGCCGCTTCTATGAAGCTCATATCAAAGCTTGCATTATGCGCAACGAATATGGCATCACCGACCCATTCCTTGAAGTCGGTGATCACTTCACTGATGGGCGGTGCACCGGTGAGCATATCATCCGTGATGCCGGTGATTTCCTTGATCGTCTCCGTCAGCGGCTCTCCCGGGTTGCTGAAAGCCTCGAAACGGTCGATGATCTCGCCGCCCCTCACTTTCACGCCCGCGAGTTCGATGATCTTATCATATTTGGAGGACAGTCCCGTCGTCTCCACGTCGAAGACGACGAATTCATGATCTTCAAGGTCGATGTCCTGGGGATTGTATGCGATGTCCGCCCCGTCATCGACGAGGAGGCCTTCCATGCCGAATATGACTTTCACACCGGTGTCGAGCGATGCATAATACGCATCCGGGAAGGCCTGGACGTTGTTGTGGTCCGTGACCGCGATCGCCTTATGGCCGAAGTCCTTCGCCCTTTTCACGAATTCACCGATATTATTCAGTCCGTCCATCTGGCTCATTGCAGAATGCAGATGGAGCTCCACACGTTTTTCTTCCATCGGGTCGCGGGCGGGCGGTTTATTGACCGCCGTCAGGTTTTTGATGTTCAAAACGAGGTCTTTTACGAAATCATCGTATTCGACGTTGCCCTCGATGATCACCCAGTCATTTTCGCTGAGTGCATCGAATACGGCTTCATCGCCCTTGTTGTTCCTTGAGAACATTTTGGCGCTGATCGAGTCACTGTAGTCGGTGATCTTGATGTTCAGTATCTGCCTGCCCGTCCGGAGCACTTTGATGTCCTTATCGAAGATGACGCCTTCGACTTTCACATTGAACTCTTCATCGATGATGTTGTTGAGCGGTCTCACACCGTCGAATCCGACGTATTTGCCGATCTGCTTCTCAACCGCTCCGGCATCATTGTTCTGCTGCTCCTTCATCTCTTCCTGATGCGAAATGAAATTCTGGACGAGTTCCGTCTTCTCCTCCTGCAGGCGGTTCTCAAGATTCTCACGCTTCTCGGCATCAAGATGCGCATCCACTGCAAACTCTATATCCCCGATCGCCATGCCGAATTCATGGTAGGCCGCCTTCAGGTTGCCATTGACGTGCTTGTTGAAATGGGATCTTGTGATCTCATTCTGCACATTGAAGATCAGCACGCCGTCCCTGTATTCCTTCTTACAGTTCAAAAGCTGGTATCTGACATTATCATTGATCCCGAGATGCAGCAGGATATCCTCCAGATAATCGATCACATTGTCATCCGAAAAATGATCGCTCGTCAAAGTCACTCTGACATCCGCAATATCCGCAAATGCCTTTTTGATACTGTCGATCAATAAAAGCCTGAGTGACGCGGGAATCAGCTTTTCAAAGTGCAGCTGGAAGTGGAATATCCTCTGTTCATCGTCCACAACGATTTTTTTGAGCACCCCACTTGTGAGGTGCTCATTCATTTCTATATTCGCCTGTGATAATAATATTTTAAACTGCTCATGCCCTTGCATTCACAACACTCCTAAACCTGTTTTGCCGGCCGGATGCATCAATTTTCATCTATGAACTTTAAAACATCAGCAATATCGACATCTTCACTTTTTTTATCCGTACGCCGCTTCACTTCGACCATGCCGTCCTTCGCGCCGCGTCCGACGACTATGCGGTAAGGGAGGCCGATGAGGTCCGAATCGGCGAACTTGACGCCGGCCCTTTCATTGCGGTCATCATACAGAACCCTGTATTTTTCCTGCAGCGATTCATAAAGCGCTTCAGCAGCATTCAGGATCGTCTCATCCTTTGTGTTCGCCGTGATGATATGGACATCGAATGGTGTCACTGACTTCGGCCATATGATGCCGCGCTCGTCATGGTGGCTCTCGATTATTGCAGAGAGCGTCCTTGAGACACCCACGCCATAGCAGCCCATCATGACAGGCACGCTTCTGCCGTTCTCATCCAGCACGTTCAGTCCCATGGATTCGGAATACTTCGTCCCGAGCTTGAACACCTGGCCGACTTCGATGCCCTTCATGAACCTGACCGGTCCGCTGCCGTCCGGTGCGGTCTCACCTTCGTTGATGAACCTGAAGTCCCCGGTGCCCCGCACTTCAAAGTCCCTCGTGTGGTTCACATTGATATAGTGATGGCCGGTTTCATTAGCCCCTGTCGGATAGTTCACCATCGCATCCACCTGATAATCCAGGTAGACCGGGATCTCCGTATTGACAGGACCGAGGCTGCCCGGTGTGGCATTGAAGTGCTGCACGATTTCCTCTTCGGTCGCAAATTCGATCTCTTCCTCCGCATTGAAGAAAGATTTCACTTTGACATCGTTCAGCTCCTGGTCGCCGCGCACGAGGATCATCAGGAACTCACCGTTGATCTTGACGACCATCGTCTTCGTCGTCTCATGCAGCGGGATGCCGAGATGGTCCGCCAGTGACTGGCATGTTGTGACACCCGGTGTCTCAACTTTTTCGAGTGCCTTTTCCGCATCCGTCGATTTTTCAACCGGCTGGCATTCGGCTTTTTCGATGTTCGCCGCATAATCGCTCTCTTCGGTATAGGCGATCGTATCTTCACCGATGTCGGCAAGCGCCATGAATTCATGCGTATGGCTGCCGCCGATCGCGCCGGAATCCGCTTCGACCGCACGGTAGTTCAGGCCCATGCGTGAGAAGATGTTCTCATATGCCTGATACATGTCATTGTACGTTTTCGTAAGTGATGCATCATCCGTATGGAACGAATAGGCATCCTTCATGATGAACTCCCTGCCGCGGAGCAGCCCGTACCTCGGACGGAGTTCATCGCGGAATTTCGTCTGGATCTGGTAGAGCGTGAGCGGCAGCTTCTTATAGCTCCTGAGTTCATCCCTGAGGAGGGCCACGATCATTTCCTCATGCGTCGGCCCGAGTGCGAATTCACGGCCGTGGCGGTCGTTCATCCTCATCAGTTCATTGCCGTACGCATCCCAGCGCCCGGACTCCTCCCACAACTCCTTCGGGTGCAGCACGGGCATATGAATCTCAACGCCGCCGATCTTATTCATCTCTTCGCGGACGATTTTCTCTATGTTGTGCAGTACAAGCCTTGTGATCGGCAGGTATGTGTAGATCCCGCTCGCCATCTGCTTGATCATCCCCGCCTTCAGCATCAGGCGGTGGCTGAGGCTCTCAGCATCCTGCGGTGTCTCTCTTAAAGTCGGGATAAACATTTGTGACTGTCTCATGTGACTCACTCCTATAGGAAAAATGTTTTGATGTCGTTCCAGGTGACAAGCACCATGATGACTAATACGAATAATACGCCTGCAAGCTGTATGTTGAGTTCCACCCTTTTATTGAGCGGTTTTCTGAATATGCCTTCGTACAGGACGAACAATATGCGTCCGCCGTCGAGTGCCGGTATCGGCAGCAGGTTCATGATGCCGAGGTTGACGCTCAGCACAGCCGTGAAGTTCATCAGCACAAGGAGGCCCTGTGATGCGACTTCCTCCGTCACCACATATATGCCGACCGGTCCGTTCAGCATATCGAAGGAGAATGTACCTTCAAAAATGCTCAGGAACAGCTGCACGACAAGTTCGAATATCAGCGTGCCCATCTCGTATGTCTGCTGGACGCCCCACCACAGCGGTGCGATGACGCCCTCTTCAAAGTCGTGGCCTATGCCGATGATCAGCCGTTCGACCACTTCGCCATCGGGCAGTTCGGTCTCCTCAACCATCGGGGTCATTTCGACTTCCCTCACATCACCGTCATTTTCAACGGTGATATCAAGTTCCGATCCGCCTTCCTGCTGGATGATCGCGGACATATGGTCCCAGTTCTCTACTTCGGTGCCGTTGATCTCAAGCAGGCGGTCCCCTTCCTCGAGCCCCGCCTCTTCAGCGGGTGTATCTTCGGCGACGACGCCGACAACCGGTTCATCGGACGGCTTGCCGTTGATGTAGAACAGGAGGGTGAATAATACGAATGCCAGTACAAAGTTCATCAAAGGTCCTGCAAATAAAGTCCAGAACCTCGCCATGACGGATTTCGATTCGAAGCGCGCAGATGCCGGTGCAATGCGCTCAAGCTCGGAATCCTGAACGAAATAAGCTTCATGTGCGATTTTATATGAAGTTTCAACATCGTCGTATGTACGCACGGCTCTTACATTCATGGCCTTCCGGATATCCGCCTCGACCACTTCTACTTCCTCTATGTCATTGAAGTTGTGCTTATCATCTAGCAGGACGTGGGTGATCTCACCGAGGTCGTTCAATTTCAGCTGGACGCGCATTCCGGGGTTCAGGGGGTTGATCTCCATATCGCTGGAGGCCATTCTGACATAGCCGCCCACCGGCAGCAGCCGGATGGTATAGACGGTGTCATTGAATTTATAGGAAAAAATCTTTGGTCCCATTCCGATGGCAAACTCGGGACACATTATACCTGCACGTTTTGCAACTATCAGGTGGCCAAGTTCGTGAACAGTGACCAGCACACCGAATACGACTATAAAAGCTAAAATGCCGGTCAAATCTATCACCTCATGTCCGATTTAAATATTTCATCATAATAAAGGATCGTTTCCAAATCAGGTTCATCGATCACTTCATGTGCGTTCATACGTAATTCTACTATCTTTTCTATATCAAGAAAAGAAATCTCACCTTTCAGGAAACGGTCCACGGCATACTCGTTCGCTGCGTTCATGACCGCGGGCATCGTACCGCCGGTTTCAACCGCTTCATATGCAAGCTTCAGCATCCTGAAACGGTCGAAATCCATCGGTTTGAAGTTCAGCTGGGTGAGCGTGTTGAGATCGAGCGGGTTGTCCATCGGCAGGCGTTCGGGATAACTGAAGGCGAACTGGATCGGCCCTTTCATATCCGAATTGCCGAGCTGTGCGATGATGCTGTTGTCCACGAACTCGACCATCGAGTGTATCGTGCTCTCCCTGTGGAGGAGCGTGGAGATCTTATCGATGTCGAGATCGAACAGCCATTTCGCCTCGATGACTTCGAGCCCTTTATTCATCATGGTGGCGGAGTCGATCGTGATCTTCTTGCCCATCGCCCAGTTCGGATGGTTCAGTGCATCGGCAAGCGTCACATCATCCAGCTGATCTCTTGAAAGATCCCTGAATGAACCGCCGCTCGCGGTGATGATGAGCCGTTTGATCTCGGAGGGGGATTCTCCCCTTAAGCACTGGAAGATTGCGGAATGTTCCGAATCCACGGGGAGGATGTTCACATTGTGCGCCCTCGCCTTCTGCATCACGATCTCTCCTGCAGCAACAAGCGTCTCCTTGTTTGCAAGCGCAATGTCCTTGCCCATCTCGATCGCCTTAAGCGTGGGACCGAGGCCGACGCTGCCCATGATTGCAGTGAGGAGCATATCACTGTCATCTGCGGCGACGGCGAGGAGCCCTTCTTCCCCGCTTATGAACTCGATTGTCGGGTACTCCGACTGAAGTGCTTTCCTGTCGCCTTCATCCATTACGGAGACCATCTTCGGGGTGATGGATGCGAGTATCTCACGCAGTCCGTCCACATTGCGCCCGATTGACAGGCTTTCAAGTTCGAAACGGTCCGGGTTGTCCTTCAGCACCTCGATCGCCTGTGTCCCGATGGACCCTGTCGCTCCCAGTATTGAAATCTTCTTCATGTTCCACACTCCATTAAACTCAGCTCACCAATGGCAGTATATTCATCAGTGGCAAAACAAATATAAAACTGTCGAAACGGTCCAGCACACCGCCGTGGCCCGGCAGCAGGCTGCCGGAATCCTTGACGTCGAAATGGCGTTTCAGAGCGGACTCGACAAGGTCGCCGAGCTGTCCCGCCACGCTCAGTATCATCGTATAAATGATCAGCAGTATCACATTCGGGTGATCAAGCAGGCCGAATACGCTGAATATGATTGCAAGCAGCACACTCGACAGGATCCCGCCGATGAAGCCTTCCACCGTCTTGTTCGGGCTGATCTGCGGCCACAGTTTCCTTTTGCCGAATGCACGGCCCGATAAATAAGCACCTGTATCCGTCATCCATACGATGAGAAGTGCATACAGGATGAAGATGAGGCCGGCTTCCCTCGTCTCGTAAAAGTACATGAACCCGATGCCGATGTATGCGACCGCAAGCACGCAGAAACCCATATCCACGAATGTGAACCGGTTCTTGCTGATGACGGTGAAACTCAGCATAAGAAGCGCCATGACGATGATCATATCAATCTGCGCGTCAGTGACCATGGGGAGGAACGGGTAGTCTGCCCGGGGCAGGAGGATGATCGATAAGGCGATCAAAGAAAGTATGCCCGGGATGGAAAATATATGTATACGGTTCATCTTCAGTATCTCGTACAAAGCGGTCAGAGCAAGAAGATAGACTGTAATGAGCATCGGCCAGCTGCCGATGATGATGATGGGAATGAAAATCAGCAATGCTATGACAGCAGTAATCGTCCTTGTCTTCACACTTATTCCTCCTTATCGTTCAGTCCGCCAAAACGTCTGTCACGCCTTCTGTACTGTTCTATCAGTTCGTCCATTTCCTCTGCGGAGAATTCAGGCCACAATGTGTCGGTGAAAAAAAGTTCACTGTAGGAAGACTGCCAGAGCAGGAAGTTGCTCAGCCGGTATTCCCCGCTTGTCCTGATGATCATTTCCGGGTCCGGCGCCGGTGCAGTCATGAGATAACGGCCGACGGTTTCATCATTCAACGCTTCAAGTGAAAGATGCCCGCCGTTGATGTCCTCGTGCATCGCCCTGAAAGCCTGGATGAGTTCATCCCTGCCCCCGTAATTGAGCGCAAATATGAGGTTCAGCCCCGTATTGTCCGCAGTTTCATCCACCGCTTTCATCACCGCTTTGATCGTATGCTTCGGCAGGCCTTCCAAATTGCCTATTACCGTCACTTTAACATTCTTTTCGATGAGTTCGGGTAAAAACGTCCCGAGGAAATCACCCGGGAGCTTCATCAGATAACTCACCTCAGAGCTTGGTCTGCTCCAATTTTCGGTTGAAAATGCATACAGTGTCAAATATTTTATCCCTATATCAGAGGCATGTCTCGTGATACGTTTTACATTCTGCATACCTTCATAATGACCATGTACACGCGGCCGTTTCTTCATCTGGGCATACCGCCCGTTGCCGTCCATGATCATTGCTATATGTAAAGGTAAGTCCTTCGTCATCTTCGGTTCTTTTTTTCTACCTAACATATGGTCCTCCACAAGAATTATATTTATTAGTATACATCTATACCTATATCGACTCAATCAGTTTATTGTAACATAAGAATGCATAAAAAAAGAGCAGGTTCAACCTGCTCGCTGTTTTGGCTAAACTTCCAAAATATCTTTCTCTTTTTCATCACAGAGGGCATCGATCTTCTTGATCGAGTCATCCGTCAGCTTCTGGACATCTTCAGTGTAGCTGCGAAGCTCATCCTCTGAAATTTCGCCGTCTTTTTCGATTTTCTTAAGCTTATCATTGGCTTCACGGCGGATGTTCCTGACGGACACCTTGGCCTCTTCGCCTTCTTTACGTGCATCTTTGACGAATTCTTTCCTGCGCTCCTCAGTCAGCTGGGGGACTGTGATGCGGATCATCGTTCCGTCGCTCGTAGGGTTGATGCCGAGGTCCGCCTGCTGGATCGCCTTCAGGACATCATCAACGGAATTCTTATCATATGGTGTGACAGTCAGCATCCTCGCTTCAGGCACTGCGATCGTGGCCAGCTGGTTCACAGGTGTCGGTGCACCATAGTAGTCCACGGTCACCCTCTCGAGAAGGCTTGCATTGGCATGGCCTGTGCGGATTCCCGCAAGTTCCCTCTGCAGGCTTTCAATGGATTTCTGCATTCTGCTTTTTGCATCTTTTAGTATTGCATCACTCATTTGATTCTCTCCTACCAAATTTTTATTTATTGATGGTCGTACCGATTGATTCACCGGAAACTGCACGTTTGATGTTGCCCTGCTCTGTAATTGAAAATACCACAAGTGGAATGTCGTTGTCCATACAGAAGGAGGAAGCGGTCGCATCCATCACCTGCAGGTTTTCCTGAAGCATTTCCATATACGTCAGATTATCATACTTGAATGCTTTGTCGTCGAACTTCGGATCTGCAGAATAAACCCCATCGACATTGTTTTTGCCCATTAGGATCACGTCCGCCTCGATCTCCGCCGCACGGAGTGCCGCAGTCGTATCCGTTGAGAAGTACGGATTGCCGATGCCGGCGGCGAATATGACGATGCGCCCCTTTTCAAGGTGCCTGATTGCACGGCGGCGTATATACGGCTCCGCGACCTGCTTCATCTCTATTGAAGTCAGCACCCGCGTTTCGCAGTCGAGCTGCTCCAGGCTGTCCTGCAGTGCAAGGGAGTTCATGACTGTTGCAAGCATGCCCATATAATCGGCTGTACCGCGGTCCATACCGAGGTCACTGCCGGTCTTGCCCCTCCATATATTGCCGCCGCCGACGATGACGGCGATCTCGACGCCAAGTGCCTTCGCTTCGACCACCTGTTCCGAGATATTCTTAATGACGGCGGGATTGATGCCGAAACCGTCGTCCCCTGCCAGTGCCTCGCCACTGAGCTTTAATACAATTCTTTTGAAAGTTGAAGATTCAGCCATTATATTTCCCTCACTTATGATATTTGATGAGCTAATTTTAGAAAAAAAGACACCGAAGTGTCTTTTTCATTACTTATTCACTTGACCCATGACCTCATCAGCGAAGTTTTCTTCTCTCTTCTCAATACCTTCTCCCACTTCGAAGCGGACGAAATCGACCAGTTTCGCATCGTGGTTCTGAAGATATTTCTCGACTGTGATGTCAGAGTCTTTTACGAATGGCTGGTTTACAATGCTGATGTCTTCAAGATACTTGCGCATTCTGCCTTCAACCATCTTATCGACGATGTTTTCCGGCTTGCCTTCGTTGAGTGCCTGTTGCTTGAGGATTTCCCTCTCGTGATTGAGTTCCTCTTCAGGAACCTGATCGGAAGATACATATTTCGGGTTGAGCGCTGCTGCGTGCATGGCCACACCTTTAGCCACTTCAGCATCAGTCGTGCCGTCGACTACAGACAGGACACCGATGCGTCCGCCCATGTGCAGATACTCGCCGAATGCGCCATTGTCCGTCTTCTCAGCAAGGACGAATCTTCTCAGTGTCAGCTTTTCACCGATTTTGGAAACGGCTTCCGTCATTTTCTCTTCAACCGTCTGGCCGTCGAGTTCAGACTTGTTCAATGCTTCGACATTTTCAGGTTTTGTTTCAAGGATGTGGTCTGCGATATCTTTGACCAGCTGCTGGAAATCTTCGTTGCGTGCAACAAAGTCCGTTTCGGAGTTGATTTCAACAATCACTCCGTCATTGCCTTTGGACGCTACATGAACGAGGCCTTCTGCTGCAATGCGGTCAGCTTTCTTCGCTGCTTTGGCAATGCCTTTTTCACGCAGGTAGTCAGCTGCAGCATCGATGTCCCCGTCAGTTTCCTGGAGTGCTTTTTTACAATCCATCATTCCTGCACCTGTTTTTTCACGTAATTCTTTTACTAATTTTGCTGAAATAGTAGCCATAAATTTATCCTCCTGGAAATAATATTTTAAAAAAGGTGATAAGAGAGTTAACTTATCACCGATATTATCATCATCTCGTCTGTCAGAGATTATTCGCTTTTAACTTCTGCAGGCGTTGTTTCTTCTGCAGTTTCAGTAGATTCTTCCAGATCGATGTTCTGATCCGCTGCAACTTCCTCATCGGAGACACCTTGTCTGCCTTCCAGAACAGCATCCGCCATTTTGCTTGTCATCAGGCGTACTGCACGGATTGCATCGTCGTTCGCCGGAATCACATAATCCACTTCATCCGGGTCACAGTTGGTGTCAACCATTGCCACGATCGGAATGTTTAATTTTTTGGCTTCTGCGATCGCATTGCGCTCTTTGCGAGGGTCAACGATGAAGATCGCTTTCGGCATTTCTTTCATATCGCGGATACCGCCGAGGAATTTGATCAGGCGATCATATTCTTTGCGGAGTTCCACAACTTCTTTTTTAGGAAGCACGTCGAAAGTTCCGTCCGCTTCCATTTTTTCGATTTCATCAATACGTCTGATACGCTTTGAGATCGTCTTGTAGTTAGTCAGGATACCGCCGAGCCATCTCTGGTTGACATAAAGCTGTCCAGCTCTTTCGGCTTCTTCTTTGATGGCGTCCTGTGCCTGTTTCTTGGTACCTACGAACAGGACTTTGCCGCCGTCTTCAGAAATTTCTTTGACGAAATTGTAAGCTTCCGCCACTTTCTTGACTGTTTTCTGCAAGTCGATGATATAGATGCCGTTCCTCTCAGTGAAGATGTATTTCTTCATCTTCGGGTTCCAACGGCGTGTCTGGTGTCCGAAATGCACACCTGCTTCGAGCAGTTGTTTCATAGTAATTACTGCCATTATAATTTCCTCCTTTTGTTGTTACCTCCAGTATCACTGGATGAAACCACCCTTCCGGGCAACCGGTCCCACATTCATGACACTGTGTGTAATCGGCAAATTTTAGCCGTTTAATAATATACCATATCTTTCAATTAAAATCAAACCTCTTTAGCTGTCTTTTCTCAGTTCAGGCAGGAAGTCCTCTTTTTTGACTTTGATGAACGTCCCTTTCATGCCGAGGGAACGTGATTCGATGACGCCTGCACTCTCCAGCTTCCTGAGGGCGTTCACGATCACCGAACGCGTGATGCCGACCCTGTCCGCCACTTTGGATGCGACGAGAAGGCCTTCGTCCGCATTCAGTTCATCGAAGATGTGTTCGATCGCTTCCCTCTCCGAGTATGACAATGAACGTATGGCCATTGCGATGCTTGCCTTGTCCCTTGCCTTCTGTTCGATCTCTTCATGCTTCTCCCTTAAGATCTCCATGCCGACGACAGTCGTCGCATACTCGGCAAGGACCAGATCTTCCTCGCTGAACGGCTGTGATACACGGCCGAGCGCAAGTGTGCCGAGACGCTCTCCGCCGCCGTAGATCGGCAAAATCGTCGTTTCGGAATCCTGGAAGGAATCTTCGGTAGGGAAGATCGTCAGTTCATCGCTGAAATCGATGTTTTCGGTCGTTTCGCTGATCCTCATCAGCTTGTTCACATATTCATCCGGAAAGCGCCGGTTTTCAAGCATTTCAACAATCCGCTCATTCTCGATCTTATGATTGACGCCGACGCCGAGCAGCTTGCCTTTCCTTGATACGATGAAGACGTTGCATTCGAGCACGCGGCTCACTTTTTTGGATACTTCATTGAAATCCACCTTCACACCTGAATGGCTTTGGATCAAAGTGTTGATTTCTCTTGTTTTTTGCAGTAATGAACTCATTTGGAATTCCCCTTTTATGATTTTATAATTTATAGTATGAATCTGCTTAAATTCTTATCTTCCTGAATGTGTGACAGCTTGCTGTTCACATATTGCTTCGTGATCTCGACATGTGCGCCCTGCATATTGCTTGCTTCGAACAGCAGTTCTTCAAGCAGCGTCTCAAGTATCGTATGCAGTCTTCTTGCCCCGATGTCGTCCGTATCCGTATTGACCTGATGGGCGGTTTTCGCAAGTTCGGCAAGCGCCTCATCGGTGAATGATATGGTGACATCCTCGGTCTGAAGCAGTGCTTCGTACTGTCTGATCAATGAACGTTTCGGTTCTTTCAATATCTTTTCGAAGTCTTCATCCGTGAGCTTGTCGAGCTCGACCCTGATCGGGAAACGGCCCTGAAGTTCAGGTATGAGATCACTCGGTTTTGATACGTGGAAGGCCCCCGCCCCGATGAACAGTATGTGCTCGGTGTCGATTGCACCGTATTTCGTCTGCACCCTGCTGCCCTCGACGATCGGGAGTATGTCCCTCTGGACGCCTTCCCGGGATACATCACCGGAGTTCTGTCCGCCTTTGGCGATCTTATCCATCTCATCGATGAAGATGATCCCCATCGTTTCAGCCAGATTGATCGCTTCGTCATTGACATTGTCCGTATCGATGATTTTCTCCGCTTCTTCACGGCTTAAATATTCACGCGCCTTTTTTACGGGCATGGTGCGCTTATGCTTCTTTTTCGGCATGAACTGCTTGAACATATCCTGCATGCCGGATTCTTCCATGCCGGGCATCATCATGCCCATTGAATTCTGTTCCTGTTCGACTTCAATCGTCACTTCTTCGTCTTCCAGGTAGCCGTTCAAAAGCTTCGCGCGGAGGCTCCGGCGCCTGTCCCTGACTTCGGGCGTGACTTCCTCTTCCGTCTCCTGAGCAGCCTGCTGGTTCATCAGCGCCTCGAACGGGTTGGTCGTCGTCTTCTCTTTTTTGAAGCCGGGGGCGAGCAGCGCGAGGAGCCGCTCATTGGCGAGCTCTTCCGCCTGATCCTTCACAAGTTTCATCTTCTCATCCTTGACGAGTTTGACACTTGCTTCGACCAGATCCCTGACCATGCTCTCCACATCACGTCCGACATAGCCGACTTCAGTGAACTTCGTCGCCTCCACTTTCGTGAAGGGCGCACCCGTAAGCCTGGCCATGCGCCTTGCGATTTCGGTCTTTCCGACGCCCGTCGGGCCGATCATCAGTATATTCTTAGGGATGACCTCATCCCTGAGATCGTCATCCAGCATCATCCTTCTGAAACGGTTCCGCATCGCGATGGCGACTTTCTTCTTCGCCTCGCCCTGACCAATGATGTCTTCATCCAATCTCGATGTTATTTCTCTTGGCGTTAAATTCTGTTTCAATATAAACGCTCCTTTAATCGATAGATTCCACTATTATATTATCGTTTGTGAACACGCAGACTTCACTTGCGATAAGCAGACTGTTGTAGGCGATCTCTTTTGCCGAAAGCTCGCTGCTGTAGCGCTTCAGGGCACGCCCTGCACTGAGGGCGTAGTTGCCGCCGCTGCCGATGGCGAGTATGCCGTCATCGGGTTCGATCACTTCACCGGTGCCCGAGACGAGCAGCAGTGTCTCTTTATCCATGACGATCAGCATCGCCTCAAGCTGCCTCAGCATCTTATCGCCGCGCCATTCCTTCGCAAGCTCGACGGCCGCCCGCTGCAGGTTGCCGTTATAAGCATGAAGGTTGGCTTCGAATTTTTCAAATAAAGTGAATGCATCCGCCACACTGCCCGCAAAACCTGCAACGACTTTGTCATCGAAAAGCCTGCGCACTTTCTTTGCAGTATGCTTCATCACCACCTGATTGCCGAGGGTGACCTGTCCGTCCCCGGCGATCGCCCTTGAGCCGTTATGCTGTATCGCAAATATCGTGGTACCTTTTATAGCCATTATTTCACCTCTTCTGATTACCTGGATGTGTCTTCAAATATGTCTTTCTCAGCTGTTCTTTGGAAATATGCGTATATTTCTGGGTCGTCTGCAGTGACTCATGTCCCAGCAGTTCCTGCACCGCCCGGATGTCCGCACCATTGTTCAAAAGATGCGTCGCGAAGCTGTGCCTCAGCTTATGCGGATGAAGGTCAAAGTTTTCAGCACTCCTCTTGACCATCATATCCAATACATGACGCAGGCCGCGCACCGTCAGCGGTTCAAGCCGGTAATTGAGCCATAATGCATCGTTATGATCGATGTGTTTTTTGAAATGCTCTATATATTCAAGCAGACTTGCTCTGGCACTTTCATTGAATGGGACGATTCTTTCCTTATTGCCTTTACCATGCACCTTCAATATCATATAATTGAAATCTATCCGATCCCTTCTCAGGGTGATCAGTTCGGAAGCCCGGATGCCTGTGGCGTAAAGCAGCTCGAGTATCGCTTTATCCCTTAAATACATCCTGCTGCTCTGATCGAGTGATTCGAACAGTGCATTGATTTCATTCTCATATAAAAAGGTGGGCAGGGCTTTTTCTTTCTTGGGGAAAGGCAGGCTCAAAAATGGATGGTTTTCAACTACGCCGGCTTCAATCAGAAAATGGTAGTAACTCCGCAAGGTTGAAATCTTCCTGGAGACGGTGGCTCTTTTAAGCCCCTTATCATAAAGTGATGATAAGTAGTTCCTCGCATCAAGATATTTGAAAGTCCCGACTGCCAGGCCTTCGCTCTCCAGGAAAGCATGGAATTCATCGATGTCCGTGCCGTAGCTCCTGATCGTATGGTCCGATAAATTCCTCTGATAAAGCAGCCTGTCCAAAAAGCGTTCTTTATAGCCGATTGACCTCGCCCCCTTCCCTTCAGAATATTATCACAATTCCAAATAGTCTTTCAATAAATAGCATCGTCGCTAAGCATATATGCCCCTTAAACATTTTAATATATTTCACGGATAATTGCACACAATACTATGAATATTATCAATAAATCATCTAATTCGTTTATTCACAAAAAATCTACCTAATAAACATAGGTAGATTGAATGTTAATTATTCACTTTTTCTGTGTACTCACAGTTTGAACACTTAACTTGTGCATTCTTACCTTTTTTGACTTCCACCAGATGATGCTCGCATTTCGGGCAGTCTCTTCCGATCGGCCTGTCCCAGCTGATGAAATCACATTCCGGATACTGATCACAGCCGTAGAATATGCGGTTCTTCTTAGACTTGCGTTCTATGACTTCGCCCTTCTTACATTTCGGGCATGTCACACCGATCGATTTGACGATTGCCTTCGTGTTGCGGCAGTCCGGGAAATTCGAGCAGGCCATGAATTTACCGTAACGGCCCATCTTGTATACCATCGGAGACCCGCATTTCTCGCAGTCTTCCCCGACCGGCTCATCTTTGATCTCTATCTTTTCCATTTCTTCTTCCGCCCGCTCAACCCTCGGTTCGAATTCCTTATAGAAATCATCGATCACCTTGACCCATGAAGCTTCGCCTTCTGCGACACTGTCGAGGTCCGCTTCCATCGTCTTCGTAAAGTCCACATCGATGATGTTCGGGAAGTATTCCTCCATCGACTGGTTGACGATCTCGCCGATTTCTGTCGGCATGAAACGTTTCTGGTCCATGCGCACATAGTTGCGTTTCTGTATCGTATCGATGGTCGGCGCATATGTTGACGGGCGGCCGATGCCGAGTTCTTCAAGCGTCTTGACGAGCCTTGCCTCGGTGTAGCGCGGAGGCGGCTGCGTGAAATGCTGATTCGGGCTGATCTTCAGGCTCTTGACCGTCTCCCCTTCGGCGATTTCAGGAAGGCGGTTGCTCAGCTCTTCTTCCTCATCGTCTTTTCCTTCTATATAAATCTGCATGAAACCTTTGAATTTGATGGTCTGGCCGTTGCTGCGGAACATCACATCATTATTGGTCATGTCCATCCTCACCGTATCAAGGACGGCCGGCGCCATCTGGCTTGCGATGAAACGGTCCCAGATGAGCTTGTAGAGCCTGTGCTGGTCGCGGCTCAAATACTGCTTCATGTTTTCAGGCGTCCTGAGGCTCGATGTCGGACGGACCGCCTCATGGGCATCCTGCGACTGGGCTGCGGCCTTCTGCTGTCTGCTGCTTCCGAGGAATTCCCTGCCGAAAGTTTCTTCTATATAATCGGCCGCCTCTTTTTTCGCGACAGGTGAGATCCTCGTCGAATCGGTCCTCATGTATGTGATCAGACCGACCGTGCCTTCACCTTTGATCGCGATCCCTTCATACAGCTGCTGGGCGACCATCATCGTCTTCCTTGCCTTGAAGTTCAGTTTCCTTGCAGCTTCCTGCTGGAGTGAGGATGTGGTGAAGCTGTTGGCAGGAAAACGTTTCTTTTCCTTTTTCTCCACTTTCTCCACCAGGAATTCGTCGCCGGAAATCTGTGCCAGGACTTTATCCACATCTTCTTTCGTATTCAGTTTGACTTTCTCTTTTTTTACGGAGTTGAACTTGCCTTTGAACTCGGAACGCTTGTACTTGAAATCACTTTCGATCGTCCAGTATTCTTCAGGCTTGAACTTTCTGATCTCATTCTCACGGTCGATGATCAGACGCAGTGCCACGGACTGCACACGTCCTGCAGACAGTCCTTTTTTCACCTTTTTCCATAGTACCGGGGAAATATTGTAACCCACCAGCCGGTCGAGGATACGTCTTGCCTGCTGGGCATCCACCAGGTCCTGGTTGATTTTGCTCGGATGTTTGAAGCTCTCCTTGACTGCGTCCTTCGTTATTTCATTGAAAACCACCCGGTAGTATTCATTATCTTCACCGAGTGCATGCGCCAGATGCCATGCAATTGCTTCTCCCTCGCGGTCCGGGTCACTTGCTAAAAATACTTTCTTGGCTTTTTTGGCCTCTTTCTTCAAATCTTTCAAAAGCGGGCCTTTGCCACGAATTGTAATATATTTAGGTTCGTAATTGTTTTCTGTGTCAATTCCCATTTGACTGCGGGGCAAATCACGCAAGTGTCCCATTGAAGCGACGACTTTGTATCTTTTGCCCAGATACTTTTCGATCGTCTTTGCTTTCGCCGGGGATTCCACTATCACTAAATTATCAGCCACGATGCGTTTGCCTCCTTCGTTTGTAGTTTCAGAATCAAATATTAAGTGCAAAGAAATCTTTTGTCAACTCTTTGATGTTTTGATTTATCATAAATTACTGAATATTGTCATTGGAAATCCTTCAAAATATCTTCAGCCGACAGGACGATTTCGGCCCCTTCCTGAATGCGCATGTTCGTTCCTTTCGACAGCCCTGAGGTGATGTTTCCCGGCAGGCAGTATGTGTTCCTGTTCTCATTCATCGCCATGTCCAGGGTGATCAGACTGCCGCTCTGCTCTTCAGCCTCCGTCACAAGCACGCCTTCCGACAAGCCTGCAATGATGCGGTTCCGTGCGATGAACCGCCATTTCTCGGGCGGTGTATTTGGCGGATATTCGCTGATCGTCAGATGATGCATCTCCATCTCGGTGCGGAGTCCCGATGTGGATTTCGGATAATGCATATCATGCCCGAAAGCGAGCACACCGATCGTCGGGATGCCGTGTGACAGGCAGAGCCGGTGTGCCGCTTCATCCGCCCCGTAGGCGAGACCTGAAATGACGGATAAATTTTTCAGTTCCGGAATGATCGCTTTCAGTGATTCCTGTGTATATCTGGATGCCTTGCGGCTGCCGACGATGCCGAGGGCCCTTTTGTGCATGAGCTGCCAGTCCCCTTTTGCATAGAGTATGTACGGCGGATCGTGGATTTCTGCAAGAAGGCGCGGATAGCGTTCATCCCCGATGGGGATCCAGATGATGCCCTGTGATGCCAGATGGCTTTTTATTGCACTGCTGTTCAAGCGCTTTGCAGCAGCTAATTTCTGTTGGAGGTTTGCAGGCAGACCGTGCCCGTGACGAATGTGTTTCAGCTGATGGTATTCCTGGACGGTCACCCCTGCATATGACAAAGTCAAAAGTTCCAAATCTTCACCCCTCATCGTTGATGCCTTCAATTATAAGTGATTATTGGACGGCTGTATTTTACATTACCGGGTCAATCATTGGAAGAAAAAGACAAAAACAGTGCCATCCTTTAAAAGGATGGCACTGTTTTCGGCTCGATGAGCTGTTTTTATGAAATTTATTTAACAGTCAGGCATTTTTCGTACAGACCATCGACTTTTTTGATGCGGTCGATCAGTGTCTGCCCGATTTCGGATGGTGTATCGGCAGTTTCAATGCCGCACGCGTTCATCGTCTTGATTTTCTCATCCGCTGTACCTTTACCGCCGGAAATGATCGCACCGGCATGGCCCATGCGTTTTCCCGGAGGTGCAGTGACACCGCCGATGAATCCGACGACAGGCTTATTCATGTTTTCCTTGACCCATTCAGCAGCTTCTTCTTCCGCAGTACCGCCGATCTCACCGATCATCACGACAGCTTCAGTTTCCGGATCTTCATTGAAAGCGCTGAGCGCATCGATGAAGTCGGTGCCGTTTATCGGGTCTCCGCCGATGCCGACCGCAGTCGTCTGGCCGATGCCCGCTTCAGTCAGCTGATGGACAGCTTCATAGGTCAATGTGCCTGAACGGCTGACGACGCCGACGTGGCCTTTCTTATGGATATATCCAGGCATGATGCCGATTTTGCACTCATCAGCTGTGATGACGCCCGGACAGTTCGGACCGACAAGGCGTGTCTTCTTGCCTTCAAGGTAGCGCTTCACCTTCACCATATCAAGGACCGGTATATGTTCTGTAATGCAGATGACAAGATCAAGTTCCGAATCGGCACTTTCAATGATCGCATCTGCGGCGAACGGCGCAGGAACGTAGATGACGGACACGGTTGCGCCCGTTTCTCTCTTCGCTTCTTCCACCGTGTTGAAGACAGGCACCCCCTGGACTTCCTGGCCGCCTTTGCCAGGTGTCACGCCTGCAACGATTTTGGTTCCGTATTCAAGCATCTGCTCTGTATGGAATAATGCAGTTGATCCCGTGATGCCCTGGACCAACACTTTTGTATCTTTATCAATAAAAACACCCACAGTAAATTCCTCCGTTAATTTTTATTTATTTTCTTCTACCGCTGCGATTATCTTCTGAGCGCCTTCAGCCATCGTCGTTGCCGGTGTGATGTCAAGGCCCGACTCTTTCAGGATCTTCTTGCCTTCATCGACGTTGGTGCCTTCCAGGCGGACGACCAAAGGAATTTCAAGGCCGACATTCTCAACTGCTTCGACCACGCCCTGGGCGATGATATCACACTTCATGATGCCGCCGAAGATGTTGACGAAGATGCCTTTGACGCCTTCATCACCAAGGATGATCTTGAATGCTTCAGTCACTTTTTCAGCTGTTGCGCCGCCCCCCACGTCAAGGAAGTTGGCCGGTTTGCCGCCGAAGTGGTTGATCGTAT
Organism: Salinicoccus halitifaciens; assembly: GCF_021026095.1. Classification (GTDB taxonomy): domain Bacteria; phylum Bacillota; class Bacilli; order Staphylococcales; family Salinicoccaceae; genus Lacicoccus; species Lacicoccus halitifaciens. The sequence goes on along the minus strand of NZ_JAJNCU010000001.1, from coordinate 261,973 downwards.
CCATCGTGGCCATCGCAAGGCCTGCACCGTTGACCATACAGCCGATGTTGCCGTCCAGCGCAACATATGACAGGTCGTATTTGGAAGCCTGGATCTCTTTTGGATCTTCTTCGTCCAAATCACGGAGTTCTACGACGCCTTTCTGTCTGAACAGTGCGTTGCTGTCAAAGTTCACCTTCGCATCAAGCGCAAGCACATCGCCGTCGCCTGTCGTCACCAGAGGATTGATTTCAATGATGGAAGCATCTTTTTCAACGAATACATTATATAGGGAAAGCATGAGTTTAGCTGCCTTGTTGACAGACTCATTCGGGATATTGATATTGAATGCGAGGCGTTTAGCCTGATAAGGCATCAATCCGACGACCGGATCGATCTCTTCTTTGAAGATCTTTTCAGGCGTTTCCGCTGCGACCTCCTCGATTTCCGTGCCGCCTTCCTCGGAGCCCATCAGTACGACGCTGTCCGTCGCACGGTCGATGACGAAGCCGATGTAATATTCATTTTGAATATCGCAGCCTTCTTCGACAAGCAGTCTTTTGACTTCTTTGCCTTCAGGGCCGGTCTGTGGAGTGACCAGCACTTTTCCAAGAAGCTCGTCCGCATATTGTTTAACTTCATCAAGATTTTTTGCTATTTTCACACCGCCGGCTTTACCCCTGCCCCCGGCGTGGATCTGGGCTTTGACGACATAGACATCGGAATTCAGTCCCTTTGCCACCTCAACCGCCTCTTTTGGTGTGTAGGCAACGCTGCCGTCCGGCACGTTGACACCCATAGAGCGAAAAATTTCTTTCCCTTGGTACTCATGAATATTCATGTTTTTCCTCCTAAGTTAAATTAATCCGTACATTTCAATTATAGAAAAGGTAAATATTAAAGTAAACTGTCAAAATAGAGTTTTCTGACATATTTTACTCTTTACCGGCTCGAATGTCCTTCTGTGGATACTTGTCACACCGAGTTCATCAAGCGCTTCCAAATGTTTTTTTGTGCCGTATCCTTTGTTCTTATCGAATTCATAACCGGGGTATACTTCACTATAACTATCCATCATCATATCACGAGTTGTTTTGGCAAGCACGCTTGCGGCCGCAATGGAGACGGAATTCGCATCCCCCCGGATGATAGAAGTCTCGTCCATATCCGTTCCGAGCGTCATCGCATCAATCAGCAGATGATCGGGACGCACATCCAGTTCATCCACTGCCCGCCGCATTGCAAGCCTTGCAGCTTCATAGATGTTCAGGCGGTCGATCTCCTCGACCGTCGCGATGCCGATGCCGTAGTCACAATGTGCCATTATGTACTCCCGGAACGCCAGACGCTGTTTCAGTGACAGCTTCTTTGAATCATCGAGCCCCGGCAGGATGAAGCCTTCAGGCAGTACGGCAGCAGCCGCCACGACCTCGCCTGCAATCGGCCCGCGGCCGGCTTCATCGACGCCTGCAATGCGGCCGCTCATACCGTTTTCATACCGGCTCATCACTTCGAATTTCTCCACCAGGGCGGCCTGTTTTTCAAGGCGTGCCTGGTGCTGCACGAGTGCTTTCTTCACGCCTGCGCGGCCGTCGCCGTGGTAAGGGGATGCAGCAAGAGCTTCAAGCGTCTGAATCGCTTTTATCTCCTTGACCGCTTCACTGACCGTCGCCAACGGACCCACCCGCCTTATCAAACGTGTACCTGCCGATTTTGGCGTTCCTGATATCGTAGATCACCCTGTTTGTGACCGCTTCGTAGTTGATTTCATTGCCGCTCATCTTGAGCCCGCGGCTTTTCCCGATGGCTTCATATAATTCGATGATCTCTGATTCTGCATCGGCGTCGATGCTGTAAAATCTCCTCAAATCTTCCAGATGGTGCTCCTGCAGGAACCGGAGGCCGTAGATTGCGACTTCATCCAGCGGCACGACGGAATCCTTGATGGCCCCGGTGAGGGACAATTTTTTGCCGACCGTCTCATCTTCGAATTTCGGCCAGAGTATTCCCGGCGTGTCCAAAAGCTCCATGTTCTTCCCGGCTTTAATCCATTGCTGCGCTTTCGTCACACCCGGTGTATTGCCGGTTTTGGCGATCTTCTTTTTCGCGATGTTGTTGATGACCGTCGATTTCCCGACGTTCGGTATCCCGATGATCATCGCCCGGATCGCCCTTTTATTGATCCCTTTGCTCTCCATCCTGTTGAAGATCTCCTCGGTCGCGGCTTTCGCCAGCGGCTCGATCTTGCCGATGATCTGATGGCTGCGTCCCATGATCGCAACAGGGTATTTACCTTCCGCTTTGAGGCGTCCGATCCATTTGTCGGTCTCACTTTGGTCCGCCATGTCCATCTTGTTCAGTATCACCACACGCGGTTTGTGCTGTGTGATTTCATCCATCATCGGATTGTGGCTTGAATAAGGGATCCTTGCATCCAGTATCTCTATCACCACATCCACTTTCTTTAAATTTTCCTCAACTTCTCTTCTTGCTTTGGCCATATGGCCCGGAAACCAGTTTATACTCACGGCTTTCCCCTCGAATCATAATTTATTTTTATTTCAATCCATATCCAGTTCAGCATAACAAAATAAAAACCCGGACATCAAGGTGTGATATCCGGGTCTTCATCGCATTATCTAATTTCTCTGATACGCGCTGCTTTACCACGCAGGTTGCGCAGGTAGTAAAGTTTCGCACGACGTACACGTCCACGACGGGTAACTTCAATCTTCTCGATTTTCGGCGTGTGTACAGGGAATGTACGTTCAACACCTACACCGTAAGAGATCTTACGGACTGTGAATGTTTCGGAAATGCCGCCGCCGCGTCTTTTGATGACGACGCCTTCAAAGACCTGGATCCTTTCACGGCTTCCCTCTACGATACGTACGTGTACACGTACAGTGTCTCCGGGTTTGAATTCCGGAAGATCTGTTTTGAGCTGTTCTTTTGTCAGCTCATTGATTAATTGCTGTGACATGTTTATCTTCTCCTTCTTCCAACTTTCTTGCCCTTCATAGCAGCGGATAGTTGTGATATGTGTCTCGACACTCGTATAATATTACCATAATATATACTTCGTTTCAATTCATTCAGGCAAAATAAGTTTTTTTATTCCAGGAGGTCCGGGCGCCTTTCGCGTGTGCGTTTCAGGCTTTCATCCCGCCGCCATTCCTCTATCTTCCTATGATCCCCGCTGAGGAGCACTTCCGGCACCTTCATGCCGCGGTATTCCCTCGGCCTCGTGTAATGCGGATGCTCAAGCAGCCCCGTGGAAAATGAATCCTGTTCATGGCTCTCCTGCCTGCCGATGACGTCCGGGATCAGGCGGACGATCGCATCGGTCATCGTCATGCTCGCAAGCTCCCCGCCGGTCAGCACATAGTCGCCGATGGAGACTTCGTCCGTGACGAGCGTGCGGATCCGTTCATCATATCCTTCATAATGGCCGCATATGAAGACGATGTCCTCTTCGGTGCTCAAGTCCTCCGCCATCTTCTGATTGAAAGGGGCGCCCTGAGGGCACAGGAGGATCACACGTGCGTTGTCGACCTCAAGGTCATCCATTGCCTCGAATACAGGCTCCGGCTTCAGCACCATGCCTGCACCGCCGCCGTACGGGTAGTCATCGACCTTGTTGTGCTTGCTGTTTGAATAATCACGGAAATTGATGAGATTGTAATCCACGATGCCTTTATCCTTCGCACGTTTCAGTATGGAAGAGTTCAGCACCCCTTCATACATCTCCGGGAAGAGCGTCAGGTAATGTATATTCATTCGAGCAGCCCCTCGATCGGTGTGATGATGATCTTTCCTTCATCAAGGTCGACCGTCTTCACCACATCTTCGATATAGGGAATCATATATTCCTTCCGGCCGTCACCGACCACCCAGACATCGTTTGCCCCCGTCTGGAAAATATCCGTGACCTTCCCGAGGGACCCGCCTTCATCGGTGAGCACCGTCAGGCCGATGATTTCGCTGAAATGGAATTCGCCTTCTTCGAGCGTCAGTTCGACGCTCTCCGCATCCTGCAGCACATCCGAGTTCTTCAGATCTTCAACTTCACTGATGTTGGTGATGCCTTCGAAGGTGAGGAGATGGAAGTTCTTATGGGTGCGGTAATTCCGGATGGTGAATTCCCTGCCGCCGATTGTGACTTTATTGCCCGGCTGGAAGCGCTCCTCGGTGAAGTCCGAGTCACTGAGCACCTTCACTTCGCCGCGGACGCCGTGGAAATTGACGAGTCTGCCGATTGTAATCATTTTATAACCACCTTAAGTTTTGTTCCGTAATCATTTCTTCATTATTATATATCTGCCGGCCCCGGGGCGGCAACCGGAAATGCTGCACCCACATAAAAAAGGACACACCTCGCGGTGTGCCTGGAAAATCTGAATATTAATCTACATCGACAAACACTTTCTTGGAATTTTCATGGTTGGTATTCGACATGATGATGCGGATTGCCTTTATGACGCGCCCGCGCTTACCTATGACACGACCGGTATCGTCGCTGTGCACAGATATTTTGTAAGAAATGTTATACTTCGTCTCTTCTGAAGAAATTTCCAAGTCTTCCGGGTGCTCCAGCATCGGTTCAAGAATGGTTTGCAGTAAGTTTTCCATATAGATTATTTCCCGAGTTTCTCGTTATGCAGTCTTTCCATTACGCCTCTGCGGCTGAGGATGTTGCGGACAGTGTCGCTTGGTTTCGCGCCGTCTTTCAGCCACTGAAGTGCTTTTTCCTCATCCAGAGTGATGTTTTCATCCTCTTTGGATACAGGGTTGTAGGAACCGATCTGCTCGATGATGCGACCGTCCCTCGGACTTCTTGAATCTGCAACAACTATGCGGTAGTAAGGGTTTCTTTTGGAACCCATACGAGTCAATCTTAATTTAACAGCCATTTATATAACTCCTTTCTCTCTACGATTTCACTTTTAATACTATACCAGATAATAAAAAACTTGTAAAGGGCTTTTCCTTTACAAGTTTATATTCCGTCATTTTAAAACGGCAGCTGCATATTGCCGAACGGGTTTTTCTTCTTGCCTTTGCCGCCGGTCATCTGCTTCATCATCTTCTTCATATCCTGGAACTGCTTCAGCAGGCGGTTGACTTCCTGAAGGGAGCGTCCGGAGCCTTTGGCGATCCGCTTCTTTCTGCTCGCGTTCAGCTTTTCGGGCTTTTCGCGCTCCTCCATCGTCATTGAACGGATGATCGCCTGGATATGGTCGATCTCCTTGCCGCTCATCTGCATCTTATCGAGGCCTTTGATCTTGTTCGCGCCCGGCATCATCTTGAGCAGTTCATCGAGCGGCCCGAGTGTCTTCACCTGATCCATCTGCTCGAGGAAGTCATCCAGTGTGAAGCTCTGATCTTTGATCTTCTGCTCCATCTTCTTCTGTTCATCCATATCGACGTTCGTCTGTGCCTTCTCGATGATCGACAGCATGTCGCCCATGCCGAGAATCCTCTGTGCCATGCGGTCGGGGTGGAATGATTCAAGGCCGTCCATCTTCTCGGACACACCGACGAATTTGATCGGCTTCTCAGTGACCGAACGGATCGACAGCGCCGCACCGCCGCGCGTATCCCCGTCAAGTTTTGTCAGCGTCACGCCGGTGATGTCGAGCAGGTCGTTGAAGGACTCTGCGACATTCACGGCATCCTGGCCGGTCATCGAGTCGACGACGAGCATGATTTCATCCGGGTTCGAAATTTCCTTGATGTCCTTCAGCTCGTTCATCAGATCTTCATCGATGTGCAGACGTCCCGCTGTATCGATGATGACCGTATCCAGATGCTCCTCTTTTGCATGGGCCAGTGCTTTTTCAGCGATTTCCTGCGGCTTCACCTTATCGCCCAGGTTGAAGACCGGGATGTCGATCTGCTTCCCGACCGTCTCCAGCTGGTCGATCGCCGCCGGACGGTAAATATCCCCTGCAACGAGCAGCGGTTTTTTATTGTAATTCTTCCTAAGGTGCAGTGCCAGCTTGCCTGCGGTGGTCGTCTTACCCGCACCCTGCAGGCCGACCATCATGATGACCGTCGGCGGTTTCTTTGCCAGGTTGATCTTCTGGTTCTCCCCGCCCATCAGTTCCGTCAGCTCTTCCTTGACGATCTTGATCACCTGCTGGCCCGGTGTCAGCGACTGCATGACATCACTGCCGAGCGCGCGTTCACGCACCTGGCTGATGAACTGCTTGACCACTTTAAAGTTGACGTCCGCTTCAAGCAGCGCAAGCCGCACTTCGCGCATCATCACCTTGACGTCGGCTTCCGAGACTTTACCTTTGCTCTTGATCCGGTCCATCGTGGCCTGGAGACGTTCTCCTAAACCTTCAAATGCCATTATTACTCCTCCTCCAGAGTTTCAAGTTCATTTATGACTGCGTCTATCTTATTGAAATCCTGATTTTTTATATACTCCCTGATCTGCCGGTAGTACTGCTGCCTCTTGATGAAGGCACCGTAGAGCCCGAGGTTCGCTTCATAGTCTTCAAGCAGATCTTTAGTACGTTTTAAATTATCATAAACCGCCTGTCTTGTCACTTTCAAAGTGTCTGCGATTTCACTGAAGGAGTAATCCTCCAGGTAATAAAGTTCCACGTACGCACGCTGTTTTTCAGTCAGGAGGGAGTGGTAGAAATCAAACAGGTAGTTGACCCGGGTGGTGCGTTCGAGTTCCTCAGTCATCCTTATCAACTGCCTCTGCGGCTGCGTCATCAAGCTCATCCGACTGATGGATCATATCTGCGAACAGCCCGTATACATAACTTTCCGCGTCGAACTCCTGAAGATCGTCAAGCTGCTCCCCGAGGCCGACGAATTTCACCGGGATGCCAAGTTCGTTCTTGATTGCGAGCACGATGCCGCCCTTGGCCGTGCCGTCGAGCTTCGTCAGCACGATGCCGGTGACATCCGTCACTTCCTGGAACGACTTCGCCTGTATGAGTGCATTCTGGCCGGTCGTCGCATCCAGTGTGAGCAGCACTTCATGCGGCGCTTCAGGCACCACTTTCTGGATGACTTTCTTCATTTTACCGAGCTCGTTCATCAAGTTGCCCTTATTCTGAAGGCGCCCTGCAGTATCACAGATCAAAATGTCCGTGCCGCGCTTTTTCGCTGCATTGACTGCATCATACATCACGGCGGCAGGGTCGCTGCCCTCCGCCTGCCTGATGACATCTGCACCGACGCGGTCACCCCAAATCTGAAGCTGGTTGATCGCACCTGCACGGAACGTGTCGCCCGCTGCCAGCATGACCGATTTGCCTTCATTCTTATATTTATGGGCCAGTTTGCCGATGCTCGTCGTCTTGCCGACGCCGTTCACGCCGACGACGAGGATCACCGTCAGACCGTCTTCCTCGATATGGACTGATTCCGGCAGTTCGTCATTGCGGTTGTAGATTTCGACCATCTTTTCAACGATGGTCTCCTTCAAGTCTTCCGTTTCCGTGATGTTTTTCAGTTTCGCTTCCTGCCTCAGTTCATCGGTCAGTTCGAGTACGGTGTTGAAGCCCACATCCGCCCCGATGAGGATTTCCTCGAGTGCTTCGAAGAAGTCCTCATCGACCTTCCGGTACATCGACATCAGCTGGTTGATCTCGGCCTGGAACTTCTCACGGCTCTTCTCGAGGCCTGCCTTGAATTTATAGGTGATCTGTTCCTGTTCCCACTGTTCAAATTCATCAATGCTGATGAGACCGTCGTCCAGATTTTCGCTCTGCTGCTCCGCAGACGGCAGATCCTCCGCCGTTTTCTCAGGCTTGAACTTCTTTTTAAAGCGATCAAAAATACCCATTTATATACACCTCTGTATCTTCATTATCAGACTTTCGCCTCTTCATAATCTTTTAAATCCACGCTGATCAGCTGGCTGACACCGCGCTCCTGCATGGTCACGCCGAACAGCCTGTCCGCTTCTTCCATTGTACCTTTTCTATGCGTAATCACAATGAATTGCATATCCATGGAAAGCTTTTTCAAGTACTGTGCATACCGCACCACATTGGCTTCATCGAGGGCGGCCTCCACCTCATCCAGAATGATGAACGGGCTGATCCTGACCTTCAGCATGCTGAAGAGGAGGCTGATTGCCGTCAGTGCCCGCTCGCCGCCCGACAGGAGCGACAGGCTTGATAACTTCTTGCCCGGCGGCTGGGCATAGATTTCTATGCCGGAATTGAGGTAATCATCCGGCTCGGTCAGCCTGAGCTCTGCAAGCCCGCCGCCGAACATCTCTCTGAACACTTCGCCGAAGCGGCGGTCCACTTCGTGGAACGCATCTTTGAAGCGCTCCGCCACGGTATCGTCCATTTCAGCGATCACTTCAAGCAGCGTCTCACGCGCTTCAAGCAGGTCCGCCTCCTGGTCTTTCAGGAAGGTGTACCGTTCGTTCACGACCGCATACTCGTCGATGGCACCGAGATTGACAGGACCGAGCTCTTCGATGCTCTTTTTGTTCAGGTTGATCTGAAGGCGCTTATCCTCGATATCCTTGAATTCGGTGAACTGGCCGCTCTCGCGTTCGTAAGTCGTCCTGTAGTTCTCCGATAAATATTCGAGTTTCTGCTCAAGTCTCGCATCCAGCTTTTCCTTAGTACCGGTGGCGCTCCTCAATGTATCCTGAAGGGCTTCCGACTGTCTGTAGATCTCCTCGCGCTGCCTGCCTGCTTCCTGGTATTCGCTTTTCAGGCTGTACTGCAGTTCCGACAGTTCATCCGCCTCGCCGTACAGCTGCTCCAACGTCTGTGCCAGCGTCTCTTTCTCTTCCCGCAGCGCCTTGACGTCAAGGGTGGTGAGGTCGAGGGAGATGATTTCCTGTTCGTTTTTGATTTCATCAATTGAAGCGGCAATCGCATCCAGCGCCTCGGTGATCCGCGCATGCTCGCTTTTCTTGTAATTATAGCGCTCGTTCGCCCGCGTCAATTCATTCTGCACCGCATTATATTCATCCGCCAGTGTTTCAAGCTCGGTTTTCTTATCCTTCTCGGAGGCGCTGATGAGACGTATGCGCTCATCGAGCTGTTCCAGTTCAATTTCTTTATTTCTGATCTGTTCTTCAAAATCCGCACTGTCATGTTCATCCGTCCTTGAAGATAACTCCTCCTCAATCATGCGGAGCGTCTCTTTCCTTGAGGACAGCTGGTAGTCGAGCGATGAGGCAAGCTGCCTGAGCTCATCATGACGGTCACTTTCAGCGGTGCCGGCTTCTTCCAGTCCGGAGATTTCCATATCCATATCGGTGATCTTCCCGCTTAAACCATCGACTTTCTCTTTCTGGGCTGCAATGAGCGTTTCATGGCTTTTCAGTTTCTTTCCTATTTCATCGATTTCACTCTTCGTCTCAAGCACGGACCCTTTAGACTGCCTTGAGCCGCCGCTCATGGCACCGCCCGGAAAGACGGTCTCTCCGTCCAGCGTGACAATTTTGACACGGTGGCCGGTCTCCCTGGCAATGATGCCCGCATCATCGATGTTTTCAACGACGACCGTCGTCCCGAGGAGATGCCAGATGACATTTTCATATTCCGGTTTTATATCCACGGCTTCCGCCAGCACCTGTGCCTCCACCGTAGAATTCCTTAAAGTGTTCAGCACAGAATCGGAAAGCGAGCGTTTCTTTATGACGTCAAGCGGCAGGAACGTGGCGAACCCCCGCTTCAGCCGCTTCAGGAAGCCTATTGCCTCTTTCGCATCCGCTTCGGAGCGCATCACGATATTCTGGCTTGCGGCACCGAGGGCCGTATCGAGGGCCGTCACATATTTCGGCTCCGAGCCGATCAGTTCGCCGACGGCACCTATGACGCCTTCGAGCGATCCGCCGTTCTGCAGCACGGCGCGGACGCCGGGGAAGTATCCCCTGTATTCGTTCTGGATGCTCTTCAGCATATCGAGCCGTGATTTCTGCTTTTCATAATACGTGAGGCTTTTTTCGTACTTATCCTTCTCTTCAAGGTAGGATGCGTAAACGTCTTCCCTCTGCCGTTTCTTTTCCTTATACTCTGAGCGGAGGGAGGTCAGCGCCTCCGCGCTTTCCGATAACTCCGCCTGCTTCTCTTCGAGACGCGATTCATACTCCGAAACTTCCTTCTCAAGTGTCCCGGCGCGCGCTTTCTGCTGGCTGAAGAGCGAATGCTGATCTTTCAGCATCTCCTCTGTCCGCTTCTGTTCATTCTCAAGCGTCGTCTTCTCGACCATGAGCGCATAATACTGATCCTTCAGTTTTTCAATCTCCCCGGTGTGATCCCGGCTCAGGTAGGCCCTTTTCTCCTCGGTTTCCTTAAGAGACTCACGTAAATCTTTAATCGCCGTCCGGTATTCTGCAAGCTCCTCATTGATGCCTGAGAGCATGGTTTCATGTTCCTCTTTTTCGGCCACCGCCTTGTCGAGGCGTGAGGATAATTCCTCCTTCAGCTGTCCTTTGTTGGATTTCCGCTCTTCAAAAAGGGCAATCTTTCCGTTGAGCTGTTCGAGCTTCTTGGAAGTTTCGACGATTTTCCTGTTGATCGTTTTGGAATTCGCATCTTCACCGTCACGCGCCGCGCTCAGATCCGCCAGTTTCTCATCCAGCGCCGCAGTCTCGCTCTGATGACGTTTCAGCAGCTTTTCCGCTTCCCCGATCCGCGCGTTCTCTTCCTCCAGTTTTTTCAGGAGATGGTTGATGTCGTAGATGGTGACTTCAATGTCCGCCTTCTTCATCTCCTCTTTCAAGGCAAGGTACTCCCCGGCATTGGCACTTTCGACTTCCAGCTTCTCAACACGCCCGGACAGCTCGCGGATGATGTCGTTGACCCGGTTCAGGTTGTCTTTCGTATCCTGCAGCCGTTTTTCCGACTCTTTCCTGCGGATTTTATATTTCATCACGCCCGCCACTTCTTCGATCAGCGTCCTTCTTTCATCCGGCCGCGCCTTCAGAAGCGTATCCACTTCACCCTGTGAAATGATGTTGTAGGCGTTCCTGCCGAGCCCCGAATCGAGGAACAGCTCGGTGATTTCCTTCAGGCGCACACGTTCATCGTTGATAAAGTACTCGCTGTCACCGTTCCTGTACAGCTTCCGCGTGATGCTGACCTCATCGGCATCGACCGCAAGGCCCCGTGCGCCATTGTCGAGCGTCAGTTTCACCGAAGCTGAATTCATCGGTTTACGGGAGTCCGTACCGCTGAAGATGACATCTTCCATCTTCACACCGCGGATGGTCTTTGCGGATTGTTCGCCGAGCACCCAGCGGATGGCATCGGTGATGTTGCTCTTGCCGCTGCCGTTCGGGCCGACGACGGCCGTCAGGCCGCTGTCGAAACTTACATCTACCTTATTCGCAAATGATTTGAAGCCATTTGCCTCTATCGATTTCAAATAAACCATTCTCTGAACTCCTACCCGTGAATCGCAAGCAATGCATTTTCAGCAGCACGCTGTTCTGATTCTTTTTTAGACCGTCCGCTGCCGTTGCCGAGCTGCCTTTCCCCGATGAAGACCCCGCTTTCGAAGCTCTTGTTGTGGCTTGGGCCCGACTCGTTCAGCAGCCTGTATTCCAGCTCTTCATCAAATCTCTTGTGTGCCTCTTCCTGCAACAGTGTCTTGTAATCGACCACCGCATTGTAATGGGCATCCTTGATGTCCACGAAGACGAATCTCCTTAAAAATTCATGTGTCGTTTCATGGCCCTCCTGCACGTAAAGTGCGCCCAAAAAGGCTTCGAATGTATCGGAAATGATCGACGGCCGGCTCCTGCCTTCCGTCTTCTCCTCACCTTTGCCGAGGATGATCAGCTCCGGCATCTTCAATTTGACCGCGAATACCACAAGTGACGGTTCACACACTATGTTTGCCCTGAGTTTCGTCAGATCGCCTTCCGGCAGCTTTGGAAACTTGTTATAAATAAAGTCTGACACCATCAATTCTAGTACAGCATCACCCAAAAATTCCAGGCGCTCATTATTGTAGATCTTATCCAGATGCAGGTCGTTTATGAAAGAGCTGTGCATGAATGCCTGACGGTATATATCATGGTCACCGAGCTCCATGCCGATCCGTTTCTGGAATGCTTTGAACGATTTGTCGAAAGCCTGGATCTTGCGGCCTGCCAGCTTATCATTTTTTATCTTCTTTGAAACTATCTCCATGAGTTTCCACCTCCCTGTTCATATCAGTGCAGCCGAAAGCGGCTGACCGGAAAAGAAATTCATAAATAAAATCCACTTGAAAAAGTGGATTTTATCAATCATCAATTAATTTTCTAATTTATCAATATAGTCAAGAGCATCGCCGACTGTTTGAATTTTCTCAGCCTCTTCGTCTGGAATCTCCATTTCGAATTCATCTTCAAGTTCCATTACAAGTTCTGCAATGTCCAATGAATCTGCACCAAGATCATCTTTGAAAGATGCATCTTTAGTCACTTTATCTTCGTCAATTCCAAGCTTGTCGACGATAATGTCTTTAACTTTGTCAAAGTTTGCCATATATCTCACCTCCCTTTAATAATATCACAGCGATTATCCCATGTACATACCGCCGTTGACGTGGATTGTCTGCCCGGTGATGTAGTCTGCCTTATCACTTGCAAGGAACGTCACGGTGTTCGCGATATCCTCAACACCGCCGAAATGATTGAGCGGTATCTGGCCGAGCATGCCCTCTTTGATTTCATCTGAAAGCACATCCGTCATTTCACTCTCTATGAAGCCAGGCGCAATCGCATTGACGGTGATCCCTTTCGGGGCAAGTTCCCTTGCCACCGAGCGGGTCAGCCCGTCTATACCTGCCTTCGATGCCACATAGTTCGCCTGGCCTGCGTTGCCGAGGGAAGCGACGATGCTTGAAATGTTGATGATTTTGCCGGATTTCTGCTTCAGCATCGGACGCGAGACATTCTGTATGACGTTATACGTGCCTTTCAGGTTCACATCGATGACGCGGTCGAAATCCGCTTCCTTCATCCTCATCAGCAGGCCGTCCTTTGTGACGCCCGCGTTGTTCACGACGAGGTCGATAGAACCGTGCGTGCTCGTGATGTGTTTGATCATCGCCTTAACGTCATCATAAATTTCGACATGGCACTGATAGCTCTCTGCACTCCCGCCTGCGTTTTCAATTTCTTCCACGACGCTGTTCGCCTTGTCTTCAGAACCTGAGTAATTCACGATCACATGGTACCCTTCGCTGCCGAGGGCAAGCGCTATGCCTCTGCCGATCCCTCTTGAAGAACCTGTGACCAATGCTGTTTTAGTCATTTGAATGCTCCTTTACCTGTTCTAGTGTATCCAGATTTTTAACCTTAATCGATTTATCGATTTTGCGCACCAGTCCGCTGAGCACTTTCTTCGGTCCCGCTTCGATGCCGGAAGTGACACCCGCCGCTGCAGCACTTTCGATGCATTCGACGAACCTGACCGGGCTCGTGATCTGTTCGACGAGCTGGCGTTTGATGACGGCACCGTCCGTCTCAGGTTTGGCGCTGACGTTCTGGATGACCGGGATATCTGCGTCCCTGAATTCGATTTCTTCCACAAAAACCTTGAATTCCTCCTGCGCTTCCTTCATCAGATGCGAATGGAACGCACCGGAGACGTTCAGCGGCATGACGCGCCTTGCGCCTTTTTCCTTCGCCTGTTCACTGAATGCATCCACCGCTTCTGCATCACCCGAGACCACGACCTGGTCCGGTGCATTGATGTTGGCAGGTGCAACCTTCGCAGAATCATCGGAGACCGCCCTGCATAATTCCAGGAGGTCTGAATACTCCATTCCGATGACCGCCGCCATCTTGCCGCCTTTCGAGTTACTCATCAGCTCGCCGCGCTTCTGGACGATCCTCGCACCGTCACGGAGTGACAGTACACCTGCATGGACGAGTGCCGGGAGTTCACCGAGGCTGTGTCCGAGCACGTGGCTGCCTGTGAGCTTTGCGGATCCCGCGACCGCAAGGGAATGTGCAAACAAGGCGGGCTGTGTGAATTCCGTCTGGTTCAGCCTGTCATCCTCATTGAACATGATCGACTTCAAATCGAAATCCAGTTCATCGAATATTTCATCCAGCACTTTTCTTGCCGCTTCATCATTTTCATACAAGTCTTTGGCCATGCCGCTGTACTGCGCCCCCTGGCCGGGGAAAAGAATGATTTCACTCATGATTGTCACCCACTTTAGCTTTGATCTTTTCAAGCGCGCCGCTTTCAGCCATGCGCACAGCCTGCCTCACGGCGTTATGGATTGCGAGCGCATCACTCGATCCATGGGCCTTCAGGACATACCCGTCAAGACCGAGGAGCGGCGCACCGCCGACTTCCCTGTAGTCGAGCAGATCCTTCACCCTGCCGAAGTCGTTCCTTAAGACAGAGGCTGCCAGTTTATTCTTCGTGTTCTTCATGAAGATGTCCTTGATTTCCATCATCATGGACTTTGCCGTCCCTTCGATCGTCTTCAGCACGATGTTGCCCGTGAATCCGTCGGTCACCGCAATATCAATCGTACCGGAGATGATGTCGCGTGTCTCGAAGTTTCCGGTGAAGTTCAAATCGCTCTCCTTCAGCAGCTCAAAAGCCGCACGCGTGACTTCATTGCCCTTATTCTCCTCGCTGCCGATGTTGATGAGGCCGACTTCAGGGTTCTTCCTGCCTTCGATCTCCTCCATGTAGATGCTCGCCATTTCCGCGAACTGATAGAGGTGTTTCGGCTTGTTGTCGGAGTTTGCCCCCATATCAAGCAGCATGATGCCCTTCCCTGAAGTGTTCGGGATGAGGGAGGCGATGGCCGGGCGTTCCACACCTTTCAGGCGTCCCACCACGAAGAGCCCCGCGCTCATGATCGCCCCTGTATTGCCTGCGGACACGCATGCATCCGCCGTGCCGTCTTTTACAGCCTCCGCCGCCCTGACAAGCGAGCTGTCCTTCTTTTTCCGGACGGCCCTGACCGGGTCGTCTTCTGATTCCACTTTCTCGGTCACTTCGATGAATTTGATCTGCGGGTGATCTCCGGTATAGCTCCCTTTCAGTCCGTAGGCGATTATTTCAAGTTCACCGTTCTCTTTCACGGCACTCATGATGCCTTCCGTGATCGATGCGGGCGCGTTGTCGCCACCCATTAAATCCACAGCAATTTTAACCAATTTCATCACCCTCATTAGAATAGTACATCACAAACCGTCCCTTGAAGATCAGCCTGCCGTCCACTTTCGACTCCACAGTTATGGTCGCCTTATTATTGTCCATCTCGTTGACCACGGCCTTTGATATCACCTTATCATGCAGCTTTGCCTGCCTTATGAATTCAATCTCGGCACTTTTGGTCAGTGCGAGGGGTTTATTGATTACGGCGACGCAAAGTGAGTTCGCCTGTGCAAATAAAAAATGCCCCCTCGCAATCTTATTGCGCTCGAATACATGGCCTTCCTCGATGATGAAGAGGCTGAGCGCCTGGACATTCAAATCTATATCTATGATCTCACCGATGACCTCCTGCAGTGAGAGGCTTTTGATCTTGTCCACTTCCTCCGTCGCCACATTTTTGATGCGCTCCCTGAGTTCGGGTATGGCGAGCTCCAGCCGGTCCAGCCGGATCGTCTGGATGCTGACGTTGAAAAGCTCGGCGAGCTTTTCATCGGTGAGGAATGGATCCTCATTGATCTTTGTGAGCAGTATTTCCTGACGTTCATGTTTCTTATATTTTGTCATTTTAATACCTCATTTAGTAGTTGGTACTAAAATCAGTATATATAAGTGCATTTAAGATTTCAATTGATATTATGCAATTCATCATGCAAATTTCCACGCGCCGGTCCAATCGAAGGAAAAGCGCACTTTCCGCTTGGAAATGCGCTTTTGAAAATTCAGCTTAATATCAGGTCGACGAGTTCCCGATCTTCGAGCTTCCCGAAATAGTGGTTGAGGTCGAGCGGCCGGAGGGTCTCTTCAAGCTCACCGCGCTCGACGCGAGCGCCCTTCAGTGCCTCCTCCACATCTTTGATTTCGCCCTGTCCGAAGAAATCCCCGTGGATCGAACAGTTTTCGATCCTGCCGGATTCGACATCGAGGGAGATCTCCACGGTGCCCGCCTGGAGCCTGCCGTCCCGGTTATAGGAGTAGCGCGGTGACTTCCCGTAGTTCCAGTCCCAGTTCTTGTACTTCTCCTCCACCAGGCGGTCGATCGCCTGCCAGTCTTCATCTGTCAGTTCGTAACGCTTTGCTTTGTCCACGTCATCGATCTGCAGCAGTTCCTTGATGATGAGGTCCTTGAACTCCGCTGTCGTGACATCCCTGTACTCCGGCGCGAGGTGCTCCCTCAGCGTCGTCACCCTTGATCTGATGGATTTGATGCCTTTGGAATCGATCTTTTTGCGGTTCGGGTTCAGCGCCTTGACCATCGCCTCCGGGTTGATGTCGAGGAGCAGTGAGAAACCGCCGTATACCCGGCCGCTTGAGAGCGTCATGGCTGCACCGGATACTTTCTTACCATCGATGACCAGGTCGTTCCTGCCGCTCTGTTCGACGTTTTTGACACCGAGGTTGTTGAGTGCCCGTATGACCGGTTCGTACATCTTCTTG
Organism: Salinicoccus halitifaciens; assembly: GCF_021026095.1. Classification (GTDB taxonomy): domain Bacteria; phylum Bacillota; class Bacilli; order Staphylococcales; family Salinicoccaceae; genus Lacicoccus; species Lacicoccus halitifaciens. The sequence continues at coordinate 245,432 of NZ_JAJNCU010000001.1, read as the reverse complement.
TAGTCCCCATACACGCCGCTGTCTTCCGGGACGAGGAAGCAGACGTTCACCGCACCGTCATCGACGAGGATCGCACCGCCCCCTGTGTCCCGCCTCACCAGAATGATGCCGTTTTCATCCAGGTAGTCCTGGTTGACTTCGGAGGCCGCATTCTGGAAACGTCCGATTTCGATTTTAGGCGCGCAGTAATATGGGAATATGATGCCGTCATCCAGGAACACATTCTGCTGGACATAGACCTGCATCGCCAGTGCATAGGCGCCGTCGGTGATGTATTCACCGTTCCTGTAGGGTTCTATCAGATACATTCAAATCATCCTTTATATGTTAATGTCTTATATGCATTCAATATATTCTCCTGTATGTCCCCGGTCAGCGCCACGGTCTGCGGCCTCACCGCCTCCGGGATCCTGTATGTCTTCTGGTTCATCGGGACATAGACCGCATCCTTGTTCTGGCGCGTCATCCTCCAGAATGGATGCTTGATGTACTGCGGTGTCGTGTAGCCGACCCCGATCTCCAGGTACAACACCTTGCCCGATTTGTGCGCTTCGAGGAAAGCCTCATACTTCTGCCGGTCCGCTTCGAAGGCCGCATCCTCCACCATGCCTTTTTCCGCAGTGCGCTTGTTGATTTCCATCGGCGCATCGCATTCCGGACAGCGCGGAATGAGTTCCGGCGGGATTTCCATATCCTTCTGGACCCGGACCATCTCACGGATCTGATCATCGTGGCGGTATGTCTGCTGGTGGCAGAAGGCGGAGCACTGCCAAAGTGCATACTCGCCCTGGTAATAAAACACCTTGTCCATATCGTAATCCGCCGCATAGAATGCGTTGTCGGCATTCGTCGTGATGACATGGTAATCCTTGTCTTCGATCATCTTCCTAAGGGCGATGTATCCCTCACCCGCCGGCTGATCCAGATAATTCAGCTCGACGAAGCGGCTCTGGAACGCCCAGTACTCCGTCCGCGTCGGAAAGTCGAAGAGGCTCGCCTGGAGCATGTCGAACCATTTGTACTTGCCTATGAAATCCGGGAAGTTCTCCGTAAAGCGCTTACCCGTATATGTAAACCCGTCAGCCGCAGACATCCCGGCACCGATGCCGACCACGATCGCATCCGCTTCGTCGATCATCCCCGCGAGCAGACGGCTTTCATCCTTCTCTGATTTTAAAGTATGCCAATTTTCCATAAAGAAACGACCCTTCCTAAGCTAAATGTGATTCGTAAATTTTCAGATCCTCATCGTCAAACACGTTGAAGATGACTTCGAGGCGGGAACCGCTGTCCTTTAAATAATCCGTGACCGCATCGACTGCGATTTCCGCCGCCCGTTCCTTCGGAAAGCCGAACACCCCTGTCGAGATGCTGCAGAAGGCGATGCTGCCGACATCCTTTTCATCAGCGAGCGCAAGACAGCTCATGTAGCACCTTCGGAGCAGGTCCTCCTTCATCCTGGAGACCCTGCCGTCCTGGACGTAAGGCCCGACGGTGTGGATGACGTGATCTGCCGGCAGATTGTACGCAGAAGTGATCTTCGCACGCCCGACCGCCTCTTTCCTGCCCTGCCGCTCCATCAGTTCCGCACACTCCAGGCGCAGCGCCGCACCCGCCTTCGTATGAATGATGTTATCGATGCAGTCATGGTTCGGGATGAAGCAGCCGAGCATGTCCGGGTTCGCCGCATTGACGATTGCACCGGCCTTGAGTGTCGTAATGTCGCCCTGCCATAAATAGAGCCGGTCCCGGACCGGTGTGAGGTCGCTTACGGCCGTGACACCCTCTGAGTTATAAGTGCCGAGGAACGCATCCTGCACATCGAGGAACTCCCGGGATAGTGGTTTTGCCGGGCGGCGGTTGGCAAGCCCCCTGAACATCTGGAAGCGTTCATCGAAACTCTCCGGTACTGGCTCATTTTCGTCCATTTCCTGCTGCATATGCGAAATCAGGAAATGCAGCCTTTGTAGTTGAGACATCATATATATCACCTGATCCTTAAAAAATAAGCCTGCATCCCATGCCGTGACATTTGAATGCAAGCTTAAAAATCGAATGCTAAGATTGATTATGCATTTTCAAGTGCATTGAATTCAGCTTCATCGACGCCTGTCAGTTTTACGACCCAGCTCTCGTCCGGATCGGCCGAATTCAAAAGCTCCGGTGTATCCGCCGCTTTTTCGTTGACTGCCACGACTTCGCCCGCGATCGGCGTCGTCAGATCCAATACTGTTTTGGAACCTTCAAGCTCGAGTATGGAGTCGTCTTTTTTCAGGCTCTTTTCCTTCGTGAACTCGACGAATCCGACCGTCCCGATATCGTCCTGCAGCTCAGGCGTCATGATCAGCTTATATTCTTCACCGTTTTTTTCAATCCATAAGTAATTTGCAACTTTCCTCATTTATTACCCTGCTTTCTAATTGTTTGATATTTTTAACTCCGACGCGATCAGATCAAGTGCGTGCGCACGGTTTCCTGCCCCGGGTATGAGCGGGATGATGAGCAGCTCATCCACATCCAGGGTCCCGGCAATGGATGAAAGTCCGGCGGCCGCACCCTTTTTATCCCCGACGATCATCCGTGTGCGGTTATCCTCGATCCTTTTCCTGTCTGTTTCAGTATAAGGATAATCCGCGGCAGTTTCAACCGATGGCATGCGGTCGAATTCGCTGAAATTGTCCTTGCCGAGCAGCCAGAGGCCCAGCGCCTCCGCGAGCCGGTCCGCTTCTTCCGCGGTGTCCGCCGCGACGACGAAAGGTGCTGCCATCACCATGGGTTTTTCCATGACGGCGGAGGGCCGGAAATTCTCCCTGTAGACACGGATGGCTTCCCGTCCGACTGCCATCTTATCCTTTGATGCATATGGGAACAGGCCGAAGACATAACCGACCCCGAGGCGCGCAGCGGTCATCGCCGACTTCACACTCGTGCTGAGCATCCACATCTCCGGGTTCGTGCCGCCTGCGGGGTTTGCCGTCAGGTCATTGAAGCGGTGCTCCGGATCGTCGGTGTTCGCCACGTACTTCACGATGTCGCTGATGTTCTCCTCATAACGCTGCTTCCTCGGACGGGTTTCGTTCATCGCTTTGTTGACGATCTTCGTGCCGATCGTATTGCCGAAGCCGAGGTCCACCCGGCCGGGATGGAGGGTTTCAAGCATCCTGAAGTTTTCCGCGACTTTGAGCGGGCTGTAGTGCGGTATCATGACCCCTCCGGAACCTAGCCTGATCGAATCCGTCTGCCCCAGGAGGTGCATCATCAGCATTTCGGGACTGCTGCTCGCAAAAGCGCTCACATCATGATGCTCCGCAATCCAGAATCTGTGGTAACCCAAAGCTTCAGCCTTTTTGCACAATGCGGCCGTTTCGTAGAGAGCCTCCGCCGGCGACCGGCCTTCATCCACGACGGCATAATCCAAGACATTCAGTTTTATCATCCATACAAATCCTTTGGTATTTATTTCACATATTTATACACCATTATAGCTTTGCACAATTTAACCGTCAATCCATAGAACCGTTTCACATTGACATAAATCCGTTCTATTGCTAATTTTGAAGTTGACGATTCAAGAACAGATGAAAAATTAAAGGAGTCAAGAGATGAACAGTAAATATGCACCTTTATTCGAACCACTCGTCCTGAAGAACGGCATCCGGCTCGATAACCGCTTCGTCCTCTCGCCGGTGATCACCAACTCATCGACCAGGGAGGGGCTTGTCACCGAAGAGGACGTACTCTACCATGCCCGGCGTGCAGGCTCTGCCCCGATCCAGGTGACGGGGGCTGCATACATCGAACCTTACGGCCAGCTTTTCGAGTACGGGTTCAGCGTGAGCGATGACCGGACGATACCGGGCCTGAAGCGGCTTGCGGATGCGATGAAGCAGGACGGGGCAAAAGCGGTGCTGCAGCTCACTCATGCCGGGCGCTTCTCGAACCAGGCGATACTCGACCTCGGCACCGTATACGGCCCGAGCTTCATGGAACTGAACGTGCCCGTCAAGCACCAGGTGCTGCCGATGACGAAACGGAAGATTGATATGGTCGTCCAGGATTATGCCGATGCCGCAAGACGCGCGATCAAGGCAGGCTTCGACGGTGTCGAAGTCTCGGCGGCACAGCGCCTCCTCATCCAGACCTTCTTCTCGAAGTTTTCAAATGAACGGGAGGATGAATACGGTGCCGCGACACTTGAAAACCGCTCCCGCTTCGGGCTCGAAGTGATACAGGCGGTCGCCGATGTCATAAAAGAAGAAGCGCCGGAAGGCTTCATCTTCGGCTTCAGGGGCACGCCGGAAGAGACGCGCGGGCAGGAAGTGGGATACACCGTCGATGAATTCCTGCAGTTCATCGATATGGCGGAGGAGATTGCCGACATCGACTACCTCGCCATCGCAAGCTGGGGCAGGAACATCTATAAGACGACGGTCCGCGCCGAAGGGCCGAACCAGGGCGAGCCGGTCAATAAAGTCGTCTACGACCATGTCAGGGGCAGGATCCCGATGATGGCGACAGGCGGCATCAACGACCCCGACAAGGCGCTTGAAGCGCTTGAACATGCCGATATGGTCGGCGCTTCGACCCCGTTCATCACAGAACCCGACTTCGTCTCAAAACTCGCATCAGGCCGTGAAGATGAAATCGACCTCCAGTTCACGGTCGATGAAATCGACGATCTGAAGATACCGGAAGCCGCATTCAAGGATATCGTGAGGATGATGGATTACGGCGAAGGACTGCCGAAGGATACAAGGGACGAACTCAGGCGGCTCGCCGAGGAAAAATGACGGCAGTCTCAAAAATGAAAAAACGCACCTCCCTTTTCCGGGGCAGGTGCGTTTTCATGTGTCTATGGATTTCATTCAACGATTTCCGCTTTGACGATCATGCGTTTTTCAAACAACAGTGTTTCAGGGTTGTAATCATCACAGGTGATCAATGTGAGCTGCTGCGGATCACCCTCGGTCTGATCCATGACTTCGACCTGGGAGGGGTCCACTTCAAAAATCTCGGTGATTTCATACTTACGCACTTCATCACGGGTGATGAGTTCGATCTCGTCGCCGACGGCGGCACGGTCGAGGTAGTTGAAGCGGATGCCGGCACCTTCCACACGGTGCCCGGCGATCGGTATGTTCTGCATATCGATGTGATCGTCATCATGGACGAATGATATGCCGTTGCGCATCTTCGCCTCGGTCACCGGTCCGTAGTACAGCGGCTCGCTGATATCGGCGCTCTCGATATTCAAAACGCCCGCCATATCATCGCTGATATTGATGTCCGTGCCCGTGTCGCCACCGGCCTCCGTCTCTGCCGAAGCTTCACTGTACGGTTCAATGCCGGTGATGAAAGTTTCGAACTGGTTCACCCCGACATTTTCCTCGCCGTTTTGGAACCCTTCGATCACCCGTTCATTGATGCGGTCGGTGTAATATTCCTGGATGTCCTGCCAGAAAAACAGTACGACGGCGGAAAAGATCAAAAGCACTCCGGCCGCCCTCATCATCATCCTCATCTTGAATCCTCCATATGTTCAAATACGCTGATCGCTTCTTTTCTCGCATATTCCAGCATGCGGTAATCCTCAATCAGGTCTGCAACCTTGAACTGCGGCAGACCGCTCTGCCTGACGCCGAAATAATCGCCGGGGCCGCGCATCTCGAGATCCCTCTCGCTCAGTTCGAAGCCGTCCGATGTGGAAGTCATGATCTCCATGCGCAGCTTCGCATTATCCGTCTGGGGCTGGCTGACAAGCATGCAGTAGCTCTGCCTGCTGCTTCTGCCGACGCGCCCCCTCAGCTGATGCAGCGTGGAGAGCCCGAACCGTTCAGCGTTGAAGATGACCATCATCGTCGCATTCGGCACGTTGATCCCGACTTCAATGACCGTCGTGGAGATCAGTATCTTCTTCTCTAGCGTTTCAAATAAATGCATGCCGTGGTTCTTCTCCTCGGGCTTCATCCTGCCGTGGACGAGCTCCACCGTCTCGTCACCGAAGTGGTCTATGAAGGCCTGGTAGATTTCATTGACATTCTTCAGATCGAGCGTTTCGGATTCCTCGATCAGCGGCGCCACGACATAGGTGCTGTACCCTTCATTGAGCTGTGCACGCACAGCCGCCATCACCTGATCCATTTCATCGAAAGTGTGCCATGAAGTTTCGACCGGTTTTCGCCCTTTCGGCATCTCCCGGATGATCGATACGTCCATATCCCCGAAAGTCGTGATGGAGAGCGTCCTCGGTATCGGTGTCGCCGTCATGTAAAGGATGTTTTTCCTGTATGACTTGGCCTGCAGTTTCTGCCTCTGCCTCACCCCGAACCTGTGCTGTTCATCGATGATGATGAACGAGAGCCTGTTGAATGCGACATCGTCCTCCAGAACCGCATGCGTCGCGATCAGGAGGTCGATTTCACCGAGCCTGAGGCCCTCCAGTATCCGGTCCTTCTCTTTTCTTGAAGTGCTGCCCGTCAGCCTTTCAATCGTCAGTTCATCCTTGAACGTATCCTTGAACGATTCATAATGCTGGTTTGCGAGCACTTCCGTCGGCACCATGACCACACTCTGCTCCCCGATCGTCTTGACGGCATACACACATATGCCGGCGACGATCGTCTTCCCGCTCCCGACATCACCCTGGAGGAGGCGGTGCATGGAAATGTTCTGCTTGAAGTCCCGGCAGATGTCATTGACACCCGCCTTCTGATCGCCGGTGAGCTCGAACGGAAGCGTCCCGATGAAGCGCTTCAGCCTTTCAACATCGTAATTGATGATGTAGTGATCGTTCCTGACGCGCTCCTCGCTGCGTTTATGCATCAGTTTCAGCTGGAACTGGTAAAGCTCGTAAAACTTCACGGTCCTTCTTGCATCATGCAGTCTGTCCCGGCTCTTTGGGAAATGCAGTTCGTACAGGGCATCCCGCAGTGTCCACAGCTGATATTTGCTTTTCAGCGCTTCGGGAAGGTCATGGTTGAAATGATGGCTGTCGAATACTTCTGCGACGAGCTTGCTGAAGGTCTTCGCATGCATCACCCGGTTCAGGCTGTACTTGACGCTGTAGCCGGGCGAGGTATCGAAGATCAGCCGCTGTCCGTTGATTTCAAGCTTGTTCCTGTCGAATTTGCCGTAGACCCTCGCAAATTCATCTATGATCAGCTTGTCCTTCAAATACGGCTGATTGAAGAAGACCACTTTCGTATATATGCCGTCGATATCCATGAAGCATGTGAGACGGCTCATGCCGCGTCTGAAAAAGGCGAGCTTCGGCTCGGTCTTGACCGTCCCTTCGACGGTGATCGAACTGTCATGCTCCGCCTCCCGCAGATCCACGACGGACTGGTCGACATAGCTCGTCGGCAGATGGAAGACGACATCATTCACATCACGTATTTCCAGTTCATGAAGTTTCTCCGCTGTCTTCTCACCGACCCCCTTCAGTCCGCTTACAGGGGTGCCGGGGGTGATGACTTCATACATCGCGCACATATTACTCCGCTCCGAATATTTCCTGCATCAGGCGGTTGCCTGTCGGTGTCGCGGCAAGGCCGCCGCGCCCCGTCTCACGCAGTGCCGACGGCATGGTGAGTCCGATCTTGTACATCGCCTCGATCACTTCATCTGCAGGTATCCTCGATTCGATGCCTGCAAGGGCCATATCAGCAGCCGTCAGCGCGTTGGAGGCACCCGCTGCATTTCTTTTTACACATGGGACTTCGACCAGGCCCGCCACAGGGTCACAGACGAGGCCGAGCATGTTTTTCAGCGCAATCGCAAACGCATGGCCGGACTGTTCCGGCGTGCCGCCCGCTGCTTCGACAAGGCTTGCTGCAGCCATCGCACTCGCACTGCCGACTTCCGCCTGGCAGCCGCCCGCAGCACCCGAGATGCTCGCGTTATTCGCCACGACGAAGCCGAATGCACCGGAGGTGAACAGGAATCTGACCATCTCTTCCTTCGTCAGGCCCCTCTGCTCATTCATCGCGAATAAAACACCCGGGACCACGCCGGCGGAGCCCGCTGTCGGGGTCGCACAGATCTTGCCCATGGCCGCGTTGACTTCGTTCGTGCTCACCGCGTATGCGATGGCGAGCAGGTTCAGATCGCCACCGAGCCCTTTGCCGCTCTCGATGTATTTCTTCATCTTGACGGCATCATTGCCCGTCAGTCCCGTCTGGCTCGTCACGCCGCCAATGCCCTGATCCACAGCATCCTGCATGACGTCCAGGTTGCGTTCCATGTCCTGGTACACTTCCAGGTAGGAGCGTTTGGAAACCCTGATCTCCTGTTCCATCATGATCTCACTGATCGGTTTATTCTCCGAATTGGCTATCTCGATTAATTGTGCAATACTGTTGAACATGACATTACCTCCTGTATATTAATTTTCGGCCATCTCGATCACTCGGTCGACGCCGTCTATGTTCCGTACTTCCTCTATGATTTTAGGGCTGATCTCTTCATCCAGCTCTATGGTCATCAGCGCGATGTCGCCCTTTTCCTTACGGGAGACATTCATCTGGCTGACGTTGATTTCATTGTTGCCGAGGACGGTCGTGACACGTGCGATCGTCCCGAAAGTGTCCTGATGGAAGACGAGCAGGGCGTGATAGTTGCCCGAGATGTTGATTGCATAATCATTGATGCTGACCAGCTCTATCTTGCCCCCGCCGATGGAGATCCCTTCAATCATCAGGCGTTCCTCACCTTTGACGAGCCGGAGCATCGCCGTATTCGGGTGGCTCCGTTCCTCTTCCATCTCGATGAAATTCACCTGCATGCCGACCTCTTCTGCATATTCCTTGGCTTTGATGATCCGGTTGTCGTCTGTATCAAAACCGAGCAGCCCGCCGATCAGGGCGACGTCGGTGCCGTGTCCGCGGTACGTGTCCTTGAAGGAGCCGTATAAATATATATCCACGTAATCCGGCGTGCCGCCGAAAAGACTTTTGGCCAGCAGGCCGATGCGCGCCGCCCCCGCGGTATGCGAGGATGACGGTCCGACCATCACCGGGCCGATTATATCAAATACACTTTTATACTTCATATCTGGAACCTCCATTGTAAAAATACCACATCAGTGATCGCACTGATGTGGCATTCTGTCTTTTTTGAGCAATTACTCTACAGATACAAGGTAACTGTAGACCGGCTGCTGACCGTCGTGAATCTCAAATTCAATATCATTATAGCTGTCTTCCAGCTTTTCCACAATCGCATCGACTTCGTCCTCAGAGCCTTCATCACCAATGATCACCGTGACGATCTCCGCATCCTCATCAAGCATGCTGACGATGAGGTTCTCGAGCGTCTCGCTCCGGGAGTCGGAGGCGACATCGATCTTGCCGTTGTTGATGCCCATATGCTGGTCCTTTTTGATCTCTATGCCGTCGATTTTGGTGTCGCGCACGGCGTAGGTCACCTGTCCGGTCTTCACATGCTCGAGTGCGGCCTTCATCGCTTCTTCATTCTGTTCGAGCGACCCGTCAGGGGAGAACATCAGCATGCTGGAAAGTCCTTCCGGGATTGATGTGGTCGGGATGACGACTGCGGGGATGTCCAGCATCTGCTGGGCCTGCTCTGCCGCCATGATGATGTTTTTATTGTTCGGCAGGATGATGACCTGCTTCACTTCGTCGTCTTTGATCGTATTCAGTATGTCTTCGGTGGATGGATTCATCGTCTGTCCGCCGTTGATGACATGTGTGACGCCGACACTTTCAAACAGCGCCTTGATGCCGTCTCCTGAAGATACGGTGATGACGGCGGTGTCATATGACTGCTTCTCCTTCACCGCCGTATCCGCCTTGCTGCCGTGAACTTCCCTGAACTGTTCGCGCATGTTCTCGATCTTCATCTTGATCAGCTCACCGTAGCTCGCGCCGTATGTCATCGCTTCGCCGGGCGTTTCGGTATGCACGTGCACTTTGACGATTTCATCATCGGAGATCACGAGGAGCGAGTCGCCGAACCCTTCCATTTCGTTCCGGAACTCTTCTTCGTTAAATTCACGCTTGCCGTCTTCGAATCGTACCATGAACTCCGTACAGAAGCCATATTCAATGTCCTCGACGGACATGAATTCATTGAAGTCATGTTCATCATTGACGAACGTCTCGGTATCGAGCGCCTCTTCGGCTACTTCGACCTTTTCACCTTTCATGGCGGCGAGGAACCCTTCATACACATATACGAGACCCTGCCCGCCGGAATCGACGACGCCGACTTCTTTAAGCACAGGGAGGAGGTCCGGTGTACGCTTCAAAGACGCCTTTGCCTCCTCGATCACCGCCTCCATCACTTCAATCAGCGATTCGGAGGTTTCAGCCTTCTCGACGGCCGTCGCACTTGAATCTTTGGCGACCGTGAGTATCGTGCCTTCAACAGGCTTCATCACAGCTTTATAGGCTGTCTTCACACCCTGGTCGAGGGCGGCCGCGAAAGATTTCGCATCCACCGACTCTTCATCCTCGATCGCTTTTGAAAACCCGCGGAACAGCTGTGAGAGGATCACACCTGAATTGCCGCGGGCGCCCATCAGCAGCCCTTTGGAGAAATGCCTGCCCATCTCCCCCATATGTTCGATTTCCCTGCCGCTGACTTCATCGGCACCCGAAGTCATCGATAAATTCATGTTCGTACCGGTGTCACCGTCAGGCACCGGGAAAACATTCAGTGAATCAACATAATCTGCGTGCTGCCTCAAATTGTCAGCACCCGTCAAAATCATATCTCTGAAAATTACACCATCTATCTTATCCATGATATCATCATGTCCTCCCAGCTTACTCATCCGTATTAATCATTCTGACACCTTGTACATGAATGTTAATTGTATTTATGGTCAATCCAAAAGTTTTTTCCAGTCTGTATTTCACGCTTGTCTGCACATTATTTGCAACTTCGGATATCTTCACACCGTAGCCGACGATAATGTACAGGTCGACATCAAGAAGGCCGTCATTGTTTTCCACTACGACACCGCGGGAATAGTTCTCCTTGCCGAGCAGTTCGGCAAAACCGTCCCTCACCTGGTGCCTCGAGGCCATGCCAACCACACCGTAGCTTTCCACTACAGCTTCACCGGCAATGTTTGCTATCACATCGATTGCGATGTCGATTGATCCAAGTTCATTTTTAATTTCGAGTGTCATTCCCTCGCCTCCAGTACATCATATAATTATAATCAAAAACATTCGTCAATTACAAGGCACAATCATGATTCTTTACAGATAATTTCACCGCCCGGACGCCGGGTGTATTTATGCGCTTATCTACATTATAATTTATTGCCGGAAAAGTTGAAAGAATAAGCCGCTCAACTCCGCCATTGCAGCCGGGTCCGGATATGTTAAAATGGAGTCCCGCCGGCCTGCCGGTGGTGTTCATCGGCATACTGCGATTTCCACTGGACACCGGACGGAATTTCATGTATTATGTTATAGTATGTCAAAGATGATACAATCAAATTAAAGTGAATTTTGTTAATAAAGGAGATGTACGGCATGAGCAAAGAATGTTATTACACTGGACGTAAAAGTGCGACAGGCAACAACCGTTCACACGCTATGAATGCAAACAAAAGACGCTTCGGCGCCAACTTGCAGAAAGTCAGAGTCATGATCGACGGCAAACCTCAAAAAGTATGGGTTTCAGCCCGTGCTCTTAAATCAGGTAAAGTTGAACGCGTTTAATCCTGCGTGCTGAATCCCCATCATCCGGATGATGATGGGGATTTTTGTGTTTATATGGTGTTTTTTTGGACTTATGCATCCGGCCCAAAATAAAAAGCAGCCTGAAGGCTGCTTTTTTCGTCTTATATGATGTTTATGATGTAAACCATGATCATTCCGACGAAGATGGCCGGGATCATGTTCCCGACGCGCATTTTCGTGATGTTCATCATGTTCATCCCGATCGCAAGCAGTATGACGCCGCCCGTGGCACTGACCTGGAAGATGATCTGCTCAAGTATCACTTCCGGGATGACTGTGGCGATCCCCTGTGCAGACAGGATGATGATCGAGATGTAAATGAACGCCGGCACACCGGATATGATCACACCGAGTCCGTAAGTGGTCGTCATGACGATGGCGATGAAGAAGTCCATCATCGCTTTTGTATAGAGGACGTCATTGGAACCCCTGAGCCCCGCATCCAGGCCCCCGACGATCGCCATGGCGCCCACGATGAATACAAGTGTCCCCGAGACGAACCCCTGGGAGAGGTTACCGGAGTGCTTATCACCGAGCCGGATCTCCATCCAGTGGCCGAAACGGTTCAGCAGCGCCTCCAGCTGGATCAGTTCGCCGATGATCGTCCCGATGATCAGGCTGAGCAGCGTGATGATGATCGCCTCAGCCCCGACCACCATCTGTATACCGAGCGTCATGATGACCAGTGCCTGTATTTTCATTATGGAGTCTTTGATGGTCTCGGGGATGAAAGTGAAGACAAGACCGAGCAACCCCCCGATGAATATCGCAAGCGCATTCGCTATAGCCCCCATCAATATCATGATGCCACCTCCATTCAATCATTCGATTGTATCATTAATATTGGCTGTGATGTCTTTACATAAGCTTTTTCATGCAGGAATTCATTGCTGATGGTGAGTGTCGAGCCCAATGTGAGCGGTGTCTGCTCCAGCGGATATTTGAACCCGTCGAGCGTCAGCACCGTATTCTGGAACAGGGGGATGAATGAAACATATCTCATCGCCTGATTCCTCACCGGTTCGTGTTCACCTTCGCCAAGAAGTTCGAGGACATTCTGCGGATCGATGATCCGGATCCTGACACCGGCAAGTTCCGGATTTAAGAGCAGCTGCACGTTGCCGAATAAATGATCCAGCCTGCCGCCTGTGGCACCGTACACATCGATTGACGCATATCCCTTCCCTGCAAGGTCGAGCAGCGCAATTTCAAGATCCGTATCATCCTTCTCGCTTTCGACAGGGTTGATATCGAGCCTCTCATCAATATACCGCCGCTCAGCCTCGGTGATCGAGTCGAAATCCCCGTATGTGAAAAGCGGGGTGACCCCCGCTTCAAGCAGCAGATACACACCGCGGTCGACCCCGGCCCAGCGCGCGTTTTTCATGTCCGGGATCGGAGCATCCGTCTCCCTGATTAAAATGTTGATATGCATCGGTTACTTACGCAGCGCTTCGATGGTGGCTTTCTTATCTTCCGCCTTGAACAGGTAGGACCCGCTCACGAGAAGCTCCGCGCCCTCCGCCTTGCACAATGCTGCGGTTTCATCATTGATGCCGCCGTCCACTTCGATTTCAAACTGGAGGTTCTTCTCACGCCTGATGCTGTTCAATTCCGCAATCTTGACGAGGCCCTCCTCTATGAAGCTCTGGCCGCCGAACCCAGGGTTCACGGTCATGATCAGGACGAAATCGACGTCGCCGAGCAGATGCTGTACGTGTGAGACCGGCGTATGCGGATTCAGGGCGATGCCCGCCTTCATCCCTTTGCTCTTGATCAGCTGCACCACCCGGTGCGGATGGTCGGACGCTTCAATATGGAAAGACAGCATATCCACGCCCAAATCTTTGAATTCATCGATGAACTGATCCGGGTTCAATGTCATCAGATGCACATCGAGCGGTATGCCGGATGCCCTGCTGATCGCTTCGACGACCGGCAGCCCGTAGGATATGTTCGGCACGAACTGGCCGTCCATGATGTCCAGATGGAAAATATCGGCACCCGCCTCCTCCATCGTCCTGATTTCTTCACCTAGTCTTGAAAAATCACTCGCAAGGAGTGATGGCAGCACTTTATTCATGTCAGTACCTCTCTTTTCTGGATTCTATCTCTTCGAATATCTGTTTGTAACTCTCGTATCTGGAGGCTGCAAGCCGCCCCTCTTCCACGGCCAGCTTCACACCGCATTTCGGTTCGTTGATGTGGAGGCATTCCCTGAACTTGCATTCCTCACCCGGTCCGTCGAAATCTATAAAACATGATTTCAGGTTATATTTGTCGATCATTGAAAAATCAATTGTGCTGAAGCCCGGTGTATCGGCGATGTACCCGCCGGCGATTTCAATCAACTCGACATGCCGGGTCGTATGCTTGCCCCGGTTCAGCTTGTTTGAAATTTCATCCGTGATGAGCGCCGTCCCGGGCAGTATCGTGTTGATCAGCGTCGATTTCCCGACACCCGACTGCCCTGCAAGGACACTCAGCTTATCTTTGAAGATGGACAGCATCTCATCATCGACTTTATTATTATCGGTGAAGAACACCGGATACATGTCATACACTTCCCGGATCTCCGCCATCAGCGCTTCGTCCCCGGCGAGATCTGTCTTGGTGATGACGACCACCGGCTTCATGTCCTGGGCCTCCGCATAGGCGATGAACCGGTCGAGCAGATAGTAATTGAAATCAGGCGAGACCAGGCTCATGGCGAGCAGCACCTGATCGATGTTCGCCACCGGCGGCCGCACCATCGAATTCCTCCGTTCATCGATCGCGGTGATGTAGCCTTCCGTCTCGTTTTCTATCTGGAACCGGACGATGTCGCCTACAAGGGGCGACTCGGAAGTCTTCCTGAACAGGCCGCGTGCGCGCGCCTGGTAGATCCGGTCTTCCGATTTGACGTAATAAAAACCGCTCAACGCTTTTACAATCTGACCTTTCTTCATAACTCACCCCAAATATTATAATACATCAATTATAACAGTTCACCGGTTATGGTAAAATAAAATCATCAAAACATATTAGAAAGGTTTGAAATTATGGCTAAAACAGTACACGTAAGCGAAATAAACGACATCATCAAAAATGATGATGCGGTTTTGATCGACGTCAGGGAAACCGATGAACTGAAGGAGACCGGCTATGTGCCCGGTGCAATCCTCCTTCCCATGTCCACCCTCAGCATTGAAGATGAAACCCTGAAGAAGCATAAAGACGACACACTCTATATCATGTGCAGAAGCGGCAGACGCAGCGAAAACGTCCAGCATGCACTCCTTGAGCAGGGGTACGACGCGGTCAATGTCGAAGGCGGCATCCTCGAGTATGAGGGTGAGCGGGAAGAATTATAAAAGAAAGCCTCTCCGGTGATGGAGAGGCTTTTTTCATTCAATCGGTCATTTTAGTCCCTGTCTACGACTTCACGGACATTTTCAATGATGAATCCGCTCTTCACATAACCAGGCAGGCTGTTGAGGTCAACAGTCAGATCCTGCTCAGGCACATCGTAAGTGATGCGTGAAGCGAAATATTTCATCGTCTCCTGCATGATGATGACCGTCATCCACTCGCCTGCACAGCGGTGGTTCGTGTAGTAATCGCCGCCGCCCTGCGGGATGAGGTCGAACGGGCTGCCGTCCCAGTCCTTGAACCTTTCCGGGTAGAACTCATTCGGGTTTTCCCATACATTCGGGTCATGCATCGTTCCGTAAATATCGATCGCAAGCATCGTATCCTTTTCGAAATCATAGCCTTTATACTGAAAATCTTCTTTCACTTTTCCTGGCAGGTAAGGGACGAATGGATAGAAACGTCTCACTTCCTGTGCGAACATGTAGGCATAATCGTCATCCTGCTTGATCTTTTCTCTCGCCACCGGGTTTTCATACATTGCCAGGGCGCCGAAAGCGATGAATCTGTTGATCGCGATCAACGGACGGAATGTGTTCATCAGGTCGATGCCGCACAACCTTGAATCCATCGGCTCGCCCTTGTAGTCTTTCCAGTGTGCAAATTCATAAAGCGCTGTGCCTTTCGGCGGATGGATCTTGCCTTTACGCGTCTGGATGATCTGGTCTTCAAGCCAGTCCTCCACGCGGCGGCGTGCTGCCTTCGATGCCCTGTAGCCCTTGAAGGCACTGCCGATTGCCTTGAACGAGTCGATCATGATGTCCATATCCGTCGCGATGTTCTCGATCTCTTTTTCAGGTGCCTGGACACCCGCCCAGCGTGTGCCGACTTTCGTCAGGAGGATGATGGATTCACGGTATACGTTGACCTGATCCATATTTTCCATCCTCTGCGTGTTCATAAGCCAGTGGTTGCGCGTCAGCTCCCGCAGATACTGCAGGTTGCCTTCCGTCATCAGTGACATGAACAGTGCCTTACGGTCGATATGGACTTTACCAGTCGTCGTATGGATCGCACCTTTACCGAATAATGTATTGACGACACGTTTCGGCAATGTACCCGAACGTTCCACTTTATCGTTGTCATAGAACAGCTCGGCACCGTCTTTTCCGGATAAGATGATGATTTTCTTACCGCCGAGTGCACGGGTTTCGAATACGCCGTCTTTGACGCCGAGACGCTCCCGCTGGTTCGTGGTGTACAAATAGCCCTGTTTCATTATTTTAGCTGTGTTGTCGATACCTTTGTCTTTTTTGATAGTAGCCATGAAAGATCCTCCAATTAACTGTTTTCTAATTCATTATATTATAAAGCGATCAGCGATTACCAACATTTGCATGGGATTCACGCAATATCCCTATTCTTCGTATGGTATCTCCTCATCGATTACTTCTTCCCCGTCCACTTCCACCATAAACGCACCCGTCTCACCGGGTTCGATCTCAAGGCGGACAGTATGTGCCGTATCTTCCGTGATCTCGAAAGTTTCATAAACTTCCCCGATGTCCGGATTGTTTGCATCCTCTATATGAATGTTGACGGTTTTGGGCGGGGCCTCTTCCGAAGAATCCTCCCCGTCATCATCCTCGTCCTCCTCCCCGTACGGTATATTGACGGTTGTGGAATAGAGCATGTTCTGAGGCGGCTCCGGACCGATTGAAACGACCAGGTTTATGGTCGATCCGGGCAGGAAGCTGCCGTAGCTCGGATCCTGGCTGATGACGGCGCCCTGTTCGACGTCTTCACTGTAGAGCTCCTGGGAAATGACGACGTTGAAGCCGTTCTGTTCGAGTGCATCCCTTGCCTCTTCGAACGGCTCCCCGGCATAATTCACGATTTCCACCGGTTCGACGCCCCGGGAGACTTCGAGCTGGAGATTGTGTTCATCCGGCCGGATTTCCTCACCAGGCCCGATCGACTGGCTGAGGATCGTGCCGGGCTCTGCATCGGCATACACTTCCGTCAGATCTATGCGGTTGAAGTTGATTTCATTCAGCTGCTGCTGGATGTCGGAGAAGTTCTCACCGGTGAAGTCCGTCATCACGAATGGCGCTTCCCCGGCGCTTACGATGAAGTCGACGGCAGTCCCGAATTCGACGGTGGCACCGCTCTTCGGGCTGGTCTCCACGACTTCCCCGGCTTCGAATGTCTCGTTATACTCCTCGGTGACCTCGCCCATCTCAAGCTGATGTTCCGCAAGGCTCGCTTCCGCAGCCTCAAGGGACATCCCCTGGAAGTCGGGCATGGTGAGGGCCGTCACTTCTTCTTCCTGGCCGAACATCATATAAGCACCGAGTCCCGCGGCGGCGAGCATGAACAATAGAGGGATGAGCCATAGCCATCCGCTTTTTTTCTTTTCGGGCGGCCCCGCGGCGATGGCAGAAGATGCTGCCGCCTTCGGCGCGGGTTTTATTTTCCCGGTCTGTATCGTGGAGCCGTCCTCTGCACCGGTATGCATATATGGTGTATCGATGGTGTCGTATTTCCTCAAGTCTTCCAGGATCATATCGACATGACGGTAACGGTCCGCCGGTTTCTTTTCGGTGCATTTCAGAATGATGTTCTTAAGCCCCTGTGGGATCGTCCTGTAATCGTCGATTTCCGGCAGCTTTTCCGATATCTGCTTCAGAGCGACCGACACCGGTGTCTCCCCGCTGAACGGCACTTCGCCTGTCAGCAGTTCGAATAAAACGATCCCGAAGGAATAAATGTCCGTCCGCTCATCGGTGTTCTGACCTTTTGCCTGCTCAGGCGAGATGTACTGTACGGAACCCATGACCTGGTTGGTCTCTGTCATCCTTGTCTCACTGAGTGCCTTGGCGATGCCGAAATCGGTGATCCTCACCCGGTTCTCACCATCCAGCAGGATGTTTTGCGGCTTGATGTCACGGTGGATGATGCCCCTGTTGTGCGCATGTTCAATGCCGTCCAGTATCTGGACGGCGAGATTCACCGACTCCTCGATTGAAATCGGATGATTCTCCTTGATATATTGCTTTAATGTCGGTCCGTCCACAACTTCGGTGACGAGCAGCTGGTACTCATCCGTCTCATCCACATCGAGGACATTCACGATATTCGGGTGGGAGAGCTGGATCGTGCTCTGGACTTCACGCTGGAACCTGAGCCGCGACCGCTCCTCATCATGAGCATCCACCTTGATCATTTTGACCACCACGTTGCGGTTCAATATGATATCTTCCGCAAGGTAGACGGAGCTCATCCCCCCGCCGAGGTACTTCAGTATTTTGTACCGTTCCGACAGTAATCTGCCTATCACATTGCCGCACCCACTTTCAGGCCGGCAAGACAGACGCTTATGTTATCCCTGGATGCATTATCTTCAGCCTGCCTGATCAATGAGTCGAGCCTTTCCATCAGACTTAAGTTCTGCTGATACAGCGTACGGTGGATGTCATCCTCCCGGAGGACATCCGTCAGACCGTCGGATGCAAGGAGGATGTAGTCGTACTGCTTGTTCCTGAGCCGGAATATATCCGGCTGGATCAGCCTGTCGGTGCCCATCGCTTTTGTGATGATGTTCCTTTTGGGGTGGTTCTGGGCCTCTTCTTCAGTGATTTCGCCGGACTCCACAAGGAGGTTGACGAAAGAATGGTCCCGCGTCACCTGCTCGATCGAACGGCGCCGCATCACATATGCCCTTGAATCCCCGACATTCAGTATGAATATGACATCTTCGATGATGGCGGCAAGCACGAGTGTCGTGCCCATGCCCCTGTAATCCGGGTGACCATGCTGCAGGTCGTACAGCCTGCGGTTGGTCCGGATGACCAGTTCACGCAGGAAATCCTCCGCCTGGCCGCTTTTGATGAGGTTCTCCTGTTCCCAGGCCGCCTGGATCTCATCATTGACAAATTTCGATGCCACATCTCCGTGCGCATGACCGCCCATGCCGTCCGCGACCAGGAACAGCACCTGATTTGTGCCATTGTAAAAAACGCCGGTCCTGTCTTCATTCAGTTCACGAAATTTACCACGAATGCTCTTGTCAATGATTTCCAAGTTAACTCCCCGTTTCTTCTTTTGATTCTTTTGCTCTCAGCTGTCCGCATGCGGCATCTATGTCCGTCCCCTGTTCACGCCTCACCGTGGCGTTGATGCCCTGATGATTGAGTGTTTCAAGAAAATCGAATATATCGTCACGCTTCGTCCTCACATAGTTCCGCTCAGGCACATGGTTCACCGGGATGAGGTTGACATGGCACTTCAGATCTTCGATCAGTTCCGCAAGTTTCAGTGCGTCTTCCTTCCTGTCATTGACGCCGCCGAACAACCCGTATTCGAATGAAATCCTGCGGCCGGTCTGCTGCTGGTAATACCTCAGTGAATGCATGAGCTTCTCGATGTCATACGCACGGTTGACCGGCATCAGGCGGGAACGCTGCTCATCCGTCGGTGCATGGAGGCTCACCGCGAAATTGATCTGGATATCCTCGTCTGCGAAGTCATATATTCTCGGGACGATGCCGCTTGTCGAGACCGTGATGTGGCGGGCACCGATGTTCAGCCCGTCATCGTGGTTAACGATCCTGATGAACTGCATCATCGGATTGTAGTTTTCAAACGGCTCGCCGATGCCCATGATGACGATGCTTGATACACGCTCATCCGTTTCATCGAGGGCTTTTTGGATCTGCACGACCTGGGAGACGATTTCGCCTGCTTCAAGGTTCCGTTTCAGCCCGCCGAGCGTCGAGGCACAGAACGAGCAGCCGATCCGGCAGCCGACCTGTGTCGTCACACATACCGAATTCCCGTAATCATGGCGCATCAGCACCGTCTCTATCGTATAGCCGTCCCTCAGCTTGAAGAGGAACTTCATCGTGCCGTCGACACTCTCCTGTTTGACGAGGGTCTCCAGCGGTTCGATGCTGTAATGCGACTTCAGTTTCTCGCGGAGGGACTTCGGCAGGTTCTTCATTTCATCGAAATCATCCACACGGTGGCTGTACAGCCATTCGAATACCTGGCTGCCGCGGTACGCATCCTCCCCCCACTCCGTCATGATGTCAGTCAGGTCATCCTTCGACAGATTATAGACGGACGGTGTATCGAAATCCGGCTGGAATAAATCTTTTACTGGTTTTATATCGGGTCTTACAATCATTTTAAACATCCTTTTTGAACCGGGCGATGAAAAAGCCGTCGGTATTTAATTCATGTGGCAGTATCTGCCGGTGCGGCCCTGTGAAATCCAGTGCCGGAATGTGAAACTCGTCAAACTTAAAGTTATCATTACTTTTGATAAATGTATATGCCACATTTTCATTTTCCATCTGATGGATCGTGCATGTCGCATAGATCAGGATGCCGCCGGGTTTCAGGAACTGTTTCACATGGTCGAGTATCCTGAGCTGCAGGTCGACTAGGCTGTCGATGTCCTTACTGTTCCGCTCGTATCTGATTTCAGGTTTCCTTTTGATGACCCCGAGGCCGGAACACGGCGCATCGACGATGATCTTATCGTACATCTTAGGGTATTCATGCTCTGTCGCATCCCCTTTGAAGGCATCGAAGTTGTCGAGTTTGAGCCTTTTGGCATTACGCTCGATAGTCCGCACCTTATGATCGTAGATGTCGCTCAGATCGACATGCCCGGACGGATTCTTCTCAAGCGCATGCAGGCCCTTTCCGCCCGGTGCGCTGCACGCATCGAGTATCACTTCCCCGTCCTGCGGATCGAGGGCGGTGTTTACGAACATCGAACTCACGTCCTGGATGCTGAAATCGCCGTCCCTGTAGGCATCGGTGTTCATAATGCTCGCACCGCTCGTGACGGTGAGTGCATCCGGATGCAGCTCAGTCGTTTCCACCGGATGGCCTTCAAGGGCGAGCCTTTCCTTCAGTGTCTCGGGATCCGTCTGCCTGGAGTTCACCCTGATGTACATCTCGGGGTTTTCAGTGAGGCTCTGCGCAATCCTTTCAGGCCCCTCCGCCTTGTAATGCGTGACCCAGTGGCTGATCATCCACTTGGGGATGCTCGTCTCCACCGACAGCTTCTTCTGCGGGTCTTTTATTTCCGATGTATCCCGGAGCGGTTCGCGCATCAGGTTCCTCAGGATGGCGTTCGTCGTGTTCCCCGCCTGCCTGCCGCCGTATTCCTTGGCGATCTCGACGGTTTCATTGATGACGGCATACGCCGGCACCCGGTCCAGGTAGATCATCTGATAGGCGGCCATCTCGAGCAGGTGCCTGTGCCATTTCTTCACTTTCGTCCTGAGGAACGGCTGCAGATAAAACTCCAGCGTGAGCCTCCGTGACAGCGTGCCGTAGATCAGCTCGGTGAAGAGCCCTGCATCTTTCCCGGAAAGTTCGCCGGACTTCAGCACTTCATCTATGACGATGTTGCTGTAGGCCTTCTCGTCCATTATCTTCATATAAGCGGCAAATGCCGTCTCCCTTACACTCATCTTCATCATCCTAACGATTGACCGACGAGATCCCGTCGGTTTTGAATAAATTCCTTCGCAGACGTCCTTTTCTTCCCTGCAAGCTGGACTTCCGTGATCAGCAGTTTCTCATCGCCTGCCGCAACCAGGAATCCTTCATCATGGACGCCCAATATCTCACCGGCAGGCTTCGCCGTCTTCTCGCCTGTGAGTTTTGCGCCGTAGATCTTAAGACGTTTGTCGCCGAGTTTCGTGTATGCGCCCGGAAAAGGTGAAAGGCCGCGTATATGATTGAAGACTTCCTGTGCCGGCCTGTCGAGGTCGAGCCGCTCATCCTCTTTTGAGATGTTCGGACTGTAGGTTGCGGATGCGTGGTCCTGCGGGATGCTTTCATTGGAGCCTTCCAAGATCGACGGCAGCGTCTGGAGCAGCAGTTCGCTGCCGAGCCGGCTCAGCTTGTCATGGAGCGCACCCGTGTCGTCCTCTTCGAGTATCGGTATCTCCCGCTGTGAGATGATGTCGCCGGAATCGAGTCCTTCAGCCATATACATGATGGTGATCCCGGTCTTTTCCGCGCCTGCCATCACCGCATGGTGTATCGGTGCACCGCCCCTGAACTTCGGCAGCAGGGAGGCATGCACATTGACCGCACCGTGCTTCGGCAGCTCGAGCAGCGCTTTTGGCAGTATCTGCCCGTATGCCGCGGTGACGATGATGTCGGGATCGATGCTTTCGAGTTTCCGCATCGCTTCCTCGTCCTTGATGTTTTCAGGCTGGTACACCTCTATGTCCAGTTCATTGGCCGCCGCCGCAACTTTCGGCGGGGTCATGATGCGTTTCCTTCCGACCGGCTTGTCGGGCTGGCTCACTACAAGATCCACCCCGTATGCCGCGTTGAGATCTTTTAATATGGGCACCGAAAAATCAGGCGTCCCCATGAATATGATATTGGGCATCGTTTCCTCCTACATAATATATTTTGGGTCCACATCAATCTTCAGTGAGAGCTTCTCTTTTTTGTAGAGCTCGTTGTAGTGCAGATTGATTTCATGCAGAACTTCCAAGAGATTCGGTTCATTTTTATATTTAAGCAATATTTGAAAACGGAACTGATTGTTGATCCGCTCGATGGGGCTCGGGGACGGGCCGACGATGATCGCCCTGTCCGTCACATTGTCCACAATCATCTTATGGATGTGCGTCGTCGCCTCCAGGCATTTCTGCACCGTTTCATGCGACACCGTGAACAGTACATGGAAGTAGTACGGGGAATATCTCGCAAGTCTTCTGAAGGCCATCTCCTTGTCGTAGAACGCCCTGTAATCGTTCGATCTCGCGAGCTCTATCGCATAGTGGTCAGGGTTGTATGTCTGGAAGATCACTTCCCCGGACAATTCATGCCTGCCGGCCCGGCCCGCCACCTGGGTGAGCAGCTGATAGGTCTTCTCGTTGGCCCTGAAGTCGGGGATGTTCAGCATCGTATCCGCATTCAGCACCCCGACAAGAGTGACATTCGGGTAATCCAGCCCTTTTGCGATCATCTGGGTGCCGAGGAGGATCGGGATTTCATTCTGTTCGAATGTGTTCAAAAGTTTTTCATGCATGCCTTTCCTGCGGGTCGTGTCGTTATCCATCCTGACGATATCGGTGTTGAACATATCCTTGAGCACTTCCTCCACCTTTTCGGTGCCTGTGCCCCTGAAAGTGACTTCGTCGCTGCCGCAGCTGTCACATTCGCGCTTTACGGCGTCCTCATAGCCGCAGTAATGGCACATGAGTGAAAACTGCGCTTTGTGGTAAGTCAGTGAAATATCGCAGTTCGGGCAGTTCGGCACGTGGCCGCAGCTCTGGCAGATCTGGAAATTCGCATAACCCCGCCTGTTGAGCAAAAGCACGGTCTGTTCGCCGTGCCGGATGCGCTCTTCTATCGCTTCCTTCAGCGCTTCCGACACGATCGAGATGTTGCCGTTCCTGTGCTCGATGGACATATCGACGATCTTCGTCTCGGTGAGCGCCTCCGTGACCGCCCTGTGGTTCAGTTCAAGCCTTGTATAGACGCCCCGCTCGCTGCGTGCATAGCTTTCAAGTGATGGTGTTGCCGAGCCGAGAATCACCGGGCAATTATAATACCGGCTGCGGTATTTCGCAACTTCCGCTGCATGGTACATCGGCCGGTCCTGCTGTTTATATGTCGTTTCATGCTCTTCATCAATGATGATGACGCCGAGCTTTTCGACAGGCGCGAACACGCTGCTCCGCGCGCCGACGACCACTTTCGCACCGCCGTTCCGCACCTTCAGCCACTCGTCATATTTTTCACCGTGCGAGAGCCCTGAGTGCAGCACCGCCACCTCATCGCCGAACCGCGCCTTGAAGCGGTTGACCATCTGGGGGGTGAGGGCAATCTCCGGCACAAGCATCAGTGCGGTGCGGCCTTTATCCAGCACATGTGCGATGGTCTGGAGGTAGATTTCCGTCTTGCCGCTTCCGGTCACCCCGTGAAGCAGGAACGTCTCCGGGATGTCTTCATCGACGGCATGTTTTATTTTCTCATAGGCATGCTGCTGCTCCCTGTTCAGTGCCTTCGGCAGATCCTCTTCGAAGACCCTCGATTTGTAAGGATCCCGGTCGACCACCACATCGATCCGTTCAACATATCCTTTTTTGACCAGCTCATTCACAGTCCCGGCGGTGTAGCCGTTTTCGAGCACGACCGAAAGCAGCACATGCTCATCATGCTGTTCGATGAAATCGAGCAGCTCGAGCTGCTTATGGGCACGGCCGAAATCACCGCGCGGTGCGAAGGTGGGCTTTAAGGCCCGTGCATATTTCTGCTTCGTATGCTGGGTGAGCACCGTTTTTTCCGTAACTTCGCCCGAGGCGATGAAAGGCTTCAATGCAGCAAGCTGTGACGTGGATAATTTTTTCACTTCCACTTCGGGGGGCAGGTTCATCCCCTGCCATGTGAGTGATGCCTCACCGCCAGGGTTGTCGAGCGACAGCATCTTCTTCGATCTGCTTTTCAGCGCCGCCGGCAGTATCGTCTCGATGACCGATATATAGGAGGCGATGTAGTGGTCCGCAAGGTGCCCGGCCAGCCGGATCAGCTCCGGTGTGAGGACCGGCTCCACATCGAGTGCGCGTATGATCGGCTTGATCCTCGCCGGATCGTAATCGACCTCATCCTTGATGTCGACGACATAGCCCTGGATCTGGCGGGGGCCGAAAGGGACGACCACCCTGTGGCCCACTTTAATCATATCCGTAAGTCCCTCGGGTATTTTGTATTCGAATATTTTATTGACATCACTGGCCGTGATGCTCACGATCACTGATGCAAACATCATCGCTCACGTCCGGTGTGTTCAAGGAGTTCCCGGATGATCTTTTGGGACAGTTCAGTTTTCGACGCTTTCTCCAGGTGTTTTTCGGAGCCGTCACGGAACAGCAGCGTCACTTCGTTGTCGTCACTGTTCATGCCGATCGCAGGATTGGATACATCATTCATGATGATGCAGTCGGCTTTTTTGTCCTTCAGTTTCTTCAGCGCATAATTTTTGACGTCATCCGTTTCGGCGGCGAACCCGACGACGTACATCCCTTCATTGTTGTGGCCGGCATACTTCAGTATATCCTGCGTCTTTTTCAGCTCGATCACCAGGTTGTCGGTGTCATCGGTCTTCTTCATCTTGCCCTCCGAAAAGCTCACCGGGGTGTAGTCGCTGACCGCTGCGGCGAATACGCCGATATCGGCATCCATATGCTGCTTCACCGCTTCA
Organism: Salinicoccus halitifaciens; assembly: GCF_021026095.1. GTDB lineage: Bacteria > Bacillota > Bacilli > Staphylococcales > Salinicoccaceae > Lacicoccus > Lacicoccus halitifaciens. The sequence goes on along the minus strand of NZ_JAJNCU010000001.1, from coordinate 220,115 downwards.
AACATCTCCTCGGTTGAAACGACGTCGACCACCTCCACCCCGGCAGGCGGAGCGAGTTTCACCGGCCCGCTGACCAGCACGACTTCTGCACCGAGTGATCTGAAGCCTTCGGCGAGGCTGTAGCCCATCTTGCCGCTGGAGTGGTTCGTCAGGTAGCGGATCGGGTCGAGCGCTTCCCGTGTCGGGCCTGCAGTGATCACCACTTTTTTGCCCTCGAGCGGCGCATCTTCCCTCGCGCTTAAAAAGTCTTCGATATAACCCAATATGTCCGGCACATTTGCCATCCGGCCCTTGGCATTATAACCGCACGCAAGAAAGCCCGATTCCGCATCGAGCATCTGATAGCCCTCATCAAGCAGCACCTGCATGTTCCTCTGGACCGCGGGCTGTTCATACATATGCACATTCATTGCAGGCGCAAGAAGTACAGGTTTCGTATTTGCAGCGAGGACATTCAAAAGCATGTTGTCGTATATCCCGTTCGCAAGCTTGCTGATCGTATTGGCCGAGACCGGGGCGACGATGATCAGATCCGCCCATTCACCGATGTTGATGTGTGAAATCACGGAAGGGTCCTCTTCTTTGAATGTATCCGTATATACATGATTGCGTCCAATCGCCTGGAATGCGAGCGGGGTGATGAACTCCAGCGCATTTTCCGTGAGCACCACCTTCACTTCATGTCCGTTCTGTATCAATTTGCTCGTCAGGTCGACAGCCTTATAGGCCGCTATGCTTCCCGTCACACCTATGACAATATTCGCCATCTTCACTTCACCTCAATTTTAAAAAAAGCTGACAAAGTATTGTCAGCTAGTTTAGTGGCCTTACTCTATTTTCGGCAATCTCTTCAAGCGCCATGCCTACTGTCTTTGCAGATTCATAACGGTCAAGGATACTCCTGTCCGGATGGTCCTGCAGTTCCCTTGCCCGTTTGGCAGCGAGGGTCACCACAAGATATTTCGAATCCACATTTTTCTTCAACTCATGAACCGGTGGGTATAACATTAATTGTTGACCTCCAATAATAATTTCCTCAGTTTTGATTCAACGCGTGCACGCTTCATATGCGAAGCCTCAACTATACATTGTACACGCCGTTTCGCCTGTTGTACATCTTCATTGATCACGACATAATCATACAGGTTCATCAGGTTCAGTTCACGTTTCGCTTCCCTGATGCGGTGTTTGATCACTTCCATCGAGTCGGTGCCGCGTCCGATCAGGCGCTCTTCAAGCTGGGTGAGGTCCGGCGGCGCCAGAAAGATGAACAGCGCTTCCGGGAACTTCTCGCGGACCTGCTTGGCACCTTCGACTTCGATCTCCAAAAAGACATCGTAACCCTTCTCCATCGTTTCCTTCACATAATCTATCGGCGTACCGTAATAATTGCCCACGTACTCGGCATATTCTATAAATTTATCCTGTTCGATCAATGATTCGAACTCTTCCCTCGTCTTGAAAAAGTAATCCACACCATCCACTTCGCCTTCTCTCTGCCGACGGGTTGTCATGGAAATTGAATATTTAAAAGCTGTATCCGGATCATCAAAAATAGCCTTTCTTACTGTGCCTTTTCCGACACCTGAAGGCCCTGAGAGCACGATCAAAAGTCCTTTGTCTGAAGTCATAGCGAGTTACCTTTCTTTTTTGTGATTATCTCTTAATGTATCATACATGTTGTCAAAATTCATCTGAAAAATTATTGATATACTGATGTTCATGGTAAAATATTCAGGTAATGTATTTAAGGAGAGATGTAAATGGCATTTGACGGCAATTTTGTCCATGCGTTGTGTGATGAACTGAAAATCATCCAATCGGGCAAAATCAATAAAATCCAGCAGATGGATGAAACGACACTGATATTCAAAGTGCGCAGCCAGGGTGCAAACCACCAGCTGCTGATCAGTGCCCATCCGATGTATGCAAGATTCCACCTGACCCGGGAGAAATATGAATTCCCGTTCGATCCGCCGATGTTCTCCCGCGTGCTGAGGAAGCATATGGAAGGCGGCATCATAAAGTCCATCGAACAGATCGGCAACGACCGGCGGGTCCATATCACGGTCAATTCAAAAAATGAGATCGGCGACGATATCACAAGGATCCTGATACTTGAGATCATGGGCAAACATTCGAACATCATCATGACCGATGAAGACTACAAGATCATTACAGGCATCAAGCACCTGACCCCGAACAACAATATCCGTACCGTCATGCCCGGCTTCAAATATGAAGCGCCGCCGACGGATGAGAAGCTGAACCCGCGCACCGATGAAATAAACAGCCTCCCCGCCCGGATCGATTTCAACAGCGGCAAACTGGGCCGCCAGATATTGAAGGCGGTGGAAGGTTTCAGCCCGCTGTTCATCAGGGAGATCGAGCACCATGCAAAACACTTCACGATAGAGAACGTCGTCCCTGCGGTAAAAGAGGGCCTCAGGCGCGCCGAAGAAGTCACACCGGTGCTGTATCATCTCGACAAGGACGTCTTTTATTTCACGAAGCTGCATCACCTGGATGCGGAACCTGAAGTGTACCCGACACTCAGTGCCCTGCTCGATGACTACTACCACAGCCGCTTCCAGAACAATATGATCCGCCAGAAGGCACAGGATTATCTGCATGTCATTGAGAGGGAGTACGACCGGGTGGAGCGCAAGATAGAGAAGCTGCATGAGGATCTTGCGGAAGCGGAGAAGAAGGATGAGTACCAGAAGTACGGCGAGCTGATCACCGCCTTCATGCATGAAGTAAAGCGCTATGACAAGGAAGTGACCGTCCAGGATTACTACACCGGCGAGGAAGTGACCATACCGCTCGACCCGGAGCTCCCGCCGAGCGAGAACGCACAGAGATACTACCGCATGTACAACAAGCTGAAAAACCGTGAGACGACGGCTTATGAACAGCTGGAAAAAGCACACGCGGATAAGAAGTATTTCGAGAGCCTGCTGCACCAGATGGATACGATCACCACTTCCGCAGAAGTCGAGGAGATCAGGGAAGAGCTCGTCGAAGAAGGCATACTGAAATTCAAAAAGACGAATAAAAAGAAGAAGAATCAGAAGATCCAGCTGCATGAGTTCAGGACCACGAACGGCCTCACGGTGTTCGTCGGCAAGAACAACAAGCAGAATGACTATCTGACTTCAAAGAAATCACGCAACAACCATCTGTGGTTCCATACGAAGGACATCCCCGGCTCGCACGTGGTCATCGCCCATCCGCCGCATGAAATCGAAGAGGCGGATATTCTGGATGCGGCGAAGATCGCAGCCTTCCATTCAAAGGCTGGCAGTTCGGAATCCGTGCCGGTGGATTATACGGAAATCAAGCATGTGCATAAAATATCCGGCGCAAAACCCGGATTTGTGACATACACCGACCAGAAAACGGTTTTTGTTACACCGCTCAGGCAGGAAATTGATAAAATGAAAGTAACGACATGAATGAGGTGAATGGATTGGCAAGGGAAGAATGGGAAAAACATTTGAACGGCAGTCTGATTACAGAAGAAATGTATGGATCTTTAAGCGAAGCGGATCATGAAGATGCGCATGCCGAAGAGCTCAAGTTCGGCACGGCCGGCATACGTGGGAAAATCGGCCTCGGCCCGAACAGGCTGAACCGGTATACCGTCGAGAAAGTAGCCTACGGCCTCAGCCGGCAGATCAGGAAGGAAGGCGGCGGCCGTGTCGTGATCGGCTACGATATCCGCCGCCTGTCGCGTGAATTTTCGGAGGCGATCGCTTCCGTCCTTGCGGAAAACGGCATTGAAGTGTATTTGTCCGAAGGCTATATCACCACACCCGAACTCTCCTTCTTCACAAGGCGCCACGGGGCTGATTACGGCATCATGATCACGGCGAGCCACAACCCGCCGGAATACAACGGCATCAAAGTGTACGGCGCGGACGGTGCCCAGCTGACGGACGCGCCGGCTGCAGCCTTAAGTGACGAGATCAACGGCATCGAGGATGTCTTCGGTATTGCATCCGCTGACTTTGATGAAGCGCTCGAGCGTGGACAGATCCGCCATATCGACTACCGGAATTATGAGGATTACCAGGAGAAAGTGAAGTCGCTCACCGGCGACATCCCAGCCTCCGATCTTTCGGTTGTATTCTCAAGCCTTCACGGCACCGCACTGCCGGTTGCGGAATACATCCTCCGCGACCTCGGGTTTGACGGCCTCCACCTTGTCGAGGCGGAATGCGAAGTCGACAGCGACTTTTCCCACGTGAAGAATCCGAATCCGGAAGAGCCCGCGGCGTTCACCGGCGCACGGGCGCTCGGCGGGGAAGCCGGCGCGGATCTCCTCATCGCAACGGACCCGGATGCCGACAGGATCGGCATTGAAGTGATGCATGAAGGTGAATATGTGCATCTGAACGGCAACCAGCTCGGCATCATTTTACTCCACAACCGCCTCAATACGACGGAGTTTGAACGCACGCCCGTCGTGGTGAAAAGTGTGGTGACGAGTGATCTGAGCCGTAAGGTCGCAGATAAATTCGGTGCGGAATCCGTTGAAGTGCTGACCGGCTTCAAATACATCGGCGCCGTCGCAAAGTCGCTTGAAGAAGACACTACGCGCGAATTCGCCTTCGGTTACGAGGAGAGCTACGGCTATCTGATCAGCGATTTCGTCCGTGATAAGGATGCGATCCAGATCGTGCCCGCCATCGTCAAGCTTGCATCGGAGCTGAAAAACGCAGGACTGACGCTCGTCGACCGGCTTGAAGAGATTTACGCAGAATTCGGGCATCAAAGTGAGAAGATGATCAGCCATACTTTCGAAGGCCTGGCCGGCCGCGAGAAAATCGCTGAGATCATGGACCAGTTCAGAAGGAATACGCCCGGCGAGATCGAGGGGCGGAAAGTCGTGTGCTTCGAGGATTATCTGTCGGGCGAACGCCGCTTTGATGACGGCCGGAGCGAAGCGATCGACCTGCCGCGCGCGAATGTGATCAAGGTTCATTTTGAAGACGGCTGGATCGCCCTCAGGCCATCCGGCACCGAGCCGAAGATCAAGCTTTACGTCTCACTCACCACCCGCCATATCGACGAAGAAGCCAAAATCATCAACGATATGATTTTTGGCGTTTAGAAATTGTTGTACCGGCCCGCAAGCTTCTGCCTGCGGGTCTTTATTTTACAGATTTTGAATTTCGGGGGACAGAAACCCGAAAACTGGATGTTTTGTGATGCGATTTCCGGAAAAGTGCCTGATTTGTGGTGCAGAAATCGAATTGTTGCGATATGACAACAATTTAGATGAGGTTTATGATGGGAATAAAAACCGGAGGCGCTTGAATGAGGGAGAAGACGAGGCGGCATCAGCAGCTGGAGATACTGCATGCGAGGTACATGCTGCCGGCTTACGAAAAAGATGAACTGCATAAACTGGAAGCGGGTTTTATCGGGGAACTGGAATTTGACGGCATCATCGAGCCGTTTATTAAAGGGAGCAATATCATACATATTAAGGACTACAGCTTCCACCCCGAAGATGTCTTGGGGCGCTCCACGAAATCCAGGGAGGATGCTTCGCACGTCCAGCTGGATAATGTGGTGGTGGCGAAAGATTTTTTATACACGTTTGAGATCAAGAATTACAGTTTTGATCTCATTTATAAGGATGGCAAGTGGTATTTCGAAAACGGCAGTGAGTTTGCGAGCCCGCTGCTGCAGGTGGCGAGGCAGCGGGATATGCTCGGGAAAATGCTTTACGGCTTCGGTTCGGATATCCGCATGTTCAATGTGGTGGTGTTCATCAATGCCAATCAGACGATCTTCAACTTGCCGGCGGCGGGTGAGATCATCGTAAGGAGCAATCTGCATAAGAAGCTGTCCAAGGCGATGGCCGGCAACCATTATGACCACAGCCGGCTCGTTTCCAGATTGGAAGAGAGGAAAATCGATGTCGTCAAGTATCAGCGCGACACGACCGTTGAGTTCCGGGAGCTTGCTAAGGGTGTGTTCTGTAAAGGATGCGGGAGGAAATTGATGCGGAGGAACAGGGACTGGTTCAGGTGTGCGCCTTGCGGAGTTGATATTCCAATTCTGGATGCTGCCCGCCGGCTGATTCATGAGTTGAAAGTCCTCAACCGCTCATGGAAGGTCACGCCGAGTCTTGTGCAGGCGTTTTCGGATGGGGAGATCAGTGAATTTTACGTCAGGAGTAATGTAAAGAGAGGCAGATTGGGGCTTTGAGGGAGTAGTGATGCGGAAATTCGATTAAGTCACCGGGAATCTTGAAGATAATCGATTTTGCGGGTGTTATTCGATTAAGTCGCCTGGAATGCTGAAGATAATCGATTTCGCAAACGATATTCGATTAAGTCGTCTGAAATCTTGAAGATAATCGATTCCGCAATTCAACCCACTTCTTAAGCCACGGGTTTTTATTCCCCCAAAGGTGGTATGGACCACTAAAAAGGTGATTCCATGAAAATATACACGATCGGGCACTCGGATTACTCGAAAGAGGCATTCATTGAAATGCTCACGCACGCGGAAATAAACTTCGTCGCGGATGTTCGGGCGTTCCCCTACAGTAAAAAGCATCCACACTTCAACGGGGAGGACATGCGCACATGGCTCAGACAGGAGAATATAAATTATGAACATATGCCGGCACTCGGCGGAAGGCGCGGCAGCTCCTCGATCGTCGGCCCGACCCTCAATGAGGGCTGGCGGAACCAATCATTCCATCATTATGCCGATTATACTCTGTCGGAGGAATTCGCCGACGGAATAAACACCCTGCTCGAAACTGCGCAGAATCACACCGTCGCTTATATGTGTTCTGAAAATCATCCGGCCCGCTGCCACCGCCTGCTCATCAGTAACTGGCTGAAGGCGCACGGCCATGAAGTCATCCATATCATCCGGCGTTCTGAAGATGAAATAGAACTCACGCCCCACGAGCTCGGCAAATGGGGCGCGATGCCGATCATCGAGGAGGATCAGACGGTCGTTTATCCGAAACTCGACTGACTCCACAAAAAAGGATGCCGGCAACCGGCATCCTTTTCCTATTTTACAGTTCGTCTCTGAATTTCACGACTTCGGCCCTCTCATCCTCCGTCAGCATGTCCGCCTCCACACTTACATCAAGCAGTGTGTCTAGGTCCGACAGTGTGACGCATTTGAATCCGGAAGCTTCGAAGTTCTGCTCAGCCTTCTCAAGCTGATACGAGAATATCGCAACGACGGCTTCGACTTCCGCGCCTTCATCCCTCAGGATTTCAGCCGCTTCAATGCTTGAGCCGCCCGTTGATATCAAGTCCTCTATCAGAACGACTTTCCGCCCTTTGACAGCCGCACCTTCAATAAGCCTACCGGTGCCGTGCTTCTTTTTGCTGCCCCGGACATAGCTCATCGGCAGATCCAGCGCTTCACTGATGAAAGCCGCATGCGGAATGCCTGCAGTCGACGTGCCCGCAATCACTTCCGCATCCGGTGCGATCTCCCTGATCGTCTCGGCAAAGTCGTTGACGATGCCCTTCCTTGTCTCCACATGCCCGATGATCTGCCTGTTATCGCAGTATATCGGTGAAATGATGCCGCTTGCCCATGTGAACGGGTCATCCGGCCTGACCTGTACTGCACCTATATCAAGTAAAGCTTTTGCTACACTTTCCCTACTCAACCGTGACGCCCTCCCAAATTGCCTTGATCCTGTTGTATTTATCCACCGGATCTTTGTCCTGCGTAATCGAACGCCCGACAACGATATAATCCGATTTCCTGTTTCTTGCATCAGCGGGGGTCACGACCCTCGCCTGGTCATCATTGGAATCCTCTTCCAGACGGATGCCCGGTGTGACGGTGAGGAATTCCGGCCCCACTTTTTCATGGATGATTTCCGACTCAAGCGGTGAAGCCACCACGCCGTCGAGCCCCGCCTGCTGCGCGAGCTTCGAGTAATGCACGACGCTTTCCGTCAATGACAGCACGGACTGCTGCTCACGGGCAACCATTTCATCAGTCATTGACGTCAGCTGCGTCACCGCGATCAGCTTGCCGTCCGGATTGCCGTCCTTGAATGATTCCAAAGCACGTTTCATCATTGCCGTACCGCCTTGTGCATGGACGTTCGTCATCTGGATATCCAGCCTGCCGATGCCCTCCATCGCCTTGCCGACGGTATTCGGAATATCATAAAGTTTCAAATCCAGGAAAATATCATGACCCATCTGACGGATTTCTTCGATGATTTTTGGGCCGTTGGACAAATAAAGTTCCAATCCAACTTTGACGAACAGCTTCTCATCAAACCGACCCAAAAATTCTTTGACCGTTTCATACTCCCGAAAATCGAGTGCAATAATTGGTGTGTTCATAATAATTTCCCCCTAGTTTTATAAGTACGCCCTGCCTTTTAGATCATGGATATGATCTATATTGAGGGTGCCGACTCTTGTTGCGAGCTCATCGATCAGTGCCGGGCAGATGTAAGGGTCGGTGAAGTTCATCGTCCCCACAGCCACCGCATCGGCGCCGACCGACAAGTAATCCAGAATATCATCTGCTGTTGCAATGCCCCCCATTCCGATTATCGGGACGTCAGGCATGTGCTGCCTGACCTGGTAGATCATGTTCAGGGACACCGGTTTGATGGCCGGTCCGCTGAGGCCGCCCGTGATGTTCGCCAAAATCGGCCTGCCGGCATCATCCAGCCGCATTCCGACAAGCGTATTGATCATCGTCAGCCCGTCCGCAATGTCCCCCACACTTTTCGCCATGTCCACGATATGGGTGACATTTGGTGATAGTTTAACATAAACGGGGACGCTTGACGCGTTTTTTACTTCATATGTCAGTTTTCTGGCGGTTTCAGGGTCGGTGCCGAACTGGATGCCGCCTTCTTTGACGTTCGGGCATGAAATGTTGAGCTCCAGTGCCTTTACGTTCGGCGCTTTGGAAATCTTCCCGGCGACGCTGACATAGTCCTCGATCTTCGTGCCGGCAACATTCGCGATCACGGGCACATCATACTGCTCCAAAAACTTCAGTTCATGTTCGATGATATGTTCGACGCCCGGATTCTGCAGGCCGATCGCATTCAGCATGCCGCTTGCGGTCTCGGCGACCCGGGGTGTTTTATTGCCCGCGCGGGGCTCCTCGGTCGCCGCCTTGATCATGATGGCGCCGAGCTTGGATAAGTCATACAGCTTTGAGAATTCCTCCCCGAAGCTGAAGCAGCCGGAAGCAGGCATGACCGGGTTTTTAAGGTCCAGGCCGGGCAGCGAAACCGCGAGTTTTGAATTTGTCATAGTACGATCTCACCTTTCCTGAATACCGGGCCGTCGGTGCACACTTTTGCCTGTGTGCCGTCCGCGCGTTCACAGACGCACGCATAGCAGACACCGAAGCCGCAGCCCATCCTTTCCTCGAGCGACACATAGCCGTCGATCGCGAGTTCATCACTGACCGCCTTCAGCATCACCTTCGGTCCGCATGCATAGAACCGGTCGTATGAATCTTTCAAGTTCCTTGTCACATCCGTGACGAACCCTTCCGTGCCGCGGCTGCCGTCCACCGTCGCAATAAAGGTCTCACCGAGCGCGCGGAACTTCTCTTCATAGAAAATATCCTTACTCGAGTTGAAGCCGAGCACATGGGTCGTCTTCACACCGATCGCATTCAGCTGTTTCGAGAGTTCATAGAGCGGCGGCACCCCGATGCCGCCGCCGATGATCAGGACGTGGTCCGCTGGTTCCACCGGGTAGCCGGTGCCGAGCGGTGACAGGAGGTCGACGTGATCCCCCCGCTTGAAGCGGGAAAGCTTCCGTGTCCCTTCCCCGTCGGCCCTGTAAGTGATCGTAAACTGTGAGTTTTCCGCATCGATATCTGAAATGGAGATCGGCCTGCGCAGCACATTCGAAGTCGAATCACTCACCCTCACATGCACGAACTGGCCCGGCGTCTTCATGTTCTGCGTGATCTCGCCTTCCAGCACCATCTCGTAAATCTTATCGGCAATCTGCTCCTGGGAAATGACGGTCATGATACTTTTCATTTTCTCACCTACATTTTATCCATATTGAAAGTCATGCTTTCGATGACTTCGATCAGCGTTCTTGCAGTGTCGAGGGATGTCAGGCACGGCACACCGTTCTCGACGGATTCGCGGCGTATCCTGAAGCCGTCCCTTTCGACTTCCTTGCCCTTAGTCATCGTATTGACGACGATCTGTACATTGCCGTTCTGGATTGCGCGCAGCAGTGTCTGTTCGCCTTCACCGATCTTCTCAACGGTGACCACCGGGATGTCCGCTTCTTCAAGTGCAGCTGCCGTGCCCTTCGTTGCAAGGATGCGGTAGCCGCAGTGTGAAAATCTTTTCGCGAGTGCAACGGCTTCCGATTTGTCCTTGTCCGCGATGGTGAAGAGGGCCGTGCCGTGGTCCTTCACATCGAGGCCGCTCGCAACAAGGCTCTTGTAGAGGGCTTTATTGAGCGTATCGTCCTTGCCCATGACTTCCCCGGTCGATTTCATCTCAGGTCCGAGCGTGACATCGACATTTTTCAGTTTGGAGAAGCTGAATACAGGTGCTTTGACGTAGTAGCCCGGCTGGATCGGCTGCAGGCCGAGCGGATAGCCGCTTTCGCTGAGCTTTTTACCGAGTATCGCATGCATCGCGAGCCCCGCCATCGGGATTTCCGTGATCTTGCTCATGAATGGTACCGTACGGCTCGATCTCGGGTTGACCTCGAGGACGAAGATGCCGTCTTTTGAGAGCACGAACTGGATATTGATGATGCCGATGATGTTCAGACCTTTGGCCAGTCGCTCGGTGTAGTCGACAAGCGTATCGATCTCCTCCTGCGACAGGTTGACCGGCGGATAGACCGCCATGGAGTCACCGGAGTGCACGCCCGCCCTTTCGATGTGTTCCATGATGCCCGGGATGATGACATTCTCGCCGTCGCATATCGCATCCACCTCAATCTCCTTGCCCGTCAGATAGCTGTCGATGAGCACGGGATGTTCAGGTGATGCTTTCACGGCATTCCTCATATAGTTCTCGAGTTCGCTCTCGTTGAAGACGATCTCCATCGCACGGCCGCCGAGGACATAGCTCGGGCGCACAAGGACCGGGAATCCGATATGGCGCGCGTTCTCCAGTGCTTCCGCTTCGTTCGTCGCGGTCTTGCCGTGCGGCTGCGGGACTTTGATGTCCTGCAGCAGCGCCTCGAAACGCTTCCTGTCTTCTGCACGGTCGATATCGTCAAGACTTGTGCCGAGGATGGTCACGCCTTCCTCAGCGAGGCGGTCCGCCAGGTTGATCGCCGTCTGGCCGCCGAACTGCACGACCACGCCTTTCGGGTTTTCATTGTGGACGATGTTCATCACATCTTCATAGGTGAGCGGTTCGAAATAAAGTTTATCCGAGATGGAGAAATCGGTCGAGACGGTTTCCGGGTTGTTGTTCACGACGATTGCTTCGTATCCCGCTTCTTGGATCGCCCATACCGCATGCACCGTCGCGTAGTCGAACTCGATGCCCTGCCCGATGCGGATCGGTCCGCTGCCGAGTACGAGGATCTTCTCCTTGTCGCTCGGAATCGATTCGTTCTCGGTTTCATATGTGCCGTAGAAGTACGGCGTATTGGATTCGAATTCGCCTGCGCACGTATCGATGATTTTATAGACGGGCATGATGCCTTCTTCTTTCCTGATCTTGAAGACGTCGCTTCCGGACATTTCCCAGCGGTGGCCGATGACACGGTCGCTGAATCCGAATTTCTTAGCCCATTTCAGATGCGGGATACTGTTTTTATTGTCTTTCAGCTGTCTTTCGATGTCGATGATGTGCTTGAACTTGTTCAGGAAATACATGTCGATCCTCGTCCATTCATGGATCTCCTCAAGGGTCACATCACGGCGGATCGCCTCGCCGATGAAGAACAGGCGCTCATCGCTCTGTGCCTTGATCGAGCGGATGATGTACTCGAGATTATAGTCATCACCGTTCGGCAGTCCGAGATGATGGACGCCGTATTCAAGGGAGCGGATCGCCTTCAGGAGCGATTCCTCATATGTGCGTCCGATGGCCATGACTTCCCCCGTCGCCTTCATCTGCGTGCCGAGCTTGCGCTCGCCCTTTTCGAACTTGTCGAACGGGAAGCGCGGGATTTTGGAGACGACGTAATCGAGTGCCGGTTCGAATGCCGCATAGCTCGTATTCGTCACCGGGTTCTGCATCTCATCGAGCGTCATGCCGACTGCGATCTTCGCAGCGAGCTTCGCGATCGGATAACCCGTCGCCTTCGAGGCCAGTGCACTGGAGCGTGACACCCTCGGGTTCACTTCGATGATGTAGTAGTCGAATGAGTGCGGATCGAGCGCCAGCTGGACGTTGCATCCGCCTTCGATCTCAAGCTTCCTGATGATGTCGAGGGAGACGGTGCGGAGCATCTGATGTTCCTTGTCCGTCATCGACTGGCTTGGCGCGACGACGATGGAGTCGCCCGTATGGATGCCGACCGGATCGATGTTTTCCATGTTGCAGACGACGATCGCATTATCATTGGAGTCGCGCATCACTTCATATTCGATCTCCTTGAAGCCGGCGATCGATTTTTCAAGCAGGCACTGGTTCACCGGTGAATACTTCAAACCGTTCGCAACGATTTCCTTCAGGTCATCCTCATTTTCACAGATGCCGCCGCCGGTGCCGCCCATTGTATACGCCGGGCGCACGATGAACGGGTAGCCGACTTTGTCGACGAAGGCGTAGGCTTCGTCGATCGAGGTGATGATGTCGGATTCAGGGACCGGGACGCCCATCTCGTTCATCAGGTTTCTGAACAAGTCACGGTCTTCCGCCTGTTTGATCGAATCAAGCTTCGTTCCGAGCAGCTCGACGTCATTCTCCTCGAGCACGCCGAGACGGTCGAGTTCAACCGCCATGTTCAGCCCGACCTGGCCGCCGAGTGTCGGCAGCAGTGCATCCGGCTGTTCTTTTCTGATGATGCGGCTGATGAAGTCCGGTGTGAGCGGTTCGATGTAGACGACGTCCGCAATTTCCTTATCCGTCATGATCGTCGCCGGGTTCGAGTTCACCAGTATGACGCGGTACCCTTCCTCTTTCAGCGCAAGGCAGGCCTGCGTCCCCGCGTAGTCGAATTCCGCCGCCTGGCCGATGATGATCGGCCCGCTCCCTATGACAAGGATTGTATTGATATCGTTACGTTTAGGCATTCGTTTGTCCTCCTTCAGTCGTCATCATTCCAATGAATTGATCGTACAAATATGATGTTTCATGCGGACCCGCTGCAGCTTCAGGATGGTACTGCACGCTGAAGACCGGTGCGCTCTTATGTCTGATGCCTTCAACGGAACCGTCGTTCAAGGCGGTGTGCGTCACTTCAAAATCCGTGTTTTCAAGGCTGCCGCCGTCAATCGCATAGCCGTGGTTCTGCGTCGTGATCTCCACCTTGCCCGTGAGCAGGTTCTTCACCGGGTGGTTCGCACCGCGGTGGCCGAACTTCATCTTATACGAAGCCGCACCTCCGGCGAGTGCGATGAGCTGATGGCCGAGGCAGATGCCGAAAAGCGGCACTTTTCCGATCAGGCCTTTCACCGTCTCTATCGCCACCTTAACGTCTTCCGGGTTGCCGGGGCCGTTTGAGAGCATCACGCCCTCGGGCTTCATGTCGAGAATCTGTTCAGCCGGCGTATCATGCGGCAGCACCGTGACGTCGCATCCGCGCTGGTTCAGCGAGCGGACGATGTTCTCCTTCTTGCCGAAATCGAGGAGCGCGACCCTCGGGCCCACGCCTGTTGAAATATACGGCGTCCCTGTCGAAACGCGTGCCACCTGATCCGTTGCATCTCTCGAGTCCTTTATTTTCAAAACCGTGCTGTCATGGTCGGATGAATCCGTGATCATCGCCTTCATCACGCCGCCTGTGCGGATCTTCTTCGTGATGCTGCGCGTATCCACGCCGCTGATGCCCGGAATGCCGTGCCTTTTCAAAAATTGATCCAGGTTTTCATCGCATCTGAAATTGGAGGGATGCTCGGCCGCTTCACGCACGACCACGCCGCCTGCAGTGGGCAGGAGCGATTCGCTGTCCTCGAAGTTGAAGCCCGCGCTGCCGATGAGCGGGTAGCTGAACGTGATGATCTGATCGGTGTATGAATTGTCGGTGATGATCTCCTGCACGCCCGTCATTGATGTGTTGAAGACGATCTCGCCCGAAGATTCAGCATCCGCTCCGAGTTTGTAGCCTTCATGGACGGTGCCGTCCTCAAGCACCAGGTATCTTATATCATTCAACATTATTTTCCCTCCATTTGATATTTGATTTCACCATCCACGATGGTCATGTATATATCCGACGTGAGCTCCGTCCCGTCGAACGGTGTGTTCTTTGATTTCGATAAGAATTTCTCTTTATCCAGCGTATACTGTTCCTCCAGGTCGATTACCGTGATGTCCGCATCCCTGCCCGGCAGTAAAACGCCCATCTCCAGGTTGAACACCCCAGCCGGTGCAATCGTCAGCCAGTCCACCAGCTGCTGGAGCGTGATGATCCCGGGTTTGACGAGCTTCGTATAGCACAGCTGGAAGGCATTTTCGATGCCGACGATGCCGAACGGTGCCGTCTCTATGCCGACCGCCTTCTCATCTTCATGATGCGGTGCATGGTCCGTTGCGATGAAGTCGATCGTCCCGTCGAGGAGCCCTTCGATCAGCGCCTCTTTGTCGGCTGCACCGCGGAGCGGCGGGTTCATCTTGAAGTTCGGATCTTTTGAAGTGATGTCCGTTTCATCCAGTACAAGATGGTGCGGCGTCACTTCTGCGGTGACGTTGATGCCCGCGCGCTTTGCATCCCTGATGATGCGCACGCTCTCCTTGGTCGAGACGTGGCACACATGGTAGTGGCAGCCTGCCGCCTCGGCAAGCAGTATGTCGCGCGCAATCTGCACCGACTCGGTGGCCGACGGGATGCCCGGGATGCCTAGTTTTTCGCTCGTGATGCCGTCATGGATGGCACCGCCGCGGATCAAAGTATTCTCCTCCGTGTGGGCGACGATCGGCATATCAATCTCCGCCGCTGCCGTCATGGCCCGGAACATCATGTCCGCACTCTGCACACCGACGCCGTCATCGGTGAAGGCGAACGCCCCTGCTTCTTTCAGCCCTTTGAAGTCTGCGAGTTTCTCACCTTTCAGACCTTCGGTGATGGAGGCATACGGCAGTACTTTCGTATGGGCATCCCTTTCGATGATGTCATTGACATGCTCGAGCCGCTCGACCGTATCCGTGATCGGATTCGTGTTCGGCATCGGCGAGATCGAAGTGAATCCGCCCCGTGCCGCCGCCTTCGTGCCCGACTCTATCGTCTCCTTATGTTCGAAGCCCGGCTCCCTTAAGTGCACATGCACATCGATGAGCCCCGGCGTAATCAGTCTGCCCGCAAGGTCGAGCGTCTCCCCGTCCGAATTCAAATCCGTGCCGACCGCCTTGATCTTTCCGTCCTCAATCAGGACATCCTGTTCAATAAGTTTATTGTCATGAAGTACCACACCATTTTTTAACAGCATCAATTTTTCTCCTTTAAAATGTTTTCCAATATGCTCATGCGCATGTATACACCGTTCTGCATCTGGCTGAATATCCGGCTCTTCTCCGCTTCGACGAGTTCCGATGAGATTTCCACATCCCGGTTCACCGGCGCCGGATGCATGATGATTGCCTCATCCTTCATCTTCTCATACCGCGCAGGGTTCAGGCCGTATTCCGCATTGTAGCCTTCCTTCGAGAATGTCATCTGCACGAAATGCCGTTCATGCTGCACGCGCAAAAGCATCAGCACGTCACACGTCTCAACAGCTTCATCGAAGTCGATGTAGGCTTCCTCAAAGCCCGGATCCTGCCACTCCCTGGGCCCCGAGAAATAAACTTCCGCACCCAGCTTGGTCAGCGCCTGGTAGTTGCTGTGGGCGACCCTCGAGTGGGAGATGTCGCCTGAAATCGCGACCCTCAAGCCTTTGAAGCGCCCGAAGTTTTCATATATCGTCATCAGGTCGAGGAGGCACTGCGTCGGGTGCGACCCGCTGCCGTCCCCGCCGTTCACTATCGGCACATTGACATCTCCGAGAGTATCAAAATACCGTGTGTCGCCGTGCCGGATCACGAGCACGTCCGCCCCGATCGCTTCCAGCGTCTTGCATGTATCGTATAAGCTCTCCCCCTTCTGTACGGAACTTGTATCCGCATCGAAGGGAATCGCATGTATGCCAAGGCGGAACTCCGCCATTTCAAAACTCATCCTCGTCCGTGTCGAGTTTTCAAAGAAAAGGTTCACGACGGTCTTATCCTGGAACTTCCGGGGTGCCTCCCCCTGTTTGAAAGCAAGAGCTCGTTCGATCAGTGAAAGAATTTCATTTTCATCCAATGACTCCACGGTCAACAGATTATTCATTGAGTGCCTCCTCCTTCGGTAATACCGCGTTTAGTATGATGCCTGCAAGTGCTGCGAGGGCCATGCCCTCAAGATTGAATGGGATGTTCCCGATCGTGAAGTCAAGATGCGCCTTGCCGATGCCGACGACCAGTATGACCGATGCGATGACGAGGTTCCTTTTATTGTCGAGGTCGACCTGTGCATCGATCAAAAGCCTGAGGCCGCTTGCTGCGATGATGCCGAAGAGCAGTATTGAAACCCCGCCCATCACCGGTGTGGGTATCGACTGCACCAGTGCGGTGAACTTGCCGACGAAGCCGAGCATCACTGCAAACACGGCCGCCCCGCCGATGACCCATATGCTGAACACCCGGGTGATCGCAAGGACGCCGATGTTCTCCCCGTAAGTCGTCGTCGGCGGTCCGCCGATGGCGCTTGCGAACATCGTCGCCGCCCCGTCACCGATCAGTGACCGGTGCAGGCCCGGTTTCTTGAAGAAATCCCGTCCGACGATCTTGTTGATGACCACCTGGTGTCCGATATGCTCGGATACCGTGACGAAGACGATCGGCAGCATGACGATGAAGAGGCCGATGTTGATCGACGGTTCGTATGAGAGGAGCGGAATGTGGACATCCGGCAGGATGAACCAGCCCGTCTCCCTGATCTGCGTGAAGTCCACCACCCCGAACAGCATGGCCGTTATGTATCCGCCGATGATGCCGATCAGAATCGGGATCAGGCCGAGCACACCTTTTAGGAATACAGAAGCCGCCACTGTGATGAGGAGTGTGATGACGGCGATCGCGATATAGGTCAGGCTGTAGCCTTCCTGATTGCCCGAATCCGTGTACATCGCCATATCCACCGCGACCGGTGCGAGCCCGAGGCCGATCACCATGATGACCGGTCCGACGACGATCGGCGGCAGCATGCGTATCAGCCAGTCCGTGCCTGAGAATTTGATGATTGTCCCGATGACCACGTAGAGCACACCGCTGAAGAACAGCGCCGTCAGCACTTCGCCGAGGGTGTTCGCACCGAGCGCGATCGTGATCGGCAGGATGAAGGCGAAGCTTGATCCGAGGTATGCCGGTATCTGCCCCTTTGTGATCCATATGTAGAGGAGTGTCCCGATGCCGCTTGCAATCAGTGCCGCACTCACTGGGAGCCCGGTCAGGAACGGCACGAGCACCGTCGCCCCGAACATCGCAAACAGATGCTGCGAACTTAAGAGCGCCCACTGTGACAGCTTCGGTTTTTCATGCACATCGAGCTTCGGTTCAAAACTTCTTTCATAAAGGTGGTCCGTCGGTTGTTGTTCTCTCATCTCTTTACTCCTGTTCCGTCAAAGTCACTGCATTGTTCCCGTCGACTTCTTCCAGTGCGACGTTGATGCTTTCATCTTTTGCCGTCGGTATGTTCTTGCCCACGTAATCCGCCCGGATCGGCAGCTCCCTGTGCCCGCGGTCGATCAGTACGGCGAGGGATATTTTGGCAGGCCGCACCGTGTTCAATATGGCGTCCATCGCCGCCCGGATGGTGCGGCCGGTGAAGAGGACGTCATCGACGAGCACGACATGCTTGTCGTTCAGGTCGGTGTCGATGACGATATCCTCATCGTTCACCTTCTGCCCCGGCTTATCATCCCGGTAGTTGCTGATGTCGATCGTGCCCGTCGGGACATCGACTTCCTCGATCTGCCGGATCTTTTCCTGCAGCCTGTCCGCAAGGAACTCGCCGCGGGTCTTTATTCCAAGGAGGATGATGTTCTCCGTCCCCTTGTTCCTCTCCAGCACTTCATGCGCCATGCGCGTCAATGACCGGCTGATCTGTGCCTCATCGAGAATCGTACGCTCTTTCATTGCTTCAACCTCCATAAATTTCATAAAAAAATACCCATGCCGGGCGGCATGAGTATATACGTATCCCTTGAAACAGACCGGCCGCAGACAAAGCACCCGCAGGTGCTCGTCGGCAGACAGACTTGTCCTCGTTTATATCATGCCTTGCCGGCCTCACGGGACCGGTTTTAAAGACATTGTCATAATATTTAGTTGTCGTTCGTATTGTTTATAAGCATAGCCCTGTTGAAAAGCATTGTCAAGGATTAATAATACGGATTTTTATTCGGAGGGGTGAATTTTTATTGATTTGTCAGTTGTGATTTTTACTGAGAATAAAGAACCGCCTCCCCTGCCTGCTCAGTCAGTTGCGATTTTTATTATGAGTAAGCAGTTTATTCCTGTTCCTGCTCATTCAGGCATGATTTTTCTTGTGAATAAGCAGATTTCTCCCGCACCTGCTCACTCAGTTCTGATTTTTTCCGTGAATGAGCAGAATCTTCTCCAGGCTGCTCACTCAAGCCCATTTTTCTCCGCAAGTGAGCAGGTGTGATCAGCTCCGCTCCATCACAAATAAAAAACGCAGAATCCAAAAAGGATTCTGCGCTTTCTATTTCTCCACACGTCTCAGTTCTTCCAGCACGGCTTCGAAGTCGTCCGGCAGGCCGGCTGAGAATTCCAGCCGCTCACCGCTCACGGGGTGCGTGAAGCCGACAACTCCGGCATGGAGCAGCTGGCCGCCGACGTCCATCGTCTTCCTCGGGCCGTACTTCGGGTCGCCTGCGATCGGATAGCCGATGTACTGCATATGCACACGGATCTGGTGCGTCCGTCCGGTTTCAAGTATGCACTCGACGAGTGTATAATCCTTGAAGCGTTCCAGCACATTGAAGTGCGTCACCGCTTCTTTCCCGTCATCGACGACGGCCATCTCCTGGCGCTCGCGCGGATTCCTGCCGATCGGCGCCTCCACGGTGCCCTTGTCATGCGGGATCACGCCGTGGACGAGTGCCGTATATTTCCTTGTGACGCTTTTGTCGACGAGCTGCTCGACGAGATCGCGGTGGACGACATCATTCTTCGCCACCATCAGAAGCCCGCTCGTATCCTTGTCGATCCGGTGCACGATGCCCGGGCGCAGTTCACCGTTGATGCCGGATAACTCATCCAGCTGGTGCATCAGTCCGTTCACGAGCGTGCCGCCGGTGTGCCCGGCTGATGGATGGACCACCATGCCTTTCGGCTTGTAGACGACGGCAACATCCGAATCTTCATAGATGATATCCAGATCAAGGTCCTCCGGCACGATGTCGGAATCGACGAGTTCACGTTCCTCGACGATGATCTCATCGCCGTCTTTCACTTTATAGTTGGGCTTTACGGTTTCACCGTTCACTTTGACGATGCCCGCCTTGATGCGGCCCTGCATATCGCTCCTTGAAGAATCGGGCACCACCGTGCTTAAGAAACGGTCGAGGCGTTCGCCTGCATCATTTTGCCCGGCTGTTATTCTGTTCATTGTCATCACTCCGTCCCATGAAGAAAAACTCGATCAGCATCAGTATGACGCCGACCGTCAGTGCACTGTCGGCCACGTTGAAGATCGGGAAGTCGTATCCGAAGATCAGGACATCGATGAAGTCCACGACTTCCTGGAACAGCACCCTGTCGATGAAGTTCCCTATCGCACCTGCAAGCAGCATCGTCAGTGCGAGCTGCATGAGCAGGTTGTTCTTTGCCTCTTTTTTATAGATGTAGATCAGCATCGCCACGACGGCGATGGTGACGACATAGAAGAACAGCATCTGGCCCTGGAACATGCCCCAGGCCGCACCGGAGTTGCGGTGCGATGTCAGGCGCAGGAATCCATCGATGATTGAGATCGATTCCCCTATTTCCATGTTCCTCACCACAAGGCTTTTGGTCAGCTGGTCCAGGCCGATCATGGCGCCGGCGAGCAGCCCCATCGGCATGAGTCTGTATTTTTTCATCATATCCCCCTACTGTGCATCGACGACGCTGCGGCATCTTGGACAGATGTCATCTTCGCCGCTTGTGATGCTTTCCGCAGTGGAATAGTTCCAGCAGCGTTCACAGCGTTCGCCTTCCGCATGCGCCACTTTGACGGTGACCGTCTCATATTCGGTGCCGTCCTCAAGGCTGTCCACGATCTCTACCTGGGAGACGATGAAGAGCTGCTCCAGGTTGCCGTGCAGGTCCTCGAATTTCATCTCCTTCGGCTCAGTCACATAAACTTTCGCCTCCAGGGATTTGCCGATCACTTTTTCGTTCCGTGCCACTTCAAGTGCACGGTACACATCGTCGCGCACTTTCAGGAAGTACTGCCATTTCTCGACGAGGGCGGTGTCCACTTCCGCCTTCTCAGGCAGATACTCAAGATGCACGCTCTCTTTTTCCGTATGCGGCGTATGCTGATAGATCTCCTCCGCCGTATGGACAAGTATCGGTGCGAGCAGTTTATTGAGATCGGTCAGGATCTTGTAGAGCACCGTCTGCATGCTGCGGCGGATCGGCGCATCCATCTTCTCGATGTAGAGGATGTCCTTGCCGTAGTCCAGGTAGAAGTTCGACAGGTCGACGTTGATGAAGTTCTGCAGTGACTGATATACCGTCACGTAATCGTAGCGCTCGTATGCGTCGCGGATCAGGTTGATCATCTCGTTGAACCGCTGGTACATGAACTGGTCGATTTCAAATAAATCATCATAATCCACCGCATCCGTCTCCGGATTGAAGTCATCCACGTTGCCGAGCATGAAGCGGAACGTGTTGCGGATCTTGCGGTAGACTTCGGAAACCTGCTTCAGGATATCGTCTGAAATCCTTACATCCTCCTCAAAGTCGGAAGACATGACCCACAGGCGGATGATGTCCGCGCCCATCTGTTTCATGACCTTCTCGGGCAGGATGACGTTGCCGAGTGATTTCGACATCTTCTTGCCCTCACCATCCATGACAAAGCCGTGGCTCAGCAGTTCCTTGTAAGGCGAGTGGCCCTTCGTTGCGACACTCGTGATGATGGATGAGTTGAACCATCCGCGGTACTGGTCGGAACCTTCAAAGTAGAGGTCCGCCGGGTATGTCAGATAGTCGCGGTAGTCGAGCACACCCCTGTGCGTCGAGCCGGAGTCGAACCATACATCCATGATGTCGGTCTCTTTAGTGAATTTGCCGTTCGGCGATCCCGGATGCGTATAGCCTTCAGGCAGCAGATCTTCCGCTTCGCGCTCGAACCATACATTGGAGCCGTGCTCTTCAAACAGCTGCGCCACATGTTCGATCACATCGACATCAACGATCTCCTCGCCATTTTCAGCATAGAAGAACGGCAGCGGCACGCCCCATACACGCTGACGGGAGATGACCCAGTCACCGCGGTTTTTGATCATGTTGTACATGCGCTTCTTGTTCCATTCGACCTGGAATTTCGTATCTTCGACCGCCTGGAGTATATCGTCGCGCACACCGTTGATCGATGCGAACCACTGCGGTGTCGCACGGAATATCACGGGTGTCTTCGTGCGCCAGTCATGCGGGAACGAATGCGTATAGAAGTTCAGCTTCAATAATGCGCCGGCTTCGTCCAGGTCTTCGGTGATGACTTTATTCGCATCATCATAGAAGAGCCCTGAATATTTGCCCGCTTCATCGGTGAAGACGCCCTTGTCATCCAGCGGGCTCATCACCTGCAGGCCGTATTTCTGGCCGACGATGAAGTCGTCATCACCATGGCCCGGTGCGGTATGCACAAGCCCCGTACCGGCATCCGTCGTGACGTAATCGCCGAGCACGACAAGGCTCGTACGGTCGTACAGCGGGTGCTTTGCTTCGGCATATTCAAGTTCTGCACCTTTGAATTCCTTCGTGCGTGTGACCTTCTCCTTATCGAAGCCGGCCTCCTCGCACAGATGATCCAGCAGATCCTCGACCACGACATACTCGGCACCTTCATAGCCGAACTGCACATAGTTCAGCTCCGGATGGACCGCGATCGCCATATTTGAAGGAATCGTCCATGGTGTCGTCGTCCAGATGACGAGGTTCACGCCTGCATCAAGTACATCTTTCCCGTCTGTGACTTTGAAGGAGACATAGATCGAAGGTGAACGCTTGTCCATATATTCAAGCTCCGCTTCCGCAAGTGAGGACTCACTTGCAGGCGACCAGTGGATCGGCTTCTTGCCCTTGTAGATGAGGCCCTTTTCCACCATGTCTTTAAGCACCCTGATCTGGGATGCTTCGAATTCAGGCTTGTAGGTGAGGTACGGATTGTCCCACTCACCGTCGATGCCCATGCGCTTGAATCCTTCACGCTGCGCGTCGATCTGGCTGTTCGCGAACTCGATGCACTTGTTCCTGAACTCCTCGATCGTCATGCTCTTACGGTCGACGCCCTTGTTGGCAAGCGCCTGTTCGATCGGCAGGCCGTGCGTATCCCAGCCCGGTACGTAAGGAGAATAATAGCCCTGCATCTGCTTGTTGCGGATGATGATGTCCTTGATGATCTTATTGAGCGCATGCCCCATATGGAGCGCGCCGTTGGCATAAGGCGGGCCGTCATGAAGTATGTAAGGTGTGTTGCCCTCGTTCATTTTCAGTTTCTTTTCATACAGATTCATTTCGCGCCAGTCTTCCTGCATCTTGGGTTCTTTATTGATCAGGCCGCCGCGCATCTTAAACTTGGTCTTCGGCATCAGCAATGTATCTTTGTAATCCATTTTCCACTCTCCCATATTCAAATGTCTTTCCTAAATAAAAAAACTCCAACTGAATCAACAGGGGCGAATTTTTCCGCGGTACCACCCTTATTGACCCGTAGTCAGAGTCATCTCGATCGATAATATTCAAAGTGAATCATTAGTGATGTCAAAATGCCGTGCATCCGGGGCTCTCACCATCCCCCGGTCGCTTTAGAAGCCTCCCGCATCCTGCGTGTCTAACAATATATACATTATGCTAAAATAATGGCGATTCGTCAATATTTACCCGTCATTATTTTCCTCGTCCCCGACTATGTCGCGCGCACGGTCCTCATTGTCGAGGTCGTAATCCAGGAGATAGTCCCAGTCATCCGACTCAAGCAGGTCGAGCTGCGCCTGGACAAGCATCTTGAAGCGTGCCCTGAACACTTTCGACTGGCGTTTCATATCCTCCGTCTGGCTGCCGATATGCCGCGCACGGCTCATCGCCTCATCCATGATCCGCTCCCTTTCGGACTCTGCTGCCGCGATGATTTCGTTGGCGCGCTCCCTTGCGGCCTCCTTCATGTCATCGCCCGCCCTCTGGGCCGTCAGTATCGCTTCATTGATGCTCGTCTCGACAGATCTGAAGCTTGAGATGTTCTCTTCACGCTCATCCAGCATCTCCTCAAGCTGTGCGATCCGCTTATCCCGCTCGTCGATCTCGGCCTGGATCTTCCTGAGGTGGTCCCTCACTTCTTTTTCATCCAGTCCGCGGTATACCGTGGAAAACTTTTTACCCGTTCTTTCGCTCGCTTCCATAGTCCTTCACCTCTTAATCACTTTTGTATACTTTCGCCTTGACCCTGAACTTGCCCTTCTTCGTCTCATGCAGCAATTCCGTCACTTTGAATCGGCCGAAATGCCGCACTGATACGACATCGCCCGCCTCCAGCACCATCGCGGGGTTCGTCACCACCGTATGGTTGACCTTGACTTTCATCTTTTCAATCCGGTTCTTCGCCTTGGCCCTGCCCTCTTTCAGTATCTCGGCGGTCACGGTGTCGAGCCTGAAGCTTGAGATCAGTATGGTCTCGGCCGCACCGTCATCGATGATGTCCATGAACGATTCATGCGGCACTTCACGCAGGGTGACCGGTGCATTCTTGATCGTGGTGAGCTCCGTTTCGAATATCTGGAAATACGGGCGTGCAATCGCGAATTGGATCCGTTCCCCGATGACGATGTCACCGATCAGGTTGCGGTCAAGACCGACATTCATGATCGCGCCGAGTATGTTCCGGTGGCTGAGATCCACGAATTTCTCCGGATATTCAAGCTCCAGGACCATCACTTCAAAATCGTCAGGTGCCACTTCAATCATCTCCGGCACGAGCATCGCACGCATGCGTTCACGGCCTGAGGCCGCACCGCCGCCGTAAAATTCAATCCTGACGCCGGGATAATGCCCCGAGATGCTCTCCACTATGCTTTGCTCGCGCGGATCCAGGAAATCGAGCAGCACCGGATAATAATCCTGTTCAGCCGTTTCAAATCGGCTGTTGAACTTTATGATCTTCTCTTTTTCTTCCGGCCTGAAATGCTGAAATATCTCTTTCACAATGAATGCTCCTTAACTTGAAAATCACGGGGATAATGGATATCACCGTGATTGTACATTAAAATGCGACGACAAATGAAATTAATGCGTTGAATACTTCAACCAGACCGATCTGGAACAGCCACAGCACCACGAACAAAAGTATCGGTGACAGGTCCAGCATGCCGCCGAGCGGCGGTATGATCTTCCTGAACGGCTCCATGATCGGTTCATAGATCTTGCCCAAAAACTGGCCGAATGACGACTCCCTGAGTGCCGGCAGCCATGAACTCAGTATATAGATGATCAGCCCCCACCTGAACAGCTGGAGAAAGATCAAAGTGATGTTGGAAATTAAATATATGATATCAAGTACTAATGATTTATCCAAAATAATACTCCTTACATTTCATCTGGGTTTTCTTTATCTGCAGAGATTTCACCTTCGACGATGACACTTTTAGGTGTGCAGAGGAAGATGTCGCTGCCGACTTTCTGTATATCACCGTTCAAAGCATAGACGGTGCCGCTCAGAAAATCCACGATCCTCTTTTTAGGAGCCGCATCCACTTTGGATAAA
The DNA here is from genome assembly GCF_021026095.1 of Salinicoccus halitifaciens. GTDB lineage: Bacteria > Bacillota > Bacilli > Staphylococcales > Salinicoccaceae > Lacicoccus > Lacicoccus halitifaciens. The sequence goes on along the minus strand of NZ_JAJNCU010000001.1, from coordinate 194,952 downwards.
TTCACAAGAGTTGCACGTTCATTCTTCAATTCATCCGCAATATCCTGTGTTTCGGAAAAAACCCTCGGCTCAAATAAATGCACTTTTGCGTTTCTGTTCTCAGTGTTCATCACAGTGGTCTCCTTACTCTTATCTGGTGCGTATTTCTTTTTCGGTGTCTGCCTCGGTTTCTGGCGTTCTTTTTTAAAGAATGGGCGGGACTGCTTCTCGTCATCTTCCTTTTTAATTTTGCTGACCGGCTGTGTGCTGCCGTTTTTGGATAAATCGAGCCTCGTGACCTTGCTGCCTGCGTCTCCCGGCTTTAAATTACTCCCCGCTGCAGCCTCCGGCTTTTTTGATTGCTGTTCGGCTCCGGACGGCACTTCCTCTTCAACTTCGACAACAAAAAATTCTTTAAAAAAGTTTTTTATAGCGATGACAATCACCTGCTTCCCATTATTTTCGAACCGATCCTTATGTAGGATGCACCATGCGCCACTGCAATTTCATAATCGTTGCTCATGCCCATGCTGAGCTCGGTGATCCCGGGATGGAATTCCTGCAGCTCGTCCCTCAAAGATTTCAATCGGCCGAATGTGGCGTTCAACACTTCTTCATCATCAGTCAGAGGCGCCATGGTCATCAGGCCGACCACTTCCACCTTGCCGTACCCGGCGATCTCTTCCAAAAAGGGCTGCACTTCTTCTGGATCGAGCCCGTGTTTGGATGATTCTCCCGAGACGTTGACCTGTATGAAACATTTTACCGCACTTGGTGCGTGTTGTTCAATCCTTTTCGCGACACTTTCCCTGTCAAGCGAATGCAGGTGTGTGAGATGTTCCGCCACATCCTTCACTTTCCTCGACTGCAGCGTCCCTATGAAGTGGACATTTGCATCCTCAGGAAGTGCTTTTCGTTTTTCCAAAAATCCTTCAACACGATTCTCGCCAAAATCCCTGACGCCCGCTTCATATGCTTCGAGCGCCTCTTCGACTGTATGATATTTTGTCACGACGATGATCTTCACATCATCGGGCAATCCTTCTTTTATCGCATTAAAATTTTCTTTAATCATTTGATACTCTCCCTATAAATGCTAATGCACGGCCGGTTTTCCCGTGCTCCAGGCGGAAAGAGAAAAACTCATCCGTATCTTCCGTCCCGATCGGCGTGATGTGAATATTCTCCGGATGCACGCCGAACGATTCCGCCTGGTTTTTATTGACCGTCTTCAGGTCCAGCTGAAAGCCGTGTGCCGTTTCGGTGACGGCATCTTCCAGATGGTCCTCCTGAAGCGCATCGATCACCCGGTCGTCCACTTCATAACAGGACTGGTTGATGCTGATGCCGATGATCACGACAAGGTCCGACGGATGGCCGTCATATTCATTCAGAGTGTTGATCAGTATCTCTTTTGAGGTGCCTTTCCAGCCCGCGTGGATGAGGGCTGTGAAACCGTTGACCATGCTGAATGCGTAGACCGGCACGCAGTCCGCATAGTTCATGGTGAGCAGCACGTCCGGGTCATAAGTATACAGCGCATCCACATCATCCAGTGCATCCGTCAGTTCCCTGACGTTCACACCCCGGTCATCGGCCGTCACTTCAGCGACATTGCCGCCGTGCTTCTGGATCGGCAGCACCCAGTTGGCCGGTGCGATGCCGATTTCTGAAGCAAGCATATCCTGGTGATGGTTCACGTTCTCTTTGTCATCACCGATGTAGAGTGCCATATTGAAGCTCTCTTCCGGATAACGGCTCACGCCCCCGGCCCGTTTCGTATATCCAAACAGGCGCCCGCCTGCTCTGCTGCCATAATAATGCCCGTGCGGTTGAAAAGAAAACTGGTTCATAGCTTCACCCCAAAAAAAGAAGTCAGAAAGGCGCGCCCTCCTGACTTCCCCAAAAAATATTATCGTCTGCGGCGATTACGGTTTCTCAAGAAAGTCGGCACTTCGTAATCATCGTCCTGTGAATTGTTGATGGTCGGCTCTTCTTCCCTCTGCAGGCTGCGGGATCTTCTCGGTTCTTCCTCCACATTCGTGAAGTTGAAGGACTCCTTCTTCTCCTCTGCAGGTGCCCTGTCCGGTGTACGGTTCACGCCTTTTTCATTGAAGCCTGTGGCGATTACGGTGACGACAAGTTCGTCTTCGAGTTCCGGGTTGATGACTGTACCGAAGATCATGTTGACGTCCTCGTCAGCCGCGTCCTGGACGATGTCCGCCGCTTCCTGTGCTTCGAACAGTGACAGTGACTCACCGCCCGTGATGTTCATCAGCACACCCTGCGCGCCGACGATGGAAGTTTCAAGCAGCGGGCTTGAAATCGCCTTTTTCGCCGCTTCCACCGCGCGGTTTTCGCCGGCTGAAATACCGATGCCCATAAGTGCTGAGCCCTGGTTCTGCATGATCGTCTTGACGTCCGCGAAGTCGAGGTTCACTTCACCGCTCACCGCGATGAGGTCTGAGATACCCTGAACACCCTGGCGGAGCACGTTATCGGCTTCCTTGAACGCTTCCATCATCGGTGTGGATTTATCCACGATATCAAGGAGGCGGTCATTCGGGATGACGATCAGCGTATCCACTGCCGCCTTCATTGCATCGACACCGGCTGCTGCCTGTGTCTGACGCTTCCTGCCTTCAAAGGAGAACGGGCGTGTCACGACACCCACTGTAAGTATCCCCATCTCTTTTGCGATCTTGGCAACGACAGGTGCAGCACCTGTACCCGTACCGCCGCCCATGCCGGCAGTGACGAACACCATGTCCGCACCCTGGATCGCATCTTCAATCTGTTCACGGGATTCTTCGGCCGCTTTCTTGCCGATGTCCGGGTTAGCGCCTGCCCCGAGACCTCTCGTCAATTTCTCGCCGATCTGTATTTTGGATTCCGCCTTCGATAAGTTCAAAGCCTGGCCATCCGTATTGATTGCTATGAATTCGACATTCTGCATGCCGTCGTCGATCATCCGGTTCACGGCGTTGTTTCCGCCGCCACCTACACCAACAACTTTAAGTGTTGCCAAATGGTTGAAGCCTTGCTCAAATTCTAACATCTTGTTTTTCCTCCCAATGATTCATCTTATTCAAAAAGATTCTTAAATAACTTTTTCATATAGCCACTGACGTCTTTTGATTCTTTCGGCCGTTTCTCTCCGGAGCTGTCATTCACTTTTTTATCGTCTTCATAGGAATAATCGGTGTACTCTTCATACTCCGCATCTTCCTGGACTTTCTCATGCTGGACCGGCTCGGCTTCAACCGGTCTTTCCACTGCATCATTCTTATCTTTTCTAGTTTTGAATAAACCACTGAAGAAGTTTGAATCGGTGTCTTCCGGAGTTTCAGCAGAGACAGTTTCTGTTGCCGTGTCATAATTATCAATTGTAACATATTCCAGCAGCTCATCAAATGAAATTCCACTGCTGACCGTGGAAATGGCACTTGAAAATTCCGGTTTCCTTGCACCCATCTGGTTCGGGATGTGTATGCGCACCTTTTCAGAGACCATGTCCTGCATCAATTCCTTGATGCCGAGCAGGTTCGCCGTGCCGCCCGTCACTATGAAGCCGCCGCTGACCTTGTTGATGGATTGGCGCTGCAGGTCCTCGAAAACGCCGAGCAGCGTCTCCTCAAGGCGGAGCTCTATGATGTCCGCAAGGTCCTTAGGCGTCACTTCGATTGCATCATCACTGTTGATCTGGGGCAGGCGGATGATGTCCTCATCGTTTGCCATATCGAAAAAGGCATGTCCGTATTGATTTTTCATCTTGTCGGCAATATCGTAAGGTGTGTCGAACGCCTGTGAGAGATCATTGCTGATCAGGTTGCCGCCGACAGGTATGCTTGAGGCATACTTCAGCGCACCGCGCTCGAAATAGGCATACTGGGTGAGGTCTGCACCGATGTCGATCACGACGCTGCCGAGCTCGGCCTCCGCGTCCGTCAGGACGTGCTCATAGTTCACTGCGTCCGAATAGACATCAAGGACGGTCAGTCCGGATTCCTCCACACATTTGACCGTATTGATCAAGAGAGTGCGGTTGATCAGGACGATGCCCGCCTCGACCGCAAGCGACTGGGTCGCCACCATCTCTTTCGGGTCCTTCACTTCGTGCAGGTCGTCCACGATAAAATGAACCGGGAACACCGTCACCACTTCGAGGTCGTTCCCAAGTTCCTTTTCCCTCAATGATTCAAGCAGGCTTTCAATATGTTCACCATTGATTTCAGTCGATTCCCCGCCGAAACGGATCGCTTCCTCACCGAACTTGATTTGTGAATCAGTGATCGGCATCTTCAAAAATACTTCGTCTATTTCCACCCCTGATGAAATGCTTGCTTTTTTAACTGTATCTTTAATTGCACTTTTAGCCAAGTCAAAATCCGTGATCATCCCTTTGGATATACCATCGGTGAAAGTCTGTCCTGTTCCGATGATGTTGACCCCATCGTGAAACTTCTCACCGACGACCGTTTTAATACTGGATGAGCCGATATCAAGGGCTACATAGTAATGTTCCTTCAAGTCATCTGCCTCCTAGCGAGCTATCAATTTACTAATATCAGTTTACATTATCACAAGTTAATTGTGAACTATTTGCGGGTATTATACAAAGTATTAATACGGAAGATTCATTCATCTTCAAAATTTTCAAATTCGTTCAACGCTTCTTTGATGCTGTTCATCGACGCATTCACCTCATTGACATAACCGCTCGTCTCCGGTGAATTGTATATGCCTTCTTTGATCTGTCTGGCCTCCGCCGAGTCATACGGCAGGAAGCTGCTGCCGATTTCAATGTCGATTATGCCTTCACTTTCTCCGCCGATTTCCTCTTTCATGCCGATGTAGTGATTCATCTTCTCACCGAAGTCCCTGTAATCCGCGACGAGTTCCTGACCGTCATTCATGAAGATATGTATCCTCGTCATGGAATTTTCGGAAGGCCTGTAGTAGATTTCCGAAATGCCTGCCAGTATTTCGGGCTCGATGTCATTCAGGTTGTCGACGAGCTGGTCCATCTCTTCACCTTCGAAATGGTGGACAAGCGGTCCTGAAGATGGTGTGACCTGGTAGCCCCGCAATATACGTGCGTTTTCAAGCAGCGGATTGTAGCCGCCCTCGTTCTCGACATAACCCACCGCCCGGTATTCATCGATGCTGACATCCACACTGTTCCACCAGTCCCGCTCGACAGTGACATCGACTATGATCGGGAGGAGTGCGATGTTATCTTCTGCCATATCGGTGCTGATGCTGAACATCTTGTCGCCTGTTTCAAAATCCAGGCGGCTCTCGATTTCTTCAGTTGAGATGATTTCATTGCCGCTGATGTTGATTTCCTTTAGGTCGCTCGCGTCGGTGAAGACGTACCAGAGCAATGTGCCGAACAGAATGAGGAACAGGAGGGACGGGATGAGTATGAGCTTCGGTATCGACGCGAAATTTTCCTTCAATGCCGTAAGCCGGGTATAGCGCTTCGGCTTCTTCTTCGGTCTGGCAGCATCCTCCGATGCAGCCCCCGTGTCTTCAGAAGCCGTATGCTGTTCTGCCTCTGTCTCCTCCGGTTCTTCATCCGGAGCTTCCCCGCCGGGATCTTTCGTATAATCGGCAAGGAGGCGCGGGCCGTCTTTCCGCTCATCCTCATTTTCAGGCGCGGCCTCTGAAAGCGGGAGATCCTGCACTTCCGGTTTGACCTCTTCCGCATCTTCCGCTTTTGCCTCAGGCTCATCTGCCGGTCCTGCAGGCAGGATCACTTCCCCGCTTTCTTTCGTATAATCGGCAAGGAGGCGCGGCCCTTCCTTTTTTTCTTCTTTATTTTCATCTTCTTTTTTTAAGGTCGAGAAGTCCTGCACTTTCGGTCTCTCCGGTTCAGCCTTTTCTTTTTTCAAATCATCGTCCGGGGAGCCATAGAGACGCGATTCAATCGACGACTGCCGGCCGCTCTCCCGGCTTGACTCCAACTTCTTCCTCAAATTTGAAATTTTTTCGTTATCCTTCATGTCCCATGGCTCACCGCCTGTCATTGAATTTTATGGAAGCCCTCTTTGAAATGGTCGCCTCTCGCTTCGTAATCCTTATACTGATCCCAGCTTGCACATGCCGGGGAAAATAAAACGACTTCGCCCGGTACGGCTATTTCAGATGCGATCAGCGCCGCTTCATGCGGATCGGCTGCGGGGGTCACATCGATACCCCGCCCGGCTGCCCATCCGGTGAGTTTCTCTTTCGTCTCCCCGTATGCGATCAGGTGCTTCACATGAGCGGCATATTGCGTCAGTTCATCGAATGACTGTCCGCGGTCAAGGCCGCCCGCGATCCACACCGTGGGCACATCAAAGCTTCGCAGCGCGAATGAAGTCGCCAGATTGTTCGTCGCTTTTGAATCGTTGTAATATTTCACATCATTGATGCTGCCGAGGTATTCCATGCGGTGCGGTATGCCGCCGAACTCCTTCAAAGTCCGTATGACCGCATCCTCACCGGCCCCGAACCGGTCCGCCGCCATGATCGATGCCAGTATGTTTTCATGGTTATGGCTGCCCTTCAAAAGGACTTCCTCAAGGCCGATCAGCCGGCGGCCTTTCCAATATATGCTGCCGTCCCTGATGAATGCATCGGATGAATCGTCATTGAAGAATTTAAGTTCTGCATTCACCACCCGGCCGTCGAGCATCTCTTTCTGGCCGCCGTTGAATATGACCGTATCATTCGGATCCAGATTCTTCAGAAGCGACAGTTTGGCTTCCACGTACTCCTGCCGGCTCGAATGATAATCCAGGTGCGCTTCATAGATGTTCGTGAATAAAGCGACATCCGGCTTGAACGTATCAATCCCCATCAGCTGGAAGGATGAGAGCTCCATCACGAGGATGCTGTCATCGTCTGCCTCATGGGCCGCTTCGCTCGCCGGATAACCGATATTGCCGCACAAAATCGGTTTCTGCCCGTCATTTTTCAGTATTTCACCAATCAGGTGTGTGACGGTCGTCTTGCCGTTCGTGCCGGTGATGCCGATCACGGGGGCATCTGTGATATCCCTTGTGAGTTCGACTTCCGTATTGATCGGAATCCCCCTTTTTTGCGCTTCTTTTATGAATTCTATCGTATAGGGGATGCCCGGATTCTTGATGATCAGATCTGCATCGTTCAAAAGGCTCACGGGGTGATGCCCGTCGACGATTTCGACGCCCTGGCCCTTCAGCATCTGCCTTGTCTTTTCATCTGCAAATATCTCGTTCGTCGTAAGAGTGACGTCCGCACCGGATCGCAGCATCGCATCCACGGCGCTTCTCCCGCTCCTGCCGTATCCGAGCACGATGACTTTTTTGCCTGCATATTTATCAGTATTCATCTACATGCCTCCAAGCAGGATGCCGATCATCCCGGCAACGGCGCCTGCAGTCCAGAAGACGCCCACGATCTTCCACTCACTCCAGCCGATGAGCTCGAAATGGTGGTGGATCGGGGTCATCTTGAATATCCTTCTGCCGGTAAGCTTGAATGACGCGACCTGAAGGATGACCGACGCCGTTTCTATGACGAACACGAGGCCGATGATCAAAAGGAGCAGGCTGTTGTTGATCATGATCGATACGATGCCGATCAGGCCGCCGAGCGCAAGTGAACCGGTGTCGCCCATGAAGAGTTTTGCAGGGTACTTGTTGTAGATGAGGAAGCCAATCAGCGCACCGATGATGATGCTCAGGAAAGTTGATATTTCATACTCGTGGTACATCGATGCGATCGTCAGGAAAGCGCCGAATGCAATGATGGACAAGCCTGTCGCAAGGCCATCCAGTCCATCGGTCAGGTTGACTGCGTTGCTGAAACCGACCAGCCAGAATATAATCCACAGGACGAAGGCATAACCGAGCGGTATCGCCCAGTCCGTGCCCGGTATATGGATGCTGTTCGTGATGTCCGGGATCCAGTTGATCATTATCAGATAGACGATGATGGAAACCAGTATCTGTGCCATGAATTTCTGCTTTGTCGTCAGCCCCGTATTATCCTTCTTCACGACGATGATATAGTCGTCGATGAAGCCGATCAGGCCGAACCCGAGGGTGACGATGATGAGCACGAGCATCTTGTAGATGTCATCCACAAAGAACAACGCCACGAGTGCCAGCAGTATCGCCGGTATCAGGAAAGTCAGGCCGCCCATCGTCGGCGTCCCGGTCTTCGCCTGATGGGATTCCGGCCCCTCCTCCCGTATGGATTGTCCAAACTTCAATCGTTTCAATAATGGTATCGTCACCGGCACTAAAATTGCAGTAAATGCAAATGCCAGCAGTAAAAATATTAAATTCATCATGTCCTCCTAATCATTTGGATCCTTCGGTTCCAGGGTGATGCCGATCTCACTGCCCTCTTCCAGCGGGACGCCTGCTTCGACGGACTGGTCTTCGACATAGCCCTCACCCTCGATATTTACAGTGACCCCTGTAAAATCTCCAAATATAATCGCTTCGCGTTTTGATAAACCTCTCAGATCGGGCATTGTCGCTTGCCCGTCTGTTTTTATGAAGAAAGTGTCGAACGGCAGCAGTGTACCGTTCATAGGATAATGGTCCTCCACTTCAGTACCTTCACCGATCACCAACCGGCGGATGGTCTTCTGCTGCGGCAGTGATTCATCATCCAAAGCCATGTTCCTGTAATCATCGACAGGGATGACTTCTGCTTTGGATTCTCCGCCTTCCCCGCCCACTTCAAGATACTTGAGCGTGCGTTCCATCAGCGGGTTGAACCCGTGCATGACGCCGTAATCCCATGTGTCCGCCTTATTCTTCGTGGCAAGTTTGATGCCGTAATAGATGATCACCTCAGGGTCTTCCTTCGGTGCATACCCGATGAAGGACGTCAGGAATTCATACGGTCCGTCCATGTATCCTCCGCCATCAGGGTCGATGACCTGGGCTGTACCGGATTTGCCGGCCACCTCATAGTCATCAAGCTGATACTGCGGATTCCTGTCCATCGAACCGCCTACGAATGTGTTGATCTCTTCCTGCGTCTTTTGGGCTGCTTCCGGGCTGATGACTTCCCGCACTACAGTCTCTCCGCCCTCATAAAGTGTTTCATCCGTATTCGGATCGGTTATGGATTCTATGACATAGGGTTTTTTCATCTGACCATCGTTCAGTATGGCGGTCATGCCCTGGATCATCTGTATCGGGGTGACGGTCGACGTCTGTCCGAAAGATGTCGTTTTGCGCTGCAGCTCCTCATCCCATGCAATGACGCCGGAGACTTCACCCGGGAACTCGGACTCCGTCGAGGCACCGAAACCGAAATCCTTATAGTATTCGAGCATTCTTTCCTCACCGACGCGGTCCTGGAGGATCATCATCAGTGCATTGGAAGAATACTGCATGCCTTCGTTATAGGTGATGGTGCCCCAGCCTTCAGGCTCCCAGTCGTAGATGGTATGCCCGTCGACATCATAGGAACCCGATTCGAAATAGGCATTCGGGTCATATTCCCCTGCATCGATTGCTGCCGCGAGGCTGAAGACCTTGAATGTCGAGCCGGGCTCGAAGGAATACTGGTAGAGCATATTCAGCCAGCTGTTGCCGAAGCCTTCACGGGTCCTCGGGTTGAAGGAAGGCCTCTGTCCGGAACCGAGTATCTCGCCCGTCTCCGCATCGGCTACTACCGCAAACAGTTCTTCAGGTTCGAAGTGCTCCTCCATCGTATCCAGCGAATCTTCCAGATACAGCTGGATATTGGAATCGATCGTGAGCTGGATGTCCGCACCGTCTTCAGGCGCTTTCACCTGATTCTGTGTATTCGGCACGATATAGCCCCAGACGTCCTGTGTATATCCCGTGGCACCCGCTTCACCGGTCAATACGTCATCATAGGCGCGCTCAAGGCCCATCTGGCCGGACAATTCGCCGGTCTCCTCCTCCTGTTCGGCATAGCCGACCAGGTGGGATGCGAAATTGCCGTTCGGATAGAACCTTTTCGTTTCGGAGACGAAGTACAGTCCGCTGACTTCCGAGTCAGCGTCCTGCTGCGCCTCTTCAAGCGCCTGCTTCTCATTATAGGAGATGTCCCGGCCTTCACGACCGAGCTCCACCTGGAAACGCTCATCCTCGCGCCCCTTTTCAACCTGTTCCTTCACTTCATCTTCGTCTATATCCAGCACTTCGTTCAGCACCGAAGCCGTTGCTTCGACATTGTAGACGTGGTTTGGATAATCATCATCGATGATCAATGCGACACGGTAGGATTCCATATCACTTGCAAGTATATTGCCTTCGCGGTCGGTGATATCCCCCCGCTCCGCACTGTTCACGGCAGTCCTTGTGAATTTATCATCACCATGGGCGATCAGATCTTCATCATCAAGCGATTTCCCTATCATGAGATAGGCAAACTGCCAAAATATCAAAAGAAAAAGCACTCCTATACCTGAATATATAAGGAGCGCACCCAAAGAAAAAGATGTAGTTCTATTCATAAACTTTACTTTAATCTTCGCCATGTCTTTCAACAACCTTTACATTGCCATTGTCCAATTCCAGACCAAGCTCACCGGCTTTCTCGTAAATTCTATCATAGGAAGCCAGATGTGTCACTTCCGTCGTGAGCTCATCTATCTCACCATTTGTCGTCGCGATTTCGCTTTCGATATTCGTGATTTCACTCTGGAGCTGATAGGCTTCCATCCGCAATGACAAAACGGCGACTGCTGCAACGGCAATGACGAAAATCAACGCAATGTAAATCATCGTCTCGGTCCTTTTCAGGCCGACGATCTTACTTTTGACACGCGTCCTTCCACCCGGTTCCGGGTGTTGTCCATTGCTCCTCGTCTCAGGTAATACCTGTCTGTATCTTTCCACTGCCATATTAACACATCCTATTTTTGTTTCTCTGCAATCCGTAATTTTGCGCTTCTGGCTCTGGGGTTGATATCCAGTTCTTCATCATTCGCAAGGATCGGTTTACGGTTCACTCTTTTCAGGACCGGCTGGTACTCTTCCGGGACGACGGGCAAGTTTTTCGGCAGGTCCGGGCCTTTTTCATATTCCACGAACATCTGCTTGCAGATGCGGTCTTCCAGCGAGTGGAAGGTGATGACTGACACCCTGCCATTTTTGTTCAGCAGCTCTATCGCATCTTCCAATGACCGCTCCAACACTCCAAGCTCATCATTCACGGCAATCCTGAGCGCCTGGAACACCCGCTTCGCCGGATGTCCCCCTGTACGTCTGAATTTGTGGGGTATTTGGGACTTGATGATTTCAGTCAGTTCCGTCGTCGTCTCGATGTCCTTCTCTTTTCTTTTCCTTTCAATTTCCCTTGCTATTTTCTTCGAGAATTTTTCCTCGCCATATCTGAAAAATATACTCACAAGTGCTTCATATGGGTATGTATTCACGATTTCGTAAGCATCCAGGGACTGCGACTGGTCCATCCTCATATCGAGCCTTGCCTCTTTAGAATGGGAGAACCCTCTTTCCGTGATATCCAGCTGCGGGCTGGACACGCCGAGATCATACATGATGCCGTCGATGCCGTGTATATTCAGCTTCTCAAGTTCTGCTTTTAAATTTTCAAAATTACTGTGTACAAGTATAAGTTTTGGATCATTTTTGAATTTTTCGCGTGCATGGTCGATTGCGTAAATATCCTGGTCGAACGCAATCACTTTGCCGGTCGTCACCTTACCGAGCAGATATTCGGTGTGGCCGCCGCCGCCCAGGGTCGCATCCACGTAAATCCCGTCTCCGCGCACATTGAGCCCATCCACTGTTTCTTTCAACAACACCGTGTCATGTGTGAACACATCGTCACATCCTATAGATCAAAGTCGATTAAATCTTCTGCTATATCTTCAAAGTTCTCTTCAGTTTCCGTGTAGAAATCCGTCCACTCACCGGTATCCCAAATCTCTATGCGGTCAGACACACCGATTACGGTGCAGTCTTTTTCAAGCCCTGCATAACTGCGCAGGTTCTGGGGGATATTGATGCGCCCCTGCTTGTCCACTTCGACAAGCGCCGCACCGGAGAAGAACAGCCTCATGAACTTGCGGGCGTCACGTTTGGTGAGCGACAAATTCTGCATGCGCGCTTCAATGCGCGACCATTCTTCCTCGGTGTAACCGAAGAGGCATTTGTCCAGTCCACGGGTGATTATAAACCTGTCTGACAATTCACTGCGGAACTTGCTTGGAACGATCATCCGCCCTTTGGCATCAAGCTTATTGTTGTATTCTCCCATGAACATGGCCTTCACCTGCCTCTATTTATAAATTACCACATTCCACCACATTTCACCACAAATTATAAAAATTCAGTATTATATTTTATGCAAAATAAAAAAGCGGCTCTCCGCAACCGGAAAACCGCTCTTTTAAAGCCTGATATTATGGTGTTTTAATGATGACAAGGTCCGTTGTGTATGAAAGTGGGGGGAATTCCCTGAAATCCGTCATATACTGCCACGGGTGGTAAATCCGTTCATGCAGCGCCCCGTCCGGCAGCAGCCTTTCCTGGAGTTCCCTCACATCGCCGAGCTCTTTTCTCCTGTGGCGCTTCACTTCCGTCCTATATCTCCGCTCCAGGTAGTCCAGCTGCTTGATATGGTGCTTGAAGTTCGCCTCCACGATATCTGTCATGAATTCCTGTGAATTCAGCTCATGGAGCTCACGGTAGTGCTTTTCGGCACTTTCCGTAATTTCATGGATCTTATCGATGAATCCGGCGTTTAGATCATCCTGCACCATCGACGCTTTATACTCCTCTGCCTGTTCATGGAAGTCCGGATTGAATGTCAGCCCATACTTCCGGAGCATCTTATCAAGACGCGGCGGGAGGTAGCCGAACTCCATCCGCTTCAGGACGATCGGCATGCCGACGCCCATCACTTCGAACACTTCATGCAGCTCGCCCCAGTATTTCACTTCGGCATTCCCGCCGAGGAATACGAGCGTGTTGAAAAGCATCTCCTGCATCAGCGGCCGGGTGACCACATTATTGCTGAAGACTTGAGGTGATGCCTCAAGCAGATCCAGGAGCTCCTCCTTCGTATAGCGTTCATCGCCCGCTGTGAAATGTCCGTCCGTACAGGAGAGGAGCGTGCGTGACATATCCGCTCCGATGAACAGGTGCACGTTCGTATCCGTCCGGATGACCGGTGATGTGCCGAATTCCTCATTGATTTTTTTCTGGCCGCGCATGAAAGCCTCGTGGATTTCTTCGTGGGATTCAATCATACGACGGAACAGCCCCTTTTCTAATTCCCGCACTTCGGACAGATGGCTGTTGAAGATCAGCACGCCTTCATCTTTGAAGACGTCATGGACGAGCGCGTGGAACAGCTCCGTCCAGTAGGCGTACCGGTCGATCATCGATTCGATCCTGTTCCTTAAGGCGAGCAGGTCTTCACGGTCGCCGCAGAGCTCCATGATTTTAAATAAAGTCTCTTTCATGACTTTCTTATCATATTCATAAAAGCCGATGCTCATATTGATGCGCAGATTCGGCTTATAGGTGATTTTCCGGCGTTTCCTGTGCATGCTGTCGTAGACGAATGTATGATTGATCTCCTCGTAATCATGGTCTTCGCCTGCAACCCAGAACACGGGTACGGCATCATAATCATACTTCTCCTTCATATCCTTCTTGACGATGATGATGGACATGATCTTATGGATGATGTAGGCGGGACTCATGAAGAGCCCCGCCTGCTGGCCGCCCGTTATGACGCGCCGGCCGTCCGCAAGCCGCTTCAGATTCTCTTCCTGTGCTTCGGACAGCCCGAACTTCTCCATGTCATTCCGTATGATGTCTGCAAGCGCCCCGGTATGCGGATGCACCGGACGGCTGAGCACCTCTTTGACGCTTTCATCATTGAATGAAAGATTTTGATAGTATTTGAGTATATTCTCTTCCTGCTGATTGAATTTATCGATGAAATCATCTTTAGAGAAATTCATACATTCGATTTCCATGATTCTTCTCCTTTGTGACGGTGATTAATTAAGATTATAGTTTTTTTCATTTTATAAAACAATTGAACTGTTTACCGGATATATTATAATGGACGAAAGGAGCGAATATTCATGTCTGAAATCAAGCGATTACCAATCAACTACAAAACAGCTGAAGAATTCAAGAAATTCCGGGAGTACGGCGCCCAGGAACTGCAGATGCAGGAGGAACTGGAAGGCAATATGATCGACGCGGATACCGATTCGCCGTTCTACGGCATCTATGTCGGGGAAAACCTCGCAGCCCGCATGTGCCTTTTCAAAAAGGAGGACACCGACCAGCCGATCTTCGAACCGCCCCATGACTACCTTGTCATATGGAAGCTTGAAGTGCTGGAGAAGTACCGCGGCCGGGGATTCGGCACAGCATTAATCGATTATGTAAAAAAGCAGGGTATGCCGATCAAGGCAATCAGCCGTCAAAACGCCAGGAGCTTCTTTGAAAAACACGGCTTTGAAACTTTGAAATATGATATTGAGCGTGATCTTGCAGATGATGCCCTGATCTGGTATCCGGAAGGTTACTCTTTAAAACAATAAAAAAGATGAGCTTCCGCTCATCTTTTTTATTTATTGACGACTTCTTCACCTTTGTAGCTTCCGCATTCTTTACATACACGGTGTGAAAGTTTCATCTCACCGCAGTTTGAACATTCGACCATTCCAGGCACCGAAAGTTTGATATGCGTACGGCGTTTATTTTTACGGCTTTTAGACGTTCTTCTTTTAGGTACTGCCATGATTAATCCTCCTTTTCTTCGTCACTATCGAGTAGCGCTTTTAGTTTTTCAAGCCTCGGGTCGACCTTCTCCACGTCTTCGCGGAGATAATCATCTTCCTCGATGACCATCCAGTCTTTCCCGCCTGCGGCAAGCGCTTCGCTTTCCGTATAGGCGTTTGGAAGGTTGACTATGATGAGCTCCCTGATCACAGGTTCCAAATCCAGCGTGTGGATGACGGGATGGACATTTTCATCCAGATCATCCGTCTCCTCAACCGTCTCATCGAATATTTCCATCGACTCGACGCTGACCGGGACTTGAATATCTTCAGATGTTCGACTGTCGAGCATGGTGATGACCGAATCAATGTGCATCTGTACGTGGAATTGATCGCTCCGTACAAATATCTCGCCGTTGACTTTAGTCGAATCGACAGAGACGATATCCCTGCGGTCCGTCAAATCGTCAAGTTTGAGTTCACCATCGAATTCAATCACTTCATCACTGAATTTTCTTAATTGTGATAGCGTCCATTTCATACTCTTCACCTCTTATGAGCACAAAAAATATTGTACATTTTATAGGGGGGCATGTCAAGTTATTTTCTTAACGTAATATTTGGTACAATACATTTTAAAGGGGGGATGGACATGCGCGTCACATCTTTGATCACCGAATACAATCCGTTCCACAATGGACATATTTACCACATAAATGAAAGCCGCAAAGTGACAGATGCCGACATCGTCATCGCGGTCATGAGCGGAAACTTCACACAGCGCGGTGAAGCGGCCGTCATCGATAAATTCATCCGCACAAAATATGCACTGGAACACGTCGATCTTGTCGCCGAACTGCCGCTGAAGTCCGCCATCAGCTTTGCTGATGATTTTGCACTCGGCGGCGTGCATACGGCAGGCCTTTTGAAGTCCACGCATCTCGTCTTCGGCAGCGAGTCCGGCGACATCGATGCCTTAAGGCGGCTCCATGCCGATATGGAAGGCACGCTCGATAAAGACCGGCTCTCCATGCTCATCAGGCAGGGATACAGCCATCCACGCGCCATGGAGGCGATGACCGGCAACCCTGACGTCAGCGGCTCGAACAACATCCTCGGCCTCGGCTACCTGAAGGCACTTAAGGCACTCAAAAGCCCCATCATTCCGCTTACCATAAAAAGGCAGAGCAACCGCTACAACGACCCTGCCCTGTCGGCCGGAGCCTTCTCAAGTGCCACCAGCCTCCGCAACAGCATCATGGCCGGTGAGGGTGAAGACGCGAAGCGGTTCATGCCCCCCGGCCTCGTGGATGATATCCTCGCAGCCGGGCCCGTCGGCAATGAACGGTTCTTCAAATCTTTGAAGCTGATCATCACCCATAAGACGCCTGAAGAGCTCAGGGAGGTCTACATGATGACCGAAGGCCTCGAACACCGCCTGAAAGCGATGATACGCGAAGCAGGAGACTACAATGAGTACATGCACCGTATAAAGACCAAGCGCTACACATGGACGCGCCTGAACCGCCTGATGACATGCATCCTTTTGAACATCAGATGGCGCGATATGGAGAACTGGGATGTAAGGGACGTCAAAGCCGTCCGCATCCTCGGCATGAATTCAAAAGGCCGCGAATATTTGAGCACACTCAAGGGCGGGGACACGGAAATCATCACCAACGTCAATAAGAAGAATGCCCATCATCTCACAGATGAAATCATGGCGACCGACATCTACAACATCGCGGCCGCCACCGGCCGCAATGACTTCAATACCCCCGTCATCATCACCCGCTGAATTTCCCTTCAAGCAGATTCGCAATATACGGCGGCACCACATCTTCTATCTTGCCGCCGTACTTTGCCACTTCCTTCACGATGGATGACGATATGAATGAATAATTGTTGTTGGTCATCATATAAATCGTTTCGATGTCACTGTCGAGCTTCCTGTTCATGCTCGTCAGCTGCATCTCGTATTCAAAATCGCTGACTGCACGGAGCCCTCTCACAATCGCCCTCGCGCCCACCTGATGGCAGAAGTCGATCAGCAGTCCGTTGAATTGCCGGACTTCCACATTTTCAAGATGCTTCGTCACCTCCTCGATCATGTCCACCCTTTCCTGCGGGGTGAAGAGCCCTTCCTTGGAAGAGTTTTTCAATACTGAAATATATACTTTATCAAAAACCTTGCTTGCCCTCTCGATTATGTCCAGATGGCCGTACGTGATCGGATCGAAACTGCCCGGACACACTGCTACTCTTGTCATGGAAATTACCCCTCATAATCTTTCAAGATAGTTACTTTAACTGTACCATAGATGACCTCGCGTATATTTTCAAAGCCGGCGTGTTCGAACTGCTCATCCCTGCCGGTTTCGACGACGATCCTGCCATCCGCGTTCAGGAGCCCCGCTTCCTTTATTTCCGAAAGTGCGTGTGTGATGATGTTTTTCCGGTACGGCGGGTCGAGGAAGATCAGATTGAAGGACCTCCCCCTTTTCGCGAGCGCCTTCAGGGCACGCCGGTAATCGTTCCGGTATATCTCAATCTCCTCTTCGATGCCCTCTGTGTTTTGCTTCAGGATTTTCACGGCATCCTTCGCACCATCTATGAAGATGCATGAATCCGCACCGCGGGAGATCGCCTCCATTCCGAGGGCCCCGGTCCCTGCAAACAGGTCCAGCACATCCCCCTCTACCGGCCCCAGTATATTGAAGATGTTCTCCCTCACTTTATCCGTCGTCGGACGCGTGTCATTATGGGACAGCGTATGGATTTTCCTGCCTTTGTAACTGCCGCTGATCACTCTCATATAAAACCTCTTTTCATTTTCCGTCGATATGCGATAAGATAAGTACCAGGAGTTGATGTTCAATGCAGAAATTCATCCAGATCGGTGACGGTTACGGGGATATCTTCGAAATGGAAGCACTCATCCAATATAACCATCAGCGCATCAAATCAGGAATCTACCTGCACACGGAAGGCAGGCCTTCCACATTCGTACTTGTCATGGCCCCGGTGCGCGGAAACTTCCAGGCACTCTATACGATCTTCCAGGGGATACCGATGACAAGCAAAAATAAACAAAAATATAAAATCATCAATGAGAATCTCGAAAAATTCGATATCGCCAAAGTCGAGATGACCACACGGGCCCCTGATGATTTTTATGAACGGGAACAGTACTTCCAGTATATGCTCGGCGTGCTCAGGCTCAATAACCTCATCCCGCCGCTGACCTAGATGACCCTGTAATCCCTGGCTTCATGATTCTCCCGGCTGTATTCCCTTTTGATGTTCGGGTACTGCGAGACGATGACCTCAGAGACATACTTGAGTTTCTCCAGCTCTTTAATTGTTTGAGAAACATCTGATTCGTCAATATATAGTAGTAAGTACTTCTTATCTTTATTTACATAAATCAGATGGCCATAACGTTTTAATTGTCGTATGAATTTATTTTGTTTAAAATAAATATAAATACCGATCCGTTTCTTCAACATGTTCATACCACCCATCTGTTTATAGTTTGTATATAAAGATATCATACCATTTCAGGCGCAATTTTTTAACAGTGTCATTCAAGAATCAGTTATTGGAGGAAATTTAAAAATGAGAAAATGTATTAAGACTTTACTCACGGCAGCAGGTCTCACCGGCGGGATCCTCGGCGGGCTGTGGCTCGGCACGAAACTGACGACCGAGACGGAAGTCAGGCATATCAAACCTTACTTCAAGAGACGCTCGCCCTACATCTTCGCCCACCGCGGCGGCATGGGCCTTGCACCCGAGCATACGAAGCTCGCTTTCGATAAAGCGGCCGAATTCAACGTCGAAGGATTTGAAATCGATGTACGCCTGACGAAGGATGAGGAAATCGTCGTAATCCATGATGCGTATGTGGACCGCACTTCGGACGGCGCGGGACGCGTCAGCAACCTCACACTTGATGAACTGAAGGCACTCGATTTCGGCCACCACTTCAGGGATGTCGTAGGCAATACACCTTTCAGGGGCCACCCGGACGCCAAAGTGCTCACCTTAAGGGAGCTTCTGGAAAATTATCCGGATAAACTGATCAACATCGAAATCAAGGACAGACCCGAAACTTACGAGGGCAGCCTGATGCCGACGGTCCTCTACCGTCTGATCAAGGAACTCGGCGTGGAGGACAGGGTGCTTGTGACCAGTTTCCATGATGCGCAGATCAACAGGTTCAGACTGTATTCGGGTGATGAAATCGCGCTCGGCGCAGGCGAGGACCAGGTGAAGCGGGCCTACTTCTGCTACAAATCCGGATTCAGGCATCTGTACCAGCCGGAAGCCGATACTTTCCAGATCCCATACAACGTGAAAGGCTACCCGCTCGATGATGAGAAATTCATCGCCTTCCTGCAGAACCTGAACGTCGCAGTCGGCTACTGGGTCGTCAACGATATGGACAAGATGGATGAGCTGATCCAAAAAGGTGCACACACGATTGTGACAGACTTCCCGGATATCAGCCATCACCTGATGAAACAGAGATATTAATAAATAAACCCCTTCCTTTGAAGGGGTTTTTATTATGTATGGAGTGGCTTCACTGCTTACTCAGTGTCATAAACCCTGATGAATGAGCATCCCTATATAAAAAACGGCCACCTATCAAAGGTGGCCGGTAATGCATGTGGATGATATCAGCTGGCACATGAACAGCCGCCCCCGGTCGAACAACCGCCGGAGGATTCTTTCGTGAAGAATGGATTGTCGCTGACAATATTGACATTCTCGCTTATATCTTCGCTCATATGGAACAATACTTCATCGAGCAGTGCCTGGAGCTGGTACTCGGCCCGCCTGTACTCCATAACGACCGGATGTAAATCTAATTTCTTTTTATACTGATTGACTTCCCTTCTCTTTGTGGTGAAGTCAGGATGATATTTGCCGAAGCGCTGGACTTCCTCGAAGTCCTCTTTCAGTCTTTTGAACTCTGAAACGATTTCCAGAACTTCGGAATCATTATTCATAAGATAATTATATTTACAGTAGCGCTTGAATTCCTCTGTTTGGGTAATCATGTGGTTCAGGTGGTCGAGTTGATCAAGTATCGTCAAATCCTGCAGTGTATTCATAAAATCACCTCTCAATTTATAGTATCAGACTTCATTATTCATTGCGAGAGTGAAATTCTATTTGCAACTATTTAGTATATAGATTAAAATTGAATTATTGTTATTAATGCTAGGGAGGAAATTTCATGATTTTCGAAAACTCTGGTCTTGAGAAAATGGTTGTCCCTCAAGATGTCTTACAAAATGTTATGAACAAAAACGGCTGGGTTCTCGGCGGCTCATGGGACTATGAGCGTATGACCTTCGATTACAAGTACGAAATACCTGAAGGCATCTACTATCTCCGCCTGCCGGGTTATGCGGTTGAAGGTGATGTCGGTGCAAACAATGCAAGACTTCAGCTGATGGATCCATACATGGGTAAACATTACTACCCGACCGGTGTCGAATACGGGGCGGACGAGTACTTCCCTGAACGAATCGTCGAACATGCAGTGAACAATATACGCAGCGTCGTTAAAGACTTGCAGCCCCTGCTCTAAGCCGGCGGCCTCAGTGTTCTGCCTTGAATCCCGAAAGGGATTCAGGGCTTTTTTTATACAAAAAAATGCCGGGCTCAATAAAGAGCTCCGGCACGGTCAAAATCATATAGATTAAAACTTAGTCGTCTAGTGGAATATCGCATCGAAGAGGCCTGCTGTGGAGCCTCCTGGATAAATCACATACAGCAGTGCGTACACCATGATGCCGGTGATCGCCGTCAGGAACCATATGATGGCTGCAACGGGTCCGACCCTGCGGTGTATGGTCAATTTCCTTTTAATGCCTGTGTAAAGCTGATAGGCACCAAGTACGCCGCCCGTCGTTGATAATATGATATGGCTGATTAAAAATGTCACATAGAAAGGCACCAGGTTTTCCGGTCCGCCGAACTGGGTGCTTCCGATGAATACAGTTTTTGAAACATAGCCTATAAAGAATATCAAAGCCGCAAGGGCTGCGAGCTTCATCCATCTCTCATGCTGTTCAATCCGCCTGTACCTGATATGGTGCAGGCCGACACCCATGAATATTGCACTTAGGATGATGAATGCTGTGTTTATTGTAGGCAGTATAAATTCCATATCGTCATGTCTTCTCCTTACTTATCTGAACTGATTTTGAAGCTCCCTCTGAATTCTTGCTTCCTCAAGGGAACGGCGTGTAACCTCGGCTTCGTCTTTCCTTTCATCCCTGTACCAGCGGAAAAAGATGAACCCGAGCATGAAGCCGAAGAAGACTTCCTGCATCACTTTCATGATGATGCCGCCTGTCTGCTGATCATGGATCGGCTGGGCATTCGTGAAATATTCAGGTCCCGAGATCATGCCCTGACCCTTCAGGCTGTCAAGCATCCCTGACGGTACACAGAGCTCCATCGCAGCAAGCCAAGCATCTCCGCTCGTATATGTCCTGAACATCGGTTCTGATGCGAATATGATCAATGCACATGCCGGTGTCAGCAGCATGCCGATACCGAAGATGTAAAGCATTTTAAAGAGACCGTTCATATGGTTCTCTTTCGGTTCCACCTTGTTGAATATCGGATAGAACATCACCAGCGCGAGTACGAACAGAATGACAATCACTGCGTTATGGGCGAAGGCATTCATCTTCAGGTTGTCCATGACGACCGGCAGGTGGTACACCGAGAAGGCTCCATTGAACAGGATGAGTGCCACAAGCGGCTTTTTGCCTATTGCAAAAATCTGTTTCAACACAGGCAGGCCGACGATGTACTTCTGCAGGTATTCAGGCACCGCTGCATAAAATAATGGCGCAACGAGTAAGTAACCGAATGCCATCTGCACCATATGGAAACTGAACAGTATATGACTGAGCAGATCCACCGGTGAACCGTACAGGATGTAGATCAGAACCATGTTGATTATGAAAATAGCGGATTCCTTATTAGTGATCGGACGCCCGCCTTCAAATTCCTTGTACCATCTTTTGGTGACCAGGAAATAAAATATCGTCACCAGCAGTACGAATGTAAAAAAGAACGGACTCCAGTTCGCTATGAATCCAAATATAGAAATGGAAGAAAGATTCTCCATCATCATCACCCTTTTTCTTATCACTTATTATATTATAGATATTTTCCGGGCTTTAAACAATAAACCTTCAGTCTGATACATGACAAAATAATGACAAAAGACCAACACACAGTGTTGGTCTTTTGTATTTCTAGTTGACCGGTGCCCCGATCCAGACGATATAGACGAATGTCACACAGAATGCTATCGCGAAATAAAATCCTGTCATCATGAACAATTTGGCGAATTGATGCCCATTGTCCTTCATGTGCATAAAATAGTAGAACTGCAGTATAACCTGGATGAATGCAAAACCGAGTACGAGCGGAATCGTGAATTGGGCCGGAATTACCTCCATGGCTGTCAGTCCAAATGCAATGAACGTCAGGAAAATCATCAGCCCGAATGATACGAGCTGCTGACGCATTTCCCGTGTGCGCTGTCTTCTCAAGTATTCCAACTGTGCCTTTGTCATAGGTTCCTGATTAAGTTCTGCCATTTATAACACCCCTAACAAGTAAACGATAGTAAAGATGAACACCCATACTACGTCGATAAAGTGCCAGTAAAGTGCAAAAGTGTTGACTTTCGCAGCCGTGTAGACGGATAAGCCACGTTTTGCGTTACGCAGGATGAGTAATGTCGCCCAGATCAGGCCGACGATTACGTGGAAACCGTGAGTTCCGATCAGGAAGTAGAAAGCACTACCGAAGGCGCTGCTCCTGAATGTATGACCAAGACCGGTGTATTCCACGAACTCATAAATCTCAAGCGCAAGGAACGCCGCACCCAGCAGCACCGTGATACCGAGCCACAACTGCATCTTCTGGAAGTTGTTGTTCCTCATGTGGTACACCGCGTAGACACTCGTCAGTGACGATGTCAAAAGCAGCATCGTCATGACAAATGCAAGCGGCAGGTGGAAAAGGTCAGCGGCGAGCAGATGATCATCGCTCGGCACTGAATCTTTCAACGCCAGATATGTTGCAAAAAGTGAGGCGAATAACGCTGTCTCACCTGCAAGGAATATCCAGAAACCGACGAACTTATTCTGGCCTTCCTGCGTCGCTGTCTCGGGATGAGCCGGCCATCTTTCTGTAGGTACATTGTACTCCATGTTAGCCATTATTTCCCACCCCTTTCAAGTTCTTCAAGATCTCTCTCAACTTCCTCTTTCGTCACATAGTAACCGAGGTCATCTTTCCATGAACGTATGCCCATGGATACGAATGTGATGCCGAGGCCGATGATGAGTACAGGCAGGGCCCAAGGTTTCGGTTCGAGTCCTGATACTGCATCAATCGCCCACTCCTGACCGTCCGGGAAGTACATCGCACCGAATGCTGCAATGAACAATCCGAGTGACATCACTACAGGCAGGATGGAGTTGTTCGGCATATGGAAGTCCGTAAGGGATTCTGACGGCATCATCTTGCCGTTGCCTTCCTTCTTCTCGACCCAGTAAGCATCCAGACCACGGACCAGTGGAATCTGTGCAAAGTTGTAATAAGGGACCGGCAGTGGGATTGACCATTCGAGCGTACGTCCGTCGCCCCAAGGATCCATTCCGACTCTTTCATTTTTAGCAAGTGTGATGATGATGTTCACCACAAGCACGATGACCGCAATGGCCATCAGGAATGCCCCGATTGTCGAAATCATGTTGGCCGCGTTGTAGCCCTGTCCGTCCAGGTACGTGAACACACGTCTCGGCATGCCCCACAGTCCCAGGAAGTGCTGGATCAGGAACGTCATATGGAAGCCGACGAAGAAGAACCAGAACGTGATTTTACCCAATGTTTCATTCAGCATCGTATTGAACATGATCGGCCAGTAATAATGGAGGCCTGCCAATAATGCGAATACCACACCGCCTACGATGACGTAGTGGAAATGCGCAACGATGAAGTAGGAGTCGTGGTACTGGTAGTCAGCCGGCGCTGCCGCCTGCATGATACCCGTGACCCCGCCCATTGTAAATGATGGTATGAATGCGAGTGCATACAGCATCGGGGTTGTGAATTCTATGCTTCCGCCCCATATGGTGGCGATCCAGTTGAATATTTTGATACCTGTCGGCACTGCGATTGCCATCGTCGCAACTGCGAAGATCGCGTTCGCCGTCGGTCCAAGACCAACTGTGAACATGTGGTGCGCCCAAACCATGAATCCGAAGAAACCGATAAGGACTGTCGCGAACACCATCGCTGAGTAACCGAACAATCTTTTACGTGCGAATGTTGCAAAAATCTCCGAGAATATACCGAACGCCGGAAGTATCAGTATGTAAACTTCAGGGTGTCCGAATATCCAGAACAGATGCTCCCAGATGATCGTGTTACCGCCCGCTTCCACTATGAAGAAGTTTGAACCGAACATACGGTCAAACATCAGCAGGAAGATACCGATTGTAAGCGGCGGGAATGCGAATACGATCAGTACGGACGCAACGAGCGTCGTCCATGTCATAAGCGGCATTCTCATGTAAGTCATACCTGGTGCTCTCATTGTGATGATCGTCGTTGCAAAGTTGATACCCGTGATCAATGTACCGGCACCTGAAATCTGAAGACCAAGTGCATAGAAATCGATACCGTGTCCGGGTGATGCGATGGACAGTGACGCATAGCTTGTCCAACCTGCATCCGGTGCGCCGCCCATGAACCATGAAAGGTTAAGGAAGATACCACCGAATATGAACAGCCAGACCCCTAACGAGTTAAGAAAAGGGAAGGCTAAGTCGCGTGCTCCAATTTGTAAAGGTACGGTTGCGTTCATGAACGCAAACAGTAACGGCATGGCTGCAAGGAATATCATCGTCGTACCATGCATGGTGATCACTTCGTTGAATAGTCCTGCTGATAAGAAGTCGTTGTTCGGCACCGCAAGCTGGATACGGATCAACATGGCCTCTATACCACCGAGTACGAAGAAGAAACCGCCGGCAATCAGATATAATATAGCAATCTTCTTATGGTCAACAGTCGTTAAATATTCCCAAATTACAGAACCAACACCTTGTTTCCGAGCAGATGTCTGTGCCATGTGTTAGTTCCCCTCCTCTTCGTCTTCATCATCTTGTGTTTCTTCATCCGCTGAACCTTCTCCAGGCTCACCATCGCCGGAAGCTTCCCGGGATTCCTGAAGTGCTTCAACATCGCCGGATCCTTCTTCAACAGAAAGCTCCATCAGGTAAGCGGATACCAGTTCAATCTCTTCGTCCGACAGGTCGTATGTACCTGTCATCTTGTTGCCCGGCTTGAGTGACTCAGGGTCCCTGATCCACTCCTGCAGGTTCTCTTCGTTGTGCTCGAGGTATCCTGCAATCAGTTCACGATCCGCAAAGTTCGTCAGGTTCGGCCCCATTGCGCCTGCACCTGTTGCAGTCGTTGCGTGACAGCCCATGCAGGAGTTGTTGAAGATCTCCTGACCTGCCTGTGCATCTTCGGAAGACGGCTGTACAGGCTCTTCGATCGCCTGCATGTCTGCAAGCCACTGATCATAGTCTGCTTCAGACAATGCAGTGACTTTGAAGTCCATCAAAGCGTGTGAAGGTCCGCAGAGCTCGGCACACTTGCCGTAGAAGAGACGATCGGTCTCAGCAGCAGCGTCTTCATCGAATATCAGATAGAAGCTGTTGATGCCGTCGATGTTCGTATCCATCTTACCACCGGCTGCCGGCACCCAGAATGAGTGCTTAACATCTGCGCCGAGAAGGTTGAAGTAAACTCTTGAATCCGTCGGAACGACCAGATCCTGGGAAGTGACGACACCTTCACTCGGATATTCGAACTCCCACCAGTACTGGTAGGCACGTACATTGATTACTGTTTCTTCCGGATTGACTTCACCGTCATCCGTCACACTTGCACTCGTATCCGCCTGTTTGAACACAAGGTATACAGTCGGTACTGCGAGTATGATGAGCAATACGATCGGGATTGAAGTCCAGATCACTTCAAGTGTGTGGTTTGTTGCCACATCTTTGGGCTGGAAATTTTCGCCCTTCTTGCTTCGGCGGTTCCTGGTGACTGCGATGGCAAACAGTATTGTGACCACGACCACCACGAACAGCATGATAATAATTGAAAGAATCATCAAGTAGAACTGCTCTCGGCCGACTTCACCGGCAGGTCTGAGCGTACTTAAGTGATTCTTACCACATCCAGATAAAAAGACCATCAGGACAGTGAGTAAACCTATCCATTTTGCCTTCATCCAATGATTCTTCATGATTTAACCCCTCTTTCATCCATTAAACTTTATACATTCACGAGTAAGCCGGCAATCACGATCATCACGAAAAAGATGATGATGTAATTCAGAGAGAAGACAAATATCCGACCGGCATAGCGGTTATAGTCTTCGACAGGTTTGAACCGATTGAGAGATATGTACAGCCAGGTCAGATTTAAAGCTGTCGCCAGCAGTGCAAACCATAAACCGAGTTCCAGCAGTAAGACAGGTGTGAACAAAAGAAGCGTTATCCAGAACACGATCGAACGCCTGGCTCTTTCATTACCTTTCACAGATGGCAGCATCGGAATGCCGGCGAGTGCGTATTCTTCGCTCCGCCGGATGGCAAGTCCGTAAAAGTGCGGCATCTGCCATATGAACATCACGATGAACATTGCCCACGCTATCACATGCAGCCCAGGGTCGATCACCGCCCATCCAATCAGCGGGGGCATCGCGCCCGGCACAGCACCGATGATTGTGTTGGAAACGAAATGCCTCTTTGCAAACATCGAATATACGACTGCATAACCGAATGCCGCCACCAATCCGAGCGTTCCCGCCGTAAGGTTGACTGAAAATAAAATGATCAGCCCGGCTACCAGACAACCAAAACCGATCACCAATATCTGTGTCCCGGTAAATGTCCCATCAATGCTGGGACGGTCCTGTTTCGACTCCATGATTCTGTCGATGTCTCTGTCATAAAAATTATTCAGCGCACAAACACCGCCTATGACCAGAGCTGTCGCTAAAGTCATTAAAAGCAGGAGTGGCAGGTTCTGAAAAAATGACAAGCTGTAGTACATCACAGCGATAAATCCGGCAGCAAATGCTGGAATGAGATTGGATTTGATGATCCCATCCTTCAATAATGTCTTCACTGCATGATATGTTATTGCATTTGGACTATGCTGTACATTTTCACTGTAAGCATCACCTTGCATCTTCACGCCTCCTTTCATAACAGAAACATTTACCTCTAATAATAAATTACTTGGGACACAAATACTATACAATTTCACAATAAAAATGTTACTTTTTATTATGTTTGTAGAAGGTTTAACAAATCGTTCATAAATTCTTCATGAACGATGTGTGTACCGGATGATGAAGTGATTTATAATTGTCTAGGATGTTTCACATATTGATTTTACCACATATTTAAGAATTGTTAAGAGTAATTCTAAATTAATGAGATTGCAAATGTAACTTCCATCATATATATTATGAAAACACGGAGTTGCTTTTATAAAGTCTTAATTGAGGTGTAACGATTGTATAAAAATTTAAAGATTGTGGCACTCCTGACCACTATTGTCATGGTTTTCGTCCAGATCGGCGGGGCCCTCGTCACCAAGACGGGATCGGCCGACGGGTGCGGGGACTCCTGGCCATTGTGTCACGGGCAGGTCATACCGAGCGACTGGCCGCTCGACACCATCATTGAAATTGCACACAGGGGCGTTTCAGGTATAGCGATCATCCTGCTCGCCATTCTATGTATCATGGCATGGAGGCAGATACCTGAAAAACGCGAGACGAAATTCCTCGTCATCGTTTCTTTCGGATTCATCATCGTCCAGTCATTGATCGGCGCTGCCGCGGTGATCGGCATATGGGAAGGCGATTTCGTGCTTGCGGCACACTTCGGCATATCCCTGATATGTTTCGCTGCTGTATTCCTGCTGACCCTGCTCATATTTGAAGTGGATTTGAAGTTTGATGCGACCAAGCTGAAAGTCGGGTCCTTCTTAAGATACAATACGATATTCGTCACGATTTACATATATCTGGTCGTCTATTCAGGCGCACTTGTCAGGCATACGGACTCTTCACTCGCCTGCCTGAGCTGGCCGCATTGTAAACCGGGCCATATCATGCCGACGAACTTTTATGAGGCCGTGCAGATGGGCCACCGTGCACTTGCGGGCATCGCCATCATCTGGATCCTGCTGATCATGATTCACGCGATACGCCATTACAGCGAGTACCGTGTGATAGAGTACGGCTGGATCATCGCCTTCACACTGATCATGCTGCAGATGATCACAGGCCTGCTCAGCGTGTTCACAATGGTGAACATCTTCATCGCATTGCTGCACGCACTGTTCATCACGCTGCTCTTCGGGTTGTTGTGTTACTTCATAATGCTGTTGTCCCGGACCAGATGATGCAGACCACAAGTTTAAAAGCCGGCACCTCAATACGGGGTGCCGGCTTTTTTATTCTGCCCATGAAAAAGAGCACCAGCCGGGAGGCTGATGCTCTAACTGATGAATCTAGTCCGTCTTTTCCACTTTCATCATCAGGTCGTTGGATCCCACTTTATCGCCCTCTTCAACATAGACATCCGTCACTTTGCCTGCAAACGGTGCCTTGACGGAGTTTTCCATCTTCATCGCTTCCGTTATGATGATGATGTCCCCCTTGTTGAATGTATCGCCGGCCTTGAAAGGCACAAGGCTCACTGTACCAGGCATCTGCGCACCGATGTGCCCCATATCTTTAGGGTCGGCCTGCTGCAGTCTCGCAACTTTCGATTCGACGCTTTCATCCTTGATCTTGACTTTACGCGGGAAGCCGTTCAATTCGAAGTACATCCAGCGGTAGCCGTCTTCGTGTACGTGACCGATCGACAGCAGGTTCACGATCAATGTCTTGCCTTTATCGATGACGATTTCAAGCTCTTCGTTTTTACGCATGCCGAACAGGAATGTCGGTGTATCCAGCCTGTCCACATTGCCGAATGCCTCGTTCGTCGCGACGAACTCCCTGTACACCTTAGGATACAGCGCATAGCTCAGGACATCCTTGTCGGTGACTTCACTTTCCTGGAATTCCGCAACTTCCTCCCTCAATGCCTCAAAATCGATCGGCTCGAGGATTTTACCTGCACGGTCCGTCAGAGGTTCTGCACCTTTGAGGACGAGCTTCTGGAGCTCTTCATTGAAGCCTGTTGCCGGGATGCCGATTTCACCTTTGAAGAAGCTCACGACGGAGTCCGGGAAGTCCAGATGTTCTCCGCGTTCGAATAGAGACTCTTCATCCAAGTCGTTCTGAACCATGAACAATGCCATGTCACCCACGACTTTTGAGGACGGCGTCACTTTGACGATATCGCCGAACAGGATGTTCACTTTCTGGTACATCTTCTTCACTTCGCCGTATCTTTCGCCAAGCCCCATCGATTTCGCCTGGGACAGCAGGTTGGAGTACTGGCCGCCCGGCATTTCATGCTCGTATATTTCAGTATGCGGGCTCTTGATGTCACTTTCGAAATCAACATAGTACTTGCGCACATCTTCCCAGTACTGGCTCAAAGTCTCCAGGCTGTCGATGTCTGCACGGATGTTCCTGTCCGTGCCGTTCAGTGCATAGGAGAGGCTGTTTGCGCTCGGCTGGGATGTGAGGCCGGAGAGCGCCCCGAGTGCCGTGTCGACGACATCCACGCCCGCTTCAATCGCTTTAGCGTAAGTCATGACGCCGTTTCCGCTCGTATCGTGCATATGCAGATGGATCGGCAGGTCGACGGTCTCCTTCAGTTCCCCGATCAGTTCATAGGCAGCCTGCGGCTTCAGGAGCCCCGCCATATCCTTGATCGCGAGTATGTGGACACCTTCCGCCTCGAGTGCCTTGGCCATCTCTTTATAGTAGTCCAGCGTGTAGACGTTCGAACGTTCCGGATCCAGTATGTCGCCGGTGTAGCAGATCGCACCTTCGGCAACTTTGCCCGTCTTCAGTACGGACTCGATTGCAGGCTTCATCGCATCCAGCCAGTTCAGGGAGTCGAAGATCCTGAATACATCGATGCCACGCTCGGCACTTTCCTGGACGAACTTCTCGACGAGGTTGTCCGGATAGTTTTTATATCCGACCGCATTCGATGCACGGAGCAGCATCTGGAAGAGGACATTCGGGATATCCTTCCTCAGTGTCTCAAGACGCGCCCACGGGTCTTCCTTCAGGAAGTTGTATGCGACATCGAACGTCGCCCCGCCCCACATCTCAAGACTGAAGGCGTTGCCCAGGCCTTCTGCCGTGTACGGTGCAATCTTCTTCATATCATAAGTCCTGATGCGCGTTGTGAGGAGCGACTGGTGCGCATCACGCATCGTCGTATCGGTGATGAGCGTCTCATCCTGCTCCTTCAGCCACTTGCTCAGGCCTTCCGGACCGCGCTCATCGAGTATCTGCTTCGTACCGTCGATGATTTCAGGCTTGTGCTTCGGGATCCTCGGCGGGTCGAAGTGAGGTTTCTCCCGCTTCTCGACTCCCGGGAAACCGTTGACCGTGATCGTCGAAATGTAGTTGAGCGTCTTCGTGCCCCGGTCCTTCGGCTTTTCAAACACAAATAGTGAAGGTGTCGTATCGATGAATTTCGTCGAGTAGTCACCTTTCAGGAAATCCTTGTCCTGAACGACGTTCAAGAGGAACTGGAGGTTCGTCTTGATTCCGCGGATACGCATTTCCTTTAAGCTCCGTGCCATCTTTTCATTGGCATCTTTGTATGTGAGGCCGTGTGTGGAGAGCTTCACGAGCAGCGAATCGTAATAAGGTGAAATCTCCGCACCCTGGAACCCGTCGCCTGCATCCAGCCTCACACCGAAGCCGCCGCTTGAACGGTAAGCCATGATTTCACCCGTATCCGGCATGAAATCATTCAGCGGATCTTCCGTCGTGATACGGCACTGCACCGCATATCCCATGAGTGGGATATCTTCCTGCTTCGGCATGCCGACCTCTTCACCGAAAAGTTCCGCGCCGTCTGCAACGAGAATCTGCGTTTTGACGATGTCCACACCGGTCACCATTTCAGTGATCGTATGCTCCACCTGGACGCGCGGGTTCACTTCGATGAAGTAATACTCGCCGTCCGCCACCAGGAATTCAACAGTACCCGCGTTGACGTAGCCGATCTGCTCGGACATACTTTTCGCAGCGTTACAGATATCTTCACGCAGTTCATCCGTCAGCCCGACGGACGGTGCCACCTCAACGAGCTTCTGATGGCGCCTCTGCACGGAACAGTCCCTTTCATACAGATGGACGATGTTGCCATGCGTGTCCCCGATGATCTGGACTTCGATATGCTTCGGCCTGTCGATGTATTTTTCAAGATAAACTTCGGCGTTGCCGAATGATTTCGATGCTTCACTTTTGGCGCGGTCATATGCATCCCTCAGGTTGTCGTCTTCATTGACGACGCGCATCCCTTTACCGCCGCCGCCTGAAATGGCTTTGATGATGATCGGGAAGCCGTGTTCTTCGATGAACGCCTCGACTTCGCTGAAATCAGTGACCGCCCCTTCACTGCCCGGGATGATCGGCAGACCCGTCTGAATCGCCGTTTCACGTGCACGGACTTTATCTCCGAACATCTCGAGATGGCGGACTTCAGGCCCTATGAAGATGATGCCCTCTTCCGCACAGCGGGTCGCGAACTCTTTATTTTCACTCAGGAAGCCGTAGCCCGGATGGATTGCATCCACGCCGGCATCCTTGGCCACTTTGATGATGGCCTCTATATTGAGGTAACTTTCGGTCGGTGATAAGTTCGGATCCACCAGGTACGCTTCGTCCGCTTTATAACGGTGCAGGGCACCTTTGTCCTCATTGCTGTAAATTGCGACGGTGGTGATATCAAGCTCGGTTGCGGCCCTGAAAATCCGGATCGCAATTTCACCCCTGTTCGCAACGAGTAACTTATGTATTTTCCTCATAAACAAAATCCTCCCACAAAGCATAATGAATTCATTATATAGCAAAAGTTCTAAAATTCACACTATTTTTTATACGAAAAACCGGTAATTTTTAAATTACCGGCGTTTAAAATCCTGCTTTTTCCCTTTTAACATGTTTTGCTGCAATGGTCAATAATCCTATCGCAATGGAGACGGAGAGGAATGAAGAACCTCCGTAGCTGAGCAGCGGCAGCGGCACACCCGTCAATGGGATGATCTTTGATATACCGCCGATGTTGATGAACAGCTGCATACCGATATACAAAGCCACCCCGATGCAGATCAGGCTGTAAAATTTATCGTTTGAGATTGCAGCGTATCTGAGCGCCTTGAAAACCAGCACCATGTAGAGTATCAATATCAAATAAATCCCCACAAGGCCGAGCTCTTCTGCAATGACCGCAGATATGAAGTCGGTGTGCGGTTCAGGCAGGTAGCCGAGCTTCATCACTCCGCTGCCGAGCCCGTTGCCGAATATCCCGCCGTGCGAAATCGCTATGAGGGAATTGGTCAGCTGGTACCCCGCCCCCATCGGATCGACGAATGGGTTTATGAATGTCTCGATGCGCGCGACCTGGTAGTCCGAGAGCACCTGCCCGCGGAACAGCATGGAGATGGCGATCAGCACACCGGCAGCCACAGTGAGGACGAGCCCGGTCTTCATGATGAGCTTGAGCGGCACGCCCGAATAAAGGAAGACGCCGGCAATAATGGAAATGATGACCAGCCAGGTGCCGAAATCGTTCATGAGGACAAGCGTGGAACATATCCCGATGAAAGTGAGGGGATAAATGTAATCCGCATTGTCGAACCTGTGCTGGGAGAGCTTCTTGTCATATATGTAGGCCATGTATATGATGACGACTATCTTGAAGAACTCCGAAGTCTGCAGGCGCAGCGGGCCGACGTCTATCCAGTTCCTTTCCCCGTTGACTTCCACGCCGAAAAACATCGTGTATAACAAGAGGACCAGGATGGCGATCAGCGAAGTCATCTGGAATCTTTTATTCCTGAGCAGTTCTCCCGACATGAAGTAGGTCATGAAAAAAACGATGGAGAAGCCGAGAATGATGAACATGATCTGCCTCAGATAATAATATTCGGGTGTGCCTTCCACCCTCGATGCCATCACCATGCTGGCACTGTAGATCATGACGAGTCCGATCACGCTCAGCAGCACATACGTGATGATGATGGTGAAGTCCACATATTTGGAATATACTTTGACGTAATTGAAAAAATCTTTTATGTATTGCACATTGGTCCCCTCATTTAAAAAAAGTCTAAAGATTAAATTTCTTTAGACTCAAGTTTTTCCTCTTGCATATATAGATCATGGACTTTTGAGACTTCGATCTCGAGTTTCTCCAAGAGCTCCCGTCCATCTTCCGCATCCACCAACCCAAGACGTACAGCAAAATTCACTTGCTTGGAAAGTCCGTACATTTGTGTATCTAAAACTTCCTCATAGACAGGGCATTGGGGCATCGTCAAATTGTCCATCTGCACCTTGATCAGCTGTACTATACGATCTGCATCCGCTTCGAGCTGTGCATATGCCTGATGACGCAATTCTTCATTCATGGACTCACTTACCCCCTCTTCTTGCTATAATGAAAATTTTATATCACGAAAGATAAAATTGCAAGGAAACCAAAGGCTGTAAATTCACCAAAGGCGTATAATATAAAAGCGGACTTTGATATAATTGAGGTCATAAGGAGCGATGTTATGATTATACAAATTCAGGGAGATATCAAATTCCAGATCACACTAGACCCTTCAACATGGATTTTCGATGACCGCAAAATGACTTTGGACGAGGCACTGACCGCCCCGAAGGAGGATGAGGCCATATCCTTCGACGACAATACGGAGTGGAACCGCCAGATCATCGAAGGCACCTCAAAACCGCCGACACTCAAATCGGAGAAGAAGTATAAGAACAGCCAGCTGCTCGAAGAGACATTCATCATCGGCCTCAAGCCTTTTCTTGAGTATACGGAACCTGAACGCGGGGACGATGCGATGATTACATATACACATGACGACGGCACGACGATACTGCCCTTCAATGAACGCGGAAAACACTTCGCGCAGTTCAGTGAAGAGGGTAAAAGGCTGTATGATGACAATATGATCGACCTTGTCGTCATCCAGGACAATCAACCGGAGACGCGCCTGAAGCACGTGACGGCAATCTCCATAAAATAAAAACACGCCTTCCGGCGTGTTTTTTTCATCTGACTTCTTTTTGTTTCGGCGGTATATTGCCCGCCTTACGCTCCCTGTGCAGCCTGAAGCGGTAAAGGCCGAGCACGATCGCAGCAACGATCAGGCTTTCCGCCACAGGCAGGAACGCACCGAAGAACGTTAAAATCAGGCACCCTATGAACATCACGATATAGATCACTATATTCTGCCACAGTTTGATCTTCCGGGCGAAGCCCAGAATATAAACGATGACGGAGAGTATGAAGATGGTGATGAACAAAAGCCACATCCCGAGCTCGGGGTTCGTATCGAGGCCGTACAGGCGGCCGAAAAAAGTCAGGCGCTCATTGACATTGACTGAAGCATTGGACAGTACAACTGGGAGAAACAATTATATTCACTCCGATTCAAGTCTTATCTTTTCTTTCTTCTGGGCACGTTCTCTCGCGCTCTTATCGAGGATCCTCTTCCTCAATCTGACAGTATCCGGCGTCACTTCGACAAGCTCATCTTCATTGATGAATTCAAGTGCTTCCTCAAGTGTCATGACACGCGGTTTCTTCATCGTCTCCGTCTGTTCCTTCGTTGCGGAGCGGATATTGTTCGCCGCCTTCACTTTGGTGATGTTCACCGTGAGGTCGTTATCGCGGGAGTTTTCGCCGACGATCATCCCTTCATACACATCGGTGCCGGGCTCCATGAAGTTCGTGCCGCGGTCCGAAAGCTGGAGGATCGCATAGGTGGAGGCAGTGCCTTTGTCCATCGAGACGAGTACACCGTTCCTTCTGCCGCCGATGCGGCCTTTGATTGCCGGACGGTACTCTTCGAATGTATGGTTCAAAATGCCGTAGCCGCTCGTCATGGACATGAACTCGGTCCTGTAGCCGATGAGGCCCCTTGCAGGCACGAGGAACACAAGACGGGTCTGGCCGTTGCCGGTGTTCGACATATCCAGCATTTCGCCCTTGCGCTGGCCGAGGGACTCGATGATGCTGCCCGTATCGCCTTCCGGCACATCGATCTGTACACGTTCGAACGGTTCACATTTGACGCCGTCGATCTCTTTTTCGATGACGATCGGCTTGGATACCTGAAGTTCGAAACCTTCACGCCTCATGTTCTCGATCAGGATGGATAAATGCAGCTCGCCGCGTCCGGAAACGACCCACGCATCCGGCTGATCGGTCGGTTCGACCTTCAGGGATACATCCGTCTCCAGCTGCTGCTCGAGGCGCTCTTCTATTTTGCGTGCGGTGACGAACTTGCCGTCGCGCCCTGCAAACGGCGAGTTGTTGACCGAAAACGTCATCTGGAGCGTCGGCTCGTCGATCCTAAGGACCGGCATCGCCTCCTGATGGTCGACAGGTGTCACCGTCTCCCCGACGTTGATGTCCTCCATGCCGCTCACCGCGATGAGGTCGCCCGCCTTCGCATGGTCGATTTCAAGACGGTTCAGCCCGAAGAAGCCGAATATTTTGGTCACCCGGAAATTCTTCACGGTGCCGTCGATTTTGATCAGTGATACCTGCTGACCGACGCGCATCTCCCCGCGGAACACACGTCCGACGCCGATACGTCCGACGTAGTCGTTGTAATCCAGCAGCGCCACCTGAAACTGAAGCGGCTCATCGCTGTTATCAACAGGTGCAGGCACATAATCGACGATCATTTCATAGATGGACTGCATGTCTTCATCCTGTTTATCCGGATCCTCACTTGCCGTCCCGTTCATCGCCGATGCATAGGCGACCGGAAATTCGAGCTGTTCGTCATTGGCATCCAGCTCAATGAACAGTTCCAGCACTTCATCCACGACCTCTTCCGGACGTGCCGCTTCTTTATCAATTTTGTTCACGACGACGAGCGGCTTCAAATCCTGCTCAAGCGCCTTCTTCAACACGAAGCGCGTCTGCGGCATCGTCCCTTCATATGCATCCACGACAAGGATGACGCCATCCACCATCTTCATGATCCGCTCGACTTCCCCGCCGAAATCGGCGTGGCCAGGCGTATCGAGGATGTTTATTCGTGTGCCCTTATAATCAATCGCGGTATTTTTGGCAAGTATCGTGATACCGCGCTCTCTCTCTATATCATTCGAGTCCATCGCACGTTCTTCCACATGCTCATTTTCGCGGAACATGCCGGACTGTTTCAGTAATTGGTCGACTAATGTGGTCTTCCCATGATCGACATGGGCGATGATTGCGATATTGCGGATATCTTCTCTTAATTTCATTAAGACTTTCCCTTCATTGTTAGAATTGATCTTTAACTGTACCATTATATCACAGTTGCCCTTTAATTCATATAAAATGTAATCTGTTGATAAAGTGGTAAATATGCTATACTGTTAGGATATAATGACACGTAAGGAGTTCCGGATCATGGATAAACCCAAATCTAAATCTATATTTTTACTGCTCGCTTTTCTGGCCGTTTTGATGATGGTCGCTTTTTCGGTCTTCGCGGCGGAAGCGATGTGGGTGTTCGCAGCCCTCACAGTGCTGATTTTCATCGGCATCTTCGGGGTCGGTTTTACACTGAAGAAAAAATACCGTGAAAACGGCTGGTTATAAAAACTACAGTTTTCGTTTTTCTGCATCATTCCACAAACAGAATTTGAATTTCCGCTGAACAGAAACCGGGTTTCTGTTCTTTTTTCATGCCAAAAATCAAATTGTTGCACTTTGACGACAATTCCCCTCTTATGCACAATTGAAGCAATACTTATTAAAGGGGTGCAACAGATGCGCAAGAAAAATGAAAAACTGAAGATTTATGAATTCCTCTACAACCGCCTGCCGTTTTCCGAAGATGAGACGAAGGAATACCGGGCCCTCCGCCGCTCCGAAAAACTTGAAGAAGAGTTCGAACTGTACCTGGACGAAATAAAGACCGCAAACATCGATGTGTACTGGCACTCTGAAGTGTATGTCGATGGTGATTACGAATTCGTCCATGTGCTGATGGTCACGGATTACTGCTACTACA
The DNA here is from genome assembly GCF_021026095.1 of Salinicoccus halitifaciens. GTDB lineage: Bacteria > Bacillota > Bacilli > Staphylococcales > Salinicoccaceae > Lacicoccus > Lacicoccus halitifaciens. The sequence continues at coordinate 157,904 of NZ_JAJNCU010000001.1, read as the reverse complement.
TATTCATCCTCCACGACCTCGCCGGCGGCCATTACATCAACGCCTTCAACATCCTGTGCAATGATGCGCACGCTGCAGTGCTCGACTTGAACCGCAGCGACAAACTGTACCAGATGTTTAGGGCCCGGCTGATCGATGAAGGCGAGTTCCAGCGCCCGATCATCGTGAAGTACGTGATGATGAATGATGATTTCGTACTGAAGACCCGGAAGTCGGACCTGTTTTTATCGAAGCTGAATCTGCCCTACTACCTGAAGGCCATCGAGCAGTCCGCCGTCCTGAAGAATAAAGACACGCCGCTTCCCAGTTGACTTATTCCAAAAGGGCCGCCATGCATTCGACCTGTCTCTATTCAAGCCCGGAATAAGGTGCCTGAAGTGCCGTTCCCATGATTTCACGATATTCAACAGCAACCTCATGCAGTGCAATGTCTGCCTCTCCATCGACAGCCTGCTGCATCTGGCGGAAGACTACTTCTTCTGCCTGGAGAAGGTCGCGCCCGGTGTTGTCTACAGCCGTCGGGACATATTCCTCCATACGGGATTCGAGCTGAACAACTATGCATACACCAGGCTGACCGGGGCGCTCTTCAGGAAAATTTCCGCCCGCAAATATAAATTCGGGAGTGATGCGGATTAAAGTTTATGGAATTCTTTATGATTTTTGATGAATGCCTCATCAGCCTTGAAGTACTCTGTAAGCTCTCCATGTATCTTTTTATTTGCAGCAAGGATGCTGTTCGTCTTGAGCAGCCTGACCTCGTCGCCGAGCAGCGTCGTCGTGATGCCGCCGACTTCGTTCAGCAGGATGATGCCGCCTGCGAAATCCCATGGGTGGAGCCTGTAAAAGAGGGCCGCACTGCTCGTCCCGCGGACGACGTTGACGAATTCAAGGGCCGCCGAGCCGAGTGAGCGTACGCTGCGGGCATCTTTGACCACCTGGATGAACGGGGTGTTGATCCCCTCCCGCACGAGCCAGTTGGCATTCGTCGAGATGAGCGAGGACTTCAGGCTCGATTCCTCTATATCATGCAGTACCTCGTCGTTCTTATAGGCGCCCTGCTCATAGGCTGCATGGTAGAGGTCATTCTTCATGACATCGAGTATGAGGCCTGCATACGGCTTGCCGTCGATGTAGATGCCGATGGAGACGGCGAAGTTTTCAAGCTGGTGCACGAAATTCAGCGTGCCGTCGATCGGGTCGATGATCCATAAGACACCGTCTGCGTCTTCGATGTCTGCGCCGGCGCCCTCTTCACCGAGGATCCTGTGCTCCGGGTATCTTTCTTCAATTTTATCAAACAGGAATTGTTCGGTTTCTTTATCGACGTCAGTGACAAGGTCATTGGCATTCATTTTGCTGTCGATATTAAAGTCTTCAATCATCCGGTTCCGTATGAATTCCCCGGCATCCAGTATGATTTCCTGTGCAAATCTATAGATTTCCATAAATACACCTCAAAAGTTTGATTGGGTTCTTTTATTATTTTATCATATTAACAGCGATAATTTTAGAAGGGAAAATATACATGACAAAATACAGCTTTACACAAAAAGATTTCGACATATTCAAAATCGACGGCCTCGCCCCCCGCATGGAGGCATTGAAGGAAAATCCACGCGTGAAATTATATAACCTCGGCGACCATTTCTCTGGTTTCCTGACGGATCTTACCGGGGAGGAGCATTTTGCGCACGTTGCGATGCACGCCCGCCGCAAAGTGAATCCGCCGGATGATACATGGGTGGCCTTCTCGGCCAACAAGCGCGGCTATAAGATGATGCCGCATTTCCAGATCGGCCTGTGGGGGGACCACGCATTCTGCATGTACGGCGTGATCTATGAATCCCCGGACAAAAAGAACGTGGCGGAGAAATGGCTCAGTGAATCTGAGATGTTCAGGGAGCTGCCCCAGGATTATTCCATTTCACTCGATCATATGAAACCTGAAAAACCTCAATTGTCCGAGATCTCGGATGAAGAATTGGAAGCCGGACTCGTCCGGCTGCGTGATGTGAAGAAAGGTGAATTCCTCGTCGGCAAAGTCTACCATCCGGGGGATGCCGAACTCGAATCTGATGAAGCGTTCATCAATGATTTGGAAAAAGTGATGACCGACCTCGTCAAATTCTATTGATGAGGGAGAAAAGCCTGAAGCATGCCCAGCTCGAGATTTTGAACAGGCGCACCGTATTGAGTGCCCGGGACAGGAAAGACCTCCTGAAATACCGGCTGGGCTACACCGGAGAGCTGCAGTTTGATGGAATTGTGGAGGACCTCGGGGTGCCGGTTGTGCATCTCAAGGATTACAGGTTCCGCCTTGATGCTGCCGCGGATGACAGGAAAACAGCCGCCGGCCCGTCCGAAGTCCAGATCGATAACATCATCATCGCCGGCGACCAGATATATACATTTGAAATAAAGAACTACCAGTACGATATCGAATACACGGCCGACCGGTCATGGCGGTTTGTCGGCGGTAAGGAAATCGTCAACCCGCTGAACCAGGTCGACAACCACCGTAATGTCCTGACGGAAATGATGCGCGAATTCAATATGCACTTCAATATGACGAACAACATCGTCTTCATCCATCCGGAACAGACAATCTACAATTTTCCGAACCATCAGAACCTCTATATCCGAAACAACCTGAAGAAGCGGCTGAAGTACGTGCTGCAGCCAAACCAGTATGATTACTCCCGATTCATTGAAATGCTCGATTCAAGGCGTGTCGTCAAATCCGCCTACGATGCAGACGCAAACGTCACCTTCGAAGAACTCTCCGGTGGAGTGTTCTGCCCGGATTGTGAGCATGTGCCCCTTCAGCGGGTGCATCGTGATAAGTTTGCGTGCGGGACATGTCAGGCTGAATTTTGGCAGTATGAGGTGGTACAGCAGTTAATTGCAGAACTGCGGATATTGAATGCCTCATGGCAACTGAATTCAGAAATGATTTCAAAGTACAGCAATAAACTTATAAGCAGCTCCACTGTAAGAAGATACAGAATTAAAGGCCTGATTGAATACTGATATTTTATCTAACTTATAAAATGGGAAGGCACCCACCAACGAGGACAACTCTTGGTGGGTGTAATTTTTAGTTTTGATAATGTAATCGACAGGTAAAATACTTGTCGATTCCCCGTTACTGTTTAGCTGGGGCTGGTTCTGCCATTAACTAAACACTAAAGGGCCTCTCCCGTTTAGATAGCCTCGAAAATTATGCCAACTAAACACTTGGGGGCCTCTGCCGTTTAGATAGGCCTGAGAATTAGGCTAACTAAACACTTGGGGGCCTCTGCCGTTTAGGTAGCCTCGAATATCATGCTAACTAAACACTTGGAGGCTTCTGCCGTTTAGATAGGCTTGAGAATTAGGCTAACTAAACACTTAAAGGCTTCTGCCGTTTAGATAGCCTCGAAAATTATGCCAACTAAACACTAAGAGGCCTCTCCCGTTTAGATAGGCCCGAAAATGACGACAACTAAACAGTCATGACAACCAGCCTCCCCTTACAGCCACCTCCCCAACCAAAAAAGACGCGCCCGGTCTCCCGGACGCGCCATTGGCTTTAACTTTATTTTCAATGCCGATTCTTCACGAGCTCACGATTTTGCAGGCCCGCTTCAACACGGAGTTCTTTTGCCAGACTCTGTATGTCCGGCATTCTTGAGATGTCGATATTGCCGCCGCTGACGACAATGCCTGTCTTTTTCGAATCGATCGTATCATGATGGTTGAGCAGGCAGGCAAGTGCTGCTGCCCCTGCGCCTTCCACCAAAGTTTTGCTTCTTTCAAGGAAGTAGATCATCGCATCAGCGATTTCCGGCTCCGATACGCAAATTACATCGTCTACATACTTATTGATTATAGGCAATGTCAACTGACCTGGCTCTTTGACTGCTATCCCTTCTGCAATGGTTGTAACGCTTTTCAGTCGTTCAACCAGTCCATCGTGGTAGGCTTTGAAAGTCGATGGCGCCCTTTCGGCCTGTACACCGATTACCCGTATACACGGGTTGATCGTTTTTGCAGCGACTGCTATGCCGCTGATCAAACCACCGCCGCCGATCGGAACAATCAAGGTATCGAGATCCGGCTGTTGAGCCAGCATTTCAAATGCTATCGTCCCCTGACCTGCCATAATGTCATAGTCATCAAAAGGATGGACGTAAGTCGCACCGGTCTTTTTCTGATGCTCAAGCGATGCGTCATACGCTTCCTGGAAACTTTCTCCCACTAAGATGACATTCGCGCCGTATCCCCTCGTCGCTTCCACTTTATTTGTCGGAGTAGACTCCGCCATGAATATTGTAGCTTCGGCGCCGAGTTTTGCGGCAGCGAGCGCCACGCCCTGGGCGTGGTTTCCGGCTGAAGCCGTCAGCACTCCTTTTGATAACTCTGAAGCAGATAGTTTCATCAACTTATAACTGGCGCCCCTGAATTTGAACGCGCCCGTCTTCTGTTGATTTTCCATTTTGAAATAAACTTCTCTGTCTGTACGTAAGTCCGTAGTATTCGATGTGACTAAAGGCGTATTGTGGATTGTTGATTCAAGATGCCTCCAGGCATCCTGAACTAATCCACCGGTCAAGAAATCCCCATGCGACCACCACTCTCCTCATATTGTTTGATTTTGTCCTCGAGCTGCAATGTCAGTGAAATGTCATCCCATCCGTTGATGAGTTTTTCTTTATGATATGACGGGATATCAAATTTATATACTCCGCTGTCAGAGGTCACCGTCTGTTCGACGAGGTCGACTGCCAGCATGAAGTCTCCAGTTTGGGCTTTTTCCTGCCATTCCTTCACTTTATCCTCTTCAGCTTCAATGAGGATGATGCCGTTCTTGAATGCATTGCTGTAGAAGATGTCGGCGAAGCTTGGTGCGATGATGACTTTGAAGCCGAAATCGAGCAGGGCCCACGGTGCGTGCTCCCTGGAAGATCCGCAGCCGAAGTTCTCGCCTGCAACCAATATCGTGGCATCTTCATATTTCGGACTGTCGAGGTCGAAGTTCTCCCTCGGATTGCCATCGTCATCAAAACGCCAGTTATAAAACACGAATTCACCAAAACCCGTACGTTCGATCCTTTTCAAAAACTGCTTAGGAATGATCTGGTCGGTATCCACATTATCTCTGTCGAGAGGATAAACAGTACCGGTGTGTTTTTCAATTGCTTCCATTATTGATATCCTCCTTTAAGAAATCTGCGGTTCTTTACCGTATTCACGGACATCCACGAATCTGCCTTCGATCGCTGCTGCTGCAGCCATCTCAGGGCTTACAAGGTGCGTCATGGCGCCGTTGCCCTGGCGGCCTTCGAAGTTACGGTTTGAAGTTGATGCACAGCGGCCGCCGGCCGGGATGACATCATCGTTCATTCCGAGGCAGGCACTGCAGCCTGCGTCGCGCCATTCGAATCCTGCGGATTTGAACACTTTATCAAGGCCGAGCTCTTCAGCTTCCGCCTTCACAAGGAATGAGCCGGGTACGACGATTGCCTTGATGCCGTCCTTGACTTTCTTCCCTTCGATGATCTCCGCTGCACGCTGCAAGTCACGCACTCTTGAGTTCGTACATGATCCGATGAACACATGGTCGATCTCAATCGATGTGATCGGCTGATTCTCTTCCAGGTTCATGTAACTCAGCGCACGGCCGATTTCATCCTTGTTCTCGACGGAATCAAGCGATGGCGTCGTGCCGCTGATCGGAACGACCATGCCCGGGTTCGTGCCCCATGATACTTGCGGCTCGATCTCTGTAGCATCGATTTCTATCGTTTTATCATACTCTGCACCTTCATCCGTTGCAAGCGCAAGCCACTCCTCGGCCAGTGCATTGAATTCCGCTTCGTCTTTTGGAACGTAGCGGCGGCCGGTGAGGAAATCCACCGTCTTCTGATCCGGTGAGATCAGGCCTGCCCTTGCACCGCCTTCGATGGACATGTTACAGACCGTCATGCGGCCTTCCATCGTCAGATCACGTATGGCTTCACCCGTATACTCGACGACGTATCCTGTTCCGAACTTCACGCCGAATTTCCCGATGATCGCAAGGATCAAATCCTTTGCGGTCACGCCGGCACCAAGCGGGCCGTTGACTTTGACGTTCATCGTCTTCGGACGGTCGCCGTACAGTGTCTGTGTCGCAAGCACATGCTCAACTTCACTTGTCCCAATTCCGAATGCAAGTGCACCGAATGCACCGTGTGTGGAAGTGTGGCTGTCCCCGCAGACGATCGTCTTGCCGGGCTGCGTCAGACCAAGCTGCGGTCCGATGACGTGCACGATGCCCTGATCCGGATGGAACATATCGGCAAGTTTCACGCCGAAATCCTTACAGTTCTTCTTCAGTGCGTCCATCTGTTTCGCTGAAATTTCATCTTTGACGTTTTCACGGTCCTTCGTCGGTACGTTGTGGTCCATCGTTGCAAAAGTGAGGTCCGGCCGCCGGACTTTCCGGCCTGTCAGCCTTAAACCTTCAAATGCCTGAGGAGAAGTGACTTCGTGAACTAAATGCTGATCGATGTATATTAAATCCGGCTGTCCCTCTTCTCTATGAACAACATGTTTTTCCCAGATTTTATCAATAATAGTTTTTTTCTCAGCCATTCCTCAATCAACTCTCTTATTCTTATTATTTAATGTAACTCATTACGGCTTCCACCATCTCTTCAGTGCCGACCTTACGGCCGCCTTCAAAGTCGAGGTCCGGTGTATGGATGCCGTCTTTCAGCGCATTGTCCACTGCGGCTTCGACCGCTTCCGCCTCTTCGCTCAAATGGAATGAATATTTGAGCATCATCGCAGCGGAGAGGATCATGGCCAGCGGGTTCACGATATTCTGCCCGGCAATATCCGGGGCCGAACCGTGCACCGGCTCATACAACCCGAAGCCTTCGCTGTTCAGGCTTGCAGATGGCAGGAGGCCGATGGATCCCGTAATGACCGATGCTTCATCACTCAATATATCGCCGAAGAGGTTTTCGGTGACGACGACATCGAAATGCGCCGGGTTGGTGATGAGCTTCATCGCCGTGGAATCCACGAGCGCGTGCTCGACTTTCACTTCAGGGTGCTCGGCGCTTTTGGCATCCACGATCTCACGCCACATGCGGCTTGATTCAAGGACGTTTGCCTTGTCCACCGAAGTGAGCCTGCCGCCGCGCAGCTTCGCCGCCTGGAAACCGTATTCGACTATGCGTTCTATCTCTTCTTTAGTGTATATGAGGGTGTCGACGACGGAATTGCCGCCGTCCCGCCGTTCACTCGGCCGCCCGAAGTACAGTCCCCCCGTCAGTTCCCGGACGAATAAAATATCCGTACCGCTGACGATGGTTTCCTTCAGTGGAGAAGCGGGTATCAGTTTATCGAATACTTTGATGGGTCTTAAGTTCGCAAACAACCCGAGTTCCTTGCGGATCTTCAGGAGTCCCTGTTCCGGCCTCAAAGTTTTATCAATCGTATCCCATTTGGGGCCGCCCACTGCACCGAGCAGGACTGCATCCGCGTTCTTTGCCCGCTCAAGCGTCGCATCATCGAGGGGTGTGCCGGTTGCATCATATGCGGCACCCCCGATGAGGCCGTCCTCAAAAGTGAATTCGTGATTGAAATCTTTGGCGATCTTTTCAAGGACCGCTTTGGCACCAGTCATTATTTCAGGTCCGACGCCGTCACCCGGAAGGGTCAGTATATGTTTTTTCATGGGTGGCACTCCTTTTGGTCATCTGCTGACCGAGACTGATTTTTCCTCTGTGTTCTTGATCAGGTAACGGTTCACGGCGTTGATGTAGGCATTTGCAGAAGCCTCGATCACGTCCTGTGCAGTGCCGCGTCCGTTCATCACCTGGCCGTCCACTTTCAGCTGTACATGTGCTTCAGCAAGCGCATCTTTGCCGCGTCCGACGGAATTCAGCTGATAATCGATCAGGTTCAGTTCCATATCGATCAGGCTCTTTATCGTGCCGTAAAGTGCATCGACGCTGCCGCTTCCCATCGTCGTGTTGGAGACGACTTCGCCTGCCGGCGTCCGGAGCGAAACTTCACTTTCAGTGCCGTTTTCAGGCCCGTAATTCACCTGGAAGTTCTCCATCTTGTACATAGGAATATCGGTGTCCTCGGTTTTTATTTCCATTAATATCGTGTAGATGTCATCTTCAGTGACTTCTTTCTTCTGGTCCGTCAAAAGCTTGAACCGCTTGAATGCTGTAGTTATGTCATCCTCATTCAACTCGAGTTTGAACTCCGCCACTTTGTCCTTGAATGCGTGGCGGCCGGAGTGTTTTCCGAGGAACAGGGTGTTCTCGGAGACACCGACGAGTTCAGGTGTGATGATTTCGTAGGTTTCGGCATTTTTCAGCACGCCGTCCTGATGGATGCCGGATTCATGCGCGTAGGCATTCCGGCCGATCACCGCTTTGTTCGCCTGGATGTACATGCCCGTCAGCTTGCTGACGATGTCGCTTGTACGTTTGATCTCCTTCAGCACGAGTGACGTCCGGTAAGGGTAGAAGTCTTTCCGGATTTCAAGGGCGACGGCGATTTCTTCGAGTGCAGCGTTGCCTGCACGTTCGCCGATGCCGTTCACTGCGCATTCAACCTGTGTTGCGCCGTTTTCGACGGCGGCCATGGAGTTCGCGACCGCCATGCCGAGGTCGTCGTGGCAGTGGCAGGATAGATTGACATTTTTGATGTTCGGTACTCTCTCACTGATCGTTTTGAACATCCGGCCGTATTCAAGGGGTGTGGTGAACCCGACTGTGTCCGGGAGGTTGATCACCGTGGCTCCGGCATCGATCACCTGCTCGATCAGCCTGCACAGGAAATCTATATCGGAACGCGTCGCATCCTCAGCTGAAAATTCCACTTCCGGGAACCGCTCTTTGGCGTATTTCACCATCTCGACGGATTTGGAGAGGACTTCTTCTTCAGTCATCTTCAGTTTATATTCCATGTGGATGGGTGAAGTCGCCAAAAAGATATGGATCCTCGGTCTTTCAGTGTTCTTCAAAGCTTCATATGCCCGGTCGATATCTTTTTTATGGGTCCGTGCAAGTGCCGTCACCGAAGCGTTTTTAACAGTCTCGGCAATCAGCTTCACCGCTTCGAAGTCACCTTCGGAAGCTGCAGGGAAACCCGCTTCAATAATATCCACACCGAGGCGCTCGAGCTGTTTGGCAATCTCCAGTTTCTCACTCTTATTCAGATTCACCCCCGGCGATTGTTCGCCATCCCTCAGTGTAGTATCAAAAATTTGAATATCAGCCATTGCCAATCATCCTTCCTTACAATTATTTTTTCACTGCTTCCCCTACAAACGGCATTAGTTCCCTAAGGTCCTTGCCGACCTGTGTGATCGGGTGGTTGTACTCCTGGTTATTGATTGCATTGTATCTTGGACGGCCCGCCTGGTTTTCAAGCACCCAGTCTTTTGCGAAGCTTCCGTCCTGGATTTCCGTCAGGATTTCCTTCATGCGCGCTTTAGTGTCGTCGTTGACCACTCTCGGTCCGCTGACGAAGTCACCCCACTGCGCTGTATCGGAAATCGAGTAGCGCATGTTTTCAAGGCCGCCTTCATACATCAGGTCGACGATCAGTTTCAATTCGTGCAGACATTCGAAGTATGCCACTTCCGGCTGGTAGCCTGCATCCGTCAGCGTTTCGAATCCTGCTTTGACAAGTGAAGTCATGCCGCCGCATAATACTGCCTGCTCACCGAACAAGTCGGTTTCAGTCTCTTCCTGGAATGTTGTCTGAAGGATGCCTGCCCTGCCTGCACCGATGCCGCCTGCATAAGCCATCGCCACCTGTGTCGCATTTCCTGTGACATCCTGATAGATTCCGTACAGTGCCGGAACGCCCGCTTCTTCCTGGTAAGTCCTGCGTACGAGGTGCCCCGGTCCTTTCGGCGCAACGAGGAATACATCGACATCTTCCCTCGGTACGATCTGACTGAAGTGGATGTTGAAACCATGCGCGAAAGCGAGTGCGCTGTTCGGCTTCATGTTATCTTTTATGCTTTCGTTGTAAACTTTCGCCTGATGTTCGTCGGGAAGTAAAATCATCGTGACATCCGCATCTTTAACTGCGTCCGCTACCGCTTTGACTTCGAAGCCGTCTTCTTGTGCCTGATCAAAGGATTTACCTTTTCTTAGACCGATGATGACTTCATAGCCTGATTCTCTCAAGTTCTGTGCGTGGGCGTGGCCCTGCGAACCGTAACCAATGATGGCGATTTTTTTTCCGTTCAATACTGCTTGGTCAAGATCTTTGTCATAAAATACTTTAGTCATAATAATTTTCTCCCTTTCATTCCTGTGAATTTATACTATTAATGTTTGGTAATCCGAAATCTGTTTGCTCTGTGTGCCTCTGGTGAATGCTGTGATGCCTGTGCGTGAAAGTTCCTTGATGCCGTATGGCGTGAGGAGGTCAATCAATGCCTCCACCTTATCCGGCTTCCCGGTCACTTCCACAATCAGGGAATTCTTTGAAATATCGAGTATCCTTGCACGGAAGGGCTCCACGATGCCGCTTATTTCGGAACGGCTCTGCGGTGTCGCCACCACTTTGATGAGGCACAATTCCCTGGCCACCTTATTATGGTGGGTGATGTCGTTCACTTTCAGGACATCGATCTGCTTATGAAGCTGCTTCGTCAGCTGCTCCACTTTGCGCTCTTCTTCGACGTCCACCACGAAAGTGATCTTGGAGATGCCCTCCTGTTCCGTCCCGCCTACTGTGATACTTTCAATATTGAAGCCGCGTCTTGACAGTAAGCCGGTCACACGGTTCAGAACCCCGCTGGAGTTCTGCACCGTTGCCGTAATTATTCTTCGCATGGTTTCACTCCTATCATTTCATGGTTCCCCTTGCCCGGCGCAACCATCGGGAATACAAGGTCCAGTTTGACGATGCGCGCATCGATCAGGGCAGGGCCGTCATGCTCGAATGCTTTCCTCAATGTTTCCCTGACTTTGCTTTCTTCCGTTACCTGGAAAGTTTCTGCACCGAAAGCTTCTCCAAGCTTCACGAAGTCCGGGTTGTTGTCGAGGAGTGACTCGGAATAGCGTTCTTCGTAGAACTTCTCCTGCCACTGCCTCACCATGCCAAGCGCCTCGTTGTTGACGATGACCACTTTGACCGGCAGGTTGTAATGCTTCAGTGTCTGCATTTCCTGCATCGTCATCTGGAATCCGCCGTCACCGACGATCGCCACCACGGTATCATCCCTGCTGCCGAGTTGTGCACCGATGGCTGCCGGCAGGCCGAAGCCCATCGTGCCGAGGCCTCCGCTTGTGACGAACCGGTTGGCTGCGTCGAATTTATAGAACTGCGCCGCCCACATCTGGTGCTGGCCGACATCCGTCGTGACGATTGCCCGGCCTTCGGTTTCTTCATATATTTGTTCGATCAGCCACTGAGGTGATATCAAATCATCGCTGCGTTCGTACCAGAATGGTGCATCGTTTTTATTTTTCATTACTTTCTCATACCACTCGGAATGGTCTTCGCAGTCCACTTCCGTTTTGTTCATGCGTTTCAGTGCTTCTTTGGCATCCCCCACCACCGGGATGTGTGTTTCGATGTTCTTGCCGATTTCGGCCGGGTCGATGTCGATATGGGCCACTTTCGCATTTGGTGCGAAGTGCTGTATCGCACCGGTCAGCCTGTCATCGAACCTTGCACCGATGTTGATCAAGAGGTCTGCTTCATATATCGCCATGTTCGCTGCATATGATCCATGCATGCCTGCCATGCCGAGGGACTGTTCGTGTGTGCCCGGGAATGTACCGAGGCCGAGCAGTGTCGTAGTGACGGGTATCCTGTACTTTTCAGCGAACTCGAGCAGATCTTCGGAAGCTTTTGCGAACTGCACGCCGGCACCTGAAAGGATGACCGGTTTTTTCGCTGTGCGCATCGCATCCATCAGACGCTTGATCTGTAATGGGTTCGGGTTGATCGTCGGCTGGTATCCCGGAAGATGGAAGTCTGTTTCAAAGGCTTCCGTGACGATCTCCTGTGAGATGTTCTTCGGAACATCGATCACCACCGGACCCGGTCTCCCTGTAGTGGCGATATGGAATGCTTCCCTTACGATTCTTGGTAAATCTTTGACATCCGTCACCTGGTAATTGTACTTTGTGATCGGCGTGGTCAGACCGATGAGGTCCGCCTCCTGGAACGCATCAGTACCGATGACGGCTGTGGACACCTGTCCTGTGAAGACGACGATTGGAAGTGAATCCATCATCGCATCCGTGATGCCCGTGATCAGGTTTGTCGCACCCGGTCCGCTCGTCGCGATCACGACGCCCGGTTTCCCGGTGGTCCGCGCATATCCTTCAGCTGCGTGGATCAAACCTTGTTCATGTCTGCATAAAATGTGATTGAATGATGCATTGCTCTTGTGGAGTGCATCATAAATGGGCAGTACAGCACCTCCAGGATAGCCGAATACTGTATCCACATTTTGATTATCCAACGCCTCAATCAAGACATCGGCACCTGTCATAAAATCCTCTTCAACTCTGCTATTCAACTGCGCCTCTTTTATTGCCAGTTCTGTCTTCATTGATAAGACCTCCTCATTTCATTCAATCACTTTTATTAAAATAAAAAACTCTTTTCCACCCACTGCTACAAAGTAACAATGGGGAGAAAAGAGCTCACTCACGGTACCACCCATTTTTGCCGGCACCTCACGGTACCGGCCTTATGGACTGCATGATAAGAGGGGTAAATGTTAATAAGGAGTTAATTTTATGGCGGTCATTCCATTTAATTTATCACTTACCATGCAGTCCGTTAATAACGGGTGGGACGCACCCGGCTGATCCTAATAAGTATGAACCTTTCAGAACAGCACTCAGGGATGAGCATAAAGTTTATATTGATCTGGGCTTTCAGCCGGGTCCCATTCTCTTTAAATCAATACGGCAAACTTTAAATTCCCTTCAAAGCTTTGTAGATTATTCAGTTTTGAATTAATCTGATATTTCTGTGATATGATGTTGAGAGTTATATTACAGCCTTTTGGCGTAAAAATCAACCTTTTCACAAAGATTTTTTTAAATTGTCTAAATCTTTTGTATTTGAAAACGATTACAACCTTGATGTGATGCATTGTTCGGTTTTTTAAATTTTTTTAAAGTTTTTTCATGGATATATGAGGCTGCCGGATAAAAATATACACACAGCATATAAAAAACCCGGACGATTAAATTCGTCCGGGTTCTTTGATCATATTTATCTTTGGTTGATGTCATCCCTGTTGAAGAAATCCGTCACTGCTCCGAGTGAGGAATGGGAGACGATATGTGCATACTTTCCGAGCACGCCTTTTTTATACAGCGGCGGCAGTTCGAGTTCATCTGCACGTGCCTTCATTTCCTCAGGGGAAACATTCATCGTGATATTCTTCATATCCTGGTCGATCGTCACAAGGTCACCTGTCTTGACGAGTGCAATCGGGCCGCCTTCCTGTGCTTCAGGCGCAATGTGGCCCACGACGAGGCCGCGTGTGCCGCCGGAGAATCTGCCGTCGGTGAGAAGTGCGACGTCTTCGCCGAGACCTTTCCCTGAAATCAGGCTGGACAGCGAAAGCATCTCGGGCATGCCCGGTCCGCCTTTCGGACCGACATAGCGTACGATGACGACATCGCCCTTTTCGACTTCATTGGCCATCACCGCATCGATCGCCTCCTGCTCCGTATTGAACACTTTGGCCGGCCCCTCATGGCGGCGGACCTGGACGCCCGATACTTTGGCGACCGCGCCTAATGGTGCAAGGTTGCCTTTCAGTACGATGAGAGGACCATCCGCACGCTTCGGTCTTTCAAGCGGCAGGATGACATCCTGTCCTTCTTTCAGAGGTTCGACTTCCTCGAGGTTCTCGGCAATAGTCTTGCCGGTCACCGTCAGGCAGTCGCCGTGGATCAGGCCGTTTTCATACAGATACTTCATTACGCCCTGCACACCGCCGACATTGTAAAGATCCTGGAAGACATATTTACCGCTCGGCTTCAGGTCCGCCAGATGCGGCACTTTCTCCTGCATGACGTTGAAGTCATCGATGGTCAGTTCCACTTCGGCCGCATGCGCAATGGCAAGCAGATGCAGGATTGCGTTCGTGGAGCCGCCGAGGGCATAGATGACGGTGATTGCATTTTCAAATGCTTCTTTCGTCAGGATGTCTTTTGGATAGATGTCTTTTTCAAGCAGGTTCAAAACGGCTTTGCCCGCTTCATATACATCCTGCTCCTTATCTTTGGAAGCAGCAGGGTTCGAAGACGACCCCGGCAGGCTCATGCCCATCGCTTCCAGGGCTGCAGCCATGGTGTTTGCCGTGTACATGCCGCCGCAGCCGCCCGGTCCCGGACAGCCGTTGCATTCGATTGCCTTCAATTCCTCGTCATCGATCTCGCCGTTGTTCCATTTGCCGATACCTTCAAAAACACTGACCAGGTCGATGTCTTCACCCTTGTGCTTACCCGGTGCGATCGTTCCGCCGTAGACGAATACGGCAGGGACGTTGAGGTTCGCCATTGCGATGGCACAGCCCGGCATGTTTTTATCACAGCCGCCGATCGCGACAAGTGCATCAAGGTTCTGCCCGCCGACCATCGTTTCGATCGAATCCGCGATGATGTCCCTTGAAGGCAGTGAAAAACGCATACCCTGCGTGCCCATTGCGATGCCGTCCGCGACAGTGATCGTGTTGAACTGTATCGGTACACCGCCTGAGGTGCTGACACCTTCTTTTGCAAATTGCGCCAGGTCATTCAGATGGATGTTGCACGGCGTCGTCTCCGCCCAGTTGCTTGCGACACCGATCTGCGGCATCTGGAATTTCTCGTCGGTGAAGCCGACCGCCCTGAGCATCGCACGGTTCGGTGCCTTGACGTTGCTTTCTGTGTAGACTTTACTGTTGATTCTGAGATCTTTTTTCTCTGACATGAATTTTCCCGCCTTTTTAAGTGATTATTTCTTCTGTCTGTCCTGTTTCTTTTTGTGCCTCTGTTCCTTCTTCATCATTCTTGATTTTGCTCATCCAGTTTGCAACGAGTGAACCTGATATGTTGTGCCATACCGAGAAGATCGCACCCGGAACTGCTGCGATCGGTGAAAAATGCGCGGTCGCAAGCGTCGCCGCAAGCCCTGAGTTCTGCATGCCCACTTCGATGGAGACCGCTTTCTGGTCCTGAACTTTGAAGTTCAGCACTTTTCCGAGCAGGAAGCCTGCAGCATAACCGAGCAGGTTGTGCAGGATGACGACTGCGAAAATCAGCAGTCCGGTCTCGATGATGTTCTGGACGTTCGTCGAGACGACGGCTGCAATTACACCGATTATACCAATAACCGACACTAATGGTAAAACACCCACCACTTTTTCCACGCGCTCACCGAGCAGATAGTTGACGAATATGCCCAGCACGACCGGTATCAATACGATCTGAACTATGGAGATGAACATCGCCATGAACGACACCGGCAGCAGTGCACTCGCAAGCAGCAGTGTCAGCATCGGCGTGATGACCGGTGCAAGCAGTGTGGAGATGGATGTCGCCGCAATGGAGACCGCGACGTTACCCTTGGCAAGGAAAGTCATGACGTTGGATGACGTCCCGCCCGGTGTACACCCGACCAGTATCACACCGATCGCGATTTCTGCCGGCAGCTGGAATGCCCATACCAGCAATATCGAGATGAGCGGCATGATCGTATACTGCGCGAGCACAGTTACAAGGACTGGCTTCGGCGCCTTGACGACCTGCTTGAAGTCGCTGAGCTTCAAAGTGAGCCCCATGCCGAACATGATGATTCCGAGCAGTATCGAAATGTACGGTGCAATCCAGGTGAACCCTTCCGGTAAAACAAACGCGAGAACCGCAAAGACGAGTGCCCATACCGCGAAAGTGCTGCCCACGAACTGGCTGAAACGAATTAATGCATTCATAACTGAAGACCCCATTCTATGTATATTCATTTAATAGCACTTATGATAACAAATTTTCAAAGAAGACAATAGCTTTATTTTTTAATTTTTAGAATGTTTCCATCTTTCCGTGAGTGGGGACAGTCATGCGGACTCTGATTTCATCGTGTTGGTACCGATTCCAAATGATACCGACTTTTTTGTAACAAATTGCACCGGTAAGGCATGTCAATAAAAAAAGCCCGCACATGGCGGGCGCATTCATCATCTGTAATCGTCATTGTTGCGGCGGTCCACGTTCTGGCGGCGCTCTGTCGTTGCATCGCTTTCATAGCTGTAGTCCTTATCACGTCCGGAACGGCTGCGGTCATCATCGACTGCGAGGCCGTGCGTGCGCTTATATTCCTCTTCAGTCACAGGTTCCACCGTGCTTTCGGAATCGATGTTGCCGTCCACGAAGCGGTCGTTCTCCCTCGTCTCCGTGTAATGGTCGCCTTCACTGATCTTGTTGAACTGGCGGGTTTCCTCGATGTCGCTCCGACGGTCCCTCGTGTTGTCGTCCCTGTAGTCGCGGTCGGTCCGGACATCATCTCTGTCCCTGCCCCGGCTGCGGTCGGTTTCATATTCGCGCTCGCGTTCGTACTCCTGGCTGCGCGCATAATCACTCTGTCTGCCGCGGTCATCAAGATCACGGTCGTATCTTACAGGTCCGGCATTCGGGTCTTCAGAACGGTCCCTGATACCGCCGCGGTCCGCATCAAGCGGCTCCAGGTCATCACTTGTGATCACTTCATCCTTCCTCACGAATAAAAGGATTGCTGCAATGATGAAGAATAAAGGTATGAGTCCTGTAATCACACCCAGTACGAGCGGTGCGGACAACAGCCCAGCAAGCAGCAGGAGGAACCCTGCCAAAATGCGGCGCCTCATGGTCAACAGCCCGAACAGGCCGAGTATCAGCGGCAGTGCCAGGTACAGCGCGAACATCCAGAAGCTGTTCAGAATCCCGATCATCATCTGGGACATTTCTTCTGCGCTCACACCATCAATATTCTGCATTTCTATCTGTTCCTGGGCGATCATGTTGATCTCATCAAGGAATGCCTGATCGTTCACCGTCACCAGTGAGAAAAATAACAGGAATCCTGCGATGATAAGTAATCCGATCCATGCCAGCCAACCGAATATCTTCTCTGCAATACGGCTCACCGGCCGTACAGTCTGTGTGTATTCTCGTCTAGCCATAGCGACCTCCTGTAAATATGTCTTTTAAAATCACTTCTTTAAACCATTACCCGTGATCATATAATTTAATCACAAATGTTCTGCAATATATATTTAAAACTGCAGAAAACAAACGTGCAATCCGCGGCGGTCATGCCCTGATTATATCCTGGTCGCCGGCGTCTTTCAGCTGCCTGACCAGGGTGTAGGACTCAAGGCCGCTCTGCTCCTTGAATTCCCTGAAAAGCGTCTTCTCCCCGCTCTTCGAGGGCACGACTTCCTTGAAGGCCCTGTAGCGCCGTTTAAGTTCCGCCGCCGAAACCCCTTCATCATGGCCGTTCTCCACCGCTTCGAAGAATTCAACGACTTTCACGACTTCATCCGTCGTCCAGTCGGTATCCAATGGATAACTGTATTCCTGTGCCATCTTCAATCACCTCATAAAAATCAAAAATAAAAGGCGTCATAAAGACGCCTTGAAATTTATATTACATGGAGTGGATCGGTCTGCCCAGTGCGACTTCAGCCGCTTCCATAGGAATCTCACCTAAAGTAGGGTGTGCATGGATCGTCAGAGCGATATCTTCCAGAGTGATGCCTGTCTCGACGGCAAGTCCGAGTTCTGCAATGATGTCGGAAGCACCGTCACCTGCGATCTGCGCACCGAGTACGAGGCCGTCTTCTTTACGCGCAACGACTTTTACGAAACCGTCCGATTTGTTCAGACCGAGCGCACGTCCGTTTGCACCGAACGGGAACTGTCCTGTGACGACTTCAAAGCCTTCTTCCTTGGCATCCGCTTCGTTGAGTCCGACTGTCGCCAGTTCAGGCTCGGTGAAGCATACTGCAGGCATGCCGATGTAGTCGACTTCTGACTTCTCGCCCGCAATCGCTTCAGCGGCGATCTTGCCTTCGTAGCTTGCTTTGTGTGCAAGCGGCAGACCTTCAACGATGTCGCCGATTGCGTAGATGTTGTCGATGGAAGTCCTTGACTGCTTGTCGACTTCGATCAGGCCGCGGTCCGTCTTTTTGATGCCGAGCTGTTCAAGGCCGATTTCTTCGGTGTTCGGTTTACGGCCGACAGTGACGAGCACGTAGTCCGCTTCGACTTCGTGGGTTTCACCTTTGGCTTCATAAGTGACCTTCACACCGTTTTCAGTTTCTTCAGCAGATTTCGCCATCGCCTGAGTGACGACTTTCACGCCTTTTTTCTTAAGGTTACGCTTGACGAGTGAAGTCATGCGCTTTTCGAATCCGCCGAGGATATCTTTTTGCCCTTCGAGGATCGTCACTTCAGTGCCGAAGTTCGCGTAGGCCGTGCCGAGTTCAGTACCGATGTAGCCGCCGCCGATGACGATCAGCTTTTCAGGCTTCTCCTGAAGGTCAAGTGCGCCTGTTGAATCGATGATGCGCTCGCCGAACTTGAAGCCCGGGATTTCAATCGGACGTGAGCCCGTCGCGATGATCGCATTTTTGAACTTGTAAGTCTGGGACTGCTTGTCGTCCATGACTTTCATCGTGTTGTTGTCGACGAAGTAAGCTTCACCTTTGACCATTTCGACTTTGTTGCCTTTCAGAAGACCTTCAACACCGCCGACAAGTTTGTCGACGACACTTTGTTTGAAGGACTGCACTTTGGAGAAGTCAAGGCTGACATTTTCAACTTTGACGCCCATTTCTTCGGAATTCTGCGCTTCCTGGAAACGGTGTGAGGATGAGATGACTGCTTTAGACGGAATACATCCGACATTCAGGCACACGCCTCCCCATGCATTCTTCTCGACGATCGTCACTTTCTGTCCCAGCTGTGCTGCACGGATTGCCGCAACATAACCTCCTGGACCTGCACCAACTACAATTGTATCTGTTTCAATAGGAAAATCTCCAACTACCATTCCAATTATCCCTCCATCAGTAATAATTCCGGATTATTCAATAATCTCTTGATATGATTTAAAGCAGTTTGAGCTTTCATGCCATCAACCTGTCTATGGTCATAGCTCAATGATAACGCAAGAACACGTGCCGGTACAACCTGACCATCCCTGACGATCGCTTTTTCCTCGATGCGCCCGATTCCAAGGATTGCCACTTCAGGCTGGTTGATGACCGGGGTGAAGTGGGCTCCGCCTGCAGAACCGAGGTTTGAGATCGACATTGAGCCGCCCTTCATCTCGTCGCCGGACAATTTACCGTCGCGGGCTTTTTCAGCAAGCTGGTTGATTTCATCCGAGATTTCAAACATCGACTTCTTGTCGGCATCTTTGATGACCGGGACCACAAGGCCGCGCTCGGTGTCCGCTGCAATGCCGATGTTGTAGTAATGTTTCTGGATGACTTCCATTGATTCGCTGTCGATGGAAGTGTTCAGTTCAGGGAATTTCTTCAGTGCCGATACCACTGCTTTGACCACATAAGGGAGGAAAGTGAGTTTCACACCCTGCTCTGCAGCGATCTCCTTGAATTTCTTGCGGTGATCCCACAGGTCATCCACTACGACTTCATCAAGATGCGTCACGTGAGGTGAAGTCTGTTTGGAATTCACCATGGCTTTGGCGATCGCCTTCCTCATGCCGGACATTTTCTCCCGTGTTTCAAGGGACTCATCCGCTGAAGCGGCTGCTGCGGTTTGTACCTCTTCCTGTGGTGCCTCTTCGGAAGCCGCTTCTTCTCCGGATTCTGCCGGTGCATCGCCGCTCTTGAATGCTTCGATATCTTCCTTGGTCACACGGCCGTTTTTGCCCGAGCCGCTCACCTGGCTGATATCGATGCCTTCTTCACGTGCGAACTTGCGCACCGACGGCATCGCGATCACACGGCCACCTGAAGGTTCCTCTTCTTTTCCATCTTCCTGATCTTTGGAATCATCCGCGCCTTCTGCTTCGGGCTCGGCTTCTTCCTTCTTGGAGTCGTCTTTCTTCTCTTCCTCTTCAGAGCTTTCTTCTTTGGAGCTGTCTTCTTCTGATGTTTCAGACTCCCCGCTGTCTTCGGAACCGTCATCGATCGTCACGATGACAGTACCCACGGTCGTCACTTCACCTTCTTCAATATGAAGCTTTTTGATCGTGCCGTCAACCGGTGACGGTATTTCAACAAGTGCTTTATCGTTCTGGATTTCAGCGAGTACGTCGTCTTCTTTGATTTCATCGCCTTCGGCGACCATCCACTTCGCTATTTCACCTTCATGGATGCCCTCGCCGATATCAGGCAGTTTAAATTCAAAAGCCACTGTAACTCCTCCTTTTTGAATGTGTTTATATTAGAAATTATAAACTTCTTTGGCAGTTTCGATGATATCGTCCTTGTTCGGCAGCCATACTTCCTCCGCCTGTGTGAACGGATAGACCGTATCCGGTGCCGTCACCCGCTTGATCGGTGACTCGAGGCTCAAAATCACGCGCTCGGACAGTTCGGCTGCAACGTTTGCTGCAATGCCGGCCTGGCGCTGTGCTTCCTGCACGACCACCGCACGGTTCGTCTTTTCAACCGATTCGACCAGGGTCTCATAATCCACAGGGGACACGGTCCGGAGGTCGATCACCTCTGCGGAGATCCCTTCCTCTTCAAGCGCTTCTGCAGCCTTCAGTGATTCCTGCACCATCGCACCGTATGCGATCAGGGTGATGTCAGTGCCTTCCCGCTTCACTTTCGCCTTGCCGATTTCAACCGTATAATCCTCTTCCGGCACTTCTTCACGGAAGGAACGGTACAGCTTCATATGCTCAAGGAAGACCACCGGGTCATCCGAACGTATCGCTGCGATCAGCAGTCCTTTCGCATCTGCAGGGTTGGAAGGGATGACCACTTTCAGGCCCGGCGTCTGTGCCATCAGCCCTTCCAGTGAATCCGCGTGCATTTCAGGCGTGTGGACACCGCCGCCGAATGGTGCACGGATGACGACCGGTGTCGGTTTTGATGCACCTGAACGGTAACGGTGCCTTGCGATCTGACCTGCAACCCCGTCCATCGCCTCGAATACGAATCCGAAGAACTGGATTTCCATGACGGGACGGTACCCTTCCAGCGTCAGGCCGAGGCCCATCGATACGAGGGCACTTTCGGCGAGCGGCGTATCGAATACGCGCTCTTCGCCGAATTCTTTCTGCAGGCCTTCAGTCGCACGGAAGACACCGCCGTTGACGCCGACGTCCTCACCAAAGACAAGGACATTTTCATCATTTTTAAGTTCAGTGGCCATCGCTTCTGTGATCGCCTGAATCATCGTCTTTTCAGCCATTATCTATTTCGACTCCTTTTCTTTGTAGACTTCATACTGTTCTTCCAGGTTTTGCGGCATGTCATCATACATGATCTCCATCAGCTGCGTGACAGTCTGTTTATCTGTCGCATCCGCCTCTTTGATCGCTTTTTTGACATCTTCTTTCGCCTGCTCCATTACCTCGTTCTCTTTATCTTCGCTCCAGAGGTCCTTTGATTCAAGGAACTTGCGGAAGCGGACGAGCGGATCCTTCTTCTCCCACTCGGAGTCCTCATCGGATGTACGGTAGCGTGTCGGGTCGTCCCCGGCCATCGTATGCGGTCCATAGCGGTAGCAGAGCATCTCGATCAGGGTCGGACCTTCGCCGTCCACGGCGCGGTCCCTTGCATCTTTCGTCACTTTATATACAGCAAGCGGATCCATGCCGTCGACGAGCACACCCGGTATGCCGACTGAAACTGACTTCTGCGCCAGTGTTTTGGCATTCGTCTGCAGGTCGCGCGGGGTGGAGATGGCGTAATGGTTGTTCTGGATGACGAAGATTGCCGGCGCGAGATAAGCGCTTGCAAAGTTGATGCCTTCATAGAAGTCACCCTGTGAGGAACCGCCGTCGCCCGTATAAGTGATGGCCACGGCTTTCTTGCCGCGTTTCTTCAGCCCGAGTGCGACACCTGCCGTCTGCACGAACTGTGCACCGATGATGATCTGCGGGCTTAAAGCGTTTACACCTTCCGGGAACTGGTTCCCTTTGAAGTGGCCGCGTGAGAACAGGAATGCCTGTGTCAAAGGCAGGCCGTGCCAGATCAGCTGCGGGACGTCCCTGTAGCCCGGCAGGATGTAGTCCTCTTTTTCAAGGGCGTACTGGCTTGCGATCTGTGATGCCTCCTGGCCGGCAGTCGGTGCATAGAAGCCGAGGCGCCCCTGTCTGTTCAGCGAGATTGAACGCTGATCCAGGACACGTGTCCAGACCATCCGCCTCATCAGCTCGACGAGTTCATCGTCCGATAAGTCGGGCATATCCGCCTTGTTCACTACTTCCCCTTTTTCGTCCAGAATCTGGTACATTTCAAATTTTTCTTCGATCTCTTCCAATGTTTTTACAGGATCGAATCCTTTTTTAGATGCCATTGAATGTTCACCGAACCTTTCACAATTTAGTGGTTGTTTATTAAACCATTTATATAAGATTTTATCACACCCTGTTATAACAGTAAATTAAGCGGATGTGAAACAGATTGATACAAACATTGAGGCAAAGCGCTTTCAAAGTCAGAACAGAAAAATCTGTTATATGACACGGATGTTTTATTCCGCAAAGATGCTGTAAACTTCATTCTTTACTTCATTTAACCTTTCTGTGGCGGTCGCAAACTCATCCTGCTTTTCTGTAAGCGCTTCATATTCTTCATTCAGTGTGTTGATTCTGTCGTCGATGGTGTCCTGGCTCAGCTCTTCGGACTGCAGGTGTTCGAACAGCCCCATCTCCTTATTCAGCACCCTCTCGAACACACCCATCAGGTCGCCGTGCACGTCATAGCGCTCATCCGCTGCGGTGATCAGCCCCTCCGCATGCCGGCGGTACTCGTCGTTGTCGATGTCGTCTATTCCTTCCGCCGCTTCCGCCGCTTTTTCTTCAGACTCCGCCATGACCGCCTCTTCGGCCCTGATCAGCCCGAGGCGCTCTTCGGTGTTCGCTTCAAGTGTCTCGCCCATCTCAGTCAATTCACCGCGCTCCGCCGTCGATAAGTTGTCCTGTATCTGTCCCCGCTCATTTTCAAGTGCATTGTAATCACTGCTGATATCCCGGATCTCCTCTTCAATTTCAAGCGTTTCCTGGAATTCCATATAGAAGTCTTCCAGTTCATCCATTTCACTGCTGCATGCGCCAAGTATGAAAATCAAACCTGCCATCATGAAGCCGGCAATCTTCCTCATTAAAAATCCCCCACATTATCCATTTTAAATAGTCGCCAGATGTTATCTATCATGTCCATTTATAGTATACTATAAATATTCCTACACAAAAACAGGAGGGTTTAACGTGTTGACTATGAAAGACATCGTACGTGATCCGGATCCGATCTTAAGGAAGAAAGCCGCCGAGATCACTGATATAGACGAAGAAACGATTTCGCAGCTGAAAGAGATGAGGGAATACCTCATCAACTCACAGAATCCGGAGACGGCGGAGAAGTACGGCCTGCGCCCGGGCGTCGGCATCGCCGCACCGCAGATCGGCCTCGATAAGAGGATGCTCGCCATTTATGTCGAGAATGAAGAAGGCGAAGCGGAATATGATTATATGCTGATTAACCCGAAGGTGAAGAGCCATTCGGTGACCGAGACATACCTGCCGGGCGGCGAAGGGTGCCTGAGCATCGATGAGGAGTATGAGGGGCTCGTCCACCGGTACCAGCGGGTGCGCGTCACTGCGACGACGATCGACGGGAAACCGATCGAGATCAAGGCCAAAGGGTATCTTGCAGTCGTACTCCAGCATGAGCTCGACCACCTCGACGGCATACTGTTCTATGACCGCATCGACAAAGATTTCCCGAACGACCCGAAAATCGGCGCAAAACCTTTGGAATAATAAAAAACCCGTGGATCCACGGGTTTTACAGGAAATCATCCCGGCGTTCCTTGAACGGGATGTTTTTTTCGTAGAGCAGCGGTTTCAGTTCATCGAACGTCTCCAGGTCCAACACTTCTGGATCCTTAACGTGCCTCGGCCGGTGGATGTCCCCGGTGCCTGTTGCGTCCGCGTATTCGTAGTTCATGACGACGCCCCTGTCACGGACATTGAACTCGAGGCGGCTGAATTCCCGGTCCTCCCGTTCCGACTCCATCATGATCCGCGTCAATAAGTCTTGTGCTTTCACATGCTTCCCTCCATTCACTTCCATTATAAAGTCTTTGCATGCCGGTCGTCTATATTGTAGAATAAAAATAAGTGTATATGGGGGATGCAGGTATAGATCGTGAAGCATCCTCGGGAGAAGAAGTTTATTAGGCAATGAATTCAGGAAGAGTGATTAATCCTAAAATTGTGCTTAACTTATATTGAGCACAATTTTTTTGATGATAATAAAAACCAATATATATTTATAAAGAAGGAGAAATGAAAATGGCAGTATTCAAAGTGTTTTACCAGGAAAACCTGACAGACCGCATCATCCGTGAAGATACGTCCACAAAATATTTCGAAGCCGAATCAGAGTCGGAAGTGCGCAGGATTTTAAGCGACTCGGGCTACAACATCGAATTCATCGAGGAACTCAGCGATGCTCACCTGAATTACGAAAAAGAAAACAATTCACAATTTAAGGTGGAGAATTTATAATGGCACTCGAAAAACAGGAAGTCGGCGTATTCGCGCTGGGCGGTCTTGGTGAAATCGGCAAGAACACCTACTGCGTCGAATACAAAGACGAAATCATCATCATCGACGCCGGGATCAAGTTCCCGGATGACGAGCAGCTCGGAATCGACTATGTCATACCCGACTACAGCTACCTGATCGAAAACAAACATAAGATCAAAGCGCTCGTCGTCACGCATGGGCATGAGGACCACATCGGCGGGATACCGTATTTATTGAAAGAGCTGAACGTACCGATATATTCCGGCCCGCTCGCACTCGGGCTGATACGCAACAAACTGGAGGAGCATCGTCTGCTGCGTACGGCGGAACTGCACGAAGTCCAGGAGGACACCGTACTCGACTTCGGCAATATGACCGTCGACTTCTTCCTCGTCACCCACTCCATACCGGAGGCATACGGCGTCGTCGTAAGGACACCGGAAGGCAACATCGTCCATACCGGCGACTTCAAATTCGACTTCACACCGGTCGGTGAGCCTGCAAACATCGCGAAGATGGCACAGCTCGGCGAAGAAGGCGTATTGTGCCTCCTGTCGGATTCGACGAATGCGACCGTCCCGAACTTCACGATCAGTGAAAAGGCGGTCGGCCAGAATGTCGAGGACATCTTCAGGAAATGTACGGGGAGGATCATCTTTGCGACATTCGCATCGAACATATACCGTGTGCAGCAGGCGATCGACGCCGCTGTGAAGCTCGACCGTAAAATCTGCATCTTCGGACGCAGCATGGAGAACAACATCAGGATCGGCACCGAGCTCGGCTACATCAAGGCGCCGCCTGAGACGTTCATCGAGCCGAAGATGATCAACAAGATCGAAAAACACAAAGTCATGATCCTGTGTACAGGCTCCCAGGGTGAGCCGATGGCCGCCCTTTCAAGGATCGCGAACGGCACGCACCGTCAGATCAGCATCATCCCGGATGATACGGTCATATTCAGTTCATCACCGATCCCGGGCAACACATTGAGCGTCAACCGTACGATCAACTCGCTCTTCAAAGCAGGCGCGGACGTTATCCACGGCCGCTTATCCAATATCCATACGTCGGGGCACGGTTCCCAGGAGGAGCAGAAACTCATGCTCCGCCTGATCAGGCCGAAGTACTTCATGCCGATCCACGGCGAGTACCGCATGCTGAAGCTCCATAAGGACCTCGCCGTCTCGACAGGCATGGCAGAAGAGGACGTATTCCTCATGGAACTCGGCGACGTGCTTGCGCTGACGAAGGATTCGGCACGCTTGAGCCACCGCGTCCAGGCCGGCACCGTCTTCGTCGACGGCATCGGCATCGGGGACATCGGCAACATCGTCCTGCGCGACCGCAAGGACTTGTCCGAAGAAGGACTCGCAATCGTCGTCGTCTCCATCGACTTCAAGAATAAAAAGCTCCTCAGCGGACCGGACATCATCTCCCGCGGATTCGTCTACATGCGCGAATCCTACGGACTGATCCGCAGCGCCGAGAAGAAGATCAAAGACGACGTCAATAAACTCCTCGAATCCAAAGATAAGGTCGAATGGTTCAACGTCAAACAGGTCATCATCGAAGAACTCAGCCAGCACCTGTACAGAAAGACCAAACGCAGCCCGATGATTCTTCCGATGATCATGAGGGTCAACGACGAAAAACTTCAGAAGAAATAAATATGCATGAAGCCGGGACTTTTGTCCCGGTTTTTTTGTGTGCTGGTGATGCGGGGGCGCGGGTGGCGTTTAGTTGTGGCCGGACAGTCTCGTAACTAAACGTTTGGGAACCAGTAGTGTTTAGTTGTGGCTGGAAAATCTCGTAACTAAACGTTTGGGAACCAGTAGTGTTTAGTTGTGGCGGGAAAATCTCCTAACTAAACGTCTGGAACCTGGTAGTGTTTAGTTAAGCTTGGAAAATTTCGTAACTAAACGGCACTGCCCGGCCCCACGGCAAAAAAGAGGCTGGCGTCTTATGCCCGGCCTCTTTCCCGTGTCTGATATGATTTTTATTTGCATGAAATTTAACTTAATCCATCATCTTTTTCTCAAAGGCGGTGAGGTCACTGTCTTCGCCGATGGCGATCAGTATATCATCCCGCTCGATCTCGAGGTTCGGATCCGGGGAGATAAGGATGTCCTTACCCCGCTTGATCGCGATGATGCTGATGCCGTAGACCGCGCGGATGTTCAGTTCAAGGATCGACCGTCCGGCGAGCTTCTTGCCGGCGAGGTATTCCACGACTGAATATTCGTTGCTCAGTTCGATATAATCCAATACGGAGCTCGACATCATCTTATGCGCGATGCGTCGCCCCATGTCGCGTTCGGGATGGACGACATAATCCGCACCGATCTTATCGAGCACCCGCGCATGATATGTGCTCTGGGCCTTCACCGTCACACTCTTGACGCCGATGTCCTTCAGGAGGAGTGTCGTCAGTATGCTCGACTGGATGTTGTCACCGATCGCCACGATGACATGGTCAAAGTTCCTGAGCCCGAGATCTTTCAGGACGGACTCCTCCGTCGTATCGGCGATCACCGATTCGGTCGCGATATCCTGAAAATCCTTCACCCGCTCAGGGTCCCTGTCTATCGCCAGCACATTGGCATCCAGTTCATTCAGTTCCTCCACTATGCTGCCGCCGAACCTGCCAAGCCCGATCACCGCAAATTCCTTCTTCATTTCCGACTCCTCCGCTTCATTGAAACATCTTCATGATCATAATTCATATAATAAACTTCTCACTGCAGAATTCAACATATAAATTAAAAAACCGCGCCCCTTTCCGGGACGCGGTGCAAATCAGTATCCTTCCTCATTCTTACCTTCCACATACTCCGCATTGAAGATGAAGAGTCTGAGGAGGAGGATGAGGCTCGGTATGAGCAGCAACAGACCGAGGACGAAGGCGACCGTCAGGCTGAATGCCATCGCTTCGTTCACAACGCTCGTGTTGATGTCGATGTAAGGATACAGTATATACGGCAGCTTGCTGATGCCGTAGCCGTAAAACGCAAATCCGAACTGCAGCATGATCATGATGAATGCAAGGCCGAAGTTCCGCTTCTTCCAGATCAGGAAGACCGCGATGATCATCGCAAGCAGGCTCAGGCCGAATAAATACCAGTAATCCTGTGCCGACTGGAAGTGCTCATAGTTGTGCTCCCTGAGGCTCAGGAAAGTGAACTGGCTGATCACAAGCATCGGCAGCGACCAGATCAGAAACCAGTTCCTGAACGTCTCCATGGCGTCTTTATTTTTCGCCTTTGATGCATAGTACGTCAGGAATCCGCTGGAGATATACAATACAAGGATGATCGCAAGGAACACGATCGTCCATGCATAGGAACTGAAGAACAGCTCCTGTATGTTCAGCTGCACCCCGTCGCCGTCCTCGTATATATATCCGCCTTCCGAGATCACCAGCACCACCGACAGTGATGCCGGGATCAGAAGCCCCGTCACCCCGTACAGGAATGCCCAGGATTTACGCGGTTTCGTCGCACTCGCGTTGAATGCATAGTAGCTTCCGCGTATCGCGAGGAGGATCAGTGCGATGCTCCCCGGTATCAACAGCGTGGTCCCGAGATAGTACGCGGTGTCCGGATAGAATCCGACGATGCCCACGAAGAAGAACACGAAGAATACGTTCGTCACTTCCCAGACCGGGCTCAAATAGCGCTGGATGATATGGCTGACCGTCCGGTGCTGGCCTGTCTCTATCGCATAGTAGTTGAAGAACCCGGCCCCGAAATCGATCGCCGCAACGATGATATAGCCGTACAGGAAAGTCCAGAGCACCGTGATTCCGATCAATTCATAATTCAGATCCATCATTTGGCATCCACTCCCTCACCGTAATATTCCGCACGCGAAGCTTCCGCCGAACTGTTGTTGAACATCTTGATCAGTACATAGGCACATGTGAATCCGAGTATGATGTACAGGATGATGAATGCAATCAGCACGAGGCCGAGTCCATCCGCATTGGTGACGGCTTCCGCCACCCGCATATAACCCCGTATGATCCATGGCTGACGCCCCATCTCCGCCAGGAACCAGCCTGCCTCGATCGCCATCATGGACAGCGGTCCGGTCAGGAAGTATGCATACAGCAGCGCCGGATGGTGTTCGTTAAAGCGGGTGAACTTCTTGACGATGAAGTAGATCACCGAGACGCCGAAGGCATACATCCCGAAGAACACCATCAGGTCAAAGAAATAATGGATGACCATGGGCGGATGTTCTTCTTCCGGTATGTCATTCAGACCGGTCACCTCCGTATCAAAGGAGTTGCCCGACAGGAAGCTGAGCGCCCACGGGATCCTAAGCGCGTAATTCACTTCCTGTGTCTCTTCATCAAGCACGCCGAACAGGACCAGATCGGCATAAGGCTCAGTCTCGAAATGCCACTCCATCGCGGCCAGTTTTTCCGGCTGCTCATTGTGGAGGAATTTCGCTGAGAAGTCTCCTGCGACTATTGTAAGTAAACTCATGACAAGGCCGATGGCCATCGTCACTTTCAGACCCTTCATATGATATTCGCGGTCTTTTTTGAATTTATTTTTGATCAGCTTGAATGCTGCAATCGATGCAAGTATGAATGCTGCGGTCATATAGGCCGTTGCCACGACGTGGAAGACCCTCACGTAGACCGACGGGTTGAACATCGCCGCAATCGGGTCGACGTTGACGAATGCGTCTTCGGCCAAATCGAATCCGGCAGGCGTATTCATGAATGAGTTCACAGATGTGATGAACACCGCCGACAAAGTTGAACCGATGACGATTGGAATGTTCAATAACCAGTGATGCCAAGGGTTTTTGAACCGGTTCCATGTATATAGGAAAATACCCAGGAATATAGCTTCAAAGAAAAACGCAAATGTTTCCATGAACAGAGGCAGTGCGATGAGCTGTCCGCCGAGCCTCATGAAGTCCGGCCATATCAGCGACAGCTGCAGGCCGATGATGGTCCCCGTCACGACCCCGACTGCGATCGTTACGGTGAATCCTTTGGCAATCCGTCTTGCCATAGTCATATACTGGGAGTCTTTATTTTTAATACCCAAAAATTCCATGACCATAATAACGATTGGTATGCCGACACCCAAAGTGGCGAAGATTATGTGGAAACTGAGTGTACTCGCCGTTATTATGCGTCCTAATAGAACATCATCCACTTTTATCACTCCTTATATCCGTATCCCTCATTATATATCCAAATCACCGGATTTCAATTCTCATCCATGACAATATTGTGAAAAAATGTTCAATAAAATAAAAGACAATTTATCGCCATCAAAATGCGGATATATTCCCGGTGAAATAAAAAAAGGCACATGAAAATTCACAGTCGGATAGCGTGAAATTCATGTGCCGTGTGCACATTACAGACGTTCGGTATACTCTTTGACAAGCGCGGTCACCGTATCTGAATCCGGTGAACGGAGGGCCGCTTCAACCAGATGCTCCATATCCGTCTTTTTAAGGTTTTTGATCTGGCTGCGTGCTTTCAGCACACTGCCTGCACTCATTGAAAGCTCATCGAGGCCGAGGCCGATGAGGAGCGGCATGGCAGTCGAATCCCCCGCCATCTCGCCGCACATGCCGACCCATTTGTCCTCGCGGTGTGCGGCTTTGACGACGTTGTCGATCAGCCGCAGCAATGCCGGGTGGTAAGGCTGGTACAGATAGGATACGTTCTCATTCATCCGGTCTGCAGCGAATGTATACTGGATCAGGTCGTTTGTGCCGATGCTGAAGAAGTCCACCACTTTTGCGAATTCATCCGCAAGGATGGCAGCAGACGGGATCTCCACCATGATGCCTGTCTCTATATCATCTTTGACATCCACCTTGTCCGCCTTCAGTTCATCCCTGCACTCGATGAGCAGTGCCTTCGCCTCTTCGAATTCCTGGATAGTGGCGATCATCGGGAACATGATCTTCAGATTCCCGTGTACACTTGCACGGAGCAGTGCACGCAGCTGCGTCCTGAAGAGCTCTTTATTGCCGAGGGCCATACGGATGGCTCTGTAGCCGAGGAAGGGATTGAGCTCCTTCGGCATATCGAGGGCCGGCACTTCCTTGTCGCCGCCGATGTCGATCGTCCTGACGACGACGGGTTTATCGTCCATCTTTTCAAGCACGGTCTTGTATGCTTCATACTGCTCATCTTCAGTCGGCAGCTTGTCGCGTCCCATATAGAGGAACTCGGTGCGGAACAGGCCGATGCCTTCGGCGCCGTTGGCAAGCACGCCCTCGACGTCATCCGGCGTACCGATGTTCGCGCCGAGCTCGACCGTGATGCCGTCCTGCGTCTCAGTCTCATCATCTTTCAGTTCAAGAAGGGTTTCACGCTCGCGCTTAAGCTCGTTCGTCTTCAGCTCGTAGGCCTTGATTTCCTTTTCATCCGCCCCGGCGATGACGTCCCCGGCCGTCCCGTCGACGATCACGATATCGCCGTCATTGACAGCAGACGTCACCTCTTTTGTGCCGACGACCGCAGGAATCTCAAGGGACCGTGCCATGATCGCAGAATGCGATGTACGGCCGCCTGCATTCGTCACAAAGCCTTTCACGAACCGCTTGTCGAGCTGTGCGGTGTCGGAAGGCGTCAAGTCGTCTGCCACGATGATGACTTCCTCATCGATCGATGCCGGGTCCGGCAGGGTGCGTCCGAGCAGGTGTGCAAGCAGGCGCTTCGACACATCCTTGATGTCCGCTGCGCGCTCCCTCATGTATTCATTATCCATCTCTTCAAAAGTCTTCAAATACTGGTCGCGCACCTCGACGAGTGCCTGCGGTGCACTATGACCGCCGGTGATCTTCTCTTCGATCGGGCCGACGAATTCCGGATCATCCAGGACCATGAGGTGTGCTTCGAAAATCGCTGCATGCTCAGGCCCTACGGTCTCCTCTGCATAGTTGCGGATTTTGGTGACCTCCACTTTCGTCTCGTGGAGGCTGTTTTTGAATTTCTGCACTTCATCTGCCGATGCACTGCCGTCGATTGAAGTTTTGGTGAAATTCAGGTCGGGTTCGACGAGTGAGTAGGCTTTTGAAATCGCAATGCCGTCACTTGCGCCGATCCCTTTCAGTATTTTTGACATCAGCCAGTCAGCCCCTCTTTACTAAGAGTATCCGTCACTGCCTGCAGTGCTTCTTCTTCATCATTCCCATCTGCATAGACTGTGACTTCCGAATCTTTGCCCACTCCGAGTGACATGACACCCATGATTGATTTCAGGTTGACTTTCTTGCCGTTGTACTCCAGCTGCAGATCCGAGTCAAACTTGGATGCCGTCTGTACGAGGATGGTTGCGGGCCTTGCATGTATACCTGTTTCGTCTGTTATGAAATATGATTTTTGCTCCATTGCTGATTATCTCCTTTTTGTCGTGAAATGAATTGATTGTGTTTACAGCATTGCTTAATATGATTTTATCACCTTGGACCGGGGGATTGCCAACAAGAATGTCCTGAGGTTTAGGCTGCCTGGTTCCTCAAATGCTCCACCACATGTTCGATGTGGTCATCGCCGAGTTTCTTCATCAGGAAGTAGCTGACGCCCGCTCCGAGTACATTGCCGAGGAGTGTCACCAGGCCGAACCGGCTGAACTTCTGCTTTTTGCTGAATATGCGGAAGACGAACGGGGTGACGTTTTTACGCATCAGCTCACTGCCGATGCTCGTCGCCATCACCCATGCACGTGTCATGAGGTCATCACTCGTCGTGGATACATCATCATGGTCCACCTCGAAGATGTCTTCGATCTCGCCGTATATATCCTTCATCAGCTTCATATCTGTGCCGACATCAAGGAACGGGATCGGGAGGATTGCGGCGATGGCTGAGGTCCTCGCTTTTTTCTTGACCAGTTCCTGCGCCTCTTCCTGCTTTTTCTTCAGATTCTGCTCAGTGATTTGATATTGAACCATAAATAACCCTCTCTCCATAAGAATACTTATCTAGTGTTTACAATACCCAAATCCCTGTTTTCTAATCGTTGGCAAGCTTTATCGTGACGATTTTCAAGTACTTGCCGCCCTTGTAGCCTTTGGTCGTTTTGAAGTCCTTCGGCAGCCCCTTGACATCTTTCAGGGTGTAGCGGATGCCGAGGCCGTTCATCGTTTCATCAATCTGCTTTTTGAACTGGTTCAGCGTGAACGTCTCCAGGTTCTGGCTCAAGATCAGCTCGCCCCCGGGCTTCAATATTTTCACCGCCTCGCGGATCAGCTGTGGGTAGTCACGCCCGACTTTAAAGACTTTCTTCTTGTTCCGGCTGAAGCTCGGCGGATCGATCAGTATGACATCGAACTGATGGTTTTTCCTCGCTGCATATTTGAGGTAGTCGAAAGTATCCATGATATGGATATGGTGGTTGTCGAGCGGCAGGTCGTTCACATTGAAGTTGTCCGTGACGAGTTCCGTCGTCCTCCCCGCAAGGTCGACGCTCGTCGTCGACATCCCGGCCATGGCCGCTGCCACTGAAAAGGAGCCGCTGTATGAAAAGAGGTTCAGGAACGTTTCGTTATGAGATCTTTTATTGTTGAGGAGCGTCTTCCGCGTCTCACGCTGATCCAGGAACAATCCGGTCATCGGGCCGGTCTTTAAGTGCACGTTGAAGCGCATGCCGCTCTCGGTCACGACGATCTTTTCCGGCACATTGCCCGTCACATGGTTGTTTTCGATCTGCATCCGGCCATCGATTGAAAATCTCGTCTGCTCAGTGATCGAGTCCGGAGAGAGTGCCTCTATCAGCACCTGGACGACCAGATTGCGGATCTTATAGATCCCGGCAGAGTAATACGTGATGAACAGGTGGCCGTTGAAGTTGTCGATGGACAGGCCGCCGATGCCGTCGCCGATTTCATTGAAGATGCGGAAGACGTCCGTATCCTCCTGGTTGTAAAGCGGCGTCCTGTCCTCGATCGCCCCGGTGATCTTTTCCCTGATGAATGCTTCATCTATATGCGCATCTTTGTCGTGTGACAAAACCCAGCCGTGTGTCCTCTGTTCAAAGCTCATCATCGCATAACCGATGAATCCGCCGAGGTAATCGGTCAGTTCGACCACTTCGCCGTCCTTCAAAAAGACGGAATCGCTCAAATCTTCTTCGTTGATATTCAGTTTACCGTTATGGAAAGGTTTCTCTGCACCTTTTTTCAATTGTATGACATTCATCTGAAAGCATCCTTTGCAATGAGGAATTTGTGTAGCAGGCTTGCGGCGAGCGCACTCGTCCGATCGCCCTCGTCAAGCGGCGGCGCCGTCTCGCTGATATCGAAGCTCACGAGGTTTTCAACACCCGCAAGCCGTTCGATCAATTCGTGTATCTCCATTGATGTGAAGCCGTTCGGCAGCGACATGCTGACGCCCGGCGCATAGGCTGTCGCGATCGAATCCATGCACAGCGTCGCAAAGACGAAGTCATAGCTTTCAAGCGCCTTGAACATGTAGCCGGTGACCTTCGGCGAACTCCGCATCTCGCCGAGCTTCGCGTAGTTCACGTTGAGCGCATCCGCCGTGTCGAAAAGCGTGCCGGTGTTGCCGCTTTCCTGGATGCCGAGCACATAATAGTCGACGTCCGTATCCTGCGTGAGTATCTGATAGAACATCGTGCCGGACGTCGCCCGCTCCTCGATCCGGAGGTCGAAATGCGCATCGAAGTTCAGAACCGCAATCTTCGCATCGGGATATGCCTCCCTGACGCCGAGATAGTGTCCGTATAATGTTTCGTGCCCTCCGCCGATGATGAGCGGGAAATCCCCGTTTCTTAAGATTTCTGCAGTGGCAGACCCGAGGGCCTGCTGCGAAGTCTCGAGGTCTTCCGTGCCCATCACGGTGCCGTAATCGTAGATTTCCTCGGTATACGGCAGGCCTGCAAGCTTCTCGCGGACTTTGAACGGCCCCTCCGCTGCGCCCGCATGACCTTTATTCCGCCTGACGCCCTCATCGGAGGAGAAGCCGAGGAGGACGGGTGCCGCACTTCCCGGCTGTTTCTTTTCATAATCCGAAATCACCTGATGGATGCGTTCCTTCACATCCGGGTTATCGATGCGGCCTTCAAGTTTTTGCTTTTTTATTTCCGTCATTTGCAGTCCCTCCATTGAATTCTTTAAAGATGCTGAATAGTACGAGCGGTGTCGTGAGTATCACCAGTGCGATGTTGAACGGCAGAATGAAGAGTGAGAGCTCCACATCGTGGAAGACGGTGACGAACAGGCTCACCGTAAGCTTCAGCCACAGTGCGATGATGACGATCATCTGCCTGTTGTAGTAGATATTCTTCCACAGGTTCATGACGGTGAAGTACAGGTAGAGGAGCGCCAGCACAAGCGTCAGGAACAGGTTGATCCATTCATAGAGGTAGCTCATCTGAGACAGCCTGAAATAGCCTTCCGTGAACACACCCTGCCTGTTGTTGAACTCCACCCCGATGAACACGAGCACGAGCAGGCCGAGCAGGAGCTCTAGATAATTGACCTTGAGCCATCCCGGTATGCCGATTTCAAGGAAGTCCTTCGTGCGGGTGAGCAGGCGGTTCCTGAACTGGTACATCTTCTCCGAGAACCCGAGATACTGGTTCGGATTCAGTTTGCTGATGCCGCGCTTCGAACTTCTGGAGAGGTCCTCTTCGCTTTTCGTCTTCGGTTTCTTGAGCAGGTTTTTGGATTTGGACAAGAAGACTCCCACCCACAGCGCCATCAGTGCAAGCACCAGCACGACCGCGAAGAACATGTTGATGCTGAGCACATCCGTCGGGCTCAGTGCATCCTCGATGTTCGAATATACGGCGTTCTGTGTGAAGAAATACGCCACGCCGTAGAAGAACATGATGATCATGTAATGCTCTTTCCGGTGCTTCGGGTTCAGATATTCATGGTATATGTTGTAAAGCAGGTGGACCATGAATGCGATGAAGAATAAAATCGCCCACCAGCCGTAAACCTGCATCATGAGAATGGTCGTGATGATGAATAAAAACAGCGCAAGCCCGAGAAAGAAGAAAGACAGCATCCCGTCATACTTCGTCGTATCCCTCACCGTCTTGCCGACCTTGAACATGAAGACACCGAACAGGATGAGCAGTATGCCGGCGATAATCGGGAAATCCCCGATCAGGATCGACAGCATGTTCGTCACTTCAAGGAAGAAAGCATTGACCAGATCCCAAATCGTATCAATCTCCGATTCATCAACGGGACTGCCGTCTGCAGCACCCCGTATCCTTTCAGTATTAAATAAAATGAAAACACCTAATATTATGAAGAATAAGCCGAGCAGCAGGCTGATATGCACTTCACTCTGACTTCTCAATTTTTTAAACATCCAGTTCACCTCAGTCCCTCACCATTATAGTAGAAATACCGGAATATTGCATTATACAAGCGGCTGCACGCGCCCGCCCCGTGATTTTATTTGAAAAACTTTTTGATCTCGATGTTTACTGCAGAGAGTGCTGGGTATATACAGAGTACAGATAATAATATAATATAATGATATTCTCCCAGGAGAGTGATACAAGTGGCTTTGGACAAGGATAAAAAAGATGTATTTGAAGAAGAAAAACGCGAACAGGCTCGTGAAGAAGAGCGTGAAGCGAAAGAAAATACAAAAGATCTAGAGAGTGATGACGCGAAAAAAGGCGACGAAGAAACGAAGGAAAATCTCCAGGATGCCTATGAATAGCACCACAATCCAAGGGCTTTAAGTTCCACCTTATAGTATTTGGCTTTATGCAATATGCAAGAGGAAAGCACCCGCATGCGACGGGTGCTTTTCTTTGTGTCTGAGGATCTGGGGTGGCTGGCTGGATTCTGTCTTCGGATCCGGACGGAGGAGCCGGCGCTGACGCCGCTGTCTCGATTTTGTCTCTGGATCCGGATGGAGGTGTTGGGGGTGAGACCGCTGTCAGGATTTTGTCCCCGGATCCGGACGGAGATGCCGGTGCTGACGCCGCTGTCGGGATTCTGTCTTCGGATCCGGATGGAGATGCCGGGGGTGACACCGCTGTCGGGATTTTGTCCCCGGATCCGGACGGAGATGCCGGTGCTGACGCCGCTATCGGGATTTTATTCTCATGCCCCGTCTTCAATCGCAACCTCCATCATAAAAGCAGCATGACCTTGCGAAATCGGCATGCAGAATCGCAACGTTGACCCGGGAGACGGCGGGAAGTTGCGAAAACAGCACCCGGAATCGCAACATTGACCCGAGAGACGGCCAGAAGTTGCGAAAACAGTACCCGGAATCGCAACATTGACCCGGAAGATGGCCGGAAGTTGCGAAAACAGTACCCGGAATCGCAACATTGACCCGGAAGGCGGCCGGAGGTTACGAAATCAGCACTCAAAATCGCAACATTGACCCGGAAAGCGGCCGGAGGTGGCGAAATCGGCACCCAAAATCGCAACATTGGCCCGGGAGGCAACTGGAGGTTGCGGAATCTACATCTAAAAATAAAAAACACCCGCCGAAGCGGGTGTTCCAACTTACTTCATCGCCCTGTAACCGATGTCCTTCCGGTAGAAAAAATCATCTGTCCCGTACTCGATCTGGCCGACGCCTTCATAGGCGGACTCGGCCGCTTCCTCGATCGTTGAACCGTGGCCGGTGACAAGCAGCACCCTGCCGCCGGATGTGACAACACCGCCGTCTTCGTTCCGGTCCAGTCCGCTGACAAAGCAGCGTGGCATGAGTGTTTCGGGAATCTTCACAGACTTCCCCTTCTCAAACGCACCCGGATAGCCCTGGCTCGCGAGCATGACGCCTGCCACGCATCCGGTCCGCCATTCGAGTGAGAACGGCTTTTTATGATACATATTCTCAAGCACCTCTCCGAGGTCGCTTTCCAGTAGGCTGAGGAGCACCTGCGCCTCCGGGTCGCCGAATCTTGCATTGAATTCGATGACTTTCACGCCGTCTTCGGTGACGATGGCACCGAGATACATCACACCGAAGTAGTTGAGGCCTTCATCAACCAGTGCTTTCGCCATCGGCTTCACGATCTTATCGACAGCCTCCGTGCGCAGGTTCTCCGGAATGTGCGTGACCGGGGCATAGGCACCCATGCCGCCGGTGTTCGGGCCCGTGTCCCCGTCGAAGGCACGTTTATGGTCCTGCGCCATCACTTCGAACGGATAGATGAACTCCCCGTTCACAAGCACCATCAGGCTGAACTCCTCGCCTTCCATGAACTCCTCGATGACGACATGGCCTCCCGAGTCCGCCATCATGTCATGCACTGCCTCTCGGGCGGTCTCGATGTCCTGTGCCACAACGACGCCTTTACCCGCAGCGAGCCCGTCCTTCTTGACCACGATCGGAGCACCCACACGATTGATATATTCCAGCGCATCGTCATGGTCTGTGAATATTTCGTATCCCGCAGTCGGGATATCATATTTCTTCATGAGGTCCTTTGCGAAAGCCTTGGATGATTCGAGCTGTGCTTCCAGTTTCCTCGGACCGAACACTTTCAGATCATGCTGGCGCTCGAGGAAATCCGCCATCCCGCCGGATAACGGCGCTTCCGGACCTATCACGACCCACTCGACTTCTTCACGGTCGCAGATCTTCCCCACTTCCCCGAAATCTTCCAGGTCGACACCCGGCACAAGCTTTGCCATATCACCCATCGCATAGTTGCCGGGTATCGCGATGATCCCGCTCACCGATGGTGATTCATGAAATTTTTTGACGAGCGCATGCTCACGGCCGCCACTGCCTATCACTGCTACTTTCATATTTT
This sequence comes from Salinicoccus halitifaciens, assembly GCF_021026095.1. Taxonomy (GTDB): domain Bacteria; phylum Bacillota; class Bacilli; order Staphylococcales; family Salinicoccaceae; genus Lacicoccus; species Lacicoccus halitifaciens. The sequence goes on along the minus strand of NZ_JAJNCU010000001.1, from coordinate 119,394 downwards.
AAAGCCTCCATCATAGAATAAAATACGCGTTTCAGTTTATCAGTGCTTGAAATGGCGCATGCCGGTGAACACCATGGCAATGCCGTGTGCGTTGCAGAAATCGATCGACTCCTGGTCACGCTTCGAGCCACCCGGCTGGATGATCGCCTTGATGCCGTGCTCATGTGCGAGCTCGACGGAGTCAGGCATCGGGAAGAAGCCGTCACTTGCAAGCACCACATCACCGTCAAGCCTGATGGCCCGGTCGGCTGCGATCTTCAGCGCACCGACGCGGTTCATCTGACCGGCACCGATGCCCACGGTCTGCTTGTCATTTGCGAGCACGATCGCATTCGACTTCACGTGCTTCGACACTTCCCATGCAAGGGCGAGTGCCTTCATCTGCTTTTCTGTCGGAGACGTTTCCGTCACCACGTCGATCGAGGCCGGATTCAGCCTGCCGGTATCGCGGTCCTGAACGAGGTATCCGCCGGACACGCTGACGAATTCATCGCCGTCCACCTCTTCGGTGAAATCGACTGTGAGAAGCCTCAGGTTTTCTTTATTATCAAACACTTCAAGCGCACCGTTCGTGTAGGATGGTGCGATGACGACTTCCAAAAACACTTTGCTCATCGCCTCGGCCGCCTCGCGGTCCACCGGGCGGTTCAGCGCGACGATGCCGCCGAAGATCGACTGGCTATCCGCTTCGAACGCATTGTTGAAGGCTTCGACCATCGTCTCGCCGGTGCCGACGCCGCACGGGTTCATGTGCTTCACGGCGACCGCAACCGGCAGGTCGAACTTTTTGGCGAGCGCGAATGCACTGTCGGCATCACGCAGGTTGTTGTAGCTGAGCTGCTTGCCCTGCAGCACGGTCGCATTCAGAATCGTGTTCTTATCATCCGTCGTGCGCACGAGTTTCGCATCCTGATGCGGGTTCTCGCCGTATCTCAGCGTGCGTTCGCTGTCGGTGAAATAGCTGACGATCGCACGGTCGTACTCGGCCGTGTGCCTGAACGCGCGGATGCTCAATGTGCGCCTGTACTCTAGGTCGAGCGTGCCGGATTCGATATGCTCGAGCACTTCATCATAATCCTGCGGGTTGACGACGGTTGTGACATGCTTGAAATTCTTCGCCGCCGCACGGAGCATCGTCGGTCCGCCGATGTCGATGTTCTCGACCGCTTCCTCTTCCGTGACGCCCTCTTTTGCGACCGTCTCCTTGAACGGATAGAGGTTCACGACAACGAGATCGATCGCCTCGATACCGTTTGATTCCATTGCCTCCACATGTGACGCATTGTCGCGGTCTGCAAGGATGCCGCCGTGGATCTTCGGATGGAGCGTCTTCACGCGCCCGTCCATGATTTCCTCAAACTGGGTGAGGTCGCTGACGCTTGAAACGTCGACGCCGAAACTTTTGATCTTCTCGTAAGTGCCGCCCGTGGAATAAATGTCATAGCCTGCCTGAACGAGCCCCTTTACGAAATCTTCAAGGCCCGCCTTGTTCGATACGCTGATTAATGCTTTCATTGTTCATCCTCCTGACGTTTTGCCAAAATCATCCGCACTGCCTGCGGATAGAGCTGGTATTCGATGCTGTGGATTTTATTTTCAAGTGTCTCGAGCGTGTCATCCGGCGCCACATCGACGGGCACCTGGGCGATGATCTCACCCGTATCGATGCCGGCGTCGACGAAATGCACGGTGACCCCGGTTTTACTCACGCCGGCGCGGAATGCATCGCCGATCGCGTCCGCGCCCTTGAAATCCGGGAGCAGCGACGGATGGATGTTGATGATTTTCCGCGGGTACCTGTCGACGAAATCCGCGGACAATATCCGCATGAATCCGGCGAGCAGTATATATTCGACATCATACATCTTCATCACGCTTAAAATGTCGCTCTCAAACTCACTTTTCGTGCCGTACTTCTCACGCTCGACCACGATGTAGTCGACGTCATGGTTGATCGCACGCTGGATTGCATAGGCTTCGTTGTAATCCGAGATCAACAGGACGATGTCGATGCCGATCTCATCCTGCTTCCGCACAAGGTTTTCAAAGTTCGTGCCGCCGCCGGAGGCGAAGACGGCAACGCGGGGTTTACTCATGGATCTCGATCCCTGCCTTGTCAGTGACCTCACCGATTTTAACCGCCGCCTCGCCCGCATCATGCAGGACGCTGAGTGCAGTGTCGGCGTCGGCGGCATCGACGATGACGACGAAGCCGATGCCCATGTTGAAGACGTTGTACGCTTCATCCATACTGATGCCGCCCTGTTCAATCAGCCAATCGATGACCGCCGGGACTTTGATGCCGGACGTCGAGATCTCGATGCCGAGACCTTCGGGTACTGCACGGGGCAGGTTTTCGACGAAGCCGCCGCCGGTGATGTGGCTCATCGCTTTGATGTCCACCTTCTCCATCAGCTCCCTTACCTCGCGCACGTAGATGCGCGTCGGTTCAAGCAGACGGTCGATCAGCTTTTCGCCTTCGAGGTCCGCCTCGACGTCGATATTGTTGTCCGCAATGATCTTCCTCACCAGGCTGTAGCCGTTCGAATGGACACCGCTCGACGGCAGGCCGATGATGACATCACCCGCCTTGACTTTTGAGCCGTCGATGTAATCCGGCTTCTCCACCGCACCGACCGCAAAGCCTGCAAGGTCGTATTCACCGGGGCCGTACATGCTGCCCATCTCGGCCGTCTCGCCGCCGATCAAAGCGCACCCCGCCTGGACGCATCCGTCGGAGACGCCCTTCACGATATCCGCGACCGTCTCCGGCACCACTTTTTCCACCGCTATGTAATCCAGGAAGTAAAGCGGCTCCGCACCGGTCGTCAAAATATCGTTCACACACATGGCCACCGCATCGATGCCGATCGTATCATGACGGTCATGGTCGATCGCAAGCTTCAGCTTCGTGCCGACACCGTCCGTGCCGGATACGAGCACCGGCTGTTTCATATTCAGCTGCGACAGGTCGAACCCCGCACCGAAGCCGCCGAGGCCGCCGAGCACTTCCGGACGCCTCGTCCTCTTCACGTGTGATTTCATCTGTTCGACCGCTTCGTAGCCCGCTTCAATGTCAACGCCGGCTTTTTTATACTGCTCGCTCATCACTACACTCCCTTTTGTTTTAGATCTTTTTCCTGAGGAAGGATCGCTTCCTCTATATCAATCGGGTAATTCCCGGTGAAGCATGCATCACACTGGCCTTTTGAGCCGAATGAATGATAGACGTCGTGCATCTTGTCGACGGAGAGGTAAGTCAGTGAATCCGCACCGATCTCATCACGGATCTCCTCCGGCGACTTCCTGCTTGCGATGATTTCCGCATGCGTCGATACATCAATACCATAATAACACGGGTTTTTAAGCGGCGGGGAGGAGACGCCCATATGGACTTCCTTCGCCCCCGCCTTCTTCAGTGCCTTCACGATGAAGCGGCTGGTCGTCCCGCGCACGATTGAATCATCGATGACAATGACCCGCCTGCCTTCGACGATGTCGCGCACCGGCGAAAGCTTCATCCGCACCGCGCGCTCGCGCGCCTCCTGGCCCGGTGTGATGAACGTCCGGCCGACGTAGCGGTTCTTCAAAAGCCCCTGCTCCTGCCGGATGCCGGAAGCCTCACTGAAGCCGTGCGCTGCGGCAAGAGATGAATCCGGCACACCGATGACGATGTCCGCATCCACCTGCCGCATTTCATCCGCAAGCGCCCGGCCGAGCTCCTTACGTATCCTGTAGGTCGAGGTGCGCCTGAATTCGGAGTCCGCACGCGCAAAGTAGATGTACTCCATCGAGCACATATGCGGGCTCGTCACATCCGTATAATGATCGAAATCGATGCCTTCGTCCGTGATCGTGATCATCTCACCCGCCTCGATATCGCGGATGTACTCCGCCCCGATCGCCGTGAACGCACACGTCTCACTCGCAACGCAGTATGAACCGTCCTTCCTGCCGAGCATCAAAGGCCTCACGCCGTGGTCGTCGAGTGCAACCGTCAGGCTGTCCTGATGCATGATCATAAACGCAAACGCGCCTTTCACCTGCTTCAAGACTTTCTTTATTCTTTTCTTACGTCCTTCAAGGCTCTCTTCCCCGCCGCCCCGTTCACGCCTGAGGAGGTGTGCGAGCACCTCGGAATCCGATGTCGTCTGGAAGATCGCGCCCTCGTCTTCGAGTGCACGCCTCAGGTTCAGCGCATTCACGAGATTCCCGTTATGTGCAAGCGCGAGGTCGCCCTTATGGCTTTTGAACAGGAACGGCTGCACATTGGACAGCTCGCTGCCGCCGCTCGATGCGTATCTCGTATGCCCGATCGCATGCGGGAAAGGCTTCAGTGAATCAAGCTGTTCCTTCGAGAGTGCCTCCGTCAGCAGGCCCATGCCGCGGGCGCCGAAGAGGTAGTCCCCGCTCGAGGAGACGATCCCGGCACCCTGCTGGCCCCTGTGCTGCAGGCTGTGCATCGCAATATACGTCAGTTCGCTCGCTTCCGGGTGGCCCCAGATGCCGAACAGGCCGCATTCTTCTTTTAGTCCGTCGAATTCATCCATTCCGGTATTGCCCCTTTCAAAGTCGCATTGATTTCTTCAATATCATAATCTGCATTAAAGTTCTGTGCCTGCACTTTGAATGATTGGCCCGTAAGCTTCCCGATTTCGACCGCACCGTCGATGTCCATGCCTGAAGGTGCTGCAACGAGGTAGTTCGATGCACTTTCTGAGAATAAAAGATCTCCGCGCACGTCGATGTCGACTTCAACGCCTGTGTTGTAGTAGCCTGCGAGCTGTGCGAGTTTAGCAATCAGGCCGCCGCGTCCGAGCGGTGCGATCCTGTGGATGTCTCCATCAACATACAGTTTACGGAGCATTTCGCCGCGCTCTGCTTCAAGGCCGAGGTCGATGTCACGGCTGACCTGTCTGATGCCGCCGTCGATCAGCTTCTCAAGCTGCGACCCCTGGAACTGCGGCTTCAATTCACCCACAAGATACAGTGCGTCGCCTTCCTTGACTTTGTCTTCTTTCAGGAACCCGATGTCCTCGATCAGTCCGACCATGCCGATGACCGGCGTCGGCAGGATGCTTGCTTCCTTCGTCTCATTGTAGAGGCTCACGTTGCCCGATACGACCGGTGTGCCGAGTGCTTCGCAGGCTTCTGACATGCCTTTCGTCGACTCGCCGAGCTGGTTGTAGATCAACGGCTTCTCAGGTGAGCCGTAGTTCAGGCAGTTCGTCATCGCAAGCGGCTCGGCACCTGTTGCGATGATGTCGCGGTATGCCTGTGCGACGACTTCCTTGCCGCCGTTGTAAGGGTCTGCATAGACGTAGCGGCTCTTGCCGTCGAGTGTCATGGAGACCGCCTTGTCCGTCCCTTCGATCTTCACGATGCCTGCGCCGAATCCGGATTTCTGGAGCGTCGTCTCCGCATCACCCGAGTCGAATGCATCGTATATAAGGGCTTTATTTGCAATGGTCGGATGGCTGATCAATGATTTGAATGCCGCATCCAGATCTTCATCGGAGTAATCTTCGCGCGGCGTGTCTTCTTCCGGCTTTTCGCCTTCCAGCACATAGACCGGTGCTTCTTCCGACAGCGGCTGAACCGGGATGTCGGCGTACAGTTCATCTTCAAAATAGAGAAGGAGCCTGTCGTTGTCCGTCACTTCACCGATGACCGCGGTCGCGAGATTCATCTCTTTGAACAGCTCGAGGAATTTATCCTCTGAACCGTTCTCCACGACGAGCAGCATACGTTCCTGCGTTTCCGAAAGCATCATCTCATAAGGGCTGATGCCGTCTTCCGATACGGGCACTTGATCCAAGTGCAGCGTGATGCCGTGGTTGCCTTTTGCCGCCATTTCGGAGCTTGAGGAAGTGAGGCCTGCAGCACCCATATCCTGTATGCCGACGAGCTCAGGGAATTCGATTGCCTGAAGTGTCGCCTCCATTAAGTTTTTGCCGACTTCCGGGTGGCCGACCTGTGCGGTCGGCGGTGCGACATCCGCATCCTCCGACAGTTCCTCTGAAGCGAATGACGCGCCGAGTATGCCGTCGCGGCCGGTTTCGAGCCCTGCGTAGATCACTTTATTGCCGACGCCTTTGGCCGTGCCCTTCTGGATCTTGTCATGGTCGATCAGACCCGTGACCATCGCATTAACAAGCGGGTTGCCGTCATAATGGCCGTCGAATTCGACTTCCCCGCCGACTGCAGGGATGCCGATCGTGTTGGCGTAATCGCTCATGCCGCCCTTCACGCCTTCGAGAAGCCTGCGGTTGTTTGCATTCGTCAGCTCGCCGAAGCGGAGGGAGTTGAGCAGCCCGATCGGCCTTGCGCCGATGGAGACGATGTCCCTGACGATCCCGCCGACACCCGTCGCTGCACCGTGGTACGGCTCGACTGCGGACGGGTGGTTGTGGGATTCGACTTTGAAGACGACCGCCTGGTTATCGCCGATATCGACGACGCCGGCACCTTCGCCGGGTCCCATCAGCACCTTCTCGCCTTCAGTCGGGAACTGCTTCAGGAATGGTTTTGAATGTTTATATGAACAGTGTTCGCTCCACATTGCAGCGAAAATGCCGGTTTCCGTATAGTTCGGCGCCCTGCCGAGGATGCCGTTCACTTTCTCGTATTCAGAATCTGTCAGTCCCATACTGGAATAAAGTTTTTCGTCCCTGATGTCTTGTGCGGTCGGTTCGGTGAATTTGGCCATTATTTGATTTCCTCCATTTTTTCATAAAATTTCTGATAGGCATCCACGATGGAGCCGGTACTTTCACGGTAAACGTCCTTATCAAAATTCTCGCCCGTCGCGGCATCCCATATACGGCATGTGTCCGGGGAGATTTCATCGGCAAGCAGTATATTGCCCTTCCTGTCACGGCCGAATTCGATCTTGAAGTCGGCGAGCTTAAGCCCCATCGGCTCCATGATGTCGAGCAGTGCGACATTGATCTGGTTCGCGCGTTTTTTCAGTTCATCGATTTCATCGTGCGTCGCAAGCTTCATATGGATCGCATGCGCCCGGTTGATCAGCGGATCGTGCAGCGCATCATCTTTTAGGAAAAATTCGATCAGGGGCGGTGCAAACTCCTCGCCCTTTTTGAATCCGAGCCTTTTCGTGATGTCGCCCGCCGCAAGGTTCCTCACGACGATTTCCATCGGTATCATGTCGACGCGGCGGACGAGCTGTGTCGTCTCGCTGGTTGTCTCGATGAAGTGCGACGGGATGCCCGCCGCCTCAAGCCGCTCGAAGATGTTTGATGTGATGAGGTTGTTCAGGCGCCCCTTGCCGGGTGCAAAATCATGCCTCGAGCCGTTCTTTGCGGTCACTTCGTCTTTGTATTCGACTTTCAGGACGAAAGGGTCGCCGGTTTCATACATGCGCTTCGACTTTCCTTCATATAAGAGTGTGGTCATGCCTGCCCCTCCTTTTCAAAATCCGTCTTGAGTTTTTCCAGGGTGTCTTCCACATCATCAGTGAGTATCGTCATATGCCCCATCTTCCGTTCAGGTTTCCGTGCGGACTTGCCGTACAGATGGACATGCCATTCCGGATGGTCGTAAAGTGCATCCCCGAGCCTGTCCAGATCCTGGCCGAGCAGGTTCATCATGACTGCCCGCTTATGCTGGCGGATTTCAGGCATCGGCTGGTTGGTGAGCGCAAGTATATGCGCATCAAACTGCGATATGTTGCATGACTCGATCGTATGGTGCGCCGAGTTGTGCGGGCGCGGCGCAATCTCGTTCACGTACAGTTCGCCTGACTTGTCTATGAAGAATTCGACCGTGAACACGCCGGCGAAATGAAGTTTATTCATGATCTTTTCGACTTCCGCTTCGGCGTCCTTCTGGCGGTCGATCCTTGATGGCGCGATCGTGCGGTAGAGGATCTGGTTCCTGTGCAGGTTCTCCTGCAGCGGGAAGACGATCGTCTTTCCGTCCGCGCTCCTTGCGACGGTGAGGGAGACTTCGCGCTCGAGGTCGAGATATTTCTCCGCGATGAACTGCGTGTCTCCGTAGGGGATCGGCTCTTTTTCGAGGTCGTCTTCGGATTCGACGAGGTACTGCCCCTTCCCGTCATAGCCGCCCGTCGCCGTCTTCACGATGACCGGCCAGCCTTCCTGCTCCGCGAATGCCTTCACGTCTCCGTCGCCTGACACTTTTTCAAACGGTACGACTTTCGCACCGGAATTTCTGACCGCATCCTTTTCGGTCTCGCGGTTCTGCAGTGTGAGCAGCGTCTCCGCACCCTGCGGCACGTAGTATTCGTCCACCATGCGCTTGAGCAGCGGGCCGTCGATGTTTTCAAATTCGTAAGTGATGATGTCTGAGGCGTCGCCGAGTTGTTTTAACGCTGCTTCATCATCGAACGCCGCATTGATGAATAAATCACTCGTCGCCTTTGCCGGCGCATCTTCAGACGGATCGAGCACCGCCACTTTGTAGCCCATCCTGAGCGCACTCTGCGCGAGCATCTTACCCAATTGTCCGCCGCCGATGATGCCGATTACTGCTCCCGGATAAATCCTTCTACTTAAGGTCATTCTGCATAGCCTCCACTTTGTCTTCCAATGATTTCGTATATTCCGATAATTTTGAACTGAGATCTCCATCTGAAATCGCAAGCATCCTGGCTGCGAGTATACCGGCATTCTTCGCTCCGGCCTCACCGATCGCCGTCGTCGCCACCGGTATGCCGCCCGGCATCTGGACGATCGAGAGCAGTGAATCCAGCCCCTTCAGCGATTTCGATTCGATCGGCACGCCGATCACCGGCAGGTTGGTGAGACTCGCCACCATACCCGGCAGGTGTGCAGCCCCCCCGGCGCCTGCGATGATCACTTTCAGGCCCCGCTCCTGTGCATTTTCCGCATACGCCACCATATCTTTCGGCGTGCGGTGGGCGCTGACCACTTTCGCTTCATATTCTATGCCGAATTCATCAAGCATCTCTGCTGCAAGTTTCATCGTGGGCCAGTCCGAAGAGCTGCCCATAATAATGCCTACGCTCATTGTTTCATCCTCCTGATTGTCCTAAAGTCGAATGTTCAACTTCATTCTATCAAGTAAGATGCTTTGATTCAACTTATTTACGAACATTATTTTATTTTAAAGTTTCATCGTTTGTATATACGAACAATGAGTAGTTTTCTTGCCCCCTATCGTTCGTGAAATTTCTTTCATTGAAATTTTCTGCACATTCGTACATAATGTAAATGGATATACAGATAATATTAGGAGGAAATTTTTATGACTGCTGAAGTTTTAAACGGCCGCGAAATCGCAAAAGATTACCGCGCAGGCCTTGCAGAAGAAGTTGAAAAATTAAAATCACAGGGCATCACGCCGAACCTGACTGTTGTGATCGCAGGTAACGATGGTGCGTCACTGAGCTATGTCAGATCCAAAAACAAAGCTGCCGAAAAAGTCGGCATGACTTCTGATATCGTCCATCTCCCTGAGGAAGCTTCCGAGGAAGATGTACTGAACGAAGTGAAACGCCTGAACAATGATGATTCAGTGCATGGCATTTTGGTGCAGGTTCCACTTCCGGATCAGGTCGATGAGAACAAAGTCCTCGAGGCAATCTCACCTGAGAAAGACGTCGACGGCTTCAGCCCGATCAACATCGGCCGCCTGTACACCGGCCAGCGCACATTCGTGCCATGTACGCCGCTCGGCATCATGGAGCTGCTTAAGCACACAGGTCCTTTGGAAGGCAAAGACGTTGCAGTCATCGGACGTTCACACATCGTCGGCCAGCCGGTTGCGAAACTGCTCACTAACGAGAACGCAACAGTGACGCTGATGCACTCACGCACTAAAAACATGGTCGAGAAGCTGAAAGACTTCGACGTTGTCGTTTCAGCCGTCGGCAAACCTGGCCTTGTCAAAGGCGAGCACCTTAAAGAAGGCGCAATCGTCATCGACGTGGGTAACACAATGGTCGACGACAAACTCGTCGGCGACGTCGAATACGACTCCGCTGCCGAAGTTGCAAGCTACATCACACCTGTACCAGGCGGTGTCGGCCCACTCACCATCACAATGGTGCTGAACAACACACTGCTTGCTGCAAAATGGAATAAAGGCATCGAATAATTTTAGAATTGGAAACCCCCGGTCAGGCGACCGGGGGTTTTGTCTGGTTGGGGGAGGATTTTGGTTCCTGCAGGAACTCGTACCCGTGACGACTACCTGTTAAACTTTTCGTAGGAACTCGCGGCTGTCACGACTACCTATTAATCTTCTCGTAGGAACTCGTGACCTTGACGAATACCTGTTAAACTTCTCGTAGGAACTCGTGACCTTGACGAATACCTATTAGCTCCCTTTAATCATATCTGAATCTTTTATTTTTAAATGTATATTGATATTCTGCACATGGATTTTCATGTTTCGCATACTTACCGCCAACCAACAACTTAAAATTTTTCCTTAATATTTCAGTCAGCCTTCTTCTGCTCACGATTCCTCCTAAAAATCTTTCAACTTCATTAATTTTCAAATCCCGTTCATGACGCAGCACCCCGTACTCGCAGATCGTCCGCAGCACAGCTTTCTCCTTCGGTTCGACATGGCCGCAGCCGCATTCGATATGATACCGCTTCGCCAGAACGCCGAATCCGCCGCACGCACAGCACCTTACACCCCACCGCAGCCGGCCGAATTCCACATCATCGAGCTCCCGCGGCTTATACGGACATTCGATCATAAAATCCTCCACCAACCGCGCGGTCTCACCGATATCCAAAACATCATTCCACTGCTCATCATCGATAAGCTTATGTATCATCCGGCGGATGTCATGCCGCATGACGACCTCCACATCGACTGCATCCTTCACATGCACCCGGCCATGCTCGCCAACGAACACGATGCGCCCGGTGAGCCGGCCGCGCCCGCCGAGCCGGTGGTGCATCACACCCATCTTCTCCATCGACCGCTTCAGCTGGATGAAAATATCCTTGTTCAGCCGCCTGCCGCCGCTCCACCATTTCCCGTCCACATATTCAAGCTCACCCGAATAATTCTTCACATCAAACACATGGATCCCCTCCCCCGTCACAATCAGGGTATCGATCTGCGTGGTGCCGCCCGCGTCGATCCAGATGTCCTTGAAAATTTTCCAGTGCGGGCGGCCGAACTCCCCAAGCCAGCGGTCGAGTTCGCACTCCCCCTCAAAACCTGCGGCGAGCCGCTTTAAATCCTGCACATCCTTCCCGCCACCGCCGCCCCGTCCGCACAACATCTCCAGCCACTGATGCTCGAGCGTCTTCATCCTCATAATAAAAAACCTCCCGTCTTCCGGCATAATGCGAGCGGCGAAAAACACCCCTCATCTATATATGCCGAAAAACAGGAGATTTGATTTTTATTGAATGCAAGTAAATTAATTATTTCAAGAAAATAAAACCATCAGCCTCTCATGATGATATATACGAGATACACGATATATATCGCAACAAGCATACCGCCCTCCACCCGGTTCAGGTGGTAGCTCGACTTCGACATCACGAACACGAGGATCGTCACCGCAATCATGACGAAGATGTCGATGATGATCACGCTGCTGACCGCAAGCGGCGCAACAACCGCCGAAACCCCGAGCACGAGCAGGATGTTGAAGATCCCGCTGCCGACGAGGTTGCCCATCGCCATATCCGTCTCGCCCTTCACGGCAGCCATGATGGACGTCACCATCTCAGGCAGCGACGTACCGATCGCAACGATCGTGAGACCAACCAGCGCCTGTGACATACCGAGCGCAATCGCAATTTCTGTGGCGCTCGAAACCACAAGCTCACCGCCGAGGATGATGCCGGCAAGCCCCACAATCAGGACGATAATGAGGGATGCCCAGCCGCGCGAGGCCGTCCCCGGCTCCGCCGCCTCCGTGAGGCGCAGCTCTTCATCGAGCGTCGCAACACGCGTGCGCTTCGCTTTCATAAATACATAAAACATATAAAACGCCATGCCCGCCAGGAAGATGAGACCGTCCAGGCGCGAAAGCATACTCTCACCGGAGCCGCCGAACCACCGTTCACTCACCAGCAGCAACAGCAAAAAGACCGAACCGATCGCAAAAATCATATCCCGGTTCGCGATGCTCCGTTCCACCACGATCGGCGAGACGAGCGCGGTGAGTCCGAGTATGAGCGTGATGTTTGCGATATTGCTCCCGACGACGTTACCGACGACCATATCGCCGTTGCCTTCGAGTGCCGCGATGATGTTGACCACCACTTCAGGCGCGCTCGTCCCGAAAGCGACGATCGTGAGCCCGATGATGATCGGCGAGATGCTGAGCTTCTTCGCGATCGTCGACGCACTGTCCACAAACCAGTCCGCCCCCTTGATCAGCAGCGCAAATCCCACCACAAGCCATATGTATGTCATAGATGCCCCTCCTAATAAGTATAGACTTCATATACCCAATATTTTAACAAATAAAAGACCCCGGGCAGATTATTTTCCGCCCGGGGCGCAAGCTCAGTCCATGGAGCCTGTTAAACCGTCTCGCCGACGAGGCTCATCTTCGGACCGAACGGTTCGAAGTGGATGTTGTCTTCGCTGAAGCCGACTTCATGCAGCACTTTGATCATCGCATTCATGAAGTGCATGGAACCGCAGATGTAGACGCTGCGATCCTGAAGACCTTCGAAGTCTTCGTGGTTTAAGAAACCTTCATCATCGCTGTATTTCACTTTCACATCGATTCTTTCACCAAATTCCTGCATCTCATCCTTGAACGGGTGCATCCCTTTATTCTGCACGCTGTAGATGAACTTCGGATCCTTGCCCGCTTCAATCGCCTCTTCGATCATCGCCATGACCGGTGTCGCACCGACGCCGCCTGCGATGAAGAGGAGTTTTTCATCTGCAGGATCGAGGAGGAAGTCACCTGCAGGTGCGCTCAGTTCGAGCGTGTCTCCGACCTGGACGTCGTCGTGCATATGGTGGGAGACGACGCCTGCCGTGTCATCCGTCCCTTCCTTCTTCACAGCAAACTGGAGCCCTTCCTCTGTATGGATCGAACAGATGGAGTAATGGCGCAGCGCCTCGTACGGGTAATCCGACGGATCCACTTTGACCGTGATGTACTGGCCGGCGCGGACATCGAAGTCCACTTCGTCGCTCTTCACCGTATAGCGGACGATGTCATCAGACAGCTGGTCCTTCCCGGTCACCTTGAACGGTACGAAGCCGTCCCATTCCGCTTCCTTATACATGCCAGCTTCCACATCGATGAAGATCTGGGCGATCTCGCCGTAGTACTCTTCCCATGCATCCATGATTTCAGGTGTCGCTGCATCACCCAGCACTTCCTTGATGCCTTCGAGCAGGTTTTCGCCCACGATTGGATAATGTTCCGGTTTGACGTTGAGCGCGCGGTGCTTATGGGCGATGCCGATGACCGCAGGTACGATCGCCTCCAGGTCATCGATGTGCCTTGCCGCCTGGAGCACTGTGAATGCGAGGGCCTTCGGCTGGTCGCCGACCTTCTGGTTTGTCTGGTTGAACATGTTCAACAGGTCCGGATGCTTTTTGAACATGTTCTGGTAAAACACTGTAGTGATGGTCGTGCCGTGTTCTTCCAATGCAGGTACAGTTGCCTTGATGATTTCTTTTTTATGAAGTTCCATGAAAACGCTCCCTTTTAAAAGATATATATTTTATACACCTTTAATGTTATACCCCGGGAGGCAGATTTACAACCCTTTGTTAATATATTCACAAATTTGTCAATGTTAAATTTAAGGATTAATTGAGGCTTTTGATGTAAAGTATAGTCAAGAGGTGAGAAATATGAAACTGACTTTATATACGGACTATTCCCTCAGAGTGCTGATGTACCTCGGTACGCGGCAGACGGATGAAAAAGTGCAGATCGATGAAATATCGGACTACTACAACATCTCGAAAAATCATCTGACGAAGGTCGTCCATAATCTCGCGAAGCTCGGCTATATACACACTGTGCGTGGCCGCGGCGGCGGTATTATGCTAAAATATAAACCGGAAGATATGAAGATAGGCGACGTCGTGAGGAACACGGAAGATAATTTCCATATGGCGGAATGCTTCAGACATGACAACGAATGCGTCCTCACCCCCGTATGCGGCCTGAAGTTCGTGCTTAACGACGCGCTGGAGAATTACCTTAAAACCCTGGATGAGTATACACTTCAGGATATACTACCGAAAGCAATGATGAGGTGAGCAGATAAATGAATATCAATACTATGGTGAAAGTGATGGCGGGCCTCCTGCCGGTTGCGCCGATCACGGCAGAAATGGTGGAAGATGCAGGGGGCGCGGAAGCGAATCCGGTCTATGAAGACTACAGCGGACCGACGATGGAGGAAGAGATTGCGGCCTATAACAATCCTGCACCGACGATCAGAAACCTGGATACCGTCAATGTACAGGTCGGGGATGATTTCGATCCGATGGCGGGCGTCTATGCGCTCGACAACCAGGACGGGAACATCACGGACAACATCCAGATCACAAACGACAACGTGGACACATCCACGCCGGGGACATACACGGTCTCATACCGGGTCGAGAACAGCAGGAACGGCTGGTTCGAATACACCCGCTCCATCACCGTAAGCGACGCCCCGACCGACCCGGTCCCGCTCGTTCCGCCGACCGAGGCAGAGCTTCAAGGGACATCCGAAAGCACATCATCAACTGTGCTCTTCAATAATATGGAAGATGTCACGATCAGCGTCGGCGAGGACTTCAACCCACGTGAAGGCATCGAAATCATCGATACGGACGGGCGTGATATCGCGCATACCGCATACATTTCAGGCGAAGTCGACACTGATACGCCGGGCGAGTACACGATCGCCTACGCGGTCTTCGACCAGTTTGAAAATCCTCATGCATATGCAAGGACCATCACAGTGGTGGAATAAACTCCGGGGCATCCGGGGTTTTTTTGTGCATAAAAAAACCCGCTCACATTGAGCGGGGTTCACTTATTATTCATTCAGCGCTTCCTGGATGGCTTTGTTGAAATCGTCAAGGTCATCCGGTGTGCGGCTCGTGATCAGATTGTCTGACACGACCACCGATTCATCATGATAGATGGCACCGGCATTTTCAAGGTCCTTCTTCACGTTCGCAACGCTCGTCAGGTCATAGCCGCGCAGCTTATCCGTGTCGACCAGGAACTGCGGGCCGTGGCAGATCGAGAACGTCGGTTTTTTATTTTCAAGGAAATGTCCGGCGAATTTGGCGTTATCCGGATTGCCGCGCAATACGTCCGGTGAAAAACCGCCCGGCACGAGGATTGCTGCATAATCTTCCGGATTGGCGTCCGAGACGCTCTTATCCGCCTGGAAAGTGTCGCCGTTCTTGCCGTTCACTTCTTTTCCGTCTGGTGAAATGACTTCCACTTCATAGCCTTTTGCTTCTATCGCTTCTTTAGGACTTGTATATTCGATTTCTTCAACATAATCCGCCATCAGTACTGCGACTTTCTTGCTCACAAGACATCTCTCCTTATTATATGATTCATAAAACTGTATACCCCGAGTATTTCCACAGTAAACATAGGGCTTTCAGCGGCCCCCAAAAATTAATTAACGCGTTACATGTTTAAAGGGATTACAGGCGGGTAGAGTATGACTGTACAAGAAATACAGATCAAAAAGGAGAGATTTTAACTATGGCTGACAAAAACTTCATGGACAAAGCGAAAGACACTGCTTCAAATGCGAACGAGAAGTGGGACAGCGCCAAGAAGAAAGGCGACAGCGTCATGGATAAAGTCAATCAGGGCGGCAAAGACGATAAAGACAACAAAGAGCAGGATAAAAAATAGTATTCCACCCACTGCAGCCGGGAAAACCCTTCTGCAGTACCCTTAAATAAAAGGCACCGGGACATTCGTCCCGGTGCCTATTTGTCTTCGACCGCACTTTTAAGGTCTTCTATCGTGCCGTCCGCCTGGTTCAGGTATTTATCGCTGTTCTCCACATGGATGGCAAGCAGCTCGTCATGCAGATCATAATCCGTTCCCTCGTAGATCGACTTGAATTCGATCAGTGCGAGTGTGCGGTTTTCGATCGCCATGGACAATTCCTCGATCGCCGACTCGACGTTCTCCATATCGGCATCGGCGACCACCTTCGGCACTTCCAGGTTATTCAGATCCTGCTCCAAGTCGGAATACTGTGAGTGGATCAATTCAATCTGGCGTGCGACCTCTTCAAGCTGTTTTGCAGTCAATTGCTTTTCTTCATCCTTGATGATGTCCGCCTGCGTGTTCACGAGTGTCCGGTACAGATGACTGAAACTGTCCTCCCAGATCATGCCGACACTGTACTGTACGCCTGAAAGCTCCCTGATGAAGCGCTCCTGGCCGCTGATGTCCGGTTTCTCATCGCCGGCATACACCGCCTGATCGAGTCCGACCGCCGGCGCTGCTTTATTATCGTTGATTTTCGGGCCGGAACCATTCTCCAGGACGAAATCGGTGATTTTATGTACTTCGTGGGTGTGGACTGCGTTCATCTCGTTCCCGGTGATCGCCGCCTCTTCCCCTTCCCGGCCGCATCCCGCAAGACCCAGACAGGCCAGCAGTGATAAACATATTATCTTCCGGTCATTCATTATGATAGCTCCCTCATGATCAGAGTTCGTGCATATGTTTTCAGAACGTAATCATTGTAACACACCTGTAATATAAATAAAACACTTTTATTGTAAGCGTTTACATAAGTATTGTCAATAGAAATAATGATGCCGCACCTCCTGCGCATGCTCGCGGCCCGCGCGAACATGTGATGGAAGCTTTAATAGGTACTCGTCACGTCCACGAGTTCCTGCAGAAATCCCATTAGGTATTCGTCACGCCCACGAGTGCCTGTTAACCACTCTCTCCCCTAAATTTTCCAACAAAAAGAGCGCCCGCAGGCGCTCAATTCATCAACCTATTCTTTTTTACCGTTATCCTGCTTCAATATCTGGAAGTCCAGCTCTTCCTTGGTCATCGCATTAATCTTCTTAAACTGTGTCATGAAGAATATTGCGCCGAGCAATATCCATGCACCGAGTGCGATGTAGGACGGCACGGACAGTGATGCCGGCGATCCCGGATAGAGCAGCAGCACAAGGAACACGACTGAAATAATCGCACCGAGCACGCCGAAGACCGTATAGACCATGTTCTTCTCCGCACCGTTCCTGAAGAATTTCACCGCCACCAGGCTGGTCGCAAGGAATGCGATCGATACGCCGACCGAGGACATGTCCACAATCCAGCTCAGCGCCGTACGCCCGAGCCAAGGGGCCGCAAGCGTCACAATCAGGACGAACCATACCGCAATATACGGGGTTTTATTCTTCGGGTGGATCTTCGCAAAGATTTCAGGTACGAAATTTGCACGTCCGAGGGCGAAAATCAGGCGCGATGAGGATAAATAAAACCCGTTCAGCCCCGTGAACACCCCGAATGAAATTGCGAACGCAAGCAGCGTCATGCCGATGCCGCCCATCGATGAATTGATGACGGAACCGGTCACCCACATCGCGCCGTCGATTGCGTTCTGATCCGCATAAATCCATGAAGTGATCAGGATCATCGCCACATATGTCAGGATTGATGCGATGATGCCGAAAACGATCAGTTTGAACGTCTTCTCGGCCGGGAACTTGAATTCCTCCGCCGCCTGCGGGATGTTGTCGAAGCCGACGTACATCCACGGGGCGATTGCGACGATCAGGATGATTGATGTCCAAACGCCGTTTTCGGCGTTGAACAACGGCTGTGCATTATCAAACGAAAAGTCCCCTGCAAAGAATGATGCCGCAAACAATCCTGCAACGACGAGCCCCATGAACAGGCAGAAGATGAACTGCAGATTACCGGATAATCCCGACCCTTTCGATGAAATGTAGGCGAACACCACAAGTATCAATGTCGATAGGATCACTTCCATAATGTAGACATCCCAGCCGGCGATCGTATACAGATAGCCGACTTCGAGGACATCCGGCAGTACGAATTTGAATAAAAGACTGAATGCACTCGCGTTCAGGGCGACGATACATATGTAACCGAGTACGAGAAACCATGAAGCGATGAAACTGAAATATTTTCCAAAACCTGCGTAGGTGAAGGCGAACTCCCCGCCCGACACCGGGAATTTTGCGGTCAGTGCACCGTACGCCACGGCGATGATCAGCATCAGGAGTCCCCCGATGGTGATTCCGAGCGTTGCACCGAGTGTGCCCGATGAATTCAGCCAGTCGCCCGGCAGTATGAAGGCACCCCAGCCGATGGACGAGCCGTAGGCCACAGCCCATATGAAGCGCTTCGACATCGTGTTGTCAAGCTCCTGCCTCTCTATTCCACTTATACTTTTCTGCATGATTCCAACTCCCAATAAATTTGATTAACATCTTATACCCCGTTTACATCATACTATAACCGGAGACATGAAAAAACAGCGGGAAAGTTTATACTTTCCGCGCCGTCATAAGGAGATATATGAAGTACGGTCCGCCGATCAGTGCGACGACAATCCCCGCCGGAATGATCAATGGTGCAAGCAGTAGCTTGCCGATCAGGTCGGAGACGCTGAGCAGCAGCGCCCCGATGCCGAGTGTGCCGATGAAGACGAACTTCATTTCCACTTTGAATAAAAGTCTTGCGATATGCGGCGCGATCAGGCCGATGAAGCTGATGGCACCGGCGACACTGACCGCGACACTCGAGAGCATCGCCGCACAGATAATCAGGAGCACCTTTTCGACGTTCACGTTCATGCCGAGCCCGCGGAGCGTATCATCCTCCAGGTTCAGCATGGCCATTTCATTGATTTTCATCCAGGCGAAGACGGAAACCACTAAGATGTACGGGAGTATGACCACGACGAATGCCCATGTGTCCCCCCAGATGTTCCCGGCGAGATACTGGTTCAGCATCGTCATCTGTCTGTCATCGAACGTTGAGGTGAAGACGTACAAAAAGCCCGTCACCCCCATCGCAACCGCAATCCCGATCAGTATGAACATGTTGCTGTTGAAGCTGCCGCGCACGAATGACAATACGAACACCAAAAGTACCGTGATGAGCCCCGCGATGAAGCTCATCACCGGCAGTGCATACAGGTTGTTGCTGCCCCCGCCGCTCACGAACATGAGGAACAGCACAACCCCGAACCCGCTTCCCGCATTGACCCCGATGATGCCGGGGTCGGCGAGCGGATTCCTTGAGATCACCTGAAGAATCAATCCGCTTAAGGCGAGCGCCGCGCCGCACAGAATGGTGATAATGACGCGGGGCATGCGGAACTCGTAGAATACGAGATTCACATCCGCCCCGGCCCGGCCCATAATTAAATCCAAAAGATCGCCGGGGCTCAAGCTGAACGTGCCGGTGACGAGGGTCAAAACGACGGTCACCAGGAGCAGTGCGGCAATGATGACCAATTTCAAAGGATTACGCATATTTCCGCCCCCGCGTCCTGATGATGTAGATGAAGAACGGCAGCCCGATCATCGCGATGATGGCGTTGACCGGTGTCTCGTTCAGCATCCGCGCCGCCATATCCGACAGCATGAACAGCGCCCCGCCGAAAAGCCCCGTATAAAGAATCGTCCAGCGGTGCATGTACCCTGCAATCATCTTCACGATATGCGGGACGAGCAGGCCGAGGAACACGACGTTCCCGACGATCGCGACACTCATCGATGCAAGCAGCACGGCACATACAAGCGTAATCACCTGATACATACGCTGGTTCTGCCCGAGCGAGGCCAACATCTCCTCGCCGAATAAAAACACATCGAGCTCTTTTGACAGTACATATAATATCACGATCACCACGGCGGCAACCGGGGCGATCACCCCAAGCTGTCCAAGTGATACCCCGGCCGCACCGCCGCTCGTGAAGAACGCAAGGTACTGGCCGAGGTTGTTCGTGATCACGAGGAAATCCGTCACGGCATATAAAAACAGTGAAATCCCCGCACCCGCAAGTATAAGGTGGATCGGGGACCTGAATCGCGTCACGAATAAAATGATCACGCCGACCACGAGCCCGCCGAGAAACCCCGCTGTAAGCATCGCCGCAAAAGACAATACCGGGAGCACGAGCGTCGCTGCGACAATCGCGAAATTCGCACCCGCGTTCACGCCGAGTATGCTCGGCTCGCTCAGATTATTATGCGTGACCGTCTGCATGATGAGGCCTGAAATGCTGATCATCAGCCCCGCCAGAAAGGCGGCAACGACCCTCGGCAGGCGGATCTCATAAAGGATGCCGCCGGCCCGATCAAGCTCACCGCCCCAGAACAGAGTGTCCACCACTTTACCTACCGAGTAATTCTCGACCCCGAACATCATGGCGGCAAAGAAGGATACGCCTGCAAAAATGCATAGAAGGAGAACCAGCCAGCCATCTTTCATTTAAAGTGCCCGCCCGTTCACCGTCCGGCAGAACAGCTCATAGTCCGAGAGCACCGGTTTCCCTGTGACCGGGTCCGTTGTGATCCTGCCGTTGATGTTGAAGACTTCATTCAGTATGTCATTCGTCAGGACATCCGCCGGTGTTCCGCATCTCACGATCTCGCCGCGGTTCATCACGACGATTTCATCCGAATACTTCAGTGCCTGGTTGATGTCATGCAGCACCATCACAACCGTCTGACGGGTCTTTTTATTCAAATCCCGGATGATGTTCAATGTCTCCAGCTGATGGTGGATATCGAGGTAGGTCGTCGGTTCGTCGAGCAGGAGCACGTCCGACCCCTGCGCAAGCAGCAGGCTGATCCATACACGCTGCGCCTGGCCGCCGGACAGCTCGCTCATCATCCGGCCGCTGAATTCATCTGCGCCCGTCTCGGAGAGCGCCCAGTCGATGATTTTGTGATCGTCAGCAGTGAGCCCCTGGAACCTGCGCAGGTACGGATATCTGCTGAAGCTCACCAGGTCGCGCACCTTCAAGTCATACTGCAGCCTGTTCTTCTGCGAAAGTATGGCCACCTTCTTCGCAAGTGCCTTCGATTTCATGCGGCGGATGTCGAGGTCATTGATGTAGACCGACCCCTCACCCGCCTGGATGATGTTCGACACCGTCTTCAAAAGCGTCGATTTGCCGCAGCCGTTCGGTCCGATGATCGTCGTGATCTTACCGCTCATGAGCTCCAGGTTGATGTTCTTCAATATATCCTTCTTATCGATCGTCAAATCCATATTTTCAATCGTCACACTGGTCATACAACCACCTGCCTGTATTTATTCGGTCAGCGCATCCACGATGAATTCCCGCTGATGCTCAAGTGAATACGGATCATTATAGTAGAAAGTCGGTGAATCAAACTCGATCACGCGGTTATTCTGCACCGCATCGAGCTCTTTCCATACATTGGTGTCGCGGTATGCATTGTCCGCCCCGGAATCCCCCGTGCCGACGAACATGAAGTCACCCGCATACTTGTCGATTTCTTCAGCCGAGATGTTCTTCCAGCCCGTCTCGACAACATCCGCTTCGACCGCTTCCGGCACATCCAGGCCGAGTTCCTGATAGATAATTTCCGTGCCGCGGCCCCAGTTCGTGCCGTAAACGTAGATGTCCTTCGCATACTGCTCGATCACGCTCGCACTGACATCGGTGCCGACCGCATCTTCAACGGCTTCCCTGTCTTCAGCAAGCTTGCTTTCCCATTCAGCCACCCACTCAGAAGCCGCCTCTTCGTTGCCTGTGATGCTGCCGAACTCCTCATGGATGTCCAGGTAATTCCATTTTTCATACTGCACCGGAATCGTCGGTGCCACCGTTTCATACTTCTCAAGATTCTCATCCGTTTCAAAAGCGATGATCAGGTCCGGATCGAGGTTCATAATCTGTTCGATGTTCCCCTCCTCGATCATCTCAACATCTTCGGTCATCGGCTCAAGCACTTCACTCTGCGTGACGACCGTATGCGCCCCGACCATGTTCGCATCAAGATGCTTGAAATTGCCGAAGTAGCTTGATGCCATGACGACGATGCGCTCCGGCTCTGCAGGGATTTCAATCGTCTCCCCGGCATCCGTCGTATACTCCCGCATTTCGGCAGTGCCGCCGTCATCGTCACCCGTCGCTTCCCCGCCGCATGCCGCGAGCAGCGAGGCAAAAATGATACTTGCAAATAAAAGACCAAATCTATTCATATGTACACACTTCCCTGATTTTTTATTTAAGCACTGATTATCAATTGATAATCATTCTCAATGTAGTTATAATAAAACATATTAAGCGAAAATACAATCCAAAAGGGGAAATATAAATGAAAGTTTATGACACGCTGATCGTCGGCGGCGGTCCGGCCGGCCTTTACGCTGCATTTTACGCAGGCCTCCGCGGCATGTCGGTGAAACTGATTGAGCATCACGCGGAACTCGGCGGCAAGCTCAACATATACAGGGAGAAGTTTATATGGGATATCGGCGGCATGCCGGCGAATACGGGGGACGCAATCGTCCGCCAGCTGATCGAACAGGCGTATACTTTCGGCCCCGACGTCTCCACAAGCACGACGTGCCACGATATTACAAAGGAAGGGGATATCTTCAAGACCGAGACTTCAATCGGCGGTTTCACATCAAAATCCGTCATCATCGCAACCGGCCTCGGCATCTACTCACCCGTGAAACTCGATATCGACGGTGCCGAGAAGTTTGAAATGTCGAACCTGTATTATACGGTGAAGGATTTGAAGTCTTTTAAGAATAAAGAAATTCTCATCTCCGGCGGTGGCAACACCGCAGTCGACTGGGCGCATGACTTGAGCGGCATCGCAGGCTCCGTCACGCTCGTCTGCCGGAAAAGTGAATTGAAGGGACATGAGGCGATGGTCGGAAAGCTCGATGAGAAAGGCGTCCGTGTGGTCAAGGGTGCTGCGATCGATAAGCTCACGCCGAACAGCAGCCAGGATGAAATTCAAAGTGTGAGACTCTCCGACGGCACTGAAATCAAAACCGATGCCGTCGTCATCAATCACGGTTTCGATGCCGACTGTGAATTCGTCAAAAGGCTTGGGCAAAATCTTCCTATGAACGAACATCAGATGATCGAGACCGAGGACACCGTCGGCACCGGCATCCCGGGCCTTTATGCTTGCGGCGACCAGATCACCTACGACAACCGGGTGCACCTGATTGCGAGCTGCTTCCCGGAAGCGGCGATGGCCGCGAATTTTGCCAAACAATATATCAGCGGCGGCGAAGCGGCGGATGAAGCCATCGTCTCCAGCCATAACGAGAAATTCTCAGAGCTGAATGAACAGATGATCAGCCGGATATAAAATGAAAAGGGGCTGGCACTTAAGTCCTTAAAAAATTATAAATTGAATGAAGGAGACGAAAAATCCGTACGTTTGACTCCCGGGGGAACAGCATCTGCGCAAGACTACAGGCTTGCGCGATGCCTCAGGAAAGCAAACGTACGGATTCATTTTTTCATATAAAGTTATGCCTCAGCTCCACCTTATTCAGCGCTGTGCTTCACCACGGTCGGGCTCTGTTCGTCCAACTTCAGATCTTCGGCCGCAACACCGGTGCGCTTCACATTGTTGATGATGAAGCCGCTTTTCGGGAAGGCCGGGATCTTCGTCATATCGTATTCCAAATCCTGTTCCGGCACGTCGTAAGTCATTGACTTGGTGATGTATTCAAATGTCGAGCGCATGACCATGACCGTGAGCCATTCACCTGCACAGCGGTGGCCGGCATAGAAGTCGCCGCCGCCCTGCGGCACGAATGAGAACGGGCTCTCGTCCCAGTCCCTGAACCGTTCCGGCTTGAATTCATCAGGGTCCTCCCATGCATCAGGATGCCGGTTCGTGCCGAACAGGTCGAGTATGACCATGCGGTTCTTCTTGAATTTATGACCCTTCCATTCGAATTTGCGTTTCACTTTTGCAACCATCGCAGGAGCAAACGGATAATAGCGGCGCACTTCCTGTGTGAACATCTTGCTGTAGGATTTGTCCGTCTTCAACTTCTCCCCGACGCCCGGATGCTCATGGATCGCGAGCAGGCCGAACGCGACAAAATAAGCGGCTGCAATCAGCGGCCGGTAGGCATTATTCAGATCCACCGCTGCCGCATGCAGATCGAGCGGCTTGCCGTCATTTTCGGTGTGGTGTGCCACAATGTAGAGCGGTGTGCTCGGATGGGCATCGAGTTTGCCGGCACGCACCTTCTTGATTAGCTGTTTCAGCCATTTCTCATGGCTTTTCCTCGATGCCATGCCCGACGTGAAACTTGCAGCCGTCCTCGCAACATCCGAACCGCCGAAGTCGACCATGTCCACAAGCTCGTCGACTCTTTGCTCGATGTCCTCCCCTTCAAGCGGTAGCCCCGCCCAGCGCATGCCGGTGACGCCGAACACTTTCTGTATCTCATCAAGTATCACGACTTCGGACTGATTTTCCCATTCCGCCGCTCTTTTATCCAGTTCCTCCACGGCAATCCGCTTCATGTCCTCCAGCCGTTCCGGCGTCATCATGGACAGAATCATCCGCTTGCGCTGCCTGTGGTCTTCACCGTCCAGACCGTGGACGCCGCCTTCACCGAGCAGCGAGCTCTTCAAAGGTTTCGGCATGGCACCTTTACGCTTGAACTTCGATTCATCGTAGAATATTTCAGCCGCTTCCTCCCCGGCGATGCAGATTGCCTTCCTGCCGAGCAGGCGCGTCTTAAATATGTCGGACTCCAGTTCCTTCCTGCGGTCGGGTATGAAATTGAACCCTTCCTGCATTAGATCGAGTGTGTTGTCGACGCCTTTGTCACGTGGGATAGGGTTTTTGACTTTCACAAATATCAGCTCCATATTGAAATTTACTGAACATTTAAACAGTCCATTTCTACACTTTTACCCATGCGGAAACCATATAAACTACAAAGCCTTCAATTCACAAGGACCGCATCGGTGATTCGCAAGTATTCAAGGGTCTTCGGCCAATCCATTTCAGCCTTTTTGAACGACATCCCGGCATCTTTTGAAATATAGAGTCCAGTGTTGTTCAACGCGTAGAATACACCCTTCTGCGTATCATCCGTCAAAAGTGCAAAAACTGATGAACCGTCCGGCTCCGGCAGGCCGTCATCGATGAATGTCCATCCGCCTTCACCCGTCCTGCGGACCATGCGGGTATGCGCCCGTTCCGGCAGATATGCCTGGTAAGGCCCCTTGGCGACCGAGGCGAGCAATGTATCCGGATTCCCCGGGTCTGCCGCAACATCCACCATGTAAGTGAATCCTCCGAGCCCTTCATTGAACTTCTCCCAAGTATCGCCGCCGTCTTTGCTTTCTGCGAACCCTTCGCCCGCCGCTTCGTAAATCCGGCCTGCCACATAAGGGTGCGCCTTGAGGGAGTGGCTGTCATGGTGCGACCCGGGCTTCCGGTCCTCCCATGATCCGCCGTGATCATTACTCCTCATCACGCCGCCGAGTTCTATGCCTGCAAATACCCGTCCCGTTTCATGGAGGTCCGGCTGGATCGTCCGGACATGATGCGTCTCCGGCCTCGGCGGGAAACTCCATTCCGGCTCGGAAGGGAGTTCCAGCAGTGCCTTCGAATCCATCCACGTCATGCCGCCGTCCTCCGACCGGTACAGCATGCTCGGCTCCGTCCCCGCCCAGAGCACACTGAATTCTCCGAGCTGTTCGGTCCTGCTCACGGCAAGGCTCATCACCCTTGAATGTAACACTTCTTCTCCGAGCTGCTGCCACGAAGCGCCGCCGTCGTCACTTGCGTGGAGTCCTTTATTGAAAGTGCCGGCATACAGCCGTCCGGAGACTTCATCATAAGCGACGCTCCGGATGTCCTCCGGCCCCTCGATCTCCTGAAGCGTCCATCCATCATCTTCAACCGCCTTGTAAATCGTGTTCTTCGCTGCAAAATATATTGAAACCATTTGAACCGCCCCTTTGAAAGTTGATGTACTACCCCTATACCCCGTCTGAATGCAAAAAAGCACAGCCGGCGGAGGCTGTGCTTTCTCATTTATATATTAGGCTTTTACTATTCGCTTGGTCTTCCACTCTACCCGAATTTACAGATAATATGCATGAAATCATTAGGAACCGGAAATTTTCCTGCTGTTCTTTATATTGTCGTAAAATTTTTCGAAGCAGTAGAAATGCCTTGGATTGACATTCCTGAGCACATGCGTGCGACGTGCCCCTTTGTCGTTTTGGACTTTGAAATACAGTATGCCCGCTTCATAGTTCTGATCTGTCATCCCCTCGATCACGAGGAGTTCAAGGTCATCCACTTCGGAGAACGGAAAATGGAAGACTTCCCATTTGAAGTCGGACTTGTTCAGCGTCGAGGTATTGACCGTCACGATCTCATCCTCCAGAAGGAAATAGATGCCGACGCGTGTGAAGTCGGTGAGGCATGTCCCCATGCAGTGGGCATCCTTCCCTCTGTATGTCTCATAGTTCTCATGAACTTTAAGGTACTGGTTCGCACTATTCATGAAGTCATATTCCTTCCCCTCCAGCTCATACTTATGTGACAGCACCTCTTCGATCGTCTTCGGCAGATTGATGTTGTCGAGATACTCGTTCAACACTTTATACTGGATCATGGCAACCCCTTCTTTCGTGACCTTTATTATGTAACTGGAAACTTTCTATACTGTACCCTGTAAAGAAATGGAATATGCATCCTGTCATGTTTTTTAAATCTGCGTGAAGGGTAGATTAAGAACAAGCGGAATTTACGACTCAACATATATTCAGGAGGAGATTTTTGTGAAAGAGTATCAAATTTACTACGACGGCAAGTGGCAGGATTCCGACTCAGGCGAATACAGCGAAGTGGAGAATCCCGCGACGGAGGAAATCATCGCAAAAGTTCCGAAAGGCAGCCATAATGATGTGGATAAAGCGGTGGCCGCAGCCAAAAAGGCATTCCCTGCATGGAATAAAACATCTCCAAAAGAACGTGCAGAGTACGTCAGAAAGATAAAGGACGGCATCGAAGCGAGGAAGCAGGAACTCGCTGATACGATGGTCGCAGAACTCGGCAACTCGCAGACGTTTTCGGAGGAAGGCCAGGTGCCTTTGTCACTGAAAGAGATGGAAGCCACTTTGGATGATTTCGATAAGCTGAAGTTCGAAGAGGAAATGGAAGACGGCACGATCCTCCAGAAGGAAGGTTTCGGTGTCGTTGCGTGCATTACGCCGTGGAACTACCCGCTGAACCAGATTCAGAGGAAAATCACACCGGCGCTCCTTGCAGGCAACACCGTCGTCGTGAAGCCGGCGAGCCTGACACCGCTCACCGCCATGATCCTCACTGAAATCATAGATGAGATCGGACTGCCGGACGGCGTATTCAACATGGTGACCGGAAGCGGCGGCGACCTCGGCGACTATTTGACGAAGCATGAAGATGTATCCGTCGTTTCATTTACAGGATCGACCCCGGTCGGTATGAAAATGTATGAAAACGCCGGTACGAACATCAAGAAGCTCGTGCTTGAACTCGGCGGAAAATCACCGCTCGTCTATCTGAAAGGCGGCGACCTGGACCAGGCGATCGACCAGGCGGCGAAGACCGTCATCAACAACCAGGGACAGAGCTGTTCTGCACTTACACGCCTGCTCGTACCGAAAGACCAGCTCGATGAAGTGAATGAAAGAATCAAGGAATACTATAAAGATGTGAAAATCGGCGACCCGACCGACTATGACACCGACATCGGTCCGCTCGTCGACAAGAACCAGATGGAAACTGTGCTGGATTATATAGAAAAAGGCAAGGAAGAAGGCGCGGAAGTCCTCGTCGGCGGCGGCAAAGTCGACAGGAAAGGCTACTATGTCGAGCCGACCGTCTTCACGAATGCGAAGAACGATATGACCATCGCACAGGAGGAGATCTTCGGACCCGTCCTCACTGTCATCCCGTATGAAGATGAGGAAGAAGCGATCGAGATTGCGAACGATACCGTATACGGCTTATCCGGAGCAGTCACCGGACCAGACTTCGATACGGCACTCAAAGTCGCAAAACAACTCCGCACCGGCAACGTCTTCGTCAACGGCGGCGACCGTTCACCAAAAGCCCCATTCGGCGGCTACAAACAGTCCGGCCTCGGACGTGAAAACGGCTTATACGGTGTTGAAGACTACCTTGAAGTCAAAGCACTGTTCACTTAAAACTGCATGAAATAGATCGACCCTGGAATGGCGCGGCCATTCCAGGGTCTTTTTTGTGGTTAACAGGTATTCGTGCAGTTCACGAGTTCCTGCAGGAAGTTTAATAGGCACTCGTCCGCCCCACGAGTTCCTGCAGGAAGTTTAATAGGCACTCGTCCACTCCACGAGTTCCTGCAGGGAGTTTAACAGGCATTCGTACTCTCCACGAGTTCCTGCAGACTAAACTTGAGCATCACCGTCATCCGGAATATCTATGAAATGATACAGCCCCAGCCGGTATCCCCATAGCTTCACATACTCCCTGAACCAGATGTTGGCCGAATAACTCAGTTCATACCAAGGGTCTCCATCCATACTAAGTGCAGCGACATATGTAAAATCGAACTTATTATCATAATCATTACTGTTCACGCGGTCATAAATCAACTTCGACCGCTTCAAATGATAATCACTCGTCACCACCAGCGCACTTTGAAAATCTCGTGCCTCCATAATATCCATCGTCTCTGTCGCATTGGTGTATGTACTCGTCGCAACCAATTCTTCGATGATTGCACTTTCCGGTATGCCAAGATCCAGGGCAAACTGCACGGACTGCGTATAATATTCATCCAATGCCGGTGAAATGACGACATAATCGGAGTACCCTTCATGATACAATTCTGCCGCTTTCATCATCCTGCCTCCGTCACCGCCGCCGAGCATCAGGATCACATCCGCCTCTTCCGGTGCATCACTTCTGTCATGGTTGAAACTCTCGGCAATGGATACGACTGCAAGTACCAGAATAATTCCTACTATAATAATGATTCTTTTCTTCATGTTCCTACACCGATCTTTCAAGTTGTTTTCTCAAATATCATCATAGCACGGAAAGATTGGAATATACCAACAACTGCCAATTCCAATAAAAAACGCCTTCCCTCACCGGAAAAGCGTCTTTAAATCCTAAATCTGATAATCCTCTTGTACTTCATCATCTTCCTTATCCATCTTGATCATTGTAAAACCAGTCAGTCCGTACAACAGAGTGAAGATTGGAGTGAAGAATGCGAGGAACAGGAATGGCAGAAAAGTCAGCGGTGCCACCCCGAGTGCTGCCGCTGCAAATATCGCATTGCCGTTCCAGGGAATTGCGACCGCGCCCTGGGTGGAGGTGTCCTCCATCAGCCTGGATAAGTTTTGCGGTTTCAGCCGTTGTTCCCTGTATAACGGCTTCAGCATCGTCCCGACCAGTGCAATCGATGCACTGGCTGTACCTAAAATCGCGGTACCGATGTAACTTGCCACCATGGAAGTCGGCACCAGAGTCTTCACCGAATTGACACGGCTGAAGAATGTATCCAGGAATTTCTGCAGTATGCCGGATTCCTGAAGCAGACCGCCGAGCCCCAAAGCGAACAGGAACAATGCCAGAAGGTTGAACATGCTGGTGATGCCGCCCTGCGTCAATAATGAGTCGACCGCTTCAATGCCGGAGTCCACTGCGTATCCGTCATATATCGTGCCGAGCGTTTCTGTAATACCAGCCCCCTGATAAAAGATCGCGACCAGTCCACCGAGCGCTGCACCAATGAAGATGGAAGTGACCGGTGGCTTCTTCAAAATGAGCAGCAGCAGGACGACAGCCAAAGGAATCAAAGTTACAAGTCCCAAATTAAAATGTGAGGAAAGGAAATCGGTCATCACTTCTATATTTGAAAGGCTCCCGCCTTCTTGTCCCCCATAATTCAGGCCGAGTACGACGAAGACGATGAGCGTCAGTATATAGGCGGGCATCGTCGTCCACAGCATATGTTTGACGTGGTCCATCAAGTCCGCTTCCATTATTGCTGCAGCAAGGTTCGTACTGTCGGACAGCGGCGATATTTTATCCCCGAAGTATGCGCCGCTGATGATTGCACCTGCGGACATGCCGGGAGGCAGACCGAGACCGTGGCTGATTCCCATCAAAGCCACACCCGCCGTCCCCATCGTCCCCCAGGAAGTCCCCGTAGAAACTGAGACGATTGTACAGAAGATCAAAGCCGTAGCAAAAAAGTAGCCCGGTGAAATCGACTGGATGCCGTAATAAATCAATGTCGGCACAGTGCCCGATATCAGCCATGCACCGATCATAGCTCCAACAACGAGAATAATCATAGACGGCAGCAGCGCTTTTGCCATCATCGACAGCATCGCCTGCTCCAGTTCTTTAAAGGTAAAACCCAAATATAATACAAACGGCATTGTGGTCATCAAAGTGATCAGCAGCATCAGTTCGATGGATGCATCGAACACAATCACACCGCCCATAATCAGAACGATAACCATAATCATCACAAAAACGGAGTACCAGATTGATGGCGTCCTTCTCTCTTTCTTCAAATCCATCATCCCCTTGAAGGTATTCGAATACACACAATTTTCCCTGACTGTTTATATTCCTATACCCTGTGCGGGATGATTTAATTTACTGAATATTAAGTATATTAATTAATAAAATAAACCTCGCATCTCGAGCCTCGGCACAGTGATAACGACCAGCCCTATCAGCTGAATTTAATAAAAAACGCCCTCCCTCACTGGAAAAGCGTCTCCTGATTGATCCTCTTCAATGCCAACACCACCTCGTTCTGCGAACGAAACTCCGTTAAGCCGCTATTACCACCTCGTTCTGCAATCGAGACTCCGTTAAGCCGCCAATACCACCTCGTCCTGCGATCGAGACTCCGATAGAGCAGGCATCAAGCATCTCCACCCTACACCTTATCCTCCAGCTCATCTTCTATATAAAATTCCCTCGTCGCAATCACACCTGCCGCACAGAACAACGCGACGATGATGAGATAAGAGGACAGCGCCGGCGTCCATGTTCCGGTGGCATCATATAAATACCCCATCAGGAACGGCCCGATGGCTGCAAGCAGGTAGCCGATCGACTGGCCGAAGCCGGAAAGTGAGATACTCCCGGAATCCGTCCGTGCCTTCAATGAAAATAAAAGCATGCATGTACTGAATGCGGCCCCTGTACCGAAGCCGATGAAAATCATACTGATGACGAGAATGCCAAACGACTGTGCAAACAGCAAAAGGTAACCGGTCAGGAATAGTCCTGTGATTGCAAACACAATCGTCCGCTGGTTGTCCACCCGGCTTGCAAGTATTGGGAATAAAAACGTCATCGGCAGCTGGGCGAACTGGCAAAACATGAAGAGATATCCGGCAGTTTCAGCCGACATCCCCTTCTCCATCAAAATGGACGGCAGCCATGCAGCGTTAGTGTAAAATGTCGTCGATTGGAGGGCGAACATAACCGCAATCGCCCAGGCCATCTTCGACTGGTGAATCTTCCTTCCCGGCGCACGCTCCACCTTCCGTGCCGCCGAACGCATCTCCCCAGCACCCCTCAACTGGGGGATCCAGACGATGAGCGCCACAACGCCGAACGCGATCCATATCGTGAGCGACAGCCCATAGCCCCCGCCGATTTCTGCAAGGGGTACACTGAATCCGCTGCCGAGTCCTGCAGTGAGGTTCATCGTGGAACTGTAGATAGCTGTGATAAAGCCCATCTGAAGCGGAAACTTCCATTTCGCATAGCTCGGCAGCGTCACATTGCCGACGCTGATGGCGACACCAAGCAGGACAGTGCCGATCAGGAACCATTCAAGCGTGCCCAAAGTCCGTATATATAATGAAGCAATCAGCAAAATGATCGCATAGAATATCGTGACTGGCATCGTGAACTTCTCAACGGCTTTTGAGACGAACGGGGATACCGCCGCAAAAGTGAGCAGCGGAATCGTGGTGAGCAGACCCGCCACAGTATTTGAAATCAGCAAATCTTCCCGGATGTCGCCGATCACCGGCCCGACCGCCGTCAGCGGTGCACGGAGCATTGCAGCCACCGCTATGATGCCGATGACGAGGAGAATGTTATCCCGGAGTTTCTGAGGTTGTTTGACAGCCTGCATATGCACACCACTTTCATTTTATGTAATACTTTAAAACTATATCTTTTCAGGGCCGTTTGCAATTCTTTCCGGCATAAAAAAGAGATGCCTCTTCCTCAGGAAGAATCATCTCTTCAATCATCCCGCAAAATCAAGCACTTCCGGCACATCGATTTCATCGTTTGCGTTCATCAGCTTGATCTCTTTCGGGATGAATTTCAGCACCACCATCACCTGACTTTCCAATTCCTCGATATCATGATGCTCCTGCTGATCCCACAGCCAGTCTACCGTCGGCTGGTCCATCACGACTTCCGTCCTCGCAAGCATTTCGACATAACTTGAATCCGCCTCCTCGTCATAGCCGAGGATGATGTAGCTCAAGTTGTTGTCCCTGATTTCATCGGTGTCGACGGATTCCGCTGTAACCTCGGTATAGAGGTTCCTCCCGTCATTATAAAATGTTACATAACGGCTGTGGGGTTTATTGCCATAGGCGGTGGACATGATGCCTACCCTCGGCGCATCAAGAATCCTTTCGACCTCTTTTTTCACCATTTCTCTTTCCATGCCTATCACCTCACCATTCAAATTCCTTTGAAACGCCGTGGATAAACATGTAAAATCATTTATATTCAAGCTCCCCTGATCCTTTTATTTTCCATGATATTCGTGTAAAAATCCCTGAAGCAGTGGATGTGCTCCGGATTGATGTTATGCAGCACATGCGTGCGATTGACGCCTTTATCATTGATGACCGTTACATATAATATACCCGCCTCATATTTATGATCATTGAGGTTTTCAACCATTTCAAGATCGAGTTCTTCAATTACCCTGAAGGGAAAATGCATGACCCGCCAGTCGGGTTCCTCACCGTTCATATTCTTCAAGTTCGAAGTGCTGATAGTCAGCACTTCATCTTCCAGCAGAAAATAAAGCCCCACCCGCGTGAAATTGAACAGGCATGTGCCAAGGCAGTAGACCATCTTCACTTTATAACTTTCAATACCTGCATATTCCTTCAAAAACTGATTAGCCCCATTGATGAATTCCAGCTCCAAATCCGTGAAATCAAACTTCGATTCAAGGATATGTGAGACGGTCTTCGGCAATACGATCTTATTTAGATGAATGTTCATTGCCTGATAGGAAATCATCTCCCTCACCCACTTCTTTTATAAATACAACGCACAAATCAATCATCGGGGAGATCCAGCACTTTATACAATCCCAGCCTGTAACCCCACATCCTGTAAAATTCAGTGGCCCACAGCAGTCTCGCATATGACCTTTCGTGCCATTTCTCACCGTCTTCACTTAAGGCAGCGACATAAGTCAAATCAAAACGGTCGTCATTTACGCGGTCAAAAGCCAGCCTCGATCGTTTTAAATGAAAGTCGCTCGTCACGACGAGCGCATTTTCGAATCCAAGTTTCTCCATCATCTCAAGACTCAGGACAGCATTCGTATAAGTACTGGTGGCTTCGGTCTCTGCGATGATCGCATGATCCGGGATGCCGAGCGTATTGGCAAATTCCCGGCTCTGGGAATAATATTCATCGCTGAGCGGTGAGATCATCACATAATCTGCATAACCTGCATGATATAATTCAGCAGCCTTCTGCAGCCGGCCCCGGTCGTCCCCGCCGAGCATGATGATCACATCGGCAGGCACCGGCTCATCCGTCTCACCGTGTTCGAAGCTTTCGATGACGACAACCACACTCAGAAGCAGGATTAAGCAGATTCCGATCACCAGGAACCTGAACTTCATGCTGCCGTTCAGCTTTTTCACCGGTATGCCGGGAAGTATTCTCTATTTTTGTCCAATCCCCTTTTGTCACATAAGGCATTGTATACTTCCTGGTTCCATATTTTCTTCCCGATGTGGAATTTGAATTCCGTATGCTTGCTGAAACGCCTCTTGAAATGCAGTACCGGATCATCTTCGGCATTGGAAACACCCCCGCCGTAATGGATCAGCGAGTAGCCGTTTTCAACGCCCCATTTCATCGAAGCATACTTCAGAAGATAGGCGGGTGAATGCTCCAGATAATCCGGATCCGTCCCGTTCAGATGATCATGAATGACGTCACCCGAGAGCATATAAAGTCCCATCGCAATGACCTTATCTTCGAATTTGACACTGATCGTCAGCAGGTCCTCCCCGAACCTGTCCTTCAATGCGTGGAAATACTCCCTGCTGAAATAATAGAACTGTGTCGCATTATGGCGTTCCATCGTCAAATTATAGATGTCGATGAAAGATTCGACATTTTTAAACCCTCTGTCGATATGGAAAGAAAACCGGTCGTCCCTGAGCCGTTTCCTGATTTTGGTCCTGGCCGTCCTTGAAAATTCATTCTGGAAAGTGTCCTCAAATCTTTTGAAGTCTGTACCGACCGTCTGCCTTAAGTACATGGTATCGTAGATACCGCTGAAATCCTCCTGGTTCTGGAATATCGGATGGAACCTGATGAACTCCGAAACGATATTATTGTTGGCACAGTAAATGCTGAAGCAATCCTCAAATTCAGAAATCAGTTTTTCCTTATTCGTGGATTCATGGATTACCGGACCACCGTATCCATAGGGTGAAATCAGATCGTAATATTTCACGCCATCCAATGTGGTATGGATTTCCCTTTTGATTGCACTGTGGGTCACATGACCGTATTTGCTTTTGATCTCGAAGAACTTGCCTTCCCCGTTTTCAATGAGCTCATTGACTTTGACATAGTCCTTCGTAAAGTAGATGTCCATATTCTTTTTGGCCGCAGGACGGATATCCCGATCCGCAGCCTGCCTGTCGATCACCGGGCTGACCGTTCCCTTGACCGCTGCCTGCGCTGCAGCGGTTTCCGACACCTTCTGTACTGCTTCCCTTTTGAACCTCGTCACTCTGATTCTGTTGCTGCCGCTCTCCTTACCGGTGTAAGTCGTTTCAAGTGATTCAGGGTCAAGAGTCCTTTCCCCGAACGTCCCCTTATAAGCTCCCATACTGTTCTGAGTCATTATATGACACCTCTCCCTTAATACCATCCTGATTTTTATGCTATGATTCTGTGAATCGGCAGCAGATCCCTGACCAGAGTGATGACTCTGTTGATCTCCTCTTCCGTCATCTTCGTATCGGAAGGGAGGCATAAACCATGTTCAAAAAGATATTTGGCGTTGTCCTGTTCCCCCCTGAAATAAGGGCACGTTTCAAATAATGGCTGCATATGCAGCGGTTTCCATACAGGGCGTGCTTCAATGTTTTCCTGCGCCAGATATTTTATGATGCGGCTCGGGGTGACCGATGACTTGGCCGGGTCTATCAGCATGGTCGACAGCCATCTCGTATGGAAGGAACCTTCGATTTCAGGCATGAAATCCACCGCACTGACATCACCGAAACCATCCACATACTGTTCGAAAATCGCCCGCTTCTTGGCGATCCGATCGTCGAGCACTTCCATCTGACCCCGGCCGATGCCCGCGCTGATATTGCTCAGACGGTAGTTGTAGCCGACTTCATTGTGCTGGTAATGCTCTGCGGCTTCTTTCGACTGTGTCGCTTTTTTCAGCGCTTTCTTGATGATCAGCTCATCGTCAGAAATCATCATCCCGCCTCCGGAAGTCGTGATGATTTTATTGCCGTTGAAGGAAAATACGCCGATTTTCCCAAACGTCCCGCTTGGCTGTCCCTGATATTCCGCGCCGAGCGACTCCGCTGCGTCCTCGATCACCGGCACGCCGTACCGGTCGCATATCTCCATGATGCGGTCCATCCTTGCCGACTGGCCGTAAAGATTCACCACGATGACCGCCTTTGGCAGTTTCCCCTTCATCCTGTAATATCTCATGGCCTTCTCCAGCAGATTCGGCGACATATTCCAGCTGTCCATCTCGGAATCGATAAATACCGGTGTTGCACCCATGTAGAGGATTGGATTCGCGCTCGCCACAAAAGTGAGCGATGAACAGAACACAACGTCCCCTCTCCCGACATTCAGCACATCCAGTGCAAGATGTATCGCACCGGTGCCGCTGGATACTGCACAGGCAGCGTTCGCCCCTGTATACTGCCTGATCTGATTTTCGAATTCATCGACGTTTTCCCCAAGCGGCGCAATCCAGTTCTTCTCGAATGCATCACTGACATATTTCTCTTCATTGCCTCCCATATGCGGAGACGATAGAAACACCCTGTTTGAAACCATATGATAAGCCCCTTTCCCCTTAAAGCATTTTAATCTTTCGTTTACTCCTTTTTGCTCCGTACTCCCTTACCCTTGTTCCTTCCCATCACGGTGGCGCTTTCAGAAATCACAGTTCCATAAAGACTGATATCCGGATTTAAGCTCCCCTGCTTCCCTTGATACGCCGATATTGTGATTTCCGATGCCACTCAACCGTGATTCATATAACCCTTTCCTACCATCCCCCCTGCCCGGCATGAACACCAGTTCATTCATAGTGGAATAGTGATGCCACTCCGGGTGCTTTCAAACATTTTGCGGATGCAGCGACTGTGATGTCCAATACGCTGTAAATATTAAGCTTAGCGACTATGGGGTAGACACCAGCGATGATTGGCATGACTTCTTCCGTCTGTCCGCTGGTGCCCTTCGAAGATTTCCAAAAGCCCCTCCCCCCGATTCTCCTGTTATACATACTTCACCTTCTCCATCGATAATCCCAGATGACGCCGAGGATGACGACGATGATGTAAAAGAATTTGAAGCGGTGCCTGAGCCCGGTCCCTGCATTGGAAATCGCAAGTCCGAATACGAACCAGCCGACCATGACGCTGATCAGAAGTATTCCAAGGATCGGCCTTTTCTTTATGATGTGGAAATTTTTGATGAACACCACAAGGGCGATGACATAGAAGACACCGTCGAACAGGAACGCAATCAGCTCATTCAAGCTCCCGATATTCCACGGCATCGGTGATGCGATGAAATAGATGAACTTGATCGGTGAATACATCAGCAGCTGGGACAGGTTGTTCACTTCGAGTCCTGTGAGGTAGGCCGAGCCGCCGCTTGCGGAAGCCACCGTTTTGTACAGGCCGACATCCTTATTGAACACCTGGTCCACCTTGTTGAATATCGGCAGCTCCTCGATCAGGTTCGGAAAGGACAGCATATAAGTCAGAGTGAGTGCAAAAAGACCGAACGGCACGAGTGATTCCAATGAAAACTTGAAACTTTTTGTATTGTGCCGGTAGAAGATGAAGCCGAACAGATAGCCGAGCAGTATCCCCATGACTGCCGTATGGAAGGATGCCCCGAGCAGTACGAAGATCACACTGAGCAGCGCACTCGACCGTTCCCTGTTTTTATACCAGCGGGTGAAGAAATATAATGACAGCACGATGGTGATTGAAATCAATGACTCCCGCATCAATATGCTCGAGAAAATCAGCGAGTGCGGAAAGAATGCCATCAATAACACCAGATACCACTGGACTTTTTCAGAAATATCGAGCATCTTGAAGATCTTGATCATGATCAGGAGTGCCGTGACAGCGATGATGATGTTCAGGAATTGTGCAAACAGCCGGTCGTCCCCGTATACATGGAAGAGCAGCCCCAGAAATTTCGAATAAAATCCGCCATAGATGTCGGTTTCCACCAGTGAAGGATTGAGACTGATCTTGAGTGCAGCCTCATGGTAATCCTCCGTATCCACACCACTGTGAGGGATGATTTTCTCACCCGGCCTGAAGTCTATCATCATCATCATCAGCCTGATGATGAAACTCGTATAGATGATGGCCGCAAATTTCGTGTGATTGATCAAAAGTGTGAAGAACAAGACGATTACTGTGAAAATGATGAATGAAAACGTCATATATTGAGTATCCGGGATGTAATGCTGAAACAAAAAGCTGACGATGATATATAATGATGCGGCGAGCCATATGATGACCATACCTCACCCCCTCCTAAATACTGACTTTATATTTCCAGTGATGCAGCAGGATCACCATCTGACCCAGCATCAACAGCCCATATGTGCTTATTGTGACAATGAACGCCCCCGGCAGGCCGTACGGTATGATCACTGCTGCAGACAGCACGATTGTTGCGATGAAAGTGATCGTCTGCATGACAACCTGGGGTGTGTAGAGATTCAGCACGTTGAGTGCCATTTCAAAAAGTTTAGTGTAGACGACGAAGAATAACAGGACGCCGAGCAGCAGCATCTCAAGCTGATAGCCCATGAATTCTTCACCGTACACGAGAACCAGTATGTCATTGCCGAAGAGGATGAGTACGACTTCCCCGACTGCAATCAGCCCCAGAAATACTCCGCATATTTTAAAGAATGATTTATAGAATAATCTGATGTTCTGCCTTGCCTGCTGTGCAAGCCCTGCGATGAATCCTTCATTCAGTGCAAAGACGATGTTATTCGTGATCAGTGCGAAGTACATGATCGTTGCAAAAATACCTAGAATTTCAACACTATGGAAGTATTCGAGCATGTATCTTGGCACATTCGACACCAGTGAGGCGAGCACTTCCACAAGTGAAAGCCCGATTCCGAGAGCGAAGATTTTTTTGAAATCGCCGGAATTCAGCCTGACCACCGGTTTCCCCGGTGAGTAAGTGAACTTCAATCCGTAGAAGTAGTAGATGAGCACCTGTGATATGAAGAGGCTCACCATCGCCATCAGCAGTGAATCGAATATGACGATCGCAATTGTAAAGAGTATCATCGTAAGAATACTTTTGTAGATCTTTGATGATGCAAGAAATGAAATCCTGGACTCTGAAATATTCTCCGTGTAGATGAATTCTTCCTTGTTCTCGTAATACTTGAAAAGTATGAAGACGAACAAACACATACTTTCATAGAAGTTCAGGTCGATGAAGATCATCGCCGCCACTGCCGTCACTATGAACCCGTAATTCGTGATGTCACGGAACTGCCTGAATATGGCATAGTCGTAGCTCAGTTTAGTCTGTGTCGGGACGAGCCTTGACAGCGAAAATCGGGCGAATAATACGAGCGGGGCGGTCAAGGCCAGGAAGTAGGAATACAGCCCCACTTCATAGAGTCCAAGCAGGCGCGTGATCAGTATGACCTGCAGCCACTGGTTGAGCGCTATGAAAATCGTCCCGACGATATTCATCATTCTAGACTGCACGTTTCTGCTCCATCTCTTTTCCAGTGTCTTCCCGGCCGACAAAGTTGATGAGCATTTCCTTCACTTCATTTTCATTCATGGCCAAAAAGACTTTTATTTTCTCTTCAATGACCTTCAATGAAGACTCAGATACCCTACCCCGGTATATTTTTTCATATACTTGTTCAGGATGAATCTCCTCCGGGTTGAGAAGTTCCTCATACAGTTTCTCACCGGGCCTCACACCGACGAATTCGATTCCGATGTCTTCTTCATTGAAGCCGCTGAGACGTATCATATTTTTGGCGAGATCGACGATCTTCACAGGTTCGCCCATATCGAGGACGAATACCTCGCCCCCTTCGGCGAGTGTGCTCGCCTGGATGACAAGCCGTGATGCCTCGGGAATCGTCATGAAGTACCGTGTCATCCTCGGATCGGTGACGGTGATCGGCCCGCCTTCTTCTATCTGGCGTTTGAACTTCGGCACGACCGAGCCGTTGCTTCCGAGTACATTGCCGAATCTGACTGCGACGAGAGTCGTATCTTCACAGTCCTTGTCGAGTGCCTGGACGATCATCTCCGCAACCCGTTTCGTCGCCCCCATGACGTTCGGTGGATTGACCGCTTTGTCCGTTGATATCATCACAAACTTTTTAGCCTTGTAGTGGCAGGCCGCTTCGGCCGTGTTCTTCGTTCCGATGATGTTATTTTTGATGGCCTCGACCGGGTTGTACTCCATCATCGGCACATGTTTATGCGCCGCCGCATGGTACACCATATCCGGCTGGTATTTCTCGAATACTTCAAAGATGCGCTTACGGTTCTGTACATCGGCGATGACCGGTATATAGCTGATGTCTTCATCCTTCCGGTCCAGCACTTCTTCGAGGATCATGTAGATGCTGTTCTCCCCGTGTCCGAGCAGAAGTATACGACTTGGTTTGAACCGGGAAATCTGCCTGACGATCTCCGACCCGATGCTCCCCCCGGCACCTGTCACCAGAATCGTCTTGCCCGTCACCTGCTCCTCAATGCCTTCCATGTCCAGCTCCACAGGTTCACGCCCGAGCAGGTCCTCGACTTCCACATGCTTCAGCATGTTCACTTCAAGCTTTCCGACCATTACATCTTCTATGCTCGGCATCGTCATCAATTCCACATCTTCGATGTTCACGAGGTCGTGGATATCTTTCAGCTCCTTCTTGCTGAGTGACGGGATCGCAATGACGATTTTCTGTATATCGTACTTATCGACCAGATGTCTGATATCGTTCCTGTCACCTTCCACCTTGATGCCGCTTAATTCCATATTCCTTTTCGTCTTATCATCATCCACGATCACCACAGGACTCAAGCCCATCCTCGGATTATCAAGCATCTGCCTGATCAGCAGGGTTCCCCCTTTTCCGGCACCCACGACCAGTGTCCTGACCATCTTTGCGCCATTGGACCTTCTGCCATTCAGATGATGATTCATGACCCGCCATGTCATCCTTGAGCCGCCGATCAGGATCAGATGCATCATCCATGTGATGAGCATCAGCCTGAAGAATGTCATATCGAACAGCAGATATATCATCACGGCCGTCGTGGCCATCGTCGCCGTCACAGAGAGTGTGATCGACGTGAGCTCCCTGACACTCGCAAACTCCCATGCCCTGTGGTAAAGGTTGAAGATGTAGGCGAAGATGTGATGGCTGAGCAGTATGATTGCCGCCGTCGCTCCGAGTACAAACAGTGAGTACTCCGAGAAGAAAGGAACAAGGATGTAATAACTGATGAATATCGAAAACGTCACGATTAAAGAATCAACAGAAACGAAGAGAAAATATCTTTTTTTAGCCCCCATATTACCCTCTACTTTCATTACCTATTTTAGAAACGGATGAATATCAATGCTTCTTCGGCATTGCCCCTTTATTCAAACGCCTGATGATTATCCTCTGTATTTCAAGTGACTGTGGATTCCTGATAATGGTAGTAAGGACCATCCCTCTTATATTGTTTAGGCCTTCCGTTCAAAACGATGCCGATGATATTGGCTCCCGCTTTATTGAGCAGGTCCTTCGCTTCGTTCAGCCGGTTCCTGTTGTTGCTCCCCACATCGGTGACCAGCACGACGCCATTCGCATGCTTGCTCAGAAGCTGGGCATCAGTGACCGATAATATGGGCGGAGAATCCATGATGACCATATCGTAATGTGTCATCAGCCTGATCATGATCGCCTCGAGCTTCGATGCAGAAAGAAGTTCAGCCGGATTCGGCGGTATCGGTCCGGAAGTGATCAGATCAAGATTTTCAAATTCAGTGCTTTTTATAACTTCCTGGAACGGTATATCATTGACGATCAATGTCGAAAGGCCCTCCCTGTTCGCCACCCTGAAAGTCTCATGTGAAGTGGGCCGTCTTAAATCCGCATCAAGCAGTAAAGTTTTTTTGCCGGCCTGCGCATACGCGACAGCCATATTTGATGCAATCGTGGATTTTCCTGCGGCCGCCATATCCGAAGTGAAAAGGACGGATCTGATCTCCGTGTTCACACTCGAATACATGATATTTGTACGGATTGTCCGGAACTGTTCACTCACTGTCGCGTGCGGCTGTTTATCCACCACCAGGTATCGCGGCCCATTATATTCATCCTTATGACGTCTGCTCATATATATCCCCTGCCCCTACCTGTTTTTCAAATCTATCAATCGATCCGATGACCGGTATCGACAGATGTCTTTCCACATCTTCTTCATTCCTTACAGACTTATCAAAAAATGCTCTTGTGAATGCAAGACCCAGACCCAGCATCAAACCGATCACCAATCCCACCGTGATATTTATGACAGTGTTTGGAGAGACCTGATCTGTATCCGCATCCATGAATGCCGATGCCAATATGGAAACGTTATTGACGTTCATGATCTCACTCACTTCCTGCTGGAAGACACTCGCAATTTCATCCGCTATGATTGCAGCTTCTTCTATGCTGTCTGCAACTACACTCACAGTGATGACCTGTGACTGGTCTTCATTGCTGACCGTGATCATTTTTGATAATTCACGTGTCGTCAATTCGATACCCTGACTGTCGACAAGATTGTCGGAGACCTCCCCGAGTACGAGCGGATTCAAAATGATGTCCCTGTAAGTGTTGATCAACTGCAGGCTCGTTTCAACATTCTGGTTGTCTATGATTCCCCCGCTCTCCGGCTGACTGACCAGAATCTGCGTCTCCGCTTCGTACTTCGGTGTCAAAAGAAAGAAAGTGACCAGAGCCATCAGCAGCCCCGTGATGACTGCAAATAAAAAAATAGACACCGCATTCTGTCTGATGATCTTAAGTACAATCTCCAGATTGACAGAATCCCCCATAAACCATTCCCCCTATGCATCTGTTTATCAAGAACCACTAACGTATAAAACCAACTGAATTAGTTTAATTTTACAATTAAATGGTACTTAGATACTATTATAGCAAGGCAAAATGAATAATCAATACTTTTCTGAATATTAAATCATCAAATAAACCAGTAATGCATACATTGTAAATAAATTACTATTAGCTGAAATATTACATAAATTAATTACAATATTCAGACTTTTTATTATTTAAATTACTATTATAGAGTAAATAGTGCCTATTTTATGTAGATATCGAGTTATATAGAGATTTTGCATGTCAAATTTACAGTCAAATTGAATCTATTAATATAAATGACTCTAAATCGAGACAGTGATAACTATGAATAATATGTATAAGTTTTCGTATATGAAAATCAGAGCTTATTATTAGTCAATTAAAGAAATAAAAATAAAAAATGAGGCAGCGTCCTCACCGGACACTGCCTCCACTAAAATTCAAATGTTCAAGTATGTTTCACTTCAGGTTCCACATCAGGCGGTGTACCCAGGCTGTCATAAAATTTCAGTAATTCTCCCTGTATGTACACCTTATCAAAATTTTCCGTTATAAATTTCCGGGATGCTCCCGCCATCTTTTCCAGCACTTCCGGATGCTCAATCAGGTGTCTGATCGCCTCTGCCAGCCCTGCCGCACTCTTATTCTTTATGATGATGCCCGTCTGCCCGCGGGCGAGGGTGTCTCTTGCCCCTGTCACATCAAACGTCACGACAGGCACACCCATGGCCTGTGCCTCAATGCTGACGTTCCCGAACCCCTCGCGGTATGTTGGGAAGACGAACAAATTCATCAAACGGTAATATTTGTGAATATCCAACGTGTAGCCACATAAGAGGATATTTTTATTCTCATGAATTTTATCAATATTCTCCTGCTTGATGGCATCACTCTCTTCAAAATCCCCGACGATCACCAGCTTTAAATTGGGATGATCAGCAGATAAGGCCTCAAACGCCTCGACGAGTTCATTGCTGCCTTTATCTTTAGTGATCCTGCCGATATAACCCATGACGAAGTCATCGGGCTTGATCCCCAGTTCTTTCTTCAATGTCTCCACCTGTGTGGAGGGAATGTTTTCTGGGTTGAATTTTTCCAGATCTATGCCATCATTGCTGCCTTTGCCGATCCGCACCACCTTGTCCCGCTTTACGATTCTGTTATTCACGACTTCTTCCTCAAGGCTGTCTGAGATGACGACGACGTGTGTACTGAGTGCACAGGCGATTCTTTCTGCAGTATGGAGCACCCTGTACTTGATGCCCGATGTCGTCTCAAGCCTGAGTCCCCATATCGAATATATACGTGTAGGCACCCGGCTTAAAAACCCCGCTATCATTCCAAGCAGTCCCGCCTTCGCTGTACTGAAGTGAATGATATCCGGTGATTCACGCCTCAAGTATTTAAATAGTTTATAAAGTGCCGAAACATCTTTGGTGATGTTGATTTCTCTTTCGAATGGGATATGGTCCAG
The DNA here is from genome assembly GCF_021026095.1 of Salinicoccus halitifaciens. Taxonomy (GTDB): domain Bacteria; phylum Bacillota; class Bacilli; order Staphylococcales; family Salinicoccaceae; genus Lacicoccus; species Lacicoccus halitifaciens. Next base: position 75,256 of record NZ_JAJNCU010000001.1, on the reverse strand, counting down.
CTCCATATCTTTATAAGTCTTATCGAAATCATTATTGCACACGATTTTCACTTCATAGCCGTTCTGCTCGAGGAGTTTCACCTGGTCCCTCAGAAACATCACGCTCATTGAAGATGTGACCCCCTGAATATACTTTCTTTTCATTTTAGACATCCCCTTATGATAATCTTTTAAATAAAAGACCCACCTACTTCACTTTCCTGAAAATCCTTCCATACATATATCCCCATAATGTCGGATGTGACCAGATTGCACTTTCATCCGTCAGGGGCTCCACAAACTTCATATTCCCCTCCAGGATTGAACGTACGATATCGTTATAATTTTTAAGCGCTGCAGCCACCTGCAGATGGGTGTAGGTCAAGAAGTTGTCCTTCCCGGTCACTTTGATCGTGCGCTGATCCAGCACCGTCCCTGTATCGATCCCGGCATCGACGAGATGCGTCGTCACTCCGGCGAGATTTTCCTCACCGTTATATAAAGCCCAGTATCCGCCGTGGACGCCCCTGTACTTCGGGTTGATGCCCACATGGATATTCAGGAAATGCACATCGATGGCATCTAGTATATGAGATTTTATGATCGGTGTGCCGTTGATGATGACGAGATCTGCATTGCTTTCCTCCAGGACCTGTTCCATCCGGTCACTGTTCACGGAATCGATGTATTCCACCTTCTCCTGTGGAATCTCTGTCGTGTCCAGGCCATATTCACGGCGTATTTCCTCAACCCTTTTCTTCGAGCGCTTCCTGAGATACAGCTTCGTATAGAGGACGAACAGGATCTGCCCGATGACTTTGAAGAGTCCAAGCTTTTTGATTCGCCGCTTCAGAAATGTCTTTCTGCTGACGTCACCCACGATGTAGACTTTTGAAACATCAAATTCCTTTGTCACATGATTGTATATATAGTTCGTCTCATCTCCTGCGCCGCAGATCATTATGATGTTACTCATTCGCTTTCACCTTCTCCACAAAGGATTCCATGCTTTCGGACCTGAAATCATAAGTCTTGTTCAAATACTTGAAATGATCGATGATTTCACGTAAGTAGCTGATGTTTTCCTCAGGCAGCCCGGAAAAGTTGTGCGGATGCCACCATAGATGGTAATAATGATTATTTTTTGCTGCATGGGTCATCTCCTTTTTGATCCGCCTCAGCTGCAGATTTTTGAACATCCTATTCCGCTCCGTCACAGGACGCAGGAAGCGGCTGGCCTTGATGTTGTATAAGCCGTCACCGGCTTTTGGGGCGGTGTGTGTAATATGCCCTGCGATATTCCAGTAAGTGTCCAGCAGATGCGCCGCACGGATCGCAAGGTTATCCACCGGACGCGTCTTATAGATATATTGATCCGGGTTGCCCCTGTAGCTTGCAATCCCGTGAGCCTTAAGCAGTGCGAGCGTACCCGCATTGTACTGGTTCTTCGGGAAGACGATGCTCTCGATATTGATGCCGTTATCTTCCGCGACTGCGAGCGCTATGGACAAGTCTTTTTGGAACTCATCGTTCTTCTGCCCCTTTTCCAGACAATAATAATGTGAGAATGTATGCGTGCCGATATCCTGATATTTTGAAGCTTTCAGCTTCTCCACCAGTTCCCGGGCAAAGAAGACGCCATCACTGTATTGCGGATTGGACATAAGCCCCATGAATGTATTGTAGTTATTGCGTTTGGGATCTGTATAATTCGGCACCTCAAAGTCCCGGACCACCCTTTTCAGGTCATCAGAGTCTTCAAGCATCAGCATCCCCACCGTCGACCATGTGACCTTCATCTCGTTTTCCTCAAACACGTCGATTAATTTTGAGGCCACGTCCGGTGTCCTCCGCAGCCGGCTCCAATGCTTATCCCGATCCCTGAAGTCGATGAACCCCCAGAAAATTTCAAAGTCCAAAGAAATGATAAATGAACCGTTTTTCAATAATTCCACCATCCTCCATGTTTTTAAAATTTATTCATCACCATAATAAAAAATCTGTTGGATGAGAAATTATTTCATAATCTGCTTCCTGACCGAACGGAGCAGCATGAATGCTTCCGCATGATTCACGTTGATGGTCGACCCCCTGTAAACGGACAATGCCCGCATCGCTTCAAGCGACCGCGGGTGGGGGAATGCTTTCAATTCTCCCTTGTAAAATTCCATAGCTTTGAGTTTATCTTCTATAGTATCGGTGATATCAATGAATACATTCGGCATGAATACATTATCAACTGTCGGTGTATTCCATTCCGTCTCCGACAATGTTTCATAAGCAAGTACCTCTTTTAAGTTCGGCACATTGAATGGACGCAGTGCGACCATTGCGCTGTATGTCACCTCGGCATGGTCGAAGTTCATGTCCCCCTTATGCGGTAAAAAAACAACTTCCGGCTGCACCTGCTGAACCACATCATGCACTTTCCCGTTAAATTCTGCTGTATCGTAATGTCTCAGACCAATCATAGGCAAATTCAGAAAGATCGTTTCTTCAACGCCCAAAAATTCATGGGCCGCTTTCGCCTGAGTCTGTTCTTCCTTCGTCCACTCCGGATCCGGCGTACTCGTCACTTCACAGACATACACGGAGTGCCCCGCCTTCACATACTTGGCGATCGTCCCCCCGACGCCCAGCACTTCATCATCATTATGCGGTGCAAACACTAATACCTTCATTTCCCTCAGCTCCCCCTCAGCTTCAAATAAATTTATTCCCCTCGATGAACCTGATTTCGGATTCTGTTTCGTAATCCGTGATCCTTAAGATGCCGTCCTTGCAGAATATATCAATGCTGCCTTCATCCGAATGGATGATCTGGCCCGGTATCCCATAGTATTTATTATTTTCATGCACTTCGCCCCGCCAGAATATGACTCTCTTATCCTTGTAATGGGAAAAAGCGCCCGGATAAGGCTTTGAAGTCGCCCGGATCAATTTATGGATGTTCCGGACGGAATCATTCCAATCGATTCTGCCGTCCTCCGGCACCCGCTTCAGAAGATACGTTGCGGCATCTTCATCCTGCGGCCGTGAAGTCAGCGCATCATCCTTTATTTTTTGAACGATGCGCGGCACCATCCTTTTCAATGCAGCATTCAATGCCGCCTCCACGTCTTCTGCGTAATCGTCTTCACCGATCAGATAAGTTTCTTGATCGATGATTTCCCCTGTATCCGTCCCTTCATCTATGTAGAACAATGAAGATTTGGATTCTCTCACATCAAGCAGTATCTGCCACGGGATTGCCGCGCGCCCCCTGAACTTCGGCAGTGCCGTCGGATGGAAACCGATGACTCCTTTCCGCGGTGCATTGATGATGCGCGGACTGACAAGCTGAGATAACCCGACGATGAAGATGTAGTCGGGCGCCATCTCCTCCATTACCTTGACATGTTCCTCATCATTGATGTTCTTGAAATCCACATAGTCGACACCATGTTCCCTGGCAATTTTGGATAAGTCGCTGTAGCCTGAAACATTTGCCGAGTATTCATCCTTGAGCGAAAAAACCTTATCCGGAGGCAGACCATTTTCGATCAGACTCCTTAAAATGATTTCACTGGATATCACCGATCCCACAAATATGATTCCATTGGACATAGACATCCCCCTGTATTCATGTTTTTTTGAACCGTTCCTCCCCAAGCAGGACGATCAGAAAAGTCTTCATCAGAATCCACATATCCAGAAACAGCGAAAACCTGCTGATGTAGCGGATGTCGTATTCTATCCTTTCATCCCAGCTGAGTGAAGCATTGCCGTTCACCTGGGCAAGACCCGTCATCCCCGGCTTCATATCGAGCCGCCGTCTCTGATGATCGTCGTATTCACGCACCTGCTGCTCGATTGTCGGCCGCGGGCCCACGAGGCTCATATCCCCCTTCAGCACATTCAACAGCTGCGGCAGCTCATCGATTTTAAGCCGCCTGATCAGCCGGCCGAACAACGTCAGCCGCTCCGCATCTTTATCGAATGCAAAGTTCGTTTCCGCGTCCTTATCGACCTTCATGCTCCTGAACTTGAAGATGGAATAAGGCTTCCCCTTATAGCCAATCCTGTCCTGCATGAAAAAGACCGGACCCGGCATCGTCACCACTATAAGCATAGCCGTGGCAACCAGAAGCGGCGACAACATCATCAATAATATGAAACTCACCGCGACATCAATGCACCGCTTGATCTTCAGACTCAATTCCTTCATCGCTCATCCCCCAAAACCCCTTGATAAAAAAACCATTAAGATGTAAATTTAATCAAATTTTGCATTAATATCCTTAAGACTATATTAATCACAATTAAAATATATGTCCACTAAATTTTTAACAATTCCCAAAAATCAGATTTCTATTGTTTTATCACCAAGCCGTAAACATAAAAAATGGCCCCGGGTATCCCCGGAGCCGAATCATATATTATATTATTTTTCTTTTAAATCTTCATCTGTGCAGCATATCCCCTTTGAATAAAGTAAGCGCTCCCATACGCTTGATTACTGAATTCTTGTAGGATAAAGCCGTATCCAAAAGATACACGAATTCCCATCCTCCGTCAACACATATTATAGAATTTTTAAAATATTCTTTTAAATAACTTGTTCTCCTTCTCCTGAAGCTTTGATTCTATGGATAAAATCAACGGCAGATGTTATGATAAAATTACACATTAAGGATATGCCTTATCACGAGGCGATATTTTTATTCAAAGGGAGGAGAAGCGGATGGAAAGAAGACAGAGAGTATGGTTTGAAGAGAATGACGGCAAGCTGGATCCGGCACTGGTGGCGGAACTCAGGAACATCCGGAAATTCAACTACCGTGCAGCGGAAGCCATCCCGACGGAGATACCGATCATCATCAAATGCCGGAAAAGCGCGGATGAAAGGGAAAAGGAAGATCTGATACAGGTATGCAATGCTGATGAATACAGCCATCTCGATACAGAAATCCGCATCATCAACAGCGTCAAAGGTACACTCACCCCCGATAAGATCAAGGAAGTCCGGCACCATAAAGCTGTTGAGAAGATCTACTACGACCGCCCGGTCCGGGCCTTCCTCGACATCACCGATGATCAGATCGGTTCGAGGCGGATCAGGGAACAACATCAGCTGAGCGGGAAAGGTGTGACCATTGCGGTGCTCGACACAGGCATCCACCCGCATGAGGACCTCACGACGCCTGAGAACCGCATCATCGCTTTCCATGACCTCATCAACGGTGAGGAGGAGCCGTACGATGACAACGGGCATGGCACGCACTGCGCAGGAGATGCCGCAGGGAACGGGGCCATGTCCGGCGGCAAATATACAGGCCCCGCTCCTGAAGCTTCACTTATCGGTGTGAAAGTGCTGGATGCCTCAGGCGGCGGCAGCTTATCCACCATCATCGAGGGCATTGAGTGGTGCATCGATAATAAAGACAATCATGATATCGACATCATCAATCTGTCGCTCGGGGCGGATGCATACGAATCATTCAGGGAGGACCCGTTGTCCATGGCCGCCCAGCAAGCATGGCACAGCGGGTTGATCGTCTGTGCCGCTGCAGGCAACAGCGGTCCCGGCCCGTCCACCATCGGCACGCCGGCCATCAATCCATTCATCATCACGGTCGGCGCGGTGGACGATCAGGACACGGTCGATCGCTCGGATGATGCGATTGCAGACTACTCCAGCCGCGGCCCGACGATTGATGCATTCGTGAAACCGGATATATATGCACCCGGCACGGACATCATCTCACTCCGTTCGCCTGGGTCACATTCCGAGATGGAGCTTGTTGAACAGATCATCGACGAGCATTATATCCAGATGTCCGGCACCTCCATGGCGACACCGATTGTTGCAGGTGTCATCGCACTGATGCTTGAAGCAAGCCCGAACTTGAGCCCGAATGATATCAAGAGCATACTTCAGATGACAGGCGAGCCCGCCTTCGGCAAGCAGTGGGGTTACATTGAAGCACAGACCGCGGTGGATACCGCTATAAGCTATGCGCAGAACATGCAGCAGTCCGCATCCGGCAACTGCTGGAAGGCAATGTGAATCTTTACAAACCAAAAAAATCCCGGACAATCAACTTGTCCGGGATTTCATTTTATATCTGAATGAAACTTATTGTTTTATCTGTCCGGTTCGGCAGGTCTTGAAATCTCTTCCAGTGCCACTTCAGAATCTTCCGGATCGTCCTGCTTCACTGCGATGTCGCCGAGTGAAACCATACCCACTACTCTGTCATCTTCCAGTATCGGCAGACGGCGTATCTGCGCACTGCGCATAATTTCCGCCGCTTCCTCAACATCCATATCCTTGGAGCCGGTCGCAGTGCTCGTGGAAATGATCCTTCCTACCGGAGTATCGAGTGGGAATTGTGAGGCGATACCTCTGATGACCAGATCACGGTCAGTGACGATTCCTCTCAATCCGTCGTTGCCGACGACAGGGATTGCCCCTACATCCAAATCCTTCATCATTGATGCCACTTGTTCTATCGTTGCTTCCGGGGAAACTGTCTCAACGTCAGTCGTCATAATTTCTGTGACTTTCATTAATAATGCCTCCTTGGAAACTTGTATTCATCTTACATATAACGTTTACCACATGACCTGCTCAGTTAAACATTCAGCTCTTTCATGTTTGAATCAGAGCAAACAGGAAAATATTAAGTAAATCTACACAATAAAAATAAAGTACTCCATAAATGATGCCAAGGGGGGATTGGATGGCACAAGCAATGCTCATCGTCTTCATCATATTTTTCCTGTATCAGCTTGGCGCCTTCGCAAAGAAGAAAGGTGACATGCAGAAAACACATAAGTTCTCCATGCAGTGGCCACTGTACCTGTACATCTTCACAGTGATGACAGGTCTGCTGCTCACCTTTGCGGTGATCTACTATTTAGTATCACTGGAGGGACCGATATTGATCGACAACATCCAGGGCGAGCCGATGGAAGAACATGACTTTGCAGAAATGCTCTACTACAGCGGTGTGACACTTTTGTCAATCGGTTACGGTGATCTGACACCGATCGGGCCGATCCGATACATTTCGCTGTTCGAGGCATTCCTCGGCATCGTCGTCCCCACCGTCATCTTCGTCAAAGAAATCACTAAAGATGAATGAGAAAAAGCAGCCCCAGGGGCTGCTTCGAATATCTACTATTTTACATTGGTGAAGCCGCCGTCGATGCGGATGACTTCGCCGTTGATATATTCCGCTTTTGAAGTGAGCAGGAACGTCACAAGCTCCGCCACCTCTTCCGGTGTACCGAGACGCTTCTGAGGGATGCCGCTTTCAGCATTCTCCTTCATTTCTGGATTGTCCTTATAGAAGTTCCGGACCATTTCCGTCTCGGTCGGCCCCGGTGCAATCGCGTTAACTCTGAGACCGTCTTTTGCGTATTCAGCCACCATGCTTTTTGTAAGGCCGATGATGCCGTGCTTCGTTGCTGAATACGTCACCACGGAATCCTGACCGATGACGCCGGCGCTTGAAGCGGTGTTGACGATGGCGCCGCTGCCCTGCTTCTTCATGACTTCCGCGACATGGCGGACGCCGTACAGTGCACCAAGCAGGTTGATGCCGACGATCTTTTCAATTTCATCGATGTCGGAATCAAGGAAGTATTTGCCGCTTCCGGAGATGCCGGCATTGTTGAAGAAATAGTCGATCGTGCCGAAATGCGACACCGTCTTGTCCACATAATTTTTGACGTCTTCATTTTTCGATACATCCGCTTTGATGAAGATGGCATCGGCACCTTTGTCCTTCACCATGTCCACCGTGCGGTTGCCGCCTTCTTCGCTGATGTCCACGACGGAGATGTTGACGCCCTCCTCTGCGAGGCGCACCGCCGTCGCCTGACCGAGGCCGCTGCCTCCGCCTGTGATGATGGCAACTTTACTCATATATATCACCCTTTCGAATTGAATGGTTCATTCATTTACATCCACAATCATTCCCGGACACGGGGAAAGTGAAACATCAGACGAATATACAAAGAAAGGCAGATGAACATGGAAAATACATTAAGATGGATTCATGAGTTCCTCGATGTGATACTGTCGAATTTCAATATGGCGTGGCTGCTGCTCATCGTCATCATCGTATACCATAAACAGATACTGGATCTTTTGGGAAGAGTGACGAGGATCGGGTTCCACGATGCCTACGTCAGCTTTCGAACCAGGCAGTTGAGTGAGGATTTGGGAAATGCAGTAAAAGGGCATGATGCAGAAGACAGGGAGATTCCTCCTGTCGGGGGTGGGGGCGGCGGCTTGAGCGAAGCACCCGCTTCCATTTCCTCAGACCATGAAATGATGCGATTGCTCACAAATACTAACCTTCTCATCGGGTACTATTATGAAAATGGCAGCAATGCAACAGTCAGGAGAATGTATAAGTTTTTGGAGAAGGAACTGGAAAAGCGATACTCGGTCGACTTCAAAAATTCCAGACATGCCGAGCGGACGATCAAGGGACGCGACGGCGAAGTCTATAGGATATTCAATAAGCTGAAAGAAGTCTATGCAGCGACGCTCGAGCATGACACTGAAGAACTTTGGAAGCTTGAGGATGTGATCAATTATTCCTTTCTGATCAAAATCGCGTTGAACAAAATGGAAATGGAATGATCTCCTCGGCAGCCCTCACATGCTTCAAGAAATGAATATCACAAAATGTTTCTTAATGAGCAGTCTCTCAGTCTGCTTTCTTTATAAAAACAGAGTATAAAATTGTACCTATAATCAAACTCAGCAGGGGTGCTGATAAAATGTAGATGTTGATATTTACTGCTGAAATGACAAATGAAGTCAGCATGATGATTATGCTGGCTTTTGATTTCAGGTTTTTTAAACTTTTGAAGCAGTTCAATAAAATGCCCAATAAAGTGAGTATGACGATGATGGATATCAATTGCGCCGGAATTGCACTCATCAGGGTGATCATCAAAGGGGCAAGCATTCCAAAAAGCACGATTAGAATACCAGCCACCAGTGCGCTTTTATATCTTTCACTTTTCGCCCCGGACTCCTCATTACTGCAGATTGTCGTCGACATGCCGCCTATCCCGGCTGCATGCCCGCCGAATAAACTGACGATGGATGTGCCGATGCCTGAAGATAATACGACCTGCTGAAAGGGCACTTCGTAACCATTCTTCTTTAAAGCACTTAAAGAGATGGAAACTTCATTGCTCAGTATCATTACAGCCACAGGCAGCGAAATTACAGTAATGGTCACCAGATCAATCTGCGGCTCTATGAACTCTACCGTAAAGACCGCTTGATCAACCTCAAAGTTTTCAAATCCAACAAACAAGCCGGTTATAAAAACCACTGCCAGACCGCCGAAAAAACCAGGGATATTTTTTATATATAACTGCACCAGAAAATAAGCGATTACTGATACGACCAGAACCAGTATATAGATCGACAAATCCAGGACCGAATTCAGTATGTAATTCACCACTATGCCTGCGAGCATTCCTTCTATAATATAATTCGGTATGGAAAGGATGAAGTCCCTTAAGAATTTCAATTGGCTGATCACCAGGAGTAACAGGCCGGCAATTAAATATCCCCCCACCATCTCGTTGATGCTGAAACCCTGCATAACCGGTATTAAGTAGATTGCGGTAGCCAAAGAATGGGCACCGATCAGAGGCATCCTGTATTTAAGCGTCAACACCAGACTGACTAAGCCACCGACCACGTATATGGAAGACATCCAAGAAAAAAGCTGTGATTCAATCATCCCCAACTCCCGGGCAGATTCAATGATCACCATGCCTGAAAAAGATGTTAACAAGGCAGCTATTATGCCAGTAAAAATATGTTCCGGTTTAAAAGTCTTCATAATTCAAGGCCCTTCCAATATATATAAATAATACCGTCCTGCTCTTCCTGTAAAAGAGTAGAACAACATTTTATAAACCACTGTAAAAACATGACTATCATTAATATGTATTTTATATGTTTTTCCAATAAAATAACACCGGAGTATTATACTCCGGTGTTAAAATCTTAAAGATCTTCAAAACTCACGATTTCCAGCTCAAGTGTCTCCGGATCATAATCGACGGTGTACCGTGTATTGAAATCAATTGGGTCATCCAGGCTGTCATAATCCCTTGTGCTCTCCGCATCTATCGTCATCGTATTACCGTCACGTGAAAAATTGGAGAAGCTGATGTTGGTGATGAACATCCCTTCAAATGTGCCGTTATCCAGGTTGCTCTGGAGAGTGGCATAGGCATTGGAATCTTCATCCAGATACGGGTCGACTTCATTGATGTCTTCAAAGAGATACATCATTTCAAGGGCAAACAGGTAATCGCGGACAAAATTCTCCACGTTCTCCTCCATATCCTCCTCAAAGGATTCCCTCTCAGCATCTGCCATTTCTGCAGTACGTTCGGCTTCACCGGCTTCAGATATCGCATCTTCATCAAATTCCAGATTTACTGAATATACCGGCTCCATACCGCCCGCAGAATAAATATCTTCAGCTTCATCGGCATCGATCTGGACCGTTTCTGCATCACTCTCAAAAGTTTCACCGGCGTAATCCAGTGTAGCATCCACAGCCAGTTCCTCTCCGAAAGCGTACGGCCCCACCCTGTTATCATAATCGCTCAAATCCACGTTGACCGCTTCATCATTCACATTGACCGTGATATCCTCTTCATCGATGCCCTCCCAAAACAGGGTAGTGGCATTTTCATCAAACGTCAGATAGAAGAAGCCGGGGTTCAAAAATGCAGTCTCACCATATTCAAAGTCCACCTGCATCGTCGAGTCATAAGATTCTTCGTCAATGACTGCAGCACCTTCAAACTCATAAATCCCCGGAACTAGTTCGGCAAACTTCTCGTTGTCCGGGTTCCACTGTTGTTCCGTTTCATCCATTGTATAAGTGAATGCATCAATATCATAATCATCTGAAGCATAAACATTGAAGCGCGGTATTGTGAAATTATAGTCGTCGAAGAAAAGATACTGTGTGCCGGCACTGCTCACAGACAGCAGTGGATACAGCCCGTCATGCACTTCGTTACCCGGAACCTGTTGATGCAGATAATACTTCAGATCATCAATCCAGGTCTGATACTGTGAAAACCCGGAATTGCGGTCGATATACGCGATATGTGCCTTGGCCTCCTCTAAGGTAATATCGTTATCAACAGCATTTCTCAGCCCTTCCGCATCTTCATTCGTGACCGCTTCAGCGATCTTATCAAGCTGATTGTCAGGCGACAATGCATTCGCAATCAGACTGTAAGCCACGGCAAGTACAATTGCCGCGAGAGCAATCGCCCCGATGATGATTCCAATCCTTCTCTTCTTTTTCGGATCCATCGGTGCAGATGCCGGACGGGTCTGCTGCGCCTCTTTCACCTGCTCGTCGACCTTCTGACCGCAATTGGTACATACTTTAACATCCGGGCGGATTTCCTGCCCGCAATTCTTACAATATTTCATTATTCTGCTCCTCTTCCATTACTTAAAACATCATCATACGCTCAAGGTCATATAAAAAATTAGCGAAGAAAGTGATCATGAAAATCCTGATGATGAGGTAGAATACGATGGCGACCAGTACAAAATAGATGATGATCGCATAAAAACTGTCGAACTTCACATTATTGTTCTCTGCATATCTCAGCATCAAGTATATCGGTGTAGTGATGAACAATAAAAACCCGATCAGCCCGGCGATGATCCCCAGTTCATAAAGGGTCACCAGATTCAGTAAAGCCGCCAGGATAAAAAATGAGATGGTGATGACCATGGTGACTGCGTAATCATTGAAGACACGGTGCCAATGCTGGTTCTGCCTGATGACGATTGCGAGCAGCAGATATGTAACACCGAAGAACACTGCAACCATGATTGCCAGCACGATCAGCATTTCAAATAATGTGGAGAACGTGATAAATAACTCCCCCACCGCCACCCGCATCTGTATGAAACTGAGCAGGGATGCAAGCAGTATAAGCAGACCGACAGTACCGGAAGTCACGCCTATGTTGAAACTGGAACCAATCGTCCGGCCGGGTGATAACAATGCTGCCTTAAAGAATGAAAGCACTTCGGAGAAATAAGATGGCCCTCCCCCGGCTTGATGATCCGTGGCATGAGGCGCATCGGCGTATGCCGTTTCCTCTTTGTTATATGCAGCATTCGTACCAGTATTTTCTGAAGCTGTATGTATGGTGGCTTTACTCTTCCCTGCAAGCGCATAACCGCACTCACCACAGAACTTGTCCCCCTCGAAAATTTCGGCACTGCAATTCGGGCATTTCATGAAATTCCTCCTTATTTAAATTAACCCAAAGTATACCAGTAAAATATTTACAGGGCAATGTAGTATGAAGCTATCTAGCATCCAGATACTCTGAGTATCTTGTATATGCTTAGGGTATATACTTATTACACAAAGGGCTTTATTATACTTAATACTGATTCAAAATGAATCTTCCAACAAAACAAGGGGTGCAGTAAATTTTGAAGCATTTAAAAATACAGGGAAAGGCTTATGAGATTGGCTACCAGCACGGCACAGAAGCAAAGCGGGAAGTCCATTACAGCTTGGATTCATATGAAAGGTTGTTCCATCATGAGAAGAATATCGCATGGAATGAGGCGCGTGAGATCGCAAAAGATCATATCAACTATCTTGACCGGAACGGGGATGGTTTCCTGGAAGAGATTGAAGGGATCGCCAAAGGGGCATCCGTTGATTTTGAGGACATACTTGCACTCAACACCAGGAGTGAAATTGCCTTGACGGGAAATACGGATGGCTGCACAAGCTTCGGGGTCATCAGCCCGGGGAGTGAAAATCTGTATCTCGCCCAGACATGGGACTGGCGTCCATCTCAGAAAAGAAGTCTCCTGACCCTCGATATAGAAACAGACGGGACCGAGGTCGTCATGGTGACTGAAGCGGGCATCCTCGGGAAGATTGGCATGAATAACCATGGGCTGGGTGTATGCCTGAATGCCCTCCGGGTGAATGACCGTCAGCCCACCCTGCCGATTCATATTACATTAAGGAAGATATTAAACTCAGGAGATATCGATGAAGCACTGGGAATTATTCAAAATAAGGAAGTTGCCTCTGCCGCCAATCTTTTAGTCGGCCAGGATGATGCAGGCAGCACGAGGAAAATCGTCAACAACGAAGTGACGGTGACTCATATCGGCTCAAGGGAAATCACCGAAACCGGACATGTATATCATACCAACCATATATGCTCATCGGAAATACTGGACAACTTGGAAACGGAGCATTCCTCCCATGAAAACTCCTATCAAAGACTGGAGAAAATCGATGAACTGATCAGCACAGCGATTGAAGAGAATGAAACAATCGATCATCAACAGATTAGGGAGTGGCTGTCCAACCATGACAACGCACCTTATACGATATGCAGGCACGGCGGCAACCCGGCAAGATCCCATTATACGGATACGGTCACTGCATTCGGAATCAGCATGAACCTGACAAAAAAGAACCTTCATATCATGGAAGGCACACCATGCTCACCGACAGAGACATATTATCACGAGTTCAGCAATTGAATTATATAGATAAAAGCCTGAAGGGGATTTAATGGTTCACTAAATCCTCTTCAGGCTCTGTAATTTCTTCCAGAAAAACTTCTAGATTGGTTTCTATAAGTTGCAGTAAACGCTCAGCTGAACCATTCGGTTTATTGGTACCAGCCTCCCAGGCCTCCACTGGTTTTTAGATACACCTAACAATACAACCAATAAGCCCTGGGATAACTACAGCTTCTTTCTCATAGATTTAATTTCTTCAGCTGAATAGTGAGTTCTTTCTTTGAACTTGATTCTCCTGATCCGTACATCCCTTTTGCCTTCAGCATGAAGTATTGCCTCATCCAGACCTTTATCCAATGATTCGAATAAATTAAAGTCTTTCATATTCATGTCCTCTTTTTATTTACTATAAAAATACCGCCTATTTAATAAGGTGTCGAGAATTAAAGCATAGAACTCTTCTTATTTAAAGAAAAACCCTTCAAAATCATCACTTTGTCTTCAATCCCCTATACCTGTTCACCGCAGCAATAAACTCCTGTTTTCTCGGGAGTGCCATATTGCCCGGATGTCCCCCGAATGGAGAAATGCCGTCCAAGCCCTCCTTTTCAATATGAGCATATATTTTGTCGGCCGCTTCAGATATCGTGACCCTATCATCCAGCACTTCATCCTTGAAGTATGCGATCATTGCCGTAATCGCATTCGTCTGGCTTGTATCGGTTAATTGCTCGAGCCCGGAAATATCGATTGTTTCCCTGCCGTAGAGGATGGTATGGAGACCCTTAGACTTCAACCTGCCATCCTTGCCCCTTTTGGCAAAACTCTTCTTGAATGGTGTGCGGTCAGGCAGTGCTCCGAACTCTTTATGTAAAGTATCCGGTCTTCTGTAGCCGTCGGTATTGGCGATAGCCTTAGCCTCCTTGGTCACATCCTTCAACCGGTACTCATCCATCATGAGCACATGGTCGGCCGCTTCAAAGTAATCACCTGATCCGCCAACAATGAGTATGGTGGATACACCCTTCTCCTCATACAGCGCCCGGATCTTATCGGCGAACGGCGTGATCGGTTCCTTGTCCGGGGCGATCAGCTTCTGCATACGGGCATCCCGGATCATGAAGTTGGTGGCGGAAGTATCTTCATCAATCAGCATCAGTGAAGACCCTGCTTCCAACGCTTCCATCACGTTTGCCGCCTGTGAAGTGCTGCCGCTGGCATTTGCGGTTGAAAACTTGCGGGTATCCTTGCCGCCCGGCAGGTTGTTGATGAACGGTGCAATATCGACACCCGATACGCTGCGTCCGTCCTCTGCACGGATCTTCACCGCATCCGGACGCGTGAGCACCATTTCCCTGCCGTCGCCTGCAATATGGTGATAGACACCGCGCTCCAATGCCTCGAGCAATGTTGACTTACCGTGGTATCCTCCACCGACAATAAGTGTAATCTCTTCAGGAATCCCCATGCCCGTGATTTTTCTGCCACTCGGCAGTTCAATCTCCGTCTCCAGGCTTTCCGGACTCTTGAAAGGTACGGCATCCTGCATCGGCTTATCCGATACCCCGCTCTCCCTCGGCAAAACTGCACCGTCCGCAACGAATGCAATCAAATTCTGCTCCTTCATCACTTCCAGTATATGATCCTGGTCAAGCATCAGGGTGATCTGATCTTTCAAACCCTGTTGATCAAGGTTTTTGTATAATAAAGTCTCCACCGCTTTAGGCAGCATCTCACTGAAGATGGAAGCGGCTGCTTTGCCGAGTATCTTCCGGCCCGCAGCAGGGAGGCCGACTTCAATCCGGACTTCGATCTCTTTATCACCGATCACGACCGCAGTCCGCTCGAGCATCTCCTGGCCGCAGCGGTCGATGAATACTTTACCGTTCTTCCCCTGCCCTTTAGACTTTTTATTGAGCTGCTGGATGCTTTTATCGAAAGTCCGTATTAGAAAATCGGAAGCGGCAATCCGTTTGCTTTTTGAATCGAGCAGATCATCCGGGAGGTCTGCGGTTTTACGGTCGATGATGACTCGTATTTTGGACGGTGGCGCAAAGGGATCGACCTGCACATGATCGACGGCAAGATGGAACTTGCCGAAGTCATATCTCCCTTTAATCTGTTTGTACCTTCCATATGTCTGCCAGTCCAAAGACGTCAGCAGATGAATCAAATCCTGACTTGTCTTCATCTAATCTCCCTTTCACTATCATTGCTTAATGACTCTTTAAATCATCTATTTCCCTATTAACCTAACACATCAAAACCTATTCAAAAACCTCTCAATTATATTGATATCCCTCCATAAAAAATTATATGGCAAATACAAGTAAGTTCCAATTGACATTTACCCGGAGATGAAGTAGCATGACTTTTAAGAAGAATTTTCAGACTATTTAGTTTATTGAAAGCGCTTACCAGTACCTTCAATCTTTTGAGACTATTTTCCTTTTATGCAGGTGTTGCGGGCATAATGGCCGGTACCGGTTCATCAATGATCATCTCCTTCTTGTTCATAACCAGCTCCACTCCGGACAACTTCCCGCCAGGTGGGCTTCTCAGCGGTTTTATCATCAACTTGCGTGTTGTTATGTTGCTTGAACTGCTTAGCGATTATTTAAAATCAAAACAATGGACGGAGGTTTTTATTCATGCACACCAGCAGAGTACTCAAATCAGATGATTTTGGATTCGCCGTTAATAATCAAAAAGGGGATATTGAAGATATATTCCCGGGGTTCAGCCCTGCCGACCGGTTGGGCATCGTTGTGAACAGCGACACCGGTGCAATAGGTGCCAGTATATTGCTGACGGCAACGATAACTAAATTCTACGATTTTTACCGTCATCTTTTAGGGAATGAAGATGATAAACTGCGCATTTATCCGGAATTTTATATTTTTCATGTCGGCAAACAAAATATGGAACACGGCGCACTTGATGTCTGGCCGCCAAGCAATGAGGTGGTCCTGCAGGATGAGCCCGAGCAGATACTTTCAGCGATTAATGAACGCGGTATAACGAGGTTGATCGTCGAAGACCAGGAATTGATGCCGCCGATCCTTATGAGGGAATCCTTCAACAGCGCAAAGGTGCGCATTAAAACAGCTTTAGCCTTCTCACCCGAAGGCCGGGTGGATGATCATGACATTGAAGTCACCAACAACGCTTCAATAGAAGAATATGTTTTAATGACGATCAAGGAAGCGAAACAATATTCAGGAAAAGAATACGAGAAGGTGTTGAGCGCCTGGCAAGCATTGAGGGATGGCAGTAACTTTAAACAGACCTTCAGGTCTATCGATGTGATGGATGCCATCTGCATGCTGACGAGGAACACCGCCCTCACCATCACCACCAGTAAAAACATTGATACAGTCGTCGGTTCCGGCCCTGAAGACTTCGTGTTCTCACCGCATATACACGTGGATAAAGCTTTGGAAAGACGAAAGCAGCCGGTGACGGAGGGATAGTGATTAACAGTTCATAAACTAATAAACCTTTATTCTATTGATATAATATAACCAATAAAGATTGGAAGTGCAGAAATGGGAAAATTCATCGAAGGATCCAGAATTGATGAAGAAGAGTATGTTGAATTCAGCGTTTATTCACCTGAAGAGTTTATAAATATGCTAAACAATAATGATGATTTTATGAAAGTTCCAACAGAGAACAATACAGAAGACGCTGATTTAAGAGCTTACGAAGAATTCAGATGAAATTTCAGATGATTCAATGCCAGATTGAAATTGGGAAATCATATAATAATATAAGAAATTTAATTCTATTCCCCTAAAGTAATTTCAAATCAGACTTTAGGGGATTTTCTTTCATTTATATGATTTTCAACACTTTCCTCTTCAATGGCACTTCTTCTCGAAAGCAATAATTTCCATTCCATAGTACTTCTTCGCAAACTCTGCAAATATCAAACTTACTTCCAGTTCTTCAATTACTGCTGCTGTGTTCCGCTTGGAGTAACTACCTCTGTTTTTGATTACTTTTTAACCGTTTTAAAAAAAACACCTAACTCTCCATAGAGAGTCAGATGCTCATAATACTGTTCTAAAGCTAGACTCCAGAATACGCCATAAAACCACCATCAATAGGTACAACGATTCCGGTAACAAACTCAGATTCTTCATCATTTAACAACCACTTTACGGGACCTATCAAATCTTCAGGTTTACCAAACCTGTTCATTGGAGTATTATTCAAAATTTTCTTGGCACGAGCGGTATACTCCCCTTCTGAATCGATAAGTAAATCATAGTTTTGTTTAGTTATGAAAAATCCTGGAGCTATTGCGTTGACCCTGATATTAGCTTCACCATAATAAACTGCCAACCATTGAGTGAAATTATTGATGGAAGCTTTGCCTGCACTGTATGCCGGAACTTTTGTCATTGGCGAGAAAGCGCTCATTGAACTGATATTCAGAATGGTTCCACTACCTGATTCAACCATATCTTCCACAAAAATCTGTGTAGGAATCACCGTCCCCATAAAATTAAGATCCATGGCTTCAGAAAAGCTTTTCAGATCCAAATCTTGAAAGCCCTGGCCTTGCTTTGTGGCCTCTATGTGGGTCTCAAAAGTAGTGGATGCTTTTGGATTATTGCCACCCGCACCATTGAGAAGAATATCGCATTTACCTAAAACCCGATTGAATTCTTCTTTGGCACTCTGCACGGAATCCTCATCCAGCACATCACATCTTATAAAACGGACTTGCCCCTCATACTCGGACAGTTCTTTTTCAACTTCTTTGCCAGCTTCTTCGCCTCGAGATAAGACGGCTACATTTGCACCTTGTTGCACCAGGAATCTTGCCAAGGTCTTGCATAATATCCCGGTTCCGCCAGTAATTGCGATGTTTTTATTTTTGAAATAACTCAATGCTTTTCCTCCTTGATAATATGATCAATAATCCCATTCAAGTACATAATACCAAGTGCTCTATCGTACAGCCCATACCCCGGCCTGCATTTTTCATTCCATATTTGACGTCCATGATCCGGACGTATGTAATATTTATAGTTGTTCTTCTGCAGTATCTCAATGATAGATACGATAGGGATATTACCGTCACTCTCTCTATGTGAGGTTTCTATAAAATCCGTTTCATTCAGGTATCTAATATTTCGGATATGCGCAAAGAATATTTTATCGATAAATTCACCAGCTATTTCTTCCAAATCATTTTCCCGATTTGCTCCTAAGGAACCCGTACAAAAAGTGATTCCATTATGAGTGCTCGGATGGAGATTTATCACTTTCTTTAGATCATTTTTATCTGAAATGATTCTTGGCAATTCAAATAGAGACCATGGTGGATCATCCGGGTGAATTGCAAGTTTGATATCCAATTCTTCGGCCCTGGGAATTACAGCATCCAAAAAGTACTTCAGGTTGTTCCATAGATCCTCTTTCGTAACACTTCTATACTCTGCAAATAATTCTTGAATGATATCCAGCTTTTCTTTTTCCCACCCTGGAAGCTCAAATGTCGTATTGTCTTTCATATTCTTTATAAGTTCTGCAGGAGTCATATTGCTCAATATTTTATGTTCATAATGCATCGCCGTGGAGTTATCTTCCAAGGGCTTTTCCAAATCGGTTCTTATCCAATCGAAGACTGGCATAAAGTTATAGCAAATCACCTTAACACCGTGTTTTGAAAGCAAATCCATCGTTTTAATATACTTCTCTATATAGTCGTCTCTTGAAGTCTTACCCAACTTGATATCTTCATGTATATTCAGACTTTCAACCACTTCAGGATGAAAACCCTTCTTTTTG
Source organism: Salinicoccus halitifaciens (assembly GCF_021026095.1). Lineage (GTDB taxonomy): Bacteria > Bacillota > Bacilli > Staphylococcales > Salinicoccaceae > Lacicoccus > Lacicoccus halitifaciens. The sequence continues at coordinate 55,893 of NZ_JAJNCU010000001.1, read as the reverse complement.
ATTTTCTCTACTTCCTTTGCGATTTCAGATTCAGGCCAAATTTCGCCGACAGGCTGGTCTAACAATGTCCAGACTATCCCTCTCACGTTGGGTATTTGACGAATATCTTCCAATTTGATTGAATCATTTTTTTCTCCAAACCATCTGAATGTCATTTCCATAAAAGCACTCCCTTAGAACTTTATAAGAATCTTTCTGCTTGAGTTATCTTTAAATAATTCCAGGGCATCATTAATTTCTTCTTTATCTTTAATATGTGTAACAATTCCATCAACATCTATAAGATTTTTTTCAAGAAGTGAAATAATATAAGGGAACTGATCTGTCTGAAGTCTTGAACCTCTTACATCCAATTCTCCTTTTGTAATATCCACCTGGCTCACTTGTGCCGGCTTTTCCTCGAAGCCCAACACTACCACTTTGCCAGCTGGTGCACAGCTTTTGACCGCAGATTCAAATGTTGCATTCAAACCTACAGCATCCATAGAGACATTTACACCTTTATCTTCAGTAATTTTAAAGACTTCATCCAATAAATTGTTTTCTCCGATATTGATTGTATAATCTGCCCCTTTGTCTTCAGCAAACTGCAGTTTGTCATCATCCAAATCAGATACTATCACGGTAGCTCCTTTATGCTTGGCTATCAATAAACAACATAAACCAATCGTACCGGCGCCTTGTATGAGTACCGTGTCGCCTTCTCCAACTTCTCCTCTCAATGAAGCTTGAGCACCTATTGTGAGCGGCTCGGCGAGCACTGCTTTTTCGGGTGTTACCTCTGATGAAATCTTATGGAGTTTGTCACTTTCAATGACAAAGTATTCCTGCATACCACCGTCTCTGTGTACTCCATAAACTTGAAGGTTTTCACAAATGTTTGGTCGTCCTATTCTGCATGGCCTGCATTCTCCACAAGTTTTAATCGGTTCAAGTATCACTTGATCTCCCGATTCAAGATCGGACACATCTTCACCGACCTCTTCTACGACACCCATAACTTCGTGCCCGATGATTCGTGGATAAGTTGCAAAGGGATTATGACCTTCGAAAATATGGACATCTGAACCACAAAGTCCGGCATATATCACCTTAACCTTCACTTCATTTCTCTGAGGCTTATCTATTTCCTCAGCTTCAACGATCTGTATATCCTGAGGGTTTTTTACAAGTACTTGTTTCATTATATACACTCCTATTATTCAAATAAACTTGGTAAAAACAGTGTAATCTGCGGAACGAATGCAACCAGTAAGAGAACAATCAAACTTACTAACAAGAAAGGAATGAGTTCTTTACTCACGGTCAAAATCCCCACTTTCCCTATACTTGCGGCGACAAACAAACAGACGCCGACAGGTGGAGTTGAAAGGCCGATTACAAGTCCAAGTACCATTACTACACCAAATTGAACGGGATCCATTCCAATTTGTGAAGCTACCGGAAGCAGAACAGGGAATAAAATCACGAGTGCTGCAATTGTTTCCATAAAAGTACCAACTATAAGCAGCAGTAAAATAATCAGCAGAATCACGACTATATCATTCGTGCTGATGGAAAGAATCGTGTTGGCGACCAGCGTAGGAATCCCCTCGCTTGTCAGAATCCAACCGAAGAGGTTCGCGAATGCAACCAGCATCATTATTGATGCCGCCTGAACCATGGATTTTAGCATTACACTTGGCACGTCTTTTATATTTAAATCTCTATATATAAAAAGACCCACTAAAAGTGCATAAACTACAGCTATAATTGATGCTTCAGTTGGCGTGAAGAAACCACTGAGAATTCCATAGAGAATAATGACAACCATCATAATAGCCCAAAAAGCACCGAAGAAATCCTTGATGATCCCTGTTAATGGAACCCTTTCCCCTTTCGGATATCCCCTCTTCACTGATATGAGATAAGTAGGTATCATCAAACCAATTCCCATCAAGAAGCCTGGAACAGCTCCTGCAATGAACAGATCTCCTATAGAGACAGTAGCAAGTGTACCGACGATAATAAACGGTAAAGAAGGCGGTATAATCGGACCCACTACAGAAGAAGCTGAGGTGACCGCCGCTGCAAACTTAGCATCATATCCTTTTTTCTTCATCGCAGGAATCATTACAGAACCAATGCTTGCAGTATCTGCCAGCGCCGTTCCGGAAATGCCGGCAAAGCCGAGTGAAGCGCCTACGTTAGCAAGTCCCAATCCTCCCCTTATATGTCCAAGGAGGCTGTCCGCAAATTTTATAATTCTATCCGTGATTCCACTCGCATTCATCAAGTTTCCCGCAAGTATAAAGCCAGGAATACAGATGAGGACAAATGAATTGAGTCCACCAAACATACGTTGAGGCACGATATTAAGGGGTATCCCATTTACCAATAAGTAAATGATGGAAGATAAAGCCAAGCTGAATGCAATTGGAATTCTCAAAAACATAAAGAGAAAAAACAAACCGAATAATAATAACGCCATCATTTCAAATCCACATCCTTACTCAGAAGTTTTTCAATATAAAAGATCATTATAAAAAAGGACATGAAGAATATTGAAAGATGTATATAACCCATATGGAATCCAAGTGTAGAAGTCATCTGGCCCTGCCCGAGCAGTACAAACTCATATGCATAATATGAGATAACTAAGTTCATCCCAATTATTACTATGTAAGTCCCTCTTAAATAAATAGCCTTCCATTTTTCTGAAAAAAGTTCAAGTATAAAATCAATTCCCATATACTCATTCCTCACGACTGCCAACCCGGCTGAAGCTGCAATTGAATATAAAAAGAAATAACGGGTCAGTTCCTCAGTCCATACAAAAGAAAGGGGAGTGAAGCGTGTGATTATTTGTAATAAAACAATAAGAATCAAAGCCGTGAAAAATACAATTGTGAGCACTGAAAGTATTTTATCAAGTATACGAAATAAGCTTTTAATTAATTTCATAATTTCACCCTCAATATAGTAGAGGGAGGGATATCATTTCATCCCTCCCACCATTCTTTATTCTGTATCGATAATACGCTCGTAAAGGTCCAGTTGTTCCTCGTCAAGTGAATTTTCAATGCCTGGCTGCATAGCTTCCTGGAAAGCTTCTCTGTCCACTTCAACGAACTCCATACCTTCATCTTCAAGCATTTGTCTGTAATTCTCTATTTCCTCTCCAAGTAAGCCGGCAGCATATTCTTCGGATTCTTCAGCAGCTTCCATGACGCTTGCCTGCAGATCCTCTCCAATAGACTCCCATTGCTCGTTTCCGACTACAACATATATCCAAGAATAAACATGCTCTGTTTCGTTGACGTATTCTTGTACTTCGTATAGCCCTCCACTGTGGATAAGATCTACCGGATTCTCTTGACCATCAATGACATTTTGCTGTAACCCTGTAAATACCTCGCTAAAGTCCATAACTTGTGGACTTGCTCCAGCTGCACTCCAAGCATCCATGAAGAGCGGTACGTTCGGGATTCTCATGCTGAATCCACTGAGGTCTTCTGGTGATTCAATCGGCTCATTAGAAGTGAGGTTCCTTGGTGCTCTCTCCATATAAAATAATGGAGTCACTCCAACTTTATCAACGATATCTTCTTCAATTTCGCTGCCTACATCTCCTTCTACTACTGTCTGAAGATGTTCTGAGTCACGAATTGCATAAGGAGCAGCGAGCAAAGCAGCCTTTGGTGACCAGTTCTCCATGGACTCACCTGTAATGACCATATCGGTGTTACCTGCTCTGATACTATTGATGGTATCGACTTCTCCGCCCAGTTGGCTGTTTGGATAAATTTCAATATTTATTTGACCATCTGTTTTTTCCTCTACAAGTCTGGCGAACTCTTCTGATGTTGTGTGCCAAATATGATCTTCATTAGAGAGGTGTCCTAAGCTCCATGTAATTTGCTCTCCATCACCGCTTGCCTGCTCTTCTGAATCATTATCGTTGTCGGCTGTCTGCTCTTCTGTTTCCTCTCCTTCTTCTCCACCGTTCCCACATGCTGCTAAAGCTAATACCATAACTGATAATAAAGTTAACCATAAAAATTTCTTCATCTTTCTTCCTCCTCAAATAATATTTTGTAAGTATTTTCATTGATAACCACTTCATCGGATTCAAATGCTTTTTCCATCTCTATTTCTCCTGGTATTTTTACAAATGAACCATCAGTTGTGGGAATATCTTTTAATTCTGTTTCCATCTGTTTCAACATACTTTCAAACATCAAATTATTGCCGAACATCTTGGGATTGATCACTATAATACTTTGTGATAGGTTACGGTACCTATGCAGGTCTTCGTACATCGGCGGGATGTTAGTGCCATATGATTCATTGCCCAAAATTCCTGTAAGAACATCTATGGCAAATGCAAGAGCATATCCCTTGGGCCCACCGAAGTGTTTTAGATATTTGATATCATTTGGATTATTTGTCTCTTCTCCATCTGCAGTTGTGCCCCATCCGTAGGGGATTTCTCCTCCTGCCTCTTGAGCATGCAGGACTTTGCCCAATGCGACTTCAGTAGTTGCAATATCTATTATTGTTGGGTACTCCCCTTCACCCTTTGGAAAGCCAAAAGCAAGAGGGTTACTACCAAAATATGGGGCGCTCCCTTTGAAAGGAACTGCTATCGTATCCGTTTGGCTGAACATCATTCCAATATATCCATGTTCAGCGATTTCTTTGACGTAATAAGAGAGCGCGCCACAATGACTGCTGTTTTTAATCAATCCCATTACAATGCCCTGCTCTTTTACTTTGTCTACCGCATATTCTGCGGCTTCATGGACAATATAATGGCCCAGTCCATCGTCTCCATCACATACAAAGGAAGAGCCTGAAGTCATCTCTATATGTATATCAGGTCGAACATTTAAACCACCGTGTTCAATTCTTTTTAAATAGTGTTCAAGGCGCATGAGTCCATGCGAGGAAACCCCTCTCTGGTCTGCATGAAGCAGGACATCTGCAACTATGCCGGCAGGCCCCCTTTCCACTCCCCTGCTTACTAGTTTTTCTGTCGCTCTCTCCTTTGCCATCGGGATATCTACTGATTTTAAAATACTATCAACTCCTTTATCTCTCAATTAATTGAGGTGGGTATTCATTGATGAATTCATAGTTGTGTTCTTTAAACTTAATCTGTTGAAGTAAACAATCAAAAGCATTTTCAGATATGATTTCAATTGGCTGCTTGATTGTGGAAATTGGCGGTTGATATAACTGTGCCAACGGTATATCGTCTATTGATACCAGTTTAAACTTCTCTTGGATGGCAACTTCATTCTGACTTGCAAATCCCAAGAATTCTGCAAGGGCAAAATCATTTGCCAATATTACCCCATTACGCTCAATCGATAAATCTATTTCTTTCGAGATTTTCTGTGATAAGTCCTGAACATCATTTGCAATGATTGAGTGATCGATGGCAGACTCTGATTCTTTTTGTATAGACTTGAATGCCCTCATTCTTTCTATCCTGGGAGTGATGCTTTTTTCAAGGGAGGTGCTGATGTAATAAATCCTATCCAAATCATACTTCATTAAATAATCATATGACTCTTTAATCGCAGTAATGTTATCTAATTTAAAGCAAGGGATCTCCAATCCCTCAATATAACGATCGACGAATACTAAAGGAAATTTTTGTTCAAGCAGTTGACGATAGAGCGTTTCATTCCCAAAAGTTGGAAATATTATTAAACCATCCACTTGCTTGGACATTAAATTCTCTATATATTTCCTTTCTTTTTCAGGGTTATCATCAGCATTACAAATAATTAAATGATAACCGTTTTTATCACAAATATCTTCTATACTCCTGGTGATTGAAGTGGAAAAATGATGTAGTATATTGGCAACAATGATGCCTATTGTTTTTGTAGAACCGCCCTTTAAATTTCTCGCCAGATAGTTCGGCTTATAATTCAATTTTTCTATAGCTGAATCGATTCTTAACTTTGTAGATTCACTCATATAACTAAATCTCTTGTTCAAGTATTGTGAGACAGTACTTACAGAAACACCAGCTTCTTTTGCTACCTCTTTGATTGTAATTTTTTTCATGATATACTACCCTCGAGATTAATAAATCGGTTTACTAAATCGATTTGATATAATATTATCAAAAGTGAAAGCGTTTTACAATAGTGTTTTGAAAATTGTTATTATTCGGAGGAGATACCTATGGAAATGAGTTTTAGATGGTATGGTAAGGAGGATCCTGTCACGCTTGAGAACATTCGTCAGATTCCGCAGATGAAAGGGATTGTATCAGCCATTTACGACATTCCTGCAGGTGAAGTTTGGCCATATGAAGATATTGTGGAATTAAGAGATCAAATCGCAGCTCATGGTATGAGGTTGAATGTGATTGAGTCCGTCCCAGTGCATGAGGGCATCAAGATGGGACGAGGCCGTCGCGATGAATTGATTGAAAACTATAAAGAAACAATCCGCAATCTATCCAAAGCAGGAATCAAAACCGTGTGCTATAACTTCATGCCGGTTTTCGACTGGACACGGATCGAGCTTGATGCACCACTTGAAGATGGTTCCAATTCCCTGAAATATGATGAATCATTGATTAAAGACATAAATCCCTTGAGTGGTGAACTCACATTGCCGGGGTGGGACTTGTCCTATCAAACGGATGATTTAAAAGAAATAATGGATGCCTATCAGGACATCGATGAGAATCAACTTTTTGAAAATCTCATTTATTTTCTGCAACGTATCATCCCGGTAGCCGAGGAAGAAGACGTACTGATGGCAATACATCCGGACGATCCACCATGGAGCATTTTCGGCCTGCCACGCATCATTACAGGCGCTGAAGCGTTACGCAAATTATTCAAGGCCGTACCAAGTAAAAATAACGGTATTACATTCTGTACCGGTTCTTACGGGGCAAGCTCTGAAAATGATTTATTTGAAATCATTGATGTAGCTAAAGAGCGTATTTATTTTGTACATGCCAGGAACGTCAAGTGGACCGGTGAACGTTCATTCCAGGAAACTTCACATTCCATCCATGATGGTTCTTTAGATATGGTTGGTATTATAGAGAAGCTCGTCAAAGAAGGCATAAATGTACCAATCCGACCTGATCACGGACGAATGATCTGGGGCGAAACGGGCAGACCAGGATATGGACTTTATGATCGCGCCTTAGGAGCAACATATTTAAATGGCATTATTGATACACTGAGAAATCAAAATGAAATCCAGGAGGAAACGACATGAAAAAATTCGAAACTCTGAATAAAATTCATAAAAACTATCTGGTAGCTGTTGTGAGAGGGAAAAACTTTGATGACACTGTTAAGATGATAGACGCTATCATTAAAGGTGGAATTAGAAACATTGAAATCACTTACACAACACCGAAAGCAAGCGAGCTTATCGAACACTTTGCAGACACCCCGAACATTTGTGTAGGTGCCGGTACTGTAATGTCCAGAGAAACTGCTGATGCAGCCATCCGTTCCGGCGCAAAATACGTGGTAAGTCCGCATTTTGATCCGGACATCTCTGCACTTTGCAACTTAAACCAGATTCCTTATCTTCCGGGATGTACTACAGCAACTGAAATCACCCAAGCCTTAAAAAGTGGTGTAGATGTCATTAAAATCTTCCCGGGTGGTCTTCTCGGCGCTTCATACATGAAAGATATCAAAGGTCCGATTCCACATGTGAATTTGATGCCTTCCGGTGGTGTCAATAAGGAAAACATGGGAGATTGGATTAATAATGGTGCATTTGCTGTTGGTATCGGAAGTGCGCTTGTAAAAGGTTATGATGGCTCAAATCCTGAAGTCATTTCAGAAAATGCCAAAGCTTTTTCGACCAGATATAAGGAACTGACAGGAGGAGAATAATATTGAAATTCATTACTTTTGGCGAGATATTGATGCGCCTGAGTACAGATGTCTCCTCCACATTTAAAACAGCTGATCAATTCAACATCAATATTGGTGGCAGTGAAATGAATGTAGCGATGAGTCTTGCAGCTTCGGGAATTGAAACATCCGTAATCAGCACTTTACCAGATAATGGATTTGGATATCGTGTGATATCTCTTCTCAAGAGTAACAACGTTGAGACTGGAAATATCAAAATGCAAGGTTCCAAAATGGGTGTCTATTTTTTGGAACAGGGATTTAATATGCGATCTTCATCTGTTATATATGACAGAAAACATTCCAGCTTCGAACAGTCCGGTATTGAAGATTACGATTTCGAGAGCATCTTCGAAGATTATGACTGGTTCCATTTCAGCGGCATCACCCCCGCGCTCAACATCGAGCTACAGGCCATACTGCTCGAAGCATTGAAGACCGCTAAAAATAAGGGCATGACCGTCAGTGCGGATTTGAACTTCAGGGGCAACCTCTGGAGCTTTGAAGAGGCCAGGCGGACGATGCCGCAGTTCATCCATTACTGCGATGTCATATTCGGCTATGAGCCATTAGAACTGATCGAGGACGGCACAGACATCAAGGACGGCCTTCAACGCAATCCGAATGCTGATACACTCAAGCCGATTCTCGAGAAAATCAGCAGCCATTACAAGATCAAGCACATCGCATTTACCCAGCGCACGGTCATCCATTCCAACAAAAATATAATCAAAGGAATGATGTTCACTGACGGGAAGATTATCGAAACAGATGCATATGAAGTGGAGATTTTAGATCGGATCGGTACAGGAGATGCATATACTTCAGGAATCATCCATGGGCTGATGAATGGTTTAAGTCATGAAGAAACTCTTGATAATGCACTAGGCAATATGCTTTATAAGCATACAGTGAGTGGAGATTTTCTTGTTGAAGATATTGCCATGATGAATAAAGTCCTGCATGCTACCCAGGAAGTTAAAAGATAAGAAAGATTCCTTATAAACGTCTGCTACACATGCTACTAAGGAATCTTTAACAACAAAGAGGCCAATGAGAAATCTCATTGGCCTCTTAATGACAAGCTTGAACAAATTGGTGACCTTCGGAAGTTTTACCTCGATGGATCCTCACGGACTCACTGCTTGGAATGCATAGTCATCCTTCAATTTTCCTTTTTATAAACAACCCATATGAAATATAACACTCAAGCAAGCTCAGCCATTTTTTTTGAAAAACTTCTCACCACCCTGCAGTCGTGTAAATAGTTCGAGCAATTTCAATGATTTACTCATGGTTCATCTCCTGACCTTTAATGATTTGATGGTCAATTCAACTCTATTATATTTTTACGACAAAAACTGTCCACTCGTTTTTTTATACTTAAGGCAGATCATTAAAAAGAAAGTAAAACCATGAACCTTATCAATAATTCGCACAACTCAAAAAGATTTTCTGAAATTGAACTGAACACAGAAGAAAAGACGCTCGATATGTTCACCTGTTTTCTCAATCCACTCATTACTTATGTACTGAAAAAGATGAATCAAATTTATCCACATCCAGGGCAAGAACTATTTCAATTTCATGATCAGTTATGACATCTACATTATCATTTCCCTTATATTGCGATTCTGATTGGCGTTGTACCGTTAATCATCTGCTCAATCGCATTTTACGTCTATTCATTCATCGGCATGGCAAAGGTCAACCAAGGGGAAGATTACTTCGTACCCTTCTCCCTACAGTTTATGAAATGAATAAAACCCTATGTGCAGCATGCAAAACCTTCCCCTTTCAGTTACTTTTCTGTATACAAAAACCTTCCCAATACTATTTACTTTAGACAGGGAAGGTTTTTTTATTTCTCTTGGTTGATTAACAAGTCAATTCATTATTATCAGTTTTGTTTGCGTCTAGTGAAGAAGATGAATGCACTTCCCAAAACCATCATTACAGCAGCTGGAATGATTATGTTATTCCCAGCGAGGCCTGTATCAGGTAAAACTTCCTGAGATCTTGCTTCAGATGCTTCAGAAGGATTTACTGAAGTACTATCTGACAAAGCTTTTTTGGTTCCATCTTCAGTTGTCTGAGTAACAGCTTTTGTTACGTTGGATGTCTGAATTTGTCCTGCGTTCTTTGACTCCTTGACATTTTCTGTTGAATAACCAGTCACCAAATCCCCGCTTTCAGTCAAACCATTCTCTAAGTCATTATTTAGATTGGAACTTTGACCTGGGATCACCGGCTCATCCTCAACATTTTCTTCTTGTTGAAGAAGTTGATTACCATCGTTTTGATCATACTGCTCCCTTGATTCTTCGCCATGGTCAGTAGCTACTTGTCCACTTCCAGTGGAAGGAATGCTGTTGACATCATCTTCTGCGCTTTCGTCTTCACTTTCCGGTTGGTATGAATCGCCTAAATAAATTTGAATATCGTATAGATGACCTGTATAAGATTCACCTGATTCAAAAGTTTTAGTGCCGTAACCGGTGGAAACGTCAATATGTCCTAGAGTGAATTGTCCACCAAAAACATGCTCCATATTATATAAGGCATATCGAATGGAATCATCTATCGTTTCACTTGCAACATAAGAGTAAGGCGGAAAGATTCCGTTATCATGATGGATGGTTATAGTGCGCATGGCCTCTCTAGAGTCTACATCATCATAATAAGTTTCCATTACAGTCTCGTCAGTCATCACAAAAATCGTCAAGTTATTAAATGTCCTTGTGAAAGTCTCACCTTCATATTCCACTTCTTCTGTATAAGATTGAGGAATTATGTCTCTCACTGCTTCATAATCCATACTTTCCAGATATGACTCTAATTGCTCTTGATAGTTTTCCCCGTATAAAGTGAGTATTTCTATGATGTCATTACTACCCGCATCGAGGATACCGACAGCAGTAATCACTGTTTCTCCCTCATATGGATCTTCTTGTAGCTCATAATATTCTTCATATGTTTCGTCCCATTCTTCAGCAACATACTCTCCCTCTTGTGCAGGAGATGCATCTTCTGAATACCACTCTTCAGTTTCATTTTCTGAATCGCTTATAGAGAAATCATCTTCCTGTTGAGTTTGATTTTCTTGCAATGTTGTTTCTTGAAATGGCACTTCTACCTCAGATTCTTCAATGATTACCCCGGTATCTTCAGCATGACTTACAATATCTTCTTCCTGAGTTTGAGCTCCCTGAACCGACTCTTCTTGAACTTGCTCTTCTACTTCAGGTTCGTCGATGATTACCTCAGCATTTTCAGAGGCTATATCTTCATTTATTTCTGGGACTTCAACTAACTGATCTTCTTCGGTAAGAGTGTCTGTATCATCATTGCTGGTGTTGTCTCCTTCTGCAACTTCACCTTCAGAAATTTCATTTTCAGTTTCCACTGGCTCCAAATGAATTTCAGTTTCCAGGTTTAATTCTGTACTATCTCGAACTTCATTTTCAATATCTTCTGAAGCAGATACAGTCAGCGGCATTGTTACTAAGACAGATAGTGTGAGAACACTTGCCAGAGATGCTTTCTTCATATAAGAATTTCTTTTCTTGTTCAAATTAGTTCCTCCAAAATTTTCTTTATTGATATTTATGCATTAATTCATTTTAATTATGCTACAATTAAAAAAACTTATCAACAATATTTTTACTTTTAATATAAATATTGGAAAATAAGCCGCATTATTGGTTCAGAGTTTTATCTCCATAAGAGCAGCTGTCTAAAGTATTATCAATCCTCATCCAGCAGATCCCACTCTTCATCCTTGGTCATCAGCCACGCTGTCCCCGATAATCCGACTTCAATATAGATGGCATAGCCATTGCCCCTCGTGTGGTCATATATTGTCTGGTCTCTACCTGGCCCTGGTCCCAGCTCGGAATATTCCTCATAACTGAGTGTCGGTTCGCCATAGGCTGCGACGACTTCTTCATGTGGCACTCTTAAAATAACTTCGGTATCGGTGACAAAGTTCTCATCCGGATTGATGTGTTCGAAAGCTCCTGAACGTGTAGGGAAATATTGCGAATAAAGTATTGCCAAGTTATCGTAAACCGCAAATTCTGCGCCCTCCACTGCATAATACTCCTCAGGAAGACCGAGCAGGTTTTCAACCTCTGTCTGACTCATGCCCTCTTCTATTCCATCAAAAGTATACGGCTCAGGTCCTGCAAAGTACTCATTCATGAAATCTGGTGAAAGCACATCTATGGATGTCTCAATCGAGACTGGTTGATCCACTTCTTCAATCGAATCCACATCTTCCGCTTCAGCCGAATAAACCCATCCATCCTCTTCAGGCTCCCTATCACCATTGCCTTCTTCTACATACAAATGACCGTACTGGTCCATCAACATGACTTCATTATCGATTTCAAGTAGCGTGAACAGATTTTGGTACTCTTTATTATATGGTTGGTCGAGGAAGGGTTTCATAACACCTCTCGGTATTAACTGACCGGTCTCTTCTTTATATACGTAGTCTTCTATCGTAATCTCACGCTCGATGACCTGCTCGTAGTCTTTCAGGTCACGCTCGGTCTCATAAATCACTTCTTCCTCAATATCCAAGTAACGCGACTGCAACTTGCCGTCGATCACCATTTGCCAGCTGCCCATATAATCTTCGAATGCCTTATCTCCTGTTCCGAAAGTCCCGTTGAACTTAGCAGGAGTGTAAAGTGGTTTCTTAAAGCTGAATGTGTCATCATCTAATGAAGTGAAATTACTTCCTACTACTTCGAACCACTCATATGTTTCATTCCACTGATACAGATTCTTACTGATGATGCTCAAATCTGGAATATCATGAATCACATCCACTACAGCAAGGCTAAAATGTTCATCCGCCTCGTTCAACTTCATCGCCTTCTCCGGGTAGACCCGCCTAGACTCTCCAACGAGCCTTTGCCCTATCCGTGAATCATAATCATCAAGGAGACCATGTTCGATCATTAAATCCACTGATTCATTATCTTTCTCCCTGTAATTCAGAATATCTGATAAACCGCTGACTCTTTCATCAATCTGTACTGCGACATCTTCCTGCCAGACGATATCATAATAACTGCCGATTGCAGGCAACTGCCTAAAGTTACCTGTGTAAGCATCGAAACCATATACAAGGCGGCTGATGGATTGGTCGCCATTTCCTTCCATATAACCATAGCCCCTGGTGCTATCTATGACAATTTCAAGAAACCCATCGCCTGTAAGTTCAGCAACCGTCAAAATCGGCATTGGCTTCTCCACTGATTCCGCATTATACAGATATTCTGCGTATTTAGGATTACCCCTGTGGTCATAAATTGCCAGGATAAACGAAGCATGTTCACCTGAATAAGTACCATCCATCAGAATTTTTATTTCTTCTTCATTGCCGTCACTGTCGAGGTCGAATCTTTGAACGTAATTCTCCAGATTTTCCTCATTCACCACCGGATAATCATACTGATTCTTTTCTATCTCCAGAGCCAGGTCATTGGGGGAAATATCTTTTATGTATTGTACTGATGGTTGCTCCATATCTTCATAAGCAATCCATTCCTCCTCTTGCACTGCCTCCTCCACATCAGCCTCCTTTTCCTCAACTGCATTTTCCTCTGCGGCTTCGGCTGCATCCGTACTCTCTTCGCTTGAAGCAACTGTTTTTGATTCATCACTTTCGGCTTCATCAAAAACAATGTTGTTACACGCACCAAGAATAAAAGTCACACCTAAAATCATTAGTAAGTTTTTCATATTTTTCTCCTAATCGTTATTTGTTTTCAAAAGGAAGCATACATTGAATTCGAAATAAATATATTGTAATAATTATCCTATATTAAGAAGATATTTACAATAAGATTTAGTAATATTCCGAAATTTATATCAATTTAAAAAGGAATCCGTCTCCAGATTCCTTTAAAAATAGATTTAAATATCGCTTTAGAATTCTTCCTTCATCAACCCGATCATCATGCTTTTCGCGACATCGGCACCGCTTGCGGCAGCGTTGATCAGTTGGCTGGAGACGCCTGTCTTCGTTTCGCCAGCTGTAAAAAGTCCTTTCACCGATGTTTCACCGACTGGATTTGTCCTGAGTCCGCCGTCATCTTCCCTGTCCGGGTTCAGAGTCTCGAGGAAATCAAAATCGGTGTCCCATTTCATTTTGGCGAACATGCCTTCAACCGCTTCAGTCGTTCCATCTTCAAATTCGAGTTTTTCCAGCATGCCGTCACTGCCCACCATCCTGGAAACTGGTGATTCGCTGTAGTCAAATCCTTTATCTTTCAGCATTATCTTATCTTCATCATTCAATAGACTTTTACCGCCCGTGCATAGGATGAGGTCCTGACTCCAATTGGCAAGCAGCATGACCAGGTTGCTTGTGGAGTCTTCATCGGCCATGACGGCAATCCTCTTACCTTTCAGTTCATAGCCGTCGCACCACGGGCAGTAGAATGCCGAAGTACCGTAGAATTCATCAAAATTTTCGATATCCGGTGTTTCTTCCTTAAGCCCTGTGGCGAGCAGGACCTGACGGCTTTTGAATTCATCCGACTCTGTAGTAATAATAAAGTCCTCTCCGTCTTTATCGATATCCGTCACCCGGTCCTCCGTGAGCGATACATTGTCATACTTTAATACATCTTTTCGTGCCTTTTCCCTGAATTCGTACGGATTGATATCATCCTGTGTCAGGAAGCCGTTCGACACCTCAGCGACTCTGTTCCTCGGCTCGCCTGCATCGATGACGAGCGTCTCCTTCAATCCACGGCCGAAATTCAAGGCGGCACTGAGCCCTGCGGGCCCTCCTCCTATAACGATTACATCATACATATTTATTCCACCTTCATTTATATTGTCAAAGTCTGAGACTCATATCAGACTTTTATAATAGAATCTGTTAAATAAACCACATTCACATGTATATCACTTTCCCGATTTCTGGAAAAATAAAGCCCTTCACCACAAAAAAATCATATCCATTCAATATGGATATGATTTCCCTCATCTTTCACTTATGGTTTACTCTTTGATCAGGCGAGCGTCTTCTGCTGACTCTGATGCTCCTCACCCACCGGCGACTGCCAGAATATTTCCTTCGAAACATAGGCATTGCCTTCCATCAGACGCCTTGCGGTCCTTGCCGTTGCGGTCTTATGGAATACGACGGCATCCCCTGAGTCTTCAATGTCGACGACAAACTTCATCTTCCCCGTCGGGTGGCCGATCACGATATCACCGTCACTCTCCGTCCCGCTATAAACATCATGGACGACTGTCCCTTCAAGCTGCGTGGCACTGGCTGTGCAGAGTCCACCGGTCACGGGATAGGCTTTGTGCATCTTCTGCATTGACATCGCCCGTGCGGTGAGGCTGGTATCTTTCCCCTCAATCACGACACCCGCCTCCGATGTATAATCCATGCTTTTCGCAACCATGATGACTTTCGGGGAAGACGGGGTCTTCGCCACCGCTTCCGTCGGATCATCGACGAAGCCGAGCCGCTCGGCTGCGGTGCCGCGTATCCGTTCCAAGACTTCAAGGTGTTCATCGGAGAGCTCATGGCTCAACTCCCTTCCCGTCAGTCCGAGGCTTTCTGCCCGGACGAAGACGGCAGGTGCCGCAACATCGACAATACTGACTTCGATATCACCGTAATCACCGAGTGCCATAAACTCCTTCCTCTGCCCCGTCGGGAACAACTCACCGGTCTTGGAGCCCGCTGCATCGATGAAGTCGAGAGTGATCTTCGCCCCAGTGCCCGGCACGCCGTCTATCGCATAGTCACCGGTGATTGCCGCCTTGCCGTTCTGCACCGGCACTTCCGCATGGATTACCTTATCCGTATTCGTATTGTAGATCCTGACGCGGGTCACAGGTTCCGTGATTTCAACCAGCCCTTCATCTATCGCAAAAGGGCCGACACCGCTCAATATATTGCCGCAGTTGGAGTTGTAATCGACGACTCCGGTTTTCACATCGACCTGGCCGAATGTGTAATCGACATCTGCATCTTCCCTTCTCGATACACTGATGATGGCGACCTTGCTGGTCAAGGAGTTTGCACCGCCGAGGCCGTCGATCTGCCTATCGTCTGCACCGCCGAACATTGATGAAATGACTGCATCCCGCACCACGGGATCTGTCGGCAGCTCATTCTTCATTATGAATACACCTTTGCTTGTGCCGCCCCTAATGATGACGGAGCGGATCTTTTCAAATTCATGCATGGTTTACTCTCCTTTTCTCCTATAGTCCGAGCAGGCTCGCCGGCCACTCGATGTTGATTGCTGCGCTCAAATATGTCACGACGACAAGCGTGATGGCCATGGACACTAAAGACTGCATCACCTTCATGCGGGATTCGTATATCAGGAATACGAACAGGAAGACTGCGGTCGCTATGATGAATCCGAAGACATAGATCAGCAGCAGATAGCCGAGCACCCATACGACGTAACGCAATGGTTTAAGTATCTGTATATGCTCTGCGCGTTCCTCCGCCGACGTCTCCTTCCTGTAATCAATCAGCGTCTTCAACAGATATACGAGCGATAAGGTCGAACCTGCGAGTGATATATATAATGGAAAGAACTGCGCCAGCCGGGTGAATGTCAGCGCCTCGATCCAGGCGAGGGTGAACATGACGAATATGAAGCCGGTGAATAATATATTGGCCAAAGCTTTGTTCATCGGCTTTCACCTCCACTTTCTATCCTTCTACTGAACCGCTTCATGATGGCGCCTCCTGTCAGGAGCACGATGATGACCACCGCAAGGATGATCACCAGCGGATTGGTGATCCATTCCCAGCCGTACCGTTCAATGGATATCCAATAGTATCTTTCAGCCGACATCGCAAGGACGAAACCGATGAGGAGCGGCGGCCTCGGCCAGTCGAGTATGGTCATGAGATAGCCGAACAGTCCGATAATGACGAATACGACAAGATCGCCCCAGGACAATGAACTCTGATATGCGCCGATGACGAGCAGCACCAGCAGGAACGGCACGATCATTTCACCGCTGATCGTACTGAGTTTAGAGATCGGCCGTATCAACATCAGGCATAGTATTGCACCGAATATGTTCGCGAATACAAGTGTCCATACTATTGAAAGTGTCACGTCCAAGTTCGTCGTGATCATGGACGGTCCCGCTTCAAGCCCCATCAGCGTGAGTCCACCGAGCAGTATTGCGGTCGTCCCGCTCCCCGGTATGCCGAATAAAAGCGTCGGGATCATCGATCCGCCCTCTTTTGCGTTGTTTGCACTTTCAGGTGCGATGACACCCCGGATGTCCCCTTCGCCGAAGGTGTTGTTCTTCACGGTCTTTTTACCGAAGCCGTAGGCGATCCAGTCGACGACGCTGCCACCGAGGCCCGGTATGAAACCGATGATGACCCCGATGACTGCACTCCGTGCCATGAGGAATTTATTCTTCAATGAAGTCATCACACCCTGCAGGGCGCCGCCTTCAAGCTTTGCGACTTCAGACACTTTCTTCTTTTCCGTAAGCATTGTAATGATGATCGGGAAGGCGAATATCGCCATGGCCACCACCGGCAGCGACAATCCCTGCGTCAAATACAATGAGTCGAAAGTATAACGGTATTCCGGCACCGCAGGTGCACTGCCGATTGCACCGAGCAGCAGACCGACCAGGCCTGCAAGAATGCCTTTGAAAACCGATTTTCCTGCCAGGAGTCCCGTCATGCTGAGCCCGAGCATCGTCAGCATGAACAGTTCAGGTGAGCTGAATGCTGTGATCAAGGGTTCTGCGAACGGGATCGTGAGGAACAGAGCGATGCCGCCGATGACCCCGCCGACGAGCGAACTGAAGAACGCCGCCCCCATCGCTTTTGCGGCCTTACCCTGCTGTGCGAGCGGATAGCCGTCCATGATGGTTGCCTGGGAGCCGGAAGTGCCGGGTATGCCAAGCAGTATGGAGGGGAACGTGTCCCCGGTCTGTATGACCGCGACCATGCCGATGAGTAGGGCGATCCCTACATAAGGGTCCATCCCGAAGACGAACGGCAGCAGCAATGCCATACCCACCGTGCCGCTCAGCCCCGGCAAAAGACCCACGACGATGCCGATTCCGATGCCTAGGAACATATAAATGAGCCGTGAAGGATCAAGTACGATCGCCAATGCTTCAATTGCGCTTTCTATCATAATGAACCCCTCCTAGAGCTCTGTAATATCCAGATCGTATTTTTCAAGCAGGTAATCCTGTATCAGTGTCTTACTGCTTTCGGAAACATTGAACGCTTCGTCAATCTGTTTCTGCAGCGCATCACCGGACAGGACATCGTAGCCTTCAAGCACGGTTTCCGAGTTTTCTATAAAATCTTCGTCCTGTCTGATGCCTTCGGCCCCATCCTGCAGGCGGGCGATTGATTCCACCGGTGCATCTTCATGGACCCAGATGACTTTATTCAAAGTATATGCGGCATTCACCATCTGCTTGTACGCCTCCCATACTTCACCGGACGGTGCTTCGCCGTATTGGTCAATATAAACTTCCTCCACCGTCGGCAGCTCCGGGAACTGCGGATCCCTTACAAGGTCGCCGTTCTGATCGATCTGTCCGAGACTGTACAAAGGTTCGGCCGTGCCGTTCTCCACAAGCGGCTTGACGTTGTTGTTGTAGGCAGAGGTCGTCTGGTAATCCAGATTGCTCTCACCCTGCTCGAATGCAACACGTGACGGGCCGCGTCCGCCGTAGCCGAGTACACCATGGAAATTGAGGTCGAGCACTTCATATGACAACAGCGTCACGAGGTCCAGTCCGCTCGGTGAAATGCCTGCGTAATAAAGCGGCTCCTCGAAACTCGTCAAATCCTCCCTGAACTGTTCGGCTTTCTCAGGTGTGGTGTAGACGACACCGCCCATTGGCGAGCCGATGATCGGCTTCATGTTTTTGAAATCATAGTTCACGGAAGACTGATCCAGCATATAAGGGATATGCGAGGAAGCACTGGATGTCAGCAAATGGCTGCCGTCCTTCGGCTTCGACTGCGCAAATTCATTCGTCCCCGTGATGCTTCCCCCGCCCGGGATATTCTCGACCTGCACCAGCGGATTCCCTTCCATCTGGTCCGAGAAATATGGTGTGAAAAAGCGGCCGAATATATCGGTGCCGCCTCCTGCCTCAAAAGGCACGACGAATGTCAAAAGGTTGTGCCCGGCCGGATCCTCTTCCCCGCTGCCGCTCGTGGTCAGCGGATTCAATGCCATAAGCGCGCCGCATAAAAATATTATCGATATCATCAAAGATAGTTTTTTCATATTCATCCATCCCCCTGAATGTTATAGACATAGAGTAACCGCTTACATTACATAAGTGAAATATTGATATTTTATCCGATACGATAAAATAATTTGATAACCCTGTGTTTATAAGCCATAATGATATATGAGTTAACAAAATATTTTAAATATTCAAGGTGATATCGATGGACTATAAAGATTGGCATATGCTGAACATACTGCATGAAGAGAAGAATATAACGAAGACGGCGGAACGTTTGTACGTCTCCCAGCCTTCCCTAAGCTACAGGCTGAAGAACCTTGAGGAGGAAATCGGGGCGGGACTCATCATCAAGACGCGGAGCGGCATCGAGTTCACTGCGGAAGGTGAATACCTCGTCGCCTATGCCCGCGATATGCTGAAAGCGTTCATGGTCATGAAGGACAACATCAATAATATGGAGGGCGAAATCGCAGGTACATTGAAGATCGGCGTCTCGAGCAACTTTGCACAGTATGTGCTGCCGGACCTGCTCAAAAGCTTCTCGCTCAAATACCCGAAAGTCCGCTTCAACGTTCAGACCGGCTGGAGCAGTGCCATCCACAGCGCCTTATCCAGAGGCAATATCCATATCGGCATACTGCGCACGGACTACCCGGGCCATAAACATAAGACACTTTTAAATAAAGAACCCCTCTACATCATCTCCCAGGAGAAGCTTGACCTTAAGCAGCTTCCGGGACATCGGCAGATCCGGTACAGCACCGACACCTCCCTAAAGGAAACGATTCAGCACTGGTGGGCCGATACATATGCCACGCCCGCCACCATCGAAATGGAGGTCGACCGGCTGGAAACGAGCAAGGAACTGGTGAAGCGCGGCCTCGGCTACACCATCGTACCCGCCATCTGTTTAAAAGAAGAAGACCATCTGCACAAAGAACCGGTCCTGGATTCGGAAGGTGCGCCGATCACACGTGACACCTGGCTCATGTACAATGCTGATGTCCAGCACCTTGTGACTGTGGATAAGTTCATCACCCACATGCAGGAGTGGGGAAATATCAATCACTAAAAAAGCGCGCTGCCTCATGGCTAGCGCGCTTCACTATTAATTATATCCCTGCCGGCTGCTTCAAATATTCTTTGACGGAATCCCCTGCCGTCCTTCCGAAGACGGAACCGGACATGAGGCCCGAACCGCCCGGATAGTTATGATGGAACAGGTCCCCGACCATTTCCCCGGCCGCATAGAGGCCGTCGATTTTCTCACCGTTCTCATCCAGCGCTTCGGCATGCTCGTTCACTTTGACCGCACCGAATGTGAATGTGATGCCGCATGTGACCGGATAGGCATAGAATGGCCCCTCTTCGAACTTCAATGCCCAGTTCGTCTTATCGACATCCAAACCTTTGGTCGACTTGCCGTCCTTCACACCCGGGTTGTAGTCGCCGTCCTGGACCGCCGCATTGTATCCTTTGATGGTCTGAAGGAAGTTCTCCTTATCCACGCCCATCTTCTCAGCCAATTCCTCCACTGTATCAGCTTTAATCATCGTCGCCTCTTCAAGGTCGTACTCTTTCCTGAGCAGGTGTCTCACCTGGGAATCATAAATCTGGAATGCCTTCTGATCCGTCTGCTTCAGCGTTTCCTTGCCGTACTTGGCATAAGTATAGTTTCTGAAATCCAGACCTTCATCGACGAAGCGTTCACCTTCCACGTTCACGATCAGACCCAATGGATACGAGGACTTTTTATAAATGTCGCCCGGTTTACTGTAATCTCCAGTACGTGGTGAATTGTAATCCGTCGTATGCGCATGGCATCCGTCATACTGTCCTGACTTCGCTACACCCACACCCAGTGCCATGGAAATACCGTCGCCAGTATTGTACTCACTGCCGCGGACGACCGCATTTTCCCACTGCGGGCCCAAGTGCTCCGCACGCTTCTCCTTGTTCGCTTCAAATCCGCCGCACGCAAGAATCACAGAACGGCATTCCACGAGCACTTCACCAAACTCCTTACTGTCTACATGGACGCCTGAAATCTTTCCATCCGTCTTTTCAACGGAGACCGCCGGCGATTCGTACCAGATATCGATGCCGCGCTCCTCAGCTTTATCAAACAATGCCTCCACAAGACCGATGCCCTTGTTCACCGTCTTGATCGGCAGGCCGCCCCAGAACACCTTTTTGCCATCCTTCTCGAAGTACTGGTTTTCGTTGAGCTGGAACTCGACGCCCTGCTCCTTCATCCAAAGGATTGTCTCATAGGATTTCGAGCTGAGGTGACCCGCCAGAGCCGGATCACTTTTCTCCTGGGTCACCTTCATGATGTCCCCGTAGTAATCCTCCTCCATGTATTCCGGAAGTTCTATTTCCTCAAGCTCCGATTCACTTAAGCTATCAATGACACGGCTTAAACCTTCCTTATCACCGTAGGCCGTACGGATCGCACCATCTGTGAAGAATGAGTTGCCCCCACGCTTATGCTTCGGCCCCTTCTCCACCATCAGCACCTTCAAACCATCTTCGCCTGCACTCAGCGCTGCACTCAAAGCCGCGTTTCCTGTACCCACTACCACTACATCATAATTATAATTTGTCATTTTCATACCCCTCACTGAAATTGATAACTCAAGGATAGGATATATTCGGTGATAAGTGAAATACCGGATTTGTATAGAGTGTGATAAAAATATTTAATAACACTTAAGGTGCAGTCTTCCCCGACTACTTTTTTTGCTTTTCCAAAATGAAAAAAGCAGGCCGATGGCCTGCTCACTCAAAATGTCTTTCAATATATTCCTCTTCTTCTTCCGGTGTCATCAGACCTGTAGCCTTACCGACATTGCCGTTCTGTTCAGTCCATATAATGTTGTGCACCTGAACGGCATTCGAGAAGTCGCCTTCCATCCAATCTTCAAGAGCTCTCATATAAAATTTCCTGTAGGTATAATCCGATGCCTCGGCTGTTTCATACATCTGCTCGATACGCTCATCTGTGATTGCAAGGCTCCCCCACTTTGGTGAGGCTCTGACCTTCTGATGGGTCATATGGTGAAGATCGTCTGCGAATTGCTGCTCACTCGGCAGGCCATCATCCATTGATTCATCGGATACATTAAACTCTCCGTCCGAACCGGCATCGGCCAGTTCCGCAAGTTCTTCGTCCTCTTCAGGCATTTCCGACTCATCCGGAGAAGACTGACCGAAAACACTCCCGATGCCGCTTCTCACTTCGGAGAAGTTGAGTGCGATGACACTGGCAAGGACCACCCCAATCACCGTAATGAAGCTTAAAGTCAATAAAACCATCCTAGTGAACCTTGGCATGAAAACGTCCTTTCTCATCATTGTTTTAACTTGTATTTTTTACCATAATACAGTTTAACATTGAACGGCTTAAAATAAAATGACCCTGTCCTTACAAAAACTTTAAAAAATACCCACGCCTCTTGGCATGGGCAAACTCACTCAATGATTCTATTATATATATCTTCTTTTTTCCTCCCGGATAACTTCAAGCAGATGACTCACTATCACAAACAACAATATCACCGGGCTGAAGTAGACGAACATGAAAAGGTAAATAGATTCGGAGTGCTAATTAAGATAAGATCTTAAAAATACTCATCAGTATTTCTTACTAAAATAATAAGCAATAAATCTTGAAAGAGAAATAAATTTAATTCAGTAATAATTTTTCAAATTTATTATAGGTATTTCGTAATTGACTTTAACGTAAGAGAAAAGCTTAAATACTATTACAGTAGATTTCTTAAAATTCTAAATAATACATGTTATATTTGAAGAAATGTTAGAATTTATAATCCTATCTTTATATATTTCACAAAGAAAAAGTATCAGAATAGATATTCTAGATTTTTAGAAACTCAATAAAGATAAAATCCAAACTATGACTTTAGAATTGGACAAAGTTAAAATTAAAAGAGTAGTTATGGACTGTTATTTTCAAAATGATATTATAATTTTTTGAAACTAAGAGGCGGAGGAAGAAAAATGGATGAAAATAATTTAGGATATGGTGCAACAAAAGCTTTTTTAGATAAATTCGCAGGCAAAGCTGCGGAAAAACCTGCAGAAACATTTGGAGCAGCCTGGGATTATGCATTCGGTTGGGTAAATTTTGCCAGTGCTAAGAAACAAGCGATCCGTCAAAAAGATTTAGAAAAATTTCTTTTAACAATTGGTGATAATATATCAGAAATACCTGACGAAAATATCCAGGAACCTAAACTTAGCCTTATTGGACCAGCCTTAGAAAGTACTAAATATTATATAGATGAAAAGGATTTAAGAGAGTTGTTTATCAACTTAATATCAAGGTCAATGGACAATAGATATAACAAAGAAGTTAATCATGCTTTCGTAGAGGTTATTAAACAATTATCTCCTATTGATGCTTATCTTTTTAAAAAGATGAATAAGTCAACGATTCCGGTGGCTCGTTATCTTCTAAAATTTGAGGATTTAAGTAGTATTTATTTAAATAATTATTTTATAATAGATGATATGTTCGACTCTGATCAAACTGCTATTAGTTTAAGTAATTTGCAAAGAGTAGGATTAATCAATATCCCACCTGGCAAACCTTTGAAAAAGAAAACTTTTTATGATCCCTATTATAATACTCAAGAATATTTTGATATTAAGTCTAACGATAGTATTATAAAATCTAAAGAAGCTATTGATCGTTTATTAGATGAATTTGGTGGAGATGAAGAAAAAGTCATCCAGACCTTAGGAATGACACGTGAGATTTTCGATAGCACTAAACAGTTCAGAGAAGTTGATGTTGATAAAACTCATGCTTCTGTAACTAGTTTCGGTACTGCATTTTACAATGTTTGTATAGAGTAATCATTTTTTGTAAAATATTATGATTTGTTGTTAAACATCTTGAGTTTCAAAATGCTTAATTACTTTATTATTCACCTCAATTATTCTAGGAGACATCTCACACAAAAAAGTTATTAACATTTTCATTTAAAGAACAAGATAAACACCTACACTCATCTAAATGGGTGCAGGTGTTTAAAATAATTTATATCCGCTGTCTCTATCATATAACTCACTATCGCAAACAACAGTATCACCGGGCTGAAGTAAACAAACATGAAAAGGTAATTGTACTCCGTCATCCCAATCAGGATGAATGTGAAGATGTACAGTGCGATATGAAATGTCCTGACCGACCTCAACGCAATGATCAACGCCCCGATAAGCAACACGGTAAACAGCAGAGTGGTGATGAGGCCGTACCGTCCCAATGTATCAAAAAATATATTGTGCACATGGAGCAGTGATGTAAAGTCGATATAGTCACGCCCCTCACCGAACCATGACATATTATCCACGACATGCATCCACGGCTCGAACCTGCCGGAGGTCAGCTGATTCAAATCCGTCCCATCGGAAGTGATGCTGCCGCCGATGAAGAAATTGTATATCGGTCTGATGAATGCGATGATCACCCCGAGAAGCACTGCTGCCAAAACAATAAAGAACCGTCTCCTGTCCCGTCCTGACTTCTGATATAAATTGATGTAAATCAGCTGGATCACAGTGACCACCACAAACACCGCAATCGCAGTTCTGCTGTGTGTCATTACCAGCAGCAGTGCAAATGCCGGCAGGCCGTAATACAACATGGCTTTATTACTCCTCGGCAGGAACATCAATCCAGCAGTATAGATCAATACGAATGTCGCACCGGTCTCATTCAGGACATGCGGCTGCAACAGCAACGCCGGCAGACTGATCAAGGCTGAAATCACTATGATAGTTAAAAGTTCCCTCGGCAGCCTGAAGCAGAACATGACCGACAGCATCACAAGCACGAACCCTTCCGTCCATACGAAGTCCCGGTTCACGACCATGCTGATGAAGATGCTGAGGACGTACAAGCTCCATACTGTTATAAATAAAAATCTCGTCTGATTCATTTCAACTTTCGAATTTTTAAAGAGGTATGCCAGGATCACGATGAGTATCAGGATGAAGAACGGTGTCTGGTCCTGTCCTATGATCAGCTCCTGAACACCTGCGAAATCCACCATGATGAGGTTCGTGATGATGAAGATCAGGGTGAATATGAATGTCAGTACGATACCTTCATTGCTTGAGAATATCCGCTTCATTTCCTGCATGTCCATAACCGTCCACCCCGCCTTCATCGTTATACTATCATGTACCCGCTGTAATTATGTAAGTAAACTATACTGAAATAAATAAAACCATCCTGGCCGTACACTCCCCATCAGTTGAATATCTGTTTCTGTCCACGCAAAAACACCTCCGGGACTCGGTACCTGATTCATTGTACCATTTCGGAGGTGTTTTATATTGTTTTAAACAGTTTCTAGCGCTCCAAGCTCTCAAGCTTCTCCATCAGATCTTCCCTGACTATCGGACCCATGGACTCAGCATAGCTGTTCGACATATGGAAGCCGTCGAAATAGACGATTGTCTTGCCGATGATGGCCGGACAGCTGCCGTCCGGACAGAAGTATTCGGAGTAGTCATATTCTGTGACGTTTCCGGGTTTATTTTCCACCCTGCTCCATTTGCTCGGTTGCGGGACGTATTCTTCTGCAGGGATTACACAGTCTTCATGATCGACATTTTCAGGATTTGCGCATATGTTCATATCGAACAGCGGGCGCGGATTGTTCCTGATGCCGAATATTTCAACGTCGTGCTTCTCCAGTTCCCGGTACAAATCGACCCTTTCAGGTTCGACTTCCGGCACGCTTCCATCCCCCACGTCCGTATTGACGATAATCAGGTCCGCATCGAGCTCGATCACCTTTTCTTTCGCCATCTGGTTCCATTCAAGGCAGTCCGGCGACATTTCCTCACCGACACCTTCCCCGTTGAAGCGGCAGCTGATCTTGGTGATGTTATAGATCTTGATTTCCTCTTCCTGCGCGAAGGTCTGCAGTGTACCCAGCCACGGCACGACATGCGACCCGCCGACCAGTATCACTTCATATTTCGGATCTTCCAGATCCCCATATTCACATACCGGGAGTTCCTTCTGTCCGTCTTCATGATGGCAGCCGATTTCATAGGTGTCGGCGACATCGCCATCCAGGTTCGCTGGCCTCGGCAGCAGCGGGGTGTCGGCATCATAAGTAATGTCTATATCATTTTCCACCGCCATCGCTCCCGGAAAATCCTGCGCCGAATCTGTCGTGCTTTCAGCGACATTGTTCTGGAGTGAACCGACCCACGCCGTGTTGGCTATGACCGCCGGAAGTGCCATCATCACCAGGACGGTGGCCACCTTCGGCCGGTAGTTCTTTATTCCTTTTATGCTTCTGATTGGTTTTTCAACGACATTCGTCACAATCCATGACAATCCAAATGACACCAGGATAATGAGGATACCGTGAAGCACTGGTATATCTCGCGTCTCCATCACCACATAATAAAATGCCACAATCGGCCAATGCCATAAGTACAGGCCGTATGAATAGCCGCCGAGTTTCCTCATAGGTCCGGAACCGAGGAATTTCTCCACTCCGAATCTTGTCGGATTCTCTCCTGCGGCGAGGATCAGTATTGCCGCCAATACCGGCCAGAGGGCGACGTAACCTGGAAACTGTCCGCCTACATCCAAAAGCACACCGCAGCTGACGAGGGCAGCGAGACCGAACCATCCGACCATGCCGCTCATCCAGTACGGAAGTTTGATTTTGGTGATGAACAGGAACAACAGACCGCCGAGGGCGAATTCCCATACTCGTGTCCTTGTATCGAAATATGCGAAAGGCTGGTTCACTTCCGTGAGATAAACGGAAAAACCAAAGGAGACAACCGTCAGGGCAGTGAGTATGATGAACAGCGTCTTTTTGATTTCCCCTCTCAGCTTCCGACTGATCCAGAGTGCGAGCATAATGATGAAGAACCAGATGATATAAAACTGACCCTGGATGCTCATGGCCCAGAAGTGCTGCACCGGGCTTTTCGCATTTGATTGGTCCAGATAATCGGTATTCGATATGGCGAGCTGCCAGTTTTCAAGATACAGAATTGAAGCGAAGACTTCTTTGATCGTCTGCATCCACTGTGTTTCAGGCAAAATGAAGTAGCTTACGATGATCACGGTGAAAAGTACGGTGAAAGCGGCGGGAAACAGCCTTTTGGCAAGACCCAGTATGAAGTCGAAGAAATTGACTGTACCGTCTTTCCTGACTTTCGATAACAAAGAAGCAGTAATGAGGAAACCCGATACGACGAAAAATACATCCACACCGCCCGACACCCTCTGCATCCAAATGTGATAAACCGCGACAAGCAGTGCTGCGACGATACGCAACCCTTCAATTTCAGGTCTGAAGCGCTTTCTTTCCATATCGAGTTCGGAGCTTGACTTTGTCATCATAACACCTTCTTTTCATTTTGCTGAATAGTTGATGTAATTATACATCATAATTAATTGAAATTTCAATTAAATTTTAAAAATAATTAATTTATGTGAAATAAAATTCAGTTAACGTAAATCTTTTATCAATAAAAAAATGATGTACCCTTATGGATACATCACTTTCTCAACTTATAAATTACACTCATGCCTGTGTTAACTGCGTATGAGGAACATGGACGAAAAGCTACAAAGGATTCAAATTAAAACAACCATATTCTCATGGGTGCTTTCTCATTTCTGTATATAAATTTTATAAGAGACCAGTATCTAATGCGAAATTAAAATATCTTCGATAGGAATGTTAGTGTACTTAAAATTCAACCTTGACCGAGCCAAGATTCTCAAAATGCGCTTCGAATATATCACCAGCGTCCACATCCATGGCTTTGGTCAGTGATCCGGCCAGCACGACTTCGCCTTTTTTCAAGCCGATATCGTACTCGTCGAGGGACTTCGCAAGCCATACGACGGCTTCCAGCGGGTTGCCGAGCACCGCGCTGCCATAGCCTTTGTCGATCTTCATGCCGTTTTTGAAGATCTCCATCCGTTCAGCCGGCAGGTCGATATCGTCAAGCTTCAGCTGCTTTTCACCGAGCAGTGCACCGGCGGAGGAACCGTTATCGGACACCGTATCCTCGAACTTGATCTTCCAGTCGGCGATCCGGCTGTCGATGAGTTCTGCGGCCGGCACCGCATAATCGATGTAGTCCGCCGCATTATCCGCTGTGATATTCGCAGCATCGATGTCTTCTTTCAGCACGAAGGCGATCTCGAATTCGATCCTCGGCTGAATGAACCGGCCGACATCGATTTTCTCGCCTTCCTTGTAGATCATATCATCGAAGATATGGCCGTAATCCGGCTGGTCGACGCCGAGCATCTCCTGCATGGCCTTGGACGTCAGGCCGATCTTCTTGCCTTTGACGACCGCGCCGTCATCCATCCGGCGTTCGGCATATTTCAGCTGGACCGCATAAGCATCCGCAGCTGTGAGCTCCGGATGCCTTTCGGTGAGCGGCTGGATGGGTACGCCCGTCTTTTCTGCTTCATATATTTCATCTGCTAATTTCTTGATATCTGGCATTATGCTGATCTCCTTCTACACGGTGGCATATTGCTTGTACGCAAATGCAGCTGTTTTATTGAACCATGTGATCTTGATATTCCTGTTGTTGAAATGCTTCAACAGCGTCTTGTCGGTAAAGCCGATATGGTTGTTCTCATTATCCACATATAATGTACAGTTCAGCTTGTGGAACCGCGATTCGAGCATCACGTCATAGTAGCCGCTCTCCGGCAGTATGAATGCCGGCTGATGCTGGAAGTAGCCGTTCGAAATGCGGGTATGGGTGGTGAAAGGCCTGCCCATCAGCTCTTCCACTTTCTGCATGCGCCCGGTGAGGATCATCTCCCGGATCAGCGTCGAGCTCACTTTCTCGCCCTGGCATTCCACTTTGCCGACCTCTGTCGCTGTGATCCGGCGGCCGGATGTTTCGTAGAGCGTACCGATCTTCCCTGCGCCTTTGGAACCGTACGTGAAATCGAACCCTGCCACGGCATGCACCGTGCCGAACTTATAGAGATATTCTTCGATATACTCCTCCGGCGGCAGCGCGGCGAAGGCTTTGGTGAAATTGACGATATAGAACCGGTCCACGCCCATCGCTTCCAGCGCTTTCGCCTTCTCATCGAGCGTCATCAGGTACTGGATGACGATTTTGCCGTTTGAGAGCACCGTCTTGGGATGAGGAAAGAAACTCATGACATCGAGCGATACGTTCTTCTCATCCGCGACTGCCTTGGCTGTATCAATGACATGTTGATGACCTTTATGCACCCCGTCGAAAAAGCCGAGTGCGACAACATTTTCCCTTGAATGTGTTTGCCAATACTGCAGATTGGTATCTTTCAGGTGTATGATTTCCATTTCCAACATCCCCTTTAAGGTTTAAATATAATTATTTAACTTCTTCCATAGCTTCCAGTCTTCTGTATTTTCCGCAGTTGAAAATCAACGGATCCGCTTCTGTCATAGCCAAGTCATTGACTTTTCCGATGAAGAGAACATGGTCCCCTTCGGTGTGTTCGTTGTACACTTCGCATGACAATTGGCAGACTGCGTTTTCCACGACCGGCACACCGGCGAGTTCATCGAATTCGAACTTATCCTCGAACTGCTTCTGGCCTGCAAAGCGCATGGATTCTTCCTGCTGCTCACAAGACAACACGTTGACCGAGAATTTGCCGCTCTCCCTGATGCGCTCCAGCATCTTTGCTTTGTCTCCGATTGAGATGACGATGAGTTTTGGATCGAGTGAGACCGACATGAATGCATTGGCTGTCATGCCGTAAGTTTCACCGTCCACCTCTGTTGCGATTACGTTGACACCTGTAGCAAATTTACCCATTGCATTTCTAAACTGACGATCATCCATGATACCACTCCTTCAAGTATTTGAATTACTTCCGCTCTATTCGGAGAATGATGCCTTAATTGCCCCAATATAGTCAAATTCAGCTGAAATAGTGTCTCCAGGTTCAACTGTGACAGCTTCAGTGATGGCACCACTGAGCACAATATCACCTTTCTTGAAGCCACCTCCATTTTCAATCAGCAGATTCGCTGCCCAAGCCATAGCTGTGAGCGGATGTCCCAATACAGCTGAACTTACACCGGTTTGTACTGTTACTTCATTTTTATCCATAGACATCTGAATATTACCTAAATCAATTTCTTCATTTAATAAAGTTTTTTCGCCGACCAAAAATTTAGAAGAAGAACAATTATCCGCTACTACATCAACAAGAGTAAACTTAAAATCTTTATATCTGCTGTCGATAATTTCTAAGGCAGGCGCTATATACTTTGTCGCTTTTAAAATATCATCTTCGGAGATATTACTCCCAACTATATCTTCCTCTATGAAAAAAGCGATTTCCGGTTCAATTTTGGGGTGAATCAAATCTGAACAACTGATTGGCTGATCGCTTTCCTCTCTCATGTCGGCATGTAAATCTCCATAAATCGGCTCATTCACGCCCATCATTTCTTGTTTCGCTTTACTGGTCAACCCTAGCTTTATGCCGACTTTTTCCGTATTGTTTTCTTTTATTCGCTTTTCCAGTAACCCTTTTTGAATCTTATAAGCCTGTTCTATATTCAGTTCGGGATATTCGTTTGTTATTTTAAGTACTTCATGTGCGTCTCTTTCCGCATACAATAAGTACTCAATAATTTCGCTATTAATCTCCTCAGTAACTTTCATTTCCGCACCTTCACTTCTATTTATAATAGATTATATTGATTCAATAAATACTTCATATTAAGCCTTTTATTTTTTCATTGTGATTGTTTTAATTTCAGAATAGAAGTCAAAGCTATATTTGCCGCCTTCTCTGCCGATTCCGCTATCCTTGGAGCCACCGAAAGGTGTACGTAAATCACGTATGTACCAGCAGTTGACCCATAATAAACCTGAATCGACAGCAGAAGTGACTCGCTGAGCTTTTCTTAAGTCATTCGTCCAGACCACCCCTGCTAAACCATATATGGAATCATTGGCTATATCGATTGCTTCCTGTTCGTCCTTAAAAGGAATGACAACAGCGACGGGGCCAAATATTTCCTCCTGGGCAATCCTCATTTTATTGTCTACATCATAAACGACTGTAGGCTGATAATAATTACCATTCTCAAATTCTTTTACTCTCTCTCCGCCATATGCGATCTTAGCACCCTCATCCAATCCTAACTGGACGTAGTATTCTACAGTGCCCAATTGGTCCTTAGATACTATAGCTCCCATATCTGTCTCTTCATCCAGGGGATCGCCGACCTTTATCTTCTTAACCCTCTCGACGAACCTGTCCAGGAATTGTTGATAGACTTTTTCCTCCACAAGGATTCTTGATCCGGCCAAACAGATTTCTCCTTGATTTCTGAAGATGGCTTCTATGGAACCTTCAACTGCTTCATCAAGATCAGCATCTTCAAAAATTATATTGGCTGATTTACCCCCTAGCTCTAAAGAAACAGGAGTTAAACTTTTCGCTGCGTTTTGCATAACAGTCTTTCCAGTTTCTGTTTCTCCTACAAAAGAGAGTCTTTTTACTTTCGGGTTGACTGACATTTCTGTACCTACCACGCTACCCGAACCGGTGATGATATTGAGTACACCTGGCGGCAGCCCCGCTTCGTTTGCAATTTCTCCGAGCTTCAGTGCACTGAGCGGTGTATTGGAAGCTGGTTTTATCACTACGGTGTTTCCAACTGCGAGCGCCGCTGATGCTTTCCATGTCATTTGCATGAAAGGTAGGTTCCATGGGATTATCAAACTCGTGACCCCGGCTGGATTATACTGGGAATATGAATAATAATTATTCATTTCATAATATTCCTGCGTGATATATTTAATCATTTCTGCAAAGAATCTGAAATTGGAGGCTGACCTTGGTATATCAAAACCTTTGCTTTCACTAATTGGTTTACCCACGTCCATCGTTTCAATGTATGCCAGTTCATCTAGTTTTTCCAAAATCAAGTCTGACATTTTACACAGAATTTTGGATCTTTCCTCCACTGGCATCTTACTCCAGATTCCGCTTTCAAATGTGCGGTGAGCAATATCAATGGCCCGTTTGGTGTCTGTGATATCCGCTTTAGCCACTGAAGCCAGTTTTTCATTCGTGGCTGGGTTGATAGTATCGAAAGTTTCACCTGTATGAGAATCCACATATTCACCATCGATAAATAACTTTGCATCTTCAATAAGTTTTATATTCCCTACTTCAATGTTCATTTTATCCTCCTACTCTTTTACTTCGACGACCATCTCGATTTCAATTGCCGTGTTGTTCGGTAACTGTGCCATCCCAACTGCTGAACGGCTGTGTTTCCCTTTCTCAGAAAATAATTCTTCCAAAAGGTCAGAAGCTCCATTTGCTACTTTAGGCTGTTCGATAAACTCTTCGGTCGAGTTGATCATGACCAACAGCTTTAAGAATTTGTTAACTTTACCAAGGTCGCCCAGCTCATTTTTTAAGACAGCTAAGAGATTAAGCATGGACTGACGCGCTGCGAGGTAGCCTTCTTCGGTCGTCAATTCACGCCCCAGCTTTCCATGGTATTCGTCCACACCTTGACCAGCTGTGAAAATCAGATTACCGCTTCTCATGCAACTGACATAACTGCCGACAGCAGGACGCAGAGCAGGAAGTTTCAAACCCATTTCCTCTAGTTGTTCTTCAGGACTTTTTGTTTGCATGAAGAAGTGCCTCCTTATCAATATTCAGAAAATCAAGTGCATTCAGGCCAAGTACTGCTTCTCTTTCCTCATCGGCGAGCTCAGGCGTATCATCAATGACTTTTCCAGGGGGAATTTCACGTAACAGGAAAGGATAATCCGATCCCATGACAACATTCGTATAGCCGAACTTTTCAATTAGATACTTTAAATTCTGTGGACTATAATTCAAGGAATCAAAATAAAAGTTCTTGGTGTAATGACTTGGTGGTTTACTGGTTTTTCTCAAGTCCGGCCATACTTCCCAGCCTTGATCCAACCTTGGGAGTATATATGGAAAAGAACCGCCACCGTGTGCAAAGCACACTTTCAAATCTGGGAACTTTTCGATGACTCCGCCGTTAATAAGGCTGGCAGCAGCAAGTGCCGTCTCACTCGGCATGCCGACGGTATACATGAAATTATGTCGCGGCATCCTTTCCCTTCCCAACGTTTCCCACGGATGAACAAACAAAGGGACTTCCCACTCTTCTGCTTTTTTGAAAAACTCGGTGAATGCAGGATCATCAAGGTTTTTCCCATTAATATTGGTGCCAATTTCTATACCTTTCAAACCCAATTCATATTTACAACGTTCCATCTCTCTTATGGAGACTTCAGTATCTTGCAGTGGCACCGTCCCAAGACCGATGAAGCGATCGGGATATTGCTGCACCGTCTGTGCGATGAAATCGTTTTGTATTTTAGACATTTCTTCAGCCTGACCCGCTTCAGCCCAATAAGAGAAGGTTACAGGGATTGGCGACAACACTTGAATGTCGACGCCTTCCCTATCCATATCTTCAATCCGCTTCTCGGGACTCCAAACTTGATCAGTCACTTCCCGAAAAACTTTACCTTCCACCATAATGTTCGCTCCGCAAGAGCATGTTTTTTCCAATGTCGGCCATTTTCCGTCCCCAAACTTTTCTACAAAGTCAGGAATTTCCTCAGGGATGATATGGGTATGAAAATCTACTCTGGTTTCCATAGTTCAACTTCCTCCGACATGACATGGCCACAATTGTCACAAGTTCTCAGTTCTTTACTGGAGTTGAATTCATCGATGGCCCCCTTGATCTGAACAGCAATATCTGTCAGTTCCATTGTGGCTCTGTGCATTTCATGGTTGCAGTTTTCACAGTACCAGACCATGTCTTCCTGCACCCCTTCGCCTCTGTTTTCTTCTATGACCATGCCAATTGTGTCAGCAACACGGTGTGGTGAATGCGGGACATTGGCCGGGAGCATGAATACTTCCCCTTCCTTAACCTCAACGACTTCACGATTTCCTTCATCATTGATAATTTCCACATAACAGTCGCCCTTAATCTGATAGAAGAATTCCTCCGCTGGGCTGACGTGGAAATCACGTCTTCTATTCGGTCCCCCGACCATCATTACAATCATATTCGAACCTGGGAACATTTCTTTGTTGTTGACAGGTGGCTGTAATTTATCCTCGTTTTCAACAATCCATCCTTGTAAACTTTCTGCTTTGAATTCTCTAACCATAAGTAAAACCTCCATAATATATAATTTATTTTTTTGCTTAATCCTAAAGTTTCTCTGTTTATCTTTTTATTATTTAATTAGCTGTTTGAGTTTTACCATACTCTGAAAGCTCTGCACCCTCTTGTAATGCTCTTTCCACTCTTGGATAAGTCGGATTTTTCTTTTTATGTGCATTGTAGAACATACCCATTTTCCTGACAGGGTCTCCTGAATAATATCTCTCATACTGGACCAGTCTTTGACCAAATGCTTCACCACATAAATCCCAGGCCAGTTTGAACAACCTGACTCGGTCTTCTGACGTCACATCTGTTCGGCCTACATAGTATTGCTCCATTTGATCAGCAATTTCAGGATTATTAAAATCTGCTTCAGTCGGTGACATCAATAACCCTCCTGCACCGATCGTCTGTAAAATTTGAATTGCTTTTGGATATGTGTGAGGTAACAATCCCCGTATCGTTTCAAGCGGGACGATGTTCGGTCTGAGTTCTCCTGTTGCAGTCACTTCGTATTCCCTTTCTGCCGTTCTGACCAAAGCCCTGATAACTTCTGCAGATTGAATCAACTCTGAGAGTTGATTTTGTACATTTAAGAATCCATCCACTCCTATGCTGTCTGCCACAGAGCAAGCAACGTCGGAAACGAAGGAAAGCTTGGCAAGACCCCTGACAGCTGACTGATGTGAAGGCTGCTGATTGACACCTGTGCCTGCGTAAAGTCTGTTCCCTGCTTCCACGTTCTGATTGATGAAAACCCTCTCCCAAGGTACAAGAACATCATTAAATACAAGCAGAGCATCTGACTCTTCAAACCGGGAAGCCAGTGGGTGATCCCAGGTGGAACGCTCTCCAGACTGGGCTTGTTCACGACAGTATAAACGCAATCCCGGTGTGTCGATTGGAAGTGCAAATGATATTGCATATTTCTCGTCTCCAGGACTGAAGCCAGGGTAAGAGTAAATGATCACTTCGTTTGTAATAGGGGCAAGCGTGGCCAGCATTTTCGCACCTCTGACGACCAGACCTTCTTCAGTTTCCTTAACGACACCCAGATGAGTGAATTCATCCTGTTGTCCATGGGAAGACTGGCTTCTGTCATTCTGCGGATTCACAATTGCATGCGTTAAAAATAAATCATTGTCCCTGATATATTTATAATAGTTGACTATATTATCCCCATATTCTTCTCCATAATTCCTGTAGAACCAGTCATTTGCAGCCATGCCTGTCACTACTGTATTAAGAAAATCGGGCGTTCTTCCCATGAGTCCAAAAGTGGACTCGGCCCACACTTCAAATAGACGTCTTCTCATTTGAATATGTTCAGGTTCCGTCGGATTAAGGAAAGAGTTATTAATTCGCTCGCCTGTCTCCTCACAAATATGGGTGATCTCATCTTGATACTCCGGATCATGCTGCATGTCATACAACTTTGCAATCTCTTTTACTGGTTGTTCAAAGTATGGATGGTCGACCACATTTTCAATTTTCTTTCCACCTAACCAAATGTCCGGTTTTTGCTTCCTGATTGAATCGATGAACTCTTGTCCTGTTCTTATGCTCATTTAAAGATTCCTCCTCCAACTTATTCCTAAGTTATATTTAGTTTAAATATGATGCATTGAATTTCCTGATAGAGACTTAGTAAAATCAGGAAAATTCTAAATGTTAATAATTACTCCATAAAATTTTTCCTCCTTAATCTGAAATATGTATTATCTAAACTATAATGTAAGCCCTTTCATCCAACAACTTGATAATTTCACATGGTGATATTATCTGAAAATTCTTATCTAAAATATAAAAATTTTAGTTTCAATAAAAAAAGAGCAACTCCAACGAGTTGCTCAGCATGTAAAATTTATTCTGAATATAGATTGGGAATCCACAATATGGCATCTTCCCAATAAGTAATGACCAGCAACATGATGATTGCTACTACTAAAAAAGGAAACATTGACTTCAATAATCTTTCCAAGGTGACTTTAGCTATGGATGAAACTATGAACAACCCGGTTCCTACTGGCGGTGTCATTAAACCTATGGTCAAGTTGATTGTTATGATTACACCAAAATGTACAGGATCCACATCATAAATTGGCAGTAAAGGAGTAAAGACAGGCACCAGTATAATCAATGCCGCTATACCATCCAATACAGTCCCCAACAAAAGTAGCAATATATTGACCAGAAGCAGGAATACAATTGGATTTTCAGAAAGACTTAACATCGTCTCAGTAATCAACTGAGGTATTCTTTCGAAAGCGAGAATGAACCCGAACACATTCGCCATAACTATTAAAAAGGTGATGACAGCTGTACTGATTGCTGTACTTTTTAAAATTTCAGGTATATTTTTGATTTTTAGCTGTTTATAAGAAAAGCCGAGGATGACTGCAAGAATACATGCCACAGCAGCTGACTCTGTTGGCGTAAAGATGCCACTCAATATACCAAAGATGATGATGAATGGTATCAAGAGAGCTGGTATCACTTGAAAAAAATTTATTGTCATCTCCTTAACAGGCGGACGTTCACTTTTTGGAAAATTATTTTTTTTGCTTAAATATATGATGATGAGCATGAAACTCAGTCCCAGCATCACACCTGGTACAATTCCGGCGAGGAATAATGTGCCGATCGATGCGCCGCTCAATGTGCCATATATAATGAATAGCATACTTGGCGGGATGACAGGTGCGACTATGGAAGATGACAAGGTGAGCGCTGAAGCAAATCCCCGGTCATACCCTTCACGTTCCATCTCCGGCACCATAACTTTACTCATCATTGCTGCCTGTGCATTCGCCGAACCCAATATGGAGGCAAGGAACATATTAGCTATGACAGCAACATAAGCGAGTCCTCCTCTTAAATGTCCTATTATGGATTTGGAGAAAGTAATCAACCGTGTGGTTATCCCTCCGGAGTTCATCAATTCTCCTGCCAGCATGAACAAGGGAATCGCCAGCAATCCGCTGTTATTAATCCCTGAAAACATTTGCTGCGGTACAGAGTTCAGCAAATCCAGATTACCTGTCAGAAGAAGGTAGGACAATGATGAAATAATCAAGACCAACGAAATTGGCATTCCTATAAACAGAAGAAGAATGAATATAAGTATGGTTACAATGATCATACAACAGCCTCCTCCTCTTCTTGACCTTTGAATAAATTAACCAGATGATTTAGCAAATGTATGAATGCGAATGTCAATCCAACCGGGACACATGAATACGGGATCCACATAGGTATTCTCAAAGAACTGGAAGAACTTCCGGATAGAGATAAAACCCATTCAAAACTGACATAAATCAGAAGTCCTAAAAAACCTAACATCAGTATATGGGTTATGATGCTCAAAACCCTTCGCTGTGCTGCAGTGAGCCTATTTATAAAAAAGGTAAATGATGATTGCATTTTATACTTTAAACCTAAACTTCCCCCAAGAAATGTAGCCCAAGCCATCATGAATATGCTGGCTTCGCTTGCCCAATAAATGGGGTCATTTAATATGTACCTAAAAATAACATGTATAAATAGAACCAGTGTAATTCCAGCTATAAGCAAAATAGAGAGGAATTTTTCAATTGTTGCGATTAGATTGCTGATTTTCTCCATATGTCCTCCTCCTTTATATAAAAATGATACGAGATGACCATCTGTCGAAGATGATCATCTCTGCTCAAAATTACAGTGCTATCTGAATTCCCCGATAAACTCATCAATGAGAGGGTCGAGCTCTCTATACTGTGCATCAAATTCTTCTATATATGAGTCGAATGCACCATCTTCCATATTATAAAGTTCCATACCGCGATCTGTGAGCGTTTCAATATATTCTTCTTCCAAACTCGCTCTTTCCATAGTTCCATATTCGGAAGCTGCGGCCATAGATTCTTCAACTATCGCCTGGTCTTCTTCAGACATTCCCTCATACAGATTCTCGTTCATTACCATTACAGAAGGCCAGACCATATGGTTGGTCATCGCCCCGTAACCTGTAACCTCATTGAAGTTTGATGTGACAGCGGCATCCAGATCCATTTCCATTCCGTCAATGACGCCTGTTTGTGCTGACTGATAAACATCCGGAAGAGGAATAGATTCAGGGCTTGCACCTAACATGCGGTACCAGTCTTCCAGTGCGGGGCTTGGTGTCACTCTCAAAGTCAAACCTGAAATATCTTCTGGAGACTCAACTTTTTCAGTGAACATCATCGTACGGTGTCCGGAGAACATATAATCCATCGCTTTTACGCCCTGCCCGTCCAGAGTGGCCAAAATTTCAGCGGCCAGTTCTGTGTTACTTGCTTCCAAGGCTTCTTCATAGGAATCAAACAGGAATGGTGCAAACCATGCACTGAATGCATCTGATTCTGATGTTAAATGTGCATTAGTAATCAGACCAAAATCCAGAGAGCCTGATTGTATCTGCTGCATCATATCTGCGTCGTTACCCAGTTGGCCACCAGGATAAATTTCCATTGTCATCCGGCCGCC
Source organism: Salinicoccus halitifaciens (assembly GCF_021026095.1). GTDB lineage: Bacteria > Bacillota > Bacilli > Staphylococcales > Salinicoccaceae > Lacicoccus > Lacicoccus halitifaciens. The sequence continues at coordinate 16,976 of NZ_JAJNCU010000001.1, read as the reverse complement.
GGATCTTTCTTCAAGCTCTTCAGCAAGCTTATTTGCGCCTTCATTCCATATATGGTCATCAGGTGCTATATGTCCCAATCTGAATTCATACGTCTCACCGTCTTCGCTTGCTGCGGCATCCGCTTCTGCACTACCCTCAGCCTCTGCATTTTCCTCTGCTTCCCCATTATTTTCAGACTCACCGTTTCCGCATGCTGCCAAAACTAATACCCCAATCAACGCAAAGAATAAGTAAATATGTCGAAATTTCATAAAGCTAGTCCCCTTTTTATAAGATTTTTAAGCAAGTTCTATATACCCTAGTTCTCTGGATACTGACTTTCCTGTATTTATAATAGTTCTGACCATTTCCTCCTTATTTTGATTTTTCATATACTCAATCGAGCCAACCAGGTTTACAGATGCTATAGTTTCACCAGAATAGGATTGAATGGGTGCCGCTATTGCATATGTAGAAGTGTCATTTTCATCTATACTGACGGAATAACTATTCTTTTTAACTGTGTTCAATTCTCTTTTCAACATGTTCACTTCTGTGATTGTGTTTCTTCCTTGCTTCGAAAGTCCTCTTGCTATCGTTTCCTGTAAATAAGCCCGATTGAAAGCGAGAAGCACTTTGCCAAGACTCGTGCTATGAGCCGGTTTTCTACCTCCGAGGGAAGTTGACACTGGATAGGCATTCTCTGAAGAAATTCGAAGTACGAAAACTACATCCCCTTTGTCATACATCCCAATGTGAGCTGTGCCATTGTATTTTTCAACGAGCCCCTTGACCATCGGTAAAGCAGTGTTATAAATTTCATGCTGATGCATAACTCCATTATTCCAATCGATGATTTTCCATCCGAGACGATACTTACTCGCACCTTCTTTCATTAGAACCCCTTCCGTGTGTAACGTCTTAATTAGATGGTGCGTTGTACTCCTGCTTAAGTTTAACTTCTCTGCAATTTCTGCATTTCCTAAAATAGGTTCTTCGTTTGTGAAACAACTGATAATGTTACAAGCTCGCCGGACTGATTCAATCAATTCATCCTCCCCCTAATTTCTCCCTTTGCTTATAAAGCGCTTTCATTTCTGAAAATTCTAAATCAATTATATGTTTAAAAAAACCACTAAACAAACTGATTGTTTAAAATAGTGAAATTTCAATATTTATTTTTGGATTTTACAGCTATTAATAATGCCAATGTGGAAATTATCATCAATAAAACAATCAACCACCAGCCCCAAAAATATGAACCTGTATAATCCCTGATTATCCCAAACAAAGGAGGAAATAAAATTGCTCCCCATGAACTGAAGGTTATACTGACACCTGTCGCTGTACCTGATAAAGAAGAAGGAACGATTTCTGAAGTGGCGTTCATCCATATACCATTAAAACCTGATGCTCCAAGACCGAAAATGAAGATAATAATACAAGTTAAATAAAAAGGCGTCCCTACGGGCATTAATGAAGTGATTATGCTTTGAACAGCCACCAACACTGAGATGATCAGTAATACAATCAATCTTCTTCCCGAAAATAAATTGTCACTCAGCCAGCCCCACCCTAGCCTCCCCACGGCACCACCAAATTCTGCTATACCCAGCAAAATTCCTGCAAGAATCAGTGATAAACTTAATGACTCGAATGCATATAAAACAATAAACGTGTTAAGCACAGCCTGCGAACCGCTTAATAACATGGCACTAATCGTTATAAGAATCAGTTTTCTATGTAAAAATATATTTAAGGGATTCGATTCTATTTCTGTCTTTTTTATTGTATTTAATTTCTCAGGTTCCTGATACTTAAAGTAAAATATGATGCCGAAAATCAACAGAATTGAAGCTGCAACACTCAAAGCTCCCGGCCAACCAATACTGGTTGCAAGTGGAAGGAGCAGTAAAGCTGCTGATGCCGATCCCATGGTCACTCCCATTTGTTTGATACCCATCGCAGTCCCTCTTTTTTTCAAATCAAACCAAGAGTTGACCCCTTTGTTAGTGGAAGGATGTGACGAGCCGTAGGCAAAACCTGCAAAAATTATCAAAATGAAAATCATCAGAAATGAAGATGAAAGAGCGATGAGATAAAAAGTGATGCTTAAGAGCAATGAAATGATCACCAGCATATTCCTGGAGCCAATTTTGTCAGTTAATATACCGGATGGAATGGAAACCAGAGATTGACCTAAAAACAAAGCAGCAGGAAACAGACCAATCTGAAACATTGTCAGATTCAAATCCTGACCTATCACTGCACCCAAGGGTGCCAGGCTTCTGGCTACAAAAGCGATGACAAGTTGAATAAAAAATAAAAACACCAGCATTTTCCAAGGAAAAAGCCTGGATTCAGTTACATTTTCCATACTTTCCTCCAACTTTCTTTGTTAATCTTTAAACCACTATATCAACAGTGTATATTTTTAAATTTCTAAAGTTTCATATCATGAACTTTTATCGATTATTAGTGAGAAGCTATATTAAATATCTCGAAAAAACTATGATTAAAAAGTTTATCAAAGCGAAGGCACTATTTATCTAGGAGAACTGCGATAGCAGGGAGAAGTAAAACAACACTATCATAATCGTTCTAATCAAGCACAATCTTTTCCAGCTGTTGATGAACCATAATGAAAACCCCATTAGCATGATAAAACCATCATTAAAAAATATTAATGATGGTTTTAAAATTAAATTTAAATTAAGCACTTACTCTACCCTTCTCACCGAACCGCTCGTATACATATTAATATAATCAATAAAGCTAAAGTCACCGCTCTACAATCTTCCCCTTATAATTGTTCACCATCTTCGTTGCACGGCCCTCGCCTTCGATATGCCTCATCAACTGCCGATACGCGTTCTGAGCAATCTCCTCTATCGGCTGGGCGATGGTTGGGATGCTTGGATTATAAACACCGGCAAGGGGGGGGTCGTCTATCGCGATCACTTTGTTCGCTTCCACCAAATCCAACCCCTGCTGTTTCGCATACTCCAAGAAAGCCATTAATGCGAAATCGTTGGCGAGTATGATGCCGTTCGACTGGCCGTCTGTGAATTCTTCCTCTATACGGTTGTACAACCTTTCATTTTCACCTGTGATGATCTTCCCTCCGGGTGCAAGTTTCTTGAAGGCCTCAAGGCGCTCGGTGCGCGGGGTGATGTCCATGACATTGGAGGCGCCGATATAATAACAGTTTTCGACCTGCTGCCTCCTCAGATAATCATAAGAGAGTCCCACTGCATGCCGGTTGTCCAATTTAAATGAAGGTATATCCACGCCTTCCATGAAGCGGTCGATGAAGACGACCGGGAATTTCTGCTCGGCGAGTTTCCTGTACAGCGCGTCATTCCCCGCCGTCGGCATGATGACAAGACCGTCGACCTGCTTCTCAAGCAGGTTGTTGATGTACTTTTCCTCTTTCGCCGGGTCATCGTCTGCATTGCAGATGATGAGGCTGTAGCCGTCGGCATCGCAGTAGTCCTCGATCTTCCGGGTCACGGACACGGCGAAATGGTGAAGTATGTTCGAGACGATGATGCCGATCGTCCTGGTGGAGCGCTTCTTCAGGTTGCGCGCCATGAAGTTTGGCCGGTATCCGAGCTCCCGCACGGCTTCTTCAATCCTCCTTTTCGTCTCCTCCCCCATGTAGCTGTAGCGCCCGTTGATGTACTGGGAGACCGTACTGATGGAGACGCCGGCATGCTCTGCGACATCTTTGATTGTGATTCTTTTCATGGTATAATGCTCCTAAATGATAAAACGTTTTAGTAAATCGTTTTAGTAGTATTTCAAATGTATACCCTCTTGTGTATACCGTCAAGATTATTAATTTTTAAGGAGCGGAATTTATGAAGAAATATGAAATATTGAAACAGATCAAAGAGAACTACCTCATTGCGGTCGTCAGGGGCCAGGGTTTCGACGACACCGTCAAAATGATTGAAGGCATCATCGAGGGCGGCATCAAGAATATTGAAATCACCTACACAACGCCGAAAGCGGGAGAACTCATCGAGCACTTCGCAGAACAACCAGGCATATGCGTCGGTGCAGGTACGGTGATGTCCGTCGGCACCGCCGATGCAGCCATCCGCAGCGGCGCCCGCTATGTCGTGAGCCCGCACTTCGATGCGGAAGTTTCCGAGCTGTGCAACCTGAACCAGATCCCCTACCTGCCGGGATGTGCCACCGCAACGGAAATCACTGCTGCGATGAAGTCCGGTGTGGACGTCATCAAGATCTTCCCGGGCGGGGTGCTCGGTGCTTCCTTCATCAAGGACATCAAAGGGCCGATCCCGTACGCAAACCTTATGCCGTCCGGCGGTGTCAATAAAGAGAATATGTCCGAGTGGATGGCGAATGGCGCGTTTGCGATCGGCATCGGCAGCGCGCTTGCGAAAGGCTATAATGGTTCCAATCCTGAAGTCGTCAAAGAAAATACACAGAGCTTCGTCGCAAGATACCAGGAATTGGCGGAAGGAGAATAAAGATGAAATTTATTACTTTCGGTGAAATCATGATGCGGTTGAGTACGGAGACTTCCTCCACTTTCAAGACCGCCAATCAGTTCAACATCAATATCGGCGGCAGTGAGATGAATGTCGCCATGAGCCTTGCCGCTTCAGGCATCGATACATCCATGATCACTGCCCTCCCCGACAATGGGTTCGGCCAGCGTACAGTCTCCTTACTCAAAAGCAACAATGTCAACACTGAGCACATCAACATGCAGGGTGCACGCATGGGGACATATTTCCTCGAACAGGGGTTCAATCTCCGCCCTTCCGCCGTCATCTATGACAGGAAGTACTCGAGCTTCGAACAGTCCAGCATGGAAGACTACGATTTCGAGAAAATTCTCCAAGATTATGACTGGTTCCATTTCAGCGGCATCACGCCGGCACTCAACATCGAGCTGCAGGCCATACTGCTGGAAGCATTGAAGGCAGCCAAAAGTGAGGGCATGACCGTCAGTGCCGACCTGAACTTCAGGGGGAACCTCTGGAGTTTCGAGGAGGCCAGGCGGACGATGCCGCAGTTCATCCATTACTGCGATGTCATATTCGGCTATGAACCGTTGGAACTGATCGAGGACGGCACAGACATCAAGGACGGCCTTGAACGCAATCCGGATGCTGATACGCTCAAGCCGATCCTTGAGAAAATCAGCGATCGCTACAAGATCAAACACATCGCCTTCACACAGCGCACCGTCATCCATTCCAATAAAAACATCATCAAAGGGATGATGTACACGGATCGTGAAATCACTGAAACGGAATCCTACGAAGTGGACATCCTCGACCGGATCGGCACCGGGGACGCGTATACAGCGGGCATCATCCACGGCCTGATGAACAATCTGAGTCACGAAGACACCGTTAAGAATGCACTTGGCAACATGCTCTATAAACACACGATCAGCGGCGACTTCCTGACCGAGGACATCTCCGGCATGCACACAGTGCTCGATGCAACGAGTGAAGTGAAGCGGTAAAATAATATACAATAAAAAGACTCCCCTCATCTTTTTGAGGGGAGTTCTTCATTTCCAATTAGACGCCGGAGTAGGCAGAGAATCCGCCGTCCACCGGTATGGTGATGCCCGTGACGAAACCTGAGGCTTTCTCGTCCGCCAGGTAAAGCAGTGTGCCGAGCAATTCCTCCGGTTCGCCGAAGCGGCCCATCGGTGTTGCACCGATGATCTTGTGGCTGCGTTCGGTGAGGTTGCCGTCCTGGTCGAAGAGGAGGTCTTTATTCTGCTTTGTTGCAAGGAAGCCCGGCGCGATGCCGTTCACACGCACGCCCGTTTTCGACATGTAGACGCTCAGCCACTGGGTGAAGTTCGTCACCGATGACTTCGCCCCGCTGTACGCTGGTATTTTGGTGAGCGGCGTGAATGCGTTCATCGATGAGATGTTGATGACCGTCGCATGCTCTTTCGGTGCCATATCCTTCCCGAAGATCTGGGAAGGGATCAGCGTGCCGAGGAAGTTCAGCTTGAAGACGAAATCGATGCCGTCGGTGTCGAGTGCGAAGAAATTCTTCACATCCGGATCATCAAGTTTATCGAGATCGAGGTACTCGTCCTCCGTCGAGGCGGAAGGATGGTTGCCGCCCGCGCCGTTGACAAGGATGTCGCATGTGCCGAGCGCATCATTGATCGTTTCACGCGCCGCTTCGACCGATGACTTATCCGTCACGTCACAGCTGACGGCGATCGCTTCCCCGCCCGAGATTTTAATCTCTTCAGCGACATTCTCGCATGTCTCAAGCGTCCGGCCGAGTACGGCGACTTTTGCCCCCGCTGCAGCAAGTGCCCTGCAGAAATAAGACCCAATGACCCCGCCGCCGCCTGTAACGATAGCTACTTTGCCGCTCAAGTCTGTCTGTGTATTGATATTCATCATTATTCCTCCTGTAATTCATTATGGGTTTGTCCACTGTGCTTCTGTTTGGTAGAATTAGTTCAATAACCATACTAAAATGAGGTGCCTTCAATGGTAACAGGTGATGCAAACTATATTAAATCCATGAACCGGCGGCTTGTGCTGGAAGATATCATCCGCAGCAGGTCGATCTCCCGGGTGAACATCGCAAAACGCACCGGTCTCAACAAGGCGACGGTCTCCTCCCAGGTCAATACCCTGATCAACCAGTCCCTCGTCATCGAGAAGCCGGTGGAAAACTACCAGCAGCCGGGGCGCCGGCCGATCAACCTTGAACTGAATCCAATGAGTACATACACCATCGGGATCGATATCGACCGCGGCCATATACGCATCGTCCTGATCAACCTTAAGGGGATGACGATCTACAACAACATATTCGACTTCGACATCCGGCGCACCGATGAGCTCGCATCACGCCTGCCGGAGATCCTCGGTCCGATTATCAAGGAGTACAACTCGGTCTATACGCCGAATCGGCTCGCCGGGATCGGCTCGCCGGGATCGGCATCAGCCTGCACGGCATTGTGAATGAAAACCATGAGCTGCTTTATGCCCCGCCGACACAGTTTGAGCTGGCCCCGCTGATCGACCTGCTCAAAGACACTTACCAGGTACCTGTGTATGTCGATAATAATGCGAATATGGCCGTCCTTGCCGAAAAATCCTTCACGGACTACCAGTCGAACCTGTTCTCAGTGACGCTTCAAAGCGGCATCGGACTCGGCATACTCTTAAACGATGAAGTCTTCCGCGGCTTCACCGGCTATGCGGGCGAGGTCGGCCATATGATCATCCGGAAGAACGGCGCCGAATGCCGGTGCGGCAATAAAGGCTGCTTCGAACAGTATGCTTCAGATGAGGTGCTGGTCCAAAAGCTCAGCAGTCACAACATCAGCCTGCATGACCATCCGACTTACGCTTCCCTGATGGCGGATGAGAAGACGAAAGTCGTCATCAAAGACTATATTTCGGACCTCGCTGTCGGATTGAATAATATCATCAACATATTCAACCCGAGGAAACTCGTCATCAACAGCCGCATATTCACGCAGTACCCGGAGCTGCTGGATGATCTGAAACCAACTCTCTCTTCATCGTTCATCGATTATGAGGAAATACTCATCTCCCCGCTCGGCGAGCATTCCAGTGCGCTCGGCGCAGCACTCGTGCCCCTTGCGAAGTTCCTGGATGTGAACCACCTGAACCTCAATGCTTACCGCTGAATAAGTGAACCCTCCCTGCATATGCAGGGAGGGATTTTTTTATCAGTCTGTCCGATTCACCGTATCGATGATGCCGTTCAGGTAGGCGGCACCGAGGGCCCTGTCATAAAGACCATAACCCGGGCGCCCAGTCTCGCCCCAAATCATGCGGCCGTGGTCCGGACGGATTGGTGCGTCAACGCCCGCCTGAATCAGCGCTTCAACGATGCCCACCATATCAAGCGACCCGTCATGGACCGAATGGGACGTTTCCTGGAAGGACAAGTCCCCCGTCCATTTCACGTTCCTTGCATGGACGAAATGGATTCGTTCTTTAGCAAGCTCAATGATTTCAAACAAATCATTATCCGGGCTTGCACCGTAGGAACCGGTGCAGAACGTGATGCCGTTATGCCTGCTCGGCACCGCTTCGAACAGCTTGCGTAAAGCACTAGCACCCGTGATGATGCGCGGCAGTCCGAAGATACCCCATGGCGGATCGTCCGGATGGATGGCCATCAGCACGTCTTCTTCTTCAGCCACCGGAATGATCCGCTCAAGGAAGTAAACCAGGTTTTCAAACAGCTGATCTTCACTGATTTCCTGGTAAGCATCAATGATTTCCTTCAGGTCATCCGTCTGATAGGACAAGTCCCACCCCGGCAGTGTCAGTTCACCGCTCAGCGGATCGATGTTTTTGACCGTCGCTTCGTCATACTTCAGTGAATTCGATCCATCTTCCAAAGGCGCCTCAAGCTCCGTGCGCGTCCAGTCGAAGACCGGCATGAAGTTATAACAAACTGTCTTAATTCCTGCCCTAGACAGATTACGGATCGTCTCCTTATAGTTTTCAATCAGCTCATCGCGCCGTCCGCGGCCCATCTTGATGTCCTCATGCACCGGGACGGATTCTATGACGTTCAATCTCATGCCATGCCCAGCAATCTGATCCCGCAATTTCACGATCTCTTCATACGGCCACACTTCGCCTGCAGGAATGTCGTAGATTGCAGAGACGATGCCTTTCATCTGCGGAATCTGGCGTATATATTCAAGTGTCACAGGGTCGTCGTTGCCGTACCATCTGAAGCTCATTTCCATTGATATCTCTCCTCCTCAGCCTTCCAGGCCGAAGTAATTTTTCGCATTTAAATAGCAGATGCCTTCCACGTACTCTTTCAAAAGATCCTCATCACGTGGAATCATGCCCTGCTCCGCCCACTGCCCGAGCAGCTCGCACAGTATCCTTCTGAAGTACTCGTGGCGCACGAAACTGAGCATACTCCGTGAATCCGTCAGCATGCCGATGAACGTCTTGAATGCACCCGCATTCGCAAGCTCCTTCATCTGTGCCATCATGCCGTCATAGTTGTCGTTGAACCACCATGCCGTGCCGAACTGCACTTTGCCAGGCACACCGCCGGATTGGAAGTTACCCGCCATCGTCGCCATGATGATGTTGTCCCTCGGGTTCAATGTGTACAGTATCGTCTTCGGCAGCTCATCCGTCTTATCGACTGCATCTAAAAATCTGCTCAATGGCTGTGCCACAAGCCCGTCATTGATGGAGTCGAATCCGCTGTCCGGACCCGTGCGCTCGAACATCCTTGAATTATTGTTCCTGAGCGGCCCTATGTGCAGCTGCATCGCCCAGCCGTACGCATTATACCGCTTCGCAAGATGCACAAGCGTATACGTCTTGAACTGCGCGACTTCCTTCTCACTCACGGCACCGCCGCCCAAAACTTTTTCAAATATATCAGCCGCCTCATCAACCGAAGCTTCCTCATAGAACATCTCATTGATGCCATGATCGGAAGCCTTGCAGCCGTGCGCATCGAAGTACTCAAGACGCGCATCCATCGCCTCCAAAAACCTCTCATAATTGTCCACTTTCATATCCGCAGCAGACTCTAGTCTTTCAAGCCACTCGCCGTAATCCTCCGCATCGATCGCCAATGCCTTATCCGGACGGAATGACGGTGCAATCTTCACATCAAACGTCTCGTCTTCTGCAAGCAGCTTATGGTACTTCAAATCATCCGCAGGATCATCCGTCGTACCGAGGAACTCGACATTCAAGTTCTTCAAAATGCTTCTCGGCTTAAGAGCATCATCCGCCAGCATCCTGTTCGTCTGCTCATAAATGTCATCCGCCGTCTTTGGGGAAAGAAATTCTTCGATACCGAAAAAGTGCTTCAGTTCAAGCTGCGTCCAGTGCAGCAATTGGTTGCCGAAAAGCTTGGGCAGGGTCTCGGCGAATGCGTCGAACTTCTCTTTTTCATCCGCATCACCCGTGATCTTTTCCTCATCAATCCCTGCCGCCCGCATGGCACGCCATTTGTAGTGGTCGCCGCCGAGCCACACGTCGGTGATGGAGGCATAGTTTTCATTTTCATATATTTCTTTTGGATCAAGATGATTATGATAGTCGATGATCGGCATATCTTTTGCCACATCATGGTATAACCATTTCGCCGTCTCTGTAGTGAGCAGGAAATCCTTGTCAATCATTGTATCTCTCCTAAATTTCATTTATATCAACTCAGGCCCAAAAGGTCCGGTAGGAACATGCTGAACCAAGGTACGAACGTGATGACCAGCAGCATAACGATCAACGCGATGAAGAAAGGCACCAGCATCGGAATCACTTTCTCGACCCTGATGTTCGCAACACTTGCACCGACGAAAAGCGCTGAGCCGACCGGCGGTGTGATGTTGCCGATGCACAGGTTGAACGTCATGATGATACCGAAGTGGATCGGGTCGATGCCCATATCCATCGCGATCGGCAGGAATATCGGTGTGAATATCAATACGGCCGGCGTGATGTCCATAAATGTGCCAATAGCCAAAAGGAAAATCGTCATCAGCAGCAGGATGAATATCGGGTTGTCGGTGAGGCTGAGCAGCCCTTCACTCATCGCCTCCGGCAGACCCGTATAGGACATGACGAGTGAAAACAGGCCGGATGCCGTGATCAGAAGCAGTATCATGCCGGTGATCTCCACCGTCTCCTTCATGATCTTCGGGAAGTCCTCGAACTTCAGGCTCTTATATATAATCGACAGCACTGTCGAGTAGATGACAGCGATCGCCGCACCTTCCGTTGCCGTAAATATCCCGGCAACAATCCCACCGATGACGATGATGATCAGAAGAAGGCTTGGAATCGCATCGACTGTCAAAAACGCCTTATCACGCCATGAGATTTTATCGGCAACCGGATATTTATATTTTTTCGCGAATATATAGGCAATCACCATCGTTGTAAGTCCCCACAGTATACCCGGTATGTATCCGGCGATGAAGAGCGCTGCAATGGACGTCCCGCCGCTCACAAGCGAGTAGACGATCAGTATCGTCGTCGGTGGAATGATCAGACCGGCCGGCGCCGAGGCGATATTGACGGCAGCAGAATACTTCCTGTCATAGCCGCTGTTCTCCTGCATCGGCCCCATGATGCGCCCCATTGCAGCAGCAGATGCCACACTCGATCCCGCAATCGAACCAAATAACATGTTCCCGACGACGTTCGTATGCGCAAGCGATCCCGGCATCCTGCCGACGAGCACTTTCGCAAAGTTGATGAGACGGAACGCGATGCCACCGTTGTTCATGATGATCCCGGCCAGGACGAATAAAGGAATCGCAAGCATCGTGAAGCTGTCCATTTCGGTGACGAGCCGCTGTGCCCCGGTCAAGACCGTCGTGTCAAACGGCAGTATGAGCATCAGCGTGAACAATGAACTGAGCAGGATGGCGATCGCGATCGGAAACCCAATCACCAGGAATAAGAGCAGCAGCCCGAAAATCATGATGCCTGCCAATACGGTTGTACTCATACGCTTTTCACATCCTCTTCATCTGTCATTGCGGTACGTTCGATCGTCATGATGTTATATATCGTATAGAATAAAATGATCACACCCGACACCGGGAGTGCCGAGTAGACAAACCCCATGGAGATGCCCGTCGCCGGCGCAATCTGTGGGATTGTGAGCATCGTTATCCTGATGCCGCCGTATATGAAGACGACGATCGCGGTCAAAAGCACGGCGAACTGCGCCAGATATGTCAGGAACAGCTGCACCTTCCAAGGGAATTTTTCACGTATGAATAAAATCGTAATATGCTTATTCTGTCCGAATACATAAGCCGCACCGAGCAGTGTGAACCAGATCAGGGTGTATCTGATGATCTCTTCACTGAGCGTACTCGGGTCGTTCAGTATGTATCTCGCGATGACCTGCCACACCGCAAGGAGCGTCATGGCGACAATCGCGATACTCGCAAAACCGAGGATCACTTTATCCACGGTCAGTTTAATTTGCTTCATCATCTTCCCCCCTGAACATTTCATAGATCGGTGCCATCGTTTCATCCTGCTTCATCTCTTCGTGAAGCGGCTGGGATGCTTCGATGAATGAAGATTTGTCGACTTCCCTGAATTCAACACCCATCTCATTCTGTGCTATGTCTTCCGCTTCACGCGTCGCCTCAGCCCACACCACTTCGTGGAACTCGTTTGCAGAATCCGATGCGTCATAGATGATTTCACGGTGTTCATCCGACATCTCATCCAGAAGTGCCTTGTTCATGATGAACATATCCGGTACGACAGTGTGCTCCGTGTAGATCCAGTAATCCGCCACTTCACCGTGACGGCTGCTGACAAGTGAGGTCAGATTGTTCTCTGCAGCATCAATGATGCCCGACTGCAGTGCAGTATAAACTTCACCGTAGCCCATCGGTGTCGCCGTCCCGCCAAGTGCCTCGATCATATTGACACTTGCAGCACTCGGCTGGACACGCACCTTCAGACCGGCCATATCATCCGTACTCTCAACCACACGATCCGCCGTATAAAGGCTCCGCATTCCCGCATCGAAGTAAGTCAGGCCCACGAATCCGATATCTTCTGAAGACTGGTAAAGGACATTCGCGATTTCCGGATCATTCATCTTCTCTTTGAATTCGTCCTCCGATTCGAACAAGTAAGGCAGGTTGAAGATTGAATACTCCGGACGGAAACTTTCAAGTGCTGCGGCACTGACCTTCGTCGCATCCACCGCACCCGTCTGCGTCAGCTCGATCACTTCCCTTTCACTGCCGAGCTGCTCATTGGCGTAGATTGTGACCTGCATATCACCGTCAGAATTGGTTTCGACTTCCTCCTTAAAGTGTTCCAAAGAAGCATGAACCGGATGGTCCGTTGCATGGTTATGCGCAAGCGTGATATCATGCCTGTCCGCTTCACCCGCCGTGGTATTGGTGCACGCGCCTAGAAATAAAATGAAGACGCTTACAAAAACTATATAATATCTCATCATATTCAAAAATCTCCCGTAATTTAATAGTTTAATGGTACAACTAATTATGCTTAAATTCAATGTCCAAATTAAAAACATTTATTATATTTAGTTTTTTTCAATGAACCATCTCACTATAATTGATGGGAAGAGATTCTGAAGTATGAACATAAAAGGCACCGGCATCAGCAGGCCGGCACCTTTCATATCCATCATTTCTTATAGTTGAAGTCCGGGATGCTTTCCCAGCGTTCTTTCATATAATGTGCGGCAAGCTTCGGCCTGCGGTCACGCGTAAATATGCCCTTCCTGTTCCCCTGGACCCTGATCACGCCCTGGCTTGTTTCAAAGTCTGCGAAATTCCATATATGCTCACCGACGAAGTTTTTCGTCTTATCGAAGACTTCATGATTCGCTTCCAGGTATAACTTCTGGTATTCCTCTGTGAACATGATCGGATCGACTGCATGCAGTCCGGCAACGGTATCTGCACCGTACTCTGTCATAATGATCGGTTTGTCCGGGTACTCGGATGTATAAAAATCGAACTCCTCCTGGAGTGCGATTTTCGCATCCTCCAGATCACCGCTCTGGGAATACCAGCCGTAGTAGCGGTTCATCCCCAGTACATCAACAAGACCTGCCACCTGCTCTGTTTCCGGTGTGGACATCATATGCGTCACGACTGTGGCCGGACGTTTTTCAGGGTCGAGCTCTTTTGTCAAATCATATAATGGTTTGAAGTATTCATATGCCCCTTCTTCTTCAGACGCAGGTTCGTTCGCAATGCTCCACAGCACAACCGATGGATGGTTCTTATCACGGGCGATCAAGTCCCGGATGACGTCTTCGTGGTGTTCTGCCGTCTTAATCTCTTTCCATGTATCTTTCTTTTCAGCATCTCCAAACATTGTCGCCATGAAGTTTAAATGCACCCCGACCGCCGAAGTTTCGTCAATCACAACAAAGCCTTCCCGGTCGGCAAGCCGCATCATCTCTTCTGAATAAGGGTAATGCGCCGTTCTGAATGAGTTCGCCCCGATCCACTTCATCAGATTGAAGTCCATCACATTTGCCGCTTCATTGAATCCCCTGCCGTTGATGTGGACATCTTCATGTTTCCCAAACCCTTTGAAGTAGAATGGTTCTCCGTTGATCCTGAACTGACCCTCTTTGACCTCAACCGTCCTCAACCCTGTCGGAAGTGTATAATGGTCGACTGTTTCGCCGTCACCGTCTTTAAGGTACACATGGAAGTTGTACAAATAGCTGTCCAACGGCTGCCAGAGCTTGGCATCCTCAATCTTTGCACTGCCGCTTGCGCCTTCCCCTTCATAAACGATGTTCCCCTCTTCGTCTTCAACTGCGATTTCCACCGTTTCCGCCGTGCCTGCAACTTCCACGTTATAGTTGAATGCATATTCATTACCCGTCTGCTCTGTAAATACCTTCAGGTCCTGAATGTGGTTTTCAGGCACCGTGTAGATCTTGACCGGACGGTGGATACCTGCATAATTGAAGAAATCGAAGTTCGGGCTGTTATATCTCTTCGTACGGCCGTTCACTTCTTTTTCCTCGTACATCCCGACCGGCAATGTGGATTCATCTAATATATTATCCACCGCGACCGTCAGCCTGTTCTGCCCATTTTCCAGATGTTCATTCACGGCCACTTCGAACGGCAGGAATCCGCCTTTATGCTGGGTGATCTTTTTACCGTTCAAGTAAACTTCCGCATGGTGCGTGACAGACCCGAACCTCAGGATGATCGTCTCACCCAATAGCATTTTAGGTACGGTGAATTCTTTTTCATACCATACCGTCCCCACATGATTTCTGATTTCTTCATAAACAGCCGCATCGTTGTAAGAGGCCGGGACCGCCATATGCCTCTTGGTATCGAGCTTATCTTCATACCATTTTTCATCGTGGCCATTACCTTCGTCCACCTTGAATTTCCATATACCTGATAGATCGATGACATTTCTTGTTTCTGTTGTGATTGGATATAGCATTGAAATCTCTCCTAAATAATTTTTATATGAATAAACTACTTATCTCCTGGAATCATCGTCTTCTGAGCCTTCTTCAATACCCCGACCCGGATCAGCAGCTGCCTCTGCTCTTTTCTTATCACGTGCATCCAGTATGAAATTCTTAGTTTTGTTCAATTCTTCCTGGACTTCAGCCATTTTCTCTTTTGTCAGAGGATAAAACCGCATCGCAATGATTGAAATGACCCACCCGGCGATCGGGAATCCTAATGCCGTGATCATCGCCACCCAGAATATCCCGGTCGTCATTTCATCGGTCACCGTCGGGAACTCATCGCCAAAGCCAATCAGGGCAACCAGAGCACCGATTACAAATGGCGTCAGACTGGACACCAGCTTATCAACGAAGGAGAACAATGCAGAAATCATGCCCGGTATATACCTGCCCGACGAATATGTTTCGTAGTCGGAGACATCCGCAATCATCGGTATGACGATTGAGGGCGTCAATGAACTGATGGCCCTGCCGGCTGAATACAGGATCAGGAATGCAATCGATAGTACACCCCAGTTGCCGAGCGCAAACTCTTCCGGGTCAAACAGCACCATCAAGATGAAAAGGATGGAGAATGAAATCGCACCAATATAAGAGAACAGCACCAATGCGCGCCTGAGCCCGAGGTTCTGAGCGTACCTGACACCAAAGAAAATGAAGATCAAACTTGGCACAAGGACGATCAACCCAAACTGTCCACTCAGCGCAAAGTTGCCCATCAATATGCCGAAGAACATGACCTGCACAACCTGCTGATTCATGAACATCGCTGCAAACTTGTCGGTCGCAGCTGACAACACGAGCATCTGCAGCGCCCTGTTCCTTTTCAGCACCGGCCAATAATCCCTAAACCTTGTCCGGACGTTCACTTCCTCTATTCCGTAAAACTCTTTCCTGTCCTTGCCCCAGATTGCGATGACGGCGAGTACTGTGAAGAGTGCTGAAACGGCTGCGAATGTCAGTGACAATTCAACAAAATAGCCATAAGTGAAATCTCCGTACCTGCCCATAAGATATTGTGAAGCATATACCTGTCCAAAAGTGAACAATGACAATGTAAACACCGCATCAAAGATCGAGAACAACGGCCTCTGCCTCGGATGGTTCGTGAGCACGGTCTGCGCCGCCCGGGTCACCGTCGTCTGCATTGTATACCCGATGATATAGATGAACTGGAGCACTATGAACACCATCATCTGCATGTTCTCCGGAAAGAGATGCAGGACATTGAACATTAGCAAGAACGCTGTGAGCAGGATCAGGTTACCGATGACCATGATCGGCCTGAATTTTCCGAGCTTGGTTTCCGTCCTGTCGATAATGAATCCTATGATGGGATCGGTGATGCTGTCGAACACCCGCATCAGTGCGAGGATGGTGCTGACTGTCATGACAGCAAGCCCCGCAATCCCGGCTGCATAGTAGGTCACAAACCCCATACCAAACAGGAAAATATTTGTCGCAGTATTGTTCAGTGCAAAGAATGCAATCTGCCACAGTTTTGCTACATGATATTTTTCCCTTGAGAAATCACCTTCCAATTTCGGCCTTGCCATAAAATCATTCTCCCCTTTTGCAATCGCTTACAAACAGTGTTATAAAAATTAGTCATTCAATAACATTAGAATGTCTACAGATATTTCCCCTCAGTATCAACCCAATGTTTGATTTAATATAATTAATTTATCAATTAAACTAATTATTATTTGTAATATATCATACTGAATCTCATTGGACAATATAAAAAAGTGATTAATTAGAAAATATAGATAATTTGTTGGGCAAGTAAACCAAATAGATATATGTTACTTCTTAATTATCAGAAACTCCTGATGAATCCTGCAGGCAAGCCACACTGTGTTTTAATAAAGACCATCAAACCTGTGACGCAACATTCGAATCTGAAGATGCGCCAAAATGAAAAAGGGGCTGGGACATAAAGCCCTTCGACAGGTAAAAAAAGCGG